>NZ_CP144918.1:125000-2902066 GCF_036700095.1 Pelagerythrobacter marensis | reverse complement strand
GGTGCCGTCTCATGGAAAACGACTCCAGCGGCGCCGGACAAGAAAAAACCACCTCGTGCGAAAATGCACGAGGTGGCCAAGGTTCAGGGAGGAGGTGCACCGAAGTGCACCAATCGGGAGGCCATGAGGGGGGAGTGCCGTCCCGACGAGGACAATCTAGGTGCCGGTGTTTGCCGTTTCAACCCCCGCCGGCGCCCTGGAAGATCGTTTCGTCGCCGGCTCAGTTCCTGGCCGCGGCGGCGATCTGGGGCCCTTTGCCCTGCTGCTGCTGGCGGGCGAAGATCGCGCGCATCAGATCGAGCGAGAACAGGTGCGCGTTGATGAGCGGGAGCAGGCCGTTCTGGTTCCACGTCCGCAGAACGTCGCCGCGCACCTCGCGCAGCTTTTCCTGATTGACCATCTGGAAACCGCGATAGACGTAAGGGTTGTCGGGGTTGTCCTGCAGGGTGATGGCGATTTCGCCGTCCATCAGCAGTTCGTGCTTCTTCAGCTCGTCGACGAAATTCTTCGTCCGCTGGCCGGCTTCCTCGAAATGCTGGCAAAATTCCAGGATCCGCTGGGTCGCGGCGGTCGGCTTGCTCTCCCCGTCGAACAGCGCCTCGCCTTCCGCGAACTCGCCGACCGCTTCGGTCGTCGGGTCGAAGCACAGCGACAATTCGTCCGAATCCTGATTGAGGCGAGCGAGCATGAAGGGATAGCGGCGGATATAGGCCGGCAGATAGATCGGGTCGTTCACTTTGCCTTCTTCGTCGACGAAAGTGTTCACCCCTTCGTTGAGGCCCATCAGCGCCAGCGGCAGCGGATTCTCGCCGGACGAAAAGACGATCGGGAAATCGCGCTGCGCCTGGACGAATTCGTCCACGGTTAGCGGGATCGCGTGCTGGCCGGAAAGCCACTTGGCGGATTCGATCGTCCGCGTGTGCCACTTCGCATGATCGCGGCTGTTGAGCGGCATCAGGTCGTTGTAGAACAGGGGTAGGTTGGGCTGCGGCGCGCTGGCCATGAACTCTCTCCGGATCGCTAGGAATGTCGGCTCGGCAGGGATCGGCCCCCGCGCGTCGCCGCGCTTAGTTGCTGGACGCCGTCGGTGCAAGCGTAACGAGCTTGCCCGGATTGAGCAGGCCGTGGGGGTCGAGCGCCTGCTTGACGCTGCGCATCACGGCGAGTGCGACCGGGTCGCCGAGGCGCTCCAGTTCGTCGCGCTTCATCTGCCCGATCCCGTGTTCGGCGCTGATCGAGCCGCCCCAGCCGGTCACCAGGTCGTGCACGAAAGCGCTGATCCGCTTGCCGTCGCCTTCTTCCCACTCGCCGCGCCGGGCGCCGGGCGGGGCGAGAACGTGGAAATGGACGTTGCCGTCGCCCAGGTGGCCGAAGGCGACCGCGCGCGTGCCGGGGAAGCGCGCCTCCACATCGGGCACCGCCTGTTCGACGAAAGCGGCCATGCGTTCGACCGGGACCGAGATATCGTGCTGCATCGCCGGCCCGATCGCGCGCTCGGCCGGCGAGATCGAATCGCGCAGCAGCCAGAACCGTTCCGCCTGGCTTTCGTTGGCGGCGATCGTCGCGTCTTCCACCAGGCCCGCCCGAAAAGCCTCGGCCAGCATGCTTTCGGCCAGGCCGACCAGGCGATCGGCGTCGTCCGGCCCGGCCACCAGCTCGATCAGCGCGTGCCAGCGATGCTGCCCGGCGAGCGGGCTGCGCGCATCGGGCAGGTGGTCCAGCACGGCGGCGAGGCAATGCGCGGGGATCACCTCGAACCCTTCCAGCTCCTCGCCGGCATGCGCCTCGCAATGGAGGAGCAGGCGGCGCGCGTCGGAAATCGAATCGAGCCCGGCCCAGAGGACGGCCCGCCCGCCGATCTCCGGCAGGAGGCGCAGCGTCGCCGCGGTGACGACGCCCAGCGTCCCTTCGGACCCGATCAGCAATTGCTTGAGGTCGAAACCGCGGTTGTCCTTCTTCAGCGGGGTGAGCGTGTCGAACACGCTGCCATCGGCCAGCACGGCTTCCAGCCCCAGCACTTGCGCGCGCATCGTGCCGTGGCGTAGGACCTGCGTGCCGCCGGCATTGGTCGCGATCAGCCCGCCGACCGTCGCCGAGCCTTTGCCCCCCAGCGTCAGCGGAAATCGCAGGCGTTCGGCGGCGGCGGCCTCGTGCAGCGTCTGCAGGACGACGCCCGCCTCGCACACCGCCTGGCGGGCATCGCGGTCGATGGCGCGGATCGCGTCCATCCGGCGCAGCGAGAGGACCAGCGCCTCGCCGCTGTCGTCGGGCGTGGCGCCGCCCGACATGCCGCTGTTGCCCCCCTGGGGCACGACCGGCACGCGATGCCGCGCGCACAGGCGCATCAGCGCGGAAACTTCGCCGGTGGAGGCGGGCGAGGCCATGGCGAGGGCCCGGCCGGTATAGCGGCCGCGCCAGTCGGTCAGCCAGGCGCTCATCAGTTCCGGGTCGCGCGTGAAGCCGCGCTCGCCGAGCAGGTCCGCCGCGCCGGCGAGGAAGGAATCGGGGTCGCGCATGGCGCCCTTATGGCACAGCCTGCATTCCCGATGCCACATGCTTGCCGCGGCGGGCCGTCGGATTAAGCCTGCATTCAAGCGTTTGCTCTAGGCAGGAAGGGCGAATATGGCGTCATGGACGCCTTCCCGAGCCGATCGTACGGAGACAGCGACCTGCACCGATGACCAGCCCTGCTGTTATCCTTTCGCCGCTCCTGCTGTTGTTCGCGCCGCCGCTTCCCGCGGGTGTTCCCGACGGCCGGCTGCTGCCGGAAGCGGCCGAGGGCGCGACGCCGGGCGAAGGCGCGCCGGGCTGGCTGGCGCTGGAGGCGGTCTACCGCACTCCGGTCCAGCGGCAGGTGCGCATAGAGCAGCGCGTCATCATCCGCATCGGCCCGCGCGGCGCCCCCGGCCGGCAGGACATGTCGTCGTTCGCCGCGTCGCCGGCGCGCGACACGCGGGTGATCGAGCGCGAGGCGGGCGAATGCCTGGCGGTGGCGGCGATCGGCGCGGTTCAGCCGTCGCGCGACAACCGGCTGATGTTCTACATGCGCGACCGGCGGGTCTATGCCGCGCGCCTCGAACGGTCGTGCTTTGCGCGCGATTTCTACTCGGGGTTCTACGTGGAGCGGAATCCCGACGGGAAGCTCTGCGTCGACCGCGACAAGCTGCAGTCGCGCAACGGGGCCAAATGCGAAGTGCAGAAGCTGCACCAGCTTGTGGCCGTGCGCGACTGACGCCGCCGTTCGCCCGGATGCGGGCTTTTCTTGACTTTTCGCCGCGCGCCGCGCAAAGGGCGCGGCGATTGTGCAGGTGCGAAGCGCGCCTGCCTGGCTTTTGCCAATGACCCGGACAGCACCTACCGCATGACTTTCGCCGATCTCGGCCTATCACCCGAATTGCTCAAGGCGGTCGAAGCCGCCGGTTACAGCGAGCCGACGCCGATCCAGGCGCAGGCCATTCCCCCCGTGCTGATGATGAAGGACATCATCGGCATCGCCCAGACCGGCACCGGCAAGACAGCCGGCTTCGTGCTGCCGATGATCGACATCCTCGCCAGCGGCCGCCGCCGCGCGCTGATGCCGCGCAGCCTGATTCTGGAGCCGACCCGCGAACTCGCCGCCCAGGTGGCGGAAAATTTCGAGAAATACGGCGTCAATCACGATCTCAAGATGGCGCTGCTGATCGGCGGCGTGCAGATGGGCGATCAGGTCAAGGCGCTCAACGACGGGGTCGATGTCCTGATCGCGACGCCGGGCCGCCTGATGGACTTGTTCGAACGCGGCAAGATCCTGCTCAACGGGTGCGAGCTGCTGGTGATCGACGAGGCGGACCGGATGCTCGACATGGGGTTCATCCCCGATATCGAGTTCATCTGTTCCAAGCTCCCCGAAACCCGCCAGACGATGCTGTTTTCGGCGACGATGCCGCCGCCGATCGAAAAGCTGGCGAAGAAGTTCCTCGACAATCCCAAGCGGATCGAGGTGAGCCGCGCGGCGAGCACGAACAAGGATATCACCGCGTTCAAGGTGCCGGTGAAGACCCGCCAGAAGCGCGAGACGCTGCGCTGGCTGCTGCGCAACGACCTGGTCGAAACCGCGATCGTCTTCGCCAACCGCAAGACCACCGTGCGCGAACTCAACAAGAGCTTGCAGCGCCACGGTTTCGCCAGCGGAGAGATCCACGGCGACATGGACCAGACCAGCCGCCTGCGCGAACTGGACCGGTTCAAGGCGGGCGAGGTGAACATTCTCGTCGCCAGCGACGTCGCCGCGCGCGGCCTCGACATCAAGGGCGTCAGCCACGTATTCAATTTCGACACGCCCTGGCATCCCGACGACTACGTTCACCGGATCGGCCGGACGGGGCGGGCAGGGGCCAAGGGCCGCGCCTTCACTCTGGTCGCGGACGAAGATGCCGAGGCGATCGCGAATGTCGAGAAGCTGACCGGCGCCGAAATTCCCGTGTTTGGGAAGAAGGACGTGCGGGTCGAACTCGCGCCCGCGCCGCGCGACGACGGCGAGAGCGCCGCGCGCGACGAGAAGAAGCCGCGCCGCGCCCGCCGCGCGCGCGACGACGATGCGCCGGAACCGGCCCGCGAGAACGGCCCCGGCAAGGAACGCGCCCCGGCAAAGCCGCGCCGCGCCAAGCCGGCCGCGCGCGGGGAGCGGCCCGAAGGCCGCCGCAGCCGCCGCGACGAACCGGACGCGCCGGTTCCGCCGGGCGAATGGAACGGCCCGCAGCCCGATTTCCTCGGCGTCAGCGCCACCGGCGGCTAGCCCGCCGCGCCCCCATCCCGATCCCCTGCGAAGGCAGGGGCCTCACGCTGTCGGGCAGAACACCTGCAGCCCGAGACCACCCATTCCGATCCCCCGCGCAGGCGGGGGTCTCAGGCTATCGGGCGGAGCGCCAGCGGCTTGAGACCCCTGCCTGCGCAGGGGATCGGCGGCGAAGAAGATGCACCGGTGGTTTTCCATCTTGACATTCATAACCATTTAGGTTATGTGATGCCCGCCCTTGCACCTCACAGGGGCAACAAGGACCGGGAGCGGGCGAGACCGGCTTGCCTCCCTCCTTCGCTGTCCGGCTGCCCACAGTGGCCGGGCGGCGACGCGGCCGGCGCAGGTGCGCGTGGGCGGGCGGTCATGGTCAGACCGTCGAGCTCGACCCGAACCGCAGCCGGAAGCCCGCGATCGGATGTGCGCCCACGCGCCCTCGGGCACCCTGCCCCCTTCTTCGGGCGGGCTCTCCCCGAACGGCGGAGCGGGCAACGGTGGTGCGGCGGATCAGCCGCAAGGCCGGACGGGACTGTGCGCGAGCTCTTGCCCCCCGGCCTGCCGATCGACGGGAACAGAGCCGAGCCGGACGCGCCGCGGGATGGGCGTACACCGGCCGTTCGCAGACAGGACAAATCCCCGCCCGCCTGCCCCATTCGTGCGCACACTCTGGTGCTGCGCCGGCCGCGCGGTTCCCTTGCCGGAAAAACTCCCGGCACTTTCAAGGCGTTACCGTCCGGGCTCGCCGCCGGATGCCTTCCCATACGCGCAAACCATAACAGCCAATGCCTGCCGGATACCGACCGGGCCGGTTCCGTCTCGACCGATAGCCGAGGTCCCGGCCCGCGTCGGGACGGGGAGGATGCCGTCGTTCAGCCGCCCGCGCGCTGGATATAGCGGCCGACGTTCTTCGCCATGACATCCAGCGGGGCATTGCCGCCCAGGACGACGGCGTCGTTGAACGCCTTGAAATCGTAGGCGTTGCCGAGCGCGGCCTGCGCCCGCTCGCGCTGGCGCACGATCTCGCTGTGGCCGATCTTGTAGCCGCAGGCCTGGCCCGGCCACGAGCAATAGCGGTCGACTTCGCTTGCCACTTCGTCGGGCTTCGAACCGTTGCGCTCGACGAAGAACTGCCGCCCCTGTTCGCGCGTCCAGCGTTTGTGGTGCAGCCCGGTGTCGACCACCAGCCGGCAGGCGCGGAAGGCGAGGCTTTGCAGATAGCCGAGGCGGCCGACCTTGAAATCGTCGTAGGCGCCCAGCTCGTCGGCGATCTGCTCGGCATAGAGCGCCCAGCCTTCGGAGAAAGCGCTGAACGACAGGATCGAGCGGATCAGCGGGAGGCGGTTCGAATATTCGCCTTCCCACACATGGCCGGGGATCGTCTCGTGATAAGTGAGGTCGGCGAGGTCGTATTTGCGGTGCAGGTCGGTCGTGCGCAGGTTGATCCACATCCGGCCGGGGATCGAACCGTCCTTGCTCCCCGCGCCGCCATAGGCGCCCGGCGCCCCGGGTTCTTCGGCGAGCGGGAGGCGGCGCACTTCCAGGTTGGGATCGACCAGCGTGTCGAACGCGCGCGGCATCTGCGACTTGATCCATGCAATCCGCTCGTGGATGAAATCCATGATTTCCTTCCGCCCCGGATCGCCTTTCGCGAACTTGTAGCGCGGGTCTTCCGCCAGGGCGCGCATCCGTTCGCCCACGGTGCCGGTGGTATAGCCGATCTCTTTCAGGATCGGATCCATCCGCCCGTGCAGCGCGGCCAGTTCGTCGAGGCCGATCCGGTGGATCTCGTCGGGCGAGAGCGTTGTCGTGGTCGCGGCGCGCAGGCCCCAGGCGTACCATTCGTCGCCGCGCGGCTGCGCCCACATGCCGGCGTCGGAACCGGCCACGGCGCGTTCGGCGCGCAGCTCCGCCAGCTGGCGGCGCAGCGCCGCGGTCACCGGGCCACTGACGAGGGCGTGGGCCTGCCGGCGCCAGTCGCCCGCGATCCCCGCCTCCCGCGTGCGCTCGGCCAGCGAGTCGACCAGCACGCCGCCCTGCGCGGTTTCGGCGATCGTCTGCTCCATCTGCGCGATGGCCTTGTCGAGCAGAAAATCGGGCGGCACCACGCCCATCGCGCGCGCCTGCCGGATGCGCGCCAGCTCTCCGTCGAGCACGGCGGGCAGCGCCTCCAGCCGCGCGAGATAGGCCTCGGCATCGGCGGCGTCGCGCACCGGGTGCGTGGTGTCCATGAAGCGCGGCATGTCGATGTACGTGCCGACGTTCTGGATCACGACGTAAGGCGAATTGCGCCAGCTTCCCACCGCGACATCGCCATAGGGCAGGGCGAACCCGTCGAGCGCGGTGCTATAGGCGCTTTCGACCACTTCGAAGCTGGTCCGGGTATCGGCGTCGAGCGCGGCGGTGTCGTAGGCGCGCACGCGGGCGAGGTCGGCGCGCAGCGTTTCGGCATAGGCCCGCTGGCCCGCCGGCGACTGATCCTCCAGCCGGGCGCGCAAGGCGGCATGGGGCCCCGTGTCCACGCCCAGCCCGGTCGCCCGCTCCGGCTCGTGCGCGAGGAGGTTGTAGGCAATGTCTTCCAGCATTGCCGCGCCGGCCTCGCTTGCGGGAGCGGCGGCAGGGGTGGCGGGAGCGGTAAGGGCGCGCTGGCAACCGCCGAGCGCGACCAGCGAGGCACCCGCGCCAAGCCCGGCGAGGGCCTGGCGACGGGTGATCGAAGTCGTGATGTGGGTCATGCCCGATGTCTGGCCCCGCCGCTCGCGGGTGTCAAACGCCTCGTCGGGCAAATCAGTCGAGGAACTCGGCCGGTACCTTGCCGCCGTTCTTCGCCAGCTCGCGCATCGTCTGCCTGTGCAGCAGGATATTGTCTTCGGCCGAACCGGAATAGTCGGTGTTGCCAAGCTCCTGCGCCAGCTCCTTGCGGTTCTCGTAACTCGAATCGATGCCGATCAGCTTCAGCAGGTCGACGATCGAGGTGCGCCAGTTGAGCTTGTCGGCGCCCGGCATGGCGTCCAGCCGCGCGGCCACGTCGACTTCGTCGATGGCGCGGGGCTGCGGTGCGGGCTGGCTCGGCGCAGGGGCGGCGGTGGTGGCGGTGGTCGCCGGCTTCGCGTCTTTGTCGTCGTCGCCGCCGAAGATCGCCTTCTTGATCGAACTGAAAATACCCATGGCTGTTCGAACTCCTCTATCGCATCCGACCCGTCGGATGCCCTGTTGCAAACTAGGGCGCGGATGAGACTCGTTCATGACTTTTCCCGGTCATCCGAACGCCCTAAGCTGCGGCTTGCGGTTCTACGACCGCCACGACAGGTTAGACAAGGAGCCGGTGAATGAACATGCTCGATGCACTGCGCCAGAGCGGCGGCCTGAGCGCGATGGCCGATCAGCTGGGCATCAGCGAGGCGCAGGCGGCAAACGGCGCCGAATCGCTCCTTCCCGCCATCCTGGGGGGATTTCGCAAACGCTGCCAGGCGGGGGGCGCAGGCTCGGGCGGGATCGGCGACCTCGTCGGAATGCTCGGCAGCCTCGGCGGCAGCGGCCTGATGGAAAACGTGCTCGGCCCGCAGCCGACCGACGTTTCGCGCGGCAACGACGTTCTGGGGCAGATTTTCGGCTCGAAGGACGTGAGCCGCCAGGTGGCCGGCCACGCCTCGCAGCAGAGCGGGCTGGACCCGGCGCTGCTCAAGAAGATGCTGCCGATCCTCGCCATGCTGGTGGGCGGATACCTTTCCTCGCAGGCGGGCGGGGGCGGCACGCGCCCGGCCGCGGGGCGCGGCGGCGGGGGAATCCTCGGCAATATCCTGGGCGGAATGCTGGGTGGCGGGCGCCGGTCCGGCGGTGCGGCCGCGGGCGGCGGACCGGGCGGGATCGGTGCGATGCTCGATTTCGACGGCGACGGCAATCCGCTCGACGACATCATCGGCATGGCCGGCAAGCTGCGCGGCTGATCGCGATGGGCGCCGTGCTTTCCATCGTCATGCTGGCCGGCTTCGCGCTGCTGGCGGGCGCCTTCGTCCTGTGGCGCAAAGGCGGATCGGCGAAGCAGGCGCTGCTGATGGTCGTGCTCGCGCTGGTCTGTTTCGCCAATGTCGCGATCTGGACCGTGCCGACGTCGGACGGCGACGCCCCGCTCGACAGGATCGAGCAGCGCGCCGCCGAATAGCGGGATCGCTATCTCAGTTCGGGATCTGCCAGGATACCGCGCTGCTGTAGCTGCCCGGCGCCCGGCTGCCGTCGACGCCGCGCGCCGGTTCGAACCGGGCGCGCCGCGTCACCAGGTCGCAGGTCGCGCGGTCGAGTTCGGCATGGCCGCTGGAGCCGGTGATCGTGCAGCTCCGCACCCGCCCGTCAGCCCCGATGTCCAGCCGGAAGCGCGCGATGCCGGTCAGCTCGCGGTTGATCCACGAAGCGCGATAATCGCCCTGCGTCACCCAGCCTGCCGGATCGTTGCGCGGGCTCGCCGCGACCGGCTCCTGCCCCGCACCGAGGCCGGGCGAGGGCGCAGGGGTGGGCAGCGGCACGATCTCGTTGTCGAGCGCGATCGGCGGCAGCTCGATATCGATCACCGCGATGTCGGGGCGGGTGTCGGGCAGGTCGATCGTGGGTGTCGGCGCCGTTGCCGGGTTGGTCGACGGGGCCGGGTCGTCGGCGGACGGCGCGGGGTCGGGCTCGGGCGGCGGGGCCACCGGCACTTCGGTTATCGTTTCGCCGATCAGCGTCGGCACCTCCTCTATGACGCCGCTCGCCTGCAAGCCGACCAGCAAGGCATAGCCGAGCGCGCCATGAACGGCGACCACGCCGGCGACCGACTTGATGCGGTCGTTCCGCGAACGGGAATCGATATAGGCCATCGGGACACTCCTCTCTCCGGTTCGCCCTCGGACGAGGCCGGGGCAAGCCCTCCCGCGACAGGAATGATACAACGTTACAGCGTCGAAGCCTAACGGTTTCGGGTTGCAGAGCGCAACCAGCCGCGCCGCGCAGCGGGCCGGTGCGGTTTCAGCCTTGCCGAAAACGGCTCTATTTGATCGGGCAATTGGGATCGAGGCGGAAGTCGAGGTAGTTGTCGACCGAGGCCATCAGTTCGTCGATCTCGTTTTCGAAGAAGTGATTGGCCCGCGGGATTTCCTCGTGATGGATGGTGATGTGCTTCTGCGTCCGCAGCTTTTCCACCAGCTTGGCGACGGCGGCCGGCTGCACCACGCTGTCGGCCGCGCCCTGGACGAAAATGCCGCTGGCCGGGCACGGGGCGAGGAAGCTGAAATCATACATGTTGGCGGGCGGCGCGATCGAGATGAAGCCGCGAATCTCGGGCCGGCGCATCAGCAGCTGCATCCCGATCAGGGCGCCGAAGCTGACCCCCGCGACCCAGGTGACCTGCGCTTCCTGGTGGATCGACTGCACCCAGTCGAGCGCGGCGGCGGCATCGGACAGCTCGCCCACCCCGTTGTCGAAGCTGCCCTGGCTGCGCCCGACGCCGCGAAAGTTGAACCGCAGCGTGGCGAAGCCGCGATCGACGAACGTCTTGTAAAGCCGCTGCGTGATCCGCTCGTTCATCGTGCCGCCCCCCTGCGGGTGCGGGTGGAGGATCATCGCAACGGGCGCGCGCGGGCGCGGGGGCGGAGAGAAACGACCTTCGAGGCGGCCTTCGGGGCCGGGAAAGATGACTGAGGGCATGGGCGGGTGGCACCTGCTAGAGCTGACAATCGCACGGCTGGCGCGCGCGAGGTGCCGCGCTATATAGTGCGCCCGAGCAAAATCGCAATCGCCGCCGCATCTTTCCGCCGACCACGAGAGCCCCGATTCCCGACCGCATCTATCTCGATCATGCCGCGACCAGCCCGCTTCGCCCCGAGGCACGCGCAGCGATGGCGGACGGCTTTGCCATCTGGGCCAACCCCTCCAGCCCCCACGCGGAGGGGCGCAAGGCCAAGGCCGCGCTGGAGGATGCGCGCGAGCGGGTCAAACGCGCGCTGGCGTGGGAAGGGGAAGCGATCTTCACTTCGGGCGCGAGCGAGGCGCTGGCGATCGCGCTGGGGCGCGCGAAAGCGGACCGGCGGATCGTCTCGGCCGTGGAGCACGATGCCGTGTTCCGCGCGGCGCCCGGCGCCGAGGCGGTGCCGATGCGCGATGGCGCGGTGGATACAGGCGCGCTCGACGCGGCGCTGGCGGGGCAGGGCCGGCCTCTGGTGGCGATCCAGCAGCTCAACCCGGAAACCGGCACGCTTGTCCTGCAACAGGGCTCGGCGGCGGAGCGCCTGCGCCAGGCGGGCGGGCTGGTGCTCGCCGATTGCGCGCAGTCGGCGGGCAAGATCGCCTTGCCCGAATGCGACATGGCGGTCGTCTCCGCGCACAAGCTGGGCGGCCCGGTCGGCGTCGGGGCGCTGCTGGTCCGCGACTTCGCTATGCTGGAGCCGGTCGGCGGGCACGAGCGCGGCTATCGCGCGGGGACCGAGAACCTGCCGGCGATCATGGGCTTCGCCGCGGCGCTCGAAATGGCCGGTGACTGGCGGACCGATGCCGCGCAGCGGGAGGCTTTCGCGGCCGCCTTCCGCGCGGTTCGCGTGGCGCCCGGCGAGGAGCAGGCGCCGCATATCCTCGCGCTCGCGCATCCGGCGATGAGCGCGCAGGCGCTGTTGATCCGGCTCGACGCGATGGGCTTCGCGGTCTCGGCGGGCAGCGCCTGCTCCTCCGGCACGCTGAAGAAGAGCCGCGTTCTCGATGCCTTCGGCGTCGCCGACGAAATCGCCGCCCGGACGATCCGCGTCAGCCTGGGCTGGAGCACGACCGCCGAGGAGCTGGAGCGGTTCGTCGCGGCATGGACATCGCTCTGCCAATGACTATGGCGGGCCGATGATCTATCTCGATTACCAGGCGACCACGCCGCTGGCGCCCGAGGCGCGCGAAGCGATGCTGCGCTGGCTCGACGGGCCGGAAGGCACGGCCTTCGCCAATCCCCACAGCCCGCACCGCATGGGGCGGCAGGCGGCGGCGGCGGTCGAGATCGCGCGCGAGCGGGTCGCCGCGCTCCTGCCGCCCGGCGGGCGGGTGATCTTCACCGGCAATGCCTGCGAAGCGGTGAACCTGGCGATGCGCGGTTCGGCGCCGCATCGCGCGCCGGGCATCGCCTTTTCCGCGATCGAGCACCCCGCGGTCCGCGATACCGCGCGGGCGCTGGGCAATGCGGTCGAAATCCCGGTCGATGGCGAGGGACTGACCGATCCCGCCGCGGCGCTGCCGGAGGGCACCGGGCTGATCGCGGTGATGGCGGTCAACAACGAGATCGGCACGATCCAGCCGGTCGCCGAATGGAGCGAACGGGCACGCCGGAACGGCGCGCTGTTCCTGTGCGACGCGGTCCAGGCCTGCGGCAAGATGGACGTGCCCGCCGCCGACATGATCGCGATCAGCGCGCACAAGATGCACGGGCCGAAGGGGATCGGCGCGCTGTGGGTGCGCGACGGGCTGGAACTCGATCCGCAGGTCACCGGCGGGCTGCAGGAAGGCCTGCGGTCCGGCACGCTCAGCCCCGCGCTCTGCGCCGGGTTCGGCGCGGCGGCGCAAGTGGCGAAAGCGCGGATGGAGGAGGACGCGGCGCATATCGAGAGGCTGTGGACCCGCGCACGTGAGCTGTTCTCCGGCTGGACGCTCAACGGCGCCGCCGACCCCCGCTGGCACGGCAATCTCAACATCCGCCGGGAAGGTCTCGATGTCGCCCGCCTGATGAGCGAATGCCGCGAGGTCATGTTCTCCGCCGGGTCGGCCTGCGCCAGCGGCTCGGGCAAGACCAGCCACGTGCTGAAGGCGATCGGCCTGTCGGAAGCGCAGGCGAAGACCGCGATCCGCATCGGCTTCGGCCGCTATACCACGATCGAACAGCTCGAGCGCGGTGCCGGGCTGATCGAGGCCGCGGCGGAGGCGCAAGGCGCGTGACCGTGCGGGTGCGCTTCGTCTCGCCGCGCGGCGCGGTGATCGAGGCCGAGGGGGAGGAGGGCACGCCGCTGCTCGATCTGGCGCAGGCCGCCGGCATGCCGCTGGAGGGGACGTGCGAAGGGCAGATGGCGTGTTCCACCTGCCATGTGATCGTCGCCGCCGAATGGTTCGCGCGCCTGCCCGAAGCAAGCGAGGAGGAAGAGGACATGCTCGACCTCGCCGCCGGGGTTCAGCGGACCAGCCGCCTGTCGTGCCAGATCCTGCTGCGCGAAGAGCTGGACGGCCTGGAAGTCCGCATCCCGCCCGAAAGCCACGATATGAGCGTGATCTGACCGCCTCGGGGCGAGACCCAGCGCGAGGCGGCCGGTCGCCCGCCCGCCCCGTCAGGTTCTCCCTCAGGCCGCCTGGCGGCCTTCGCCCCCGAGCCGGGCGATGATCGCTTTCGAAAAGGCCGGAATGTCGTCCGGCTTGCGGCTGGTGATGAAGATGCCGTCTTCGGCCACCTCCTGGTCGACGACGTTCGCGCCTGCGTTCCTCAGGTCGGTGCGGATCGAAGGCCAGCTCGTCACCGTCTTGCCCTCGATCAGGCCGGCTTCGGCCAGCAGCCAGGGCGCGTGGCAGATTGCCGCGACGGTCTTGCCTGCCTCCGCGAAGCGGCGGACCAGCGCGACCGCGTCGTCGTCCATTCGCAGCACGTCGGGATTGATCTGGCCGCCCGGCAGGACGAGCGCGTCGTAGTCGCCCACCTCGACTTCGCCCACGGTAAGGTCGACCTTGACGCTCTCGCCCCAGTCCTTCCGGTCCCAGCCGCGGATTTCGCCGTCCTCCAGGCTGGCGATCGTCGTCTCGATGCCGGCCTGTTCCAGATTGTCGCGCGGGCCGGTAAGCTCGGATTGTTCGAAGCCGTCGGTGGCAAGGATAAGTGCGCGTGCCATAAGGTGTCTCCTGTTTGCGGTTGTCCCCCCCAAACGCGTGGGGAAAGCGCGCCGTTCCGCTCTTCTAGCCAGCCCGTGGCGCTGCTAGGACCAGTGGCATGGCCACCATTGAAGACGAAAAAGATCCCTTCGACGCGATCGTCGACGCGCCGTTCGATTCGGCGCTGGAAGAACGCTATCTCGTCTATGCCCTGTCGACGATCACCGCGCGTTCGCTGCCCGACCTGCGCGACGGGCTGAAGCCGGTTCATCGCCGGCTGCTGTGGGCGATGCGCCAGCTCAAGCTCGACCCTTCCTCGGCCTTCAAGAAATCCGCCCGCGTAGTCGGCGACGTGATCGGCAAGTATCACCCGCACGGCGATGCCAGCGTCTACGACGCGATGGTGCGCCTCGCGCAGGATTTCGCGCTCCGCTATCCGCTGGTCGAAGGGCAGGGCAATTTCGGCAATATCGACGGCGATAACGCCGCCGCCTACCGCTATACCGAAGCGCGCCTGACCCGCACCGCGCTGCGCCTGATGGAGGGGCTGGACGAGGGGACGGTCGATTTCGTCCCGACTTACAACGGCGAGGAAAGCGAGCCCGAAGTCTTCCCCGGCCTGTTCCCCAATCTGCTCGCCAACGGGGCCAGCGGGATCGCGGTGGGCATGGCGACCAATATCCCCAGCCACAACGTGGCCGAGGTGATCGACGCCACGCTGGAGCTGATCGACAACCCGCATGTCGAGCACGCGCGGCTGATGGAGCTGTTCCAGGGGCCGGACTTCGCCACCGGCGGGCTGGTAGTCGACAGCCCGGAGGCGATTTCGCAGGCTTACGAGACCGGGCGCGGCTCTTTCCGCATCCGCGCCCGCTTCCACGCGGCGGAGGCGGAGCGCGCGGAAGATCGCGACGCGGGGATCGCGCGGCTGAGCGGCGGGCAGTGGCAGCTCGTCGTCAGCGAAATCCCCTACCAGGTGCCCAAGGGCAAGCTGATCGAACAGATCGCGCAGCTCATCGCCGACAAGAAGCTGCCGATCCTGGAGGATATTCGCGACGAAAGCGACGAGAACATCCGCCTCGTCTTCGTCCCGCGCAGCCGCAATGTCGATCCCGAACTGCTCAAGGAATCGCTCTACAAGCTGAGCGACCTCGAAACGCGCTTCGGCCTCAACATGAACGTGCTCGACGTGTCCGACGGGATGGGCCGCACGCCGATGGTCATGGGGCTGAAGGAGCTGCTGACTCACTGGGTGCAGAGCCAGATCGACGTGCTCCAGCGCCGCAGCCGCCACCGGCTGGAGCAGATCGCGCGCCGGCTGGAGCTGGTCGAAGGCTATATCGCCGCTTTCCTCAACCTCGACCGGGTGATCGAGATCATCCGTACCGAGGACGAGCCGAAACCGGTGATGATGGCCGAGTTCGACCTGACCGAACGCCAGGCCGAAGCGATCCTCAACATGCGGCTGCGCAGCTTGCGCAAGCTGGAGGAAATGCAGCTGCGGCAGGAGAAAGCCGACCTGCTGAAGGAACAGGACGAGCTGGACAAGCTGCTCGGCAGCCCGGCGCGCCAGCGCACCCGGCTGAAGCGCGATCTGGCCGCGCTGCGCAAGGAATATGGCGAAGACACCCCGCTCGGCCGCCGCCGCACGACGATCGCCGAAGCCGCCCCCGCGGTCGAATTCAGCATGGACGCGATGATCGAGAAGGAGCCGGTGACGGTGATCCTGTCGCAGAAGGGCTGGATACGCGGGGCGAGAGGGCACGCCGATCTCGACAGCGAGTGGAAGTTCAAGGAAGGCGACGGGCCGGCCTTCGCGCTCCATGCGCAGACGACCGACAAGCTGCTGGTCGCAGCGGACAATGGCCGGATTTTTACCCTCGGCGCGGACAAGCTGCCGGGCGCGCGCGGTTTCGGCGAACCGATCCGCAACATGATCGACATCGATCCCGAGGCGCAGGTCGTCGGCCTCGTCGTGCACCGGCCGAAGGGGCAGCTCCTGCTCGCCGCGACAACCGGCAAGGGCTTCGCCGCCGCCACCGACGAGATCCTCGCCGAAACGCGCAAGGGGCGCCAGGTCGTCAACCTCAAGGACGGGGCGAAGCTGCGCGTGGTGCGCGAGATCGCCGATGCGCACGATCACGTCGCGGTCGTCGGCGACAACCGCAAGCTGGTGGTCTTCAACCTGGAAGAGCTGCCGATGCTCGCGCGCGGGCAGGGGGTCACGCTGCAACGCTATCGCGACGGCGGGCTGAGCGACGCGACGACTTTCACCCTGGCCGATGGCCTGAGCTGGACGATGGGCGGCGAGACCGGCCGCACGCGGACGGAGAACGAGATCTGGCAGTGGAAAGTCGCCCGCGGCGCCGCCGGCCGCCTGCCGCCGCAGGGCTTCCCGAAGGACAACCGGTTTTAGGGTGCAGCGCCTCTCCCCCTAACCCCGCCCGTGTCCCTGCGAAGGCAGGGACCTCAGGCTGCGGAGGGCTTCGCCCGATAGCGCGAGACCCCAGCCTTCGCCGGGGATCGGGGAAGGGGGGCGCAAGGGCTCGGCAGGAGGCAGGGCTGGCTCTTCCCTTCGGCCTTGTGACCGCCGCAGGTTTGCAAGAGCGATGATCGCCAAAAGAAAAGGGCCGGCCGCGCCCTGCGCGCGACCGGCCCCGGTTCGGCATGAAAGCCCGGGTCTTGCCCGTGTCTTAGCGGGAGCCTTCGGCTGCGCCCTGGCCGCCCTGGGCGGCGGCGGTCTGCGCGGCGAGGGCCTGGTCGATCTGCGCTTCGGTGAACAGGACCATCAGCTGGCCGTTCTGGTTCACGGCGAAATGCTCGCGCAGCAGGTTCAGGTCGGTCTCGGCACCGGTGACGATCACGTTGTCGCCTTCGACGCTCTTGACCACGCCCAGCTGCTGGTCGTCGGCAGTGATCACGGCCGCGGTTTCGACCAGCGCGGCGTCGCGCTTGGCATTGGCGGCGGCGACCTGCTCGTCGAGCATGGCGTTGAGCTGCGCCTTGGTGACGGTGATGGTCGGACCCTGCTCGCCTTCGCCGAAAGCGTTGGCGGGCAGCGGCGCGCGATGCTTGCCGGTGTCGACGGTCACCACGCCATCCGCCACGCTTTCGATCGTGCCGACCGAGTTGCCTTCCGGCCCATAGACGGTCGCGCCGACCGACACGCCCTGCGCGTGTGCGGCCGTGGCGAGGCCGGCGGCGGCGATGGCGGTAAGGGCCATTTTCGAGAACTTCATAAATTCAACTCCGTAATAGTGTAATCCGATATACTGACTCGCGCGCCCTGGGCTCGCGGGAAATCGACCGTTCTGGAACACGGGTGCGCCGGAAGAGATGAAACGCCTTCCGCGCCAAGCCCCGCTGGCAATAGCAGGAACCCGATACGCCCGAAAAAGGGCGAACGGCTCCATCGCAAGCGAGGCAAGCGATGGCAACAGTCTCCTTATAGAGTCATCGACATTAAACCGCGATGAAGCAAGATTCAGAAAGCTCGGAGTACCTCTTCCACGATACGGTTCACCCGATCGCGCGGGGGAAAGCCTTCCGCGATCCATTTTTGTTCCACCGCGCGCAGGATGCGGGCGACATCGGGGCCGGCGGCAACCCCGCGGGCGACGATCTCTCCGCCCTTCAGCGGCAGCACCGGCACATCCCAGTCCTCCAGCGCGGAAATGTCCGCGCCGGCGAGCAGGAGCCGGTCGAGAGCGCATTCGCGCCCTTCGCGATAGGCGAGCGCGCGGGGGTTCTCGCGGTCGGCGGCGGTGCGCGCGGCGGCGCAGGCGATCCGTTCGCGCTGCGCCTTCGACAGCCGCAAGCGCGAGGCGACCGTTTCGGCAACCGCGGGCAGGGCGGGGAGCAGCGCGGCCAGCCGGCGCACCGGATCGCGCGCGATGCCCGCCTCGCGCTCGGCGGATATGAGCCGGCGAAGCGCTTCGATGCCGTGCTGCCCCGCTTCGGGCAGGACCACCGGCAGGACGCCGAGCGCGTGCATCCGGGCCACCGTATCCGCCGGATCGGGCAGGGAGAGCAGGTTGAGCAGTTCGGCCGCCACCCGCTCGCGCGACAGGCCCTTCAGCGTCGGCGCCAGTTCGCTGCAGGCGTCCTCGGCCTCGGGATCGAGAGTCGCGCCGAAGCGGGCCTGAAACCGGAAATAGCGCAGGATGCGCAAGTGATCTTCGCGAATGCGCTCGCGCGCCTCGCCGATGAAGCGCACGCGCCGCGCAGCGAGATCCTCGAGCCCGCCGAACCAGTCGAAGATCTCGCGCGTGTCGGGTGCGGCGTAGAGCGCGTTGATGGTGAAATCGCGCCGGGCGGCATCGTCGCGCCAATCGCTCGCGAAGGCGACCGTGGCCCGCCGCCCGTCGGTCGAAACGTCGCGCCGCAGCGTCGTGACTTCCACGTTCCCTTCGGGCAGGATCGCGGTGACGGTGCCGTGCTCTATCCCGGTCGGCACAGTGCGGATGCCGGCGTCGCGCAGCCGGTCGATCACCGCGTCGGGCGCGAGCGGGGTGGCCGCATCGACGTCGTTCACCGCATGGCCGAGCAGGGTATCGCGCACCGCGCCGCCGACCCAGCGCACGTTTTGCGGGCCGAGCGCGGCGACCAGCGCGGCGAGATCGGGTCGCCGGGTCCAGGGGGCGGCAGGCAGCGTCTCAGGCATCGAACAGCGCCCTGTATTCGATCCGGCGCGACAGGTTGGCGATGATCGCCGCGGTCACACCCCAGATGCGGAAGCCTTCGTGATGGTATTCGAAGTAGCGTCGCGTTGCCCCGCTCCAGAACACCTCGTGCTCGGTCCAGTTGTCGCGATCGAGCAGGATATCGAGCGGCGCCTCGAACCAGGCCGCGACTTCGCCCGGGTTGGGCACCAGCGGCAGGTCGGGCGGCACGACGCCCAGCACCGGGGTGATGTCGAACCCCGTGCCCGTCTGATACCGGTCGGTCGCACCGACGACGCGGACCTGCTCCGGCCGCATCGCCAGCTCTTCCTCCGCCTCGCGCAAGGCGGCCTCGATCGCGGTCTCGCCCGGGTCGATCTTGCCGCCGGGAAAGGCGACCTGGCCGGGATGGTCGCGCATTCCGGCGGGGCGCTGGGTCAGGATCACGCCGGGGGAAGGGCGGTCGGTGACGGCGATCAGCACTGCGGCATCGGCCGTCCGCTCCGCATCGGCGAAGCGTTCGTCGGACAGCAGGTCGGGGATATCGGCGCGGTGACCCTGCTCGAACAGGGCCTGGAGCCGGTCGAACAGCGCGCTCATCCGGGCATCAGCGAGAATGTCTCGCCCCCGCTCGTCACTTGCGTCCCGTCGCCTTCGGCCAGCGCGATTTCGGCGAGCTGGAGCCAGGTGCTGCGGTTCAGCCGCGCCTCGCACCCGCGCCGCACGCCGAGGTAGATCGCCGGCTCCTCGGCCGAGCCGGCGGCGCGCAGCGGATGGTCGGGGCCGGCGATCACCAGATCGTCGGTGTTGAGGCGGAAGGCCAGCTCCCCGTCGCGCCGCACGACGTCGGTGGCGACGAAAGCCGCGTCCTCGACCGCGATCGCCAGCTTCTCGAACGGGGTGACGAGCCAGTGCCGGCCCTGCGCGTCGCGCGTCAGCAGGCCGGCAAACGCGCGCACCATCGCCTGCCGCGCGATCGGGCTCCCTTCGTGAAACCAGGTGCCGTCGGCGGCGATGCGCATCGCGCTGTCGCCGGTCTTTTCCGGGTTCCACTGTTCGACAGGCGGCAGCTTGCGCTGCGCGACCTGCTCGGCAATCTGGTCGAGCGTCAGGCCTGCGAGTTCGGGAGGCGGATCGTAAGGCATCGTGACCCGGCGTTGGCAGATTGCCGGTGGCGACTCAATCCTCGGCGGGCGCGTCGGCCCTCTCGCGCCACGGCCCGAGCATTCCCTCGGCCGGCAGAATCGCGGGATTGTCGCACCGCACCAGCAGCCGCGCCGGGTCGTAGGGGCCGGGGCAGCGCCACCCGGCGGTGGGGGCGGCGGAGAAGCCGAAGAAGCGGCCGTAGTATTCCGCGTCGCCGATCATCACCTGCGGCAGAGCGCCGGGCTCCAGCGCGCCGAGCGCGGCGAGCATCAGCGCCTTGCCGAACCCTTCCTGCTGCCGCTCGGGCACGACCGCGACCGGGCCGACCATGATCATCGGGTGCGCCCGCCCGGCCGGGTCGGTCAGCGCGACGGGCCAGAGCTGGATCGTCCCGACCAGGTATCCCGCGTCGTCCGCGGCGGCGAAACTGAGCGCGGGCAGCCATTCGGTCCCCTCGCGGATGCGATAGGCCGTGCGCGCGTGCCGATCCGGGCCGAAAGCGCGGTCGAGAAGTTCCTCGACCAGCGCGGGGTCGACGGAGGCAAGGGGAACGATCGTGGCCATAGGCGCGCGCGGTTAGGCGCGGCGCGCGGCGGAGTCGACCAAATTCGCCTTGGGCCGGGCTTTGCCGGCGGCGCCGGATCAGGCCGGAGCGATGCGGATCAGCCGGCCATCGCCGTCTTCCAGAATCCACAGCGCGCCGTCGGGCCCTTCCACGATTTCGCGAATCCGGTTCTCTGCCGGGATGCGGGCGACCTCGCGCGGGCTCTCGCTGTCCATCGCCACGCGCACGATCCCCGCCGGCTTCATCGCGGCGATGATCGCCTGGCCTTTCCATTCGGGCCACAGCCTGCCCGAATAGAACACGAAGTCGCCCGGCGCGATCACCGGGGTCCAGCCGATTGCGGGTGCACGGAATTCCGGCCGCGTTGCGTGCGCGGGGATCGGGTCGCCGTTATAGTGCTCGCCATCGGAAACGACCGGCCAGCCGTAATTGGCCCCGCGCTCGACCAGGTTCAGCTCGTCGCCGCCCGCCGGGCCGTGTTCGAGATCCCACAGCCGCCCCTGCGCGTCGAACTTCAGCCCCAGCACGTTGCGATGGCCATAAGACCAGATCTGGTCGGACGGGCTGCCGCGATCGGCGAAGGGATTGCCCGGCGCCGCCTCGCCGTCCAGCGTCAGCCGCAGGATCGAGCCGAGCGTGTTCGACAGGTCCTGCGCCGGTTCCATCTTCTGCCGGTCGCCCGAAGCGAGGAAGAGGTGCTGCCCGTCGGGCGCGATTGCGATGCGATGCGAATAGTGCCCGCGGCCGGTGACCTTGGGCTGCTGGCGCCAGATCACCTCCAGCCCTTCGACCGCGCAGGCATCGGCCTGTTCGCAGACCAGAGTCCCCTTGCCCAGCGCCGCGCCGCGCGTGTCGCCTTCGCCCGCTTCGGCCCAGGTGAGGTAGATCGTGCGCCGGCCGACGGTCTCCGCGCTTTCGGAAGGCAGGAACGCGACGTCGCCCAGGCCGCCCTGGCCGCCATAGTCGACTTCCGGCATCCCGCCGACCGTGCCGGTTCGCCCGGTCGCGGTGTCGACGAATTTCATCGTCCCGCTTTTCTCGGTCACGAACAGGGTCGCGGTGCCCGGCGCGAAGGCCGCGGCCCAGGGCTCGTCGAACGTGCCGAAGGCTTCGGTGCGCAGATCCGCGCTGTCCAGCGCGGCGACCCGTTCACCGGCAGCGGCTGCGGTGGGCGCGGTCGGAGGGCCGGTTTCCCCGGATGGTTCGGCGCTGCAACTTGCGGAAAACAGCATCCCTGGCGATAGGAGGGCGGCAAGGATCGCGGTCTTGGTCATGTTCGGTGCAACTCCCCATCATAACTTCCGACCCACGCCCCTCGTCATCGGCGTCGACGAGGCCGGGCGCGGGCCGCTGGCGGGCCCGGTTGTGGCGGCAGCCGTCGCGCTGTGCAAGCCGCGACCCGCCGGGCTGGACGATTCCAAGCGCCTCTGCGCCGCCTCGCGCGCCAGGCTCGACGATGCGATCCGGCGGCGCTGCGCCTGGGGCGTGGGCGTGGTCGAAGTGGACGAGATCGACCGCCTCAACATCTTCGGCGCGACCATGCTGGCGATGACGCTGGCGGTCGCGCGCCTGGCCGAGGCGCTGGCCTGCGAGCCGGACGAGGTTCTGGTAGACGGCAACCTGACGCCGCATGGGCGACGGTCCGAATGGCGCTGGCCCGCGCGCGCTATCGTCGGCGGCGACGCGAAGGAACCGGCGATCTCCGCCGCCTCCATCGTGGCCAAGGAATGGCGCGACCGCATGATGATCGCCGCCGCCCGCGAACACCCGCATTACGGGTGGGAACGCAACAAGGGCTATGGCACGCGCGACCATGTCGAGGCGCTGCGCCGGCACGGGCCGACCCCGCTCCACCGTCGCAGCTTCGCGCCTGTCGCGCAGATGGACTTGTTCGTCCGCTAGGCGCCGGAGTCCGATTTTCGAACCGCGGCACTGCCAACGGTTCCAATATCGCGTTCGGGCGAAAATTGAGTCCTTCGGGCAACACCCGCAGCATATCGAGTCGGCCGGAATCGGGCGGACTCCATATCTTGTGGGGGACTCGTTTCGTTCCGCAGCCGCTGCCCGCCATCGATTCGGCGCCGGCGAAAATCGGTGCTTGACGCGGAGTCCGCTTGGACTCACCCTGTGGATAAATCTGCCAACGGGGGACTGATATGGGGGTCGTCGAGACGACGAAGACGCGCGCGCTGCGGGGCGCAAAGCCGGTTGCTGCGCCGCGCGAGCTGGCGCCTGCGCTGCCGCTGGGCCAGATCCTCGACGGCGACTGCGTGGAGGCGATGCGCCGGCTGCCCGATGCCAGCATCGACCTCGTCTTCGCCGATCCGCCCTATAACCTCCAGCTCGGCGGCGACCTCAACCGCCCTGACGGCAGCCATGTCGACGCCGTGACCGATGAATGGGACCGGTTCGACAGTTTCAAGGCCTACGACGATTTCACCCGCGCCTGGCTGACCGAGGCGAAGCGCGTGTTGAAGCCCGACGGCGCGCTGTGGGTGATCGGCAGCTATCACAATATCTTCCGCGTCGGGGCGATCCTGCAGGATCTGGGCTTCTGGATCCTCAACGACGTGGTCTGGCGCAAGGCCAATCCGATGCCCAATTTCCGCGGCACCCGCTTCACCAACGCGCACGAAACGCTGATCTGGGCGAGCCAGGGCGAGAAGGCGAAGTATCACTTCAACTATCGCGCGATGAAGACGCTCAACGACGAATTGCAGATGCGCAGCGACTGGGTCCTCCCGATCTGCGGCGGGGCCGAGCGGCTGAAGGAAGGCGGACACAAGGTTCACCCGACGCAGAAGCCCGAGGCGCTGCTCTATCGCGTGCTGCTGGCCACGACCGAGCGGGGCGATGTGGTGCTCGATCCGTTCTTCGGCACCGGCACGACCGGCGCGGTGGCCAGGCGCCTGGGGCGCGAATGGATCGGATGCGAGCGCGAGGCCGGCTATCGCGACGCGGCGCTGAAGCGGATCGCGAAAGAGCTGCCGCTGGACGAAAGCGCGCTCACCACGATGCAGAGCCGCAAGACCGCGCCCAAGGTCGCCTTCGGTGCGCTGGTCGAAAACGGCTTGATCGCGCCGGGAACCGAGCTGTTCGACAAGAAGCGCCGCTGGGCCGCCACCGTGCGCGCGGACGGTTCGATCGCCCATGGCAAACTCTCGGGCTCGATCCACGGCCTGGGCAAGGACCTGCAGGGCGCGCCGAGCTGCAACGGATGGACTTTCTGGCACTACGAAGTCGAAGGCGAGATCAAGCCGATCGATGCGGCGCGCCAGCTCTACCTGCTCGCGACCGAGGACTGATGCGCAAGGGTCGGGCGATGAGCGAGCGCGTCTATCTCCAGCCCATCGGCCTTGCCGCCAGCCCGCAGGGGGAGGAAGGCGACTGCATCCGCCTGGGCGGCGGGATGACCTATGCCCACCGCTTCGCCGCCATCGTCCGGCGCGAAGGGGTGGTGGTCGAGCGCTGGCGCTTTACGCCCGGCAGTGCAGCCGAAACGCTCGCGCGCCTGCCCGAAGCGCTGGGCGCCGAGGCGGAGACGCAGTGGGCCAACCTGCGCATGGCACACCCGCCGCTGGAGCTTGGCGCGCGCACCGTGCGGCTCGATCAGCCGCAAGTCGTCGGCATCCTCAACGTTACGCCCGACAGTTTCTCCGACGGGGGGCAGTTCCTCGACCGGCCCGAACACGGCCGCGACCATGCCGCGGCCATGCTGGAGGCCGGGGCCGCGATCGTCGATATCGGCGGCGAGAGCACGCGGCCCGGCGCCCCGGCGGTGTGGGAAGGCGACGAGATCGAGCGGGTCATCCCTGCGGTCGAATATTGCGCGGCGATGGGCGCGGCGATCAGCGTCGACACGCGCCGGCCGGCGGTGATGGACGCCGCGCTGCACGCCGGGGCGCACATGGTCAACGACGTGTCGGCCCTGCGCCACGATCCGCGCAGCCTCGAACTCGTCGCCGCGCGCGACTGCCCGGTGATCCTGATGCACGCGCCGGGCGCGGGCGACGACCTGCACGCCGACGGTGACTACGACGCGGTCGTGTTCGACGTGTTCGACTGGCTGCGTGAGCGGCGCGATGCCGCGCTGGCGGCAGGGGTTGCCCGCGAACGGATCGTGCTCGACCCCGGAATCGGTTTCGGCAAGTCGCTGGCCGAGAACCTGGCGCTGATCAACGCGCTGCCGCTGTTCCACGCGCTGGGTCAGCCGCTGATGCTGGGGGCGAGCCGCAAGCGGTTGATCGGCGCGCTCAGCAACGAGGCGCCGGCGCACGAACGGCTCGGCGGCAGCCTCGCGCTTGCGATCGCCGGGATGAACGCAGGGGTTCAACTGCTGCGCGTCCACGACGTCGCCGAAACGGTCCAGGCGCGCAACGTCTGGCGGGGCCTGCGCGACGCGGCGCTGACCGACTTCTCGCAATTGCTCTAACGGGGCGCCCCCCGCCGCTACTTCGCCAAAGCGATCCAGCGGTCCAGCAATTCGCCCGCCTTGCCGCTGTCGAGCGATTCGGCGGCGATCGCCGCGCCCTCTTCCCATCCGCTCGCCTTGTCCGCGACGATCAGTGTGGCAGCCGCGTTGAACAGCACGGCGTCGCGGTAAGGGCCGGGGGTGCCCGCCAGAAGGGCTTTCAGCGCGCGGGCGTTGTGCAGTGCGTCGCCTCCGCGGATCGCCTCCACCGGGGCATTGGGCAGGCCCGCCTCGTTTGCTTCTATCCGGCGCATTTCGAAATCGTTGCCGACCACGTCGGCCAGTTCGTTGCCGCCGGCGAGACTCAACTCGTCCAGCCCCTCGTCGCCCGAGGCGATGAAAGTCCGCTCCGTCCCCAGCCGGGCCTTGGCCGCGGCATAGATCGGGACATAGGCGGGCCGGGCAATGCCGATCAGCTGGCGCTTTACCCCGGCAGGATTCGACAGCGGACCCATCAGGTTGAAGATCGTGCGCCGGCCCAGCCGCTGGCGAATGGGCTGGATGCGGCCCATTGCCGGATGGTGGTTCTTGGCGAAAAGGAAGCAGATGCCGATTTCGGCCAGCGTCTTTTCCGCCGTGCGGCCCGCTGCCTCCATGTCCAGGCCCAGCGCTTCCAGCGTGTCGGCGGCGCCCGACTTGCTGCTGGCCGCGCGATTGCCGTGCTTGGCCACCGGCACACCGGCGGCCGCGACCACCAGGCTGACGGCGGTGGAGACGTTCAGCGTATGGTGCCCGTCCCCCCCGGTGCCGCAGCAGTCGACTGCATTCTCGGGCGCAGCGACGGGGATCAGCCGGGCACGCAGCGCGCGCGCGGCGCCGGCGATTTCCTCCGCCGTCTCGCTACGCTCGGTGATCGCGATCAGGAAACGGGCGATTTCCTCCTCGCCGGTTTCGCCGTCGAGGATCCAGCCGAAGACTTCCTCCGCCTCGGCCTCGCTCAGATGCGGTTCCGCCTGGGGCAGCGCCCTCATGCCGCGGCCCCGACCGGCAGGCGCGCCTCGATCCCGCAGATGCCGAGAAAGTTGGCGAGCAGAGCATGGCCGTGATCGGTGGCGATGCTCTCGGGATGGAACTGGACCCCGTGGATCGGCAGCTCGCGATGGCGGAAACCCATCACGCTCGTGCCGTCCAGCCCCGGCGTTTCGCTGGTGGCGTTGATTGCGAGCGTCGCCGGCACGTCTTCCACGACCAGCGAATGATAGCGGGTCGCGGTGAAGGGGGAGGGCAGGCCCGCGAAGACACCGCTGCCGTCGTGTTCGACAGGCGATGTCTTGCCGTGCATCAGTCCGCCGCGGACCACGCGCCCGCCGAAATGCTGGCCGATCGCCTGGTGGCCCAGGCAGACGCCGAGCAGCGGCAGCGCCGCATCGGCGCAGGCGGCGACGAGGTCGAGGCTGATCCCCGCCTCGTTCGGAGTGCAGGGGCCGGGGGAGATCAGCACGCCCCGTGCGCCGCTGGCCACCGCATCGGCGGCGGACAGCGCGTCGTTGCGCTCCACCCGCACCTCGGCCCCCAATTCCATCAGGTAATGGACGAGGTTGAAGGTGAAGCTGTCGTAGTTGTCGATCACCAGTATCATCGCGCCCGCCATCGGCCGATCGACCGGCCCGATCAAGCAAGTTTAGGTTTCAGGCCGCCTTGCCGGCGAGCTTGTCGGTCGCGCGGACCAGGCCGTCGACGATGCCCGGCTCGCTCGCGGCATGGCCCCCGTCATGGACGATCCACAGCTCCGCCTCCGGCCAGGCTTTCTTCAGCGCCCAGGCCGATGTGGGCGGGGTGCAGATGTCGTGCCGCCCCTGCACGATGATGCCGGGGATTCCCTTCAGCCGGTCGGCATTGGCCAGAAGCTGCCCTTCTTCGAGGAAGAAATCCTCCAGAAAAAACCGCGCGCAGATGCGCGCGAAAGGGATGGCTTTCGACGGATCGGCAAAGGTGTCGAGCAGGGTCTCGTCGGGCAGCAGGGTGGCGACGCTGCCTTCCCACAGCGACCATTCGCGCGCGGCGGCCAGGCGGATCTGCTCGTCCTCGCTGGTCAGACGCCGGTGATAGGCGGCGACGAGGTCGTCGCGTTCCTCCGCCGGGATCAGCCCGGTGAAGGCATCCCATTGCTCGGCCATGATCTCGCTCGCGCCATAGGAATAGAGCCAGCTCTTCTCCTTCTTGCGCCCCAGGAAGACGCCGCGCAGCACGAGTTCGCTGGTCCGCTCCGGGTGCGTTTGGGCATAGGCGAGCGCCAGCGTCGCGCCCCAGCTGCCGCCGAACACCTGCCAGGAATCGTGTCCGCACATCGTGCGCAGCCGCTCGATATCCTCGACGATGCGCCAGGTATCGTTGCGTTCGATCTCAGCGAAAGGCAGCGACTTGCCGCAGCCGCGCTGGTCGAACAGCAGGACATCGTAAAGCTCCGGGTCCCACTGGCGGCGATGGTTCGGGCTCATCCCTCCGCCCGGGCCGCCGTGAAGGAAGACGGCGGGCTTCGCGCCGGGTGTGCCGACCCGTTCCCAATAGAGCGAATGCCCCTCGCCAACGTCGAGCATGCCGGTCTCGTAAGGCTCGATCTCGGGATAGAGCGTGCGTTCGTAATTCATCGGGTTTCCTTTTCCTCGATCACGAGCATCGGCCCGAACCGGGCGCCGCTGTCCATTCGCCCGCGCGCCGGGTCCCACAGCGCGCTGACATTGCCGTCGAGGAACAGGGCATTGGGCGTCTTGAGTTCGTCGCGAAAATAGCGTGCGAGCACGCCGAAGGAGATCGGGCCTTGCGAAATCACGAAGTGCGCGCGCCCGGCGCTATCGATCCCGACTCCGTTGCGGATCGCCTTGCTCGGCCCGTCTTCGGCGATTTTCGGGTGCAGCTTGCCCCCGATCACCAGCATCGGGCCGCTTTGCGTGCCGAACTGCGGACGTTGGGAGACATTGGCGTAGAAATCGTCGGCGGTGCGGATGCGCCACGTGCCGCCCGTGCCGTAGAACACGCCGTTGGGCTTCATGTGAAAGTTGCCCGGCCCTTCGGCGCGGTTGAGTTCTTCCAGGCGGTCGCCGTTCTCGACGTAATAGCCGATCGGCTTGCCTTCGCCGTCGTACATTCCCCCGTTCATGGCAAAGGCGACGGCCGGCGCGTCGGCGTTGCGCGCGGCGGCCAGCTTGGCGAAGCTGCGGTAAGGCGCACCGCCGGCCGGGCCGAGAGCGGTGACGATCCTGTGCTTTGCCGGATCGGCAAGGCAATGCGTGAAGGTCGCTCCTTCGAAAGTCGCGCTCCGGCAAGCCGACGCGACGGTCGGGGTGGGCGAGGGGCTCGGATCGACCGCGGGGGCCGGTTTGGTATCGCTTTCGGCAACGCCGCTGCCGATTTCGGTTCGAACAACCGGCTCGCCGGCCGGCTCCTGCCCGCAGGCGGAAAGGGCGATCGCGGCACAGGCCGCCAATCCGAAAAGCGATGGCCGCTTCACTGTCCGAACCCCGGTTCCTGGGCTATGCGCGCGGCCTCGCGCGCGGCGGCGAGCAGGGCGCCGGCCTTGGCCTCGCATTCTCGCTGTTCGTACTCGGCCTCGCTGTCGGCGACGATCCCGGCCCCGGCCTGGACATGCAGCGTGCCATCCTTGACCACTCCCGTGCGCAGGACGATGCAGCTGTCGACCGATCCGTCGGGTGCGAAATATCCGACCCCGCCGGCGTAGGCGCCGCGCGTCTCGGGCTCGAGTTCGGCGATGATTTCGCAGGCGCGGATCTTGGGCGCGCCGCTGACGGTTCCTGCGGGGAAGCCTGCGAACAGCGCGTCGAGCGTGTCATGCGCCGGATCGAGCTGCCCCACGACATTGCTGACGATGTGCATGACATGGCTGTAGCGCTCGACGGTGAAGCTGTCGGTCACCTGGACCGTGCCCCTGGTCGCCACACGGCCCACGTCGTTGCGCCCCAGGTCGAGCAGCATCAGATGCTCCGCCCGTTCCTTGGGATCGGCGAGCAGGCTGGCTTCGGCCGCGCGATCGGCTTCCGGCGTGTCGCCACGCGGCCGGGTGCCCGCGATGGGCCGGATGGTCACTTCCTTCGCTGCGTCCGCCCCCCCTCGCACGCGAACGAGGATTTCCGGGCTGGAGCCGACCACGGCGAAACCGGGCAAGTCGAGGAAATAGAGGAAGGGCGAGGGATTGACCCGCCGCAGCGCGCGATAGAGCGATATCGGCGGCAGGGGGAAAGGGCAGGTGAAACGCTGCGCGAGGACGACCTGGAAGATGTCGCCCGCAGCGATATAGTTTTTCGCCTTCGCCACGTTGGCGGCGTAGTCTTCCGCAGCGACCACCGGATCGAGCTTCATCTCGGGCAGGTCGCCGAGGCGTGCCTCCGCCGGGGCCGGTCCGGCGAGCTTGCGCAGGACCTCGTCGATCCGCTCGCCTGCATCCGCGATGGCGGCTTCGGGCGCCGCCTCCCCCGCCCATAGCGGCGCGATGCAGAACAGTTCGTCGCCCAGGCTGTCGAACACCAGCAACACGGTGGGGCGGACGAACAGCATGTCGGGGAGTGCCAGCGGGTTGACCGGTGCGCGCGGCAGCTTCTCGACCAGGCCGATCGTCTCGTAACCGAAATATCCGACCAGGCAGGCGAGGGCCGGCGGCAGCTCGGCAGGCACGTCGATCCGGCAACGTTCGACTAGCGCGCGCAGTTCTTCGAGCGCGCCGGCCGGGCAATCGACGAAAGCATCGCGGTCGTGTTGCCAGCGGGCATTGATCGCGGCTGCGTTTCCTTCGGCGCGAAACACCAGGTCGGGATCGAGGCCGAGCAGGCTGTATCGCCCGCGAACTTCGCCGCCTTCGACCGATTCGAGCAGGAAATCGCCGCGTTCCGGCTCGAACAGCTTCAACGCTGCACCGACGGGGGTTTCGGTGTCGGCGACGACCTTGCGCCAGACGAGCGCAGGCCGGTCCGCCGCCAACGCGGCGACGGCGGCTTCGGCGTTGCAGAGACCCGAGGCGACCCGCGCCACCGGCTCAGTTCTGCCCGAGGAGCTGTTTGCGCACCGCGTCGATCGCGGTGGCGTTGCGTTCCACGCCCAGTTCCTTGCGCAGGGCAACGCGAAGCTGATCCGCATATTCGCTGCCGATGGCCGGGCCCAGTTCGCGCTTGGTCTGCGCGAGCAGCGGATCGTCGCTGGCCACCGTCCCGGTTTCGATCTCATCCAGATCGACCACGTACCAGCCGCTGTCCTCGGGCGCCTCCAGCTTCTTGGCCGTGCCCTGGGCCATGCTGAACAGCAGGGCGAGGGGCGGCGGGAACCGGCCCTCGAAAGCGGCCAGCTGCTGGCGAGTCAGGTCGACCGGTTCGGCCGGGGGAAGGCGCGTTTCCTCTTCGCGGAGCGCCGCCGCGAGGGAGGTGCCTTCCTTCAGGCGGGCGAGCACCCGGTCGGCGGCGGCACGCGCCTCCGCGGCGCCGCGGTCGCGCCGCCAAGCGGCTATCACGTCGTCGCGGATTTCCGCCAGCGGAGCCGCTGCGGATTCGACGATCCGGCTTGCTTCGAAGATCAGATAGGTCTCGCCGCGGGCGATCTCCGCAAGTTGCGGCTCCCCTTCGGTCATCTGGAACGCGGTCTCCAGCGCGGGGCCGAGCACTTCGGTCGCGGTTTCGCCCGGCGCGCCGTAAACCTCTCCGCTGGCCAGCAGCGGCCGCGTGGTGCGAACGTCGATATCCAGCTGCTGCGCCATGTCGCTCAGCGACACACCGTCGGTCAACTGCTCCTCGATATTCGCGGCCAGGTCGGCCAAAGCACGCTGGCGATTCTCCGCGCGCAGGGTCTCGGCGATTTCGCCGCGAACCTGATCGAGGCTGCGCGCGGGGGTCCGTTCGATGGCATCGACGCGGACGACATGCCAGCCAAGCCCGCTGCGCGCCGGGGTCGCAATCGCACCGCGTTCGGCTGCGAAGACGGCGCGGGCCACGTCGGCGGAGCTTTGCGCGGCCAGTTCCGACCGCGAGATCGGGCCAAGCTCGGCCACGTCGAAGCCCGCCTCGCGCGCAGCGGCTTCGAGCGAGCCGCCCGCTTCCACGCGCTCGCGGATCGTGCCGGCCGCTTCCTGGGTCGGGACGATCAGCTGGCTGAGCCGGCGCGTTTCGCGCGCGGCGTAGCGGGCGCTGTCTTCCTCGTATCGGGCGCCGATCTCGGCCGCGGTCGGTTCGATCCGGGTGTCAAGATTCTCCGGGCCGAACACCGCATAGCGGATGACGCGCCGTTCGGGGCGGATGAAGTCGGCGCGATTATCGGCGTAGAATGCCTCGAGCGTCGCCTGATCGGGGGTGCCTTCGGGCGCGAATGCCTGGGCCGGCAGCATGGCAATGCTGCCGCGGCGCCGTTCCTTGAGCAGCGCGGCATAGCGCGTCGCCAGCTTGTCGGGGGCCTGGGCGCCGAAAGCCACCGGGACAAGCAGCTGCTGGGCGAGCAGGCCCTGCGAAAGATCGGAGCGCAGCGCCGATTCCGAAATCCCGCGCGCCGCGAGCACCTGCCGGAACGTCGTGGAATCGAACTCGCCGCTGGCGCCGCGGAAGGCGGGGATCGAGATGATTTCGCTGTTGATCAGATTGTCGCCCGCCCTGAGGCCGTGGCGGCGCGCATATTCCGCGATCGCGGTACGGTCGATCATCTGATCCAGCACGTCGTCGAGGCCGCCCTGCGCGATGAACGCATCCATCGACATGTTGGGATTCTGCTGCCGCACGCGGTCGAGCGCGTCGCGCGCGCTTATGACGAGGTCGGCCGAATCGATCTTCTGCCCGCCGACGACGGCGACCCGGTCGCCGCCGGCGATCCCCCCGAATGTTCCGGTGTTTGCGACGTCGCTGCTGGCGAATGCAAAGGCGATCAGCGCAAGAAAAGCCAGCGTCAGCGGAATGCCGAGCTTCGACTGGAAGAATCTGCGGAAGAACTGAATCATGCGGGGAATGTTCCGTGGGTCAGGTGCGATTAGGGGTTGCGCTGTGCGGCGAGCGCTTTATCCGCCCTGCGACCTCCCGGCAACAGGTCGGCAACGCTTTTGGCGTTGCAAGATGAAGCATCTGGCAGGCCGGGCCCGTCGCCCCATATTAGGCGGCGACCGGAATCGTTGAAATCGGGATCAAGGAAGCGGGATTCGTCATGGCCGAACGGCCCTACATCGTTGGAAACTGGAAGATGAACGGCACGCGGGCGATGCTTGCCCAGGCGCGTGCCATCGACCGTGCGGCACAGAACCTGATGAAGGTGGAGGTCGCGCTGGCGCCGCCTTTCACGCTGGTTCACGCGACTCATCGCGAAGTCGAACAGATCGGTGTCGGCGCTCAGGACTGCCATCCGGCCGACGACGGTGCCCACACCGGCGACATTTCGGCCACCATGGCGGCCGATGCCGGCGCGAAATTCGTGATCCTCGGACACAGCGAGCGGCGCCAGAACCACGGCGAGACCGATGCTCTCGTCCGTGCGAAAGCCCAGGCGGCGCTGGCCGCCGGCCTGCGCGTCATCATGTGCTGCGGCGAGACCGAAGAGGTGCGCGATGCCGGCAAGGCGGTGGAACATGTCCTCGCCCAGCTCAGGGCTTCGCTGCCCGAATCGCTCGACCGCCCGGGCGAAATGCTCACCGTCGCATACGAGCCGGTATGGGCGATCGGCACCGGCCGCACCCCGACGGCGGAGGATATCGGCGCGATGCATCGCGAGATCCGCGCCCTGCTGGTCGAGCTGTTCGGGGAGGAAGACGGCGCGGCCGTGCGCATCCTCTATGGCGGATCGGTGAAGGCCGAGAACGCACGCGAACTGCTCGCAGCCGACGAAGTGGGCGGCGCGCTGGTCGGCGGCGCCAGCCTGACGGCGGAAAGCTTCATGGGCATCGTCATCGCGGCGGCGGAAGTTCACGAGACCTAGGCGGCAGCGGCCATGCGCGCGGCGGCGCTTGCGAGGCCGCGTGCGGGGCCTTGATGCAGCCCGTCGCTCGCCGTACGGCGCGATCATGACACGCATTGCGATCTGTGCACCGGGCAAGCGGCTCGAGCGGGAGCACGCCGATGCGGTGATCGATCTTGCCGCCGATCGGCCCGGTGTCGAGCTGGTGTTTCACCGGCAGTGCTTTGCGCGTCACGGACATTTTGCCGGCGACGATGCCGTGCGGCTCGCCGCGCTGCTCGAATGCGCGGACGATCCGGCGTTCGATGCGATCTGGTTTGCGCACGGCGGATACGGCTCCAACCGCATTGCCGCGGATGCCGTGGCCCGTATGGGGCCGGCGGCGCGCGACAAGGCGTTCCTCGGCTATTCCGACACCGGCTATCTTCTCGCCGCGCTCTACAAGGCGGGGGTCGGGCGTCCGGCGCACGGGCCGATGGTTGCCGACATCCGGCGCGAAGGGGGCGCCGCGGCGGTTGGCCGTGCGCTCGACTGGCTGTGCGGCGACGCCGGCGGGCTGGAAGGCTCGCTGGACGAGCGCCCGGCGGCGGCGTTCAACCTGATGACGCTGGCCATGCTCTGCGGCACCGATCTGATGCCCGACCTTGCCGGGCACGTCGTCATGGTGGAGGAAGTTTCCGAGCATCTCTATGCGGTCGACCGTCTGTTCTTCCACATCACCCAGCATCTTGCCGGCATCGCGGGACTGAAGCTCGGCCGGATCACCGACATTCCCGAAAACGACCGGCCTTTCGGCGCGAGCGAGGAGGATATCGCCAGGCACTGGTGCGCGCGCGCCGGCATCCCCTATCTCGGTTTCGCCGATATCGGGCACGACGGTGCCAACAGGATCGTGCCCTTCGGGCTTGCCCGCGCGCCCGGCCGCGCATAGTCCGCGCGGCGACAAGGAGATCGTTATGCGAGCATTCGTTTTTCCCGGGCAGGGCAGCCAGAAAGTCGGCATGGGCGCCGATCTTGCCGATGCCAGCGCAGCGGCGCGCGAGGTGTTCGAAGAAGTGGACGAGGCGCTGTCGCAGGCCCTGTCGACCGTCATGCGCGAAGGGCCGGAGGATCAACTGACGCTGACCGAGAACGCCCAGCCGGCGATCATGGCCAACTCGATCGCCACGCTGCGCGTGCTGGAACGGGAATTCGGAGTCGTGCTGGCTGACCGGGGCGATTGCGTCGCCGGCCATTCGCTGGGCGAATATTCGGCGCTATGCGCGGTCGGAGCCTTTGCGCTCGCCGACACCGCGCGCCTGCTCAAGCTGCGCGGACGGGCGATGCAGGCCGCCGTTCCGGTCGGCGAGGGCGCGATGTGCGCGCTGCTCGGCGCCGACCTCGAAAAGGCGCAGGCCCTGGCCGAGGCCGCCGCCGAGGGAGAGGTGTGCCAGGTCGCCAACGACAACGATCCGGGGCAGGTCGTGCTCTCGGGCCACAAGGGCGCGATCGAGCGCGCCGTGGCGATGGTGAAGGATCACGGGATCAAGCGGGGCGTGCTCTTGCCGGTCTCGGCTCCGTTCCACTGCGATCTCATGCGTCCGGCAGCCGATGCCATGGCCGAAGCGCTGGAGAAGACCCCGCCGGGGCCCTTCGCTCTGCCGGTCTATGCCAACGTCACGGCGGCGCAGGTGACCGACCCTGCGCAGGAGCAGCACCTGCTGGTCGAACAGGTGACCGGCCGCGTGCGCTGGCGCGAAAGCGTGCAGGCGATGCGCGCCGCCGGGGTGGAAGGCTTCGTCGAACTGGGCGGCAAGGTTCTCGGCCCGATGATCGGCCGTATCGACAAGGAAGCGCAAACGACCAGCGTGGTCACGATGGCGGATATCGAAGCCCTCGCGAAGGAGATCGGATAATGTTTTCGCTCGAAGGAAAGACGGCGCTGGTCACCGGTGCCAGCGGGGGAATCGGCTCGGCAATCGCCTATGCCCTGGCCCGACAGGGCGCGCGCCTTGCACTGAGCGGATCGAACAGCGGCAAGCTGCGCGCCTTCCGCGAACAGATCAACGACGAGGTCGGCGGCGATCATGTGGAAATCACCTGCGACCTGTCGAATGCGACTCAGGTGGAGGAACTGGTCCCCGCCACGGTCGATACCCTGGGCAAGATCGACATCCTCGTGAACAACGCCGGCGTGACGCGCGATAACCTCGCCATGCGGATGAAAGACGAGGAATGGGACGCGGTCATGCGCATCAATCTCGAGGCCGCCTTCCGCCTCATGCGCGCGGCCGCCCGCCCGATGATGAAGGCGCGACAGGGGCGCATCGTCAGCATCACCAGCGTCGTCGGAGCCACCGGAAATCCGGGGCAGATGAACTATGCCGCGGCCAAGGCCGGTCTCGTCGGCATGTCCAAGAGCCTGGCCCAGGAACTCGCCAGCCGGGGAATCACGGTCAATTGCGTCGCGCCCGGCTTCATTCGCACGGCGATGACCGACCAGTTGCCCGATGCGCAGAAAGAAGCGCTCAATGCCCGCATCCCGATCGGCAGGATGGGCGAAGGGCAGGATATCGGCGCTGCGGTGGCCTATCTGGCAAGCGACGAGGCCGCGTACGTCACGGGCCAGACGCTGCACGTCAACGGCGGCATGGCGATGCTTTCCTGACAGATTTATCCCCAAGGAATCGGGACGCCGGGGCATTCTTTCTTGCCCCGATGCGCCTCGCGACTAAGGATATTACGAACATTCCGGCGCTCGCGGGCGATTCCGGCCGCGAACCTGTCTTCGGGGCTTAGTCTCTACCGACACTCCCCGCACGCGGGTGCCAGACCGTCTGAGAGCGCGACGTCGGTGAGCGCAAAGGGGGAATTGATACGCGATGAAGGCCACTATCGAACGCGCAACGCTCCTCAGGTGTCTCAGCCACGTGCAGTCGGTGGTCGAGCGGCGCAACACGATCCCGATCCTGTCGAACGTCCTGATCGAGGCCGGGGATGGCGGATCGCTCAAAGTCATGGCGACCGACCTCGACCTCCAGGTGGTGGAGAACATGATCGCCGCTTCGGTCGAGACGCCCGGCGCCATCACGGTTTCGGCGCATCTGCTGTTCGATATCGCCCGCAAACTGCCCGAAGGCAGCCAGGTCAGTCTGGAGACGAGCGAGAACCGGATGACGGTCAAGGCGGGGCGCAGCCGCTTTCAGCTTCCCACCCTGCCGCGCGACGACTTTCCGGTCATCGTCGAAGGCGACCTGCCGACCAGTTTCGAAATTCCGGCCAAGACGCTGGCCGAACTGGTCGACCGCACGCGGTTTGCGATTTCGACCGAGGAAACGCGGTATTATCTCAACGGCATTTTCCTGCACGTTTCGGAAGAAGACAAGCCGGTGTTGAAGGCCGCGGCGACCGATGGCCACCGGCTCGCCCGGTTCACCATCGATCAGCCCGACGGCGCGCAGGGCATGCCCGACGTGATCGTCCCGCGCAAGGCGGTGGCCGAACTGCGCAAGCTGCTGGAGGAATCGCTGGACGGAAACGTTCAGGTCGACCTTTCGGCCAGCAAGATCCGCTTCACCCTGGGAGGCGAAGGCGGGGTGATCCTGACCAGCAAGCTGATCGACGGCACGTTCCCCGACTACAGCCGCGTGATCCCGACCGGCAACGACAAGCTGCTCAAGCTCGATCCGCGCAGCTTCTACGAAGGGGTGGATCGCGTCGCGACCATCGCCACCGAGAAGACTCGCGCGGTCAAGATGGGGCTGGAAAACGACAAGGTGACCCTCTCGGTCACGTCGCCGGACAACGGCACCGCGGCCGAGGAAGTGCCGGCGGACTATTCATCCGAAGGGTTCGAGATCGGCTTCAACGCCAACTATCTCAAGGACATCCTCAGCCAGATCGACAGCGACACGGTCGAGCTGCACCTTGCCGACGCGGGCGCGCCCACGCTGATCCGGCAGGACGCGAACAGTCCGGCGCTCTATGTCCTGATGCCGATGCGGGTGTAGCGCGCCGCCGCTACCGGCTCACTCCGCCGCTTCGCGCATTTCCGCCCGTTGCGGGCCGCGTATCAGCCCTCCCGGCGTTGCCCCGGTCCACCGGCCATCGCGAAAGGTGACCACGCCGCTCTTGATCGTGGCCACATAGCCTTCGGCCTTCTGCAGCAGGCGCTTGCCGCCGGCGGGCAGATCGAAGGCGAGCCACGGCCTTCCGAGCTTCAGCCGCTCCATGTCGATGATATTGAGATCGGCGAGGTATCCCGGCGCAACGAGGCCGCGATCCTCCAGGCCATAGAGGCGCGCGGTGTCGGCGCACTGGCGCTTGATCGCGTGCTCCAGACCGATCCGGGCGCCGCGCGAGCGGTCGCGGACCCAGTGCTGGAGCATGAACGTCGGGCTCGCCGCATCGCAGATCGTCCCGCAATGCGCGCCCCCGTCGGACAGCGAGTTGACGGTGTCGCCGGCACGCTGAAGCGCCTCGAGGAAATCGAGGTTGCCGTCGGCATAGTTGAGGATCGGCAGGTAGATGAAGCCGGTGCCGTCGTTGCGACACAGCATGTCGTAGGCATATTCCTCGCAACTTAGCCCCGCTGCTGCCGCGCGCGACTGCACGCTTGCTTCCGGTCCGGGCTCGTAGTCGAAATCCTCGTCCATTTCGAACTGCATCGTCCATCCGGCGACGACGATCGTCAGCAGGCCGAGCATGTCCGGCGGCGCGGTGCTGAAATCGTTGGCTTCGGCCAGGAGCCGGGCCTTGAACGCCGGGTCGAACAGCTTTTCCTTCTGCGCTTCCCACGGCAGTTCGGCAATCTCTTGCCAACTGGGGCGGAACCGGAACGGGTGGACGGTGCCGCGCCAGGCCATGATCACGCCATTGCCGCGCAGCGCGATCTGGGCGACGATGTTGGCGCCGTTGTCGTTCTCTGCCCGCATGGCTGCGATCTGCTCGTCCAGTGGCAGCTCCTTGGCAATCGATTGCAGCGCGGCGAACGTCACCGGCAGACCGGTCTCGCGGCTGAGGCGGCCCATCCAGTCGAACTCGTTCCATTCGCGGTTGAGGTCGCTTGCCATTTCGAACACGCCATGGCCCGCGCGGCCCATCGCGCGGCCGATCTCGATCAGTTCCTCCGCCGTGGCCGTGGTGCCGGGCACCAGCTCGCCATCGACGGACTTGTGGATCACCGTGCGACTGGTCGAAAAACCGAGCGCACCGGCGCGAATCCCTTCTTCCACGATCCGGGCCATTTCGGCCACGTCCGCTTCGGTCGGCTGCGCGCCGGGTTTCTCCCGATCGCCGAGCACGTAGGCGCGCACCGCGCCGTGCGGGACATGGGTGCCCACATCGACCGTCCGCGGCAGCTTCTCCAGCGCGTCGAGATATTCGGGAAAGGTTTCCCAGTCCCAGGTAATGCCTTCGGCCAATGCTGTGCCGGGAATGTCCTCGACCCCTTCCATCAGACCGATCAGCCATTCGTGCCGGTCGGGCGCAGCAGGAGCGAACCCGACCCCGCAATTGCCCATGACGACGGTGGTGACCCCGTGCCAGCTGGACGGTGCCATTTCCTGGTCCCAGGTGGCCTGCCCGTCATAATGGGTATGGATGTCGACGAAACCGGGGGTGACGATTGTCCCGGCGGCGTCGATCTCCTCGCGTCCTTCGCCGCGGATCGCGCCAACTTCCGCGATGATACCGTCGCGGATTGCGATGTCGCCGGTGAAGCGATCGGCGCCGGTCCCGTCGATGATCGTCCCGTTGCGTATGACAAGGTCGAATGCGGCCATGATGCTGACTCCTCTCTCCGGCGAGGAAAGTCCCATATTGCAACCGGTCTGTCCAGCCGGACGGTCTATCGGCGGGCGCGGATCATCGCCTCGATGTCGACGAACTTTTCGCGCGGGGCGCCATCGCGCGCCGCCCGGGCTTCGGCTTCCTCGATCCTCTTCCAGTCGCGGAAGGTGACCACGTCCAGGCCGCGCTTCTCCGCAAGCGCGTCGAAGCCTGCGCGGCCCTGCCTGCCGCTGGGGCCCAGGCTGCCCTCCGCCGTGTCTTCGGCGATCTTCTCGACCACGCCGAACCCGTCGGGCCGGTTGGTGCCGATCGTGCCGGTGGGGCCGCGCCGTGCCCAGCCGACGCAGTAGAGCCCCGGCAGGATGCGCCCTTCGTCGTTGGCGAAACGGCCGGCCCGCTCGTCGAACGGCACGCCGGGTATCGGCGAGCTGCGATAGCCGATGCAGCTGATAATCAGGTCGGCTGGCACTGTGTAGGTCTCGCCGGTTCCGACGGCCCGGCCGGCTTCGACCCGGGTGCGCTCCAGCTCGATCGCCTCGACTTTTTCGTCGCCCAGCAAGCGGACGGGGCTGGCGAACATGTCGAAGTCGATCTCGATCGCCTTGTCGGCCCGTTCGCTTTCGGGAATGGCGGCGAAGCTGCGCAAGTGCGCGACCGATTTCCGCAGGCCCGGTTCCAGCAGAGCATCCTCGGCCTCCGGCGGGAGATCGTCCGGCGCGACGCGAGGGGTTGCCCGGTCCAGAGTCATCAATTCGCCCAGTTCCTTGGGCGTCATCATGATCTGGTGCGGCCCGCGCCGCCCCACGATCGTGATCGTGCGCAAGCTCGATGCGCGAAGGGCCTCGAGTGCATGCGCCACGATGTCCGACCCGGCGAATTCGGCTTCGGTCTTGGCCAGGATGCGCGCCACGTCGAGCGCCACGTTGCCCATGCCGATCACGACCGCGTTCTTGCCCGAGAGGTCGGGAGCGAGATCGGCGAACTGCGGGTGGCCGTTGTACCAGCCGACGAAGGCCGCGCTGCCGAATACGTTGCCGAGATCCTCCCCTTCCAGCCCCAGGGCGCGGTCGTTCGGCGCGCCGGTGGCGAACACCACCGCATCGTAGAGCGATTGCAGTTCGGGAACGGATACGTCCCGGCCCACGGCCACATTGCCGACGAAGCGGACGTTCTCTGTCAGGGCCGTGGCTTCATAGCGCCGGCTCACGCCCTTGATCGACTGGTGATCGGGCGCGACCCCGGTTCGGATCAGGCCGTAGGGGACGGGGAGCATGTCGAAGATATCGACCCGGATGTCTTCACCCCAGCGCTTCTGCGCGGCTTCCGCGGTGTAGTAGCCAGCCGGGCCGGACCCGATGATCGCGATATGGCGCATCAAGCGGTCTTTTGTCCGTCAGGGCGGCGTGTGGGTTTCGTCTGCGAACCCGCTTGCGGGTCAGTTCCCCGGTCGGGAACGATCGCATCTGGCGTATGTGCTGCCCATTCCGCCATCGTCCTCTCCGCAGCGCTTCCCGGAATCGCAGTCATGCACTGCCCGATTTGGCATTGCAAGGCGCGCGCACCGCGTCGGCGCGCACGGTCAATTCTTGGCGGCGGGTTAACCGTTTTTTCAACGCGGCTGGGGCATTCGCTCCCAATGGTCCTTGCGTCAGCGAAAGTCCCGGAGGAGACGAAGGCGCCCGTTTCGACGATTTCGCCCCGTTTGCCAGCGGGCGCGGATATGGACGCGCGCGAACCGGCAGTCGCGCCAGGCGGCGATGAGCGCCGGGTCGGCGGCGACCGGCGCGAAATCAAACGGGCCAAAGTCTCCGCCGTCGCGAAGCCGCCCCCGGTCCTGCCGGTGCCGTTCTTCTGGATGAGCCTCGCCGTTGCCATCGCGTTCGCGCTTTCCGGCGTCGTGGCGCTTTCGGGGCCGCCGCTCGTTTCTGCGGCTGCGGCAATCGCCAGCGTCGCGTTTGCCGCTCTCGGACGGTCCGTGAACGCCTGGGGCGAGCGTGTCGAACTGGCCCCTGCCGCCAGGCGGGTACTGGCCGTCGCGCTCGTTGCGCTGTCGTCGGCAGGGGCCGGGTTCGGCCTGGCCGACTGGATGTATTCCGGGACGCTCGACTGGCGAATCGGCGTGGCGGCACTGGTAACCGTCAACGTCCTGTTCGCTGCACTGCTGAGCGATCGAATCGTCCTGGTCTTCGTCAGCAAGCTGGGATGCTGGGCGCCGGTGGCCGTGGTGGACGGATCGTTCTATGCCTATTCGGGGCTGACGATGGCGGCGATCGCGAGTGCGCTCGTCGCCAGCTATCAGGCCCGCTTCGAACGCACCCGGGCGGAGGAGGAAGAGGCGCTGGCGCGGGTTCGCGACCGGGCGCAGAGCATTCTCAACGACTATGAGGAGACGGGGCAGGGCTGGTTCTGGGAAACCGATCGGCGCGGACGCCTCACTTACCTCTCTTCCTCGGTCGCGCGTTCGCTGGGGCGGACCGAGGAGGAACTGATCGGCCGATCGTTTTCGCGGCTGTTCGACCTCGGCGACGAGAATCGCGAAGGCGAACGGACGCTGACGTTCCACTTGTCGTCGCGATCCTCGTTCGAAGGGCTCGCCGTCAAGGCCGCCGCCGCCGATCACGAGCGCTGGTGGTCGATCAACGGCCGGCCGGTCTACGACGGGTTTCGCAATTTCTGCGGCTTTCGCGGCTCGGGCACCGACCTGACCGAGAAAAAGCTGAGCGAGGAGAACGCGAAACGCCTCGCCCGATACGATTCGCTGACCGGCCTCGCCAACCGTTTCCAGATGTCGCAGACCCTCGAGAAAATCGTTTGCAGCCCGCAAGAACGGGAACGCGAATGCGCTATCCTGCTGCTCGATCTCGATCGGTTCAAGCACGTCAACGACACCATGGGGCACCCGGCAGGCGATGCCCTGCTGAAGCAGGTGGCGCAGCGCCTGGAGCGCACGGCGGGCAAGTTCGGCCGCGTCGGCCGGCTTGGCGGCGACGAGTTCGAAGTGATCGTGCCGGGGCGCAGCGATCGCGACAAGCTGGGCCACCTTGCGCAGGAGATCCTCCATGCCTTGTCGCAACCCTATACGATCGAAGGTCAGCGGGTGGTGATCGGATCCTCGATCGGAATCGCGATTTCGCCCGACCATGGCGTGACGAGCGAATCCCTGATCCGCAACGCCGACCTGGCGCTCTACGCGGCCAAGGATGGCGGGCGCGGGCGTTTCCACTTCTACTCGAACGATCTCCACACTGCGGCCGAAGAACGCAATGCGCTGGAACGGGACCTGCGCGATGCGATCGCGCAGGGCGGCCTGGAACTGTTCTATCAGCCGGTGGTGGACGCCAGTACCGAACGGATTGCGGGGTTCGAGGCCCTGCTCCGGTGGAATCATCCGCGGCGCGGGTGGCTCTCGCCCGCCAAGTTCGTCCCGATCGCGGAAGACACGGGGCTTATCACCGCGATCGGCGAATGGGCGATCCGCACCGCGTGCGGCGCGCTTGCCAGATGGCCCGAGGAAGTGCGCTGCGCAGTCAACGTCTCGCCGCTGCAATTTGCTAGCCCGCAGCTGCCTGCGATCATCACCAATGCCATCGCGCAGGCGGGGATCGACCCGTCGCGGCTGGAGCTGGAGATCACCGAAAGCGTCTTCCTCAACGACGACGAGGGGACCGAGGCGATGTTCGCCGCGCTCAAGCGCATCGGGGTGCGGCTGGCGCTGGACGATTTCGGGACCGGCTATTCCTCGCTCGGCTATTTGAAGAAGGCGCCGTTCGACAAGATCAAGATCGACCAGAGCTTCGTCAGCGGCGCCACCCGGCCGGGAAGCCGGAACGGCGCGATCATCGCGTCGATCACCAGCCTTGCACAGGCTCTGGGGATGGACGTCACGGCCGAGGGGGTCGAGACGCTCGACGAACTCGATCTCGTCCGTCTCCACGGATGCACGCATGTCCAAGGGTACATCTATTCCAAGGCCCTGAGCGACAATGCCGTCGAACAGTGCCTGTCGGACGGGCTGACGATGAAGGCGGTGGGGCCGCGTTCGGCGCGGGCCCGGCGCAAGACGATGCTGCGCAAGGTCGTGCTCGATCACGACGGGCATCGCTATCCGGGCACGATCCGCAACGCCTCGCACGAGGGCGCGATGATCGAAGGGCTGTGGAACGTGCCCGAGGGAACCCGTTTTCGCATCGCCCTGACCGAAACGCTCTCGGTCGGCGCGACGACCCGCTGGTGCATCGACAACCGCATGGGGGTTCAGTTCGACCGACCGGTCCCGCTCGATATCGACGGCGTTCCTCCGGTGCAGGATCGCCAACACTCCGCCGGTCGCGACTGAGATCGGCTCCGCCCCTCCGTTCCGTGCGAGGCTCACCCGGCGTCTCGGTCGTTGCAGGTTGCCGGCCGGGGTTATAAGGGGCCGCGATGACTGATCTTGGCCTTATTCGCAATTTTTCGATCATCGCGCATATCGACCATGGCAAGTCGACGCTCGCCGACCGGCTGATCCAGCATTGCGGCGGCCTGACCGAGCGCGAGATGAGCGAGCAAGTCCTTGATAACATGGACATTGAGCGCGAGCGGGGGATCACCATCAAGGCCCAGACCGTGCGCCTCGCCTATACCGCGCGCGACGGGCAAACTTACCAGCTCAACCTGATGGACACCCCCGGCCACGTCGACTTTGCCTACGAGGTCTCCCGCTCCCTCGCCGCGTGCGAGGGCGCGCTGCTGGTGGTCGACGCCGCGCAGGGGGTCGAGGCGCAGACGCTCGCCAATGTCTACCAGTCGATCGAGCACGATCACGAGATCGTCCCCGTCATCAACAAGATCGACCTCCCCGCCGCCGAACCGGAAAAGGTCCGCGCCGAGATCGAGGATATCATCGGCATCGACGCCAGCGAGGCGGTGCTGACCAGCGCCAAGTCCGGCATCGGGATCGAGGAAACGCTGGAGGCGATCGTCGCCAAGATCCCGCCCCCCACCGGCGACCGCGACGCCCCGCTCAAGGCGATGCTGGTCGATAGCTGGTACGACCCCTACCTCGGCGTGGTCATCCTCGTGCGCGTGATGGACGGGGTGCTGAAGAAGGGCCTCCAGGTCCGCTTCATGCAGGGCGGCACGCAGCACCTGGTCGACCGCGTCGGCGCCTTCACCCCCAAGCGCGTCGACCTGCCCGAGATCGGCCCGGGCGAGATCGGCTTCATCACCGCGCAGATCAAGGAAGTCGAGCAGGCCCGCGTCGGCGACACGATCACCACGGTGAAGGGCGGGGCGGAGAAAGCGCTGCCCGGCTACAAGGAAGTCCAGCCGGTCGTCTTCTGCGGGCTCTTCCCGGTCGACGCGGCGGACTTCGAGAAGCTGCGCGAATCGATCGGCAAGCTGCGCCTCAACGACGCGAGCTTCTCCTACGAGATGGAAAGCAGCGCCGCATTGGGCTTCGGCTTTCGCTGCGGCTTCCTCGGCCTCCTGCACCTGGAGATCATCCAGGAGCGCCTCAGCCGCGAATACGACCTCGACCTCATCACCACCGCGCCCAGCGTCGTCTACCGCCTCCGCCTGGCCAAGACGAAGAACGAGGAGGCGAAGACGATCGAGCTGCACAACCCGGCCGACTATCCCGATCCCAACCGGATCGAATGGATCGAGGAGCCGTGGATCAAGGCGACGATCTACACGCCCGACGAATACCTCGGCAGCATCCTCAAGCTGTGCCAGGACCGGCGCGGCATCCAGACCGACCTCACTTATGTCGGCGGGCGTGCGCAAGTGACTTACGAGCTGCCGCTGAACGAGGTCGTGTTCGACTTCTACGACCGCCTGAAATCGATCAGCCGCGGCTATGCCAGCTTCGACTATGAGCAGATCGGCCTGCGCGAAGGCGACCTCGTCAAGATGAACATCCTGGTCAACAACGAGCCGGTCGACGCGCTGAGCCTGATCGTCCACCGCTCGGTCGCCGAAGAGCGCGGCCGCGGCATGTGCGAGCGCCTGAAAGACCTGATCCCGCGCCACCTGTTCAAGATCCCGATCCAGGCCGCGATCGGCGGCAAGGTGATCGCGAGAGAAACGATCGCCGCGCTGAGGAAGGACGTGACGGCCAAGTGCTACGGCGGCGATATCACGCGCAAGAAGAAGCTGCTGGAGAAGCAGAAGAAGGGCAAGGCGCGGATGCGGGAGTATGGGAATGTGTCGATCCCGCAGGAGGCGTTTATTGCGGCGCTAAGGATGGGGGAGGAGTAAATCCTCCCCGGACCGGGGCGGGGGACCATCCGCAGAATGGTGGAGGGGCACCGCCGCCGCCGAGAAGAGCGCCGCCCGCAAGGAAGCGATCGCCCAGGCCAAGGCAGACAAGCAGGCCGCCGCGAAAGAGGCTGCGAAGCCCAAGCGGACCGAAGCCGAACTGAAGGCCGCGCGCGACGAGAAATATGCCGCGCGCAAGAGGCGCAAGAAGTAGGCGGGCGGGGGCGAGCGGGGCCCAGACCGTCCGAGCCCTTCGACGACGCGGCTTCGCCGCGGCGCACTTCCTTCTTCTTTGACAATGAGTCGCATCCACCCCGGACCCAATCCCTTTGCAGCGCGCCTTCTTTCGCCTATCATCCGCTTATGAACGCCCAATCGCCCATCGTGTCGGAGTTCGCGACGGCGGAGGAACAGGCCGCTTACGAAAGGTGGCTGGCCGAGAAGGTCGCCGCCTCGCTGGCGGACGAGCGCCCGCCGGTGCCGCATGACGAAGCGATGAGCGAGGCGCGCGCCATCATCGAACGGAACAAGCGGCGCGGCAACGCGTGATAACGCTGATCTGGCGTGCGAGCGCGCTCGCTGATCTCAAGCAGACCATCGATTACATTTCAGAGCGCGACATCCTGGCGGCGGAGCGGCTGCTTGCGGCGATCGAAGCCTGCGCGGAACGACTGCCGGACCACCCGTTCATGTATCGCCCCGGCCGCATCGCAGGCACGCGCGAGGCAGTGGTGCATCCGAACTACATCCTGATCTACCGAGTACGGTCGAGGCTGTGGAGGTGGTGAACCTGGTTCATGCGCGGCAGGAGTATCCGTAGTTCCTTCGACCTCTAGCGCTACTGCAGCGAGAGCAAGCGCGAGGAGGCTGTTGACGACGCTGCGACGTCTGAATTCTCGGTGCGCTTCTATTGGAGAAGGAGAAAAGGGCAAAGTGCGGATGCGGGGGATTCCGGAAATGGGAGTATCTCGCAGGAGACGTTTTATTGCGGCGCCCAGGATGCTGGAGGAGTAGCGTTCATTGTGCGGCAAATTGAGGCAGCGAAGGGAGTCGAACCCTTATCCTCTCCAGCGCGGCGACACGTGCAAAGCGCCACTAGAAACCGGAGTGCTCTATCCTTTGAGCTACGCTGCCAAACCCTTTAGATCTCGTCGTCGGTCTTGACCAAGGCAAGCTTTGGCCGACCACGCTTTGCAAAGCGTGCTTCGCGCTCCGCCATACGTTCCTTCTTCTTCATCACCATGTCGGCAGCGAATGGTTTCAAGTTCTCAATTAAGCCGTCCAGATGATAGATGTTCGTCTTGCTTCCTACCTTCGATACGCGCCGTTCCTCGCGGCGAACGAATCCGGCGGCCTCCATTCTCTGAATTCGGCGGCGCACGGTGCTAGGGTCTATGTGCATGGCCTCAGCAATTGAGTTCTTCGAGGGCATTGGCCGGTTGTCTGCAGTCCACCAGCGGTTGGCGAGGTGAAGAATGATGTTGATGTCTAGCGCGTCGAGGCCGAGCGCTCGCTGATGTTCTATCAGCGCCGCCGGCAAGACCGTCCATCCTGCCTCGATCAGTTCGCGCGACCACTTTTGCTCAAGAACTTTAAGTTCTTCGCTGGTTTTGGTTTTCGTCTTGGGCACCACAGGTTCCTTTCGTCAGGAATTGATCTGCGCCCGAATCTTGATTTTTGCAAATGCCCCCCCGAGGCACGGAAGCCGTGGGGGCCTCCGTCATGTCGGCATGATGAATTGTGTGGTGCTGACAGTGTCATATGAGCACGTGTACTGCTTTGTGAGGCCCCTGGGCCGTACCGGGGGGACCATGTCGCCTAGGGAAGGGGGCGGAAGAGCCTAGGGATGAGGGCCTGCGTGCCTCGGGGTAGCCCGATCTTTTAACGGGATGTTTCGTGCTCTTATAGCATCGAGTCTGCTCCACAACTTCAAGCAGCTTCGCTAACTTCTCGCACAAAATCCAAAATGTGTATGCGCGCCAGTTTGCCGTTCTTATATCCTCGGCGTGCCAGCACCTCAATCCGGGCGCGCTTCTGTGCCGCGAGGGTGTAAGCGTTGCTATCGTCCAAGAAGATCGGATCTTTCACCTCTGCCATTAAAAAGCCATCTGCCTCAGGGTTCTCGATGCTCAACCCGCTGGTGTGATATTTGAAACCATCGGTCGTAAAAACTTCCTGTCTCGGTTTCTGCCAATCGACCTTCTGTGAGTCTCGTATCGCCTCGGCATCGGCTAGCTTGACGACGCTCGCTGGAGCTTTCCCCGCGTAGAACGTGGATGTATCTACGGACTCACCGATCGGAGAGACAAAGCTCTCCGCTGCGGGTCCATTCGACAAGATGCCCCGTCGAAACAGGTCTTGCATCCCCATCACCTCCATGTGCCTGCGCTTATCAAACTCATTGAGTGTATTAATTGAGCTCTCATGTATTTTCGACATTGTCGACAATGCAACTTGGTGCATTTCAGCCATCTTGCTTATCGCCAAGTCCACGGACTTGTGGTCGCCTTTGAAATAATCGAGAACTGCTTGGACATAATATCCGACGATCTCTGGACCGATTGCTGAGAGGATCGGAACGCCGACACCGAGAAGCTGTGACGCCTCCTGCAAGAGCTGTGGTGTTCCGTACGAACTTTGAAACCCCTCGCGTGCTTTGAGTAGCAGCGGCGATCTCTCTCCACGCTTTGGGAGGCGACATTGAGATGAGATAATAAGGCAGTCGGAAACCATCCGGTCCAAGCCCTGCAGAGACTGCCCGTATAGCTTAGCATCAATTGTATGTTCTCGTGCATCGCCGCCATCATACTTTAGGAGAATCTCGAAGTCTGACATTACCATACCCCCCCTGCCCGGGGATGAACCTAGCCATAAATCGCGCTCTATTTGAGTCAGAAATTATCTTAAGGGCGCGTGCCGAAGAATCGGCGATTTACTATCGGCCCGAGCCTTCGCCCGACGGGTTTCGCCCCAGCCTCAGTAGCGGAGCGCTGGCCCTGAAACGCTGGGTATGGCGCATCCGCGCCCCTTGGCGATCTCCGCGCAGAGCGCTCCGGTCGGCCGGTCGACCTTGCGGTCGGTCGGGTCGCCGCCAGAGGATTCCAAGCGTTGGGTGTTGTGACGAAACAGACCCACCCCCGACCCCTCCCGCGAGCGGGAGGGGAGGAGGTTACCACCTGTCGTCCCTCAGCGTTCTGATGCGCGGGCCGCGGGGTTCGGGGGGCGGGGGGTCCGGTGGCTCGTCTGCGGCCGCGTTGGCGTCGCTTTCCGGTTCCTGCTCCGGCGCCTCGCGGTCGTTCGTCGCGGTGGGATAGTCGCCTTCCGGCGGGGGCAGCTCGGGCAGGGCGGCCTTCTCGCGCTCGCGGTCCTGGTAGGCCTGGGAGGCCGGGTGGTCCGGGTCCTGGAAGGGGTCGTAGCCGTTGGCTTCGTCCTCCTGCCGGGCGGCTTCGTAGGCGTCGTGGAGGGCGCGGGTGCGGGGGCTCATGTAATAGAGGTGGCGTTCGCGCATCTTGCCCAGCTTGCGGTCGATGCTGGCGAGCACTTCGTCCTCGTGCTCGTAGGAGGCTTCGCGCTTTTTCTCCGCCTCCCATTCCTGGCGCCACTGCTTCTTCATGCGCTCCAGCTCCATCTTGCCGATCGCGCCGAGGCCTTTCGCCTTGCCTTCGGTGAAACGCTCGGGCGCGCGGTTGCGGAGCATGAACATCAGCAGCCGGTCGTTGTACGCGCGGCGCGTGCCGACGAGCTTGCCGTAGGAGTAGACCGGCACCTCGACGCCGTTGAGCGCGCGGTCCATCGCGACATCCTCGATCTTCTGCACGCCGAGCCGGAGCGCGGCCTCCCACGCCTTGCGGAAGCTGTCCGCCCCCGGCTGGCGGCGCAGGTGGTATGCGCCCACGGTGCTCATGTTCACGGCGCGGCAGGCGGCCTCGACGCTGCCGGTGTCGGCCAGCGCCTCGATGAAGGCGCGCTGGCGTTCGTCGGTCCAGCCGTCGTGGCGGCGGCACTTGCGGGGGACGGGGGTGAACGCGGGCAGTTCGCCCCCGTTCTCGACCACCTCCCGGGCGGGCAGGCGGGTCTCGCGATTGTCTGTGCGGCGGGTCATTTTGCAGGGTGGAGCAAAAAATCGCCGTGTAGGAAAATGAAAAATGCGCAGGGGGGAAGGGCGTCGGGGGGAGGGCTATGGTGCCCAGGGACGGAATCGAACCGCCGACACTGCGATTTTCAGTCGCATGCTCTACCAACTGAGCTACCTGGGCGCACTCTGCGAACGACCCGCGAAGGGCCGGCGAGCGGTTGGAAGCGGCGCTATGGCGAAGGCTGCCTTGCTTGGCAAGGGGGGAATCAGTCCTCCTGCACGATCTCGTCGGGAGAGGCCGGGCGGCCGGGCACGGCATAGCCGTCGTTGAACCACTGCGCGAGGTCGCGGTCGCGGCATCGGGCCGAGCAGAAGGGGGCGAATGCGTCGCTGCGCGGCTTCTTGCAGATCGGGCAGGGGCGGGGGCTGGTCATGCCGCCACTGCCTGCGCGAAACCGGCCTCCGGGGCAAGGGTTCGGTCGCATTCCACCCGCACCGTGCGGCCCGTGCGGCGGGCCAGCGCGTCCCGCCAAGGCTCGCCGATCTGCGCGGCGACCGCGGGGTGGCAGGTGAGCAGCAGCGCGCCCGGCTCCGTCACTCGCTCCGCCCGGCGAAGCAGGCGCCGTGCAGCAAGGGCAGCGGGTGTGGCATGCGCGAGGTGGAGCAGCGAAGGCCGCTCCAGCCGCGCGACGAGCTGGACGAGGCCGAAGCCGTTCATCGCCGTGCGCTCGTGCGGCCAGCCTTCCAGCGCCTCGCCCAGCGCGGCGTCGACCGCGCGGCGGTCGGCCTTGCCGGGCAGGGTGGGAAAGTCGATCGCGATCGCGCCGCCGAGGTCGAAGCGGCGCAGCGCGGCGGCGATCGGCGCGCAGGCGGCCAGCGCCAGCTCGCGCGCGGGCAAGTGCCCGTCGATATCGATCACCGTCATGCCCGGCGTGGGCGCGAAGAGCAGCGTGCCGCCGGCGAAATCGACCCGCGCATCGAAGGCCTCGCCGATCAGGTCGTCCCAGTCGCAGGCGGGGAAGGCGTGGACGACGCGCACCGCATGTCCGGCAGTGCGCAGCCGTTCGGCCAGAGTGGGGGCGGCGGGCGGAGCGGCGCTCGGCCGCGCCTGGGCGAGCTTGTGGCGGCCCCGCTCGCCGATCGCGGCGCGCACGATCTCCACCCGTAGCGCGGCCCCTTCGGCCGCGTCGCGCGGCAGGCGGTCGACCAGCGCCTGCTCGCCCCCCGGCAGCGCGACCGTGCCGCGCGCGGCCCCGGCGGAGCGCGCGACCAGGCGGGCGTCGAGCACCTGGCCCGGCATCGCCCGGCCCGGCCATTCCACTTGCGCCTCCACGATCCGGCCATCGGCGATCCGCACCGCGCGGTGCTCGCCGATCCCTTCCTCGACCAGCCAGTCAGCCAAGGGCGAAACCCGCCGCCTTCAGCAGGGCGCGCGTTTCGAACAGCGGCAGGCCGACCACGCCCGAATGGCTGCCCTGGATCCACGCCACCAGCCCTTCGGCCGCGCCCTGGATCGCATAGCCGCCGGCCTTCCCGTGCCATTCGCCGCCGGCGATATAGGCATCGAGTTCCTCGCGGGAGAGCCGCTTGAAACGCACGCTCGTCTCGCTCAGCCGTTCGCGCAGCGTGCCGTCGGGATGGAGCAGCGCGACCGAGGAATAGACGCGGTGCCGCCGGCCCGACAGCAGTTGCAGGCAGGCGCGCGCGGTCGCCTCGTCCTCGGCCTTGGGCAGGATGCGCCGCCCGGCCGCGACCACCGTGTCGCCGGCCAGAACGTGCCGCGCCGGAGCGGCGGCGGCCTGCGCCTTTTCGCGCGCCATGCGTGCGGCATAGACGCGCGGCAGCTCGCCCGGATGCGGGGTCTCGTCGATATCGGCGGGGGCGATTGCGGCCGGTTCCACGCCCAGCCGGGCCAGCAGTTCGCGCCGGCGCGGGCTGGCGGAGGCGAGGACCAGCGCCGGCCCTGCGCCTTCGCCCGCGGGCGGCGGGGCGGAACGGTCGCTCATGGCTCTAGCTTTCGCCGCGCGCCGCGAACCGCCGCCCGGCCGATGGCCGGAGCGGTCCGATGGGCCGGGGCAGGGGCGGCACCGCCTATTGCGGCCCCGGGCCGCCGCGTCCGGGCATGAAGCGGTAGGTGATGCGCGCCTTGGTCAGATCGTAAGGCGTCAGTTCGCACAGCACCTCGTCCCCCACGAGCACGCGGATGCGATTTTTGCGCATCTTGCCCGCGGTATGGCCGAGAACCTCGTGACCGTTTTCGAGCTCGACCCGGAACATCGCGTTCGGCAGCAGTTCCACCACCTTGCCGCGCATTTCGAGGAGTTCTTCTTTGGCCATCCAGTAATCGTTCCATGCGAATGTGTTTGATCGGGCGCGCCCTTTAGCGGCGCACGAAGCAAAAGGGAAGCCTTGTCCGCCATCGCGTGCCGTCCTCCGTCAATCGTGGAGCAAGCTTTGTGCGACAATTCGTTACGCGCATGGGGATTGCGCGCCTGCCCCGGCCTTGGCAGTTCCGGGGCCAAGGGGCGAGGGTAACGACAAGAGGAAACGAAACCTTGCCGAGACTGTCCGCCACTGCATCCTTCCTTGCCATTGCCGCCTTCACCGCCGCCCCGGCATTCGCCCAGGGCGATCCGTCCGCCGCGCCCGATCTTGCGCAAGGCGGCGATCCGGCGGGCGAAAGCGATGCCGATATCGTGGTCACTGCCGAGCGTATTCGCGGGCAGGTCGATACGAACGTGCCGCCGGTGCTGGAGCTGGATGAGGAAGAGATCGCGGCCTATGGCGCCGGCTCGATCGAGGAACTGATCGAACTGCTTGCGCCGCAGACCGGATCGGGCCGCGGCCGCGGATCGGGCCGGCCGGTGTTTCTGATCAACGGCCAGCGGGTCGGCGGCTTCCGCGAATTCCGCCGCTATCCGCCCGAGGCGATCCGAAAAGTCGAAGTCCTGCCCGAAGAGGTGGCGCTGCAATTCGGCTATCCGGCGGATCAGCGTGTTATCAACTTCATCCTCAAGGACAATTTCACCTCGCGCGAGGTGGAGCTGGAATATGGCGGGCCGGATCGCGGCGGCACCGCCAATGGCGAGATCGAGCTGTCGCAGCTGACCATCGACGGATCGCGCCGGGCCAATATCGGGTTCGAGTTCAACACCAATTCCATGCTGACCGAGGACGAGCGCGATATCGTGCAGACCCCGGGCAGCACGCCGACCGTGCCCGGCGACCCCGACCCGGCGCCGTTCCGCAGCCTGCGCCCCGATGCGGAAAGCTGGGAACTGGACGCGACGGTCAACGACAGCCTGGGCGATGCGCCCGGTTCGGGGACGTATTCGCTCAACCTCGGGGTGGAACGCAGCTTCAGCCGCTCGCTCTCCGGCCTCGACGTCGTGACCCTGACCGATGGCGGCGAAAGCGCGGTGCGCACGATCGACGGCGATCCGCTGGAGCGGCGCAATCGTTCGACGACTTATGCGTTCGGCGGATCGCTCAACAAGCCTGTGGGCGACTGGATGCTCGATGCCACGCTCGACGCCAGCCGGGCCGACAAGACCACACTGATCGACGCGCGGCGCGACACCGGCGTGTTGCAGGATCTGGTCGATGCCGGGGAACTGGCAATCGACGGTCCGCTGCCCGCGATCGGCCCCGGCGGCGTGGACCGCGCCGACAGCACGACATATGCGGCCGATTTCAAGACCACGCTGCGCGGCGTGCCCTTCGCCTTGCCGGCGGGCGAGGCGCAGGTGACGTTCGACACCGGCTATGCGTGGAACCGGATCGAGAGCACCGATACCCGTTCCGACGCCGGCGAACTGGCGCAGACGCGCGGCAACCTCAACGCGGGGGTCAATGTGGGCCTGCCCATTGCCAGCGCGCGCGAAGGGGTTCTGGGCGCGCTGGGCGAGCTTACCCTGAACCTTGCCGCCGGGGTCGACCACTTGTCCGACTTCGGCACCTTGGCCGATGCCACCGCCGGCCTGGCCTGGCGCCCGACCGATCGCCTCTCGCTCCAGGCCAGCTATATCTGGCGCGAGGCGGCGCCCAGCCTGTCGCAGCTTGGCGATCCGGTGGTCACCGAATTCAACGTGCCGGTTTACGATTTCAGCCGCGGCGAAAGCGTGCTGGCGACCGTCGTGACCGGGGGCAATCCCGATCTCGCCGCGGAAACGCAGCGCGACATCAAGCTGGCGGCGAATTACGAGCTGGATCTGTTCGACCGCGCCAACATCGTGGTCGAATACTTCCGCAACCGGTCGGACGACGTCACGCAGTCGTTCCCGCTGCTCACGCCGGCGATCGAGGCGGCTTTCCCCGATCGCGTCGTGCGCGACGGGGCGGGCAATCTGGTCTCGATCGACCGGCGGCCAGTGACCTTCGCGGGCACGAAAAGCTCCCGGCTGCGCTATGGCGTCAACCTGTTCGGCCGGGTGGGCAAGGAAGAGGCGGAGAGCGGAAGCGGTGGCGGCATGAGTGCGAGCGGGGGCGGGCGGATGCGCGTGGCGGGTGCCGCTCCGCAGCCGCCGGCCAACGGCGGCGAAGGTCCGCCGGCGCCGGCCAATGGCGGCGAAGGCAGCGCCCGGTTCGATCCGGCGCGCATGGCCGAAATGCGCCAGCGGTTCTGCGCCACGCCCGAAGGCGAGATGCCCGACCTTTCCGGCCTGCCCGAACGCCTTGTCGCGCGGCTCACCGGCGAGGATGGGCAGGTCGATCCCGCGCGGGTCGCGGCGCTGCGCGAACGGTTCTGCAGCGCGGAAGGGGCCGCCGCCGGCGGGCAGTTCGGCCGGATGGACCCGGAACGGTTCGCCGCCTTGCGCCAGACGCTCTGCGCCGATCCGGCGGCCGAAGTCGATGTCGCTGCCTTGCCCGAACAGGTTCGCTCGCGGCTGACCGGCGAGAATGGCGAGATCGATCCCGCCCGGCTCGCCGCGTTCCGCGAACGGATCTGCGCCCTGCCCGAAACGCGCGACGGCGAAGGCACTTCGCCGCCGGCAGGCGGGGAGGCACGGTCGGGCGGCGGAGGCGGCGCTCGCGGCGGGGGCAGGGGCGGCGGGGGCGTCGGTTTCGGCCGCGGGCCGGGCGGCCAGGGGCGCTGGAACCTCGGCCTCTATCATTCGATCGAGTTCGAGAACGAAGTGCTCGTCGCGCCCGGCGGCCCGGTGCTCGACCAGTTGAGCGGCGAGGCGATCGGCAGCGGCATCCCCCGCCACAAGATCGAGCTGGAAGGCGGGCTGTTCCACAAGGGCGTGGGCCTGCGCCTCTCGGGCAATTACCAGTCCGCCACCCGGATCGACGGCAGCGGGTTGCCCGGATCGCAGGACCTGTTCTTCGACGATATCGCGACGTTCGACTTGCGCGCCTTCGTCAGTCTGGAGCAGCAGGAATGGCTGACCGGCGACACGCCCGGCTTCTGGAAGGGCGCGCGCCTGTCGTTGCGGGTGGACAACCTGTTCGACGCGCACCAGCGGGTCACCGATGCCAGCGGCACCGTGCCGCTCAGCTATCAGCCCGCGTTGATCGACCCGCTGGGCCGCACGTTCGAAATCGAATTCCGCAAGCTGTTCTGACCTGACGGGCCGGGCGCGGCGCTACGCGCCCCGCTCGGCCAGGGCAGTGCCGGCCGCGACCGCGCTCGCCCAGGCCCACTGGAAGTTGTAGCCGCCCAGCCAGCCGGTCACGTCGACCGCTTCCCCGATGGCGTAGAGGCCGGGGACGCGCTTCGCCTCCATCGTCTTCGACGAAAGCTCCGCCGTGGCGATTCCGCCCAGCGTGACCTCCGCCTTGGCGAAGCCCTCGCTGCCATTGGGGTGGAAGCGCCAGTCGGCGAGCCTCTGCCCCGCCGCGCGCAGGCCCTTGTCGGGCAGGTTGCCGAGATCGCCGGGCAGCCCGATCCGCTCGGCCAGCGTCGCCGCCAGCCGGTCGGGCAGGCGCTCGGCCAGAACGGTGCGCAAGTGCGCGCGCGGGGCATGGCGTTTCGCTTCGACCAGCCAGTCGGGCGCCATGCCGGGCAGGAAATCGATCGCCACGGCGTCGCCGGGCCGCCAGTAGGAGGAGACTTGCAGGATCGCCGGGCCGGACAGCCCGCGGTGGGTGAACAGCGCCGCTTCGCGGAACGCGGCGCGGCCGCAGCGCGCCTCGACCGGGGCGGAGACGCCCGACAGCTCGCGGAACAGCACGTCCTCCCCGCCCAGCGTCAGCGGCACCAGCGCCGGGCGCGGTTCGACGATCCGCAGGCCGAACCGGCGGGCGAGGCGATAGGCGAAATCGCTCGCGCCCATCTTGGGGATGGAGGGCCCACCGGTGGCGATCGCCAGCGCGGGGGCGGAGCGGGTGCCGGATGGCGTCGTGACGTCGAACCTGCCGCCGGCATGGGCAACCTCGGCGATATCCTCTCCGCAGCGGATGTCGACATGGCCGCCCTGCGCCTGCGCCGCGGCGCATTCGTCCAGCAGCATGGCGACGATCTGCCGTGCCGATCCGTCGCAGAACAGCTGGCCCAGCGTCTTTTCGTGCCAGGCGATCGCGTGGCGTTCCACCAGCGTCAGGAAATCCTGCGCGGTGTAGCGGCTCAGCGCGGACTTGGCGAAATGCGGGTTGGCGGAAAGGTAGCGGTCGGGCGCGGTATGGATATTGGTGAAATTGCACCGTCCGCCGCCGGAAATCAGGATCTTGCGCCCGACTTCGGCCGCACGTTCGAGCACGAGCACGCGCCGTCCCCGCTGTCCGGCGACGGCGGCGCACATCAGCCCGGCGGCGCCTCCGCCGAGTACGATGACGTCGTAATCCTCCATCCCGGGGGCGGTAGAGCAGCCGGCCGGAATGGCAAGCGCGGTCAGATCGCGCGGTCGCCCGCTTCGCCGACCGATTCGATGTCGCGGCCGAGGCCCTTCACCGTATTGCACGCGGCCAGGGTCGCGACCGAGGCGCCCAGGGCCACGATGGCGATCACTTTCTTCATCATTCGTTCGAACTCCCGATTCTCGACGGCCCAGCATAGCCGCCGGGGCCGCTGTCGGCGATAGCGAGGCGAACCTGAACCGGCGCTTGTCCGTCTGCCGGTTCCCATTTGCGACGCAGCGATTATGTCAGGCGCATGTCGCGCACCCCCGCCGGAACCCCGCCCAACCCGAGAGGCGCCGAACGCTTCCACGAGGAGCGCGCCACATATACCGTCAAGGGCAGCACCCAGCCGGATATCGAGGCGGGGGTGGCGGCGATCCGCGACACGGTGAAGACGCTGCGCCCCAAGCCAGGCGTCTACCGAATGCTCGATGCCCGCGGCGACGTGCTCTACGTCGGCAAGGCGCGTGCGCTGCGCAACCGGGTGGCGAACTATACCCAGGTCGCCAACCTCTCGAACCGGCTGCGGCGCATGGTCAGCCAGACGCGGCGCATGGAGATCGTCACCACCAATTCGGAGGCCGAGGCGCTTCTGCTCGAAGCGCAGCTGATCAAGCGCTTCCGCCCGCCTTACAACGTCCTGCTGCGCGACGATAAGTCGTTTCCATTCATCCTCTTGCGCGCCGATCATGAATTTCCGCGGATCATGAAGCACCGCGGCGCGCGGCGGGCCAAGGGCAATTATTACGGCCCCTTCGCCAGCGCCGGATCGGTCAACACGACGATTAATGCCCTGCAGAAACTGTTCCTGCTAAGGTCCTGCACAGACAGCTTTTTCTCTCGCCGGGACCGGCCCTGCCTGCTCTACCAGATCCGGCGCTGTTCCGCCCCGTGCGTCGGCCGGATCGAGCCGGAGGCCTATGGCGAGCTGGTCCGCGAAGCGAAGGATTTCCTGTCCGGCCGTTCGGGCGCCGTGCAGAAGAAGATCGAGGCGCAGATGGCGCAGGCCGCCGAAGCGCTCGATTTCGAGCGCGCGGCCATGTTGCGCGACCGGCTGCGCGCCGCCACCGCGATCCAGGCGAGCCAGGCGGTCAACGCCGCCGGGGTCGGCGATGCCGATGTCTTCGCGCTCGCGTCGAAGGGCGGCCGGGTCGGCATCCAGGCCTTCTTCGTTCGCGGCGGGCAGAACTGGGGCCATCGCGCGTTCTTTCCCACCCACACGCAGGATGTGGAGGAGGCGGAGGTGCTCGCCGGCGTGCTCGCCCAGTTCTACGAGGAAGTGCCGCCCCCGCGCACCGTGCTGGTCGACCGCCCGCTGCCCGAGCAGGCCCTGCTGAGCGAGGCGCTGGGCGAAAGCGCGGGCCACCGGGTGGAGATCAGCGTCCCGCAGCGCGGCGAGCGGCGCCGGCTGATGGCGCAGGCGAGCCGCAACGCGGTCGAGGCGCTCGAGCGGCGGCTGGCCGAAAGCGGCACCCGGGCGAAGATCAACCGCGACCTGGCGGAATTCTTTGAGCTGGCCGAACCGCCCCGGCGGATCGAGGTTTACGACAACAGCCATATCCAGGGCGCGAAGGCCGTGGGCGCGATGATCGTCGCCGGGCCGGACGGTTTCATCAAGAACCAGTACCGCAAGTTCAATATCCGCTCCGCGCAAAGCAACGACGATTTCGGGATGATGCGCGAGGTCATGACGCGCCGCTTCGCCCGCGCGCTGGAGGAAGACCCCGATCGCGACGGCGATACCTGGCCCGACCTCGTGCTGATCGACGGCGGCAAGGGGCAGATGTCGGCCGTGCGCGACGCGCTGGAGGAACTGGGGATAGAGGACGTGCCGCTGATCGCGATCGCCAAGGGGCCGCACCACGGGCGCGAAGGGCGCGAGGTGTTCCATTTCCCCGACGGCCGCGAGAAGACGCTGCCGACCAATTCCCCCCTGCTGTTCCACCTCCAGACATTGCGCGACGAGGTCCATCGCTTCGCCATCGGCGCGCACCGGGCGAAGCGCAGCCGGGCGATTTCCGCCTCTCCGCTGGACGAAATTCCGGGGATCGGGCCGAGTCGCAAGCGCGCCCTGCTGCTGCATTTCGGCACCGCCGGGAAAGTGCGCGCCGCCGCGCTGGAGGATCTCAAGCGAACGCCCGGCATCAGCGCCGCGGTCGCGCAGAAAATCTACGACTTCTATCACCCCGCCGGATAGGGCGGAGCGCCGGACGCCGGATCGATAGGGGGAAATAGAAGGCGCCGTTTACAGGCGCTAAACCATTCGGGCCGAAACATCGGCGAGGCCGGGCGGGCGGGCCGGTCGGCGTTTACCATACGAGTGCAGCAGTTGGTGGATTTCTGCGGCATCCCGTCGATGCCGGCAACACCATGTTTACAATATTCGCATATTGCAGCGACGAGTAAGGATTGCTGCTTTGTTGCCACTGGCACGAAAACTGATTGCATCCGAGCGGGTGCGCCATGCGGCCATCGCCATTGGCCTGGCCATGCTGGTCGGCGTGTCAACGCTACTCCGACCAGTCGACATCACCGCCTGGTCGCTCCAGGCGAAGCTGTTCAATCGTCCCCCCAGTTCCGATATCGTCTTCGTCGAGGTCGGCGCCGCGCCCGACCTTGATAGGGAATCCGTAGATAACGAGCATCTTCTTCGATCCCTGCGCCATTTGCTCGATCTTGGGGTCGACCGGATTTTCATCGACATGCCCATCCAGCGCAGCAACTCCCCCGAGCTCGATAGGCAACTGCACGAACAACTGGTTCGCGCGGCGGACAGGATCGTGCTGACGAGAGTCTTTCAGCCCGGCTTTTCAGCGGGGCCGCTACCACAGAACGGGGACCCGTTTTTCGAACGAGGCGTCTCCGTCGTCAGTAGTGACTACCGAGCCGATTTTCTCGGATTTGTATGGATTCTCGATGGATCGTATTCCGACGGTACGGTCACATTACCGGCGATGTGGAAGGCTCTGGCAGCAAGCCCACACTCTCAGGAAACGATATCTCTGGACTACTCGATCGATCGGGATCAAATCCCGCGATACAAGCTCGCTGCGCTGGAACAGGGAGCAGCGGACGCCGCCGCGCTTGCCGGCAAGACGGTCGTTTTGGGACCGGCGGGAGCCGAGGCAAGGATCGTGAAGATCCCGGGGTATGCGTTCGGCCCGTCGAGCTTCGTCCATATTCTTGCGGCCGAAACGGCCTTGCGCGGCACCGGCCAGAATCTGGACTGGTTCTGGATGATCGGCGCTTTCGGGTTGAGCCTGCTGATCGGAGTGATCGTTTTCAGGCGGACGACACCCAGACGGATATTCTATCTCTTCTGGATTGCCGCACTGGCCGGAACATTCGTGGCGACCGCATATTTCGGGATTCGCGCACTGTTCGGCGAAACGCTGGTCCTCGCACTGGTCTATGCAGCGCAGCGATCGACGGTGAACTTCAAGCGGCGGCACTTGTTCGTCGAATCGCGAAGCGGGCTGCCGAACTTCGTGGCGCTGCAGCGGGACTTCGCCGAATATCCGGGTGACAGGACGTCGATCGTCGTCGCCAAGATCGCGCGCCTCGACGCCGTCTTCGCGACTCTCGGGCCATCCGACCAGGCGCGCTACCTCCGCCAACTGGCATCGCGGCTGGCACTCGGCGATACCCGCACGACGATCTATTACGATGGCGGCAAGTATTTCGCGTTCCTCGTCAAAAGCGACGAATACAACGATCTTCAGGAACACCTCGAAGGTCTGCGGGCCGTCGCATCGCAATCGATCACCGTTTCGCAGCGCGTGCTCGACGTGTCGATGACCATCGGGGTCGACGAATCGCAGGAACGGTCCGTCTCGACCCGCCTGAGCGCGGCGATCTCTGCGGCCGACCAGGCGCGCGAGGCCTATCGCCCGGTGTTCATCATCTCCGATTTCGCCGCCGACAGCGAGGAATGGGACTATTCGTTGCAGGCACGGCTCGAAAGCGCGCTGTCGGACGACCGCATCTCGATCAAGCTGCAGCCCCAGGTGGACTTGCGCAGCGGGCAGTTCGTCGGGGTCGAGGCGCTGGCCCGGTGGGTCGACGAGGAGCACGGCGAAGTTGCGCCCTCGCGCTTCATCCTCCAGTGCGAACGCGTCGGCCGGCTCGACGAACTGACCAAACGCATCCTGGCCAAGAGCCTCGACGCGGCCGAGACGCTCGGCAGAAGCGACCACTATCCGCGCATGTCGGTGAACGTGTCGGCCATCCAGTTCGTCGATAGCCGGATCGCCGAACTGATCGAGAAGAGCCTGGCAATGCATTCGGTCGATCCCGCGAAGCTGACGATAGAGGTGACCGAAACCGCGCGGATCGAGGACTTTTCGGCGGCGCGCGAGGTCTTCGAGCAGATCAGGCGGCTCGGCGTAAGCCTGTCGATGGACGATTTCGGCGTGGCGAGCGCCAATCTCGAAGCGATGTTCGAATTGCCGTTCGACGAGATCAAGATCGACCAGATTTTCGTTCGCGATGCGCACCGTTCGGATACCGCGCATGCCATTGTCGCAAACGTCATCCGGCTTGCCCGCGATGCCGGGCTGACATCTGTGGCGGAAGGGATCGAGGATCGCGAGACTTACATGTTCCTGCGGGAAATGGGCTGCGACATCGGGCAGGGGTATTACATCTCGCGCCCGGTAACGCTGAGCCATTTGCAAGAGATACTGACATTACAAAGGGATAGCCCGATGATACGCGACAGGTTTGGTTAATACTTTACAAACAATCATGGTTAACGTAATTCTCCTCTGCATTTCGCAGAAGGAGATAGCCGATGGAATGGTCTTGGTTCTGGGAATGGGTCTTCAATTGAGATCCTGTTGATTTAACATGGAAAAGGCCTCGTTTTTCGGGGCCTTTTTTGTATCCGCCAAGCCTTTCCTTCGCCGGGCTCGGGCGAGCGGAACGGGGCGGAAAGGCGCCTTTCCCGGGGTGCGACAAAATCGCTTTCCTACACGGCGAAAATCTGCCTTAAACTCGCCGATGGCACGATTCACCGCCTCCTTCCCCTGCTCGTTCCGGCCGCGCCCCGGGCAGTGCGCGGGGCGGCCGGGCCGGAAGGTCACACGGCGGTGTGACCGCGTTTCGGAAAGGTCACAGGCGGCCGCCGGCAGGGCCGCGTTCGGGGCGGACTCCCGGCCGCGCGATTGCGCCTTTCGGCAACCGAAGAGCGGCCTTCAAACTGTTGATATATATGCGTTTATCGATCTCCGCCGGGATCGTGGCGAACGCGGGACACACGGCCCCGCCGGCAAAGGTCACAGCGCACAAATACCCCCTCGAGTGTCAACGCCCGGGCGCGATTCAGGCGGCTTTTTCCTTGCGCTTTCGGATCATGCCTTCCTGCGCCACGCTCGCCACCAGCTTGCCCGAGCGGTCGAAGATTCGCCCGCGGTTGAACCCGCGGCCATTGCCGCTCCACGGGCTGTCGGTTGCGTAGAGCAGCCATTCGTCGGCTCGCGCCGGGCGATGGAACCAGATCGCGTGGTCGAGGCTCGCCCCCACCATTTCCCCGCGCGCCCAGCTGATGCCGTGGGGCAGGGCGCTCGTGCCCAGCAGGGTATAGTCGCTCGCATAGGCGATGACCGCCCGGTGCAGCGCCGGATCGTCGGGCAGCGGGGCGGCGGCGCGGAACCACGAATGGGCATGCGGCGGGCGCGGATCGCTGTTCATCCAGTGCAGGCTGTCGGCCGTGCGCATTTCGATCGCGCGGGGGCGCAGCATCAGCGCGCGCTGCGCTTCGCTCAGCTCGCCCATCTGTTCGACGAAGCGGCGGCGCTGTTCCATATCGGTGGGAAGATCTTCGGGCGGCGCGACGTCGGGCATCGTATAGTCGTCGTGCGACAGCCCGTCCTCCGGCCGCTGGAAGCTGGCGATGAGGTTCAGGATCGGCGTCTCGCCGCGCTCCGGGTCGGCCTGGCTCGCGACCACGCGGCGGTTGGCGAAGCTGCGGCCGTCGAAATCGGCCTCGACCCGATAGCCGGTCGCCGCACCCTCGCGCCCGCCGCGCAGGAAATAGGCGTGGAGCGAATGGGCGACCATGCCTTCGGGCGCGCTCGCCTGGGCTGCCTGGAGCGCCTGGGCGACGACCTGGCCGCCGAAGACCCGGCCGACCCCGCCCTTTTGCGCGCGCCCTTCGAACATGCCCGTCCCGGCGGGCGAGACGGTGAGCAGTTCGACGAGATCGGTTACGAGAGTCGCGGGGGTGGGCTGTTCGGTCATGTCCTGCGCTTTGCGGTGCCCGCGGGGCGCGGTCAACCGGTCATGCCCAGCCTGCGCAGCGCGCGATACGCAAGCGCCTTGCCCTTGTTCGTCGCCGGCCAGCGCCCCGGCGCGGCCGGGCGCAACCCGATGCGGCGCAGCACGCGGTTGAACCCGCGCGCATCGGCCTCGGCGAAACTCCAGTCGCTGCGCCAGGTGATCGACAGCGAGATCGAGCTTTCCGGGCCGTTGCGAACGAAATGCGGGGCCATGACCGGAACGTAGACCGCTTCGCCCGGTCCGATCGCGAAGGCGCGGCCGCCTTCCATCAGCTCGTCGTGCCAGGTCAGCTCGCGCGCGCCGCCCGCGTGATAGGATTCGTGAACGGTGTCGGGCGCGAAGCGGTCGTCGCCGGCGGGGAACTGGGTCATCGTCTTGCTGCCGGCCAGTTGCAGCAGAATGTTGTGCTCGGGATCGAAGTGATAGGGGGTGACGGCGTTCGGGCTGGAAATGAAGACGAACCCCTGGGGGCGCAGCATCGCCCCGGTCCGGGCCTCGATCTGCGGGCGGATTTCGCCCAGCAGCGAAAGCAGGAGCGCCTCGTATTCGGGCACCTGTTCGACGTTCTTGAGCACGGCCCAGCTGTTGCTGCGCGCGATGTGGCGGATCGTTTCCTCGATCGACAGGCCGGTGCCTTCCGGCTTGCCGTCGACCCCGACCGGCAGATCGCCGCGGTTGTATTCGATCGCGCTCTCGGGAAGCCGCCCGGCAAGCGCCGCCAGCGCGTCCAGCGTCAGCAGATGGTGGTGGCCCAGGCCATGCGGCAGAACATGCGGCGTTTCGGGATAGGACGCGGCGAACTGCGCGCGGGCGGCTTCGCCGAACACCGGGCCGTGGCTCTCGCCGGCGGCACCAGGGCCGATCGGGGACTGGATACCCATCGTTCACCTACTCCTGGACTGACGCGCGAGTTCTGCCCGCAGGACCTGGCGGAAGACCGTGCGGCGCAGCTTGCCGCCGATGGCCAGGTTGACCCGCACCATGGCGCGCTTCTCGCGCCAGATGCGCTCGATCATCGGATGGTCCGCCGCCGCGCAGCTATCGCACCAGGCGATCCCGTCGCGGGTCAGCAGGTCGAGGTTCTCGCGCTGGAGGAGCACCCCGGGCGAATAGCGGGCGAAGCGTTCGTCGTAAGCGGTCTTGAAGCTGAAGGCGCCGGGCGGGGCAATGAAATTGGCCAGCATCGCGATCGGTGCGCCGTCGAGCGTCAGGCTGAGCCGTTCGAGCCGGCCGTGCGCCGCCGCGCCGCGCATGGTCTGCACGAACCAGCCACGCGTCCGCGGATCGTCGGCCAGGGCGGAGCCGTTGCGCCCCTTCCAGCCCGCTTTCTCCAGGGCCAGGAACTGCTCGATCCACCGGTCCAGTCCGGCCTCGTCGTCGCGCCGCTCGAACCCTCGCGTGCCTTCGTCGGCCAGGCGCTTGTCCTGCCGGCGCAGTTCCTTGCGCTTCTTGCCGTTGAGAGCGCGTTCGAAATAGGCCTGCGGCGACAGGTCCGATTGCAGCATCGCGCGTTCTTCGCGCTGGACGACCGCCCATGCGCGGCCTTGCTCGCCGACTATGCGGGCGAGGGCGGCGAACAGCGGCCCGTCCTCGGCCAGTCGGTCGAGATGGAGGAACAGCGCACCACCCGGCGCGGCATCGGCATGATCGAGCAGCTCGCGCCAGAAACGTTCCTCGTACCCGCGGCGAACCAGGGGATTGCCGACGAACAGATTGTCGTGGCTCCAGTTGGCGAGATGGGGGAGGGGGTAGCCGTAATAGCCGGCTGCCCGGGCCAGCGGGATCAGCCCGCAGAGCCGCCCCTCGCAGCGCAGGACCATGAGCGTGCAGGCCGCCCGCTCCCCGAACGCATCCAGCGCGGGCAAAAGGCTCCAGTGCTCGTAGAACGGATTGGGCTCGCCCGTATCCCGCGCCAGATCGTCCCATTCGGCGAGCGCGATGGCGCTTTCGAGATCGCGCCGGTCGACCGCAGCGAAGACCGTGCCGGACGAATCGGTGCGGTTCGCGCGCCCAGGCACGGCCGACGGATGCTGGCGTTCGAGTGAAGCGCTGACCACGCGTTAACCTTCGAAATCCGCGGCACGGATCGCCGCATGCGCGGGTTAGCAGGCGGGTGCTTAGGAAGGCTTAACGGCGAAGGGGCACGAAACCCGGCCGGTTCCGTGCCCCTCGATCATGCAGGCCGAACGGGCGCCTTTCAGGCCGCGGCGAGGGCCGCGAGCAGGAGGAGCGCCACGATGTTGGTGATCTTGATCATCGGGTTCACCGCCGGGCCGGCCGTATCCTTGTAGGGATCGCCCACCGTATCGCCGGTCACCGCGGCCTTGTGAGCCTCCGAGCCCTTGCCGCCGTGGTTGCCGTCTTCGATGTACTTCTTCGCATTGTCCCATGCGCCGCCGCCGGCGGTCATGGAAATCGCGACGAAAAGCCCGCCGACGATCACGCCCAGCAGCAGCGCGCCCAATGCGGCGAAGCCGTTGTCCTGCCCCGCGATCAGGGTGATCGCGAAATAGACGACGATCGGCGCCAGCACCGGCAGCAGCGAAGGCACGATCATTTCCTTGATCGCGGCCTTGGTCACCAGGTCGACCGTGCGGGCATAATCGGGGCGGCTGGTGCCGGCCATGATGCCCGGATCGGCGGCGAACTGTTCGCGCACGTCCTTCACCACGTCGCCCGCCGCGCGGCCGACCGCGGTCATGCCCATCGCGCCGAACAGATAAGGCAGCAGCGCGCCGAGCAGGAGGCCGACGATCACGTAGGGATTTTCGAGGCTGAAATCGACCGTGGCATCGGGGAAGAACTCGCGCAAGTCGGTAGTATAGGCGGCGAACAGCACGAGCGCGGCAAGCCCCGCCGATCCGATGGCATAGCCCTTGGTCACCGCCTTGGTCGTGTTGCCCACGGCATCGAGCGCATCGGTCTTCTCCCGCACGCTGTCGTCCATGCCCGCCATCTCGGCAATGCCGCCGGCGTTGTCGGTGACCGGGCCATAGGCGTCGAGCGCCACGACCATGCCCGCCAGCGCCAGCATGGCGGTCGCGCCATAGGCGATGCCCATCAGGCCGGCGATCTGGTAGGCGATGACGATGCCCGCCACGATCACCAGCGTCGGCAGCGCGGTCGCCTCCAGCGAGATCGCCAGGCCCTGGATCACGTTGGTTCCGTGGCCGGTTTCGGAGGACTTGGCGATCGAGCGGACCGGGCGATAATTGGTGCCGGTGTAATACTCGGTGATCCAGATGATCAGGCCGGTGATCGCCAACCCGACCATCGAGCACCAGAACAGGTCCATCCCGTTGAAGGGCACCATGTCGGTGCCGGGGTTGATCACGCTGTTCATGTCGCCGCCCAGCGCATAGCTGGTGACGAACCAGATCGCCGGGATCGACAGAACGGCGGTGACGAGGAAACCCTTGTACATCGCCCCCATCACGTTCGTTCCGCCGCCCAGGCGGACGAAATAAGTGCCGATGATCGAGGTGACGATGCAGGCGCCGCCGATCAGCAGCGGCAGGGCCATCAGCGGCAGAAGCAGCTCGCCCACGGTGGTGAGCAGCAGCGCGGTGAGCACCATCGTCGCGCCCACCGTGACGACATAGGTTTCGAACAGGTCGGCGGCCATGCCGGCGCAGTCGCCCACGTTGTCGCCCACATTGTCCGCGATCACCGCGGGATTGCGCGGATCGTCCTCCGGGATACCCGCCTCGACCTTTCCGACCAGATCGGCGCCGACATCGGCGGCCTTGGTGAAGATGCCGCCGCCGAGCCGCGCGAAGATCGAGATCAGCGAGGCGCCGAAGGCAAGCGCAACCAGCGCGTCGATCACTTCGCGGCCGTTGGGCGCCAGCGCCATCGGGCCGATCAGGATGTAGAAGAACACCGCGATCGCGAGCAGGGCGAGGCCGGCCACCAGCATCCCGGTGATCGCGCCCGCGCGGAACGCGAGAGTGAGCCCCTGCTGCAACCCGGTCTGCGCCGCGGCGGCCGTGCGCACGTTGGCCCGGACCGAAATGTTCATGCCGATGAAGCCCGCAACGCCCGACAGGATCGCCCCGAGGACGAAGCCGATGGCCGAGATCGGGCCGAGGAAATACCATACGATCGCGGCGACGGCGATGCCGACGAAAGCGATCGTGGTATACTGGCGGTTCAGATAGGCGCGTGCGCCTTCCTGAATGGCGCCGGCGATTTCCTGCATTTTTGCGCTACCGGCATTTGCGCCGAGCACCTGGCGGCTGGTGACAATGCCGTAGATGACGGCAAGCAGCCCCAGAGCGATTGCGATCGTGACTAGATTCACGCGCGTGTCCCCTCTTTTTTCCCAGAATACTTGTTCTCTTGGCGCACGGCCCCGCTTTCGCAGGGCCGTTTGCGCCTACGAGGTATAGGCGGTGGTGCGCATCGCGCAAGGGGGCCTGCAGCGCTTTGCGCGCTTTGTCCGGCGATGCACCGAAATGCGACGCTAGCCCGACCGAAATCGACGCGAGCTTGCGGCCGAACGTACTTAAGATTAAGTAAACGGCCATGCAGAAGGCAGTGCAGTCCCTGTTCAAGATCATGCCGTTTCTGTTCGGCATCGGCTTCATCGCGCCGCTGATCGCGCAGACGATGGCCTACTGGGGCTGGACGCCGCCGCTCGGCCTGTCCCCCATCGGCTTCGGCCTGCTGATCGGCGGCCCATGGGGGCTCTACGCAACGATAAAGGGGCGCTGGCTGTGACCGAAGGTGTCGGCGGAACGCGCGAACTCCACCAGCGCGGCGGTTTCGACCGCGACAGGCAAGCCGACACGCCGACGCCCGGCGATAGCCCGGCGATACCGCTTTCCGGCGATTCGACGCTCGACCGGCACACGCGCGTCGCGCTGCTCAAGGAAGAGCGCGAGATCGCGAAGCAATTCGAGGGCGGGAAGATGTGGATCTATCCCGCCTTCGCCTTCACCTGTTACGCGATCTGGCTCAGCTTCTTCCCGCTCGCGATCATGGGCTGGCTGAACCTGCCGCTGGCATTCGTCCTTTCGACCGTGTTCGCCGTGGGCGGCTATGTCACCAGTCACGAGGCGATGCATTCGAACATCGCCCGCCCGGGCAGCAAGTGGCGCTGGCTGAACGAATGGACGGGCAAGGTTTCGACGATCATCATCGTCTTCCCGTTCTCGATGGCGCGGCTGATGCATCTGGAGCATCACTATCACACCAACCATCCCGAGAAGGACCCCGACTATCCCGACCGGGCGAACGGCCCGTGGCACGCGATCTACAAGACCTGGCTCAACCGCCAGCCGGGCGTCGACGGGTCGATCCACATCTACAAGCGCATCCTGCACGAGATGGGCACGAAGGAAGCGTCGGATTCGTTGAAGGACACGATCCGGCTGCAACTGATCTTCATGGCAGTGCTGTTCGGCATGGCGTGGAGCGGATATGCGATAGAGGCGGCGCTGATCTGGTGGCTGCCGCGCCATATCGGCCTCAGCTACATCCGGTTCTACCTGTCCTGGGCGCCGCATCATCCCCGCGTGGAGCAGGGCCGCTATACCAATACGCGCCTGTTCAAGAGCCGGCTGGGCCATATCGGCTCGATCGGGATGGAAACCCATTTCATCCATCACCTCTACCCGGCGATCCCCAGCCATCGCACCAAGGAAGCCTACTACGCGCTGCGCCCGATCCTGGAGAAGCGCGGCGTTCCCTGCCCCGATATCTGAGCGCGGGCCGGAGCCGCTTCGGCCTTGCTGAAAACGACCCTAATGGTTGTAGCCGAGTCCGTCGGGTGATTCGATCGACTCCCCGTCGAGAATCAGCGCCGCATCGCCTTCGCGCCGCGTCACCGCACCGATACGGGTCGCGCGAAGGGGCGGGGCGATCCCGGCGGGCAGGGTGAAGAGCAATTGGTAATCGTCGCCCCAGCGCAGGGCCTCGTCCCGGCGCCCCTCGGGCAGCGCGACAGGTGCCGCTGCGCTGTCCAGCGCGAAGCTGGCCCCGCTGGCGCGCGCCATGCGCCAGGCGTCGAGCAACAAGCCGTCGGAAACGTCCATCATCGCGGTCGCCACCGGGGCGAGCGCGATGCCCTCTTCGACAAGGGGGCGAGGGCGCAGATAGGCGTCGGCGCGCGGCCGGTCGCCGGCCAGAAAGGCCTCGTACCCGGCCAGTGCGGCGCCCAGGATGCCGGTAACCCAGACCGCATCGCCCGGTCGCGCGCCGCTGCGCGCAGGCACCGGGACATGCGTTGCCCGGCCGATCGCGGTGAGACCGTGACTGCGCGGCGGCCCGCCTGCAACGGTGTCGCCCCCCAGCAGCGGGACGGCAAAATGCGACAGGGCCTCCTCCAGCCCCGCGACGAACCGGTCGTCGTCCCCTCCGCGGGTGAAGCCGATCAGCACGCCGACGGGCCGCGCGCCTTTGGCGGCGAGGTCGGAAAGGTTGGTCGCGACCAGTTTCCACGCCACGTCGGCCGCGTCCTGGCCCGGCGCGGTATGCACACCTTCGATCAGCATGTCGTGCGTCAGCACCAGGGTTTCGCCGCCGATCTGGAGCACGGCGGCATCGTCGTCCAGGTTTCGCGCCCCCGGATGCAGCGGGAGGGCGCGCAGGCGCTCGATCAGATCGAGCTCGCCGCTCACCGCACCTGCCTGGCCACCGCGTCGAGGATGCCGTTGACGAACTTGGCCTCGCGGTCGTCGAAGAAGGCCTTGGCGACGTCGACATATTCGCTGATCGCGGTGCCGACGGGCACGTCCGCCCGCGCGAGCAGTTCGTAGGTTCCGGCGCGCAGGATCTGCAGCATCGTCTTGTCCAGCCGCGCGAGGTTCCACCCCTTGGCCAGCCTTTCGCTCAGCAGCAGGTCGATCTCGTCGCACCGCGCATCCACGCCCGATACGACATCGTCGAAGAAGGCGACTTCGGCCTCGGCATAGTGCTCGTCCTCGATCACCGCGCCGAGCCGGTGCTGGTGAAATTCGTCGAGCAGGCGGGCGAGGGCGGTGCGCTCCATCTCGCGCTGGTACAGCGCCTGAACGGCTGCAAGGCGCGCGGCCGAACGCGCGATCGAGCGCCGGGGCGAAGGGGCGGATGTCATTTGAGCCTCATGGAAACCGAATTGGCATGCGCCGGTAGCCCTTCGGCCTCGGCCAGCGCAACCGCAGCAGGGCCGATGGCGGCGAGCGAAGCGGGATCGAGCTCGATGAAACTTGTGCGCTTCATGAAATCGAGCACCGACAGGCCGCTGGCGAAGCGCGCGCGGCGCCCGGTGGGCAGAACGTGGTTGGGCCCGGCGACATAGTCGCCCACGGCCTCCGGCGTATGGCGGCCCAGGAAGACGCTGCCCGCGTGGCGCAGGCCCGCGAACAGGGCGCCGGGATCGGCCACTGCCAGCTCGACGTGCTCGGCCGCGAGCCGGTTGGCCAGCGGGACGGCCTGGTCGAGCGATTCGACCAAGATTATCACACCGTTGTCGCGCCAGCTCGCCTGCGCGGTGGCGCGAGTCGCCAGCATGGCGCACTGGATATCGATGCGGTCCTCCACCTGATCGGCGAAGGCGGCGTCGTCGGTGATGAGGATGGATTGCGAGGTGGGATCGTGCTCCGCCTGGCTCAGCAGGTCGGCGGCGATCCAGTCGGGGTCGTTGTCGCCGTCGGCGATCACCAGGATCTCGCTCGGCCCGGCAACCATGTCGATCCCGACCACGCCGTAAAGCTGGCGCTTGGCCTCCGCCACCCAGGCATTGCCCGGGCCTGTCACGACATCGACCCGCGCGATCCGTTCGGTGCCATAGGCCAGCGCCGCGATCGCCTGCGCCCCGCCGATGCGCCAGATCTCGTCCACGCCGGCGAGATGGGCCGCGGCGAGTACCAGCGGATTGCTCTCGCCCCCGCGCGTGGGAGTGACCACCACCAGCCGTCCGACCCCGGCGACGCGCGCGGGAATGGCATTCATCAGCAGCGAGGAGGGGTAGGCCGCGCGGCCGCCGGGCACGTAGAGGCCCGCGGCATCGACCGGCTGCCAGCGCGCGCCCAGGCGGACCCCGGCGTCGTCGGTAAAATCGCGATCGGACGGCAACTGATCGCGGTGGTAAGCTTCAATCCGGCGTGCGGCGAGGTCCAGCGCCTCGCGCAGCTGCGGGGTCAGGTGTTCGTAAGCCGCCTGGCAGGCCCCGGGCGCGATGCGCCAGTCGCCATCGTCGACGAGATCATGCTTGTCGAACCGCCGGGTATATTCCGCCAGCGCCGCATCGCCCTTGCGCCGGACGCGCTCGACGATTGTGGCGACATCCTGCGACACCGCGATGTCGCTTTCGCGCCGGCCGTCGACCAGCCGGGCAAAGGCGGTTTCGAATCCCGGCTCTGCGATCGAAAGGCGCCGCATCAGGCCGCCTCGGAGCCGTTTGCGATCGCGCGGAAACGTTCGACCAGTTCGCCCACGCGCGGGTCCGTCTTGAGCGCCGCGCGATTGACGATCAGGCGGGCGGAAACCTGCATGATCACGTCGCGTTCCTCCAGCCCGTTTTCCGCCAGCGTGCGGCCGGTGGACACGAGATCGACGATCCGTCGGGCAAGGCCCAGGGCGGGCGCGATCTCCATCGCGCCGTTGAGCTTCACGCACTCGGCCTGGATGCCCTGTCGTTCGAACCAGCGACGGGTCAGGTTCGGATACTTCGTGGCCACGCGCATGTGGCTCGCGCCGGCCCCTGCCTCGGGCACCTCGGCCGGCGCCGCGAGCGACAATCGGCAGTGCCCGATGGCGAGATCGACCGGCGCGTAGAGATCGGAATAGTCGAATTCCTCGATCACGTCCGACCCCACGATGCCCGCCTGCGCCGCGCCGTGCGCGACGAAAGTGGCGACATCGAATGCACGGACCCGGATCAGGCGCAGGTCTTCCCGCGTAGTGGCGAATGTGAGGCTGCGGTTGCCCTTGTCATGGAACGCCTCTTCCGGCACGACGCCGGCACGTTCCATCACGGGCAGAGCCTCTTCGAGAATGCGCCCCTTGGGGATGGCGAAGGTCAGCGGTGTTGCCATTGCGCCGCGGCACTTAGGCAAGGGGCGCGGAAAGGGCAATGGACATGGCGGAAAGTCCGCACGCGATCATGCATACGCGCTCGGTTCCCGCCGGGATCGAGTGGCAGGCGCAGCACGCCGAAAAGGCCGGGGCGCCGGGCACGGCGCGGGTCATCCGCGCGATGCTGGCCGTGCTCGAAACCGAAACCGCGGTGGGCCGCCGGATGGCCAACTGGCACGGACTGGTGCTGGAGGACGCGATGCCGCTCCGGATCGCGGGCGGGCTGCATTACCTGCTGCTGAGCGGGGCCGACAAACGGCTCGAGCCGGTCTATGCCGGGCTGACGACCGACCAGGGCGCGGTGGACGAACTGGTGTCCGGCCTGGTCGAGACATACGATCATCTCCTGCTCCCCTGGCTCGACCATCCGCCGCAGACCAACGAGGCGGGCCGTTCGGCCAGCATCATGGCGGGCCTGCTGTGGCTGTCGGGCCGGCTCGGCCCGCGCTTCGAAATGAACGAGATCGGCGCCAGCGCGGGCATCAACACGATGATGGAACGGTTTCGCTTCGACCTGGGCGGTGTGGCCGCAGGGCCGGCGGATTCGCCGATGCGCCTTGCGCCCGAATGGCGCGGGCCGCCGCCGCCCGCCGATCCGGTGCGGATCGATGGCATCCGCGGTTGCGACCTCAAGCCGATGGACTTGCGCGATCCCGACACCGTGCTGCGGCTGAAAAGCTATGTCTGGCCCGAAGCGCGCGAGCGGATGGGCCGGATCGACTGCGCCGCCCGGCTGGCGTGCGAGCGTGCGCCCGAACTCGACCGGATGGGTGCGGCCGACTGGGTGGAGGCGGTGCTGTCCGAGCCGCAGGTCGCGGGCGTAACGCGCGCGCTGTTCCACTCGATCGTGTGGCAATATGTCCCCGAACCGTCGCGCGAGAGGATCGTGCAGGCCATGGAGCGAGCGGGCGAGGCGGCCACGGCCGACGAACCGCTCGCGTGGATCATGCTGGAGACCAACCGCGAGACGTTCGCCCACGAACTGCGCGTGCGTTATTGGCCCGGGCCGGCGAACTGGACTTTGCTCGCCACTGCGCATCCGCATGGCGCATGGGTGGAGTGGCTGGGAAATACCTCTGAATAGTGCCCGGATTGCCTCCTTTCACGATCTTCAAGGATACGAGTAGGGCGCGCGGCGAAGTCTATGGCGCAGAAGATTCGTTCCCTGCCGGCCCTGCCGGCACGCGGGTAAAGGCAATCGGTCCCGAGCCGCCGCGGCTGACGATTATGCGCGCGGGATCGCCGGTCGGCGCGATCGTTGTCGCTCCGCTATGATAGGCGCCGTCGTCTTTGGGCGCGAAACGAAGGATCTGCGCTTCCTCCACCAGCGGCGAAGTCACTTGCACGGTCAATCCGGCGCCGTCGGCGGTGATGCGGTAATCTGCGTCCAGTTCGGGGGAATGGAACAGTCCTACCGGTTGCGCGTCGGGCAGGCCCGGTGCCGGCACGCCGCTGGCGGCCATGACCCGCGCCAGCCTGTCGCTTGCCTTCCAGTCGCCCCGGTTGCACAGCACTGCAAAGGCCTGGCGGGTATCGGGCAGGCGCAGGTAGGCATGCTTCAAGGCCTCGGCCGAACCGCCGTGCCTGACCACGCGCCGGCCACCCTTGCGCCCTATGTGCAGCCCGCCGCCATAGCTCAGCCCCCGGCCGTCATCGACCTCCCTGCCATCGCTGTAGCGCCCCGGCGTCAGGAGAATCCGGGCGACTTCGGGTGTGAAAACGCGGTGACCGTGCTCGATGTCGGCTTCGTAACGCTCGAGGTCCGCCATCGAGAGCATCAATCCGCCCGACCCGCTGAAGCGCGGAAAGGTGTCGCGCCGAACGAACCTTCCGCCCTCGGCCCCGTCAGCCGTGTCCGCCGGCATATAACCATGCGCAAAAGTTCCCGGGCGGGGGCTGGCGTCGTCGAGGAAATAGGCATTGGGCATGCCCAGCGGTGCGAAGATCGCCCGATGCGCATATTCGGCGAACGACATGCCGGAGACACGCTCGACGATCTCGGCAAGCAGCAGGTAACCGCCGTTGGAATAGTCGTAGCGGGTTCCGGGTACGAAGGCGGTGTCAGTCTGTCGGAACAGCAGCTGGAGTGCCTCCTGCTTCGAGGCCCGGCCGACGTCGCTCATCCCGGCCATGCGCAGGAGGCCCAGCGAATCCCGAATGCCCGAGGTGTGGTGCATGAGCATGGCCACCGTTATCGGCGCGCGATAGCGCGGCAGTTCGGGCAGATAGCGCCGCACATCGTCGTCGAGGGCGAGCTTGCCGTCCGCAATCAGCGTGGCCGCGGCCAGCGCGGTAAACTGCTTGGACAGCGAGGCACCGTAGAACAGCGTGTCGCGGCCGAGCGGCCGGCCCTTGTCGATGTCGGCAAATCCCGCGGCGGCGAACTGCACGAGACGCCCCTCTTCGAAACGACCAGCGACGCAGCCGGGGGCTGCCCGATGCAAGGGATCGGCGATGGCCTGGCGCATTGCCGCTTCGCTGGCCTGTGCGCTCGCACCCGCCATTGCGAGCGGCAGGATCAGCGCCAGGGTTTTCACCATGCGGTGGAGGCGGGCAGGGCCGGCGGGGGTGTGAACGGTCAATTCTCGGCCTCTCTCGGCTTGGCGTGGGGCAGTGCAGGCAAGCCATCTGCAGGTCCCGAACTGCGAAGGCAATGCCGAGAGGCCGCCGAAGCATAACGCTTGTTCATGCCACTATTCCTGTGCGTTATCGCCGTCGTGCCGATCTGCGGCTGCGTGCAGGAAAAGTGTCTCCATTTCGCAACAAAGAAACAAACCCGAGTTTAGGGCTCACGAGAAATAACATAATAACAGTATCTTATGGCCAAAGTTTGTGAAAGCTTCACATCGGATAGCCACTCGGATAGCCGGATAATCATCCCGTTTCATAGCCTTCAAGGAAACGCACCAGTGATAAATCCGCGCAAGAAACTGCTCGCCACGTCGATCCTCGCAGCCGTTCCACTGAGCCTTCCGGCCGTCCCTGCAATGGCGCAGGATTCGGCGGAGAGTTCGGCCGCTGCCGGGCGTGACAACACCATCGTCGTAACGGGGTCGCGCATCCGCCGGTCGAACGAAACGGCGGCCATCCCGGTGCAAATACTGGGTCGGAGCGATATAGACGAAGTCGGCACCGTCGATACGGCCGAAATCATCCTGCAGCTTCCGGGCGTGAGCGCCGACATCACGCCGGACAATTCGGCGCTGAGCACCCAGAATGCCGGTTTGAGCACGATCAACCTGCGTCGTCTGGGGAGCGACCGGACCCTGGTGCTTATCGACGGCCGCCGCGTGGTATCCAATTCCGGCAACGGCGAACGCGTCAGCCTCGACACGATCCCGGCCGGTTTCGTCAAATCGATCGAAGTCACCACCGGCGGTGCATCCGCCATCTATGGTTCGGATGCCATTGCCGGCGTTGCCAACATTCTGCTCGAAGACGACCTCGACGGATTCCGGGGCAATGTCCGGTATGGGAAGGCGGATCGGTCCGGCGAACGGGAAACGACGATCGACCTGACGCTGGGCAAGAAATTTGCCGACGATCGCGGCTATATTCTGATCGGCGCCACGTACGATCGGGAAACCGCGATTATTGCCGACGAAACCCGGCCCGGTTCGCTCCTCGGCCTGGAATGGCGCGCGCCGACGGTCGGGGGCTGGAACGACGAAACCGATCTTCCCGGCTGCGACGACAGCGGCCGGTACTGTTTTGCGCCCGGCCTGAGTTCGATCCTGCCCGGCGGCCGCTTCGAGGCCGGCGATGCCTGGAACGTCGATGGCGTCTGGTTCAACGACGAGTCGCTCCAGCCGCAGGACGGTCGCCCCGATGGGGAGGATTTCGTGACCGATGTCGACGGTTACAACTTCCGCCCGGGACGCACGCTGTCGCCGCAGTTCGAATCCGTCAACGGCGCCTTTCGCGGGACCTTCGATATCACGCCGAACGTTACGGTCTTCGCCAACGCGTTCTATTCCGCTGTCGACACCAGGACGAAAACGTCTCCGCGTACGGCCAGCAACACGACGGACGTCGGCGTACTCAACGAGTTGGGCGACATCGGTTCGATGCCGGCGTCTCATCCGTTCATTCCGCCCGAAGTGGAAGAAACGCGGTCGGGCAGTGTGAGCTGGTCGCGCAGGTTCAACGAACTCGGGAAGCGCGAAAAGATCAACAAGCGCGATACATTGCGTCTGATTACCGGCGCCGAAGGGTTCTTCGGGCCGCTCAACTGGGAAGTGTATGGCACTTACGGTCGTTTCGAACAGCGGCAGACCACGCTGAACGAGGTCAATTACCTTAACATCCGCAATGCGCTCGACATCGAAGCGGACGGCTCCGGCGGATATCGCTGCGTCGACGCGGCAGCGCGCGCGGATGGGTGCGTTCCGCTGAACATCTTCGGGACGAACTCGATCTCGCCCGCTGCGGCCGATTATATTCGCTATACCTCGTTCCTGAAGCAGATCCGGCAACAGTATACCGCCGGCGGGTCGATCAACGGCGATCTGTTCGAAATTCCCGCAGGCCCTGTGAAGTTCGCCGCCGGATTCGAGTATCGCAAGGAAAAGCAGGATACGGACGGCGATGCCGACAACGAATTCGAACTGACTTCCGCTTCCGTAATCCCCGATATCCGGGCCCAGTTCGACGTCATCGAAGGGTTTGCGGAAGCGGATATCCCGATCATTCGGGATATGCTGTCGCTGCAGCTGGCCGGCCGCGTTGCGAATTATTCGACGGTCGGAACCATCTTGAGCTACAACGCGGGGGGCAGCTTCACGCCCGTCGACGGCTTGCGCTTTCGCGGGCAGTATTCGCGATCCCAACGCGCGCCGACGATCACCGAATTCTTTTCCGCGCCTCGCGGCGATGCCGACGATCTCAGGGATCCGTGCCACGGTCTGATGCCCGATGGCAGCGGGATCACTCCTGCACCCGGGAGCACGGCGTCTGCCGCAACCATCGCCGCAAACTGCCTTGCCGAACCCGGCATCCAGGCGTTTTTCAACGATCCCGAGAATGCCGGCAATGCGTTCGAATTCGACGGTTCGATCAGCGGGCCGAATGCGGGCAATCAGAATCTGAAGGAAGAAACGGCCGATACCTTCACGATCGGCGCCGTGATCGCGCCGTCGTTCTTACCGAATTTCTCGTTGATCGTCGATTACTACAATATCAAGGTGAAGGGCGCGATCGGCACGATTTCCTCTCAGCTAACCGCCGATCTTTGCTATGGCGACGCCAATTTCCCCGACAATCGGTTCTGCAGCGTCATCACCCGCGATGCCAGCAGCGGTCGCGTCACGCAGATCGTCAATCAGGAAGAGAACCTGAACAGTGTGAAGGTGTCCGGTGTCGATGTCACCGCGAACTATCGTACAGAACTGGGCTTTCTGCCCGGCTCCGTCGATTTCGACGTCCGGTATGCGCATTATTTCGAGGATGAGTTCACGTTCCTGTCGATCGCCGGCCCGCAGACCGGCGTCGATCTGGGCGAGATCGGACATCCGAAAGACGAATTCCGCGCCAAAGTGGGCTATTCGGTCGGCGGTTTCCGGGCAACCTGGACTACGCTCTATCAGAGCGGGGGTGTCGACGACAACGACGTCCTGCCTACCGACAATGCCTATTTCAAAGTCGGTAGCCAGGACTACCATAACTTTTACATGCGGTATTCTTTCCGAGATAACCCGAGATTTTCGATCTACGCCGGCGTCAACAATGTGTTCGACGATCTCGGGCCGTTCATGCCGGATGGCCTCAATTCCGGTGGAAGCCAGAACCTCACCTCGGTTCTGAACGATCTCGAAGGGCGTGAGTTCTTCGGCGGCGTGCGCGTCGCGTTCTGATCTTCCTGGCACAGGCGACGCCACAGCTCCCCTTGCTCGGCAGAGGGAGGGGAGCCAGCGTTCGCTGTCGGTGGCAGGTGCCGTGCGGCCGGAAGCTCAGTTCGTGTCCGCCAGGAATGCGTCCAGCGCCGCATTGACCTTCGCAGGCGCTTCCCAGGGGACGAAGTGGCCGCAGTCGGGCACTTCGACAAGGGTCAGATCTTCGATCAGATCGTCCATCCCCGCGAGGTTTTCCGGGGGCAGCGCGCGATCGTCCATCGCCCAGATCACCAGCGTCGGAATAGTCAGCCTGGGCAGGCGCGGCGGGGTCCAGCCTTCGGGCAGCTCGTAGGGCGCGTCGAGCGGCGGCACGTCGACCGGGCTTGCGCGATACCAGTTGAGCATTCCGAAGGCGGCGTCGCGATCCTGCCAGTCGCGTAGCAGAGCCTCGCGCTCGGCGGGTTCCATCTCGCTCGGCCGGTCCCACTTGACCTCTTGCATCAGGAGCGCGGCCAGCCCGTGTTCGCGCACCAGCGCATCGTTGGCGGGGTCGCGGAACCCGCGGATATATTGGCTGGATTTGCGCTGGTTCTCGTTGGTGTAGAGCAGTTTCTGGAAAATGGCCGGATGCGGCGCATTGGCCACGACAGCGCGGGTGACCCGGCCGTTCGCCTGCCCGGCAAGGGCGGTTCCCCAGGCGATCGCGCCGCCCCAGTCGTGCCCGATGACGGTGAACCGATCGATTCCCAGCGCATCGGCCAGCAGGAAGATGTCGCCGATCAGCTTGTCGGGAGTGTAGGCCTCTACCTCCTGCGGCTTGGACGATCCGCGATAGCCGCGCTGATCGGGCGCGATACAGCGGAAACGGTCCGAAAGGTGGGCCAGCTGATGGCGCCAGGTCCGGTGGCTTTCGGGAAAACCGTGAAGGAAAATCAGCGCGGGGGCATCCCTGGGGCCGATATCGACGGTGTCGAGTTCGATCCCGTTTGCCAGTGTCACGCGCGTCTGTTCCATGCCTTATCCCTCCGCTTTCATTTTCTCGATATATCCGCTCGCAACCATGGCCGCGACCTGATCGAACACCTGGTCGGGCGTCTGGCGCAGCTTGCCCAGCGCCTCTTCCATTCCGCGCGCGACGACGATCTCGCGCTGGTTCAGCGCGATTGCATCGACCATTTCGCGCGCGGCCTCGTCTGGCGGGATGCCGTTGTCGATGGCCGGGTCGCTCTTGCCGCGTTTCGATCCGTCGGCGGTCAGCGCATTGCGGCTGACATCGGTGGCGACCGAACCCGGTGCGATCACGTGAACTTCCACCCCCGATTGCGACAGCTCGGCACGCAGCGCGTCGGCATAGCCGATCAGTCCGAATTTCGCGGCGCAGTAGGCGGTGCGCATCGGAACGCCGACTTTGCCCGCGACCGAGGAGACGAATACCAGCCGGCCGCTGCCCCGATCGGCCATATGAGGCACCAGCCCCTGGGCAAAGGCAATCTGCTGGGTCAGGTCGATCGCGATGATGTCGCGATAGACCTGCATGTCGGTCTCGCGCGCGGTTCCGCGTTGTGAAACGCCGGCATTGGCAATCGCGATATCGACACCGCCCTGCCAGTCGATCGCCGCGCGCGTCGCGGCGGCCATTGCCGCGTCGTCGCGCACGTCGAAGGGCAGGCACAGCGTGTCCGTGTCCAGCTCCGCCGCAACCGCCGAAAGGCGCGCTTCGTCCCGGCCCGACAGCACGATCCGCGCGCCGCGCGCCGCCAGTTCGCGCGCCAGTGCCGCGCCGATGCCCGACGATGCGCCGGTGATCCAGGCGACCTGTCCGTCGAAGCTCATGGATAGCTCACTGTCGTTGCCTTTTCGGGAAGGGGAATAAATTCGTCTTCGTCACCCGGGACGATCGGAAAGCGCCCGTCTCGCCAATCGCGCTTAGCCTGGTTGATCCGTTCGCGGTCGGAGCTGACGAAGTTCCACCACACATGGCGCTTGCTGGCGAACGCCTCGCCGCCCAGCAGCATGACCCGGCCGCCGCTTTCGCTCGCCAGGGTCATCGCCTGGCCGGGCGCGAGGACGGTCAGCGCAAACAATGTCAGAGGCTGTCCGCCGATCGTGGCCGCACCTTCGACCAGCATCACGGCGCGTTCGTCCGCCTCGGCTTCGACCGGGATCGTGCCGCCGGGGGCGAGCGCGATTTCGGCATAGATCGTCCCGGCATGGGTCGTGGTCGGCGCGCGGCGGCCCCACAGCTCGCCCATAATCACGATGGCGCGGGCGCATCGGTCCTCCACCACCGGCAGATCGGTCTGCGCCTCGAACGCCGGCGCGATTTCCTCCTGCCCGTCGGGCAACGCGAGCCAGGTCTGCATGCCATAGAGCCGCGCGCCCTGATCGCGCTCGCCCTGCGGGCTGCGTTCCGAATGAACGATGCCGCTGCCCGCGGTCATCAGGTTGACCTGGCCGGGACGGATCGTGGCGAAAGTGCCCAGGCTGTCACGATGGTCGATCGCGCCTTCGAACAGCCAGGTGACGGTGGCCAGGTTGATGTGCGGATGCGGCCGCACGTCCATGCCAGCGCCGATGTCCAGCTCTGCCGGGCCGAACTGGTCGACGAAGATGAACGGGCCGACCATGGACCGCTCCCGCGAGGGGATCGCGCGGCGGACTTCGAACTGGCCGAGGTCGTGGGTTACCGGGGTTATCGTCTGTTCGATCATCGGCTGTCTAGCTCCGGGTAGTGGCGGAAAATACCTTCTTCATTGAAGGCGATGCAGCGGTCGGACGCGCGATAGGCCGCCACGCGCGCCAGCCCGGCCACGGCCTCGCAGCAGGCTTGCAGGCGCGGATAGCGCTCGCCCAGCGTCTCCATCCGTTGCGGGAACATGTACCGCAAACCCTCGACCAGCTGGAGGAGAGAGGTGTCGACATGGCTCCAGCCGCTGCCGAGCACGAACGGTCCGCCGTTGGGCGCCAGCGCATCTTCGAAATAGTGGAGGAACTTGGGAATGCGCTCCTCGCGAAACTGCGCGGCGGCGCGCGCCGCAGCCTCCTTCTGGTCTTCGTAGTAGAGACCTGCGCCGATCGGATGGTGAACGGCGTGGACTTCCGCGACCATGTCGCTGATCGTGAGCTGGAGCGTGATCAACTCGAGATCGCGGGGCAGGTCGCCGGCACCGAAACCGTGCCTGTCGGCCAGCCAGGCCAGAATATGCGCAACATGCGCGATCGCGAAATCGCCATCGACGAGATAGGGCGGCGCGAACGGGCGCAGACCGCGGCGCGCCTGCAAGTCGGCGACGAGCGCGTCGGCCCCTTCCTCGCGCGCCCTGTCGCGATAGGCGATATCCGCCGCCTCCAACGCCAGCCGCACGAATTCCCCGCGTCCGGGGATATTCGGCCAGTACCAGAGGTCGTAGGCCATCAGTTGTCGCCCGGCGCGAAGGCGCGAATGGCGAGGGCGTGGACCCGGTCGCCCGGGATGTCGCCCAGCGCCCGGTTCACCATCCGCTGGCGTTCAAGCCGGCTCTTCCCGGCGAAAGCGGCGCTTTCGATCACCAGCGTGAAATGCGATTCGCCGCTGCCGTCGTCGCCCGCATGGCCGCGGTGACTGGCGCTGTCGTTGATGACCTCCAGCCGGACGGGGGAGAATGCCTCGGCGAGGCGCGATTCGATCTCGGTTTGCAACGGAGTGGTCATCTGCCCGGTTTGGGGGTTCCCATTGCGCTTGTCCATGCCCATCCTAATGGCGTGAAGCAGACGAAGTTCCATGGGCGGTGCGAGGGCAGCGGGCGCGCGTGCGAAAGGCCGGGATGCAGCGAGCGGGGCGAATTTCGCGCGCCCGGCACGCGCGGCAATTCGTTCGACGGGCCTGGGGAGTGGCGCTGGTTCTGCCTCGACCACGTGCGCGAGTTCAACGCGGGGTACGACTGGTTCGAGGGGATGAGCGCGGAAGAGATCCTCGCCGTACAGGCGCCCGGTGCCGGCTGGCGGACCGAAAGCCATGCTTTCCGGCCGCCCGGCGGAGTCGACGGAATGCCGCGCTGGGCGGACTTCGACGATCCGCTCGATGCCATTTCCGCGCGCGCAAGCGGTATCCGAAGCCGCGCCGAGCGCGAGGCGCGCATGGCGATGGACAGCCGCTTCAGCGCGGAGGAGGCCAGGGCGCTGGAAACGATGGGGCTGGGCCTCGACACGGATCTGCGGCGCCTGCGCCGGCGCTATTCGGAACTGGTGCGCCGTTACCACCCCGACCGCAATGGCGGGGATCGCCGGCACGAGGCGCGCCTCGGTCGGGTGGTCGAAGCCTACCAGTTGCTGCGGAAGAGCGCGGTTTTCGGTTAGAACGAGGCGCCGTCTATGGCCGTGAGTTTCAATCGGTCGAGATCGCATTCGGGCACACAGCGCAGATTGACCGCGACCATCTCGTTCCCTTGCGGGTCGGTCCCGGTGGTGAAGGGCGTGCAGCCGCAGACCAGGCAGAAATGGTGATGAATGGCGTTCTTGTTGAAAGTGTAGTCGCCCAGCTTGTCGGCCGGCGCCTCGAGCGTCGCTTCGCCTGCCGGGACGAAGTGCAGAACGGTGCCCTTGCGCCGGCAGATCGAGCAATTGCAGGTCATCGCCTCTGCCGGCAAGTCGCCGGAAATCGTCGCCCCGATCGCGCCGCAATGGCATGTGCTGGCATAGCTCATGCGTCACCGCCTTCCGCCTGCATTTCCGCCATCAGCTTGCCGTCGATCGCCTTGCCTTCCTGATAGGCTGGCCGCTTGCGGAAGCGGGCCGCGTAGGTTTCGAACGCCTCGCGCTGCGGGATGAACCCGAACTGGAGGCCCCAGTCGATCGCGCTGCCCACATAGACATCGGCCATCGTGAAGCGCTCGCCACACACATAATCGTGCCTGGCCAGCCATCCTTCGATTGCATCGAGCGCGCGTTCGTAATTGCCGAACCCGGCGCTTATCTCCCTTTCGGGGGGCACTTCCCAGCCGAGCATATGCGCCGTCACCGCCTGTTCCAGTGGCCCCGCGGCATAGAACAGCCAACGAAAATAATCGGCCTTCTCATGCGGCTGGGGCAGCAGTTCGGGCGCCGACATCTCGGCCAGGTAGTGGCAGATCGCCGCTGCCTCGGTCACGATATGATCACGCCCTTCATGGTGATGGACGATCGTGGGCAATTTGCCCAGCGGATTGGCTTCGAGCAATGCAGCCGGCTTGTCGTCGAACGAAACCAACACGGGTTCGTAATCGACAGCCGCCTCGTGCAGTGCCCATCGCGCAATCTGGGCCCGGCTCATCGGATTGAAGAAGAACGTATACTCGGCCACCGCGAATCTCCCCGAATGTTCGATGGAACATTAAGTGAACGAAGGCGGTCCGTCAACTCAATCCCGGTCCGGCGCGCCCGGCGGAAACAAGTGCCGATAGGGGCGTGCATCGTCGACGCACCGCACGACGGGCGGCAGGGCGAGAAGCTCCGCCCGGAAGGCGGCGAGGCGCGGGCACTCGGCGGGAATCGGCTCCACCCAGTCGGCATAGAATAGCGACGGCGCCGCGGCACAGGTCACCAGCGAGACATGGGCGGGCAGACTGTTCGCACCCAGCCAGGCTTCCAGCCATTCGTAGGCTCGCCGTAGCCCGGACTTGCCCAGGCGCACGTCGTCGGGATCGGGATTGTCGCGGTCGGCGAGATAGGCGTTTACGGCCCGCATCAGGCTGCCCATCACGTAATTGTCGAACACCCGGTCGAGCATGCGAACGACCGTGGCCTGCGCGGGATCGGCAGGGATCAGCGGCGCGGGGCCGGGATGATGCAGCGCCAGATGCTCGACGATCGCGGTCGCTTCGATCACCGTGGTGTCGCCATCGATCAGCACGGGAAACTTCCCGCCGGGATGCGCGGCCTGCACGAATTCGGCATGCGCGGGATGATCGGGGCCGACTTCCCTGAGTTCGAACGGCGTCCCGTTGGCGTAGAGCGGGATCAGCGCTTTCCAGGTGTAAGCCGAGAACGGATGGCCGTAGAGTGCAAGCATCACCAGGTCCCTTCCTGCATCTTGCGCCGCCGCTCCATCTCCGGCTCGCTCGGCTCCTGGCTGGCGAACGTCCCGGTTTCGAGAGCGCCGTTGGGTTCGTACGTCGACAGGACGCTGCCGTTCGCGCCAATGCGTTGCTCGATCAGCCGGAACGTGCGGGCAGGCGTCCCATCGCCGAACAGCCGCTTGCCTGCGCCCAGCGTCACCGGCGCAGTCATCAGCACCAGCCGGTCGAGCAGCTTGCGTTCGAGCAGTTGCGGATAGAGCGTCGAACTGCCCTGGATGACGAGATCGGGCCCTTCCTGGCGCTTCAGCGCGGCGAGCGCGTCGAGGTCGACCAGGCGATGGCTGCCCTGCCATTCGAGCTGCCGATCCGATCCGGTAAGCACGTACTTCCGCGCCTGGGCGAACATGGCCGCGATCGGGTCGTCCTGCGGCTGGTGAGGCCAGTGTCCCGCGAAAATGTCGTAGGTACGCCGGCCCAGCAACAGGTCGAACGGCATCGACAGCAGGGTATCGACCTGGTTGGCGACAGCCTCTTCGAACAGATTGGCCAGCCAGCCCCCGTATGCGAAGCCGCCGGTGGTATCCTCCTCCGGCCCGCCCGGCGCCTGTATCACGCCGTCGAGCGAGATGAACGCGCCGCCGATTATTCTGCGGCCCATGGTCAGCCTCCGCGCCGGGCGGCGTCGATCGCGGCAACGTCGATCTTGCGCATCTGCATCATGGCCTCGAAGGCCCGTGCGGCTTCGTCGCCACCGGCGGCCATCGCTTCGGTCAGGGTGCGCGGCGTGATCTGCCAGTTGAGGCCCCACTTGTCGCGGCACCAGCCACAGGCCGATTCCTCGCCCCCATTGCCGACGATCGCATTCCAGTACCGGTCGGTTTCCTCCTGGTCGTCGGTCGCGATCTGGAACGAGAAAGCCTCGGTCTGCGGGAATGACGGGCCGCCGTTGAGGCCGAGGCAGGGAATGCCGCAGACGGTGAATTCCACCGTCAGCGCGTCGCCTTTCTTCCCGCCCGGGAAATCGGTGGGCGCGGTGCGCACCGCCGTCACTTCGCTGTCGGGGAAGGTCGCGGCATAGAAGCGCGCCGCTTCCTCCGCATCCCGGTCGAACCAGAGACAGATCGTGTTCTTGTTCATTGCCTTGCTCCTCAATTCCTGCGCGGGCCGACCAGCCCGATGGTGGCGCCCTGCGGGTCCATGCACTGGACAGCGAATTCGCCGCCGGGGATCTCCATAATCTCGTCGAGAAGACGGCCGCCGCCGTCGATCACGGCCCGTGCCGCCCGGTCGATGTCGTCCACGCCGACGTAATAGGACCAGACGGATTGCGGCACTGCTGGCGTTTTGGGCATGATCGCACCGATCATCGTTTCGCCGCGATGGATGAAGCGATACTCGCCCAGTTCGCCCATCGGCATGCTGTCCTTCTGCTCCCACCCGAACAGTTCGGTGTAGAGCGCGATTGCGGCATCGCAGTCCGTCGTCTGCAGTTCGTTCCAGCGAACGTGCTGCGCCTTCTCGTGGTCGAACGCATCGCTTTTCGCGTCCGGTCGATCCGGGGGAGGGGTGGGATTCATGATATAGATCGGCGCCCCCTGAGGGTCCTCGACCAGCGCAATCCGGCCCACGCCTTCCATGTCGTGGGGCGCGATATGCGCGGCACCGCCCGCGTCGACGATCCGTGCCACGGCGCCGTCGACATCGGGGTGATGGATGTAGCCCAGCCAGCCGGGCCTGGCGCCGCCTTCGCACATGGCGTCGGTCAGTGTCAGGACGCCGCCCGTGAGGCCGCCGTCGGTGCGCTGGATCATACGATAGTCGGGCCCGCCGGGCGGCGAGGAACTCGTATCGCCGAATGTCCATCCGATCACCGATCGGTAGAAGGCCGCCGCCGCTGCGCGATCGGTGGTCATCAATTCGTACCAGACGAAGGCTCCGCGATCTTCCGTCATGCTCAGGCCTCCTTCCACACGAGCGGTTCGAACCCGCCATAGACCATGCGCTTGCCGTCGAAGGGCATGTCGCTGCCGTCGGGGTTGCCGAAGAGAGTCTTCATCCGCTCGTCCGCCATCATCTTGTCGTGGCTGGCATCGGCGGTTTCCTTGTCCTCCCAGGTCACCCAGGAGAAGACGACTTTCTCGCCTTCCTCGCACTTGACCGCCCGGCGGAAATCGGTGGTCTCGCCATCGGGCACATCGACCTCCCAGCATTCGACCTGCGATTTCGCGCCATAGTCCTTGACGACTTCCCAGAATTTCTCGGCGACGTCCCTGTAGGCGTCCTTCTTGTCGGCAGGCACCGCCAGGATGAATCCGTTCACGTACATTGTTCTCTCTCCGAAATTATGGAGCAGATGGCCGGAGCCGTTCGGGCCTCAGAGGTCGAGGATCGGACGGAAACCGCCCCAGAACATGCGCTTTCCATCGAAAGGCATGTCGCCATCGGGGTGCATTTCGGGATCTTCCATGATCTTTTCCCAGGCCTTGTCGCGGGTCGGCTTGTCGGGCCATCCGATGTAGGAGAATACCACGGTCTCCCCATCCTGCGCCTTTGCGGCGCGGCGGAAATCGGTCGTTTCCCCGGCTGGCACATCGTCGCCCCAGGCTTCCATCACGCGCACGGCACCTGCTTCGACGAACTTGTGCGCCATGGTCTGCGCCATTTCGCGATAGGCGTCCTTCTTGTCGGGATGAACCGGCAGGACGATCCCGTCGACATAGCCCGGCGTTCCGCGATCGCCTTCGTCCACGATGGTGTCGAATCCGGCGAAAATCATGCGCTTGCCGTCGAAGGGCATCGTTTCGCCGAACGCCTTCATCCGGTCGTCGTTGACGATTTTCTCGTTGGCGGCATCGCGGGCGGCCTTGTCGGGATATTCGAACCACGAGAACACGACCGTCTCGTCGTCTTTCGCCTCGACTGCCCGGTAGAAGTCCGTGACTTCGCCGTGCGGGACGTCGTCGCCCCAGGTTTCCACCATCCGGGCAACGCCGAACTCCTTGAACAGGCCCGACGCCTCGCGGGCGTGCTCGGTATAGGTAGCTTCGTTGGCGGTCGGGACGGCGGCCACGAATCCTTCGATATAGGTCATGATAGAGCTTCCTTTTCCTGATCCTCGGCCCAGCCCGGAGGAGGGCTGCCCGTAAATCCTGCGAGATGATCCTGAAGCGCGCGGCGATAGGCAGGGCGCGCCTCGCCGCGCGCGCGATAGTCGGCGAGATTGGGATAGCGGTCGAACAGGTCGGCGAGTTCGTCGTCGACCTGTTGGAGCGTCGCGACCATCACCAGATCGCCGACGCAGAAATCGCCTTCCAGCCAATCGTTCGTTCCCAGGCGCGCCGACAGCTCGCCCAGGCGTTCGTCGATCCGCTCGCGGATCGCCGGCTTGCGGGGCAGGGACCACGGTTCTCCGGCTTCGAAAATCGTCGCCAAGGCCCAGTCGCTCAGATGCGGTTCGATGGTGTTGAGCGCCGCGATCACCCACTGCGTGGCTCTCGCCCGGGCGTCGGGCCCGCCGGGCAACAGGCCCGGTGCGCGATCGGCGATATGAAGCACGATCGCACCGGATTCGAACAGTGTCAGATCGCCTTCTTCGTATGTCGGAACCTGGCCGAACGGCTGGCGCCGGCGATGCGGCGGCATCTTCTGCGTTCCCTGCGGCAGGTATTCGACGCGGTAGTCCAGTCCGACCTCCTCCAGCGCCCAGCGCACCCGCAGGTCGCGGACCAGGCCGCGTGCGAAGTCCGGCACCCAGTCGTAAGCCGTGATGGTAATCGAAGCGTGTTTATCGAGGGGCATGATAATCAATCCTTTGCCGCATCAGTTGACAAGACGGAGCCGAGCACCTCGACCCTCAATCAAGCGGACCCGAAGGTGGGAGGGCAGGGAAGGGCTGCCGGTCATCGATCAGGTTCTCTGGAGGGCGCCGTTGTCGCCACTGTCGGGAGCGGGCGTTTCGCCGTCGGGGACCGCGGACATGTCCATAAAGGCGTTCTCCCAGATATGACCGTCGGGGTCTTCGAAGCTGCGCCCGTACATGAACCCGAGGTCCTGCCTTGGTGTCGGGTCGAGCGAGCCGCCCGCTTCGCCCGCACGTTCCACTATGGCATCGACATCGGCCACGCTGTCATGGCTGAGCGCGAGCATGACCTGCGCGCTGGCCTTTGCATCGGGGATCGCCTTGCTGGTGAAGGTTTTCCAGAAATCGTGTTTCAGCAGCATGACATGGATCGCCTCGGACCAGACCATGCACGCCGCATTCTCGTCGGAGAATTGCGGATTGTTGGTGAATCCCACGGCTTCGTAGAATGCCTTCGACCGGTCGAGGTCGGCAACGGGCAGGTTCACAAAGATCATTCGTGGCATCGGGCGCTCTCCTCTGTTCGCAGCGAATCGACCTTGCATTTTCTGAACGACTCAGTTACAAAAGGCAACCATGAAGTTACAAAAAGAAATCAAAATGGATCTATCCCTCCACGGCAAATGGTATCGCGACGCTTGCGGAACGGCCTTTGCCATGGAGCTGGTGGGGGAGCGCTGGTCGCTGCTGATCGTGCGCGAACTCATGCTGGGCGCGCTTCGTTTCTCCGACATCCGCGCGAGCTTGCCCGGGATCAGCGCCAAAGTTCTGACCGAACGGCTCGCTTCGCTGGAGGAAGCGGGTGTTCTGACCAAGCGGCAGCTTCCCCCTCCGGGAAAGATGCAGGTCTATGAACTGACCCCATGGGGCTATGCCGCCGAGCCGCTGATCCAGGAAGCGGGGCGATGGGCGGCGCAATCGAGCGCGCACGATCCCACTCTGCCGCTTTCACCCGTCTCCCTGATGCTTTCCATGCGCACGATGGTGGACAAGGAACGGGTCGGGGCGATCCGGGGCAGGATCGGGTTTGTCATCGGAGAAGAAGGGTTCGTCGCAGAACCGGCGGAGGGCGCGCTGCCAATTCGCCGTGCCGACCCGGCCGACGCCGATACGGTATTCCGCGCGCCCACGGCCTCGGTCGTGGCCGGCGGACTCTACGCCGATATACCCTGGGACGATCTGGAGCGCGATGCGGGCCTTGTGATCGAGGGCGATCATGCGCTTGCGCTGCAGTATGCGGGTCTTTTTGCGCTGCCCCCGAAGCTGGCCTGACCGAACCGCCCATCTGCCGGTCCCTGCCGATCCCGAGACGCGCTGCGTCCGGGGGCGGGGCAAACTTGTCCACGCGTTTCGGCACCGCGCAGAAACGGGCTGGGGAGAAACGGGGCCGGGCAATGTCGGTCCGCTGTTGACGTTTCTGCTCCAGAGTCGCTAATGACAATCACTCGCAATTAACGACTCTCCATCACGGGAACCTGTTCTTGACACATCAGGCCATAGATCGCGCAGCCTTCAGTCCTTCGGCAGCGCTTGCGGTGGAAACGGTGACGCGCGTTCGCCATCTGACCGATCGGCTGTTCTGCTTCGCCATTACCCGGCCGCCGGGCTTCCGCTTCCGATCGGGAGAATTCGCGATGGTCGGCCTGCCCGGCGATGGACGGCCCTTGCTGCGCGCCTATTCGATCGCCAGCCCGGCCTATGCCGACGAGCTGGAATTCCTGTCGGTCAAAATCGAGGATGGGCCGCTGACCTCGCGCCTGCGCCATATCCGCGCGGGCGACCCGGTCTATCTGGGCAGGAAGGCAACCGGCACGCTGGTGACCGACGCGCTCCTGCCCGGCCGCCGCCTGTTCCTGCTGTCGACCGGAACCGGGATCGCGCCGTTCATGAGCCTGGTCAGGGATCCCGAGGTTTACGCCCGCTTTGCCGAGATCGTGCTGGTCCATTGCGTGCGCCAGGTCGCCGACCTTGCTTGGCGCGACCTGCTGGAAGGGCAGCTGGCGGGCGATCCCCTCGTCCAGGACGAGGCGCTGCTGCAGTTCCATTACCTGCCCACCGTCACGCGCGAGCCTTTCGGAACGCAGGGCCGGATCGCGCGCCTGATCGAACGGGGGACGCTGTTCGAACGCGTGAGCGGCCCCCGGTGCTTCGACCCGCAGGGCGATCGCATCATGCTGTGCGGCAGCATGGCCATGATCAGGGATCATGCGGTCGACCTGGAAGCGCGCGGCTTCGTCGAAGGCAGCAATTCGCGGCCGGGCCAGTTCGTTATCGAGCGTGCTTTCGTCGGCTAGCGCCGCCCTTTCGCAGTCGTCGCATTCGCCGGGGAGAGGAAACATGGCAACGGGAAGAGAGAAATTTGCGCAAGGCATATTGGTGCGATTGTTCAGGGCCTGGTCGGCCTGCCGTGCAGCGGGAGCGGGCGCGGGCGACTTCGCCCGAATGCAGGAAATCGTCGCGCCGCTCGATCTGCCCGACGAGGCCGTGCCGGCCTGCGCCAGCCTGTTCGAATTGATCGAAGCGCACCTGGGGCGGCCGCTGCACGCGGAACGTTGTTGCAGCCAGCGCCTCTCGCCCGACGAGCGCGCGCTGCTGGGGGTGGTCTCGATCGCGCCCGCGCTGCGGCCTGCTGTCGCCGTCGTTCAGGTGCCGCACGGCCTTCCCGGTGCGATCTGCTGGGCGGCGATGGTCGTGCGCCGCGCCTTCGCGATCGAGGAAGGCACCGCCTTGCCGGGCGCGGCCCCGGGCGTGGCGGCCCGGTGCCCGTTCGAGCGCGTTTCATCGAAGGAGGCGTTTCGTGGCTTTTGATCTTGCCCAGCTCACCAGCACGCCGGACCTGCGGACCGTGCCGCCGGTCCAGGCGCGGCTGGTCTGCGCGATGCGCTACACCCACCTGGCGCGAAATGTGAACGACTATTCGCACCGCGGGCTTGCCCGGCATCTCGGCACGCTGTGCGCGGTGCAGAGCTTCCATGTATTCATGGACGAGGCGGGGCGGGCATGGCCGGAGAAGATCGTTCTCAACCCCCCGTGCCAGCCCGCCTTCAGCTACGACGAAATGCTGCTGGTCGATCTGGCGACTGCGGCGGCGCGCGGCGAACGCGCCCGGTTCGACGCGTTCGTCCGCGACATGATCGGGGAAGGTGGTCGCAATGCCGTCTGGGCGGCTGCGCGGCGCATGATGCGGCACCTGGTGACGGGCGTCGGTTGAGACCCGCCCGCTCGCAGGACGAACGGCAACGACGGGCGCGGCCGGGGCAAAGGCGCTCGCCCCGGCCGCCACGCCAGGCCGGTCAGGCGAGCGTGCCGCGAACCGACCGGGCCGCCGCGACCATGTTGGTCAGGGCAGGGCGCACGTCTTCCCACTTGCGGGTTTTCAGGCCGCAATCGGGATTGACCCACAGCTGCCGCGGATCGATTGCGGCAGAGGCCTTGCGCAGCAGGGCCTCTATCTCGTCTGCCGGCGGAACACGGGGCGAATGGATATCGTAGACCCCCGGTCCGATCTCCGCCGGATAGCGGTAGCTGGCGAAGGCATCGAGCAATTCCATCTTCGACCGGGCGGTTTCGATCGAGATGACATCGGCATCCATCGCCCCGATCGCGGCGATGATATCGTTGAATTCCGAATAGCACATGTGGGTATGGATCTGCGTTTCCGGCGCGACGCCGGATGCCGCCAGGCGGAAGCATTCGACCGCCCAGTCCAGATACTCGTCCCAGCCCGCGCGGCGGAGCGGCAGCCCTTCGCGCAGGGCAGCTTCGTCGATCTGGATGATCCGCGCGCCCGCGGCTTCGAGGTCGTTCGCTTCGTCGCGGATCGCCAGCGCGATCTGGCGGCAGGTTTCGGCACGCGGCTGATCGTCGCGCACGAACGACCATTGCAGGATCGTGATCGGGCCGGTCAGCATCCCTTTCACGGGGCGTTCGGTCAGGCTCTGGGCATGGCGCCACCAGTCCACCGTCATCGCGCGCGGGCGCGAGACATCGCCATAGAGGATCGGTGGACGCACGCAGCGCGAGCCGTAGCTCTGCACCCATCCGGCGCGGGTGAACGCGAAGCCGGATAGCTGTTCGCCGAAATACTGGACCATGTCGTTGCGCTCGAACTCTCCGTGGACGAGCACGTCGAGGCCGATATCCTCCTGCCAGCGGATCGCCCGCCCGGTTTCTTCGCGCAGGAACGCTTCGTAGCCCGCACGGTCGAGCGTGCCCTTGCGATGATCGGCACGGGCTTTACGCACGGCGCCGGTCTGGGGAAACGATCCGATGGTGGTGGTCGGCAACGGCGGAAGGCGGAGATGTTCGCGCTGGCGTTCGATCCGCCGCGCGAAGGGCATATCGCGGCGCGCCGACGCGGGCGTGATCCCCGCGACCCGCTCGCGCACCGCGCGATCGTTGGTCAGCGGGGAGCCGCGCCGGGCCGCGATCGCATCGGCATTGGCCGACAGCTCGTCGGCAACGACGTAGCGCCCGCGTTCCAGCCCGAGGCCCAGCAGCGCCAGTTCCTCCAGCTTCTGCACGCCGAATGCGAGCCAGTCGGCGATCTGCGGGTCGAGTTCGGTTTCGAGCGCGAGATCGATCGGCGCGTGAAGCAGCGAGCAGGATGGAGCGATCTGGATTGCGCGGCGGGCCTTCACAACGGGGGCGAGCCGATCGATCAGAGCGCCGAGATCGGCCTTCCACACGTTGCGCCCGTCAATCACGCCCAGGGAAAGCACGAGATCCTCTCTCGCGTGCGTCAAGGCAGGCTCCAGCTGATCGGGCGCGCGGACCAGGTCGAGGTGCAGACCGGCGACGGGAAGCGACAGGGCAAGGTCGAGATTTTCCTCCAGACCGCCGAAATAGGTCGTGAGCATGATCTGCGGACCTGCTGCACTGCCCAGGTCGGCATAGGCGGTACGAAACGCCTCGCGCGCGGTCTCGTCCAGATCCGTCACCAGTGCCGGCTCGTCGATCTGCACCCATTCGGCGCCGGCGGCGCGCAGCTGTGCCAGCAGTTCGCGATAGACCGGCAGCAGGGCGGGGAGCAGCGTGAGCGGAGCAAACCCGGGTGTGCGCGATTTTGCCAGCAACAGCCAGGTCACCGGGCCGATCACCACGGGGCGCGAGCGATGGCCAAGCGCCAGTGCTTCCGCAAATTCGCCCAGCGGCTTGGCCGCGCAGAGCGAGAACGCCTGGCCCGGCTCTACCTCGGGGACCATGTAGTGATAGTTGGTGTCGAACCACTTGGTCATTTCCTGCGCCGGCAGGCCGTCGCTTTCCTGCCGGTGGCTACAGGCCGCATCGTCTTCGCGCTCGGCGTCCGATCGCGTTCCGCGCGCCATTGCGAAATAGACCTCGAGCGAATCGGGCGCTCCCAGGTCGCGGTAGGCCTGCGGAATGGCACCGAGCATCACGCTGGTGTCGAGCACCTGGTCGTAGAGCGAGAAATCGTTGCTCGGCAGCACGGCGATTCCGGCCGCGCTCTGCCGCGCCCAGTTGGCGGCGCGCAGCGAGCGTGCGGTTTCGCGCAGCGCGCTTTCGTCGATGCTTCCGGCCCAAAAGGCTTCGAGCGCCTTCTTCAGTTCGCGGCGCGGACCGATGCGGGGGAAGCCGAGATTGGCGGTGGTAACGGGCATGAGTCGTCTCCTCCGGCCGCGCGCTTTCGCCCGGCCGTTGCTGGTTCTTCGATCAGTCGGTTTGCGGTGAGGGGCAGCGCGCCGCGTCAGACAGACCCGGCGCGCATGCACATTCGGATCGGGCGGCAAACGAAGGCCGGATGGGGCATATTCGGCATCGATCGTATCACCTCGCATCGCGGGCGGAGATCGGTCGGGCGTGCGCGCGGCAAGGTGGAGGCCCGATACAGGGCACCTTTCTATCGCGCGTCCGCCGGAAGAACCCCCGTCCGAAGAACGTTATCGCGTCGCAGGCAGGTCTCCTGGCTCGCGGGTCGTCGCGATGGCCCCGAACCTTCCCGGTTCCGCCCGGCGGAACCAGTGGTCGAATTGGGGCACCGCTCTCCGCCTACAGTTGCGGGGGCAGCGCCGGACTTCATCCCCGCGGGACGTCACCGGCTTCCCGTCTTAGCCTCGCGAAAGTGCGAATCGCATCGCCCTGCACGAGGAACCTCGACCGGCCCTACAAAGCCCCGATCGCTCGTATTGTCAAGAAAGATATAAAGAGTTCTATATATCTTGATCTCTCTGGGGTCGCTCTGGCCCTAAGGTAAAGCGAGTATGCGCTGGGCGATCGGTTCCAGCGCGCCCGCGTCGAGCGGGGCATCGGGATTGTTCCAGCTCAAGGTCAGGATACGCCATTCGCCCTCTTGATCCTGCAGAAGCCAGGTCAGGTTGAGGACACCCGGCTCCGACCCGCCCTTGTACCCGACGTAGCGCCAGTCTTGACGGCGCCCTTCGGGCAAGGCCGGATCGATCGCCATGATTCGGCGCGCGGTGGGATCGTCGAGCGCGACAATGCGCCGCATGAGCGAAGCCAGATCGCGCCCGCTGGCAAACCATTCGAGTGTGTCGATCGCCGTCGGCCGGGTGAATGTCGGCTTGATTATCCGTTCGGGATCGCCGGCGATTTCGGTCGAGAATGCATCGATCAGCCGGGCCTGCTCGTCCTCGCCCGCCGCGGCATAGGCAAGCCCGTGCTGAAGATCGCCTTTGAGGCCGAACAGTTCGAGCGTGGTAAGAAACGGCAGGGTAATGTCGGGCGCCGAGTGGCCGCTGGCTCGCAGTTCCTCGGCAATGGCGTCGCGGCCGACGACTGCGATAAGCTGATCTGTCGCCGTGTTATCGCTGAGAGATATCATGAGGGTGGCGAGCGTCTGCAGCGTCACGGGGGACCCCTCGGGCCAGTCCTGCGATATTCCGCTCGGCAAGGAGCGTCTGTCGAGGCGCACGACTTCGTCCCACGAACGCTCGCCCCTGACCACCTGGCGAGCCAGGGCCGACAGGACATAGAGCTTGAAGGTCGATCCGATCGCATATTGCGCATCGGCGTCGATCGCCAGGATCGGATCGACCTGGTCGTCCAGCAGGGCGTAATAGACGCTGATCCTGCCAGGCAGCGCGGCGAGATCGGCCACGATCTTGTCCGCTCCGTCGTCGATCGGATCGAACTGGTTCAGCAACAACCCCGTGACTCGCCCGTCCGGGTCGAGCCGCACGGGCCCGCGCGCGATCGCCCGGTCGAATCGGAGCGCGATCACGCCGGCGCCGGTGCCGGTACTCGCGACGTTCTCCAATCCGTGAAGCGCGCCGAACTGCCGGGTCATCTGCTGCATCATGGCCCTCAGTTGCGTTTCGGACACTGCCGCGAGAAACGACGGAGCGAACACCTCGCGCGCCGGTCGCTCCTCGCGGAGGACGGCCACCACGCCTTCGGCAGCCGCCTCGAGCGGCGCGGGCACCGCGCTTTCTGCTGGCGGCACCTGCGCGGCAAGCGGAGCGGACGGAACGGCAAGGCCCAGGGCAAGCGAAGCGGCGATCGGTCGGATCATGGCGTGGTTCCCCTTGTTGCGCTGCAATCGTGGACGCTTCGGGCAAGCGCGTCGAGAGCGCTGTCGCTGAAACGAACCGATTCCCTGATAGGGGGTCGGGCACATCGTCCGGTTTCGTTTTCTCCCCGTCGCCGAAATTTCGTATCCGGCGCGGCAGCGGGTAAGCCGGGCGCGAAACGATTCACGCGTCAACCTGGGGAGCATCGATGCCCACCGAAAATATCAGCGTCGCGACCGAAGCCGGACACGAACTGGCCGGATCTCTCGAACTGCCGACGGGCCTTGTGCGCGGTGCCGCCCTATTCGCGCACTGCTTTACGTGCACGCGCCAGAGCAAGGCGGCGGTCGCGACCGCCCGGGCATTGGCGCGGGAGGGAATCGCGTGCCTGCGTTTCGATTTCACCGGTCTCGGCGGCAGCGGCGGGGAGTTCGGGCGCGCCGGCTTCGCCACCGACGTTGCCGATTTGATCGCGGCCGCCCGCTATCTGGCCGACCGTTTCGGCAACAGGATATTGCTGGTCGGGCACAGCCTGGGCGGGGCGGCGGTGCTGGCCGCAGCCGGCGGCCTCGGTTTCGACCGGGTTGCGGCAATTGCGACCATCGGCGCGCCTTCGAACGTGCCGCACGTGCTGGAACGCATCGAAGGCGACCTGTCCGCGATTCGCGAACGCGGTTCCGGCTCGGTCTCGATCGGAGGCCGTTCCTTCGAACTGAGCCGCGAATTTCTGGAGCGGGTGGAGAACATCGACCTGGTCGCAGAAGTCGGAAAATTGCGCGTGCCGCTGCTGCTGCTGCATTCGCCGACCGACGACCTGGTGGGCATCGAGAATGCAGGCGTCCTGTTCCAGGCCGCGCGCCATCCCAAGAGTTTCGTGAGCCTCGAGGGGGCCGACCATCTCCTGCTCGACGAACGCGATGCGAATTTCGCGGCAACGGTCATCGCGGGCTGGAGCAGCCGCTATCTCCCGATTCGGGACGACTGGCCGATGCCCGACGATGGCATCGTGGTGAAAACCGGGCATGGGAAATTCGGCACGGAGGTTCACACCGCGAGCCACCGCTTCGTTGCCGACGAACCGGCGAGCTATGGCGGGGACGACAGCGGACCGACGCCTTACGACCTCCTGCTGGCGGCTCTCGGCACATGCACCGCGATGACCATGCGAATGTATGCCGAACGGCGCGAATGGCCGCTGGAGGGGGCCACGATCCACCTGACGCACGATCGCAATCATCAGGAAGACTGCGCACATGTTGTCGAGGGGGAGGAGGGCCGGATCCAGGCGCTCAACCGCCGGATAGAACTCGACGGCGAGCTGACCGACGAACAACGCACCAGGATCATGGACATTGCCGACAAGTGCCCTGTCCATCGCACGTTGACGGGGCATCTGCACATCCACACCCGCCGCGTCGAATAGGCCCGCCGGCGGGCGCTCAGGCGTCGATCATTTCGCGATCGAATTCGCCGGCGCGGTTCTGGATGAAGTTGAACCGGTGTTCCGGGTTCCGCCCCATCAGCTGGTCGACCAGCTCCTTCACCGCGTGGCGCTGCTCGTGCTCGGCCGGCAGGGTAATACGGATCAGGCTGCGCGTTTCGGGGTTCATCGTCGTTTCGCGCAACTGCTGAGGGTTCATTTCGCCGAGCCCCTTGAACCGACCGACTTCCACCTTCTTCCCCTTGAACAGCGTGGCTTCCAGCTCCGCGCGATGGGCGTCGTCGCGGGCATAGGCGCTCTCCTTGCCGGCGGTCAGGCGATAGAGCGGGGGCTGGGCTAGAAACAGGTGCCCGCGGCGCACGACCTCGGGCATTTCCTGGAAGAAGAACGTCATCAACAAGGTCGCAATATGCGCGCCGTCGACATCGGCGTCGGTCATGATCACGATGCGGTCGTAACGCAGGCTCTCCACGTCGCAATCCTTGCGCGTGCCGCAGCCGAGGGCGAGGGCGAGATCGGCGATTTCGCTGTTCGCGCGGATCTTGTCCGCGCTGGCGGAAGCGACGTTGAGGATCTTGCCACGGATCGGGAGAATCGCCTGGGTCTTGCGGTCGCGCGCCTGCTTGGCGCTGCCGCCGGCGCTGTCGCCCTCCACGATGAAAAGCTCGGTCTCGCCGCCCGTCTCCCCGCTGCAATCGGTCAGCTTGCCCGGCAGGCGCAGCTTCTTCGCATTGGTCGCCGTCTTGCGCTTGACCTCGCGTTCCTGCTTGCGCCGGAGCCGTTCGTCCATGCGTTCCATCACCGCGCCGAGCAGCGCCTTGCCGCGCTCCATGTTGTCAGACAGGAAGTGGTCAAAATGATCGCGCACCGCGTTTTCGACCAGTCGTGCGGCTTCGGGCGAAGTCAGGCGGTCCTTGGTCTGGCTCTGGAACTGGGGATCGCGGATGAAGACGCTGAGCATGGTCTCCGCGCCGGTCATCACATCGTCGGCAGAGATATCTTTCGCCTTCTTCTGCCCCACCAGTTCGCCGAACGCGCGCAAGCCCTTCGTCAGTGCCGCCCGCAGACCCTGTTCGTGCGTGCCCCCGTCGGGTGTCGGAACGGTATTGCAGTACCAGCTGGTCGAGCCGTCCGACCACAGCGGCCAGGCGATCGCCCATTCGACGCGGCCCTGGCCATCGGGAAAATCCTGCGTTCCGGCGAATGGCTGACTGGTGACGCACTCGCGATCGCCCACTTGTTCGGTCAGGTGGTCGGCAAGGCCGCCGGGGAACTTGAAGACCGCTTCGGCCGGCACGTCCTCGCTGGTCAGCGCAGCAGCGCACTTCCAGCGGATCTCCACCCCGGCGAACAAGTACGCCTTCGATCGGGCCAGCTTGAACAGCCGCTTCGGGCTGAACTGCCGTTCGCCGAAAATCTCGCTGTCGGGGGTGAACGCGACGGTCGTGCCGCGGCGGTTGGGGGTGGGGCCGAGTTCCTGCAACTCGCCCAGCGCCGCGCCGCGCGCAAACTCCTGGGCGTAGAGCTGCCGATCCCGTGCGACCTCCACCCGGGTGTGGCTGGACAGCGCATTGACCACCGACACGCCCACGCCGTGAAGGCCGCCGCTGGTGGCATAGGCCTTGCCCGAAAACTTGCCGCCCGAATGCAGGGTGGAGAGGATCACCTCGAGCGTGGACTTGCCGGGGAATTTGGGGTGTTCGGCGACCGGAATGCCGCGGCCGTTGTCGGCGATCGTCAGCCGGTTGCCTTCCTCCAGCGAAACCTCGATCCGCGAGGCGTGGCCGGCAACGGCTTCGTCCATCGCATTGTCGAGCACTTCGGCAGCGAGGTGATGCAGCGCGCGATCGTCGGTCCCGCCGATATACATGCCCGGGCGGCGGCGCACGGGCTCCAGCCCTTCGAGAACCTCGATCGAGGAAGCGTCGTAATCGCCGCTGGAGGTGGGCGTATTGGCAAACAGATCTTCGGACATAATACGCCTATTGGCGACAGGCCGGGCTGCGCTCAAGTGGCGACGCGCGGTTATCCGACCATCTCTGGCCGGCGATCGGGTCGCATCAGGCCCACGGGGTCAGAATCCGCGCGGTGCGGGCGAGACGATGACCACCTGCCCGTCGCGCACTTCGCGCACTTCCATCGCCCGTTCGATCACGCCGTTGCGCCGAAACCGGAACGGCCCGTCGAGGCCGAGAAAGCCGCTATCGTCGCGCAGCTGCGAGACCGGGAACGGGCGGCCGACCCGCCAGTCCTGCGCCACCCGAAGCGCGAGCAGGACGCCGTCGTAACCCAGCGTGGAAATGCGATAGGGCTGCGATCCGAAACGGTTGCGGTAGCTGTCGGAAAATCGCTTGAATCGGGCGTCCGAAACGGCGGAGAACAGCGCGCCGCGCAATGCCGAGGCGCGGGTGACCGCGCTTTCGCCGCTCCAGAGTTCGGTGCCGATAATCTGCGTGTCGCCGGCGCCGCGCGGGCGCAGTTCGCCGGCGGCTTGGGTGGCGAGACGTGCGCCGTCGGCGATCAGCACGGTATCGTATCCGCCCGCCTGCTTCAGCCGCTGGGCCGCGCTGACGATCGAGGTGTTGCCGCGGGTATAGCGCTCCGTCGCGACGAGTTGGCCGCCCGCGCCGCGCACGGCATTGGAAAACGCGAGTTCGGCGCGCCGGCCATATTCGCCGTCGGGCACGATCGCTGCAAACCGGGAAGAGCCCCGCTCGCGCGCAAAGCCGACGCTGCGCGCGATCGACTGGTCCGGGATATGTCCCATGATGAACGCGTCCGGCCCGGCGACGGATATGTCGTTGGAGAAGGAAATCAGGGGCACGTCGGCAGGCCGCGCCTCGGCCAGGACCTGCGGGACGTTGTCGCCCAGCAGCGGGCCGAGGATCAGGCGGTTGCCATCGGCGATGGCCCGCCGCGCCGCGTTGCGCGCGCCCGACGAAGTGTCGTAGGTCGTGATCCGCAGGTTGTCGGCATTCGTGTCGAGCAGAGCCATTGTGGTGGCATTGGCGATCGATTGCCCGACCGCGCCGTTGTCGCCCGACATGGGAACGAGCAGAGCCACGCGATGGCGCGTATCGTCGGTGGGAAGGCCGGACGGCCCGGGATCGGGGGTCGGCACCGGTTCGGGCGGCGGGGCCGTGGTCGGGCCCTTGGGGATGATCTGACATCCCGCCAGGAAGGCGCTCGCCCCCGCGACAACCAGCATCCGCCGATCCAGTTTCCAACGCTTCATGCTTGCGGCTCCCCGTCGTCGTGTTCAATGGTGCGGAAGTGGCCCACGAACCCCTCCGACCCGGTCTCTATATAGTCGCAACTCCGATTGGCAATCTCGGCGACATAACCTTGCGGGCAGCCGAGACGCTGGCACGTTGCGATGCGGTGGCGTGCGAGGATACGCGGGTTACCGGCAAGCTGATGAAGCACCTGGGCCTGTCGAAGCCGCTGTGGCGCTATGACGATCATGCGAGCGAGGCCGACCGCGCCCGCATTCTCGCCGCGATGCAGGAAAAGGCCGTTGCGCTCGCCAGCGATGCGGGCACGCCGCTCGTGTCCGACCCGGGATACCGCCTCGTGCGGGATGCGCGGACCGCGGGCCTTGCGATCACCGCGCTGCCCGGCGCTTGCGCGGCGATCGCGGGCCTGACCCTTTCGGGCCTGCCGAACGACCGGTTCCTTTTTGCCGGATTCCTGCCGAACAAGGACAAGGCCCGCCGGGAAGCGCTGAACGACGCTGCCCAGATGAGCGCGACCGCGATATTCTACGAGACCGCGCCGCGTCTGGTGAAGTCGCTCGAAACGATAGCCGAGATGCTGCCCGACCGCGAGGTCTCGGTCGCCCGCGAGCTGACCAAGCTGCACGAAGAGTGCCGCACCGGCCGTGCCGAAGATCTTGCCGCGCATTATTCGGCCTGTCCGGCGAAGGGGGAAATCGTGCTGATGATCGGCCCGGGGGCGGCCGCCCCGGTGGGGGATCAAGACATCGACGCGCTCCTGGCGGACGCCCTCCGATCGGCCAAGCCTTCGCAGGCCGCGGCACAAGTCGCGAAGGCCACGGGGCGCGATCGCAGGGCGCTCTATGCCCGCGCACTGGAACTTCGCGGGGTATGAAGCGGCAACGCGCCGAACGGCAGGGCCGGGCGGGGGAAGGGCGCGCTGCACTATGGCTGCAGATGCAGGGTTGGCGCGTTCTCGATCGCCGGCGCAGGACATCTCTGGGAGAAATCGATCTGATCTGCCGGCGAGGGAACGTGATCGCTTTCGTCGAGGTGAAGTGGCGCAAGTCCTCGGCGGAGCTGGACCATGCGATCGACGAATATCGACTGGGCCGGGTCGCCGCGGCGGCAGAAGCGGTGGCGCACGAATATGCGAACGATGGCGAAGACATCCGCATCGATGTGATCCTGCTTGCGCCGGGCAGTTTCCCTCGCCACATCGTCAACGCCTGGCAGCCCTGATGGCATCGCCCGGGCACCCGAGAATCCGTCCCTCGGCATCGCGGGGGCGAACGGAAGGAAAGACATGACCCTACGCGTCGCCGTTCAGATGGACCCGATCGAAACCGTCAGGATCGCGGGCGATTCCTCGTTCGCGCTGATGCTCTCGGCCCAGGCCCGCGGGCACCGCCTGTGGCACTACGACGTGTCGACCCTGGCGTGGGAGGAAAACCGGGTCACCGCCTGGGCGCGCGAGGTTTCGGTCCGGCGTGTCGAAGGCGACCATTTCCGCTGGGAAGGCGACTTGCGCAAGATCGACCTCGGCAGCGAGATCGACGTTGTGCTGATGCGTCAGGACCCACCGTTCCACCTCGGCTATATCAGCGCCGCCCTGCTGCTCGACCGGCTGAAGGGCGAGACGCTGGTCGTCAACGATCCGCGCGAGGTCGTGAACGCGCCGGAAAAGATGTTCGTGCTCGATTATGCGCGCTTCATGCCGCCGACTCTGATCGCCCGGCAACTGGCGGACATTCGCGCGTTTCACCGCAAGCACGGGGCAGTCGTCGTCAAGCCGCTGCATGGCAACGGCGGCAAAGCGATCTTTCGGATCGACGCGGATGGCACGAACCTTTCCGCCCTGTCGGAAGTGTTCAACCAGACCTGGCCCGAGCCGCACATGGTTCAGCCGTTTCTGCCCGAAGTCGCCGAAGGCGACAAGCGGATCGTCCTGATCGACGGCGAATTCGCCGGGGCCATCAACCGCTTCCCCGGCGAAGGCGAATTCCGCTCCAACCTCGCGCAAGGCGGCCGGGCCGAGGCGGCCGACCTTACCGCGCGCGAAGAGGAGATCTGCGCGGCCATGGGGCCGGAGCTTAAGCGCAGGGGTTTCGTTTTCGTGGGGATCGACGTGATCGGGGGCAAGTGGCTGACCGAGATCAACGTGACCAGTCCCACAGGGATCGTCGCCATCGATGCGTTCAACGGCAGCGACAGCGGCGCCCGCATCTGGGACGCGATCGAAGCGCGCCACGCCGCGCTCTAAGCCGCCGGCCGACAAAACCGTGCAGGATTTCATCATCGAGGCGATCGCGCGGGGCGGCTATCTCGGCATTGCCGTGCTGATGGCGATCGAGAACGTATTTCCGCCCATCCCCTCGGAAGTGATCATGGGCGTCGGCGGCGTGCTGGTCGCGCGCGGAGACATGGCATTCTGGCCGCTTATGCTGGCCGGCACGGTCGGCTCGACCGCGGGCAACTATGCCTGGTTCTGGCTCGGCAACAGATGGGGCTATCGCCGCATGCGTCCGTTCATCGACCGCTGGGGACGCTGGCTGACGCTGGACTGGGAACATATCGAAGGCGCTTCGCGGTTCTTTCGCCGGCACGGCCAATGGGTGGTCCTGGCTTTGCGCTGCACCCCGGTCTTCCGCACGATGATCTCGCTCCCCGCCGGGCTCGCGCATATGAGCGTCTGGCGTTTCCTCGCCTTCACGTTCGTCGGTGCCGGCCTCTGGAACGCGCTGCTCGTGCTCGGGGGCGCGGCGCTGGCGCGCTACCTCGAAGAATACGAACACGCCTTCGGCTGGATCGTGATCGGGATCGTTGCCCTGACCGTGGCGGGCTACCTCTGGCGAGTGTCGACCTGGACGCCGCGATCGGAGCGTGAGGGGGACTGATCGGGGGCGCTCAGTCCGCCTCGGGCCCGACCCGCTCGCGCGGATGGGCGGCGCGATACGTGTCGAGCAGCGTGACCGCGTCGACTTTCGTGTAGATTTGCGTCGAACCCAGGCTGACGTGGCCGAGAAGCTCCTGCAGCGAACGCAGATCGGCACCGGCGCCGAGCAAATGCGTGGCGAACGAGTGGCGCAAGGCGTGGGGCGTGGCCGTCGCCGGCAACCCGAGCGCCACGCGCGCGCGGGCGACCGCCTTTTGCACCATGCCCTGGTTCAGCACGCCGCCCTTGGCACCGCGGAAGATCGGATCTCTCTTGCCCACGGGCCAGGGGCATTGCCGCACATAGTCGGCAACCGCCGCAGCGACGACCGGCAGGATCGGCACGACTCGCTGCTTGCCGCCTTTGCCGGTAACCGCAAGCGTCTCGCCCAGGGGGACATCGCCGCCGGTGAGCGAGAGTGCCTCCGCAATGCGCAGCCCGGCACCATAGAGCAGCAGCAGCACCGCACGGTCGCGCGCGCCGATCCACGGCTCCGCGGCGTCGGCGGCGACGAGATCGGCGAGATTGGCCACTTCGTCGGGCGTGATCGGGCGGGGCAGTCCCTTGCGAATCCGCGGCCCCCGCACGCGAGGGGGCGCGGCATCCACATGCCCGGCGCGCGCGCGCGCATAGGCGACGAACGCTTTCAGCGCGGAAAGCTCGCGCGCAGCAGAGGCGTTTCCGATCCCCTCCGCACGACGGCCGGCGAGCTGGGCACGCAGGCCCTGCGCGTCGATCGCGGCGGCCGACTGCCAGTCGCTACAGCCGGTCGCGGCGATCAACCGCTGCGCTGCGGCCAGATAGGCCCGCACCGTATGCGGCGATCGGCGGCGGTCGCGCGCCAGATGATCGCGCCATTCGGCAAGCAGATCCGCGCCGCTCATGCGGTCACCAGTTCCGGGTGGACCAGTTCGCCCAGTATCGCGTCGAGCACCGGCATTCCGCGCGGCGTGACTGCGAGCCGCCCGCCATCCTCGTGCACGAAACCGAGCCTTGCGAGCATCTCGCGGCGGTCAGGATCGATCAGACGCGCGGGCTCGATCCCGAAACGCCGGGCTATCTCCGGCAGCGATACGCCTTCCGCCAGCCGTAGCCCCATCAGCAGGGCTTCCGAAGCGGCGGTGGCGGGGGACAGCGGCGTTTCCTCGCGCAATCCATGGCCCTGCTCACCGACGGCGGCGAGCCAGTTTTCGGGCTTCCGGTGCCGCATCGTGGCCAGGCCGCCGCGCCGGCCATGTGCGCCCGGCCCGATCCCGCAATAGTCCCGATAACGCCAGTAAGCGAGATTGTGCCGGCTCTGCTCGCCCGGTCGCGCATGGTTGCTGATCTCGTAAGCCGGCAAGCCGGCTCCGGCGGTAAGGGCGCGGGTCGTTTCGAACAGTTCCGCCGCCGGGTCGTCGTCGAGCGGATCGAAACGGCCCAGCCTGACATCGGTTGCGAAGCGGGTGTTGGGTTCGATCGTCAGCTGGTAGAGCGAAAGATGCCCGGTGCCGAAGCCCAGCGCGCGGCTCAGCTCGCACTCCCACTCGGCAGCCCCCTGGCCGGGGCGGGCATAGATCAGATCGAAGCTGACGCGCGCGAAGTGTCGCTGCGCGATGGCGAGCGCATCGAGCCCTTCGGCAACATCGTGCAGCCGGCCGAGAAACCGCAATGCGGAATCGTCGAGCGCCTGCAGGCCGAGCGAAACGCGATTGACGCCTGCGCTTGCCAGATCGCCGAACGCCGCTGCCTCGACCGAGGAGGGGTTGGCTTCCAGCGTGATCTCCACGGTCCCGGAAAAACCCCACAGCCGCTCCGCTTCCGCCAGGAGGTCGCCGACCAGCGCGGGAGGCATCAGCGACGGGGTCCCGCCGCCGAAGAAAATCGATTCGAGCCGCTCCCCACCCGCCAGCGCGGCTTCGTGCCGCATGTCGGCGATCAGCGCGCGCTGCCATGCGGCATGATCGACTTCGTCGCGCACATGGCTGTTGAAGTCGCAATAGGGGCACTTCTTCAGGCAGAATGGCCAGTGGATGTAGAGCGCGCGTGCCACGTCTTTCCTCTAGCATGCCGCCGCTCGCCTGCGAAGGCGCGGGACGGGATCAGCCGAACTGATCGGCAACCAGCTTGGCAAAGGCGTCGGCCCGGTGGCCGATCCGATATTTCACGGCCGGGTCGATCTCCGCGAAAGTCTGCCGATGTCCCTGGGGGATGAAAACGGGGTCGTATCCGAAACCCAGCGTTCCGCGCGGCGGCCAGGTCAGGCTGCCGGCGATGCTGCCTTCGTAGACCGCGTGCTCGCCATCGGGCCAGGCGATCGCCAGCACGCAATGAAAGGCGGCATCGCGCGAAGTTTCCGGCCCTTGCGCGGCGAGCATGCCTTCGACTTTGCCCATTGCCATGTACCAGTCGCGCCCGGGATCGCCTTCGAACCACTGCCGTTCGGCCCAATCGGCGGTATAGACGCCCGGCCTGCCGCCGAGTGCGTCGACCGCAAGGCCGCTGTCGTCGGCGAGAGCGACGATGCCCGAGGCTTCCGCCGCGGCGCGCGCCTTGATAAGCGCGTTTTCGACGAACGAGTACCCGGTTTCGGCGGGCTCCGGCAACCCCAGCGAGCCGGCGCTGATGCACTTCAGGCCGTAAGGCTCCAGCAGGGCGCCGATCTCCTTCAACTTGCCCGGATTGTGGGTCGCGATCACGAGCGAGCCGGAACCGAGGCGGCGGGTCATTTTTTCACCGCGTCCAGCTGTGCGGCAAAAATGCGGTCGCAGCCCATCCGGGCGAGGCGCAGCAGGCGCAGCAGGCCTTCCTCGTCGTAAGTCGCGCCTTCGGCGGTTGCCTGGACTTCCGCGATCTTTCCGCCCGAAATGAGCACGAAGTTCGCGTCGGCGTCGGCCGTGCTGTCTTCGTCATAATCCAGGTCGAGCACCGGCGTGCCCTGATGGATTCCGCAGCTGACCGCGGCAACTTGCGCCGCAATCGGATCTTCGGCGAGCTCTCCGCCTTCTATCAAGCCGTCTATCGCAATTCGCAATGCCACCCAGGCGCCCGAAATCGCGGCCGTGCGCGTTCCGCCATCGGCCTGGATCACGTCGCAATCGAGGGTGATCTGCCGTTCGCCGAGCTTCTTCAGATCGACCACGGCCCGCAGGCTGCGACCGATGAGGCGCTGGATTTCCTGCGTTCTGCCGCTCTGCTTGCCCCGTGCCGCCTCGCGCTGTCCGCGGGTGTGCGTCGCGCGCGGCAGCATCGCGTATTCGCCGGTCACCCAGCCTTCGCCCTTGCCCCGAAGCCATGGCGGAATCCGCTCTTCGATGCTCGCGGTGCACAGGACCCGGGTATCGCCGAAGCCGATGAGGCACGAGCCTTCGGCATGGCGGGTATATCCGGTTTCGATGGTAATGGCGCGCATTTCGTCTGGCGCACGGCCGGAAGGTCGCATGAAAATCTCCAAAAAATGGCGGCAAAGCCGATTGCCCCCGGCGCTAAAGCCCCGCGGGTGGTTCGACAAGGCTATCCGGCCTTGCCGGAACGATAGAGCCGAAGGAAAATTGAAACTTCCGCGATTGTGGCTAAGTCGAAGCAATGGCATCACCACCTGTGACCGAACTGTCCGAGCGCGCCCGGGCGATTTTCCGCCTGGTGGTGGAGGGGTACCTCGACAGCGGGCAACCGGTCGGATCGAAGACGCTGGCCGGCGACCACGGGCTCAATCTCTCGCCCGCCTCCATCCGCTCGGTGCTGGCCGATCTCGAAGCGCTCGGTCTGCTGGCCGCGCCGCATACCAGCGCCGGCCGGATGCCCACGGAAACCGGCCTGCGCCTGTTCGTGGACGGCATGATGCAGATCGCCGAACCGACCCGGGCCGAGCGCAAGGAGATCGAACGGCGACTGGCCGAACCCGGCCCGATCGAGCAGGCGCTCGAACAGACGAGCGCCATCCTGTCCGACATTTCGGGCGCCGCCGGCATGGTCATGGTTCCGCGGCTCGAACCGCGCCTGGCGCAACTGAGCCTCGTCAACCTGGGCCAGGGGCGCGTGCTGGCCGTGCTGGTCGGCGAAGACGGCGCGATCGAAAACAGGGTGATCGAACAGAGCGAGGGGGTCTCCCCGCAAATGCTGGAGCAGGCGAGCAATTATATCACCGCCCGCCTTGCCGGACGAACCCTGCCCGAGGCGGTGGCCGCGATGCGCGCCGAAATCGCGTCGGGCCGCTCGCAGCTCGACGAGGCCAGCAGCAGCCTGGTGGAACGCGGGCTGGCCGTGTGGAGCGAAGACGCCGCGCAACGGCCCGTGCTGATCGTGCGGGGACAGGCGAACCTGCTCGACGATGCCGCCCTGTCCGATCTCGAGCGCGTGCGATCGCTGCTCGACGATCTGGAAAACAAGCAGTCGGTTGCCGAACTGCTTGAAAGCGCGCGCCAGGCGGAAGCCATGCGCATCTTCATAGGCAGCGAAAACCGCCTCTTCGCTCTCAGCGGCTCGTCCGTCGTCGCGTCGCCCTATCGCGACCGGGAGGGGAGGGTCGTCGGCGTGCTGGGGGTGATCGGCCCCACTCGGTTGAATTACGCCCGAGTCGTCCCCATGGTGGACTTCACCGCCCGATCCCTGGGCAAACTCATCGGATAGATACGAGAAATCATGAGCGACAACGATACTCGCAAGGATAGCGAGCAGCCCCGCGACGAAGCCGTCGACAAGGAACTGGAAGGCGTTCCCGAGGAATTTCTGGACGAGGCCGGCAACAAGAACGGTGGCGACGAAAACAGCGGCGCCGAGGGCGGAGGCGAGGGCGACCTGAACGATGCGCTCGCCGCGCTGCGTGCCGATCTGGACGCCGCGAAGCAGGATGTCCTCTATGCCCGGGCGGAGACGCAGAACGTGCGCCGCCGTCTCGAAAAGGACGTGCAGGATGCGCGCAGCTACGCCGCGACCGGTTTCGCGCGCGATATTCTGTCGGTCGCGGACAACCTCGCCCGCGCGCTCGACCACGTGCCTGCCGCCCTGCGCGAGGACGAACAGGCCAAGCGGTTCGTCGAAGGGATCGAGGCGACGATGCGCGAGATCGAGAAAGTGTTCGCGCAGCACGGCATTACCCGCATCGCCGCCACGGGAATGCCGCTCGACCCCAATGTCCACCAGGCCATGATGGAAGTCCCGGCCGAGGAAGGGCAGGAACCGGGCACGATCGTGCAGGAACTGCAGTCGGGTTACATGATCAAGGATCGCCTGCTGCGCCCGGCGATGGTCAGCGTCGCGAAATAGGCACGAGATCGACGGGGAGGGGCGAATGAGAACGGTGTTTCAGGCAGTAGCGGTTGTCGCCTGCGCGGTCGCCGCACCGGTTGCGGCGCAGGAAAGCGCCGACGACCGCCTCGCTGCCCTGACCGACGAGTATTACAGCTATCGCCTGGCCGAATATCGGCAGATCGAACAGGGCAACGGCAGCACCGCGCCCGGCGACCGGCTGTGGTCGGTTACGCCCGAGGCGCATCTTGCGCGCGCGGCGAAAGCGCGGGAGTTTCTTTCCCGGCTCGAGAGCCTGGACAAGGCGGCCCTCGACACGCAGTCGCAGATCGACGCCGCCGTCTTTCGCACTTTGCTCGAACACGAAATCGGCGATGCCCGGTTCCGCGAATGGGAAATGCCGTTCGACAGCGATTCCAGCTTCTGGAGCTATCTCGCCCCGCGCAGCGGGTTCGCCACGGTCGAGGAGTACGAACGCTATATCGCCCGGATGCGCGATATTCCCCGCTATTTCGGCGAGCATATCGCCAATGCCCGTGCCGGCCTGGCGCGCGGTTTCAGCGTTCCGCGCGTAACGCTGGCGGGGCGCGACGCCTCGATCGCGTCGAGCGTGGTCGACGAACCCGAAGAAAGCCCGTTCTGGACCGCCTTTGCCGAAATGCCTGCGCGCATCCCGAGCGACGAAGCCGAGCGACTGAAGGCGGAAGGCCGCGCGGCAATCGCCGAAGCCGTCGCTCCGGCCTATGCCGAGCTTCTTGCGTTTTTCCGCGAGGAATATCTGCCCGGCACGCGCACAACGCTCGCTGCCGGGGAAATGCCCGATGGAGCGGCTTATTATCAGCAGCAGATCGAGCAGTATACGACGCTCGACCTGACGGCCGAGCAGATCCACGAGATCGGCCTGGCCGAAGTCGCCCGAATCACTGCGGAAATGGAGAAAGTCCGGGCCGAAGCCGGGTTCGAAGGCTCGTTGGACGCGTTCATCGCCTTCCTGCGAAGCGACCCGCAGTTCGTCGCGCGCACCCCCGACGAACTGATGGGGGTATCGGCCTATGTCGCGAAGCGCGTCGACGGGGTGATCGCCGACTACTTCGGCTTTCTGCCGCGTCATCGCTTCACCATCCGCCCGGTGCCGGATGCGATCGCGCCGTTCTATACCGCCGGGCGCGGCGGCCTCGATGCCTGCATGATGAACACTTACGACCTGCCCTCGCGCCCGCTTTACAACATTCCGGCGTTGACGCTGCACGAATGCATCCCCGGCCACAGCTTCCAGGCCGGCGTGGCGCTGGAGCAGGAAGACGCGCCGCGCTTCCGGCGGCAGACCTATTTCTCCGGCTTCGGCGAAGGGTGGGGCCTCTATGTCGAGTACCTGGGCGAGGAAATGGGCATCTACCGCACGCCCTACGAGCGTTTCGGCAAGTTGAGTTACGAGATGTGGCGGGCCGCGAGGCTGGTGATCGACACCGGCATTCACCACTATGGCTGGAGCCGCGAGCGGGCGATCGACTATCTGTCCCGTCACACCGCGCTTTCGCAGCACGAGGTCGAAACCGAAGTCGATCGCTATATCAGCTGGCCGGGGCAGGCGCTGGCGTACAAGCTGGGCGAGATGACCATGCGCCGGGTGCGCGCGAAAGCCGAGGAGGCGCTGGGCAACCGGTTCGACATCCGAAAGTTTCACGATGTCGTGCTGTCGCTCGGGTCGGTTCCCCTGCCCGTGCTCGAAGAGCGGATCGATGCCTTCATCGCCGACGGCGGGCAGGGCCTGCCCGGGGTCGCTTACAACTGAGCGGCTCCGGCAACGCTCGCTTCGTCGCATCCCCCGACCCGCCGATGGAACTTTGGACGGGCGCGCCCGTAGCAATCCGACAGGGATGCAACGGAGATTATCCATGAAAGCCAGAATTCTTCTCGCCCCGGCATTGTTCGCCTCTTCGCTCGGCCTTGCCGGCTGTGCAGAGAACTATGCGGTCGAAGGGGCCGGGCTGGGCGCGGCCGCAGGGGCCGCCGCCGCCGCGATTACCGGAGAGGATCTCGAAACCTATGCCATCGCCGGTGCCGCCGTCGGCGGCATTGCCGGCTATTTCAAGGACAAGAACAACCGGTGCGATGGCTGGTACGAACGCAACGGCCGCTATCTCGACGACGATTGTCGCGATAACGACCGGTATCGCGATTATTTTCGCTGATCCGCCGCGACCCGCTTGAACAAAAAATGGGGCCGCTCCTCCACGGGGCGGCCCCTTGCATTGCCGGGAATGCCTTGAGAGCGCGCGCCGATCTCAGACGGTCTGCGCGCGGTTCTCGTCGCGGTGCTTTTTCAGATAGCGCATGAACGGCGTCCCGCCGGTGCCGACATCGGGGTCGTTGCCCGCGATCGAGCCGGCCTGCTTGTTGATGTAGCTGGCCGCATATTCGAGATGGCGGGTGCGGAAACGCGCCGATTGTTCGAGGCAGGCGTTGAACGCATCCTTCAACGCCCGATTGTCCGACCCGCTCACGAAATCGCGCAGCGTCGACTGCGCCGCCAGATCTTCGATGAAGCGGCGGTGCGGGACGGGGCGGTAGTGATGCAGCTCATCGAGAAAGCTCTTGAGCGGATCGTCCGAGTGTCCGACCTGGAAAAGCGCATCCATCGACGGCACGATGCTGGACTGCGAGCCGGTCTGGCCGCGGAAGGCCTGCGGCGTGTCGCCGAACCTGTCGATCCCGCGGTAGACGAGCCCGCCATTCAACGCCGGATTGTTGGCCCAGCCGTGGATGTAAGGCCGGACGCGGTGGAAATAGATATAGGGATCGCAGCGCTCGGGCATACGGCTAAAATGGCCGTATATCCGCTCCCAGGCGGCATCCATTTCGGCCAAAAGACGGATCGCCTCGGCCTCGTCGCGCTGTTGCGACACGGTGACCAGCCTGGCCGCATTGTCGAGCAGCACGCCGGCTTCAGCCTCGATCGCGACATGGACCAGAACGAACCAGTTCTCGTCTGCCCCGCCGTAGAAGTTCTGGTACATGGCGATATTGTCGAGGTCGACCGGCCCCGACTTGTCGATCCGGTACCAGTTGTCGAGGACATAGGCGGAATAGGGCAGGAGCGGCGCCTGACCCAGCCGGTCGGCGATCGCGACCATCGGGCGGGAAAGGTTCGCCGGCAGGGCGGCGGGCGGTTCCGGTTCGCCCCAGACATAGGCCTGCACCAGGAACGAATAATGCACCATCGCGGTGCGTACGTCCTCCTCGGCAGCCTCTTTCGCCCAGTCTTCCAGTCCGGGATCGGGAAGCGCGTCGAGCCAGTGACGGATACGACCGGTGGTCAGCAGGCCGGAAAGCTTTCCGGCGGCTTCGACCACGGGATCGAACTGGCTGGGAAGGGTGATCGAATCGATCTCGTAATGCGAAAGGAAGCCGCGCTCGCGCGACATCCCATAGTCCTTTAGCTCCATGTTTGAACCTGCATGCCGGGCGCGGGTTGGGCCGCCCGGTCATGGGTCAAATGGTATCGGTTGAAACCGTTTCTCTCAAGAGGCACCCGGAAAGCGCACCAGCAGATCGTATGCAGCCGCGTCCGACACCCCCGCAACCGCCACGCCGTTGCGCAGCCAGAAGGCGTGTTTCACGATCTCCGCCTGTTGCTCGATCCCGTAGCGGTGGAGCGGCCATCCGGGCTTGAGGCTGTAGTCGTAACGCGCCCAGGGCATTCGGCGAAACACCAGCCACCAGCTGCCCCGCGTCTGGGCCTGCCAGACATGCACCATCTCGTGAATGAAGAGCCCCTGTCGGATAACCGAGACCTGCGAGAAATCGTCGCAGTAGGCCTCTCCCTTCGGGTGAAAGTGGAGGTGCCCGCGCGGCGCCATGGTTATCCGGCGCGGTTGGAAGGGAAAGAATTTGCGGCGGCGGATCGTCACACGATCGTAATCGATCGCATCGCCGAAGACGCTGCGGGCGAGGGCGATCTCGCCCGGGGTCAGCGGCCGTTCGCCGCCGGCCGGACACGCCGGAACGGCAACGGAAACGGCCTTCGCTTCGTTCAGCGCTCTTCCCCGGGGCCGCGGATTTCCGCTTCGAACGTGGTCTTGTCGCCGCCCGACACGGTCAGCGTCACTTCGGTCGTGCCGCCCGGCTGGAGTTCGGGCGAGACGTCGGTCGCCATGACATGCTTGCCGCCCGGCTCGAACGATACCCTGTCGCCTTTGGTCAGGACGAGAGGCAGCATTTCCTGCATCTGAACCTGGCGGTTCCACTCGCCGTATTCGTGAAGCGAAGCGCTTGCAGCGCCTTCCACATGCGCGCGGTTGAGCGCCACGTTGCGGTCGCCGTCGTAAGCGAGATCGAAGTAGACCGCGGCGGGATTGCCCTCCACCGGGGCCAGCACCATGCGCGCATTCGTGATCGTCAGGCCCGGCACGCCTTCGGGCGCTTCGGCGGGTTGTTCGGCCGCCCTGTCGCCGCAAGCGGCGAGGCCCAGCGTGGCGGCTGACAGGAGCGCGGCGGCAAGAACGGATGATTTCACGGCAGTTTCTCCCCTCGGAACATATCGGGAAGCTAGCCGCGCCGCTCCCTTGTGCCAACCAAAACCGCACCTATATCGCCCTCGTAATCGAGCCGCCGAGTTGCTTTGCCGGACTTCGGGAAGCGCATTGCGCGGCGTCCAACGCGTAGAAAGTGGAATAGGGAAACCATGGCGAAAGTAATCGGTATCGACCTCGGCACGACGAACAGCTGCGTTGCCGTGATGGACGGGGACAAACCCAAAGTCATCGAGAATTCGGAAGGCGCGCGCACGACGCCTTCGATCGTTGCCTTTACCAAGGATAACGAACGGCTGATCGGCCAGCCGGCCAAGCGTCAGGCGGTCACCAATCCCGACAATACGCTGTTTGCGATCAAGCGACTGATCGGCCGCCGGTTCGACGATCCGATGACCAAGAAGGACATGGAACTCGTCCCCTACGACATCGTCAAGGGTAAGAACGGCGACGCCTGGGTCGAGGCCGGCGGCGAGAACTACTCGCCCAGCCAGGTTTCCGCCTTCATCCTCCAGAAGATGAAGGAAACCGCCGAAAGCTATCTCGGCGAAACCGTCTCGCAGGCGGTGATCACCGTTCCCGCCTATTTCAACGATGCGCAGCGCCAGGCGACCAAGGACGCCGGCCAGATCGCGGGTCTTGAAGTGCTGCGCATCATCAACGAGCCGACTGCGGCCGCGCTCGCCTATGGTCTCGACAAGGAGGATGGCAAGACCATCGCCGTCTACGACCTCGGCGGCGGCACGTTCGACGTCTCGATCCTCGAGATCGGCGACGGCGTGTTCGAAGTGAAGTCGACCAACGGCGACACTTTTCTGGGTGGCGAAGATTTCGACAGCGCACTTGTCGAATATCTGGCCGACCAGTTCGAGAAGAAGGAAAACATGGACCTGCGCAAGGACAAGCTTGCGCTTCAGCGGCTGAAGGAAGCCGCGGAAAAGGCCAAGATCGAGCTGTCATCCAGCCAGCAGACCGAAGTGAACCTGCCCTTCATCACCGCGCGCATGGAAGGCGGCTCGAGCACGCCGCTGCACCTGGTCGAAACGATCACTCGCAGCAAGCTGGAGCAGCTCGTCGGCGACCTGATCAAGCGCACGCTCGATCCTTGCAAGAAGGCGCTGGCCGATGCCGGGGTCGAGAAGGGCGGCGTCGACGAGGTTATCCTGGTCGGCGGCATGACCCGCATGCCCAAGGTGCGCGAAGTGGTCGAGGAATTCTTCGGCAAGAAACCGCACACCGGCGTCAATCCCGACGAAGTGGTTGCGATGGGCGCGGCGATCCAGGCCGGCGTGCTGCAGGGCGACGTCAAGGATGTGCTGCTGCTCGACGTGACCCCGCTTTCGCTCGGCATTGAGACGCTGGGCGGCGTGTTCACCCGGATGATCGACCGCAACACGACGATCCCGACCAAGAAGACGCAGACCTATTCGACTGCGGAAGACAACCAGAATGCCGTAACCATCCGCGTCTTCCAGGGCGAACGCGAGATGGCCGCGGACAATAAGCTGCTCGGCCAGTTCGATCTGGTCGGCATTCCGCCGGCACCACGCGGAGTGCCGCAGATCGAGGTGACCTTCGATATCGACGCCAATGGCATCGTCAACGTTTCCGCGAAAGACAAGGGCACCGGCAAGGAACAGCAGATCCGCATCCAGGCCTCCGGCGGTCTCAGCGAAAGCGACATCGAGCAGATGGTGCAGGATGCCGAGAAGTTTGCCGAAGAGGACAAGAAGCGCCGCGAAGGGGCCGAGACTCGCAATCAGGCCGACAGCCTGGTCCACACGACGCAGAAGCAGCTCGACGAGCACGGCGACAAGATCGGCGCCGACCTGAAAGGTCAGGTCGAAACCGCGCTGGCCGAAACCAAGACTGCGCTGGAAGGCGACGACATCGACGCGATCAGCAGCAAGGCGCAGACCCTGACCGAGCTTGCGATGAAGATGGGTCAGGAAATCTACAGCAAGGAACAGGCTTCTGCCTCGACCGAGACACCGGAGGACGGTTCCGCCACCGGCGATGGCGACGAAGATGTCGTCGACGCCGAGTTCTCCGAAGTCGACGAAGACAACAAGGGCTGAGACGTCCGATGAACGAACAGGCCGCCGCCGGAGCGCACCGCCCCGGCGGCGCCTAGTTATTCACGGGACGGGGACACCATGTCGGCAACCGAAATCGATTTCTACGAACTGCTCGGGGTCAGCCGCGACGCGGATAGTGCGACGATCAAGTCCGCCTATCGCAAGCTGGCGATGAAGTATCACCCGGACCGCAATGCCGGGTGCAAGGAGAACGAGGCCAAGTTCAAGGCGATCAGCGCCGCCTACGATTGTCTCAAGGACCCGCAGAAGCGGGCGGCCTACGATCGCTATGGCCATGCGGCCTTCCAGCAGGGCATGAGCGGCGGCGGCCATCCGGGCGCGGACTTCGCCGATCTCGGCGACATTTTCGAAACCATCTTCGGCAGCGCGTTCGGCGGTGCCGCCGGGCGGCAGCAGGCGCGCCGCGGCGCCGATCTGCGTTACGACATGGAAATCGGGCTCGAAGACGCGTTTCACGGCAAGACGAGCCAGATCGAGATCGAGGTGTCGCAGAATTGCGACACCTGCCACGGCACCGGCGCCGCGCCGGGGACCAGCACACGCGGCTGCAACTTGTGCAACGGTTACGGCAAAGTGCGCGCGAAGCAGGGTTTCTTCGTGGTCGAACGGCCCTGTCCCAATTGCCACGGCCGCGGCGAAGTCCTGGTCAGCCCGTGCCGCGATTGCGGCGGCGAAGGGCGGATCGACCGTCCGCAGACGATCGACGTGGAAATTCCCCCCGGCGTCGACACCGGCACGCGCATTCGGCTGTCGGGCAAGGGGGAGGCCGGGCCGCGCGGCGCGCCGCCGGGCGACCTGTATATCTTCGTTCACGTGCGCCCCCACGTCGTCTTCCAGCGCGAAGGCACCACGTTGCTCAGCCGGGTGCCGGTCAGTTTCACGACCGCCGCTCTCGGCGGCAAGGTCGAAATCCCCGATCTCGCCGGCAAGACCAACGTGGTCGATATCCCCGCCGGCATTCAATCGGGCCGGCAGTTGCGTGTGCGCGGTGCCGGGATGCCCGTGCTCCAGGGCCGCGGCCGCGGCGATCTGGTGGTCGAAATCGTGGTCGAAACGCCGACCAGGCTCAGCAAGGAGCAGAAGGCGATCCTCGAGCAGTTCCGCGAAACCGAGACCGGCGACGAATGCCCGGAATGCCGCGGATTCTTCGAAAAGCTGAAAAGTGCTTTCGGGGCCTAGAATCGCTTTTTCTTGGCAAGGCTGAAGCGGCACCGGCCGGCACCGGCCCGATGAAAACGCCTCTAATTGCTCAGCACTTCGCTCCTGATCCGTTCCAGCAGGCCGGGGTCCGCACGCAGGCGCGCGCTCTCTTCGTCCAGGATGGCGAGGAATATCCTGCGCTTGAAGGCCGCAGGATCGAGCTTCGAACTGCCGTCGATTGTCGAGCACACCAGGTCGATCATTCGCTCGGCCCCGTGGAGGCGCCCCCACAGGTAATCGTTTTCGCGGTAGGCCCGGCTGAAGAAAGCGCCGAAATTGTAGAACTCGATCCCGCGGAGCGTCGCGCGCGTGCCGCCTTCGCGAATCGAGCGGGCATCGTCGGGGCTGATCCGGTCCACTTTGATCGGGTCGAATTCCATCAGCGCATCTTCGCGCACGAGCGGCAGCGTCGCCGCGTCGTAGAACGGAAAGCCCAGGTAAGTCAGCAACATCAGGCGCCGCAGGTTCTTGGGCATCCGTTCCAGCGCCTCGGCCAGCATCCGTTCCGCGGTTTCATCGAATTCCGGCAACAACCGCCGTTCGGCAAGTGCGTCGATCACAGCGACGGGATCGGTCATGACCCTGGCCGCGATCGACGCGAAGTCCGGCCCGAGGTTGCCGACATTCTCCCGATCGAAATAGAGCGCGAGGATGGCGTAGATCGCCTCGCGCGCTTCTTCCACGGCCGCGCTGGGAATGTCGGGATCCGCATCCCACTCGCGCGATAGTCGCCGGGCGAGCAGCCGCAGGCGGCGGACGCGGAAGCCGACGTCGTGAGCCCGGAAGAAAGCGATCGCCTCCGAACTGGCGCCTCCCGAAGGCGACGAGAGGCGATCGAGCCCCTGCGTGGCGAGGGCGCTGCGCAGATGCAGCGCGATCGGCCGGGCATCGGGAACCTCCAGTTCCGGTGCGGCGTCGAACACGAGTTCCGCCAGATCCTCCACGATCCCGGTGAACTTGGCCTGGGCATACGACTGGAACGCATAGCCGGCCCGTTCGGCGGCCGCCTGCTGCGCCTTGGCCCGCCAGGCATGGAGCCGCTTCGGCGTGGGCCGGTCGAGAAACAGCGTCATGCCGAACAGCTTTTCGACCGCCGCCTCGACATCGGGCCGCAGGGCGGCAATCATCGCCTGGCGCCGCTCCGCCTCGTGCGATTGCCGTTCCAGAATTTCCAGATTGTCGCGTATCGGCTGTTCGCGCGGGATCGTCGAAAGCGAACCCAGGATGACGCCGAAGAACCCGACCGGTTCGTCGTCGCGGTCGCGAAGGGCTTGCGTGCGATCGGGGCGGGGGTCGATGTAGACGAACCGCCGGTCGACCTCGCGCTGGGCCGGGCGGCCGCGCAGTGCCTCTATCGCGCCCTCGAACGGCTTGTTGACCAGCACCGAGCCGTCGATCAGCGAAATGCCCTCGACCGAGCCCTGCCGCGTATTGACCGGCATGACTCGTTCGAGAAAGCGCTGCCGCCCGCTCCATTCGACTTCGCGTTCGCGCGCCAGCCGATCGATCTCGTCCAGCCGCAACGGGGGGAAGGCACCGGGGAAACTCGCGGTGGCGCGGGCTGCGAATGTGAGTTCGAGCGGATCGGCCAAGTCGTGCCCGCCACGGGCCGGCGTTGGCGCAGCGAAAGCGATGGGAAGGCGGTGTTCGCTTTCCTCCACGACCGGCGGGCTGTTGAGCCGCAGCAGCTCCAGATGTCCGCGAAAATCGGTTGCGGTGACCATCAGGTCGATCGGGTGATTGGCCGGCAGCAACGGCTTGCCGCACGGCCCCTGCGCCATCGCCGCGAAGGCGTCGAACAGCAGGCGCGAAAAGCCGATGCCGGAAAAGGGTGGTTCGAACCATCTGCCGCGAATGAACTGCGACACCTTGCGCCGCACTTCGGCCTGGGTTTCGGGCGCGACGCTTTCCGACACCGCGTTCCCCGGACGCTTGAGCAGCCACCAGGCTATCGGCTGCGCCCAGTACTTGGCAAAGCGCCAGACAGGCTCGGCATCGGGATCGACCAGCCGTTCGACGTCGGCGGTCGACAGCCAGAGTTCGGTCAGCGGCTCCAGCGACCGGCCGGAATGGATCGCCTGGGCCAGGAACACCGCGTTGATCCCGCCCGCGCTGGCGCCTGCGAGAATGTCGGGCAGAACGCGCAGCTTGAGCGCATGATCCTCGCCAATCGTCTCCAGCAGCTCGCGATAGACGCCCTGAACGCCTTCGGCCGGTGCTTCGCCGGCATGAAAGGCGCGGCTCGCGCTGGCGAGCTTCCACAGCTCCTTGGTCACGCCGTGCATGTAAACGGCGAGGCTTACCCCGCCGTAGCAGACGAGGGCTATCCTCAGTTCCTTCTGCCGCATCGCGCGCCTTGTGCCGGGCATTTGCGTGCTTGGCAATTGCGTTCCTTAAATGTTCCGTTTATCGCCTTCGCATGGCAAAATCGAAGAAGCGCTACGTCTGTCAGGCCTGTGGGTCGGTGTCGCACCGCTGGCAGGGGCAGTGCCCCGATTGTGCGGAATGGAACACGCTCGCGGAAGACGCGCCGGCCACCGTGTTTTCGCAGAAGCACGACTTGTCGAGCGGGGGCCGCGCCGTGGTCTTCGAACCGCTCGACACCCCCGGCGAAGTGTTGTCGCGACGCTCGACCGGCCTCGCCGAGTTCGACCGCGCGCTGGGCGGCGGGCTGGTCCCCGGATCGGCAATCCTGATGGGCGGCGATCCCGGGATCGGCAAATCAACCCTGCTGCTCCAGGCCGCAGCGAAAATCGCCGGCGGAGGAGGGGACACGGTTTATGTCAGCGGAGAAGAGGCCGCGGGGCAAGTGCGGCTGCGCGCCGCGCGCCTGGGTCTGGCTGATGCACCGATACGCCTCGCCGCTGCGACTTCGGTGCGCGATATTCTGACCACTCTGCACACCATGGCCCCGCCCACCCTGCTGGTGATCGATTCGATCCAGACGATGTATTCCGACACGATCGAAGGCGCGCCCGGCACTGTCAGCCAGGTGCGCGGCTGCGCATTCGAGCTGATCCGCTACGCCAAGGAAAACGGCGTCGCTCTTGTCCTGGTCGGCCACGTAACGAAAGACGGCAATATCGCCGGTCCGCGCGTGCTCGAACACATGGTCGACGTGGTGATGAGCTTCGAGGGGGAGCGGAGCCATCAGTATCGTATCCTGCGCAGCCTCAAGAACCGCTTCGGCCCGGTCGACGAGATCGGGGTTTTTGCGATGGCCGGGCGGGGGCTGGAGGAAGTTTCCAACCCCTCGATGCTGTTCCTTTCCGGCCGGGACGAGCCGCTCGCGGGCAGCGCGGTTTTCCCCGCGCTGGAAGGCACGCGACCCGTGCTGGTCGAAGTCCAGGCCCTGATCGTGCGGTTGCAAAGCGGCGCCACGCCGCGACGTGCGGTGGTCGGTTGGGACAATGGCCGGCTCGCCATGCTCCTCGCCGTGCTGGAGGCGCGCTGCGGGCTCAACTTCAGCTCGGCCGAAGTCTATCTCAATGTGGCGGGCGGCTATCGCCTGACCGATCCCGCGGCCGATCTGGCCGTCGCCGCCGCGCTCGTTTCGGCGCTTGCCGATCGGCCGCTGCCTGGCAAAAGCGTATGGTTCGGGGAAGTCTCGCTGGCCGGCGAGATCCGGCCCGTCGCGCACTGTTCGTTGCGGCTGCGCGAAGCGGCCAAGCTGGGATTCGATCGCGGGTTCGGACCCGCCGACGACACCGCGAAAGCCGGGCAACGCGGATCGCTGGACTATCGCGAAATCGGCCAGCTCGCCAATCTCGTTGACCGCATCGTGGCGAACACCTAATTTTGCGCGTTCCATGACCGTCTTCGACATCATCGTGCTGATCATCGTCGGCGTGGCCGCGGTCGGCGGTTTCATGCGCGGCTTCGTGCAGGAAATCCTGTCGCTTGCCGCGTGGATCCTCGCGCTCTTCGCGATCCGTGCGCTGCACACGCCGCTCTATCAGGCGATCGAGCCTTATGTCGGCAGCGAGACCGGCGCTGCGGTCCTCGCGTTCACGCTCCTGCTGCTCATACCCTATGCCGCGATGAAGCTGATCGCCGGCCGTGCTGGCCGGGTTTCGCGCAATTCGCTCCTCGGCCCGATAGACCGCGTGCTCGGGTTCGGGTTCGGTGCGATCAAGGGCGCGATCATCGTGGTCCTGGCCTTTTCCCTGCTGGTCCTGGGGTACGATACGATCTGGGGCGCGGCGGGACGCCCCGACTGGATAAGCGGCGCCAGGACATATCGCCTCGTCAATGCGGGTAGCGACGCTCTGGTCGAAATCGTCCACGAACGGCGGCAGGCCCTGCGCAACGGCGCCGCGACATCGCAATGAGCGAAAACGGTGCCGGCCGGCTCTATACGCCTGCGCTTCTGAACCTCGCGGTCGATCTGGCGAATTACCCGCTGGACGATACCCTGCCGCGCCAGGGGGAGGCGGTGTCGCGTACTTGCGGCAGCAGGCTCGCTATGGGTCTAGCGTGCGACGCCGATGGTGCGATCGAACGGATCGGGATGCAGGTATCGGCCTGCGCCGTCGGTCAGGCCGCCGCCGCAGTCTTCGCTGCCGGTGCGGCGGGCCGGGACCATGGGGACGTCGTTGCCGCCGAGCACGCGATTGCGGACTGGCTCGCCGGCGGACCGGACGCGGACTGGCCGGGAATCGATGCCATCGCCGCGGCGCGCGAACACCCCGGACGGCACGAAGCGATCCTGCTGCCGTGGAGAGCGGCGCGCGCCGCACTTTCCAACGCGAGCGCGGCGGAATAAGGCGGGGCAGCCTTTTGGGGAGAGGGACGTCCACATGATCGAAAGCGCAGCACCGGCGCTCAGGGAGCCGACCGAGAAAGAAATCCGTCTGGTCATCGCCGCATCGTCGGCGGGCACGGTGTTCGAATGGTACGATTTCTTCATCTACGGAACGCTTGCCGGGCTGATCGGCGCGGCGTTCTTTCCGAGCGGGAACGAGACGCTCCAGCTCCTGCTGGTCTGGGCCGGGTTCGCGGTCGGCTTCGGTTTTCGTCCGCTCGGCGCGATCCTGTTCGGCTTTCTCGGCGATCGCTGGGGGCGCAAGTACACGTTCCTGATTACCGTGACCCTGATGGGGATCGCGACGGCAGGCGTCGGGATGATTCCCAGTGCGGCGAGCATCGGCCTCGCGGCACCGATCATCGTGATCGGTTTCCGCATCCTTCAGGGTCTTGCGCTGGGCGGAGAATATGGCGGCGCGGCGATCTACGTGGCCGAACATGCCCCGCCCGAGAAGCGCGGTTTCTACACCAGTTTCATCCAGGCCAGTGTTGTCGGTGGCTTTGTGCTGTCGATTGCAGTGGTCCTTGCGTGCCGTTTCATCATTCCGGAAGACGATTTTGTCGAGTGGGGCTGGCGCGTGCCGTTCCTGCTTTCGATCGTCCTGCTCGGCATCTCGCTCTGGATGCGGCTGAAACTGAACGAAAGCCCGGTGTTTCAGGCGATGAAGGCCGAAGGAAGAACCGCTGCGAATCCATTCGCCGAAAGCTTCAGCTATCCCGGCAACAAGAAGCGGATTTTCGTCGCGCTGTTCGGGATCACAGGCGTTCTGACGACGATCTGGTACACCGCCTTCTTCTCCGGCCTGTCGTTCCTGCGCGGACCGATGCGGATGGAAGAGCAACTGGTCGAACTGATCCTGTTCGCAGCCGGGCTGATCGCGATGTCGTTCTATATCGTTGTCGGGCGCTGGTCCGACCGCGTGGGGCGCAAGAAACCGATCGTGATCGGTGCACTGCTGGCCCTGGTCCTGCTGTTTCCGACATTCTGGGGCATGGGCCAGCTTGCCAACCCCGGCCTGGCGGAGGCTGCGCGGGAGAACCCCGTCGTCGTCTCTGGCCCGCAATGCACGACCGATCCCTTCGCCGAGCTGTTCGACCGCGAGCAGACCGACTGCGGCAAAGTGCTGGAGACGTTGACTGCCAGCGGCGTGCGTTATTCGGTGGAGCCGGCGGCCACGCTGTCGCTGACCGTTGCGGGCGATCCGATTGCCATCGCGCCCGAATGGTTCGACGACAGCGCCGCGCGGCGGGACGGCATAATCGCTGCGCTGGAACGGCACGGTTTCGATTTTGCGCGGCAATCCCCGCCGCTGGTCAATATCGCCGGCATTCTTGCGCTCCTTCTCGTGCTCGGCGGATTGTCGGCGCTGACATACGGCTCGGTGGCCGCGCTGCTGGCCGAGATGTTTCCGCCGCAGATCCGCTATTCCTCGATGTCGATCCCCTATCATATCGGGGCCGGCTATCTCGGCGGTTTCCTGCCGCTGATCGCGGGGATAATCGTCGCGCGAACGGGCGATGTCTACGCAGGGCTGTGGTACACTTGGGCAGTGGTCGCGTTCGGCGTGGTCGTCGCCTGGTGGGGCCTGCCCGGGGGACCGCCGAAAGATTTCGAAGCCGATGCCTGATCTCCCGCCGCCCAGCTTGCGGCTGAAACTCGATAGGGCTGCCCTCACGGCGAACTGGCGCGCGCTCGACGCGCTTTCGGGCGACGCGAGCGCGGGGGCCGCGGTCAAGGCCGACGGGTACGGCCTCGGGGCGGGCACGGTCGCGAAGACCTTGCAGCAGGCGGGTGCGTGCGACTTCTTTATCGCTCACTGGAGCGAGGCACCCGATATCGTGCACTATGTCGATCCTGCGCGCATCTCGGTCCTGCATGGGCCGATCCGCTCCGAAGACGCGGACTATGCAAGAGGGCTTGGCATCAAGCCGGTGATCAACAGCATCGAACAGGCGCGGCGGTGGCTCGACGGCGGCGGGGGACGCTGCGACCTTATGGTGGATACGGGCATCAACCGTCTCGGCGTCGCGCCGCAGGATCTCGGCGACAGCGCGATCGCGGCGCTGGAAGTGGACATCCTGATGTCGCATCTCGCCTCGGCGGACGAGGACAGTCCCTTGAACGCCTTGCAGTTGGAGCGTTTCCGCGACGTGTGTGCGGTCGTGCCGGCGCAGCGTCGCAGCTTGGCGAACAGCGCGGGAATCGCCCTCGGCCGGGACTACGCATTCCAACTCACGCGGCCCGGCCTCTCGCTCTATGGCGGCGTTCCCCGAAACGAACTGACAGACGATATCCGGCAGGTCGCCTTTCCTCAGGCCGCAGTGATCCAGGTGCGAGACCTCTCGCCCGGCGACAGCGTCGGGTACAACGCGACGTTCATCGCCCCGAGGGCAATGCGCGCCGCGACCGTTTCGCTGGGATATGCGGACGGCTTTCTTCGTTGCCGCGGCCCGGCGAGCGCGCTGCGCTTCGGCGAAGCGGCACTGCCGCTTCTGGGCAAGGTTTCGATGGACATGGTGGTGGTCGATCTCACCGCCGCACCGCAGGTCGGGGAAGGGGACTGGCTCGACGTGCCGTTCTCCCTGCCCGAAATCGCCCGCTCCTGCGGGATGTCGCAATACGAGTTGCTCACCACTCTCGGCCGTCGCTTTCGCCGATAGACAGGGCTATGTTGCGCCGCACATGCTGCACCTGCTAATGCAGCATCGGCGCAGCATTTTCAGGACCTTTTCCATGGCCAGATCCCAGGGCAATCCCGACGACCCGATCATCATCAAGAAGTACGCGAACCGGCGCCTCTACAACACCGGAACCTCAAGCTACATCACGCTGGACGATCTTGCGCGGATGACGCGGGAAGACGTGCAGTTCAAGGTGGTCGATGCGAAGTCGGGGGACGACATCACCCATTCGATCCTGACCCAGATCATCATGGAAGAGGAATCGAGCGGCGAACAGATGCTGCCGGTCAGCTTTTTACGCGACCTGATTTCGATGTACGGCAATTCGATGCAGGCGATGATGCCGGGCTATCTCGAAGCCAGCATGGCGAATTTCCGCAAGAACCAGGCCAAGCTGCAGGAGGCGTTTCGCGATGGCATGGGCAACAGCCCGTTCGCCAAGATCGCGGAGACCAACATGGCCATGATGCGCGCGGCGACGGAGGCTTTCATGCCCGGCACCGCCGAGCCGGACGATACGCCCGCATCCCCCAAACAGGATTCGGAGATCGCCGCCCTTCGCGAACAGATGGCGGCGATGCAGAAAAAGCTGGACGAGCTGGGCAAGTAGCGCGAACGGGCCGCTCTGCCTGCCAGTCAGAAAACAACGGGAAACGACGTGTCCAAGATTCGCCATGCGCTGAACACCCGGCGCGCAGACGATTTCGCACAGTGGTATCAGGAAGTGATCTCCGCCGCCGACATGGCCGAGGAATCGGGCGTGCGCGGGTGCATGGTGATCAAGCCTTGGGGCTACGGCATATGGGAGCGCATCCAGCGGCTGCTCGACGCGAGAATCAAGGCGACCGGCCACGACAACTGCTATTTCCCGATTTTCATCCCGCTTTCCAATTTCGAGCGGGAGGCCGAACACGTTGAAGGCTTCGCCAAGGAAATGGCGGTGGTCACCCATCACCGCCTGATCGCGGACGGCGAGGGCGGCCTGGTTCCCGACCCCGAGGCGAAGCTGGAAGAACCGCTGGTCGTCCGGCCGACCTCCGAAACGATCATCGGCGACGCAATGGCCCGATGGGTGCAGTCGTGGCGCGACCTTCCGCTGAAGCTGAACCAGTGGGCCAATGTCGTGCGCTGGGAAATGCGCACGCGCATGTTCCTGCGCACGAGCGAGTTCCTCTGGCAGGAAGGGCATACCGCGCACGAAAACGCCGACGACGCGAAAGAACATACGCTGCGCATGCTCGAAGTCTATCGCGCCCATGCCGAGGACGATCTGGCCATGCCCGTGGTGGCGGGCGAAAAGCCCGAGCACGAGCGCTTCCCGGGCGCGGTCGAAACATGGTCGATCGAGGCGATGATGCAGGACGGCAAGGCGCTGCAGGCGGGCACGAGCCACTATCTCGGCACCAATTTCGCGCAAGCGGCCGGTATCCGTTACCAGAACCGCGAAGGCGCCCAGGAACTGTGCCACACGACCAGCTGGGGCGTATCGACCCGGCTCGTCGGCGGCGTGATCATGACTCACGGCGACGACGACGGGCTGCGCGTTCCGCCCCGGATCGCACCCTGGCAGGTCGTGATCCTGCCGATGCTGCGCGACGACGATGGCGATGCGGCGCTGATCGAATATTGCGAGGGACTGCGATTCGCGCTCGCTTCGCAGTCGGCGCTGGGCGAACCCGTGCGCGTATTGCTCGACGACAAGCCGGGCAAGGCCGCGGCCAAGCGCTGGGACTGGGTGCGCAAGGGGGCGCCGGTGATCGTCGAGGTCGGGGCGCGCGATATGGAGGGCGGCGTCGTCAGCCTGCTGCGCCGCGACAGGCTATGGGGCGAGAACGGCAAACCCGCCTTCCAGTCCCCGGCGCGCGACGAGGCGGCGCGGGCGATCCCCGCCATGCTGGAGGAGATTCAGCAGGCGCTGTTCGCCGAAGCGCGCGAGCGGCGCGAAGCGAACGTGGCGCGCGGCGTGGAGACTTTCGATGCGCTCAAGGCGTTTTTCGCGTCGAACGGCCGCTATCCCGGCTGGGTCGAGGTCCAGTGGTCGAAACCGACCGGTGCGGCCCTGGACAAAGTCGTTGCGGATCTGAAGGCGCTCAAACTGACGGTTCGCAACGTACCGATCGGCGCTGCGGGAGCCGAAGGAGCCTGCATCTTTACCGGCGAACCCGCGGTGGAGCGGGTGCTGATCGGCAAGGCCTACTAGACCGCTCCGCGCCGCTCGCGCTTCCCCTTGCAATAATTCCGATTGGCCGCGAAATTGCGTGCCATGCAAAAGCTCCTTCCGTTCGCCATCCTCCTTCTCGCCGCGCCGCTGAGCGCGCAGGACCACCCCGCCGACAACGTGTCGGAAGAACGCCTGCGCGCCGATGTCGAAAAGCTGGTGAGCTTCGGCACACGGCACACACTGTCGGCCCAGGACGATCCCGAACGCGGCATAGGTGCCGCGGTCGACTGGGGGCTGGCCGAGTTCGAGCGGATTTCGGCGCGGTGCGGCGGCTGTCTGAACGTGGTCGCGCCGGAGCGCGTGGTGCAGGGGAACCGGATTCCGCATCCGACGCGCCTTCGCAACGCGGTGGCGATCCAGCGCGGCACCGAGCGGCCGAACGAAGTCGTGATCGTTCAGGGGCATATCGACAGCCGCGTCAGCGACGTGATGGATTTCACCAGCGATGCGCCGGGCGCGAACGACGATGCTTCGGGAACCGCGCTCGTCATCGAAGCGGCGCGCGTGCTTTCGCAACGCCGCTATCCCACCACCATCGTCTATGCTCTGCTGTCGGGCGAGGAGCAGGGCCTCTATGGCGGCCGGCTGCTGGCGGATTATGCACAGGAACAGGGGTGGACGGTCAAGGCCGTGCTCAACAACGATATCGTCGGCGGCAGCTGCGGATCGGATGGATATTGCGACGACCGCCACGTCCGCGTCTTCTCCGAAGGGCCGCGTGCCGATCTCACTCCCGCCATCCGCGCCGATCAGCGTCGCAACGGTGGGGAGAACGACAGCCCGGGGCGCAACCTTTCGCGCTGGCTCGACAATCTGGCGGAGGAAACGCCGGAAGGGCTCGATGTCCGCCAGATCTGGCGGACCGACCGGATGGGGCGCGGCGGCGACCAGATACCTTTCCTCGAGAAAGGTTATCCTGCGGTCCGCTTCTCGGTCGCGGTCGAGGATTACGAGCATCAGCACCAGGATCTGCGCACCGAAGACGGCGTGGTCTACGGCGATACCGTGGACGAAATGGATTTCCCCTACCTCGCCCGAGTGACCCAGCTGAACGTTCGCGCCCTCGACAGGCTGGCGCGCGCGCCGCAGCCGCCCGCGCCGAGCGCGGAAGCGGCGGTTCAGACATTCACCGCGCTTGCGTGGGACGAAGTCCCCGGTGCCACCGGTTACACGATATGGCATCGCCGCACCGACGAACCCTATTGGCGGGAGGAGCCGCTGATCGCGAACGTCGTGGCCACCAGCGCCCGGCTGGAGGGTGTGCGCGGCGACGACTGGATCTTCGGGGTCAGCGCGCGGGGCGCCGACGGTTCGATGAGCCCTGTCGCCAGCGCCGTTCCGGCCGGCGCTTTCGCCCCCATTCCTGTCGCAGAGGATGACAGCGACTAGTCGCGCCCCCATATGGCAGGGATGCAACCCAAGACACACGGCCTGCCCACGCGCGAGCAGATCCTCGAATTCATCCAGACGTCCGACAAGGTCGTCGGCAAGCGCGAGATCGCCAAGGCCTTCGGCCTCAAGGGGCAGGAGAAGATCGCGCTCAAGAAGCGTCTCAAGGACATGGCCGAAGAAGGCCTGATCGACGGGAAGAAGACCGCCTATCACCGCATGGGCGGGGTTCCGAAAGTCACCGTGCTGCGGGTGATGGACATCGAGGACGGCGAACCCTTCGCCATTCCGGATAGCTGGCAGCCCGACGATGCGACCCCGCCGCCCCGGCTGCGGGTGATCGAAGGCAAGAAGGGCAAGGGCCGCCATCCAGCGCTGAAGGTCGGCGATCGCATCCTCGCTCGCACCGAGGAGGCCGGCCGGGGGTGGAAAGCCCACGTCATGAAGAAGCTGCCCGCCCGCACCGACGGGCTGATGGGCGTGGTCGAGATCGACCGCAGCGGCAAGGGCTGGCTCGCGCCGGTGGACAAGCGGGTGCGCAACTCCTCCCCCATCTCCGATCTCGGCGGGGCGGAGGAGGGGCAGCTCGTGCTGGCCGAGCCGGCCGGGCGCAGCCCCCGCGCCGGTGTGAAAGTGGTCGAAGTTCTGGGCGACCCGCTTGCGCCGAAAAGCTTCTCGCTGATCGCCATCGCCAAGCACGGCATCCCGCACGTCTTCCCGGACGGTGCGATCGCGGAGGCGAAGCGCGCGGCCAAGCTGCCGTTGAGCGAGGACAAGCGCGAGGACTTGCGCCACCTGCCCATTGTTGCGATCGACCCGGCCGACGCCCGCGACCACGACGACGCGATCTGGGCCGAGCCAGACGGGGAGGGCGGCTATCGCGCGCTCGTCGCGATTGCCGACGTCAGCTTCTACGTTCGCCCGGGCGGCGAGCTGGACCGCGAGGCGCGCAAGCGGGGCAACTCGGTCTATTTCCCCGACCGCGTGGTCCCGATGCTGCCCGAAGTGCTCAGCGCGGACGTATGCTCGCTGCGGCAGGACGAAGATCGCGCCGCCATGGCCTGCCACTTGCGCATTTCGTCCGAAGGCAAAGTGACGAAGTGGCGCTTTACCCGCGCGATCGTGCGTATCGCCCACAATGTCGCTTACGAGGACGCGCAGGCAGCGATCGACGCCGGCGATGCCCCCGAACACCTGCAGCACCTCTGGAGCGCCTGGAAACTGTTGTTCGACGCGCGCAACCGGCGCGATCCGCTGGAGCTGGAATTGCCCGAGCGCCAGGTGCGGCTCGACGACGAAGGCAAGATCGCCGAGATCGCGGTGCGCGAACGGCTGGACGCCCATCGCGTGGTCGAGGATTTCATGATCGCCGCCAATGTCGCGGCGGCCAAAGCGCTGGAAAGCAAGACCGCCCCCGTGGTCTATCGCGTCCACGAACCACCGAGCCGCGAAAAGCTGGTCGCGCTCAAGGAATATCTCGCCACGTTCGGCCGCTCGATGGCGCTGGGGCAGGTCATCACGCCCGGCCTGTTCAACCGCATGCTCAAGGACGTGACCGACGAGAGCGAGAAGGCCCAGGTGATGGAGGCGGTGCTGCGCACGCAGACGCAGGCCTATTACGGCCCGCAGAATGCAGGGCACTTCGGGTTGGCGCTCGGCTCCTACGCGCACTTTACCTCGCCGATCCGGCGCTATGCCGACTTGCTCGTCCATCGCGCGCTGGTCGACGCATTCGGCCTCGAACAGCCCCGGCCGGCGGGCGACCTGCCGCCCGGCAGCGGCCTCTCCGACCGCGATCGGGAGGATCTGGCCAAAGTGTCCGACGCCATCAGCCAGGCCGAGCGCCGCGCCATGGAAGCGGAGCGGGACACGATCGACCGCTATGTCGCCGCCTGGCTGTCGGGCCGCGTGGGCGAGACGTTCGATACACGCATCACCGGGGTGCAGCCGTTCGGTTTCTTCGCGACGATCGAAGGGCTGGGGGGTGACGGGCTGGTGCCGATCTCCACTCTGGGAGACGAATATTTCGGATACGACGAGGCCGCTCAGGCGCTGGTCGGTTCGGACAGCGGAACGCGCTATGCGCCCGGCGACCGGCTGAAGCTGCGGCTGGGCGAAGCGAACGCGCTGACGGGCGCGCTCAAGTTCGAGCTGCCCGACAAGGAAGGCCGGATCGAACCGCGCGGCGAACGCCCGGAAAAGCGCAGCCGGCAGGGCCGCACGGGGCAGGGCAAGCGCGGCCGGCCGGCCAATATCCGCCACCAGGGGCGCGGCAAGCAGAAGCGCTGAGCTTCGCTACTGGCCCAGCTCGGCGAGAATGGCGCGCGATTCCCCGTCCGCGGGAAAGAAGGCCTCGATCGCCAGTTCGGACAGGGTGAGGTCGACCGGGCTGCCGAACACGGTGGTGGTCGATATCAGCGAGAGGCGCCCTTGCGGCAGGTCCAGCACCAGCGGGACCGCAATCGCCTGTCCGTTTGCCTGTGGCGGCGGACCGGGCGTGCGCGGATGGGGCAGGGCGCGCAGCTCCCCCTCAAGCGCGGCGAGAACCGGATCGCCGCTGGCCTCGATCTGGGCCGCCAGCCGCGCGAGCAGATGCGCGCGCCATTCCGCGAAGTTCGCGATCATGGGCGCGATCCCTTGCGGATGAAGCGCCAGGCGCAGGACGTTGACCGGCGGCTCCAGCAGTTCGGCGGCCGCCCCCGCCAGCAGCGCCGGCAGGGCTGCGTTTGCCGCGACGAGGTTCCAGGCCCGGTCGACCGCGACCGCCGGATAGGGCTCGTGCCCGGCAAGCAGGCGCTGCACGATCTCGTGCGCCTCCCCCATTTGCGGATCGTCCAGCGGACGCTCCCGGTGCGCAGGGGCGTAGCCCGCGGCAATGCGCAGGGCGTTGTGGGCGCGCATGGGCATCGCCAGTTCCTGCGCGAGCCGGTCGACCACCGCCGCGCTGGGCGCGCTGCGCCCGGTCTCGATGAAGCTGAGATGGCGCTGCGAGATCTCGCTCGCGAGCGCGAGTTCGAGCTGGCTGACTTTCCGCCGGGTCCGCCATTCGCGCAGCATTGCGCCGAGTTCGGGCTGTTCCATGGACCGGAGCCTAGCGCTGCCGAAAAACGAAAACCATTACCTGCGGGGTAATCGACTTGCCTCGCTTGCGCTGCGACCACGGTTCCACCAACCGAAGGAGTAAGGCTCATGCGGACTATCTCTCTTACCAAGGCGCTCGTGCTCGATGCGGCGAGTTGCGCGCTGTTCTTCGCCCTCTGTGTCGGCGCCACCGCCGCTGTCGCCGGGCTGCTGGGGCTTCCCGCGGCGATTGTCGCAGCGGCCGGCTGGATATGCCTGCCCGTCGCCGCCCTGCTGGCGTTTCTGGCGATCCGTCCGGTCCGGCCGCTGCTGCTGGCGGTCGCGGTCGGCAACGTCGGCTGGGTGCTCGCCAGCCTTGCCGTATGGCTGATCCACTTCGATTCGCTGACGGCGACCGGGCACGTCGCGATCGTCGGCCAGGCGATTGCGGTGGAGCTGTTCGCGGTGCTCGAATGGCGCGGCTGGAAACGCCTCGCCGCGCAGCCCGCGACCGCTAGCTGAGCGCGTCGATCGCCTCGGTGCTGAGGCCGCCGGGGATCACGAAAAGAGGGCAGGGCAGCGAGCCTGCGTGCGCCGAAAAATGCGTCACCAGCGGGCCGGGCCCGCCCTCCGCCGCCGAACCGAGCACCAGCGCGGCAACCTCGGGATGTTCGGCCAGATAGTCCTTGATGACCGCCTGCCCTTCGCCCACGCGCACCGCGATCGTGGGCATTCTGCCGCTTTCGGAATAGAGGTTGCCCGCGGCGCTGCTGGCCATGACTTCCGCCCGGTCGCGCGCTTCCTGCTCGATCGTCGCCTGAACCCCCCCAAAAGCGTTGAAGCTCTGCGGCTGCACGAGAGCGAGGATATGTACCGCACCCCCGGTAGCCTGCGCACGGCGCGCGGCGAAGCGCAGCGCTTTGCGCGCTTCCTCGGTCTCGTCCATGATTACGAGATAGACCCGCATGCGTATTCCTTTCGCCCCCTTGCAGCTATCCGATGAAATCGTATTCCGCGCAAGGACCTTGCCCATGCGCGCCAAATTGGCCAGAGCAGGCCGCGAAAACTCGCGAGGACCCGACGTAAACCATGCCCACTCCGATCAAGATGCCCGCCCTTTCGCCCACGATGGAAGAAGGCACGCTCGCCAAGTGGCTTGTGAAGGAAGGCGACGCAGTCAGTTCCGGCGACATCATGGCCGAGATCGAAACCGACAAGGCCACGATGGAGTTCGAAGCGGTCGACGAAGGAACGATCGTCGCGATCGAAGTTGCCGAGGGCACCGAAGGGGTGAAAGTCGGCACTGTCATCGCGATTCTCGCTGGCGAGGACGAGGATCCCGAAGAAGCCAAGGCGGCGGCGGCTTCGAACGCGAGCGGGAAATCGGACGACAGCGGGAAACCGGACGGGAGCGAAAAGGACGAGAGCGAAAAGAAGGAACCGAAGGCCGAGGCCCTGGACAAAGGCGACGACGCATCCGACAAGCAGCCCAAGACCCCCGCCGCGCCCAAGGTCGACGGGGAGCGGGTGATCGCTTCGCCGCTCGCGCGCCGTATCGCCGAGCAGAAAGGCATCGACCTTGCCGCGATCAGCGGAAGCGGTCCGAACGGCCGGATCGTCAAGGCCGACGTCGAACAGGCCGAAGCGCCCGCGAAAGGCGCAAGCCAGGCCGCGGCCCCGGCCCCGACAAAGGAAGCCGCCGCCGGCGCACCGCAGGGCGGGTCCGAAGCACCCTACGAAGCGGTCAAGCTCAACAACGTGCGCAAAGTCATCGCGCGCCGCCTGACCGAAGCCAAGCAGAGCATTCCGCACATCTACCTCACCGTGGACGTCCGGCTCGACGCGCTGCTCAAGCTGCGCGGCGAACTCAACGCCAGTCTCGAGGCGGACGGCGTCAAGCTGTCGGTCAACGACCTGCTGATCAAGGCGCTCGCCCGCGCATTGCAGCGGGTGCCGCAGTGCAACGTCAGCTTCCAGGGCGACACACTGCACCAGTACCAGCGGCAGGACATCTCGGTCGCGGTCGCCGCCCCGAGCGGCCTCATCACGCCGATCGTCACCGATGCCGGGCGCAAGGGACTGGCGCAGATTTCCACCGAGATGAAGGAGCTGGCGGAGAAGGCCCGCGAGGGCAAGCTGCAGCCGCACGAATACCAGGGCGGCACCGCGTCGCTTTCCAACCTCGGCATGTTCGGCACCAAGCAGTTCGACGCCGTGATCAACCCGCCGCAGGCGATGATCCTCGCCGTCGGCGCGGGCGAGAAGCGGCCGCATGTGATCGACGACGCGCTCGGCGTCGCCACGATGATGAGCGCCACCGGCAGCTTCGACCATCGCGCGATCGACGGGGTCGACGGCGCGAAGCTGATGGACGCGTTCCGCCAGCTGGTGGAGAACCCGATGGGGCTGGTGGTGTGACGTGGGCTTGCTGCCAGCCATAGCTCTTGCGCTTCAGACAGTCGGCCCGCCCGCGCCCGACGCCGCGCCGGTGAGCGACGTGCGCGTGCCGATGATCGGGCTGGAGGGGCCGTCGGTCGACGCTTGCGCCGGGATCGCCCGAATTGCCACTTACGGCGGCGCGGAAACGGTGCGCGAGCGGCCCCGGGCCGACGCGCTGGAAAGCGATACCCTGCCGCATCGCGCGCTCGTGTGGCTGTGCGATGCCGAGGGCGAGTGGCAGGGCATCGTCTACCCTTCCGGCGATTTCCAGGATCTCGGCGATTGCCGCGTCAGCAGCCCGATCGCGGAGAGCCGCCCTTACGACGGGCCGTGCCGTCACGGCTGGGTGATCGCCGCCAACCTGCAACTGGTGGCGGAGTAATCCGATGGATGCGCGACGCGAACCCATGATCCGGGTCACCGCCATGCCGGCCGACACCAACCCCTATGGCGGTGTCTTCGGCGGATGGCTGATGAGCCAGATGGCGCTGGCCGCGGGATCGCTGGCCAGCCGGGAAGGGCGGGGCAAGGCCGTGGTCGTGTCCGCGACCGATTTCGCCTTCCCGGGCGCGATGGCGGTGGGCGACGAGCTGTCGGTCTATTGCGAGATCGCCGCGACCGGCAACACCTCGCTGACCATTGCCGCCGAAGCCATCGCGCGCGAACGCAACGGCGAATCGACCACCCGAGTCGCACAGGGAACTTTCAAGTTCGTTCTGCTCGACGAAAACGACCGTCCCCGCATCGCCGCACTATCCGAAAAAGTTTCCACCTGAGGTAATCCAACAGCGTCCGATTTTCCGCTTTCCTACATGGCCTCCCCTGTGAAAGGGATCGGACGCGCCAAGAAAATCGCGAGGCAATTCGACCAATGGCTGACAGCAAATACGACGTTATCGTGCTCGGTTCGGGCCCCGGCGGCTACGTCGCGGCGATTCGCGCTGCGCAACTGGGCCTGAAGACCGCAATCGTCGAGCGCGAGCTGCTGGGCGGGATCTGCCTCAACTGGGGCTGCATCCCGACCAAGGCGCTGCTGCGTTCGGCCGAGATCTTCCACTACATGCAGAACGCGGGCGATTACGGCCTGAAAGCCAAGGAGATCGAGGCTGACCTGGAAGCGGTCGTGAAACGCAGCCGCGGGGTCGCCAAGCAGCTCAACCAGGGCGTCACGCACCTGATGAAGAAGAACAAGATCGCCGTGCATATGGGCGAGGGCACGCTGACCGGCCCCACCAGCCTGACCGTGAAGGGCGAGAAGGGCGAGGAGAAGCTGGAGGCGAAGCACGTCATCGTCGCCACCGGCGCGCGCGCGCGCGACCTGCCTTTCGCCAAGGCCGACGGCAAGCGCGTCTGGACCTATCGCCATGCGATGACTCCGCCTGAAATGCCGAAAAAGCTGCTGGTCATCGGCAGCGGCGCGATCGGAATCGAGTTCGCGAGCTTCTACAACGACATGGGCGCCGACGTTACCGTGGTGGAAATGCTCGACCGGGTCGTGCCGGTGGAGGACGAGGAGGTCTCCGCCTTCCTCGAGAAGTCGCTGACCAAGCAGGGCATGACGATCATGACCGGCGCCGGGGTCGAGGACCTGAAAGTCTCGGACAAGGGCGTGACGGCGAAGATCAAGGACGCGAAGGGCAAAGTGTCCGAAACCGAGTTCAGCCATGCGATCGTCGCCATCGGCATCCAGCCCAACACCGAGAATATCGGGATCGACAAGCTGGCCGAGCTGGAGAAGGGCTTCATCCAGATCGATCCCTATGGCCGCACGAAGACCAAGGGCCTGTGGGCTATCGGCGATTGCACGCCCGGCCCCTGGCTGGCGCACAAGGCGAGTCACGAGGGCGTCGCCGCCGCCGAAGCGATCGCGCAGGAGCTGGGCAACAAGGATGTCCACCCGCATCCGCTCGACCGCAACAACATCCCGGGTTGCACCTATTGCCATCCGCAGATTGCCAGCGTCGGCATGACCGAAGCCAAAGCGAAGGAAGCCGGCCACAAGGTCAAAGTCGGCACGTTCCCCTTTATCGGCAACGGCAAGGCGATCGCGCTGGGCGAGGCCGAGGGCTTCATCAAGACCGTGTTCGACGCCGGAACGGGCGAACTGCTGGGCGCGCACATGATCGGCGCGGAAGTGACCGAACTGATCCAGGGCTACACCGTCGGCAAGACGCTCGAGACGACCGAGGCGGAACTGATGCAGACCGTTTTCCCGCATCCGACGCTGTCGGAAATGATGCACGAAAGCGTGCTCGGCGCTTACGGACGGGCGCTGCATATCTAGATCTTTCCAAGCCCCTATCCCGAGTCCCAGCGCAGGCTGGGACCTCGGGCGAAGGCGAAAGATCTCGGAAAAGCGGCTCGAGGTCCCAGCCTGCGCTGGGACTCGTGACGGCGGCAGCAATGGGCGGGAGTGAGACGATATGACCGATTTCCTGATCCTCGCGTTCGTCATCATGGCTGCAGGCGTTGTCGCAGTGCCCCTCGCGACCCGTTTCGGGCTGGGATCGGTGCTCGGCTATCTCCTTGCCGGCATGGCGCTCGCGCCGTTGCTCTCCGCACTGCGCGTCGATGTCGAGGGATTGCAGGTCTTCGCCGAGTTCGGCGTGGTGATGATGCTGTTCATCGTCGGCCTCGAACTCGAGCCGAAGAAGCTGTGGGACATGCGCCGCCGCCTGCTCGGGCTGGGGGGCGGCCAGGTGATCGCGACGTCCCTCGTGCTGGCAGGCGCAATGTACCTCGTTGGCGAACAATGGCGCACCGCGCTCGCCATCGGCATGATCCTCGCGCTTTCCTCCACCGCGATCATCGTCCAGACGCTGACCGAAAAGGGATTGCTGCGGAGCGAAGGGGGCGAGGCGAGCTTTTCCGTCCTCCTGTTCCAGGATGTTGCGGTTATCCCGATCCTTGCGATCCTGCCGTTTCTCGCATTGCCGGAACTGTCTGCGGCGGCAAGCGCCGCCGTGTCGGAGGCCGGGCACGGCCATGGCGGGATCGATCTGACCGAAGGACTGCCGGTCTGGCTCTCCGGCCTGACCACGCTGGCGGCCATCGGCGCCGTCGTCTTCATCGGCGCCTATCTCACCCGGCCGGTGTTCCGGTTCATCGCCGCAGCCCAGTTGCGCGAGCTGTTCACCGCCGCCGCCCTGGCCTTCGTGATCGGGATCGCGCTGCTGATGACCCTGGTCGGGCTGTCGCCGGCGCTGGGCACGTTCCTTGCCGGCGTCGTCCTCGCCAACAGCGAGTACCGGCACGAGCTGGAAAGCGATATCGAACCGTTCAAGGGGCTGTTGCTGGGTCTGTTCTTCATCACGGTGGGGGCGGGGATAGATTTCGCGCTTGCGATCGAGAACTGGGGCACGGTTCTGGGCGGCGCGGCGGTCGTGATCGCGGTCAAGGTGGTCGTCCTCGCGATCATCGCGCGGATTGCCGGCATTCGCCGCCAGGCCGCCTGGCTGTTTTCGCTCAGTCTGGCGCAAGCCGGCGAGTTCGCATTCGTGCTTATCGCCTTTGCCGTCGCCAACTTCGTACTCGACGCGGAAACGGCCGACATGCTGCTGCTGATCGTGGCGGTGACGATGCTGGCAACGCCGCTGCTGTTCATTGTCTACGACAAGCTGATCGCCGCCGCTTATTGCCGGGGCGAGGGGCGCGAGGCCGATACGATCGACGAGGACAACCGGATCATCATCGCCGGGCGCGGCAGGGTGGGCGGGATCGTCGATCGTATGCTCGACGCCGCCGGATATCGCGCGACGGTGATCGATTACGATTCGACCCATCTCGAGCATCTCAAGAAATTCGGGGTGAAGAGCTATTTCGGCGATGCGACGCGGCCCGATCTGCTCGCATCGGCCGGGATAGCGCAGGCCAGCCTGTTGATCGTGGCGCTCGACGAGCGCGAGCAGATCGACAAACTGGTTCGCTATACCATCAAGAACTTCCCGCAGGTGCATGTCATCGCGCGCGCGATCGACCGCGACCACGTCTATCACTTGTGGGCCATGGGATGCCGCGACGTCATTCGCGAAACCTACGACGCCGCACTGCGCATGGGGCGCTCCGCTTACGAGGCGCTGGGCGCCGACCGGCAGGCGGCCATCGCCATGCGCGACGCGTTCGAAGACATGGACCGGACATCGATGCGTGCGGTCGCCGACCTGTATCGCGAGGACGTTCCCGCATGGGACAACGAGCCGCTGCTTGCCAAAGTCCGGGAACTGCGCGCCGAATGGGACCCGAAGCTGCGCGAGATGATGGACGATATCATCGCACGGGGGCGCTGAGCCGCCAGACCATTCGCGCATCCTGCCGGAGAATCCGGGCAAACCGCCGCGACTGTGTGCACCATCGGGCCGGCGATGCGTTTCTCCGCAAAGGAGACGCACGATGGAATACGAAATCGCGGACGACCCGCAAGGAGAACGCGACCGGTGCGAAGCCGATCGCACCGGCGGCTTGCGCGAGGATCATCTGCTTCGCGGGCATCGACAGGCCGCTGCGCAGGCGAACCGCATCCTGGCGCCAAAGGACCTGGCGACCACAAGCAGCCGAACGGCGTGAGCAGCAGGGTTTCCTTCTGTCGGACCGGGTTCTCGGCCCGATCCTTTATGCCGGCGTCTTCCGGCGCGCTTTCCAGGCCTCGTGCTGCTTTCCCCAATGCGACATGGCCGTCACGGCGTCGTTCAGGCTGAGCCCGCGGGGCGTGATCGCGTATTCGACGCGGGGTGGCATCTCGCCATAGTCATGACGGCTTATCAAACCGTCAGCCTCCATCTGCCGCAACTGTTGGGTCAGAACCTTTTCGCTAATCCCAGGCGACAGCCGGCGCAACTCGGCGAAGCGATGCGGGCGCAGGTGCAAGGTCCATAGCAGCGAGGTTTTCCATTTCCCACCGATGGCCCTGAGCGCCACCGTGAAGCCGCAATCATCCTGCTCGCTGTTGGTCATCGCGCCTCCGCCTGCCGATCTGTCTTTTTACACGCACCTCAAGGTGCGTACTTCTCAATGCCGAGCGATTTTATACACCGCTTCTGCGCGCGCACCCAAACCGAAAGCGTCACAGCCGACAGGCCCGGAGAAGTATCATGAAACAGCCAGTTTGCGTCCTCGGTGCGGGGCGCATGGGTTCGTCCCTTGCCACAGCCCTCGTGAACAACGGCCACCCCACCTGGGTGTGGAACCGTACCCCGGAAAAATGCGCGCCGCTCGTCGCAATGGGGGCGAAAAGCGGAACGAACCTGCAGGACGTCGTTCGCGCGGCCGAAATCATATTCGTCATCGTGCTGGATTTTGCGGCAAGCAATGCATTGTTGAAGCGCGATGGCGTGGCCCCTCTTCTGAAGGGCAAGACTGTCGTACAACTCACGTCGGGCTCTCCCAGGCTCGCCCGGGAAGATGCGAGCTGGATCGGTGCCCAGGGCGCCGAGTATCTGGACGGCGCAATCATGGCCACGCCAGATTTCATCGGTCGTCCCGAGGCGGCGATCCTCTATTCGGGCTCCAGAACGGCTTACGAAACCTGTGAGCCGGTGCTGCGCATTCTCGGCGGCCAGACAACGTATGTGGGTAATGTGCCGGGGCAGGCATCCGCCCTGGACACCGCATTGCTCGCACAAATGTGGGGCAGCCTGTTCGGCGCGCTGCAGGGCATGGCCGTCGCACAGGCGGAAGGGATCGAGGTCGAAACTTTGCGCGCGCAGCTTCTGGCTTTCAAGCCTGTGGTCGATGCGGCGCTGCTTGACGCGATCGATCGATCGGCCAGTTGCCGCTTCGCCGGCGATGATGGGACGCTGGCTTCCCTGGGCGCGCATTACAGCGCCTTTCGGCATCTTCTGGAGGTTTGCGATGAGCGGGGGCTCGAGCCGGCCTTCGTTCGGGCCATGGACAGGGTCTTTCGCGAGGCGCTCGCGCAGAATGGGGCAAGCGCAGACTTCGCATCGCTTGCCCCATGGTTCCAACGCGACGGCACGATTGCCGAAGTTGCGGAGCAGGCAGATGGATAAGCTGCGAACGGCCAGGTGCTCCTGCCGGAAGGTGGAACTTGTTTGTGCCGGCGAGCCGCGGCGAGTCTATGCCTGTGCATGCATCGAGTGCCAGCGCTGCACCGGGACAGCTTTCGCCTATCGGGCGATCTACCCCGACACTGCAATTGTCGCGCAAGAGGGGGAAACCCGGTCCTGGCGCCGGCAAGGGGAGTCGGGCGCGTGGCTGGAACAGCATTTCTGCATCGAGTGCGGTTCGGTGGTTTTCATGCGCGCAGAAACCCTCAGGGACGCAGTTTCCGTGTCCGCCGGCTGTTTCGAGGACCCGGATTTCCCGCCGCCGCAGAAACTCCATTGGCCGGAACGGCGGCACCGGTGGCTTCGGCCGGAGGTCGTGCCGGATGCGCGTTCATCAACCGCCTGATCCTTCGAGACGCAAAGCCCCCACTCGGCCAAAAGGCTCCGTTCAGCCGGCAGTGTGCACCGTGCCTTGCCGGCCACCCGATTCGGTATGAAATCGCCATTGGGGAGCCGCTGTCGACAGATGTGCTTTACCGCCGGTCGCACCGCAAACGGCCTGTTTGCAACTGAGCAGAGGACCGTAGGTGCGGCATTGGATGCGGCAGAGCGGACTATCCCAGCATTTCCGCCTGAACCGTCTGATGAAGATCATTGAGCCGTTCGATGCCGTCTCTGTAAGGTCCCACCACCACTCGCCTCGGGCGGCTGCCCGGCTCCATAGCGACAAGGCGCATTGCCGCATCGGCGATCTCTTGCGAGTCAAGCGAAGGATCCGGAGCCAGCTCCTCGCGCAGGCGAGCTTCGAGTTCCTCATACCGGCGTGAATTTTCACGCTCGGCATCCGGGAGCGTGTCGAGCATCTCGTCGAAGTAGCGAAGTCCGTTCACCTGAAGCTCGGTCGGATAGGGACCGGCCGGCTGAATGATCGACACGTCGATCCCGAACCGCTCCTGCTCCCATGCGATCGCGTCGCACGCGGCCTCGACGGCGAGCTTGGAGGCGCAGTATCCCGACAGCAACGGGTCGAGCAGGCGACCAAGTGCACTCGACATCTGGATGATCTGACCCTCGCCACGATCCTGCATATGTGGTGCGACGGCGCGGAACATCCGCAGAGCCCCGTTGCAGTTCGTCTCGATATTGGCTGCGAACGCGTCTACGGGCTGCATGCCGACCGGCCCGGGAACAACGATGCCGGCATTGTTGACAAGGACGTCGATACGACCTGCGATTTGCAGGGCTTGCTCGACGCCGTTGCGAACCGATGTCTCGTCCAGCACGTCGATGTCCACCACTTCGATCGGCAGCTCTTCCTCTGCGGCCAACTGGCGAAGCTCGTCAGCCGCTGCGGCGTTGTGACTGTCGACGTTACGCATCGTGGCAATGACCGCGATTCCCTGACGGGCGAAAGTCTCAGTCATCAGCCTACCGAAACCGGAACTCGTGCCGGTGATGATCGCGACCCGCTGGAAGCCGTCTGATCCGGTTTGTCCAAGGGCGGGGGAGATCGCGGCGGCGCTGGCTAGGGCGGCGCCTGTCATCAGGATCTTCCTGCGCGTGATCGGCCTGGTGATGATATGGTCCATCCTTCTGCTCCCCTGTGTCGGACGACTTTGCCGATCATCCGCATAATTCGGAAAACCCGATCTCTGGAATGCCTGATTCGCCTGAAAACCAAACTAAACGTCCGTATTCATGCTTTCACGAATGATTGCGAGATTGCGAGAGACACCCTTTCACGGCTAGAATCCGAGGCATGGACCTTCTCAGTGCGATATTGCGCGATCTCAGGCTCGAAAGCGTCGTGCTCAGCTTCGCCGACCTCCACGCTCCCTGGGGCTTCGATAAGAGCAAGGTGAACGGCGCGCCGTTCCACATCGTCACCGAAGGGCGTGCCCTGCTCAAAATGGAGGGAAAGGACGCGGTCGAACTGCTGGCCGGCGACCTCCTGGTCCTGCCCGGAGGGGCAGCTCACACGCTGGTGTCCGAACCGGATGCGGAGCGCGTCCCGTTCTACGACCTGCTGCGGTCCAACGGCATCGACCCCGATTGGGTTTCGGACAGGAGCGGCCGGCGATTCGATCGCTGGCGCGCCGGGGGAGATGGCTCGCGGACGCGCATGGTCAACGGCGTATTCGGTTTTCCCAGCCCAAGGCCCAATCACGTGATCGCCGCCCTGCCGGATGTCATCCTGATCCGGGGACGGCTGCGGGAAGGGCCGGCGTGGCTCGACGGCATACTCGGGCAGATCATCGAGGAGGCCGCGCGCGAGGAGCCTGGTTTTCAGGCGATCATCGAGCGGTTCGCCGACATCATATTCATCAATGCGGTGCGCACGTCGATCGCCGAGGATCCCACCGGCGGGACGAACTGGTTGCGGGGGCTACGCGATCCTCAGATCGCCCGTGTCCTCACCCTCGTACATCAGGAGCCGGGCCGACGCTGGACCGTGGCGGGACTGGCCAAGGAAGCGGGACTGTCGCGAAGTATGCTTGCAAGCCGCTTTCGCGCTATAACCGGAACTACGGTGATGGACTACGTGAACGCGCGACGAATGGAACTGGCGGAAACGCTACTCTCGAGCTCGCACAAGCCTCTTGCCGAGATCGCGGTCGAGGTAGGTTACAATTCGGAGATTTCTTTCGGCCGCGCGTTTCGTCGCTGGGCTGGCAAGCCGCCCGGACAGCACCGTCGCGAGGGCCGCCGTGCAAACGGATACGGATAGGAAAGGCCGCTTTCCGATCGTTTGCCCCGAAAGGGGCCAGTCTCGTTACGGCTCCAATCCGGTCATGTCCGAGCAGAAGCGAAGCAAGCTACGGCGTAAGACCGGCGGTTGTGACGAAGGCTATCCTATACATGATAGGGCGTGCGCGACCCCGAGCCCGAGGCGCTACTGCTCAGAAATGAGCTACCTATCTGATAATAAAAGATATATTTGGATTGTTTGTGCGGTAATCGGCGGCATCTGGCGGACAGGGTGGGATTCGAACCCACGGTGGGCGTGAACCCACGGCGGTTTTCAAGACCGCTGCCTTAAACCACTCGGCCACCTGTCCGCGTCGTGCGCCAGCTAGCGCTTGCGGCGCGGCTTGTCATTACCGCTGCGTACGCTCGGCCCGCTTTCGGATTTAACCGTCGAAAATCATTTGCGGTTCACGCCCGCTCTGCCAGATTGGGCGAATGATCAAGCGCTTCCTGCCCATCGTTCTCGCCGCCGCAGCGGCGATGGCCGCCCCCACGTCGCCGCTCGCGGCTCAGGACATGTCGTTCGATGCCTATCTCCAGCTGCTGATCGCCCGGGCGCGGGCCGAAGGCGTGAGCGAATCGACCATTCTGCGGATGACCCAGGGCCTCGAGCCGAGCCAGCGCGTGATCGAACTCGATCGGGCCCAGCCCGGCTCGCCCACGCGCAGCGGATATCCTCCGCTTGCCCCCTACATCGCCACCCACGTCGATGCCGCGCGGATCGACGGCGGAAAGGCCGCCTATGCCTCCGCGCTCGGTTCGATCCGCGCGATCGAGCGCGAATATGGCGTGCCAGGCGAAATTCTGGTCGCGATCTGGGGTCACGAAACGGCATATGGGCGGGTAACCGGCGGTTTCGATCTGGCGCAGGCCCTGGCGACGCTGGCATGGGAAGGCCGCCGCCGAGAACTGTTCTCCGGCGAGTTCGTCGACCTTCTGAAAGTCGCCGACAAGGGCTATTCCCGCTCGCAGCTCAAGGGCAGCTGGGCCGGGGCTTTCGGCAACCCGCAGTTCCTGCCCAGCGTCTATCTGCGGCTCGCAACCGATGGCGACGGCGACGGACGCGCCGATATTTTCGGAAACCGTGCCGATACCCTGGCGTCGATCGCGAATTACTTTCGCGATGCAGGCTGGCGGCAGGGGCAGCCGTGGGGCGTGCGCGCTTCGGTGCCTGCCGGCTTCGACTGGGGCGCGGTGCAGAGCAAGATCGTCGCCCCCGTCTGTCCGCGCGTGCACGAACGGCACAGCCAATGGAAGACCGTGGGCGAATGGCGGGCGATGGGCGTGCAACCGCAACGCCCCCTGTCCGACGACGTGATCGCCTCGCTGTTCCAGCCCGACGGGCCGGGCACCCCTGCCTGGCTGTTAACTACAAATTATAGGGTCATCCTCGAATACAACTGCTCGAATTACTACGCGATGAGTGTGGGATTGCTTGCGGATGAGATTGCCCGATGACTGTTTTCGCGCTGCGCTGGCGCTGACGCTGGGCCTCGCTCTCGCCGGTTGCGGCGCGGCGAGTGGCGGAGAGCGGGCAGCCAGCGCAGGACAAGCGGCGGCAACGCTCAACGGCCCCGCAGCCGATTTTCCCATGGTCCTGGGCGAGCCGTATTTTATCGACGGAGTGGAATACACGCCGTCCGATGCGATGAACCACGACGAGGTCGGCTACGCCGCGCTGGATCGCGACGCCGGCCCCGGCGTTACGGCGGCCCACAAGACGCTGCCGCTGCCAAGTTACATCGAAGTCACTTCGCTCGAAAGCGGTCGGACCATCCTGGCAAGGGTGGAGCGTCGCGGTCCGATGACGAACGACCGGGTCGTGGCCCTGGCGCCCGATGCGCTGGCGCAGCTCGGAGCGAATGCAGGTGCGCCCGTGCGCGTAAGGCGGGTCAACCCGCCCGAGATCCAGCGGGCCGACTTGCGTGCGGGGCGGACCGCGCCGCTGCGTATGGAAACGCCGGAAACGCTGCTCGACGTGCTGCGCCGCAAGCTGCCCGTGAAAGGTTCCGCCAGCCTCGCCGAACGGCGCGAGGTTCCCGTGCCTTCGGGTGTGCAGGCCGATGCGCCCGACCAGGACGCAGGGCAGGCGCAAGCGGCCGGCGCAAAGAAATCGTCCACTTATCCGCTCGCGCCGCTCGACGGGGGCGCGGACACGGCACGGCCTGGCGCTCCCGCCGTTGAGGGCGAGCCACCGGCATCGACCGCCGGTGCCTTCGTGGTCCAGGCCGCCGCCTTCGCGAACAAGAGCAACGCCGACAGGGCGGCGGAATTGCTGGGCGGGTTCGTCTCGCCCGCCGGACGATTCTATCGCGTGCGCACCGGGCCATACGAGACCCGTGGACAGGCCGACGCCGCGCTCGCCAAGGTTCGCGCTGCCGGCTATAGCGACGCGAGAGTTTTCACAGCACGTTGAGCTGCCGGCTTGCGCCCCGGCAGCGGGAGCGCACTTGGCCGGTCGTTTTCGATATCTTGCAATACTGCCTGCCCTGGCCTTGGCGACCGCCTCGACCGGAGCAGGTTCCGACGCCCAGCGCGAGGAGCCCTTTGCCGAGGCTCCTATAGCATTGCTCGTCGATATGTCCTCGGGCCAGGTCCTGTTTTCGCGCGATGCGGATCGACGCTTCATGCCCGCGTCGATCACCAAGGTGATGACGCTCTTTCTGGCGTTCGAACTGATTGCGGAAGGCAAGCTGTCGCCGGGCCAGTCCTTTGCCATGAGCGAACAGGCCTATCGCGACTGGCACGGCAAGGGGTCGCGCATGTTCCTCGACCTGGGCGAAGTCGTCACGGTCGAGACGCTTCTGCTCGGCATCGCCAATGTCTCCGCCAACGATGGCGCCGCTGTGCTGGCCGAGGGGGCGGCAGGCTCGGTCGAGGACTGGGTGGCGATGATGAATGCCAAGGCCCGCGAGATCGGCATGAACGACAGCCATTTCGGCACGCCCAATGGCTGGATGGACGAAGGCCGGACATTTACCACCGCCCACGATCTGGCGCTGCTCGCACGCGAAATGATCGCTCGGCACCCCAGGCTTTACCGGTTCTATGTCGGTCGCGAAGGTCTCGATTATCGCGGTATCGCCCAGGCCAATCACGACCCCATCAGGGGGCGCGTGGCCGGGGCGGACGGCATCAAGACCGGTTTTACCAACCAGGCCGGCTTCGGCTTTCTCGGCAGCGCGGAGCGGGACGGCAGGCGGTTGGTCCTGGTCGCCGCCGCCACCGCGTCGTCGCGCGAACGCCGGGATGTCTCGGTCGCAATGATGGAATGGGGGTTCGACGCGTTCGACAGCCGCAGCTTGTATCAGCGCGGAGCCTATGTCGGCGATGCCCAGGTGCAGGAGGGCGCGCGCAGAACCGTGCCGCTGGTGGCAGCCGCGCCGATCAACGCCACTTTCCCGCACGGATCGACTTCCGAACCCACTCTGACAATCCGTTACGAAGGGCCGCTCCGGGCCCCGCTGGAAGCGGGCGAGCAGGTCGCCGAACTCGAGATCGCGACCGAAGGGGCGCCGCCCTCGCGCGTTCCGCTGGTCACCGGGCAAGCCGTGGCGCAGGCAAATGGCTGGCAACGTCTCCTGAACGGCCTTGCAGGGCTATTCCGGTGAAGCGCGGGCGCTTCATAGCATTCGAGGGTGGGGAGGGGACGGGCAAGTCCACCCAGGCGCGAATGCTGGCGGAGACGCTGCGCCGCCGCGGCATCGACGCCGTGCTGACACGCGAGCCCGGCGGAACCCCGGGGGCGGAAGCCATCCGCTCGCTGCTTCTGGATCCGCCGGGGGAAGGGTGGGGCGCATCGGCCGAGGCACTGCTGTTCGCGGCAGCCCGGGCCGATCATGTCGCCCGCCTCATTCACCCCGCGCTGGAACGGGGACAGTGGGTGGTTTGCGATCGGTTCGTGGATTCGAGCCGCGCCTACCAAGGGGGCGCCGGCGGTGTGGGGGACGATGCAGTGCGCGCTCTGCACGCTATCGGCAGCGGCGGTTTGCGCCCCGATCTCACTGTGCTGATAGAAGTCCCGCCCCAGACCGCCGCGGCGCGGCTGGCGCGCCGCGATGCCGGCCGGTCGGACGCGATCGGCGGCCGCGATGCCGGCTACCACGCGCAAGTGGCGAAATCGTTTCGCGCCCTGGCAGTCGGCGAGCCGGCGGCATTTCGGGTGGTCGACGGCGACGCTCCGGTGGACGAGGTTCACGCGCGGGTGCTGGAGGCGCTGGCCACGTTGCTGGACGAGGCGTCGACGTGACTCTGCTCGGCCACGAGCAGGCATGGCGGCAGTGGCGCGAGGCGCTGGCCGGCGAGCGCATGCATCACGCCTGGTTGCTGGCGGGAAAGCGCGGATTGGGCAAGATGCATTTCGCGCAGGCCGCCGCGCGGGAGCTTTGTGCAGAGGCGGGTGTGAGCGCAGGCAGCCAGCACCCGGACATTCACGTGCTCACCCACTTGCCCAAAGACGATAAGGAAGACCGCAAGCGCGAGGAGGGCAAGCCCTACGAAACCCGGCGCAATATCACCGTCGACCAGATCCGCGGTCTGCAGCAGCGGTTGACGACGCGCCCTACGCTCGGGTCGCGCAGGGCCGTGATCATCGATCCGGCCGACGATCTGGAGAAGAGCGCTTCCAACGCACTGCTCAAAAGCCTGGAAGAGCCGCCGGCTGGGACGTACTTTTTGCTTGTCGCGCACCGTCCGGCAAAATTGTTGCCGACCATCCGTTCGCGCTGCCGGGTGCTGCGCTTTTCGCCGCTCGACGACGAAGCGCTGGGCCGATGGCTGGAAGCGGAGGCCCCCGATTGCGACGCTGCGACCCGTGCCGCCGCCGTCCGTGCATCCGGCGGGTCGCCCGGGCTTGCGCTCGATTTCGTGAATCGCGGCCTGGGGCCGCTCGATAGCCTCATGTCGCGCATCGTGCGCGAAGGCGACCGGGGGTTCGAACTGCGCGGACAACTTGCGGAAGCCATGGGCACGCGGCCCGATCGCGAGCGTACGGCAGCGATCCTCGACCTCGCTCGGTCGGTCCTGGCCAGCGAGATGAACCGCGCCGACCGCACGGCGTGGGCCTCGTTGGTCGACGCGCACGCCGAACTCGTGCGGCTTGCGGGGCAGGCGCCGACCTACAACTTCGACCCCGGCCTGCTGATGATGGAAATCGGAACCTTGCTCGCCTCCGCAGCGCCCGCTAGCGAGCGCGTCGATGTCTGACCCATTCTATATCACCACCGCGATCAACTATCCGAACGGTCGCCCGCATATCGGCCACGCTTACGAGGCCGTGGCAGCCGACGTGATCGCGCGGTTTCATCGCGCCATGGGGCGCGAGGTGCGCTTCCAGACGGGGACCGACGAACACGGGCTGAAGATGGCCAGGAAAGCGGCCGAGCAAAACCGCACCGCGCGCGATCTGGCCGAGGAGATGTCGGGATATTTCAGGGAGATGGCGGAGGCTCTCAACATCTCCTACGATCGATTTATCCGCACTTCGGAAAGCGATCACCACCGCGCCAGCCAAGCGATCTGGCGCGCGATGGAGGCCAAGGGCGATCTCTATCTCGACTGTTACGAGGGCTGGTACTCGGTTCGCGACGAAGCCTACTACGACGAGAAGGAGCTGGTTTCGGGCGAGGATGGCGAAAAGCTTTCGCCGCAGGGAACCCCGGTCGAATGGACGGTGGAGGAAAGCTGGTTCTTCCGGCTTTCCCGGTATCAGGAACCCATTCTGGAATTGCTCCACAGCCCCGGTTTCTGCGAGCCGGGAAGCCGTCGCAACGAGATGATCGCATTCGTTTCGGGCGGCTTGAAGGATCTTTCGGTCAGCCGGACGAGCTTCGACTGGGGCGTTCCGGTGCCCGGCAGCGACGGCCATGTCATGTATGTCTGGGTCGATGCACTGACCAACTACATCACAGGGTTGGGCTATCCCGACGATACCGAGTTGTGGCGCACGTTCTGGCCTGCCGACCTGCACCTGATCGGCAAGGACATCGTGCGTTTCCACACCGTCTACTGGCCCGCTTTCCTGATGAGCGCGGATCTGCCGCTTCCGAAGAAAGTCTTCGGGCACGGCTTCCTTCTCAACCGGGGCCAGAAGGAATCGAAGTCGCTCGGCAACGTGACCGATCCGCTGGAACTGGCGAGCCGGTTCGGCGTCGATCCGCTGCGCTATTTCTTCCTGCGCGAATTCGCCTTCGGCCAGGATGGCAGTTATTCCGCCGAGGCGATCGTCACTCGTGCCAATGCCGAACTGGCAAACAGCTTCGGCAATCTTGCGCAACGCACTTTATCCATGATTTTCAAGAATATGGATGGCAAGCTTGCGAAGTGTAACGCGACCCCGGCGGACGAGGACCTGCTTGCCGCCGTGCGTCGGGCTTGCGCCGAGGAACTGCCTCGCGAGTTCGAGCGTCTCGGTTTCTCCAACGGGCTCGAGGCGTGGATGCGCGCGGTGTTCGCCTGCAACCAGTATGTCGACGAGCAGGCGCCCTGGGTCTTGCGCAAGACCGATCCCGAGCGGATGGAAGCCGTCCTGATGACTCTGCTGCGTTGCGTGCACGACCTTGCCATTGCCGTGCGGCCGGTCGTTCCGGCCGCAGCGGATGCGCTGCTCGATCAAATGGGTGTTGCTCCCGGCGATCGGGGCTACGCATCGATCGGGAGCGACGCGTGGTTCGATCGTTTGGTCGCAAGCGGCTTTGCGATCGACCGTCCGACCGGCGTCTTCCCGCGTCTGGAACTGCCGGACAGCGAGGCCGCCTGATGCTGATCGACAGCCACTGCCATCTGGAATACGAGGGGCTGGTCGAGAACCAGCGCGAGGCCCTGGCGCGGGCGCGTGCCGCAGGCGTCGGCGGGTTTCTCAACATCTCCACCCGCCGCAGCGAATGGGAGCGGGTAGTGGGGACGGCGCGTCGCGAGAACGACGTCTGGGCCAGCGTAGGGATCCACCCGCACGAGGCCGATGCGCACGAGGATCTGGGGGCGGCGGAACTGCACGATGCAGCCCGCGATCCGCGCGTGATCGGGATCGGCGAAACCGGCCTCGATTACTATTACGACAAGTCCGATCGCGCGGTTCAGCAGGCGCTGTTTCGCATGCATATCGGCGTGGCGCGCGAAACGGGGCTGCCGATCATCATCCATACCCGCGATGCCGACGCCGATACGGCCGCGATCCTTGCCGACGAAATGGGGAAGGGGGCCTTCCCCGCGCTGATCCACTGTTTCACGGCATCGCGCGATTTCGCGCGTGCGGTGCTGGATCTGGGCCTTTCGATCTCGCTGTCGGGTATCGTGACGTTCAAAAATGCCAGGGAACTGCAGGAAATCGCTAAAGATTTGCCTGCCGATCGCCTGCTGGTCGAAACCGACAGCCCGTTCCTGGCGCCTGTGCCGCATCGCGGCAAACCCTGCGAGCCGGCGTTTGTCCGCAATACGGCCGAATTTCTGGCCGACCTGCGGGGGGAAGCGTTCGAACGTCTTGCCGAGACGACGACGGGCAACTTCTTCCGATTGTTTTCCAGGGCTGCGGCATGAAGTGCCTCGTTCTCGGTTCGGGGACCTCGACAGGCGTCCCCAGGATTGGGGACGACTGGGGCGATTGCGATCCGTCCGAACCCAGAAATCGCCGGACCCGTGTGTCCATCATGCTGGAGAGCAACGAAGGCCGGCGGCTGCTGATCGATACCTCGACCGATCTGCGCCAGCAGCTCCTGGCCAACGGGATCGACGCGATCGACGCCGTGTTCTGGACTCACGATCATGCCGATCATTGCCACGGGATCGACGATCTTCGCGTGCTCCGCTATGGTCGTGGCGGTCCGATACCCGGCTACGCCTCGGCCTATACGGCCGAACGGCTGCGGCGCCGGTTCGATTATGTCTTTGCTGGCCAGCATGGCTATCCCACGATCGTCTCGCTCGAGGCGCTCGACCGCCTGCGACTCTGTGCCGGGTTTTCGGTAAGCTGGTGCCAGATGCCGCACGGGCCGGCACAGACCACCGGTTTTCGTTTCGAATGCGACGGGAAATCCGTTGCTTACGCCACGGATTTCAGTGAGATTCGCGACGAGATGATCGACACCTTTGCCGATGTCGACCTGCTGGTGACGGACTGCCTGCGACGAGAGCCGCATCCGACGCATGCGCACCTGGCGATGGCTCTTGAACTTGCGGACCGCTGCGGTGCACGACAGACGGTTCTGACGCATCTGGACAAGAGCATGGATTACCGGTCGTTGACCGACGAAGTGCCGCATGGCGTAGTTGTCGGCTACGACGGGCTGGAGATCGCGGTATGAACGAATACGATACGGTTCGGCTGGTCGCGCTGGTCGGCTGGCTGATCCTCGCGCTCAGCGCCTTCGCTTCGTTCCGTCTCGACTGGAAGAAGAGCGTTCGGATGGTGCTGATCTGGGTTGTGATATTCGGAGGTGTGGCCGTCCTGTTCGGCCTGATCCTGGGATAGAGTCCAACTCGGCACCCCTCTTATTTAACATAATATATATTATCGCTCTAGCATATGCCCGATCAGCTTGACCGCCTCCTCCGCTTAATGGTCGCCTTGCGCGATCCGGTGAACGGTTGCGAGTGGGATCGCGCCCAACGGTTCGAGACGATCGTGCCGCACACGATCGAGGAAGCCTACGAGGTTGCCGATGCAGTTGCTCGCGGCGATCTGTCGGATATTCGCGACGAACTCGGCGATCTTCTGTTTCAGGTGGTGTTTCAGGCGCGGATCGCAGAGGAAGCCGGGCACTTCGATTTCAACGACGTCGCTGGCGCGATTTCCGACAAGCTGGAGGCGCGTCATCCTCACATTTTCGGCGATGCCCAGTGGGCCGGCGGAATGCGCGAAGAGCGTTGGGAAGCGATCAAGGCGGAGGAACGGTCGGCCAAGGGCGCCCAGAGCGCGCTGGACGGTGTGGCCGTGGCACTGCCCGCTTTGTCCCGGGCGGAAAAGCTCCAGAAGCGCGCGGCACGGCTAGGCTTCGACTGGCCCGACACAGTCGGCCCGCGCGCCAAAGTCGTGGAGGAGATGGATGAGCTGGATCAGGCCGAAAGTCGGGAGGAACGCATCGCGGAGGCCGGCGATCTGCTGTTCTCCGCCGTCAATTTCGTGCGCGCGCATGGCATCTCGGCCGAGGATGCCTTGCGCGCCGCCAATGCAAAGTTCGAACGCCGTTTTCGCGCTATGGAAAGCCTCGCCGAAGGGACGCTCGCCGACCTTCCGCTGGAAGAGCAGGAAGCCCTTTGGCAGCGGGTCAAGCGCGAAGAGGACTGATCGCTAGCTGTCCAGGCTTGCAAACCGTCCCAGTTCCTTGGGCGTCAATCGCACCCGGACGCGGCGCTTCGGCTCGTCCCCGCCATCCACGACATCATCTTCGAGCACTTGGCCATGCGCATGGAGCCAGGCGATTTTCTGCCCTCGTGCAGCAGGCAGTACGAACTCGTGCACTTTGGCGCCGGCGGTCAGCAATGCGTCGATCCGCGCAAGCAGTGCCCCCACCCCTTCCCCGGTGACCGCCGAAATCGGCACGGTGTTCTCATCCTGCCGAGCACTTTCAATCATCCGGTCGCGCTCTGCCGCGGCCAGCAAATCGATCTTGTTCCAGGCCTCTACGATAGGGATAGCGCTTTCGCCCCCTTCCCCTTCCGCAATTCCCAGGTCGCGCAGCACTCCAAGCACTTGCGCTTTCTGCGCGGCAGCCGCGGCGTTTGCCATGTCGCGCACGTGCACGATCACATCGGCGCCCGTAACTTCTTCCAGAGTGGCGCGAAATGCCGCGACAAGCTGGGTCGGAAGATCTGAGATGAAGCCGACGGTATCGGACAGGATGGCCTTTTCCACCCCGGGAAGTCGGATTGCCCGCATCGTCGGGTCCAGGGTCGCGAACAACAGATCTTCGGCCATGACAGATTCGCCAGTCAATCTATTGAAAAGTGTAGATTTCCCGGCATTCGTATAACCGACGAGAGCGATCACGGGCCAAGGGGCGCGGCCACGCCGCTCGCGGTGGAGCGCGCGCGTCTTGCGCACCTGTTCCAGCTCCTTGCGCAGGCGCCCCATGCGCTGACGGATCATGCGCCGGTCGGCTTCGATCTGCGTTTCACCCGGCCCGCCGAGGAAGCCGAAGCCCCCGCGCTGCCGCTCAAGGTGGGTCCATGAGCGGACCAGGCGGCTCTGCTGATAGTCGAGGTGCGCGAGTTCGACTTGGAGGCGACCTTCGGCCGTCGCCGCGCGTTCTCCGAATATTTCCAGAATCAGGCCGGTCCGGTCGATCACCTTGCGGCGAAGAGCTTCTTCCAGATTGCGTTGCTGGATCGGCGAAAGCGCGCCGTCGATCACGACCAGTTCCGCCTCGTGCTGTTCGCATGCGGTGGCGATGTTCTCGACTTGTCCCGATCCGAAGAGCGTGCCCGGCTTTACCTGGCGCACGGGCACGACACTGGCGTCCACAACGACGATGCCGATGGCGAGCGCAAGCCCGCACGCTTCGGCCAGGCGCGAGTCGGCATCCAGATCGTGCTGTTGTCCGCGGATATCGGGACATACGACAAGGGCCCGCGCACCGCGCGAAACCTCGCCCAGAAGATTGTCGTCGAAGCTCAGTCTTCGTCGCCTTCCCAGTCGTCGGTGAGATCCACCGGCGTAGCAGGCTGGATCGTCGAAACCGCGTGCTTGTAAGCCAGCTGGACGTAGCCTTCGCGCTCGAGCAGCATGCAGAAGAGATCGTACGCCGCGATCGCCCCCTGGAGCATCACGCCGTTCACGAGGAACATCGTCACTTGCGCTTCGGCATCGCGCACGCGCGAAAGGAAGACATCCTGCAGCAAGCGTTGCTTCTTGCTCGAATCCTGGCTGGCGAACTGCTTCGCATCCATCGGTTGGGCAGGCATGATGGTCGAAATCGCGTGCTTGTAGACCAGCTGCGACTGTCCGTCCCGCCGCAGAAGGATGGAGAAATTGTCGAACCAGGTCACAATGCCCTGCAGCTTGACCCCTTTTACGAGGAACATCGTCACCGGGGTCTTGTTCTTGCGCAGGATGTTCAGAAAGGCATCCTGCAGATTGGGCTGGCGCCCCTGTTTGGGCTCCTCAGCAGATTTCGCCTTGGGGCGCGCGGAAAGTGTCTGTCCGCTAGGCATGTTTGCGTCCTTCTTCTTGGCGGCCGCCCTTGCGGTCCGCATTCTGGCTGACGGAGAAAAATCGCCAACCGGATAGTCAACCGACTATGCCGCTCTTGGTGCCCGCGAGCAATGGAATTTCGCGCTTCGGGTTCAGCCCTTGCGGTCGGCCGGGCTGCGCTCGCCCATGCCGAGCAACTTCAATTTCCGGTGCAAGGCCGAACGTTCCATGCCGATAAAGCTCGCCGTCTTGGATATGTTGCCGGAAAAACGGCGGATCTGAATACTGAGATACTCCCGTTCGAAGTTCTCGCGTGCCTCGCGCAGCGGCACACCCATCAGTGTCGACAGTCCGTTCGTGGCGCCGAGCTTGCCGCCCATGACTTCGCTGGGGAGCATCTCCGCCTCGACCATGTGCAGGTTGTCGCGCGGCGACAGGATGACGGTTCGCTCGACCACGTTCCGCAGCTGGCGGACGTTGCCCGGCCAGTCGTAGGCCTGGAGCGCGGCCATGGCCTCCTCCGATATTTCGGGCGCGGGAATGCCCTGTTCGGCGGCATAGCGGGTAAAGAAGTGCTGCGTCAGCGCCGGAATATCGTCGCGCCGCTCGGCCAGAGAGGGAATCGCGACGGGGACCACGTTCAGGCGGTAGAACAGGTCTTCCCGAAACCGCTTGTCCTCGATCTCCTGCGCCAGATCGCGCGAAGTCGAGGAGACGACGCGCACGTCGACCCCGATCTGGCGGTTCCCGCCCACGCGCACGAAGCTCTGTTCGGTCAGCACCCGAAGTATGCGTGCCTGGGTGGAAAGCGGCATGTCGGCCACTTCGTCCAGGTAGAGCGTCCCGCCATCCGCCAGTTCGAGCAGGCCGGGCCGGACGAGCTTGCCGTCCGATTCCTCGCCGAACAGTTCCTGCTCGAAACGCTCGGGCGTGATCCTCGCCGAATTGACGATCACGAACCCGCCGTCGGCACGCCCGCTCCAGCTGTGCAGAAGCCGGGCGGCGACTTCCTTTCCCGCGCCCGCCGGGCCACTGATAAGAACCCGGCTGCCAGTGCCCGCCACCCGTTTCAGCGTGGCGCGGACCTGGTTGATGACCGAAGAATTGCCGGTGAATTCCTCGCCGACGCTGAAACCCTGCCGCAACCTGGTATTTTCGCGGCGCAGCCGCTCGGTCTCCGTGGCGCGCGCGACGAGGTGGAGCAGCTTTTCCGCTTCGAACGGCTTCTCGATGAAATCCACCGCCCCGCGACTGACGGCGGAAACGGCAGTGTCGATATTGCCGTGCCCGGAAAAGATGATCACCGGCAGCTCGGGCTCGCGCTTCTTGATCTCGTCGAGCACTTCGAGCCCGTCCATCGGACTTCCGTGGAGCCAGACGTCGAGAAGGACCAGGCTTGGGCGGCGCTCATCGATGGCGGCCAGCGCGGCTCCGCTGTCGCCCGCGGTTCGGCATTCGTACCCCTCGTCGCTCAGCACGCCGGAAACGAGCTCGCGAATGTCGCGTTCGTCGTCCACGACGAGAATTTCGAGGGTCATCGACAATACTCCTTGCAAGATATCATTCCGCCGCTTCGCTCCCCTGCAGCGATGGGTTGCGCGCAAAGCGCAGGGTGACTCGCGTTCCCCCGCCCGCCGCAGTTGCAAAAGCCATTTCCCCCCCGTGCTCTTCGACAATCTTGTTGACGATCGCGAGGCCGAGCCCGGTCCCCTTCTCGCGCGTCGTCACATAAGGTTCGACGATCCGGTCGCGGTCCTGCGGCAGGCCGACTCCGTTATCCTCCACCGCGACCACGACATCGTCCTCGCCGGGAACGATGGACACTGCGATCCGCCCCCTGAAATCCGGCTCGGCATTGCGTTTGCGGGCTTCGACGGCTTCGACCGCATTCTTGAGCACATTGGTCATCGCCTGCCCCACCTGGTGGCGATCGCAGGCGAGCGTTACCGGGCCAGTCCCGTCGAATTCGAACCGGAAATCGATTTCGGGATGCGCCACTTCCTGGAGAAAGAGCGCCTGACGCACGAGATCGAGCGCGTCTTCCTGCCGGAAGACCGGCTTCGGCAGGCGCGCGAACGAGGAAAACTCGTCCACCATCTTCCGCAGGTCGCCGACCTGGCGCACGATCGTGCTGGTCAGCTCGTCGAACAACTCGCCGTCGTTTTCGATCTGCGAGCGATAGCGGCGCTTCAGCCGCTCGGTAGCGAGCTGGATCGGGGTAAGCGGGTTCTTGATTTCGTGCGCGATACGGCGTGCGACATCGGACCAGGCGGCTTGTCGCTGGTCGAGCAGCTGGCGCGTAATATCCTCGAACGTGATCACTTTGCCTTCGGAGAAGTCCGCGATCTTGACGGCGAGCGTCAGCAGTTCGCCGGCGACCGTCTGGTTGACGACCCCCCGATCGATTCCGCCGTTCACCAGTGCCGCGATCGGCGGAGTCAATTCGTCGAGTGTCAGCCCGATAGGCGGCGGCGAGCCTTCGTCGAGAAGGAGCGCCTGCGCCGAACCGTTCATCAACAGGACCTGGCGATCCTGATCGACCGAGATGACACCTGCGGTAACCGATTCGAGCACCGTTGCCATAAATGCGCGACGATTTTCGAGCTGCCGGTTGGCGCTGACCAGCGCATCGGTCTGCTTTTCGATCTGGGCTGTCATTCGGTTGAATGCGCGATTGAGCAGACCGATCTCGTCGGGGCCGGTGCGCCCTTCCACCCGCAACGCGAAGTTGCCCGCGCCGACCTGTCGCGCCGCGCCGACGAGGTCGGTGAGCGGTTCCACTTGTCGATCGGCGAAGCGCAGCGCGAACCATACGGCCAGCGCGAGCAATCCCAGCGAAACGAAGAACAGCGCGAGGTTGAAGCGCAACTGAAGCGCCCTCCCCCGCTGGGTCAGCATCTCGTAGTTGGCCGAGATCGAATTGGCGCGATCCCAAAGGTCGAAGGCGAAGGCCCTGGAATTTCGTGCGTTGTAGAGAAAGATGCCGCTGTCGCGATCGATGGCAGCGATGGCCTCGATCCGTTCCGTCTCGCTCTGCACGACGACGGGCTCCTCGCTCCCGACCCGGTCGAAGATCGACGAATCGAGCCGCGTCGGATCGTTGTCGGCCAGCAGCCCGAACATCGCGGCGGTTCGCAAGCTGCCGTCCGCGACGCGTTGGAGAATGGCCGATTCGTTGATGTTCCGGCCTTCGGCCTGATACCGGTAATAATCCTCGAATCCGCCGTCGGTCAGACTGCCGCGCTCGAGATAGTAGCGCAGGTCGCCAGCCATCGCGACTGTGTGATTGGCGACTTCCAGCTGGTTTTCCTCGTAGTACCAACGCGCAAACTCATTGGCGTTGCGCATCAGGCCGCGCGAATCGTCGGAGAACCAGAAGTCCACGCCCGACTGGAAGAGCACTGCCGCGAAAGCCGCTACGAGCAGCGTGGGAACAGCCGCGACCAGCGAAAAGAAAAACACCAGCCTGACGTGCAAACGGGCCGTGCTGCCCGCCGCCCGGCGCAGGGCCAGTCGCCGACCGAACAGGACCACAAGCGCCATCGCCGGCAACAGCGTTCCGATCAGCAGGCTGGCGATCTGCCCTGCCGGAACGAGCTGCCCGTCGGCCGGCGCCCTGTCGAACGTCAGCCAGGTGGTCAGTATCATCGCGGCCAGCGAGACCGCGGAGACGATCTCCAGCAGGAGGAAGAAATTGGCTCGCCGCGATGCAACGACGAAGCGCCGCCACCAGCGCGGATTGCGCTTCGTCAAGGGGAGTGTCGATTCCGCCACAGTTGCAAGCTTACAACTGCACTGTTGCGGTTTTGCAAGGGCAAATCCGTCCAAAGGACAAATTCACCGGACAGACTGCTATCCTCCTTGAGCGAAATCGTCGACATTGAGCTGCAGTTCGCCGAGCTTCTTGCGTAGCGTGTTGCGATTGATGCCCAGCAACTTTGCCGCCCGCAACTGGTTCCCGCCGGTCTGCTTGAGGGCGTGTTCGAACAGCGGACGTTCGAAGGCTGCAATGGCCCGGTGGTACAGGGTGCCTTGTGCCGGTGCGTGTTCGGCCAGCCATGCCGCCAGGGCCGATCGCAGGCCGTCGTCCTGTCCGGCGACGGCGGTGTCGGAGGTATCGCCCAGTACGGCCGCGACGGTCGGCGCATCGATGACATCGTCGCGCGCCATGAGCGCCAGGCGATAGACCGCGTTCTGCAGTTCCCGCACATTGCCGCGCCACGCCTGCTGCTCCAGCAACGCCAGCGCCGACCGGTCGATCCGCCGTTCCGGCAGCCCCTCGCGCGCCGCCAGGCCCAGAAAGTGCTTCGTCAGTGCCTCTATGTCCTCGACCCGTTCGCGCAGCGGCGGCAGCACGATCGGTACGACGTTCAGGCGGTAGAACAGATCTTCGCGAAACCGCCCGGCGGCGATCATCGGCTTGAGATCGCGATTGGTCGCGGCAATGATCCGTACGTCGATGGAGATTTCCTGCCGGCCGCCGACCCGTCGGATGCGGCCCGACTGCAGCGCCCGCAGAAGGCGGGTCTGCGCCTCGATCGGCATGTCGCCGATCTCGTCCAGAAACAGCGTTCCGCCGTTTGCTTGCTCGAACTTGCCGATCGCTTGCGCAATGGCCCCGGTGAAAGCGCCCTTCTCGTGGCCGAACAGCTCGCTTTCGATCAGCTCTGCAGGGATGGCGGCCGCGTTGACGGCAATGAAAGGCCCCGACTTGCGATGGCCCAGCTGGTGGATGGCCTCCGCGACCAGTTCCTTGCCCGTGCCCGATTCGCCGAGCACGAGCACGGTCAGATCGTTTCGCAGGACGCGGGTGATCATGCGATAGACGGCCTGCATGGCATGGCTGCGCCCGACCAGCGGCAACCCGTCGCCTGCCTGCCCCTCTTCCCCCCGCTTGGCGCCGGACCCTACGGCCTGGCTTACGGCACGCACCAGGTCGTCGAGGTCGAAGGGTTTGGGAAAGTACTCGAACGCTCCGGTGTCGCTTGCACGCACCGCGGTATCGAGCGTGTTTTGCGCCGAAAGGACGATCAGCGGCATGTCCGGGCATGTCGCCCGCACGCTCTCGATAGTGGCTATCCCGTCCCCGTCGGCCAGCATCACATCGGTGAGCATCACGTCGTATTTGCCGGCGGCAAGCAGACGATCGCGTGCCTCTATGCTGTCGCAGCGATCGACGGTGAAACCGTCGTCCTCGAGCGCCGACCGGATGACCGTGGCAATCGACGCATCGTCTTCGACCAGCAGCACGGTGCCGCTCATGGCTGTTCTCCTTCTTCCCTTGCCAGGGGCAGGTGAATGCGAAAATGGGTCAGCCCTTCGCGTTCGTCGCGCTGATGGCCGATACGGCCGTCCATATCGCGAATGAGCTTGCGGACGAGCGCCAGGCCGAGACCCTGACCGCTTGCCTTGGACGTCACGAAAGGTTCGAACACGTGATCGCGCAGGATCGGGTCGATCCCCGGCCCATTGTCGCTCACCGTGATCTCGATCGGCAGCCGAATCGCGCGGCCCAGCTTGAGGTTCGAAACAAGCCCGCTGACGAAGCGCGTGCGTATGACGACCCTGGGCGCGCGCTCGTTGGCGCAGGCGTCGCAGGCGTTGGAAACGAGATTGATCAACACCTGCTCCAGCGCATCGCGGCTGGCGAGCACGGGCGGTAGCGAGGGGTCGAACTCCTCGACCATTTCGACCCGCTGCTTGCCGGCCGCTTGCACTGTGGCGGTGGCGCTGCGGATCGCCTCGTGCAGATTGGTCGCCGCAACCGGATCGGCGCGTTCGCTGCCCAGGCGTTGCATCCGGTCGATAAGCCGGGCGATACGATCGACCTCCGCCGATATCATCGTCGCCAGCGGCCGATCCTTTTCATCGAGCTTGCGTGCGACGAGCTGGCCCGCCCCGCGGATCGCCGCCAGCGGGTTCTTGATCTCATGCGCGAGAATGGCGGGCGCGCGCAGGGCCGTCTCTTCCCGCCCTTGGTCGCCCATTTCGCCCTGCCCCACTTCGGAAAAGGTCATCACGCGCCAGCCCGGATGCGTTGCCAGCGGCGATACGGTGACATTCACCTGCGTCACCCGCTCGCCGCAGCGCATCGCCATTCCGCGCACCGTCAGCCGCGCCTCGCCATCCGTCAGGCGCTGGGCGACCCGTTCGTCGTCGAGGGCGATCACGTCGAGGAGCGGTTCGCCGACAAGCCTGCGGGCGCTGCGATGCAGCAGGTCTTCGGCGGCGGGATTGGCTTCGCGTACGACGAGGTCGGGATCGAGCAGGAGGACAGCGAAAATCAGACCGGCGATCTGGGCCGCGGCATCGGGCCGTTCGCTCGTTGCGTTCATGCCGCGCGGCGATGAAGGAACGGTTCGTAGAAGCGTTCGATCTCTCCCAGAACCTGGTCCGGGTCGTCGATGAAGTTGGCCCGGTTGCGAAATTCCGCGGAGCCGTGCATCCCCTTTGTGTACCAACCGAGGTGCTTGCGCGCGATCTTGGTGCCCACCTCCCGGCCATAGTGGTCCAGCATGGCACGGTAGTGCTCGACCAGGACCGCGTACTGCTCGTCGAAGCTGGGGCTGGCAAGCCTTTCGCCGGTCCGCCACCAGTGCATCACTTGGCCGAGCAGCCACGGCTTGCCGTAAGCGCCGCGCCCGATCATCACCCCGTCCGCGCCCGATTGCTCCAGCGCCCGGGCGGCGTCATCGATCCCGCAGATGTCGCCATTGACGATGACGGGGATCGACACCGCTTCCTTCACCTTGCGCACGAAAGCCCAGTCGGCCTGCCCCTTGTACATCTGGTTTCGCGTGCGGCCGTGCACGGTGATCATCTTCACGCCCAGATCTTCGGCAATACGGGCGAGTTCGGGCGCGTTGAGGCTGGCGTGGTCCCAACCCATCCGCATCTTCACGGTAACCGGCACGGAAACGGCCTTGACCGTCGCTTCCATCAGCCGCGTCGCCAGCGGTACCTCGCGCATCAGGGCGGAGCCGGCCATGCCGTTGGTGACCTTGCGCACGGGGCAGCCGAAATTGATGTCGATGATCTCGGCCCCGCGATCCTGGTTCAGCTTCGCAGCCTCCCCCATCGATTCCGGATCGCAGCCGACGAGCTGCATCGACACCGGCTCTTCCACAGGGTCCCAGGCCGCCTTCTGAATCGACTGCCGTGTTTCCCGAATGGCCGCCTGGCTGGCGATCATTTCGGTCACGTTGAGCCCCGAGCCGTAGCGCCGCACGAGCGTCCGAAACGGCATGTCGGTCACCCCGGTCATCGGCGCGAGCACGACAGGGCAGTCGATCGTGACCGGACCGACATGAATGGGCTTGAGAGCCGGAGGGGTAGGAAGCGTCGTCATCGAAGCGGTGCCTAAATTTTGGGCAGCGCATAGTGGATTGCCCGCCGCGGTGCAAGGCGCTAGCGCCCCGGTCTCCATGCCGCACAGCACGCCCCTGCCCCCGTTCGCCGCGATCGTGGTTGCCGCCGGCAAGGGGCTGCGCGCCGGCCAGGCGGCGCCGAAGCAGTTTGTGCCTTGGCACGGAAAGCCGGTCGTCCGCCATTCGGTCGAAGCTCTGCTGGAGGCAGGTGCTGCTCCGATAGTCGTCGCTATTGCGCAGGACGCCGAGAAGCAGGCGCACGAGGCGCTGACGGGCCTTGACGGGTACGAACTGGTTGCCGGGGGCGAGACACGCCAGCAGTCCGTCGCCAACGCTCTGGAACATCTGGAAGCGGTCGCGCCGCAGTCGGTTCTGATCCACGATGCGGCCCGGCCGGCGCTCCCCCGGGCGGTGATCGCGCGCCTGCTGGCGGCTCTGGCCGATCACGCTGGCGCAATACCTGTCCTGCCCGTCGTGGACAGTCTTGCCATCGCCGGCGACGGTGTCATGACGGGATCGGCGGATCGCGCGAGGTTGCGCCGCGTCCAGACGCCGCAGGCCTTCCGTTTCGGCCCGATACTGGCAGCTCATCGGCGCTGGCAGGGACCGCGCGACGCCGGCGACGATGCCCAGGTCCTGCGCGCGGCAGGCGGCGTCGTGGCCCTGGTCGAAGGCGACGAAGCATTGAAGAAGCTGACTGTGGCAGAAGACTTTGTGAGCGAGCGCCCGGCCATTCGAACGGGGATGGGTTTCGATGTCCATCGCCTGGCCCCGGGCGAAGAACTGTGGCTGGGGGGGCTCCGTATTCCGCACGACAAGGGGCTGGCCGGGCACAGCGACGCCGATGTCGTGCTGCATGCGCTGGTCGATGCTTTGCTGGGGGCGATCGGGGCGGGCGATATCGGAACGCACTTCCCGCCTTCCGACCACCAATGGAAGGGCGCGCCCTCTTCGCGCTTTGTCGAGCACGCCGTGAAGCTGGTTTCCGCAGCCGGCTATGCGATCGGCAATGTCGATCTGACCGTGATCTGCGAAGCCCCGAAGATCGGCCCGCATCGCGAAGCCATGCGGGCGAGTATCGCACGGCTCTTGGCGGCGGACCCGGAGAGGGTTAGCGTGAAAGCCACCACCACCGAAGGACTCGGGCCGACCGGCCGCGGCGAAGGTATCGCTGCACAGGCGGTCGCCACCCTGATTGGAAAGGATCGATCGTGATCGGCAGACGTGTCACCGCCTTGACCGCCCTTGCGCTCATGCTCTGTCCACCGCCGGTTGAGGCTCGGGAAGCGCCCGATCCAGAGCACGTCGAAAGTGCAGTTCGTTTCGGCCTGCCCGCGCTCTTTGCGGGCTATCGCGCAACTTGCGCCGATGTGGAACGCGGTCTGGAGCTTCTCGATCCCTTGCCTGTCGACACCCTTGCCGGGCTCGTCGGATTTGTCATGGCCGTCGCCGACGATGACGACAGCGGGCCGACAAGCGCAGTGGGAGGGAACTAGCGATGTCGGGCGCTCTGTTGAGCGACGATATCGAAGGGCTTGCACGCCGGGTCGTGGATGAAAATGCCCGCGTCGATCGCCGCGTCGCGCTGGCCGAAAGCTGCACCGGCGGGCTCGTCTCCGCCGCTCTGACCGAGATCCCCGGGTCTTCGCGCGTGCTCGACCGCGGTTTCGTGACTTATTCCAACGAAGCGAAAGTGGAATCGCTGGGCGTTTCCAGCGAGATCATCGAAACGTTCGGCGCTGTTTCGATCGCCTGCGTATGGGCCATGGCGCAGGGGGCGCTGGAACGCAGCCTGGCAGACGTGGCAGTGGCCATCAGCGGCGTCGCCGGGCCGGACGGCGGGACGGATCTCAAGCCGGTGGGGACCGTCGTCTTCGCCCGGGTCACGCGCGGGCAAACCGGCGATCCGGAAGGGGAGCTGCGCAATTTCGGCAGCATCGGCCGCGCGGAAATACGCCGTCAGGCGACGCTTTGCGCGCTGGAATTGCTGCTGCCGTAAAGATCCCTCGCACGTTCTTCGAACGCTGCGACCATCTTGCGGAATGCCCGGTCGAAATACTGGCCTGCAAGCGCCTCGAAAATGCGGTTCTTGAAGGTGAACTGCACCGAGAAATCTATCCGGCTTCCGCCTTCGGGCAGATCGGTGAAGTGCCATTCGTTGTCGAGATCGCGCAGCGGGCCGTCGACATAGACCACATCGATCATCTCGGGTCGCCGTTTCGTCACGCGCGAAGTGAAGCTTTCGCGAAAGCTTTTGAATCCGACGACCATGTCGGCGATCATTTCCTCCTCGCTGTCGGAGCGAACGCGGGTCGCGATGACCCAGGGGAGGAATTCCTTGTAGCGCGCGACGTCGGCCACGAGGTCGAACATCTGCTCCGCGCTATAGGGCACCGTGCGGCTTTCGCGGATACCGGGCATCAGGCCTGCTGCTTGGCCAGCCTCGCTTCGCGAGCGGCCTTCATCTCGGCGAAATCGTCCCCCGCGTGATAGCTGGAGCGGGTGAGCGGGCTGGAGGCGACTTGCAGGAAGCCCTTGGCCCGCGCGATCGATCCGAACGCGGCAAAGGCCTTGGGCGTGACGAAGTCCTCCACTTTGGCATGCCGGGGCGTCGGCTGGAGGTATTGCCCCATGGTGATGAAATCGACATCGGCACTGCGCATGTCGTCCATCACCTGGTGAACCTCCAGCCGCTGCTCGCCAAGGCCCAGCATAATGCCCGACTTGGTGAAGATCAGCGGGTCGTGCGCCTTGACCTCCTCCAGCAGCCGCAGCGACGCGTAATAGCGCGCGCCGGGGCGGATGGTGGGATAGAGGCGCGGAACGGTTTCCAGGTTGTGGTTGAAAACGTCCGGCCCCGCCTCGCAGATCGCCTCGATCGCGGGGCGCATCTTGTTGCGGAAATCGGGGGTGAGGATTTCGATCGTCGTCTCGGGCGTTTCGCGCCGCAGCGCCTTGATCACCTTGACGAACTGTTCCGCGCCCCCGTCGGGCAGATCGTCACGGTCGACACTGGTGATGACGATGTGATTGAGGCCCATCTTTCCCGCGGCGATGGCCACGTTCTCGGGCTCCATCGGGTCCACCATGCGGGGCATGCCCGTCTTGACGTTGCAGAACGCGCAGGCGCGGGTGCACACGTCGCCCAGGATCATCACGGTCGCGTGCTTCTTCGTCCAGCACTCCCCGATGTTCGGGCAGGCCGCTTCCTCGCACACCGTGTTGAGGTTGAGATCGCGCATCAACTGGCGCGTTTCGTGATAGCCCTTGCTTACCGGGGCCTTGACCCGAATCCAGTCGGGCTTGCGTTGACGCTCGGGACGGGGTGCTTCTGGCGCAGGAGCGGCGGAAAGATCGTTCATGCGCCCCATCTAGGTCCCCACATCCCGTCTTGCCAGCCCTTTCGCTTCGCGGCATGGGGGGCCCATGAAAAGCTTTGCCGATCTGATCGATGGATACCGCCACTTCCGCAAGGGCGCATGGGTGACGCAGCGCGAACGGTGGAACGAGTTGGCCGCCGGGCAATCGCCCCAGGTGATGGTCATCGCCTGTTCGGACAGCCGTGTCGATCCCACTCAGATTTTCGACGCCGATCCGGGCGAGATATTCGTTGTGCGCAACGTCGCGGCGATGGTTCCGCCGTTCGAGACGACGCCGGGCCATCACGGTGTTTCGGCCGCGCTCGAGTTCGCGGTGCAGTTCCTGAAAGTGCGCGAAGTCGTCGTCATGGGTCATGGCCTGTGCGGCGGGTGCAAGGCGGCGCTTACGCAGGACCTTCACGGAACCGAGCCGGGCCAGGGCGGTTTTGTCGCGAACTGGATTTCGATGCTGGACGAAGCGCGGGCGCCGATCGCGGCCAGCCTGGGCACCGAAAGCCGCGAGGCCGAGCGCGCGATGGAGCAAGCGGCCGTGAAAGTCAGCCTCGACAACCTGCGCACTTTCCCGTGCGTCCAGGAGAAGGAAGCCAGTGGGGCGTTGTCGCTGCACGGTGCATTCTTCGCGATTTCGGACGGTGTCCTTCATCTGCTCGATCAGAAGAGCGGAGAGTTTCGGCCGGTCGCGTAAAGCGCTTGCGCCTTGTCGCGCCGCCAGCCATCTAGGCACCCATGTCCGACGAGCTACAGCACCGAAACATCGCCCTCCTGATCGATTCCGACAATGCCAGTCCGGCGGGGATCGACCCCGTGCTGACCGTCCTGGCGGAGCTGGGTCAGGTCAATATTCGCCGGGCTTACGGCAACTGGCGCAAGCCGGCGCTCAAGAGTTGGGCCGACCTCGTCCACCGCTATGGCATCGAACCGCAGCAGCAGTTCGACCTGACCCGCGGCAAGAATGCCACCGACATGAAGATGACCATCGATGCGATGGACCTGATGTATCGCGGGCGCGTCCACGGGTTCGGGGTCATGTCGAGCGACAGCGATTTCATGCCGCTCGCCATGCGCATCCGGCAGGACGGCTATCCGGTGTACGGATTCGGCAGCGCAAAAACGCCGGAGGGATTCCGGCAGGCATGCACCCGGTTCATCGATGTCGAAGCGCTGATCCGGGCCGAGAAGGAAGAACGTGCGAACGGTGCAAAAGGCAGCAAGCTCGACGACGAAATGCTGCATCTGCTGTTCGAGGCTTACAACGCCAGCAAGCGCGACGAGAAGGGCTTTGCGAAGCTTTCGGAAGTCGGGCAGCGGGCCGGCAACCGGTCCAGCTTCGACACCCGCAATTATGGCTATGCCCGGCTGATCGATCTGGTCGAGGCGATCCCCAACTTCGCCATGGAGCGCCGCGAGGGCGACCAGGTGTGGGTCAAGCGGCTGCGTTAAGTCACGCGACGTTCCAAGCAGGAAACAGCCAGAAAAAAGGCGCGGACCGAAGCCCGCGCCTGATTTTCCATTCGCTAGAACGAAGCCTTACTGCGCGGCTGTGCCGCCCGAAAGCTGCGCCTCGGCATAGAGCGCCCAGAGATCGGCAATGGCCGCGCGCGGGCCTTCGACTTTGTCGAAGTTCGCTTTCGCTTCGGCGAACTGGCCCTGATCCACCTGTGCAATGCCAAGACGGGTCAGGACCCTCGCCCGGTCCACGTCGGGGCGGGTCAGCGCGAGTTCGTACATTTCGATCGCCTTGGCCGTGTTGTCGAAATTGAGATACATGTCGCCGGCGGCGGCAGCGTCGAGCGCTGTCGCGCCGGAACCGCGTGCATCCTGCTCGAGCTGGGCCACGTCTGCCCGCGCCGGGCCGGTCTGCGCTGCGGCGGTCGCCTTCGCTTCGGTCACCAGAACGTCGCTGGGGTTCAGCATGTTGGCCGCAAGCCCGGCGTCGACGATCCGCCCCACTTCCGCCGGCAGACGCCGCGCATCGGCCGCCGAAATGTAATCGACATAATCGCGTTCGGACCGCAAGCTGTCGGTCCGGTCGGCCAACCGCATGAGATCGAGCAGCGACTGATCGTCGTAATCGTAGAAGCTGCGCTGAACCGCGATCGCATCGCCCCAGACGTCGGGCGAAGGATAGTGCTCGATATACAGCTTGCCGAAATCGGCCGCCTGATCGGCGAGCTGATTGTTGTAGGCGATGGCGAAGCCGCGCTTGATCCAGTTTTCCTCGACCGGCTGGCCGGCCTGATCGCGCGCTTCGATGGCCTGCTTCAAACTCGCGAGACCGGCTGCGTAGTTGTCTTCGGCAAAGTAGGTTTCGGCCATCAGACCCTGCAGGTTTGCATCTTCGTAACCCGCCGCAGCGGCCTGTTCGAACCGCTCGCGCGCCTGCGCGTAATCCTCGGCCTGATAAGCCAACTGGCCGGACGCGAAGAGGCTGAGCGCGCGGTTTTCGGGTGCGATCTTGCCGCTCTCCAGCATCATGTTCAGCCCCCGACGCTGCAAGGCGGCGTCTTCGGCCCGCACGCCGATCGTATAGATCGCCTGACCCGCCACGAACTTGTCATCGTCGGATTCGACGGCTGCCGTCAGGGCCGGAATCTCGGCCTTCAACGCGGTGGGATCCTCCTGCGCTTCGAGCCGCTTGCCCAGAGGCTGATAGACTTCGACAAAGCCCTTGGTATAGTTCGGTTTTGCCTGATCGCCCTTCTTTTGCGCTGCGGCCGGCGTTTCCAGTGCGGATACGCCAAGCACTCCGCCCGCGGCAAGCGCGAGAGCGAGGGCGAAATGCGTTCCGGGACGCGGACGACGCGCCTTGGGGTTGCGGACGGAAAAGTGCATCTGGGTATCTCCCATTTCGATAATTCTGCCAATGAGGCTAAGGAAACGCGCGATGTACGCGCTAGTGCCGTCTCAACGCGGCCATTGCAATTCCTTCTAGGGAAAACGTTCTGAACCGGCTTTGAATGGAAGGTTCCCCCGCCGCACGCCAGCGAGCGCGCAAGTGTGGAAAAACACCGCCCGAACACCCATCTGGGTGCTATCCAGGTGGTGCTGCCCGGTCGACTGGCCTAGGCTCTTCCCACCAGGTTCCCAACCGTAGAACGAAAAGAAAAGAAGTCCGTTGAGCGACGATACCGATACCCTTGCACCGCTGGCGCCAGCCGGAGATTTCGACCGAGTCGACATTGTCGACGAAATGAAGACGAGCTACCTCGATTACGCGATGAGCGTGATCGTCAGTCGCGCGCTTCCCGATGTGCGCGACGGGCTGAAGCCGGTCCACCGGCGAATCCTCTTCGCCAGCCAGGAAGGCGGCTTCGTCGCCGGGCGCCCCTATCGCAAAAGCGCCAAGATCGTCGGCGACGTGATGGGTAACTATCACCCGCACGGCGACGGCGCGATCTACGATGCGCTGGCACGCATGACGCAGAGCTGGTCGATGCGGGTGCCGCTGATCGACGGTCAGGGCAACTTCGGCTCGATGGACCCCGATCCGCCCGCCTCGATGCGCTATACCGAGGCGCGCCTGGCCAAAGTCGCCAACAGCCTGCTGGACGATCTCGACAAGGATACCGTCGACTTCGCCGAGAACTACGACGGTTCGCGGAGCGAGCCGACCGTGTTGCCCGCGCGCTTCCCCAATCTGCTGGTCAATGGCGCCGGCGGCATCGCGGTCGGCATGGCGACCAACATTCCGCCGCACAACCTCGGCGAAGTGATCGATGGCTGCCTGGCCTTCATCGACAATCCCCGGATCACGACCGAGGAGCTGTTCGAGATCATACCGGGGCCCGATTTCCCGACCGCGCCGCTGATCCTGGGCCAGTCGGGCGCGAGGGCCGCCTATACCACAGGGCGCGGATCGATCCTGATGCGCTGTCGCCATACGATCGAGACTTCGCGCGGGGACCGGCAGTCGATCGTGCTCACGTCGATCCCCTATCAGGTCGGCAAATCGAGCCTGGTCGAGAAGATTGCCGACGCGGCGAAGGAGAAGCGGATCGAAGGCATTGCCGACATCCGCGATGAATCGAGCCGCGAGGGCGTCCGCGTCGTCGTCGAACTCAAGCGCGATGCGACCGCCGAAGTCGTTCTCAACCAGATCTGGCGGCATACTCCGGCCCAGGCGAGCTTCCCCGCAAACATGCTGGCGATCCGCGGCGGGCGGCCCGAAGTGCTCACCCTGCGCGATATCATCCAGGCGTTCATCGTCTTTCGCGAACAGGTCATCACGCGCCGGACCAAGTTCGAACTGAACAAGGCCCGCGAACGCGCCCATATCCTGCTTGGCCTGGTGGTCGCGGTGTCGAACCTCGACGAAGTCGTGGCAATCATCCGCGGTTCCTCCAACCCGGCCCAGGCGCGCGAGAAGCTGCTCGTTCGCGAATGGCCGATCGGCGATATCGCGCAGTACATCCGGCTGGTCGAAGCGATCGAACCCGATGCCGAGCAGCAAGGCGGGACGTACCGCCTGTCGGAACGACAGGTGAAGGCCATTCTCGAATTGCGGCTACACCGCCTGACCGCGCTCGGCCGCGACGAGATCGGCGCCGAGCTGAAGGAACTGTCGATCGCGATCGAAGAGTATCTCGCGATCCTTGCCGACAGGCAGAAGCTTTACACGGTCTTGCGCGAAGAGCTGCAGGAAATTCGCGATCTCTACGCCACTCCGCGCCTGTCCGACATCGCGCCGGCCTGGGACGGGATCGAGGACGAGGACCTGATCGAACGCGACGAGATGGTCGTGACGGTCACGCTCGACGGCTACATCAAGCGCACCCCGCTTTCGACGTTCCGGGCGCAGGCCCGTGGCGGCAAGGGGCGCGCGGGGATGACCACGAAACAGGAAGACGCGGTGATGGACATGTTCGTCACCTCGACCCACAATCCGGTGCTGTTCTTTTCGACAGCGGGCAAAGTCTATCGCCTCAAGGTCTGGAAGCTGCCCGAAGGGGGCCCCGCCACGCGGGGGCGCCCGATCGTCAACCTCCTGCCCGCGCTGGACGACGGGGAGACGATCCAGACCGTACTGCCCCTCCCCGAAGACGAAGACAGCTGGGGAGCGCTCTCGGTCGTATTCGCGACCGCGAAAGGCAATGTGCGCCGCAATTCGATGGACGCTTTCACCAATATCCCTTCGAACGGCAAGTTCGCGATGAAGTTCGAAGAGGGTAGCGACGACCGACTGATCGGGGTCGCCCTGCTGGACGCAAACGACGACGTTCTTCTCGCCAGCCGCAACGGAAAGGCGATCCGTTTCGCGGGCGAGGACGTGCGCGAGTTCACGAGCCGCACCTCGACCGGGGTGCGAGGCATGAATCTGAAGGGCGACGACGAGGTTGTCTCGCTCTCGATCCTCCGTCGCGTCGGCACCGACGCGGAAGAGCGCGAACAATACCTCCGCTTCGCCCCCTGGAAGGGCGAACGCGAAGGCGAGTGCGAGCTTGCCCGGGAACGCTTCGAGGAACTGGCGGCGAAGGAGCAGTTCATCCTGACCGTCTGCGCCAATGGCTACGGCAAACTGTCTTCGGCCTTCGAGTACCGGCGCATCGGGCGCGGTGGTCAGGGTATCGTCAACATCGACAATATCGAACGCAACGGCCCCGTGGTCGCCAGCTTCAACGCGACTCAACGCGACCAGTTGATGCTGGTGACCGACCGGGCCAAGCTGATCCGTATCGGGCTGGACAGCCTGCGTGTGATCGGCCGCGGGTCGGCTGGCGTGCGCCTGTTCAAGGTCGCCGAGGGCGAACATATCGTCAGCGCGGTTCGCCTCGACGAAGAAGAAGCGCCCGAAAGCGAGGCAGAGGCGATGATCGTCGAAGGCATGCTGGCCCGGGATGCCGACGAGACCGCCCCTACGAACCCCGCGACGCGCGACGACAGGCCCCAGGATCCCGAATGACGGCTTGGCGCTTGACCCTCGGGCAGCGGACTTCGCCGATTGGCTGCTCGCGGGTGGCGTGACGATGGCTCTATCGTTCTCCGGGATCGTGTCTGCGCAAAGTCTGCACGATCCCGGTGGCGATCAGGAACTGCCCCGAAAAGTATATCGGCCAGATGAGCAATCCCGGCAGCGGGCTAGCGGCCAGCGGGCCGAACCGGGCGAAGATCAGCCAGTCGGAAATCACGAACAGCACCGCGCCCAGGCCGACCCGGTAGCGGGGGAAGCGGCTCATCCAGGCGCAGGCCGCCATTCCGCCCAGCGCCAGAGCATAGAGGGCGACACGCGAATCGCCCGATACGAGCCAGGAAATCAGCGGAGTTGCGACCAGCAGCGTCACCGTCAGCGCCTTCTGGCTGGACTGCGGACGATCGCGCAAATTGCGTAGATAGAGGGCCATTGCCGCGAGATGCGACGCGAAGAACGCGCCCCCACCCCAAACGAAGTCGAGTTCGATCAGCATGTCGCCGAGGGCGGACAAGGCCATGATCAGGCCCAGGAGGCGGGCGTCGGCACTGGCATGGCGCGACAGGGCATAGGCCGCCAGACACAGGCATCCCGCTCCCTTGAGCAGGATCAACCACAGCTCGCCCACCTGCCAGTCGCGCGCGACATAGTATATGGTCGCCGCGGCGATCGCAGCGAACAGCCAGGGCCTGTGTTCGACCAGCGCGCGCCTCGTCATCGTCCTGCTTACCCCCGAAAAGCGCGTTCTTGGACTTGAACCGGGGGTGGCGCAACCACTAGGTCTCTGCCGACAATGACCCATGACGTACACATTATCGGCGGCGGCCTGGCGGGAAGCGAGGCGGCCTGGCAGCTCGCCCGGCGCGGCTTTCGCGTGCGCCTGTCGGAAATGCGCGGCAGCGGGGCCACCACCCCGGCGCACCAGACCGAGGGGCTGGCCGAGCTGGTCTGTTCGAACAGCTTCCGCTCGGACGACGACGAACGCAACGCGGTCGGCCTCCTCCATCACGAAATGCGCCGCCTCGATTCGCTTGTCATGCGTGCGGGCGAGAAGGCGCGCGTCCCCGCAGGTTCGGCAATGGCGGTGGATCGCGACGTGTTCTCTGCCGAAGTCGAGCGGACGCTCCGCGAGCATCCGAACGTCACCATCGTGCGCGAACGGATCGACGCATTGCCCGACAGCGGCCCCACGATCGTCGCCACCGGCCCGCTGACAGCCGAAGCCCTGGCGGCGAGCATCGTGCGTGCAACGGGGCAAGACCGGCTCGCATTCTTCGACGCGATCGCCCCGATCGTCCATCGCGACAGTATCGACATGGACGTCGCCTGGTTCCAGAGCCGCTGGAACAAGGGGGACGGCAAGGACTACATCAACTGCCCGATGGACAAGGCGCAATATCTCGCCTTTCATCAGGGGCTGCTCGACGGCGAGAAGACCACGTTCAAGGAGTGGGAGGCCAATACCCCCTATTTCGAAGGCTGTATGCCGATCGAGGTCATGGCAAGCCGGGGCGTCGACACCTTGCGTTTCGGGCCGATGAAGCCCGTCGGCCTCGACGATCCGCGCACGGCCTGCCCCGAGTTTCCCCAGGGCCGCTGGCCCTATGCCGTCGTCCAGTTGCGGCAAGACAACAAGCTCGGAACCCTGTGGAACATGGTGGGCTTCCAGACCAAGCTCAAGCATGGCGCGCAGGTCGCCCTTTTCCGAACGATCCCGGGGCTGGAGAATGCCGAGTTCGCCCGCCTCGGCGGCCTTCACCGAAACACCTTTCTCAATTCGCCGCTGGTGCTGGACAGGCAGTTGCGGTTGCGAGGTGGCGAGCATATCCGCTTTGCAGGCCAGATAACCGGCTGCGAAGGCTATGTCGAAAGCTCGGCCGTGGGGCTGATGGCGGGCATGATGGCGGCTGCCGAACTGGGCAATGCCGATTGGTCTCCACCCCCTCGCAGCTCCGCGATGGGCGCCCTTCTCGCGCACATCACCGGCGATGCGGACGCGGAAACGTTCCAGCCAATGAATGTCAATTTCGGGCTTTTCCCGCCGCTGCACGACGTGAAGAAAAAGGCGCGCAAGGAAGCCTATACCACTCGGGCGAAGGCCGAGTTCGGTGCGTGGATTGCCGAATTGGATGCCATTCCGGCATAAGCCGCTTTCCCGCGAAGCGCCGACGCCGATCAGCAGCGGCACGCCGGCTTGGACCGGCGTTTGGGAGCGGTCGTGGCGAATTCTGCCGGGGTCAGTTCACCGTCGCCGTCGGCATCCGCTCCCTCGAAGCGTTCGGCCGTCGTTACCGCCCATTCTTCGAAGGTAAGCAGATTGTTTCCGTCGACGTCCAGTCTGCGAAAACCGGCGGTGCGCGAAGCGAGCATCTCGGTCCGCGTGATGCGGCGATCGCGATTGCGATCGTAGCGGAAGAAGCGCCGCTCTTCGCGTGTCAGTTCGGTCGCTTCGGGCGGTTCCGGGCCGACCATTTCGCCGGGATCGACTTCGGGCAGGCTCTGTTCGTCCTCCTGCACTTCCTCGAGCAAGGGCGGCGGCGCTCCCTGCTCCACTTCGGCCCTGCCCTGCCACCAGAACAGGCCCAGCCCCACGAGGACCAGCGTGGCGATCGCCGTAAGCACGACCCGGTTCATGATACTCCCCTCCCCCGACGGACCCTCAATCTAGCGCCCCAACATGCCGAGCCGCATGGTGGCGAGCACGTCCCGCCGACCGCCGACCAACGGCCCCCCGCCACGCTCGATCGCGCGCCGGCCGAGACCGCGCAGGACAGCGACCGCGCGCAACGGACGCGGTAGCTTCGCACCGGCCCGGCGAGCAAGCGCACCGCCAAGCTGGAGCGCGGTCGACCGTTCTTCCGCATTGCTCGAATGAGCGGCGAAATCGGCCAGGGCCCAGATCCTGGCGGCGTGGCCTGCCGCCTTTGCCGATTGCCCTTGCCCCGTCAGCCGGGCAAGCGCCGCGAAGGCATTGCCGCGGCCGTCGGCGAACTTTTCCAGCGAACTTGTGGGTAGCGGCGCATCGCCGATCAGTTGCTCCCATCCATCGACGAGCCCGGCGAGCGCCTGTTCCTCGCCTGCCCAGGCCTCGAGCGCGTCGAGCACCGGATCCCCTCGGGCGCGTTCGGCCTGCGGCTTGCCCAGCTCGTCGCGCCACCAGGCGAGCCGCAGCTGCGCGAGGAGCGGCTCGTTCGCCTTGGCCACGAGTTCGGACAAGCGCGCGTCGAGCGCCAGCAGAGCGAGCGTTGGAGCGCGGGCAGGCCCGGGCGCGTAGTGAAGCGCCAGACGTTGCGGCAGGGGGAGCATCTCGTCGATCATGCCTGGCCGTCCGATAGCAGGGAGGATGCCGGTTCACCACGGTCATCCCCACGCCGGCAAATCCGTCATTTGGAGTTTTTTAATGCGGCGTCACTAGTGCGCTGGTCAGGGAAGCTGCGGATTCTGGCTAAACTTATGGGCACTGATAAACTGTTTGCCGCGCTGGGACGCGATAAAGGGGGAAACACCCTCGCTATTGTCGCCGCGTCGATTATCCCGCTGATCGCCATCGTCGGCGGCGGGGTCGACACCAGCCGTGCCTACCTGACAAAAACGCAGTTGCAGAACGCCTGCGATGCCGGAGTCCTCGCCGGCCGCCGCGCCATGGCCAAAACCGGCGAGTACGAGAGCGACGAGCGGGCCAAGGCCGCGAGCATGTTCAATGCCAATTTCGATTCCAGGATCGTCAATGCCGATCAGGTCCTTTTTACCACGCAAGCCGGCGTAGACGGCGACGTATTGGGTACCGCAAGCGCGCGCATCCCCACCGTACTGATGAAGATATTCGGCAAGACCGACCTTTCTTTCTCGGTAAATTGCATGGCGGAGCTGCAGATCACGAATTCCGACATCATGTTCGTGCTCGACACTACCGGCTCCATGGCCGGTACGCGCATCCAGGGCCTGCGCGATGCTGTGAAGGACTTCCACAAGACGATTGCCTCGTCGGTAACCGACGATGAAGTGCGCGTTCGCTATGGCTTCGTGCCCTATAGCATGACGGTGAATGCCCGACGTTTGCTAGTCAATGGCGAGATGCCGATGGACTACATAGCCGACAGTGTTCCCTACCAATCGCGGCGTGCCTATTTCGAAACACCGAAATATATCCCTGAAGATTCCCATACTAAAACCGAATCCGAAACTTACTCTAGTTATACATCCCGGGAGGATTGCAAGCGTTATTGGAATAATGACTATCCCCAAAATGGCCGGAACCCGGAGACATGGGGAGCGCCGCCCGGATCGACGACCGAGATTACATACAGCAAGGGATCATGGACACACGTTGGCAATGGCTGGGGCGTATGCAAGCGCCAAAAGAAAACGGTCACGGTCGACTCCTACAAGACAGTATATGAAAGCGAGAGCTTGTGGCGCTATGCGCAGACCGATATCGACGTTTCAGCACTGAAATCGTTCGGACCGGTCGAGTTCGTGACTTGGGTTTCGTCCAACGCCTATACACCCACGCCAGGCTTCCACGACATCCGCTCGCTTGCGGTAATGGAAGGCACCAGCGGTCTGACGAAAACAGGCTATACCTGGGAAGGATGTATCGAAGAGCGGGCGACAGTGGTGGACGAGGACATGGATCCCGTTCCGTCGGGTGCGACCGACCTCGATATAAACTCGGCTCCCGATAGCGACGAAACGCGGTGGAAACCCTATTTCGCGCCCGCGGTCTTCTATCGCGACAACTACTATGACGGAGTCGACTCGAGCAGTACGAGATCGAGTGTAACAAGTTACTGCCCGGCACCGATGCGCCTTTTCCAGGAGGTCGATCTCACGCCCGATCAAGTTCCGCAATGGCTTGAAGACTATCTCGACGATCTGAATGCGGTTGGCGGAACCTACCATGACATAGGGATGATCTGGGGCGGGCGTCTGGCAAGCCCGAACGGCATCTTCGCCACGACGGTCAACGACGAGCCCGATCGTTCGGTCAGCCGCCACATCATCTTCATGACCGATGGCGAGATGGCGCCTGAAACCAACTATTACTCGGCATATGGCCTGGAGAAGTACGACAACCGTGTCGCTCCCAGATACACGAACAGAGACGATCTGCCGCCCTATCACGATGCGCGCTTTGTCGCCGCATGCAATGCCATCAAAAGCGAAGGTTACACCGTTTGGGTGATCGGATTCGGATCGTCGCTGACAGACGAGATGAAGGCCTGTGCGACCGGGCACCGCGCTTATTTCTCCAGCGATGTCACCGAACTGCGCGCAACGTTCCGCTATATCGCGTCACAGGTCGCCGATTTGAGGCTTGGCCAATGACGCTTTCTTTAGCTCTCGCCAGGTTGAAAGACGCCCGCGATGGTGTGACTATTGTTGAATTTGCCATAGTCGCGCCAGTCCTGCTCATGTTCATCTTCGGGATCTTCGATCTCGGGCACGGGCTTTACATGCAGTCCGTTCTGCAGGGTGCGGTTCAGGAAGCCGGACGCGACTCCGGCTTAGAGACCGGACGCGCCGGCCAGGACGCGATCGACGCGGAGGTGCGCGAACGGGTAGAGGCGGTCATGCCGTTTCTCGAAGAGGACGACCTCACAATCCGCCGACTGAACTACGAGACCTTCAGCGATGTGGGAACACCAGAGGACTTCGACGATGCCAACGGCAGCGGGACCTACGACGATACCGAATGCTTCACCGATCGAAACGACAACGGTGAATGGGATCCCGACGTCGGCGCCGAGGGACTCGGCGGAGCCGACGACGTCGTACTGTACGAAGTTACGGTGACTTACGACCGACTGTTCCCGTTCTGGAGAATGGTGGGACTGCCGCACAGGGGCTTTGCCCAGGCGACCACGGTAATGCGCAACCAGCCATTCGGACAGCAGGCCACTCGTCGATCAGTGTACATATGCCCTTAAACATTTCCCTGACAGCGATTTCAGATCGCATGCGCGCGTTCGCCCGAGCATGCGAAGGCGTTGCATTGATCGAATTCGCCTACTCGTTGCCGATAATGATCGCCCTCGGTTTCGGGGGTCTGGAACTGGTCAACTATACCACTGTCCATCTGCGTGTGAACCAGATCGCCATATCGCTTGCCGATAACGCGTCGCGCGCAAAGCAGGAGATCGTTGGCGGCAACCCGCGTTTTCGGGAACTGGACGCCAACGAGTCGATCAGGGCCGCGTTTCTCCAGGGCGGCAATCTCGACCTGAAGGAAAACGGCCGTGTCATCCTCTCCAGCCTGGAGGTGAACGATGACGGTGGCCAATGGATTCACTGGCAGCGGTGCGGCGGCGACAAGACCTATCCATCGAAATACGGACCCGAAGGGACCGGCGAGACCGGCACCGCATTTCAAGGAATGGGCAGCGGAACGCGGCAGGTTCAGGCCGAGTCGAACTTCGCGATCATGTACGCCGAGGTCTTCTACGACTATCGACCGGTGATCTTCGGCGAACTGATCCCAGAGCAGACGATCTACAAGACCGCCGCGATGTACGTGCGCGACGACCGCGATCTGTCGGGGGTCTTCAACCCTGCCCCCGCTGCACCGGTCAGCAGCTGCTGATCGCGCGACTCCGGCAATCCCGATGTTCTGCGGATCGCTCCGTGTATAACGGGGTGCGACGGGCGGCCCCATAAGGGCTCCATCGCACCCCGATCCGTCAAACGTAGCAGACCTTTTTCGCCGCCTGCACGATCCGGTCGGCGTCGATCAGCGCCATTTTCTCGAGATTGGCTGCATAGGGCAGCGGCACGTCCTCGTTGCACACCCGCAGAACCGGCGCATCGAGATGGTCGAAGCCGTCCTCCATGCAGATCGCAATCACTTCGGACGCGATCGAGCAGGTCGGCCAGCCTTCTTCGGCAATGACGAGGCGATTGGTCTTGGCCAGGCTTTCGAGAATGGCCTCCCGGTCGAGCGGGCGCAGGGTTCGCAAGTCGATGACTTCGGCATCGATGCCCTCCTCGGCCAGCTTCTCCGCTGCTTCGAGCGCGAAGCCGACGCCGATCGAGTAGCTGACGATGGTGACGTCGGAGCCTTCGCGCATAGTCCGCGCCTTGCCGATCGGCAGAACATGGTCGTCAAGCTCGGGCAATTCGAACGTCTTGCCGTAAACCAGCTCGTTCTCGAGGAAGACCACCGGATCTTCGCTACGGATCGCGGCCTTCAGCAGGCCTTTCGCGTCCGAGCTGTCGTAAGGCGCAATAACGATCAGACCGGGAACGCTGGCATACCATGGGCCGTAGTTCTGGCTGTGCTGCGCCCCAACCCGGCTGGCGGCGGCATTGGGCCCGCGAAAAACGATCGGGCAGCGCATCTGTCCGCCCGACATGTAATTGGTCTTCGCAGCAGAGTTCACGATGTGATCGATGGCCTGCATCGCGAAGTTGAACGTCATGAACTCGACAATGGGACGCAGCCCGCCCATCGCCGCGCCGGTGCCGATGCCCGCGAAACCGTATTCCGTGATCGGCGTGTCGATCACGCGCTCGGGCCCGAATTCTTCGAGAAGACCCTGGGTCACCTTGTAGGCGCCCTGATATTCGGCGACTTCTTCGCCCATCACGAACACCCGTTCGTCGCGGCGCATTTCCTCCGCCATGGCATCGCGCAGCGCTTCACGCACGGTGACGCTGGCCATGTTGGTTCCGTCGGGGATTTCGGGATCGGCTTTCGGTTTCGACCTGGGCTTCGTCGGTGCCGGCGTTTCCCGATCGCCGTCGTTCTCGTCCGTCTCCGGCCGGGACTTTTCGTCCTCGTCGGACGGTTCGGGAGCCTCGATTTCGCTGGCGTCTTCGCCCTCGCCGGCCAGAAGGGCGATGACGGTGCCGACCTTCACGTTCTCGGTGCCTTCGGGAACGACGATCTTTCCGACAGTGCCTTCGTCGACTGCCTCGAACTCCATCGTCGCCTTGTCGGTCTCGATCTCGGCGAGGATGTCGCCGGAACGCACCTCGTCGCCTTCCTTCACCAGCCATTTCGCCAGCGTGCCTTCCTCCATCGTCGGCGAAAGCGCGGGCATCTTCAGTTCGATCGCCATGGCTCAGTACTCCTCCACCAGCACGTCGGTGTAGAGCTCGCCCGCTTCCGGCTCTGGCGAATTTTCGGCGAAATCGGCAGCTTCGGCCACGATCTTGCGAATCTCCTTGTCGATCGCCTTCAAATCGTCCTCGCTTTTGCCCCGATTCATCAGCACCTTCTTCAGGCCTTCGATCGGATCCTTGTGTTCGCGAATATCCTGCACTTCCTCGCGCGTGCGATATTTGGCCGGATCGGACATGGAATGCCCGCGATACCGGTAGGTGCTGAGTTCCATCAGAACCGGGCCCTTCCCTTCGCGGACGTGGGCGAAGGCGACTTCCGCCGCCGCGCGAACCTCCAGCACGTCCATCCCGTTCACATCCATTCCGGGGATCCGGAAGGCCGTGCCCCTGCGATGGAACTCGGTCTCGGCGCTGGACCGTGCGGTGCTTGTCCCCATCGCGTATTGATTGTTTTCGATCACGAAGACGATCGGCAACTTCCACAGGCTGGCCATGTTGAACGTCTCGTAGACCTGGCCCTGGTTTGCCGCGCCGTCGCCGAAATAGGCGAGGCAAAGGCCGCCATCCTCGTTGTACTTGTGCGCCAGCGCCAGTCCGCCGCCGAGCGGCACTTGCGCGCCGACGATGCCATGCCCGCCGTAGAACTTGTGCTCGGTGCTGAACATATGCATCGAGCCGCCCTTGCCCTTCGATATCCCGGCCTGGCGCCCCGTCAACTCGGCCATGATGATTTTGGGATCGATGCCATATGCAAGCATATGGCCATGATCGCGATACCCGGTGATCACGCTATCGCGATCGTTGTCGAGCGCACTCTGCAGGCCGATGGCGACAGCCTCCTGCCCGATGTAGAGGTGGCAGAACCCGCCGATCAGGCCGAGGCCGTAAAGCTGGCCCGCCTTCTCCTCGAACCGCCGGATCAGCAGCATCCGGCGATAGAATTCCAGCATTTCCTCTTCGGAAGCATCGTAGCTCTTCGCGCTTTCGAACGATTCCTGAAGGCTGTGCAGCGCGAAATCGGTGTCCTCCGCCGGGCCTTTGCCCTTGTTGTCGGTGGACGTCTTGCGGGTCTTGGCGGTTCTGGCCAAATCTCTCATCCTCGGTTGTCGCGATCACCTGGGGAGGTGCGCCGCGCCACGCGGCATGGCCCGCCTATAGGCGCAAGGCGCGCGTCCGCGCAACGTCCCCGGATCGCAGTGAATACGAATTACGGACCGGCCCGGCGCACCGGACATCGCCCATGCCGTAGCGGCGCGGCTATTCGCCTTGCTCGTCGAGAATCAGGACGACTTCGTCCGGGTGGACGACGTTGAAGTTCTGTCGCAGCTGCTCGCCCACCAGGTCGGGATCTGCGTGTGCAGGATCGAGCAGGCTGACGCGGTTTCTCAGCGCATCGCGCTCTTCGATCAGCTCGGCAATGCGCGCCTGCCGCTGTTCCAGCAAGTGGGCATTCTCGCCCCAGGCCAGCAGTCCGCTCGGCCCCGCGATCGCCAGCGCCATCAGCAAGAGCAGCACGGCCAGGGCCAGCCCTTGAGTCACTTTCTCCCTGGGGAGCGTGATCTTGTGTCCCTCGAACGTCATCAGGCCGACAGAATCACAGTTCTCCTGCCGATTCAAGGCGTTTGTCGCCAAGCACGCCCAAAATGCGCCGAAGCGCCCGCCATGTGAATCGCCCGCCCTTCTCACCACCGCAAGGGCGCCTTGCAACGGCGAACGGAATTGGTTACATATGAAACCAATAACAAGGAGATTCAGCCATGCCAGACCTGTTCGAAAACCCAGCCGGCCTCGACGGTTTCGAGTTCGTGGAATTCTGCGCTCCCGAGAAGGGCGTCCTCGAACCGGTTTTTGCGGCAATGGGCTTCACCCAGGTTGCCAACCATCGCAGCAAGGATGTGCAGCTCTGGCGCCAGGGCGGCATCAACCTCATCACTAATTACGAACCGCGCAGCGCCGCCTGGTATTTTGCGCGCGAGCACGGCCCTTCCGCCTGCGGCATGGCGTTCCGGGTACGCGACGCCGCAAAGGCCTGGGACCACCTGATGGAACAGGGCGCAGAGCCGGTTCACGTCGAGACGGGGCCGATGGAACTCCGTATCCCCGCCATTCGCGGAATCGGCGGCGCGATCCTCTATCTCGTCGACCGGTACGAGGATGAGAACGGCGAAGGTCTGTCGATCTACGACATCGACTTCGAGTATCTGCCCGGGGTCGAGAAGCATCCGGTCGGTGCCGGTTTCAAGCTGATCGATCACCTGACACACAACGTCTATGGCGGGCGCATGAAGTACTGGGCCGACTATTACGAGTCGCTCTTCAACTTCCAGGAAATCCGCTATTTCGACATCAAGGGCGAATATACCGGCCTTACCTCGAAAGCGCTCACGGCGCCCGACGGCAAGATCCGCATCCCCCTCAACGAGGAAGGCGACGGCGGCAAGGGGCAGATCGAGGAGTACCTGCGCGAGTTCAACGGCGAAGGCATTCAGCACATCGCCCTGATCTGCGACGATCTGATCGCTTGCTGGGACAACCTGAAGAAGCTCGGCGTTCCGTTCATGACCGCCCCGCCGGCGACCTATTACGAGATGCTGGACGAGCGCCTGCCCGGCCATGGCGAAAATGTCGAGGAACTCAAGGCGCGCGGCATTCTGCTGGACGGCACGACCGAAGGCGGCCAGCCGCGCCTGTTGCTGCAGATCTTCGCCGAAGCGCAGGTGGGGCCGGTGTTCTTCGAATTTATCCAGCGCAAGGGCGACGAAGGCTTCGGCGAAGGCAATTTCAAGGCCCTGTTCGAAAGCATGGAGCGTGACCAGATCAAGCGCGGCGCATTGAAAGTCGAAGATGCCGCCGCCGAAACGGAGCCTGCGGAATGAGCGAACATCCCATCCGGCTGGGCGGCGTTCATCACGCCGCCTATCGCTGCAAGGACGCCCGGCAGACTGTCGAATGGTACGAGAAGGTGCTCGGCATGGAATATGTCAGCGCCTTCTCGGAAGACCACGTGCCTTCCACGGGCGACTACGACCCTTACATGCACGTGTTTCTCGACGCCGGGAACGGCAACATTCTCGCCTTCTTCGAACTGCCGACGCAGAAGGAGATGGGGCGCGACGAGAACACGCCGGCCTGGGTCCAGCATCTCGCCTTCAAGGTCGGCAGCGAAGATGAACTGCTTGCGGCAAAGGATCACATCGAAAGCCTCGGGATCGACGTGCTCGGCCCGACGCATCACGGCATCTTCAAGTCGATCTACTTCTTCGATCCCAACGGCCACAGGGTCGAACTGGCGGCCGATATCGGGACCGACGAGCAATATGCCGAACTGAAACGCGTGGCCATGCCGATGCTGGAGGAATGGAGCCGCACCAAGAAGGCGCCGCGCCATGCCGACTGGCTGCACGAGATCGCGCGCCGGGAACACGCCGCAAAAAGATAACTCTATCTGCCCCGATCCCCGCCTCTCGCCTGGCCCCGGTTATTCTGCGTTAGAAGTCATGGAGTAAAGGCGGATTTCCATATCTTCAGCCAGAAGATCTTCTTTACTGGCCAGAAAGGCCTCCAAGTATGGCATTTTGAAGTGAGCGTCGAGCGCGCTCTTCGAAACCCAGTTTTCATAGAGCATCCAAACCGATGGATCGTCGTTCAGGCGATGCAGATCGTAATTGATGCATCCCGCCTCAGCCCGTGTCGGATCGATCAGAGCCGCCAAACGTCGGCCCAGTTCCTCCTCCTGTCCCGGCTTGGCTTTGATATGCGCGACAAGTGTTATCTGTTCGGACATGTTCTGCCTTCCTTGGTGGGTGCCGGAGGTGAACAATCGGGAATCAGGCTACGCTGTAACCGCCGTCGGCCAGCAGCCCGTGCCCTGAAACGAACGCTGCGTCATCGGATGCGAGGAATGCCACGGCTCTGGCAATCTCCTCGGCCGTTCCTGCGCGCCCGGCCACACTTTCGGCGGCGAAACGATCTTTCGCTTCGGCGGAAGGCCATATCCTGTCCTGAAGGGGGGTGTCGATAATGCCGGGACAGATCGCATTGACGCGAACCCCACGGGGAAACCATTCGAGTGCCGCCGTTTTGGTCAGACCTAATACGGCATGCTTGGTGGCCACATAAAGCGCGGCATTCTCAAATCCGATAACACCGCCCATAGAGGCGTTGTTGATGATGACACCCCCACCCTGGGCCAGCATCGCCTTCGCTGCAAAACGCATGGCATTGAAAACACCACGAACATTCGGCCCGAAGACCAGGTCGAACGTTTCGTCGGTCTGTTCCTCGAAAGGGGCGAAGACACCTTCCGTGCCTGCATTGTTAAAGGCGATATCCACACGCCCAAACCGCTCTACAGTCGCCTCGATAAGGTGTTCGATATCCGAAGCTTGCACCACATCGGCCGGTACGGACAGGACGTCGTGTCCTTCGGTTGCCAATGAATCCGCCAAAGCATCGATTTTATCCGCGCGACGCGCACTCACGACAACTGCGGCGCCCCGCCGCGCCAGCTCGATCGCCGTCGCGCGGCCAATGCCAGAACTTGCGCCAGTCACCACCGCCACCTTACGGTCCAGGGTTCGCGGCGGCGTCGGCGTGGAGGCTGGGTTTTCCAAGTCTGTACTCATGGGTTGTCCATTCTTTCCTTGATAGGGATCATTCGTCCGGCGGTCGGAGCGACAACCGAGCCTCTTCCCCGCTTGAACGTTCGGAACCGTTGGCCAGAAACCATCGGTTGGGATGGCAATTCGAGAATGACGATGCACGGTCCACTCCGGCTCACGGGTTTGTCGGCGTCGGACCGGAAAGTGGCATTTGGGGATCGTTTCTTTAATGGATATAATCTCGATTGATCTGGTGAGTGAGATTCATCAATGCGACCGGCCGACATTTCCGATCTGATGACTTTTGCGGCGGTGGCCGAGCGCCGCAGCTTCCGCAGGGCAGCCGTCGACCTCGGCATCACACCGTCGGCAATCAGTCATCGAATTCGGACTCTTGAAGATCGGCTGGGTGTCCGGGTGCTCAATCGCACTACTCGCAGCGTGGCTCCCACTGAGGCGGGCCACCGGCTGCTCGAGCATCTGCGGCCCGCTTTCGACGGCCTTGAAAATGCTCTCGATGCGGTCAACAACTTCCGCGAACAGCCGGCGGGTACGCTTAGACTGAATGCCCCGCAAGTGGCCGTCGAGGTTATCCTTGCCCCGATCATGAAGCCATTCTTGCAGACTTATCCTGCGATTCACCTGGAAATTTCGGCCAATGACAGTCTGGTCGATATTGTGGCTGAAGGATACGATGCCGGCATTCGCTTCGGCGAACGCCTGCAAAGAGACATGATCGCGGTCAAGCTCGGCCCGCAACAACGCGATGCCATCGTGGCTTCACCAGACTATTTCCGCCGATACCCGAAGCCGAAAGTCCCTGCCGATCTCGCAGCACATGCCTGCATTCGCTACCGTTTTCCCAGCGGAACACGTTACGCTTGGGAATTTGCGAAGAACGCAAAGAAGATCGAAATCGATGTTAACGGGCCTCTGACCCTGGATAGTCAGCACAACAGCTTGCGTGCAGCATCCGACGGGCTCGGCATCGCCAACGTCCTGGAAAGTCTGGCGCAGCCGCTGTTGGCAAATGGCCGCGTCGTACGGGTGCTTGAGGACTGGTGCCCAACCTATCCCGGCCTCTTCCTCTATTACCCAAGTCGCCGCCGCATTCCGGTTCCTTTGCGAACATTTATCGATTTCGCCACATCCAGGGGAGTCCAATATGGCACACCGGCGGGTGCTCCCCAGCCCGAACTATCGTAACTCCCGGAGGATCAAGGAAACTGCCGCGACAGCGTGAGTTCACATAACAGAAATCACCAGGAGAGATTGGCTCTCCTAGACATCCTGCTCTGGTTACCCGCCGTAAAATAGCGGGAACCTGCAATGAAAAAGAAAGAGTGGCGCGCCCGAAAGGATTCGAACCTCTGACCCCCAGATTCGTAGTCTGGTGCTCTATCCAGCTGAGCTACGGGCGCGCTTGGAGGGCGCCACATAGGAGGCGGATTCGACCTTTGCAATCCCCTATCGCCCCGGATCGTCAAATCGTTGTGAAAACAGCGATTCGCACAGCGCGATGTCCAACGGCGGCTTGTCCAGTTCGCGAATCTCTCCCGGAGTCCACCATGCAATCTCGCCCCCTTCGAGTGATCGCGGCTGCCCTTCCCAGCGGGTGGCGGTGTAAAGCAGGATGACAATCCCGGGTCGCTCGTCGTCCCGCGCAGTCTGTGCGAAGGAAACCGGAATCAGAAGCTCCCGGTCGAGACCGATTCCCAGTTCCTCCTGAATTTCCCTTTTCAAGGCAAAATCAGGTGTTTCCCCCTCTTCGACTTTGCCCCCCGGGAACTCCCACAGGCCCCCGTGATGCTTGCCCGGTGGGCGCCGGTGCATCAGCCATCGTCCATCGCGGCGCCGCAATGCCAGCGCAACGACGGCGATCCATGTCGGCAATTTTTCCATCTCGAACGCTCGCGGGAACCATTTCTTAAGGGATCGGGTGCGACAAGCCGCATACAGGACCGTATCGGGGGCATCCAATGCAGTCGAAGACTATTCTGACGCGCATCGGACGCGATACTCGCGGTGCAACCGCAGTCGAATACGGCCTGATCGTGACGCTGATCGTTGTCGCGTGCATCGGCGCATTTACGGAAGTCGCCGACAAAACCACTGTGATGTGGAGCGCGGTTTCGACCGAGGTCACGAAGGAAAGAGGCTGAGGAAAATTGGGGACCGCGTCCCTTAGTATTTTATCAATTCTCCACACCTATTTCCATTAGCTGCTCGTTCCGCGTTGCTGGAAAGAGTTCGGGAATCGAAGACTGGACCAGGAGACTAGAAATGAAGTTCATCAACAAGCTGCTCCGCGACGAGCAGGGTGCCACCGCCATCGAATACGGCCTGATTGCCGCCTTGATCGCCGTTGCCGCGATCACTGCTATGTCCACGCTGGGCAGCAATCTGTCGGCGACGTTCTCCGCCGTTTCTGACGACCTCGTTGCAGCCGAGGGCTAATCAACGGATAGCGTCAAGCATTTGGACTAGAGGGCGGCGGGAGAGATCCCGCCGCCCTTTTCATTTACCAGGTTGTTCAGCTCCCCCGCACCACGATCTTCACCTTCTGCCCCGCCCGCAGCGTATCGCGCGAACCCAGGCCGTTCAGCACGCGGAACCGCTGTTCCCTGGCGGTATCGTAAGCCATGCGATTTGCGAGCGACGAAACGGTGTCGCCGCTGCGCACCGTCACGACATCGATCCGTCGCGGAACGACGCGATTGGCCTCTGCCCGGCTGATGCGACGCATCGAATTGAACATCGGCGTGAACACGCCCGAACGGCCGGCCTGGCTGAGTGTGGCGAAATGATACGCCTGCCCGTTCGAGAATTCGTAAGCGAACACCACCACGTCGACCTGCCCGTTGCCGCTGTTGACGCGCGCGGTTCCGTATGCGGCAGGCAGGCCGTTGACGGTCGTCTGCTGGAGCGCAGCCGGCGCAAGCGTCTGCCGGTTTCCGCCGAGCGCACGAAATACCCGATGCACATAGTTGCTGAGATTGCCGTCGTAAGGTGCGGTGCTCAACTGCCCCTGGCCGCTCTGGCCGTTGATCGAGACCGCTCGCGTGCCGTTGACCATGTAGAAGCCCTGCGGCGCGGTAAACGACAGCCGCAGCTCGGGATGGATGAACTGCCGCCCTTCGATAATGCCCTGCTTCGGATCGTCGCCATAGACCAGCCCGTCGATCCGGGTCAGAAAGGTATCGCGGTTGGTCACCCCGGTTGTCCCGGCAGCACGCCGCATCGCGGCCTGGACCCTGCTTGCAGGGTCGGGGTGGGTGGAGGCCCATTCGGGCACCCTTGCATCGCCCCGCCCTTGCAACGAAGCATCCAGCGCGTTCTGCGCGGCGAGGCTTTGCAGAACGGTGGCCATGGCATGCGGATCGTAACCGGCCCGTGTCAGATACTGAATCCCCAGCTCGTCCGCCTGCAACTCCTGACTGCGCGAGAAGCGCAGCGTCAGCAATTGCGAGCCTTGCAGGAAGCCGCGCGAAAGTTGCTGGCCGATGCCGCTGTCGCCCAGGAAGATTCCCGAGAGAATGGCGCCCGCAACGCCGAAAAGCGTGTTTTGCTGCGCCTCGGCCTGGCGGCGCTGCGAATGACGCGCGGCGACGTGCCCCACTTCGTGCCCCAGCACGCCCGCCAGCTCAGCCTCGTTGTTCATCAACGTGACCAACTGGCGCGTCGTGTAGATGTAGCCGCCGGGAATGGCGAAGGCGTTGTTGACCGAGCTGTTGAGCAAAGTCACCGTGAAGTCCGACTGGGCATTGCCCAGTCCCGATCGCACGGCGATATTCCGCCCCACCTGCTCGACATATTGCGCGTGAGGGCCGCTCATCGCGCCGCCGAATTCCGCGAGCAGCTGCGGATGGGCTTCCGCGCCGGTCCGCGCTTCCGCCTGCGTGATCGGGGTCGATGCGCTGGGAATATTGGCCCCGGCACCCATGCACGACGTCAGCGCGAGCGATAATGCCGCGGTGGAACCAAGAGCGACTTTACTGATTCGAGGCATGGTGCCAAGTCTCCTCCGAGCGCGCGGCGTTCCTTCCACCGCTGCGATTGATCCTTGAAAACGAACCCTGAACAGGCGAACTTTGTTCCCATGGGCCCGATATGGCTCACCCCGCGACGCAGGGTCTTTCGGGCGTCGATTGCCTTCAGCTTGCGCGCTCAGGCCGCCCCGATCCGCAGGAAACGCTCTTCGCGGGCTCGGCGAAGCTCATCGGGCCCGAGAGGCTCCAGCGCCTCCAGTTCCTCGTCGATCGCCTGGGCCAGCGCCTGGGCCGCCGCTTCCGGATTGCGATGCGCGCCCCCCACCGGTTCGGGAACGATACGATCGATTACGCCGAGCGCTTCGAGATGCTGGGCCGTGACTTTCATCGCCTCGGCCGCATCGGGCGCCTTGTCGGCCGTGCGCCAGAGGATCGATGCGCAGCCTTCGGGCGAGATCACCGAATAGACCGCGTGTTCGAGCATCAGCACGCGCTCGGCGCTCGCCAGCGCGACCGCACCGCCCGAGCCGCCCTCCCCCACGATGGTCGCAACCATCGGCACGGGCAGCGCAAGGCATGCTTCGGTCGAGCGGGCGATCGCTTCGGCCTGTCCTCGCTCCTCCGCTTCGACGCCCGGGAACGCACCCGAAGTGTCGACCAGCGTCACCACCGGCAATCCGAAGCGGCCCGCCATGTCCATCAGGCGGATGGCCTTGCGATAGCCCTCCGGCTTGCCCATGCCGAAATTGTGTTTCAGCCGGCTCTCGGTGTCGTGACCTTTCTCGTGGCCGATCAACATCACCCGCCGCCCCCGCAGCTTTGCGAAACCGCCCAGGATCGCCTCGTCCTCGCCGTAGTAGCGATCGCCGCCGAGGGGGATGAACTCGTCGAATGCATGGCGAACAAGGTCGCGGAAATGCGGCCGCGAAGGATGGCGCGCAACTTGCGTCTTCTGCCACGGCGTCAACGACGCATAAGTGCTTGCCAGAAGATCGGTACTCTTGCGCTCGAGCCGTGCAAGCTCGGTCGAGATATCGACATCGTCGCCCTCGGCGGCGGTACGAAGTTCGGCGATACGCGCATCGAGCTGCGCCACGGGCTTCTCGAATTCGAGGTAGGAGATCATGCCTCAGCGCCTAGTCCGCGCCGTCGCGAACGGCAAGGGGATGCCGTTCGTTGACCAATGTCACCAGACGCGCGCTGTCGACGTGGGTGTAGATCTGCGTCGTGGCAATGTCGGCATGGCCGAGCAGCGATTGGAGCACGCGCAGATCTGCGCCCCCTTCCAGCAGATGAGTCGCGAAGGCATGGCGAAGGACGTGAGGGCTGACTTTCTCCGCATCCAGACCGGCGCTAGTGGCCAGCGATTTGAGCAATTGAAACAGGCGGATGCGGGTCAGATGCTTGCCGCTGCGCGAGGGGAACACGTATCGTCCGCCCGCGGGACGCAGCGCGAGCCAGCGCGAAAGCGCCGACCGGGCACGGCCGCTTACCGGCACCATGCGCGTCTGCCCGCCTTTCCCCGTGATCGTCAGAAACGGCGCGTCGCGCGGCACGGCGGCAAGCGGTAGCGAAACCAGCTCGGTGGCACGCAAGCCTGACCCGTAGAGCAGCTCGAGAAGCGTCAGCATACGAACCGCTGCGGGCGCATCGCCGCGCGCGTCCTCTTCCGCTCTGGCGAACAGGATCCCGACCTCGTCGTGAGACAGTATCCTCGGCAGCGGGCGCCTCGCCGCCGGGCGCGGGAGGGCCGGCGAAGGATCGTCCTCGCGCAAGCCTTCGTCGACCAGGAACCCATAGAACTGCCGCAGCGCGGAGGCCTTGCGCGCGACCGTCGATGGCGCAAGCGCGCTCCAGGCCTGCCCCAGCCGGGCGAGATCGGCGCGAGTTGCATCTGCGAGAGGGCCGACGATCTCGCCCGCGCGTTCCAGATCCCTGCGATATGCCGCCAGCGTGTTGCTCGCCGCGCCCCGTTCGGCGGCGAGCATGGCGAGGAAATCCTCGACCGGGGCGGCCATCACGCGCGCGCCACCGCCTCCGCCGCGATCATCCGCGCTTCGGCCGAAAGGCCGACACGATTCAATGCCGACACGATATGATAGAGATGGCGCGCCGTCATCTTGTCCCAGGCATCGCCCTGCATGCCGAGACCGGCCAGCAGGGCCACCAGGGCGGCATTGTCGACCGCAGCGGCCCGTTCGATCGTCCGCGTCCACTTGCTGTCCCGCAACAGTTCCATCGCCAGCCGGTCGCTATAGGAGCGGGCGGTCGAGTCATCGATCCGGCCGAGACCCGCAAGCGCCGCGACAAGGAATTGCGACTTGCGCCGACTGTCGCTGTCGTCTTCGTCCACGAAAGCATCGAGCTGTCCGCCGGCGATGTTGCCTCCGCCCTCGGGCCGAGCCAGCGCCAGCAAAGCCCAGCCGAGGCCGCCCTGCTCCACGACCTGCGACCATTCCATCGCGTCGCGATCGAGCCCGGCCGACAGCATCGAGGCGATCAAGGTCGGCGCCTCGTCGCGAAACTCCTCGCTCGCGGGCATTCGCGCCGATGCATATGCGGTAAGCACGAGCCGGCTGTATTCCGCCCCGCCTCCGCCCCAGATGGCGCGCATCGCCGCAAGCCGCGCGGCCGGGGTGTCGCCGGTGTAGGCCATGCGCAGGCGAGCGGCCGCTTCCGCGCCATCGCCGTCCTCGGCGCTGTTCAGAACCTCGCTGTAGAGGCTGACCATGGCAGAAGCCGACAGAATGCCCTCGCCCGCGGCACGATGCGCGCCGGGGAGCCTGTCGGCGGGCGCAAGCGTCGGCGCGATCGCCGCCGCCCTGCTGTAATAGGGCGGCAGATCGGCAAGCAATCGCTCGGGGATTTCGGCGCCGACGGCATTGGCCAGGGCGTAACGCCACGGCGTCATCTCGTCGACTTCGTCCCATTCGAGGTTCACCGCCTGCCGGCCCGACCCGGCCGCGCCGGCAAAGCGCTGTGCCAGGAGAACGTCGATCGCCGGCGCGGTTCCGCGCGAAAGAGCCCGGCGCAGCTCGGTCGCCGCGCGCACTCCCTGGCCGGCATAGGCGGCGCAAATCGACTGCCACAGCTGCCACCGGCCATCGTCGCGATCGCTTCCCTGAAGCTGGACGGCCGGACAAGCACCGACGATGTCGCCGGTTGCCACATAGGCTTCGAGCGCGGCATCGGTTAGCGGACGGTGCCAGTTGCTGGTATCGACGTCCTGCGCAATGCCGCGGGCGGCCGTGTATTCCCCCATCGCGTTGAGAGCCGCCGCGCGCAAGGCGGCGAAGTCCACCGGGTCCATGCCGTCCGGCGCGGTCAGCCGGCTCGCGAGGGTGCGGCGTACCAGAATATGGCCCCAGCGCGACACCAGGGGGCCGCGCATCCCGGCGATTATCGCCCGCACGAGAGAGGCCGGCTGTGCTTCCAGCGAAGCCGTGGCGAAACCCCCTTCGGCAGGACCGACGATCCCCACTTCGGACAGCGACCGGCGCGCTGCAGGCGGAATGTCGTAACGCGGCTTGAGCCCCAGAAGCTCGTCCAGCTCGTCGGTATTCATCGCCTCCAGCTCCTCGAGCGAAGGCAGATCGTCGGGCAGGTCTATCGCCGGCTGCGGTTCGGCCGATCGTTCAGGCAAAGGCTGGATCACCGGTGTGCCGGTGCTGTCGGAAGGAGGCGTGGAGCCCTCTGCCGGTGCGGCGGGTGCCGGGGCCGGCGGTGCAGGCGTCGCGGTCGGCTCGGCCGGCGGCGGATCGTCGAATCCGGGCGGCAGCAACGATTCGGGCGCCCCTTGCGCCAGCACGAGAGTGGATGTGAGCGCCAGCGCGGCGGCGCCTGTTGCAAGCAGCGTCTTCATCGAATGCCCTCGGGCACCGGAACCGGCTCTGCGATCGGCCGCAGCGGCTCCTCCCCACCGTCGATCCAGGCATAGAGCAACAGGGCGGCAACCAGCACCACCAACGCCCCTACGGCACGCCTACCCGTCATCGCCAAGCCAGCAGACCCTTTCTTGCATATGCTGCACGGTTGCGCGGCATCTAGCCCATCTATAGGCGAAGCGGCAATGACCCAGGCGGACGAAAAGCTCAGCGATGCAGAGATCGCCCGAATAGCGCACCGGATCGATCGGCCGATTGCGCTCGTCGGGCTGATGGGGGTCGGCAAGTCGACGGTCGGCCGAAAACTGGCAGCTCTGCTGGGGAAGGACTTCGTCGATGCGGACGAGGCGATCGAAGAAGCCGCACAGATGACCGTCGCGGATATTTTCGAACAGTTCGGCGAAGCCTATTTCCGCGACGGCGAACGGCGTGTGATCGCACGGCTGATCGAAGAGGGGCACGGCGTCATCGCAACCGGAGGCGGCGCGTTCGTGAAAGAGGAAACGCGGACCCTGCTGCTCGATCGGGCTATCCCCATCTGGATAGACTGCGATGTCGACACCCTTGTCGAACGGACCGCGCGGCGCGACGTCCGCCCGCTGTTGCGCGATGGCGATCCGCACGAGATTCTCACCCGCCTGCGCCGCGAACGCGAACCGTTCTACGCCCTGGCACCCATTCGCATTACCGGCGAAAACCGCCCGCACGTCGATACGGCGATGGCGATAATCGGAGCAATCGATCGATGGCTGTAGTGCCTGTGGAACTGGGCGGGCGATCCTATAAGGTGCGCATTGCGCCCAACCTGCTGGCCGAGGCGGGGCAGCATTGCCTTCCGCTGTTGCGGAAGAACAGCGTCTCCATCGTCACCGACACGAACGTGGCCGGGGACTGGCGAAAGATCGTGGAACGGTCTTTCGATCAGGCGGGAATTGCCACCCGCTGGCTCGTGCTCGATCCCGGCGAATCGACAAAGAGCTGGGCCGGTCTCGAACAGGTCACCGACTGGCTTCTGGCCGGGCAGGTGGAACGCGGCGATCACGTCGTCGCGCTGGGTGGCGGCGTGATCGGCGATCTGGTCGGGTTCGCCGCTGCCATCCTCAAACGCGGCTGCCGGTTTATCCAACTGCCGACTTCGCTGCTCGCCCAGGTCGACAGTTCGGTCGGGGGAAAGACCGCTATCAACGCCGGAGCGGGGAAAAACCTGATCGGGGCCTTTCATCAGCCTTCGCTGGTGCTGGCCGACCTCTCGGCGCTCACCACCCTTCCCGATCGGCAGATGCGTGCGGGTTATGCCGAAGTGTTGAAATACGGGGTTCTCGGCGATCGGACATTCTTCGACTGGCTGGTGGAAAACGGCGCGGCAGTGCTAGCGCGCGAAAGCGACGCGCTGGAACATGCGGTGGCCACCAGCGTCGCCGCCAAGGCCCGCATCGTGGCGGAGGACGAGCGCGAAACCGCCGATCTGCGCGCGCTGCTCAATCTCGGGCATACTTTCGGACATGCTCTCGAGGCCGAGACGGGATTTTCCGATCGCCTGCTCCATGGCGAGGCGGTTGCGCTCGGCATGGTTCTCGCGGCGCGATACTCCGCCAGGCTCGATCTGATTTCCACAGACGATGCAACCCGCGTGGCACAGGCGGTCGAAACGGCCGGGCTTCCAAGCGAAATCGCGGCGCTCGGGCTCGATTGCGACGGCCGGCGACTTGCGGAGCACATGCTGCACGACAAGAAGATGGACGCCGGCACCTTGCCCTTCATCCTTCTGAACGGCATCGGATCGGCCTTCGTCGCAAGGGACGTTGCACTGGCCGATGTCGCCGCCTTCCTCGACGAACAGCTACCCGCGCACTAGTTCGGGCAGGAGATCGACGCGTTCGAAGCCGTCGAACAGGGCGGAGACCAGCAGGCTGCGATGGCATTCCGCCGCTTTCCGTTCGTAGCATAGCAGAGCCACCCGGCCCGTTTCGGCCAGTGTGCGCAGTTCGGCCATCTGAGCCAGCGCTTCGGGCAGTTCGAGCTGCCCGGAATAGATCCGGTCCAGCTCCGCGAGATCGCCCCGCCGGGCGGCGGCGCGCCCCTCCGTCGGGGTGCCGAGATGGCGAAAGTGACGATAGCCGATCCCGGCTTCTTCCACCGCAGCCCGCAGGCTGTTCTTCGAGAAGCCCGGCCGCCGCGACAGCGGGAGGTAGCGGACGTCCGCAAGGACCTCCACCGCAGCGTTCACGAGACATTCGACCAGGGCGGACTGGGTGATCTGTTCGTAGCCGACGGTCCAGATGCGCGAGGGCATCAGAACAGGCGCGACCCGTTGGGCACCGGCTTGTCCGGCCGGAACAGCACGACGTCGCCGTTCTCGTCCGCAAAACCGAGGGTCAGGACTTCGGACATCATCGGCCCGATCTGGCGGGGCGGGAAGTTGACCACGGCCGCGACCTGACGTCCGGGCAGGTCCTCGAGCGAATAGTTCGCCACGATCTGCGCCGAGCTCTTCTTCTCACCGATCGCAGGCCCGAAATCGATCCACAGGCGATAACTGGGCTTGCGCGCTTCGGGAAAGGGTTCGGCCGAAACGATGGTCCCGACGCGGATATCCGCCTTCAGGAAAGTCTCGAAGTCCGTCTCGTCCGCGGCCGGGGTATCGGGGGAATGGTTGAGGTGCACTATTCCAGCTCCAGGATCACCTCGTCGACCGCGAGGCTGTCGCCCTGCGCGGCATTGATCTTGCCGATCGTGCCGGCCTTCTCGGCGCGCAGGATGTTTTCCATCTTCATCGCCTCGACCGTGGCGAGCGGCTGGCCCGGCTGGACTTCCTCCCCTTCGCTCACGTGCAGTTTCACGAGCAGGCCTGGCATCGGGCAGATCAGCATTTTCGAAAGATCGGGCGGCTCCTTCTCGATCATGTGCTCCGCGAGATGTGCAATCCGGCTCTGGAGGATGCGCAAGCTGTGCGTGGCACCGCGGGTGGTGATCGCATAGCCGGTGCGTGTGGGTTTGAGCTGAAGCGTCAGTGCCGTTCCCGTGTCCCCGTCGGTGCCGCCATGTACCACCTCCACCATCGTTTCGCCGGGGGTATATTCCATCTCCAGCGCAACCGGTTCGCCATCGACGGTGATCGCGTCCTCCGCCAGGCGCACTTCGTAAGTGTTCGCGTTTTCCTCCCGCTCGCCGATGCGGACTGTCCAGTCGCCCGGGGCGTAGAATTCGCGATCGAGCTGCTGGTCGATCCGCCGCGCGCGATCGGCATCGGCAGTGGCGATCACGCCGCCGACCGCCGCGAGCACGCGCTTCAGTTCGTCCGAAGCTGGCGCACCGGCGAAGCCCTCGGGATACTCTTCCGCAATGAAACCGGTCGTCAGTTCGCCCGAACGGAAACGCGGATGCTGCATGATCGCGCTGAGGAAATCGACATTGTGTCCCAGCCCCTCGATGCGGAAGGCGTCGAGCGCCGCGACCTGGAGGTCGGCCGCATCGTCGCGCGTTTCACCCCAGGTTATCAGCTTGGCGATCATCGGGTCGTAAAACATCGAGACTTCGCCGCCTTCGAACACACCGTCGTCGACGCGAACACCGTCGACGCCGCGGCGGCCGTTCTCCGCGCCGTCGTCGGCCCAGGGCTCGACCGGTGGCCGATAGTGCACGAGACGGCCGGTGGAGGGCAGGAACCCGCGATAGGGATCTTCGGCATAGACGCGGTTCTCGATCGCCCAGCCATCGATCTTCACGTCTTCCTGCGCCATCGTGAGCTTCTCGCCGGCTGCGACGCGGATCATCTGTTCGACCAGATCAACACCGGTGATCGCCTCGGTCACCGGATGTTCAACCTGCAGCCGGGTGTTCATTTCGAGGAAGTAGAAGCTCTCGCCGGTCGTGTCGGCACCGCTCACGATCAGTTCGACCGTGCCCGCGCTGTAATAGCCGACCGCTTTGGACAAGGCGACGCATTGTTCGCCCATGGCCTTGCGCATCTTCGGCGTCACGAAGGGCGACGGCGCTTCCTCCACCACCTTCTGATGGCGGCGCTGGATACTGCATTCGCGTTCGTTCAGGTAGATGATGTTGCCGTGCTTGTCGCCGAGGATCTGGATTTCGATGTGGCGCGGATCCTCGATGAACTTTTCGATGAAGACGCGGTCGTCGCCGAAGGAATTGAGGCCTTCGCGTTTGGTCGCCTCGAACCCTTCGCGAACGTCCTTCTCGCTATAGGCGAGCCGCATGCCCTTACCGCCGCCGCCGGCGCTGGCCTTCATCATCACCGGGTAGCCGATCTCGTTGCTGATCTCGACCGCATGATCGGTATCGCGGATTTCGCCGACGAAGCCAGGCACGACATTAACTCCCGCCTCGCGGGCGATCTTCTTGGACTGGATCTTGTCGCCCATCGCCGCAATCGCGTTCGCTGGCGGGCCGATGAAGACGATGCCCTCCTTGTCCAGCGCCTCGACGAAGCTCGCGCGTTCCGAGAGGAAGCCATAGCCGGGGTGGACGGCTTCGGCGCCAGTCTGGCGGGCGGCGGCGATGATCTTCTCGGCCTGCAAATAGCTTTCCGAGGCGGCAGCGGGGCCGATATGCACCGCCTCGTCCGCCATGCGCACGAAAGGCGCCCGGGCATCGGCATCGGAATAGACCGCCACCGTGGCGATACCCATCCGCCGCGCGGTCTTGATCACGCGGCAGGCGATTTCCCCACGGTTGGCGATAAGGATCTTCTTGAACATTTTTCCGTTTTCCAGTGCGCTTGAATCTGTGCCAGTGCCTGTTCGAGATCGGCGGCGATATCCCGACAAGCTCTATCCCGTACGGGCGGCGACGATCCCCTTCTCCGGCGCATCCTCGACGGCCGTATCCGCCGTCTGGCAGGCAGCGGCCCGCATCGGTTCGTCCTGCGCCAGCGCTGTCAGGCCCAGCTTCGCAAACAGCGCCGCATCGGTGTCGTCGCCCGCGTTGGGGGCGGTGAGCAGCTTGTCGCCAGTGAAGATCGAGTTCGCGCCGGCCAGGAAGCACAGCGCCTGTGTCGCCTCGCTCATGCTCTCGCGTCCGGCGGAGAGGCGCACCATGGACATCGGCATACAGATACGCGCCACCGCCACGGTGCGGACGAACTCGATATCGTCGATCTTGGCGAGCGGCGTATCGGCCAGCATGTCGCCCAGCACCGTGCCCTTGACCGGCACCAGCGCATTGACCGGCACACTTTCCGGGTGGCGTTCGAGCGTGGCGAGCGTGTGGACGAAGCTCACCCGGTCCGCACGTGTCTCGCCCATGCCAACGATCCCGCCGCTGCACACGTTGATCCCCGCATCGCGCACGTTCTGCAGCGTATCGAGCCGGTCCTGATAGTTGCGGGTCGAGATCACCCGCTCATAATATTCGGGGCCGGTGTCGACATTGTGGTTGTAGTAATCGAGGCCGGCTTCCTTCAGCATCTCCGCCTGTTTGGGCGTCAGCATGCCCAGGGTCATGCAGGTCTCCAGCCCCATGGCGCGCACGCCCTTCACGATCTCGACGATCGCGGGCATGTCGCGGTCCTTGGGATTGCGCCAGGCGGCGCCCATGCAGAACCGCTGGCTGCCTGCATCCTTGGCCTGCGCAGCGCGCTGGAGGACCGATTGCACCTCCATCAGCTTGGTCGCTTCGACCCCGCTGTCGGCCTTCACAGACTGCGAGCAATAGCCGCAATCCTCCGGGCAACCGCCGGTCTTGATCGACAGCAGCGTGCACAGCTGCACTTGTTCGGGGGGATGGAATTCGCGGTGGACGGTCGCCGCGCGGAACAACAGCTCGGTGAAAGGAAGGTCGAACAGGTCGGCGATTTCCTCGCGCGTCCAGTCGGTGCGGATTCGAGTCATACGGGTTTCCTGGCAAGATAGAGGCCGATTGCCATGACAACCAGACCAAGCGCGCGCTTGAAAGTAATCGCGCTCTGGATGGAGCCCAGCAGGCCGAAGTGATCGATTATGGCCGCGGCGACGATCTGGCCGAGCAGCACGAAGAAGATGGCATTGCCAAGGCCGATGCGCGGCGCGGAAAAAGCCACCGATGTGGCGTAGAACAGCATGACCACCGCCCCGATCCAGAGCCATGGCCGCTCGAATGTGAACGAGGCAGGATCGGGGAAGCCAGTAACGACGAGCATCGCAGTGGCGATTACAAAGCCCACTGCGAACGTCACCGCAGTGGCGGCCACCGGTCCGCCGAGCTGCTGGCCGAGCGCAGAATTGAGCGCTGCAAAAACGGGAATGCCCAGCCCGGCCGCGAACATCATCGCGGCTATCGGAACGAAGGCGCTCGAAGAGGACGCGCTCACTCCGCCGCCTCGTCGAGATCTTCGCCCGCCGGCGGCATGTTGTGGCCCAGCAGGCGCAGCACGTCGGCCGCGCATTCGACGACGTTGCTGCCCGGGCCGTAGATGCCCTGCACCCCGGCCTCCCGCAGGAAATCGTAATCCTTGGCCGGGATCACGCCGCCCGCCACGACCTTGATGTCGGCACGGCCCGCTTCCTTCAGGTGCCCGATCAGTTCGGGAATCAGTGTCTTGTGCCCGGCGGCGAGACTGCTCGCACCCACTGCGTCGACATCGTTTTCCAGCGCCATTTCGGCGGTTTCGCGTGGTGTCTGGAACAGTGGCCCGCTCAACACGTCGAAGCCCATGTCGGCAAAGGCGGATGCGATCACATTGGCCCCGCGGTCGTGGCCGTCCTGGCCCATCTTGGCGACCATGACCTTCGGCTTGCGCCCCAGGCGCCGCGCGACCGCCTCGACCCCGCGCACGACCTGCTCGTAGCGCTCGTCGCCGGCATAGGCTTTCGAATATATGCCCCTCACGGGCGTCGGCATCGTGTCGTAGCGGCCGAAGGCCTTTTCCATCGCCGCAGAGATCTCGCCCAGCGTTGCGTCCTGGCGGGCGGCCTCGACCGCCAGCGCCAGGAGGTTATCGCCGGATTCGGCACCGCGCGTCAGCCCTTCCAGCGCCCGGTCGCAGGCCGCGCCGTCGCGCTCCGCCCGGACGCGCTCGATCCGCGTGATCTGGCTATGCCGTACCTTGTGATTGTCGATGTCGAGCGTCTCGATCTCGGCCTCTTCGGGCAGGCGATATTTGTTCACGCCCACGATCACGGTTTCGCCGCGATCGACCATCGCCTGCTTGCGCGCGGCGGCCTCTTCGATCTGCGCCTTGGGCTTGCCGCTGGCGACATAGGCGGTCATCCCGCCCGCCGCATCGACCTCGTCGATCAGCGCGCCGGCCTGTTCGACCAGCGCGGCGGTGAGGCTTTCGATATAATAGCTGCCGCCCAGCGGATCGGCGACATTGGTAATGCCGGTTTCCTCCTGGATCACCAGCTGCGTGTTGCGCGCGATGCGGGCGGAGAAATCGGTCGGCAGAGCGATCGCCTCGTCCAACGCATTTGTGTGGAGCGACTGCGTGCCGCCCAGCACCGCTGCCATCGCCTCGATGGTCGTGCGGATGACGTTGTTGTAAGGGTCCTGCTCCTGCAGCGAAACGCCGCTGGTCTGGCAGTGCGTCCGCAGCATTTTCGACTTGGGATTCTGCGCGCCCAGCCCTTCCATCACATCATGCCACAGGGCGCGCCCGGCGCGCATCTTGGCAATCTCCATGAAGAAATTCATTCCGATGCCCCAGAAGAAGCTGAGGCGCGGCGCGAAGGCATCGATATCGAGGCCCGCCTCCATCGCGCGTTTGGCGTATTCCTTGCCGTCGGCGATGGTGAAGGCCAGTTCCTGAACCGCGGTCGCCCCGGCCTCGTGCATGTGATAGCCGCTGATCGAGATGCTGTTGAACCGCGGCATGTTCTGGCTGGTGTAGGCGATGATGTCGCTCACGATCCGCATGCTCGGCTCAGGCGGATAGATATAGGTGTTGCGGACCATGAACTCCTTAAGGATGTCGTTCTGGATGGTCCCCGAAAGCTTCTCCTGAGAAACGCCCTGCCGCTCCGCTGCGACGATGTAGAATGCCAGGACGGGGATCACCGCGCCGTTCATCGTCATCGAGACGCTCATCTGGTCGAGCGGGATCTGGTCGAACAGGATTTCCATGTCGCGCACGGTGTCGATCGCGACGCCCGCCTTGCCGACATCGCCGACCACGCGCGGGTGATCGCTGTCGTAACCGCGATGGGTGGCGAGGTCGAAAGCGACCGAGAGACCCTTCTGACCGGCCGCGAGATTGCGGCGATAGAAGGCGTTCGATTCCTCCGCCGTCGAAAAGCCCGCATACTGCCGGATGGTCCACGGGCGACCGGTGTACATCGAGGCATAGGGCCCGCGGGTGAACGGGGCGAAACCGGGAACGCCGGGGTCGAGGCCTTCGGTGTCCTCGCTGGTGTAGAGCGGCTTGACGTCGATGCCTTCGGGCGTGTGCCAGGTGAGGTCGCGGCCCTTCACTTCCTTGTCGGCGAGCGGCTTCCAGTCGTCATAGGTCGGCTTGTCGTTCATGCGCTCCCCCTAAACACAATCGTATGCACAGGGGAAGGGCAACGAAATCCTCGCTCCCTCTAGCGCGGTTGGCCCCGAACCCCGGCGCTTCCTGCCTGGCCGGGGGCGGCGGGAATTACTCGCCTGTAAATTCCGGCTTGCGCTTCTGGAGGAAGGCCATCCCGCCTTCGGCCGCATCCTTGCTCGCCGCGGCGACCCGCTGCCCTTCCGCTTCGGCCAGAAGGACCTGGGCGATGTCGCCATCGAGCGCGGTGGCGATATTCTTCTTCATTGTCGCATAGGCCAGCGTCGGACCGTTGGCGAGCTGCATAGCCAGCGCCCTTGCCTCGCCTATCAGCGCATCGTCGTCCACCGCCTTGTAGATCAGCCCCCAATCTTCCGCCTGTTGCGCACCGATCTTCTCGCCCAGCATCATCATGCGCGTGGCCCGCGCACGGCCGACGGCGCGCGACAACAGCCAGGTCGAGCCGCCATCGGGCACGAGGCCGATATTGACGAAAGCCTGGAGGAAATAGGCACTCTTCCCCGCGATCACGAAATCGCCTGCCAGGGCGAGCGAGCAGCCGATGCCTGCCGCCGGACCGTTGATCGCGCAGACCACCGGCACCGGCGTGCGCAGCACCTGGTTGATCGCGGGGTTATAGTGGTTTTGCAGTGCGCGGTGGCTGCCGCCCTTGCTCTGGAGCGCGCTCCCCTCTCCCCGCGCGGCAAGATCGGCGCCCGAGCAGAATCCCTTCCCCGCGCCGGTGATCAGCACCGCGCGGGCATCGCCGAGGTCGTAGAACACCATGCCGATCTCGTCCGCCATTTGCGGCGGCATCGCGTTCAGTCGGTCGGGCCGGTTGAGCGTGATGGTGGTAAGCGGGCCGTCCTTCTCGACGATGATGGTTTCGTAGCTCACACGTCTCTCCCAAGCGTTGCGTTTCGCAACCGAGAGTGGCCGCGATAAATGCCCTGCGCAAGTCCGTTACGGCGCCCTGCGGAAATCAGGCGTCGGCGCTCGGCCGCGCGGAAACGCGATCGTGCCATGTCCCGAGATTCGCGCATCCTTCGGGCATTTCGAGGCCGACGAATTTCGCGAAATCGATGGCGGTCAACAGCAGGATATCGGCGGCGGTGAAGGCATCGCCCGCAAGATATTCGCGCGCGCCCAGCGATTCGTCGAAAAAACGCATGGCATCGGCGACACGCGGGCGGTTCGCCTCCCCCCATTCGGCGTTGCGGCCGGGCAGCGCGGCGGTGAACGGATGGGTATGGACCCAGACCGCAGCGACAGGAAACATCAGGATCATTTCGACCCGGCGGCACCACATTTCGATCGCGGCAATCTCGCGCGAGGTCGTGCCGAACAACGGCGGCTCGGGATGCTCTGCCTCGAGATAGCGCATGATCGCGACGCTTTCGGCAATCACCGTGCCGTCGTCCAGCTCGAGGATCGGCGTCTGCCCGCGCGGGTTCTTGGCAACGAAATCGGGCGCCTTCTGCTCGCGCCCGACGATCGACACTTCCCGCGACGGCAGCTCGATGCCCTTCTCGGCCGCGAAAATGCGCACGCGGCGGGGGTTCGGCGCAGGGTTCGGACTGTCGTAGAAAAGCATCGGCTGTGCTCCTTCGCCGGTCAGTTCGACCGATGGCCGTCACCCCGGGGTGTTTCCATAATCTCGGTCAGTTGGCCCATCATGTCCTTGGGGTGGACGAAGAAGATCGGCGTCCCGTGCGCGCCGATACGTGTCGGACCGAGGATACGCTTGCCGGCTCCCTCGAACCATTCGCGTGCCTTCGCGATATCCGCAACCTCGAAGCACACATGGTGCTGCCCGCCGAGCGGGTTCTTGGCGAGGAAGCCATTGATCGGCGAGTTCTCGTCATAAGGCTCGATCAATTCGATCTGCGTCCCGTTCATCCCGCTATCGGTCGGCGTATTGACGAAGCAGACCTTCACCCCTTGTTCGGGCAGGTCGAACGGCTCGGTGATATCGGTCGCGCCCATCGTGTCGCGATAATGCGCGATCGAGTCCGCGATCGAAGGCGTCGCGACGCCAATATGATTGAGACGGCCGAGTTTCATTTTAATCCACCCATTGCGATATGATGACTGCAATTGATCCAAGAAATATCAACAGAGACAAGATTATGCTCCACACATAGCCGAGCTTGTGTTCTTGTTTATCAACCAGTCTGAACCCGTTTCGAAAGTCGAATCGAGGAATTCCGTTTGTCGTAAAAAGATAGCAAACATTAAATGCGGAAAGCATCGCAATTATCAGCAAGAACGCCCAAGGAGTGTCGAATATATCAGTAATCACAACGGAATATTATCATGCTTCTTCCACGGGTTCTCCAGCACCTTTCCGCGTAGCTTGCGCAGCCCGAGCGCGATCCGCCGCCTTGTCGAATGCGGGTGGATCACCTCGTCGATATACCCCCGCGATGCCGCCACGAAGGGGTTGGCGAAGCGTTCCTCGTACTCCCTGGTCTTCTCGGCGATCTTGTCCGGGTCGTCGCGGTCCTGCCGGAAGATGATCTCGACCGCCCCCTTCGCGCCCATCACCGCGATCTCGGCCGTCGGCCAGGCGTAGTTGAGATCGCCGCGCAAGTGCTTGGAGGCCATCACGTCGTAGGCCCCGCCATAGGCCTTGCGGGTGATCACGGTGATCTTGGGCACGGTCGCCTCGGCATAGGCGAACAGCAGCTTGGCGCCGTGCTTGATGATCCCGCCCAGTTCCTGGCTCGTGCCGGGCAGGAAGCCGGGGACGTCGACGAAGGTCAGGATGGGAATGTCGAAGGCATCGCAGAAGCGAACGAAGCGCGCAGCCTTCTTGCTCGAATTGATGTCCAGCACGCCCGCCAGCACCATTGGCTGGTTGGCGACGACCCCCACGGTGCGCCCCTCGACCCGGCCGAAGCCGCAGATAATGTTCCCCGCATGGGCCGGCTGGATCTCGAAGAAATCGCCTTCGTCCAGCGTCTTTCGGATCACCTCGTGCATGTCGTATGGCTGATTGGCATTGTCGGGGATCAGCGTGTCGAGGCTCGGCTCCTCGCGATCCCAGGGGTCTGCCGTGGGCCGTTCGGGCACCGGCTCGCGATTGGAAAGCGGCAAGTAGTCGAAGAAGTTGCGCGTCTGCAGCAAGGTCTCGATATCGTTCTCGAACGCGAGGTCGGCGACGCTGGTCTTGGTCGTGTGCGTCACCGCGCCGCCCAGATCTTCCTGCGTCACGACCTCGTTTGTCACCGTCTTCACCACATCCGGGCCGGTGACGAACATATAGCTGGAATCCTTCACCATGAAGATGAAGTCGGTCATCGCCGGGGAATAGACCGCTCCGCCCGCGCAAGGCCCCATGATCAGACTGATCTGGGGGATGACGCCGCTGGCCAGGACGTTGCGCTGAAATACCTCGGCATAACCGCCGAGCGAGGCGACGCCTTCCTGGATGCGCGCGCCGCCACTGTCGTTGAGGCCGATGACCGGAGCGCCGACCTTCAGGGCGGTATCCATCACCTTGCAGATCTTCTCCGCATGGCGCTTCGACAGCGAACCGCCGAAGACGGTGAAGTCCTGCGAAAAGACATAGACGAGGCGGCCGTTGATCGTGCCGCTTCCGGTGACCACGCCGTCCCCCGGAATCTTCTGATCCTGCATGCCGAAATCGACGCAATCGTGTTCGACATATGTGTCGAGTTCTTCGAAGCTGCCTTCGTCGAGAAGGATGTCGAGCCGTTCGCGAGCGGTGAGCTTGCCTTTGGCATGTTGTGCGTCGATCCGCTTTTGCCCTCCGCCCATGCGGGCGGCTTCGCGACGGCGTTCCATTTCGGCGATATTGGCTGACATCGGCACCCCTGCAATTATGGTCCGGCGGGCCTAGCGGCCAGCGCAAGCGAGCGTCAATCTTTCATGCAAACAGCTGCCGGTCGCCGTTCCGCCTTCCTCCAGGCCTGAGTCAGCGCAGCAGAACCAGTTCCTCGGCCATAGTCGGATGGATCGCGACCGTGGCGTCGAAATCCGCCTTGGTCAGCCCGGCCTTAACGGCGACGGCAGCCGCCTGCATGATTTCCGCCGCCTCCGGCCCGATCATGTGAATACCCAGGATTCGGCCCGAATCCTCGTCGCACACCATCTTGTATAGGCTGCGCTCGTTGCGGCCGGCGAGGACGTTCTTCATCGGGCGAAAGTCCGACTGGTAGACCCGAACGGAGCCGTACTTGTTGCGCGCTTGCCCCTCGGTAAGGCCGACACCGGCCAGCGGCGGATGGCTGAACACCGCGCTGGGTATGCAATCGTGATCGACCGCGATCGGATCGCCACCGCCGAAGACGGTATCGGCAAAGGCTTGCCCTTCGCGAATGGCGACCGGGGTCAGTTGGACGCGATCGGTCACGTCGCCCACGGCATAGATATGATCGACATTCGTCTTGCTGAAACGATCGACCAGGATTTCGTTCTTTTCGCCGGTTTCGACACCGGCCTTCTCCAGGCCCAGCCCTCCGGTATTGGGCAGGCGCCCCGTTGCGAACAGCACGCAATCAACCATCAGATCGTCGTGATTGGTCATCGACACCTTGAGCGTGCCGTCGTCGTTCTTCTCGATTCCGCGAAATTCCGCGTGAAAGCGGAAATCGATCCCCTTCATCATGCTGATCTGAAGCAGCCGGTCGCGCAGTGCCTCATCATAGCCGCGCAGCAACTGGTCGCTGCGATTGATGATCGTGACCTGACTGCCCAGCTCGTTGAAAATCCCGGCGAACTCGTTGGCGATATAGCCTCCGCCGGCAATCAGGATGCGCCGCGGCAGGGTTTCCAGGTGAAAGGCCTCGTTGCTGGTGATGCCCAGCTCATGCCCCGGACAATCAGGCACGTGGGGGCGCGCGCCGGTCGCGATCAGGATATGCCTGGCAGTGACCGTCCGCCCGCCGGAAAGCTTGATCTCGTGCGGCCCGACCAGTTCGGCCCGTTCGTTGACGATCTCGACCCCATGATTGTCGAGCGTCTCTGTGTAGAGACCGTTCAGGCGGTCGACGTCGCGCAACACATTGTCGCGCAAGGTTGCCCAGTCGAATTTCGGATTCTCGATCGTCCAGCCGAATGCCCTGGCGTCTTCCAGATCCTCGGCGAAATGCGCGCCGTAGACGAGCATCTTCTTGGGAACGCAGCCGCGGATGACGCAGGTGCCGCCGACCCGATGCTCTTCCGCCACGATTACCCTTGCCCCATGCGACGCTGCGACCCGGCTCGCGCGTACGCCGCCCGAGCCGGCGCCGATGGTGAAAAGGTCGTAGTCGTACTGATCGGCCATGCGCGCGCTCCTTGGTTGGACGCGCGATATGGCGGGCGCGAGGGCGCTTGCCAACCGGCGTGTTCAGGCGCCCTCCCCCGCCGCATCGTCGCGTTGCCGGCGGGCACGCTTGCCGCGCGCCACTTCGGTCGCCAGCGCCTCGAGCTTGTGGTCCCAGAACCGGCGGAACGGCTCGAGCCAGCGCTCGACCTCTTCCAGCGGTGCGGCATCGATCGAATAGAGCCGCCGCTGCGCTTCCGAACGGACTTGTGCGAAGCCGCTTTCGCGTAGAACGCGAAGATGCTGCGACACCGCGGGCTGGCTGATCCCGAACTCCTCGGAAATTACCGCGACGATGGCGCCCGACGATTGCTCCCCTGTGGCAAGCAGCTCCAGAATCCGCCGTCGGACGGGATCGCCAAGAATGTCGAAAGCGTGCATCGGGTTCCCATATCAGGCCTCGCCGCCACCGGTATAGAACGCCGTGGTGCGATCCGCCGCGCCGCGCGCCGCGCTTTCATCCGTGCCGAAAGCGAGCGCCGCGCGATACCACGCCTCGCTCGACGCCGTGGCGAAAGCACGCCCTTCGCCCGTTGCGAGCCATTCCTCCTCGCCCTGCTCCGGTTTCCCCTCGCCGGTGCGAAGATGCTCGGCCAGGCCGTAGAGGCCGAGGTCCCAGCCGACGCCCACTGCGCCGGGGCCGAACTGCTGCCAGAACGCAAGGCCCGCTTCATCCTCGAGCCCGATATGTTCGAGCAACAGACGTGTCGCGCCGCTGCCGTCGGCTTCGAGGGTGACGTTGACCCAGCTCAACCCGCCGTTGAACTCCCAGGTCACCGCCAGGTGCCGGGGTGCCTCGCAGCGATCGATCGTGCCGCCGGCGTTCCCGTCGAATTGGTAATGCCCGCCTTCGCGCAGTTCGCCGGAGATCGGCAGGAACCAGCGTTTCAGGCGGGCCGGATCGGTTATCGCATCCCATAAATCGGCGGGATCGGTGGCATAGGATCGCGCCGCAGCGACGACGCGGGCCGGCTTGCCCTGCCACTCGATGCTGCGCACTTCCCGAACAACTTCGTCCACCGCCTCGTTTGCCCAATCGCCCATCTCGGTCCCCTTTCGACTCTATATAAGTTTATACTTATATAGGAGACGGTGGGTTGTCCAGCGGGCGATCAATCGCGGCGGCGGTGGGCGGGCGGTTCCTCTTTCGCCAGTCGGCGTGCCGTCGAAGCAGTCTGCGCCGCGAAGAGCGCGATCAGCAGCAGGCCCACGCCCCCGACGAACAGATCGAATACGTTGAGTTGCCAGACGATCGGATTCTCCGGCCCGGCGATCAGCATCGCGAGCGTGAGACCGATCAGGATCAGGCGCAGTTCGGTCGGTCCGGCGTTGAGGTAGGACAGCCTGAGTTCGCCCAGCACGCGCACCGAGAGGAAGGCGTGGATCGACATGAGCAGGTATCCCACGAGCGCGATGAGGGCGACCTCCATCTCGACGTAAGAACTGAGGCCGATGCCCACGACGACCAGCATGGTCGCGAAACCGTCACAACTGTGGTCCAGGAAATAGCCGTAGCGTGGCCGTTCGATCTTGCGGAAGCGTGCCAGGCTGCCATCAAGCGAGTCGCCGAACCAGTGGACGACGTAGCCGGCGATCGAGAGCCATAGCCATTCGGCGTCGAGGTTGCTCGCCAGATAGCCGGCGAAGACCAGCATGGCACCGAACATGCCGGCGAAAGTCAGCATGTCGGGCACGACCCAACCGGGCATGGCGGCGCAGAGGCGGTTCAGAACGCGTCGTTCTAGGCGCGCGATCAGGTTCTCCTGAATGCGCTCGATCGGCTCGACCGTGGCATGGGAATATCGTTCCATCGCAAATCGCTCATTTCGGCCTTGGTTGCGCAAAGAGACGCGCTCTACCGGTTCGCGCACCGACAAGTCCAGCGAAGCAGGCGGGGCCTCAGCCCCGACCGCCGCGCCCCGACCGCCGGCGGCGGCGCCGGGGTCGCGCGCTGTCGCCCTCCCCGCCGCGGCCTTCGCCGATACGGGGCCTGCCCGTACGGTGCGAATGCTTCGCGTTCGACTTGCGCTGCTCGCCGGACGCCGGGCGCCCCTCGCCGCGCGGCTTCACCGCGACGCGTTGATGCGGCGGGCGCGGCGCCGGCTTTGTCGGCCCCACACCCTCGACCACGGCGCGGAAGTTGTCCGGCAAGGGCAGACGATCGAACTCGGCATCGGTGGTCTTGCGGATATCCTTCAGGTAAGCGCGCTCGTCCTCCGCACAGAACGCGATCGCGATCCCGTCCGCACCCGCGCGCGCCGTGCGGCCGATGCGGTGGACGTACTGTTCGGGCACGTTGGGCAGCTCGTAATTGACGACGTGGCTGACCCCCGGGATATCGATCCCGCGTGCCGCAACGTCGGTCGCGACCAGCACCGGCGTCTTCGCCGAACGGAATTCGCTCAACGCGCGCTCGCGCTGCGGCTGGCTCTTGTTGCCGTGGATCGCATTGGCGGGAACGCCGGCCTGCGCCAGTTTCTTCACCACACGGTCCGCGCCATGCTTGGTCCGGGTGAACACGAGCACGCGCTCGATCTTGCCCGGCACCGGATGGCGGCCGCGCAGGATCATTTCGAGCAGCGTCTGCTTCTCGTCCTGCTGGACCATGAACAGGTACTGGTCGATCCGCTCGGCCGTCGTGCTCTCGGGCGTGACCGAAACATGGACCGGCTCGCGGCAATATTTGCCGACCAGTTCCTTGATCTGCTTGGGCATCGTGGCACTGAAAAACAGCGTCTGGCGATCGTCCGGCACGAGCTGGCTGATCTTGCGCAGCGCGTGAATGAAGCCGAGGTCGAGCATCTGGTCGGCCTCGTCGAGGACGAGGATTTCCACCGAACCCAGACCGAAGGCCTTCTGGTCGATCAGGTCGAGCAAGCGCCCGGGCGTGGCAACCAGAATATCGGTGCCGCGGTGCAGCTTGTTACGGTCCTTGTTGACCGAAGTGCCGCCGACGATCGACTGCACTTTGAGGCCCGCAAGCGCACCGTAATCCTTCGCCGACTGGGCGATCTGCCCGGCCAGTTCCCGGGTGGGCGCCAGCACGAGCATGCGGCACGACTTGAACGGCGTTTGCCGGCCGGCCTCGCGCAGCCGGTCGATGCTGGGCAGCATGAACGCCGCCGTCTTGCCCGTTCCGGTTTGCGCGATGCCGAGCAAGTCGCGGCCTTCGAGAACGGGGGGGATCGCCTGCGCCTGGATCGGCGTGGGCGTGTTGTAGCCTTTCAGGTCGAGCGCCTGAAGGACGGGCTGCGAAAGCCCGAGTTTATCGAATGTCATGGTATATTGAACTCGCAACAGATGCGACGCGCTGCCGTATCCGGCACGCGGCGCGGGGGTTGAAACCGCCCGCGTGAAAAGGGAAGTCTTCGAGAAAACCGAAACGCGGCCGGGGCGCCCCATGTCTCGGGATCACCACTTCACGCTGGCACGCGCGCTTCGCTGGATGCGCAGATGGGGGGAAACGTCCCGGAAGTCAATCGCCCGATTGGCGGATCGATTCTTTTGCGGCCTTCGCCAGAACGTCGAGCGGGGCGAGAACCCGCCATTCCACGCCGTCCGGCAGATAATCGAGCGTCACCTGGGCGCGCATTGCCATTTCGGGATTGCGCTTGATAATGGTCGTGCCGAAACCGCAACGTTTTGGCGAAACGACCGGCGGACCGTCGCGTTCGCGCCATTCGAGAGCGAGCGTCGGCGCGCCATCGCGTTCCTCCACACGCCAGCGCAGCGTCACCCGCCCTTCCGAATTGGAGAGCGCGCCGTACTTGGCGGCATTGGTCGCCAGTTCGTGAATCGCCAGGCCCAGCGCCTCCGCGGCGGATGGCTTCAACTTGACGTCGGGAGGGCCGTCGAACTCCACGCGCCCTTCGGAAATGTCGCTGACGTGGAGGATCTGGGACTTTGCGATGTCTTCCACCGTGGCGCCGATCCAGTTGCCGCTGGTCAGAAGATCCTGATTGGCGGATAGCGCGGCGATGCGCCGGGTCAGTGCATCGACCAGTTCGGGATCGGTACCGCCCACCGTGCGCTGAATAATCGCCTGGATCGTCGCCAGGATATTGCGCGACCGGTGATTGACCTCGTTCATCAGCAGACGGATGCGCTCGTTCGTCTCGCGCTCCTCGGTAATGTCGGTATGGGTGCCGCACCACAGGATCACATCGCCGTTCTCGTCGCGCAGCGGCTGTGCCTGTGTCAGAAACCAGCGGTATTCGCCGGTCTTGCCGCGAAGGGGAAAGGTTTCGCTCCAGGGCTCGCCCGTGTCCCAGGAACGCTGAACGCTCTCGACAACCCGGTCGACATGGTCCGGGTGATGGACGCCGCACCAGCCCCAGCCCTCCATCTCCGCCAGCGTTGTCCCGGTGAAATCGTACCACCGCTGGTTGTACCAGAACATCCACCCGTTCCGGTCGGCCATCCAGGCCAGTTGCGGAATATTGTTGGCAAGCGCCTCGAACCGCTGCCGGCTTTGCAGCAGTTCGGCACGCAGGTTCGCCTGTTCGCGCAGATCGTTCGCGATCTCCGACGCGCCGATGATGGTTCCTGCCGCATCGCGGATGGGCGACACGGTGATGGCAACCGGAATCTCCGTTCCATCGGCTCTCAGCCGCATGGTCTCGAACTTGGGCACCAGTTCGCCGTTCCGCACCCGGGCGAAAATGGAATCTTCCTCGTCCTGCCGGTCCGCCGGAACGATCCGCCGGATCGAATGGCCGACCATCTCGGCTGCGGGAATATCGAACAGACGTTCGGCCGCGACATTCCAGCTCATCACATTGCCGTCCAGATCCCTCGAAACGATTGCGTCCGAGGAATGATCGACGATCGCTGCCATATGCGCGTCGCGAAATGTGTTCGGGTGCCCGTGCACTCGCGCCGACTAGCATATAATCGTTCAAGAACAACGGGTTTACCGTGCAACAAAAAGCAATTCGACGCTCTCCGTCCGCTCTGGAAAGCGGGCCTTTCAGCCCCGTCCGAGTTGCTCGGCGGCGATTTGCTGCAGCGCGGTGGCCACCGGGGTGGCAATGCCCAGATCGCGCGCGGCGCGTTCATCCGGCCCCAGCGTGCGGGGATCGATCCCGGTTACATATCCGAACACGATCAACGCCTCGAGATACGATCCTGCGGCGCTCGCATGATATTGATCGTGGCTCCAAAGATCGATCTTGCCGAACGCGCGCCCGTCGTAGGGATCGGGATCGGCAATGCCGTGCGCGATCGCCCTGTTCCAGCCTTCGCCCACCGGAATGACGCCGTCGATATCCGGCGAGGCAGCCTGGATCGCGTCCATCGCGGCGCGCAGGTCCAGCGCCATCGCGGCCAGCGGCCGGCGATACCAGTGGCCGCCCTCGCGGTAGACCTGGTCCGCACGCGACCAGGTGGCCATCAGATAGACGTCGACCGACGGATTGGCGCGGGTGAACATTGCTGCAAGCGCCGGTGCGTCATGCGCCGTCTCGGTCGGATCGCCCGGCCTTTCGGGATCGAGCACCGAATACTGCTGCATAACCACGACGTCCCAGGGCGCATCGATAACCGCGCGCCGTTCGCGCAAGTGAAAGCCGAGAGTCGAACCCCCGCGCAGTTCGTGCGACACCTTCCAGCGCAGGCCCGCCTGCTCGGCGAATGTCGCGAACAACGCGGGCACGCCGCCGACGCCCTCTTCGTTCAGGTCTTCGACGCTATCGGCGCGGTAGCGGAGAACCGCCGACCCGGCGCCCTGGGTAAAGCTGTTGCCGATGAACAGGATCGTGCGCGCATCGTCCCTGGCAGCGGCCGGCGAAACCCAGATCAGCAGGGCAATCGCAAACATGGCGAAAGCTCGCAACATGGTCCTTCTCCCTCCGCTTCAGCGAGGTGGCGCGCCGCGCCCTACCCCAGGCCCGCCGCGTCCAGCAGCGCCTGGGTGCTGGGATCGAACTCGCCCCCGCCGGCATCGATCTCCTTCGCCATGCGCTTGCCCAGTTCGACGCCGAACTGATCGAACGGGTTGATACCCATCAGCACGGCGTTGGCGAACGTCCGATGCTCGTGGAAGGCGATGAGCGCGCCGAATGTCGCCGGATCGATATCGTCGCACAGGATCGTCGCGCTCGGCCGGTCGCCGGGAAAATGGCGCGCGGGGTCGGTCCCCTTGTCCCCTGCCATCAGCGCGGCGGCCTGGGCGAAGCAGTTCGTCAGCAGAATGCGGTGATGGGCCGGGTCGAGTGCGTCGCCGGGCGCGATGCTGGCGATAAAGTCGACCGGGACGAGATGCGTGCCCTGGTGGAGCAACTGAAACACGGCGTGCTGGGCATCGGTGCCCACGCCGCCCCAGGTGATCGGCGCGGTCGGTCCCGAAACCGGTTCCTGCTCCGCAGTGACGCGCTTTCCGTTCGATTCCATCTCCAGCTGCTGGAGATAGTCGGGCAGCAGCGACAGCCGCTCGTCATAGGCGAAGACCGCGCGCGTCTGACATCCGCGAATGCGGGTATAGTACAGATCGGCGAAGGCCGCGCGCAGCGGCAGGTTGTCCCGCCCCTCGGCCTTCAGGAAATGCGTGTCGACGGCCTGCGCCCCCGCCAGCATCTGCCGAAAGCCGTCCATCCCGATGGCGAGCGCGACGGGAAACCCGATACTGGACCACAGCGAGTATCGCCCGCCCACCGTTTCGGGGAAAGGCAGCACGCGCGTTTCGTCGACGCCCCATTCCACGGCCTTTTCCGGGCTGGCGGTGAGCGCCACGACCCGGCCGGTCGGATCGGATACGCCGTTGTCGGCGAGCCAGGCCAGCGCGGTTGCGGCATTGGTCATCGTTTCGATGGTGGTGAAGGTCTTGCTCGCCACGGCAACCAGCGTCTTCGCCGGATCGCAGGCGGCGAAGGCACTTTCGAGCGCGAGGCCGTCGATGTTCGAAACGACATGAACGTCCACCCGCGCCCCGTCGCGGGTCAACGCATCGACGGCCAGCGCGGGGCCCAGCGCGCTGCCGCCGATGCCGATATGGATGAGATGCCTGACCTCGCCCAGCGCCCCTTCGTGCACGGCTTCGACCAGCATGGCCATGCGGCGCAGCAAGGCCTCCGCCTCCTCCGCCTTGGCCGCATTGCCCGATCCGCGCATCGCGGCGTGGGTCGCCGCGCGCCCTTCGGTCGGGTTGACGATCTCGGCTTCGAACAGCTTCTCGCGCATCGCCGCGAAACCGGCCGCTTCGGCGAGGGCTTCGAAACGGGCGCAAAGCGGGTCGTCGAGATGGGTCTTGGACCAATCGAAGCGGATCGTCCCGCCGCCGTCGCCCGGCAGCGCCAGACTGTCCGAAAAGCGCGCGACGCGCCCTTCGTCGGCGTGAAACAGTTCGCCCAGCGTTCGCCGCGGCACCGCCGCGATCGCTTCCCATGCCGCCGAAACAGCCTCGCTCATGCGAAAATCCCTTTCCTACATCGCCCCCACCCGACTAGGGCTTGTGGCCATGTTTTCAAGCACGACGATCGCCCCGACAGTGCCCGGCTGGAAGGTCACGGCCATCGGCTTCTGTGCCGCGCTATCCGCGGGTTTCGCGGTTTCCATGTTACCGCTCGAGTGTAAAGCACCTGCATGACACAGACCGCTCCCGCCGCGCCCAAATCCGAATCGCCTGCCGAAGACCAGGGCGAGACTCTCGGCAGTTTCACCTGGTTCCTGATCAAGCTCGCGCTGGCGGTGCTGATCTTCCGCAGCTTCGTCTTCTCGCCGTTCTCGATCCCCAGCGAATCGATGCTGCCCCGGCTGATGAACGGCGATTACCTGATCGCGGCCAAGTGGCCCTACGGCTTTTCCAGCCACTCGCTGCCCTTCTCGATACCGCTGATCCCGGGCCGCATCCTGGCGAACGAACCGGAGCGCGGCGACGTGGTGATCTTCAAGCATCCGGTGGACGGGATGGACTATATCAAGCGCGCGATCGCCCTGCCCGGCGAGACCGTGGAACTGCGCGACGGGCAAGTGCTGCTGAACGGCGAGCGTGTGCGCAGGGAACGGATCGCGGATTTCGTCGTCGCGGTCTCGCCCAACACCGGCTGCGCCTGGGGCGGCATACGCGAGAGGCGCATGGGCGAAGGCGAGCGGTGCCGATATGCGCGGTTTCGCGAAACGCTGCCTTCGGGCCGCAGTTACGAAGTGCTCGACTTCGGGCGCACGCCGCAGGACGATTTCGGCCCCATGATCGTGCCCGAAGGACATCTTTTCGTCCTGGGCGACAATCGCGACAATTCGCAGGACAGCCGTTTTCCGCCGACGCCGGGCGGCGGGGTCGGCCTGGTGCCGCAGGAAAACCTGGTCGGCCGGGCGACCATGCTGATGTGGTCGACCGACGGCAGCGCCGAATGGCTGCTGCCCTGGACCTGGTTCACGGCGGCGCGCTGGCACCGGATCGGAGACGGCCTGTGACCGCACTCGATCGCGAAACGCGCAAATGGCTCGGGTCGGCCGGCTTCACAGTGGACGACGAGGCGCTGTGGTGCGAGGCATTGACCCACGGCAGCACCGGGGAATCGCGCCACTACCAGCGGCTGGAATTCCTCGGCGACAGAGTGCTGGGCCTCGCCATCGCCGGCTGGCTGTTCGAACGGACGCAGGACGACGAAGGCAAGCTGGCACAGCGGTTGAACGCACTCGTGAGCAAGCGTGCCTGCGCCGAGGTCGCGCGACGGCTGGGCGTGCCGGGCCATGTTCGCCTGGGCAAACAGGCGCGCGACGACGGGGCGGCCGAGAGCGAGAACGTGCTCGGCGACGTGATGGAGGCCCTGCTCGGCGCCAATTACCTTGCCGGGGGATTCGAATCGACTTGCGACCTCGTGCGAACCTTCTGGCGCGAGCAGGTCGAAGGCCAGACGGGGCGCGCCAAGCATCCCAAGAGCGCGTTGCAGGAATGGGCAGCGGGCAACCAGCGCCGTCCGCCCGAGTACGAATTGCTCGACCGTTCCGGGCCCGATCACGCCGCCCGCTTCACCGTCCGCGTAAGAGTGCACAACGTGGGCGAAGCGGAAGCGACCGCAGCCAGCAAGCAGGAAGCCGAGACCGCGGCCGCCAGAACATTTATGGAGACCTTCGGGTGAGCGAAAATGCAACCACGCGCTGCGGCCTGGTGGCGGTCATCGGCGCGCCCAATGCCGGCAAGTCGACTCTGGTCAATCAGCTCGTGGGGCAAAAGGTCGCGATCACCAGCCCCAAGGCGCAGACGACCCGCGCCCGCATGCTGGGCATCGCACTGGGCGAAGGTGCCGACGGGGCTGCGACCCAGATGATCCTGGTCGACACGCCCGGCATATTCGCGCCCCGCCGGCGCCTCGATCGCGCGATGGTGAGCGCCGCGTGGGAAGGCGCCGAGGCGGCCGATGCGATCCTGCTGCTGGTCGATCCGGTCAAGCAGCGCCGGCACGAGCTGGAGCCGCTTCTGGAAGCCCTGGCGCAGCGCCCGGAGCGCAAGATCCTGGTTCTCAACAAAGTCGACGTCGCGAAGAAGGAACCGCTGCTGGCGCTGGCGCAGGAGCTGGCGGGGAAAGTGGAATTTGCGGAGATCTTCTTCGTCTCGGCGCTGACGAGCGACGGTGTGCGCGAGTTGAAGACCGCGCTGGCCGGGACGATGCCGCAAGGCGACTGGATGTATCCCGAAGATCAGGTGAGCGACACCAGCGAGCGGCTGCTCGCCGCGGAAGTGACCCGCGAGCAGCTTTACCGGCAGCTCCACGAAGAATTGCCGTATGACAGCGCGGTTCGCCCCGAACTCTATCGCACCCGCCCCGACGGCAGCCTCGAAATCCACCAGCAGATCGTGGTTGCGCGCGACAACCAGCGCGCGATCGTGCTCGGCAAGGGCGGCAGCCGGATAAAGGCGATCGGCGAGGCCGCGCGCAAGGAGCTTGCGGCGCTGCTCGGCGTTCGGGTCCACCTCTTCCTTCACGTCAAAGTGGAGGAGAACTGGAGCGAAAACCGCGAGATGTTCGAAGAGATGGGGCTGGATTGGGTTCGCTAGAGGGTATAGCCTCGCCCGAATTCGGTCGCGCAACGGGAGAGCCGCAATGCGTAATGTCTGTCTGGGTCTGCTGAGCGCCGGAATCCTCGCCGGCTGCGCGCCAGTGGGCGAAACACCGCCGCGGCCTGCCACCGATTGTCCGGTTTCGGACAGCCGCAACTGGCACGCCTGGGTAGACAGGATGCCCGGGCCGGGCAGCAAGGCGACGCTGAACATCAGCGGCGAGGTCGACCTGCCGACCCCGGGTTACAGCGTCTCGCTGCGCGCCGGCCCGGCAGACCGCGCGATGCCCCCGGGGCAGCGCTTCGCGCTGGAGGCGACCCCGCCCGACGGAATGGTCGCCCAGGTCGTCACGCCGACCGAGGTGCGATACCGCGCGCCGGCCGATTATCCCCACTATCGTGAGATCATCGTCGGTTGCGGCAGCACCACGCTTGTCACCATCCCGGATGTCATGATCGCCGAGTAATCCGCGCCGCGATCGACCGGTCTCCCGGCGATTCCGGCGATGGCGGTCATCGGCGCGTCACGACCCGGCCTTCGCTTTCTTCGCTGCGGAAGGCTTCTTTGCCGCGGTCTTCCTGGCCGGGGCCTTCTTGCGCCCCTTCTTCTTTGCCGGCCCCTTGGCCGCGCGCGCATCGATCAGCTCGATCGCCTGGGCTTCGGTCACGTCTTCGGGTTTCACGTCCTTCGGGATCGTGGCATTGGTCGTGCCGTCGGTGACGTAGGGCCCGTAACGGCCGGGCATGACCCTGATCTCTCCGCCGGAGGTGGGGTGGGTCCCAAGCGTCTTGATCGGCTCCGCCTTGGCGCGGCCCCGGCCCCCTTTCTGCGCTGCCTCGGCCAGCAGCGTCACCGCAGCGTTCATCCCGGTATCGAAGACGTCGCGCGTTGATGACAGCTTGGCATACTTGCCGTCGTGGCGAAGATAGGGGCCGTAGCGGCCGATATTGGCTTCGATCTCATTGCCGGTTTCCGGATGCTTGCCGACGATGCGCGGCAGTTCGAGCAGCTTGATCGCCCATTCGAGGTCGAAATCCGGCAAGTCCTTGGGAATGCTGGCCCGTTTCGCGTCCTTGCCCTCGCCCATCTGGACATAGGGTCCGAAGCGGCCGGTCTTGCGGTGGATATCCTCGCCGGTCTCGGGGTGCTTGCCCATCACCCCGTCCTCGGCCGCCGCCTCGCCGTCGGCGCCCGGTTGGGCAAAGCGGCGAGTATATTTGCACTCCGGGTAATTGGCGCAGGCGACGAACGCGCCATAGCGACCCCCGCGCAGCGCCAGACGCCCGCCTTCGCGCCCTTCCTGCTCGCATAGCGGGCAGGTCCGCGGATCCTTGCCGTCGTCGCGCGGCGGGAAGAGGAAATCGGAGAGGAACTCGTCGAGCGCTTGGGTAACTTCCGACGGCTTGCGCTCCATCACTTCTTCGGTCTTGGGTTTGAAGTCGCGCCAGAACTGGCTCAGCAGGACCTTCCATTCCTCCCTTCCGCCCGAAACCTCGTCCAGCTCGTCTTCCATCCCGGCGGTGAAGTCGTATGCGACGTAGCGATCGAAGAACCGCTCGAGAAATGCAGTCAGGAGCCGGCCCGATTCCTCGGCGAAGAACCGGTTTTTCTCCATCCTGACGTAGTTGCGATCGCGCAGGGTCTGGATCGTGGACGCGTATGTCGAGGGGCGCCCGATGCCCAGCTCCTCCAGCCGCTTGACGAGCGAGGCTTCGGAGAAGCGCGGCGGAGGCTGGGTGAAGTGCTGATTGGCTTCGACGCCCTTCTTCACCGGGCTGTCACCCTTGTTCATCACCGGCAGCAGGCCGTCGTCGTCATCGTTGTCGCGATCGTCAAAGCCTTCCTGATAGACCGCGAAGAACCCGGGGAATTTCACCACCTGCCCGGTTGCGCGCAACTCGTTGCGCCCGCTGCCGTCGCGCAGCGTGACCGTGGTGCGCTCCAGTCGAGCGGGCGCCATCTGGCTCGCCATCGCCCGCTTGAAGATCAGCCCGTACAGCTTCCCCTCGTCGCCCGATCCCGCCCGGTCGCGGCTGAAATCGGTCGGCCGGATCGCCTCGTGCGCCTCCTGGGCATTCTTGGCCTTGGTGCTGTAATGGCGCGGCTTTTCGGGCAGGTAGTGCCCGTCGTAGCGGTCGGCGATGGCCTTGCGGCAGGCGCTGATCGCGCTGCCGTCCATCTGCACGCCGTCGGTCCGCATGTAGGTGATGGCACCGGCTTCGTAGAGCGACTGCGCGAGCCGCATCGTGTGGCTGGCGGAAAAGCCGAGCTTGCGCGCGGCCTCTTGCTGCAGGGTAGAGGTGGTGAACGGCGGCGCCGGATTGCGAGTGAGCGGCCGCGTCTCGATCTCTTCGACCGTGAAGCGGCCCTGTTCCACCGCCGCCTTCGCCGCCAGCGCGCTGCCCTCGTCGCCCAGCGTCAGCTTGTCGAGCTTGGCGCCGTCGTACTTGACCAGCCTGGCATCGAACTCCGTCCCGTCCTGTTCGAGCTTTGCAACGACCGACCAGTATTCCTGGGCACGAAAAGCCTCGATCTCGCGTTCACGATCGACGATCAGACGCAGCGCAACCGACTGGACGCGTCCGGCACTCTTGGCCCCGGGGAGGCGGCGCCAGAGCACCGGGGACAGCGTGAAGCCGTAGAGGTAATCGAGCGCGCGCCGGGCCAGGTAGGCATCGATCAGGTCGCTGTCCAGCTCGCGCGGGCGGCCCATTGCTTCGGTCACGGCCGGTTTGGTAATGGCGTTGAAAGTCACGCGGTCGACTTTGGCCGGCAATGCCTTGCGCTTGGCCAGCAGTTCGCGGACATGCCAGGAAATCGCCTCCCCCTCGCGGTCGGGGTCGGTTGCGAGCACGAGGCGGTCGGCCTTCTTCGCCGCGTCGGCGATTTCCTTGAACCGGCTCTGTTTGTCGCGATAGAGTTCCCAGTCCATCGCGAAGTCTTCGTCCGGGCGGACGCTGCCATCCTTCGGCGGCAGATCGCGGACGTGGCCGTACGAAGCGAGAACCTTGAAGTCCTTGCCGAGATATTTCTCGATGGTTTTCGCCTTGGCGGGCGATTCGACGATGACAAGTTGCATGAAAGTAACGGCAGTCCCTTACGTGTGTACGTGCGCGAGGGTGGCGAGATGCGACAGCATTCGTCAATCCATCAAATCGGCAACAGGTCGCCCGATCGCGACATTCAGGCGAAAACCTGCTCAATCCGTTCCTCGCCGTCATCGACGTGCAGGAACACCGCTACGCCGAATACCAGGAAGGCTGCCGTCCCGGCCGTTTCGATCAGGCTGCCCGCCACCGCTGCCAACCAGAAATCGCCGGCCAGCATTTCGGACATGCCTCCAACGACGAGGGCCAGAAAACCGATCGCGCAGATGAGAACCAGGCCCGCAAGGAATATCGACCACCCTGCCCCCTTCGTGGTGTCCCAGCTCAATCTCATCGCCTCGAATACGCCTGTTCCCCTGGCGATAAGATAGGCCGGTGCCGCACTCCAGCGAACGGCAAGGATCAGGCCGGGCACGATCAGCAGCAGGAGACCGAACATCATTCCCAGCGTGGTCAGGATCGTGAGGCCGACATAGGCCCAGATGCGCGTTCCCGTTGCAAACAGGCTATCGCGAAGTTCCAGAAGCCGCTCGATCACCAGATAGCCGCCGACGAATTGCACCACCGTCGCCACGATTGCGGCAGCAGCTCCCCACGCCGTGGTACGATCACCGAGGGCGAAGCCAAAGCCCCAGATCCTCTCGGGATCGACGGCGCCTCCGATCTGGCTCGTTGCGGTCAGCCCTGCCACAACGACCACGAACGCCGCCAGGAACGCGATCCCGTCCCCGATCAACGAGACCGTTTCCTCGAGCAGCCCGCCAATGCCGACCTTTCCCTTCACCAAATCTTCCTTCCGATAACTATCCCGCCAGGCTCACCCGCCCGGCAGCATGTCGCTGCAACTGCCCGGCGATTTCCAGCTCGAGCAAGGCCAGATGCACCGCAGCGGGCGGCTCGCCCGATTGCCGGATCACTTCGTCCACTGCGACAGGCACTGTGGACAGCAGGTCGCCGATATCCGCCGGCTGTGCTTCCGCCAGTTCCTCCGCTTCGAACGCGAACACCGGCGATTCCTCGCACACGGCCGAGCGCGTGCTGCCGTCGAAACCTTTAAGCAGTTCCATCACTTCGTCGGGCGACTGGACCAGCACGGCACCGTCGCGGATCAGCTGATTGCATCCCCGCGAACGGGCGTCGAGCGGGCTGCCGGGAACGGCCATGACCTCGCGCCCCGCCTCCCCCGCCAGGCGCGCCGTGATCAGCGAACCCGATTTCGGCGCGGCCTCGACCACCAGGGTGCCGAGCGCCAGGCCGGCGATTATGCGATTGCGGCTGGGGAAATGGCTTCCTCTCGGTTCGGTTCCAGGAGGCTGTTCGGCGAACAGCAGGCCGTCTTCCGCGATCGCTTCCTGAAGCTCGGCGTGCTGGGGTGGATAGGCGATGTCGATCCCGCTGGCGATCACTCCGATCGTCGCCGGCAGCGCCCCCCTGTGTGCGGCACCGTCGATCCCGCGAGCAAGCCCCGAAACGATCGCGAAGCCTTCCCCGGCCAGCGCGGCGGCAAAGTCGCGAGCCAGCCCGGACGAGGCGGCCGAGGCGTTGCGCGCGCCGACGATCGCGACACAGGGCCGCTCCGCAATCGAGAGGTCGCCGCGGAATGTCATGATCGGCGGCGCGCCTTCGATCCGGGCAAGCAAGGGCGGATAACCCGGCTGGTCGTGGAAGAGGTATCGCGCGCCGGCATTGCGAACGGCCTCGACCTCGCGCGCGATCGCCTTTTCGGGGGCGGCGCGGTAGGTCTGGCTGCGCTGCCCGCCGATTTCGGGCAAGGCCGCCAGAGCCGCCTCCGCATTGCCGAAACGCGCCAGCAACTGGGCGTAGGAAACCGGGCCGATATGAGGTGAACGGAGCAGCCTGATCCGGGCGAACGCCTCCGACTGCGAGAGCGCGCTCACTTGCCGGAGCCGACTTTCGGTTCCGAGCCTGCGGCAAGCCGCCGGATATTCTCGCGATGGAGCCAGAGGACAAGCACCGCGATCAGGGCCAGAGCAGGCAGGTAGGCTATGTATCCCAATACCGCCGCGACGATCGCGGCCCCGCAGACCGCGGACATCCCCGCCAGCGAACTGATCCGGGTCACAGCCAAAACCCCGAGCCAGACGGCCCCATATGCGAGCCCGATCGGCCATGCGAGTCCGAAGCTGACCCCCGCATTCGTCGCCACCCCTTTCCCGCCGCGAAAGCCGAGCCAGACCGGAAAACAATGCCCGAGGACCGCAAACACGGCCGCCACAGGAACCGGTCCCAATGCCGCCGCCGGCATGTCCGCGGGTGCGGCGAAGAGCCTGGCGGCGAGCACCACCGGAACCAGGCCTTTGGCAAGGTCGAGCAGCAATGTCGCCGCGGCCAGCCCCTTGTTGCCCGCGCGCAGGACATTCGTCGCGCCGATATTGCCGCTGCCGATCTTGCGGACATCGCCGAGGCCGGCGATCCGCGTCAGGAGCAAGCCGAAGGGAATCGAACCGCACGCATAGCCCAGCAGGGCGGCGAGCAGGATATCGACTGTCAAACCCGTTTCCACGCCATTTCCCCCATCGCTTCGCCGCGTGCTTGTCGAAGCCCCATACTTCCAATAGGCGCAAGCCCAAAGCAATAGCGATTGTCCTGGCCGAGGCGCCACGAACGGAGCGATTTTGGACGTTTCTCCACACTCTCCCATCCTGCTGTTCGATTCCGGCGTGGGCGGCCTCAGCGTTCTCAAGGAAACGCGCCGTGCCCTGCCCGATGCGCCGGTCATCTATGCTGCCGATCTGGCCGGCTTGCCCTATGGCACGAAGAGCGAAGCGGAGGTTGCCGCGCGGGTTTGTGGGCTGCTCGGGCGCATGGCCGAACGCTGGCAACCGCGGCTGATCTGCATCGCCTGCAACACCGCCAGCACGATCGCGCTGGGCATGGTGCGCGAAGTGCTGGAAATACCCGTCGTCGGCACTGTCCCCGCAATCAAGCCGGCGGCGGCGCTGACGCGAAGCGGAGTGATCGGCCTCCTCGGCACCGAAGCGACGATCCGCCAGGCCTATGTCGACAACCTGGAAGCGGAATTCGCCGCCGGAAAGATCCTGCTGCGCCATGCGGCACCCGAACTGGTCGATGCCGCCGAGGCAAAGCTGCGCGGAGCGCGGATCGATCCCACGGCGATCGCTTCGGCCACCGCCGGCCTGCGCAGCCAGGCAGAAGGCGCGCGGATCGATACGGTAGTGTTGGCCTGCACGCATTTTCCTCTGCTGCACGAGGAGCTGCAAGCGGCATTCGGCCCGGATACCGTCCTCGTCGACGGGGCCGAAGGCATCGCGCGGCGGATCGCCCATCTCGTCGCCGGCAGTGCGCCTGTGCGCAGCCAGCCCGATCGCGCTGTGACCACGGGGCCTCTCGATTCGTTGCACCGGCTGGCGCCGGCTTTCCGCGCGCTCGGGATCGAACGGCTGGAACGGTTCTAACTGCGAATCGCTCGCAAAGATCGCGGTGGAAATGCCTGCCGTTGCGGCCTAAATGCCCCCGGAACTGGCCGCTGTCGCAGCGACGAAGACCGAGCGAGCAATGAACTACGACCAGATCTTCGACCAGGCGATCGATCGCCTGCATTCCGAAGGCCGCTATCGCGTCTTCATCGATATTCTGCGCAACAAGGGCGCCTATCCCAACGCACGCTGCTTCGCCGGGCACAATGGACCGAAGCCGATCACCGTCTGGTGTTCGAACGACTACCTGGCCATGGGACAGCATCCCAAAGTGGTCGAGGCGATGGAAACCGCGCTGCACGATGTCGGCGCGGGTAGCGGCGGCACCCGCAATATCGGCGGCAATACGCATTTTCATATCGAGCTGGAGCGCGAGCTGGCCGACCTTCACGGCAAGGAAGGGGCTTTGCTCTTCACCAGCGGCTACGTCTCCAACGACGCGACGCTCTCCACGCTCGCCAAGCTCCTGCCGGGTTGCGTGATCTTCTCCGACGAGCTGAACCATGCGAGCATGATCGCCGGGATCCGCAACTCGGGTTGCGAGAAGCGTGTTTTCCGCCACAACGATATCGAGCATCTCGAAGAATTGCTGGCGGCGGAAGATCTCGAAACGCCCAAGGTCGTCGCGTTCGAGAGCGTCTATTCGATGGACGGCGACGTCGCGCCGATCCACGCGATCTGCGACCTTGCCGAAAAGTACAACGCCCTGACCTATATCGACGAAGTTCACGCGGTCGGCATGTACGGCAAGCGGGGCGGCGGCATTTCGGAGCGCGACGAGGCAGCGCAGCGGATCGATATCATCGAAGGCACGCTGGGCAAGGCGTTCGGCGTGATGGGCGGTTACATCGCGGCCGACACCAAAGTCATCGACTGCATCCGTTCCTACGCCCCCGGGTTCATCTTTACGACTTCGCTCAGCCCCGTCCTGGTTGCCGGCGTGCTGGCCGCCGTCCGCCACCTGAAGGATTCGAGCGAGGAGCGCGAGGCGCAGCAGGCCAATGCGGCCATGCTCAAGGCCAAGTTCTCGGCCGCCGGGCTTCCCGTCATGCCCAGCGAGACGCATATCGTGCCGCTGATGGTGGGCGACCCGGTGCGGGCGAAGAAGATCAGCGATATCCTGCTGGCCGAATATGGCGCATACGTGCAGCCGATCAATTTTCCGACCGTGCCGCGCGGGACGGAGCGTCTGCGCTTCACCCCCGGCCCTGCCCATACCGAAGCGATGATGGACGAACTGACCGGCGCTCTGGTCGAGATCTGGGATCGTCTGGAACTGGAGCTGGCTCGCGCCGCCTGATCGCGCCGGTGCCTCTGCCGGCCAGGCCTCGTGCTCGCGCCGGACACCGCTTTATCGACACAGGCCCGTGTAGCGGCCGGATTGGTCGAAGTGAAAATGATCGGCATGGGCGGCATTGTATTCGGGCGAAAGAACCGTTGCGAACAGCGGGCAGGCGCCATCGCGAACGTCGCGCAGGAAGCGCGCCTCGTCGCCCTCGCCCGACCAGTCGTCCAGCACGGCGATTCTCCTCCCGTCGGTCAGGACGAACGCGCCGATGTCGATGGCGTTGCCGGTCGCGTGCTCGCTCCAGCGTCCTTCCGCGCGGCCATAGAGCCTCCGGCAGCTGTAAGCCCCCAGGTGCTCGACGCGGTCGACTTCGGCGCCGAAATGGCTTCGCGCCGCCGGCTGCACGACATCGCGCAACCATAGTTCGAGGCCGACTCCGACCGGGCAAGTGGTCGGCGGAACCCGCGGCGCAAGGGGGAGACTGCCGATCAGGGTGCGGTCGGGCCGGTGACAGGCCCCCTCCCCGCGCGCGTCGAGCGCGCGGAAAGCCACCCCGCTCCGCTCGAGAACCGCCCTGCATTCGCCGATGTCCTCTCGCAGCGAGCGAAGCTTGGCTTGGGTGGCCCACCCCTGCGGATCGTTCAGATCGAGCGGAGCCCAGGGATTATGGTGCGGATGATCGGCCAGCCACCCGCGCGCCGCCAGCACGAGGCCGGCCAGGATCAGCAGCGCCAGAACACGAAGGTCGCCGCGCAAGCGCCCGATATGGCGCGCGATGGCCGACCGCCGATCAGGCAAGGGCCCATCCGAGGTGCCGCAACCCGCACCGGTCTGCCCGGAACCCGGCGTCGTCCACCGCGCCCGGTGTTCCCGGTCCTTCGATCGCGTCGAACCTGTCTCGCGTCCTCATTTCCGCTCTGCTCGCTTCCGAGGCTGCACGTCACCCCTTCGATCTGCCCTGCTGTCGAGAGCGAGCAGATCGATATCGCGTTCCCGGGAGAACAGCCTGCCGAAGCCGGCGGTCAGACGAGAAGCTGAGGGAACAGGCCGAAGAGCAGGATCAGGGCGACGGCGATGGGGCACAGCCATGCCACGAGAAAGCGCCACAGGACGAACAGGCCGCCGCTCAGGCCGCTTTGGGCCTCCACCAGGCGCCTGTCTGCCTTCCAGCCGACGAAAATCGACAGCAGAAGTCCGGCGAGCGGCAGCATCAGCTTGCCGGTAAAGCCGTCGATCGTGTCGAGAATGTCGGTCTCCGCGAAAATATTCCAGAAGCCCAGCGGCCGCACGTCGGCCCACACGTTGTACCCGAGTGCGCAGGCGATCCCGATCACGAAGGCGCCGAGGCCGAGAATGACCGCAGCGACCGGGCGGCGCAGGCCGAAACGGTCGATCGCCCAGGCCGTCGGGCCTTCCAGCAGCGAAATCGAGCTGGTCAGCGCGGCAAAGAAGATGAGAACGAAGAACAACAGCCCGATGAGGGAGCCGCCGGGCATCGTCTGGAAGGCAACCGGCAACGACTGAAAGATGAGCGCCGGCCCAGCCGAAGGATCGAGACCGACCGCGAAGACGATAGGGAAGATCATCAGTCCGGCGATCATTGCCACGGCAGTGTCCGCAAGACTGATAGTGGCGGCCGTCGGGCCGAGGTTCACATCGCGCGCGACATAGGCGCCGTAGGTAACCAGCGCTCCCGATGCCAGGCTGAGCGAGAAGAACGCCTGCCCAAGCGCTTCGTTCATCACCGGCGCCGTCAGTTTGGAGAAATCCGGGGTGAACATGAAAGTCAGCGCCCGGGCGAAGTCGCCGGTGAACGCACCATAAACAGTGATTCCCAGAAGCAGGAAGAAGAAGGCCGGCATCAACCATGTGGCTGCCTTCTCGATGCCGTCGTGCACCCCGCTGGCGACAATGGCGATCGTCGCGGCCATGAACAGGGCGTGGACCAGGATAAGCCGGCCCGGGCTGGCGAAAAGGTCGCCCATCATTCCGCTGACCGCTTCCTGCCCGATGCCGGAGAAGGCGCCGCGCAGCGCCTCGCCCGCGAAGAGATTGCCCAAGAAGTCGCCGCCCGACAGCCAGATGTAATAGAGCACCCAGCCCGCGACGACCGAATAGAACGACAGAATCAGAAAGCCGGCGAGGATCTCGATCCCGCCGAAGATGCTCCAGCGCCGCGAAACGCGCGATTCGTCGGCAACGCGCCTGACCGAACCGATCGCGTCGGACTGCCCGGCGCGACCCACCACGAACTCGGAAAGCATCAACGGCAATCCGATCAGCAGCACGCACACGAGATAGACCAGCACGAAGGCGCCGCCGCCGTTTTCGCCCGCAAGTGTCGGAAACCGCCAGATATTGCCAAGCCCGACGGCGGCCCCGACCGCTGCCAGAATGAACGCCGTGCGCGAGGACCAGCCCTGCTCACCCACTTGCGCACCCGCGGTTGCAACCATCCGAAAATCCTCTTCCCTTTGGACGACTTGACCCCTGTTGCAAGTTTTGCCGCAAAGGCCAAGGGGATGGTTGGCGCTTGCCCCCAACGCCGCTAAACCCTGCACATGTCTACCACCTTCCAGCTCGACACGGCTACCAGCCGCGCAACCCCCACGCCCCAGCCGATGCGGCGGTTGACGGTCCCCAAGATTCGGGAGCGCAAGAAGGACGGCGTTACCGAACAACCGCTGGTGATGCTGACTGCCTATACCGCCCGACAGGCGCAGTTGCTGGACGAGCATTGCGACCTTCTGCTGGTCGGCGACTCGCTGGCGCAGGTCATCTACGGCCTGCCTTCGACGATTCCCGTCACGCTGGACATGATGGCGAACCATGGGGCCGCGGTGGTCCGCGGGAGCTACCATTCGGTCGTGATCGTGGATATGCCGTTCGGCAGCTACGAGAGCTCGCCGCAGCAGGCGTTCGAAAGCGCTTCGCACCTGCTCAAGGTCAGCGGGGCGGCGGGCGTCAAGCTGGAAGGGGGCGCCGCTATGGCCGAGACGGTCGCGTTCCTGACGCAGCGCGGCATCCCCGTGATGGGACACGTCGGGCTGACGCCGCAGGCGGTCAACGTGCTTGGCGGATATGCCGCCCGCGGCCGCAGCGATGCCGAAGCCGAAAAGATCGTCGGAGATGCGAAAGCGCTGGACGAGGCGGGCGCTTTCGCGATCGTGGTGGAGGGGGTGGTCGAGCCGATCGCGATCGAAGTCACGCAGGCTGTCGCCTGCCCCACCATCGGGATCGGCGCGTCGGCGCAGTGCGACGGCCAGGTCCTGGTGAGCGAGGACATGCTGGGCATGTTCGAACGCGTGCCCCGTTTCGTCAAACGATACGAGGAAATGGCGGAAATCATCTCGCGCGCCGCGGCGACGTATGCCGCCGAAGTTCGCGAGCGCGCCTTTCCCGACGAGGCGCAGACCTACCAACCGAAATAGCATCGGGGAACTTGCGTCCCGGCGTCGGATTTCCTAGCCCGCGCGCACATCAATCGGATCGTCGGCACCGACCGAGCCGTCCAGTTCACGGGATCGCCGCATGGCCACGCTGCTTCGCTTCTACAAGTTCTCGTTCGTCTTCACGCTGATTTGTCTCGGACTGGGGGTCTGGTACGGTTGGGCCAGCACCGGCAACGTTGGCGCCACGGCATCGCTGCTGTGGATCATCGTCGTGCTTTCGGTGCTCGAGGTGTCGCTCAGCTTCGACAACGCCGTGGTCAATGCCTCGGTGCTGAAGGAAATGGACGAAGTCTGGCAACGCCGCTTCCTGACCTGGGGCATCGCCTTCGCCGTTTTCGGCATGCGTGTGGTCTTTCCGCTGGCGATCGTGGCGATCGCGGCCGGCCTCGGCCCCGTCGAAACGCTGAACCTCTCGCTCAACGATCCTGAGCGCTACGAGGAGATCGTCAGTTCTGCCCATGTCGGCATTGCCGGCTTCGGCGGTGCCTTTCTTGCCATGGTCGGGCTCAAGTTCTTTTTCGACCTGGACAAGGACGTGCACTGGATCCGCATCGTCGAATTGCAGCTCGCGCGCTTCGCCGCGCTTCCTGCGGCGGAAATCGCTCTGCTGCTGCTCGTCATGTGGGGTATCTCCACCATGCTTCCGCCTGCCGATGCACTGACATTCCTCGTCGCCGGAATACTGGGCCTGGTCACATTCATCGCGGTCGAAGGGGTCAACACGATCCTGGAGATGCGGGCGGAAGCCGCGCGCCTCCAGGGCGCCGTGATCCGCAGCGGTCTGGGCGGGTTCCTCTACCTCAACGTGCTCGACGCATCGTTCAGTTTCGACGGGGTGATCGGCGCCTTTGCCCTGTCGAACAATATGATCGTCATTGCCCTCGGGCTTTCCATCGGTGCGATGTTCGTGCGTTCGATGACCATTCACCTCGTCAAGCAGGGGACTCTGGCGCACTATCGCTTCCTCGAACACGGTGCCTTCTGGGCGATCATCGTTCTGGGCATGATCATGCTGTTCTCGGCAGTCGCGCATATTCCCGAGACGATCACCGGCCTGATCGGGGCGATCCTGATCGGGCTGTCATTCTGGTGGTCGGTGCGCCACAACCGGAGCCAGGCGCTCAGCGCTCCGGGCCCGGATAACGCGCCAGTCGGGTAGCCAGCGGCGCCGAGACGATCAGCTGGAGCAGATGATAGGCGAGCAGCGGCACCAGGATCAGGCCCGCACGTTCCGCCCCGAACAGGATCAGCGCAATCGGCGCTCCGCTGACCACGCTCTTGTGCGCGCCCGCGAACATGAAAGAGATTCGCATCGGCCGGTCGAGCCTGAGAAGCCGGGCCAGATGCCACCCTCCGCCGAAGGCGAATGCCAGCATCGCCGCCAGAAAGACCGAAACGACAGCCCACTGAGCAATCGACAAGGTCTGCCAGATGCCCTGCTCGACGGCGGCGGAAAACGCCACGTAGACCGCGATGGCAATCGCCAGCCGGTCCATCCAGGTTACCACCGACGCATGTCTGGCGACAAAGGCCCGCCCCACGCCCTGCAGGGCCTGTCCGAGGACGAACGGCAGCACCAGCAATGCGAGGATCTTGCCGAGAGCGCCGACACCCACCTCCGCCGCCGCGAACCCGCCGAGCAACGCGAACAGAGGCGCGGTGAGGAATACGCCGAGAATGTTGAGCAGCGCGGCGGCAACGACCGACGCCGCCACATTGCCGCCCGCCAACGACGAATAGGCCGTTGCCGACTGCACCGTCGACGCAAGAGTGCCCAGGAAGAGAAAGCCGATCGCGATCTCCTCGGGCAGCCGGGCGTCGGCCAGGTGCGAAAGGGCCATCCCCGCCGCGGCCATTGCCCCGAAGCACCAGGCGGCAAGGGGAAGCAGAAAGCGGCCATGCCCGAGACCGCGCAGAACGTCGGCCCGCGAAAGCCGCAATCCGTTGAGGAAGAAGAGCAGGAAGATCGCGAGGTTGGAAATACCCTGAGCGATCTCCCGGCCCACACCGGTTGCCGGCAGGACCGTGGCCAGCGCGATCGTCACCGCCAGGAGCCGGACCATAGGGTCCACGCGCGAGAGGATCGATCCGGCCATGCCCTGCGCCATGCCGCCTCGCCCGGCGCTTGTCGAGCACGAGGCGTGCGGCGTTCCCAAAGCTCCGGGAATGCGCGGGTAGAAGTTCAGAGATCCGACTGAACGGTTTCCGCCGCCACACGCTTCCCCGCGGCTCGCAAGGCCTGGAAAAGCGCTCGTCCGGCCGCCGGATTCCTCCGCTGGAGGCGATAGGCCTGCATGGCAAGTTGCTCGGCCTCCTCCCGCGCGCCGGTGCGAAGGGCGGCTTCCACAGCGAGGGCAAGAAGGCCGGGGTCGCGCGATCCGCCAAGGATCAGCGCACGGTCGAGCAAAGCCTCGCCCCGCGCCGTGCGACCGGCGTCGAAAGCCATCTCCGCCGCCATTGCAAGCGCCTCCCGGTTGGCCGGTTCGCTGGCCAGCTGGCTAGCGATCAGCCATTCCGCCTCGGTCCGGTTTCCGATGGTGGACAGGGCAGCCAGCATGCGGCGCGTCAGCGGCCACGGCCGGCGAATCTCCGCAGCGGAACGATATCGTTCGAGCGCCCTTTGTGGCTGGCCGGCGGCCAGATAGGCGTCCCCCGCCAGGCCCAGGGCATCGGCCGATCCCCTGGCCCGATTGCGAAAAGCTTCCGCACCCGCGATCGCCGCATCCAGGCGACCGGCAGCGATCGATGCGCGCACCAGCGCCCGTGCTTCGCTGCCGGTGGCGGCGCCCCGCGTCTCCGCCAGGTCCAGCGGGATCGCGGATCGCAGTGGCGCCATTCCGGTTCCGCTTTTCCGCGCCGCCCGTTCCAGGAATGGCGCTGCCATCTCCCGTTCCCCCAGTGCCTCGTAAGCTCTGCCGACCATCTGGACGAGATATCGGTCGGCGCTTGCGGCACGGGCCTCTTCGCCGAAACGATAGACCAGCTCGCGATCGTTCCCCGCCAGATGAAGCGCACGCACGAGTAGTTGGCGGAGACGGCGATTATCGGGTTGCGCGCGCAGGAGGCGATCGAATGTCTGGGCCGCGCTGGCGTGATTGCCCGCTTCCAGATCCGCAACCGCGGCCATCAATGCTCCCGCCGCACTCGTCCGCCGCGGATCGCCCCTTCGCCCGAGAATATCGTGCGCCAGTCCGAACTCTCCTGCGCGCGCCGCGAGCACGGCCTGGAACAGGGGAGCCCGCGGATCGCGCGGTGCAGCCGCGGCAAGCTTGCGCACGACAGCCAGCATCTCGCGCGCTCGCCCCAGTTCCCCAAGCGTGGCCGCATAGTCGGCCAGCACGTCAGCATCGTCCGGGGCGATCGCCAGCGCCGCCTCGAACCAGGGCAAGGCCGCCTCCATGCCGTGGGCATCGCGCACCAGTTGCCCTCTGAACGCCAGCGCGGCGGCATTCTGCGGGCCCAGCTCGACCGCCCGCTCGCTTGCGTCGACGGCCTGAACCTGCTCGCCGCCGAGATAGCGGAGGCGCCCGATATCGACCCACAGCTCGGGATCGTCGGGCGCGCTTTGCAGGGCGCGATCGAACGCTGCGCCGGCAGCGGCAAGGTTCCCCTCGGCCATCTCCAGCCGGCCCAACATGCGAAAACCGTGGCCCCGGGTTTCGGCCGAGAAGTCGCCCAAATCCAGCCATGTGCGGGCGGAGCGCATGTCGCCCTGCAACAGCTCCGCCTCCCCCAAATAGGCTGCCAGTTCCTCCCGCGGCGTGCCTTCCGCGAGGAGGCGGCGCAGGGCGATCTCGCCGCCCAGCCCGTCGCCCCGGTCCAGCAGAGCGCGCGCGGCGATCAAGGGCGGCTGTCGCGGTTCGGCTTCCGCGCAGGCGACAACCGCGATGGCAAGCAGCAGGATGGCGATCTTGCGTGCCATCGGTTCAGTTTTGCAGATCGTGGTGCTTGAGAAGATCGTAGAGCGTCGGCCGGCTGATCCCGAGCAGCTTGGCGGCGTGCGAAATATTCCCGTCGCTTCGCGCCAGCGCATGGCGGATAACCCGCCGGTCGGAGCGTTCACGGGCGCTCTTGAGGTTGAGCGATCGTTCGCCCTCTTCCAGCGCATCTTCCAGATCGAGATCGGCCGCACCGATCAGCTTGCTGTCGGCCATGATCACGGCGCGCTTCACGCGGTTTTCCAGTTCGCGCACATTGCCGGGCCAGTGCCAACTGTCGATCGCCGCGATCGCATCGGGTGCGAACCCTCTGATCGAGGGGTTCATTTCGGCCGCGAATCGCTTGACGAACGCTCGCGCCAGCAGTGCCGCGTCCCCCGTGCGTTCGGCCAATGCGGGGATTTTCACCACGATCTCGGCCAGGCGATAGAACAGATCCTCTCGAAAGCGGCCTTCGCCGATCATCGCTTCAAGGTCCTGGTGCGTGGCGCATACGATCCGCGTGTCGACATCGATGGTCTTGCGGCCGCCGATCCGTTCGATCTGGCGTTCCTGCAGGAACCGCAGCAGCTTGACCTGCAAGGCCAGCGGAATGTCGCCTACCTCGTCGAGAAAGAGCGTCCCGCCATGGGCCTGCTCGATCTTGCCTTCGGTGGCCTTGACCGCTCCGGTAAAGGCCCCTTTCTCGTGACCGAACAGCTCCGCTTCCAGCAGGGTTTCCGGTATCGCGGCACAATTGATCGCGACGAACCGCCCCTCCGCCCGGTCGCTCGCTTCGTGCAGGCCGCGCGCCAGAAGCTCCTTGCCCGTGCCGCTCGCTCCAAGCAGCATGACCGAAACGCCGGTGTTTGCCACGCGCTCGATCGTTCGGGCGACCTTGAGCATTTCGGGCGCTGCGGTGATCAATCCGCCGAGCACCGTCTTGTCTTCCCCCGCACGGAGCGAAAGACGCGCGTTCTCGCGCTCGATCTGCCACAATTTATAGGCGCGCCGTACGATCAGGCCGAGTTCGTCGATATCCACCGGCTTGCCGTAAAAGTCGTAGGCACCGCGCGCGATCGCGGCGAGGGCGCTTTCGCGCGCGCCGTGCCCCGAAGCGACGATCACTTTGGTATCGGGCTTCAGCTCCATGATCGCATCGAGCAGCGCGAACCCCTCGCTGACCCCGTCCGGGTCCGGCGGAAGGCCGAGATCGAGCGTCACGACCGCCGGCTCTTCCGCACGCAGTGCGGCGATCGCCGATTCGCGATCGCCGGCGCATACGATATCGAAATCGTCGTAAGCCCATTTCAGTTGCGCTTGCAGGCCCTGATCGTCTTCTACGATCAGCAGCCGGGGTCTGTCCTTCGGCATCACTTTCCTTTCGCGCCGCCTGTGGCGCCTTCGTTTGCCAGTCGAACCAGCTCCGCCGCGGCGAATATCGGCAGGCTGATCGAAAAACGGGTGCCGATGCCGGGCCGCGAATCGACATCGATCCGGCCGCCCATCGCCCGTACGAGTTCGCGCGCCTCGAATGCGCCGATGCCGAAGCCGGCCGATTTCGACGATACGAAGGGCTTGAACAAACCGTCGCGAACGAACTCCGGCGCCATGCCCTCGCCCGAATCCACCACGTCGATCCGGGCCCGCACGCCGTCGGTCGAGAAGTCGAGATAGACCGGCGTTCCCGGATCGCTCGCCTCGATCGCGTTCTGCACCAGGTGAGCGAGCGCCTGTTCGAGCGCTTCGTCGTTCGCAAGAACCGCGATTCCCGACGTGCCGAGCGCGACCAGAGCCCCGGGATCACCCAACCCAGCCGCGATCCGCCGAGCGATGTCGTCCAGCGCCACCCGGCCCAGTTGCATGCTGTCGCCGGCCCGGTAGCGGCCGAGCCGCGCGATCAGCGCGTTGAGCTTCTCCGCGCTGTTTCGCAGCGTCACAAGCATATCGGCGCGGAAGGCGGGGTTTTCCCCATGATACTCCGCGTTGCGGGCCAATAGCGAAAGCTGGCTCGCGAGGTTCTTCACATCGTGCATCACGAAGGCGATACGGCGGCTGAATTCGTCGAACTGGCGCGCCTCCAGCAAGGCCTCGTGCTTGGCCCGCTCGGCCAGATAGCTTGCCAGCTGGCGCCCGATAATGCGCAGCAGATCGAAGTCTTCCCAATCGAGCTTTCGCGGAAATGCGGGACGCGAGAGCACGATCACCGCCTGCAACCGTTCGAAATGCAGCAGCGGAACGATTGCCCAGGCCGCCGGCTCCTTCGCGATCCATTCGGGTACGGCATACTGGTCGGCTCCGTCCGCCGCCTGATCGATGTCGACGATGCGGTCGGACGCTTCGATCGCTGTCGCAAGCGCGGCGGGAATGGGCTGTGGCGGCACTTCGATATCGGGCCAGTTCCACCGGCCGGCGAGAACGAAAGCCCCGTCCTCGTCCGGCGCGAACAGCAGGCCCGAAGGGCTCTCCACCACCTCGGCCATCGCGCGAATGGCGCGGTCGGAGAGATCCTCGGTCTCTCTCCCCGCCCCATCTTTCTGCCCGATCGTGCGGGTGAAGCGAAGCCATTCGGCGCGATAGTCGTAGCGATGCTCGAAAAGGTGTTTGATTACGGTGACGCGCCACCATCCGCGCAGCTTGCGCGACGGCAGCCAGTGAAGCGCCAGCACCGCCGCGGCGAACAGCAGGCCGACTTGCGTCAATCGTGCCAGACCATCGCCCAAGAGGCTCAGCGACTGAGCGACGATCGCCATCGCCAGCAGGTAGGCGCCGATCACCGCGAGCGAGAGAGTTCGGAAGGCGACCGTGCGCGATGGACTGAACCGACGGCCCTCCACTTGCGCGCTGCCGCCGAAAACCAGCAGCGCGCCGACCAGCCCGGCGACCAGGCCCTGGAACGCGATCAGCCCGTCCGTGGCCCCGCCCAGATAGGCGATCGTGAACAGGTTGAGGCGATAGGCCCAGAACGCGGCCAGCGCCCCGGCCGGCCAGCGCAGGACCGGGCGCAACGCCGGCGCTGCCCCGACGTAGAGGTTGTGGGCGAGGACGAGGGCACCCACGGCGACCAGAATATGCAGCAAGGCCGAAATCTCGAACGCGGGCGAACCGCGATCGGGGGCGGCGCCGGGCCCGACGAAGGTCGCGGCCGCCGCCACCGCCAGCTGCAAGAGGATCACCAGTATCAGCGCGGCGACGACCGGACGGACCGGTTGCATGAGCTGATGGCGCCCGTCGGCCGCGAACAGGCGATAGAGCACGAAGATCCAGGCGATATCGCGGCCTGCCGCCGACAGCACGGTGAGCAGATTTTCGGGCCCCAGCGCTGCAACGGCAAGGCACCAGGCAGCCGTGGCCGCGAGGGTGCCGAGCGTCCATCCGCGATGCGGTATCGACACCCGCGGGTGTCGCACCAGCCAGAAACCGGCGATCGTACAGGCCAGCGCCCCCGCCAGATGGAAGAAGAAGCCGGCAAACTGCCAGCCGGGCGAAGCGAGCGCGATCATCGCGCGCCCTCGTGCCAGAGCACCACGCGCAAGGTTTGCAGCAGGATCAGCAGATCGAGGAAAGGGGTATAGTTCTTCGCGTAGTAGAGATCGTATTCCAGCTTGTGCCGCGAATCCTCGATCGAGGCGCCATAGGGATAGTTGATCTGGGCCCAGCCGGTGATGCCCGGCTTAACCATGTGCCGTTCGGCGTAATAGGGGAGCTGCTCTTCGAGATCGGCGACGAATTTCGGCACCTCGGGTCGCGGCCCGACGAAGCTCATCCGTCCGGTCAGCACGGTCCAGACCTGGGGCAACTCGTCGATCCGGGTCTTGCGAATGAAACGGCCGATCCGCGTGATCCGGCTGTCGTTGCGCTCCGCCCACCTGGCCCCGTCCTTCTCCGCATCGATCCGCATCGATCGCAGTTTGACGAGATCGAAATGCTGGCCGTAGAGGCCGATGCGCGTCTGGCGGAAGAATGCCGGCCCCTTGCTGTCGAGTTTGACCAGGATCGCGAACAGAACGATCACCGGGAAAGTCAGCAGCAACAGCAGGCCGCTCGCCGCAATGTCGAACACGCGCTTGAACGCGCTCGACAACATCCGGCCGGAGGAAAATCCGTCGGAGAATATCAGCCAGCTCGGGTTGAGGGTATCGAGATCGACGCGACCGGTTTCCCGCTCCAGAAAGCTGGAGAAATCGTTGACGTGCACGCCCATTGTCTTGACCCGCAGAAGATCCTTCAGGGGCAAGGCATTGCGTCGCTCTTCCAGCGCCAGCACTACCTCGCTCACCCCCAGGTTTTCCACGAAACGGCCCAGGTCGTGAATTGCCGCGCGCGAGATCGCCTCTTCGACTTCGCGCTCGCCGTCGGCCATCGCGATGTAGGACACGATTGCAAAGCCGGCTTCGGGCCGTTCGCCGAGTTCGCGCAGGCGCTGTGCGCGCGCGCCGGCGCCGAGAACCATGATCCGGCGGCGAAATGCGGAAGCGCCGAGAAGCGACCCGAGCAAGAGTCGATTCAGCAGCAGAAACAGCGCCGAAAGCACCATCGCGAACAGCAGGGTCGATCGCCAGAAGGTCAGCCCCGGCAAGAGGAAATCGAGCAGCGAAAGCCCGATGATCGAGAGGCTGATCGCCACGAGCAGGCGCGCGCAGGCATAGCGCATGGAACGCAGCGCATCGTTGCCGTAGACCCCGACGGAAATCATCGCGACCCAGACCGTGATCGCAAAACCGGCGAGCGGCGCGACCCGATCGCTCAGCGGCCCGGTGTCGATCCCGGCCTGCGACGCGCGCAGGATCCAGCCCAGCTCGCCCGCTGCCAGCAGCAGCAGCAGGTCGACCAGGCCCAGCAGCAAGACCGCATGGGGAATATAGTGCTTGAACAGGCGGATCATCTCTGTCCGGTCCGGGAGTTGCTTCGACCATGGCCGGACTAGGCAAGAGAGATGAAATGTCGGTAAATTTTACATCGACGGCGAAACCGGCGATCGCGGCCCGTTCGGAGCGTTAAGATCGCGTGACCGGCCGGCCGTCGATGCGCGGCATTCTAACCCGGATTGTTGAAGCGGTAAGCGGTGACACCGCGCTGATGGGTGTCGAACGCAAGCTGTGCATTGCGCGGCGGCAGCGACCGCTGCCGGCATTCGGGGGCATGGCAGACCCGGCAACCGGGGCCGATCACCTGCGCCCGATCGCGCCGGAGCGCGAGACCGCGGGCGGCCGCCAGTTCGCCGGCAAAGCGGGCTTCCAGGCCGACGACCACTGCAAACTGCGCCTCTCCTTCCGCGCCGACCCCGTCGGAAAGGCGCGAGATCGTCAGCCAGTGATCGTGCCCCTCCGTCCCGTAAAGCGCGATGTCCTGGATGCACCACTCGCCCGCGCGTTCGAAAGCGCGATGGACGTGCCACAAAGGGCAGGTCGTCTCGCTTTCGAGAAACGTCGCTCCGCTGGCTCCGGCAAAGCGTTTGGAAAGCTGTCCGGCGCGATCGACGCGCGCCATGAAGAACGGCAGGCCGCGCTGCCCGACCCGCTGCAACGTCGTGAGGCGATGCGCGAGTTGTTCGAAGCTGACGCCGAAACGCCGCATGAGGACGGGGAAATCGTACCCGGTCGCATCGCAGGCGCGCAGAAAGCGCCCATAGGGCATGATGAGTGCCGCCGCGAAATAGGCATAGAGATGGTGCTCGAACAGGTTGCGGGCCTGTTCGTTCGCCGGATCGGCACCCGCAGCCAGCGTACGGATCGTCTCGCGCTGTTCCAGCTGCGCCAGTTGCGTCGCGATCTGGAAGTTGCGCGAAGCCGGGTCGAGCATTTCCGAAAGCTGCAGCTGGCGCGCATGAAGATCGAGCCGGCGCACGTGGTCGGGCATGACATCGCTGGGAAGAATGCGAAGGGCGATCTGGTGCCGCTCGCGCAGCCGCTCGGTCAGCGCCGCACCGATGTCCGCGCGCGAAAGGCGCAGCTCGTCCGCCACTTCCTCGGCCGCCGAATCGAGATCGGCGAAATGGTTGCGCCAGCGTTCGATCTCGCGGCGCGCGATTTCGAGCGGGTCCTGCCCGCCACCAACGCCCCCGCCCTGGCCCGCCGCGTCGTACAACTGGGCGAACGCGCTGGCGAAATGGGGAGCGACAGCCAGGATCTCGGCCATTTCGTCGCGATCGATCGCCAGTTCCGAAAAGCGCTGATCCGCAAGCCGCCGGGCCAGCCCGTCGACGCCGCCAACGCTTTCCGCCTCGCGCAGGCTTCGCGGATCGAAGTCGAATCGCTCGACGATCTGAACCATGACGCGCGCGGTCAGCGGGCGCTGATTGCGCTCGATCAGATTCAGGTAGCTGGGCGAAATCCCCAGCTGGGTGGCCATGGCCGCCTGCGTCAGCCCCTCGCGCCTGCGCAGGCGGCGCAGCGCCGGCCCGGCAAAGACAGCTTCCTCAGCCATTTGTAAATTCCTTTACAGATTTACAGCCTATTATGCGCTTCATGACGCAAAAGGACAAGAAAGTCTGTAACTTTATCTGGAGAATCGGCGCGCGGAGTGCGACCAGAAGGCCCGAGGCGACATCGCCCAGAATTCAGGAGACGAGACGTGACGTATCAGGGCAAGATCGAGGAATTCCGCAAGACCATCGGCAGCCGGGGCGCGCCGTGGAACGCGATCGATCCCGAATCCGCCGCCCGGATGCGGACCCAGAACCGCTTCCCCACCGGGCTCGATATCGCGCGCTACACCGCCCGGATCATGCGCGAGGATATGGCGGCTTACGACGCCGATCCCGCCGCCTATACCCAGTCGCTCGGCTGCTGGCACGGTTTCATCGGCCAGCAGAAGATGATCTCCATCAAGAAGCATTTCGGCACCACGAAGGGCCGCTATCTCTATCTGTCCGGCTGGATGATCGCTGCCCTGCGCAGCGAATTCGGGCCGCTGCCCGACCAGTCGATGCACGAAAAGACCAGCGTCCCCGCGCTGATCGAGGAACTGTACACGTTCCTGCGCCAGGCCGACGCCCGCGAGCTGGGAATGCTGTTTCGCGACCTGGACGAGGCGCGCGAACGCGGCGACGCCGTCGAAGCGAAGCGTCTCGAACATGCGATCGAGAACCACGAAACCCATGTCGTGCCGATCATCGCCGACATCGACGCCGGGTTCGGCAATGCCGAGGCCACCTATCTGCTCGCGCGCAAGATGATCGAGGCGGGGGCCTGTGCGCTTCAGATCGAAAACCAGGTCAGCGACGAGAAGCAGTGCGGCCATCAGGACGGCAAAGTCACCGTCCCGCACGAGGATTTCCTGCAGAAGATCCGCGCCATCCGCTACGCTTTCCTCGAGCTGGGCGTGGAGGACGGCATCATTGTCGCGCGAACCGACAGCCTCGGCGCCGGTCTCACCAAGCAGATCGCTTTCAGCCGCGAGCCGGGCGACCTGGGCGACCGGTACAATGCCTTTCTCGATTGCGACGAGGTGGATCCCGCGCAGATCGGCAACGGCGATGTCCTGATCACGCGCGAAGGCAAGCTGCTGCGGCCCAAGCGGTTGCCCAGCAACCTCTATCAGTTCCGCCCGGGTACCGGGGAGGACCGCTGTGTGCTCGACTGCATAACCGCGCTCGAAAACGGTGCCGACCTGCTCTGGATCGAGACCGAGAAGCCGCACATCGGCCAGATCGGCGGGATGGTGAGCCGCATCCGCGAGGTCGTTCCCGATGCCAAGCTGGTGTACAACAACTCGCCCAGCTTCAACTGGACGCTCAACTTCCGCCAGCAGGTCTACGACGCCTGGGAAGAGGAAGGCCGCGACCTGTCCGCTTACGATCGGGACAGGCTGATGAGCGTGGATTACGACGACACCGAACTCGCCGCCGAAGCCGACGAGCGCATCCGCACCTTCCAGCGGGATGCGGCGCGCGAAGCGGGGGTGTTCCACCACCTCATCACGCTGCCGACGTATCACACGGCGGCGCTCAGCACCGACAATCTGGCCAGGCGCTATTTCGGCGAGGAGGGCATGCTGGGTTACGTGAAGCAGGTCCAGCGCGAGGAAATTCGCCAGGGCATTGCCTGCGTCAAGCACCAGAACATGGCGGGCAGCGACATTGGCGACGATCACAAGGAATACTTCGCCGGGGAAGCCGCCCTCAAGGCCGGCGGCGAACACAACACGATGAACCAGTTCGCGGCCGCCTGACCCGCGACACCGCCCGAAGGAGAGGCACGATGACGACCGATACCCTGCCCCGCGAACCCGGACGCGCCCGCGCGCTGTTTTCGACCGCGGATTTCAAGCTTCTGCGCGCCGCGCTAGCCAGCCACGCCCGAACGATCGAGGATCGCGACGAGCTGGCGCGCATCAACGCTTTGCACCACCGGCTCGGCACCTACTGCTGAGCTTGCAAACGGTCTCCTGGGGAGGAGAGCACGGCCGTCGGGGTCTTTCGGGACCTCGGCGGCCGTCATACATTCGGCGTCGGCCGACGGCGGCGGCGGCGAAATCCAGGTTCAGCCGCCGTTGGCGGGCATCAGGTCCAGCGTCGCGGCCGTCAGCGCCTCCGCCGCCGTGGCGATCACCTTCTCCGCGTCGGGCGCCCAGAACGGGCTGTGCAGCGACGGCAGGGTTCCCTCGCCCCGCTGCGCCGCATCGAACTGCTCCTGCGGCACTCCGCCGACCCAGAAGATCAGCGACTTCACCCCGTCGGGATCGGCACGCAGGAACTGGCCGAAATCTTCCCCGCCCATCACGGAGGGGACCTGCATCACGCGATCTTCGCCGAAGCGGGCGCGGAAACCGGCCATCACTTCCTCGGTGAAGTCGGGCGTGTTGAACGTCGCCGGAGTATAGGGCTCCTGCACGGTGACCGTCGGCATCTTGTCCTCCGGCATGCCCGCGGCAATCGCTTCTCCCCGCGCGATCCGGGCAATCCCGTCGAGCAGGAGCTTGCGCGATTCGTCGGTGTAGGAACGCACCGTCAGCTGCAGCCGCGCCTCGTCGGATATGATGTTGTGCTTCGCCCCGGCGTGAAACGAGCCGACGGTCACCACCGCCGGATCGAGCGGGCTGCTCTCGCGGCTGACCAGCGTTTGCAGTTTCATCACGATCGCGCTTGCCAGCACCACCGGATCGCGCGTGGTGTGGGGATAGGCCCCGTGCCCGCCGATACCGGGAATGACGATGTCGACGCTGTCGACGTTGGCCAGGGCGAAGCCGGGCGAATAGCCGATCATGCCGGCCGGGAACTGGGCCGCATCGTGGAATGCAATGACATAGTCGGGCTTCGGGAAGCGCGTGTAGAGACCGTCCTCGATCATCGCCAGGGCGCCTTCCCCGATCTCCTCCGCCGGCTGAAGGATCATGACCAGGGTGCCCGACCAGCTGTCCCGCCGCTCGACGAGCTGCTGCGCCGCGCCGATCCATGCCGCCATGTGCGTATCGTGGCCGCAGGCGTGCATCACGCCGGTTTCGACGCCCGAGGCGGGCACGGCGACTTGCTTCGAGGCGAAAGGCAGCCCGGTCTGCTCGACCACCGGCAATCCGTCCATGTCGGCGCGAAGCATGACGGTCGGCCCCTCGCCGTTCTCAAGCACTGCGACCACCCCGGTCCGGCCGACCTGCTCGGTCACCGCAAAGCCGAGATCGCGCATCCGCGCTGCGAGTTTCGCCGCGGTTTCCACTTCCTGGAAACTGAGTTCGGGATGGGCGTGGAGGTCGCGATAGAGCGCCATCAATTCGGGCATGTCGGCCGCGACCGCATCGCGCAGTTCGTCGGCATGGGCCGGAGCCGCCAGCAGCATCGCACTTGCGAGGATCGAGAAACGTGACACACAATGCCCGATACGATTGCGCGAAACCTTTGCCATCATTGAAGAATTCCCCCTTTGACGTGACCTTTCCATTTCACCGGTCTCGCCGCTTGTGACTTTCCGCCATTGCCTGCCGGAGCCTGTCCGGCAGGCAATGGCCGGAACGACCATTGCAGATTGCACGCGTGTAGGAAAGTCGCGGGTGCGCTACATCCCGTATGTCGTCACCAGCAGGATCGACAGCGTCGCCACCATCAGCAGGACCAGCGGGACGCCGGTGCGGAGGTAGTCTTTGAACTCGTAATTGCCCTCCGCCATGATCAGCATGTTCGTCTGATAGGCGATGGGCGTCGCGTAGCACAGGTTGCAGCCGAACAGGACGGCCAGGATCAGCGGTTCGGGCGGCAGCCCCAGCTGATGCGCGATATTGAAAGCGATCGGCGTGCCGACGGTGGCGGCGGTGGCGTTCGAGGCGAAGTTGGTCAGGAACGTCACGAACAGCATGATCGTGGCCAGCACCATGGCCGGCGGCAGGAACTGGAGGCCCGAGGCGAGCGCTTCGCCCAGCCAGGCCGCCGCCCCGCTTTCCAGCACGATCCGGCCAACGGCGATGCTCGCGGCGACGAGCACGATGACCTTCGCCGAAAGCGCACGGCCCACCCGGTCGAACTTCACGCAGCCGGTCACGAACATCAGGATCGCACCGGCCAGCGCGGAGACGGCGATCGGCAGCAGGCCGATCGAGGCGAGCCCGACCGAACCGAGCATGATCGCGCCCGCCAGAACGGCTTTCGAACGGCGCGGCAGCTCGCGCATTCCCTCCAGCGTCAGGAGGCTGTCGGCCTGGGCGAAATCGTTGAGGTCCTCGCCGATTCCCATCACCAGCAGCACGTCGCCTTCCGCGATGCGCAAGTCGCCGCCTTCGCTATAGCGGTCCTTCTCGCCCATGAGCCGGTCGGGACGATGAATGCCGAGCACGGCCACGCCGTAAAGGTCCGCGATCCCCGAAGTCGGCAGGGTGCGATTGATGAGCCGCGAATCGGCAGTCACCGTCATTTCGACGACCGCGATGTCGGCCCCGCTTTCCGAAGAGCGCCGGCGAATGCGATCGAGCACCCACGCCGGGGCGACTTCGCCCTTCAACGTGCGCATGGCCTCCTCCAGCGCCTCGTGCGTGCCGGAAATGGTCAGCTGCTGCTGCGGCTGGATCGGTCCCTGCGGCGCGTCGTGAAACGCGATATCGGCCGGCAGGCGCGGCAGGATCGCGGCCAGGACCTGGCCGTTGAGCACGCTGTCGTCGCCGACCCGCAGCCGGGTCTGGAACCGGCGGGGGGCGTAGGATTCGGCAACCGTGTTGTCGCGCAGCAGGCGCGGCATGACCAGCCAGAGATAGGGGAGCGCGATCAGCGAGGCGGTCAGGACGATCGGGGTATAGTGGAACACGCCCATCGGCGGCATGCCCAGGTCGCGCGCGATCGAGACGACGAGAATGTTCGTCGAGGTGCCGATCGTGGTCGCCATCCCGCCGATCAGCACCGCGGCGTTGAGCGGGATCAGCGTCTTGGATGCCGGCATCGCCCCGCGCGCGGCGAGGCTGACGAAAATCGGCAGCAGAAGCACCAGGACCGGGGTATCGTTGACCCCCATCGAAAGCCCGAAAGCGAGCACCAGCGAAACCAGCAGCCCCAGCTGGACGTTGAGCTTGAACACCCGTTCCAGGAACCGGGCCGCCGGCTCCAGCGCCCCGGTGACCACGAGGCCGCGCCCCATGATCATCAGCGCGCAGATCGTGATCAGCGCGTAGTGTCCGAAGCCCGAAAAGGCGAGCTGAAGCCCGTCGGTGGGTCCCGTCCCTTCCAGCGGGAAGAAATAGAGCCCGACTGCGATCACCGCGATCGTCAGCAGCGAGATGATTTCCACCGACATGCGCCCACGCGCGAAGGCGACGAACATGACGACCGTAATCGCCATTGCTGCGATTGCGTGGAAAGAGGGGACCCCCGGAAACATTCCCGGTCGAATTCCCAGACGTGCGCCGCAAGATCAAGCGAATATCGTCGGGCCGTCCCGCTATCGGGCGGGCGCGCCCGCAATGCAGGCGATCGGAAGTGCGAAGCGGCTCAGCCGCCTGTCGCCGTCCCGCCGGGGCGCGACAGCGCGGGCAGCAGTGCGGCGACGACCGCCCGCGCCCGATCGTCAGTCGCGCGGTCGCGGAAGCGGGAAATGGCGAAAGGCACGCGGAACAGCATCGTCGCGTCTTCCACCGTCTGCACGGCCCGTTCCAGATCGGCCGGAGACACCAGGTCCGACAGTATTCGCCTTAGGTCGTCCGTCAGCCGGTCGGTATGGGCGGCCACGAGATCCATATGGTCGGCGGCCAGGGCGAGGTAGGCGTCGAAAACGGCCGGGTCGGCATCGTACCGGTCACGCTTGAGCGACAGAAGCGCCAGAACCCAGCGCTCGAGACGCTCGGCAGGCGCCAGGTCGAGCGAGGCGGCCTCAGCCGATGCCGCCTCGACCTCGCGAAACCAGCGCGCGGCGAGCGCCCGCACAAGGTCGGCTTTCGTGGGAAAGAACCGATGGGCGTAGGATTGCGACATGCCGACTCGCTGCGCGAGTTCGGACAGGACGAGCCGCCGCCCGCGCGTTTGCGCCAGCATCCGCTCCGCTTCGGCCAGCAGCTTCGCCCGGACTGTCGCGACGTCGGCCTTTGCCCGCGCCATTTACAGCCATCTGCGGACACGGCCCGCATAGGCTTCGTATTGCGGGCCGAAGACGGCGCGGAGCGTGCGTTCCTCGTGCGGAATGTACCAGAACGATGCGGCGATGAAGAAGATGGCCGGAGCGATCAGCGCACACCAGTGATTGACGAAAAAGGCGGCGGCTATCAGCAGCAGCAGGAAACCGAGATACATCGGGTTGCGGGAGAACCGGAACAGGCCGCCCGTCACCAGAGTGCGCGGCTGGCGAAAGGTATGGATTTCCGCCTCTTGCGCGCGAAACTGCAAGCGCGCCCAGACCAGCACGACGACGCCCAGCGCAAGGGGAATATCCCACGGCATGGCGCGGCCTGCGCGCATGACGAAATCGTCCGAATAGAAAACGGCAAGCGCGGCCTGGGCCGCCAGCAGGACGAGGAACAGGATCGGGGGAATGACGCGGTTCATGCAGGCCTCCAAATGCAATAAATGATAAAAATCATTTTTTATCACATTTGGCAAGCGCGAACATGCGGCCGACGTGGGTGCGGATCTGTCCGGGACGACGCCGGCCGAGGGCCGGAGCCGGTTCGAAGCGGCCGGCCCCTTCGCCTTCGGGTTCTGCAGGGAGGGCGCGGGATAGCCTGGTGCCCCTGGCCGGACTCGAACCGGCACTTCCGTGGAAATTCGATTTTGAGTCGAACGCGTCTACCAATTCCGCCACAGGGGCACTGTGCGGGAAGGCGGCGGATAGCGGAGCGGCTTCGCCCCGGCAAGAATGCACTTGGGCCTTGTTCAGCCTTTCAGCGCGCCGGCCAGCAGTTTGTGCAGACGCGAATGCAGACTGTCGTTGGCGGCGAGGACCTGCTTGGCGTGGATCGGCTGCGACCGGCCGCGATAGTCGCTGACGAAGCCGCCGGCCTCGCGCACCAGCAGGCAGCCCGCGGCAGTGTCCCAATCCGCCAGGTCGCTTTCCCAGAACCCGTCGAAGCGGCCGGCTGCGAGCCACGCGAGATCGAGCGAGGCGGCGCCGTAGCGGCGGATGCCGGCGACCTGCGGGCCGATGGCGGCGAAGATCCGGCCCCATTCGCCGAAGTCGCCGTGTCCGCCATAGGGAATGCCGGTGGCGATCAGCGCCTCGGGCAAGTGCGAGCGCGAGGAAACCCGCAGCCGCCCGTCCTGCAGCCATGCGCCGCGCGTCTTTTCCGCCCAGAAGGTTTCGTCGGTAATCGGCTGGTACACCACCCCCGCCGTCACTTCGCCCCAGCCCGAGCCGTCGAGCTTCGGTTCCTGGACCGCGATCGAAATCGCGAAATGCGGAATTCCGTGGAGGAAGTTGCTCGTGCCGTCGAGCGGGTCGACGATCCAGCGCGGCTTGCTCGGGTCGCCCTCGATCGTGCCGGCCTCCTCCATCACGAAGCCCCAGTCGGGCCGGGCATGGAGCAGTTCGTCGTAGATCGTGCGTTCGGCAACCCGGTCGGCCTTGGAAACGAAGTCCGACGGGCCCTTGCGGCTGACCTGGAGGTGTTCGATCTCGCCGAAGTCGCGGCGCAGGCGGCCGCCGGCCTTGCGCGCGGCGCGCTCCATCACGCGGATCAGTCCGGAAAGGGCCATCGTCTTGTCAGTCCTGTCAGTCGAGCGCGATCTGGATCGATTGCGCGGTCAGCTCGATTTCGCCCCATCCGCTCGCGATATTAGCATAGTCGCCGTCGATCGTCGCCGAATAGATATCGCTGTAGTCGAGTTCGCGGCCGTCCTCGGGCTTCGCCTTGCGCAGGCGCAGGTCGTCGAGGTCGGCGAAACGGATGAAGCCCTTGCGATAGCAGCCCTCCGCACCGTCGTCGGGAGGTTCGTAGCGCGGGTGGGATTCGAGAAGGCGGAAATCCATCTCCAGCGTCAGCGACTCGTCGTCGTAGATCACGCCGAGGATATAGCTGGCGGCCAGGTCGATCCCGGCCGTTTTCGGATCGCCGCCCTCGCCCATGTCAGCCTGCCTTGCCCACGTAAGTGCGTTCGTACACGTCGACCACGATCCGCGTGCCGCTTTCGATATGGGGCGGCACCATCACGCGCACGCCGTTGTCGAGCACGGCGGGCTTGTAGCTGGACGACGCCGTCTGCCCTTTCACCACCGCGTCCGCCTCCACGATCGTCGCTTCGACCTGTTCGGGCAGCGCGACCGAGATCGGCTTTTCCTCCCACAGCTCCAGCGTCACCTGCATTCCGTCCTGCAGGAACGCCTTGGCATCGCCGAGCAGGTCGGACGGCAGGTGGATCTGCTCGTACGTTTCCTGGTCCATGAACACCAGCATCTCGCCGTCTTCGTAGAGATACTGGAACTCCTTGGTGTCGAGCCGCACGCGCTCGACCGTGTCGGCGCTGCGAAAGCGGACATTGGTCTTGCGCCCGTCCTGCAGGTTCTTCATCTCGACCTGCATGTAGGCGCCGCCCTTGCCCGGCTGGGTGTGCTGGATCTTGGCGACTTTCCAGATGCCGCCTTCGTATTCGAGGATATTGCCGGGACGGATGTCCACGCCGCTGATTTTCATGGTTCAAGGAGCCTTCGTCTGATGGGCGGACCAACCGCCTGCAATCGGGCCGCGCCTTAGCTTAGCGGCCCGGATCGGGCAAGGTCGCTGGCGTGCCGAATGCCGCGATGCTAAAGCCGCCGGATCATGCCGATCCCCGCTCTCGCGCGCTCCGCCCTGTCGTTGGCGACCGTCCTGCTGGCCCTGCTCGCGCAGCCGGCAGGGGCCGCGCCGGGCGGCAAGCTCGGCACTCTGCCCCATGGCGTCTATCGCTGCGCAACGCCCGGCGACGCCGCGGGCGCCCCGTGGCAGCCGGTCCCGGGGGATGTCTTCGCCATCAACACCGCCTCCACCTACCGCGCGGAAGGCGACACGGGCACTTACCTGCTGACCGGCGATCGCGTGGTCTTCACCCGCGGACCGATGAAAGGCCGGCGATTCGTCCGCACCGGCACGACGATCCTGCGCGAAATCGGCGCCGACGGCACGCCGGGCCGGGTGCGGTGCGTTCGCGGCGGGCCGGGCCGCCCCTGACGCGCGGGCGGTCTCGATCAAAACGACGCTAGCCCGCGCCGCCTGTCAGCAGCGGATAGGGATTGACCGCGTTGGCCGGTTCCCACCATTCGGCATCGGCCGTGGTGCGCAGCATCGCGAAGTGCAGATGCGGCGCATCGCCCGCAGCATTCCCGGTGCGGCCGACCGCGCCGAGACGCTGCCCGCGCCGGATCCTCTGCCCCTCGGTCAGGCCAGGCGCGTACTTCTGGAGATGGGCGTAGTAGTAGATCGTCTTGCCGTCGGTCGACCGGACGTAGATCGTGTTCCCCCCGGCTTCGGAACGATAGAGCTTCTCGATCGTCCCGGGGGCGGCGGCGATGACGCTGGTGCCTTCGGGCGCCATGATGTCGAGCGCCTCGTGCATTCCCACCCCGCCTTCGCGCGTGTCGGAGAATGTGTCGCTGAGGTCGCTGGCGCGCACGTTGAGGACCGGGACGATCAGTTCACGTGGTGAGTCGGCGCCCGTGTCGACCGGCTCCGGAGCCAGCGGGACCGCACGAAGCGCGCCCTCTGCCGGCGGCGATGCGGCAGCGTCCGTGGCGGCGGGCGCGGGAGTCGGGGCCGGGCTGGGCGCCGCTTCGGCCGGGCGCGTCGTCTCGCGCTGGCCTTCGCTGTCGGCGAACTCCATCACGCTGCCGCCGGCAACGATCCACACGGCAGAAGTCAGGGTGGCGGTGACCACCACGGTCAGAGTCCGGTCGACAAAGTTCATGGCCATAGCGGCTTGGAATAGCACCATTTCGCGCCGGCAACCATATGGGCCGTCCGCGCAGGCCCGGTCATGGCGGAGACGAGGCCGCCGTACCGATCGCGCGGTGGAAAGCCTCGACCGCTTGCGCGACATCGTCCGCGCCCCAGACGGCATGGCTCACGGCCAGGAAATCGGCCCCCGCGGCGACCAGCGGGCCGCAGTTCATCGGGGTGATGCCGCCGATCGCGACGCAGGGAATCTCGAACAGCGATTGCCACCAGGCGAGCAGATCCGGCTCCGGGCGATGCTCGCTCGCCTTGGTCTCGCTGGGGAAGAAGCTGCCGAACGCGACATAGTCGGCGCCCGCTTCGCCCGCCTCCATCGCCAGGTGCTTCGAGGCATGGCAGGTGACGCCGATCTGAGCCTCGCGCCCCAATGCCTCGCGCGCTTCCCCGGGCGAGCCGTCGGACTGCCCCAGATGCACCCCGTCGGCGCCAAGTCGCTTCGCCAGTGCGACCGAATCGTTGACGATGAAGGCGCAATCGCGCGCGGCGCAGATTTCCTGCAGCGGCGCAGCAAGGCGCGCCGCCGCGTGCTGGTCGAGGCCTTTCACGCGGAACTGGAATGCCGCCACCGGACCGGCCGCCAGCGCGCGTTCCAGTCGCGCCGGGAAGTCGCCGCCGACATCGGGCGGGGAAATCAGATAGAGCTGCGTGGGTGGGTTCGATCCTGTCATGCGCGGCTAGGTAGTGCTCCGGGACGGATTCGTCACGCGTTCAGGGACGCGACAGCCCCGCTGCGCGTTATGGCGGGCATGGTCAAAGCCAGCTCCCATGCCGCCCTTGCGCTGTCGGCTCTCGCGCTTGCCGGATGCGCCGTCATCCCCGAAGCGCCGATCGTGAAGGACACGCCCAGGCCCGAAGGCTATCGCGTGCCGATCGATCGGCCCGTGCGCGTCGGCGATCTGGTCGTCACGCCCAAGGCGGTGGTGGAAGACAGCCGGTGTCCCGCGAACGCACGCTGCGTCTGGGCCGGGCGGCTGATCGTCCGAACCAGGATCGACGGCGCCGGTTGGCGCGACACCGCCGATCTGACCCTGGGGGAGACCTATGGCACGCACGATCGTGTCATCGCGCTGGTTTCGGGCCTTCCCGAAAGGCAGACAAACCGCGAGATCGCCCCGCGCGAATATCGCTTTCTCTACGAAGCGCGATAGACGCGCCTAGGCCACGCTGGCGGCATGAATGCGGTCGATTGCCGCCTTCAGCGTCGCATCGAACTCCTCGTCGGTCTGGGTCACGCGCAGATCCTGCAGCAGGCCGCGGCTGAAGCTTGCGATCATGCCCGGATTTTCGGCCAGCTTCTCGCACGCCTCGTCGGTCGAATAGCCACCCGACAGCGCGACCACGCGCAGCACGCGCGGGTGATCGACCAACCCGGAATAGAGCCCCGCCTCTGCCGGGATCGACAACTTGAGCATGACCTGCTGATCGGCCGGCAGCGCTTCCAGACCTTCCTCGATCGCTTCGAGCAGGATTTTCTCGCCCTCGGCGCGGTCGGCCGCGGTGATGTCGTATTCCGGCTCGATAATGGGGACCAGCCCGGCAGCGAGAATGCGCGCGCCTTCCGCAAACTGCTGGTGGACGATCGCCTTGATCCCGGCCGTATCGTTGCGCTTGATGACCGAGCGCATCTTGGTCCCGAACACGCCCTTCCGTTTCGCGCGTTCCAGCAGGCTTTCGAGGTCCGGCATCGGCTTCATCAGCTGCACGCCGTTCGCTTCGTCCTCCAGGCCCTTGTCGACCTTGAGGAAAGGCACGATGCCGCGTTCCTTCAGGCGGTCGGGCACCGGCTTGCCCCCGCTTTCCCCGTCCATCGTCTTTTCGAACAGGATCGCGCCCAGCACCTTGCCGCAACCGAAGCAGGGGCTTTCGACGATCCGGCTGCGCATCGCGTGGATTTGCGCGAACATCTCGTCCTCGCCCGACCAGGAATCATCGGAAACGCCATAGCCGCGCAGCGCCTTGGGCGTCGAACCGCCCGACTGGTCCAGCGCGGCGATGAAGCCCTGTCCGTTGGCAATGCGGTCGGTCATTTCCTGATGATTCATCGACAGTTTCCCTCGTGTCCGGTGCATACGAATGCGTCGAGCGGCCCTTTAGCCAGCGCGCCGGCCTGCCGCAACAGCATGTGGCCGGCGCAGGCGCGCCGTCAGTCGCGGCGGCCCGAAACCTTGCGGATTATGCCGTCGAGACGCAGGACGGGCCGCCCGTCCGCAGTGACAAGGCCCTGGACGAACACCGTCTTGCCCCCTGCCCGCACGACCTCGCCCCGCGCCTCGATCAGCTCGCCCACGCGGGCCGGATCGAGGAAGTCGGCACCGAGATGCAGCGTCACCCCGTGACTGCCGCCCATGGCATGGCGGGCGATCGAGAAAATCGCCGAATCGGCGAACGTCATCAGGCATCCGCCGTGCATGAAACCGGCGCCGTTCATGTGCCGCCGTTCGGCGCGGAAGGCGGTGACGACGGTGCCGTCGTCCAGTTCCTTTTCGTAGAACGGCCCTGCCCGCTCCTCGAACGGATCGCCCTGCCAGCGCGACCATCCGGCCCATTCGCCTTCGGTGACTTCGATCAGGCCGTTCTCGTCGCCGACGACCGGTGCTTCGCTCATTCAGCTCTACTCCCGACGGTCATCCCGTCTACTTCGCATATCGTTCGAGGAAATGCCGCGCGACCGGGCTTTGGGAAACCTCGGCCTTCACCAGCGAGTTGCCCCACCACAGCGCCTCGGTATTCGCGAGAACGATCAGGGTCAGTCGCCTAGCCGGAACCTTGAGATACAGCGCCGAGTATCGCTTCTCGTCCCAGCCCGAATGCCACATCAGGCGCTCGCCGTTCCAGTCCTCGAGCCACCAGCCCTGCCGGTAATCGCCGAGCGGGCCGATCTCGACCTCTTCCAGCAAGCGCTTGCGCAAGGCTGGCGGGATCAGCACGCCGGCGTCGTAGGCCATGTCGAACGCGGCGATCGCGCGCGGCGCGGCCTTGATCCCGGCAGACGCCCGGAAATCGTCGTCCGATATCGCCTGCTTGACCGGGCGCCCGGCGATCACATCGAACGGCGGCGCCAGAAACCGCAGCGCGTCGCCGCCTTCCGGGTCGTGCCACCCGAGCGCGACATTGCGCATACCCGAAGGCTCGGCCACGCGATCGCGCACGATCGCCCTCAGCGTCCGCCCGCCCGCGCCGGAGATCGCACGGTCGATCCGGGCGAAGGCGATGGGGTTGTAGACGAAGGCATCGCCGTTGGCGCGCATGTCGAGCATTTCGGCAAGCGTGGTCGGCCGGGCGCAATCCATCGGCGCTATCCGGTTTCCGAGGCGATCGGCGCCTCCGCCGCCGAACGGGATCTGCGAGCCCGACAGCCATTCGCAGGTGTCGGCCCAGCCCTCGTCGGCGCTCATGGGCGTGCCGAGATCGAGATCGCCGGCCAGGCTCTCGGCGACGATCGCAGTGGCCGCGATCGGCTTGGTTACGGAAGCGATCGAGTAGGTCGTATCGGCCGTCGTCGGCAGTTCTCCCTCGTCATCGTAGGTGCCGAAGTAACCCTCCCAGACGATCCGGCCGTCCTTGACGACGACCGCGCTGAGCGAGGGTGTCGCGCTGTCCCTGCGGAACCGTTCGAGAAACGCGCCGAACTCGGCATAGCTGTCGTGCGCCGAGGCGGGCAGCGGCACGGCGGCCAGCACGAGCGCAAGCAGCCACCTCAATGCATCAGTGCCGCAACGCCGGGCAGCTCCTTGCCTTCCATCCATTCGAGAAAAGCTCCGCCAGCGGTTGAAACATAAGTGAAATCGCCCGTCACGCCTGCGTGATTGAGCGCCGCGACGGTATCGCCCCCGCCGGCCACCGAAACGAGCGAGCCGTCCTGCGTCAACGCCGCCGCCGTGCGGGCGAGCGCGACGGTGGCGGTGTCGAACGGCTCGGTCTCGAACGCGCCGAGCGGACCGTTCCACACCAGCGTGCGGCAGGTCTTGAGCACGTCGGCCAGCGCCTCGGTCGCCTGCGGGCCGATGTCGAGAATCATCTCGTCGGGCGCGACCTCGTGCACGTTGCAAGTGCGCAGGCCCGGCGGGTTGGCGGCAAATTCCTTCGCCACCACGACGTCATAGGGCAAGTGCACGGTGCAGCCGGCATGGTCGGCCTTGTCCATGATCGCGCTCGCGGTGGCGGTCAGCTCGTGTTCGCAGAGCGACTTGCCGACATCCACGCCTCGCGCGGCGAGGAAGGTGTTGGCCATGCCGCCGCCGATAATCAGGTGCTGCACGCGGCCCACCAGGTTTTCCAACACGGCGAGCTTGGTCGAGACCTTGGCTCCGCCGACCACCGCCGCAACCGGCTGCTCGGGATTGCCGAGCGCCTTGTCGAGCGCGGTCAGTTCCTTCTCCATCGCGCGGCCGGCATAGGCGGGCAACAGGTGTGCCAGCCCCTCGGTGCTGGCATGGGCGCGGTGCGCGGCGGAGAAGGCATCGTTGACGTAGAAGTCGCCCAGCGCCGCGATACCTTTGGCGAACCCGGGATCGTTCGCTTCCTCGCCCGGCCAGAAGCGAACGTTGTCGAGCAAGCCGATATCGCCGTTGCGGAGGATGGAGAGCGACTGTTCGACGACCGGGCCCGCGACTTCGGAAATGAACATGATCTCGCGCCCCAGCACCCGTTCGACGTCGCCCTGGACGAAGCTGGTGGTCAGGGTGGAGTGACGCTCGCCCTTCGGCCGGCCGAAATGCGCCAGCAGCAGGACTTTCGCACCGCCGTCCGCCAGTTCGAGGATCGTCGGCATGCTCGCCTCGACCCGGGTGACGTCGGTCGCCGAACCGTCCTTCATCGGCAGGTTGAGGTCGACCCGCACGAGCGCGACCTTGCCGGTCACATCGCCGAGATCGTCGAGAGTTTTGAACCTGGGCATTTGCATCTCCTTCCCCCCTCCCGCTTGCGGGAGGGGTCGGGGTGGGCATGGGCCCGCAAGGGGCCCACCCCGCTGCGACTGGCGACCGCTTCGCGCCCGCAAGTCTCGCGCCCCTCCCGCAAGCGGGAGGGGCAAGCCGTCAAAGCAACCGAGCCATGACACCGGCGGTGTCGATCATCCGGTTGGAGAAGCCCCATTCGTTGTCGTACCAGCTGACGACCCGCGCCAGCTTGCCTTCCATGACCGAAGTTTCGAGGCTGTCGACCGTCGAGCTGGCCGGATAGTGGTTGAAGTCGCTCGAAACGAGCGGCTTGTCGGTATAGTCGAGCACGCCCTTCATCGCCCCTTCGGACGCGGCCTTGAGCGCGGCGTTCAGCTCGTCCGCGTCGGTGTCGCGGCCCGGTGTGAACACGAGATCGATCAGCGAGACGTTCGGCGTCGGCACGCGGACCGAGGAGCCGTCGAGCTTGCCCTTGAGCTCGGGCAGGACCAGGCCGACCGCACGAGCAGCGCCCGTGGTGGTCGGGATCATGTTCTGCGCCCCGGCGCGGGCGCGGCGCAGATCCTTGTGGATCTGGTCGAGCATTCGCTGGTCGTTGGTGTAGCTGTGGATCGTGGTCATGAAACCGCGTTCGATGCCCACGGCGTCGTTCAGCACTTTGGCCACAGGGGCCAGACAATTGGTGGTGCAGCTGGCGTTGGAAACGATGTCGTCGTCGGCGGTCAGCGTATCCTGGTTTACGCCGAACACGATGGTCTTCGACACGCCGCTGGCCGGGGCAGAGATCAGCACCCGCTTCGCGCCCGCTTCGATATGCGGGCGGCTCGCCTCGTCCGACTGGAAGAAGCCGGTGCATTCGAGCACGATATCGATGCCGTTCGCCTTGTGCGGCAGCTTGCCCGGTTCGCGCTCTGCGGTCACATGGATGCGCTTGCCGTTGACGACCAGATCGTTGCCATCGGTCTCGACCGTCCCCGGAAAACGGCCATGCGTGCTGTCGAACCCGAACAGCAGCGCGTTGGAAGCAGTGTCGGCGAGGTCGTTGATAGAGACAAGCTCGAGATCGTGATCGTCACGCTCCAGGATGGCCCGCGCGACGAGGCGCCCGATACGTCCGAATCCGTTGATCGCAACCTTGGTCGCCATATGACAAGCTCCTGCTAGAGACCCAGGCGGGCCTTGATTTGTGGGACAATGGCTTCGGCGGTGAAGCCGAATTTTTCGAACAGGTCGCCGGCGGGGGCGGAGGCGCCGAACCGGTCGAGGCCGATCTGCAACCCGTCGGTGCCGGTATAACGCTCCCAGCCCAGCGTCGATCCGGCCTCGATCGAGACCTTGAGCGCATCGGCCGGCAGGATTTCGCTGCGATAGGCTTCGTCCTGCGCGGCGAACAGTTCCATGCACGGCATCGAGACGACATCGGCCCCGATCCCGTCCGCCTCCAGCGCTTCTGCGGTGGCGCAGGCGACCTGGACTTCGGAGCCGGTCGCGATCAGCACGACCTTGCGCTCGCCGCCCGCCGCGCGCAGGCGATAGGCGCCCCGCGCGCTCGGCATTTCACCGCCGGAACTCTCGCCATGGCGCAGCTGCGGCAGGTTCTGGCGGCTGAGCGCGAGGACCGAAGGCGTGTCCTTGTCCTCGAGCGCGAGCTGCCAGCATTCGGCCGTCTCGATCACGTCGGCGGGACGGAAGACGTTGAGATTGGGGATCAGCCGCAGGCTCATCAGCTGCTCGACCGGCTGGTGCGTCGGTCCATCCTCGCCCAGCCCGATCGAATCGTGGGTGAAGACGTAGATCGCCCGCACTTGCTGCAAGGCCGAAAGGCGCACGGCGTTGCGGCAATAGTCGCTGAAGATCAGGAACGTGCCGCCATAAGGGATCACGCCGCCGTGCAGCGCCATCCCGTTCATCGCCGCCGCCATCCCGAATTCGCGGATACCGTAATAGAGGTAGCGGCCGCCGTAATCGTCGGCGGTCAGCGGCTCCATTGCCTTGGTCTTGGTGTTGTTCGATCCGGTGAGGTCGGCCGAGCCGCCGATCATTTCGGGCAGCAGCGGCACGAGCACTTCCAGCGCCATTTCCGACGCCTTGCGAGTGGCGACGGTGTAATCCTGGGCCAGCCATTCGGCAAAGGCCTGCTTCGCCTTGTCGCCCGTGGGCAGGTCGCCCGCCATGCGGCGTACGAATTCCGCCTTCCGGTCGGACGCTGCGAGCCGGACCTCCCACTCGGCGTGCGCCGCGCGGCCGCGTTCGCCCGTGGCGCGCCAGTCGGCCAGGATGTCCTCCGGGATTTCGAACGCCGGTGCGTGCCAGCCCATGCTCTCGCGCGCGGCGGCGACTTCCTCCGGCCCCAGCGGCGCACCGTGCACCGCGCTGCTCCCTTCCTTGTTCGGCGCACCCTTGCCGATTACCGTGCGGCAGGCGACCAGCGAGGGGCGCTCGTCGGCCAGGGCCTCGTCGATCGCGCGCCCGATGTCGGCCGGATCGTGCCCGTCGCACGACACGATATGCCACCCGGTCGCGGCATAGCGGGTGCGAATGTCCTCGCTGGTGGAAAGATCGGTCGATCCGTCGATGGTGATCGCGTTATCGTCCCACAGCACGATCATCCGGCCGAGCTTCAGGTGCCCGGCGATGCCGATCGCTTCGTGGTTGATCCCTTCCATCAGGCAGCCGTCGCCAGCGACCACCCAGGTCCGGTGATCGACCAGATCGCTGCCGAACTCGGCATTGAGATGGCGTTCGGCGATCGCCATGCCGACCGCCATCGCCAGCCCCTGGCCCAGCGGCCCGGTGGTCGATTCGACGCCGTCGAGCAGGAAGTTTTCCGGGTGCCCCGCACAGGGGCTGCCGAGCTGGCGGAAATTGCGGATGTCGTCGAGCGTGGGACGCGCATAGCCCGACAGGTGCAGCAGCGAATAGAGCAGCATCGATCCGTGCCCGGCGCTGAGCACGAAGCGGTCGCGATCGGCCCATTCGGGCGCCGCGGGATCGAACTTCAGATAGTTCGACCACAGCACCGTGGCCACATCGGCCATGCCCATCGGCATCCCGGGATGTCCCGATTTGGCTGCCTGCACCGCGTCCATGGAAAGCGCGCGTATGGCGTTGGCCATCGGCGCCAGTCGGGTCGGGTCGAGGCTCATGCGGGGCGGGCTCCTGCCGGTAGTGATGCTGCACCTTGCCCGCGACGATTCGGGCGCGGAACCCTTTGCGGACCCGCGGGCGCAGGTCAACAGCGGGGACCGGCCCCTTCCCCGCGGCCCGTCGCATCGAGTTATCAACAGGCGGCGGCAAGGCTTTGCGCGGTCACGGATTTGCGATATTTTGGTCTTATGGTTGACCAGCGCATAGAACGCGCCGTCCAGCGCATCGAGTCCGCGCTCGCGCGGATCGCCGCTGTGGCCGATGCCGAGCGCGCAACACCCCCCGCCGCCAGCGCCGATCTGGCCGAACGGCACGAGCGGCTGAGCCAGGCGGCTGCCGGTGCGCTGAAGGAGATCGACGCACTGATCGCAAGGCTCGAACGATGAGCGAGGTCACACTGTCGGTCGGCGGCCGCGACTATGCCATTGCCTGCGCCGACGGCGAAGAAGCGCGCGTCATGGAGTTGGGCCTTGAGATAGACCGGAAATTTCAGCAGCTTGGCAATAACATTTCGACCAGGGAGGCGCAGAACATGCTGTTCGCCGCGCTCCTGCTGGCCGACGAGGCGCGCGAGCAGCGCGATACGGCCGAAAGCCTGCGCGCCAGACTGGCGACGCTGGAGGCCGAACGGGAGACACTGGCGAACGAAGTTGCCCGAATTCGCGCCGATCCGCAGCCTCCGCCGGGGAGCCTGTTCGACGATCCCGACCTGGCCCCCGCGCTCGAACGTTTCGCCGACTTGCTCGAAACTTGTGCCGACAAGCTTGAGGGGCAGGCTGCGAACACCTAAGTAGGGCGCGGCGGGACTGCCCGGCACGATCCGATCGAACATCCCTGAGGCTATAAGCAATCCGAAGGGAGCTGTCCCTGCTCCGGTTCACTGGTTCGTCCGGGGGGCCGGGGCATACGGCGCCCACCTGACGTCGAGGCGTCAGAGGATTTCCCGGAAAACGACCCATGGTGGTTCCGCCGCCCCATTTCCCGGATATATGCGAAGAATGACCAAGGCCGATCTGAGAAAGGCGCTTCGCATCGCGCGGCGCGAACATGTTGCCGCCCTGCCCGATCGGGTTCGCGCGCTGGTGTTTCACCGCCCCCCTGCGCCCTTGCTGGAACGAATAGCCGAAGGGGCAACGATCGGCCTCTATCTCGCCGATCGCGAAGAGGCGCCCGCGGCGTCCTACGCGCGGTTCTTCGCCGAACGCGGCCATCGGATAGCGCTTCCGCGGTTTTCCACGCGCGAGGCAGCGATGCAGTTCGCGCTCCACACCGATCCGTTCGGGGAAAGCGACCTGGTCGACGGCCTGTTCGGAATCCGTCAGCCCGGAACCGAAGCTCCGATAGTGGAGCCCGAGGTCCTGTTCGTCCCCCTGATCGGTTTCACCGCGCGCGGCGACCGGCTGGGGCAAGGTGGCGGGCACTACGACCGGTGGCTGGCCGACCGGCCGGACACCCTGCGCATCGGGCTCGCCTGGGACGCTCAACTGGCGGAGGATATTCCGGTCGAAGAGCACGATGTGCCGCTCGATGCGGTGGTCACCCCCACGCGCCTCTACGGTCCGTTCTGATGCGCGACCAACCGAGCTGGCGCCTTCCGGTCGGCATTCTCGCGCTGCTGGCCGGACTGACCGTCTACGGCCTGCTGATCGCCCGCTACGTTCCCGAACTGATCGGCGATTGGCCGGCGTGGGCGCAGGCCCCGGTCTACCTGATACTGGGTGTGATCTGGCTGCTGCCGCTCAAGCGGTTTCTGGTCTGGATGGAAACCGGCCGCTGGGGCTGACGCGCAGGTCCGCAGACAAGGGCCGGCGTCGCCATATAAGCGCCGCACGTTACCGGAAAGAATCGAGGAAAACCCCAAGTGGCGCGAGTGACGGGACTCGAACCCGCGACCTCCGGCGTGACAGGCCGGCGCTCTAACCAACTGAGCTACACCCGCGCATTCTCGGGCGGTGCGCCGCTTGGGAGCCGCGCCACTAGGGCAGGCCGCGAGGGCTGTCAATCCACTTGCGCGCGGCTTTTTCACAGGCCTTGCAGAGACCGCGGCGACACGCTGCGTTAACCATATTTTCGTTCCTCTCCGGCATCGTCTTGCCGACGACACGAGGGGACTTTTCATGCGTATCGGCATTGCGATCGGCGGCTGCGCCTGGCTTGTCGCAGGCAGCCTGTCGGCTCAACCGGCCAACGGTATTTCGCGGGCCGTATATGTCGAGCGAACCGTCGTGAGCCCCGACGGAACGCGCGCTCGCACGATCGAGCCGGCCGACGCGCTTCGCAGGGGCGACAAAGTCATACTGATGGTGGAAACGCGCGCGTCGCACGCCGGCGCGCCGCTGACGCTCTCCAGCCCGGTGCCGGCGCCGCTGGCGTTTCAGGAATCCAGCTCCGAAGAGGTCGAGGTTTCGGTCGACGGCGGGCGCAACTGGGGCCGCCTGGGCACGCTGCGGATCGCGGACGGCGGCACGATGCGGCTTGCCTCGCCCGAAGACGTGACGCATCTGCGCTGGCGTTTCAGAGGCGGGCGCCCGGCACGCCTGACCTACAGCGCGATCGTGCGGTAGGCGGACCGCCCCTTTCGAAACGATCCTAGTTGGCCAGAAGCAGGGCCGGCGTTTCGATCAGCCGCTTGAGCGCCTGGACGAAGCTCGCCGCGTCCCAGCCATCGACCACGCGGTGGTCGCAGCTGATCGAGATGTTCATCAACTTGCGCTTCTCGATCCGTTCGCCGCCCATCCCGTCGGGAACGAACATCGGGCGTTCGACGATGCGATTGGGCCCGATAATCGCCACTTCGGGGCGATTGATCACCGGCGTGGTGGCAACCCCGCCCAGCGGGCCGAGCGAGGTCACGGTCAGCGTCGAGCCCGAAAGCTCCTCCGATTTGGCCGAACCGTCGCGCGCCGCATTCGCCAGTCGCACGATCTCGCGCGCGAGTTGCCACAGGTTCTTCGCCTGTGCATCGCGGATGACCGGGACCATCAATCCCTTGTCGGTCTGCGTCGCCATGCCCAGGTGAACCGCACCGTGACGGGTAACCACGCCGGCCTCGTCGTCGAAGCGCGCATTGATCATCGGAAAATCGGGCAGAGTCTTGCAGATCGCCGTGATCAGGAGCGGCAGCATGGTCAGCTTCGGCCGAGAATCCCGATCGTCTCCCCGGTTCGCGTTGAGGTCGGCCCGCAGACGCTCCATATCGGTAACATCGCATTCCTCGACATAGGAGAAATGCGGAATGTTGCGCTTGGCCTCGGCCATGTTCTGCGCGATGCGCTTGCGAAGGCCGATGACCTTGACCTCTTCGTCCGCCCGCGTGCGACCTGCGGAGGAAAACCCCCCGCCTGCGTTGTACGACAGGAAGGCATCCAGATCGGCGTGGCGCACGCGGCCGTCGGCGGCCGGTTTTACTTCCGCGAGATCGATACCGAGATCCTTCGCTCGGGCGCGGACGGCGGGAGAAGCAAGGACCTTCCGCCCCCCTTGCCCTTGAGCGGAGAGGCTGGAGGAGCGCGGAGCCTCGTCTACGCCCCCCTCTTCCTCCGCCGCTTCGCGGCTCTTCCCCTTCGCTGGAGGGGGAGAGGCCTTTTCCGCCGCAATCGCATCGTCTGCGTCGCTCGCGTCGGGGTTTTCCACCTCGATCCGCTCCTCGACCTCGTCCGCCTTGGGCGCGGGAGCCGCCTCTTCGCCGGCGACGTCGTCGGGCACCTCGCCTTCGACCTCGATCACCACCAGCATAGAACCGATCGCGATCGTGTCGCCGACTTCGCCCGCGACTTCGACGACTTTGCCCGCCACCGGGCTTTCCATCTCGACCGTCGCCTTGTCGGTCATCATGTCGGCCAGGCGATCGTCTTCCTCGACGGTGTCGCCGACTTTGACGTGCCAATCGACGATTTCGGCTTCGGCGATGCCTTCGCCGATATCGGGCAGGTTGAAGGTGAATTTCGCCATGGGATTACTCGCTCAAGAGCTTGTCGATCGCTTCGCCGATGCGAATGGGGCCGGGGAAATAGGCCCATTCGAGGCTGTGCGGATACGGGGTGTCGAAACCGGTCACGCGCTCGACCGGGGCTTCGAGATGGTAGAAGCAGCGCTCGGTCACCAGGGCCGACAGCTCGGCCCCGAAACCGGAAGTGCGCGTCGCCTCGTGCACGATCAGGCAGCGGCCGGTCTTCTTCACCGACTCTTCGATAGCCTCGATGTCGAGCGGGACCAGCGTGCGCAAGTCCAGGATCTCGGCGTCGACGCCCTTTTCGCGGCAAACCGATTCGGCCACGTGGACCATCGTGCCATAGGCGAGAACGGTCAGGGCCTCGCCTTCGGATACGGTCCGCGCCTTGCCGAGGGGGATCTTGTAATACCCTTCGGGCACCGCGCTTTGCGGATGGCGCTTCCACGGTTCGGCCGGTTTGTCGTAGAACCCGCTGAACGGGCCGTTGTAGATGCGCTTGGGTTCGAAGAAGATCACCGGGTCGTTGTCCTCGATGCACGAGATCAACAGACCTTTGGCATCGTAGGGCGTCGAAGGGATCACCGTCTTCAGGCCCGAAACGTGGGTGAACAGCGCCTCCGGGCTCTGGCTGTGCGTCTGCCCGCCGAAGATTCCGCCGCCGAAGGGCGAACGCACCGTCATCGGCGCGATATATTCCGTGGCCGAGCGATAGCGCAGTCGCGCCGCTTCCGACACGAGCTGGTCGAGGCCGGGGTAGATATAGTCGGCGAACTGGATTTCGGGCACCGGCCGCAAGCCATAGGCGCCCATGCCCACCGCAACGCCGATGATCCCGCATTCGGAAATCGGCGTGTCGAACACCCGCGTCTTCCCGTACTTCTGCTGCAAGCCGGCAGTGCACCGGAAGACGCCGCCGAAATAGCCGACGTCCTCCCCCATCACGATCACGTCGGGGTCGCGTTCGAGCATGATGTCGAGCGCGTCGTTGATCGCCTCGATCATGTTGAGGCGCCGCTCGGCGCCGTCGCCGGCCGCCTGGATATCCTGGACTTCGGTGCTCATTGCGGGCGCCCCCCGTTGAACTTGATCAACCGTTCGCGCGTCGCCTGTTCGGCCTGTTCCTTGAGATTCCACGGCAGCTCCTCGAACACGTCCTCGAACATGGTCCGAAACGGCTGGTGCATGCCGTGGCCGAGAATGCCGTTCTTTTCAGCCTCTTTCGTGGCGGCCTTGACCCGTTCTGCCGTCTCGCGGTCCATCTCCGCCTGGCGATCCTCGTCCCATTCGCCCAGCGCGATCAAATGGTTCTTCAGCCGCATGACGGGATCGCCCAGCGGCCATTCCTCGCGCTCCTGCGCGCTGCGGTAGCCGGATGGATCGTCGGAGGTCGAATGCCCCTCCGCGCGATAGGTGAAGTATTCGATCAGGGTCGGGCCGGCGTTGGCCCGCGCACGATTGGCCGCCCAGCGCTGCGTGGCGTAAACCGCGAGCGCGTCGTTGCCGTCGACCCGCAGGCCGGCGAGACCATAGCCCAGCGCCCGCGCGGCAAAGGTCGTCCGTTCCGAACCGGCAAAGCCGGAGAAGCTCGAAATCGCCCACTGGTTGTTGATAACGTTGAGGATAACCGGTGCATTGTAGACGGTCGCGAAAGTGCAGGCGCTGTGGAAATCGCCTTCCGCCGTACTGCCCTCGCCCACCCAGGTCGCGGCAATGCGGCTGTCGCCCTTGATCGCGCTCGCCATGGCCCAGCCGACCGCCTGCGGCGTCTGCGTCGCCAGGTTCCCGCTGATGGAGAAGAAGCTGTGTTCCCGGCTCGAATACATGATCGGGAGCTGGCGGCCCTTCAGCTTGTCGCCCTTGTTCGAATAGATCTGGTTGATCATCTCGACCAGATCGTATCCGCGCGCGATCAGCACGCCTTGCTGGCGATAGCTGGGGAAGACCATGTCGTCGCTGGCCAGCGCCATGGCGGCCGAGACCGAAGTGGCCTCCTCGCCGGTGCATTTCATGTAGAAGCTGGTCTTGCCCTGCCGCTGACCGCGGAACATCCGCTCGTCGAACGCACGCACGAGCGCGAAATGCCCGAGCATCGTGCGCAACGTATCGGGATCGAGCTTGGGGTCCCAGGGCCCATGGGCCCGGTCGTCGTCGCCCAGCACGCGAATCAGGTCGTAACACAAGCCCTCGGTCTCGCGCGCATCGCAGGCTTCGTCGGGCCGCGGCTGTTTGCCCGGCTCGCTGATCGGCACATGGCTGAAATCGACCGCGTCGCCGGGCCGGAACTTGGGTTCGGGAACGTGGAGCCGAAGCGCAGGCTTGTTCGCCCCTGCTTCGCGATCCGCGTCGGGCCTGTCGGCCATAGGGTTTTCTCCCAGAGCGTGAGACGCATTCTTTTACGTGTGCGTTATTTTATTTCACGGCGCCGGAAGGGTCAAGCTCTCCGTATCAGACGGCCACCGGTGCCTTGATCGCCCCCAGCGGCGTGTAATCGCGCACTTCGAAATCGTCGATCCGGTAGTCGAAAATGGTTTCCGGGCGCCGCATTATTTCAAGCCGCGGATGGCCCTGCGGTTCCCTGCCGAGCTGTTCCTCGATCAGATGTTCATGGTTGAGATAGAGATGCACGTCTCCCCCCATCCATACCAGCTCCCCCGGTTCGAGATCGACCTGCTGGGCAATCATACGCTGGAGCAGTGCCCCGGACCACAGGTTGAACGGCAGGCCCAGCGCGACGTCGCAACTGCGCTGATAGAGCGCGCAGTTGAGCCGTCCGTCCGCGACGTGGAACTGGTAAGTCTTGTGGCAGGGCGGCAGCGCCATGCGCTCCAGCTCCGCCACGTTCCACCCTTCGACGATATGGCGACGGCTGCCCGGGTTGCTGCGCAGCGATTCGACCACTTGCGCAACCTGATTGATGCCCGGCCCCGGTTCGTAGAGCCCGTCCTTGCGATAACGCCAGGTCGGCCAATCCACCCATTGCTTGCCATAAACCGGGCCCAGGTCGCCCCAGCGTTCGGCAAACGCCTCGTCCTCCGCGATCCGCTGGACGAACACCTCCAATTCGATCGCATCGCCGGTTTCGCGCACGTAGCGCGCATGAGGCCACTCGTTCCATATCTTCACGCCCTGGAGCACCAGCGGACGAATGTTCGTCTCGCCGGTAAGGAACCACAGCATCTCGCGCGTCGCCGTTTTCCAGTACACGCGCTTGGTGGTCAGCAGGGGCATTGCCCCGCCCGCCAGATCGAATCGCAGCATCGCACCGAAAACCGAGCGGGTTCCGACACCGGTGCGATCCACGCGCTCGCTGCCTTCCGCCCAGATGCGTCGCATCAGGTCGAGGTATTGCCACTCGGGATGATCGCGGGCGGGAGAATCGGCAGGGGTTGCGGCGCTGGCCATGGCTTTTCCCTAGACCTGCAAATGCCCGCTTGCCACCCCGGCTCACCCTTCCTATAGGGCCCGCCTGCCTCGACCCGCCCGGCACGTCGCCGGACGGGACCGACACGGTCGGGGAGTAGCTCAGCCTGGTAGAGCACTGTCTTCGGGAGGCAGGGGCCGGAGGTTCGAATCCTCTCTCCCCGACCATTTCCGCGAGTTGAAAACGCCGCGGACGTTCGCGGCCGGAACCCATCCCGGCGCCAGCGCCGGAGGACGATCGTGACCGGGCCCGCTATCCTCTTCGTCTGTCTCGGCAATATCTGCCGTTCTCCCCTGGCCGAAGCGGTTTTTCGAGACGCAGCGGCTCGCGCCGGGCTCGACGCCACTGCCGACAGCGCGGGGACCGCGGACTATCATGTCGGCGAGCCGCCCGATCCGCGCAGCATCGCCACCGCGGCCCGTCACGGAATCGATATCGCGCACTATCGTGGACGGCAGCTGGCGCGCGAAGATTTCGACCGCTTCGACTGGATCATCGGCATGGACCGGGCGAACATGCGCAATATCGACCGCCTGCGGCCCGCGAGCAGCCGGGCGAAGGTCGCCATGCTGATGGACCTCGTGCCCGGCCGCGAAGGTGCGGAAGTCGCCGATCCGTGGCATGGAGGGGAGGAGAATTTCAGCCGCACCTGGGAAGATGTGAGCCTTGGCGCAGAGGCGCTCGTGGCCTTGCTGCGCTAACCGCCGCGAAGAAGCTGAACGCCCCAGTCGCGTTCGAACAGATAGAGCAGCACGCGTGCCGCGGCGCCACGCTCGCCCTCCAGCCCGCCGTCGCGCTCCATCAAAAGCCGGGCATCGTCGTGCGCGAGCGGGAGCAGGCGCTGGATCTGATCCAGCGTGGCAACGCGAAACGGGGTATCGCCCGACTGGCGGGTGCCCAGCAGCTCGCCGCCGCCGCGCAAGCGCAAGTCTTCCTCCGCCAGGCGAAAGCCGTCCTGCGTCTCGCGCATCAGCGCCAGCCGTTCGCGGCCCGTTTCCGACAAGGCGTCGCCGCGCAGCAGCAGACAGGTCGATTTCTCGCTGCCCCGCCCGACCCGTCCGCGCAACTGATGCAACTGGGCAAGGCCGAAGCGTTCCGCCTGTTCGATCACCATCAATGTCGCCGCGGGCACATCCACGCCGACTTCGATCACCGTGGTCGCGACCAGCAGCTTCGCCTCGCCCGAGGCGAACCGCGCCATCGCCGAGTCCTTGCGTTCCGGCCCCAGTTGTCCGTGAACCAGCACGACCGCTTCTCCGAACCGTTCTTTCAGCGCGGCATAGCGTGCCTCGGCCGCAGCAATGTCCTCGCTCTCGTGTTCGCGCACCATCGGGCAGACCCAATAGGCTTGCTGACCCCCGGCGATATGCCGGCCCACGGCCTCCACCACATCGGCGAGCCGTTCCTGGGACACGACGCGGGTATCGATCGCCTGCCGCCCCGGCGGCATCTCGTCGAGGCGACTCACGTCCATTTCCCCGTACTGGGCCAGTGTCAGCGTGCGCGGAATCGGAGTCGCCGTCATCGCCAGCGTATGCGGCGTGCGCCGTCCCTTGGCCGCCAGTTGCAGCCGCTGAGCGACGCCGAAGCGATGCTGTTCGTCGATCACCGCCAGCGCGAGATCGCGATAGGCCACGCTGTCCTGGAAGATGGCGTGCGTGCCCACGACGATATCGATCGAACCGTCCATCAGGCCCATCAGGATCGATTCGCGCGCCCTGCCCTTGTCGCGGCCCGTCAGCAGTGCAATCTCGATCCCCGTCGGCCGCAACATCGCGCGCAAGGTTTCGAAGTGCTGGCGGGCGAGGATTTCGGTCGGCGCCAGCAGCGCGGCCTGCTTTCCCGCCTCGACCGCGACCAGCATGGCGTGGAGCGCAACCACTGTCTTCCCCGCGCCGACATCGCCCTGCAGCAGCCGCAGCATCGGGGCATCCTGCGCAAGATCGCCCTCGATCTCCGCAATCGAGCGCGTTTGCGCGCCGGTAAGCGGGAACGACAGTTCGAGCCTGGCGCGCAGTCTGCCGTCGCCGGCCAACGGCTGGCCCCTGCGGCGGCGATTGTCCGCACGCACCAGCATAAGAGCGAGACTGTTGGCAAGCAATTCGTCGTAGGCGAGGCGGTCGCGTGCTCCCGCATGCTCGCCCCGGTGCGCCTGCGGCAGCGCGTCCTTCCAGGCCGGCCATTTCCGTTGCGCGAGTTGCCCCGGCTCGATCCATTCGGGCAAGTCGGGCAGCCGGGCCAGCGCCTGCGCGACCAGCCCAGCGACCTTCGTCTGCGTCAGCCCTTCCGAAAGGGCGTAGACCGGCTCGCACAACTGGCCGAGCGTATTGTCGCCCGCTTCGCTCACATGGTCGGGATGGACGATCTGCAGCATGTCGCCATAGCGGTCGAGCCGCCCGGCGACCCACCGCTTCTCGCCCACCGGAAGCTGCTTTTTCGCAGTGTACGAAGCGCGGCCGAAATAGGTCAGCGCACAAATATTGCCGGCCCCGTCCTGGGCCAGCACGCGATAGGGGCCGCGGCCCGAACGCGCGGGGCGATGCTCTGTCGGCGTCAGGGCGATGACGATCTGCTCGCCCTCGCCCGCCTGGTCGAGTGCTTCAACCGGCCGCCGCGTTACGAACCGTTCGGGCAGGTGATAGGCAATGTCGCGCACCCGGACGAGCCCCAGTTTGTCGAGCGGCTTCTGCAGTTTCGGCCCCACCCCGTCGAGCGTCGCGGTCTCGGCGAACAACGGGTTGAGAATGTCGGGACGCATATCGTGCCACTACCCTAGCCGCAGTCGCAGCGAAAGACACGCGCGGGGATGACGCGCGCGGGCAAAGCCGATAGGGCACGCGCGATGATTGACCCCGTTCGCCTTTCCCGCGCCCGCTTTCGCGCATGGCACCGCGGCACCCGCGAAGCCGACTTCATGATCGGCGGATTCTTCGACCGATATCATGCAGACTGGACCGAAGGGGATCTCGCCTGGTTCGAAAGCCTGCTCGAACAGAATGACGTCGATGTCATGGCCTGGGCCTTGCGCACGCAGCCCGTGCCCGATCGCTTTGCCGGCCCGCAGATGGCGGCCATGCAAAAGCTCGATTACGTCGAGATCTAACCGCCGCGGGGTGGCGCCGGGCGCCTTGCCGCGCTAACGCAAAGAACGATCGCCGCCCCCTCCGCCAAGGAGAAGGGGCTTTTTGCTTGTGCCCGGAACCCCGCGCGCCTTGGAACCTGTGACCAGTCAATGCCCGATCTCCAACGTATCCTGAAAGCGGAACGGCCGCTCACTCTCGCTTCGGTCGCACGCGGGGCGCAGCCGCTGGTGATGGCCGATCTGGCGCGTGCGGCCGGCGGCCGGGCGGTTTTCGTCGCACCCGACGATGCGGCAATGCGCGCGGTCGCGGACGCCGCGCAGTACTTCGCCCCCGAACTCGAGGTGCTCGAGTTCCCGGCCTGGGATTGCCTGCCCTACGACCGGGCAAGCCCGGCCCTTTCGGTCAGTGCGCGGCGGCTGGCGGCGCTGCACCGCCTTCAGGCCGGCAAGGCCGGCGCGCAGTTGCTGGTCACCACCGCCAACGCCCTGCTTCAGCGCGTGCTCACGCCGTTCCGCATTCGCGAAAGCGTTCGCGAGTTCCGCCCGGGTGTCGAGATCGGGCGCGACAGCCTGGCCGCCCTGCTCCAGCGACAGGGTTACGGACGCACCGAAACCGTGATCGACAAAGGCGAATACGCGGTCCGCGGATCGATCGTCGACATCTTTCCCTCCGGCATGGAGGAAGGGCTTCGTCTCGATTTCTTCGGCGACGAGCTGGAAAGCTTGCGCAGCTTCGATCCCTCGACCCAGATGAGCACCGGAGTGCTCGAATCGCATCTGCTGCTGCCTGCCAGCGAGGCGCTGCTCGACGACGACAGCATCAAGCGTTTCCGCACCCGGTATCGCGAACTTTTCGGCGCCCACGCGACGCAGGACCCGCTGTACGAAGCGGTCAGCGAAGGACGGCGCCTTGCGGGGATGGAACACTGGCTGCCCTTGTTCGAAGACCGGATGGCCACCTTGTTCGACCACCTCGACGCAGGCGATCTGATGGTCATCGATTCGGCCGCGCTCCAGGCTGCGGAAGAGCGGCTGAGCGACATCGGCGACTATTACGAACAGCGCAGGGGCACGGCCGGCCAGACGAAAGGCAGCTATCGCCCGCTCGCCCCCGACACGCTCTATCTGGCGGAAAGCGAGTTCGGCACGGCGCTGGAAAAGCACCCGGTGCATCGCACGACGATCTTTGCCGAGCCGGAGGGCGAGAGCGTCGTCGATTTCGGTTTCTCGTCGGCACGCGATTTCGCGCCCGAGCGCGCCCGGGGCGACAACGTCTACGAAGCGGCTGCCGCCTATCTCGGTGCGCAGGGGAAAAGGGGAAAGAAAGCGCTGTTTGCCGCCTATTCCACGGGAAGCCGGGCGCGCATCGCATCGATCCTTTCCGAAGCGGGCGCCGCCACCCAGCTGGCCGATAGCTGGCAGGAAGCGCTGGGCATGGCGGCCAGGGGCAAGCCCGCCGCGCTCGTCCTCCCGCTCGAAACAGGCTTCGCCAACGAGGAAATGGAGCTGCTGACCGAGCAGGACGTGCTCGGCGACCGGCTCGTGCGGCGCAAGAAACGGCGCAAGGATTCCGATGCTTTCCTGGCCGAACTTTCCGCGCTCAATCGCGGCGATCTGGTCGTCCACGTCGAGCACGGCATCGGCAAGTATCTCGGGCTGGAGCCGATCGCGGTGGGCAAGAGCCAGCACGATTGCGTCATGCTGGAGTACAAGGGCGGCGACAAACTCTACATCCCGGTCGAGAATATCGACGTCCTCAGCCGCTATGGCAGCAGCGAGGAAGCGGTCATGCTCGACCGGCTGGGCGGCGAAGCCTGGCAGAAGCGCCGTGCACGGCTGAAAGAGCGTATCCGCGAAATTGCGGGCGAGCTGATGCAGGTCGCGGCGCGGCGCGCCTTGAAGAAGGCGCCGGTGCTTCAGCCCGAGGAAGCGAGCTACAACCAGTTCGTCGATCGCTTCCCCTGGCAGGAAACCGACGACCAGGATCGCGCGATCGAGGATGTCCTGGGCGATCTGGCCGAAGGCAGTCCGATGGACCGGCTGATCTGCGGCGACGTCGGCTTCGGCAAGACGGAAGTCGCGCTGCGCGCCGCCTTCGTCGCCGCAATGGCGGGCCAGCAGGTTGCCGTGGTCGCACCCACCACCCTGCTCGCGCGCCAGCACTACACCAATTTCGTCGAGCGCTTCGCCGGCTTCCCGCTACGTATCGGCCGCCTTTCGCGGCTCGTGCCGTCCAAGGAAGCGTCGGAAACGCGCGACGGTCTGGCAGCAGGGCAAGTCGATATCGTCATCGGCACCCATGCAATTCTGTCGAAAAACACGAAATTTCGCGACCTGGGCCTGGTGATCGTGGACGAGGAGCAGCGTTTCGGCGTGACCCACAAGGAGAAGCTGAAGCAGCTCCGCGCCGACGTTCACGTCCTCACGCTCACCGCCACGCCGATCCCGCGCACGCTGCAGATGGCGATGAGCGGGCTGCGCGAGCTTTCCACCATCCAGACCCCGCCGGTCGACCGCCTCGCCGTGCGAACTTACGTGATGGAGTGGGACGACATGGTGATGCGCGAGGCGCTGCTGCGCGAACATCACCGCGGCGGCCAGAGCTTCATTGTCGTGCCGCGCATTTCGGACATGGAACAGGTTTCGGACTGGCTGCACGAACACGTGCCCGAGGTGAAGTTCGTCGCCGCCCACGGCCAGATGGGGGCAACCGAGATCGAGGAACGCATGAGCGCGTTCTACGAAGGCAAGTACGATGTCCTGCTTTCGACCACGATCGTCGAGAGCGGACTGGATCTGCCCAGCGCGAACACGATCATCATCCATCGCGCCGATATCTTCGGCCTGGCCCAGCTCTACCAGCTTCGCGGGCGTGTCGGGCGATCCAAGCTGCGCGCCTATGCCTACCTGACATACGAGAAGGACGTCGCCCTTTCCGAGGTGGCCGAAAAGCGGCTGAAAGTGCTTGGCGATCTCGACAGCCTGGGCGCCGGCTTCCAGCTTGCCAGCCACGATCTCGACATTCGCGGGGCGGGCAACCTGCTGGGCGACGAGCAATCGGGGCATATTCGCGAGGTCGGCTTCGAACTCTACCAGTCGATGCTCGAAGACGCGATCCTTGCGGCCAAGGCGGGCGATGCGGGGCTGGAACGCGACAGCGGACCGTTGAGCCCGCAGATCACCGTCGATGCGCCGATCATGATCCCCGAAGACTACGTGCCGGACCTGGCCGTACGCATGGCGCTCTATCGCCGCCTCAACGACGCGAAGGACAAGGCGGAGATCGAGGCCATGGCCGCCGAGATGATCGACCGTTTCGGCCCGCTACCCGACGCCACCGCCAATCTGGTCAAGCTGATCGAGATCAAGCATCAGGCCATCGAGGCCAATATCGCGAAGATCGATGTCGGTGCGCGCGGCTCACTGGTGACGTTCCACAACGACGACTTCCCCGATCCGGCGGGGCTGCTTGCCTATGTCGAGCGGCTGAAGGACACGGCCAAGCTGCGGCCCGACATGAAGCTCGTGATCAACCGGGCATGGAGCGATCCGAAATCGCGCCTCAACGGCCTGTTCCAGTTGACCAGGGGGCTGAGCGGCATTGCGCGCAAGGCGGCCGCCACGCGGCACGACAGTGTCGCGGCCTGATCACTCCCCATCGTGCGCGAACCGAGCGAAGGATGCCGCCTCCATCGGTCGCGCGCGCAGGAAGCCCTGAAACAGCGCGCAGCCTTCGGCACGCACCTTTTCGAGCTGGGCCTCGCTCTCGATCCCCTCCGCGATCACTGCGAGATCGAGAGCGCCCGCCATCGCCACGATCGCCCGCAGCACCGCGAGATCGCGGGCGTCGTTCACGATCCCTTCCACCATCGTGCGGTCCAGTTTGAGATAGTGGAGCGGCAGGATCTTGAGATAACGGAAGTTGCAGAACCCCGCGCCGAAGTCGTCCAGCGCAAATCGCACCCCGCTATCGGCGAGCCGGGCGATCTGTTCGGCGCTTCCTTCCATATCGCGCACCAGCGCCTGCTCGGTCAGTTCGAGAGTGAGCCGCTCGGCGGGAAAGTCCGAGCGGGCGATCACGTCCGCGAGAACGGTGGCGAAATCGTCGGCCGCAATGTCCGACGCAGTGACGTTGAGCGAAAGCCGCAGGTCCGCCGGCCATGCGGCCGCCGCAGCAAGCGCTTGCGATGCGATGCGGCGCGTGAGCGCTTCCGACATCCCGGCCCGCGCTGCCAGCGCAAACATCGTCTCCGCGCCGATCCGGCCGCGCACCGGGTGGTTCCACCGCGCGAGCGCCTCGGCCCCTGCCAGCGCGTCGCTGGCACAGAAGAACTGCGGCTGGAAAAGTATCTCGATCTGGCCTTCCGCGAGCGCGACGGCCAGTTCGGCGGCTATCGCCTCGTCGTTCTTGCGGCGGTCGGTGGAGGTGCGGCGTTCCCGAATCGGCAGCATTGCTTTCATCCTCGCGCGATGACGGAAACGCCTGCTCCCGTCTGCCCGCCCGCCGCGCGCGTTGCAAATCGAGACGACCGCACATAGGTTGCGCCGCGGGCAGGGACGGAGCCTCCTTCAATGAGTGTTTCCAACGGATTTGCACGGCTGGCGATGATCGCCTCCGACAGCGAGCGTGCACAGGCCGCTGCGCAGGAACTGCGCCAGACGACCGAATTCTGCCCGATCGAGGAGGCGGAAGCCGTGGCGGTGATCGGGGGCGACGGTTTCATGCTTCAGACCCTGCATCAGATGCTGGACCAGGGGGATATCAAGCCGGTCTACGGCATCAACCTCGGCACCATCGGTTTTCTCATGAACCGGCATCGCAGGGGCGGCGCGCTGCTCGACAAAGTCAACCGTGCGCGCGCCTTCACCATTGCCCCGCTGCGGATGGAGGCGGTCACGCAGGACGGGGCGAAGACCACGTTCTGCGCCATCAACGAGGTTTCGCTGCTGCGCGAAACGCGCCAGACCGCGAAGATAGAGGTTTCGGTCAACGGCCGCGTGCGCATTGCCGAACTGGTCTGCGACGGCGTGCTGGTGGCAACGCCCGCCGGGTCCACGGCTTACAACCTTTCCGCCCACGGGCCGATCCTGCCGCTGGATTCGCAGCTTCTGGCGCTGACACCGATCAGCCCGTTCCGTCCGCGCCGCTGGAACGGTGCGCTATTGCCCGATCGCAGCCGGATCGAGCTGCGCGTGCGCGAACCGGCCAAGCGCCCGGTGTCCGCGGTCGCCGACCAGAAGGAAGTGCGCGACGTGGCCCAGGTCACGCTGGAGATCGCTCGCGAATGCGAGCTGACTTTGCTGTTCGATCCCGGCCACGCGCTGGACGAACGGATCGTCGCCGAACAGTTCATCGCCTGAAATCCGGCAGCCGATCGAAGTGGCAGAACGCCCCTTGCCAAAGCCGAAACGCGCCCATATAGGCGCACCCCTGTCCGCACTACCGAGACTGTTCCCCGATAGCTCAGCGGTAGAGTAGGTGACTGTTAATCACTTGGTCGTTGGTTCGAATCCAACTCGGGGAGCCACTCGGTAGCGGACAGTTGTCGCATAGGGTCGCAAAACCCTTGCAAATTCGGGGCTTTTTCCTCCATACCGTGTGCATGTTGTCGCATCGCGGCGCATCCAAATGCCCCCAATTTGGGGGCACAAACGGGGGGACGATTTGCTGACAGACGCAGCCTGCAGGAAGGCCAAGCCGGGCGACCGCGATCGCAAGATGGCGGATTCAGGTGGCCTTTTCCTGCTGGTGAAAGCAAGCGGGCTCAAGTCCTGGCGAATGAAGTACCGCCTGCACGGCCGCGAAAAGCAGCTGACCATCGGACGCTATCCGGATGTGTCGCTATCGACCGCGCGGGAGAAACGCGACGCTGCGAAACGCATGCTGCAGGAAGGCCGGGATCCTTCGGCCGAGAAGAAACTGGCCAGAGCGCGTGCGGCGGCCGACGCTCTGAACAGCTTCGAGGCCTGCGCACGCGCCTGGCACGAACAGCGCCAGTCTGCGCTCAATGCGCGCTATGCCGGCCAGATCCTCGACCGGCTCGAGGCGGATGTCTTTCCCAGGCTGGGCAAATTGCCGATACGCGAGATCACCCCTCCCCTTGTTCTCGAGTGCATTCGCGCGATCGAGGCACGCGGCTCGCGCGAGATGGCGCACCGGGTGCGGATGCACATTTCCGACGTGTTCGTTTGGGGAATTGCTTCGGGGCTGTGCGAGCAGGATCCCGCCGCGATCATACGCAAGGCGCTGATGCCGCACGAAGCGCGTTTGCGACCAGCCCTTGTGAAACTCTCCGAGCTGCGCAAGGTGCTGCCGAGTGCCGAGGCCCAGCCGGACATCTACTGGGCGACCGCGCTAGCTTCGCGCCTGCTCGCGCTAACGGTTGTGCGGCCGGGCGTGTTGCGACTGGCAGAACGGGCAGAATTCGAGGATCTCGATGGCGAAACGCCGATTTGGCGTATCCCGGCGGCCAAGATGAAACTCTCGCGCGAGCGGAAGAAGGACGCAGCCTTCGAGTTCGTTGTTCCACTCTCTCGCCAGGCCGTGGCCACCGTGAAGGCTGCGATGGCGGCAAGCCCGAACGAGGCACTGCTTTTCCCCGGGATCGGCGATCGCCGAAAACCGATCAGCGATTCGACGCTCAGCAAATTCTACCGTTCGGCGGGGTTTCAGGATCGCCACTGCCCGCACGGGTGGCGGTCGAGCTTCTCGACGATCATGAACGAACGCGCAGCAATCGAGGACCGCGAGCGCGATCGCGCGATTATCGACCTTATGCTTGCCCACGTTTCGGAGGGCGTCGAGGCGGCTTACAATCGGGCCGTCTACATGCCCCGCCGGCGAGAACTTGCGCAGGCGTGGGCGGATCTCATCACAAAGGATCTTCCCCCACCCGAGCAGCTGCTGCCGGCACCACTTCGCGCGCAGGAGGCCGGACATGACGGCGCGCGCAGAAGCAAAGCCGATAGGCGCAATCGCGACGAGGATGCTCGGTCTGCAGGTCAGTCGCGAACAGAGGAAGCAGTGGTCGCGCGGTGATAGTCCACGATCGGGCGAACCGGTCTGGCGCAACAGCTACTACGTTGGACAAATCGAAGATCGCATCTGGCGCCCCATCAACGGCGGCCGCGTTCGCGACGGCAAACGTTGGACGCGTGCGCTCCTGAAGGCGGCACGCAGCTTCGAGCGAAGCACCAGGGAGAAGCGGCGCGAAACAGAGCCTGGCGCCCGCAACGGCGCCCTCGGCCCGATCGGTATCGAAGTGCTCGACTATCTCTACGAGGTGGTCGACTACGCTACCGGCCGCCTCGAGCCGGCGGTCCGCACGATCGCCGAAGCCATCGGATATTCCTACTCCGCGGTCCATGACGCACTCGTTCGATTGCGCGCGCACGGATTCATCAACTGGATGCGCCGCAGCAAGCCGGTCGAAGAGCCAAAGCCTGGTGGCCAGCAGGTGGAACAGGCCAGCAATGCATATGCGCTCCTGGTGCCCGAAGGGATGCGAAAGTGGCTATCACGCCTCGTTGGCAGGGCAACGACACCGGAATGCGAGGAAGCACGCAGGGAACGCGAGCGGGCCGAATTCCAGCGCATGCTGGACCAGCTCACGGCAACCGAATTCATCGACCACCACTTCGACCGTTCGACCCTGCTGGGCGAAACGCTCCGCAGGCTGGCAACGGCCGTCGACCGCCGCGAAGCGCACAGGGGCGAATCCGGCAGGGCCGATGAAACCGGGGGATTATAAATAATCCTTGAAAGGAGTGGGCCGACTTCGCCGGCCCACCCGCTGTTTTGATCACCTGATTGGCCCCCCAAAGCCCGACCAGGACCGCAAGCATCCACCTTCCGCACCGGAGGACGGCCCCGCTTGCGCGGGGCCGGGGCTCGGCACGGGGCCGAGCGCAAAAGCCGTGCCAGACGGCTGCCGTCACGCGGCAGCGGACGTTCATCCCGGTTCCAGCGCGAAATTGCCGATGATCAACTCGCCCGCAGGCTTTCCCTTCCCGGTCATTTTCGTCTGGATATGGTACGTAGTCCGCACCTCAACCATCTCGAAGGCGGAAAAACATTCGCGGATCTCCGGCGTATCGTTGATCGATAGCAGGACTTTGCCGCGCGCCGCCCCGATCGCCGCCGCCAGGCGTTTGAAGTCGGCCCGGGAAAAGACGCCGGCCCCGTAATCGCCCTCGCTGCCGAAATACGGCGGGTCGCAATAGAACAGCATGCCCGGGCGGTCGTACTTCGACAGGAAGGCATCGAACGGCAGCTCCTCTATCGTCACCCCGCAAAGGCGCTCGTGGATATCGGCGAGCAGCGGCTCGAGCTTGGCGACATTGAACCGGGCGCCCTGACGGGAGTCGACCCCGAAGTTCCGCCCGGCGACTTTCCCACCGAACGCGAGCCGCTGCAGGTAGAGGAACCGCGCCGCGCGCTGCAGATCCGTCAGCCGGTCGGGATCCATACCCTTCAGCCGCTCGAACTCGTTCCGGCTCGCGATCCGCCAGCGCAGCATGTCGATGAAATAGGGATAGTGCTCCTGCAGCACGCGGAAGAAGGTGACGACGTCGCCGCTGATATCGTTGATGGCCTCGACCTTCGGCCGGCTCGACCGGCGCAGGAAGATACCACCCATTCCGACGAACGGCTCGGCATAGCCGTCATGCGGCGTCTGGTCGATCAGCGCGCAGATCCTGCGCGAAAGATTGCGTTTTCCACCGATATATCCGGCGGCCGGTGAGACGGACTTAACTGCCTGCGTTGACTCCATTTTTCGAAAAGGCTCCATTGACCCCGCCCGTATGCGCGGGTGCGGGGCGGCCAGTTGGCCAGCTGTGTCGCGGCGGGGGCCAATCCCGTCGGTTCGCCTGGCTGCAACCAGGCAACCCCCGTTCCCGCCGGAGCAGGTGGGGTATTCTGTGTGTATTTAATGGCGATAAATGCTTGACGCCACGTCTCGATGTGTGTATTAAGAACACATCAAGAGCGGAGACGACGAATGAAGCGCCGGGATGTCATCAAGAAGTTGAAAGCCGCCGGTTTCGAGATGGTCGAAGGCGGCAATCATACGAAGGTGATGAAGAACGGCCGCTACGTGTCGGCAATCGGGCGCCATACCGAAATTGCCGAACCGATCGTCAAGGCGATTGAGAAACAGACCGGGGTCAGCCTTCGCTGAAGCCGGTCGCCACCCACCACAGGAAGCCTACTATGCCCCAGCAATTCTATCCCGCGATCCTCTATCCCTCCGATCAGGATGGCCTGTTCGGGGTCGTCGTACCCGGAATCAATGTCAACGTGAGCGCTTCCAGCGAAGAAGCCGCACTGCAAATGGCCGCCGCTGTGCTGCAGGACGTTATCGACGATCTTGCGAGCGACGATGCCGGAATTCCGCAGCCGCTCAAGCGCGCCGATATCGAGCCAAATGGAGGCACTATTGTGCTGCTGCCGGCAACGATGCCCGGCCAGTCGAAGCGCATCAACATCACCATGGACGAGGATCTTATCCGGCGGATCGATACCGTCGCATCGAACCGCTCGGCATTCCTGGCCAGCGCGGCGCGCGCGCAGCTCGCTGCGCGCGGCTAGGACGCGAGCAAGGCACCCCAGCGTTCGAAGAGTTGGCGCCGGCGGTCGAGCATCTGCGCTCGGTTATAGGCGGCTTCGACCTTGCCCATCGCGGCGTGAGCCAGAGCTCGATCGATCGCGCCGCTCCATTCTTCGCCGAGCTGCTCGTTGAGTATCGTCGAGAAGCTCGATCGCCAGCCGTGCGGGACATGCCGGCCCGCATAGCCGGCGCGAATATAGAGCTCGCGCAGCGCGCCTTCACCAATGGGCGTGCCTGGGGTCCGGCCCGGGAAAACGTGGGGCGAACCCCCAATAAACTTGGGGTCAACCACAAGAGAACGGGTATCATACCCGTTCTCGGCGGCTGCTTCGCGCAGAACGTCGATCGCAGCGGGCGCCAGTGGAACGATATGGTCGAACCGCTGCTCACCCTTCTTCGCTTTCGCGAGCTTCATCCGCACAGCCGGAACCGTCCAAATGCGCGCTTCCCAGTCGATCTCGCTCCACCGCAATCCGCGAACCGCCTCGAGGCGTACTGCCGTCAACGCGAGGAATCGCGACGCGAGCCGCGTGATCGGCCGCGCCGGCACCGCCTCACACGCGGCCAGAAGCGCTCTGCATTCGGCGATATCGGTAAGAGCAGGGTGCGGCGTCGACACCGCCACGCCGGCGAGCGCGGCGCCAAGCTCGCTCGCAGGGTTGTCGCCGACCAGCTCGCGCGTCTTCGCGAACGCGAAGATCTGCCGTAGCCGCTGCCGTAATCGCTTGGCGGTCTCGATCCTGCCGCTCGCTTCGATCGCCTCGAGCAGCTGCACCAGCTCAGCCGCGCCGATCGCATCGATCGCGCGCGCGCCGATCGCAGGGAACACGTCGCGCTCGAGGCTCGCGAGAACGTCGCCAGCGTGAACGGCCGACCAGCGGGCCCGGTGGATCGCATGCCAGGCGCGCGCGACCTGGTCGAACGTGTCGAGACGCGCGCCGGCCGCGGCGGGATCGACACCATCGCGCAGCTTCGCCTTAGCCTCCTCGCGCGCCATGCGCGCCTTGGCGAGGTTCATCGCGGGGAATCGGCCGAGCACGAGCAGCTTCTCGCGGCCACGCCAGCGATACTTCAGCCGCCAGCCCTTCGTACCCGTGGGTGCAACGTGCAAGAACAGTCCGCCACCGTCAAACAGCTTGTAGGCGCGCGACTGCGCGCCGGCGGCTTTCGCCGCGGCGTTGGTCAGCATCGAATTCTCCGCTAATGGAGGACGGTGGGAAGAAAGTTGCGAGCGCCGAACCGTTGGTCCGTGCGGCTAGTGCGGGAGCGCTACTGGCCTTGGCTGGCGCTGGAGATCACGTTGCCGGTGCCGCGAGTGCCCGGGTGGCTTCGCCGCCATCGCGGCGGATAACCCCTCCGCCGCGATCGGTTGACAAAACGGAGGAATCCCGGGCGGAACCGGCCTATCTGGTTGTCACGATACCCCCGCCGATACCCCCATTTTGGAGCATGTTTTCTGGTGCGCTAATCCTGGTCTTCGTTCACGGCTGACGGACTGGCCTGGGTGGGTAGATTGGTGCTAGGGTCACCCTGGAGGGGGGGAGAACTTTCGATGAAAATGATGTTGGTTGCCATCTTGGCGCTGGCGTCTGCCCCGGTCGGAGCCGACGCACCTTCAGAATCGTTCCTGCTAGTAGTCAAATTGGCGCACGACCCGGCAAATCTTGGGCGCGCGCTGCGCGTCACAGTCGTTGAGACTCGGGCGGAGTGTGAACGCCTCGGCGCAGCAATTGTGGCTACGGCCAATGAGCCGCGGTCGAGCAAGTACTACTGCCACAAAGGGAAATGGCGTCTCGGGCCACGCACCAGCGGCTATGCTTCCGGTGGTTATCTGTTGAAGAACATCGAACAGCGCCGTTAGCGGTCGCCCGCGAACAGCGGAAGCATCGGGCGTGCCAGGTCCTCTGCCCTCGGCTCCCGCATCAACTCGTAGCTGCGCAGCGCTGCAAACACGCGCTGCACGATCGTCTCGACCGCCCGGCTACGGTCGAACTTCCCGGCGAAGACATCCCGAAGCACATAGTTCGGCGCGGTGGTCACCGCGACGTGCAGGGCGGTCTCGATCTCTTCATCACTGGCGCGAATCATTTCCATGCCCCAATGAGAACAGACGCGGAACAAATGCGCAAGCCGGCAATGCGAAATGGCAGACTACTCCAGCCCGAAACCGATCGACCCGATAGCGTTCCAGCCGCACGCCTACCTGCGCATCCACTGCCGTTGCGGGCGGCGGGCGACTTACCCGGTGCGCGAATTCACGCGCTTCCATCGCCTGCCAGGCACGATGAAGTTCTACGAGCTGATCGCCAGGCTGCGATGCGAAATATGCGGGGAGCGCCCGTCGAGCGCGGACGTGTCGCGACACCCGTAGCGGTCGCCGCGCGATCGCGGTAAGCTGCTGCCGTGTGTAACCTTTACCGCATCAAGAGCGCCGACGCTGAAATCGCCCGCCTGTTCGGCGTCGAAGGCACGGCCGGGAACACAGCCGAAGAGGTCTATCCGAAATACCCCGGTCTCGTGATCGCCCAGGGACGGCTCCGCACCATGACGTGGGGCTTCCCGCGCGAGCAGATCAGCAAGAAGACCGGTAAGCCGCTGAAGCCCACCGCCGTCAACAACGCCCGTTCGGATCAGCTCGTTAATCCGTTTGGCATGTGGCGCGACAGCTTCGAGCGGCGCAGGTGCCTGATCCCACTCACCGCGTGGGCCGAGGCGGAAGGCCCCAAGGGTGCCATGACCCGCACCTGGATGAGCTTGCCCGATCAGCCGGTGTTCGCCGTTGCCGGGATCTGGCGCGGCAGCGAGGAGTGGGGCGACTGCTATTCGATGGTCATGACCGACGCGGCCGGCGCGGCGGCGGAAGTCCACAACCGGATGCCCGTCATCCTGCGGCCGGAGGAATATGCCCGGTGGCAGGATGCAGCGCCGGAAGAGGCGCGCGCATTGTGCCGGGGATACGAGGGCGAAGTGTCGATCGATCGCACCCGCGACCCGTGGCGACGCACCTAGATCGCACCAACCACTAGCGACCACTCGCTTCCTCGAGCTCGAGGGCCAATTCGCGCCCCGCCTCGGCCTTTATCGTATTGTGTGTGCAGATTCTCACGTCGCTTGCATTGACCAGGACAAGGCCGCCGCCGGCGCGATCGGTGCCAGGGCCACTGGAATCATCCAGCTCGGCCGCTTGACCGGCTCCTTCAGAATCTCTGGAGTCTTGATCTTCGGCGCCGGCTCCGGTTCGGCCGCCCTCACCTCGATCTGCTTCGTGCCCGCGCATGCCGCCAGCAGCAATGAAACGCTCAGCAGCATCGAGTGCGCCGCCCAATTTCGAATCCGCATTGTCGTCGATCCTTTCCGCCAGGTCGCTGTAGATCTTCTCGCGCTCGAGCCGGGCGGCACGCGCGCGGTCCGCCGCGTGCTCCTGCGCCGCTTCGATGTCTTCGATATCGTCTTCCAGCTCCGCAATCCGCACCAGGCGCTGTTCGGCCCTGGCGATCCAACCGTCGAAGGAGATCGGCCAGATCCTCAGCCCCTCGAGACGAATCGTCTGCACCGCCAGCGCGATCAGCAGCGCGGCGAAGGCCAGCGCGATCGCCGCGGCCCAGATGCCTTTCAACGCGATTGTCGCAGACGTCCACGTTGGCATCACTGCACTCCACCTTCGCGACACCGGTCGATCGGAACATTTCCGAGCCGGTGATCGATCCAACCGGGCATGAAGGTCTCGAGGCGCGAATTGACATGCGTCAGGCGCAGGTACTCGGCCCCCTGCTGCGCCTCCATCAGCTTGAGCACCAGCTCGCAGGCTTTGGTCGCCCCGCGTTTGCGAGCGAGGGAATCATAGGCGTCCATGGTTGCGGGCCCGACCCGGCAATCGACGGCGAGATCGCGATAGTCGCGTCCGCCCCGGTTGAGCGAATTGAGCGCGGTCTGCATCCAGCAGCTCGGTCGATGCGGGCCGAAGTTCACGCCTTGATCGACCACTTCCTCGCCCAGCGCCACGTTGCGCTGGACGATCGCATCGAAGCCCGGCCTAGTCACATACTTCGTGCCGTAGATCTCGATAGCCGTCTCGATCGGGAGCGATCGCATATCGCCCGTGTAGCCGTGTTCGCGCGCGACCTCCTCGGTAATCCCGTGACGCGTCTTGCCGCCGGGATCGTCCCGGTGGTCGACGAAATCTCCCTCGATGCTGACAACGGCCAGCACGATCGCGCCGATCGCCGCGGCAATTCCGAGCGTGGCCCTCTTCTTCAGCTCAGCCACGACGCCACCCCTGCACAAACTTCACGAGCTTGGGCATCAGCAGCAAGGTCTGGACCACCGTGTAGATCAGGGTGGCGATAAAAACCCAGTCCTGCAGGCTGACGCCGGCAACGGCCAGGCCGCTGACGGTGATAGGCGGGCTGGCCTTCCCGGCCGCGGCGAAGATCTCGCTCCCCGCGTTCTCGGTGAGCTGGCGTTGACTTTCGTTCATGGCGCGTCTCCTCGCCCGGCGGTGTACCGGTGTGCATTGCGTCTGAGTTGTAGGAGGGGCTAGGCGGTTGGCTCCGGCACTGGCGGCGCCTCAGGCTGCGGCGCGGGGTGCTGCAGCTGCGAATGTCGGTTCGCCAGCTTCACGGCATCGAAGCGCAGTATCTGCACAATCCGGGTCAGACGCTTTGCGTTGTCCTCGGCGAGATCCTCGATCGCGCCTTCAAGCGTACTCGCCAGCGACTCGATTGCGGCTGCATCACCCAGCGCCCCAACAACCGGGGCGAGCGATGCCAGTTCGGCTTCCCGGGCATCGTCGGCCGTCTGCCACTCTGTCATCGCCTGGCGGTATTGCAACTCTGTGAGCTGCGTTTCTTCTTCGGGCGTCAATGGCTGCACTTCTTCGGACACATCCGGTTCCTTTCGTCAGTAGTTGGTGACGTCGACAATCAACCAATCCGTCTCGGCGCTGCGATAGGCTTCGCTGAACGGAGGCGATTGGTTGTTGGGCAGGATTTGTATGTACTCCGGCACCCATCGCAGCCGGCAGACATTGCCTGCCTGCATCATCCCCGTCGTGAACTTGGCGTGCAGCACGTCGAAGTTCGTTCCAACGCCAAGAGCCTGATGAACGTAGTCAAATCCGAGACGGCAGGGTGCGACTGCGTAAGTTCTGCCAGACGGATAGGTCGTGTCGAGCGATCCCGAACCTGACGTCCCTCCCGGATCAACTCCAAGCAGAAAATCGACGATCGACAGCGACTTTCGGCCGGAATCGAAGGCGATCTGACCCGTGGCATTCCATATCACCAGACCGTATCCAGCTGGCTCGGCAGCGGTCGCTACGAGATCGAATACCCAGTAGTTGATCGGCGCGGGATTCGCTGTGTCCGGATCGGTCTTGATAAAGAGATAGTTTCCTGACGAAGACTCGTAGTAAAACACCGGAGCGTCCGCACAGGCGAAGGCGATCAGTGGCGACGTAAGCCCGGGCATGTTCATTTCGTACATCACCGATGCGCCGCCGCTTCCGGAGACAAAAGTCATATCCTCATGGGCAATAGAGCCGCTTGCCACCAATTGATGGTTTCGATACTCGCTGTCGATCTGGGTAGCGCCGTGTTCGCCGATGATCCGGAGCCCGTAATCCGCCATCTCAGAAGAGCCCGTAAACGAACGTGCGCGAAGTGCGATATGTCAGGGGGATATCCCACTGCCACGACAGGTTGGTGCCACTGTGCAACATCACGGGTGGCGTTGCTGAGCCGATGAACCGCCACCAGACCGCTGCGCCGCTCTCGGCGAGCTTGGCATCGCTAATGCTGCCGTCTGCTGTTCCGGTCGATCCTGATCCAAGATAGCGCGTGATGCGCGTATTCTCGTCAAAAATCAGGTTGCCGGCCGTATCCCAAATGCGAAGACCCACCGCCATTGCTACGAACCCAGCTTGCCCAGCTGCACCCGCTTGACACTATTTGCATCGAAGACCTTCCACGACCCGTTGGTGAATTCCGTACCTTCGCCGCTCCCAGGGTTTTCGACCGCGAACTTGTTGGCGACCACCGTAAACGCACTCGACTGCCCGGTACCGTCCAACCTGATCTGGCCGACGACGCGCCCGTTCGCATCGATCGCGACGCCCCACATGCCCGCCATGCTCTGGAGGTCGCCCTCGACTTCGTTGATCGCCTGAGTGTGCTGACTGACGGTCACGCCCTGCGCCTGGACCGTCGATTCCATGCTGGCGAACGCGGTATCGAGATCGGTCAGGGCCTGGCTGTGGCTGGAAACGCTCGCTTCAAGCGCCGGCAGTACCGTCTGCGTCTCAATCTCGGCTTGAGAGGCGGGATAAACGCCAGCCTTCAACCATGTCAGGTTATTGGCTTGATCGATGGGATCGCCAAAATATTGCCAATGCCCCATCCCATAGACAATGCCTCTCGAAGCGTTCGTCCATGTCGGGTCAATCTGCACGAGTTTGGTCAGGCGATATGTTTTCCCTACGACACCATCGCCAAATTCGGCAGAGAATGGCATTCGAAGGGTGGTGCCGACCGCCGTGCCGGCATCGTTCGTAATCGGGAAATAGATCCCAGCACCCCGGAGAGTGCCGGAGTTGAGAATGACTTCGCCTTTCAAGACAAACCAGTCGCCCGGCTTAACCGATCCAGACGGGAATGTGTCTGTGCGAACACCAGCGCTTGCCCCGGCCCCCGCAGGCATTCTCAATGCGTAGCCGCCTTGCGGGTCGGCAACCCGATACATGCTGCCACCACCGGTCCAATTCACCCAGCCGGCCGGCAGCTGTCCAACTGCCGAACTTGGATAATCGTCAAACCCAGCGTTTTTGTTGAGGAAACCCTGCCCGATGCTGGCAGCAACGGACATATTGTGCCGGGCGGCCGCGGCAGCGTCGGTGGCGACCGCGGCTTGAGTTGTCGAGACACCGGCGGCGCTTTCAGCAAGAACCTGACCGGTGGCGTCTTCGATGTAGAGCTTGTCGACGAAGACGTTGCCAGGATTGGTCGACCCATAGTTCATCAGGCACATCGGGGCGATGTATCTTGTGCCGACCGGGAAGACTGTCCACGTCCCGGTTCCTTCCCCCGTTACCGGATCGCTCTCATATTCGGTCCACGTCGCGGGGAGGGATGTGGAACCCTTCGTCGCTGCGTATCCGTAAGAGCCGGGGCTGCTCGGCAGGTAGTTCCCCTGCTCGTCGTAGGCCGCAAATCCAGCATAGAATGTCGAGGTCCCTGTGCCAGTTCTAGCGACGGCCCGGCAGATATACTTCCGAGAGGTGTCGCAGGGTATCGCCTCGCCAAACACGTAGCGCTGCTCACCCGGGTTACTGCGCATGACACCCGCCCGGCCGAGTACGGTATCAAGGTGCGTGGCAGAGGCTCCGAATACGAGAATTGTTCGTTCGTTGTTCGCATACCAACCCACCGGCTCAGTGATATCACCATTGAAGGTCGTACCTGGGCCTCTTCGCGAGTATTGAGCAGAGAGGGTCGCCGAAGTCGCCGCTGCCGCAGCATCGGCATCCGCGCTGGATGCGAACCCCTGTGCGGCTGTGGCATGGCTCTGCGCGCTCGAGTTGAATGCCTCTGCCTCAGTCTGGGCATTGATAGCCGCTTGAGCCGCCTGTCCTGCCTCATCGGCCTTGCTGGTCGCCGTGCTTGCAGAAGTCGCTGCTGCCGATGCCGACCCTTCTGCTGCCGTGCTCTCGGTTATGTCTTCGACCCAAAGGCCATGGACCCGCGTAACGGCGTTCGGGTTGCCAGCGGAAGACCCCGGCATCCGGTTGACGAGGATACCGGGGCGTGCCCACGCGACACCGGAGATTGTCACAGTCACCGGTTTGTAGGAGATGATCTGGCGCGTGCCGACCGCGAGTGTCTGAGTGGTGACGTCGTGCCATGAAAAGTTGCCGGTGTTTGCGTAGTTCGGCCCCAGTGATCGCCCATAAAATGCGACGGACACACCACCCTCGCCACCGTCGGCAATAATCTCGACATCTGCGTAAAGGCGGTAAACGCGGCCTGTCTCCCATTTCAGCAGTCCGTTGTGGCCGACTGCATAGGTGCCGCCAGTTCCCGCATGGACAGTGAGCGAGGCCCGTCCCGCATCGATCCACGACGGGTTGGTTTCTTCAACGGAAGCAACCGCGTAGGGGTTACCGCTCGGCGCGAGATGCGCATTCAGCAGCGCCGGGTCGAGCACCTTCGGAAAGCTCTCGGCCAGCGAGGCACTGGCACGCTTTCTTGTCTCCGAAACCACTGCCTCGGATGTGGAGGCCGATGCTGCCGATCCTGCCGCATCGTCTCGCGCAGTGAACGTCTCGTTTCGGAAACCCTGCGTCTCGCTCCGGGCGGTCTCCGCCGCCTGTCGTTCGGTAACCGCCAACGACGCCGACTGCTCTGCGCCGCTCGCCTCTGCCGTCGCTACGAGGGCGCTACCTTGAGACGCCTGCGCGAAGCCCTCGGACGCCAGTTCGGAGGTAACGTCGTCGAGCGTGACCCACGCGATCTGCTGGTTGCCCGACGAATCTGAGCGTCCGAGTGAGGGCACGATAGCCCATGACGCCAAGTCGGCTCGGGGGCCGCTGATGCTGCCGATCTGATTGAAGTTTCCACCCTGATCTCGGATTGCCGCCGGCGAGAAGGTATGCTCCCTGGTTACCCAGCCGTCGGCGACCGTGAGCGCTCCCCACGAGCGAAGAACCTGATAGCCCAAGGCTTGGCCGGCGGCATCGAAGCCTACCATGAACAGGTAGTGGCCGGTGTGGCCGGTCCCTGACTCCAATCGGGTGCGCACCCTGCACCGCAAATTCTGCCCGTCGATCACCGGTCTTAGCGAGCGCTCCGAGAAATATCGGTATGCCGAGCTTTGTATGACCTGCCCGATGCCGTCGACGGGCGTCAGCGTGACATCGGCATAGTGCTCAGTCACCGACGGGGAGCTGGGGCGTCCACTGGCCGCCGAAGATCCAAATGCGGGCAGCCAGTAGTCCGCGCCATTGTTGAAGTCCGCCCGGAACAGCTGGTTTGCGACCTGCCGGGAGGTGGTCGCCGCTTCGGCAGCAAGCCCCGCCTGGACCGAGGCGGTGGCCGACGCATCCTCAGCGCCTTCCTTCGCTGTGAACGCTTCGTCGCGGAAGCCTTCCGCTCCTGCCCGGGCCGTCTCCGCGAGCTGCCGCTGCGTCGTCGCTATGCCCGCTTGATCGGTCGCCCCCTGTTCTGCCGCCAACGCTGCATCGCGCGCTGCCTGCGCGTTCTGCTCATGAGCAAGCGAATTGAGATCATGCTGCTCAGCCGCTTGCCGCGCCAGTTCGGCAGCCGCCGCGCTGTCCGCCGCGCTGGCGGTGTCGCCGTAGACGTCGAACAGATCCTGGATATCGCCCTGCGCATCCGCAATCGCTGCGTTCGCGACGATCAGCTCCGCCGTGTGCTGGTCCAGCTCGCTGACGACATCCTCGGCCGGGCGATCGCCCACCGGAGTGCCTGGCGGAGCGCCGACTGTTGCATCGTCTTCGGGCCGGTGCCCGTCGTCGTCACGAACCTTTGACCAATTCGCGGACTCCGCCGCCTTCCGCGCCAGCAATATGGGCCCGGTGTTCCGCGGATCGAACCGCACGGGCTCGGCCGCCTGCACCGCTGCCGAATCCTCGGCTTCCCAGGCATAGATATCCTCGTGCTCCTCGCGCAGTTCCAGCGCAATTCGTCCCGATCGGCTCGGCTTTTGCCGTTCTACGCGAAACGGCTTGTTGACCCACCCCAGCGGGGAATAGGTCTGCCACACGATGCGCCCGACCTTCGCCGCCATCCCTTTCAGGTTGTATTCGGCGGTGAACGTGCCCGGGTATTGCGCCCGCTGCAGCGTTTGCTTGGCGAGCCGCTCTGCACGTGCGGCATTCTCGACTACGCCGAAATCGACCGGCCGGGTTCGCTCGATCCCGTCCTCGCTCGGCAGCGAGACCGACGGGTATGGCGCCATCTGGTAGAGCGAGTTGTTCGACGGATCCGTGTACTTGCCGGCAATGATGTTGGGCACGTTGGTCTCGCCGCCCATCGGGTCCCAGACTGCCGCGCCCAGGATGTCGTGATCGTCCAGCTCCACCGCCGGCGAAGCCAGATCGTTGACCTTGATCAGGAAGGAGAGCTTGCCGTCACTGTCGAGCAGCTCGCCCGCGCATCCGGCCAGCAGTGCGCTGACGATCGCCATCGGCGAATCGTTGGTCGAGAATGCACCAGCGGTGCGATATCGCGCCTGCGTCCCGCCGCCGGCCAGCACAATATCCTCGTCGCAAATATTCGCCGCGGTCATCGCGCTGTCGAGGTCGATGTACTTCGCCGGGATCCCGGCGCCGACCGACAGTTTCCCAGCGATTCGCCATCCCAGCAGCACGTTCAGGGACTGAATGATCGGATTATCGGTACTGGCTCCCCAAGTGGACTGGTCGTCGATCCGCATCGGGCCGCTGCCGCCCACCGTGGTGTCGAACCGCGGATCGTACTGCGGCATGCCTTCGCCTACGATCGTGACGCGGCCCGGCAGACCGGAAGCGAGCGGCGATTGCTCTTCGTCGCTGTTGCCGGTGCGCTTGACGCGCAAATGCACATAGGCGCAGCCGGTCAGTCGGTCGTCGGCGCCCCACCGCGCGCCGCCGTTTATCGAGACCGTGTTCGCGGCAGATCCTTCGCGCCGCGTGGTGACCGCGGTGAGATAACCGACATATTCCCCCTGGACGCCGCCGCTTGCCGACCAGGCGAGCGAATCCTCGAACCAGATTTCGTCGATCGACCGCACACGGTGCGCGGCCACCGCTACGATGTAGTCGACGTACTCCTCATCGTCGCCGCTTCCCTCGTAGTATCGGATGTCGGCGGGCATTGCCGTGGTGCCGAGGACAATCTTGCGCGGCGCTTGCGTGTCGAGGCGCGCGCTGAGCCGGCCGAGCTGCGTCTCCGATTGCGGGATGTCCTTCTTCGCGGTGACCGCGGTCAGAACGTTCGCGCCGAGCGCGATGCCAGCCGCAATCAACTGATGCGGGCCGGGAATCGCGGCCGCGATTGAGGCAATCGCGCCGACGACTTTGCCGACTGCGCGGACGACACTACCCATCGCGGCCAACCCCCCACACGCCTTCCCACTCGCGACGTGGAACCCGGGTCATCCCGCCGGCGGCGAAATAGAACAGCGCCTCGCCGCCCAGCACGCATCCAAGGCAGGACTTCTGCGTCAGCGCGATATCCCCTCGCCGCGCCATTGCGGGATGTACGCGCGGGAACAACTCATCGAGCCGGACCGGCATCGGTTTCTCGGCCAGCAGTTCCAGCGCCTCGCGCTTTGTTCGATAGCGCCCGCGCCATTCGGCGATCGGATCGATACCCGTCTGCGCGATGACGACCGCCGCGCCCCACCGCGCGCAATCGCGGTCCCACCGAAACGGGCGGACACGCCATTCCGCAATGGTGGCAGAGAGGCGATGCTCCCAATCGGGCAACCGGCTCATTTGTGGACCTGCCGCGACCAGATACCGCCGCCTCCCCGGCCGCCACCCCCGCCACCGGCTCCACCGCGCACACCGGCCTTCTGGATCCCGTTCGAAGCCGCCAGCGTCTGCTCGGCGCTCTTGTCGCCGGCGTCGAACTCGCTCTGGTGCAGATACGTCAGGCCCGAGCCTTCGCTCAGCGCCGCTTGATAGTTCTCGATCGCGGCGACGATCGTCTGATCGTCCTCACCGACATTGACCGTCAGCCCGACCAGATAGCCGCTGTAATACGAGTGGATTGGCAGCGGCGTGAAGGTGACCGGTTGGCCGCCCGCCCCGAACGTGGCCGGCTCGAGCACCCGGAACCACAGCCGCGCCTCGCGCTTGCGCCATTTGCTCTTCTGCCCGACCACGTCCAGCAGATCGCTGTTGACCAGCGGCAGGCCGGAAAGCCGGGCCGTGACGGTCTCCGACCCGTCCTCGCTGTGCTGCACGTCGCTGATATCGGTCAGCTCGCTTGGCACTGCTTCGAATACATGGCCGTCCAGGTCCGGATCGCCGGTCTCGCCGGCGCCGATCGCGATATCCTGCACCCCGCTGACGGCGCGCACCGGATCGCCCTCGATGTCGATCCAGGCGAACCACTGGACGTAGACGACTTCCTGCCCCAGCGCTTCGATCGTCGCGGCGTCCATCAATAGGCCTCCGTCGCCGCGAAGCTGAATCCGTCTTGCAGCTGCGCGCTGTTTAGGGTGAGCGCCGGCGCACCTTCGGGAAGCCAGGCGGTCAGGAACGGGCGCTTGGTCTCGATTATCGTATCGTCGGCAATCGACCGGCGCAGTGGCGCGTGGAACTGGAGCGTCGCATTGCCGGTCGCGTCGGTGTCGACATCGATGTCGAGCGCCATCAACTGGTCGCCGACCGTCACGAAATCGCCGGCGAGCAGCACTTTCGTCGAAACGGGCCATCCGTCGGAAGCGAGAGAGTATCCGCCGCCCGCACCGTTCGCTCGGGCGATGAAACTGCCGTCATGCTGCGCCGCGGATGTCACGGGCAGGCGGAAACTGTGCACCGCACCGCGCAGCCGGCCGAAGAACACGCGCCATTCGCGCGCGTCGTCGATCGTCATCGGCGCAACCGTTACCGCGGCCTCCCACCACGAATAGCCCATGTCGACGGCCTGCCGTGCATTCGACAGCGCAGAGGTGTTGACGCGCGCCGCCGCGATCGGCTGCAGTTCCACCGATTGGTGCCGGGGCGTACCCGGATAAGGGACGAGCACCATCAGCCAGTCTGGCCTCCCGGCATGATTGGACGCGCAGCGTCGCGGCGCGTCTTCGCAGAGGCGGTCCGCAGCATCGCCGGCGCAGTTGCCTCCACGATCTTGACCGTCTGCCCCGCGCTCTTCCTTAGCCACTCGGCTTCCAGGCCCGGTCCGAGCCTGATCGTCAGGTCCCCTCCCCCGCCGCCCGGCTCACCTTTGCTGACGTTCAACAGTTCGCCGTCGCTTACCCGGGCAATCGGATTGCCGTTGAGCGAAAGGACATTCTGGTCGATGCCGGAAAAGCCCTTGATCCGGCCCCAACCGCCCGTGGAGAACCCCGGCAGGCGATTGGTATGGCCGCTGCCGATGCTGTTGCCGACACCATGCGCCGATCCGCCGCCGGCGATTCCCGCAATGCCGGTGATTGCGCCGAAGATCGAACCCAGCAGTCCCCCACCCCCGCCACTCTGCCCCGCGATCAGGTTCGCCAGACTGTCGGCCAGGCGATCGAGCACGCGCGAAAGCGCATCGAAGCTGGCGTCCTCGAGCCAGTTCTCGAAGAAGCCCTTCAGGTCGCCGTCGAGCGCCGCGCGCAATCCGCTCCGGAACGCATCGCGGAAGTTGCCCTGTATATGCGCCTGTGTGCGGTCGGACGCCTCGCGCATCGCCTGGGCACGCGCGTCCGCCTCGTTCAAGCCGTCTCTGCGCAGTTCGTCGGTGCGATCGCGAATGCGCCCGAGTTCGTATAGCCGGTCGGCCTGGTCGAAGTCACCGCGCAACCGCGCGAGTTCGATGTCGTGCGCCAGTGCCGCGTCGGCATGGCGGCGAGCTGTGGCGTCGGCGCGGGCCTCCTCGAGATCGAGCAGGTCCAGCTGCGCACGCTTCTCCGCTTCCGCAAGGCCGATCCCGAGCTCGCGATAGTCGAGAATGCGCTGCTCAAGGAATTCTTCGTCCTGCAGCGCACGGAGCATCTCATGATCGTTCCGCAACTCAGCGAGATCGAGGTCGATTGAACGCTCGTGCTGGTCGAGTTCGCGAGCCCGCGCTTCGGCGCGCGCCTGGTCCAGCTGGAGCATGTCCTTCGCGGCGGCCGCCCGTGCCTGCGCTTTGTCGATGCCGGCCTGCTCGTAGCGATCGATTTGGTCCTTCAGGTCGAGCTCGCGCTCGAGACGGCGAACAGCCTCGATGTCACCGCGCTGTCGTGCAACGGCGAGTTCGTGCTCAAGCCGGATTTCCTCGCGGCGATCGGCGAGCGCTTCGGCGGTTGGCCCGGTTCGGCCGCGCCGGCGAGATGGAGAGGCCTTGCCGGGTGCTGAATAATCGCCACCAGCGTAGGGATTTGCGCCGTTGCCCGGGTCTGTCGGTTCGTTTCCGCCGCCGGGTGCATTCCCAGTTGTCGGCTCCTCGCTGCCGAAGGCCAGCGCCTTCATCCGCAAAAAGGCGGCCAGCTTCGGGAATATCCAGTCGATCCAGTCGGCGATCGTGCGCATGGTGTCGCCGGCGATCTTTCCGATGTGGAACCAGGCGCCCGCCCAATCGCCATTGATCAGGGCGGTGATCGCATTGACCACGTCGGTTGCCATGTTCACAAACCAGACGAGTGCATCGATCACGACTTCGATCGCGATCACCACCGCGCTCCCGAAGAACTTAATCAGGTAGCCGGCAAGCGCCTGCACCATCTCCAGCAGTTCGCCCAGGCTCCGCCCCAGCTTGGTACCTGCGAGCGAATCCCACGCGCGCAACAGCGCCTGCGCAAGCCGCGCCATTGCAGAAAACAGCCCCTGGACTTCCGGCCCGAGCGACTTCTTCGCGTATTCCCAGACAGTTTCAAGCGCGTCGGCGATCGTGTCCTTGAACAACAGGAACAGCGTGATCACCACGCCGATCGGCCCGGCGAAGCGCAGGAACAACGGCAGTATCCGCGACAGGACGGCTCCGATGCCGCCGAATTCGACGAACAGCTTACCCGCCATGACGACGAGTGTGCCGAATGGATTGATCAGCGCGCTGATGGCCAGGAAGAGCGGCCCCATGTTCACCAGCAGCAACGGCAGCACCAGTTTCGCCAGCGTCGTCAAGACGAGCAGCACCGGGCCGGCCGCTGCCGCGAATGCAGCGAAGATGAGAATGCCCCGCTTCACGCCCTCGGGCAGCTCGTTGAACCACGCCACCACCGTGCGTCCGACCTGGACCAGCGTCTTGAACATCGGAATCAGCATCTCGCCCATCTCGACGCGCAGTTCCTCAAACTCTGCGCCAAGCGATCGCGTCTGGTTTTCGAGACTTTCGGACGTTCTTTCGACGTCGCCGTGCGCGTCAGCGAGGCCTTGTGCGATCAGCGCGGCGCGCGCCATGATCTTGCCGTTTTCGTTGAGCTCTTCGCCCTCGCCTACGAGGCCTAGCTCGGCCGCCTTCGCTTGAACCGCCATATCGGACAGGAAGACATTGAACCGCCGCATCGGTTCGGCTTCACCAATCAACCCGGCCCGGATTCGATCTAGAGCGTCGTCGAACGGAACATTGAAGAACGATCCGGCGTCCTGGGCGAGCTCGACGAATTGCTGAGAAAGCTGGGCGGCCGCCTCGCGCGTAGGCGCCGCCGCATTGAACAGGCCGCCCAGCGCAAACGCCCCGCGCTGCATCTCCTGCGTCGACCGGCCCATGGCGTCGCCGGTGGCGACGGCCCACTCGTTCATGGTCTCGGCCATCGCGCCGAACGTGTAATCGAACGCCGATTGCAGCTCTTCTGCGTCCGACGCCGCCTTCACGGTATACACGGCCAACCCAGCGAGCGGCAGAGTGATTCCCAGCGTCATCCGGCGTCCGGCCGCAACGATGGAATCGGCCACGCCGCCCACGAAGTCCCTCAGCCGGCCGAACGTACCCTCGATATGGGCGGTCCCGCGATCGAAGTCGTCGAGATCCCAGCGAAGCGCGGCATTGAGGGAGGCGATCGTGCCACCGGCCATCTGTCACCTCCCCTTCGGCGCGCGACGATTGATCGCGCGCAGCGCTGCGCCCCACGCCCGGGCATTCTGTTGCGATTCCAATGCCGTCGGCGCCGCCGCCGCGGCGGCTTCCGCTTTTTCGTTGCGCAGCAGATCCTCGAGCTTCGGGTACTTGTCCGGGCTTGGGTCGGACTGGCCGAGCTTTCCGGCGAGCCAGGCGTTGGTGATCGCCACCTGATACGCTTCTCTGGAGCGCCTCCTGGCGCCCCAGAGCGCGAGGATTACCGAGCGCGGCGTTTCGTACCAGAACCCTTGCGGTTCGAAGCCGGCCTGGCACCAGGCGCGGAAGACGTCTTCCCAGTCCCAGCCCTGGTCGCCGGCGCCGGCGCGTTTCCCTCAGTTCCCCCGGCGTCGTCGTCCACGAGGTCAGGCGGCTGCGCTCCGGCGATCGCCGCCAGGAGGCCCTTCTTCACCGCGGCATCGCCGGAAAAGACCATGTCGATCACTTCGCCCTCGGTGATGTCGGGGTGATTCTGGACCAGACCGCCGAACATCAAGGCGACCATGTGCTTGATCTTCGGATTCCGACCGGCGTCCAGCGTGGCCTTCAGTTCGTCGATCACGTCGAGCATCGAGATGCCGAGCACTTCTTCCGCTTCGATCCAGGCCCGGTTGTTGAGCGACAGGCGAAAGGTCTCACCCTCGTAGGTGAATTCCGCCTCACCCTTCAGGCGATTTCCTCGCGTGCCCATTATACGGTCGCTGCCTGGGTGAGCGGACTCGGCTGCCCGGTGACGGTCGCGGTGCGGACCTGCCCCAACGGGGCATTGTCCGGAACATACGTCATCAGGAAGATCGATGCCGTATTGTCCTGCGTCGTACCGTCTTCCTCGACAGTCACGAGCTTGAACGGCCGCTTTTCCTTGCTGGCCAGGTGTTCGAGGATCAGCAGGTCGGTCGGGCTGCCCGGCTCGTATTTGATCGTCGCTGTCAGCTCGCCGACGTCGCCGTGACCGGCCAGATAGGTCTTGGTCCCGCCGCTGTCGTGATCGGTATTCTCGACCTTCGCAACCGACAATGTCGGCCGATTCACGTTCATCAACCCCTTCACCTTGGTCAGCGTGCCGCCGACATCGGTGAAGTGGAGCTCCGTGCCGTCGCTCAGTACGCCGTCGCCTTCCGCCATTTCCTGTCTCCTATGCTGGCGCCGCCGGGATCACGTAATCGCCGGCAATTCGAAAAATGGTGAGGCCGCCCGGAAGGTCTTCCGGCGGCAGATCGCGCTCGAGCACCAGCTTCGCCGGCCCGAACCGCGTGGATCCGTGTGTCGTCTTTGGCTCGATCGCCGTGCGCAGCACCTTCTGCAGCGCGTCGGCCTGGTCGAAACTCGTGCCGAACGACATCAACCGTATGCGCGGCAGCTCCAGCCCATCCGGACCATCGTGATCGTACGATCCCACGCGGGCGATCACCTGCAGAACGCAGGCCGGAAACGCGGTCGCTTCATCGGAATGGCGCTCGAGCCAATCCACAGCCGGGCGCGTGCCCTGGCCGAGCGGGATTGTTCCCGCCGTCGCTATGACAGCAGGATGAGCGCGCAATCGCGCCAGCAGATCTCCGCGCATGTCAGATCGTCGGCGCCAGAATGTCGTTGGCCACGCGTTCTCCGAGCACTTCGAACACCAGTTCCCTGTTGGCCTCGATCGCGGGGATGATCACCGGATAGGCGGGCATGTTCACCGTGCCGAACTCCAGAAACCAGGCGTAGAACACGTTGCTGTGCAGCGGCCCGATGTAGACTGAGCTGGCCCCCTCCCGGGTCGATTCCCCCGCGAGCCGATCGGCGACAACGATGCTGTCCCGGTATTCTCCGCTATCGACAGGCGCGAGCCGCCGCGCATCTTCGGCAACCGGTTCCAGCGCGGCCATCGCATTGTCACCGATGTTGCCATGCACCTGGCCGGTGATCGAACGGATACGGCGCAACGCATCCTCGAACCCATCGACCACCAGCTCGGGTACCATCGTCAGCCCTTGACGTTACCGGCCGGCGCTTTCGTTCCGCTGGACTTCGACGCATCCTTTTCTCCGTCGCGATCGGCCGGTGCGACATAACCAAAGGCGATGTCCGTCTCGGGCGATGGGTGCTCGTACTCGTCGCCCACCTTCTTCGAGTACTTCTTGCCATACTGATTCTGATGATCGCGCAGCGTCTTGACCTTCATGATGCTCTCCGTGTTGCGGTGAATTCGATCTCGCGGCGGCCGATCGGCGGCGCGGCAGTGATGTCCCATGTCGACCCGTCGAAGATGATCCGGAAACCGATCGGCTTCACCACGCGGGTTTTCGCGGTGGCGAGCACGAGGAATGACGCTGCCTGGCTCGCGCCTTCGCGCGCGGCCTCGCGCCGCTCGTCGCCGCGGCCGTAGAAGATCCGAGCCATTGGGGTGGCAAAGGAGACCCAATTTTCGACCGGAGCCCCCATCGCGTCTTCGCCGTCCTGAGCGCGCTGCTCGATCACGATTCTCCGATCGCGCTTGCCTGCGGGCGTCATAGCCAGATCCGGTAGTTCGTGATCAGTGCCTCGACCTGCATCGACATCGGGATCTTGGTCGACGTGGTGCTCGACGTCGTTTCGCGGTTTGCAAAAAGGTCGCCGGTCATCAGCAGGATCGCGGCCCACAGCGGCCTCGGCAACTGCTCATACCCCACGGCCGCAGTCACGCGGACCGCACTGGCGCGAAGCGCGCCCGCCGGCCACGTCTTTCCAAAGGCCGGGCGGACGCCCTGCTCGAGGCCCGCGCCGAACAGCTCGTAGTCGCCGCTCGCCAACACCTGCTCAGCGCCGGCCGCATCGTCGTATACGATTTCGGAGACCGCCTGTACTGGCCCAAGCGGCAATCGCCGCAGATCGGCAAAGCCGTCGGCGTGGAGCTGCAAGGTCTGTTCGGCCAGGCGCGTGCTCGTTACCGCCTCGAGCTGCTCGCGCGCGGCCGCGATGAAACTCGCAAGCAGAACGTCGAAATCCGGTTCGTCCGCGCCGATCGACAGGAATTCCTTCGCTTCGGCCACCGAAACCGGTTCGGCAGCCGGTGGCACAACGGCAATCGGCGCGGCCCATCCCATCGTTCAGGCCTGCTTCGCGTTGGCCGTCTTGCGATTTGACTTCCCATTCCCGGGCTGCTCGGCTTCGCCCTGCTCAATCTTCTCGGCCGCCTCCTTCTCGGCCGCCTCCTTCTCGGCCGCCTCCTTCTCGGCCGCGGCGATCTTCGCGCGGGCGGCCTTCTCTTCCTTCGGATCCTCGGCTTTCGCGAATCCGGCGTCGATCAGGCGTATCGCCTCCGCATCCGTTGCCGGTTCATGCGGATCGCCGCGGCTGAGGGTGACGGTGGGGCCGGACAGGCCGGTCAGCATAATGAGTCGCATCGGTAGCTCCTTCCCTTCATGGAACACCGGCCCGCCGGCGCTCTACGAAAAGCCGGGCGGAGCGGTTGCTCCGCCCGGTTTCGGTGTTGTGCTGGTTACGCGGCCGCCATCGCGAGGTGCTTCACCGCCGCCACGTCGGTCAGTTCGCCGTCGAAGCGGATCAGGCCGGCCATGCCGACCTTCGGCCAGAAGCGCTCGCGCACGGTGCCAATCAGCGGGCGGCCAACTTTGCGCACCATGTACGCTCCAAGGTCGCCGAAGATGACCGGCTTGGCGCTTGCGGCGATCGCCGGCACGTCGTCGTTCACGTGGTATTTTTTGCCCAGGATCAGATCCGGAGCGCCGACGCGAACATCGCCCATCTGCCAGAGGTAGTTGCCCTGGCCATCCTTCAGCTTCCGGATGGACGCGAGAGTCGTATCGGCGAACATCCAACCGCACTTCGGCGAGCGGCGGTAGGCGGCATTGACCGAATGCTGCAGTTCGATCAGCTCGTCCGCCGCGATCGCGGCCGCGGAGGCGGTAGTCTTGCCCAGGCTCGACGCGGTAACGACGCCGTTCGGCGCCGAGACGCCGAGGCCGACCGTCAGCTGCGCGTTTGCAAGGCGCCCGAGCCGCTGCCCGAGCTTTCCGCCGACAAAGCTTTCGATATTGAACGCGGAATCCTGCAGAAGCTCGAAGCTGATCTTCAACCACGGCGTCGCATAGACATACGCAGCGAGATTCTTCTCGCCGAATACCAGGTCACCGCTGCCATCGTCGGTCAGATCGGCCGCTTCGGCCAGCGCATCCGCCGAATTCCCCGTATCGTCGTTCGTCGGGATATCGAACGGATTGCCGCCACTGGTCACCATTTCGTCAGTCACGCCGGGGTCGTACATCGGGCCCCAGTCCTTCATCGTCTCGACGATCTTGTTCGCCAGCTCGGTCGGGACGGTGTAGCCGCCTGCTGCGGCATCGCCCGCCGTCTGGGCGCGGCTCTCGACGTAGCCCTTGCGAAGCAGGGCGCGCTGTTCGGGTTCGAGGGCGCTGAGTTCGCCACCGGCCCGAAGCGCCGCGTAGAATGCATCGCGATATTCGGCCTGCAGCTCTTCGTCGCTGCGCTCTTCGTCCTCGCCGCCGTCGACGCCGGTTGCGGATCCGTCGCGCCCGCTCGGACGCTGGCGGCTACGCCGCTCTTCCTCTTCCTGCTCGCGCTTGGCGGTCCGTTCCTCGCGCTCGATCTTCTTGTCGAGCGCATCGAGCTTGCCCATCACGGCATCGTGCCGATCTTCGGCGTCCTTGATCTTGGTCTCGTCGGTCTCGTTCTCGATGCCGTCGAGGATCGAGCGGGCTTCGGCCACCAGCTGGCCCCGCTCCTCGTAATACTGGGTGAGAATCATCTGTCTCTCCTGGACATGAAAAAGCCCGCCGGCGGCGGGCAACTAGGGCGAGAAGCGGGCCGCTTTCGCCACCTCCGGGTATCCCGGGATCTCAGATCCTGCGATCGCGCTGCGCGAGCTTCATGCGCCGCGCCGCAATGCGGCCGATCGCGCCGGCCTGATTGTGCTGCCGGCGCTCCTGGCGCGCATGTTCGAGGCTTCGCATCCCGACTTCAGTGTCGGGATAGGCAGGGAATGCCGTATAGGTGATCTCGTAAAGCTCGGCTTCGATGATCGTCCGCATCGGCGGATCCTGCGTTTCGTCCCACTCTTCCTTGAGCGCGCGAAAGCGGAAGCTCATGCCCTCGATGTCTCCGCGGTCGATCGACGTGGCTAGGTCGCGCCCGTCTTGCGTGTCGGGCAGGTCGTTCTCGAAGGCGAGACCTTTGTCATCCTCCTTGATGCGCAGCGTATCGCGGCTCATCCGCCCCATCGGCCGCCCGTCGTCGTGACTATGGAGCGCCACAACGTCGCGATCGCCGAGAGAATTGGTGAAGGCGCCTTTTGCGAACCGTTCCTGCCAGTATCCGCCGATCGAGGTCACATTGTCGAACAGACAGGCATAGCCTTTCGTCGTCTTGCTCCCCCCGTCGCCGCTGGCGAAGCGCAGCTCCAGGCCTTTGGTGAACGTGCGCGTCTCGCGCCCGTCAGTCTTCGGTGTCGGCGTTGCCATCCGCACCTTCCTCCTCTTCTTCCTCGTCGAGCGGCGAGCCGCCGTTGTGGCCTGGGCCAGGCATCGTTCCGAGCGGCACGGTCGCCTGCTGAACGTAGAGACGACCGCCCTCGCCGTTCGGATCCGGCGGCCGGTTTTCCAGCGCGCGGGCTTCGTCCGGCATCATCTGGCCGGTCAGGATCGCGCGGGCGAGCGCCTCGATGCGATCTTTGAAGGCGCCACGCTGCAGCCCGTCCAGGTTGTGCTTCACTCGGCGCCGCGGATTGCGCCAGCCGTAGAGCTTGAGCGTAAGTTCGTCCTCGAACGCCTTTGCCCATTGACCGATCAGGTGCTTCACGAGCTGCAAATCCTGCTGCTCGGTATTGCTGAAGGTGCCCTTCGACAGGTCACCCACGAATACCGGCGGCATCTGCCAGACGCGCGCGAGTTCCTGCACTTGAAACAGCCGCGCTTCCACCATCTGGCTCTTGCCCGGCTCGAACCCGATAGGATTCAGCTTGTGACCGGGTGGCATGCCGAAGAATGGCAGACCCGCCTTCTTCGCCGTGTCGATCGCGCGCTGGATGTCCGCCTGCGCCCGCTTGAAGGCGTCGGCGCCACTTGGCAGTGGCCCTTCGAGCGCGAGCGGCGGGACACCGCCGCCATTGAAAAACGATCCTGCGAAATCGCCCATTGCGACCGCGAGGCTGATTGCCTTGTTGCACTTCACGATAGGGCTATAGCTGCCCAGGCGATCGCGCTTCAGCATGAACGGCGTGTCGATGACATCGCGCGCCGGGTATTCGCGACCGTCGAAGCGGTAGATCTTGCGTCCGTCACGGCGCACAACCTGCGTCAGCGCAGGATCCATCGGCCAGATCGCGACCGGCCTTCCGCCGACACGCTCGATCCAGTTGCATCCGCGTCCGCCGGTGAAGACCTGATGCCAGTGATAGCACCGCCAACCAAAGCTGGTCTCTTCTTCGTTGGGCGCAAACGAGAGGAGCTGTGCCGACCGATCGTCAACGCGTTCGCCGTTCTCCCCGGATTCGAACGTGTGCAACGGCAGCGCAGCAAGCGTACGCGGGAGGAAATTGACGATCGACCAGACCGCCGGCACCTGCAGCGCCGCCTCGATCGACACAACGGGCAGTGCGTTGTTGCGATCGAGGACGCCGAGTAGCTGCATCAGCGCCTCGGGATTCTCGCTGAGCTTGTAGCTCGGGTCCTCAAGCGATCGCTTCTCGCTCTCCCGGCCGACCAGGCGCCGCCAGAAACTCATTAGTCTTCGGCCCCGGTCATCGAATACTCGGGATCATCCCACGGCGAAGTCGGCACGTGCTCTTCCTCCTCCGCCATCGCGACAGCGAGACCGGCGATCAGCGCCACCGGATTATCGATCTTGTCCTCTGCGCGCGGCTTGCGCGGATAGACGTTGTCTTTCGCGTCGGCCTGGGCGACGACGTTGTTCATCTGCCACTCCATGACTGGGCAACCGCCGTGAGCGATCGTCCTGGCGCGGGTGAGCGCGTCGAGTTCCTTCATCGGCTCGCTGAAGTTGAGGACGTTCGGGCGGACCTCCACGACCGGGATGCCCTCGTCCTGCATCTTCCTGACCAGGTATCTGGCCTGGTGCGGGTCGTAGGCGACTTGGTCGAGCTGGAATGCGCTACGTGCTTGGCGCAGCACCTCGAAAATCTCGTCGTAGTCGATCACTTCCCCGTCGGTGACGTTGAGCAGGCCCTGCGCATCCCAGTTCTGATACGCCTCTACCTTCAGCACCGTCTCTTCCGGCACGAAGTAGAATCCGAATCGGATGTACGGATCGTCGATCGTCGCCTTCGCGCCGATCGGCGGAAACAGCAGCTCCAGCGCGGCAATGTCGACCTTGGCAGCAAGGTCGAAACTGGCAATGCATCGCCGGCCGAGCAGCATCTCCAGCTCGAACGCCTCGACGGCCCGCATCGGCAGGTTCGGGTCGCGGCATCTTCGCCACGCTTCGATGTCGAAGTAGGCGGCCTTTGCCGCGACCCACAGGTTCAGATGCTTCGTCTTGAACGCGCCGGCCTTGCGCGGCGTGGCGATCGCGTCGCGCTGGCGCGCGAGCAGGAAGTCCGCCTTGACCGAGACATCGTAATTCGGATTCGCCTTCCGGAGCGCGGCCTCGCTTTTCCAGTCGTCGTCTTCGTCGATCGTGTACTCGACGAAGAATGTTTCGTCGTCGAGCGGAGGCCCGCCGTTGTGGCCGATGCCAGCGAGTTTGGCGCGCTCCTCCTGGATCGCGGCGTAGCATGGGCCCGCGAGGTTATCGCCGGCGGTCGTGATCAGGACCTGCAGGGGCTGCTCGCGTGCGCCCATGCCGGTCTGCATCGTGTTGACCTGCCCGTCGTCCGCGTGTTCGTGGTACTCGTCGTGGATCGAGCAGCTCGGGCTTTGACCGTCCCCCGGGTCCCCGATGATCGTTTCGAATTTGGAGTTGTCTGCAAAGCGAACCAGGTTCTTCGCGTTGACCTCGATGCCGGCCGCTTTCGTCAGCGCCGGCGTGCGCTTCGCCATGAGGCGCGCAGGCCCGAACACTTCCCACGCCTGCTTCTCGTTGGTCGCGCCGGAATAGACCTCGGCGCCGAACTCACCATCGGCACAGAACATGTAGAGGCCGATGCCCGCGGCGATCGCGGACTTGCCGTTCTTCCGCGGTACGACCACGAACAGGACACGGAAGCGGCGAAGGCCGTCCTTCTTCCGCAGCCACCCGAACGTGCAGGCAAGAATCCATACCTGCCAGCCTTCGAGGCGCAGCGTCTCCTTCGCTCGAGCCCACCGGCCCTTCGAGTGTGGCAGCCGCTCGATGAACTTGCAGGCGCGCGCCGCCTTCCCGGCGTCGAAGCGGAAGGGAAACTCTTTCTTCCGCTGGAGCTTCAGCTCGTCGAGGAACCTCGCGCACTGCAGCCGGATCGACTTGCAGGCAGGAATCTTCCCTTTGACGACGTCGCCGGCGTACTGCCGCGCCATCGCCGCATAGTCGCGCTCCTGCACATCAGTCTTCGGGCATTGCCTCGATCACCGTCTTCGTGCCGCGGCGCACCATCCAGTCAATGTAGCGGTCGGGCCGGCGGATCAGTCGGAGTGCGAACAGCACCACGCCGATGCGATACGCAATCCCAAACCACCAGCGCTTTTTCAGCCGGGCCGCCAAACGCGATCGTGCCATGTCACCTCTCAACTGAAAAAGTCGTCGAACGCGCCGGCCTCGGGCTTGCGGCCGCTGGCCAGGCGCAGCGCTGCGGCCGGGTTGAGCATCAGCTCGGCAAGCAATGACTGCGCATGGCGCATCGCCTCGTTCAGCATCGCCACTTCGGGCCGCGCACGGACCATCTTCGTGACGACGATCCGATCTCCCACTTTCTTGGCCGATTCGCTGGTGAACGTATCGCCCTCGATCTCGATGACAGACTGGTATCGCTGGATCTGCTCAAGCCGCTGCGCGAGCAATGCGACATGCTCCGCATAGTGCGGGCTCGCGCGCTGCTGCTCCTCGAGGATCCCGGCGATCGACTTGAAATGCAATTGAGCGAGGTCGCTCAGATGCAGAGGACATATCATCGGCGCGATCGGCGCCGGCTCGCCTACTGCGTTCTCCCGATCGGGTCGGTTGTTTCCGGTTAGCGCCTTCAGCGAAGGTTCCTTCCGCTTTCGGCCGCTGTTCGGCCGAGCGCCCCCTCGAGGCATCGCGCCAGCCCTCCCCTCGCCCCTTGCTCCGAGGCTCGAACTTTTTCACCTTTGAAATCGCCCGCGCGAGAATCTGATTAAAGCGTCGGTGTCCGGGCGAGAGGCCTCGCGAAATCGACCCTCCCCCCGGGGGCCGAACTCGCGAGGCCTCAGCTCGTCGACGCCAACCAATCCGCCTTAAGCTTCGCCAATCGCCGCGCGATGTCGGCCGGCGGGCCGTTCTTTCGCTCAGCGGCCGACTTGGCATCGTGGCAAGCGGTGCAGAGAGCCTGCTTGTTCCAACGCTCGTCGCTGCCGCCCCAGGCGAGCGGGATGATGTGGTCGACCACCGTGGCACGCACATGGAGCCCTGCGGCCAGACAGAGCCTGCAGAACGGCTCCTCGGCCAGAACCTGCGCGCGATCACGCATGCCGGCACGCCCGCGCTTGCGGCGATCCTTGCGGCCATCCTGCAGTTGCCACGGCTTTCGCTCACGCCAGCCCGGCGGGCGGAAGACTGGCGGTCGCATCGGCATCAGCCGTCGCAGACCTCGACGCCGTAGTTCTGGAGGTCCCGCTCGAGCGAGGCCTTGCGGCCGCGGAGCTCGGCGAGAATTGCAGCCTTGGCAGCGGCCTTCAGGGCGTCGTCCTGGTATCGGCCGGCGAAGGTGATATCGAACAGATCGCTCTCTACGATGCCGATGTCGGCGTCGATCCGACCGAGCGCCTCCGCTGTGCGTCGCACGATGGGCAGCATCGACAGCTTCATTGGCCGCTCCTCGTTCCGGCCTGCTCGGCACGCTTTACGAAGAACCTGTCTTCGCCGCCTGCCTCGTCGAAGCCGAGCTCCACGAGCTTGGGCTTGTGCTTGCCGTCTAGCGCCTTCAGCGTTGCAGCACGGTCGATCGACCATTTCTCGCGCAGGAAGGGCTTGGCCCAGCGCAGACCGCGCATGAGCTCGACCACTGCGCTTTCATCCCCGGCGATCGCCAGCGACTTGCGCGTTGCTGTCGTGCCAATGACACACCCGCCGAGCTCGATCGACTTACGCTTGCCGTCGAGGAGCGCCTTGCCTGCCTTCTTCCACCAGGGCTCGAGCTTTTCGGCGATCACATCGCGCTGCGCGATCAGATCGTTGGCGGCCGTGTCGGCGCGCGCATTGATCGCGGCGATCGAATCCTGACGGTCGGACTCGATGTCGGCGATCTGGCCCTCGAGGACGGCGAGCTTCTCGCACAGGGCTGTGGCCTGCTCGACCGTGCGGGGTTGGCGAATGGTGTCCATCAATCCTCCTCGAGCGTGAGCAGTTCGGCCGTCACCGTGAGGTGCGGCGGTTGGGCGACGTGCTTGCTTTCGGTCACCTGCGCCTCGACCACCGTCACACCAGGCACCGCGAAATGGCGAATGGACAGGCCGGCGATCAGCCGTTCACCGCCTTCGATCTCGGCTAGGCCCTCGAACTCGACGCACATCTGGTGACGCGCGCCACGGAACGTGCCGCTCTGCCATTTGCGCTGACTGTGCCAGGCCATGCGGCCGGCACCGCCGGCAAGCGCGAGCAGCTGCTCGATCAACCTGCGGTCGGCCAACACCTTGCGGCCGATCGCGGGGTCGAAGCTCGGACCTGTCACAGGATTGTGCCCTCAGGCAGGCCGAATACCTGCCCGGAGCGCGCCGCGGCATCTCGGCCGGCGCGAAGCTCCTCGAGGACCTGGCGTAACCAGGCGGGCGTTACGGTGACCGGTCGACCGCCTTCAGCGTCCGCCAGCGTTTGCTCGAGCTTGCCGAGGTCGATCACGCGCGCCGTCCCTCACGGAACGCGCCGCGGATCTCGGCGCCAATCGCGCCTGCCCGCTCTTCCAAATCGTCGTAGTGGCGCTGGTTTCGGATACCGAGACGTACCTCGGCCATGACGCTGTCCAGCGCATCGACCTGCTCGTCGAGCAGCTGCTCGAGTGTCGGCCGAATTGTTTGCGATCGGGGAGCTGCAGCCATTCGCATGGGGCGCTTCTCCTTCGGATATGAAAAAGCCCGCGCTCCCCGGGGCAGGATGGGGGCACGGGCTTCTCGGGTATTGCGCAGAGGGCCAGGAGGCCGATGGACGCAATTGTCGCGGGGTCGAAATAGGCCGATTCGGTCACATTTCGGCAGGGTGGAATTTGGGCTGAGCGGATTTTTCTTCGTCAGAGGATGCCCGCCTGCGCCGCCAGCATCGTCGCTTCGTCGATCTCGTCGCAGGCTTTCCCGATATAATCCGGCCATAGATTCAGCGCGTCGCGCAGCCGCGTTCGGGCTGTCTCTTTGCGCATCCGGAACAGCCGCGCGGCCTCGCTACAGCTCATGTCGTCGACGATCATCGCCAGCACCGGTGCCGCGCCGCCGCGCTTGCGCGCGATGGAGGCGCGCCATCGGCCGTAAGCGACCTCAGCACGCACCGCGCCCAGTCGTTCGAAGAACCCGCCATCATGCGGTCGGCCCTGGTCAACGCGTGTCTCGAGGCTGACCGTGCCGATTCCGACGTCGGCGCCGATCCGCTCTGCCACCGACCGGATCGATTGACTGCTGGCCAGCTGCTCGATTGTGAGCTGTCCCGCCTCATACATTCTCATGAGTGAGCCCTGTTGCACTCGAGCGGCCTTCTGGTGCGTCTCGACCGTTCCGTTCTGCTTGTGTCCGAACTCGCGCTGCTTAGCCCGATTTTCCTGCCGCAATCGCTTTTCGTCTCGGGCGAGCGCCGGGTGCAGCCTCTTCCAGTTCGTGTGGATCGCTTCGCGCCGCTGCTGGCGCGCTACCGCCAGGCGCTTGCCCTCAGGGCTGATCGACCTCGTTGCCATCGCTGTCTCCGTCCAACGCCCCGGATTCGGGATAGTCGAGCACGATCGGATCCTGCAGGGGGGAATTCCGGCCGCCCGTTTCGGACGGGGGACCATGAACACGCGCGCCCTCCGGATCGATCGTCCAGCCGAGCTCGCGCAGCTGTCGCAGAGCCTCGTCGCGTGTGGATGGCAGTTTCAGCCCCCGCGGGCCTGGCGAACGCAGCAGGAGGCCATCCTTCGCCAGGCTGCGCAGCGCATCCCGCACCCGGGTGCGCGTGGTGTCGAGTGCGTTGACAATCTCGCCCTGGCTCGGGCTGACACTATAGGTCTCGATGTACTCGCGCACGAAAGCGAGCACGAGCAGGCGGAAACTCGCCATCTCGGGTGCGAGCCGCGGCGGCTCACTCGCATCGATGTTCGGCGATCGGCCCACTTGCGCCCCGTCGCCCCCCATTCACGGGAACATAGCGGGAATCTGCTGGAATTCCAGTCTCAACGCTGCGGAGCCTCCTAAAGATCAAAGGGCGTAGTGTCTCCGTTTGAAATTTGACGTTCGGTCGAGCCGTTCCCATGTTATGCTTAGCGCGAAGCATGGAGGCAGGATGGCTGACGAGAAGGTGGACAACGAAGTCTTTGAGCTGATCGCCAGTGCCATTCAAACGGCGAACCTGGACTTTCCCGATACGGGTGATGGCTCACAGTGGGACCAGCAAATGAAGTCCAATGAGGAAAGCCGCCACTTGGCGCGTGCCGTTTTGGAGCGCCTTTGGGCGAAAGGTTACGAAATCGGGGCTAGGTCAGATGCCTAAGCCTCGAATTGCAATGCCGATCTTAGGACTCGGCTTAGTCGAACTGGACACCTTCGCTCGCAAGTATCTCCTCGATTTCAGCCACATCCTGCTTCTCACGTTCCAGCGATTCGTGCGTGATATCCCTCGTCTCTCCGTTTCTGACGATCCTAACTTCCAAGTTCGAGGTGGTCATAGCGTCGATCTGTTCAAGCTTCAGCTTCCGCTGTTTGCGAAGATATGCTTCCCAAGTCATTTTAAACCTCCAGTGTGATGATCGGCATTTGGGTCGCCCAATAGCAGCAGTTTGACCGCGGCGGATACTCCCTCCGCCGCGATCGCGGTGCAGATACGCGCGCGCGCGCGTATCTCCAGGATTAGGGACAGCAATGATACCCCCGCCGATACCCCCGGATTATCCGCTACCTGGTCCGCCCGGGAGCAGCCTGGCCTCGCAGGTTTCATGGTCGACGCGAGCATAAATCCGCTCGACGTTCATCCCGCCAAACCCGTTCTCGGCGCGGAACGTCATCCAAAGACCATGCTCTCCGTTGTCATTGCCATAGATCTCGGTTTCGACGTGTTCGAAGCTGCTGGGGTTTCGCATCCTGTCCTTCACCTGGCGGACAGTGCTCCGGTTGGAGCCGTCCCAGTCCGAGAGGCAATGCAGACCCTTTTGGCGGTCTGCGATCTCATCGGATGTTGCAGTATCTTCGGACGAGCCAGCTACTGCAGCCTTCCACTCATCTTGAGAAGCACGCTTCGCCTTCGCGACCCGTTGCTGCTCGGCGTACCCCTCTGGATCAACGATGTTGTGGATTACGTTCAACGCTATTGCCGCAGCGATGAAGCCGGCGAAGCCCAGGCAACCGATCTTGAACCAATTAGGCCCCTTTGGTCGGCCCTCCGAATCCAATGTCTTGTTCCCCCCTGTATGCGTCGCGATTGTCATGAAGGGTGCTCTGGCGGACGCGTCGGGCCAACGAGCGCGTAAGTCTCAATACCGCCTTCCGATCATCCGGATCCAGAGCGCGCATAGCTTCCACCCAGTCACGCTCGGCGCTCGAAAGCGGTGCCTCGCTGTCCCCCTCCATGTGCTCGCTCTCGCCAAGCAACCATGGAAGCGAGACACCAAGATGTGACGCAATCCGTGGCAGCAAGCGAGAGTTCGCCGTCTTGCCCAAGACGATCTTGCTGATCGCGCCCTGCGTAACGCCGATTTCTCGCGCGAGCTCTGACTGGTCGGTCGACCTGAGACGCATGGCCTCGGTCAGTCTGACCGCAGTTACACTCACGTGACAGCCCATACCGGGAAAAATATTCCCGGTGGAATGGAGAGTGGGATTGACTCGCTAATACTTTGGGAATATCCAAATCTCATGAACGCGCTTCCCACCCCGATTTCCCCTGCAGAAGCCTTCGCGCTCGCCGTCGAAAGAATCGACGGTGGACAGACCGCCATGGGCAAGCTGTGCGGCAAGACACAAGGCGCCGTATCAAAGCGATTGGCCGCCAAACGCGAAATTTGGGCAGAGAACGTTCGAGACGTCGAAGCCGCCACCGGCATCTCCCGCCACGATCTCCGCCCCGACCTCTATCCGCGCGAGGATTCGCCCGCGCAGCCGCCCGCCGGTGTCCCCTCCTCGCCGGCGGGCGGGTCCAGTTCGGCTCTCGAAGGTGTTCGCGCATGACGGGCTCCTTGCCATTCGAGCCTATCGTGCCCGTGCTCGACGCGCCGCCACGATCGTCCGCCCGCTTTACTGCACAACCCATCCCCGCGGTGTCCTCTCAGGCCGCGGGCGCGGGGGCGCGCCGCTACTGTCCTGGCTCTGCCGCACCCGCGCATACGGGCGGCAGCGGATCACCGAATGGCGAGGTTCGGTGACCAAGCGGCGCGCCCCCCTTTCGATCGACGAGGCGCTCGTCCGCATCGCCGCGCAGATCTCCGGCGGCTATTCCGCCATGGCCGAACTGGTCGAACTCTCATCCTCTCACGTCCGCGCCTGGGGCGACCCCGATCGTCGGGAGGAAATCCCGGTGAAGCACGCGATCACGCTCGATCTCGCTTTCCAGGAACACGGCGGCGCCGGCGCCCCGATATTCGAGACTTATGCCGCGCGCCTCGAACTCGCGGAAGTGCGCAAGTTTGCCGATCGCATCGAACTGCTCGCGCACACGGCCGAAGTCATCAGGGAAGGCGGAGAGGCGCACAGTGCACTCGTCCGCGCTTGCAAGCCGTGCGCCGGCCCTGCCGAACACCGCGATGCCCTGGCCGAGGCGAGCGAAGCGCGCGACGTCCTGACCCGCGCCATTGCCGCACTCGAAGCCGCGTCTTCGAATGCGGAGCTTGCCCGCGCCCCTCCCTGATACTCCGCGCGGCCGGGCGGGATCGTTCCTGCCGGCGGCCGCATCCTTGGGGGCGGGTGGCCTGTCCGAACCCTTTGCCGGCCCGCCCCTCCTTTTCCCGCCTTTCAGCACCGGCGCGCAATCCGCGCGGTCCGGAGCGATTTCTCACGTCCTGCTCGGGAGCCGATAATGGTCAACGCCGCACCGCAATCGCCCGCGATGTCACCCGGAACCTACATCCGCAAACGGCGCACGATGGCCGGTGTCAGCGTCGCCCAGGCATCTGGCGCCCTCGCCGCGCTGGAGATCCTCGCGCATCGAACCGTCCGCGGCCGGATCGGCCAATTGCAACAGCGCCTCGCCGCGGCCGAGGCGGACAGGGATCACTTCACGCTCTGCGAAGCGCAGATCCTGCGCAATGTCTTTCCCTTCGATCCCAACGTCTACGAGCAGCTGGTCGATTTCCACCTGGCCGGCCCGGGCGCCGCCCTCCCCGAACCGCAGATCTGCCGCAATTGCGCCTGCAGCTATTTCGACGCCTGCATGGGCACCGACGGTCCCTGCGCCTGGCACAGCGACGATCTCTGCACCGTCTGCGCGAATACCGGTGGGGCGGAACACGTGAACCGCCACCGGCCGCTGCGGCTCATCGCTGAATCGACGATGGAGACTGCATGATGTTCGGCCTGTTCAGGAAAAATCCGGTCCCGCCCCAGCTGCGCGACGAGCGGAGTTGGAACGAGGACTGGCAGGTCGGCGACCTGGCCCGCTGTATCCAACCCTTCCCGGATCGCCCATTTGCACGAGGAATTGCGCGCGGAACTCTCCTGCGCGTGTCCGGCCTGGATGAAGGTGAGGCAATCGACGACCCCGGCCTTCTCATCAGCGGCCTGGCCTTCGAGGGCCGGCCGGCTCGCCTGTTCTATGCCTGCATCGGCTTCCGGAAAGTCCGTCCGACGCAGGAAGCCTGCGACGAGGCCTTCGCCCGAAAGCTCCGCAACGCTCTGACCGACAAGCCCGAGAAGGTGGCGGCGTGATGTCCGGCGGTGTCGACCCGTTCGCAGGGGATGCGCGCCGCCGTATCGCCTTGGCTGCCGCGCTGCTGAGCCTGATCGCACTGGGCCTTGCCCTCGCCACTCTGTGGGAGACCTACCGATGAAGAAATTCGCCACTCTCGAGTTCCCCGACTTTCCGCGCGCGGACCTGCGCGCCCATTTGCTCTCCTGTGAGGGCAACATTCCCGCGAGCGCCGTCGACGAGATTGTCGATATCGCCTGCCATGCTGCTGCCTCCGCGCGAACGAGCATGCTCGAAGTGCTCGATCGGGCGAGCAACCCCATGATTTCGATGACGGCGTTCGGCCTTGCCGCATCGCTTGCGCTCCACGACGCCGAGCGCATGCGGGAGGGGCTAAAGGCAGCTGCTCAGCGCGAAGGTGTCACCTTCTTCGAGGGGCAGCTGGAGAAGGCTCATGGCTGAAGCCACCGACGATCGCCTGCGCCTGCTGATAGAGCGCATCGAACGCCTCGAGGAGGAAAAGAAGGGCATCGCCGACGACATTCGCGATGTCTACGCCGAGGGAAAGGCCGTCGGCTACGACAGCAAAATGATGCGCCAGATCGTTCGGCTTCGAAAGATGAAGCCGGACGATCGCGCGGAAATGGAAGCGACCCTCGAGACCTATAAAGCCGCACTGGGGATGAGCTGATGCGGTTCCCCTTCTTCTCCAGGCGCCACCGCCCTCCCCCTACGTCGCCATCGCAACCCATCCTCCCCCTCGACGAGCGCGATCAGCGCCTTCTCGATCTGCACCGCCGCGAACGGGCCGCGCGCGGCCTTTCCCCGCCGAACGGAGACCAACGGCCATGACCGAACAACGAACCTACACCCATGCCGAACTGGCGATCTCGCCGCTCAACGTCCGCTACAACGAGGAGGATTGCGCTGCGGTCGAGGTGCTCGCCGCGTCGATCGTCGAAGAGGGGCAGCTGCAGCAGCTGCTGCTCCATACCGCGCCGCCGAAGGCAAAATGGGCCGGAAAGGCCAAATTCGGTGTCTGGGCCGGCGGTCGCCGCTGGCGCGCCATCGGCCTGGCGATCGCCGACGGTCGTCTGCCGGCCGATTTTCCGATCAAGGCCGAACTGCGCGACGAACCCGAGGGCCAGATCGTTCTCGACTCGCTTGGCGAAAACCTGCTGCGACGCGATCTTCGCGGTTACGAGGTGCACAAGGCGATCGCCCGGGCGGTCGAACTCGGCGAAACGGTCGAAGCGATCGCGACCCGGATCGGCCAGTCGCCCGACTGGGTGCGCCGACAACTGCGTCTCGGCCAGCTGCAGCCGGAGATATTCGACGCCTATTCGGCCGGCGAAATCTCCTACGATCAGGCCCAGGCCTATGCTGCAACCGAGGACACCGATTTGCAGCGCGCCGCCTGGCTACATTTCCGGTCGCTATCGACGTGGGAAGCATCTCCGGTCAAGATTCGCGCGTTCCTCAAGGTGGGCGATCGGGAACTCGGTCGCCTTCTCCTGTTCGTCGGCGAAGCGATCTATCGATCTGCCGGCGGCCGGTTCGAGCTGGACCTCTTTGCCGACGGCCCGGATGACGCGCCCTGGCGCGGCCGCGTAACCGACGAGACGCTGCTCCGCCGCCTGGCCGAAGAAAAGTTCGAAGTCCTGCGCAATCAGGTTCGCGAGGACGTGCAGGACCGCGATCTTCGCTTTCAGGCTTCACCGCCCACGATTGCCGGCTATCCGGACGTCCAGCTCGAGATTTCGGCTACACGCCGAAAGGATCGGCTGCTGCTGCCGAAGGAAGCGCAGGGCGCCGATATTGTCGCCACGATCGAGATCGACGACGAAGGCGAGTGGGAACCGCGCTTCTGGTGGGCGAGCCGCAAGGCGCGCAAGGCTGCGCAGCGCGCCGTCGCCAAACCCGGCCAATCGCCGGCGCGTGACGCCGACATTGCCCCGATCTGCGGCGAGGCGATCGACAACCCGGACAGCACTTACGGCCAGCGCGCGCGCGAGATCGTGCGGGACGAACATGGTCTGACGGCCGACGGACTGCAGGTCGTTCGCTCGCTCCGCCGCGAGATCCTGCGCGCACTTCTCATACGCGACGCTGCGCTCGGCGGCACCCTCGCACGCGACTATCTCACCTGGGCCCAACTCCGCATCGCCCTTGCCGATTCTTTCGGCGGCGGCCGCAAGAGCGCGGTCGGGGCCCGAGGCCTCGCCGGGGAAGAATGGGCGTACGCGCGAGACGCAGAGCCGCGCGACAAGGTCAAATCATGGGTCGACGATACGGTCGCCCACCACCTCTGGCATGAAGCGCTCGGCGACGTGAGTTCGGCCGAATGGATGGTCGACCCCGACCCGGTGAGCTCTTTCGTCGCCTGGCTCGAACTTCCGGAAGGCGAGCGCCACCTGGCCGAGGCCGTCCTCGCCGGCCTCGCGCTGGAACGCAGCGCGAATACGCCGGGATGGCGCATCGCCGTGCACGACGAACTCGCACAGCGGGCCGACGGCGATGCAGAGGCGCTGCGCATCCTGTGGCAGCCGACCCCGGCATTCGTCGGCCTGTTCGGCAAGCTCCAGCGCCTCGCCATGGCGCAACCTTTCGTCGATCCGGACGCATTCAAGTCCTGGCACAAGCAAAAGGACAAGGCCGTATCCGGCGCCGTCTCGGCCGCGCTGCAGGGCGAATGCGGCGGCTCGCAGTCCGCTGCCGCCAAACGCTGGGTCCATCCACTCCTTTCCTTCGGCGAGGGTAGTCCTCGCGGAGCCGAGGACGGCGCGCGCGCAAAGCGCGGTAAGAGGGCATCCGCCACCAGCCGGCCCTCCGAAGCGCTGGAGCCGGCCGAATGAACCTCGTCGCCGACGCCCGGGCTTTTGCCGAACGCTACCGGGACGCAAAGCGCCTCTCCGGGACGGCGATGGCCAACCTTCCCCACCGCAAAACGGTCGCGGCCATGTCGCAGCCGCAAACCGCAAACGACCGTCGCCCGCCGCGCGAAAACCGTGAGCCGTGCCCTTTCTGCGCGACCCGTGGCGATCTCGGCTGTTGCCACTTCGCTCCGTTCAAGGCGGCGCCGGAATGACGTGCGATCTGATCAGCCTTCCGAATGGCGGGATCGCGATCGTTTGCGGATCCGGGCGCCGCCGGCGCTGTAACTGCGGGCGGCCGGCCAATCTCCTCTGCGATTGGAAAGCGCCGGAAACGCGAAGCGGAACCTGCGATGCACCGATCTGCGGAAACTGCGCGACGTCCCCTGCCCCCGGAAAGGATCTGTGCCCGGAGCACGCGCAGGCTTTCGAGGCCTGGAGAGCAGCGCGCGCCGCCCGGCAGCGCGGGCGCGCTCGAACTGAGAATGGGAGCGACTGATGACAAACGCAACCGCATTCCCGCTGACCTGGCCCCTCGGCCGGCCGCGCACGCCGCCCCAGCGTCGCAAATCGGCGACATTCGGCCGCGCCGACCACTCGGGCAGCTGGACCAGCAAGAAATCCCTGTCGATCGCCGACGCGCGCCTGCGCCTTCAGCACGAGCTCGAGCGCCTCGGCGCAAGCGACATCATACTGTCGACAAACGTCGAACTGCGCCTCGACGGTTTGCCCCGCTCCAACCGTCGCCTGCCGGACGATCCCGGTGCCGCGCTCTATTTCCGCCTCAACGGTCGCGACACGGCAATGGCCTGCGACAAGTGGGACAGGGTTGCCGACAACATCGCCGCAATCGCCAAACACATCGATGCTCTGCGCGGCATCGAACGTTGGGGCGTCGGTAGTCTTGAGCAGGCGTTTGCCGGGTTCCAGCAGCTGCCCGCTCCCGAACAGTGGTGGCAGGTCCTGGGCGTAAAGCCCGACGCCACTCTCGAACAGATCGACGCCGCCTGGCGCGCGAAGATGGCCGAAGCCCATCCCGATCGCGGCGGCTGCGAGGAAGTCGCCAAGCGCCTCAATTGGGCGCGCGCGGAGGGTCGCAAACAGTGAGCAACCTGGGGAGGTCCGAGAATGCTGTTGATCCGCTCGAGAACGCACACCTGCCGCGATCTATGGGGCATCTACCAGGTGAAGGTCTGGAAGCTCGGGCCAATCGTGATCTGGCGGAGGCCGGCGGGGAGAGGCCTCGCGAAATGAAGCACTGCGAAGCGTCTCACCTGCCACCTCAGAACACCCCATTTCACCGCATGCGCGCCGAACTCGTCCGTCGCGGATTTCTACGGAACGTGGACGGCAAGTATCGACTGACCGATGCCGGGCACGCGCGCGTCGATCGCATCAAGGCGGTGGTCGGACAGCCGCGCCGCAAAGGTTCCCCATGAGCACCACGGACGAGCACGACATGGATCGTCTTGCCGATCAGCTGGCCGAAGGCCGCTCACTTCAAGTCGCCGCGACGCGCTTGGGGATATCGATCTTCCGAGCTGAGGCACTTTTCCACCGCATTGTCACTCGCCTCGGTCGCCAGGCCGAGCATTGACTGGAGACCACCGCAATGACCGAGACCGCCTCTCTCGACCGCCCGATCGGCCGCCTCCTCAAGATGAAGGACGTGGTTGCCGAAACCTCACTTCACCGCACCACAATCTACCGACGGATCGCCGAGGGCGAATTTCCCAAGCCGGTGCCGATCGGCGGCGGCCGAGTCGCATGGCCGGAGTGTGAAGTGGAAGCCTGGAAGCGTCGCCAGCTCGAGCACCTCGACCAGGCCTAGCAGTTCGCATTTGGGGGCATCCCTGGGGGCACACTTCCATCACTTCAAGAGCAAAAACGTTACAACACGGGAGTTTAACGATGCAAACCGAATCCAACTCGGGGAGCCACTCGGTAGCGGACGTGAAAAGGGCGCGGCGGGCATGTCCCTCCGCGCCCTTTTTCATGTCCGCAAGGGCGGCTCCTGCAATGCCTTACCCGGCGGCGCCGTGGCAATGCTTGTACTTGCTGCCCGAACCGCACGGGCATGGCGCATTGCGGCTGATGTCCATTCCGGCATAGGGGTTCTCGCTTACCGCCCCCCCGGGCCCGGCCGCCGCGCGCGGGCTGCCTGCCAGCGCGCCGAACAGGGCGCCGCGCGTTGCCGAGCCATCGCCGTCGGCCGAATTGTCCAGTCCGGTCAACGGATCGATATGTCCGGTCAGGAAATCGGGCAGGTCGGGCAGCGACTGCTGTTGTTGCGGGGCGATGCGCAGCTCGCTCTTGAGCAGGATACCGGTCACGTCCTCGCGCAGCTTGTGCAGCATCGATTCGAACAGGCCGAAAGCTTCCTGCTTGTATTCGTTGATCGGCTGCTTCTGCGCGTAAGCGCGCAGGAACACCACCTGCCGCAAGGCATCGAGCGTCGCGAGATGCTCCTTCCAGTGATAATCCAGCCGTTCGAGCAGGATCGACTTTTCCACCTGGCGCCAGATCGACGGATCGTTCTCGCCGATCTTGCGCTCCATGATCGCGTCGGTCTCGGCGCGCAGGCGTTCCTCGATCAACTCGGGCTCCAGGGTGTCTTCCTGCATCCAGGCGTCGATCGGCGGTTCGATCCCGAAGACGTCCGCAACCCGTTCCTTCAGGCCTTCGACATTCCACTGTTCGGGATAGGAGCCGGGCGGGCACGCCTCGCTGACGATCGCATTGACCGTGTCATGACGCATGTCGACCACCACGTCGTCGACGGTCTCGCTATCCATGATCTCGGCGCGCTGCTCGTAGATCACCTTGCGCTGATCGTTCATCACGTCGTCGTATTCGACGACCTGTTTGCGAATGTCGTAGTTGCGCGCTTCGACCTTCTTCTGCGCCGTTTCGATCGCCTTGGAAAGCCAGCGCGACCCGATCGCTTCGCCATCTTCCAGGTTGGAGTTCATCATCCGCGCAAACAGCGTGTCCGGCCCGAAAATGCGCAGCAGGTCGTCTTCCAGGCACAAGTAGAACCGCGAAAGCCCCGGGTCCCCCTGGCGGCCCGAACGACCGCGCAGCTGGTTGTCGATGCGGCGCGATTCGTGGCGTTCGGTGCCGAGCACGAACAGGCCGCCGGCTTCGAGCACCTTGTTCCGCTCGGCAGCGACTTCCTGCTTGATCTTCTCGATCGCGGCGTCGCGCTCCGGCCCTTCGGGCATGTCGCCCAGTTCGTCCTCGATCCGAAAATCGACATTGCCGCCGAGCTGGATATCGGTGCCGCGGCCGGCCATGTTGGTCGCAATGGTCACTGCGCCGAGACGGCCGGCCTGGGCGACGATGCGCGCCTCCATCTCGTGGAAGCGGGCGTTCAGCACGGCGTGCTTGACCCCCTCCTCGTCGAGGAATTTCGACAGCATTTCCGATTTCTCGATCGAAACCGTGCCGACCAGGACCGGCTGGCCGATCTCGCTCTTTTCGCGAATGGCCTTGGCGATGGCTTTGAACTTGTCGACCGTGTTCTTGTAGAATTCGTCGTCCTCGTCGATCCGCTGCACCGGCACGTTGGTGGGGATCTCGACCACGTTCATCTTGTAAATGTCCCAGAACTCCGCTGCCTCGGTGGCAGCCGTGCCGGTCATGCCGGAAAGCTTGGGATACATGCGGAAATAGTTCTGGAAGGTGATCGAGGCCATCGTCTGGTTCTCGGGCTCGATCTTGACCCCTTCCTTGGCTTCGACCGCCTGGTGCAGGCCGTTCGACCAGCGGCGCCCGTCCATCATGCGGCCGGTGAATTCGTCGATGATGACGACTTTCCCGTCCTTCACGATGTAATCGGTGTCCCGCTTGAACATGATGTTGGCTTTCAACGCCTGGTCGAGGTGGTGCACCACCTGCGTGTTCTCAACATCGTAGAGATTCTCGGTCTCGAGCAGGCCGGCTTCGGAAAGCATGGCTTCGACCTTCTCGATCCCGTCCTCGGTCCAGGTGATGTTCTTGGTCTTTTCGTCCGCATCGTAGAAGCTGTCGTCGATCTGCTTCACGATGGCGTCGATCGTGGTGTAGAGTTCGCTCTTGTCCTCGGTCGGACCGGAAATGATCAACGGCGTGCGCGCTTCGTCGATCAGGATCGAATCCACCTCGTCCACGATCGCATAGTTGAACGGGCGCTGCACCATCTGGCTGCGCTCGTGCTTCATATTGTCGCGCAGGTAGTCGAAACCGAATTCGTTGTTGGTGCCGTAAGTGATGTCGGCGGCATAGGCTTCGCGCCGCTGCTGCTCGTTAAGATTGGGTACGATAACCCCGACCGTGAGGCCCAGCCAGCGATAGAGCTGGCCCATCCACTCGGCATCGCGCCGGGCGAGGTAATCGTTCACGGTGACGACATGGACGCCCTTGCCCCCGATCGCATTGAGATAGGTCGCCAGCGTGGCCACCAGCGTCTTGCCCTCGCCCGTCCGCATCTCGGCGATTTCGCCGCGATGAAGGACCACGCCGCCGATCATCTGCACGTCGAAATGCCGCATGCCGAGCACGCGCACCGAAGCCTCCCGCACAGTGGCAAAAGCTTCGGGGAGAATGTCATCCAGCGTTTTGCCCTCTTCCAACTGGGCGCGGAACTTCGCGGTCTGCGCTTGCAGCTCTTCGTCGGAGAAGGCCTGGATCTGTTCTTCGAGCGCGTTGATCTGGTTGACGATCTTGCCGATCGATTTGACGTAACGCTCGTTCGCGGAACCGAAAATGGATTTGGCTATGGTCTGGAACATCGAGGGGCCCTGTCAGGACTGAAAATGAATGGATGCCGCCCGCGCGCATCTGGCGCGAGGGGCAGCGGATCGAACCGGAGAATGCGAAAGCGGCGCCTACTCGAAGGCGCGATCGGGGCCGAACTGGACGGTCGGAATATAGATCTGGATCGAGGCACAGCCACGGCAGCCCGATGCAGAATCGGATCTGGAAGGCACGCACCCGTTGCGCACGGCAGCCTCGCAACGCGATGCGCGGCCCGGCTGCATCGCCACGGCGCCCCCGCTGATCTCGGCACTCGTAGCCTGCGCGAACGCCGCATTGGCCGGCGCGCCGGCGGCGGCAAGGCCGGTAATCAGCGCAAGGCAGGCGAGAAGGCGGGTCAGCATCTCGTCGCAAGATAGGCGCTGTTCACCGGATCGTCCACCGCGAATGCCGGATTTACCCCCGTGCCCGGTCGGGGTAGGAGCCGGCAGATGGACCTCGATCGCTCCCCCCTTGCCGCGCCCTTCCCCGATCTTCCGAAAATAGCCGGCGTTACGCCGCGCGTCGCCCGCGCCGGGTACAAGGACTGGGGACGGTGCGATCTGACTTATGTCGAACTGGCGGAAAACACCGCGGTGGCCGGACTGTTCACCCGCAACGTCTGCTGTTCGAGCGAAGTGGAGCTGGGCCGCGAACAGGTTCGAGGCGGGCGTGCGCGCGCGCTGGTGGTCAATGCCGGCAACTCGAATGCCTTCACCGGCTATCGCGGGCGGGAAGCCGTAGAGCAGATCATGGCCCAAGTGGCCAAGCGGCTCGGGTGCGACCGGGGTGAGGTCTTCGTCTCTTCCACCGGGGTGATCGGCGTCCCGCTGCCGCTGGACAAGGCGCGCGCGGGGGTTTCCGCCGCGCTCGATGCGCCAGAATGTTCGTGGGAGGAAGCCGCCGCAACCATCGGAACCACCGACACTTTTCCCAAAGGCGCGCTGGCGCGGGCAGTGATCGGCGATACCACGGTCACTCTGGCCGCGATCATCAAAGGCAGCGGCATGATCGCGCCCGACATGGCCACGATGCTGGGTTATATCTTCACTGACGCCGCGGTGGAACCGGCGTTCCTGCAGGACATGCTCTCGGCCGCCAACGAACGCACGTTCTCGTGCATCACAGTCGACAGCGACACCTCTACCAGCGACACCGTGCTGGCCTTTGCCACCGGCCGGGCGGGCAACGCCCCGCTGGCGTCGCCCGACGCCCCCGGTGCCGATGCCTTCGCCGCCGCGCTGCACGACATCTGTCGTCAGCTCGCGCATCTCGTGGTGCGCGACGGCGAAGGCGCGCGCAAGTTCATCGAGGTCGCCGTCACCGGCGCCGTTTCGGACGAAAGCGCGCGCAAGGTCGGGCTGGCAATCGCCAATTCGCCGCTCGTCAAGACGGCTATCGCGGGAGAAGACGCAAACTGGGGCCGCGTGGTTATGGCGGTGGGCAAGGCGGGCGAACCGGCCGATCGCGACACGCTGTCCGTCGGGTTCGGCGGCCATTGGGTTGCGCGTGACGGGGTGCCCCTCCCCGATTACGACGAGACGCCGGTGGCCGAACACTTGCGCGGCAGCGAAGTGCGGATCGACGTCGATCTGGGGCTCGGCGACGGTCGGGCGACGGTGTGGACCTGCGACCTCACCCACGGATACATCGCCATCAACGCGGACTATCGCTCGTGAGCGTTCTCGACCGCGAGATCATGGCGCTGCTGCGGCGCGTCGGCGAAGAGGCGATAATGCCACTCTATCGCGCGCTCGACGATGGACAGATCGAAGCCAAGGCCCCGGGCGACGTCGTAACCGTCGCCGACCACGCTGCCGAGGCTATGTTGACTGAAGCGCTGGCCGCGTTCGAGCCTGCCCTGCCCGTGGTCGGCGAAGAAGCTGCCCATGCCGATGCATCGGTCGTGGACGCTCTTTCCGGCGATTGCTGGATCGTCGATCCGCTCGACGGAACCCGCAATTTCGCGCGCGGCCAGGCGCCGTTCGGAATCCTCGTGGCGCGTGCCGAAGGCGGCGTTGCGCGGGACGGCTGGATCTACGACTGCCTCAGCGGCCGGTTCTGCGCCGCGCACGCAGGCGCCGGCGCATTCGTCGACGGTGAACGGATCGTGGCCCGCGACACCGGGCAAACACCTCCGCTGGCGGCCATTTCACTGCTGTTCATGGACGAGGCCCGGCGCGAAGCGGTGAAGCGGCAGGTGGCGCCCCACTATCGCCTGACCGACATTCCGTTCTGCGCCGCCGAGCAATATCCCCGGCTGGCGCTGGGCGTAAACGATGTCTCGATCTTCGAACGCACGCTGCCCTGGGACCATGCCGCGGGCTCACTTTGGCTGAACGAAGCGGGCGGCAAGGCCGCGCGACCCGACGGGTCGGTCTATCGCGTCGACGACTGGAACCGGCCGGGCCTGCTGGGCGCGGCCAGCCCTGCCCTGTGGGACTCTCTGGCCGCGCGCATGGTCGGCCTCTAGGCTCAGCCAATCGCTTGAAGTTCGCTCTCCAGCCAGCCTTTGAGCTGGCTTTTGGGAGCAGCCCCCACTTTTTGCGCCACGGCCTTCCCACCCTTGAAAAGGACCATGAAGGGGATCGATTGCACGCCCATCTCGCCCGGGACGCCGGTGTTTTCCATGATGTCCATTTTGGCGATCGTCACCTGGTCACCCAGTTCGTCGCTGATCTCTTCCAACGCAGGCGCGATCATCTTGCACGGGCCGCACCAGTCAGCCCAGAAATCAACCAGAACGGGTTTGTCACTTTCTAAAACGTCGGTCTGAAAGCTGGCGTCGGTGACATTGACAGTCGCCATGGGATATCTCCTGTTTCTTCGCTCTTTATTTAGGAGCGGGTTTGCTTGGCTCAACGGGGGGCCGTTCAAAGCTTTCCTGCGCGGCCGACAAGGCGACTTTCTGCTGCGTCAGTACAGCGCCAGGTATGGCGATCAATCGGGGTATCTGCGTATAAAGTACGGCAGCCTCAATCGCACGACCGGGATATATACGCTCCAGGGCTGCGGTATAAGCGCCCATCTGACGCAAAGTGGCGCGCGGTATCCCATCCAGCGACTCCGGCGGACGCCGGGTGGTCTTAAAGTCGACCACGATCACTTTGTCGGCTTCGACCAGGAGACGATCCGCGGTCCCGGCCACAACCTGGTTCTCGACAATTGCCGCCAACGGTACTTCGGCGAGCGCGGAAGGGCCGAAAACATGCGAGAAAGCCGGATCAGCCATGACTTCCAGTGCGCTGGACAGAATTTCCTCTCTTATCTCTTCGCTGAAATCGCGCCCCTGACGCGCCAGCCACCGTCGACCAAGATCTTCGCGATGGGCTTCTGCCACGTCGGGCAGGCGTTCCAGCAGCTTGTGGATCAAAGTGCCACGCAGCGCCGCTTCGCGCAGGCGGTCGGGCGGATAGGGGGGATCGGCGCCACTGTCCTCGCCGGCCGACGATGGTGCGAGGGGGCGCGGCGGGCGCGGTTCCGAACCGACCACGGTCGTGGCCCAGGCGGGTACCGGTGGCATGCGACGCTCCATTTGCAGGCGCTCTATCGCAACTTTCGGTCCAGGCGAGCCGATTTCCCACCGCGCGCCCCATATGTCGTCGGCAAGGGCTTCGCCTTCGAACAACGGCGCAAGGCGGGCATACCAGCTGTCGGGATGCGGCTCTCCCCTGTCGCGCGGGCCGAGCGATCCGCCGATGAACAGCGCCTCTTCCGCCCGGGTCATCGCAACGTAGAGCAGCCGCCAGTGCTCCCGCATCTCCTCCGCCAAGGCTTCCGCGTGGGCTGCGGCGACGGGGCCGAGGCGCTGCTCCTTCGAAAGGGCCGGGACAGGCACTGTTCGCGGCACCTCTTCGCCCGGGACCTTTTCCGCCAATGCCAGCGCCCCGCCGGTCGGCGGTGCGCCGGTGGCGTCGGCCAGGATGACGATTGGCGCCTGAAGCCCTTTCGATCCGTGCGCGGTCATCACGCGCACAAGCCCGCCGCCCTCGCCCGCCTCGCGCTTCAGCTCGCCATCGCCGGCGTCGAACCAGCGGATGAACCCCTGAAGACTGGCCGAATGCGCCGTGGCATAGGCATGGGCTGCATTGAGAAGTTCGTCGATCGGATCGTTGGCTTCGCGCCCCAACCGCGCAACCAGCTTGCGCCGCCCCTGCCAGGGGCCGACCAGGATCCAGCGCAGCAGCGATTGCGGCAATTCGTAATCCGCACGCGCCAGCAGGGCCCCCAGCGCCTCCCGCGTTCGAGCAACGAAGGGATCGCGGGATGAGAGCAAGTGCGCCCACAGCCGTACACCGCGCGGCCTGTGGGCATGTGCCAGCAGATCCTCCTGGCTCCAGCCGCCGAGCGGAGACACGAGCAGATTGGCGAGATTGAGATCGTCGAGCGGCTGGGCTGCGAAACGCATCGCCGCCATCAGGTCCTTGACACCCAGCGGCGCACCCAGCCGGAGGCGGTCCACCCCTGCCACCGGCACGCCCGCCGCGTGGAGCCGCGCGACGATCAGCCCCGCCAGTTCCTTGCGCTTGCGGACCAGCACCATGATGTCGCCCGGCCCGGCGTTGCGCGGCGGATCGTGCTTGGCGAGCGTAAAGCCATTGTCCAGCCACGATCTGACCTGGCGGGCAATACGGTCGGCCATTTGCCGGTCGTGACGCGCGAGCCAGCCTTCCTCGCCCTCGTCGTCCTCACCCTCCATGCCTCCTGCAACCGGGCGCCACAGAGTCACCAGCCCGGTATCGAACCGCCCCTTGTGCCGATCGGCCGGACGCGACAGTCCGAGTTCCGGGTAGCCGATCGCGTCGATCGCCCGGTCGACGAAATCCAGCACCGGTTGCCCCGTACGGAACGATTCGCCGAGCCCGTATTGCCGCAATTCGCGAACGGGCACCCCGGCGCGCGACTCTCTCGCGCCCTGCGCCGCGGCCTCCATTGCCGCTTTCACGCGCGCCCGCGCCGCCTCGAAATTCTCTGGACTGGTACCCTGAAAGCGGAAGATCGCCTGCTTGTAGTCGCCGACGGTGAAGATCGTGCGCAGCTTGTCGTCGTGCGCCCCCTCCCCGGCAAAGAAATCGTCGATCAGCGCAAAGACGATCGCCCACTGCGCGGCATTGGTATCCTGCGCCTCGTCGATCAGGATGTGATCGAAACGCCGGTCCAGCTTGTAACGGACCCAGGCGGCCATGTCCGAACGGCGCAGCAGATCGGCTGCACGGCGGATCTGGTCGTCGAAGTCGACCAGCCCCTCGCGCGCCTTGGCCTCTTCCCATAGCAGGGCGAACTTGCGCCCCAGCTCGAGCTGGGGAGCGATCGTTTCGGCCAGAGCGACGAGGCCGAGGAACTCGCGGACCCGCGCAATAGCGGCCCCTGCCCGCGCGCTCGCGTCGGTGAACGCGGCATCGGCGGACTTGGGCAAGCGGGGGTTGCCGTTCTTGAAGAACAGCGCGTCGGCCAAGCGGTCGATCCCGCGCGCGCGTTCAGCCGGAGACGCCCCCAGCCAATCGCCGATCGCCTCGACCGCCGCCGCGCCCTGCTTGCCCTTCCATCCGCGATAGTGCGTCAGGCAATCGTGCAAAGCGGCAAGGTCGAAAGTCCCTTCGGCGCAAAGGGCCGCGGCGTCTTCCGCCTTCGCATCCGCCGCCAGGCCCAGCAGGCGGTTCACCCGCGGCCGCATCGGCGGCTGCCACGATCCGGGGCCTGTCCAGAGTTCGCTCGCGCCGGCGCAGCGCATCAGCCAGCCCCGGACCCCGTCGACACCCTTGTCGCAACTGAGCCGAGCGATCGCGTCGAGCGTCGCGGAGTCCGCTTCTCGCTCGGCCGCGACCAGCATGTCCGCCAGCACCTCGCGCGAAAGCAGTTCGCGGTCGCGATCTTCCATCGGCTGCGACCCGGGCGCAATCTGCGCCTCTTCCGGGAATGTCGCCAGCAGCCACTGGGCAAATGCGTGGATCGTGTCGATCCGCAAGCCCCCGCCCGGCGTGTCGAGCACGCTTGCGAACAGCGTGCGCGCCCTCGCCTGGGTTTCGGGATCGAACGGCGCGCCGATAGCCTTCAGCTCGCTCGCCAGCGAGGCGGCGTCCATCCGCACCCACCGGGCGAGAACCTCGTTCACGCGCACCGCCATTTCGGCTGCACCGGCCTTTGTGAACGTAAGGCACAGGATCTGCGAAGGGTCGGTATCGGGTTGCAGCAGCAGGCGCAGCACGCGGGCGGAGAGCACCTGCGTCTTGCCGGTCCCGGCCGAGGCCGAAAGCCAGACGCATTCGCGCGGGTCGACCGCCTGGCGCTGGCTGCCGTGCAGGGGATAGACCTTGCCGCTCATGCGCCCTCGCCTTCAGGCGCGTCGTCGACCCGCGCCTGCCATTCGTCGAGCCGCATAAGCTGGTCGTAATCGGCATAGCCGGGATAGTCGGGATTCTTGCGCGCGACGAAAGGCTCCGTGCCGTTGATATAGTCGGCGATCGCTTCGCGCAGCTTCGCCTCTGTCAGGGGAAGGAAGCGTTCCGGCTCGATCCCCGTCGTCTTGCGACCGATGCGCAGGGGCGTCTCGATATATCCGAAATCGCCCTCGCGGTTCTTGGCCAGCGACCAATACTCGAACGCCGCCGGCTCGCCTTCGACATCGGCGATTCCTCCTTCGCGCGCCATCATCCCGATCAGCCCGAGCTGGAGCGCAAAGCCCTGTTCCACCATCTTCCACCCCGGCGGCTTGCCGGTCTTGTAGTCGACGATCGCCAACCTGCCATCCGCCAGGCGGTCGATCCGGTCGGCCCGACCGTGGATGCGGACACCGTCCACCGTCATCTCGCCTTTGCGCTCGATCGCGACGACTTGCCGCTCCTTGTCGTCCCCAATCTCCCGCTCGACCCATTCGAGCGCCGCGAGCAGGCGCGGCCGCCATAGTCCGCGCATGAGCGGATGCATGTTCATCTCTTCCAGGACATCGTCGGCCACGGGCGCGAGGCACGCCGCAGGGTCGGCCATCCGCGCGCGGTGCCAGCGTTCGAGGATCGCGTGTGCGGCAATGCCCTGCCACGCGGCGGAGGGCTCCGCATCCAGCGTGTCGAGACTGCGCAGACCGAGAATTTCGCGGGCATAGAACTGGTAAGGGTCGCCCAGCAGCCGGTCGAGCGCGGTCACCGCGATATCGACCTGGCGCTGCGCAGCGGCGGGGCGCGGCGCGGGGCGCGGATAGACCGGCGGCTCCCCGGGGGTATCATCGAGAGAGCGGGCAAGCTCCACGGCCGCCGTCTCGCGATGCTTCTCGAGCAATCGGTCGCCCAGCAGCGCCTTGACCCGCAACAGGAAACGCGACGGGATCGCCGGCCCGCTCTCGTCGCGCGCCGCGCGGCTGAGCACGACCTCGGGCGCGCCCAGCGCCCCGGCGAGATCGTGCGCCGACAATCCGATGCGGAAGTCCGCCCCCGGTACGCCCAGCGCTCGCATGACCGGCGGGGCGAGCAGCGGGTCGGGCGCGGGGCGTGGCGGCCATGTGCCTTCGTTGAGACCGCCGCAAATCACCAGATCGGCCCGGGCCATGCGCGATTCGAGCAGGCCGTAGATCGCCACGCGCGGGTGCCCGCCGTACGGAGGCCGCACTGCGACCAGTTCCATCGCCTCGCGCAGCACGGCCGGCAGGTCGCCGGGCGCGAGGGCGAGGCCGGCGTCGGCCTCGTGCAGCCGCAAGTCGTCGACGAAGGCGGACAGCGCGCGGCCGTCCTCGCGAGCCCAGACATGCTCTCCGCACAAGGCCTCCGCCGCCCGGGCGAGTGCGGCGACATGTGCGCCGAGGCTTCTCTGCTCTTCCTCAAAGTCCAGCAGCGGCGCCAGGATCGCTTCCACCGCCTGCCACCATTCGGCAAGGCCGCCTGTGCGATCGGCAAGACGGCCGACACGCTCGCGAATCGGCGCAAGGCCGGCCGCCGGACGCGGGCCGCGCAGTTCCAGCTCCAGAATGCGAGCGTGTTCGAGCCAGGCGGCGCGGCCGAACGGCTCGCCCGCCAGGGGATGCTCCAGCAGCGCAAACAGTGCGACCGGCGAAACGTCGTCCGCCAGGACATCGGCGAGCAGGAGAAGAACCCGTCCTGCCGCAGTCTGCGACAAGGGCCTGCCCGCGGAATCGTCGGCCTCTATATTCCAGCGGCGCAAATGCCCGGCAACGCGCGATGCCAGCCCCCTGTCGGGTGTTACAACCGCGACGCGCCTGCCGGCCTCCGACAGCGCACGACGCACCAGCAGCGCAATCGCCTGCGCCTCCTCCTCAGGATTGGCGCTTTCCATGATCCGCACCCCTGCCAGTCGGCGCTTTTCCGGCGGCAGATCGACCCAGCGCGTGCTGGCCTGCGGCGGCAGAAACAGGCTTGAAATCGCGTGACTGCGCTCCGGCTCGGCCGCGCCGACACCGCGCCGGTGCCAGGGGCGGACCTCGCCGCGAGCCACGCCCATGCGGTTGAGCAGCAGCTTGAGATGGTACTGGGGGTGCGTGACGGCATCGCCGCGCGCGAAGGCGCTGTCGTTCGGCTCGGGCGCGTTCCCGGCGCGGCCAAGCTCGTCCCATACATCGTCGTCCAGGGAAAGATCGAGATCCGGCAAGATCACGGCGCCATCGGGAAAATCCGCGATTACCCGCAGCAATCGCGCCAGTTCGGGAGCCGCGCTGGTAACCCCTGCGGCGACCACGGGCGTGGGCGGCGGCCTGTCCCGCCATTGCCGCGCAGCCTGTGCAAACAGCATGTTCCGCCGCGTGGCCGCATCGACCATGCCCAGTGTTTCCAGCTCCGCCAGCCACATCTTCTGGACCGCGTAGAACAGCTTGGTATTCTCGCTCCAGTGGGCGGCTACTTCAGCCAGAGCCTGCATGACCGGTTCGGCCCATAAGTCGTCAGGCGCGACCCCTTCCACCAACAGGCGATCCATCGTCTGCCCGATTTCTCTCGCCAGACGCAGGCGCCCTGCTGCGGAGGGACGCGGGGCGCGTCCGAGCGCCTCCATCGCGCGATCGATCAATTCGGCGAGGATCAGCCAGCGCCGCGTCGGCTCCACCGCGGGCGGGACATCCGCCGCGCCGAGCGGATCGAGCAGTGGCCCCAGCGTTTCGTCGAGATCCAGGTCGCCCACCGCGGCCATGCGTGGCATCAGCATCCCGCCCCGTTCCGCGGCGCCGAAGTGGCGGATAAAGGCCTCGGTCACGGTGCGCACCGCCCGCGCGCTGGGCAGCAGCAACGTCAGACGAGCGAGGCCGAGGTCGCCCTGTGCGTAACGCGGCACCAGGCCCGCCACCAGCGCATCGGCGAAGCCGCGATGCGCGGCGATGGAGTAGACGCCGGGTCCGCTCCGCTCAGCCACTCTGCAACGCTTCTTCGGTCGGCCCGATCGCCTGCGGGGTGCCCACTTCGAACCAGCGACCGGTGAAGCTCGTCCCGAACAGGCGCCCTTCGGCCAGTGTGCGCTTCCACAGCTCCTTGGTGCCGAACCGCCCCTCCGGCGCATCGTGCAGGAAGCGGTGCGACACGAGCTGGATACCCGTGTAGATGAACGGCGCGATCCGGGCGGGAAGGCGCCATTTCAGCCGCCCGTTCGGGTCCATGTGAAAATCGCCCAGGCCGCGGAAGTTGCTCGCACGGGCGTGCGGAACGACCAGCAGCAGCGCATCCATTTCTTCCGGGTTCCAGCGGTCGGACAGGTCGGCGAAGGCATTGCGCGGCCCGTCGAGCCAGATGCTGTCCGAATTGAGGCAGAAGAACGGATCGGGCAGGTGCGGCAGCGCCTTTTTCATCCCCCCGCCGGTGTCGAGCAGCTCGTCGCGTTCGTCCGAAATCGTCACGGCGGGGCGTGCGCGTTCCTTCAGATGCGCTTCCAGCGTGTCGGCATAGTAGTGGACATTGACCACCGCCCGCTCGATCCCCGCCTCGGCCAGCCTGTCCAGCGTATGGTCGATCAGCGGCTTGCCCGCGACGCGGACCATCGGTTTGGGCTGGCTTGCGGTGAGTGGCCGCATGCGTTTGCCCAGCCCGGCCGCCATGACCATCGCGGTATTCGAAGCGAGCCCGGTCACATCAGTTCTCCACCGAAAGTATCGCGTATGTTGCGCGGAATATTGGCGTCGAACCACCGCGCAACCGGAGCCAGCGCCGGATCGGCGAGATCGCGTTCCATCGCCTCCCACACGCGCGGGATCATCGCCAGGTACCGCGCCTTGCCGTCGCGCTTCCACAAGCGGGTGAATATCCCCACGATCTTGGCATTGCGCTGCGCGCCCAGCCGGGCGTAGTCGGCGAGGAAGCTGTCACCCGGTTCGATTGCCGCAACATACCGCTCGATCATGGCGCGCTCCAGCTCGGGCGAAACGTCGCGCCGCGCATCCTGCAACAGCGAAACCAGATCGTACGCCGGGTGTCCGACCAGCGCGTCCTGAAAATCGATCAGGCCCTGCGCGCCGGTGCCGTCGGGCGCGGGGCCGAGCAGCATGATGTTCTCGGCATGGTAATCGCGCAGCACCGTGACACCGGGTCGCTGCCGCTCCAGCAGGGGGGCGAGCACTTCGCCCCACGCGGCCAGATATCCCTCGCCATCGACAGTCAGGCCCATCGCCGGGCAATACCATTCGGTGAGCAGTGCCGCCTCCCGCCGGTACGTGGCGAGATCGTAGGCCGCGAACGGCCCCGGGGGCGCGCGGTGCAGTTCCACCAGCGCGTCGATCGCGGCAGCATAGGCGTTCGTCTCGCCTTCGGGATGGGTTTCGAGCCAGTCGCGCATCCGGTCCGCCCCGAAATCCTCCAGCAGCACCCAACCGGCGGCGGCGTCTTCGGCAAGGACTTCGGGCGCGCGCTGCCCGTGGGCGGCGAGCCAGCGCGCCACGTCGAGAAAAGGGCGCGGGTCCTCGTGCGGAGGCGGGGCATGCATGACCATAGCCCGCCGCCCTCCATCGCGCACACGGAAATAGCGGCGGAACGAGGCATCGCCTTCGAGCGGCTCGATCGCCGCCCCTCGCCAGCCGGCGGTTTCGAGAAACGGAATCAGGCCATCGGGCAGGTCGCTCATGGCATGCGCCCTAGCCAATCGGCGCCCCCCGCGACAATCGCCTTGCGCCCGCTATCCGCGATTTCGAGCGCGATCGAAAGGCATCCCGGCTCATGCGCGAACCCGCCTGCGTTCTCCGGCCATTCCGCAATCAGCGCGGCGCCGGTGCGATAATCGTCGAGCCCGATCTCCTCTGTCTCGCCGGGGTGCTCGAGGCGATAGAAGTCGGCATGGACCAGCGGCGGATCGGTTGCGTCGTAAGTCTCGACGATGGTGAAAGTGGGCGACGGCACCTCGCCCCGATGGCCTAGCGCGGCGATGATCGCGCGGGCCAGCGTGGTCTTGCCCGTACCCAGCCCGCCCGAGAGCGCCACGACGTCTCCGGCGCGCAGCAGCGGTGCGATCCGGCGGCCGAGTGCCTCCATCGCGTCCAGATCGGGCAGGTCGAGCGTTTTCATCGGACCGAGGGTAGCCTGATCGTCGCGGTCGTTCCCACGCCCTTGCGCGAAACGATTTCGAGTGTGCCGCCCTGCCCCTCGACCAGTTCGCGCGCCAGCGGGATTCCCAGCCCCTGCCGCCGTTCCAGGCCACTGCCACCCTGCGTCTTGCGCAGCCCATCAAGGGCATGAGCCAGCTCGCTGGCGGTCATCCCGCGGCCGTTGTCCGAAATGATGACCTGCGCGCCCTCGGGCTCGCGGGTCAGGTTGACGACGATCTTCCCGCCTTTGTCCGTTGCCGCGATGGCATTGTCGAGCAGATGGCCGATCGCGCGACCGAGCTGACGTGGATCGGCGTCGATCTTGCCGACAGCGCTGCCTTCCAGGTCGAGGCTCAGCCCGCCCGACACGATCGCCTGTTCCCGCTCGCGCACGACCCGGGTGACGAGCGGCATCAACGCAATCCGCTCCTTTGCGACCGGCAGCAGGCCCGCCTCGCTCTGCGACAGGTCGAGCACATCCTCCACCTGATCGGTCAGACGCGCAACGGAATCGAGGATTGCACGGACATAGTCTTTCGCCTGATCCGACAGATCGCCCGCCGTCCCGCTATCGAGCAATTCGGCAAACCCGCCGATGGACGTCAACGGCGTGCGGAACTCATAGCTCATATTGGCGAGGAAGCGCGTCTTGACCTGATCGGCCTCTTCCAGCGCCATGTTCCGTTCGCGCAGCGCCTCTTCCGCCTTCACCGAATCGGTGATGTCGAGCACGGTCAGCAGTCCGTTGCCATCGGGCAGCGGGACCCCGGCGAATTCCAGCGTCCGCCCGTCGGCGAGCTGAATGCGGCCGGCCTTCTCCTTCCGGTCGAGAGTCGCGGCGCGAATCACTTCGCCGACCGCTTTCGCCTGCGCAGGATTGGCGAGGTTAGGCGCCAGCGCCTCGATCAGGGCGTCGGCCGCAGGGTGTCGGTCCATCAACTCGGGGTCGAGGCCCCAGGTGCCGGCGAAACTGCGGTTCCACAATTGCAGGTGTCCGTCGGGGGCGAACACGGCGAGCGCTTCGAACAGGCTGTCGAACGTCGCGGTGCGTGTCCGCAAAAGCGTGTCGCGCGTGGCCGAAAGCGCGAGCTGTTCGGTCCGGTCTTCCGCCACCACGACCAACCCGCCATCGGGCATCGGGTTGGCGACGACGCGCAGATGGGTCTTGTCGGCAAGCGGCCAGGCTTCTTCGCACGGGGCGCTGGCACTGAACCACTCGGCGTGCTCGCGCCGCCATGCAGGAAAATCGCGCACCACCGGCGTTTTTCCCGCATCGCGCGCATCGCTGAGAAAGCGTTCGAAATCGAGCCCCGCCGCGACCGATCCCTGTGGGATGCCGAATATCCGGCGGAACGGCTGGTTGGCAAAAGTCAGGCGGCGGCGATCGTCGAACTGGGCGACACCCACCGAAAGCTGGTCGAGGATCGAACGCTGCGCCTCGCGAAAGGCGCGGAATTCGCGTGCGAGTTCTTCCATGTCTTCGATATCGATGGCATATCCGGCGATGCCCTCGCGCCCCAGCGGAAGATCGCTGACCCGCAGCGAGCGACGCTCCCCGGCGACGGTGGCAGTCACGATCCGTTCGATCGGCGCGTCCTGCTCCGCCGATTGCCGGGCCACCTGGGCCGCGGAAAGACCGTCGACCGTCTCGATCAGTTCGAGCTGGCGATCGACGGCATCGGCAGCGCTCGAAGCGCCGACCGCTTCGACGTAGGCGGCATTGACCAGCCGCAGCCGGCTATCGGTGCCGCGGAACCACATCGGCATCGGCGCCGCCTCGATCAGACCCACCAGCGCGGCGAAATCGCCCTGGGCACGCGCGGCTTCCTCGCGCAGGCGCGCCAGCTCGCTTTCGCTCTCGCTGAAATCGAACACCCAGATCAGCGCGGCGCCGCCGGGCGAGACTTGCGGATCGGCCAGCGTCCCGCGCAGCGCCAGGCTGCGGCGCGAGCCCGGTGGCGTCAGCGCCATGCGGAACGGGGCCGCCGTCTTCTGGGCGCGCAGGACGTGTTCGGTCAGTTCGGCCAATTGCGCGCGGGACAACCCTTCTCCACCCGGGCCGGAGAGTTCGCTGAGGTAGACCGGCAGGCGGGCCAGGCCGAGCCAGCCTGCCAGCCGTTCCGACGCTTCGATGCGCATGTCGGCGCGCACCAGCAGCGGAATGGCCGGGGCCTCGTCGATCATACGCGCCATGCGCCGCGCCGCCTTGCGGCTGGTCTCCGCGCCCTTCGCCTTCCCCGCGGCGGCAATCATCAGCCAGGCGGCGCCGGCGGTCCAGGCCGCCAGCAGCAGCCCGATCAACGCCAGCGCGGTGGGGGAAAGGTCCATGCCGGTCAGCTATGCGGCAAGCGCGCGCGATGCAACGGCAATCCTGTCGGTCCCGGCGAAGGCAGCGGTCCGGCAGGCCCGATGGCTTCCCGCCCCGGACAACCGCTGCGGGCGGCCAGCCGGGGCGGGGCCAAAGCCCCTGCCGCCTAGTACCGGTAGTGATCCGGCTTGAACGGCCCCTGTTGCGGAACGCCGATATAGTCGGCCTGCTTCTTGCTCAGCTGCGTCAGCGTGGCGCCGAGCTTTTCGAGATGCAGCGCGGCGACCTTCTCGTCGAGATGCTTGGGCAGGACGTAAACGTCGTTCTGATACTCGCCTGACTTGGTGAACAGTTCGATCTGCGCCAGCGTCTGATTGGTGAAGCTGCTGCTCATCACGAAGCTCGGATGGCCCGTGGCGCAGCCCAGGTTCACCAGCCGCCCCTTCGCGAGGACGAGGATCGACTTGCCGTCGGGGAAAGTCACGAGGTCCGTGCCCGGCTTGATCTCCTTCCAGGTGTAGTTGTCGAGCGCGGAGATCTGGATCTCGCTGTCGAAGTGCCCGATGTTGCACACGATCGCCATGTGCTTCATCGCCTTCATGTGCTCGGCGGTGATAACATCCTCGTTGCCGGTCGCGGTGACGAAGATGTCGCAGCGCTGCACGGCTTCTTCCATCGTCACCACCTCGAACCCGTCCATCGCCGCCTGGAGCGCGCAGATCGGATCGATCTCGGTCACCATGACGCGCGCACCGCCATTGCGCAGCGACGCCGCCGAGCCTTTGCCGACGTCGCCGTAGCCCGCGACGCAGGCGACCTTGCCGGCCAGCATGACGTCGGTCGCGCGGCGGATCGCATCGACCAGCGATTCCTTGCACCCGTAGAGATTGTCGAACTTCGATTTGGTCACGCTGTCATTCACGTTGATCGCGGGGAACGGCAGCTTGCCCTGCTTGGCGATCTGATACAGCCGCATGACGCCGGTGGTGGTCTCTTCCGAAACGCCCTTGATCGCCTTGACCGATTTCGTGAGGTAGCCCGGCTTCGCCTTGACGAACGCCTTGAGCGCGCGCTGCATCTCGATCTCTTCGGCGTTCTGCGGCGCAGGCATTTCCTCGCCCGCCTCGATCCGCGCGCCCCAGAGCGCGAACATCGTCGCATCGCCGCCATCGTCGAGGATCATGTTGGCCGTGCGATCGGCGTCGTCGCCGGTCGACCAGTCGAAAATCCTGCCGACATAGTCCCAGTAATCGGCCAGGCTTTCGCCCTTCACCGCGAACACCGGCACGCCGTTGGCGGCCATAGCCGCGGCGGCATGATCCTGGGTCGAGAAAATGTTGCAGGTCGCCCACCGCACTTCCGCACCGAGCGCGGTCAGCGTTTCGATCAGGACCGCGGTCTGGATCGTCATGTGCAGCGACCCGGTGATCCGCGCGCCCTTCAGCGGCTGCGCTTCGCCGTACTCCTCGCGCAGCGCCATCAACCCCGGCATTTCGGTTTCGGCGATCGCGATCTCGTCGCGTCCGTAGTCGGCGAGGCTGATGTCCTTGACGATGTAATCCTGCTTGGCGTCGGCCACGAAATTCTCCTGAAATCTGCTTGCATTGCGCGCGCGGAGCGCGGGTTCTTCGGGTCTGCGCATTTAGCGACCGCCCTGCCGCGAAGCAAATATAAAGCGATCTTTATATCCTTTGCCGTTGCCGCGCGCATTGCAGCCTCTATATCGGCACGCGAACGAATGGGACGACGAAAGGATATTGCGAGATGACGATTTCGGTTGGCGACAGAATTCCCGATGTGAAGCTGGTGAAGGCGACCGAGAACGGTCCCGAACAGGTTCAGACGAGCGAGTATTTCCAGGGCAAGAAAGTGGCGCTGTTTTCGGTCCCCGGCGCGTTCACGCCGACCTGCTCGGCGCGCCATCTGCCCGGCTATGTCGAGAAGGCAGCGGACCTCAAGGCGAAGGGTGTGGACGAGATTGCCTGCACCGCGGTCAACGATGCGTTCGTCCTGAGCGCGTGGAACAGCCAGGCCGGATCTTCGGACATCACGATGCTGGCCGACGGGAACGGCGAATTCGCGCAGGCGACCGGGCTGACCATGGACGGCAGCGGTTTCGGACTCGGCCAGCGCGGCCAGCGCTATTCGATGATCGTCGAAGACGGCGTGGTGAAGGAACTCAATGTCGAGCAGCCGGGCGATTTCTCGGTCTCGAGTGCGGAGCACATGCTCGGCCAGCTCTGACGATCTGCCGGCGGTCCGCGCGTCTGACGCCGGACCGCCTTGACCCGCGCCCCGATCGGCGCGATTCGAACGGTGTCGAGGTTCTCCGGCTGGGCTGTCCTGCCGGAGCTAAGACGGGAAGCCGGTGCGCCCTGCGGGCAAGTCCGGCGCTGCCCCCGCAACTGTAAGCGGAGAGCGGCGGTCCATCGATGTCACTGGGGGTCTCGCCCTGGGAAGACGGACCGTCCGCGCCGACCCGCGAGCCAGGAGACCTGCCTCCGACACGAAAACGTCCACCGGCGGGGTGCCCGGTCTGGTCGCATGCAAGCCGCGCGGCCAAGCCTGCGCGACCGGTGCGCGTGCCCGATCGGCCGTCTCGCCCCATTCGCGGGATTAGACGACGATGACGCTTCGCACCCCCTCGCCCGGCTCCACACCGCCGGCGTCCGACGACGGCAATCCGAAAGCCTGCACCGGCCGGCCGGTGCAATTGATCGACATGGTGTTCCCCGGCGACGCCAACCATCACGGCACCCTGTTCGGCGGCGTGGCGCTCGCCCACATGGACAAAGTGGCATTCCTCGCCGCATCGCGCCACGGCCGCGCGCCGTTCGTCACCGCATCATGCGAGAAGATCGATTTCGCCGCTCCTGCGCGCGAAGGCGATATGGTCGAAGTGACCGGCCGGGTGGTGCGCGTCGGCTCCAGCTCGCTCGATGTCGAAGTCGAGCTGGTGGCCGAGGGGCCGGTAACGGGCGAACGGAACGTGTGCACGAGAGGCCGCTTCGCAATGGTGGCGCGAAAAGGGCCGGACACGCGCCTGCCGCTTCCACCGATCGCGCCTGACGAAAGTGCGGGAGAGGCGGCCTGGGGCGGCGCGCTGAGACTGGCCGAGATGGTGTTCCCCGGGCAGACCAATCACTACGGCACGCTCTACGGCGGCGATGCGCTGCGGATGATGGGCAAGGCCGCGTTTATCGCCGCGACCAGGCACGTGCGTAGAGTCCTCGTCATGGCATCGTCCGACCGGATCGATTTCGTCGCCCCGATCGGCGAAGGCGACATGGTAGAGCTGGTGGCGCAAGTGAAGATGACGGGGCGCAGTTCGATCCGCGTGGCGGTCGAGCTATGGTCGGAAGCGCTACTGACCGGCGAGCGGCGACATGCCGCGACCGCCCTGTTCACACTGGTCAGCGTCGATCCCGAGGGGCACCCCCTGCCTCTCAATAGCCCATCAGCTTGAGCACTTCCTCGCGGCTGCGCGGGTCGTCGAGGAACGTGCCCATCATGCGGCTGGTGGTCATCGTCACGCCGGGGGTACGGACCCCGCGTGCGGTCATGCAGCTGTGGCTCGCTTCGATCACGACTGCCACGCCCTGGGGCTGGAGGTGCTCCCAGATGCAGTCGGCAACTTCGGCGGTCAGCCGCTCCTGCACCTGCAGGCGGCGGGCGAAACCGTGGAGCACGCGAGCGAGCTTGGAAATGCCGACGACGCGGTCGGTCGGCAGATAGGCGATCGCGGCCTTGCCGATGATCGGCGCCATATGGTGTTCGCAGTGGCTCTGGAAGGGAATGTCCTTCAGCAGGACGATTTCGTTGTAGCCGCCGACCTCCTCGAAAACGCGGCTCAGATGGATCGCGGGATCCTCGCGATAGCCGAGGCAATATTCCTTCCACGCGCGGGCAACGCGGCTGGGGGTGTCGAGCAGCCCTTCCCGCTCCGGGTCGTCGCCCGCCCAGCGGATCAGTGTGCGGATCGCTTCCTGCACATCGTCGGGCACGGGTGGTTTGCCGTGCAATACGTCTTCGTCCGGCCCGACCAGACTGCTCATGCTATCGTCCCCTTTCATGCCTTTTTCACGCTGCGGGCAGCGCTTCGCAGAAGGCTTCCCTTGCGGAAAAGTCCGCCGTTGGCAAACGGCTCGAGGATGTCCTGCGGGTTTTCCGGGTCGAGGATGCCGGAATCGGCGAGCGCTTCCTCGACTCCGCTGAGATCGGGCACTTCATAGGGCCGCAGCGATCGCCCGTCGCCCTGCCCATGGCGCGCGATCAGGCGATGCATCGACGGATCGTCTGCCAGCAGCCGACCGACCTCCTCCTCCGCCAGCCCGCAATGTTCGGCCAGCAGGGAATGCCGCAGCGCAGCGATGCCTGCCGCCGCATGGTCGTTGCCCGGTCGATCGCAGTCCAAGAACACGTCGCATTCCGAATCGAGACCCATCGAACGGTTGTTGAAGTTGGCCGACCCGATCCGCAGGATGCGGTCGTCAATAATCGTGACCTTGGCGTGGACGTAGATCGGCGTTTCCCCCGTATGGGGCACATAGATGCGAAAACGGTCCTTGTGATCGAGTTCGGCCAGACACTCGATCAGTCGCACCCGCGCGTAATCCATCGCCTGCTGTTCCAGCCAGCCTTCGGCCGTTTTGGGCTGGACCATCACGATTTCGGGCGGATCGTCCTCCTTCAATCGCTCACCGATCGCTTCGGCGATCTTGCGCGAGGTGAAATACTGGTTCTCGCTGTAGATGAAGCGCTTTGCCTGACGGATCTGTGCCAGCAGAAGTTGCTCGATCTCGCAAACCTGCGGCATACCGTCGTAGCAGGCGCGCGTGCGGGCAATGCCGAGTTCGACGTTCTCGAACTGCACGGCCAGACCGTCGGGCCACAGGCTCTCTTCGGGAATCGGAACCTGGTCCAGGGTTTCCCCGCCAGCCCGTTCCCATCGTTCGCGGCCCAGAACGCCCAGGATCCTGGCCGCCTCCCCCTCGAACATCATGGTGGCATCGTGCCAGGGCCCGTAACGCCTGCCATGCGGCCGGCGGCGGCGCCGGTCGTGTTCGTGGTGGTCGCGCGTATCCCACCGGTCCTGAGTCATGTCGATCCCGCCGCAAACCGCCAGCTTGTCGTCGAGCACGGCGATCTTCTGATGATGCGAACAACCGACGGGATGGTGGGTATCGAACTTCAGGGTGATCCCCTTGTGGGCAGCCATGCGCGCCAGATCGACCAGCATGTATCCGCGCGTGAAGAACTGGACGAGGCCCAGGCTCCATTTGAGCACGCGAATCTCCAGACCCTGGCGATGGCGCGCCAGCCACATCAGGAAACTGCCCAGCCGGCGGGGATATTTTCGCCGCAGGATGCGATGAAACCACCTGCGGCCGAGTGCCAGGTGGATGCGGGTGTCGAAATCCCACCCGACCAGAAATATCCGATGCCGCGCCTTCAGCATCGCCTGCTGCATCAGCGCGAAATAATCGGCAGCATCGACGATCACGCTGGCCCGATCGACCCGGGCATATCGCCATACCCCGGGCTCGTCGGACTCGTCGCCGAACTCGGCCTCCGCGGCCCCGGCGTCGCCTGTTCTCACCCCGCCTCCGCGCTGTTATTCCTTGGCGTCTTCCATTTTTTCGGGCGTGACTTCGGCATCCGCTTTCTCCTCGCGCTTGCGACGTTCGAACACCGATTCCATGTGCTCCTCATCCTCGTCTGTAAGATAACCTTCGAAATCGGGAAAGTGATCTTCCTCTTCCTCGTCGATGTGGTGGCGATAGCGATGATCGAGCGTTTTGAACTTGGTCAGCCACGCGCTCGACGACATGTCGGTCGCGGCCAGATCGTTCAGCATTTCGTCGATCTCGTGATGCTCGGCCACCGAATGCCGGGTTTCGTCGGTCGTTTCGGGCTTGCGCAACATGGTGGAATAGAGCGCCTGCTCCTCGGCCGCGGCGTGGCTTTTCAGCTCTTTGGTGAGTTCGGTGAATAGCTGTTTGCGCTGCTCGCTCTCGCCTTCGGTTTCGAGCAGCTGGTCCAACAGTTTGCGGTGTCTGTCGTGATCCTGTTTAAGTCGCGCGAAAATCGCTTCGGCGGCCATGTTCGGAGTCCTCGTGCTGTCATGATGGTCTAGCCTGAAATGGGCGAAGCGATACATCGTTCCGCAAGCAAGCGGGATGACTATCGCGATCGGGAGGACCATATGCGCATGATGGATCGTAATCCCCAACCTCCCGACGCCGCGGAAATGGAGCGCATGGCGCATGCCGTTGTCGCGGGACTGCCCGAGGCGTTTCGTGAACCGTTGCGCGCCGTCGTCGTGCGGATCGAGGAATTCGCCACGCGCGAGCAGCTCGATTCGGTCGGTATTCGCAGCAAGTGGGACCTGACCGGCCTCTATGAAGGGCGTCCGCTCGACGAACAGTCGATCTGGGACCCGGGCGACTTGCCGCCCGTGATCAGCCTGTTCCGTCAGCCGCTGGTGCGCGAGTGGCGCGAAACAGGCGTCGATTTCGGCGATCTGGTACGCCACGTCGTGATCCACGAAGCGGGGCATCACTTCGGCTTCTCCGACGAGGAGATGCACTGGCTGGAGGAAAGCGTGGAGGATGTCGGGGCCGTCGAGGATGGCGGAGGTTCCCCGGCGCCCTAGGCCGGATCGACATTCATCGGGCCATAGCCCGGCTGCGGCGAGGAAGCCGAAGCCGGCAACGGGGATGGCTTTGCCCTCGTAGCCGGCGGCGAAGCGACGGATCCGTCCCAGAGCGGTCTTGCACTCGCGTGCCGCACCGCTTAACGCGCACGTAAAGTTGCACGAGGAAACCGGATGACCCAGCGCTTCGAAGGTACCAGTTCGTATATCGCCACCGATGATCTCAAGGTCGCGGTCGATGCCGCGGTTACTTTGCGCCGCCCTTTGCTGGTCAAGGGCGAGCCGGGAACCGGCAAGACCGTGCTCGCCCACGAAATCGCCAAGGCGATCGACGCGCCGCTGATCGAATGGAACGTGAAGTCCACCACCAAGGCGCACCAGGGCCTTTACGAATACGATGCGGTTGCCCGGCTGCGCGATGGCCAGCTCGGCGACGAGCGGGTTCACGATATCCGCAACTACATCAAGCGCGGCAAGCTGTGGGAGGCGTTCACCAGCCCGGAACTGCCCGTTCTGCTGATCGACGAGATCGACAAGGCGGACATCGAGTTTCCCAACGACCTGCTCCAGGAACTCGACCGGATGAGTTTCGACGTTTACGAAACGCAGGAACGGATCGAGGCGAAGGAACGCCCGATCGTCGTCATCACCTCGAACAACGAGAAGGAGCTGCCCGACGCGTTCCTACGCCGCTGCTTCTTCCACTACATCAAGTTCCCCGACCGCGACACGATGCGCGAGATCATCGAGGTTCACTATCCGGGTATCCAGAAGGCCCTCGTGACCAAGGCGATGGAGGTCTTCTACGAGATCCGCGACGTGCCCGGGTTGAAGAAGAAGCCTTCGACGAGCGAGCTGCTCGACTGGCTCAAGCTGCTGCTGAACGAGGACATGCCGCTGGAGGTCTTGCAGGATGCGAACCCCAACAGCGCCATCCCGCCGCTCCACGGCGCGCTGCTGAAGAACGAGCAGGACGTGATGCTGTTCGAGCGCCTCGCCTTCATGGCGCGGCGCCAGCAATAGAGCCGACGGATCAATCGAAGCTGTAGGCCAGCTCGAAATCGCCCCAGCGACGCCCGGCGATATAGATCGGGACGTAGACGTTGCGCACCACGCGATAAGTCTTGCCGTCGCCTTCCTGGCGATAGACGGCCATCATGTAAGGGGCGCCGCTGTGCTTGGCCTTGCGGTCGATCGGGTCGAGGATGATCCGGCCGTTTCGGCATGAATGGGTATCGTGCGCGAGATCGCCGGTGGGTTCTTGCGAATGCTTTGTCAGGTGCGTCGGCAAATACCCGTTCATATCAGTGCAGGCGGTGCCCATTATCGCCGGATTGCTGCCTTCCACCCGGTCGAGAAGATGGCGCCAGTTTGCATGCGCCCAATCCATCAGCGCAGTGCGATAGCGCGGCGGATTGCTGCCTTCGATCCTGACATAGTTCTGATCGAACAGCTGCTCCGCAGTCAGTTCGCCGCGCTCCACCGCCTCTTCGGCAAGGCGCTCGACCTCGCGGGCGCTTTGCCGGGCTTGCTCGACCATCGCGCTGTCGTGCGGCGATAGGCCGGCCTTGACGATCGAATCGAACATGTCGCTCGAGGTCATTTCCAGTTCACCCATCCGGCCATGGACGCTTTGCAGCTTGCTCTCGTTCTCGATCGCGGCGGCGTCGAAATTGTCGAGCACATGCTGAACGCGCCCGACATGGCCGCTGATGGTGCCGGTCGCCCGGGCGATTTCGTCGTTCTGCCGGTCGACTTCCTCGACCAGTTCGGCAACGCCGTGGATGGTCTGCTCGATCTGGAATACCGAGGCTTTCGCTTCCTTGCTCGCCTCGGCGCCGCTCTCGATCTGCGCGATCACCGAACTTGCCTCTTCACCCAGCGTATCGACAGTGCGCGCGATTTCTTCCGTCGCGCGCCGGGTGTCGCCGGCAAGGCTCTTCACCTCGTTCGCCACGACTGCGAACGTCCGCCCCGCATCGCCCGCGCGCATCGCCTCGATCGTGGCGTTGAGCGCCAGGATGTTGGTCGTTTCCGCGATCTGTTCGATATCCTGCGAACAACGGCGCACCTGGTCCATCGCCGCCGCGAATCCGGTGACATGCTGCGTCAGCGTGGCAACCAGTTCGAGCAGGTCGGTTATCTGACCTAGCGAGGACTGTATCAGTTCCGTCCCCTGCCCCAGGCGGTCGATCGCCCGTTCCGAGAGCATGCGAGCTTCGTCGCTCGCCTGCGAAACCTTGCGCTGATCGGCTTCGAGTTCCTCCACCGTTCCACGCAGCGCGGTGTGTTCGGCGCGAAGGGTTTCGGACGACTTGATGACCGCGGCGACGATGCCGGCAACATCGGTGCAACCGACGGTAACCTCGCCGCAGCTTTCCGGGATGCGTTCGATGGGGTCCCTGTCGTCCGCATCGAACCTGAAGTGTTCCATCAACTCGCTTCCCCCCGACGGATTGGCCGATGCGCGTCGATAAACGGTCATGGTTAGCGAAGACTTAAACTGCCGCAGAAACTTGCCGTAACGTCACGCTGGCGATCCTGAGCCGGAGCGGTTAGGACCTTCGGCATGTTCTTCAATTTCGTCGACGAACTGCGTGCTGCGGGGATTCCCGCCAGTTTCAAGGAGCACCTGACTCTGCTCGAAGCGCTCGATCGCGAGGTGATCGACCGGACGCCCGAAGCCTTCTACTACCTTTCCCGCGCCACCTTCGTGAAGGACGAAGGGCTGCTGGACCGCTTCGACCAGGTTTTTCAGAAGGTTTTCAAGGGAATCCTGACCGACTATGGCACCAATCCGGCGGACGTTCCCGAAGACTGGCTGAAAGCGGTCGCGGAGAAATTCCTGACTCCCGAGGAGATGGAGAAGATCAAGTCTCTGGGCGACTGGGACGAGATCATGGAGACGCTGAAGAAGCGGCTCGAGGAACAGGAAAAGCGCCATCAGGGCGGTAACAAGTGGATCGGCACCGGGGGCACGTCGCCCTTCGGCAATTCGGGCTATAACCCGGAAGGCGTGCGGATCGGCGGGGAAAGCCGGCACAAGCGCGCGATCAAGGTGTGGGACAAGCGCGAGTTCCGCAATCTCGACAACACGAAGGAACTGGGCACCCGCAATATCAAGATGGCGCTGCGCCGCCTGCGCCGCTTCGCGCGCGAGGGTGCGGCGGACGAGCTGGACCTGGATGCCACGATCGAGGGGACGGCCAAGCAGGGCTGGCTCGACATCCACATGCGGCCCGAACGGCACAATGCGGTCAAGCTGCTGCTGTTTCTCGACGTGGGCGGTTCGATGGACCCGTTCATCAAGCTGTGCGAGGAGCTGTTCAGCGCTGCGACGAGCGAGTTCAAGAACCTCGAATTCTTCTATTTCCACAATTGCCTTTACGAAGGGGTGTGGAAGGACAACCGCAGGCGCTGGCAGGAACGCACGAAAACCTGGGACGTGCTCCACAAGTACGGTCACGACTACAAGGTCATCTTCGTCGGCGATGCGGCGATGAGCCCGTACGAGATCACCCATCCGGGCGGCAGTGTCGAGCATATGAACGAGGAAGCCGGCGCCACCTGGATGCAGCGGGTCACCAACACCTACCCTGCCACGGTATGGCTCAACCCCGTGCCGGAGAAGCAGTGGAGCTATTCGCAGTCCACGAAGCTCATCAGGCAGCTGGTCAACGATCGCATGTATCCCCTCACGCTCGACGGTCTCGACGACGCCATGCGCGAATTGAGCCGCAAGCAAGGATGATCCCGATCGTCTGCCCTGCCCCGGCGTCACGCTGAATTCGTTTCCGCATGGCGGCTGAACGTCGGCTCCACACACGCTTCGCGGCGGTGCGGCACCGGCTCGAGACGTTCGATCCGGGGGACGGCTGGCGGCTCGCGCTCTACGAATTCGTTCTTTTCGGTTTCAAGCAGGCTTGGGCCTGTCTGTTCGGGGCACTGATGCTGGCGCTGCTGCTGGCAACGCACGTTCTCTATCCTGCAGACGCCCCGCTCGCCCGATACGACTTCCTCACACTGGCGGCGATCGCAATCCAGGTGGGGATGCTGGGGCTACGACTCGAAACCTGGCGCGAAGCGAAAGTAATCCTGATCTTTCACCTCGTGGGCACCGTGATGGAACTGTTCAAGACAGCCGCGGGCTCCTGGGTCTATCCCGAACCCAGCCTGCTGAGGGTCGGCGAGGTTCCGCTGTTTTCCGGCTTCATGTACGCTGCGGTGGGCAGCTATATCGCCCGGGTCTGGCGGATCTTCGATTTCCGTTACAGCCACTATCCGCCGCAATGGGCCACATGGCTGCTCGCCGCCGCCATCTACGTCAATTTCTTTGCGCACCACTGGACCGTCGACATCCGCTGGCTACTGTTCGCGGCGACGGCCGGGCTGTTCTGGCGCACGCGCATCCACTTTCGCAACTGGCGCGAACATCGCTGGATGCCCCTCCTCCTCGGCTTCGGCTTGGTCGCGTTGTTCATCTGGTTCGCCGAGAATATCGGCACTTTCGCCCGGGCCTGGTCCTATCCCGGACAGGAAACCGGCTGGGAAATGGTCGGCCTCGCCAAGCTGGGAAGCTGGTACCTGCTGATGCTGATCAGCTTCGTCCTCGTCGGTCTGGTACAGCCGATCCGACCGCTCAACCGCTGTCGCTAACCCTTGCGGTCGAGTTCCTCGTCGAGCCGCAGACTGCATCGCCAGAAGAAGAACGCGGGCACGAGGCCCAGGAAGGCGGCTCCGTAAAGAACATAGCGGACGCTTTCCTCGCCGGCGACTGGCTGCAGGAAGTCCGACAGCATTCCGAAGAACAGCGGCCCCAGCCCGAGGCCGATCAGGTTCTGGAAGAACAGCACGAGCGCGGCCGCTATTGCCCGCGCACGCAGGGGAACCAGGCCCTGCGCTGCCGAATAGGTCGGGCCGTAGTAAAGCGAATTGCACACGGTCGGGATGATCAGCAGGGCCAGCGCGATCTGCCAGCTCGTCGTCTGATAGGCGAGGAAAGCGACAGGCGCGGCGATCGCCATGCCGATTGCAGGGGCGGAAAGGACATGCCGTCGCCGCGTCGCCCCGAAGCGGTCGGCCACCCAGCCCCCCAGCCAGGTGCCGAAGATGCCCGCGGCACCGTTCACCACACCGAACCAGAATCCCACCTCGCCCGGCGTCAACTCGTGCGTGCGCTGGAAGAAGATCGTCGTCCAGGTCACCTTGCCGTAAGCAAGGAACGACGCCGTGGAACCGGCGGCGAGCAGCAGAACGAAAGCGCGCGACCCCATTACCGAGCGAACCGCTTTCCACAGCGAGATGTCCGGTTCCGGCGCGCTTTGCGTGTGGGCCGCGCCGGCGAGCCGCGTGCGAGGGTCGCGCAAGACGAAGTGGACAACCAGGGCCAGCGCGATCCCGGGAAGGCCCACGATCAGAAAGGCTCTTCGCCAGCCGACCCAGTCGGCCAGGAATCCGCCGATCATCATGCCCAGGAGCGTCCCGACCGGAATACCGAGAGCGTAGAATGCCAAGGCGGAGCTGCGCCGTTCGGGCGGCACGATATCGCTGATCAGCGAGTGTGCCGGCGGCGTGCAGCCCGCCTCGCCGACACCCACCCCTATCCGCGCGAGCAGGAGCTGGCCGAAATTCTGCGCCAGCCCGCAAAGCGCCGTCATCGCCGACCATGTTGCCAGTGCGATGGCGATCAACCGCGGGCGATTGGTCGTGGGGCGATCGGCATAGCGCGCGATCGGCAGCCCCAGCGCGGTGTAGAACAGGGCGAAGGCCAGCCCCGTCATCAACCCGATCTGGGTATCGCTGAGGCCGAGATCGAGGGCGATCGGCTCGGCCAGAATGTTGACGATCTGCCGATCGATGAAATTGAAGATATAGACGATCAGCAGGATCCACAGAGTCGCGCGCACCGAACGCTGCGTCGTGCCGTCTGCTGCCGCCGTTGCTGCCATTGAAATCGACCCTCTCCTGAAGCGCGGGTATGCCCGTCGCGAGGCGCATAGGTCCCCTACTGCACGGCACGCGTCAAGGGGTGATCTCTAGTATCGAAGATACGGTGCGATCTTTTCTCGCCATTGACGTTCGTCCCTGGCGGCCAACTGGTCGAGATCGGCTGGTTCGGCATCGGGATCATCGACCCAGGTGCGCAGCGTAGGGCCGCCGTTGATGACGTCGATCGCCAGGCGGTCGAGTTCGTACTCGTATGCGAAATCGCGCCACAAAGGATAATCGGGGTGAAGCCGGCGGATCGCCTTGAAGGCGAGCGACTGAAGCCGCCACGGGCGAAACGTGTCGTGCGCATAGAACGGCCCCTCCGCATGGATCATCAGCGCGTTGCACAGCTTGCCGGCGTGTTTGTGGAACGTCGGCTCGAACCAGCATTCGCGCAGGGCGCAGCCGGCCGGCCATTCGGGGGCGAGCCGCTCCATCTCGGCCCGAACGGCGGCAGCGTCGAGATCGGGGGCGCCGAAGAGAACCTCCAGCGGACGGGTCGTGCCCCGCCCTTCGCTGAGCGTCGTCCCTTCCAGCATGACCGTCCCGGCATAGGCGCGGGCCATGTTGACATTGGCGGCGTTGGGGCTGGGATTGATCCAGATCCGGTCATCGGGCCACCCGTGCCCAGGGCCATCCGGCTGCCAACCCTCCATCGCGATCACGCGATAATCGACATCCAGCCCGAAGTGCTCGACGAACCAGTGCCCCATCTCGCCCATCGTCAGGCCGTGCCGCATCGGCATGGGCGCGGCGCCGACGAAGCTTTCCTGCCCCGGCAGCAGAGACAGTCCCTCGATCGGGCGACCGGCCGGATTCGGGCGGTCGAGCACCCAGACGCTCTTCTTGTGCCGCGCAGCCTCGTCGAGCAGGTAGAGGAGCGTCGTCACGAACGTGTAGATCCGGCAACCGAGGTCCTGCAGGTCGAACAGGAACAAGTCGGCACTGGCCATCATCTCTTCGGTGGGGCGGCGGACCTCGCCGTAGAGGCTGAAAACCGGGATGCCCAGGCGCGGATCGATATCGTCGGCCGTTTCGACCATGTTGTCCTGCTTGTCGCCCTTCAATCCGTGTTGCGGACCGAAGGCACTGGCAATGTCGATCCCCGCTGCGACCAGCGCATCCAGGCTGTGCGTCAGATCGGCCGTGACCGACGCCGGATGGGCGACAAGGGCGACCCGCTTGCCATCGAGCGGTTTTCTCAGTTCGCGGTCGGCGAGCAGCCGGTCGATGCCGAATTTCATGCGCCGGCGGGTGCCGCAAGCCGTGCCGCGAAGCAAGCCTCGTGATGAAAATTGGGCCCATGATCGGGATGGGCGATGGCCCAGTAACTCCTGGCTCCGCCCTCCTCCTCGATCACTGCGCAAAGTGCTGCCGCGCAGTCGCCCGTGGGCAATCCGCCGCGCGGCAGCGTGGCATCGAAGATGGCCATGGCGGTTCCCAGCCGGAGCGTGCATTCGGGCTCGCGCGGGAATGCCCGTTCGGTCATCCCGTCCCGATAGGCGGAGAAGTCATATGCCGCCCAGCGCTCGGATGGGGAAAGGTTGATCTCGCAATAGGCGCTTCCCCGGTCGGGCTTCAGAAAGAGTTCGAAGCAGGTCGTGCGCCACAGCTCGTCGGCGCGGCCGCGGCCGGCGAACGGGGGCACGACGAGCTTGCCGATGCCTTCGATCCGCCAGCGCAGCCGCAGCCAGTCGCTGTCCGAATTCAACACCCGGGCTTCGACACGTTTCACCTCGAGCGGCGGATGGTCCCGATGGGCGGTCAGTTCATGCGTTTGCAAGCAGGTATCCTCGTGCTAGGCGCCGCCCCGCATCCGAGGGCTTTGATGACGACGACTTACGAATCCGACCTGCTGCGCGTGCTCGACGAACGCGGCTATGTCCACCAGACGACCGACGCGACAGGGCTGGATGCCCTCGCCGCGCGGCAGATCGTGCCCGGCTATATCGGGTTCGACGCGACGGCGCCTTCGCTTCACATCGGCAGCCTCGTGCAGATCATGATGCTGCGTCGCCTCCAGCAGACGGGTCACAAGCCGATCGTCCTGATGGGCGGCGGAACCACGCGCATCGGCGATCCGACCGGCCGCGACGAAAGCCGCAAGATGCTGACGGACGAAACGATCGCCGCCAATATCGCCGGCATTCGCACGGTTTTCGAACGGTTGCTGGTTTTCGGCGACGGGCCGACCGATGCGGTGCTGGTCGACAACCAGGACTGGCTGGGCGAGCTGGGCTATATCGAGATGCTGCAGAAAGTGGGCACGCATTTCACGGTCAATCGGATGCTGACGTTCGATTCCGTGCGGCTGCGCCTCGATCGCGAACAGCCGATGACGTTCCTCGAATTCAACTACATGATCCTGCAGGGTTACGATTTTCGACACCTGGCGAAGGAAATGGGTGCGCGCCTGCAGATGGGCGGCAGCGATCAGTGGGGCAATATCGTCAACGGGGTGGAACTCGGCCGGCGGATGGACGGGATCGAACTGTTCGGACTGACCACGCCGCTGCTGACCACGGCGGACGGCGCCAAGATGGGCAAGACCGCGAGCGGCGCGGTCTGGCTGAACGAGGCGCAGCTGCCGTCCTACGATTTCTGGCAGTATTGGCGCAACGTCGATGATCGCGACGTGGGCCGCTTCCTGCGCCTGTTCACCGATCTTCCGCTGGACGAGATCGCGCGGCTCGAGGCGCTGGAAGGCAGCGAAATCAACACCGCCAAGACCGTGCTGGCCAATGCCGTTACCGCGCTCGTTCGCGGCGAAGAAGCAGCCCGGGCAGCCGAAGCGACGGCGGCCGAGACATTCGCGGGCGGCGCGGGGGAGGACTTGCCGACACTGGCGGTAGGGCCACAGGGCCTGCGGATCGCCGCGGCGCTGACCGCGATCGGCTTCACCGCCTCCAATGGCGAGGCCAAGCGCAAGGTCGCCGAAGGTGCTGTCAGGCTCGATGGCGATACGGTGGTTGATCCAGGGCAGGTCGTGCTGCCTGCGGAGGGGCAAGAGCTGCGGCTCAGCCTGGGCAAGAAGAAGCACGGCATTCTCACCCGCTAAGTGGTAAATGCGGCACAGGCGGGCACATTTCGCACGCTGCGGGTTTTACCAATTGTCAGCCTTTCACCGGCAAGACGACGGCACCAACCGACGAACAGAGAGTGGTCATCCTTGCCAGCCGGAGCAAACCTGAGCGTAACCGATCAGCGCCGTGCCGCGCGCCATCCGGTCGATCACAACGTCATCGCCGAACACCACGTTCGGGGAGACGTGCCGCTGCACATCAGCAACATTTCCGCCCACGGTTTCATGGTCGACAACGCGCGCGATCTCGCCCGGGGGGACCGCCTGATGGTCCGCCTGCCGGTAATCGGCCTCATCGAAGCCTATGTGATCTGGACGCGCGACACCCGGGCCGGGCTGCAGTTCGAACGGATCATTCGCGCCGACGACTTCGCGCAATTGATCGACAACCTGCACGCAAACCCGCGGCTTCGTCACCCCTGACGGCGGGACAGCCAAGCGTCGCTTTCCGGCCGGGTCGTTCTGATTGCTTGGCTTGCGGAACGCCCGGTGCCATTGCGCCCCTGTGACCGAAACTTCCACGTCTTCCCCGTTCCGCGTCGCCAATTTTCGCGCGTACTGGCTGTCACGCCTGACGATGACGCTGGCGCAGTATGCGATGATGCTGATCATCGGATGGCAGACCTACAACATCGCGCGCGACGGCGGCATGAGTGTCGGGGGCGCTTCGGGCCAGCTCGCGCTGATCGGGCTGTTCCAGTTCGTTCCGCTGTTCCTGCTGACCCCGTTTTCCGGGCTCGCCGCCGACCGCTTCGACCGGCGCGACCTTGCGCGGTTGACGATCCTGCTCCAGCTGGCCTGCGCCGTGGCGCTCGCGCTGCTGACCTGGCAGGAGGAGATCCGTCTCCACTGGCTCTATGCCATTGCCGTGGTGTTGGGCGTTGTGCGGGCTTTCAACGGGCCGGCCTTGTCGGCGCTTGCCCCCAACCTCGTCCCCAAGGCGATTTTGCCCAACGCGATCGCGCTCAGCTCGATCGCCTGGCAGACGGGGATGATCGTCGGCCCGGCCATAGGGGGATACCTCTACGCCATCGTGCCTGCCCTTCCCTATGCCGCGGCGGCCGCGCTGTTTGCCGTTTCGATCACAGCCTTGTCGTTCATCGGGAAAGTCCCCCAACCGCCGATACCCGGCGCCGCGCGACCGATCGGGCAAATGGTGGACGGATTGCGCTACGTAATGCGCAACAGGATGGTTCTGGGGGCAATCACGCTCGACCTGTTCGCGGTTTTCCTCGCGGGTGCCACCGCGCTGTTTCCCGTCTACGCCCGCGATATCCTGCAGGTCGGGGAAACGGGTCTTGCCCAGCTCGCCATGGCGCCGGCTGCAGGCGCTGCGCTGACCGCGCTATGGTTTTCCTTCCGACCGCTCAAGACCAACGTCGGGCCCAAGATGCTGTGGGCCGTGGCGGTTTTCGGACTGGCGACCGTCGTCTTCGGGCTTTCCACCTGGATGCCCTTGAGCCTCGCGATGCTGTTCATCGTGGGCGCGGCCGACATGTTCTCGGTCTATATCCGCCAGTCGCTGATCCAGCTTCACACCCCCGACGACAAGCGCGGGCGCGTCTCCTCGGTCTCGCTGCTGACGATTTCCGCATCGAACGAGTTCGGCGATTTCTTCTCGGGAACGCTGGCCTGGCTGATCGGCCCGGTGCTGGCGGTTGTCAGCGGCGGGATCGGGGCGATCGCCACCGTCGCGCTGTGGGCACGGCTGTTTCCCGTTCTTCGCACGACACGGACCTTTGACCCGCCTCGCGAATTGGACGATCATATCCCCGAAGACAAGCTGCAGGAGCAGATGCCATGAAAGCCGCCAATGTCCTCGAAACCATCGGCAGGACCCCCCACATCCGCCTGTCGCGCCTGTTTCCAGACCATGAAGTCTGGGTAAAAAGCGAACGCGCCAACCCCGGCGGCTCGATCAAGGATCGCATCGCTCTCGCCATGGTGGAAGATGCAGAGAAAACGGGCGCGCTCAAGCCCGGCGGCACCATTATCGAACCGACCAGCGGCAACACCGGCATCGGCCTTGCGATGGTGGCCGCGGTCAAGGGCTACAAGCTCGTTCTCGTCATGCCCGAAAGCATGAGTGTGGAGCGCCGCCGCCTCATGCTCGCCTATGGCGCAACCTTCGATCTCACGCCGAAGGAAAAGGGCATGAAGGGCGCGATCGAACGCGCAAGCGAACTGGCGGCCGAAACCGAAGGCGCATGGATCCCGAGCCAGTTCGACAACGAAGCGAACTGGAAAGTTCACGTGGCCACGACCGCAAGGGAGATTCTGGAAGACTTTCGCGACACGCCGATCGATGTGCTGGTCACCGGCGTGGGCACCGGAGGCCATCTCACCGGATGCGCCGAAGAGCTGAAGCGCGAATGGAGCGGGATGAAGGCCTATGCGGTCGAACCCGAGCTTTCGCCGGTCATTTCCGGCGGACAGCCCGGCCCGCATCCGATTCAGGGAATCGGCGCCGGATTCATTCCGGGCAACCTGCATACCCAGGCAATCGACGGGGCGTTTCAGGTCACGGCCGACGAAGCAAAGGATATGGCCCGCCGCTGCGCCCGCTCCGAGGGATTGCTGGTCGGCATCTCCAGCGGGGCCACGCTGGCCGCGATCGCCAACAGGCTGGGCGAGTTCGATCAGGGTGCGCGCATCCTCGGGTTCAATTACGACACCGGCGAGCGCTATCTGTCCGTGCCCGACTTCCTGCCGGAAGAATAGGCCGCCCCGGTTCGCCGTTCTTCCCGGTCGTCTTCCCGCGACCCGAAAGCGATCCGCTTGCGTCCGCACGCGCGAAAGGCTTAGCTGGCTCCGCGGATTCGTGGCGTGACAGGGAGAGGGGCAGTGCAGCACGCCGTTCGGCGCAGAGCGTTTCTTGCCGGAACATCGGCAGCCCTGCTGGCCGGCTGTACCCGCGCCGGCATGGCGATTCCCGCTGGGCAGCCTCAGCGCAGGCTCATGCCGCTCGCTCTCGACATGGCGCACCTGATGAAGATCACCGTGTGCCTGCGCCCCTTCCGCCCGGCCGGGCCGCGCCTCGAGGTCGAGCGGTTCGGCGACAAGACCGTGGTGCACAATTACGGCCACGGCGGCGCGGGCTGGTCGCTCGGTTGGGGATGCGCCGACGAAGCGGCTGCACTCGCGCGCTCGGGCGGCGGCGATGACTTCGCCGTGATCGGTGCCGGCGTGATCGGGCTCACCAGTGCGCTGCGCCTGATCGAGAGCGGTGCCAGGGTCACGATCTATGCCGAGGAGTTTCCGGCAGAAACACGATCGGCACGGGCCACCGGCGTATGGTCGCCGAGTAGCCGGATCGCGCTGGCCGATGCCGCTCCGGCCGGCTTTGCCGAACGATGGGAAAGCTGGGCGCGGGCGTCCCATGCTACGCATTTGCGTATGGTGGGATTGCTCGGCGATCCGGTGGAGTTCCTGCCGCAGTACGAAGTTGCCGGCGGAGACGACACCGATACGCCCTCCCCACCCGCGACGCATGACTTCCTCCATATTCACCGCCGGGTGCGGGATTTGACCCCGCCCTGGCGCATTCTGGACGATCGCGAAAACCCCTTTGCTCCGCGACGAACCGCGAGCGGCCAGGGCATGGTGTTCAACGTCGCGAGCTACGCGGACAGGCTGGCCCGGCTGTTCATGTTGCGCGGTGGCCGAATGGTTCGCCGCACTTTCCCCGATCGCGCCGAGGCCCTGGCGCTGCCGGAGCCGGTGATCGTCAACTGCATGGGATATGGCGCGAAGGCGATCTGGGGCGATCCGACGGTCGTGCCGGTCCGCGGCCAGATCGGCTGGCTGATCCCCCAGCCCGAGGCGCGATATACGCTCTATTACGGCGGCGTGAATGCCATCTCGCGCCGGGATGGGGTTGTCATCCAGTACTACGGTCCGAACGAGGATTTCGGTTACGGCGAGACCAGTGAAGCTCCCGATCCGGCCGAAACCGAACGCGCCCTGGCGATCTTGCGACAGGCCTATCCCCGGTGAAGATCATGCCCGGACGCCATATGGAGCGCGTATCCGATCTATGAGCGACTTCGAGACTGTCTCCTATCGCGACGGCGATCTTGCGCTCACAGGCCATCTCGTCCGTCCGGACACGGCGCCGCGCGGTGCGATTGCGGTATTTCCGACAATCATGAACACGACCCCCGCGGTCGAGGCAAAGGCGCGGGCGCTGGCGAAGGCCGGCTATCTTGCCATGATCGCAGACTTCTACGGCCGCCGGCCGGAAGGTCCCGTTGCGTTCGAATGGGCCGATGCCCTGCGTGCCGATGTCGCGGTCTGGCGTGGGCGCCTGCGTGCGGCTCTCGTCGCGCTGCACGATGCCGCGCCGGACCATCCAAAGGCCGCGATCGGCTTCTGCATGGGCGGACAGGCGGTGCTCGAACTCGCCCGAGACGGTGCGCAGCTTGAGCTTGTGGCCAGTTTCCACGGTCTGCTCGATACCAGGGCACCCGCCGAACCCGGAGCGATCAAGGCACGGGTGCTGGTCTGCCACGGCGACGCCGATCCGCTCGTTCCGCGCGAGCACGTGCTGGACTTCTGGCAGGAGATGGATCGTGCCGGCGCAGACTGGCACTTTCACAGCTATGGCCGGGTCAAGCACGGCTTCACCAATCCCGACCCTCCGCCGGGCAACGATGTCGTGGCCTACGATTCGAGTGCCGATCGGCAGAGTTGGGCGGCAATGCTCGGCCTGTTGGAGGAAGTGCTTGAAGACAAGCGATAAAATCGCCGCAATATCATGAAATTGCGTTAGATTTATAGTATTCTTGCGTCTGGATCGGGCGATGTGGGTGGCACGGCTCGATACTTTGCGCGGGTCCACCGGCGGTGCAATCCGGGTTGTGCCCGAAGACCGCATATCTGAAAGGCATTCTCCAGCTCCGATTTATATCGTACTGCTTTCTCCGGGAAATTGGGTGGAGAAGAGGAGGAAACGATATGGTCCGTAGATTGGGGGCCGAATTCTTCGGCACGTTCTGGCTGGTGTTCGGCGGCTGCGGTTCGGCCGTTCTTGCGGCGGGATTTCCCGAACTGGGCATCGGCTTCGCGGGTGTTGCACTGGCGTTCGGGCTTACCGTCCTGACGATGGCCTATGCCGTCGGCGGTATTTCGGGCGGACATTTCAATCCCGCGGTAACGCTCGGTCTGGTCCTGGCGAACCGCGTATCGTGGAGCGACGTGGTTCCCTATTGGATCGCGCAAGTGGTGGCGGCGATCGTCGCTGGCGCGGCGCTGTTCGCGATTGCATCCGGCCAGGCCGGTTTCGAGGCGGGCGGGTTTGCCACCAATGGATTCGGCGAGCTTTCTCCGGGCGGCTATTCGATGGAGGCGGCGCTGCTGATCGAGGTTATCCTCACCGCAGGGTTCCTGATCGTGATCCTGGGAGCGACGTCGAGGGTTGCGCCGGCCGGTTTCGCGCCACTGGCGATTGGCCTTGCGCTGACGCTGATCCACCTGATCTCGATCCCGGTGACCAACACCTCGGTCAACCCCGCGCGTTCGACCGGGGTTGCACTGTTTGCCGATACCGCGGCGATGGGGCAGCTTTGGCTCTTCTGGGTTGCGCCGCTGGTCGGAGCGGCCCTGGGTGCGCTGATCTGGCGCTTCTTCCTGATGCCTGGCGAGGGGCTCGAAGATCTCGCCGGCGAAGCGGAGAAGAGCTGAGCCGATCGCCCGGTATCGGCTCCCGGCGCAACGCCGGTATCGATACCGGGCAAGGCTGCTTCAGGCGGCGGTGGAGAAGGCTTCTGCGCTGAGCGCCATCATGGCCTCGCTGCCGGCCTCGAGCTTGCGGCGCAGCGCGCCGGCATCGGGCAGGAAGCGCTCCGCATAATATCGGGCGGTAACCAGCTTGGCCTCGTAAAAGGCCTTGTCCTCGCCGCCCTCTGCCAGCTTCGTCTGCGCGACCCGGGCCATGCGGAGCCACATCAGGCCGAGCGTGACGATGCCCATGATGTGCATGTAGTGGTGCGCGCCCGCGCCAAGATCGTTCGGGTTTTCCATCGCGTTCTGCATGAACCACATCGTGGCGGCCTGCTGTTCGTTCAGTGCCTTTTCCAGCCGCTCGGCAATGAAGGCGAGCCCTTCATCGCCCTTGGCGGCGGAAACCTCCTCCTCGATCAGTTTGAAGAAGGCCTGGACCGCCGCACCGCCGTTCTTCGCCAGCTTCCTGCCACAAAGGTCCATGGCCTGAATGCCATTGGTACCTTCGTAAATCTGGGTAATGCGGGCATCGCGCACGAACTGCTCCATGCCCCATTCCTTGATATAGCCGTGGCCGCCGAAGACCTGTTGCATATTGACGGCCGTCTCGAACCCCTTGTCGGTTCCGTAACCCTTGATGACCGGCGTCATCAGGCCGAGCAGCATGTCGGCTTCGGCCCGTTCCTCTTCGGTCTCGGCCTTGTGCGACAGATCGACCAGCAAGGCGCCCCACAGCGCCAGCGCGCGGAAGCCTTCGGTGAAGGCCTTGGCATCCATCAGCATGCGGCGGACATCGGGATGGACGATGATCGGGTCGGCCTTCTCCTCGGGGTCGGCAGGGCCGGTCAGCGCCCGCCCCTGCCGCCGGTCCAGCGCGTAGGCAACCGCATTCTGGTAAGCCGCCTCGGCCTGGCTGAAGCCCTGAATGCCGACGCCCAGACGCGCGGCGTTCATCATGATGAACATCGCGGCGAGGCCTTTGTTCTCCTCGCCGACCAGCCAGCCCTTGGCCCCGTCGTAGTTCAGCACGCAGGTCGAGTTACCGTGGATCCCCATCTTGTGCTCGATCGAGCCGCAGGTGACACCGTTGCGCTCCCCCAGCGACCCATCGTCGTTCACCAGGACCTTGGGCACCACGAACAGCGAGATGCCCTTGGTCGAATCGGGCGCGCCGGGGGTCTTTGCCAGCACGAGGTGGATGATCTGCTCGGTCAGGTCGTGCTCGCCGGCCGAGATGAAGATCTTGGTTCCCGTGATCGCATAGCTGCCGTCGTCCTGCGGCTCGGCCTTGGTGCGGATCAGGCCCAGGTCGGTGCCGCATTGCGGCTCGGTAAGGTTCATCGTGCCCAGCCATTCGTTGGCGATCATCTTCGGCACGTACTTCGCCTGCTGCTCCGGCGAGCCTTTGGCGAGGAGCGCCGAAACCGCGCCGTTGGTGAGGCCGGGATACATGCCGAACGCCTGGTTAGCCGACGAGATGAACTCCTCGATCACGAACCCGAGCACGTGCGGCATGCCCTGCCCGCCGAATTCCTCGGGCGCGGAGATCGTGCCCCAACCCGCTTCGCGGAACTGCTCGAAGGCCTCCTTGAAACCCGGCGGCGTGGTCACTGTGCCGTCGTCGTGCCGGGTGCAACCGTGTTCGTCGCCGGACTGGTTGAGCGGCGCGAGCACTTCCGAACAGAACTTGCCCGCCTCGTTGATGACCGTATCGATCATGTCGGGCGTGGCGCTTTCGAACCCCGGCAGGCCGGCGTAGCTCGCCAGGTCCAATACTTCGTTCACCACGAAACGCGTGTCGCGGGCGGGGGCGGAATAGATCGGCATCGAATAGTGTCCTGCAGAAGGTCGGGTCAGTCGGAATCGATCGATTCGACCAGTTTGATGAAGGCCGAAAGCTCCTTGATCGACGAATCGATGTCTGCTTTCTGACGCTTGAGCTTGGCGACGTGAGCGCGACATTTCTCGATCGTTACGCGGCGCTGCTCCACCCGGCCGTCGCCGAGATCGTAGAGGTCGATCATCTCGCGGATTTCCGACAGCGAGAAGCCGACATTCTTGGCGCGCATGATCCAGGCGAGCCGTGCCCGGTCCCGTTTCGAATAGACGCGCGAAAGGCCGATTCGCTTGGGCGCGATCAGCCCCTCGTCCTCGTAGAAGCGAAGCGCGCGCGCCGTGCAGTCGAACTCCGCGGTCAGGTCGGAGATCGAATATTGCTCGCGCGAATGCTTGTCCGGCCGTTCCAGATGGGCACCGGAATGCTGATTGGGGAGCTTGCGGGCGGGTTCTGACATGGGACCAGAATAATACCCTTTACGTAAACGTCAATCTTCGAGCGCGACCAGCGCGTCATCTTCGAGGCGGCGGAAGAAGCAGCTGTCGGCGCCGGTATGACAGGTGGGCCCCCGGGGAATGCATCGCAGAACCAGCGCGTCCTGGTCGCAGTCCACCAGAATCTCCACCACATCCAGCATATTGCCCGATGTTTCGCCCTTCAGCCACAGCTTGCCGCGCGAACGCGAATGAAAGTGCGCCAGGCCTGTTTCGCGGGTGCGGTCGAGCGCCTCCCGGTCCATATGGCCGACCATACGCACCGCGTTGTCGCGCGCATCGACAACCACTGCGGTCAGCAAACCGCCGGCATCGAATTTCGGTTCGAACGTGTCGGTCATCGTATCTCCGGGGCAGCAGCGTTCGGAACGCCGTTAGCCGGTTTGTTGCACGATAACCACAACCGCCAGGCAAAATCGGCATGAAATGCACATGACGCTTTGATGAACGAACCGGAGATGGGAATAGGCGACTGCACTCCGCAAGGAATGCCCACCGACTGTTCGGTGCCGCAAGAGCGCCGGGTTCAGGGGACTGGGGACGCAGCCCGCCGATTGGCGATGGCGCCCCCGAAAAACGTTGAGGGATCGGATCCCGCGTGGCCGACTGGGGGGTATGGTCACCGAGCCTTAGGGCGGATCCAATGATTTTCGTCACGTGGCGCCCGGAGCTTCGGCTTCGGGCGTTTCGTTATGGGCAAGGCGCCGCCTGCCCGGGCCTTGCTCGCCGGCCCTATACCCGCCGGCGTCGATGACGCGCGCGAAGCAGGCGATGATAACGCGCCCGGCTCCGGCACGTTTCAGAGCCGCAACGCAGGCTTCGCTGGTTGCCCCACTCGTCAGGACATCATCGACCAGTATGATCTGCGCACCGTCGAACCGGCGGCGATGACGGGGCGATACGCCGATCGCACCACGCAGCGCACGCTTGCGGGCCGATCGCCCCAGGCCCCCGAGTGCCGGCGTCTGTCGGTTCCTGCACAACCCGTCCACCACGAGCCGCGCGTCCGTTCCCCGGGCAATTTCCGCTGCCAGCAAGGCGGCCTGATTGAAGCCTCTGCGCCACAGACGCCAGCGATGGAGCGGAACCGGCACGACCAGCCATTCGCCGTCCAACGCCGGCAAACGAGCGACGATGAGGCGCGCGAGCATCGGTGCAAGGCCGATGCGCCGGCCGTGCTTGTAGGCCAGAACGAGCTTGCGCGACATCTGGTTGTAAATCGTTCCGGCAGCGATTCCGTCGTGTTCGGGCGGCTGCACGAGGCAGCGGGCGCACACCCCCTGCCCCAGCGCAAGATTGTCGGGCAGCGGCCATTGGCACAAGGCACAAGCAGGCTCTCCCGGAATCTCCAGATCCGCCCAGCAGGTCTGGCAAAGCCCGTCCTGACTGGCGATACCTGCGCCGCAGGCCGGGCAACGGGGCGGATAGATCAGGTCGACCAACGGTGCGATGGAATCGCGCAGGATGCTCGCGGCCGGCATAATGCGAGGCTGTCGCGCTTGCATGGCGAATGCAAGCCCGGCAGAGGCCGCCGCATGAATGCCCCCCGTGTCCCGAAAATCTTCTCCTATTCTCGCCGCCGGGCGCGTTGGCGCCGCGCGATCGGCCGGCAACGCCGCGGCGATGCGGCCGATTTTCTGTACCGTTCGCTGGCGGAAGACATCGACGACCGGCTGGACTTCATGAACGTCCGCCCCGGATCGGTGTTGATCCGCGGCGATCCCACCGGCCTATCCCGGGCCATGTTCGAGCGCCTTGGCGCCACGGTTACGGAGATCACGCCGCTCGACGGGCAAGAGGAAGCGGCGATCGACGGGCGGTTCGACGTCATCGCCAGCCTCGCGGATATCGATACCGTGAACGACGTTCCGGGCGCGCTCATTCACTCTCGCAACGCCATGGCACCTGGCGGCATCGCGATGATCGCCTTTGTCGGCGCAGGCAGTCTGGCCAATCTGCGCAGAGCCTTGCTCGCGGCCGAACCCGACCGGCCGGCAGCACGAATGCATCCGATGATCGATATACAGGCAGGCTCCGCCCTGATGCAGCGTGCCGGGTTCGCCCGGCAGGTGGCCGACAGCTATCCGCTGAAGGCAAGCTATCGCCAGTTCGACCGGCTGGTCGACGATCTACGCAGCCAGGCGCTGACCAACGTGCTCGCCGTGCAACCGCCGCCGCTCAGCCGCCAAGCGCTGCAACGGGCGAGAGAGTCCTTTCTCGAAGGAGCCGACGCGGAAGGGCGCGTGACCGAAACCTTCGAAATCGTCGTTCTGACCGGATGGAAGGATTAGCGCAGCGCCGCTTGGGCAGCCGCGAGTCTGGCAATCGGCACCCGGTAGGGGGAAGCGCTGACGTAATCGAGCCCCACCTGCTCGCAGAATGCGATGCTGGCCGGGTCGCCGCCATGCTCGCCGCAGATGCCGAGTTTGATGTCGCCGCGCGTTGCGCGACCGCGCTTCGCCGCGATCTCGACGAGTTGTCCGACACCGTCGATATCGAGGCTGACGAAGGGGTCGCGCGCGAAAATGCCGCGATCCACGTATTGCGCCAGGAAGCGCGCCGAATCGTCCCTCGAAACGCCGAGAGTCGTCTGCGTCAAATCATTGGTTCCGAAGGAGAAAAAGCGTGCTTCTTCGGCAATTTCTCCCGCCATCAGCGCGGCGCGGGGCAGTTCGATCATCGTCCCGACCAGATAGGCGACCTCGCGGCCCTTCTCCGCGAAGACTTCGGCGGCGATCCGGTCGATCAGCTCGCGCAGCAAGGCCAGTTCGCGCTTCGTCGCAACCAGCGGAATCATGATCTCGGGCAAAGGTGCCGCGCCGCTCGCTTCGGCAACGTCGCAGACCGCCTCGAAGATGGCCCTGGCCTGCATCTCGTAAATCTCGGGATAGGTGATCCCGAGCCTGCAGCCCCGATGACCGAGCATGGGGTTGAATTCGTGCAGCTCGCCCGCCCGCCGCTTGAGGTGATCCACACCCAGCCCGGTCGCATCGGCGAGTTCGGCGAACTCGGCATCGCCGTGCGGCAGAAATTCGTGTAGCGGCGGATCGAGCAGGCGGATCGTGCAAGGCAGCCCCGCCATTACCTCGAATATTTCGCGGAAGTCGGCGCGCTGTTCGGGCAGCAGTTTGGCCAGCGCCGCCCGGCGGCCTTTCTCGCTGTCGGCCAGGATCATCTCGCGCACCGCCCTGATCCGTCTTGCGTCGAAGAACATGTGTTCGGTGCGGCACAGCCCGATCCCTTCGGCGCCGAACTGGCGCGCCATGCGGCAATCGGCCGGAGTCTCTGCATTGGTGCGGACTTTCATGCGCCGATGCTTGTCCGCCCATTCCATCAAGGTGCCGAAATCGCCCGCCAGCTCCGGTTCGATCGTGGCCACATGACCGGCCATGACCTGTCCATTGCCCCCATCGAGCGTGAGCGTGTCGCCTTCCGACAACTCGCGCTCGCCAATGCGCAGGGTCCGGTTCTTGAGATCGATCGACACGCCGGGCGCCCCTGAGACGCACGGCCGCCCCATCCCCCGCGCGACGACCGCCGCGTGTGACGTCATGCCGCCGCGAGCGGTCAGAATGCCCTGGGCAGCGTGCATTCCGTGAATGTCTTCCGGGCTGGTTTCCACCCGCACCAGGATCACCTTTTCCCCCCGATGCGACCACTGTTCGGCCGTGTCGGCGTCGAGCACGATCCGTCCGGATGCGGCCCCCGGCGAGGCGGGAAGTCCTGTGGTCAGGACGTCACGCGGCGCATCCGGATCGAGTGTCGGGTGCAGCAACTGATCGAGCGCCATCGGATCGACCCGCAGGATCGCGGTCTTCTCGTCGATCAGCCCCTCCCCGACCATATCCACCGCCAGCTTGAGCGCGGCCTTTGCGGTACGCTTGCCGCTGCGCGTCTGGAGCATCCACAGCTTCCCGCGCTCCACGGTGAATTCGATATCCTGCATGTCGCGATAATGCCGCTCGAGCAGTTCGAATACCTGCACCAGTTCGGCATAGGCGTCAGGCATCGCCTCTTCCATCGAGAGCGGCTTCGCGCCCGCCGCTTCGCGCGCGGCCTTCGTGAGGTATTGCGGGGTGCGGATGCCGGCGACGACGTCTTCGCCCTGGGCGTTGATCAGGTATTCGCCGTAGTAAGCCTTCTCGCCCGTCGCCGGGTCGCGCGTGAATGCGACGCCGGTGGCGGAGGTTTCCCCCATATTGCCGAATACCATCGCCTGGACGTTGACCGCAGTGCCCCAGTCGCCCGGGATATCGTTGAGCCTGCGATAGACCTTGGCCCGTTCCGAATCCCAGCTGTCGAAGACCGCGCGGATCGCGCCCCAGAGCTGATGATGCACGTCCTGCGGAAAATCCTCGCCGAGCTGCTCGCGAACGATGGCCTTGTACTGCGCAACCAGCGCCTGCCAGTCTTCGCATTCCATTTCCGTATCGTTGTAGAAGCCTTTGTCTTCCTTGGCGATTTCGAGTGCTTCTTCGAACAGTCCATGATCGAGGCCGAGCACCACGTCGGAATACATCTGGATGAAGCGGCGGTAGCTGTCCCAGGCAAAGCGCGGGTCGCCGGAAGCGGTCGCAAGGCCTTCCACCGTCTCGTCATTGAGACCGAGGTTCAGGACGGTGTCCATCATCCCCGGCATCGAGACGCGGGCACCGGAGCGGACCGAAACGAGCAACGGATCGACTGCATCCCCGAACCGCTTTCCAACGGATTTTTCGATATGCTTCAGCGCCTGGGCGACATCGTCTTGCAATTGGCTGGAGAAATCGCCGCCATCCTTCAGATAACGGACACATTCGTCGGTCGCGATGGTAAAGCCCGGCGGAACCGGAAGACCGATCGCGGCCATCTCCGCCAGATTGGCGCCTTTCCCGCCGGTAACGGTCTTGTCCTTCTGCCGAGCATTCGTATGCGAAGAATCGCCGCCGAAGGTGAAAACCGTCTGTTCCATTCTGTTCCTACTGATCCCGGTGGATTGCGCCCGAGCGCCCGTTATCCCTCGATCCGAGAGAAATCCGCCACGTTGTGTACCGCAGCGCGAAAGCGTGCAAGCAGGTCGAGCCGGAAGTGGCGCTTGTTTTCTTCATCTGCGTTTACCGTCACTTCATCGAAGAAGCGATCGATGGGCGCGCGCAGGGACGCGAGTGCCATCATGGCGGCACCGAAATCCTCATCGGCAACCGCCTGCTTCGCGCGCGGCTCGGCTTCGGCAAGTGCGTCGACCAGCGCGGCCTCGGCAGGCTCCAGCGCATAACCCGCCTCGCGCGCATGTCGCTCGGACATCTTGGCATCGATTACGCCCTTCAGATCGGGATCGTCGACTATCGCCAGGGGGTCTTCCTCCCCCGTCTGTGCGATTTCGCCCTCGATCCCGTGCCAATCTTCCTTCTTCAGGATATTGGCGGCACGCTTGTAGGCGGCGAGGAGGTTCGCCCCGTCTTCGGTTTCGATGAAGGTCTGCAAAGCGCTCACACGAGCAAGAAGGCGTACGAGGTCGTCTTCGTTCCCGAGCGCGAAGACCGCATCGATCAGATCGTGCCGGACGCCTGCCTCGCGCTGCTGGACCTTCAGGCGGTCGGCGAAGAATTCGAGGAGGTCGCCTGTGCCCACGCTCATGCGCAGTTCGTTGTCGGTAAGCAGGCGGATCACGCCGAGGGCCGCCCTGCGAAGCGCGAACGGATCTTTCGAGCCGGTCGGCTTTTCGTCGATCGAGAAGAAGCTGCGAAGAGTATCCAGCTTGTCCGCGAGCGATACGGCCACGGTTATCGGCGCCGAGGGCACTTCGTCGCCCTGCCCCACCGGCTTGTAGTGATCGCGGACGGCATCGGCGACGTCGCCGGGCAAACCTTCGGCACGAGCGTAATATCCGCCCATAAGACCCTGAAGTTCAGGGAACTCTCCAACCATCTCGGTTACCAGGTCCGCCTTGGCAAGCCGCGCGGCCCGTTCGGCCAGATCGGGGTCGGCCTCGACGATGCCGTTTTCGCACAGCCAGCGCGCCAGCTTCGCCACGCGCTCGACCTTGTCGGCGACGGTGCCCAGCTTTTCGTGGAAAGTAATCCGCTCGAGCCCCTTGGCGTGTTCGGCAAGGGTTTGCTTCCGGTCCACGTCCCAGAAGAACCGCGCGTCGGACAGGCGCGCGGCGAGCACCTTGCGATTGCCGTCGATCACCCGCATGCCGCCGTCTTCCGCGGCGATGTTGGCAGTGCAGACGAAGGCGTTGGCGAGTTCGCCGCTGTCGTTTTCGCAGACGAAATACTTCTGGTTCACGCGGGCGGTGAGTTGGATGACCTCGGGCGGGACCGCGAGGAAGTCCTCGTCGAACCGGCCGAGCAGCGGCACAGGCCATTCGGTCAGCCCGGCATTCTCGATCACCAGCCCTTCGTCTTCGACCAGCGTCAACCCCGCGTCGGCAGCGGCCTTGCGTGCGCCTTCGCGGATCAGGTTCTGCCTTTCCTCGTGATCGACGATCACATGACACGCGCGCAGCTTGTCGGCATAGTCGGCGACGCTGCCGATCGTGATCTCGCCCGGACAATGGAAGCGATGGCCCCGCGTCGCATAGCCGGAGCGAACGTCGCCCACCGCGCATTCGACCAGATCCTCCCCCAGGATCGCCACGATACCCGAAAGCGGGCGCACCCAGCGCGGCGATTCGGTGCTCAGCGATGCAGCGCCCCAACGCATGGACTTGGGCCACGAGAAGTCGCGCACGATCGCCGGGATCGCTTCCGCCAGCAGTTCGCGCGTGGCGCGGCCGGGAACGCTCTTCACGGCAAAATAAGTCGGGCGCCCCTTTACGTCGCGCACTTCCAGTTCGTCGCGCGTAACGCCGTTCTTGCGGCAGAACCCTTCGACGGCCTGGTCCGGCGCGCCTTCGGGAGGCCCCTTGGCCTCTTCGGATACCGGCTCTGTCGCTTCGGGAAGGTCGCGCGCAATCAGTGCAAGGCGGCGCGGGGTGGACCACACCGTGATTTCGCCCGGGACGATTCCCGCCGCCCCTATCTCGCGGCGGAACAGCTTCTCCAGTTCGGCCCGCGCACCTGCCTGCATCCGGGCGGGAATTTCTTCGGAACGAAGTTCGAGGAGGAAATCAGGCATGCGCCGCCTCCGCCATCGTTTCGACACGAGGCCGGATGTGCGCCACCGCGAATGTGACGGGGTCCGACAGAAACGCCATCACAGCGACCACTCCGGATATTTTGCCTGCCATTCCGGCGCTTTCAACGCGGCATATTTTTCGCAGCTTCCGCGCGCCAGATCGCGCACGCGGCCCATATAGCTGGCGCGTTCCTGCACGCTGATCACGCCGCGGGCCTGGAGAAGGTTGAAAAGGTGGCTGGCTTCCACCGCCTGTTCGTAAGCCGCGATCGGCACGTCGTTCTCGATCGCATTGCGGCACTCCGCCTCCGCCTTGTTGAACAGGTCGAACAGCGCGTCGGTATCGGCTACTTCGAAGTTCCACTTCGACATCTGCCGCTCGTTCTCGAGAAACACGTCGCCGTAGCTTACGCCCTGGCCGTTGAAATCCAGATCGTAAACGTTGTCGACACCCTGGATATACATGGCGAGGCGTTCCAGTCCGTACGTCAGCTCGCCCGCAACCGGCTTGCAGTCGAAACCGCCCATCTGCTGGAAATAGGTGAACTGGGTCACCTCCATCCCGTCGCACCAGACCTCCCAGCCGAGCCCCCAGGCGCCCAGGGTGGGACTTTCCCAGTCGTCTTCCACGAAACGGATATCGTGCTTCAGCGGATCGATGCCGATCGCTTCCAGGCTCTTCAGATAGAGTTCCTGAATGTCGGGCGGGCTCGGCTTCAGGATGACCTGGTACTGGTAATAGTGCTGAAGCCGGTTCGGGTTCTCGCCATAACGGCCGTCGGTCGGGCGGCGGCTTGGCTGGACGAAGGCGGCGTTCCAGGGTTCGGGCCCGAGCGCGCGCAATGTGGTTGCGGTGTGGAACGTGCCCGCACCCATACGCATGTCGTAAGGCTGGAGGATCAGGCAGCCTCGCACGCTCCAGAAATCGTGGAGCGCGAGGATCATGTCCTGGAAGCTGTTCTTCGGGTTCCGGTCCATCGGCCCGGGCCATGGCGGAAGCGAAAAAATCGGTCAATGGTGCTGCGCGCCGCGGCCCGTGGTCGCGGGCGTTCTTGACAGGTGCGCAGGCTGCCCCGCAATCGGTTAACCGTCCGGCAAGGGATCGGGCGCCAGGGACATCGCATGACAGACATCCTTTCCCGACTTGCCGCTGCCGGCTCGGCCGTTGCCCTGGCATTCACCGCACCTGTCCTCGCCGAAAAGCGTGCAGCGGCGCCTGCAACCGAAGTTGTCGAAACCGCCACGACGCCGGCGACCCCGGCGCTTTGGAAAGTCGCCGACGAGGACACGACAATCTGGCTGTTCGGCACCGTCCACGCGCTGCCGGCCGGGATCGAGTGGTATCACGGGCCGGTGGCCGAAGCGCTGGACGGGTCGGAACTGCTGGTTACCGAGATCGAAATGACACCCGAAACGGCAGAGGCGATGCAGGCCCTGATAAGTTCGATTGGAATGCTTCCTGCCGATCAAACCCTGCGCGGGCTGCTGAACGAGGAACAGCGCACCAGCTACGAAGCCGCGCTGGGCCGGCTCGGGCTGCCGCCGGCGGCCTTCGACCGGTTCGAGCCGTGGTACGGCGCGATGATGCTGGCGATGCTGCCGCTGCTTCAGCAAGGCTATAGCCCCGATGCGGGGGTCGAGACCGTGCTCGATCAGGCGCGAACCGAAGGCATCGCGCGCGGCGCTCTGGAAACGATCGAGGAACAGCTTGCGATTTTCGACGGGCTGCCGATCGAAACGCAGATCCGTTTCCTGATGGAGACGGTCGAGGGTATCGACGATATCAAGGCCATGCTCGATCTGATGGTTGCCAAATGGGCCGAAGGCGACGCCGAGGAACTCGCCCGGCTTATCAACGAGAGCATGAGCGATCCGGAGCTGGCCGAACGGCTGCTCTACAGGCGCAATGCCAACTGGGCGCGCTGGATCGAAGAGCGGCTCGATACGCCGGGCACCGTGTTCGTCGCTGTGGGAGCCGGGCACCTGGCCGGGAATCAGAGCGTGCAGGACAAGCTGGCCGAACTGGGAATCGAAACAGCGCGCGTTCAGTGATCTCGCGAACAGCCCTTACGCTTCTGGCACTTCTGATTCTGACGGCTTGCGGCAAGTCCGATCCGCCCCCGGAGTTTGCAGGGCCCGCTTCGCCCGCCCTGTTCGAAATCTCCGCGCCTGGCGGCGGGGTGGAAGGTTGGCTGTTCGGCACGATCCATGCGCTGCCCGATGGCGTCGAATGGAGAACCGAACGCCTCGACGCTGCGCTGGAGAGCGCAGACCTGCTGGTCGTCGAAGTCCGCGATCTCGACGATGCGGAGGCGTTGCGGCGCGCGTTCGACGATCGCGCCTATGCCGAGGGACTGCCGCCGATCGCCCACCGGGTTCCGGGGGAACTGCGCGGCGTGTTGCGCGACCTGCTGGCCGAACATGCCGTTCCTGCCGACACGCTGTCCCGAATGGAGACCTGGGCGGCGGCGTTGACGCTGGCGCAGTATGCCAAGAGCGGGAAGGCGACCAACGGCGTCGACCGCGCCCTGCTGCGCGAAATGCCCCCGGCACGAGTGGTGGAGCTGGAGGGCATGGGGCCGCAACTCGATATATTCGACACCTTGCCCGAAACGGAGCAGCGCGACCTGCTGGCCTCGGTGATCGCAGACATTGCCGTTCAGGGCGATCGGCCTGCCGGACATGCGGCGAACTGGTACTCCGGCGAAATCGCGCATCTCGCCGATCCGGCGACCAGCGCGATCCTCGCCGACCCGGAACTGCGCGCGGCCCTCCACGGCGATCGCAACCGCGCCTGGGCCGAACGGCTCGGGGCAATGCTTTCCGCCGCACCGCGTCCCTTCGTGGCCGTCGGCGCCGCGCATATCGCCGGGGAAGATGGCCTGGCTGCCCTGCTGGCCGAGCGCGGGTATTCCCTCCGCCGTATTCAATAGCCTGCAGCAGGCCGCGCTTGCATTTCCGCCCGGGCCCGCTATAGGCGCGCGCTTCCGGCCATGGTCATCCCTGGAGGCGTGGCGGAAGTTCTGTACTCAAATGCATTTCGAAAGGTAAGCGACATGAGCGACGCTCTGACCCTGCCGGCCGAGACGCGCGATCGGGCTGGCAAGGGAGCCTCCCGTGCACTGCGTCGTGAAGGCCGTGTTCCCGCCGTCATCTACGGCGGCAAGGAAGCCCCCACCCCGATCCACGTCGAGGAACGTCTGCTGGTCAAGCAGCTCGGCACCGGACACTTCATGAATTCGATCGTCGAGATCGAACTGGGCGGCAAGACCGTTCGCACCCTGCCCAAAGATGTGGCTTTCCATCCGGTCACCGATCGCCCGAACCATGTCGACTTCCTGCGCCTGGCCAAGGGTGCCAAGGTCGACGTGGCGGTTCCGGTCCTGTTCGTGAACGAAGAGGCGAGCCCCGGCCTGAAGAAGGGCGGCGTGCTCAATGTCGTGCGGCACGAGCTGGAACTGGTGTGCGACGCCAACCAGATCCCGAGCGAGATCGAAATCGACGTGACCGGCCTCGAAGTCGGCGATTCGATCCACATCAGCCACGTCGAGTTGCCGGAAGGTTCGGAAAGCGCGATCACCGATCGCGACTTCACCATCGCGACCATCGTCGCCCCGTCTGCGCTCAAGCGCGCCGAGGCGGAAGAAGGTGCGGAAGCGTCGGCCGACGATGTCCCGGCGACCGAACAGAATGCCGAAGACGATAGCGGCGACAAGGAAGAAGGCGGCGAGGACTGATCCTCGACCCCCCGTTCCTTTACCCGGAACACGCAACGCCGGCCCAGCGATGGGCCGGCGTTTTGCGTTTGAGCGGTCGCTTGCCTAACCCGGGCGCGGTATACGAATCGCAATCGCACGTCGGGAGAGAGCAGCTTGAGCGAAATCGATCACGAAACCGTCCCCGTTCCCGCCGCAGCGAAGGAACGCGCCGCCTGCTCGCTTGCCGACTACGAGGCGATGTACCGCCGCAGTATCGACGACCCCGAAGGTTTCTGGGCCGAGCAGGCGCAGCGGCTCGACTGGTTCCGCGACCCGCGGACAATCGCGAACTGGAGCTACGACCCGGTCGATATCCGCTGGTTCGAAGACGGTTCGCTGAACATCTGCCACAACGCGGTCGACCGCCATGTCGCAGCCGGCAATGGCGACACCGTCGCCCTGATCTTCGAGCCGGACGATCCGCAGGGCGAAGTGCGCCGCCTGACCTATGCCGATCTTCGCCGCGAGACGATCCGCATGGCGAACACGCTCAAGAAGATGGGCGTGGCCAAGGGCGACCGCGTGACGATCTACATGCCGATGATCCCCGAAGGCGCGATCGCCATGCTCGCCTGCGCCCGCATCGGCGCGGTCCATTCGGTGATCTTCGGCGGTTTCTCGCCCGACGCGATTGCCGGCCGGATCGAGGATTGCGCAAGCGACTGGATCGTCACCGCCGACGAGGGGCTGAGAGGATCGAAGACCGTGCCCCTTAAGGCCAATGTCGACGCAGCGCTGGAGAAAGCCCCGGTCAAGGCCGCGCTGGTCGTGCGCCACACGGGCGCGGACGTGGCCATGACCGAAGGGCGCGATCACTGGTACCACGAACTGTCCCAGGGGGTTGCCGAAGACTGCCCGTGCGAGGAGATGAAGGCCGAAGATCCGCTGTTCATCCTCTACACCTCTGGGTCGACGGGCAAGCCGAAGGGCGTGCTGCATACGGTCGGCGGCTATGCCGTCTGGACCGAAACCACGTTCCGCTATGTCTTCGATTACCGTCCGGGCGAGGTCTACTGGTGCACCGCCGATATCGGCTGGGTCACCGGGCACAGCTATATCGTCTATGGTCCGCTGCAGAACGGTGCGACCGCGCTGATGTTCGAAGGTGTGCCCAACTGGCCCGATCACGACCGTTTCTGGGCAGTGTGCGCCAAGCACAAAGTCAACATCTTCTATACCGCGCCGACCGCGATCCGCGCGCTGATGCGCGAGGGCACGGCCCATGTGCGCAAGCACGACCTGTCGTCCCTGCGCCTGCTCGGCACAGTGGGGGAGCCGATCAATCCGGAGGCCTGGCGCTGGTATCACGATAACGTCGGCCGGGGCGAAACCCCGGTGGTCGATACCTGGTGGCAGACCGAAACGGGGGGGATCATGATTACTACCCTGCCCGGCGCGCACCCGATGAAACCGGGCAGCGCCGGACGCCCGTTCTTCGGCGTATGTCCCGAACTGGTCGACGGCGACGGCCAGGTGCTGGAAGGCGCGGCCAGCGGCAACCTGTGCATCGCCCGCTCGTGGCCCGGGCAGGCGCGCACCGTCTACGGCGATCACGAGCGGTTCGTGCAGACCTATTTCAGCACCTATAGGGGCAAGTATTTCACCGGCGACGGCTGCCGACGCGACGAAGACGGCTATTACTGGATCACCGGGCGGGTGGACGACGTTATCAACGTATCGGGCCACCGCATGGGCACCGCCGAAGTCGAAAGCGCCCTGGTGCTCCACCCCAAGGTAGCGGAGGCGGCGGTGGTTGGCTTCCCGCACGATATCAAGGGCCAGGGGATTTACTGCTACGTCACGCTCAATGCGGGCGAGGAGCCGTCGGACGATCTGGCCGCAGAACTGCGCCAATGGGTGCGCAAGGAAATCGGCCCGATCGCGACGCCCGATCACCTGCACTTCACCCCTGCCCTGCCCAAGACCCGCTCCGGCAAGATCATGCGCCGCATCCTGCGCAAGATCGCCGAGAACGACTACGGTTCGTTGGGCGACACGTCGACGCTGGCCGATCCTTCGCTGGTCGACGGCCTGATCGAGGGGCGGCTGAACCGGTAGAAGACATGGATCGGGGGGTTGTCGTCCTCTCCCGGAACGCTAGAGCGCGCGGATGCAGATTTGGGCTGGCCTCGGCAATCCCGGACCGCAATATGCGCTCCACCGGCACAACGTGGGCTTCATGGCCTGCGACGTGATCGCGGAGATGCACGGTTTCGGCCCGGTGCAGAAGAAATTCTCCGGCTGGGTTCAGGAAGGCCGCATCGGGGGCGAGAAGATCCTGCTGCTCAAGCCCGCGACGTTCATGAACCAGAGCGGGCGCAGCGTGGGCGAGGCGTTGCGCTTCTACAAGCTGGGGGTCGAAGACCTGACGGTCTTTCACGACGAACTCGATCTCGCCCCGTTCAAGATCAAGGTCCGCACGGGCGGCGGCCTTGCCGGACACAACGGACTGCGCTCGATCGACCAGCATCTGGGCCCGGACTTCCGCCGCGTGCGCATCGGCATCGGCCATCCGGGGCACAAGGATCGCGTTACCGGGCACGTCCTCGGCAATTACGCCAAGGCGGAAATGGACACGCTGACCGATATGCTGGCGGCGATCGGGGCAGAGGCGGAGTGGCTCGCACGGGGCGATTCCGCCCGGTTCATGAGCGACGTGGCCTTGCGGATGCAGGGATAGCGAAACGCGCCAGGAGTATCGACCGTGAGCATCGCCTGCGTCTATTGACGTGGCGGATAACTTACAGGAGCAACCGATGCCGACGATCGATCGCCGTTCCCTGCTCGCTGGCGCCGCCGCGACCACCGCACTTGCCGCTACCGCAACGCGCGCCCGGGCCGATGCCGTTTCCGCCAGTCCCGACCTGTCGGGCAAGTCCATCCTCATCACCGGCTGCTCGTCCGGTTTCGGCCGCGTCGGTGCCGAGCACTACGCCCGCCTCGGCGCGAAAGTCTTCGCGACCATGCGGAACCTGCCGCGGCCCGAGGCGGCGGAACTGGAGCGACTGGCACGCGACGAAGACCTCGATATCACCGTGCTCGAACTCGACGTTCTCGACGATGAAATGGTCGCGCGCGCCGTGGCCGAGGCCGAGCGGCAAGCGGGCGGCGCGCTCGATGTTCTGGTGAACAACGCCGGCATCGGAATTTCCGGTCCGATCGAGGTTCAGGACATGGAAGCGACCCGGCTTGCGTTCGATACCAACGTCTTCGGCTATTACCGCGTGGCACGCGCGGTCCTGCCGGCCATGCGCGCTGCCGGCAGCGGTCAGATCTTCGCCGTGTCGTCGCAACTGGGCCGCGTGATCGTGCCCTATGGCGGCCACTATTCGGCCAACAAGTTCGCGGTGGAGGCGATGTTCGAACAGCTCGCCTACGAACTGGTGCCGCACAATATCGATGTCACCATCATCGAGCCGGGCGGCTATCCGACCAGGGTCTGGGTCAACCGCAACATCTACACCAGCGCGCTCAAGGATCGCGCGGCGGAGGTGCACAAGGCCGGCTACCCCGAAATCGTGGCGCGGATGGGGACAGAGGACGGATCGGGCCGGACAGCAGACGTCATGGACATCCCGCACGCGATCGCCGAAATTATCGCCATGCCGCCCGGCACTCGCCCGCTGCGGCGCGCGGTCAGCGGCAGTGCAATCCCGCAAACGGAAATCAACCGCGTTGCCGCCGCCACCCAGGTCGCCTGGCTTGGCCGCTCCGAACGGCTCGGGCCGCTGGTGCGGGCGGTGCACGAATAGCGCATGCTTGTCGCGGCACGGCATTTCTTTATAGCGCCCGCTCCGTAAGGCCGCGTCATTTTCGCGGCGACGGTTGATGGAAGGTATTCGAAGCTCATGGGTTTCCGCTGCGGAATCGTCGGGCTGCCCAACGTGGGCAAGTCCACCCTGTTCAACGCGCTGACCGAAACGCAGGCGGCGCAGGCGGCCAACTATCCGTTCTGCACGATCGAGCCGAATGTCGGCCAGGTTGCCGTGCCCGACGAACGGCTGGAGAAGATCGCGGCCATCGCCGGTTCGGCCAAGGTCATCCCGACCCAGCTGGCGTTCGTCGACATCGCGGGGCTGGTGAAAGGCGCGAGCAAGGGCGAAGGGCTGGGCAATCAGTTTCTCGGCAATATCCGGGAGGTCGACGCCGTCGTGCATGTCCTGCGCTGTTTCGAAGACGACGACATCCAGCACGTCAGCAACCGGATCGATCCGATTGCCGACGCCGAAGTGGTCGAAACCGAACTGATGCTCGCGGACCTCGAAAGCCTGGAAAAGCGCGTGCCCGCCGCGGCCAAGAAAGCCACCGGCGGCGACAAGGAAGCGAAGATCATGGCGAGCGTGCTCGGCCAGGCGCTCGAACTGCTGCGCGATGGCAAACCCGCACGGCTGACCGAGCCGAAGGACGACGAGGAGGCGCGGATCTTCGCGCAGGCGCAGCTGCTGACAGCCAAGCCCGTGCTCTATGTCTGCAACGTGGCGGAAGAAGACGCGGCCGAGGGCAACGCCTTCAGCGCAAAGGTGTTCGAGAAGGCCGCTGCCGAAGGCGCCGAAGCGGTCGTCGTTTCCGCCGCGATCGAAAGCGAACTGGTCGCGATGGACGAGGAAGAGCGCGCCGAATACCTCGCGGAGCTGGGCCTTTCCGAAAGCGGGCTCAGCCGCGTGATCCGCGCGGGATACAAGCTGCTCGGCCTCAAGACCTTCTTCACTGCCGGGCCGAAGGAATCGCGCGCCTGGACGTTTCCCGACGGCGCCAAGGCGCCGCAAGCGGCCGGTGAAATCCATACCGATTTCGAGCGCGGGTTTATTCGAGCTGAAACAATTGCCTACGATGACTACGTCGCGCTTGGCGGCGAGGCAGGCGCACGAGAGGCCGGAAAGCTGCGGCAGGAAGGCAAGGAATACCTCGTCCAGGACGGCGACGTAATGCTGTTCAAGTTCAACGTCTGATCGATCGGAGCGAATCCATGCGCAGGCTTGCAAGTGCCCTCACCCTGGCGGCGGCGGCGCTGCTTTCCGCTTGCGCCCCCGCCCATCAGGCCCCCGTGCGATCCATCGCGGCGGCGCCAGAGGCAGCTGCCGAACAGCGCAAGCCGGTGACGGTGCTCGTTTCGATCGACGGATTTCGTCCCGACTACCTCGACCGCGGGCTGACGCCGACCTTGTCGTCGCTCGCGGCGGAGGGGGTGCGCGCTCCGATACAGCCTTCGTTCCCTTCGAAGACCTTTCCCAACCACTGGACGCTGGTAACCGGCGTGGTGCCCGATGTGCACGGAATCACCGCCAACCGGATCGAGGATCCCGCCCGGCCGGAGGAAGTGTTCACGATGGCCACCGTCGATCCATGGTGGTGGAACGCGGCAAAGCCGGTCTGGGTCGAGGCCGAGGAGGCGGGCATCCGCACCGCCGTGATGTTCTGGCCCGGCTCGGCCGTCGCCTGGGGCGGTACCATGCCCGAGAGCGGATGGGGCTCTCCCGAAGGCGGCCGCTATCCGCAGGACTGGCAACAGTTCAGCATGGCAGTGAGCAACGTGCAGCGCGTCAACACCGTGCTCGACTGGCTCCGCCGGCCGGCCGAGATCCGTCCGGCTTTCGTGACGCTCTATTTCGACACCGTCGACACGGCCGGCCACGTGGGAGGGCCGGACAGTGCGGAACTCAATGCCGCCTTGCGGGATATCGATGGCGATATCGCAATGCTGGTGGAAGGTCTGGAACGGTTGGGCCAGCCCGCCAATCTGGTGATCGTGTCCGATCACGGAATGGCGGCGACGAGTTCGGCGCGGGTGATCGCGCTCGACGAAATGCTCGATCCCACGCTCTACCGCCTGGTGGAAAGCGGCGCCTACGCCACGTTCCAGCCCACGGAGGGCAGCGTCGAGGCGCTCGAGGCCGCGCTTCTGCGCGAACATCCGCATATGGAATGCTGGCGCAAGGGCGAGATGCCGGCCCGCTTCGACTATGGTACCCATGCGCGCATTCCGCCCTACCTCTGCCTGCCCGAGACCGGGTGGACGATCGCGCCGACCCGGCGTGAGGGAGAGTGGACCGGCGGCAGTCACGGGTACGATCCGGCAGCGCCCGAAATGGCGGCGCTGTTCGTTGCCCACGGCCCCGCATTTCGGCAGGGTGTTCGCATTCCGGGGTTCAAGAACACCGTCGTTGCGCCGTTGCTTCGGGAACTCATGGGCCTCCCGCAAGCCGCTTCGGCCCTGACGCCGGTTCGCGGCGCGCTGGACGACAACGCACAGCGCTAGAGTCGTTTTCAGCAAGGCTGAAGCGGCACCGGCCCGCTCAGGAAAACGATTCCAACAGCCCGTGGAACAGATTTCGGCCTTGCGACGTTCCCCTGCAATTCAACAGGGGAGCGCCGTGTCATGGCAGATAAGTCCGCAAAATTCAGCACCTTGGTGCGCGTCGGCTATTTCAGCCGCGCAATCCTCTACTCCGTTCTCGGCTTGATCGCTCTGACCAGTGCCGGACGGATCGGTCAGGGCACCAACGGCATTTTCCACGCTATCCAGGAATTTCCCTTGGGCACGGCAATCCTGTGGTTGATGGTGGTCGGCCTGCTGGCCTATGCGCTGTTCCGCCTGGCCTCGCCGCTGTTCGATATCGAAAATCAGGGTAGCGACACGACCGGTTGGGCGCGCCGGATCGGTCATGCCGGAAGCGCCGTCGGCCACCTGGCCTTGGCCTATTCGGCGTTCGAGTTCGCAACTACCGGTTCGGACAGTGGGGGCGGCGCGCAGGCGGCTGCTTCGGGGATTCTCTCGATGCAATTCGGCGGTGCGATTCTGGGCCTGCTGGGTGCGGCTTTCATCGTGGCGGCAGCGTTTCAGGCGAAGAAAGGATGGACGGGCGAGTTCATGCACCGCATCGCGCCGGGCGCGCCCTCCCAGACGCGACTGCTCGGCGGTATCGGCTATATCGCCCGCGCGGTGGTGTTCCTGCTGATCGGATGGTCTCTCGTTCAGGCAGGCTTTCTTTCGAGCGGAAGCGAGCAGGTCCTGACGCTGGGCGACGCGGTCGCGAGCCTTGCGGACGACGGCATCGTCTTCACACTGGTTGCGATCGGCCTTCTGATGTTCGGCCTCTTCAGCCTCGTGCTCTCGCGCTATCGGATCATTCCGAAACTCGATGCCGACGGCTTGCGCCCGGCGTTTCGCAGCTAGAGTCGTTTCATTGAGACGGCACCGGGCCGGTGCCGCTTCAGCCTTGCCGAAAACGGCTCTAGTCGAACGCCGCAAGAATCGGACAGGGACCCGCATCGCCTTTCGCACAACCGGCTGCGAGCCTCGCCAGCGACTCGCGCGCCGAAGCGAGTTGCGCAATGCGCGCGTCCAGTGCGGCGATCCGCTCGCGCGCCATCGTGCGGGCCCGCGCCCGGTCGCCAGTCCGGTCCAGGTCGATCAGTTCAGCGATTTCGGCCAGCGAGAACCCGGCGGCCTGCGCCTGTCGCACGAAACGCAGCCGCCGGGCGTCTTCGGGTCCGTAGTGGCGTGCGCCCTGCACCGCTCCCCGCGGTTTGGGGAGCAGTCCCTTGCGCTGATAGAAGCGAACCGTTTCGACCCCGACACCGCCGGCGCGGGCGAGATCGGAAATGCGCATGGCATTCATGCTTGACTCCGTACCATGGTACGGACGCTATGGAGACATTCATGAGCAACGACAAGATCGCCCGCCTCCATCGCATGGTGATGGACAAGCACGTTTGCCCTTACGGCATCAAAGCGAAATGGCTGCTTCGACGGCACGGCTATGCTGTCGAAGACCACTGGCTTACAACCCGCGAAGAAACGGACGCCTTCAAGCGCGAGCACGACGTCGAAACCACACCCCAGGTGTTCATCGGGGGCAAGCGCATCGGCGGGTACAGCGAACTGCGCGCCTTTTTCGACCGGCCCCTGCCTCCCGAAGATTCGACCAGCTACCGCCCGGTGATCGCAGTGTTCGCCATCGCGGCCGCGCTGGCGATGGCGGTCAGCCATTTCGCATTCGGTTCGGCTCTCACCGTGCGCGCTGCCGAATGGTTCGTGGCATTCACGATGGCGATCCTGGCAATGCTGAAACTGCAGGACGTGGAGCGGTTCTCCAGCATGTTCGTCGGCTACGACCTGCTCGCCCGGCGCTGGGTGCCCTATTCCTATGCCTACCCTTTCCTGGAGGCGGGCGCCGGTGTGTTGATGGCGGCCCATGCGCTCAACTGGCTGTCCATTCCGGTTGCGTTCGTCATCGGCACCATCGGCGCCGTCAGCGTATTCTACGCGGTTTATGTCCAGAAGCGCGAGATCAAATGCGCCTGCGTCGGCGGGTCGAGCAACGTGCCGCTCGGCTTCGTCTCGCTTACCGAAAACCTTTTCATGATCGGCATGGCGATCTGGATGATCGCCAGACCCTGAAGGACCCCGGCGAGCCGAATCCCGCGATCCGGTCGATAACGGCCGCACCGGTCTGCTTGCCCCCATCCCGCGCTTGTGCATGGCCAGTGCAGCGGGTCACGACGCGCGAAGACCGATGCACGCGGCGCTGTTCGGGCGGCGGTCCGATGGGCTACACGGCGATGGCCCGATTCAGTCTGGGGGACCAAAGTGAACTATTTCGAAGATATCGAAGTCGGTACGAGGCGAAGCTTCGGCCGGTACGAAGTCACGCGCGAGGAGGTGACGGACTTCGCCGCGAAGTACGACCCGCAACCGTTTCATCTCGACGACGATGCCGCGGCCGCGACGCATTTCGGCCGGCTGTCCGCCAGCGGATGGCACACCTGCGCGATGACCATGCGTATGCTGGTCGAAAACATGCGCGATGTGAAACAGGCGGGGCTGGGATCGCCCGGTGTCGACGAGCTGAAGTGGAAGCGCCCCGTCTATCCCGGCGACACGCTTCGCTGCGAAACCGAGGTGATTGCCAAGCGGCGCAGCCGCAAGCGCCCCGACATGGGCCTGTTCAAGTCGCGCATCCAGGTCTTCAACCAGGACGATGTCGTCGTGCTGGAAATGATCTCGAACGGTCTGATACAGGTGCGCGATCCTGCGGCGCCGATCGCGGATTGAAAGCAGGCATCAAGCCCGTTCGCCCGTTACCAATGGCGAACGCGCTAGCTGCCGCACTGGACGATGCCGTTCGAACCGAAGACCAGCTGGCCGCGCCCGTTGCGCAATTCCAGACGGCCGGGATAGTCGATCGTTTCCGCACCGGTCTGCATGCCCTCCTCCTCCGCGAGGTCGAGGATCATTCCGTATTCGCGCCCATCGTATCGCGAGCGGGCCATAACCGGCAACGATGCGCTGCCCGCATCGGGGGCGAGCCGATGCAGTTCGCCCTCGATCTTGACGAACGCGCCCCGCTCCAGAGCCAGCGCCAGCGGATCGTCGTTTCCCGGATCCTTTCGGAACACGCAGCCGGCGCCTGAAAGCCCGTGGCTTTCGATATCGGCGCGGGCGATGGGCTCCGGCGAAACCGGCACCGGCGGAACATTCTGCGCCGCCTCTACTGCGGCGATAGCACGGTTTTCGGCCGCAAGGACCTGCTCGGGCGTCGGCTCGGGGTCCCCGCAAGCGAGCAACAGGAACGGCACGACGACGACAAGCCGCTTCATCTCAGTGCCTTCCGAACAGTTTTTCGACATCTTCCATCTTCAGTTTGACCCAGGTCGGGCGGCCGTGATTGCATTGGCCGGACCTGGGGGTGCGCTCCATTTCGCGCAGCAGGGCATTCATCTCGGCCACCGACAGCACGCGCCCGGCCCGCACCGATCCGTGGCACGCCATCGTCGCCAGTACGAGATCGAGCTTTTCGCCAAGCAGCAGGGCCTCGCCGTGCTGGGCGAGATCGTCGGCGATATCCTGCAGCAGCTTGCGCGGATCGGACTTGCGCAGCGAATGGGGCACACTGCGGACCAGCATCGCGGCGGGGCCGAACCGTTCGATGGCCAGGCCCAGATCGCCCAGCTTCTCCGCCGCTTCTTCGAGCCGGTCGCACGCCGCTTCCTCCAGCTCGACGACCTCGGGAATCAGCAGCGCCTGCGCGCGGGCGACCGAATCGCCCGCACCCGCGGCGCGAAGACGTTCGAGGACCAGCCGTTCGTGCGCCGCGTGCTGATCGACCAGCACGAGGCCATCGGCCGCTTCGGCAACGATATATGTGTTCGCAACCTGCCCCCGTGCGATCCCCAACGGGTATTCCGCGGCATCCTCCGGCAAGGGCGCCGCTTCTTCCGCCCGGCCCTGGGGGGCGGCCATGACCTCGCGCTCGTAACCGCGCCAGGCTTGCGACGCTTCGCGCACGCCGCTCTGCGAGCGCGACCAGTCGCGCCCGGAGAAGATCGACTGCAGGGCGCTTGCCGACGAGCGCTCGCCCTCCGCCGCCTCTCCCGCAGGTTCGCTCTGCCAGCGTCCCATCGCGGCGGCATCGGGGGCCTGTGCGCTGCGCTTGTCGCCGGTCGCGAGCGCCTGGCGTAGACCGGAGACGATGAAGCCCCGCACCGCCGCCGCATCGCGAAAACGCACTTCGGTCTTGGCCGGATGGACGTTGACGTCGACATCCTCCGCCGGAAGCTCGATGAACAGCGCGAGCACCGCATGACGATCGCGCGCGAGCATGTCGGCATAGGCGCCCCGCACAGCTCCGCTGAGCAGGCGATCCTTCACCGGCCGCCCGTTGACGAACAAGTACTGGTGGTCGGCAACCCCGCGGTTGTACGTCGGCAGCCCGGCTATTCCGGTCAGGCGCATGGCGCCGCGTTCGAGATCGATTTCGACCCCGTTCGCGGCCAGTTCGCGGGCGACGATTTCCGACACGCGCCCGGTCAGTGGCTGCCCGGCCTGGAGCGAAAGGATACGGCGCTCGCCATGCTCGAAGATGAAGGCGATATCCGGCCGCGCCATTGCAAGCCGCCGGACGACATCGTGGCAGGCAGCATATTCGCTCCGCGCGGTACGCAGGAATTTGCGGCGGGCCGGCACGTTGCCGAACAGGTTTTCCACCCGCACCCGCGTTCCGGGCGGCAGAGCGGCGGGGCCTTCCTCGCGCAGCTCGCCGTGGTCGACGACGCACTTCCAGCCTTCCGCCTCGCCCTGCGGCCGGCTTTCGAGAGTGAGCCGGGCGACGCTGGCAATGGAAGGCAGCGCCTCTCCGCGAAAACCCAGACTGACGACCCGCTCGATCGCGCCCTCTTCCCCGATCAGGCTCTCGGGCAGTTTGGACGTCGCATGACGCTCCAGCGCCAGCGCCATGTCCGCAGGGGTCATTCCGCAGCCGTCATCGGTAACCTCGATCCGCGCCAATCCGCCTTCCGCGATCTTGACCGCAACTCGCGAGGCGCCGGAATCGATCGCGTTCTCGACCAGTTCCTTGAGCGCCGACGCCGGGCGCTCCACCACTTCGCCGGCGGCAATGCGGTTCACCAGGTCTTCGGGCAGGCGGCGAATTTCGGGCATCACCGGTTACCTAGCGGCGAAGCGCGGGTATTTCGAGGCCGGCGGATGGGTATGCCCGGTTTTTCATGACAATTCTTTTGGCCTTTTCCTGCAGCATTGGGTAAGGACCCGCCATCCCTGTCAGATGCGGGTTACGGCAGTCGCAGGTAACTGCGGCAAGGACCCGAAACATTTACGGAAACGCGCAACGGCAATGAGCTTCCTGTCCAATATGTTCAAATTCGGCTCGCAGAACCTGGCAATCGACCTCGGTACGGCGAACACTCTGGTCTACGTCCAGGACCAGGGCATCATTCTCAACGAGCCTTCGGTGGTCGCGATCGAGACGATCAACGGCATCAAGCGAGTCAAGGCCGTCGGCGACGATGCGAAAATGATGATGGGCAAGACGCCCGACAGCATCGAGGCGATCCGCCCGCTGCGCGACGGCGTAATCGCCGACATCGAAATCGCCGAGGAGATGATCAAGCACTTCATTCGCAAGGTGCACGGGAAGAAGAGCCTGTTTCGCTATCCCGAAATTACCATCTGCGTCCCTTCCGGTTCGACGTCCGTCGAACGGCGCGCGATCCGCGATGCGGCCAGCAATGCCGGTGCGAGCGCCGTCTACCTGATCCTCGAGCCGATGGCCGCTGCGATCGGCGCGGACATGCCGGTGACGGAGCCGGTCGGCTCGATGGTCGTCGACATCGGCGGCGGCACGACCGAGGTCGCGGTGCTGTCGTTGCGTGGTCTCGCCTACACCACTTCGGTCCGCACCGGCGGCGACAAGATGGACGAGGCGATCGTTTCCTACGTCCGGCGCCACCATAACCTGCTGATCGGCGAATCGACGGCGGAGCGGATCAAGAAGGATTACGGCATCGCCACCGTCCCCGAAGACGGCGTGGGGGAAACCATCACGCTCAAGGGGCGCGATCTCGTGAACGGCGTGCCCAAGGAAATCACGATCAACCAGGCGCATGTCGCCGAAGCGCTGGCCGAGCCGATCGGTGCGATCGTCGAAGGCGTGCGAATCGCGCTGGAGAACACGGCCCCCGAGCTTGCGGCAGACATCGTCGACCAGGGTATCGTGCTCACCGGCGGCGGCGCGCTGATCCAGGAACTGGACGAGCATCTGCGCGAGGAAACCGGCCTGCCCGTCAGCATCGCCGAAGATCCGTTGTCGTGCGTCGCCATCGGCACCGGCCGGGCGATGGAAGATCCGATCTATCGCGGCGTATTGATGACCGCTTGAGGGAGGACATATGGCGCCGACTTCGTCACGGCGCTCGAGCTATTCGCGCAGGGCGCAATACGGGGTTTTTACCGGCTATGTGATCGCCGGGATAGGTGCGCTTGTCGGCGCAGTTCTGCTCGCCCTCTCGCTCTGGCGCCCGGCCAGCTTCAGCGGCCCGCGTTCCGTCGCCGCCGACGCGATTGCACCGGCGGCTGCGACAAGCGCCGAAGTTCGGGCCGAAAGCCAGAATCTGATCGAATCGATACGCGGCTATCTGCGCGCGGGAAGCCAGAACGCCGAGCTGAAGAAGGAAGTCGAACTCGCCCGTATTCGCCTGGCAGAAGCGGAGGCGATCGCGCTCGAGAACGAACGGCTCAAAGCCCTGCTGGGATTGCAGGAGGGCGAAGTTCGCCCGGTGGCGGTCGCGCGCCTGATCGGATCGACCTCCGCCAGCGCCCGGCGCTTCGCCTATCTCGGCGCCGGCAGCGCCGACGGCGTGACCGCCGGAATGCCGGTGCGCAGTCCGCGCGGCGTGGTCGGTCGCGTGCTCGAGGTCGGGCGGCACAGCTCGCGGGTCCTGCTTCTCACCGATAGCCAGAGCGTCCTGCCGGTCCGCCTTGCCGACGGCAATGTCGTCGCCTTCGCCGAAGGGCGCGGCGACAGCATGCTTCGCATCCGGCTGATCAATCTCGGCATCAATCCGCTGAAGCCCGGCGACGTCTTCGTCACCAGCGGCGCAGGCGGCTATTACCGGCCCGGCACGGCGGTCGCCATCGTCGCCGAGAAGACCGAGGACGGCGCCCTGGCGCGGATCATCAGCGACCCCGCGGCCACCGATTACGTCGCAGTCGAGGACATCTGGCAGGAAGACGCCATTCTGGCGGCGGAAACGCCGGTCGAGCAGCGGGTGGGCGACTGATGGAGCGCGCCGACCCCCGATCGCGCCGCGACGCCTACGGTTCGCGGATCAACCGGGCCCATTCGCCAACGCTGGCATATGCGGTTCCCTGGGCGACCATCGTTCTGGCCAGCCTTCTGCCCGTGTTCCCCATTGCTTCCGCCGCACCGCTGGTTCCGCCGATCGGGCTGATGGTGCTGGTATCGTGGCGCCTGGTACGGCCCGGCCTCCTCCCGGTATGGGCCGGCGTTCCGTTCGGCGCTATCGACGATCTCTTCAGCGGCCAGCCTTTCGGCAGCGGCGTTCTGTTGTGGTCGCTGGCAATGATCGCGATAGAAGCGATCGAAATCCGGTTCCCCTGGCGCAGCTTTCTTCAGGACTGGCTGATCGCCGGCGTGATCACGACCGGCTACATCGTCGCGGCCGCGCTGCTGTCGGGCGCAAGCCCGGGCACGCCGCTGCTGGGTGCGTTGATGCCGCAGATCTTGCTGTCGCTGCTCGTCTATCCCATTATCGCCCGTATGGTTTCCGCCCTCGACCGGTTCAGGCTCCTGCGCATTCGGATACTCGCCTGATGTTCGGCAGGAAGTCGCGCTATCGCAAGGCCGCCTCGTCACAGATCACGTCAGCCACGCTGGAAAACGTCTACGACCGGCGCAGCTTCGCGATCGCGGCTTTCGGCGCCGGGATCGGCACGCTTCTGGCGGTGCGCATGGGCTATATCGCCATCGCCGAGAACGAGAAATACCGCACCGAGGCGGAAAGCAATCGCGTCAACCTGTCGCTGATCCCTCCGCGGCGGGGCTGGATCCTCGATCGCAACGGCGCTCCGCTGGCGTCCAACCGCGCCGATTTCCGGGTCGACGTCATCCCGGAGCGAATGACCGACACCGATCGCGAGATTGCGGTGCTGGGAGAGGTGCTTGCGCTCGACCGAACGCAATTGCGCGACTTGCGCGAACGAATGGACCAGACCCGGGGATTTCGCCCGGTCGAAGTCGGCACCGGCCTCAGCTACGAACAGTTCGCGGCACTCAGCGTGCGTCTTCCGGAGTTGCCTGGGGTGGTCCCCCAGCGCGGCTTTTCCCGCTTCTATCCCACCGGGCCCTCGGTCGGGCACCTGATCGGATATGTCGGCCCGGCTTCCGCCGAAGAATACGAGGCTGACCGCAACCCGCTGCTGATCACTCCGGGCTACAAGATCGGCAAGGACGGCCTGGAAAAACAGTTCGAGCAGCGGCTCCGTGGTATCCCCGGCGCTCGCCGGGTGGAAGTCACCGCATCGGGCCGAATCGTGCGCGACCTGGAAACGCGCGAAGACGTGCAGGGCAAATCGGTCAAGCTGACAATCGACGGTCCGCTGCAGGACTATGCCGCCCGCCGCATCGGGCTCGAATCCGGTTCCGTCGTGGTGATGGACTGCCGGACCGGCGACCTGCTGTGCATGGCCTCGATGCCGAGCTTCGATCCCAACAGCTTTTCCGACGGGATCGGCAGTATCGAATATGCCATGTTGCGCGAAGACGAACGCGTGCCTTTGCGAAACAAGGTTCTGAAGGGCCTTTATCCCCCGGGTTCCACGGTCAAACCGATGGTTTCGCTGGCGTTTCTCCGCGAAGGCCTCGATCCGGAGGAAAGCGTCTTTTGCGGCGGGGGTCTTCGCGTCGGAAACCGGGTGTTTCGCTGCTGGAAACGCGGCGGGCATGGCCGGGTCGATATGGCCAAAGGCATCTACCAGAGCTGCGATGTGTATTACTATCACTTCGCCCAGCGGATCGGGATGGACCCGATCGCGGCGATGGCACGCCGTTGCGGCATGGGCCAAGAGTTCGACCTGCCGGTGCTCAGCCAGTTTTACGGCACCGTCCCCGATCCGGCGTGGAAACTGCGCAAGCACGGCCGGGAATGGCAGGCCTTCGACACGGTCAATGCGACCATCGGCCAGGGCTATATGCTGGCCAATCCTCTGCAGCTGGCGGTCATGGCCTCGCGCATCGCTACCGGATATCATGTCCAGCCCAGGCTCCTGTTCGGAGGCACCGAGCCCCCGTTCGCCTCCGCCGATTTCCCGCCCGAGCATGTCGCGCTGGTCCGCCAGGCGATGAGCGACGTGGTGAACGGCCCCGGCACGGCCGGGCGTGCACGCCTGCCGATCCCCGATGTCCTTATGGCCGGCAAGACCGGCACCGCACAGGTCGTCTCGCTCGCCAAGTCGGACGGCCGCTCCGGTCCGTGGAAATATCGCGACCATGGGCTCTTCATCTTCTTCGCGCCGTACGACAACCCTCGCTATGCCGGGGCCGTGGTGATCGAACATGGCGGCGGATCGGGGGCCGCCTATCCGATCGCGCGGGACGTCACGACCTTTCTGTTCGACCCCGAAAAAGGGATGGAGGCGCTTCATGCGCTGGAACAGCAATGGGGCGGAACGGCGCAGGAGCGGCTGAACGCGAAGTACGCCGCTTATGCCGCGCAGGCGGGCGAGGCCGTCATCCCCGTGCCCCGCCGGGAAGAGGAGATCTTCGACCGCGTTGATGCCGAAGCGCGGGCCGCCGCTATGGTTCCCGTCAACGAAGCGACCGATGCCGCGATCAACCGTTCGCAGGTGGACGAATGAGTTCGGTCATTCCAGCACCCGTCGCGCGCCAGCCCTGGGGCATGTTGCTGCCCCTGTTCGTGCTGGTCGGTTTCGGAGCGATGGTCCTGTACTCCGCAGCAGGCGGGCACTGGCAGCCATTTGCCGTCTCGCACCTGGTGCGCTTCGGCATTTTCCTGGCGATGGCGTGCGTGATGACGCTGTTCAGCCGCGATCTCGTCCGTCTGCTGGCCTATCCGGGATATGCCGTGGTCCTGGTAATGCTGGTCGCAGTGGAGGCCATGGGCTTTGTCGGCGGCGGAAGCCAGCGCTGGCTCGATCTGGGCGTTATCCAACTGCAACCATCGGAACTGATGAAGCCGGCCGTCGTGCTCGTTCTGGCACGCTTCTACAGCGGCCTGCCTCCGGCTATGACCACTTCGTGGCGAGCGCTCGTCCCGGCCGGAGTCCTGATCGCCATGCCGATGGGCCTCGTGCTGCTGCAGCCCGATCTCGGCACGGCGCTCGCGATCGCATTCGGCGGAGCGGTCCTGATGTTTCTCGCCGGGCTGCCGATGCGCTGGTTCGCTACCGGCGCGCTGGCGGCGCTGATCGTCGCCCCGATCGCCTACTTCTTCGGCCTGCACGATTACCAGCGACGACGGGTGACCACGTTTCTCGACCCCGAAAGCGATCCGCTGGGGGCCGGCTATCACATCACCCAGTCGAAAATCGCGATCGGATCGGGCGGATTGACGGGCAAGGGCTTCAACGAAGGATCGCAGAGCCATCTCAATTATCTGCCGGAGCCGCATACCGATTTCGTATTCGCCACCATGGCCGAGGAATGGGGGCTGATCGGCGGGATCGTGGTGATCCTCATCTTCGGGCTGATCATGCGCTGGGGATTGCAGGTGGCGCACAAGTCGCGCGACCGGTTCGCCAAGCTGCTGGCGGCAGGGATGGTGGCGACGATCTTCTTCTACGTCGCCATCAACCTGATGATGGTGATGGGCCTCGCGCCGGTCGTCGGCATCCCCCTGCCTTTCATGAGCCATGGGGGATCGTCGATGTTGACCAACATGATCTGCATCGGTTCGCTGATGATGGTCAATCGCTGGAATCGCCAGGCGCCGCAAAGCCGTTTCAGCTAGCCCGGCGAAATCGCCTCTTTTCATGCGCGGGAGGATCGCTATATGCAGCGCCTCCCGAGTCGGGGCGCCCTGCCCCGCCCGGCCAGCCTGACGGCATGGGGACGCATAGCTCAGTTGGTAGAGCAGCTGACTCTTAATCAGCGGGTCCTAGGTTCGAGCCCTAGTGCGTCCACCATTTTTCAACGACTTACAGATGATCGGGTGGGGGGACCTCCCGCGTGGGTCCCAATGGGGTCACAGAACTTCGCCGTCACTTCTCCATTGCGATGCAAGTTCAGTTTTTGACGAGTGCGGCTTGTGTGTGCGCCACCTCGCAGTGACTGACGGAGGCAAACAGCCTTGCCGTTCGACTTCCGCCTGTCCGGCTTCTGTAAGCTCAACCCGTTGGCCCTCAGCCCAGCGAAAGGCACGTGCATGCTTCATTTCTTGTTGCCACCCATCACGCCAAAAGCGCGTCGTGGCCATTGCTTTTCCCTGTGAATCAACGAAAGTGAACGGGTTATCCGCCGACAGGTGCCAGCCTAGCATCTGGGCCAGCAAGGGATCGAAAATAAGCACCTCGGGCCGGTTGCCTACGAGCGAAGTCCGCAAATTCACGATGCCAACCATTTCTGCTGCGCGCTCTGAGTCGACCATCATTCTCCCGGCAGCCCAAAAGGCAATTGGCAGCTTCCCGATTGCCCGGTCTAGGTCCTCGAACGCGCCGTCCTCGATCCCGCGCGCGACCAGCATTTCCTCAGTGTAGAGCGAATTTGACTTATACATTACTAGGCGCGCCCATTCGCCCACAACCGCGGGCGAGACGCAATGCCGCCTTATATCCTCGGCCTCGATCCATTCTATTCCATCCGTACTCCACGTATCTTCCGGAAAGGTTGGCCAGTCGATGTCGACGGGACGAGACAATTGGGGGACATGGGGTGGAAGCACCGGGGCCCCCGTCAACCGATGAAGAAGAACGTCCACGTCCCTTTCGGAGAGCCGTGATGCACGCCAGAGTTCACCGACAACCACATGAAATGCTCGCAAGCAGATGCCTATATGTGGGCGCACAAAGGGAAGCAGCAAGCCAAGAGGAGAAAGGCTATTTTCAAGCTGCTTCGTCGCCTTCGCTCCATATTTTTCAACTCCCCCCCATTGGTTGATTAGCTGCGCGACGCGACGCCGGAGAGTGCTGACAGGCACTTCGGAATACCGGGAGAGTGCCTCCAACCACTGGTTGAATCCTTCGGTCCACGCTGCAGGATCGTCGATAACAGGACCCAGCGATGCTTCGTCGCGTAGGGATCGACCTGAAGTCTCATCCAGAGGTGGAAGTTCGAGAGAATAAAGAGGCGGGAGATCAGCAGCTTCCATGTGTGCGTCGACGCCCCAAAAGTCGGCCAATATCTCACCGATTGCCGCGACGCAGGTATCCTCGTGCGCAGTGAGCTTGCCTAATTCATGACGAAACTTCGTCGCGACCGCTTGATTGTCATGGGCTTCAATCAGGAGGCGGGCGCCGAGTTGCACTGCATGACCTTCACCTTCAAGCAAACGGCTGCATGTCCTGCAGAAAAGTTCAGGTGCGCCAGCCCTGACTAGTTCGAGAAGCCCATTGGTCGCTTGCTCGCACGGATCCGACACGCCGAACGTTACTGCCTCCAGAAAGAGGCGAGTTAGTAGGTCAATGTCGTCATGCGCCACGTCGTCATTGCGCGGGATGGGCTCAACCTTCTGATAATCGCGATAGCCATCGACCTGCTCCGCGAGGCGGTCCCACAATGCTGGCCAATCAATGTCCTTGTACAGCATCGGGTATATCTCATCGATGCTGTATAACGCCGAGCCGGTGCCATAGCCCCCTTCAGAGAGGTCGCGAACAAAATCATCTTGCGCGCGTTTGTGAGCATCAGCAAAACCCAAGACGTGCCGCGCCTTATGATATTCTAGCGTGTCTCGACTGGCCCAACCACCCCAACCATCCCTTTCTGGCCTCTCAGGTAGTAACGAAGTCTCGGCGTAGTCGACTTCTCCAGCCGCGATTGCTGCCCTTGCCAACGCCTCCTTAATCGGCCGGTCACGTACAAGCTCTGGGTTACGCAAAGCAAATGCATGAACCTCGGGCCAAGGTCGCTCCTGGATAATGCGCCCTATGCGTTTCCCCAGCGTGCCATTTACGAAATTGCCGTAGTAAACGCTCGTTTGTGCCTCTCGACGCTGTCGTTCGAGCGCCACGGCTTGTTCCACATCTTCAAAGGATTGCAGCTGGAAGTAGTCAGGCAAAACTTTCTCATCCGACGAATATTCAGTGTCAAATGCAGGCTCAGCGTTCCATCTATCGACTGCCGCTGAAACGAGCGGCGAAATAGGACCGCAATCAGCCAGCGCGTCGCGGAATGCTCGAAGGAGCCTTGGCCGAAGTTCGGATCTGGCATCGCGTTCAATGCCAGCAACAATAATGCGTTCGACTTCGGGGAGCTGCGCCTCGGGCGTCGCAGAAACCAGCTCCCGCAGATATTCGCCAGTCCGTGTTACGCTGTTGTAAACCTCATCATAATAGGGAAGGCAAAGGGCGGTCCAGGTAATCGCGATTGGAATCGATAGGTCTGGTCTCCTCCGCATTATCCCCCTAGCGACCGCATCCACGAGCGCATCCCAGCGCCAAACACCCGTTGCCTTCGCCCATTCGAAGGCATCCCACGCTTCTTCCTGCCCACTGGCAATCGCTTCCACCAAAACAGTCTTGGAAATGCGCCACGCTTGGTCGTGCGCGTCGCTGTCGTCCACGCCCGCCACTAGGCGCAACATCATGAATGACCGTTCCGCTGCTTGCGCCGGATCCATGCGATTGGCCAATTCAAGCAAATCCGCCCAAAGAAGGTACTGCCCGTCCTTCTTGGCCGCCGCATAACTGCCCAAGGACATCTTTCGCATTTCATGTAGCAATTCACGCGCTCGCTCTTGGAGACCGATTTTCCCGAACACGATCGCAAGTTCGGCGAGTCCGTCGATTGCTTCCTGCGGCGAGCGGGCTCCGTCGACTTCTCGACGTGACCTTTCAAGCCGCGCTACTGCCGCTGCAGCATCCCCATCAAAATTGAACATGGTTTCAGTGAATTTGCGGACAATCGGCAATGATCCCCTGAATGTACAAACCGACAGTTTAAGGCACGCCTCGAAATTGCTGGCGAAGTCAGGCGCAGCGTCCGGGCTAAGCCGTACGATCTCACAGATCGCGTCAAAGAGCGGTTGGTCCGCTTTGCGAACATGGTAGTCCAAGAGAACATCATCACGCCGGTCAGCAACCGCCCCCGCAATAAACTCCAGAGACGATTTGATCTGCGCTGATACACCCGTCGTTGCATCAGCGGCGTCTTGCCGCAGTTTGCCAATCCGGGTGCCCAACCGCACCGCATGGTTTTGGATTGCCTTGAAGAGGTGCTCTTTTGGCAGAGCTGGCTGGGGCGGACTCGCGCCAAGTTGAGCTGCGACGACACAATACCGAATGAGGTAGCGGACCGCGTCGGCTACTTCCTCAGAGCGGTGCTCAAGATTGCATAGATCGGGAATCTTGGCCTTTGCAAAGAGACGGGTGGCGAGTTCACTGTGACGGCATGCGATTGCCAGGTTGGCAGCATGGAGGTGCCAAGAGCCATGCACGTCTTCAATGCCTTGGCATTTTTCGTAGTCGCCGAGGCAAGCTAGCGCTTCTTCATAGCGCGACGCCCGAACTTTCGCTTCTGCGCTTTCCGCATAAAGGATGGGGTGCGCTCCAGCCATGATGATGAACCGGGAGACCACGTCATCGACGCTGCAATTCGGATCATGGCGAAGCATGGCTCTTGCAAGCGCGAAGCGCAGTTCATCAAGATATTGCTGTCGCGTCTGGCCATAGAATGATTGCTTGTCATTATCACCTTTGACGTCAGGCATTTTGATACGGCGTTCGATCTGCTCGTCATCGAGCAGGACCACGGCGAAATCCGCCCATTTGTTCGCGGAGTCTTCTCCTCCCGAATGATGGTCGTCATACCAGTCCCAAGGATTTTCCCTGTCAAAGATTGCCCGCGCGCGCTCAGGCTGGCCATCTTCAAGCAAAGCCTTGACCACCAGCCATTCATCTCCAGCTACATGATTGGCGTCGAGTTGTGCTTCGGCAGAATAAAGGTCACCCGCAGCGATTTGCGCTGCGACAAGTTGCTCCGCCATCTCTAGGGCTTGTTGGCGCCTCCAGACTTCATCCTTTGCAAGCATCAGATCGAAAAGTTGCACGGGTGTCTCGCCAGCATCGAGGCAGGCAAATGCGTCCTCAATGTCATTGCTAACTTCGTCGCTTCTTCGACCATCTATGAATTGGGTCACGAAGTACCTACGGCAAGCGATCGCGGCTGCTTCGGCGTGATCATTAGCCAGATACCGGTAGCGAAATTCGAGCCATCGTTGTGCGCTGGTGGCTGGGGCCGATTTGGCAACTTTTGCGAGCCGGCGATATATCGCAATGACAGTGAAATCCGGGTCGGGGGCCCCATAAAGCGTTATGGTCTTCTGGCGTAGGAACAGACGAAAGCTGTTATGGAAGATCAGCCAACCACGGTTGTAATGATCGATTAGATGGTGCGCTAATTTGAAGGTGTTGTCGACGGCTGAACTGGATAGACAAGCCGCTAGCAACTCGGGTTCTATTCGCCCTTCGACGAAGCTTAGCGTGACAAGAACCTTCGCTACCTCGCGATCTGCTCCCTCAGCTTCGCGCCAGGCAGCCTGATAAACCTTCTCTAGGTCACCGTCGAACTCGAAGCCCCCATCGAGGAGAACTCTTCGTTCTTCCGCATCGGCAACGAGGAGTTTTCCTAGCAGATACTGCGTGACCAGCGGATGGCCTAAACTGACTGAAAACACCTCTGCTGAGTCAATCTCGCTGGCGAGTCCGATCGAAGTGACCATCTCGCTGACGGCGGCCTCGGTGAGGGGAGCAATCTCAATCTTTCGGTCGGGAAGTGAGGCTTGTTCTCTCACTTCGCGAGGAATGTCCTCCAAATCAATTCGCTGACTTCCCAGAACGAAGACGACGCCTTCCGGGATACTCGCTGGGAGTGGTAGCGCGCGAAGGAAACTTGCGACTGGCTTCTCTTCTCGAGGCACATGATCCAGGCCATCGATCACGATGATGGTCGACTGGCCGCTCGTCTCAAATTCTTTTCCAGCTTGCTGGAGTAGCCTTTGAAATGTCTCGCGTCGCTGTTCGAGGGTGTCGTCCTTAACTCGGCTTGCTTGAAATCCCGAGCTGATGAGCTGACTGTTGAGGTCTGCCAGAAAATTTGCGTCATTACCTCGCCCTTGACCTTGCGCGGTCCCTGGAACGTAGGCGAGATACCGAACGACCTTGCGGTTCGGGCCGGATTGAACGAAGCGTTCAAGCAGAGTCGATTTTCCGGTTCCCGGAGAACCCAGCAGGCATATGTATCCCGAGCTGTGATTTTTCAGCGCTGCTTCGAGTTCGGCTTCGCTTTGCTCATTACTTTGAACATGTGCTCCAAGCGGGAAACGATGCTCGAAGCGCTGCCGGAACCGATCTGGCCATCCAAGTTCATCGAGTAGTTCCCGACGGGTCCAAGAGGTCTTCCCTTCGGCACGCCCCACCAAATCTCCAATTGCTCGGGCAAGCTCCACGATTTGCCCGCGAACCGAGGCATCCAAGGTGTGATTCAGTTCAATTGTCCGAGGGGCGCCCAGTTCGATCTCGAAGCGGTGAAAAAAGCGCTCAAAATCGTGCTCGTCGAGACCTGAAGCGCTGACTAGCTCGTCGATGATAGGTTGCCAGACGGAAGCGCGCCAATCTAGCAGCGACCAGTCGGGATGCCGATCCTTCTCCAAAAAGAAGTCCTGTGAATCCCGTCCTTTGACGCCAAACCGACCTTTGTCGCTGACCGATGCGATATGCGATGTGACATAACGCACCCTGATGTGCTTCCGAGGATATGCGGCCTCCAACTCCTTGAAGGAGGCGGCACAATCCGCGATGACGTTTTCCTTGCCCAGAAGCAGTCCACGAACTCCAACCGGCTTTGGCTTGGTCGAGGATTTGTACTGATGCCCGATAACCTGCCCAGCAATCCCCAGAACAAGGTCGTCGAACATGCCTGCCCGATCGTCCGCAAGGGCAATGAACGAGAGAGTACCGTCCAAGATCGCTTGGTAAGCAAGGGTTGCAGACGCGCGGTCTTGGTATCTCAGACCTTGCCGAGCAGTGCGTTCCCCAGACCCTGATGTTTTTTGCCCCATTTCGCTGATCGATGATCCTAATGCATTGCGCCATTCCAAGATGGCAACCGATTATCCCAACCTCGGTCGGATTTTCTCATGGAATCGGCTCAACAATATTGTGTGGTATTGGGCATTTACAATCCGACCTCAGGAAATTCCCAATTGATTTAGCGGTGTGATTCATGGCCAGTGAAGCATTGGAAAATACGGAGCATCCAGGTGAATGATCCCTACAAAGCCGCCTCCGACTTCGCTCGTGCATTCGGCGAGGCAGAGTACGTAATGAAGCGCTCGGGTATTCTTCGGCACAACAAAGAAGCAGCGCAAGCGGATTGGGACGCGTTTGCTCGTGAACTCGGGCAAGACTTCTTTTGTGCGGTTGTAGAAATGGGCGTCGCCAAGACACTGATTGGCATACCACCTCGCAGGCTAATGAACGACCTTGAGTGGGCGCCTGAAACTCCTGCTCCTCTCACAAACGTGCACGGGTTAATCGTGCAAGGAGTTTGCCGAGTCAGAAACAGCTACCTTCATGGTGAGAAATTCAGGGGAGGCCCTGACGGCCAATGGGCGCGCGACATCAAACTCATAAAAGAGGCACACGCAGTGCTCGACGCGGCCATGAAATGGTGGCTGCAAGCCAAAGATTAACTACATGGCGATCACCTTGAGGTATATGCCGATACGCCAAAGAATCCGCGATATCGCCCAACCCGAACTTAGAGGTCGAGGATCGAGGTCAGCAGCATCGTCTCATGGCGCTCGTCGAGACGAGCCTGGCGCGCGAGGTTCACGAACTGCTTCTCGGCGACGATCACATCGGCGAGTGGTAGCACCGTCATGAACGCGGCAATATCTCGTAAGTCGTTCTCCGATATGGCTCGTCCCTGATCTTCGAGACGAACGACGAGCTCGCTCTCCACGTTTAGGACTGGCACATCAACCACCATGCTGCGAACTAGCGATGATCCTATATCGGCGACGCTGGACCAATTTAGGCCTAGGGCACGCGCGGTATCGAAGATGAGGTCGAGTTCGTCGATGATGAGTCTGGCGCCGTATGCTCGCTTCCTTTTTGCGAAAGTCTCGCCGGCGACCACCGCGCGCCGAGACTCAATTCGTGAGATAAGTTGTGCCGAACTGGCGCTGTAGCGACGCACAGCCTCGAGCCTCACTTCCTCGTCTTGGAACGCTAGGTAGTCGAGCAGCGCACCGCCTGGATCCTGACGGATGAGGGCTAGCAAGCGCTCCGACATCACGAACCCATAGCTCTCAGGCGAGTAATCGCCCGCTGCCTCAAACCACAATTCAGACAGGAACCATCGCTTCTGAGGAGCGGGTCGGTTGATTTTGCACCTATCCGCGAGGTAAGCGGCCAACGTCTCACGTAGAATTCTTCGCCGTCCGCGAAAGACGATGCCGCTGCTGAGCACTGCCTGCGTTCGGGCCAAATTGGCGCGCCGATGCGGCACGTTAACCTTCGAGGTCTCGTAAATGTTGGTGAAGCTAAGCGGAATTCTAATCGAGCCAGCTTGCACCATGCCGACGACCTTGGTCAGCGCCGCGTGCTCTTCCGGATAGCGTTCCTTGTCCCATGAACCTTTTGCGAGTGTCACCCAAGCGTTCTGGTCAAGATAGACAATGCGAGACATGGTGCCATTATCCGCGATGACTGTTACGTCGTCGAGGCCCACTACCCGCTGTGATGACATTCGCGGCGTTCGGATGCGCCCATGCGCAACCGAACAATGGTCGGCTGTCGCGGCCTGATAGCCATGAGTTGCTTGTCCGCTATCGGCAAATCTGCTGTCATCAAACGTTATCTGACAAGCTGGCATTCTTATGCGATGTTGAATTGTCATGCACCCCAGAAGCTCAATTTCATTATCTTGATCGGCCTTCGCCTTTGATCTTAATCCGCCTCACATCCAGCAAGTTGAACCCTGCCCGGGTGCCTTCGACCGTAACGCGTTGACCGACGAGCTTTCGAGCTTTCCACCCCCAGCCAACGTCAAGCTGCCAGATACCGCCACCGTCCATCTCCAGTGCGTACAGGCCGTATTGCGACGGGCGCAGAATGCCCGTCTCCACGTGGCGCGCTCCTCTCGGCATTTCGGGTATCTCCCCGGAAGTCGATGGCGGTACGCCCCCGCTTTCGACTTCACACCTGATCCTCTGGTGATCGGGGAGTTAGTAAACCGAACACAGTCGGCCCTATAGCCTTTAGGCCCGAGAGCCCTGGACATACGCCATAGGCTCCCCGACCATAGGTCAAGGAGTGTGGACCGCTACGGGCAGGCCAACCGCTGTGTTCGGGGTTACTAATCCCCAATGCCGTGCGTGGCGGCATCACCAAGCTGTATGGGACAGGTGCCGCTTTCAAGCAACGGAAAGCTGTATGGCCGGGGTTTCGCCTGATCTTCGCCAGACTATTTCGTATAATCGCCCAGTATCAGCGGCACAGAGAGGCCATCATGGGCGGCATCAATTCCGGGCGGAGGCGCAGCGTCCATCGCGGCTCGGTCGAGCAGTTTCCCGTCATCGACCTGCGCGTGCTGAAGCGCGCTCGACTGTTGAAGCCCGGTGAATGCACATATGACACATTGCGATGGCGAAATCAGGACCTACAGGTGCTTGAGGTTCGAATTTTCGTCGATTTGAGTGATGAGGACGACGCATCGATACGCATTGCCGGGGATGTCGCTGACCAGCGAGCGGCGATCGAATGCGTCCCCTGCCCCTATGGCGGCTATCGCTGCTATTTCCTCTGCCCGCTGACTGGTACGCGGTGCGGACAGCTATTCCTCGCGGATGGCATATTTGCATCCCGCAAGGCCCACAGGCTGACCTATGCCAGTCAGAGCGAGGACGACTTATCCCGTGCCCGCCGCAAAGCGCGCAAACTGCACAGGCAGGTTGAAGGCGACACCCGCTACGCACGTCCACGGGGTCGGAATCGATATGCTAAAGTACAGGAACTCAAGCAGGCGAAGCACGTTGCTCGCGAGTTCTACCGTGAGCATTTGCGCGGGATGACCGGTAGCATTTGAATATAATTTAGGGGAAGAGGACAACTGCCACAGGAGTTAGAATATCCGTCGGTGCCCCATGCCTACTTCGAGCGCAAAATGAGTTGTAATATGCGGCCGTACGCGTGGTGAAAGCGGTCATAGTGGTGAGCAAAAAGCTATACTGTCACGCGTTGGCGGCCGGTGGCCCGGTAAGGATCTCCACCATTTCCTTGCAAATCAAGATGATAGCGGCGAGCATCGAGAAGCTCTAAAAGCTTGGCTTCATCTGTGACGCGGCACTGTAGACGCCCATCATAAAGTTCTTTGAACTTGATCCCATGCCGAACGGCAAGCGCTTCAATCTGCGGTCGCTGAAAGTTTGCCAAGTTTGGATTTGCGGCGATAGAGGCGGCATGGCGGGCCATACGCGGATGTCTTCCTATCTTTTCGGCTATCCTGCTCAAATCCAGAAACGGTATTGCATCATGAATTGCCTGCACTTTAGCAGCGGCTGTTGCGGCGACGTGCTGGACGATCTTGGCGACTTGCTCAGTTTGACGGGCATTTAAGATAAAGACCTTTCCATCGGTTACGATGACGTCGAATTCCGTGTCTAGGTGCAACACTGCGTCTTGGATAAGCACCAGAGTATCGTCAACGAGCCGAACCAGCCTGTTCCGGGCATTCAAGGTACCTTTAAGCTTGGTGGCTTTGCGAATACCAACCGCTCTCCGTTGCTGGTTATCTCGGAATTCCGCGAAGTAGAAGTCCACATCGTGTGCGTGATCTTGGATGTTCGTCAGATCATCGAGCGTGCCGGCATTATAGACTGCTGATAGCTCAGCCATGAATTCGTTATTTCGTGGTGCGTATATCCGTCTACGAGCACCATAGTCTTCCGAGATATCATGTAGTTCCCAGTCACCAGGAAGACCCTCAAAAATATTTCTGGTATTTGTGAATGTTTCCTTCAAAGTGTTTTTTGTCGGGCCATCGGTCGGTATAAAATACATATCTCCATTGCTTCTGAGAGATATGCCAAAATTTACGTCAGCGATGTTTTGAACATCGAACTCCTGATCAATCATCGTTTTTATCCACCAGAACGTTCCCCCCTAGTCGATAGCCTGTTACCGCTGAGCCATCGGATAGATGATGCTGCCGCGATATTATCGCGAAGGTTACCAATCGACGCTCTTCCCGGTCCCGCCCCGTAGTGCCAATTTTTGCCTCAACCGTATAGATCCGATAACCCCAGATTGCGAAGATCAAGTTCATGTAATGAAGCCGCATGTGCCAGAACAAGAACATGACGAACGCCAGGGCGAATGCGACGGCTAATATGTCTCGGGTCCCGCCTAAATTGACGTCGAACAGTGGAATGAGCATAGCAAAAAGATAAGTGAGCAAATGCTCCCGTTGATCCCGTGCGTTGACAATATCAATTGTCTTTACATTCTCACTTTTCCGAACTCGGCGGAAAATAAAATAAATAATAATCGTAGGTAGAGCAAAAAGAAATAAGCATACAGGAATCCAAATGTGGTCTCCGACTGCATCCACACCTCGAATCGACCAGAGCAAAAACACAGGGCTTAGGCTTGACCATACTAGGACAAACCTAACAAACCCAAGGCCCTCATTTACTTTGCTTTTTCCCATGCGTGGGTGTGCCCCTATTTATCAATGTAAGTCAGCAAAGGCAAAGTGGCTGCCCTCACGTTGAGCTGGACGTGTCATCACGAGAAACCATTCATCGCATTTAAAAGCCGATAACGAATGGGACTCAGGTAGCCCAATTCGACCCTGATCATAAAGCGAATGATGGAAAATCATGGTCTGGTACCCACTGGTGACCCAGCGCACCGATCAGACGGTAAAAAGAGACGCAATTTTGCGATCCACGTCGACTCGATGGCCTCATTTGATATCAGCGGGTCCTGACGGAAATCCGCCACTTTCGCGACGTGCGCTTTTTCGAAATTTCGAGCCATTCAACCCAATAAGCGCAGAATTCTAGGAATCTTCAGCCTTGATCATAGCTGGTACCCCAGTGGGACCCCGCACGAGAAATCGTATCGCCTTCCCTAAAGGCTCGCCCTGCCCTGACGGGTTTGTCGTTGGCGATATTCGGGGATGTTGGCGAAGGCTGCCTTGATCCGATGCGGGGCGATGCCGTGCTCGCTGACCATTACCCCTTTCAGCCAATCCAGCGTATCGATCAATTCTTCTACCGATTGCTCTGCCCAATCGCACCAGCATGCGCCGTGGATCATCCCGAACTGTCGTTCTCGCCGATCCCCCTCCCGAAGAACGGCAACCTCGCTAACCCGGGCGCTGTCGGCGAAGCGAGGCAAGAATGCCGGTTGCCACGCGATCACCGCCGATCGGATCGGAATATCTGAATACCGAAAGTCCCGTTTCATGCGACCAATTGTAAGCCGACCAGATGAAGAGAAAACTCAGGATTTCCGGGCTTTTTCCTGACTTCGTGCCAGCGATGATCTTAATGAGGTGATGGTCAACGAAAGGAGGCCATCTTGTCCAACGACGACCCCCGCGACCGTCTGCATCTTCTATCCCATGCGCAGGCACTATTCCCCGGCGCGGTTATCAACGTGATCTATACGCCGGACGAAATCATCCACATCGATGTGAACGGCCATCGCTACACCTTCGAGATCGGGAGCGATGATGATGAATATGTCTTCACCGACGGTGTGACCACGTTCGCGATACCCCTGATGGAATGCGATGAGGATTTCTGGGATTTGCCCTGACAAGCCTCCGGAACCCGTCTTAATGGAAATGTCGGTCCCAAACCAAAGGAGATGACCGACATGACCACGACCAAAATCACAAAGCCCGCTGCCACGACGACCAACGCGAAGAAGGCCGACAGCGGCAACCCCGAATTGGTCACGCTCGACCAGCTCGCCCGTGAATTGAAGATGACCCCGCGCGAGGCCCGGATGCTGCTGCGTCTTGCCGCGAAACAGACGAGGCAATATCCGCACTCGGCAAGGAGCATGTCGCACGTCAACCGTGGCAATGGGAGCCGGGCTCGAAGGCGCTGGAAGAGGCAAAGAAGGCGCTGACCACACCGGTCGAAAGCTGACGCGGATCGATAAAGAGCGCCAACATTGTATATAAGCACATTTGGCGCTCTTTAGTCCGGCAGTTTCCATGTTGCTCCCGGCCCTCTACCGCTGATTACGCCCAGCTTCTTTTTCGCACGGTCCAGTGTGCGCTCTTGGATTCCCTTCTTTTTCATCGCTTCCTTAACGTCCCGCGCCTCGGCTTCTCCCTCGGAAAGATAGTCCTCAAGGGCACGCGCCGCCCGATCCAACACCGATTCTTGGACGGACGACAAAGCCACCAGTTCATTGGCCGACATTTCAACCGGTCCGCGCCAGATTATGCGAGCGCCACCACCCTTGGGAGGAGTGCCAATCTCGAAAGCCTGAGACACCGCTTCTTGGGCGTAACTGCTCTTATAGTGCGAAAGCACACGCCATTGGGGTTGTGTTGGATGGGCCGTGACGATCATGCCCGATCGCACGGCTCCGCCAAACGCCATTGATCCTTGCCCCATATGCATGGCATTTTCAGATGTCTGCTTTCGCAAATGGCGAGCAATCAGGAGGCTGATGTCGAACTCCTTCGCTAACCGGTGCAGCGGCCGCATAAATGCGTTGGCTTCATTAGGTCGATACATATCGACACTAGCTCCCATGAAATTCGTCAAAGGATCGATGACGACCAGTGTGGGGTCGTAGCTTCGGATTTGTCGGCGCAGAATTTCGACACCATCATCATTCAGAGTGAACGGCGCATCGATCACTCTGACTTTGTTGATATCCGCTCCCATCGCTTCAAGCCTCGGCAGCAACACCCGACTGGGATCATCCTCATCGTTGAGCAGCAGGACGCGGCCGTTTCGGTCAGGTTGCTTTTCGCAGAATTGGCCTCCTGCCGTTACGGCAGCCGTCATGGCAAGACTGAGAAACGACTTGCCCATTCCCGGATTGCCATCGAGGATTGATGTACACCCGATCGGCACAAGCGGCTCGATCAGATATTCAACAGGCAGAACCTCGAATTCGGCAAGGTCTTTGAAATGCTCTTCCTTATTGATCTGACGGACTTCTGCCCAAGCTTGGTCGAGCACCTCTGCGAACTCCTTGTCCGTTAGTGGAGGCGAGTTTGCGGTCTCATCGAACAGTTCTGCCAATTGCATGCTTTGAGCCTTCGACATTCCGCGTAGGCGCCATTCCACAATCGCGGATTGCAGTTCCCTTCCACGGTCTCTGCCCTTCAACCTGAGGCCCTTTCTCTTCGATCCGGCGCTCATCGGCCTGCCTCCACAAGATTGCGGATGCGCAGGATTTGCCGTTCGGCTTCGCCGACATCGCTGCCCCACTTGGATGTGAAGTACGGATTGACGAGCAGCACGGCGGCGATTTCATCATCCGTCGCCCCTGCAGTCGCCATGGCGGAAACGATTTGATACACCGCACCGGATCGATCGGTCCGCATCACGATCCGCGCGGTCATCAGCGTGCCCGCGACAAGGCCCATGCTCCGACGGTAGCGTCGCATCACTTCATGGGGATCATATCGTGATGGATCGACACCGCCCCGATCGCAGCTCGGCTTGTGCATCTCCGACAGATCCCGAATTGCCTCCGGCACCCGTTTTGGCCGCGCGTCATAATGGACAAGACGCACTGTCTCGCCATGCCGCTCAGGCTTGTGGTTGATCGTACCGGGCACACGCAGGAGCTTGTTGGCTGACCATGCTCCTCTGTCACCACCATAGAGCTTCCAGAGGTTCTTCGTGTACTGTTCGGCCTCAAAGGCCGGCACAGTCTTTCGCCAAATCCACAGCCCCTGAAAGCGGCCCGTAGACGTTTCCCAAAGGACGTTTGGCTGCGGCTTGAAGCGCATAGGGTCGGCATCATCGATGTCGGACCATGCGTAGCGCGTCGCCATAGCTCTGCCCTTCGTGTTCCGGGGAGCGTCAAATGGATTCGGGCAGAAATAGTAGTCGTGGTTTTCCGGCGAACGCTGTTCCAGCAAACGGCCGATCTTGCTGGCTCGTTCGCCTCGGATGGGATGCGGAACCATTCGGTTCGTGCCAGCGCGGCGGGTGTATAGGAATGTATATTCCGTGGACGAGTAGTCCCACACCTCTTCTAGGAACCGGACGATCGCATCGTGGCTGCGCGAACTTGGAGCCGCATCGGCGAGTGAAGTGAATCGATTGGGAACGCGCATCACGCCGCCTCCCGCTCAGCGGCAAGCGCTTCGATATGGGCATGGATTTCAGAAGCCAGCCACGCCACCGAATGCGCCCCGATGCGCACGCGCTTGGGGAATTTCCCCGCCGCTTCGAGCCGCAACAATGTGGATGGAGACAGGTTGATGCCAAGGCGTGGCAAGTCCTGTCGCACCAGTAGAAGCTTGTTTGAATTCAATACCGTCATGATTTGGTCCTTTCTTCGCGTTCAATGACGGCGAATTATTAGGACCACGCGGCGAAGAGATTCTACAGAGGCGAATGAACACATCATCGGACAAGCCGATGGCATGTTCATCGCTGGCGGCGTTCGTCGACCTGTTCCTTGATCAGCCGGTCCAACTGCTCATGCAGGCCGGTGATCTCCAGAAAGATGCGGCGGATCAATGCGGGATAGACGCCATGGAATTGTTTGGTGCTGACGTCATAGGTGCCCCGGCTGGGGCGAAGGTCGGGCAGTGCGTCGTCGAGCACTTCAGCGATAGCGGCGACGATCCGGTATCGGATCAGCGGGCCGGGCGGCAGATCATGAAACCGGTACTTCGCGATGATGATAGCGAGGTTCTTGCCCAGCAATTGCAAGTTCTCCAATTGCTCGGCGATCTCGTCATAGTCGGGGATCAGGTCCGCATTGGGCTCCTCGGGCCATAGCGACAGCATGTGACGATTTTCAGGTTCAAGCGCCTCGAGCAGTCTTTCAACCGGATTGAGCAATTGTGCATCCACCCACGCAAGCCGCTGCGACAATGTATCGCCCGAGGGCGCTCCGGGCAGGTCGCATGGTGTGATGGAAATGACGCGACGATATTCAGTGCCAACCGCCTTCAACCGGGTTTGTAAGTCGGCAATCGCCCCCTTCCCCGCAACACCGGCGATATCGGCAATCTCTTGCATGACGGCATCGCCGAAAAGTTCACTCAGTTCGCTTGTTATATCCCTCAAGCAGTTGCCCCCATTGCTCCAAGGCGTCGCGTTTCTCTTTGTCGTAGCCATAACGGTTGTAGACAGCCGCGACACCGGAAATCGTGCCCGAAATATGGTTCAGCACCTTTTCGACCACATGCGGCGCTACGCCTAGCCGTGCCATACCCGAGGCGGCGGTTCGCCTCAGATCGTGCAAGCGCCAACCGGACGTCTGGGAACCTTCGGACAAACGGCGCAGCATCTTCGAAAAGCCGCTGACGGGTGACCGGCGGGTGGTCGTGAACACATAGTCGCAATCGAGGAAACGCGGCACCTCATCAAGGACGGCAAGCGCAAAGGCGCTGAGCGGCACGACATGCGGCTTGCCATTCTTCGAGCGTTCGGCGGGAATGACCCATTGCCTGGCGTCGAGATCGACTTCGCTCCAGCGCATCTCGGCCAACTCTCCCCGGCGCTGCGCCGTCGCCAGCAACATCGGCACGAACTGGCGGAAAGGATAGACATCGTTGCGGCAAGCACGCAGCAGCCGGACGATCTCGTTATCCTCCAACACCCGATCGCGCGACTCCTCCTTGGTCAACGGCTTCAGGCCATTGATGGGACTGGCATCAAGGATGCCGCGCTCGACACACCAGTTGAACAGCTTGCGCATGTTCGAATGGATGCGATTGGCCTGATAGGTCGAACCGCGCGCGACGGCGGCGTCCATGATTTCCAGCACATCGAACCGCTTGATCTCGCGAATGTCGCGCTGCCCGAAGGTGCCGACGAATTCGCGATCCAAGATGCGTTCAGCCTCGCGCCAGCTCTTGTTGCGCGGCAATGCGTGAAGCCGGATGAATTCCCGGCAGATATTCTCGACCTTCATATTGGCCGTGCGCCTGCGCTTGGTCGGATCGATACCTTCATCAACCTGCCGCAAGATGTCGATCGCCTTTTCGCGGGCCGTGGCGAGCGAGATGCGGGGATAGACGCCCAGCTTCATGCGCTTCTGTTCAAGGCCGTAGCGGAACTTGACCGTGAAGACCTTCTGGCCCTGCGCCGAGACCCGGACGCTCATGCCGGGGCAATGAAGATCATGAACCTCGTAGCGTTTTGCCTGCGGCTTCAGGGCGTCGAGGGTCTTTGCAGTCAGCGCCTTTTGCATGTGTCATCCTTTCGAATGACACTTCAATAATCACGGAATTCCGCCAATCTCAAAGAAAATCCCGGGTCGCGAAGGACCTGAAACAGGAAAGTGCAGCGTGACGCGATGTGACCATGCCTCCCCGCACCCGGGGGGTCGTTTGGATAGAGAGCCAGCATCGATAGTCGGACCAAGTGCCGCGACACTGATTCTGGGTTTTCGGTCTCACGCGATTACGTGTCGGCTATCAACTACGCGCGCGAGCCTTGAACATGAAACGCTGGGCACGATCCCGGATGGCGTCCGCCTGAGTCGCTATGAGTTCGCGATTATCAAGCCCCGTAACGTTCAAGTCGCCCTCGATCGCATCGGCCACGGCTTCCGCCAATTGCGAAGCCCGACGTCGCACGAAGGGCGCTGCAACGCCTGCATCGGCTGCGAACCGATCGAAATGCTTGGCCTCCAACTGCTCCAATGTCCCGGCTCCACCGAACGTCATTGCGAAGCGCGGAGACAGCTCGGGCCAGATCACCGTGCCGACCAGATCATAGAGCGGAGCGAGGACGATAGGACCGCCGTCGTCTTCCTGTCGCAGCAGGCTGAAATTCTTCGCATGGGCGTCGGCATTACCGATGATGACGTTGAAGATGGCCGCATCGACCAGCTTCAGCACCTCAAGCGCCGGACGTGCTGCCGCCTCGCGCAGCAGGGCGAAGCAGTCCCGAAACACCGGCCCGCCTTCAGCCGCATATTTGCGGTTCGATGGAACGCCCAGCGCCTGCGCAAAATCCTCTTGATGCAACCGCCGGATTTCGCCATCCGCTGCCACACGATCGTAGCGGGTCACAAGCAGATAGGGCCGCCCGTTGACCTGCCTCCATTCCGCATCCACGGCATCAAAGCCCACGGCGCGCGCGAGGGCGAGGCAATAGGCCTCATTCGCGGCAAGGCCCGGAAAACGATCCGGTTCGGGCTTTATCAGATGGGTTGAAGGTTGGCCGGGCAAGGGAACGGCGATCTGGCCACCTATGAGCACGACCGGGAGCTTGGTCTGCGCGCCGGCGAGACTGAGACGTGCGCCCCCTTCTCCTGCAAGCATCGGCACGCGCGGCAGCCGTTCGATCAGTTCGGCAAGCGCCGAATCATCCAAGGGCTCCGGATCGCCTGTCGTCGCTTGTGGTGGATGCTCGCCTGTGGGCAGAAACGCGAGCGCGCCCGCAACATCGCCGCCCAATGCCGCCAGCAATCGAAATGGGTTGTCGGGAGAAACACCAAGCGCGCGAGCAATCGCGGTGCGCTGCCCTTCCTCGGGAAGCAGACCACCGAAGACCGCTTTGCAGATGGCGTCATCATATTCGGTTTCGCGCTTGGGCATCGCGCGCGACAAGTCAGGCGCATCGGGGGCGGTCAGCCAATCAGGCGCATAGGCAAAGTGCATCGCGCCGCCGCGATCGATCGAAAGCGTTCCAGCAATACGCTGCCCCCACCAAACGCTCAGGCTATCGAGGATCGGCCCGCTCATTGCGGTCGCCGAATATCGAGCGAGCACCCCAACGCCGCTAGGACTGCCATCACTTTGCCGAGCTGGACGGTCGGCTTGCCCCGCTCCAAGTCCACAAGGAATCTCACACCAACGCCGCTGGCAGCGGCAAGCTCTGCCTGACGCAGCCCCAGCGCCTTGCGTTCCTCGCGGACGATTTTTCCTATGGCGTTGGTGTCGAGCATCACGGTTTTCCCGATCGGGATATTATGAGCCTTTTCGCCCAAATGCAACAATAATGTTCCCGATCGGTAAATTTATACAAATCGAGCGAGGCAGAGACCGCAATTTTACCGTTCAGGAATTTTTCGTGGCCGGCATCAGCATAGGTCAAGCAGGGCTGTCTTTGCTCAATTCCTCATCAACGATGGCATCAACATTTTTGGCTGATGTGCCGTCCGCCACGCCCTCGGTGATCCTGTGTTCCAGCACGACTTTCAGTTCCTGCCATGCCGTATCTTCGGCGGCAGCATCACAACCCAGTCGATCAGTCTCATGTTGCTTGATTGTCTTTTTGTTCACGCCGCCGCTCCCTGCATGGGTGTCATGATCGATAGCGTAGGATTCTATTGATCACATTTCAGCTGTTTCCTGATCGGTAAGCCGTTCCACATTGTATTGCACGGCAAAATGCCGTATATGAATGCATGAAAGGAATTTGTGATGGTGTCAGCTTCATCCCGCCAGACCCAGCACAGCGAAATCAAGCGCGAGCGCATGGAATTGCGCGTGGCGACGTCTGCCAAAGCGTTGATCAAGCGTGCAATGGCTGTGAGCGGCATGACGGCTGGCGACCTTGCTTATGAGGGTGCGCGCCGCGTGCTCGATGAACATGAGCGCATGAGGCTTTCGCAAGCCGACGCCGACGCTTTCCTGAAAGCGGTTGCCAACCCGCCTGCGCCTGCCGATCGACTGATCAAGGCATTTGAACGCCATAAATCTGTCGTCGGCTGATCCTGCTTGGCTATCACATTTGAACCGCTCGCCAAGCGCCACGACCGTTCGCACTTTCGCTGTGGTGAGGCGGAGCTTGACGAGTGGTTCCAGAAACGCGCGGGGCAAGATGAGCGCCGGAACGTCGCGCGCGTCTTTGTCGCACTTGACGATGATTCACAGATTGTCGGCTTCTACAGCTTAAGCGCATTCACCCTGTCATTGGACGAAATGCCGGATGATGTCGCCGCAAAGCTTCCTCGCTACGATCACATCCCAGCCGCTTTAATCGGTCGGCTTGCCCGGCACGAGCGATCACGCGGCAAAGGCATTGGTGAGATTTTGATAGCCGATGCCTTGCATCGAATTGTCAATGTGGCGCAAGATTTGGCCGTCTTTGCCATCGTGGTTCAAGCGAAGAACGGTTCCGCGTCGGACTTTTATCGATCGTTCGGGTTCATCCCCTTCCCGATGCATCCTGATCGGCTGTTCATGCTCACATCCACGGCGACGGCCGCACTCAAGAAGGCAAATCCGTCTGCCAATTCGACATAGGGCCATTCCATCCAACGAAGTAACGACCTCGTGACTTTCACCTCTCGAGAATAACGAATCCGTTACCAACGCGCGCAAGGTTACCATCGTAGCGGCACCAGGATTTTTCCTGACGCGAACACCCACAATCGATATGACGTTGCTGCGAGGCTTCGTAGAAGATCGCCCCGCCTCTCCCCTCCATCGCTCTGATACCCAGAAAATCGACGATCTTCCGTGTGGGTATCACGGGGGTCCCGGGCGCCCGAACTTGCGTGACCAGACGTGAAGCAATATGCCTCGGAATCAGCGGGTCGAAGATACGTTTTCGTGTTCCCCAAGACGCGAAATGACGCAGAATGACAAGGAATAACAAGAGCTTATGGCTAGCTCTTAATCAGCGGGTCCTAGGTTCGAGCCCTAGTGCGTCCACCATATTCTCAGTAGCTTAGCCGCCATATCCTCCTTTCATTCCGACATTGGACGTATCGCGTTCCGGCAAATCGGCGGAGCTTCCTTCGCTGTCGTCGGCTTCGGGGTCGGCCAAAAGCGTAAGGTGCTCGCGCCGCTTTCTGGCGATGGCAGTGGCTTTGCGCTCGTTGATCTTGTTGGTGTTTGCCTGGTCATGGCCGGTGATCGGCCGGATATCCTCGACCCCGGCGTCATCCAGCTCGGTCGCCACGCTGTTCGATCCTCTGGTCGACGAGCTTACTGCCTTGCGGCCGGACCATCGATCAAATGTCGATCTCCGCCCAGAGAGCGGCGTGATCCGATCCTGCATCGGCCGGACGCTTGACTTCGGCATAGGCGTCCCAGCGCCTCGGTCGGGAGCCGGGCCACATGCCCTTGCGGAATACGCCGCCCGACTGAACGCGGTCGAACAGGCCGGGCGAGAGCAGGATATAGTCGATCTTGTTCGAGGCGTTGCACAGACCATAAGTGCCCGGCCAGCCGCCATCATCGAAAGCGGGGTGCTCGAAAATGTCCTTGAGATCGGTCTCGTCCAGCAGTGGGGCAAGCGGTGCGCTCGCGGGGGTGTCGTTGAAGTCGCCGATGATCGCGACATTGGTCTCACCATTGTCGATCAGACTCTTATAGATCTGAGCGATCCGCTCGGCCTGCGCCTTCCGCTTCGCGTTGGACGCGGCCATGCCGCCATAGCCTTTGCTCTTGAGATGGTTGACCAGCACCAGCAGCCGATTGCCGCTCGGCGTCGTCACTTCGAACTCCGGGCAGTCGCGCGAGAAGACGGGTTGGCCGTTCGGCAGCCTGTCATCGACATGGCTGCGCATCGTTCCGATCGGATAGCCGTCCCGGCTCATAAGACCGACATCGATGCCGCGCTCGTCATTGCCGTCGATCAGCATCACGTGCCGAAATGCCTCGCCGCCGAGTGCGGGAAGGATTTCGGTATTGAAGGCGCTCAGCACCGGGCGGCTTTCGGCCTCGACCACTCCGAGTACGTCAGCCTGAATGTCGATCATTACCCGCGCGGTGTTGCGCATCGCATGTTCGTTGACCGGTTCGTAGCGCAGTTCCAGCGATCCCACCCAGTCGGCACGGCCGTTTGCCTCGATCACGATGCCGCCGGGCCTGGGCCGGCGCAACAGGCCGCCCCGGTTGCGGCGCAGGATGACGAAGGGGCCGGTGTCGGACTTTTCCAGCCCCAGTTCCCGCATCAACGCGACCATGCGCGACTTGTCGGCAGGCGTATAGTCGATCTCGCCAAGCAGTTGATTCAACTCGGCGAACTTCTCCAGCACCGGGCGGCCTTCGTCCCAGCTTGCAAGATTCATCGCCTTGGCGCGATCGAACAGATTTTCGACATTGTAGACTGCGAGCTTCATGGCATTTCCCCCTTCTGCAAGGGGCCCCTTCTGCAAAGAGCCTCTTCTGCAAAAAGGATGCCGCAAAACCGTTGCGAGTTGGAGACCGGCCCCGATCGCACGCTTGCGCGTCGAAGGCGTAGACCCCGAAGCGGGAAACGAGAGGAACTATGCGGCTTGGAGCATCCCTCGAAACTCCGCAGCGGACCTGTCGATCTGCTCCCGGAGCCAGGGAGTGAAGATGTCGGCGGCAGGATGTTGCGGCCGTTCGACCGATCGGAACAACTGATAGCTCGCTCCCAGCGGAAAGGCACGGCGCGTGCAAACGACCAGCCTCCCGCCGGCGAGGAAGCTGTTCGAGATCAGCGGCATTGCAAGCGTGATCCCCGAACCGGCCGCTGCGGCTTCATAGGCGAGTTGCAGCGTGTCGAAGCTCCGCAGGTTGAGCTTGCCGGTTTCCAATTCCAATCCGGCCATTGCGAACCATCGCTCCCACAGGCCGACAGGCTGGCGGACCGATACGAGCGGGTAATGAGGCAGTTCGGCTTCCGCAGTTGGCATGGCGCGTCCGTCGGCAAGGTGCGGTGCGCAGACCGGGACGGTCTCGGGAGTCAGCAGATGTACGGCAGCGATGCCGGCCGGCACTGCAAGATCGCCCCAAATGGCGAGATGCACTTCGCCGCTGGCGAGCGTCTGAACGTCGCGAGTGACGGCGATCTCGACATCCACGCCCGTCTCACGCTGAAATGCCGGAAGATGCGACAGGAGCCAGCCTCCGAGGCTGTGCGAAGTGGCGACTCGCAGCGCGCGCGCCTCGCCCAGACGGATTGCCTCGGTCGCATTCTGGATGCTTCGGATCGCCGGGGCCACGTCCTCGAGATAGCGCTCGCCTACGGCATTGAGGGCCAGCGACTGGGCCGCGCGGTCGAACAGTTGCGTACCCAGGAATTGCTCGAGCGCAGCAATCCGGCGGCTGACTGCAGACGGGCTGAGCGCAAGGCGGCGCCCGACGGCGCGCAAGCTATTGCCCTGCGCTGCGGCGACGAAGATTTCGACCGACTCGAGTGGCGGTGCCTTGCGAAGCATCGCTTCGCTGTAACCCCGTAGTGTCACGGTTGTGCGACACAGCGTGCGCCATGCTCGCCTGATCGTCGGCGGCACCCGGAGGCCGCCATGGGCGTTGCCATCCCCGCCATGTTCGCGATTGCCGCGCCGTCCGCTCTCCTCGGCGCCGGAACACAACGGGGGCGGTCCCGGCGTTCGACTAAAGCAGCGCGCCGGGCCGGCGGTCCTCAATCGTGAAGGTGCGCAGTTCACGGCATGTCGCCTGCGAGTCGGCAAGGTCGGAAACGGCGCGCAGCATGCCCTCGATACGATCGCGGCGAATGTCCAGCAGGACATAGCCGGCGTGCGTATTGTTCAAAAAACGCACATGGGGGTTGAGCGCCGGCGCCGGGCCGAACAGCGCCTCCGGCCCGTTGTGCGAAGCAAGGCAACTGGTAACGATTTCGGTTGCAACCGCAGCGCTATCGGAGCGCGCAAAATCCCGCTTCACATCGTTGATCCAGAAGGAATGCACGTCCCCGCCCAAGATCACGGCATTGCGCGTGTTTGCGGCTTCCAGAGCATCGAGCATCCGGGTGCGGGCGGCGGCATAGCCGTCCCAGAACTGCGGATAGAGAGAGTTCGGACCCTCGGGCAGCGCCAGTCGGGCGAACAGCGTCTGCTGGGTCACCAACGACCAGCGCACCGGTCGCTCCGCGACCGTCCGCGCGAACCAGGCCTCCTGTGCGGGCCCCAGCATCGACCCTACGTCCTCGCCGGCCCGTGCACAGCGGGCGATCGGCCCACCCGCTGTCTCGCCCTCCGCAATGCAGGCGCTTGGCGTCCGATACTGGCGCGTGTCGAGAATGTGCGCTGCCGCAAGATCGCCCCAGGAGGTGCTGCGATAGAGCCGTACTTCGCCGCCGGGGCGGAGCGCGGAGGGGCGCAGCGGCATATGCTCGAAATAGGCGCGATAGGCGGCGGCTCGCCGGCGGACGAACGCCTGCGGATCGGCGGTATAGCCGGCGCGATCGGCCAAATAATCGTTTTCGACCTCGTGATCGTCCCAGCTGACCAGGAACGGCATCGCCGCATGCGCCGCGGCGAGATCGGGATCGCTGCGATAGAGCGCGTGGCGGGCGCGATAGTCCTCGAGCGTCTGCGGATCGCCCGCGCCGAAGCTGCGCACGTTCGGACCCGCGCCGAACGAGCGTTCGTAGATGTAGTCGCCGACCTGCAGCACGGCCTCCACCCCGGCCGCGATCATGTCGCGATAGGCGGAGAACCACCCATGTTCCCAATGCTGGCACGAGGTCAGAGCCAGGCGCAACCGCTCCGGCGCTGGGGCGATCGTGGCGACAGTCCCCGTTCGGCTGACCGCTTCGCCGAAATGGAAGCGATAGAAATAGGGGCGGCCCGGCTCGAGGCCGCGCACTTCCAGATGCACGGCGCCGCCGCGCGCCGCCGGTGAAAGGGCGCGTCCGTGCCGGACGATACGGCGGAAACCCGCATCCTCGGCAATCTCATAGCCGACTGTTCGGTCCTCGGTCATCCCGGCGATCCGCGTCCACAGTACGAAGCCATCCGCTGTCGGCTCGCCGGAGGCGACGCCGAGTGCGAAGGGATCAACCGTGGTCCGCACCCGGCTTTGCGCGGGGCGTGCACGCATGCCCCCGGCGAGAAACTGCATCGCGGCGAGCGCCGCCGCGCGCCCCAGAAGTCGTCGCCGGTCGAGCATCAGAAGCGCGCCGTCAGCCGGGCGTAGTAGGATCGGCCGTTGAGTCCGATCGGCGTTTCCTCGCCGGTGGGAAAACTGCCGCCGGTTGCGCCGATCACGAGATCCTGCCCGTCGATCTCGTCGGGCCGGGCATCGAACAGGTTCTGCACGCCGAGCACGAAGCGGATATCCTCCGCCACCGCATAGCCGGCGGCCAGATCGACGACTTCCTTGCCATCGAATATCTGCGCACCGATGAGCGGCGCCGAGGTGTAGGTGCCGAACGCCGCCACATTGGCACGCAGGTCGAAGGCCCCATGCGCAAGACTTGCCTGCGCGGTGAACTTGTCGCGCGGCTGGGCTTCGGTCAGGAACAGAATCGACTTGGTGCGCAGGAGCGGCAGCGACGGCAGCACCGGGTTGGCCCGCAGCCTGTCGAGTTCCGACTTGAACCAGCCATAGCCGAGTTGAACCGATGCGTGGGTTTCGGGGCCGAGATTCCCCTGCCATCGCGCGGTCACTTCGACGCCCTCGGTCGTCGTATCGACCGCGTTGGTGAAGAAGCGCACCTGCTGATAACCGGTGATACCGGCCTGCGCCAGGATCGCCTGCACCGCCGCGCCGCCCAGTTGCTCGCTCAGCGCGATCCGGTCGCGAATGCGGATGCGGAACCAGTCGGCGGTGAAGGCGAAGCCGTCGAACGGCCCGAACACCACCCCGACCGTCGTGTTGCGCGAACGCTCGGGTTTGAGATCGCTGGCCCCCAGCGCACGCGCCACCGGATCGGCGACAGGCAGCGTGCCGACGGTGACGAGCTGCCCCTGGCTGGTCGCACCCTGCACCGCGCTGAAATATTGCTGCTGAAGCGACGGCGCCTTGAAGCCGGTGCCGATCGTGCCGCGCAACGCCATACCGTCAGCCGCGTCGAGCCGCGCGGTCGCGCGCCAGGTCGTCTCGCCCCCGAAATCGTCATAATGGTCATGGCGCACCGCACCGCCCAGCAGCAGCGCCTCTACCGGCCGCAGTTCGATGTCGAGATAGGCGGCATAGGCGTCGCGCTTCGCGTCGGTCGGATTGCTCGGGTTGAAGCCCGCAAAGCCGGCCGCACCGAGACCGAAATAGGCCTGCGGTTCACCGCTGCGAATGCTGTATCGCTCGCTCCGATATTGCCCGCCCGCTGCGATGTTGCCGCCCGCCAGCACGCCTTCGATCGGCAGCGACAGGGCGAGATCGCCGACATGCTGTCCATAGGTGACACCGCCGGAATCGAAGCTGGTGGGGCTCTCCAGGCCCAGGGACACATTGGCGGTGTCGCGGACACGGAAATCCGCCTGGTTCTCGCCATAGCCATAGCTCAGATCGGCGCGCAGGCGGCCGAAGTCCGTCCTGACGCCGACGGTTCCGCCGAAATCCCAAATCCGCGGCTCGATGATCGGCAGGAAGCCGTCCGGGTACAGCGGCGAGAAGCCCGGTACGCGGAAACCCGCGGCATTGTTCGAAATCTTCCGTGTGACTGCGCCGAACGCATAGAGTTCGGCCGTGCCCAGCGGCAGCCCGGCGTCGAAGGCGAGATTGGCGACACGCGCCTCGGGATCGCCGATGCGATAGGTCACGCGGTCGAAGCGCTGATCGACGAATGCGCGATTGGTCGCCTCCTGCCCCCGGGCAAGCGCGGTCAGAGTCAGATGACCGCCGCGGCCCAGGCCGAAGCCGGCGCTAACGGTCGCCATTCCGTTCGCGCCATCGCCTTCCTCGGTGATGCCGGCAAGCAGCTCGCCGTAGCCACCCGACGCGTTCGACTTCAGGATAATGTTGACGACGCCCGCAATCGCGTCCGAGCCATATTGCGCCGCTGCCCCGTCGCGCAGCACTTCGATCCGTTCGATCCCGCTTTGCGGGATGGTGTCGAGATCGACCCCGGCGGACCCGCGGCCGATGCTGTTGTTGACGTTGAGCACGGCATTCGCGTGCCAGCGCTTGCCGTTGACGAGCACCAATGTCTGGTCGGGCGAGAGCCCGCGCAGTGTGACCGGCCGGGTGTTGGCCGCGGTCGCCGTCGTGGCTGCGCGTGCGAAGTTCACGCCGGGCTCGAGGAAATTGAGCGCGCGGCCCAGATCCGGATAGCCGCTTTCGAGGATCTCCTCGCCGCCGGCGATATCGATCGGTGCGGAGGATTCCACGGCGGCGCGCCCCTCGGTGCGCGTGCCGGTCACCACGATCTCGTCGACATTCGAAGAGTCGATCCCGGCTTCCCGGGCATTCGCCTCAGATGCAAGGAAAGCGGCGGTGGTCAGCAGAAATACGCGAATCATCGTTGCCCCCGAACTGGCGATTTCGCAGGCGCACCTAGCTTCGACCGCGAGGAGAGCGGTATCGCTCTATCGGCGACAACTGTTGCGCTGCGAGCAACAGCTTCCGCCGACTCAGAATCTTGGCTGTGACCTGGCTGGCTTTACAGTGCCGCCAGGCGTCGCGGCACTGGCGCGCCGCGCACGTCGTCATCACCGGCTCGGTCCCCCGCCAAGCTCGAAGATGGCCTCTCGCATTCATCGGGACTCGCAACGAAAACCCGAAGGCCTGCCACTGGACCATGTCCGCTGACGAGATCCTCGCCTCCGTCAAGCGCTTCTGCCAGGAACGACGAGGCGAACTCAGATTCAGGTGACCGGTGCGTCCACGATTTTCCGCCGGTCGCCCTCTTCCCCCGCGCCATGCTTGTGCTACCGCGCGGGCAATTGTGATGCGGAGATTTGCATGGCACGCTTTCTGGTGATCGAGGCCCGGTTTTACGAACATCTCAACGACATGCTCCTCGACGGTGCTCGCAGCGTGCTGGAAGCTGCGGGGCACGAGGTCGACGTGATCGCCGTTCCCGGCGCGCTGGAAGTGCCCGGCGCCATTGCCCTCGCGGCCGAAAGCGGCCGGTACGACGGGTTCGTGGCGCTCGGTGTCGTCATTCGCGGCGAGACCTATCATTTCGAAATCGTCGCCGGCGAAAGCGCCCGCGGCATCATGGCGCTGACGATGGACGGCATTGCGATCGGCAACGGCATTCTGACCGTGGAAAACGAGCAACAGGCTCTGGCCCGCGCGGACAGGATGCAGAAGGACAAGGGCGGCGAAGCGGCCCGCGCCGCGATCGCGATGCTCGACCTGCAGGGCAAGTTCGCGTGAACCACCGGCCCGGATACGCGGAGCCGCGGATGTGAACGGCCCGCTGGAATGGATCGCGGCGATCGGCACGATGATCGCGGCAGGCCTGATCGCAGCCGATCTGGGCCGCAAGGCTACCGGGTGGGGGTTCGTTCTTTTCTGCGCTGTGGCGATCACCTGGATCGTGTCCGGGCTGACCAGCGGCGCCATGCCGATCGCCGCGATGAACGCGATACTGCTCGCCATCAACGCCTGGGGCGTCTGGCAGTATCTCCTGAGCCCGCGAAACAGGCGCAAGCTCGAAAAACTGGAAGAGCTGGAGGAAGAGGCCGAGCGCGACGTCGACGGCTAGATTTCATCGAGACGGCACTGGCCCGCGCAGCGCCTTCCTCCCGCTTCCGCTGGATCAACGGGACAAGCGACCGAAACAGGCGCCGCCGGCATAGCGCGCGCTGTCGCCCAGCTCTTCCTCGATACGGACCAGCTGATTGTACTTGGCGAGGCGGTCCGAACGGGCGAGCGAGCCGGTCTTGATCTGGCCGCAGTTGGTGGCCACCGCGAGATCGGCGATCGTCGCATCCTCGGTTTCGCCGGAACGATGGCTCATGACCGAAGTATATCCGGCGCGGGTCGCGATATCGACCGCTTCCAGCGTTTCGGTGAGCGTGCCGATCTGGTTGACTTTCACCAGCAGCGAGTTCGCCAGCCCCTTGTCGATTCCCATTCGCAGGCGCTCGGGATTGGTGACGAAAAGATCGTCGCCGACGAGCTGGACTTTGTCGCCCACCAGGTCCGTCAGAGCCTTCCATCCCTCGAAATCGTCCTCGCTCATCCCGTCTTCGATCGAGCGGATCGGGTAATCGGCGCAGAGCTTCGCCAGATAGTCGGCCATTTCGGTCGGGGTGAGCGAAATTTCCTCGCCCGCAAGGTCGTAGCGACCATCGGTGAAGAATTCGGTCGAGGCGCAGTCGAGCGCCAGTGCGACGTCGTCGCCCGGGCGAAAGCCGGCCTCCTCGATCGAGCGCATGATGAAATCGAGCGCCGCCCGCGTGCTGGCGAGATCGGGCGCGAAACCGCCTTCGTCGCCGACCGCGGTGGAGAGGCCTTTCTGCGCCAGCCCTTTCTTGAGCGTGTGGAACACCTCGGCGCCCCAGCGCACCCCATCGGCCAGGGTTTCGGCGCCGATCGGCATGATCATGAATTCCTGGATGTCGATCGGATTGTCGGCGTGCTCGCCGCCGTTGATGATGTTCATCATCGGGACCGGGAGGACATGCGCCGAAACGCCGCCGACGTAGCTGAAGAGCGGCAGGCCGCGTGTATTGGCAGCCGCCTTGGCCACGGCCAGGCTGACGCCCAGGATGGCGTTGGCGCCGAGGCGCCCCTTGTTGCCGCTGCCGTCCAGCGCGATCATTGCCAGGTCGATGTCGCGCTGATCCTCCGCATCCAGACCCAGCAAGGTGTCGGCAATCTCGCCGTTCACGGCATCGACCGCCTTCGTCACGCCCTTGCCGAGATAGCGCGCCTTGTCCCCGTCGCGCAGTTCGACCGCCTCGTGCGCGCCGGTCGACGCACCGGACGGGACCGCCGCCCGGCCGAAGCTGCCGTCTTCGAGCAGCACGTCCACTTCGACCGTCGGATTGCCCCGGCTGTCGAGGATTTCGCGGCCGTGAAGGTCGATGATGGCGGTCATTGGGCGCTCCGGGAATGACAGGTGTTGTAATAGGCTATGACACCCCCAATATCGGATGTCTGGCGTCCCTCTATGCGCCGGAACTATGCGGCGCAAGTTGCGTTGGCAATCTGAGCGGCTATTGCGCCGACGACGGCTGCGCGCTGCGAATATATCGAGGGATTAAGGAACGAGAACATGGCTGACGCGACACCCCCCACCACCAAGAAGAAGACCACCAGAAAACCGGCCGCCGGCTCCGCTTCCACCGCGAAGAAGACTTCGGCGGCAGCCCCTGCGGCGGACCACCGCACCGAAGCCAAGTCGCGGTTCAATTCCGCGCTGGAGGAAGCCAAGGCCGGCGCGGCCGCGCTGAAGGCCGAGGCCGCCAATCGCGCCTCCGCCTATCGCGACAAGGCCCGCGACCGTTCCGACGACTGGGTTGTCGAAGCGAAGGCCTATGGCGAGCAGGCCAGGGACAAGGGCAAGGAACTTGCCACCGAAGGCAAGACCAAGGCGAGCGAGGCGCTGTCGTCGTTGAGCCGGATGGTGGCCGAGAACGCCGCCGCGATCGACGAGAAATTCGGTTCGCAATACGGCGAATATGCCCGCAAGGCCTCGCGCAGCTTGCAGGACGCCTCGGTCAAGCTGGACGCGAAGAGCGTGGACGAACTGGGTGAAGACGCCCGCGAAGTCGTCCGCAAGAGCCCGGGCCTCGCGGTCGGCGTGGCCGCCGTCGCGGGCTTCATGCTGGCCCGGATGCTCCGCGGCCGCCGCGACTGATTCTGCACCCCAGCGTGGCAATCACGGATAACGAGCCCCTGCCCGACGGGCAGGACGGTGAAGAGAGGCCCGCCGATGCGGAAGCGCCGGCGGGCGTCTCGCTCACCGAAGATATCCTCGCGCTTCTCGAAGACGGCAAAACCTATCTGGAAGCCGAGAAGGCCTTTCAGAAGAGCCGCGCCGCTTTCGTTGCCGACAAGGGCAAGCGCGGGGTCGTCCGGGGGCTGGCAGCATTCGCGATGATCCACCTCGCCCTGATCGGCATGGTCGTGGGCCTGGTGATAGCACTCAGCCCCCTGCTTACCGTGTGGGGAGCGATCGCCGCCGTCACGGGCGTATTGCTCGTCGGCGGGATCGTCCTGACGCGCAGCGCGATCAATCAGTTCCGCGCTGCCGGCAGAAGTTTCGGAGACGATGGAAAGTGAGCGAGATCGAACGCCGGATGATCGAGGATCGCACATTGCGCGACGCGGCGCTCGCCCTTGTGAAGGCCGACGTGGCGCATTTGCAGGCCGATCTGAACGCCAGGAGCGTGGGCACCCGGCTGCTGGATCGCGTGACCGAGCGTGCGAGCGACGTGCTCGACGAAGCCTCGAACCTTGCGAAGGACAACCGCGGCGTTTTGGTGGCCCTGCTGGCGGCGGTTGCTCTGTGGTTTTCGCGCAATCCGCTCATTGCCCTGTTTTCCGGCAGAGATGACGGCGACGATGCGGAACCCGACGATGCGGAACCCGAAGACGCGTGAGTCCGTTCGTTCGTCGAAGCACAAAATTCAACGGAGATAGAGGGCTATGGCCGACACAGAAAAGCGCGAAGAGCTCAAGAATCGCATCGAAGCGGGTCAGCAGCGGCATGCCGACCGCACAGTGGCCGACTATGCGCGCGATGCGCGCGACAGTGCCACGGCATTCGTGAAGGAACACCCGATCGCCACGGTCGCGGGCGGTGTGGCCGTCGGTGTCCTTATCGCGAGTATCGTCCCGGGCCCGGGACGGCGGATGCGCAGAAGGGCGACACAGCGCGGATCGGCGCTTGCAGCGATGCTGGCGGAGCTTGGCACGGCCTATGGCGCCTCGCTGCTGGACAGCCTCGGCCATGCGGCCCGCGCGGGCGGCGACCGGCTGGAAGATCTGGGCGATGCGATCGGCGACGGTGCGCGCGACTTGCGCCGCGAAGCGGGCGCGCAAAGCGAGACGGTGCGCGAATCCGCCCGCCGGCTGACCAGGGATGTCGGGAAGAAGACCGGCCGCCGGATGCGGGATCTGCGAACGCGCATCGCGCAGTGAACGAGCGGCCGGACTTTTCGCAGCGGCGCGTCAGGCTTGCCTGCCGCGCCGTTTGCTTTATGGGCCGCGCCGTTCTCCCCCACCCCTCCTCATGGCCCCGGGAATAACGACATGGAAGAAACCGAAACCAGACAGCGCCTGCACCTCGTCATGGGCGGGCGTGTCAAAGATCCGCGAACCCTCGAGTTCCAGGACCCCGAAAGCATTCACGTCGTGGGCGTGTTCAGCGATTACGACAACGCGGTCGAAGCCTGGCGTGCCAACGCCCAGCGGACAGTCGACGATGCCGAAATGAAATACGTCATCGTTCACCTGCATCGTTTGCTGACGCCGGAAGTGTAACGGGGAGCCTGCGCCCCAAGAGCGCTCAGGCGCCCTTGGGGCCCGCGTGTGCGCCGCTGCGCCGCCGAGCGCGGGCCTGGACGCTTCCCGCTATTGCCAGGCCCCTGCTGCGTCCCTCAGGAGGCCCTTGGGGGGTCAGATGAACTCGATCTTGTCGACCAGGTAGAACTTGTCGCCCGACGGCACGGTCACTTCGATCTCGTCGCCGACCGATTTGCCGATCAGCGCGCGCCCCAGGGGCGAATTGTAGCTGATCCGGCCTCTGTTGGCGTCGGCTTCGGTCTGGCCGACGATCTGGTATTTCACCGGCTTGTCGTCGTCGTCGAGCAGGGTCACAGTGGCCCCGAAAACGATCTTGTCGCCCGACAGCGTGGTCGGGTCGATGATCTGCGCGCGGCTGACGCGATCCTCGATCTCGGCGATCTGCGCCTCGACCTGGCCCTGGCGTTCCTTCGCAGCGTGATACTCGGCATTTTCCGAGAGGTCGCCATGCGCGCGCGCTTCCTCGATCGCGTCGACGATTTTCGGGCGTTCCGCGCGCAGCTGCTTCAGGTCGGCGGTCAGCCGCTCGTAACCTTCTGCCAGCATCGGGACCTTTTCCATGGTAGCCATCGCGTCTTTCCTCCATGCGTCCCTGCCACGGCAATTCCGCCCTCTGCCCCTCCGTCGGGAGGCGGCGGCTGTGCGGGCGGAATGTTCGGGAGAGAACGCGGGTTGTTTCAGCTATAATAGTCTTGCAACGGCCGCACTTCAAGCTGGCTGGCCCGGACCGCGCGAATCGCCTTCGCCGCCGCAAGCGAGGCTGCGGCGGTGGTGTAGTAGGGGATTTTCATTTCCAGCGCCGTCGCGCGGATCGATTTCGAATCGATCAGGCTCTGCCACCCTTCGGTCGTGTTGAACACCAGCGCAACCTCGCGGTCGATCATCCTGTCGACGATATGCGGCTGCCCCTGCGCCACTTTGTTGACCCGTTCCACCGGCAGGCCCTGCTCCGCCAGATAGGCCTGTGTGCCCGCGGTCGCGATCACGTCGAACCCTTGCTCGATCAGCGACTGGATCGCAGGCAGGATGATCGCCTTGTCGCTGTCCTTGACCGAAACGAACACCGTTCCGGCCTCGGGCAAGCGCGCCCCGGCGCCGAGTTGCGATTTGAGGAACGCAGCGGGGAAGTCGCGATCGATCCCCATGACTTCGCCCGTGGAGCGCATTTCCGGGGTCAGGATCGGGTCCGAACCGGGGAAGCGGGTGAACGGGAAAACCGCCTCCTTCACCGCCATGTAATCGAAATCGCGGCGGAACGGGGGGAACGAGGACAGCGGCTCGCCCGCCATCACCCGGGCGGCTATCTTGGCCACCGGCTGCCCGATGGCCTTGGCCACGAAAGGCACGGTGCGGCTGGCGCGCGGATTCACCTCGATCAGATAGACCTCGCCATCCTTGACCGCGAACTGGACGTTCATCAGGCCGACGACCTTGAGCGCCTTGGCCAGGGCCTCCGCCTGGCGCTCCATCTCCTCGACGATTTCCGGCGGAAGCGAATAGGGCGGCAAGGTGCAGGCGCTGTCGCCCGAGTGGACCCCGGCTTCCTCGATATGCTGCATGACGCCGGCGATGCGCACTTCCTCGCCGTCGCACAGGGCATCCACATCGCATTCGATCGCGTCGCGCAAGTACTGGTCGACCAGCACCGGGCTGTCGCCCGAGACGTGGACCGCAGTGGCAATATAGTCGTCGAGCTGCGCCTCGCTGTCGACGATCTCCATCGCGCGACCGCCGAGCACGTAGCTGGGGCGCAGCAGCACCGGATAGCCGATGCGCGCCGCCACCGCCGCGGCTTCGTCGCGGCTCTTGGCGATACCGTTGAGCGGCTGTTTGAGCTTCAGCTGGTTGACCAGCTTGGCGAAGCGCTCGCGATCTTCGGCCAGGTCGATCGCGTCGGGACTGGTGCCGAGGATCGGGATCCCTTCATCCTCCAGCGCCTGCGCCAGCTTGAGCGGAGTCTGTCCGCCGAACTGGACGATGACGCCGACCAGCTCGCCGCTCTGCTGCTCCACCCGCAGGATTTCCAGCACATCCTCGGCAGTGAGCGGTTCGAAATAGAGGCGATCCGAAGTGTCGTAGTCGGTGCTCACCGTTTCCGGGTTGCAGTTGACCATGATCGTTTCGTAGCCCGCTTCGTTGAGCGCGAAGCAGGCGTGGACGCAGCAGTAATCGAACTCGATGCCCTGCCCGATCCGGTTCGGCCCGCCGCCGAGGATCACGATCTTGCGCCGGTCGCTCGGCCGGGCCTCGTCCTCGCCCTCGCCGAAACTCGGCTTCTCGTACGTCGAATACATGTAGGGCGTGACCGCCTCGAACTCGGCAGCGCAGGAATCGATCCGCTTGAAAACGGGCAGGACGCCCAGCTTGCGGCGCAGCTTGCGGACTTCTTCCTCGCTGGTCGCGCCAGCCATGGCGCGCACGGTATCGTGTAGCAGGCCGGAACGAGTGGCCTGGGTCTCCGCCAGCCCCCCGGCAACCCCCACCGAGCGCACGGCCAGCTTGGCCAGGCGGCGGTCGGAAAAGCCCATAGCCTTCAGCCGGTGCAGGCTCTCCGCATCCCTCGGAAGCCCGTTCTCGCTCACGTCCTTCTCGGCCGCGACGATGGCGGCGATCTGGCGCAGGAACCACGGATCGTATCCGGTAATCGCCTGGATATCCTCGACCGAGAAGCCTTCGCGCATCGCCTGGGCGACTTTCAGCAGCCGGTCGTGCGTGCGGCGGCTGAGCGCGGTCGTGATCGTCTCGCGATCGGCGCCTTCCAGCTCCGGCACGCCATTGAACCCGTCCAGCCCGGTTTCGAGGCCGCGCAGCGCCTTCTGCATCGATTCCTGGAAATTGCGGCCGATGGCCATGACCTCGCCGACCGACTTCATCGCGGTCGAAAGCTCGGTCTTCGCACCCTTGAACTTCTCGAAGGCGAAGCGGGGGATCTTGGTCACGACATAGTCGATCGTCGGCTCGAAACTGGCCGGGGTCGCGCCGGTGATCTCGTTGGTGATCTCGTCCAGCGTATAGCCGACCGCCAGCTTGGCCGCGACGCGGGCGATCGGGAAGCCGGTGGCCTTCGATGCGAGCGCGGAGGAGCGCGAGACGCGCGGGTTCATCTCGATCACGATCAGGCGGCCGTCGGCGGGATTGACCGCGAACTGCACATTCGACCCGCCCGTCTCCACGCCGATCTCGCGCAGCACCGCGATGCTGGCCGACCGCATAATCTGGTATTCCTTGTCGGTGAGGGTCAGCGCCGGGGCGACAGTGATGCTGTCGCCGGTGTGGACGCCCATCGGATCGACGTTCTCGATCGAGCAAATGATGATGGCATTGTCGTGCCGGTCGCGCACGACTTCCATCTCGTATTCCTTCCAGCCGAGCAGCGATTCCTCGATCAGAACCTCGGTCGTGGGGCTGGCGTCGAGCCCTTCGCGTACGATCTGCTCGAACTCGGCCTTGTTGTAGGCGATCCCGCCCCCGGTGCCGCCCAGCGTGAAGCTGGGGCGGATGATCGCCGGCAGGCCGGTGCGTTCGAGCACTGCGAAAGCCTCGTCCAGCGTGTTGGCCACGCCGCTGCGCGCGGATTCCAGCCCGATCTTGTCCATCGCCTCGCGAAAGCGCTGGCGGTTTTCCGCCTTGTCGATCGCGTCGGCATCGGCGCCGATCATCTGGACGCCGTATTTCTCCAGCGTGCCGTCGTTGAACAGCGCAAGCGCGCAGTTGAGCGCGGTCTGCCCGCCCATCGTCGGCAGCAGCGCGTCTGGCCGCTCCTTCGCGATGATCTTCTCGACGATCTCGGGCGTGATCGGCTCGACATAGGTCGCGTCGGCGAACTCGGGATCGGTCATGATCGTCGCCGGGTTGGAGTTGACGAGGATGACGCGATAGCCCTCCTCCTTCAGCGCCTTGATCGCCTGCGTGCCCGAATAATCGAACTCGCAGGCCTGGCCGATAATGATCGGCCCGGCGCCGATAACGAGGATCGAGGAGATGTCAGTGCGTTTGGGCATCAGAAGCCGAACCTGTTGTTTGATTGATTGCTGCGCATCAATTTGATTGCAACGCGGCGGAGCCGTGACAGCGCGGATTGCCGAAGAAAATGCTCAGCTGCACGCGAAGCGCGATCCGAGCTTAGGTCACCAGAAACCTTGACCAAGACCGTCCTCTTCGTCCGCGCCTCTATCGAGAAACCATAGTGCTTCAAAATACGCTCCAAGCCACGTTCTCGAAGATAGAGGCGCGAATAAATAGGCGGCTGAAAATCTCCTCTTCGCCCGCGTCGAGCACGAAAATCGCTTCGTAAATGCGTCAAAACGCCGCGCGGCCCATAAGACCAGCGGGTCAATGTTGAGCCCCCAACATCGCCACGAACTTCTCGAACAAGTAGAAGCTGTCCTGCGGTCCAGGGCTTGCCTCGGGGTGGTACTGCACGCCGAATGCGCGCTTGCCCTTGATCGCGATGCCGCAGTTGGAGCCGTCGAACAGGCTGACGTGGGTTTCCTCGACCCCGTCGGGAAGCGTCGAATTGTCGACCGCGAAACCGTGGTTCATGCTGGTGATCTCGACCACGCCGTCCTCCAGCCGCTTGACCGGGTGGTTCGCGCCGCGATGGCCCTGGTGCATCTTGGCGGTCTTCGCACCGGCGGCGAGACCGAGCATCTGGTGGCCGAGGCAGATGCCGAAGATCGGCATGTCGTGCTCCAGCAGCGCCTTGATCGTCGGCACTGCGTACTCGCCGGTCGCCGCCGGATCGCCCGGACCGTTGGACAGGAAGACCCCCTGCGGCGAGAGCGCGAGCACTTCGTCGAGCGAGGTCTTCGCCGGCACCACCGTCACCCGCGCGCCGGCCTTCACCAGGTTGCGGAAGATATTGTCCTTGCTGCCATAATCGATCGCGACGACATGCGGCCGCGCGTCGTCGTGCGGCGAGCGGCCGTAACCGGTGCCGAGGCGCCAGTAGCCGCCTTCCCAGCTTTCCTGCTTGTCGCGGCTGACGCGCTGGGCAAGGTCCATCCCCTCCAGCCCCGGCCATTCCTGCGCGCGCTTGAGCAGTGCGGGAATGTCGAACTCGCCCGCAGGATCGTGCGCGATCACCGCATTGGGGGCACCCTGCAGCCGGATACGGCGGGTGAGCGCGCGAGTGTCGACGCCCGACAGGCCGATCTTGTCCATCGCCGCCAGCCATTCGCCGAACTCTTCGCGCGCGCGGAAATTGGAGTGCGGCGTCACCTCCTCGCGCACGATGCAGCCGACGGCCCCTTCGACCTGCGATTCGACATCCTCGGCATTCGCGCCGACATTGCCGATATGCGGGAAAGTGAAGGTCACGATCTGCCCGGCATAGGACGGGTCCGTCATCACTTCCTGGTATCCGGTCATCGCGGTGTTGAAGCACACTTCGCCCACCGCGCTGCCCCTGGCCCCGAAGCCCATGCCCCAGACGATCGTCCCGTCGGCCAGAACCAGCACGCCGGTCGCTCCTTTGGGTTGCGCAGGCGTGGTAACGGGGTCTGCCATTGGGCGCTCCGAGTTCGTTGGTTTCCGGCAATGTTGCTAAGTCTCAGCCGCTAGGCCCAGCCGCGGTGCCCGTCAACCTGTCCAATTGCGAAATATCGGGGTAAAGCCAGCGCACACCCCACATTTGCGACAGAAAGACCATCCTCATGATCCGCGACGACATCAAGCAGGCCACTGTCCAGGCGATGAAGGCGGGCGACAAGCAGCGGACCGCCGCTCTCCGCCTGATCGCCGCCAAGATCAAGGACCGCGACATCGAACAGCGCACCAGCGGCAAGGACGTCGGCGACGACGACCTGGTGATCGAGGTGTTGCAGAAGATGGCCAAACAGCGGCGCGAATCGATCCAGATGTACGAGGAAGGCGGTCGCGAAGAGCTGGCGCAGCAGGAGCGCGGCGAACTGGCGGTGATAGAAGAATTCCTGCCGCAGATGATGGACGAATCCGAGACCCGCGCCGCGATCGAGGCCGTGAAGGCGGACCTCGGCGCCGAATCGATCAAGGACATGGGCCGGGTCATGGCGGAACTGAAGGCGCGCCACGGCGCTGTGCTCGACATGAGCCGGGCCAGCGCCCTGGTGAAGGAGAGCCTAGCATGACCTGCCGTTTCGCCGTTCTCGCCGCTGCCGGGGCGCTCGCGCTTGCAGCCTGTTCCGACGGTTCCGGCGAGTCCGGCGAACAAGCCGTGACCGACCTCGAACGGATCGACACGGACGGCGCGGCCGATGCGGCGGCGAAGACCCTGCCGGCGGGCGATTTCGGCGCACTGACCCTTGGTGCCAAAGTCGCCGGTCCGCAAGGCGACGAGGTCAAGGGCGCGCTGAGCAACGCGACGGGCAATTTCGCCGATGTCCGGTCTTATGTCGCCTGTCCGGCCGGCATGGACCCGTGCAATCCTGCCACGGCACCGGAGGGTACGGTCTTTACTTATGTCCACGTCGTCCATCCCGGCGAGGACAACGATCCGACCTCGGGCGACGGCGAGGGCAATACCTCGTCGAATGTCGAGCGGGCAACCGAGTTTCGCCTGACAATGCCCGCGCACGGCTTTACGGGCGAGGCCGGCTATTCGAAGGCGGAAGCTCTCGCCGCGGTCGGCGCCAAGGCCGATGTGGTGGTGACATGCCACGAAGGCGGTCTGGTTTGGACCGTCAGTGCCGGCGACGGCGGCGATCAGTGGAAGCAGGCAGAGCCGCTGACGTTCTACTGGAGATCGACCGTGCCGCCCGCGGGTCCGCGCGATGCCTATGCGATTTTCGCCAACTACACCGCCGCGCACGGTCCCGGTCCCTATCCGGCTGCCGACGCTTCTGCCCCAAACGCCTGCGCCACCCCCGCCGAGCCTCGCTGATCGCCCTTGAACTGGAGGGCCGCGCCGCGCATTGATCGCGGATGGCGCTGACCCCACAATGGCTGGACGAGCTGCGATCGCGCATAACGCTTTCGAGCGTGATCATGCGCACGACCAAGCTCCAGCGCGCGGGGCGCGAGTGGAAGGCCTGCTGCCCGTTCCATGACGAGAAGACGCCCAGCTTCACGGTCAGCGACGAGAAGGGCTTCTATCATTGCTTCGGCTGCGGCGCGCATGGCGACGCGATCCGCTGGATGACGGACCAGCGCGGGCTGTCGTTCATGGACGCGGTGAAGGAACTTGCGGCCGAGGCGGGCATGGAAGTCCCCGCCCCCGATCCGCGCGCGGCGCAGCGAGCGCAGGAACACGCCGGGCTGCACGAGGTGATGCAGGCGGCGCAGGACTGGTTCGCCGCCAATCTCGCCGGTTCCGGCGGCGCGAAAGCACGCGACTATCTGCAGTCGCGGGGTTTCAACGCGCGAACGGTGGAGCGTTTCGGATTCGGCTACGCCCCGGCCGACCGTCAGGCGCTGAAGGCCGCGCTTTCGCAGTTCGACGAAAGCCTGCTGGTCGAAGCCGGCCTGAGGATCGCGGTCGACGATCGCGATCCCTACGACCGGTTCCGCGCGCGTCTGATGCTGCCCATCCAGGACGCGCGCGGCCGGGTGATCGCGTTCGGCGGGCGTATTCTGGACAGCGACACCAACGCGCCGAAGTATCTGAACTCGCCCGATACGCCGCTGTTCGACAAGGGGCGCACGCTCTACAACCTCCATCGCGCCGGTCCCGCTTCGCGCCGGACCGGGCGGCTGATCGTGGTCGAAGGCTATATGGACGCGATCGCCCTGGCCGCGCATGGGTTCGACGATGCCGTCGCGCCGCTGGGGACCGCGCTGACCGAGCAACAGATCGAGCTGCTTTGGCGCATGGTGGAAACCCCCGTGCTGTGCTTCGACGGCGATGCCGCCGGCCAGCGGGCCGCGATGCGGGCGATCGCACGCGCCCTGCCCCTGCTCCGCCCGGCCCACTCGCTGGCGATAGTGCGCCTGCCCACGGGCCTCGACCCCGACGACCTTCTGCGCCAGCAGGGACCGCGCGCGATGGAAAAGCTGCTCGAAGCGCCTGCGACCCTGATCGAGACGCTGTGGGATTTCGAACGCGCCGCGCAGCCCCTCGACACGCCGGAGGACAAGGCCGGCTTGAAACAGCGCCTGCTCGATCACGTGGAGAAAATCGAACATCCCGACATTCGCGCGCTGTACAAGCGCGAGTTGCTCGAGCGTTTCTCCGCCTTCGCCTTTCCCCGCCGCGAACGGGGCGGATCGCTGCCGCGAGGGCGCCAGGGCGGCGACTGGCGCAAACCGCCGATCCCCCGGCTTTCGCCCGAAGCGGCACAGCGGCTGCGCGGCGCGCAGGCGGGATCGCGCGACCAGCTTGTCTCGGCCGTCATTGCCGGACTGATGCGTTTTCCCGACGAGGCGCTGCGTCATGCCGAACAGCTCGGCCGCTTCGCGCAGCTCGATCCGAAGGCCGGCCCGGCGGTCGATGCCGTGCTGGAAGCGGTCGAAATGCTTGAACCGGGTGAAACTTTGCCCATATCGTCTCTGGATGGCCCCGTCGCGCCGCCGGATAACACCCGTTTCGCCTTCCTCGGGCAAGGCATCGATCCGCAAGTCGCGCGCGAACAGTTGGCCGAAGCCGTGGCGTTGCTGGTCGAAAGGCCCGCGCTGGAGGCTGCGCTCGCCGCAGCGACAGCGCGGTTCGAAACCGACCCGGAAGGAGCTTTCGTCGAGCAGCAGAGATTGCTTAAACGAAAGCTGGAATTCGAGCGACGACTAGGGCAGATGTCGAGCCGACGGGCTGCTTCGGCGGCCCAAGCTGATTCAACGCGTCGGGGGGGAACAGGGCCCGCCAATGGCGCAGACACGGATTGAACGCACCTTCATGGCAACCAAGTCCAAGAACTCCGAAACCGATGACGCACCGCTGATCGACCTCAACGAGGCATCGATCAAGAAGCTCATTACCCGTGCGAAGAAGCGCGGATACGTCACCGTTGACGAACTCAACGAGGCTTTGCCGCAGGATCAGATGACGACCGACCAGATCGAGGACGTGATGTCCGCGATTTCCGAAATGGGCGTCAATATCGTCGAAAACGACGAAGAGGCGGAAGCCGAAGCCGACGCGGAAAGCGAAGTCGAGGAAATCGCCGGCGATGCCGATGGCGAGGATGCCAAGCCCGCCAAGAAAGCCGCCGCGACCGCGACCAAGAAAGTCACCACGACCGACCGCACCGACGATCCGGTACGGATGTACCTGCGCGAAATGGGCGCGGTGGAACTGCTGAGCCGCGAAGGCGAGATCGCCATTGCCAAGCGGATCGAGGCCGGCCGCGACACGATGATCATCGGCCTGTGCGAAAGCCCGATCACGTTTCATGCCATCATCCAGTGGTCCGAAGCGCTCAACAGCGAAGAGATGCAGCTGCGTGAAATCCTCGATCTCGATGCCATGCTCTCCAAGGAACCGCCCGCGGACAAGATGGAAGAGGGTGCGGAGGACGACGACGGCGAGATCTCCGAAGAGACTGCCGGCCCCTCGATCCGCGACGACGACGAAAGCGACGAAGCCGCCGACGAAGACGATGAAGACGGCGAAAGCTCGCGTCAGCGCGATGATGATGACGACGAAGAAGACAACACGATGTCGCTCGCGCAGATGGAGGCCGCGCTCAAGCCCGACGCGATCGAACGGTTCGCCCGCATCACCGACCTGTTCAAGAAGTTCGAGCGGATTCAGGCGGAGCGGGTCGAGACTCTCGGCCGGGGGGAAGACTTCCCTGCGGCGAAGGAAAAGAAATACGAGAAGCTGCGCGAAGACCTCACCGCCGAGGTCGAAAGCGTGCAGTTCCATGCGACCAAGATCGAGTTCCTGGTCGACAATCTCTATGCCTTCAACCGCCGGCTGACCGCCCTCGGCGGCCAGATGCTGCGCCTTGCCGAGCGGCACAAGATCAAGCGCGTCGACTTCCTGAATGCCTATATCGGCAACGAGCTTGACGATGCCTGGCTCAAGGAACGGGCGAAGAAGGACAAGAAATGGGCCGCCTTCGCCGAGAAGGAAGCCGATGCGGTGGAACGTATTCGCGCCGAGATTTCCGACATCGCCAGCCAGACCGGCATGAGCCTGGACGAGTTCCGCCGGATCGTGAACATGGTCCAGAAGGGCGAGCGCGAGGCGCGTATCGCCAAGAAGGAAATGGTCGAGGCCAACTTGCGCCTCGTGATCTCGATCGCCAAGAAATACACCAACCGCGGCCTGCAGTTCCTCGACCTGATCCAGGAGGGGAATATCGGCCTGATGAAGGCGGTCGACAAGTTCGAGTATCGCCGCGGCTACAAGTTCAGCACGTACGCCACCTGGTGGATCCGGCAGGCCATCACCCGCTCGATCGCCGACCAGGCGCGCACGATCCGCATCCCGGTCCATATGATCGAAACGATCAACAAGCTCGTGCGGACCAGCCGCCAGTTCCTCCACGAACAGGGCCGCGAGCCGACGCCCGAGGAGATGGCGGAACGCCTCTCCATGCCGCTCGAGAAAGTCCGCAAGGTGATGAAAATCGCCAAGGAGCCGATCAGCCTCGAAACGCCGATCGGCGACGAGGAGGATTCGCACCTCGGCGATTTCATCGAGGACAAGAACGCGATCATCCCGGTGGATGCCGCGATCCAGGCGAACCTGAAGGAAACCGTCACCCGCGTGCTCGCCAGCCTCACTCCGCGCGAGGAGCGCGTGCTGCGCATGCGCTTCGGCATCGGCATGAACACCGATCACACGCTGGAGGAAGTCGGCCAGCAGTTCAGCGTGACGCGCGAACGCATCCGGCAGATCGAGGCGAAGGCCCTGCGCAAGCTCAAGCATCCGAGCCGCAGCCGCAAGATGCGCAGCTTCCTCGATCAGTAGGGGCGGCGCCGCCCCGGCGGGCCGGGCGTTCGCCGCGTTCCGGCTGCGTCGAGCAGGTGCAGGGCGAACGAACTCGGGAGAACTGTCGCTTTGCGGTGGCACACTGCGGCCGAAAGCCTTATGGGGCCGGCCATGCGTATTGCCATAGCTTCCGACCACGCGGCCATCGACATGAAAGCCGCCCTGCGCGAATGGTTGATAGAGGAAGGCCACGAAGTCGCCGACCTCGGACCGGACAGTCACGACAGCGTCGATTACCCCGACTACGGCTACAAACTGGCGGCAGTTGTCGCCGAAGGCACGGCCGAGCGCGGGATCGCACTGTGCGGTTCCGGCATCGGCATCTCGATCGCCGCCAACCGCAACCCCGGCGTGCGATGCGCGCTCGTGTCGGAACCGCTTTCCGCCCGGCTCGCGCGCGAGCATAACGATGCCAATGTGATTGCCCTGGGTGCCCGCCTGATCGGGATCGAACAGGCCAAGGCCTGCGTGGCGGCCTTCATCGGCACCGACTTCGGCGGCGGCCGCCATCAGCGCCGTGTCGACAAACTTTCAAACCCAAGCTGCTGAGAACGCCGATGACCACTGCGACCGCCTCCGACGCCGATATCATGCGCAACTTCTGGCACGACAGCCTTGCCGAAGCCGATCCCGAGATCGCCCGCGCAATCCAGGACGAACTGGGGCGCCAACGCACCAAGATCGAACTGATCGCGAGCGAGAATATCGCCAGCAAGGCGGTGCTCGAAGCGACCGGCAGCGTCCTCACCAACAAGTATGCCGAGGGGTATCCGGGCAAGCGCTACTACGGCGGCTGCGAATATGCCGACGTCGTCGAAACCCTGGCGATCGAGCGCGCGAAGCAACTGTTCGGCTGCGAGTTCGCCAACGTGCAGCCCAACAGCGGCAGCCAGATGAACCAGGCGGTGTTCCTGGCGCTGCTGGAGCCGGGCGATACGTTCATGGGCCTCGACCTCAATTCGGGCGGACACCTGACTCACGGATCGCCGGTCAACATGAGCGGCAAGTGGTTCAATGTCGTCCCGTACGGCGTTCGCAAGGACGACGAACTGCTCGACATGGAACAGGTCGAAAGGCTGGCGCACGAGCACAGGCCGAAGCTCATCATCGCCGGGGGCACGGCCTATTCGCGCCAGTGGGATTTTGCGAAGTTCCGCGAGATCGCCGATGCGGTCGGCGCCTGGCTGCTGGTCGACATGTCGCATTTCTCCGGCCTCGTCGCCGGCGGTGCACACCCCTCGCCCTTCCCCCATGCCCATGTCGTCACCACGACCACGCACAAGAGCCTGCGCGGTCCGCGTTCGGGCGTGATCCTCACCAATGACGAAGGTATCGCGAAGAAGATCAACAGCGCGGTCTTCCCGGGCATGCAGGGCGGCCCGCTGATGCATGTCGTCGCGGCCAAAGCCGTCGCCTTCCGCGAGGCGCTTCGCCCCGAGTTCAAGGCCTATGCCGCCAGCGTGGTCGAAAACGCCCGCGCGCTCGCCGCCAGCCTGGAGGAAAACGGGCTGCGGATCGTGTCCGGCGGCACCGACAACCATCTGATGCTGGTCGACCTCACGGCAAAGGACGTGACCGGCAAGGCAGCCGAAAAGGGCCTCGATCGGGCCTGGCTCACCTGCAACAAGAACGGCATTCCGTTCGACACCCGCAGCCCGTTCGTCACCAGCGGCGTTCGCCTCGGCTCGCCGGCGGGGACGACCCGCGGGTTCGGCCCGGCCGAGTTCCGCAAGGTGGGGGAACTGATCGCCGAAGTCGTGGACGGTCTCGCCAAGAATGGCCCGGAAGGCGACGCACAGGTCGAAGAGCGCGTTCGTGGCCGGGTGAGCGAGCTGTGCGAAGCCTTCCCCGTCTACCCCGGAATGTGATGCGCGATGCGATGCCCCTTCTGCGCGCATGACGACAGCCAGGTAAAGGACAGCCGCCCGGCGGAGGACGGCTCGGCCATTCGCCGCCGGCGCCAGTGCACCAGCTGCGGCGCGCGCTTCACCACGTTCGAACGCGTGCAGCTGCGCGAGGTCACGATCGTCAAGAGCGGCGAGAGGCGCGAGGTTTTCGACCGGTCGAAGCTGGAACATTCGGTCGCCCTCGCCTGCCGCAAGCGCGGCATAGAGCAGGAACGGATCGACCAGCTCGTTTCGGGGATCCAGCGCCAGGTGGAAACCGCCGGCGAAAGCGAAGTGCCCTCCACGAGAATCGGCGAACTGGTGATGGAGGGGCTGCGCCAGATCGACAGCGTCGCCTATATCCGCTTCGCCAGCGTCTATCGCGATTTCAGCGAAGCGCGCGATTTCGAAGAATTCGCCAGCTCGATCCACGATGCCGGCACGCGCGACAGAGGCGACGATTGAGTGTCGAACATTCGCATGAATGAAACCGGCGAAGGGTGCGAACGCCCCGTCATCGTGCTCGTCCGCCCGCAACTGGGGGAAAATATCGGCAAGGCCGCGCGGGCCATGCTCAATTTCGGGCTGACCGAAATGCGATTGGTGGCGCCTCGCGACGGATGGCCCAATCCGGCCGCCGGTCCGGCGGCTGCCGGGGCCGACATCGTGCTGGAACACGCGACCGTCCACGACACCCTGGCCGACGCAGTGGCGGACTGCGCGCATGTCTATGCAACGACCGTACGGAAACGGGGGGTGACCAAGCCGGTCGTCACCCCGGCACAGGCCGCGGTGGCGATCGCGGGCGCACAAGGTCGCTCGGCCATCGTTTTCGGGCCCGAGAGGTCCGGTCTCGAAACCGACGATGTCGCGCTGGCACGCGCAATTCTGACCGTTCCGATCAATCCCGAATTCGGCTCGCTCAACCTCGCCCAGGCGGTGATTCTGTGCGCTTACGAATGGTCGAAGACCCAGGCGGAGCGCGGTACGCTGGTCCAGCCGACCGACGAAGAAAGCCTCCCTCCCGCCCCGCAAGCGGACCTGGAAGGGATGATCGCGCAGCTGGAGGGCATGCTGGCGCCGCGCGGCTATTTCCTTCCAGAGAGCCGTGCCGCCGCCACGCGGCGCACGCTGCGATCGATGCTGACCAAGCCCGGGTGGAACCATCTCGAGGTCCGCACGATGCGCGGCGTTCTGTCGAGCCTCGCCAGGCCGCCGCGCGACTAACTGCGCAGGCGGTCCCACTCCTCGAACTCGTAGGCGATCGAGGTTTCCACCAGCCGATCCCAGATATCCCCGATCGCTTCGGCCGGAAGCCCGCGCGCCGCGGCATCCGCAACGGCGGCGGACACGACCGCCGCCTTGCGCCTTTCGTCGCGAACGGCGTCGCGCGACGCCTTGATCCGCGCCGCCGCGCGCATATAGCCGAAACGCCTCGCGAGCAGGGCCATCAGTTCGCGATCGGTGGCATCGACGCCCGCGCGCACCTCGCCCATGTCGGTGCAGGCGTCGGGTTGTTTGAACGTATCGGTCATGGAGAGCGCCCTGCCTTGCGTTGCTTCGCTTGTCGAGCACCCATGGCGGGTTGCGCCGGCGCATTCGCCCCATATTCCGATCCGCCCCTTGACCGCGCATCCGATCCTGCTAATGGCGCGCCTTCGCGAATTGGCTCCGCATCCCGGTGAAGCGGCGGCCGCGTCTGAGGTTTTTTGCTCAGGCGGTGCGATGCCGGGTTCAATGGTCGGTCCCGCCCCGATGGTCGGTGCGGGAGGCGATCCAGCAAATCGAAGGATACGACATATGTCGAAGCGCAAGAGCGCCAAGTACAAACTCGACCGCCGGATGGGCGAAAACATCTGGGGTCGCCCGAACTCCCCGGTCAACAAGCGTTCCTACGGCCCCGGCCAGCACGGCCAGCGCCGCAAGGGCAAGATGAGCGACTACGGCCTGCAGCTGCGCGCCAAGCAGAAGCTCAAGGGCTACTACGGCGACGTGACCGAGAAGCAGTTCAAGCGCACTTATCAGGAAGCGTCCCGGATGAAGGGCGACACCAGCCAGAACCTGATCGGCCTGCTGGAGCAGCGTCTGGACATGGTCGTCTATCGCGCCAAGTTCGCGCCGACGATCTTCGCTGCGCGCCAGATCGTCAGCCACGGGCACATTCGCGTCAACGGCGTGAAGTGCAACATCGCGAGCCGCCGCATCAACGTCGGCGACGTCGTCAGCCTGGGGGACAAGGCCAAGGAAATGGCGCTGGTGATCGAGGCGCAGAGCCTGCCCGAGCGCGACATTCCCGACTACGTGGCCCCCGACGGCACCGACAAGGTCACTTTCACGCGCGTCCCGACGCTCGACGAAGTGCCCTATCCGGTGACGATGGAACCGAACCTGGTGGTCGAGTTCTACTCGCGCTGATCCGGTTCGATACCGAACAAGCGAAAGGGCGGTCCCGCGGGGCCGCCCTTTCTCGTTCGGGCGTCGAGGTTACCCGTCCAGAGCGGCGGTCAGAAAGGCATCGATCTCACGCAACATGCGCTGACGGGCCGAGCTGGAATCGAGGTAGTGATCGAGATCTTCGAACTCGGTGTATTGCACCGACTTTCCCGCTTTCTCCAGGCGATCCTTCATCTGCCGCGACTGACGGACGCCGACGTTCTGGTCGAGCGTGCCGTGGAACAGCAGCACCGGTGCGTTGAAAGATTCGGCATTGCGTGCAGGACTGCCCGCCTCCACATGCGGCCCGTCGCCGATGAAATTGTCGACGAGACTATAATTGGTGAAATGGCGTGCCTCCGCGCGCAGCTCGTCGAGGTCGGTTACCGGAGCGATGGCAACGACGGCCTGGTAGAGCTGCGGATCGAGAACCTGCGATTGCAGCGCCGCATATCCGCCGTAGGACCATCCGGCGATTGCCAGGCGATCGGGGTCGGCAATTCCTTCCGCGATCAGCCAGCGCCCCGCATCGTTCACGTCGCCGACTGCGGTTCGCCAGGCCTGGAAACCATTGCGACCGAACCAGGCCGCGCCATATCCGGCCGAGCCGCGAAAGTTGGGCTGAAGCACTGCATAGCCGCGCGCCGCGAAGAACTGCACGATCCAGTCGAACCCCCATTCGTCGCGTGCGCCGGGGCCGCCGTGCGGCAGGACTACGGCGGGAAGATTCCGCTTGTCGCCGCCTCCCACCGGCATCGTCAGATAACCGGGTATCATCGTTCCATCCGCGGCGGGGAACTGGATGTGCGACATCGTGGCCATGGGCCGCTGGTGCAGCTCTTCGCGCATGGGCAGGATCGGATTGAGCTCCCCCTTGTGCCGGTCGAGAACATACGACATGCCGGGATCGACGTCGCTCGATGCGATAAGCAGCAGCTTGCTCTCGTCGGCGCTGGAATCGACGATATCGATCAGTGGCTTGCCTGGCAGCGCGGCGGAAAGGCTTTCGGCAAGCGCCGCCAGTTCCGGATCGAAATAGACGACTTCGCGCTTCTCGGTGGCATAGCTCGCACCGACCACGCGGTTCTTGCGGCCGATACGGATGAGACTGTCGACATCGACATCATCGCGCCCCAGAACCTTCTGGCTGGCGAGCGATCCGTCCAGGGCGACCGAGAAGATGGCATCGTACCCATCCACCTCGCTGAAGCCGTAAGCGACATCCTTTGCCGTATCGACCGCGGCCGGGTGAAACTCGGCCAGAATCTTGTCTTCCCCTTCCGGACTGGAGAGCCGCTCCCATCGATCGGAATCGCGGGTGCGATAGTAATAGATCGCGTCTTGCGACAGCCTGCCGAACGAATCGAGTGGGCGCCTGGCCTTGATCCTGACGCGGCCGTTTTCGTCTGCGATATAGCCGACCGCACCGTCGTCCGGCGGTTCGACCCGACGCCTGGCCAGCGTGTTGATATCGACCTCCTCGGCCCCCAGCCCGCTGTCCTTGTTTGCCAACCGGGTGCCGATCGTCGTTTCCTCCACCCACTGGCGGGTCATCAGGATCTTGCTGTCGCTCCCTTCGATATCGAGCGCGAGCACGGTCCCGCCGTGCTGCATCGGCCCCAGCGCCCGCCATGTCGTGGATCGCGAAAGCAGGTCGAGATCGCTTCCGTCGGCTCCGATGGCGATCATTCGCGTATACCCCAGCAGCGCGTTGCTGGATTGGCCGATACCGTAGAAGCGGCAGACGAGACGGTCGTCGGTAACCCATTTGCAGTTGAGCAGATCAAGACGCGGTTCGGTATTGCGAGCGATCGGCCGCGGCACTGCATCGCCTTCGAGGTCCACGATGTAGAGGATTTCGCCGCTGTCCTGGTGCGGCGCGATATAGGCGATCTTCGAGCCTGATGGGCTAAGGCTGATATGCTCGACCGACTGGCGTGCCCCGAAGATGCGGGCCGCCTCTTCCGCCGTTTCGGCTCTCGCCGTTCCGGCAAGCAGCAGCGCGGCCGCGATCGCGACTATACCCCCAAGATATTGCACCGAAAGTCCCCCCTATAGCGGTGTGCTTTGGAGCATAGTTGCAAAGAGCGACGGCGCTTTGCAAGCCGAATACCGGTCAACCGAGGTAATCGCGCCTGAAATCGGCCGCGAAACGCGCAAAGGCGCCGTCCGCGATTGCGCCGCGCATGGCCGCCATCAGCTGCTGGTAGAAAGCCAGGTTGTGTTCGGTCGTCAGCATCGCGCCGAGGATTTCGCCGGCCTTGTGCAAGTGGTGGAGATAGGCGCGCGAATAGTTTGCGCAGACAGGGCAGGCGCATCTCGGATCGAGCGGCGTGCTGTCTTCGGCATGGCGCGCGTTGCGCAGGTTCAGCGGTCCGTTCCAGGTGAATGCCTGGCCGTTGCGGCCGGAGCGTGTCGGGAGGACGCAGTCGAACATGTCTATCCCCCGCTCGACTGCGCCGACCAGGTCGTCGGGCTTGCCGACGCCCATAAGGTAGCGCGGGCGGTCCTGCGGTAACATGTCAGGCGCGAAGTCGAGCGTCGCGAACATGGCGTCCTGCCCCTCCCCCACGGCAAGGCCGCCCACCGCGTAACCGTCGAAGCCGATGTCGATCAGCTTTTCTGCGGAGATGCGCCGCAGGTCCTCGTCGAGCGCGCCCTGCTGAATGCCGAACAGCGCGGCGCCTTGCGCATGTTCGCCGCCGTGATCGAACGCATCCCGGCTGCGCCGTGCCCAGCGCATCGACAGTTCCATCGATGCCGCGATCTCGTCGCGCGGGCGATCGGCCCGCGGGCATTCGTCGAACGCCATGACAATATCCGAACCGAGAAGCCGTTGAATCTCCATCGACCGTTCGGGCGAAAGCATGTGCCGCGCCCCGTCGATGTGGCTGCGGAATTCCACCCCGTCTTCGGTCAGCTTGCGCAGCGCGGCAAGGCTCATCACCTGATAGCCGCCGCTGTCGGTGAGGATGGGGCGGTGCCAGTTCATGAATGTGTGCAACCCGCCGAGCCGGGCGACCCGATCCGCGCCGGGGCGCAGCATCAGATGATAGGTATTGCCCAGCAGGATGTCGGCGCCGGTCGCGCGAACCGTCTCCGGCTTCATCGCCTTGACCGTCGCCGCCGTGCCGACCGGCATGAAGGCCGGCGTGCGGATCTCTCCGCGACGCATGGCGATCATGCCTGTACGGGCCTTGCCGTCGACAGCGTCGACCCGAAAAGCGAATCTTGGCGCGGCCATCAGAAGTCGTAGACGAGAGTCAGCCGGGTGATCGTATCGGTCGAGACTTTCCCCGCCGGGGGTTTGCTGTCGTAATCGACGGCATAAGTCACGCGCGAACGGAGCCGGTCGCTAACCTTGGCGTCCAGCCCGGTGACAAGGTTGAGCGTGGTTCGCGTGGAATCGACGATCACCGTCGCCGCGCCGCCCGTCTCGGCAACCATATTGGCATCCTGGGTGAAGGTCAGGCGTTCGGCAATCCGCCAGTCGAAATCGAAACCGAACAGGGCCGCAAGGCGGGTTTCGTTTTCCCCTTCCTCGAAATCGGTCAAACGCAAGGCGGGGCCGGCCTTGACCGATAGCTTCAGATCGGCGCTATTGGCGACCTGGTAGCCGACGCCGCCCGAAACCGCGTAGCGCCCGGTGAAACCCTGCAGCGCATTGCGTTCGTACTGCGCCAACCCATAGAAAAACAGCTCGTCGCTCGTCTGGTAACGCGGCTCGTAGGCAAAAAGAAACTGCTCGCGGCTCGTGACTCCGTTCGAACGCTGATAGTCGGCGGTGGCGCGCAGCGCGTGGCTCCAGTCCTTGCCCTGGCGCTTGAGTTTGAGGCCTGCAGACAAGCCGATATTGTTGCTGTTGCCGCTCGAATCGAAGCCGCCAAGCTGCCCTTCGCCGCTCCACAGATCGAACAGTCCGGCTTCCTCGATCTTGCGCGCCTTCTCTTCCCGCGCGAGACGGGCGGCTTCGGCTCGCCGGGTCTTCCACCCCTTCTCGATCGTGTCGATTTCTTCCGCACCGTCGGGATGGGTCTGCCGCGCCAGGGCGAGAACGGTCTTGATCTTGCCCTCATCGCCGGTCTCCATGGCCGCCTCGATCATGGCGCGCACCCCTTCCGGCAATTCGGCGCGCGCGGGCGTGGGCAATGCCAGTGCCAGGATTGCGGCCCCGATTGCGATCAGCGGAAACATTTGCTTCGGCATGACGTCAACGGGGTAGCGAGTCATGTCCTGAGACGCCAGCCCGTGCGGAAGATCACTGCGATGATTGCCACGCAAACTGCGAGGAAACCCAGTGTGAGGCCGAACGAAATGCCGATGGATACGTCGGACTCGCCGTAAAACGTCCAGCGCAGTCCGCTGACGAGATAGACGATCGGATTGGCGAGCGCGATCTTGTCCCACGGCGAGGGGAGCATGTCGATCGAATAGAAAGTCCCGCCGAGGAAGGTGAGCGGGGTCAGGATCAGAAGGGGGACCATCTGCAGTTTCTCGAACCCTTCTGCCCAGACGCCGAGGATGAAGCCGAGCAACGAGAAACTGGCCGCGACCAGCATGATATAGACCAACGCGAACAAAGGATGGGCAATCGAATAGTCGACGAACAGCATGGCGGTGACCAGGATGATCGCGGCCAGGATCAGGCTCTTGGTCGCGGCCGCCCCGACGAAGCCCAGCAGCGTCTCGACCACTCCGACGGGGGCCGACAGCAGTTCGTAGATCGACCCGGTGAACTTGGGCATGTAAATGCCGAAACTTGCATTGCTGGTGCTTTCCGACAGCAGCGTCAGCATCAGCAGGCCGGGCACGATGAAGGCGCCGTAATCGACCCCGCCGACTTCGGAAATGCGCCCGCCGATAGCGGCTCCGAACACGATGAAATAAAGGCTCGTGGTCAGGACCGGCGAGACGATCGAGCCGAACACGGTGCGGCGAAAACGTGAAAGCTCGTTGCGGTAGATTGCGAGCGTGGAACGCCAATTGATCATGCTGCCAGCCCCTGCCGTTCGACCAGGTCGACGAAGATGTCTTCCAGGCTCGATTCCTTCTGCTCCAGCGCGGTGAAGGCGACCCCGCTATGGACCAGCGCGGTTGCGATTGCCGCGACTTCCGCCTTGCCTTTTCCGGTCCCGTCGCCGCCGCGATAACACAAGATTGCGCCATCGTCGGCAAGAGTGACCGGATAGGAACCGAGCGCGTCGGGTATCTGCGCAATCGGGCTGGCGAGGATGAAATGCGCCTCCGTCCGGCCCAGCCGCTTCATCATCTCGGCTTTCTCGTCGACCAGCAGCAGGCGGCCCTTGTCGATCACGCCGACCCGATCGGCCATTTCCTCGGCTTCCTCGATATAATGTGTCGTAAGGATCACGGTGACGCCCTGTTCGCGCAGGCTGTCTATCTGGCGCCACATGTCGCGCCGAAGCTCCACGTCCACGCCGGCTGTCGGCTCGTCGAGAAACAGCAACTCGGGATCATGCGCCAGCGCCTTGGCGATCAGCACGCGGCGCTTCATCCCGCCCGAGAGCTTGCGGATTTCCTCGTCGCGCTTGTCCCACAGGCTGAGCGAGCGCAGGACTTCCTCGATCCGGGCCGGATCGGGAGCGCGGCCGAACAATCCGCGCGAATAGCCGATCTGGCGTTCCACCGTATCGAACATGTCGAAACCCAGTTCCTGCGGCACCAACCCGATGCGTTTGCGTGCAGTCCGCCAACTGTCGGACAAGTTCTCGCCAAATGCGTGGATCGTCCCCGAAGTGACGCGCACCATACCGCAAACGGCCCCGATCAGCGTGGTCTTGCCCGCGCCGTTTGGGCCGAGGAGAGCGAAGATTTCTCCGCGCCGGATGGTCAGGTCGACATTGTCGAGGGCTTTCAGCCCGCCCGGATAGACCTTGGTCAACCCGTTGATATCGAGGATCGGTTCGTGAATCGGTTCCATAGGCGGCGGACAATCGCCGCCTTGTCCGCGATTGCCAAGTGCTAAACGACCGGCATCCAGTTGCCGTGAAAACCGGGGGGAACGCGGTGCGGAATATGCACCCGCGCGACATCTTCCAGCGTGCTCGCGTCCAGAATTGCAAGGTCCGTCACGCAGTTGGCGCGATCGATCACCAGGCCCATCATCCAGCCATCGCCCTCCGGCGCATCCGGCCCGCGCGGCACGAATACGAATTCGCCGGGCACTGCGTTCTCGCCGAACGAGCGGGAGATCGTGTCTCCGCTTGCGAGGTCGTGGCGATAGAGCGGCGCGGCTGCGAAGAACTCCGCGCTCGCATCGTCGGGCAGGCCCACGGTCCAGACATAGCGATATGGGCGCGTGAAGAAGCGTTCGTCGGGCCGGGGAAACTCCTGCGGCACGCCGCTCAGAATGCGGCGTTCCACCGCTATGGCAGCGGGATCGATCGTCCAGCGCTCCAGCCCCAGGTTGCGGCCGAAGGGCCCGGCCATCGGCCCGTCGAACATCGTTTCGTATGGGCAGCAATCGACCACGACCCGGCCCGCCTCGTCCTCGAAGCTGTTGGCGACATGGAAGAGATAGGCGGGATCGACGCTGTGCCAGGTGATCGCATCGGCATCGCCCGCACGCGGCAGCAGGCCCACGCGCGCAGTGTGGGAAGGATTCCAGCGATAGGGGAACCTGTGGCCGGCGATCAGCGCTTTCATCGAAAAGGTCACCGGAAGATCGAAAATCACGACGTAGGACGGTGTGAGCGCGCAATCGTGGATCGAAGGGCCGTGCTCTACCGCGATCGGCAATTCGCGGATCACCTTGCCCGCAGGGTCGAGCGCCACATGGGTTATCCAGCCCGGATTGCCGGCGTCGTAACAGATCGCATGGTACTCCCCGGTGGCCGGGTCGCGATGCGGATGGGCGGTGAACGATCCGGCCAGCCCGCCGCCGAAATCGCTGTAAGCCACCGTCTCCAAATCGCCCGAAAGCTCGGCCGGGTACGACCCGGCTTCCACCAGCGCCAGGATTTGCGATCCGAAAGCGATCACATTGGTGTTGACGTTATCGCTCATCCCCCGGCGCGGCCCGGGTGCCGCCGGCAAGCCGGCGACATCCTCCAGCGCGCGGGACCGGATATAGCGATTGCGATACCACTCGGCCCGACCACCCGACAGACGCACGCCGTGCACCATGCCTTCGCCGACGAACCAGTGATGACCGCGCGGATCGGCAAATTGCGGGTTCGGACCGATGCGAACATAGCGACCGTCGAGCTGCGCGGGAATCGTGCCCGTCGCCGGCAGGTCTTCCAGCGTCAGCTCCTCGCGCATGGGGGCGTGCAGGCCGGCGGTAAAGGGATTGTCGGACTTGAGCCCGATGCGATTGATTCCGGCCAGCTTGCCGATACCCGCGGTCACCGCGCCGCGGATGGTCTTTTCCAGAACGCTTGTCATGCCCGACTCCGATGGCTAGTCCATGTAAACAGCGTCAACATATCGGCTATGTCAACAGTGTCAACATCGCAATCCCCCTACCATCACGGCGCCCTGCGCGAAGCTCTGATCGAAGCCGGCTTGCGCGCGCTCGAGGCGGCGGAGGGCGGCGCGATCTCCCTGCGCGAACTGGCCCGCGAAGTGGGCGTTTCGCCGGCCGCGGTCTATCGCCACTTCCCCAACAAGAGCGCCCTTCTCGCGGCGCTGGGAGAAGCCGGGCTCGCCAGGCTCGGTGCCGCGCAGGAACAGGCCTGTGCCGCGGCAGGCGGCGATCGCGCCGGCTTCGCAGCGACCGGCCGGGCCTATGTCCGCTTCGCCCTTGCGAATCCGGCGCTGTTCCGGCTGATTTTCACCCATGGCGAGACGGGATCCGCGCAGAGGGACAAGACCGATCCCGCCTGGGACCTGCTGAAGCGAAGCACCGTTGCGCTCGCGGGCGAAGGGCCGGCGGCCGAGCGCCTTGCACTGCAGGCGTGGTCGATCGTCCACGGGCTGGCGATGCTCATGCTCGATGGGCGGTTGCCCGCCGACGAGACATTGATAGACCGCGTGATCGACCCCGAAACGCTCTTCCCTGGTGCAGCTTCGCGCCAGAATCGGTTTCATTGAGACGGCACCGGCCCGCGGCGCGGCTATTCCCCGCCGCCTCATCCCAAGGCAGGAGACGAAGTGTCCTCAGGGCAAGAGGAGGCTGCTATCACCGTAGCTGTAGAACCGGTATTTCCGCTCTATCGCGTGGGAATAGACGGCCTGCATCCGCTCGCGCCCCATCAACGCGCTGACGAGCATGAACAGCGTGGATTTCGGCAAGTGGAAATTGGTCATCAACCCGTCGATCGCGCGAAAGACATATCCGGGGGTGATGAAGATCGCGGTGTCCCCTTCGAAAGGCCGGATCGTCCCCTCGGAATCGGCCGCGCTTTCGAGCAGGCGCAGGCTCGTCGTGCCGACGGCGATCACACGCCGCCCCTCGCGCCGTGCAGCGTTGAGCCGATCGGCGGTCGCGGCCTCGATCCGGCCCCATTCGCTATGCATCCGGTGGTCGTCGGTATCCTCCACCTTGACCGGCAGGAACGTCCCCGCGCCGACATGCAGCGTCAATGTCTCGCGAGCGACACCACGCGCGTCGAGCGCGGCGATCAGTTCCGGCGTAAAGTGGAGCGCGGCGGTCGGGGCGGCAACCGCTCCGTCGTGCGCGGCGAACATCGTCTGATAATCCTTCGCATCGCGCTCGTCCGGGGGCCTCTTGCCGGCGATATAGGGCGGCAGCGGCATACGTCCGGCACGCTCCAGCAGCACTTCGACCGGCTCGTCCCCTTCGAAGGCAAAGGTGAGGCTGCCGTCGGCATGGCGTTCCTCGACGATGGCGGCGACGTCACCGCCGAACTCCACCCGATCGCCCTCGCGGCATCGCCTCGCATTGCGTGCGAAGGCTTGCCAGCGGCGCAAGTCGACTCGCTTGTGGAGCGTCACGCCGATCCGCGCATCGCCACGCCGCCCCTCAAGCTGTGCCGGAATGACGCGCGTGTCGTTGAACACCAGGACATCGCCCGGAGCGAGAATATCGGGCAGATCGCGCACTATGCGATCGGCAAAGTCCCTATCGCCGTCGACCACCAGCATCCGTGCCGAATCGCGCGGCACGGCAGGACGCAGCGCGATCAGGTCCTGCGGCAGCTCGAAATCGAAAAGGTCGATGCGCATGCGACGTCAATCCCGTGTCCGGCGCGTCACGGCCGGAGAACCGCACCGGCCGCCCCGCAACGCCGATGGCGGCGCTATTGCCCCTCGACCTGCTCAACCGGCGCGCCGAGCATCTCGGCAGTGATCTCTTCCTGTGGCGCCGCCGGCGCTTGCGCGGCGGGCCGGCCCTTGTTGTCGGCTGCGATCGATGCCTGAAGGATGCGCGTGGGATTGGCGGGCGGTTCGCCGCGCGCAATCGCATCGACCGCTGCCATGTTTCCGATGACCCGACCGAAATTGGTATAGCGCTTGTCCAGCGCGAAACGCGGATAGAAGACGATGAAGAACTGGCTGTTGGCGCTGTTCTCGTCCTGCGCGCGCGCCATCGCGACCGTGCCGCGAACATGCGGCATCGGGTTGAACTCCGCTTCCAGGTCGGGGAGATTGGAACCGCCCTGCCCCGTGCCGGTCGGGTCGCCGGTCTGCGCCATGAACCCGTCGATCACGCGGTGGAAGATCACGCCGTCGTAGAAGCCCTGGCGGGTGAGCGTCTTGATCCGTTCGACATGGTTGGGCGCCCAGCTCGGCATCAGGCGGATCGCGACCCGCTCCCCGGTCGACAAGTCGAGCAGGAGAATATTCTCGCGATCTTCCTCAACGTTGTAGTTGATCGGCTGGTAGACCCGCGCCGACTGGGTGTTCGAGACCGCCTCCTCCTCGGTCCCGACACTCTCCTCGAACGGGTTGTCCTGTGCGGAAGCGATCGGGGGGGCGGCGACCAGCGACAGCAGGGCCGCGGCGGCAATCAGGCATCTGGACATGGAATTCCCGTGGTCGAATTGGCAAAGACGTCGAAACAGAAAATGGAAATAGACGATTGGCCGCCAGCATCTAGCGGCGGGGGACTGTCGGTTCAATGAATGATGCGGCAGGCACTACCCGCAATCAATAGTCCCCCCTGCGCCCGAGTTTCTCGACACGCGCCACGACCTCGTCGCGGACTTCCGGGCTGACGAAAGGCGAAATGTCGCCGCCGAACACCGCGATTTCCTTGACCAGCTTCGAAGCGATCGGCTGCAGCGAGACATCCGCCATCAGGAAGACGGTTTCTATCCGGTCGTCGAGCTGCTGGTTCATGCCCGCCATCTGGTATTCGTACTCGAAGTCGGCGACGGCGCGCAGTCCGCGCACGATCACGCTGGCCCCCTGTTTGCGCGCGAATTTCATCAGCAGCGCGTTGAATCCCACCACGTCGACGTTGTCGAGCCCGAGCGCATCGACTTCGCGCCGGACCATCGCCATCCGTTCCTCCGGTGTGAACATCGGATCCTTGGAAGGATTGGTGGTCACGCCGATGATCAGGCGGTCCACCAGCTTGCTGCCGCGCCGGATGATATCGGCATGGCCCAGCGTTATCGGATCGAACGTGCCCGGATAGACACCGATCCGCTCCCCCATTTCCTTGGCACTCACCTGTCTCTCTCCACGATGAACCGCGCCAGAGCGCGCAGCAGGTCCGCCTCGGTGCCATAGGGCGCGAGGTGGCCGACCGCCTGCTCGATCAGCGCATGCGCCTGGTGGCGCGCCTTTTCGACGCCCATCAGCGTCACGAAAGTCTGCTTGCCCTGCTCGTCGTCCTTGCGCAGGGCCTTGCCTGCCTTGTTCTCGTCGCCCTCGTGATCGAGCAGATCGTCGGCAATCTGGAAGGCAAGGCCGATATCGCGGGCATAGTTGCGCAACGGCGCGCGGGAATCGCCCGGCACACGGCCGAGAATGGCGCCCATTTCCACTGCGGCGGACAGCAAGGCCCCGGTCTTGAGCTGTTGCAGCCGGGTGATCGCGTGCAGATCGTAATCCTGGCCGACGGCGGCGATGTCCATCATCTGCCCACCCGCCATGCCGCCCATGCCGCTGGCCGAAGCCAGCGTCGCGACCAGCTCGGCGCGCACGAACGGGTCGCCGACGGTTTCAGGCATCGACAGCACTTCGAAGGCGAAGGCGTGGAGCGCGTCGCCCGCAAGCACGGCCGTCGCCTCGTCGAACCGGCGATGCAGGGTCGGCTTGCCGTGGCGCAGATCGTCATCGTCCATGCACGGCAGGTCGTCGTGAATCAGCGAATAGACATGGATCGCCTCGATCGCACAGCCGCAACGCACCGCGGTTTCGCGAGCGACCCCGTACATCCCGGCCGTCGCCGCAAGGAGCAGCGGGCGCACGCGCTTGCCGCCGCCGATCGTGGCGTAGCGCATCGCCTCCACCAGGCGGGCTCGCGCGTCGTCGGGGATCGGCAGCAGTTCGTCGAAGAGGTCGTCGACCTCTCGCTGTATGCGGGCGAGGCCATCGGCCAGCAGGTTGGCCCGATCGCCGACGAGCTGCATCTCAGCTCGCCGCGTCGAAGGGTGCGGTTCCGCGTGCCTGACCGTCCGCGCCCTGGACGATCTTTTCGATCCGGGCCTGCGCGGCATCCAGCCGGGCCTGACAATGCTGTCGCAACTGCTCGCCCCGTTCGTAGAGCGCGATCGATTCGTCCAGCGCCGCCTCGCCCCCTTCCAGTTTCCTGACGATTTCCTCCAGCGCTTTCAGCGCGTCTTCGAAGGTCATGCCGGCAATATCGGGTGCGTCCTTGGTCATGGCGATAGAGCATTGACGCCCGCCCGGAGCTTGGTCAAGTTGACAGCGAAAAGGGGAACGGGGAATGGCGGGGATCTCGACCGGCAGAGCGGTCATGTGCCTCGGGCTTCCAGATGCGCCGCATTCGGAAGCCACAGGTTCGACCGGGCGCCGCTAGATGTTCATCGGGCACTGGTCCGCCGCCTTTATCGCCGGTGCCGCCAGCAGGCGGGCGCCGAAGCTCGGCACCCTGTTCGTCGCCGCCCAGCTGGTCGACTGGGCGTTCTTCGCCTTCGCGATCGTGGGGATAGAGAAGCTGCGGATCGTCCCCGGAGCCACGGCGATGAACCCGCTCGATCTCTACCACATGCCCTATACGCACAGCCTTGCCGGCAATGCACTGTGGGCGCTCGCCTTCGCGCTGGCGCTGTTCGTGTGGCGGCGCGATGCCGCGACCGCGCTGATCGGCGGTGCGGTCGTGTTGTCGCACTGGCTGCTCGACCTGCTCGTGCATCGCCCCGATCTCACCCTTGCCGGCGGGGAGCGGAAGCTGGGCTTCGGCCTGTGGGATCACCCCCAGATCGCCATCCCGCTGGAACTTGCGCTGACGGTGGGGGCGTTCGCGATCTATCTGCGGCGCACGCGCGGACCGGCCGGGCCGCCGATCGTTCTGCTGGCGCTGTTGCTGGCAATGCAGGCCGTCAACTGGTTCGGCCCGCAGCCGCAGTCCGCGGGGGCCGGATTTCACCTGCTCGCCCTCGTCGCCTTCGGAGCGGCCACCTGGGCCGCGTGGTGGGTCGGCGAGACGCGATGGCACAAGCGCGAGATGGGGCTGGCCGTGCCGACCTGGCGCCGCTGACCGGATCGCGCAAGGATCGTTGCCCTTGCCGGGATTGAAACGTAAGGGCGCGCGCATGGCTACCCCCGAGTCCCGCACCGAGTCCGCGATCACCCCCGAAGTCGTCGAGCAGCACGGCCTCAGCCCCGAAGAGTACGAGCGCGTGCTGCATGCACTGGGACGCAAGCCGAACCTGGTCGAACTCGGCATATTCTCGGTCATGTGGTCGGAGCATTGTTCCTACAAATCCTCGCGCCTGCACCTGAAGAAGCTGCCGACCGAGGCGCCCTGGGTCATCTGCGGGCCGGGCGAGAACGCGGGCGTGATCGACATCGGTGACGGCCAGGCTGCCATCTTCAAGATGGAGAGCCACAACCACCCGAGCTATATCGAGCCATACCAGGGCGCGGCGACCGGCGTGGGCGGCATTCTGCGCGACGTCTTCACAATGGGCGCGCGGCCCGTCGCGAACCTCAACGCCCTGCGCTTCGGCCGGCCCGATCATCCGAAGATGAAGCACCTCGTAAAGGGCGTCGTCGCGGGGATCGGCGGATACGGCAACTGCGTCGGCGTGCCGACCGTGGCCGGGGAGACGAATTTCCACCCGGCCTACGACGGCAACATTCTGGTCAACGCGATGACCGTGGGCGTCGCCGATGCGGACAAGATCTTCTATTCCGCCGCGACCGGGGTAGGCAATCCGATCGTCTACGTCGGCTCCAAGACCGGGCGCGACGGCATCCACGGTGCGACCATGGCAAGCGCCGACTTCGCCGAAGATGCCGACGCCAAGCGGCCCACGGTTCAGGTCGGCGACCCCTTCACCGAGAAGCTGCTGATCGAAGCCTGCCTCGAGCTGATGGCGACCGATGCGATCGTCGCGATCCAGGACATGGGTGCGGCGGGCCTCACCTCCTCCAGCGTGGAGATGGCGACCAACGGCAAGGCCGGCATCCGGCTCGACATGAACAAGGTGCCCTGCCGCGAAGAGGGCATGACCCCTTACGAAATGATGCTGAGCGAAAGCCAGGAGCGGATGCTCATGGTGCTCAAGCCCGGCAAGGAAAAGATGGCCGAAGAGATCTTCCGCAAGTGGGAGCTGGATTTCGCGGTCATCGGCGAAGTCACCGATACCCGGCACATGGTGCTCGAGTTCGACGGCGAAGTCGTGTGCGACATCCCGCTCGGCCCCCTCGCCGCCGACGCTCCGCTTTACGACCGCCCGGCGATGAGCCGCGAGGACTACAAGGCCTGGGCGAAGGTCAAACCGCTCGATGACGTGCCGCCGAGCACCGATCTCGGCGCGGACCTGCTCAAGCTGATGGCCAGCCCCGACCTCGCCTCGCGCCGCTGGATTGCAGAGCAGTACGACAGCCAGGTCGGCGCCGACACGCTCCAGACCGGCGGCGATGCCGGCGTGGTCCGCGTCCACGGCACGCGCAAGGCGCTGGCGATGACGACCGACTGCACGCCGCGCTATTGCTATGCCGATCCCTATGAAGGCGGAAAGCAGGCGATTGCCGAAGCTTACCGCAACCTCTGCGCGGTCGGTGCGCGTCCGCTGGCGGTGACCAACTGCCTCAATTTCGCCAACCCCCAGCGGCCCGAGATCATGGCGCAGTTCACCGGCTGCCTGGAAGGGATGGGCGAGGCCTGTCGCGCGCTCGACTTCCCGATCGTCAGCGGCAACGTCAGCCTCTACAACGAGAGCAAGGCGACCGGCGGCGGCAGCGCGATCCTGCCCACCCCGGCCATAGGCGGCGTCGGCGTGCTCGAAGACTATGCCAGGATGGCGCGGATCGGCTTCGCCGCGGAAGGCGACGCGATTTTCGTGATCGGAGACAACAACGGTCACCTCGGCCAGTCGCTGTGGCTGCGCGTGCTGCACGGCGACGAGGCCGGCGACGCGCCGCCGGTCGATCTCGCGCAGGAACGCCAGCGGGGCGAATTCGTGCGGCGGCTGATCGGCGACGGACTGGTGAGTGCGGTCCACGACGTGTCCGACGGGGGCCTGCTGGTGGCGCTCGCCGAAATGGCGCTGGCGGGGAACATCGGCTGTTCGCTGGAGCAGGTGGGCGACCACTTCACGGCCTTCGGCGAAGACCAGGGGCGCTATATCGTCACCAGCAGCCGGGCCGACCGCATCCAGGCCGCAGGCATCCCGATGCACCGGATCGGCACCGTCGGCGGGGACGAGGTCGCAGGCGTCCCGCTGGCCGACTTACGCGCCGCGCACGAAAGCTTTTTCCGCGAATGGATGGAAGCCTGATCTTCGCCGCTGCGCGAGGTTGACGACCGCGTCAGGCGGTCGCCGGCTCCCCATCCGTTCGCCTGCTGGCGAGAAGGTCGTAGGGGTCGATTCCCTCGCTGCGCCAGACTTCGTGACAGCGGCGATACCATGTCGGTTCGGTGATCCGCAGCCTGCGCCGCGCCTCGGCCAGATCCGTTGCCAGAAGTTCGCGGATGGACATGGCCACGATCGGCGGACACGCCTTGCCGATCCGGTGCGCTTCGCGCACGGCGCGAAAGACCGGCGCGGCGCTGGACACTTGCTTGCGAATATTGAACGCGCCGGCATAGCCGAGCAGAAGGTGCCCGTGGCTCGGGCTTTGCCCGTGGGTGAACAGCAGCACGCATTGCTCCCCCAAGGCATCGCGACCATATCCGGTCAGCACGTGCATCAGATCGTGGGTGTCGCGCTGGCGAAAGGCGAACCATTCGATCAAGTCGCCGTATTTCGGTCGCCCCATCTTTTCCGACTCGGCCACCAGACCCGCCGCGCTCAGCCCTTCTTTGCGCATGAAATCGACATAGGCGTGGGCGACGCTGCCCTTCGGCAGTTTCAGCAGCGCCTCGTGATCGTCGAGGATCGGGGGAAGGAACGGTTCGCTGGCACGCAGCGCCTCGCCTTCCGCACTCAGCGTCAACGCGCGTGCGCGCGGGATGAACGTTTTCGATGGCAGCGCCTCGTAGATGTGGAACACCTGCTCGGTGTCTTCCTTGTCCTTCACCAGCTCGCGAAAGTGATGGAGCGCCTTGCGCACATTGCGCCTCGGCTGCGGCCGCGCGGGATTGCGGAACGGCGTGCCGTCGGCAGCGCGCTCGGCGCTCGCATCGGGGCAGGAAAGGGGTTGCGGTCGGGTCATTGCATCGCATCCTGTACTGACATGAATGTCAATATAGCAGGCAGGTTGCCAATTGAAAGGCAGTTGGCGCTTTTCGCCGATCGCGGAGGAAGGCTGGGCTGGCGCGGCCTATCGGCTTGTCCATTCGTCGCGCGGGATGCCGAACAGGTCGAGCAGAGCGGTCAGGTCGCCGCGGTCGATCCATCCTGTGGCTGCGGCGCGCGCCTTGGGCTTGGCGCGGAAGGCGATACCCCAGGTCGCCGCCCGAAGCATGGGAATGTCGTTCGCCCCGTCGCCGGTCGCGAGGCTGGTCGTATCGGGGCCGAGGCGGTCGGCCTCCTCCCGCAGGACGCGCTCCTTCACCGAACTGTCGGTAACGGTACCGGTCAGGGCACCGGTGAGCTTTCCGTCCGCGACGGCCAGGCGGTTGCCGACGACGCGGTCGAAGCCGAGTTGCTCCGCCACCGGATCGGCAAAGTGATGGAACCCCCCGGTGACCAGCACGGTCCGGCAGCCGCGCGCTTTCAACGTGGCGACCAGCGTTCGCGCTCCGTCCATCGGCCGGATACGTTCGGCAAGGCAGGTCTCGACCGTTTCCTCGCTCAGACCGGCGAGGAGAGCGACCCGTTCGGCCAGCGCACTGGCGAAATCGAGTTCGCCCTGCATCGCCCGCTCGGTAATCTGCGCGACACGCTCCTTGAAACCGGCGAAATCGGCCAGTTCGTCGATGCACTCCTGCCCGATCATGGTCGAATCCATGTCGGATACGAACAGGTCGGGCACGGCAATATCCCGTTCCGAAACCAGCAGGTCGGCGGGCGAAAAGTGCTCGTCGAGCACGGCGCGCAGGGTGGCGGCGTCGCCCTCGGGCAGGCTGAGCTGGAGAACATCGCCGCAGAAATCGAGCATCTGAGCAAGCGCAACGCGCATGCCCTCCCCCTCCAGCGCGACGGTCGCGCGGTCGAGGCGTGTTTCCAGCTTGGCCGGGTCTGCTATCAGCCGGGCGATGAGCACCGAGATTCCTCCGCTTGCCGGCGACGGGCGGCCGCCGGTCGCGCTCATTGCAGGGCCTACCGCCAGCGGCAAGAGCGATCTGGCCGTGCGTCTGGCGCAAGCCCTGATCGCGAGCGGGCGCGAGGCCTGCGTGATCAACGCCGACAGCGCGCAGGTCTATCGCGACTTGCGCGTGCTCAGCGCGCGCCCCTCGCCAGAGGAAACCGGCGGCGTGGCGCATCGCCTGTTCGGCACCTGGGACGGAGCGCAGCCGTGCTCGGCGGCAGACTGGGCCGCTGCTGCGCGGCGCGAGATCGCGGCGACCCACGCGCGCGGCGGCGTTCCGATCCTGGTGGGCGGAACGGGCCTGTACCTGCGCACCTTGATCGACGGAATCGCACCGGTGCCACCGATCGACCCCGATGTCCGCACGGCGGTTCGGGCAAAGCCGGTCGGCGAAGCGCATGAGGAACTGCGCAAGCTCGACCCCCAACGCGCGGCGCAGCTCTCCCCCACCGACACGACGCGCGTCGCCCGCGCACTCGAAGTCGTACTCTCGACCGGCAAACCGCTGGCCCACTGGCAGGCGAATCGGCAGGGGGGGATCGGCGGCGATGTGACGCTCCATCCGGCGGTCCTCCTGCCCGATCGCCAATGGCTCTACGACCGGTGCGATCGGCGGTTTTCGGCAATGCTCGATGGCGGAGCGGTTGCCGAGGTGGAGGCACTCCTGGCCCGCAAGCTCGATCCCGACCTGCCCGTGATGCGCGCGATCGGGGTGCGCGAGATTGCCGCCTGGCTTGCGGGGAAGCTCACACGCGAACAGGCGATCGCCGCCGGTCAACAGGCGACGCGGCAATATGCCAAGCGGCAGTATACCTGGTTTCGCCATCAACCACCGCAAGATTGGCATCGCATAGAATCATATTTGGATTCCATAGATCAGATATTTGCATCATTATTACCTGATTAAGCCTTGACATATCATATTCTGTCGCATAGTCGATCGGGCAACGGAAGGAACCTGGCCCGGCGCGCTCCCCCTCGCGCCGGGTCGATCTTTTTCCGGCAGTCGATGAAACGAAGACGGAAGGGTCGAACAATGGCGGAGGAGCGCAGCGGCGCGTCCATCCTGATCGAATGCCTGGTCAAGCAGGGGGTCGAGTTCGTATTCGGCTACCCCGGCGGGGCGGTGCTGCCGATCTACGACGAACTCTTTTCCGACGAGCGTATTCGCCACATCCTCGTGCGGCACGAAGCCGGCGCGGCCCACGCGGCGGAAGGCTATGCCCGCTCGACCGGCAAGCCCGGCGTCGTCCTCGTTACCTCCGGCCCGGGGGCGACCAATGCCGTGACCGGCATTGCCGACGCCTTCATGGATTCGATCCCGATGGTCGTCATCACCGGCCAGGTCCCGACCACGCTGATCGGGACCGACGCGTTCCAGGAAGCCGACACCGTTGGCATCACGCGCCACTGCACGAAGCACAATTACCTGGTGAAGGACCCGGTGGAGCTGCGCGCCACGATCGAGGAAGCGTTCCGCATCGCCACCACCGGGCGGCCGGGCCCGGTCGTGGTCGATATTCCCAAGGACGTGCAGATCGCGCTCGCGACCTGGTCGGGGCAGGATGATATCGCCCTCCCCTCCACCCGGTATGCGCCGCAAACCCGTGGGGACGAAGCGGCCGTGGCCCAGGCAGTGGAGATGCTGGCGCAGGCCGAGCGGCCGCTGTTCTACACCGGCGGCGGCGTCATCAACTCGGGCCCGCGGGCAAGCGAACTGCTGCGTCGGCTGCAGGATCTCACCGGTGCACCGGTCACCAGCACGCTGATGGGGCTTGGCGCCTTTCCTCACGACCACCCGGACTGGCTGGGCATGGTCGGGATGCACGGCACGTACGAGGCGAACATGGCCATGAACCGGTGCGACCTGATGGTTTGCATCGGGGCCCGGTTCGACGATCGCGTGACCGGGCGGCTCGACGCTTTCTCGCCTGATTCGAAGAAGATTCACATCGACATCGATCGCAGCTCCATCAACAAGACAGTGCCGGTGGACCTGGCAATCCTGGGCGATTGTGCGAGCGTGCTGGAACAGCTCGTCGGGGTCTGGGGCAACCGCAAGGCGGCCGACCTCGGCGAATGGAAAGCGCGCGTGGCCGGCTGGCGCGCGTGCGAATCGCTCGCCTACCCGCCCAACCCCGCAGCGATCATGCCGCAAAAGGCGATCGAGCGGCTTTTCGCCCTCACCCGCAAGCGGAGCCCGATCGTCTCGACCGAAGTCGGCCAGCACCAGATGTGGGCGGCGCAATATTTCGGCTTCACCGGCCCCAACCGCTGGCTGACCAGCGGCGGGCTGGGCACGATGGGCTATGGCCTGCCTGCGGCCATCGGTGCGCAGCTGGGCAATCCCGAAGCGCTGGTGATCGATATCGCGGGCGAGGCATCGATCCAGATGAATATCCAGGAACTGGGCACGGCCAGCCAGTATCGCCTGCCGGTCAAGGTGTTCATCCTCAACAACGAATATATGGGCATGGTCCGCCAGTGGCAGGAACTGACTTACGAAAGCCGCTATTCCAATTCGTACTCCGACAGCCTGCCCGATTTCGTGAAGCTCGCCGAAGCGTACGGGTGGAAGGGCATCCGGATCGAGGACGAGGCGGGGCTGGACGCCGGCATCGCGGAAATGATTACGCACGACGGGCCGGTCATGGTCGATTGCCTGGTGTCGAAGGAAGCAAACTGCTTCCCGATGATCCCCAGCGGCGCAGCGCATACCGAGATGCTGCTTTACGGCGATATGGTCAGCGGGACGATGAACGATGAAGCCAAGGCACTGGTCTAGGGGCGCCGCACCGATGCAAATCAAGCAGGAAGAATCGCAGCGCCACGTGCTGGCGATAACGGTCGACAACGAAGCCGGAATTCTGGCGAAAATCGCCGGGCTGTTCACCGCGCGCGGTTATAACATCGACAGCCTGACCGTGGCCGACATCACGGAAAACCATGCGGTCAGCCGCATCACCATCGTTACCAACGGCCCGCCCGCGGTGATCGACCAGATCCACGCCCAGCTCGACCGGCTGGTTCCGGTGCACAAGGTCGTCGACCTGACCGAGGAAGGCCCGCACGTCGAACGCGAGCTGGCGCTGGTCAAGGTCGCGGGCACCGGGGAAAAGCGGGTCGAGGCGCTGCGCCTGGCCGACATTTTCCGCGCCCGCCCGGTGGACACGACCACCGGCAGCTTCATCTTCGAGATCACCGGCCCGCCGGAGAAAGTCGACAGCTTCGTCGGCCTGATGCGCGAGCTGGGGCTGGTCGAGGTCGGCCGCACCGGGATCGTGGGGATGATGCGCGGGGCGCAGGGGGCTTGAGCCGACCCTAGAAAAACCTCTTCGCCCCTGCCAAGGCAGGGGCCTATCCAACCTGCCGCCGCAGAACGAACTTAGCTGGACCCCTGCCTCCGCAGGGGTGACGTGGGGAAGAACATGAAAGTCTACTACGACGCCGATGCCGACCTGAACCTGATCGCGGGCAAGAAGATCGCCGTGCTCGGCTATGGCAGCCAGGGCCATGCCCATGCCCAGAACCTGCGCGACAGCGGGGTCGGCGAAGTGGCGATCGCGCTGCGCGAAGGCTCGGCCACGGCAAAGAAGGCGCAGGATGCCGGCTTCACCGTGATGAGCAACAGCGAAGCGGCGAAATGGGCCGACGTGCTGATGATCCTGGCCCCCGACGAACACCAGGCCGCGATCTGGGAGAGCGACCTGAAGGGGAAGATGAAACCGGGCAGCGCGCTCGCCTTCGCGCACGGGCTCAACATCCACTTCGGCCTGATCGAGCCGCCCGTCGATATCGACGTGATCATGATCGCGCCCAAAGGGCCGGGCCACACCGTGCGCAGCGAATACCAGCGCGGCGGCGGCGTCCCGTGCCTGATCGCCGTGCATCAGGACGCGACCGGCAACGCGCACGACCTCGCGCTCGCTTATGCCAGCGGCGTCGGCGGCGGGCGCAGCGGCATTATCGAAACCAATTTCAAGGAAGAGTGCGAAACCGACCTGTTCGGCGAACAGGCGGTGCTGTGCGGCGGTATCACCCATCTGATCCAGGCCGGGTTCGAAACGCTGGTCGAGGCCGGCTACGCGCCCGAGATGGCCTATTTCGAATGTCTGCACGAAACCAAGCTGATCGTCGACCTGCTCTACGAAGGCGGGATCGCCAACATGCGCTATTCGATCAGCAACACGGCCGAATACGGCGACATCACAACCGGCCCGCGGATCATCACCGAGGAAACCAAGGCCGAGATGAAGCGCGTGCTGGCCGACATCCAGTCGGGCCGTTTCGTCAAGGACTTCGTGCTCGACAATCGCGCCGGCCAGCCCGAGCTGAAGGCCGCCCGCAAGGCCGCCGAAGCCCACCCGATCGAACAGACCGGAGCGAAGCTTCGTGCCATGATGCCCTGGATCGGCAAGAACAAGCTGGTCGACAAGGACAGGAACTGAAGGCAGACTTCCCGCCCGAGAACCAAGGGGACCGGAAATGCGCAAGAAAACCGTGATTGCTACCATCGGCGCCGCCACGCTCGGGCTGGCGGCCACAACCACGCTAATCGCCCAGGGGATGCCCAGCGAAGCCCCGGGCCGGGTCGATCCCACGCGGATCACCGGCGGAACCTATCAGGCCGACGCCGCGCACAGCATGGTCGGGTGGCGGATCGATCACCTGGGCTTCAACGACTATTTCGGTATATTCGGCGATGTCGAGGGCACGCTGGAACTCGATCCCGCGGATCCCGGCCAGGCAACGGTCGAAGTGACGATCCCCGTTGCCAGCGTGACCGTGCCCAGTGCGGGCCTGCGCGAACACCTGCTGCGGCCGGGCAAGGACGGGGGCGATCCCGATTTCTTCGGCCCGGAGCCGGCGCCCGCACGCTTCGCCTCGACCGCCGTGAAGGTCAGCCCGGGCGGCATGACGGCGGAAGTTACCGGCGATCTGACGCTCAACGGCGTGACGAAGCCGGTTACGCTGGAAACGCGCTTCACCGGCGCCGGCACCGCGCCGCAAACCGAATACGAAACCGTGGGGTTCGAGGGGCGCACCACGATCCGGCGTTCGGATTTCGGCCTCGGCTTCGGCGTTCCGATGGTCGGCGACGACGTCGAACTGGAATTCAGCGTGGCCTTCGAGAAACGCGACACGCAGTGATGCGAGAGTGCGCCTTGCCTTTCGGGCAATTTTCGCCCATTGCCGGGCGCATGGCACGCAACGGACTAATCCTGCTTCGACTTATTCGCCCTTGGGCGTGAATTGACGCGTGTCCCCTGGGCGCGCGCCGCGCCCAAGGGACCGACCGCCCATCCGAAGCAGACCGATCCGTTACGAGAATCACCCTATGCCCATGCTCCGCGAACCTTCGCGCAAATACACCGCTTTCCCCCAGGTGCCCCTGCCCGACCGGCAGTGGCCGAACCGCACGATCACCGCCCCGCCGCGCTGGCTTTCCACCGATTTGCGCGACGGCAACCAGGCCATCGTCGATCCGATGGACGCGGTGAAGAAAAACCGGTTCTTCGACCTGCTGGTCGAAATCGGCGTGAAGGAGATCGAGGTCGGCTTCCCCAGCGCAGGGGCGACCGAATTCGACTTTATCCGCTCGCTCGTCCATTCCGGCCGCATCCCCGAGGATGTGACCATCCAGGTCCTGACGCAGAGCCGCGAGGATCTGATCCGCACGAGCTTCGCCAGTCTCGACGGCGCACGCGCGGCAATCGTCCATCTCTACAACGCGGTCAGCCCGGCGTGGCGCGACATCGTGTTCCGCATGAGCCGGGAAGAAGTGCGCGAGATCGCCGTCGCCGGGGCGAAGATCATGCGCGACGAGGCGGGCAGCCGCCCGGCGACCGACTGGCATTTCCAGTATTCGCCCGAAACCTTCTCCACCGCGGAGCTCGATTTTTCGATCGAGGTTTGCGAGGCAGTGATGGGCGTGCTCGCCCCCACGCCGGAACGGCCGATCATCCTGAACCTGCCGGCGACGGTAGAGGCGGCGACGCCCAATATCTACGCCGACCAGATCGAATATTTCTGCCGCAACCTGCCGAACCGCGAAAGCGCGGTGATCAGCCTGCACACCCACAACGACCGCGGGACCGGAGTCGCCGCGGCGGAACTGGGCCTGATGGCCGGCGCGGACCGGGTCGAAGGCTGCTTGTTCGGCAACGGCGAGCGAACGGGCAACTGCTGCCTCGTGACCGTGGCGCTGAACCTCTATACCCAGGGGGTCGATCCGGGGCTGGACTTTTCGGACATCGACCGGGTCATCGAGACGGTCGAATACTGCAACCAGATCCCGGTGCACCAGCGCCATCCCTATGGCGGCGAACTGGTCTTCACGGCCTTTTCCGGCAGCCATCAGGATGCGATCAAGAAGGGTTTCGAGGCGCACGAGCGGCAGAACGACGAACGCTGGCGCGTCCCCTACCTGCCGATCGACCCGGCCGACCTCGGCCGCAATTACGAGGCGGTGATCCGCGTCAATTCGCAGAGCGGCAAGGGCGGCTTCGCCTGGGTGCTGGAGCAGGACCAGGGGCTGAAACTGCCCAAGAAGATGCAGGCCGATTTCTCCCGCCAGGTCCAGCGCATGGCCGACGAAATGGGCCGCGAGCTGAACGCGGGGGACATCTGGGAGGTGTTCAAGCGCACCTATCACGTGCAGGTCCGGCCCAAGCACTTCCAGCTCGTCGATTACGAGGAGAGCCGCGCGGCAGACGGCACCCGCGTCTTTGCCGGCACGATCGAGGTCGACGGCCAGGTGCAGAGCGTTTCGGGGCGCGGCAACGGCCTGATCTCGTCGGTCGTCGCGACGCTGAGGGAAAGCTTCGGCGTCGAGCTGGAGGTGTGCGATTACACCGAACACGCGCTCTCCACCGGCTCGCACGCGCGCGCCGCAGCCTATCTCGAATGCGCCCTGCCCTCCGGCGAGCGTGTCTGGGGCTGCGGGATCGACGAGGACGTGGCGACGGCCAGCGTCCGCGCCGTGCTGAGCGCGGCCAACGGCGCGGTGGAGCGCGCGGAGAGCTGATGACCTGCCGGCAGGGGGAGTGCGTCGATGTGCCTTTCCCTGCTTCACTGTCACCCTGAACTCGTTTCAGGGTCCATTTCGCCTCCACTACCGCCCGCACGAGGCGGCGCGATGGATGCTGAAACAAGTTCAGCATGACGGGATTGGCAGATTCAGCTCCCCCAATCGCTTCTTTCCTACAGGCCCCCGGGGACGCTAGCATCCCGGTGATGGACCGCTCGCACCCCCTCCCCACCCCGTTTTCAGGCCGCTCCCGGCGGCCAAACTTTTTCGCTCCCGGACTGTGCGACATGCGGTCCATCTTTTCCCCGGCCGCGATGAACGGAGTGCCGCGATGACCGAAGCGATTCTCGATCCCGACCTGCCGATTATCGATCCGCATCACCACTTGTGGGACCTGCGGCCGCTGCTCCCCGCCTTCCCCGAACCGCGCCACCCCTTTCTCGAGGCGATCGCGGGCGCGGCCTACTACACTTTCGACCAGCTTCACGCCGATACCGCCAGCGGCCATAACGTGCTCGCCACCGTGTTCATGGAATGCGGAGCCTTCTACGACGCGGGGCGCAGCGAACCGTTCAGGCCGGTCGGCGAAGTCGAGTTCGTGAACGGCGTGGCGGCCCAGGGGGCAAGCGGAGCCTATGGCGCCTGGCGCCCCTGCGCGGCGATCGTCGGCCATGCCGACCTCACGCGCGGCGCCGCGGCGGGCGAAGTGCTCGATGCTCTGCAGGCCGCCTCGTCCCGTTTCGTGGGCATTCGCCATTCCGGGGCGTGGGACGCCGATCCCGAAGTCCTCGGCCCGCCCTTCCACGCGCCGGAAGGTCTTTTCGGCGAAGCGCGTTTCCGCGAAGGCTTCGCCGAACTGGGGCGGCGCGGCCTCACTTTCGACGCCTGGGTGCTGGAACCGCAGCTCGGCGACGTGATTGCGCTCGCCCGCGCCTTCCCCGACCAGCCCATCGTGCTCGACCATTGCGGCACGCCGCTGGGCATCGCCAGCTATCGCGGAAAGCTCCCCGAACGGTTCGCCCACTGGCGCGAGAGTATCCGCGCATTGGCCGCGTGCGAGAATGTGACCGTCAAGCTGGGCGGGCTGGCCATGGCCTTCTGCGGTATGCCGGAAGAAGGGCCCGCGGCGGGCCTCGATTCGCAAGCGCTGGCGAGGCTGTGGCAGCCCTACGTCGAAACCTGCATCGAAGCCTTCGGCCCCGCCAGGGCGATGTTCGAAAGCAACTACCCCGTCGATCGCTGGGGCGCGACCTACCCGGTGCTGTGGAACGCCTTCAAGCGGCTTGCCGCAGGCGCGAGCGAGACGGAAAAGCGCGACTTGTTCGCCGGAACGGCCGCGCGGGTCTACGGCCTGGAGGCCCTGCTCGCCTTACGTTTACGTAACGGCAATCTCGACAAGCCCGTCCGCGCCCGATAGCCCGTATAAAGTTGCAATCGACAACGGAGATACGGATGCCCCTGCCCGCCCCTTTCAACCGCCTGCGCCTTCCGGTGATCGGCTCTCCGCTGTTCATCGTCTCCGGGCCGGACCTGGTGATCGCCCAGTGCAAGGCGGGCATTATCGGCGCTTTCCCGGCGCTCAACGCCCGCCCCTCGGGCGTGCTCGACGAATGGCTGCACCGCATCACAGAGGAACTGGCGGCCCACAACCGCGACAATCCCGATCGGCCGGCGGCCCCATTCGCGGTCAACCAGATCGTGCACAAGTCGAACGATCGGCTGGAAGAGGACATGCAGGTCTGCGCCAAGTGGCAGGTGCCGATGGTGATAACTTCGCTTGGCGCGCGAGAGGAGATCTTCACCGCGGTGCGCGGCTGGGGCGGGATCACGATGCACGATGTGATCAACGACCGCTTTGCGCGCAAGGCGATCGAGAAAGGGGCCGACGGGCTGATCCCGGTCGCCGCCGGTGCGGGCGGCCATGCGGGCGTGCAGTCGCCTTTCGCGCTGATGCAGGAAATCCGCCAGTGGTTCGACGGGCTGGTGGCCCTGTCCGGCTCGATCGCGCACGGCCGCTCGGTTCTGGCGGCGCAGGCGATGGGGGCCGACTTCGCCTATATCGGATCGCCATGGATCGCGACGAAGGAGGCGAACGCGGATGATCGCTACAAACAGAGCATCGTCGAAAGCCGCGCGGCCGATATCGTTTACACCAATCTCTTCACCGGGGTGCACGGCAACTATCTGCGCGGCTCGATCGAGGCGGCAGGGCTCGACCCCGAAAACCTGCCGAGCAGCGATCCGAGCAAGATGAACTTCGGTTCCGGCGGCAACACGAAGGCCAAGGCCTGGAAGGATATCTGGGGCTCCGGCCAGGGCGTGGGCATGGTCGATGCAGTGGACACGGTGGCCGAAAGAGTCGACCGGCTCGAACGCGAATATCACGCTGCGAAAGAAGCGCTTGCCGCCAGATCGGCTTGAGGCTCGGTCGCGCTCCAGAGCGTTTCGGCCAGCGCATCCATGGTGGCGAAGTCGAAGCCGCTGCCGACGGGATCGCGCCGGTTGAGGACGAACCGCCGGCGCCCGTCCAGCAATCGCCGACGCAGCGCCCGCTGAAGCAGGCCCAGCCGCATCAGCGCCTCCACCCCGGCGCATTCGGAACCGGCTGCGCGAAGGACGGCCCAGCGCCGTTCGATCTGCCCGACCCGCTGCGCAACCAGTTCGTTGTACGCCCGGTGCGGTCCGCGGTGCAGCGGCAGCGCCAGGCGCAGTGCAGCCTGCTCGCGCGCCGGGAGCAGCATCCCGTTGCGGCGAAAGTCCTCCAGCCCGATCCGCCCGGCCCCCAGTTCCGCGAACATGCGCGCGAAGCTGCGCACCGTGTGCAGCTGGCGCGGAAGAAGGTGATGCCGTTGCAGCGCCGGATCGTGTCCGGGCGACTGCCGGCGATTGACGGAGGCAAAGGATATCGCACGACGTTGCCCCGCGGGTTCGCGCACCGGCGTCAGCCCCGGTCGACGCGGACGAACCGCCCGTTGCGCGATGGCCGCAGCCTCAACCCCGAACCGTCGGGCGCCGTCAGGTCGACCGGCTCCTCCAGCGCGTCCAGATCGACCAGTTCGTTGATCAGGCGGATGCCGATCCGGGTCGCTTCGACCGGATCGGGAAACGCGATCGCATCGAAATGCAGTTCCTGTCCGGTGAAAAAGGCAAGTCCGTCGGACTGGACCGCACCGTCCAGGGCGCGCCGAAAGGCGGTAAGGCCGAGCGCGGGAAATGCCCCGCCCTTCAGCCATTCGTCGGCCAGCGAAAGGAAGAACGACCGCCCCATCGCACTCCGCGCCGGAGTCCAGACAACCGCCGTCGCGCCAGGGAAAGCGCGGAGGAGTTCGGCGGCCAGCGCAACCTGCACGCGAACAACCGGCATCGTCGCGCGCGCACCGCCGATGTGGGGGCCGGGAGACAGCGACAGGCCCTCCCCCGGGTTGTCGGCAACGGTTTCCGCCACTTCGAACCGGTGGCGCACTTCTTGTGCCGGAAACCCCGGACCGGGCGCCAGGCCGTCCAGATCGAACGTCATCCCGTCGATAAGAAGCTCCACCCACACCGTCCCATCGGCGGCGCCGGGTCTGGCAGGTGCGGATTCATGACTGATCGCAACCCGCCCGGAAGCGGCGAGCGCACGGCGAAGTGCGGCGACGCCCGGCCGCTCCCCTGCACGAAACAGCAGCAGCAGCCCGGGCGATCGTCGATCTCCTGCCATGGCCGGGCTATCGGTAATGGAGCGTCCCTTCGGCTTCGTCGCGTGCTTCTTGGCGCGAATCGCTTGCAAGGTCGAGTGCGCCGAGAGGCACTCGCATCCGATTCGGAGCCGATTTGACCCCGATCAGAATACCCCCAGCGCAATCCCCTCGGCCAGTGCGGCACCCATTTCGCGGCAGCGATCACGACGGTCCTGCGATACCGTCTTGGGGGCCAGGATGGCTTCCGGGGTCTGGGCGTCGAAACATTCGATCACCGGGTCCTGCACCCGGCGCAGGCGCCACCCCTTGGCGATGCGGTCGATCTGCCGCTGCGCGCCCTCCCCGTCCGAGCCTGCAGCAATTATCGTGGCGTAGGCCCGGCCTTCTATGCGGCCGAGCACCGGGTAATAACAGCGATCGAACATTTCCTTCATCGCGCCGCTCATCGCGGCCAGGTTCTCGGGGCAGACGAACAGGTAGGCGGCAGCCGCCAGCAGGTCGTCCGGCGCGACCGCGTCGGCCGGCATCAGCCGTGCGACATCCCCCGCCCCTTCCGCAGCCGCCTGCGCCATAGCCTCGCTCGCACCGGTCCGGCTGTGCCAGGCGATCAGAAGTCTGCCGGGTTCGTCGTTCATCGGCACGAGCATCGCACCCGCCTGTCGATTGTCAAACCGCCTGCTTTGCGCCGGGCCTCGGGGTGGGCTAGATGCAGCCCATGGCGTCGCACTCGCTTTCCAGCGTCTTCGGGATCGAACGCTCGCTTTCGGGCAAGGCCTGGCGCTGGCGCGGGGGAAACATGGCGCTCGGCAGCGACGGCGCAGCGTTCGACGACGACATCGTCGCGCGACTGCTGTTGTCGCGCGGCGTCGCGCGCGACGATCTCGAGCGCCATCGCATGCCCACCTTGCGCGAATTCCTTCCCGATCCATCAGCATTCCGCGACATGGAGGTGGCGGCCGAACGGATCGCGCAGGCCGTTCTCGGCGGGGAAACGATCACGATTTACGGCGACTACGACGTCGACGGAGCGACAAGTTCCGCTCTGCTGATTCGCCTGCTGCGAATGCTCGGCCACGATGCCGGGCATTACATTCCCGACCGCCTGCTGGAAGGCTACGGCCCGAGCGGCGAAGCCCTGGTCCGCCTGGCAGAGCAGGGATCGAGCCTGATCGTCACCGTCGACTGCGGGGCGATGGCGCACGAGGCACTGGCGATGGCGCACGACGCCGGGGTCGACGTGATCGTGGTCGACCATCACAAGTGCGCATCCGAACTGCCCAGGGCGGCGGCCCTGGTGAACCCGAATCGCCTCGACGAAAGCGACCTGGCGGCGCAGCACGGGCACCTCGCGGCAGTGGGCGTGGCCTTCCTGCTCGCGGTCGCGCTCGTTCGCACGCTGCGCGCGCGCGGCTATTTCGAATCGCGGCCCGAGCCGGACTTGCGCGGGCTGCTCGATCTTGTCGCGCTCGGCACCGTGGCCGACGTTGCCGCGCTTCACGGTCTCAACCGTGCATTCGTGGCCCAGGGGCTCAAGGTCATGGCAAAGCGGCAGAACGTGGGCATGTCCGCGCTGATCGATGCCAGCCGGCTGACCCGGGCGCCGGTGTGCAGCGACCTCGGCTTCGCATTGGGTCCGCGGATCAATGCCGGGGGACGGGTGGGCGAATCGACGCTCGGCGTGCGTTTGCTCACGACCGAAGATGCGCACGAAGCACAGGCGATTGCAGCGCAGCTTTCCGCACTCAACGATGAACGTCGCGCGATCGAAGCGGCAGTCCAGGAATCGGCCGAGGCGCAGCTTGCGGGCCAGCACAATCGCGCGGTCTGCGTTCTGGCAGGGACCGGATGGCATCCCGGCGTCATCGGCATCGTCGCCGGGCGGATAAAGGAAAAGACGGGCAAGCCCGCGATCGTGGTTGCGCTCGACGAAGCCCAGGGCCAGGGCAAAGGTTCGGGGCGCTCCATATCGGGCGTCGACCTCGGCGCGGCGATCATCGCGGCGCGCGAGGCAGGCCTGCTGGTGGCCGGGGGCGGCCACGCGATGGCGGCAGGGCTGACGATCGAATCGGACCGGCTCGAATCGTTTGCCGACTGGCTGGACGCCCGGCTCGCCGGGGCCGTGCAGCGCGCCAGCGCGAAACGGACGCTGTCGCTCGACCTTTCGCTGGCGCCGGGCGGGCTGACCCCGGAGCTGGTGGAAACGCTGGAGCGTGCGGGGCCTTTCGGCGTCGGCTGGCCGGGACCGAAACTCGCGATCGGGCCGGTTCGCCTGATCAAGGCCGATCTGGTCGGGAGCGATCACGTTCGCCTGATCGCCGGCGGCGACGACGGGCGATCGTTCAAGGCGATCGGTTTTCGCATGGCGGAAAGCGATCTGGGCCAGTCGCTGCTCCATGGCGCCCGGGGCAGGCGCCTCTGGCTCGCCGGCCGTGCAAAGATCGACGACTGGGGCGCGCGCCCCGCAGCCGAGCTTCATCTGGAAGACGCGGCCTGGGCCGACTGATGCGCTGTGCCAAAGCCGCACGACGGGGCCAAACCGCAACACAGGGTTGACCGCAGGTGGCAGCGCCCCTAAGTGCGCCGCCACGCCACCGGCACCTGACGGTCTGGCCCCTTCGTCTAGCGGTTAGGACGCGGCCCTTTCACGGCTGAAACACGGGTTCGATTCCCGTAGGGGTCACCACCGGCAAAGATCGCCGTGGTGCGCCATCGCTTCGCGGCATGGCCCCTTCGTCTAGCGGTCAGGACGCGGCCCTCTCACGGCTGAAACACGGGTTCGATTCCCGTAGGGGTCACCATCCCGGCACGATTAAAAAATCCGGCGCTTGCATCAATCGCGTCTGGCCGATGTCACATTCGGCGGCTAAGCACGCGCCGCAATGGAGCAGGATCGCGCTTTCCCCGTCGCCTCCCTGACGCTTGCGGCCGTCGCTTCAGTTGCAATGGGATTCGCCGGTACGCCGCTGTGGCTTGCCTTCGCCGTGTTCCTGGTCTGGGCAGGATCGCTCTGGCTCGCGGTAGCCGCTCCTCCGCGAGCGATGGAGCCGACCACCAACGGCACTTTCAACCGCGACGACATGGGCGAATTTATCGAACACGCGGGGACCCCGCTGCTCGTTGCCGAAAACGGCCGGATCTCCATTGCCAACAAGTCCGCCCGGAACCTGCTGGGCGCCCACGTTCTGGGCCAGGATATCCGCGTCGCCTTTCGCCATCCTGAGGCGGTTTCACTGCTCGAGCGGGGCGCGAGCGGGCAGGCCGTGGTGCAAGGCCTCATCCGCCGGCGCGACATCTGGATCCTGAACTTTCAACGCCTGGCCGATGGGCTGGGCGTGATCGAACTGCTCAACCAGACGGCCGAGGCCGATATCAGCCGGGCGCATACCGATTTCGTGGCCAATGCCAGCCACGAGTTGCGCACGCCGCTTTCCTCGATCATCGGCTATGTCGAAACGCTGCGCGAAGACGGGGCCCAGGCGCCGCCCGAGATGCGCCGCAAATTCCTCGATACCGTGTTGAGCGAAGCCAAGCGGCTGCAGAACCTGGTCAGCGACCTGATGTCGCTGTCGCATGTCGAGGCGGAAAAGCACGATCTGCCCGACGAGCATCTGCCGCTGCGGAAACTGGTCGAAACAGCGGCCCGCGACGCGGCCGGCCCCGATCGGCAGAATCGCGTGACGCTCGACTGCGAGCAGGAAATCGCGATCCGGGGCGATGCGCGCCAGATCGAACAGCTTGTCCGCAACCTGGTGGACAACGCACTGAAATACGGTGCCGCCGACGAGCAAGTCCGGGTGAGCCTCCGCCGCTTGCCCGAAGGAGAAGCCCAACTCACGGTCACCGACCGGGGCGAAGGTATCGCCCCCGAACACCTGCCGCACCTCACCCGGCGCTTCTATCGCACCGATCCCGGCCGCAGCCGCGCCTCGGGCGGCACCGGGCTGGGGCTCGCGATAGTGAAGCATATCGTGGAACGGCATCGCGGGCGGCTCGACATTGCCAGCAAGCTTGGCCAAGGCACGACGGTTACAGTGCGTATCCCGGCGGTGGACAGCGACGGGGAATCGGTATCGGAGGGGCAGTCATGAATTTGTCACAAAACTTCGACAGGGCGTCTGCAGCGGGCATTCAGCCCGCGGCTCGGACGGCGCAGGAATCCCGGGCCGTCGTAATCCAGGCGATCTAGGTCCCGATCCGCGTGTCTCTCACTATCCTCCTACTGCTCGCGCTGGGCCTCGGACTGGCTGGCTGGCTCGCCGGACGGGCTCGCGCCTGGAGCTTCCGTCGCAGTGCGGGGGCCGGCAGCCTCGCCGCCCTGCCCAGCTATCATGCCTGGTACGTCGCGCTATGGATCGTCGTGCCGATGATCATTTTCATCGCCGCCTGGAGCGTGATTGCGCCCCAGCTCATCAGCCAGCATGTCCTGGCATCGCCCGCGGCAGCCGACCTGCCTGAATTTGGGTTCAAACGCGAATCGCTGCTGTCGGAGGCGCGTGCCGTCGCCACCGGAGCGGCCACTGCGGTCTTCAATCAGGAGGCGGCCGCTCTGGTGGAACCTTATCGCGAGGCGATCGGACGGTATCAGACGATCGGCATCGTCGTCGCGCTGATACTCGGCTTCATCGGCGGGGTCTGGTCGTTCCTGCGGATCAAGCCGGATTTCACGGCGCGCACCCGTGTCGAACGAACGGTCATGGTGATCCTGCTACTGGCTTCGCTGGTGGCGATTTTGACCACGCTGGGCATTTTCGTCAGCCTGGTGTTCGAGACCATCCGGTTCTTCGGCATGGTCAATCCGATCGATTTCCTCTTCGGATTGCACTGGGGCCCCGATCCGATGGCCAATGCGGCCAATCCCGATCCCAGCCGGTACGGCGCGATCCCTCTGTTCTGGGGCACAATCTTCATCGGCGCGATCATTGCCATGATCGTAGCGATCCCGCTGGGCCTGATGAGCGCGATCTACCTGACCCAATATGCCGATCCGCGGGTGCGATCGTGGGTCAAGCCGGCGCTGGAGATTCTCGCCGGCGTGCCGACGGTGGTTTACGGCTATTTCGCCGCGCTCACGGTGGCGCCTTTCATCCGCGATCTCGCGGTTGCGGCCGGGATGTCCAACCCATCCAGCGAAAGCGCGCTCGCCGCGGGCCTGGTCATGGGCGTAATGATCATTCCGTTCGTTTCTTCGATGGCCGACGATTCGATCGCCGCGGTTCCGCAGGCCATGCGCGACGGCAGCCTGGCCATGGGCGCGACCACGTCGGAAACCATCCGCCGTGTGCTGGTGCCTGCCGCCCTGCCCGGCATCGTCGCCGGCGTCATGCTGGCGATCAGCCGTGCGATCGGCGAAACGATGATCGTGGTCATGGCCGCGTCCACTGCGGCCAATCTCAGCGCCAATCCGCTGGAAGCGATGACCACGGTCACCGTGCAGATCGTCGCCATGCTGACGGGCGAGGGAAGCTTCGACCATCCCGCCACGCTGAGTGCCTTCGCGCTCGGCTTCGTATTGTTCCTGGTCACCCTCGGCCTGAATTTTATCGCCCTGCGCGTGGTCAAGAGGTTCCGTGAAGCCTATGAGTGAGCGTCTTCCCACTCGGACCGAAGCCTTCGAGGCACGGCTGAAGAAGCGCTATGCCGCAGAACGCCGCTTCCGGCTGGCGGGTATCGGCGCGATCGCGTTCTCTATCGTGGTGCTGGCCTTCTTGCTGGGCACCATGACGCTCAACGGAATCGGCGGTTTCCAGCGAACCGAACTGACCGTACCCATCGATTTTACCGAAGCGGGACTTACCGGCGACCCTGCCGTTCTGTCGCAGCCGGGCGGCCTGCAGAACCTCGAGGCGCAGGGCCTGCCGGCGGTCGTGCAGTTCTTCGCAGAGCGCGAACTGGGGCCCGAAGGGGCGGCGGAACTGGGGAACGGCGCCTGGCGCGAGGTTGGAGAAGCGATTGTCGCCGATCCTGCATTGCTCAACCGACGCGCGGTTTTCGACCTCCCGGCAAGCGCCAATCTGGCTGCGGCGCTCAACGGCGAAGGGGCGCCCGAGATGGAGGCGCTGGCGGCGCGGCTCGAAGCCGAGGGGAAACTGGGAACCGGGTTCGACGTGGGCTTCCTGACCCGTGCGGATGCCACCGATCCGCAACAGGTCGGCATCTGGGGGGCGCTCAAGGGATCGATTCTGACGATGATCGTCACCCTCGCCCTCGCCTTCCCGATCGGGGTGCTTGCCGCGCTCTATTTGGAAGAATACGCGCCGAGGAACCGCTGGACCGACCTGATCGAAGTGTCGATCAACAATCTGGCAGCGGTCCCCTCGATAATTTTCGGACTTCTCGGCCTTGCCGTCTTCTTGTGGATGTTCCCGTCGATGCGTTCCGCACCGCTGATCGGCGGCATGACGCTGGCGTTGATGACAATGCCGGTGATCGTGATTTCCGGGCGCAACGCGATCAAGGCGGTGCCGCCTTCCATCCGCGACGGCGCGCTGGCGATCGGCGCATCGCCCGTGCAGGTCGTGTTCCACCATGTTCTCCCCCTCGCCCTGCCCGGCATCCTGACCGGCACGATCATCGGCATGGCCCGTGCCCTGGGCGAGACCGCGCCGCTGCTGATGATCGGCATGCGTGCCTTCGTCGCCAGCCCGCCGGACGGGTTCACTTCGCCCGCCACTGTCCTTCCCGTGCAGATCTTTCTATGGTCGGACGAAATCGACCGCGGGTTCGTGGAACGGACATCCGCGGCGATTATCGTCCTGCTGCTCTTCCTCCTCGTGATGAACGGGCTGGCCATCTACCTGCGCAACAAATTCGAGAAAAAGTGGTGACCGTAGTCCATCCCAATCTGGAAGACACCGAAGCCAAGATGAGCACGCGGGACGTTTCCGTGTTCTATGGCGACAAACGGGCGATCGACAACGTCTCGATCGACATTCCGACCAAGTACGTCACGGCCTTCATCGGGCCTTCGGGTTGCGGCAAATCGACTTTCCTGCGCACGCTCAACCGCATGAACGACACGATCCCTTCGGCCAGGGTCGAAGGCGAGATCCTGCTCGACGGCGAAGATATCTATCGTTCGAAGATGGACGTGGTGCACTTGCGCGCGCGCGTGGGAATGGTGTTCCAGAAACCCAACCCCTTCCCCAAATCGATCTACGAGAACATCGCCTATGGCCCGCGCATCCACGGCCTGGCCGAAGGGAAGCAGGAACTGGACGCCATCGTGGAAACGTCCCTCCAGCGGGCCGGATTGTGGAACGAGGTGAAAGACAGGCTGGACGACAGCGGAACCGCGCTTTCCGGCGGGCAGCAGCAGCGGCTGTGCATTGCCCGGGCGATCGCGGTCGACCCGGAAGTCATCCTGATGGACGAGCCCTGCTCCGCGCTCGACCCGATCGCGACTGCCAAGATCGAGGAGCTGATCGACGAGCTCAATGGCCGCTACGCCATCGTGATCGTCACCCACTCGATGCAGCAGGCGGCACGGGTCTCGCAGCGCACGGCCTTCTTCCACCTCGGAAAGATGGTGGAATACGGCCGTACATCTGACATATTCACCAATCCGCTCGAAGAGCGGACGAAAGACTATATTACGGGCAGGTACGGCTGATGACCGAGCATACAGTCAAGGCGTTCGACGAGGACATCACCCGCCTGCGCGGGTTGATCGCCGAAATGGGCGGGCTGGCGGAAGTCGCGGTGCAGAATGCCATGGACGCTCTGGTCAGGGGCGACGATGCCCTCGCGAAGAAGATCATCGAAGGCGACAAGAAGATCGACGCGCTCGAATCGGAAGTCGACAAGCTGGCAGTCCGGGTGATCGCCCTGCGCGCGCCGATGGCGGATGATCTGCGCGAGGTGATCGCCGCGCTCAAGATCGCCGGCGTGGTGGAGCGGATCGGCGATTATTCCAAGGCGATCGCCAAGGCGAGCCGCGAGATCGCGGACCGCAAACGGTTCGAGCCGCTGACCCTGCTCCCCGCGATGGGCGAACTCGCTGCCGAGATGGTTCACGACGTGCTGACCGCCTATGGCGCGCGCGATGCCGCGCTTGCGCGCGAAGTGATCGCGGCCGACCGCAAGGTCGATAACTTCTACAACTCGATCTTCCGCAACCTGGTCAGCCACATGGTCGAAAATCCCTCGACCATCTCGACTGCGGCGCAACTGCTGTTCGTCGCCCGCAATATCGAGCGGATCGGCGACCACGCGACCAATGTCGCCGAAATGGTCCACTTCGCCGCCACCGGCACATATCCGGTGGACGACGATTTATGACATCTTTGTCGTCAAAGTGAAATATTAGCGGTGTCTTGAATTCGTCATGACCACCGCAACCCTGCTTCTCGTCGAAGACGACCCCGCGCTCTCGGACCTGCTCGAGTACCGCTTCTCCAACGAAGGCTATCGCGTGCGTGCGACCGCCGACGGGGACGAGGCGCTGGTGCTCGCGGCCGAAGAGGTTCCCGACCTCGTTATCCTGGACTGGATGATCGAAGGGACCAGCGGAATCGAGGTCTGCCGCCGCTTGCGCCGCGACAAGACGACGGCACATGTCCCGATCATCATGCTGACCGCGCGCGAGGCGGAGGACGATCGCATTCGCGGTCTCGAAACCGGTGCTGACGACTATGTGACCAAGCCGTTCTCGCCGCGCGAGCTGCTGGCCCGCGTGGCCGCCGTGCTGCGCCGGATTCGCCCCGCGCTTGCGGGCGAGACGATCGAAGTCGGCGATATCAAGCTCGACCCCGTGGCGCACAAGGTCATCCGGCGCGGCCAGAGCCTGCAGATGGGCCCGACCGAATATCGCCTGCTGAAGTTCTTCATGGAAAGCCCGGGCCGGGTGTTCAGCCGCAACCAGCTGCTCGACGGCGTCTGGGGCACGGGCAGCGATATCGAGCTGCGGACGGTCGATGTCCACATCCGTCGGCTGCGCAAGGCGCTGGAATTGACCAATGCGCCCGATCCGATCCGCACCGTCCGTTCGGCCGGTTACGCCTTCGAAGCGGTCTGAGGCGGTCGCGGCGGGGACGATCGCGTCCCGGCCGCGACACTCCTGCCGGATCAGCGCAGGCTCACCACGTTGTCGCTCGCCGGCATGACCCGGTCACCGCGATAGAGGCTCGCCATCGGTTCGTCCGCGACCACGATCTGCTCGGCATTGCCGAAACCGTTGAAGCCGGTCTTCATCGCCGCGCCATAGGCCCCGATCATGCCGATTTCGATATAGTCGCCCGCCTGAATGTCGCCCGGCAGAACGAACGGCCCCTTCATGTAATCGGCATCGTCGCAGGTCGGCCCGTAGAAGGCGAACTCCTGCGGCGGATCGCGCAGATCCTCGGCCAGAGCGGTCACCGGAAAGCGCCAGTCGACATGCGCGGCATCGAACAGCGCGCCATAGGCGCCATCGTTGATGTAGAGCTCGTCGCCGCGACGCTTCTCCACCCGCACGACCACCGAGGAATACTCGGCACACAACGCCCGCCCCGGCTCGCACCACAGTTCCGCGTTGTAGGCGATCGGCAGGTTTTCGAAATGCCGGTGGATAACCCCGAAATAGTCCTCCAGCGGAGGCGGCTCCATGTCCGGGTAGATCGAAGGGAAGCCGCCGCCCACATCGACCACGTCGATCACGACGCTGGCTTCGGCCACTGCCACGCGAACCCGCTCCAGCGCCTGAACATAAGCGAACGGCGTCATCGCCTGGCTGCCGACGTGGAAGCACACGCCCAGCCAGTCGCAGTGCTGACGGGTCGCCTGAAGCAGCGGCGCCGCGTCGGCCAGATCGACGCCGAACTTGGACGCCAGGCTCAGCTCCGAATAGTCGGAGCTGACGCGCAGGCGCACCAGAAGGCGCAGGTCCTTCGCCGGCTCGCCGGCTTCGTTGGTGCAGGCGGCAACGATCTTCTCCAGTTCCTCGATCGTGTCGAGGCTGAAGGTTTTCACGCCATGTTCGAAATAGGCCTCACGGATCGCGCGCGGTGTTTTCACCGGATGCATGAAACACAGCGTCGCCTGCGGCAGGGCGTCGCGAACCAGGCGCACCTCGGCGATCGAGGCGACGTCGTAATGCGTGATCCCGCCCGCCCAGAGGACCTTGAGCAGGTCGGGCGAAGGATTGGCCTTCACCGCGTAGAGCGACTTGCCGGGAAACTTCTCGACGAAGAAACGCGCGGCGCGCTCCGCGGCATGCGGGCGATTGAGGATAACCGGTTCGTCCGGCGCCAGTGCGCGAACTACAGACCGGGCGTCAGGATGAATGTGCAACTCAAGGGACCCCCAAACGGTTAAGTTCTAACGAGGCTGCCTTACGGTCAGGAAGTCCCCTTGGGGCAGCGGGGTGCCGCCTATAAGGCTCACAGCGTGAACCGCAAGTGAAAACTCGCGTTTGCCGGCGCAAGATCGGGTCGGACGAAGCGGGCGTGCGGCAGGACAGGTCGTGCGCCGCCTGCCCGACCGATCGATTCATTCGCCCAGCAAGGTTTCGACCACGCTGGGAGTGAGGCTCAGGAGAACGACGACATTCTCGCGCAGGTTGGCCATCGTGACGCCGTGGTCGAGAACGACATACCGCGTGATACCGATGGTACCGCTGGAATCGCGCCACGTATTGACCGCGGCCTGGGTCAGGTTTGCCTGCAGCAGCGCCTGGTCGGTGATATCGGAGTCGGCATCGAACCGGACCTGCATCATGACACCCTGGCACCCGGCGATATCGCCCACGTCGCAGGCCGTGCCGACGACGAGATAGTTGGTCCCGCTGTCGGAGCTTGCCGAGACGCTGACATTCCCGAACTCGCCCTCGCCCTTCAACTCGTGGCCAAGCGAGGTCACGATCGCCTTGAGATCGGCGGTGTCCACTGCCCTGATCATGCGCGAGGGTGAATAGTCTTGCGCCGCGGCCGGCGCAGCAGCGGACAGGCCGCTCGCGGCCAGCGCAATGGACGCAGCGCATGCAGACAGTTTACGCATCGGATTTCCCCCGTTTCCCAAACAATTATAGCCAAGGGCCAACGCGAAAGGGCTCGCCGGCACCCCTAGCTGAGCCGATCGCGAAAGTCTTCGTAGCCGAAACGCTTCACTTGTTCGAGCGTATCGGTCTCGCTGTCCCAAAGCCAGATTGACGGCAACTGCACCCCGTTGAAGGTGTTGGTCTTCACCATCGAATAGTGCGCCTGGTCGAGAAAGGCGATCCTCTGGCCCGGCTCGCAGGGCACGGGCAGGCGATAGTCGCCGATTACGTCGCCGGCGAGGCAGGACGGGCCGCCGAGGCGCACTGCCTCACCCGCATCGGCAGCGCGCTCGCCCATCAATGCCGGACGGTAGGGCGCCTCGATCACATCGGGCATATGGCAGGTTGCCGAAACGTCCAGCGTGGCGAGGGGCATCCCGTTCCAGTGCGAATCGAGTATTGTGCCGACCAGAATGCCGGCATCGAGCGCCACGGCCTCGCCCGGCTCCAGGTATATTTCCGCTCCGGTATCCTCCCGCGCGTCGCGCAGGAACGCGACGAGTTCCTCACGCTGGTAGTCGGCGCGGGTGATGTGGTGGCCACCGCCCATGTTGATCCATTTGAGCTGGCCGAACCACGGTTCGATCGCGTCGAACACTTTGTCCCATGTCTGGCGCAGCGGTTCGAAATCCTGCTCGCACAGATTGTGGAAATGGATTCCGTCGACCCGATCCATGATCTCGGGCGTGAGCTGGTCGATCGGGAAGCCGAGCCGCGAACCGGGCGAGGACGGGTCGTAGCGGGGAACGTCCCCGGTCGGCACCTGTGGATTGATGCGCAGGCCGACATCGAAATCCTGCCCCCCGGCACGGGCCTGCTCGAGGATCAGCGCCGCACGCTCAAGCTGGCCCGGCGTGTTGAAGATGACGTGATCCGAAAGGCGGCAGATCTCCTCCAGCTCGTCGGGCTTGTACGCAGCCGAATAGGTCACGATCTCGCCGTCGTAGAATTCGCCCGCAAGCCGCGCCTCCCACAACCCGGACGTGCACACCCCGTCGAGGTATTCGCCGACGATCGGCGCGACGGACCACATGGAAAACGCCTTGAGCGCGGCGAGCACCTTGATCTCCGCCGCGTCGCGGATGTCGGCAAGCACTTGCAGGTTGGCGCGCAGCCTGGCCGTGTCGACGACGAACGCCGGGCTATCGACCCGGTTCAGGTCGAAGTGGGCGAAAGCGCCCGGATCGCCGGCTCTGGTTTCCATGTTCAAGCCTCATTGCGGAAATCAAGGCAGGTCTGTGCCCGCACTATTCCCCGTCCGCGTCGCCGCGCGAAGCGAGTGCGTTCAGAAGTCCACCGGACCGTCCAGCTCTTTCACGTTCCACGGCAGGCCCTGCTCGCCGAGCATGTCGAGGAAGGGATCGGGGTCGAACTGCTCCATATTGAAGACGCCGCCCTCGCCTTCGGGCGCGCACCATTTGCCCTGCAGCATCATCGCCGAACCGACCATCGCGGGAACGCCGGTGGTATAGCTCACGGCCTGGTTGCCGGTTTCCTCGTAGGCGTCCTCGTGATCGCAGATATTGTTGATATAGAACGTCTTCTCGCCCGAACCGTCGAGCGCCTCGCCGGTCGCGATCACGCCGATATTGGTCTTCCCCTTGGTCGTTTCCCCCAGCGTTTCCGGCTTGGGCAGCACGGCGGCGAGGAATTGGAGCGGAATGATATCGTGCCCCTGGTACTTGACCGGGTCGATCCGCGTCATCCCGACATTCTGTAGCACGGTCAAATGCTTGATGTACTCGTCGCCGAACGTCATCCAGAAACGCGCCCGCTCCAGCTCGGGATTGAACTTCGCGAGACTTTCCAGCTCCTCGTGATACATCATGTACATGTTCTTGGGGCCGACACCCTCGAACTCGAACTCGACCTTCTCCGCCATGGCGGGGGTTTCCACCCACTTGCCGTTTTCCCAGTGGCGGGCGGGCGCGGTCACTTCGCGAATATTGATTTCGGGATTGAAATTGGTCGCGAAGTGCTGTCCGTGATCGCCCCCATTGCAGTCGAGGATGTCGAGCTGACGGATCGTCTTCAGCTTGTGCTTCTTCAGCCACATCGTGAACACGCTGGTCACGCCCGGGTCGAAACCGCTGCCCAGCAGCGCCATGATCCCGGCTTCCTTGAACCGGTCGTGATAAGCCCACTGCCACTTGTATTCGAACTTCGCCTCGTCCTTCGGCTCGTAATTGGCAGTGTCGAGGTAATCGACGCCGGCCTCCAGGCAGGCGTCCATGATCGGCAGGTCCTGGTAAGGGAGCGCAAGGTTGACCACCAGGCTCGGCCCCAGCTTGCGGATCAGGTTGACCATCGCGGGGACTTCCTCCGCGTCGATCTCGTATGTGGCCACTTCCTGCCCGGTGCGCTGCCTGACCGATTCGGCGATCGCGTCGCATTTCGATTTGGTACGACTGGCGAGATGGATCTGGCTGAAAATGTCGGGATTCATCGCCATCTTGTGGACGCAGACCGAGCTGACCCCGCCTGCCCCGATTACCAGCACTTTCGACATAGCTGCTCCAATCTCGTTTCTGATGAGCCTTCGCGCAGGCTCATGGATAATGCCCGCTCACATAGGGAAATGCGCCGCCATCGCAATACGATCCGAAATCGGTTCCTTACTCCGCCCGGATTGGGCATGGCGTGCGCATGCGCCCTTGCGTCGCGCCCGTTGTTCCGCCGCCCTTCCGGCACCGGTTTGCCAGCGTCGCGCGCGGCGTGTTGCTTCAGGACTGCGACCATGCAGTCCCTCTCTCGCGTGAGGATATCCAGAAATGACCGCCCAGCCCCGCTCGACCCCCGCCCCGAATCGCGATGGCGTGCTTCGTGCCGCCTCGGCCATTGCCGCGATCCTGCCCCCGACCCCGCTGCTGCCGGTCGAAGTTGCAGGCTCGCGCATATGGGCCAAGGCCGAGATGCTCCAGCCGATCGGTGCGTTCAAGATCCGCGGCGCATGGCACCGGCTGAACGCGCTGGACGAAGACGAGCGCGCGCGCGGCGTGGTCGCCGTGTCGAGCGGCAACCACGCGCAGGGTGTGGCCTGGGCCGCACGGCGACTGGGCATTGCCGCGACCATCGTGATGCCGCACGACGCGCCCGGGGTGAAGCTCGACGCCACGCGCGCACTGGGGGCGGAAATCGTGCTCTACGATCGCCCGGGCGAGGATCGCGACGCAGTCGCCGCACGCGAGGTGGAGCGGCGCGGGGCGGTGCTGGTCCATGCCTTCGCCGATCCATGGGTGATCGAGGGCCAGGGCAGCGCAGGCATCGAAATCGCCGAACAGCTCGGGCGTGCGCCTTCGCGCATCGTCGTCCCGTGCGGCGGCGGCGGATTGAGCGCGGGGCTGGCTCTCGCCTGCCCCGACTCGCGTATCTACCCGGTCGAGCCGGAAGGGTGGGACGTGGTCGGACGCAGCCTCGCCGCCGGCGAGATCGTGCGCGCCGGCGACGATGCCCCGAAGACGATCTGCGATGCGCTGCAACCCACCGCCACTGCGCCGATCAACCTCTCGGTCCTGCGTGGCCGCAGCGAACCGGGGCTTACGGTAACCGACGAGGAAGTCCGCGCTGCGCAGCGGTTCGCCTTCGCGAAGCTGCGGCTGGTGGTCGAGCCGGGCGGTGCGGCTGCACTTGCCGCCGTGCTGGCCGGGAAAGTGACGGTGGATGACAGCAGCGTCGTCATGCTGACCGGGGGGAACTGCGATCCGCAGCGTTTCGCGGAGACGCTTGCCGCCGCCGGATAGCGCGGCAGTTGTGGAAACCGTCACACGGCGGACATGCAGGCGACCTAATCGCGACCCGAAACCACCAGCGGGAAGCGGGCAAGATGACGGTACAGGCAAAGCGCATCATCGACGATGCAGTGGTGCGCAAGGCGGCAAAGCCGGGCGAAAGGCTGCTCGACCGGGCCTTCGCGCTCGCGTTCAAGGGGCTGGTCTATGCCCAGATCTGGGAAGACCCGGTGGTCGATATGGAAGGTCTGGCGATCGAACCCGACAGCCGGGTCCTGTGCATCGCCAGCGGAAGCTGCAATGCCCTGTCCTACCTTGTGGCCGACCCGGCGCAGGTGGTCGCGGTGGACCTCAACCGCGCGCATGTCGCGCTCGGTCGACTCAAGATCGCGGCGATCCGCCATCTGCCGACTTACGACCGCTTCCGCCGCTTTTTCGCGGAGGCCGACCACAAGGAAAACCGCGAGGTTTACGACACTCTCATCGCCCCCCACCTCGACCCGGAGAGCCGCCGGTACTGGGAAAGTCGCGACATCACCGGCCGGCGCCGGATCACCCATTTCACCCGCGGGATCTACCGCCAGGGGCTGCTCGGCGGCTTTATCGGCCTCGCGCATCTTTTCGCCCGCCTGTACCGTATCGACCTGTCGCGGGTGCTGGCAGCCGCCACGCTGGAGGAACAGCGCGAAGTGTTCGAGCGCGAGCTGGCCCCGGTGTTCGACCGGCGCTTCGTTCGCTGGCTGACCGATCATCCGGCTTCTCTGTTCGGGCTGGGAATCCCGCCGGCGCAGTATACGGTGCTTGCCGGCGACGAAAGAATGGCGGCCGTGCTCCGCCGGAGGCTGGAAAAGCTCGCTTGCGGTTTCTCGGTGGCCGACAACTACTTCGCCTGGCAGGCCTTTGCCCGCGGATACGATCGCCGGCCGGAGGCTTCGCTGCCACCCTATCTGCAGCGCGCGAACTGGGAAACCCTGCGCGAGCGCGCCGATCGGATCGACCTGCGCAATGCGAACCTCGTGCACTATCTCGAGGATCGGGATGCGACCAGTCACGACCGCTATGTCCTGCTGGATGCGCAGGACTGGATGGACGACGGCCAGCTCAACGCGCTGTGGGCGCAGATCACGCGCACGGCGCGCCCCGGTGCACGGGTCCTGTTCCGCACCGCTGCCGCGCCGACCCTCCTGCCCGGTCGCCTCGCCCCCGATCTTCTCGACCGCTGGATCTATCGCGAGGAGCTGTCATCGGATCTCACCGCGCGCGACCGGTCGTCGATCTACGGCGGCGTCCATCTCTACGAGCTTGCCTGATGGAAGCGCCCTTCCCGCAGAGGGAGCGCGATCACGCCGCGTTGATGGACCGCGTCTATCGCGGCCAGCGGCATATCTACGACCTTACACGGAAATACTATCTGCTCGGGCGTGACCGGCTGATCGCCGATCTCGCCTGCCGGCCGGGCGACGCAGTGCTGGAAATCGCCTGCGGCACGGGCAGGAACCTCGCCAAGGTGGGACGTCGCTGGCCGGGCACACAGCTCTACGGGATCGACATATCGCGGGAAATGCTGCGGTCCGCCGAGGCCAGCCTGGGCGACCGGGCCGTTCTGGCGGCCGCCGATGCCTGCGGCTTCGATCCGCAGGCAGTGCTGGGGCGCGCCCTGTTCGATCGCGTCGTTCTTTCCTATTCGCTGTCGATGATCCCCGACTGGGAAGCGGCGCTGAACCATGCCGCGAGCCTGCTTGCGCCCGGGGGCACGCTCCACGTCGTCGATTTCGGCGACCTGGAGGGCTTGCCATCACCGTTTGCGCGGGGGCTGCGGGCCTGGCTGGCCAGGTTCCACGTCGAACCCCGGAACCGTCTGGCCGCCGTCGGGGAACGGATCGCGGCGGACCGGGCGCTGTCGTGTCGGTACCGCCGGGGTCGTTTCGGATATTGCCAGCATCTCGCGCTGAGCGCCGGAGAGGTTTGACAACGAAACCGCTCCGGCGCAATCTCCCCGCGGGAACAAGGGAGGGTCACTTCGATGCAGGCTCAGATACTCGCACCCGCCGCCGTGCTGGTGGCGTGGACCCTTGTCATGCTGGTCTGGATGGCAATGACGCGGCTGCCTGCGCTGAAGAATCTCGGCGGAATGGCCAACGCAAAACCCGGCGGCCGCGGGCAGGATCTGGAAGGAGTGATCGACGACCGGATCAACTGGAAATCGCACAACTATACCCACCTGCACGAACAGCCGACGCTGTTTTACGCGGTGGTTGTGATTCTCGCGATTCTGGGGCCGCAGGCGCACGATATCGCCTTCGCCTGGGCCTACGTCGCGATCAGGGTGATCCATTCGATCTGGCAGGCGACCGTCAACAAGGTTTCGGTGCGCTTTCTGCTTTTCCTTGCCTCGACCATCTGTCTCATCGTGCTGTCGGTTCGCGCCGTCGTGCTGACGCTGAATTATTGATTGGAGAATGACCACATGATCGGAATGACGATTCTCCAGCCCCTGATCGCTCTCATGGTCTGGACCATGATCATGTGGCTGTGGATGTATGTCACGCGGATCCCGGCGATGAGCCGGGCCAAGATCGACACCGCGAACCTGACGGGCGGCACTGGCAAGGATCTGGACGGCGTCGTGCCCGACAGGGTCCAGTGGAAAGCCCATAACTACAACCACCTGCACGAAGCCCCGACGCTGTTCTATGCGGTCGGTCTGGTGCTGGCGCTGATCGGACAGGGCGACGGAATGAACGCGCTGATCGCGTGGATCTATGTCGGCCTGCGCGTGATCCATTCGCTGGTTCAGGCGACCGCGAACAAAGTCATGGTGCGGTTCGTGCTCTTCGCTCTGTCGAGCCTCGTGCTCATCGCGCTGATCATCAATGCGGCGATAGCGGTGTTCGAACTCGCCTGAACAGGCAGCCCGGCCCCGCTGCTTCTGGCCGGGCTGCCCCTATTCCGCGGCTGCGACCTCGACTTCTTCCTTCGCGAAGTCCCGCGCAGCCAGAAAGCGCTCGGCGTCGAGCGCAGCCATGCATCCCGTGCCCGCGGCCGTGACGGCCTGCCGATAGACGTGATCCATCACGTCGCCGCAGGCGAACACGCCGGGCACGGCCGTTTTCGGGGACCCCGGCTCGACAACCAGATACCCGCTCTCGTCCATGTCCAGCTTGCCCTTGAACAAGTCGGTCGCCGGCGCATGGCCGATGGCGACGAAGGCACCGTCGACTTCCAGATTCGAGCTTTCGCCGGTCACGGTGTCGCGCAGCACGAGATGCGTCAGACCCCCGGCCGCCGGATCGCCCTCGAAGCTTTCCACCGTCTTGTTCCACAGGGTCGATATCTTGTCCGACTTGAACAGCCGTTCCTGCAGGATCTTCTCCGCACGCAATTCGTCTCGGCGATGGATCAGGGTCACATCGTCCGAATGGTTGGTGAGATAGAGCGCCTCCTCAACCGCGGTATTGCCGCCGCCGATCACCGCGACCTTCTTGCCGCGATAGAAGAACCCGTCGCATGTGGCACACGCCGACACCCCCTTGCCGCCCAGTTCCTGTTCGCCCGGAACGCCAAGCCATTTCGCCGAGGCACCGGTGGCGATCACCAGCGTATCGCCGAGATATTCGTCCCCGCTGTCACCGACCGCGCGGAACGGAGAGCCGTTTTCGACATCGACCGAAACGATCGTATCCCACATCATCCGGGTGCCGACATGTTCGGCCTGCGCCTGCATTTCCTGCATCAGCCAGGGGCCCTGGATCACGTCCTTGAAGCCGGGATAGTTCTCGACATCGGTCGTAATGGTCAGCTGCCCGCCAGGCTGGAGCCCCTGCACCACGATCGGTTCCATCATCGCGCGTGCGCCGTATATCGCCGCTGACAGCCCGGCGGGGCCGGAACCTATGATGAGCATCTTGGTGCGGTGGGTAGCCATCGGGACCTTCCGTGTGGTTGGGGCGGACCGGAGAAGTGGGTTACCCCTCGGTCAAATGCAAGCGCAGCGCCTCGCGTCGCGCATCGTCCACTTCCAGCACATCGGCCAGGAATGCGTCGAGCGAACCGTGCGCTTCCTCCACAGCTTCGCGCATAGCATGCAGATAGCGCGGATCGACCCCCATCAGGACGCGAATCGTATCGTCGTCTATCGCACCGTACTTTGCACGAATGGCATCGCCGCCGGCGGCAATGCGCGCCTCGATATTGCCGGCGCTGTTGGTCAGCAGGAAATCCTCCATCGCATCATCCGGGTGGACGCCTACGGCATGATGCAGCAGGGCCACCGCCATGCCGGTGCGATCCTTGCCCGCCAGGCAGTGCACGAGGCTCGCCCCGTCCCCGCGGGCAAGGGCCGCGAAATACTGCCGCATGACCCAAAGCACCGGCTCTCGCGCCGGAAGGTTGCGGTAGATGCGCTCCATCGCCCGATGGGCCCCCTCCGACGTCAGGACGCCGTCGGCCGCTTCCATGTGAGGGGCGAGATTGGCGGTCTCTCCGTCGAACGCGATGACTTGCGCGCAGAAGCCTTCTCCCCGACGGCACGGATAGCTCTTGCGTTCGCTGGCGCCGCGAAAATCGATCACATGACGCAGGCCGAGCCGGTCGATGGCGGCAAGGTCGGCGTCGCTCGCCTCCACATGCTGCCCCGAACGGAACAACAGGCCACGCTTCATCCGCCTGCCGCCGGCCACCGGATATCCGCCGTAGTCGCGGAAGTTGTGAATCCCGTCGAGGGGAATTACGCGATCTCGATCCATCGCGCCCGGCCCTGCCATGTGCCCGCGCCCGGCACAAGCGTGGGCTTCAGCCCGATCGGTCTTGCGGCTGGAGCGCCGCGAGGTCGTTGGTGAAGTTCTCCGTCCAGCGCTGCACATTGTCCTCGCGCACGGTCTTTATCATCGCCTCCCACCGCCGCTTGCGCTCCTCCAGCGGCATGCACAGCGCCATGTCGATCGCTTGCGCCAGATCGTCGGGGCTGTGCGGATTGACCAGGACCGCATCGGTGAGCTGGCGCGCGGCGCCGGCAAAGCGCGACAGGATCAGCACGCCGGGATCTTCGGGGTCCTGCGCGGCGACATATTCCTTGGCGACCAGGTTCATCCCGTCGCGCAGCGGAGTCACGAGCCCGATCTTCGCCGCGCGGTAGAATCCGCAGAGTTCGGCCAAGGAGTGCCCCTTGTTGACGTACCGGATCGGCACCACGTCGACTTCGGAACGGGCGCCGTTGATCTGGCCCGCCTTCTGTTCGAGCGTCGCGCGAATGCGCTGATAGGATTCCACATCCTCGCGGCTCGGCGGGGCGATCTGGATGAACACGACATCGCGCACCCGTTCTGGATGATTGTCGAAAAATCGCGCAATTCCGTCCAGCCGTTCGGGCAGCCCCTTGGAATAGTCGAGCCGGTCCACCCCGATCATCGCCGTCCGGCGGCGGGTGCTGGCAAGCAGGCGCTGGCCGGCCTGCCGGGCTTCCCCGGTCTCGGCCTGGGCCATCAGGTGTTCGTAATCGATTCCGATCGGATAGGCGCGGGCATGGGTCACCCGCCCGTCATAGGCGATCCGCCCGCTGTCCTCGTCGACTTCGGCGCCCAGTTCCTTCTTGCAGTAATGGCAGAAGCTTTCGAGCCATTCATCGGTCTGGAAGCCGATCAGGTCGTATTCCAGCATCGTGCGCACCAGGCGCTCGTGATACGGCAGCGAAACGAACAGGCGGGTGGGCGGCCACGGCGTGTGGAGGAAGAACCCCATCCGGTTCCTCAGCCCCCGCTCCCGCAATCGCGCACCGAGCGGCAGAAGATGGTAATCGTGGACCCAGACCAGATCGTCGCGATCGACCAGCGGTGCCACGCTCTCGGCAAAGCGCTCGTTGACGCGCTCGTACCCCTTACCCGTCTCCCGCTCGTACTCGGTCAGGTCGAGGCGGAAGTGGAACAGCGGCCAGAGCGTCGAATTCGCATAACCGTTGTAGTATTCTTCGATGTCCTGATGGCCGAGGTCGACAGTGGCGGTGGTCACCCCTTCATGCCGCTGGAGATTGATATTGCCGGTGAATTCCTCGCATTCCTGGCCCGACCAGCCGAACCAGACGCCCCCATGCTTCTTGAGCGCGGCATTGAGAGCGCCGGCCAGGCCGCCCTGGGCCCCGGCCACTCCCCGCGCCTTGGGAACTGCAACGCGATTCGAAACGACGACTAAACGGTTTATCGGACTTCGCTCCATGGTTTGGACAACAGGCCGGCACAATTGATTATCCCTACAAGCGAGTAGGTCTGGGGGAAGTTCCCCCATAGCTCGCCGCTGTCGAAATCGATGTCTTCGGACAGCATTCCCGAGGCGGTCCGGTGGGCGAGCATGGTGTCGAACAGAACCCGCGCCTCTTCATCGCGGCCGACCATGTGCAGCGCCTCGATCAACCAGAATGTGCATACGTTGAATGCGGTTTCGGGCAGTCCGAAATCGTCTTCGCTGTCGTAGCGCAGCATGTGCTCGCCGCGGCGCAGGGCCTTTTCCACCGCGGCGAAAGTGCTCTGAAAGCGCGGGTCTTCGGGCCGCAGGAAGCGCAGTTCGACCATCTGCAGCAGGCTGGCGTCGAGATAGTCGCTTTCGAAGCTGGCCCCGAAATGCCCTTCGCCGCCATCGTCCACCCAGGCTTCGCGCTCGATCTTCTCGCGGATGGTCTGGGCCCGTTCGCGCCAGAGCGCGTGGCGATCGTCCTTGCCGAGATGGGCCGCCACGTTCGCCAGGCGATCGCAGGCTGCCCAGCACATGACCGCGGAGTATGTGTGAACTTCCCGGCGCGTGCGAAACTCCCACAGCCCGGCGTCGGGTTGGTCGTGCATCTTCCAGGCCATCTCCCCGACTTTCTCGAGGCTGGCGAAATCGCGATCGTCGGCCATGCGCAGAAGCCGCCGATCGAAAAACGCCTGCGCCGTCGGCATGACGATCTGACCATAGCAATCGTGCTGGACCTGATAGTAAGCGGCGTTCCCCACCCGCACCGGGCCCATTCCCCGATATCCCGCGAGGTGGGTGGCGGTGGTCTCTTCGAGTTCGCTGTCCCCCATCACCGAATAGAGCGGCTGAATCTGCCCCCCTTGCGCAGAATCGATGATGTTGCGCAGATAAGCGAGATACTTCTCCAGCACGTCCAGCGCGCCGATCCGGTTCAAGGCCTGCACGGTGAAATACGAATCGCGAATCCAGCAGAAGCGATAGTCCCAGTTCCGCTCGCTATGCGGCGCTTCGGGTATCGAGGTCGTCAGCGCGGCGACGATCGCGCCGGTTTCTTCGTGCTGGCAAAGCTTCAGCGCGATCGCACAGCGGATCACCTCGTCCTGCCATTCGAGCGGAATGTGGAGGCCGCGCACCCAAAGCGTCCAGTACTTGCGGGTCTGCTCGTGCATCTGGCGCAATTCCGCGCGCAGATTGCCCGAAAACGGCTCGTCGGGACCGAGGAAGAAGTGCTGGTCGCTTTCGACCCGGAACACGCGGCCCGCCAGAACATGGCCCACCGGCGCGTCGGTGCTGAGGCGGATTGCCTGTGCGCCGACGAGATAGCGGATATGGTTGGTGCCGTTGGTCGTTTCCGCAACGTGCTCGCCATAGCCGCGCGTGGGCCGCAGGACGACCTTCATGCGCGGGGCGCCGGCAATCGGATGAACGATCCGCACCCACGCGACGGGACGATACATCCGCCCCGACCGTTCGAAACGCGGGCAGAAATCGCGGATCTCGACCGCACTGCCGTCGTCGGCCTCGAGCCGGGTGACGAGAATCGGCGTATTGCGCTCGTAATACTGGCTCGCGGCGATCTGCCCCTCCAGCTCGAAGCGCCACTCGCCCACATCGTGACGATCGCCGTTTATCAGCGAACAGAATATCGGGTCGCCATCGACCCGCGGAGCGCATCCCCAGACGAGCGCGCCGCGACGGTCGATCAGCCCGCTTACCTGGCAGTTGCCGACGGGCCAGAGGTCGAGCGACGATTGATCGTTGCGTGTCAAAGGCTGAGCCATTCGTAGACGGAGGAAACGTTCGGCAAGCGGTATCGTGCGACGGTGGGCGAACGGTCGCCCACCAGAACGCCGAAACCGCCGGCGTCGTTGCAGGCGGCCATCCCGTCCTCGTCCGTGACGTCGTCACCGACGAAGATCGGGACCGCGCCGACGAACGGGGGATGCTTCAGGAACTCGCGCACCGCCCCTCCCTTGTCGGCCCCAGCCTGGGTGATCTCGACCACGGCCTTGCCCTGCTTTACCGCGAGCGCATGCCGGCCGGCCAGATCCGCTGCGAAAGCGTGCGCCTGTGCGGCCCTTTCGGGATCGGACCGGAAGTGCAGCGCCGCGCCATGCGTTTTCGCTTCGAGAACGACGCCGAGATCGCGGGCACCCTGGTGAAGAGCCTCGAACACGGCATCGGGCAGCGGCTGTGCCGCGGCGCCCAGCGGCCGCCCCTCGGCATCGCGCCGCGCCGCGCCGTGCGAGCCCGCGCAGGCTATGCCATCGATCGGGCAGTGTCCGGCAAGGTCTTCGAGCGACCGGCCCGTGACCAGGGCCAACCGCCCGTCCAACCGTTGCGACAAAGCGCGCAGTCGATCGGCCAGACGATCCGGCACGGCAATCCCGCCCGGTGTCGGTGCGATATCGACCAGTGTGCCGTCGAAATCGAGAAACAGCGCATGGGCGCGTTTTTCCATCAACCGCACGAGCGGTGGCGGAGGGGGAAGTTCGATTGCGCCGTCCATCCGCGCCGGGTCTTAGTCCAGCAAACTCCCACGTCAAACCCGAATACGATTTCCGGCGTCGACAATGCTCGGGGGCGCAGGCGGACTGCATTTCCGGCCGGGTCATGCACCGGCGTGAAAGTGCACCTTTGCCCGAAAATGCGGGCATGGCCGGGCCGCCGGGCATTTTTGGCAAGCCAAACGCCATTCACACGCCTATGGAGACACCCGAAACGCAGGCGATTTGCGCCTCTCCTTCTATCCCAGAAGCCATTCAGCCGTTGCGGCGCTTTTTGCGCGCGCCCTCTTCTGCAAGCCGGTGCCATGACATTTCCAGATCTTCCGCCCACCCTCGAAGCCGCCCTTCAGGAGCGCGGCTATACGACCGCAACCCCGGTTCAGGCCGAGGTTCTCCAACCGAATGCACGCGGGCGGGATCTTGTCGTTTCCGCCCAGACGGGGTCGGGCAAGACCATCGCATTCGGGCTCGCCCTGGCGAAGGAGCTGCTCGATGCGAACGGCCGGGTCGCGCCCGCCGGCGCGCCGCTCGCCCTGGCAATTGCGCCGACACGGGAACTGGCCTTGCAGGTCAGCCGCGAACTGGCCTGGCTTTATGGACAGACCGGTGCGCGGATCGCGACCTGCGTCGGCGGGATGAATCCATCGCAGGAACGCCAGGCCCTGCGTTCCGGGGCGACCATCGTGGTCGGCACGCCGGGCCGCCTGCGCGACCATCTGGAGCGCGGTGCGCTGGACCTGTCGGGGCTTGCGGCGGTCGTGCTCGACGAAGCCGACGAGATGCTCGACATGGGTTTCCGCGAAGAGCTGGAGGAAATCCTCGACGCCACGCCGCAAGCGCGCCGGACGCTGTTGTTCTCGGCCACCATGCCGCGCCCGATCGAGGCTCTGGCACGCCGTTACCAGCGCGACGCCCTGCGAATCGCGACGATCGGCGACAGCCGCGGTCACGGGGATATCGCCTATCGGGCCGTCACCGTGTCTCCGCCCGAGATCGAAAACGCTGTGGTCAATCTCCTTCGCTATCACGAGGCGGACACGGCGATCCTGTTCTGCGCCACGCGCGAAAAGGTCCGGCATTTGCACGCCACGCTTCGCGAACGCGGCTTTGCCGTGGTCGCACTATCGGGCGAGCACTCGCAGTCGGAGAGAAACCAGGCCCTCCAGGCGCTGCGCGACCGGCGGGCGCGGGTCTGCGTCGCAACCGACGTCGCCGCGCGCGGGATCGACCTGCCTTCGCTGAGCCTGGTCGTGCATGTGGAAATACCGCGCGATGCGGAAACGCTGCAGCACCGTTCGGGGCGTACCGGCCGCGCCGGACGGAAGGGAACCGCCGTTCTCATCGTGCCATTCTCCCGGCGCAAGCGCGTGGAATCGATGTTGCGGCACGCCCGCATCGCGGCCGAATGGATCGATACCCCGGATCGCGATGCGATCAAGGCCAGGGACCGCGAGCGGTTGCTGGCAAAGCTGCTGGAGCCGGTCGACGTCGACGAAGGGGATCGGGAACTGGCCGAACGCCTTCTCGCCGAGCGCACGCCGGCGGAGATTGCCGCGATGCTCGTCCATTCGCATCGTTCGCATTTGCCGGAGCCGGAAGATCTGATCGCCAATACGCCCGAAGCACGGCGGGAGGCGCAGAAGGAACGGCATCGTCCCGGGTTCGAGGACGTGGTCTGGTTTCGCATGGACATCGGCCGGCGCCAGAATGCCGATCCGCGCTGGATCCTGCCCCTGCTATGCCGCCGGGGGCACATAACCCGGAACGAGATCGGGGCGATCCGTATCGGTCCGGGCGAAACCTATTTCCAGATCCCGCGCAATATTGCCGAGAAGTTTGCCGCCGCTGCCGCGCGAACCGCCGGGAACGACGGCGACGAGGAACCGGTCACGATCGCATTGTCGCAAGGCGGCCCTCCCGAAGCCGCGGGCGGTGGCAAGCGTCCCCATCCGCGCGACCGAGGCGGCCCTCCCCGTGCAAAGGCTCGGCAGGGCGGAAAGAAATTCGAAAAGGGCAGAGGCAAGGCACACAATGGCGCCGCGAAGGGGGACAAGCGGCCCAAAGGGAACAATCCCGGCCCTGCCGGTAAGCGCAAATAGGCAGCAGCCCAGGCAGGAATGGCAGCGGAGGGACTTGGGGTTTCGGCTGTCTGGCAGCCACCCCATCCCGCTCCCGGACCGCCTACGGCCTCCGTTGCTCGACCGCACCGGTCAGGTGCTTGAACATGACGCTGCCAACGCCCGTGGAACGATACCCTGCAGCTTCGTAGAAAGCACGGGCAGTCCTGGTGCTGTCCAGTGTGCATTGCTGCAAGCCGCTGCTGAGGGCTTCGGCTTCCATATGTGCGAGCAACTTCTTGCTCACCCCGCGCCACCGAGCGTCGGGGGCGACATAGTTCAGCATTATTTCACCCGTTCGACCGAGCATTCCGACACCCAGAATGCGGTCGGCCTCTACGGCGACGTAAAGCTCGGTCGCCTCTTGATCGACCCAAACCTTCCACATCTCGGGTGTCTTGTTGGCGCTCCACGCGGCTATTGCCGCTTTATCGCCGTTGTGGTCTGCCTGACACAGCTCCGCGATCGAGCGCCGCAGCACCTCGGCGCCCTCCACCGCGTCTGCATAAGTTGCTTTCCTGATGCAAAATTCCGGCACCCTCGCAAATTGGCACGTCTGCGACGGAGGGGAAGCCAAAAAGTGGCGCTTCGAGGGACGACAAGGCAGAAGCATTGTAAACCGGCCAACCGCCGGAAACCTTGCGATATTTCAAGCCGCTGACTTTATGCCGGAAAATGGTAGCGGAGGAGGGACTCGAACCCCCGACACGCGGATTATGATTCCGCTGCTCTAACCACCTGAGCTACTCCGCCCCATGGGCCCTGCCGACCGCGAAGCGAGCTCGGCGCGCCCTTGCCGGAGCAAGGACAGGCGGCGCATTTAGGGCCGGCTTGTGGCCCGGTCAACCTCGCTTTTGCCCCTGAACGGCCATCGTCGCACAGGCGCCCAGGGGCCGCCCCGATATCGATGCAGCGCAAGACCGGAAAAGCGGAATCCGCGCGGCTCGATCTGCGCTGCCAGCGTCGCCTGCAGTTCTTTCGCCGCGCGGTTGGAAACCTTGTTCTGAACCGTGACATGCAGCTGCGGCTCCTGCCAATCCTGCGGCGTCAGCAGCCCGTGCAATTCCTCTGCCAGCCGGTCGCGGAGCGCCAGCATGCCGGGACTGGTCAGTCGCAACGCTGTACCCCCACCCAGCGGCATCACACCGTCGAGATGCGCGGCAACCGGCGCATATTCTGCCGTGATCGCGGCAAGGCGCCCTTTCAGCTCGGGCTCGCTGCCTGGCGGCAGGGCATGAAACAGCGTGACGTGCGCTTCCAGCAGGTTGCGCTCGGCCGGATAATGCGCGGTCCGCAACCGGGTGGCCCAGCTGTGGAGATCGGGGGGAAGCTCGGCCGTGACTATCAGGCCTCCGCTCACATCTCCCCGCGTTTCCGGCGCAGTTCGAACCACTTGTCCACCGCGTCCTGATGCGCGGCGTAATCGGAATTGAAGACATGCCCGCCAGTTCCGTCCGCCACCATGTAGAGCGCGTCGGTCTCGGCCGGATCGAGCACGGCGGCGATGCTTTCGCGCCCGGGATTGGTGATCGGCCCTTTCGGCAACCCCGCCATGGCGTACGTGTTGTAATCGTTGACCGCCGCGATTTCGGACTGGCGAATCCGGCGCCCCAATGGCTTGCCGCGGGTTATCGGGTAAATAATCGTCGGGTCCGCCTGAAGATACATCCCCTCTTTCAAACGGTTCGAATAGAGGCCCGCGACCATCCGGCGCTCGCTGGGCAGCGCAGTCTCCTTCTCGACGATCGACGCCAGCGTCACCGCTTCTTCGACGGTGTCGACCGCAATATCGGGCCGTCGCCTCGGCCAGGCTTCGGCCAGGTAATTGCGCATCGCCGCCTGCATTCGCGCCAATACCGCGGTGCGCGCCTCTCCGCGCTCGAAATCGTAGGTATCCGGCAGCACCGATCCTTCTTCCGGCACAGGAATCTCGCCGGTCAGCAACGGTTCCGCCATCAGTTTTTCGTGCACCAGGATCGAGGGCATGCCTTCGGGTATGGTGATGAAACGCCGGATAACCTCGCCGTGCTGGAACGTGTCGAGGATACCGCCCAATCCGATCCCGGCGGGTAGCAGAAACTCGCCCGCCTGGATCGGGTCGGAACTGCCGAGCAGCTTTGCCCGCAGGAGGAACCCTTCCGCCGACGTGATCAGCCCCTCGTCTTCCAGCTTGTGCGCGACTGCGGTGAGCGTCGAGCCCGAGGGCACGACGAACGCCGTTTCCTCGTCCACCTGCGCGCTGCCGAACGCGAACCTGGCCCCGAACACGGCTGCCAGCAGCGCAAGGGCGCCGAGCACCCCGATGGCCAGGCAGCCCCTGCGGCGCATATCAGTCCACCTTCTTCATCACCAGGCTGGCGTTCGTACCGCCGAATCCGAAACTGTTGTTCAGGATGGCTGCAACTTCGCGCTTCCTCGCGGTGTGGGGCACCAGGTCGACGCCTTCGGTCCCCTCGTCGGGATTGTCGAGGTTGAGAGTGGGAGGCACGATCTGATCGCGGATGGCAAGAATGCAGAAGATGCTCTCGACGGCACCGGCACCGCCCAACAGGTGACCGATCGCCGACTTCGTGCTCGACATGGAGGCGCCGCCCAGATCGTCGCCCATCACGCGCTTCACCGCCGCCAGTTCGATCGTGTCGGCCATTGTCGAGGTGCCGTGGGCATTGACGTAATCGATGTCTCCCGGCTGCAAGCCCGACTTTTCGATCGCCATGCGCATCGCCAGTTCCGCGCCCTTCCCTTCCGGGTGCGGCGCAGTGACGTGATAGGCATCGCCCGACAGGCCGTATCCGACCACCTCGGCATAGATCTTCGCCCCGCGCGCCCTGGCATGTTCGTATTCTTCGAGAACGACGACCCCTGCACCCTCGCCCATGACGAAACCGTCGCGGTCGCGGTCGTAAGGCCGGCTGGCCTTTTCCGGTGTGTCGTTCATGCTCATGTTCAGCGCCCGCGCCTGCGCGAATCCGGCGACGCCGAGCGGATTGATCGTCGATTCCGCCCCGCCGGCCAGCATCACATCGGCGTCACCGTCGCGGATCATCCGCGCCGCGTCACCGATCGAGTGCGCACCGGTCGAACACGCGGTGACCACGGCATGGTTGGGGCCCATCAGGCCGTATTTGATGGAAACCTGTCCGCTGATCAGATTGATCAGCCGGCCGTGAACGAAGTGCGGCGAAACGCGTCCGGGGCCACGTTCGTGCAGAACGATCGACTCGCTCTCGATCCCAGGCAACCCGCCGATGCCGGAGCCGATCGAGACGCCGGTGCGTAGCTTGAGATCGTCGCCCATTTCGTCCAGGCCGGCATCTTCCAGGGCCTGCCCTGCCGCATCGATACCGTAAACGATGAACGGATCGACCTGCCGCTGCACCTTGTGGTCAACGCGTTTGTCGGGGTCGAAACCCCAGGCGTGATCCTTGGGCTTCACCTCGCAAGCGATGGTGCATTTCTGATTGCTCGCGTCGAAACGGGTAATGGTCCCCGCCCCGCTTTTACCCCCGATCAGGTTGGCCCAGGTTGTTTCGACATCACCGCCCAGCGGAGTGACGAGACCCAGTCCGGTAACGACCACACGGCGCATCTGCATCTCCGAATATCCGAATAAATCCGCCAGATAGAGCAACAGGCCCAACCCGCCCGGGCTGAGCCTGCTCGTTCCCGCCCATGCGGAAACCGATCCTCCCCTCCTCTCGTTCCCTCCTGCGTAGCCGCGGGGCCGGGACGAGGCGAACGGAAGCGACCTCCCGCCGGCTTAGCCTTTGTGCTCTTCGATATACTTCGTCGCGTCGCCGACGGTGGTGATCTTCTCGGCTGCGTCGTCCGGAATCTCGACCCCGAACTCTTCCTCGAATGCCATCACCAGCTCGACGATGTCGAGGCTGTCGGCGCCCAGGTCATCGATGAAGCTCGCATCCTGCGTGACCTTGTCGGCCTCGACGCCCAGATGCTCGACAACGATCTTCTGCACGCGGTCGGCGGTATCGCTCATGTTATGCCCTCTTGGATTGGGGTTAGGAATTGGCTTTCGCCCTAATGAACGCCGGACCCGCTGGCAAGTGCCTGACATGCGAACGCGCGGCCGCGTTTCTTCGGCTTCCGTTCAGAGCGGGATTGCCGCGCCAGGCGTGACGATGATGACGACTCTGCGGTTCTGGCTGCGGCCTTCTTCGGTGTCGTTGGTCTCGATAGGGTCCGACTCGCCAAGCCCCAGCACCTCCATGGCGCCGGCGTTCATCCCGCCGTATGCCAGCGCCCGCATGACGGTTTCGGCTCGCCGATGGGAAAGAGCCCGGTTGTATTCTTCTGCGCCGACGGAGTCGGTGTGGCCTTCGATCCGGGCGCCGAGAATCCCCACATCGGACAGCGCCGCCGCGATCTCGTTCAGCGCCACCCGTTTTTCGGGCAGCAAGTCGCTGCTGTCGAACGCGAAGAGCAGGCGATCGGGAATCCCCAGGAGATACCTGTCCCCGTCGCGGGAAAATCCGGCCCGTTCGAGCGCCTCGACCTGCTCCGGCGTGAAGGCGGGCCGTTCCGGCACCGTCTGGCAGGCTGCAACCAGGCCCAGGCCGATGGCGAGGATCAGAGCGCGCAATCGGGCGAAACTAGCGCGCGCTGGCCGGATCGCTCGGAACATTCCTCTTCTCCTGATACATGCGCCTGTCGGCCACGCGCAGCAGTTCGCGCCAGCTCTCGCCATCTCGCGGATAGACCGCACGTCCAAGGCTTACGCTGAGCTGCCGTTCCTTGCGCAGAGCAAGGGTGAACGGCTCGGCCATCGCTTTCCGAATGCTTTCGCATATACCGTCGACGAACGTGTCCTCGCCGGTCTGGGGCAAGACCACGGCGAATTCGTCGCCGCCGAATCGATAGACGTGCCCGCAATCGCCCACGCTGTTCTGCAATCGATCGGCGATCGCGCACAGGACCATGTCGCCGACGTCGTGGCCGAAATCGTCGTTGACCTCCTTGAAATCGTTGCAATCGAGGTAGAGTACCGCGAACGAGGTTCCGTCGCACCGGGCCCGTTCGATGATCTTCTCGCTATCGCGCTCGAACCGCCGGCGTCCGGCCAGACCGGTCAGGGCATCGTGCTCCGCCCGCCGCGCCAATTCGACGTTTTCCGACAGCAGGGCTTCGTGCCAGCTTTGCAATTCGGCCAGCAATGCGTTGAAATCGCGGGCAAGACGATCGATTTCCGCAATGCCCGACACGGTCACGCGGCGTCCAAAGGTCCGATCCGCACGGACGGCGTGCGCGATTTCGCCCACATGCTCCAGCGGCACGACCACGGCTTCCTCCAGCCGCCGGGCCAACACGCGCGTGGCGATGATCGTAAGGCCGAGGCAGCAAAGCGCAATGACGAAGCCCGTCGTTGCGTAGCGCAGCATATCGGCAAGACTGCTGCGCACGATCACCGAACCGATCCTGCGCCCGCCGCTCGTGACCGGCACCACTTCGGCCGGACCGCGGAGAGCGCCCGAAGCGAGAGCCTCGATCGAGCCCGTGAGACCGTCATGGTCGGTCTCCCATACCGCAAGCGGATTGCCCTGCGCGTCGATCACCGCGATCCGATCCGCGCCGCCGGTCTTGCCCACGGTCTCGATCGCTTCGTCTATCGCTTCGGTATCGCCGAAGAGAACCGCAGGCTCGACCGCATAGCTGACGGTGCGCGCCGTGAGCGCAGCGTTGGCCGCCGCGTGGCTGCGAATCAGGACCACGCCGCTAACGGTCAGCGTCACAGCCGCCAGCAGGACGGCCAGAATAACGAGGCGGAAATGCCCCCGCGCCAGCATCTGGCGCAAGGGAAGGCTTCCTGCCGGAGCACGTTCGGCGAGGTTCATTGCGACGCCCCCATGCCCATGCGCAGCACCCGCGGGTCGATCCTGACGCGGGATCTCGAAACGGCATCGATATTCAGGCGGAACGAGAGCGAATCGGTGCCGAACAACAGGCAGACCATCGCCCGGCTGCGGCACGCCGGATCGTTTTCGGCCACCGTCAGCGTCGGCCGGTCGCGAAAGGCATCGGTAATCGCGCGCTGTTCGGCAATCGACATGCGTCCCACGTAGACGATCTGGCAATTCTCCTCGGCGACGGTGCGCGCCGTCACGAGAGTTGTGCGGATGCCCGTTTCGCGGGCAAAACCCGATGCTGTCAAACCCCCGGCGTGATCGGCCGGCTGCACAACGCACAGACGCAGCGACTCGGGGCGGTCGGGCCAGTGGGTAAAGCCGGCCAGGAGCGTCATCATTCTCGCGACCGGCCGCTCGTAAGGGTTCGCCTCATTGGCCAGCGGAAGCCCCACCTCAGTCCGCGGCGCGGCGCCGACTGCCGGAGCGACACCGCCCGGAACCGCCCCGACCAGGATCAGCGAGAGCGCGATTCCGGCAATGGCTCGCAACACACGTTGCTCGTGGAAAAACGAAATCGATCGTCCGCGCATGGGAAAGGCGCCGGCGCTATTGCCGGGCGACACCGCGAAACGCCGGGTCGGTCCGGCCGGTCCACGTCCTGCGCATTGCCAATGCCATTGTCAGGAATCCCCTGCCCGATCGATCCGCGTCGCCTCGGCCCCTTCCGGCTTGGGAGCATCGACCGTGCGGATATGCACGTCGCGCAGCTGACGCGGACTGACCATCGAGGGGGCGCCCATCATCAGGTCCTGCGCGCGCTGGTTGAGCGGAAAGGCGATGACTTCGCGGATGTTCGGCTCGTCGGCCAGCAGCATGACGATGCGGTCGATCCCCGGCGCCGAGCCGCCGTGCGGCGGGGCGCCGAGCTTGAACGCCTCGATCATGCCGGAGAAATTCGCGTCGACGTCTTCCTTCGAATAGCCGGCGATCTCGAATGCCTTGTACATGATGTCCGGCCGATGGTTTCGGATCGCGCCCGACGACAGCTCGTAGCCGTTGCAGACGATATCGTACTGCCAGGCCTTGATCTCCAGCGGGTCCATCGTTTCCAGCGCTTCCATCTCGCCCTGCGGCATCGAGAACGGATTGTGGCTGAAATCGACCTTCTTCAGTTCCTCGTCGTACTCGAACATCGGGAAGTCGACGATCCAGCAGAACTTGAAGCATCCCTGTTCGATCAGGCCCAGTTCCTCGGCCACGCGGGTGCGGGCGGCACCGGCGAGCTTCGCCGCGTCCTTCTCCTTGCCCGCGGCGAAGAACAGGCCGTCGTTCTCGCCCAGGCCGAGTTCCGCGTAGAGCTTCTCCATGCCTTCGGTGCCGTGGTTCTTGGCGATCGGGCCGCCGAACTCGCCGCCCTTGCGGGTGACGTAGCCGAGCCCGGCGAAGCCTTCGCGCCGCGCCCAGTCGTTCATGTCGTCGAAGAACTTGCGGCTCTTCTCATGGGTATTCGGCGCGGGAACGACACGAACGCGGCCGCCCGAACCGACGATCTTCTCGAACAATCCGAACCCGGACTTTTCGAAATGATCGGTCACGTCGCTGATGATCAGCGGATTGCGCAGATCCGGCTTGTCGGTGCCGTATTTCAGAATCGCTTCGGCATAGGGGATGCGCGGAAACTCGCCGGCGGGCGTCACGCTCTTGCCGTTGGCGAATTCCTCGAACACGCCGGCGAGCACCGGCTCGAGCGCCTGGAACACGTCTTCCTGGGTGACGAAGCTCATTTCGAAGTCGAGCTGATAGAACTCGGGGCTGCGATCGGCGCGCAGGTCCTCGTCGCGGAAGCACGGCGCGATCTGGAAATAGCGGTCGAAACCGGCGACCATCAGAAGCTGCTTGAACATCTGCGGCGCCTGCGGGAGTGCGTAGAAGCGGCCCGGGTGGAGGCGGCTGGGCACGAGGTAGTCGCGCGCGCCCTCGGGGCTGGAGGCGCCGAGGATCGGTGTCTGGAACTCGGTAAAGCCCTGATCGGTCATGCGGCGCCGGATCGAAGCGATGACCTGGCTGCGCAGCATGATATTGCGATGCATGGTCTCGCGGCGCAGGTCGACGAAGCGGTACTTCAGGCGGATATCCTCGGGATAGTCCTGCTCGCCCGCCACCGGCAGCGGCAGCTCTTCCGCCTGGCTCTGGACGCTGACGCCGCGGGCGAAGACCTCTATCTCGCCGGTCGGCAGGTTCGGGTTCACCGTGCCCTCGCCGCGTGCCTTGACCGTACCGTCGATCGTCACGACCGATTCCAGCTTGAGCGCTTCGAGGATCGGCAGCGCCTCGCTATCCTCGTCGGCGACGATCTGGGTCATGCCGTAGTGATCGCGCAAGTCGACGAACAGCACGCCGCCGTGATCGCGCTTGCGATGGATCCAGCCCGACAGGCGAACCGTATCGCCGACGTCCGCCTTGGTCAGCTGTGCGCAGTTGTGGGTTCGATAGGCGTGCATCTAAAATCTTTCCATTTTTGGAGCTATGGCGCTAAGGGCGCGCCACCGAGCGGCGCACTGCGCATATCGCGCGCGCTAACAGGGCAAGCACGGAGCTTTGTCAAGGCGCCGGGCCGGCCGAGCGGCGGTACTCCGCCCGACAACAGAAAAGACCTATGAAGATACACGATCTGATTACAACCACCGACGGGCTCGCCGCTTTGTGCGAACGCCTTGCGAAGTCCGACTTCGTTTCCGTCGATACCGAATTCATGCGTGAAAACACCTATTGGCCGGAACTGTGCCTGGTGCAAATCGCCAACGCGGAAGAGGCCGCGGCGATCGACCCGCTGGCCGACGGGATCGACCTCGCCCCCCTGCTCGACCTGATGTGCAACAACGAGGACGTTCTGAAAGTCTTCCATGCCGGCGGGCAGGATGTGGAAATCATCTACAACCTCACCGGCAAGACGCCGCACCCGATCTTCGACACGCAGATCGCGATGATGGCGATCAGCCAGTCGGAACAGATCGGCTATGCCAACCTGGTCGAAAGCTGGCTCGGCATAACGGTCGACAAGGGCGCGCGCTTTACCGACTGGAGCCGCCGGCCGCTGACCGCACGCCAGATCGAGTATGCGATCGGCGACGTCACGCATCTTTCGAAGATCTTTCCGAAGATCCTGCGCAAGCTGATCAAGACCGGACGCGGCGAATGGCTCGACGCGGAGATGGAAAAGCTGGCCGACCCGGCCAATTATCGCAACGATGCCGGCGATGCCTGGCGCCGCATTCGCCAGGCCGGGCGCAACCCGGCGGTCCTGGGCCGGCTCAAGGCGCTTGCCGCCTGGCGCGAGGGAGAGGCGCAGCACAAGAATATCCCGCGCGGTCGGATCATGCGCGACGAAACGCTGGCCGATATCGCCAGCCATCCCCCGAAGCAGCAAGGCGATCTGGTTAAGGTACGCGGTCTGTCGAATGCCTGGAAAGACAACGATATAGGCAAGCGATTGATGAAAGTGCTCGAGAAGGCCGAGCCGCTGCCGGCCGACGAAATGCCCGACAAGCCCAAACGCGGCGCGCCGCTGGGCAAGGAAGGCGCGCTGGTGGCCGATCTTCTCAAGCTCCTGCTCAAGATCCGCACGCGCGAAATCGATGTCGCGGCACGCCTGCTGACCCGTTCCGATGAAATGGAGGCTTTGGCGGCCGGCGTGCGCAAGCTGCCGGTTCTGGAAGGGTGGCGCTACGAGGTGTTCGGGCGCGACGCGCTGGAACTGGTCGAAGGCAAGCTGGCCTTCGCGGTCAAGGGCGGCAAGCTGCACATGACCCACATCGACGACATGGCCGATGATATGGCCGAAGCGCAGGCGGCCGAGTGAGCACTTACCTGCCCACGATCAAGCAACTGCAGTATCTGGTCGCGTTGCACGAACACGGCCATTTCGGGCGCGCTGCCGAAGCCAGCTTCGTTTCGCAATCCACGCTTTCCGCCGGCATACGCGAGCTGGAATCGCTGCTCGGCGTGACGCTCGTCGAACGCAGCCGGCGCGTGGTGCGCTTCACCACGCTGGGCGAACAGGTGGTCGAGAAGGCCCATCGCCTGTTGCGCGAGGCAGAGGAACTGTCCGACCTCGTGCGCGCGAGCGGCAAGCCGCTTTCGGGCACTTTGCGCATGAGCGTGATCCCGACGATCGCTCCGTTCATGCTGCCGCGCATCCTCCCCCGGCTGCGCGCAGAGCGCCCCGATCTCAAGCTGTTCCTGCGCGAGGAAACGAGCCACGATGCCGTGGAGAGCCTCCATCACGGCAGAGTCGATTGCGTGCTCCTCGCGCTGCCGTTCGCCACTGGCGAGGTCGACAAGGCCCACATCGGCAACGACCGTCTCTATGTGGCCTTTCCCCAGGACGATCCGCGCGACCCGCCCGCAGTCGTTCCCCCGTCGATGATCGACGAAGGGCGATTGCTGCTGCTGGAGGACGGGCATTGTCTCAAGGAGCATGCCCTCGCCGCCTGCAACCGCCCCGAACTGCGCGCCTCGGCGACCATGATCGGCACTTCGCTGCACACGCTCGTGCAAATGGTGAACAACGATCTGGGGCTGACAATGCTTCCCGAAATGGCGATCGAGGCCGGCATTCTGCACGACACCCAGGTCGTTGCCCGCCCGCTGAAGTCGCAGGCCGCCAGTCGCGAGATCGCGCTGATCTGGCGCAAGAATTCGCCGCGCAAGGCCGATTTCGAACTTCTCGCGGAAGAACTGCGCGCCGGTTAAAGTCGTTTTCATCGAGACGGCACCGGCCCGCACCCGACCGGAGAACCGGCGACCTCCCCCTGAAACCACGGCAAGGTCTTGTTGGGAAAATGTGATAAAGCTGTGGATAACCGATTCGGTGGGCGCTGACTGGGGAACTGCGCGGTGTGGAAAGATGCCAAATGTCCGATTGACGATCACGGTCCGCCCAACCCGCGCTGGACCGACGGAGAGCACCCTCAGGTCGTAGTCGCCGACGTGGCTGCACACCTTCCCGTCGGCCGGGTGATCACTTTCGCAAACGAGAAAGGCGGCGTCGGCAAGTCGACGCTCGCCTTCCACTGCGCCGTCGCCCTGGCGCACGCCGGATATCGGGTGGTCGCGCTCGATCTCGATTCGCGGCAGGCCACGCTCGATCAGAGCCTGTCGTTCCGCGAGGGCACGGCGCGCGTTCTGCACGTCGATCTGCCGATGCCCCGGCATGCCGTCCTGCACCACCCTTCCGCCGCCCAGCTCCAGCAGGAAGTGACCCGGCTCGACGCCAACGCCGATTACATCGTGCTCGACGCGCCGGGCGCCGACAGCCCGATTTTCCGTCGCGCCGTCGCCATGGCAGGAACGCTGGTGACCCCGATCAACGCCTCGTTCGTCGATCTGCAGGTTTTCGGACGGATCGATCCGGTATCGGGCCGTCCTGGCCTTGTGACCTGTTTCGGGCGAACCGTGGCCGATCTGCGCAGCGCACGGCGGCGCATCGGCCTCGCTCCTGTCGACTGGCTGGTTGCCAAGAACCGGGTGCGCAGCTGCGAACGCCGGCAGATCGAGCGGATCGATGCCGCTCTGTCCAAACTGGCGGAACAGCAGGATTTCCGTATCGGCCAGGGATTGTCGGAGCGGGTGGCCTTTCGCGAACTGTTCCAGTTCGGCCTGACTCACCTCGATCTGCGGCTTCTTCCCGATCTCGCCCGCGCCAGCAAAGCCACGTTGGCCGAAGTCGAAAATCTCACGAGCGAATTCATGAGCAGCGCTTCCCCGGCACTCCGCGTATCGCCCCCATCCCCGGGCCCGTCGGTCCGCAGCTCGCGCCGCGTGCGAAGCGCCTATCGCGATGCCTTGACGGCGGCGGCGCAGGGCACCGTCAGTCCATGTGTCTGATGCCGACCCGAAGATAGTCCCAACCGGTCACCAACGTCAGCACCGCCGCCGTCCACAAGGTCACGATTCCGGTAAGGTGAGGGACGTTGAAGATGGCATCCCCCAGTTGCATGTTCCAGCCGGGCAAGGCCCCTGCCAGGATCAGCGCGCCGAGCGAGACCATCTGCGCCGCCGTCTTCCATTTGGCGAGCTTGCTGACCGGGACCGAAACCTGCAGGGGCCCGAGAAATTCGCGCAGCCCGGAGACGGCGATCTCGCGCATGAGGATGATCAGCCCTGCGATAACGTGAAAATCGCCCGCCACCGGCCCGCGCAGCCAGCCTTGCGCAGTCAGCACGAGGATGACGGCGGCGACCATGATCTTGTCCGCAATCGGGTCGAGAAACACGCCGAGCTTGGACACCGTCCCGCTCGCCCGCGCCAGATAGCCGTCGAAATAGTCGGTAATCCCCATCAGGCAATAGAGCGCGAATGCCAGGAGGTAGCCGAAGGCCCAGCCCGGCCACCACAAGAGGAACACCAGCAGCGGAATGGTGACGATTCGCGAGAGCGTGAGAATGTTGGGCAGGTTCAGCACGGCAGTTCCCTCCTAGCGCGTCCCCGCCCCGGGCAAAAGCCGGATTAACCCTTGTCCGCATCCTCGCGTGCTTTACAGCGTGCCGGGACTTGGCAAGGGCGCATGGAGCCGCATGACAACATCGACGCACATCTTGCGGCGCCGGCGGTTCCTGCCGCTGTTCGTCACGCAGCTGTTCAACGCTTTCAACGACAATCTCTACAAGACCGCGATGGTGCTGTTCGTGGTCTACAGCGTCTACAACTCCGAGGCGGAGGAGGCGCTGTTCAGCGCCGTCGCGTCGGGCGTGTTCATCCTGCCCTTCTTCGTGCTGTCCGCGCTTGCCGGCCAGTTGGCCGACATGCGGGACAAGGCCCGCATCATCCGAATAGTGAAAGCTTGCGAAATCGGCATCATGATCGTGGGTGCAGCCGGTCTGCTCATCGCATGGCAGGCCGTGCAATGCGCGGCCGGTCCGGCCGATACATGCCTGTTCCGTCCGCCCGCCGCGGCGGCCGAGATGGCGATTCCCCTGCTGCTCGCCGCACTGTTCGCGATGGGCGTCCATTCGACGTTTATCGGGCCGATCAAATACGCGATCCTGCCTCAGCACTTGCACCCCGATGAAGTTCTGGCCGGCACCGGCCTGGTCGAAGCCGGCACTTATCTGGCGATCCTGTTCGGCACGATCCTGGCAGGATGGATCCCGGTCGAAGTCGCGGCCGGCGTGGTCGTCGCGATCGCGGTGCTCGGCTTCATCACCTCGCAGTTCGTTCCACCGGCGCCGCCGCAGGGGGCGATCAACGAACTCGATTTCCCCCTTCTCGATCCGCTTCGGCGCTCGGGCCGGGGCCCCGTGTTCACTGCCCTTGCCTTCGGGCCGGTCCTGATTGCGGACCAGCTTGTCTCCATGTTCAAGCTTGTGCGATCCACGAGCGACGATCGCCGCGTGTTCCTGGCGATCATGGCGATCAGCTTCTTCTGGACCATCGGCGCCGTCCTGTTCATCCAGTTCCCCCCGTTGGCGAAGAACGTGCTCACCGCCAGCAAGGAAGTGGCCAGCCTGTTCCTGGTCATCTTCTCGGTCGGCGTGGCGATCGGATCGGTTTCGGTGAACGCGCTGCTCAAAGGCACGGTGTCGGCCCGCTATTCGCCGGCATCGGTCATCGTGATGGCGCTGTTCGTGCTCGCCTTCTATCTCGTATGCCGGGCCTGGACGCCCGCTCCGGAGGAAAGCCTGATGGATGTGGGGCAGTTCATGGCGCAGCCGCTCGCCATCGCGGCGCTGTTATGCCTGCTGGGCATTGCAATTGCGGGCGGAATGTTCGTCGTGCCGCTCTACGCCTTTCTGACGACCTTCGTCCCCAAGACCCAGACTGCGCGCACGATAGCCGCCAACAATATCGTCAACTCGGGCGCGATGGTCGGCGGGGCGCTGCTGGCTATGGGACTGAGCGCGGTGGATATCGCCATTGTCGACCAGCTGCTGCTCAGCGCGGCGATGTGCCTCGTGTCCAGCTGGCTTGGAAAGAAGCTCTACGACGCGGAAAAGGCCGCGGCTGCAAGATGACCGCTTCTCATGCGATGAAGGCGATGGCGGCCACGACGCAGGCGACGTAGGCAGAAGCGAAGCCCCGCACGTCCGCGAGCGTGACGCGCCAGCTTGCCACCTCCTCTTCCGATTTTTCTTTCAGGCTGCAGACGTGCGGCGGAAGGCTCGCCCGGAAAGGGTGACGGGCGGCTTCATCGGTAAGAACAAGGCAACGGCGCATGATAGCGACGTTAACGCTTTACTAACCATTATGCTCCCGCGCTTTGCAAAGCGTCGCATTGCGAGACACTTGCGACAGCGAGACCGGTGCTCGCGCGATACCATGCGAAAGGGCCGCCCGGCGGGCGGCCCCATGAGTGTGCGGGGGAATGAACCCTTCAGACCTTGTCGCCCAGCGCGCCTTTCACCTTCCCGGACAGGTTCTGCGCCTCGCCCTTGCGTTCCTGAGCCTTGCCCTCGGCGTCCAGACGCGGATTGCCGGTCGCTTCCGCAGCTGCCTGTTTCGCATTTCCGGCAATCTCGTTGCCCATTCCCTTGGCCTTGTCTTTCATCTCGCCCATGATCGGTCTCCTGCTTCTCCAGCGGCGCAATTGCGCGCCGCAATGCCCAACCAACCACCGACACAGCGGGCGGTTCCGTGGCTTAAGCGCCTGCCATTGAAAGAATTTTCTTCCATTCATCCGGGCGCACTTCCGACACGGACAGTCGCGATTGACGGACCAGCTCCATTTCGGAAAGCGTTGGTTCGGCCTTGATTTCCTTCAACGTCACCGCCCGCGGCAGTTTTTCGCGCGGCACGACTTTCACAGCCGCCCACTTGCCTTCGGGATCGGTGGGATCGGCTATTCCCGCTTCGCTGATCTCGACGATACCGACGATCTCGAGCCCGATATTGGAATGATAGAAGAACGCCAGGTCCCCCACTTTCATCGCCGCAAGGTTGTTCTTGGCGCGGTGGTTGCGAACGCCGTCCCAGGTCCCTTCCTTCTCGGCCACCAGGTCGTCCCAGCCATAGACGTCGGGTTCGGATTTCATCAGCCAGTATCGCGGCACGCCGGCGCTCCTGCAGTTGTGTTCGTTCAATCGGGCTCCCGCGATAGCGAACCTCGCATTGCCGCGCCAGCGCCACGCCCCGTCACGGTCCGAAGGGTTGGTTAACCTATCTTTTAACCCGTGGGCGCATAAGCGCTGCGAACAACAACGAGGGGCGGGGCGGCGTCGGGCCGCCGGAGATATGGCAGCGGACAGCACAAGCCGGGAGACGGGCCAGAGGGCCGAGCGCGATCTCGTCGCGATCGGCATCGCCGTGGCCGCCATCCTCATGTTCGTGGGGACCGGAGGGGCGGTTCTCCCGAAAGTCATCGGCTCCTGGACAGGGGTGGGCGAAGCGCCCGACGTCCTTCTCGTCAACGCATTGCTGCTGAACATCGCGCTGATCATCTTCGGCTGGCGCCGGTACAGCGAGCTGGTGGAAGAGATCAGCCATCGCAAGGCGGCAGAGGAAAAGGCGCGCATGCTGGCCGAAACCGATCCATTGACCGGCTGCCTCAATCGCCGCAGCCTGCCCCCGGCCACCGACGACCTGATCGCGCTCCATGCCCCGGCCGGGAACGGGGTCGCCTTCGCCATGGTCGATCTCGACAATTTCAAGCGCGTCAACGACATCAACGGCCACGTCGCGGGCGACGAGGTTTTGCGCGAAACGGCCCGGCGGATCGTCGCGCTGATGCCGCGCGATACGCTGGTGGCCCGGCTCGGGGGGGACGAATTCGCCTGCGTTCTGTCCTACGACGCCACACAACCTGAGAAGCTCGACCGCCTCGTGCAGCGCATGATCGACACGATTGCCCAACCGATCGCCATTGCAGATCGCGAAGTCGAAGCGACCGTCTCGGTCGGCATAGCGGCCACGCTGCCGGCGGATACCGCGCGCGACACACCGCTCGACGCGCAGGAGCTGATGCATCGCGCCGATATCGCAATGTATCACGCCAAGAAGTGCGGAAAGAACGGATATTACTGGTTCGAATCGCAGATGGAAGACGAGTTGCAGTTTCGCAACTCGCTCGAAACCGGCATTCGCGAAGGCCTCGCGGCCGGTGAATTCCTGCCGTACTACGAGCAGCAGATCGACCTGGAAAGCGGCGAACTGACCGGCTTCGAAATGCTCGCGCGCTGGCACTCGCCGCGACTGGGCCTGGTTTCGCCGGAGGTGTTCATTCCCGTTGCCGAAAGCATCGGCGTGATCGCCGAATTGTCGGAACAATTGATTGAGCGAGCCCTGGAAGATGCCAGAGACTGGGATCCGAGCCTGACGCTATCGGTCAATATCTCGCCGTTGCAATTCAACGATCCGTGGTTCCCGCAACGTCTCCTGAAACTGCTGGTGAAGGCGAATTTCCCACCGCAGCGGTTCGAGATCGAGATCACCGAAAGCTGCCTGCACGAGAACGTCCCCCTCGTGCGTTCGATGATCGTGAGTCTCAGAAACCAGGGTATCAAGGTCAATCTCGACGATTTCGGCACCGGCTATTCCAGTTTCGCGCAACTGCGCTCTCTTCCGTTCGATCGGATCAAGATCGATCGCAGCTTCGTGGGCGAGATCGGGCGCGAGGGCGGTACCGCGCAGATCGTCAACGCCATCATTTCGCTGGGCCAGGGGCTCGGCATGCCGATCACCGCCGAGGGGATCGAGGATGACGCGATCCTCGCCAATCTGCGCGCGCTCGGGCAGCTCAAGGGGCAGGGTTACATCTATGGACGCCCCGAAACGATCGAGGAAGTGCGTGAACGGCTGAAAGGGCTCGGTCGCCTGGCGGCACCGGCCGGCCCGAGGCACGGCGCGAACGCGCCCGAACTGGCAGAACAGGCGCCGCGCAAGAAAGCCTGACCGGACCATGGCACTGGACGCGCCCCCGCACGACGCATAGATGCGCCGGGCAATGCGGGTATCGTTCATCAAGATGCATGGCCTGGGCAACGACTTCGTCGTGCTCGACGCGCGGGAAGAGGCGATCCCGGCGATGACGCCCGCTATCGCCGCCCGTATTGCCGACCGGCGAACGGGAATCGGCTGCGACCAGCTGATCGTTCTGGAAGCTGCCGACAATGCGGATTTCCGTATGCGCATTGTCAACGCCGACGGCGGCGAGGTCGAAGCCTGCGGCAATGCCACCCGGGCGGTGGTCATGCTTCACGGCGCCCCGGCGACGATCGAAACCGCGGCCGGACTGCTGCACGCCAGGCCCGGCGAATACGGTGTCACCGTGGACATGGGCGTGCCGCGGTTCGGGTGGGACGATATTCCGCTCTCCTACGCGATGGACACCCTTTCCATGCCGGTCGGCTGGGATGGTCTGGAGAACCCCGCAGCGGTAAACGTCGGCAATCCCCACGCGATCTTCTTCGTCCCCGATTGCGATGCCGTTCCGCTCGAGGATCTCGGGCCGACAATCGAACACGACCCGCTGTTCCCCCGCCGCGTCAACGTCAACGTCGCCACGATCGAGACGCCCACGCGCATCAGACTGCGTGTGTGGGAACGCGGCGCGGGCCTCACGCGGGCCTGCGGCACGGGCGCCTGTGCCACGGCGGTCGCCGCCATGCGGCGCGGACTGGTCGAACGCGAGGTCGAGGTGGTCCTGCCGGGCGGGCCGTTGCAGATCGCCTGGGGCGAGGACGAGCGGATCGCCATGACCGGCCCAGCAACCGAAGCCTATCGCGGCACTTTCGAATGGAGCCATTTCGCATGACGGCCGGGACCGAGGTGATCTCGCTCGGGTGCCGGCTCAACATCGCCGAGAGCGAGCGCATTCGCGCAATGCTTTCCGGCGAGCGCGAGGTGGTCGTGGTGAACAGCTGCGCCGTAACGGCCGAGGCGGTGCGCACGACCCGTCAGGCCATTCGCCGCGCGCGCCGCGAACGGCCCGATGCGCGGCTGCTGGTTACCGGTTGCGCGGCCGAGGTCGAGCGCGAGCAGCTTGCCGCTATGCCCGAGATCGACGGCTTTATCGCGAACGAGCGCAAACTCGATCCGCGGGCATGGAATGCTCCCGAACGCACCACGCCGCCGCCGCCACGACGCACCCGGGCTTTCGTCGCGGTCCAGAACGGGTGCGATCACGCCTGCACGTTCTGCATCATCCCCCAAGGCCGCGGCCCGAGCCGCTCGCTCACCATCGCGCAAGTTCTGCACGAGGTGGAGCGTCACCTCGACCAAGGCGCGCCCGAGGTGGTGCTGACCGGAGTCGACGTCACCTCGTGGGGACACGACCTGCCCGGCAAGCCGCCGCTGGGCCGGCTGGTTTCCACGATCCTCGAGACCTTTCCCGAACTTCAGCGCCTGCGCATGTCTTCGCTCGACGGGATCGAAGTGGATCCGGTTCTGTTCGAGCTTTTCGCCAGCGAACCGCGCGTGATGCCGCACCTGCATCTTTCGCTGCAACACGGCAACGACCTGATCCTCAAACGGATGAAGCGGCGGCACCTGCGCGGAGACGCAGTGGCGCTGGTCCGACGCCTCAAGCAGGCAAGGCCGGAGATCGCCATCGGAGCAGACCTGATTGCCGGCTTTCCGACGGAAAGCGATGCCGCGCATGAGGACAATCTGTCGATCGTGCGAGAACTCGGGATCGTCCACGGTCACGTTTTTCCTTATTCGCCGCGCCCGGGCACGCCCGCTGCACGGATGCCGCAAGTGGATCGGCAGGTGGTGAAACAGCGCGCGGCCGAATTGCGCGAGCAAGTCACGCGCGTGCGGGACGCGTGGCTTGATACCCTGGTCGGACGCGAGCAGACGGTGCTCGCGGAAAGCGACGGCACCGGTTATTCCGACACTTTCGCCCGCCACGCCCTTCCCGCCGGCGTTGCCGCAGGCGCCATCGTCACCCTCACTCCCCAGCGACACGAGAAAGGCCTGCTCCTATGAGCGAGACGAGCTGGAGCGAACGTCTCTTTGCCGGGTTCCGCAAGACATCGGACCGCCTTTCCACCAATCTCACCGGCGTGATCGGCACGGCGAAGCTCGACGATGCTACGCTCGACGATGTCGAGGACGCGCTGATCCTGTCCGACCTGGGACCCTCTGCAGCGGCACGGATACGCGCCCGGCTGTCGGAGAAACGCTTCGGCCTGGAAATCTCGGAGCGCGAGCTGAAGGAGGCGGTGGCCGAGGAAATCGCCGCGATCCTGCGCCCGGTCGCAAAACCGCTGGAGATCGTCGCTTTCCCGCGCCCGCAGGTGATCCTGGTGATCGGCGTCAACGGCAGCGGCAAGACCACCACCATCGCCAAGCTGGCGCACTGGTTTCAGGAAGAAGACTACGACGTCATGCTCGCGGCGGGCGACACGTTCCGCGCCGCCGCCATCGGCCAACTGGCCACATGGGCGGAAAGGATCGATGCTCCGATCGTTCGCGGCCCCGAAGGCGGCGACCCGGCATCGGTAGTTTTCGACGGGGTTAAGGCCGCGACGGACCGCGGGACAGATGCGCTGATCGTCGACACCGCCGGCCGGCTTCAGAACAAGCGCGAGCTGATGGACGAGCTGGCCAAGATCCGCCGCGTGCTCGGCCGTCTCAATCCGGAGGCGCCGCATGACGTCGTCCTGGTTCTCGACGCGACCAATGGGCAGAACGCGCTCAGCCAGATCGACGTTTTCCGGGAAGTGGCCGGGGTGACCGGTCTGATCATGACCAAGCTCGACGGGACGGCACGCGGCGGTGTGCTCGTTGCCGCAGCGGAGCAATACGGCCTGCCGATCCACGCGATCGGCGTGGGAGAGAAGATTTCCGACCTCCGGCCGTTCGATCCCGACCTGGTCGCGCGCGTTATCGCAGGAGTGGCCTGATGGAAGAAACGAAGCAAAAATCGGGCTGGCTCAACATCCTCGTCGATTATGGGCCGCTGCTGGTCTTCCTGGGCGTTTACAAGTTCTACGCGCCCGCAGAATCGAGTGCGCTGGGCGAGATTGCCGCTGTTATCCGGGGCACGGTCGCCTTCATGCTTGCCGCCGTTCTCGCTCTCGGATTCTCGAAGTGGAAATTCGGCCGCGTCTCGCCGATGTTGTGGCTTTCGACCGCGCTGATTGTCGGCTTCGGTGCGCTGACCATCTGGCTGCGCGATGAAAGCTTCATCCAGATCAAGCCGACGGTGATCTATGTCCTGTTCGGCAGTGCGCTGATCGTCGGGTGGCTGCGCGGCAAGGCCCTGCTGGAAATCCTGCTCGGCGCCGCGTTCGAAGGGCTGGACGCGCAGGGCTGGCTCAAACTGTCGCGCAACTGGGCGTTCTTCTTCTTCGCCCTCGCCGGCCTGAACGAGGTCCTTCGCGCCACGCTGTCGTTCGAATCCTGGCTCTGGGCCAAGCTGTGGGTCTTCCTCCCGCTCAGCTTCCTTTTCACTTTCACCCAGATCCCGATGCTCCTGCGGCACGGGCTCGCCGCCGAAGGGGTGAAGGAAGAGGAGCAGACGCCGCCGCCGACGGCCTGACCGCCTGACCGCCGGTCGCGGACCGACGCCTCAGATTTCGACCTGGCTGCCCAGTTCGACCACGCGATTGGTCGGCAGACGGAAAAACTCCATCGCCGTCGCCGCGTTGCGCAACATCCACGAGAAGATCTTCTCGCGCCAGATCATCATGCTCGGATTGCGCGAAGGCAACAGCGTCTGGCGGCTGAGGAAAAAGCTGGTGTTCATCATGTCGAACGCCCCGCCACAGCTCTTCACCTGCTTGAGCGCGGCAGGCACGTCGGTTTCTTCCATGAAGCCGTAGTGCAGCACCATGCGGTAGAAGCCGTCGCCCAGATCGTGGAACTCGCTGCGGTATTCGGGATCGACGTAGGGCTCTTCCGCGATCTCGACCGTCAGGATCACGACCCGCTCGTGCAGCACCTTGTTGTGCTTGATATTGTGCAGCAGCGCGGAAGGGACGCCGGCCGTGCTCGATGCCATGAAGATGGCCGTGCCCGGCACGCGGATGGCGCTGTTCTTGGCCGACTTGGCGAAGATCTCGATCGGCAATGCGACTTCGCTCATCCGCTCGCGCATCAGCTTGCGCCCGCGCGACCATGTGGTGAGGAAGGTGAAGGCGATCGCGCCGACCAGCAGCGGGAACCACCCGCCGTCGGGCACTTTGGTCAGATTGGCGCCGAAGAAGGCGCCGTCGAACACGAAGAACAGCGCGGCAGCCGGTATCACGATCCACATCTTCCAGCGCCAGACCGCGATGAACAGGACCGCCATCAGGCAGGTATCGATCAGCATCGCGCCGGTCACCGCGATGCCATAGGCGCTCGCCAGGTTCGACGAATTGCGGAACGTCAGCACCAGCAGGATGACGGCGATCATCAGAACCCAGTTGACGAACGGAATATAGATCTGCCCGTGCTCGGTCTCGCTCGTATGCAGGATCGACAGGCGCGGGACGTAACCGAGCTGGATCGCCTGGTGGGTGACCGAGAATGCCCCGGTGATGACCGCCTGGCTGGCGATGAAGGTCGCGCATGTCGCCAGGAGCACGAGCGGCAAGCGATAGGCGTCGGGCGCCATCAGGAAGAACGGGTTGCGGATCGCATCGGCCGCCGCGGCCGCTTCCAGCCCCATGATCATCGCCGCCTGGCCAAAATAGTTGAGCAGGAGGCAGGGCATGACGAACCCGAACCACCCGATCCGCAGCGCGCCGCGGCCGAAATGGCCCATGTCGGCATAGAGCGCTTCCGCCCCCGTTACCGCCAGCACGACCGAGCCGAGGGCCAGGAAGGCCAGGAGCTTGTCGGTCATGAAGAACTGGACGGCGTACCAGGGATTGAGCGCCGCGAGCACCCCGGGGTTCTGGACGATCTGGATCAGGCCCAGGATCGCGAGCACGCTGAAATAGATCAGCATGACCGGCGCGAAGAGCCGCCCGACCTTGGCCGTGCCCCGCCGTTGCAACAGGAACAACCCAATGAGCAGGACCAACGCGATCGGCACGACGAAAGGTTCGAAGCTGTCTTCCACCGTCGTCAGCCCTTCCACCGCGGAAAGGACCGAGATGGCGGGCGTAATCATGCTGTCGCCGTAGAACAGCGCGGTCGCGAACACCCCCAGCATGACCGCGGCCCAGCCATAGCCGGTCCGGCCCACGCGGCCCGAAATCAGCGCGACCAGGGCTAGGGTGCCGCCCTGCCCCTTGTTGTCGGCCCGCATCATGATCGTGACGTACTGGATCGAGACGACGATCGTCATCGACCAGAAAATCAGGCTGAGAACACCGAGAAGGTGGAGCGTGTCGAGCGCGAGCGGGTGCGGCCCGACGAAAGTTTCACGGAAGGCGTAGATCGGGCTGGTGCCGATATCGCCGAAGACCACGCCGATCGCGCCCACGGCCAGCGCGGCCTTGGACGAGGGGGCGCCGTGGGCGCCCGCCTGCCTGCCGCCCGAAGGCACAGGTTCCTGTGAAACGGAAGTCTCGCTCATATAAACGGCGTTCCCGATTCTGCCCGGAGCTGCCTTCGATGCGCCTTTGCAAAGGCGGCGGCGCTTAGCACCGTCCCTTCGCGCCTGCAACATGGACGGCGCATGGGCGGTCAGTTCCTGCCCAGAGCCGCAATGAGAGCGTCGAGCCGGTCGAGCCGCTGCTGCATTTCCGGCAGCCATTCCGCGCCTTCCGGCGCGTTCGCGATCGCATCGGCCCAGAGCGCCCGCGTCTCGTCGATCTGCCCGGTCCGCAACAGCGCAAGCCCCTGAAAATAAGGGGCCGCGGGATGTCCGGGCGCGACTTGCGCAGCCCGGTCGTAAGCATATGTGGCGGCCGGCGTCAGATTGCCTTCGGCATGTTCCACAAGAGCATTGCCCAGCGCCACCCAGGCTTCCGCATTGCCGGCATCCTTGCGCACTTCGCCGCGCAGAATCTGGGCCGCATCGGCATACTGGCCCCGCCGGGCGAAGCCGTCGGCGACGATCACGAACTTGCTCGGCGGCAGGAACGAGTCGAACAGTGTGCGCCTCGCCTCGATCATGGCGGCATTCGTCTCGTTCGCCTCGGGCGCGGCAACTCTCGGGGCGGACGGCAGACCGGGCTGCGCCTGAAAAGCATAGCCTGCCAGTCCGAACCCCAGGGCGGAGGCGAACGCCGTCCATGCGCCGCGCGGCAGGCGGAGCGCAAAGGCGGCGAAGAGGAACAGCGCCGCTGCCAGCGCGATGGCGGGCAGCCAGCTCATGGCGAGCCCCGCAGGCGTCGCCACAGGATCGCCGCGGCGACCAAGGCCAGAAATACCGGAATCGCAAACAGCGGCCAGGTGGTTTCGCTCATCGCCGGAGCGTAGCTGACATAGTCGCCGTAACGCGCCACGAGCCAGGCCCGGATCGCTTCCGGTTCCTCCCCCGCGGCAATGCGTGTGCGCACCTGATGCCGCATGTCGCCCGCCATCGGGGCGTCGCTGTCGGCGATCGACTGGCTCTGGCACTTCAGGCAGCGCAGCGTTTCCATCAGGGCCTGTGCTCGCGCCTCCTGCTCCGGGTCGGCGAGTTGGCGATAGGCATAGGGCGCCGGGGGCACATCATCCTGCGCCGCAACCGGCGAAACGAGCGATCCCAGGGCAAGCAGGGCGCAGAACCGCTTCATTCCCCGGCCTTTCGCAATTCCGCCAGCAGACGGGGAACGTGCTCGGCCCGAATATCGCCGATGTGCTGATAGGCAATCCGCCCTTCCCCGTCGATCACGAACGTTTCCGGCACGCCCGACGATCCGATCACCAGTTGCACTTCGGACAGATCGTCGGCCCCGATACGCGTATAGGGATTGCCATAGCGCGAGAGGAACGCTGCAACATCCTCCGGCCGGTCGCGGATCGCAACGCCAACGATTTCGGCCCCTTCGTCGCGCAGACGCTCCAACTGCGGAGCTTCGGCAATGCACGGGACGCACCAGCTGGCCCAGATGTTGAGCAGGCGCGGCTTCCCGTCGCGCAAATCCTCGCTGGAAAGACCGGGCATTCCCTCCAGCGCCGGCCGCAAGTCGAACGCGGGCAAAGGTTCGCCGATCATCGCGCTGGGCACGAATTCGTCCTTGGGCTGCGTCAGCTGATAGGCAGCGACACCCAGGAACAAGGCGAACAGCAGGAGAGGTATCCACCACCAACGCATTATGCCGTCCCTTCCGCACGACGCTCGGCCGCGCGTCTGCGAACGGTCCGCCGCCTGAGATCGGCACCGACCCGCCCGACCAGCGCGATCGCCCCGCCCAGCGCCACCAGAACGCCGCCATACCAGATGAAGGTCACGAAGGGTTTCCACCACAGGCGCAGTTGCCATCGCGCCTCTGCCCCCTCCTCCCGGGCTTCGCTGCCGACGACGGCATAGAGCTGGCCGTTCCACCGGGTTGCGAGCGCGCTCTCGGTCGTTTGCTGAACCGGGGCCCAGAAACTGCGCGATTGCGGGTCCAACTCGACCGGAGCGCCGCCGGCATAGCTGGCGGCAAGGTGGCCTTCGATCGCCGTCCAGTTGGGCCCGGCGTTCGGCAGAACTTCGGTCAGCGTCACTTGCCACGGACCGACCCGGACCGTTTCACCGACCGTCACCGCAGCGAGCCGTTCCTGCGAGAAAGCCGTTTCGCTCGCCATGCCGAACACGGCAACGGCCAGTCCGAAGTGCGCCACGACCATGCCCCACACGGCCAAAGGCACCCGCCGCAGCCTCCTTCCGCGCAGCGGCAGGAGGCTGGCCACTGCCAGCCCAGCCGATAGCGCCAGGCCCAGCAGGGCGAGAATGCTCATCTCTCCTATCGCCAGCGCGGCGACCGTGGTAGCCAGAACAATCACGCCGCATAGGACGATCGGACGCTGAATGCGCCCGAGACTGTCGCGCCGCCATCGCAGCAAGGGCCCCACCGCCATGACCAGCAGCATGGGGACCGCGAAAAAGGCACCGGCCGGATTGAAATAGGGCGGCCCGACGGAGACGCGCACGTCGAACGCCTCGGTCAACAGGGGATAGAGCGTGCCCAGCAGGACAATTCCCAGAATCGCGGTGAGCATGACGTTGTTGAACACCAGCGCGCCTTCGCGGCTCGTCGCGGAAAAGCGCTCGCCCTCCGCTATCGAGGCGGCACGCAGCGCGAACAGCACCAGCGCCCCGCCGATGTAGAGAGCGAGCAGCACGAGGATGAACGTCCCCCGCTGGGGATCGACAGCGAATGCATGAACGCTGGTGAGAATGCCGGAGCGGACCAGGAACGTGCCCAGCATCGACATCGAGAACGCCACGACGCCCAGCATTATCGTCCAGGCACGCAAGGCGTCGCGGGCGGCGAGCACGCTCGCCGAATGGAGCAGCGCCGTCGCCGCCAGCCAGGGCATGAGCGAAGCGTTCTCGACCGGGTCCCAGAACCACCAGCCGCCCCAGCCCAGCTCGTAATAGGCCCAATACGATCCGGCAGTGATCCCCAGCGTCAGGAAGACCCAGGCGCCCAGCACCCAGGGCCGCATCACCCGCGCAAATTCGGGCGTGACCTGCCGCGTCAGCAGCGCGCCGACGGCGAAGCTGAACGCCACCGACAGCCCGACGTAGCCGAAGTACAGCGTCGGTGGATGGAGCGCGAGGCCGATATCCTGGAGCAGGGGATTGAGGCCCAGCCCTTCCGCCGCTGGCTGCACAAGGCGCTCGAACGGGTTGGAGCTGAAGATGAGAAAGGCATAGAAGCCCAGGCCGACAAAAGCCTGCGCGGCCAGCGTGGCCAGCATCGTCCGTTCGGGCAAGCGGCGCTCCACCAGCGCGATCAGCGCGCCGGACAGGGCCATTACAGCGACCCACAGCAGCATCGAGCCTTCGTGGTTGCCCCAGGCTCCGGTCAGCTTGTAAAGCAGCGGCTTGGCCGAATGCGAATTGGTGGCGACCAGTTTGACCGACAAGTCGGTGATGGCGAACAGCCACAGCAGCATGGCAAAGGCAAAGGCGCAGGCCAGCCCCTGAACGATGGCGGCCGGGCGCACGAGCACGGCCAGCCCGCCGGCGTGGCCTCGCTGGGCCATGGCGCCGGCATAGAGCTGCAAGGCAGCCAGCGCCGCCGCCAGCCACAGCGCGGCCAGGCCGAGTTCCGCGATCAAGCGCCCTGCTCCGTTTCGGCGACGACTTCGCGCTTCTGATGTTCGGTCATTTCCCGCAATTCGCGCGGGACGTAGTTCTCGTCGTGCTTGGCGAGGAGATTGTCGGCAACGAAAGTGCCATCGATATTCAACCGGCCTTCCGCCACGACGCCCGACCCCTCGACGAACAGATCGGGGAGAATCCCGGCAAAGCGCACCGGGACCCGCGCCTTTCCGTCGCCGACGACGAATGCCGTGGTCACACCGTCGGGCAACGTCCGGATCGAGCCTTCTTCGACCATCCCCCCCAGGCGCACCGCGCGCCCCGCTTCCGGCGGATCGGCCGCGATCTGCTCCGGCACGTAGAAATAGCTGGCCTGGCTGCGCAGCGCCCAGGCCGCAAGGAGCCCGGCGCACACGAGCGCGACGAGCGCGATCGCGACGAGCACGAGCCGCTGATGCTTGGCCTTCATCCGATCGGGAAATGCGGTCATTTGCGGCGCGCCTCGTCACGTCGGCGTTCCGCCCGGCGCATGTCCCGCCAGGCCCAGACCACCAGGGCCAGGGTCGCCACGATCCCGACCGCATAGGCCGCGATCACGAAGTCCCACTGGTCCAGCCCTTCGCGCATCACGCCGCCTCGCTCGCCTTGCGCCGCAGGCGCGCATCCGCCTGGATATCGCCCAGTAGCGCGCGCATCCGCGCAAGTACGACACCGCCGAATATCAGCGAAAATCCGGCCACGGCAATCAGGAGAGGGACGAGGAATTCGGCATCGATGGCGCTTTTGCCCACGGTGATGCTGGGCGGCTGATGCAGCGAATTCCACCAGACGACGGAGCGGTTGATGATCGGGATATTGATCGCACCGACCAGCCCGAAAATCGCCGGTATCCGGCTCGACCCGCCTTCCCGCGCAACGGCCTGCGCCAGCGCGATATATCCCAGGTATAGAAACAGCAGCACCAGCATCGACGTCAGGCGGCCGTCCCATACCCACCAGGTGCCCCAGGTCGGTCGCCCCCAGATCGAGCCTGTGGCGAGGCATACAGCCGTGAAAACCATGCCGGGTACGGCCGCCGCCCGCGCCGCGAGATCGGCCAGCGGATGGCGCCACACCAGGAATACGGCGCTTGCCAGCGCGATAGCGGCCCACCCGCCCATGCCCAGCCATGCCGCCGGGACGTGGAGGAAGAGAATCCGCACCGTTTCCCCCATCAAGCGGTCGGGTGGAACGGCAAAAAGGCCCCACGCCAAAGCTCCTGCAGACAGCAGGAGCCCGCTCGCAAGCAATAGTGGAGTCAGCCAGCGAGCGAGGGAGAGGAACCGTTTGGGGTTGGCAAAGCCATGCATCGATCAGGTCCGTTCGCCGGGCGCAATGGCAGGACACGAACCCGGGGGCAAGCGATTCACGCGCGATTCCCCATCGCTTCATAGGCGGGGCAGCGATCGATGCGAGGATCGAACCGGCCGGGTTCTATCCGCGCCCGATCAGTTCCTGTGCCATACGGTCGGCCACCACGTCGGGAGATTCGCCGCTCGCGTCGCTCTTGCGCCACACTTCCTCCAGACGGTCGGGAATCCGCCCGATACGCTTGCGAACTTCGTTGATATCGCTCGGCTCGCCGTTTCGACGCGCGAGGTACTCCAGCGTAACGCTGATAATGCCCCCGGCATTGATCACGTAGTCGGGCGCGTAAAGGATACCGCGCTCGGCCAGCATCCTGCCGTGATGCGCCCGCGCAAGCTGGTTGTTCGCACCGCCGGCCACGATGGGCGTGTCGAGACGCGCAATGCCCTCGTCGTCCAGGATCGCGCCCAGCGCATTCGGGCTGAACACGTCGCACGAAACGCTCATGACGGCATCGGGCGGAGCGGTCGCAGCGCCAAGTTCTTCGGCCAGCGCTGCGGCTCGGCTCTCGTCGATATCGGACAGCGTCAGGCGGGCCCCGTCTTTCGCCAGCAGCCGGGCGACCCCGCCGCCCACGCTGCCCGTGCCCTGAATCGCGACATGGACCCCTTCGGCGCTTTCCTTGCCCAGCTTGTACCGAACCGCCGCCTTGATCCCGTGATAGATGCCCATCGCGGTAAACGGCCCCGGGTCGCCGCCCGCGGCCCCCTCGCCCGATACCGGCAGGCCGGAAACGTATTCGGTGCGTTCGGACACCGCGACCATGTCGCTTTCGCCGATGCCCACGTCTTCCGCCGTGACGTAACGCCCGCCCAGCGCCTCGACCGCGTCGCCGAATGCGGCGAGCATCTGCGGGGTCTTGGCCTTGTCCTCGGGCGCCAGGATCACCGCCTTGCCGCCACCCATCGGCAGGCCGGCCATGGCGTTCTTGTAGCTCATCCCGCGGCTCAGGCGCAGGGCGTCGCGCATGGCTTCGCCCGGGTCGGCATAGTGCCAGAACCGCGTGCCCCCCGCCGCCGGCCCGAGGTGGGTGGAATGGAGCGCGATGATAGCGGTAAGTCCCGATCGGCGATCCCGCACGAGCTGCACGAGTTCGTGATCGTCGAAGTCCGCTTCGGTCCAGAAAGCCGTCATGTCCGTGAGAAAGCCCCGCTGTAAACGACGGCACAAAAACTGGGAAAATGGGGCGATCGACGGGGTTCGAACCCGCGACCTCCGGTACCACAAACCGGCGCTCTAACCAACTGAGCTACGATCGCCACATACCCGGCCCGACCTGGGCCTGCCGTATAAAGCGGGGCTGATACGCCCCTGCGCTTCGCGGTCAAGACGCGAACCGCCAAGGCGCGCGCCTGTTGCACAAGCACGCCCGTTTGCAAAGCGAAAACTGCGCAGCGACCTTGCAAGCGCAAGATTATTTCGCCTGCCGTTCGGCATCGACAGATGCCGCCCGGATCCTGCAATCCTGCGGACGAATCCGGCGAACGCACGCAATATCCGGGGGGCGTGCCGAGCCAGTGCCGTTACCGCCTGAGCTTGCACAAAGAAAAGGGCGGCCCGCCGGACCGCCCTCTATCGGCTGATTTGCGGCGCACCCGGCCCCGCGAACCCGAACGGCTCAGCCCTTCTTGAGCGACAGCCCGCCGAAACGCTTGTTGAACGCAGCGACGCGGCCGCCTTCCTGAATTTGCTGCTTGCCGCCGGTCCAGGCCGGATGGCTGGTCGGATCGATATCGAGCGTCAGCGTATCGCCCTCGCTGCCCCATGTGGAGCGAGTCTGGAATTCGGTACCATCGGTCATCTTGACCGTGATGGTGTGATAATCGGGATGTGCGTCGGCCTTCATGGCGGATAATCCTTGTGCATGTGACCGGTTCCGACCGGTCGGCAGTCTCGGGAAAGGCGCGCGCCTAGTCGGGTTCGCGCTGGAAAGCAACCCCGATCGCGCTGGTCGCGGCAAAGCGGCGACAGCGGTTGCGTCAGGTGGACGGCGGATCGGCGATCATCGCGGTGAACTCCGCTTCCGACGTGGTCTTGCCTTCCACGCTGGCGCGCCCTTTGAACTTGTAGACCCGGCTGCGCTTCTGGACAAATTCGACCTCCAGGTCGAGCAGGCAGCCCGGCGTCACCGGCGCGCGGAACTTGGCGCTCTCTATTCCCATGAAATAGACCAGCTTGCCGGTTCCGGCGAGTCCGAGCGTTTCGATCCCCAGGATCGCCGCGGCCTGCGCCATGGCCTCCACCTGCAGCACGCCGGGCATGATCGGCGCGCCGGGGAAATGCCCCTGAAAGAAATCCTCGTTGAAGGTCACCGCCTTCACCGCGTGAATGCGTTCGCCCGGTTCGAGCGAGCGGACGCGGTCGACCAGCAACAGCGGATAGCGGTGCGGCAGGGCGCCGAGCACTTTGTGGATATCGTAATCGGGTCGTGCACCCGTGTCTTCGCTCATCGCCCTGCCTTCTTCTCGCTCGTCGCCGGTCGATCGACCGCTCAGCGGCCGCTCGGCTGCTGCTGTTGGGTCGCCTGCTGAGCCTGGGCAGCAGCCTGCTGCTGTTCGCGGACTTCCCGCGGCACCCAACCTTCGGGCGGGGTGATCTGCACGCTCGGCACCAGGGTGTTGAGTTCGGTCAGCACGTCCTGCGTCAGGTTGTGCTGCGCACCGGCGTAGACCACCTGGCCCGACGTGGCGTCGAGGATCAGGCTGACGTTGCGCTTGGCGGCAGCTGCCTGAACGGCTTCGTCGAGACGATCTTCGATCTGCTCGGTGACATAGGCTCTGCTCAGCGAAACCGGCGCCAGGATGGTCTGCAGCTCGCGCTGGCCGGCCTGTTCGATCTGCTGGATCTGCGCCATCTGCTGCTGCAATGCCTGCTGGTCGGGGTTGGCCGCCTGGCGCGCCGTGTTGAACTGCTGGATCAACGGGGTCAGTTGGGCTTCGATCTGCTGGCGGCGCGCTTCGGCCTGGCTGATCTGTGCCTGGTAAGTGGTCTGGCGCTGCTGTTCGGCGGTGCGGTATGCGTTCGAATTGGCAATCACCGCCGGCAGGCTGACGACGCCCACGCCGCGCGCATCCTGCGCCACGGCGGGAACCGCCAGCATCGGCGCGGCCGAAGCGGTGAGCATGAGACCGGCGGCGACCACCGGTTTAAGAAAGTTCTTCATCAGAATTGTGTCCCCACATTGAAAGTGAATCTCTTGGTATCATCGCCCGGCTCTTTCTTGAGCACGTGAGCGAAGTCGATGCGGAACGGCCCGAAGGGGGAGTTCCAGTTGACGCCGATACCCACGGAAACACGCGGGCTGGCGGAATCGCCCAGGAAGACTTCCTGGAATGGGGCCGCGACCTGATACATCCACGGATCGTTCGGATTGCCGGACCCGTCGGTCGGGTCGGTGGTCCATTGGTTGGGATCGTCGGGGTCGACGTAAAGCGGATTGCCGTCGCTGTCGAACAATTGCCGCTGAATACCGTCCGGGAACGGGGCGCTCTGCAACACCGGCTTGGTGACGTTGAACAGGGCGCCGACGTCGACGAAGATCGACGGGCGCAGCCCCATCTCGCGCGCGCCCGACCCCAGCGGGATCTCAAGCTCCGCCCGGCCCAGGTAAAAGGCATTGCCGCCCAGCGCGTCGTCGCCGACCTGGTCGCGGTCGGTAATCACCTCGCCCACACCGTCGCCATCAAGGTCCCGGATGGGCTGGCGCAATACGCGCGGACCCACGCCGCGGATGTCGAAACCGCGGAACTGCGGTTCGCCGAGGAAGAAGCGGTCGGTCAGGCGCACATCGTCCACGCCCGGGCCGCGATCTTCAAGGCCCTTGATCACGCCGCCTTCGCCCTGGATCGAGAAGATGAAGCCGCCGAACACGGGCCAGTACTTGGCGCCTTTCGCTCGCAGGCGCAGATACTTCACATCGCCGCCCAGGCCGGCAAATTCGGTGCTGAGCGACAGCGTGTGGCCGCGGGTGGGGCGATAGGGATTGTCGATCGTCCGCATCGACAGCGTGAGGCCGAGGATCGAACTCAACCGGTTGCCCACCGCTTCGCACAGGTAACGCCCGGCCAGAACGGGATCGCATTCCGTTACCCCGTCACCGTCGATATCGCTGTAGTAGGTGAACTCGTCCAGCGAAACGTCGTCGTAGTTGAGCGTATAGCTGCCGATGGCCGAAATATATTCGGTCAGCGGAACGCCCACGCGCATCGAGAACCCAGTGGTGGACTGTTCGAACGTACGGTTCCGGTCGTTATTGGTGAAATTGAAGCTGTTGTAATCTTTGCGGTAAATATCGATCCCGGCGGAAATATTACGATCAAAGACGTATGGTTCGGTGAAGCTCAGCGCGGCTGAACGCGAATAACGCGAGTAGTTCACCGAGGCGCCAACCGTCTGACCGCGGCCGCGAAAGTTGTTCTGCTTTATCGAGCCGGCAAGAATGAAATTCTCGATCGACGAGAAACCGGCGGAAAGCTGCAACTCGCCGGTCGGCTGCTCCTCCACGTTCGCTTCGAGCACGATACGGTCGGGGGCGCTGCCCTCCTTCTGCTCGATCTCGAAGTTTTCCTGGAAATAGCCGAGCGACTTGATCCGGTTGGTCGAACGCTTCACCTGCAGCGAGTTGAACGCGTCGCCCTCGGCCACGCGGAATTCGCGCCGGATCACTTTGTCCTGCGTCAGCGTGTTGCCGTTCACGTCGACCCGTTCGACATAGACGCGCGGCGCCTCGCGAAGGACGAACGTGACGTCCATCGTGAGGTCTTCCTGGTTGCGCACGAATTGCGGCTGGGTATCGGCAAACGCATAGCCGAAGGTTCCGGCCAGTTCGTTCATCTGCTCGACCGTGTCTTCGACCAGCTTGGCGTTGTACCAGTCGCCGCTCTTGATCGCGAGATTGTTGGTCATCCGATCGCTGTCGAAATCGCGAATCTGGCTGTCCACCTCGACATCGCCGAAGCGATAGCGCTCCCCTTCCTCCACCACATAAGTGATGATGAAGTCGCGCTTGTCCGGCGTCAGCTCGGCCACGGCAGAAACGACGCGGAAATCGGCATAGCCTTCGGTGAGATAGAACTGGCGCAGCTTCTGCTGGTCGAAAGCCAGGCGGTCCGGGTCGTAACTGGTGTTCGAGCTGAAGAAACGGAAGAAGCGCGCTTCCTTCGTCACCATCTCGCCCTTCAGTTCGCCGTCGTCGAACTCCTCGTTACCGAGGATGTTGATCTGGCGGACCTTGGACTTGGGACCTTCGCTGATCTCGAACACGATATCGACGCGGTTCTGGCTCAGCTCGACGGTCTTCGGCTCGACCGAAGCGGCAAAGCGGCCCTGCCGCTTGTAGAGTTCGATGATGCGGGCCGTATCGGCACGAACTTTCGACCGGGTGAAGATCTGGCGCGGCGCAAGGCGGATTTCAGGCAGGATCTTGTCGTTCTTGATCCGCTTGTTGCCCTCCAGGATGATCCGGTTGATCACCGGGTTTTCGGTCACCGAGATCACCACGTTGCCGCCATCGTTGCGAACGCTGGCGTCCGAGAAAAGCTCGGTCGCGTAAAGGTCCTTCAGCGCCTGGTCGGCGAGCGCCTGCGAGTAGGTATCCCCCGCGCGCATCTGGATGTAGGACAGGATCGTTCCCGGCTCCAGCCGCTGCGCCCCGACGACCGTGATCGAACGGATCGTATCGCCCTGCGGCGCCGGAGCGGGTTGCGAAGCGGGCGGCTGGGCCGCCGTCGCCGCGTCCTGAGCCAGCACCGGCGCGGGAACCCCGGCCAGCATCGTACCCCCGAGCAGGGCAAGCGCGAAACGTGCGCCGGTCTTGCCGAATGCGCCGGCGGCTTTCTCGCGTTCTGTCATCGCCACGGTGATCCCGTCCAATCCTTATCCATTGCACCAATGGGCCGCAGCCCATCCATCGGGCGATGCGGCAAATGCCGCCCTTGCCCGATGCCGTGCCCCCGATCAAGCGAAGGAAGGAACGAGTCCCCCGCGCTCTCTCGTCCCCCGGGGCGGTCAGCTCCCGAAGATCGGCAGCGAAACCAAATCGTTGATCGTGACGAACACCATCAGTGCCAGCACCAGGGCGATCCCGGTGCGAAACGCCAGTTCCTGCCCCCGCCGCCCCACCGGCTTCCGCCGGATGGCCTCCGCAGCGTAGAAGGCCAGGTGCCCGCCATCGAGCGCGGGGATTGGCAAGAGGTTGATGAATGCCAAATTAAGCGAGATCAGCGCGATGAAGTTGATGAAGGCAAGCGGGCCGAGGCTGAATTGCTCGCCCGAATATTTCGCGATCTTGATCGGTCCGCCCAGCTCGCGCACCGAGCGGTCGCCGGACAGGATCTGCCCCACCCCGGTCACCATCATCCGCGCGATGTCGATACTGTGATCGACCGCCAGGCCCAGCGCGCCTATCGGGCCCTGCCGCGCAAACTCGAACTCCACCGCCGCCGGCGCGATGCCGATCAGGCCGATGGTCGATGCATTGCCGAAATTGTCTTCGACCTCATGCGCTTGTGCCGTGACCTCGAAATCCAGCCTGCGCCCGCCGCGATCGACGACAATGTCGAAAGTCCGCCCCGGATAGAGCATCACCGCGTCCTGAATATCGCGAAAATCGTGCATCGGCTCGCCGTCGATCGACACGATCCGGTCGCCGATCTCGATCCCGACCGAACGCGCCGCCGATTCCTCGGCAAACCCGGCCACGGTGAGCTGGCTGTCCGTTTCGACCGGCACCGGCTTGCCCACGACCATGAAGAACGCGGCGAAGATCGCCAGCGCCACCAGCACGTTGGTTGCCGGCCCGGCAAAGACGATCAACGCGCGCTGCCACAGCGGCTTGAAATGGAACGCGCCCGCCCGCTCGCTCTCCGATATGGCCGCCAGTCCATCCTCGTCGGGAATACTGGCCGGGTTCATGTCGCCCCGGAACTGGACATATCCGCCAAGCGGCAGGGCCGAAAGCTTCCAGCGGGTCCCGCGGCGATCGGTCCAGCCGGCGACTTCCTTGCCGAAACCGATGGAGAACGCATCGGCATGGACTCCGAACAGACGGCCCATGAGATAGTGACCGAATTCGTGAATCGTGATCAGCGGCCCGAGGACGAGCAGAAAGCCGACGACGTACATCCAGAACGAAGGGGTATCAGCCAATTGCGGCGGTCTCCATTACTTCGCGAGCCCGAGAGCGCGCCTCCGTATCGACAGCGAGAACGTCGTCGAGCGTCGAAGGTGCCGAGGGGGCATAGCGATCGAGGGTTTCCTCCACCACTGGCGCAATGCGGGTGAACGCGATCTGACCGGCGAGGAAGGCCGCCACCGCCACCTCGTTCGCGGCGTTGAGAACGGCGGGCGCCGCACCGCCGGCGTGGGCGGCATTTCGCGCAAGACGGGTGGCGGGGAAACGGTCTTCGTCCGGCGCTTCGAAGGTCAGCGACCCGATCGCCGCGAGATCCAGCGGAGCGCACGGCGTATCCATTCGCTCCGGCCAGGCGAGGCACGAGGCGATCGGAACCCGCATGTCGGACGGTCCCAGCTGCGCCAGCGTCGAACCGTCGCAATACTCGACCATCGAATGCACGACGCTTTGCGGGTGAACGACGATGCGCAGGGCGTCGAGGCCGACCGGAAACAGGTGGTGCGCCTCGATGAATTCCAGCCCCTTGTTCATCATCGTGGCCGAATCGACGCTGATCTTCGCGCCCATGTCCCAGTTGGGGTGCGCCACTGCCTGGGCAGGCGTGGCCCGGGCGAGACGTTCGGCGCTCCAGGTCCGTAAAGGTCCGCCGCTGGCGGTGAGCGTGATCGAGCGCACGTCCGCGATTCTGCCGCCCTGCAGGCACTGGAAGATCGCGTTGTGCTCCGAATCGACCGGCAGCAGGGTTGCACCGTGTTCCGCGACCGCCGCGGTCATGACGGCGCCGGCCGATACCAGAGCTTCCTTGTTCGCCAGGGCGATCGCACCGCCGCGGCATATTGCCGTCATCGTGGGGCGCAGGCCGGCACAGCCGACAATGGCCGCGATCGTGATGTCCACCGGGCGCCCGGCCGCATCGCACAGCGCCTGACACCCGCCGGCCGCCTCGATCGCGGAACCGGCCAGTGCAGCGCGCAATTCGGGCAGGCACGCCTCGTCGCCGACAACCGCGATTTCGGCCTCGAACTCGCGCGCGAGCGCCGCGAGTTCGCCGGCGTTGCAATTCGCGGTGAGCGCAACGATGCGCCACGCATCGCGGTTGCGGCGGATAAGGTCCAGCGTCGATGCACCGACCGAGCCGGTCGCGCCGAGGATGGAGATCGAACGGGTCAATTGGCCACCGAGGCGGCGATGCCGCCCACTGCAATGGCGACCGGCAGAAGCCCGTCGACCCGGTCGAACACGCCGCCGTGCCCGGGGATCAGGCGCGAGCTGTCTTTCACCCCGGCTTTCCGCTTCAGCCAGCTTTCGAAGAAATCGCCGGCCTGCGCCACGACCGCCAGCCCCGCCCCCAGAGCCGCGATCGACGCCAGATTGGCACCGTCGAGCGGGATCCCGAGCGCGAAGCGCGGACCCAGCCAGTCGAGCCCGGAATCGATCGCCATCACCCAGGCCAGGGTCCACAAGGCCGAGGCGATCATTCCGCCGAAGAGGCCCGCCCAGGTCTTGGACGGGCTGATGCTCGGGGCGATTCGCGGCCCGCCGATCGCCCGGCCCGCGAAATAGGCGCCCGTATCGGTGAAGATCGTTGCGCCAAGGATCAGCACGAGGAGGAAGTCGCCCGCCCCCACCAGGATGGCGGCGGCGGCGGCGATGTAGAGCCCGCCCGCGATCAGCGCGGCGAGCCGGTAGGGCACGTTGCCGGTCGCGCGCACGACCAGCACGGTGAACTCGGCGAAACAGGCGAAGGCGACCAGGCCGATGAACAGGTCCAGCACTTGCCCGCCCTGCCACAACGCGGCCCCCGCAACCGCGAGCATCGCCGCGGCCGAAGCCAGCCGGACCGGCAGGTCCGAACGCTTCGCCCCCGACACCGCCGTTTCGCCGTTACCGCCCGCCATATCGCCTCTCCCGCCGCGCGAATTCCTCCAGCGCCTCGGCCAGATGGGCCAGCGTGAAATCGGGCCAGAGCGTGTCGACGAAAATCATCTCCGCATAGGCGCATTGCCAGAGCAGGAAGTTCGACAGGCGCACTTCCCCGCTCGTGCGGATAAGCAGATCGAGCGGGGGCAGATCGGCCGTGTCGAGCTGCGCGGCGATCGTCTCGGGCGTGATCTCCCCCCGGGCCGCCGCTTTCGCTGCCGCGCGGGCGATTTCCTGCTGCGAGCCGTAGTTCAATGCCACCGCGAGCGTGCGCGAACCCTGGCTCGTCTGTGCCAGGGCATCCTCCAACATGGCGACGATATCCGGGGCAAGCCCTTGCCAGTCGCCGATAATTTTCAGCCTGACGTCGTTGGCGACGAATTCCGGCAAGTCCGATTTCACGAACTTGCGCATCAGGTTCATCAGGTCGTCGACCTCTTCGCCGGGGCGCTTCCAGTTCTCCGAACTGAAGGCATAGAGCGTCAGGCACTCGATTCCGGTGCCCGCCAGACCGCGCACGAGTTCGCGCACGGCCTCGACCCCGCGCCGGTGCCCCATCGCGCGCGGCAAATGGCGGCGCCTGGCCCAGCGGCCATTGCCGTCCATGATTATGGCGACGTGCCTGGCGATCGTCATCGCATAGCTTTCACGCGGTTGCCGATCGTATCCCCGGGGGACACGAATGCATATCGTGACCCGAGCCCGCTCACTGGGTCAGGATTTCCTTCTCCTTCTGCGCCGCGGCGGCATCGGCTTCCGCGACGTACTTGTCGGTCAGCTTCTGCACTTCCTCCTCGCTGCGCTTGCGATCGTCCTCGGAGATTTCCTTCTTCTTCTCATCTTCCTTGAGCGCTTCCATGCCGTCGCGGCGCACGTTGCGGATCGCGATCTTCGCGTTCTCCGCATACTTGCCGGCGAGCTTGGCCAGTTCGCGGCGCCGCTCTTCGGTCAGGTCGGGCATCGGCAGGCGGATCGTCTGCCCGTCGGTCATCGGATTGAGGCCGAGGTTCGCGTGCGCGATCCCCTTCTCCACCGCGGTGACGTTCGCCTTGTCCCACACCTGCACCGCGAGCATGCGCGGTTCGGGCGCGTTGACCGTCGCCACCTGGTTGAGCGGCATCATCGCGCCATAGACTTCCACTTGCACCGGATCGAGCAGGCTGGTGTTGGCGCGCCCGGTGCGCAGCCCCGACAGGTCGCCCTTCAGGCTGTCCACGGCGCCCTGCATGCGACGTTCGATATCGCTCTTGTCGTACTTGGCCATTGTCAGGCTTCCTCTTTCACTACCGTCTGGACGCCGTCGCCGGCGAGCACCCGCGCGAGATTGCCCTTCTCGCGGATCGAGAAGACCACGATGGGAATCCCGTTGTCGCGGCACAGCGCGACGGCCGAGGCATCCATGACTCTGAGATTGTCCGCCAGAACCTTGTCGTAGCTGACGGTGTCGAATCGTTTCGCAGCGGCGTTCTTCTTGGGGTCGCTGTCGTAGACCCCATCGACGCTGGTGCCCTTGAACAGCGCGTCGCAGCGCATTTCCGCCGCGCGCAGCGCCGCACCGCTGTCGGTGGTGAAATAGGGCGCGCCGACCCCGGCGGCAAAGATCACCACCCGCCCCTTCTCAAGATGGCGTTCGGCACGGCGCCGGATCACCGGCTCGCACACCTGGTCCATCTGCACGGCCGACTGGACCCGGGTCTGCACGCCGATCTGTTCGAGCGCATTCTGCATCGCGAGCGCGTTCATCACCGTCGCCAGCATACCCATATAGTCGGCCTGGGCGCGGTCCATGCCCTGCGCCGCGCCGGCCATGCCGCGGAAGATGTTGCCGCCGCCGATCACGAGGCAAATTTCCAGCCCGGTATCCTTGGCCGCCTTCACCTCTTGCGCAAGTTCGGCAACGAAGGCGGGATCGATCCCGAACTGCTGATCCCCCATCAGCACCTCGCCCGAGAGCTTGAGCAATATCCGCTTGTAATTCGGGGAAGACATGGACGAAACGGGTTCCGGAAAATTGTGAGGGTCGCGGGCGTCCTTAGCCGCCCCGCCCCGCCTGCGCAAAGGGAAAGCCGGCAGCGGCCCGCCGAACGAAAACGGCCGCCGAACCCGAAGTCCGGCGGCCGCATGTTCGTGTGAGACGAGGAATCAGCCGGCGACGGCCGCTGCAACCTCGGCCGCGAAGTCGCTTTCTTCCTTCTCGATGCCTTCGCCGAGCTGGAAGCGGACGTAGTCCTTCAGCACGATGGCATGCCCGGCGTCCTTGCCCGCCTTGGCGACGACATCGGCGATCGGGGTCTTGTTGTCGATCACGAAGACCTGGCTCAGCAGCGCGTTTTCCTTGGCGAATTTCTTCACCGCGCCGTCGACCATCTTTGCCTGCACTTCGGCCGGCTTGCCGCTCTCGGCCGCCTTTTCCGCGGCAATCTTGCGCTCCCGCTCGATCACTTCGGGGTCGAGACCGTCGGCATCGAGCGCCTGCGGGAAAGCGGCGGCGATGTGCATCGCCAGCTGCTTGCCCAGCGCTTCGAGCGTGGCCGCGTCGGCCTCGCTTTCGAGCGCGACGAGCACGCCGATCTTGCCGAGGTTGGGGGCCGCGGCGTTGTGGACGTAGGGGACGACGACGCCGTTATCGACCGACACCGTCTTCATCCGCCGAACCTGCTGGTTCTCGCCGATCGTCGCGACGTTGTCGGTCAGCTTGTCGGACACCGTGCCGCCGTCGGGATAGGCAGCCGCCTTGAGCGCCTCGACATCGTCGCCCTCGACCGAGAGCGCGACTTCGGTGGTCTTGCGAACGAAGTCCTGAAACTTGTCGTTCTTGGCGACGAAGTCGGTTTCCGAGTTGACCTCGACCGCGACGCCGCGGGTCCCTTCGACGGCGACGCCGACGAGGCCCTCCGCCGCGGTGCGGCTGGACTTCTTCTGGGCGGTGGCAAGGCCCTTGGCGCGCAGTGCATCGACCGCGGCCTCGATATCGCCGTTCGCCTGTTCGAGCGCCTTCTTGGCGTCCATCATGCCCGCGCCGGTTTTCTCGCGCAGGGTCTTCACGTCAGCGGCAGTGAATGCAGCCATGATCGTTTCCTCTGTGTAAATTCCGGGCGCCGGGCCCGAGGGTCAGGTCCGGCGCGCTAGGTCATGTTTGTGACAGTCGCCTGAAATCAGGCGGCCGTTTCGACCGGGGGTTCCTCCATCGCGCCGACATCGTCGCCGCTTTCGGCAACCTTGCCGCCGCGCCCCGCCACCGCCGCATCGCGCACGGCATCGCAATAGAGGCGCACCGCGCGGCTGGCATCGTCGTTCCCCGGCACCGGGAAGGCGATCCCGCTGGGATCGACATTGGTGTCGAGCACCGCGACCACCGGAATGCCGAGCACGTTGGCTTCCTTGATCGCGAGATCTTCCTTGTTCGCGTCGATCACGAACATCACGTCGGGAATGCCGCCCATGTCGCGAATGCCGCCGAGCGAAAGTTCCAGCTTGTCGCGCTCGCGCGTGAGCTGGAGAACTTCCTTCTTGGTCAGGCCGGAGGTGTCGCCCGAAAGCTGCTCTTCCAGGGTCTTGAGGCGCTTGATCGAACCGGAAATCGTCTTCCAGTTGGTGAGCATTCCGCCCAGCCAGCGGTGGTTGACGAAGTGCTGGCCCGAGGCACGCGCCGCCTCGGCAATCGGTTCCTGCGCCTGGCGCTTGGTGCCGACGAACAGGACCTTGCCGCCCGAGCGCACGGTCTGCTCGATGAAGTCGAGCGCGCGCGAGAACAGGGGAACGGTCTGCGACAGGTCGATGATGTGAACACCGTTGCGGGCGCCGAAGATGTACGGCTTCATCCGCGGGTTCCAGCGGTGGGTCTGGTGGCCGAAGTGCGCGCCGGCCTCGATCAATTGCTGCATGGTGACGGTGGAAGCCGCCATAGGTAATTCCTTTCCGGTTATGCCTCTGGAGAGCTGGAACCTTTCGCGGAGATCCCGCGGCAGGCACCGGTATGTGGCGCTCCCCATGTGGATTTTGCACAGTCGGAGCCCGGTGGAACGCCCACGGATTCGCTGCGCGGAGGCGCCCATAGCCCGAAGCGGGCGGCGAATCCAGCCTCGATTCGCCGCAAAAAAACGGCGCCGCGCACATTTGCGCTTGACATGTTGGAACAAATAGTGAACATTGGCGCTGTCGAACGGAACAAGCCGGGCGACGGCCAGATTATCCACATGCGATCCACAGGCTGTCAACAGCCGGGATCGGCTCAGTAAGGATCGAAACCATGCTCGGCGCCATTCTGTTTGCCCTGTTCGTCACCGCAGCCGCAGCCTCGCTGGCGGTGCTGATCGACGGCTTCCTGCGCGGGCGGGAGGCATTCGCCCGCTTGCGGCGCGATCTGGGGCGCGAGGCGCCGGCCGGTGCGGTTCGGGTTGCGATCGAGGGGCCGGCGGCGTGCTCCACCGATATCCGGGGACTGTGCGAATCGCGCCCTCGCCCGGTCAGTCGGCCGGCGGGCGACCGTCTGCCGCGTCCGGTGCGGGGGGTGGCGTGCGCCCGGCATTCGCTTGCCGCAGCCGCCTGACCCGGGAATAGCGCACCAGTGCATAGGGCATCAGCGCGAGGTAGACCGCACAAATCGCAACCAGCGCCCACCACGGTTCCAGCAAGAGCGCGGCGCACAGAATCCCCACCCCGGCGATCAGTTCCAGGCGCACGTTCCTGCGCGGCCGGATCGAGGTCCAGCTCAACGTCGCGATATTGGAGATCATCAGGAATGCCATGGCCACCATCCACACGGCGCAGACGATCGGCTCGCGAAATTCCTCCCGCCCCGTCGCCATCCAGAGATAGAACGGCAGGAACGCCAGGCCGGCCCCGACCGGCGCCGGCACCCCGGTGAGGAAGCCGGCCGATTTGTGGGGCTGGTGATCGACATCGATCTGCGCGTTGAACCGCGCCAGTCGCAGCGCGCAGCAGATGGCAAAGGCCAGCGCCGCGAACCAGCCGAGCCGGGGAAGATCCTGCAAGGTCCAGAGGTAGAAGATGATCGCCGGCGCCATACCGAACGAAAGCGAATCGGCCAGGCTGTCGAGTTCGGCGCCGAATCGCGACTGCGCTTTCAACAGGCGGGCGATCCGTCCGTCGATACCGTCGAGAAGGCCGGCCAGAATGACCGCGAAGATCGCCAGGCTCCAGTTTTCCGCGATGGCGAAGCGGATGCCGGTGAGGCCCGAACACAGCGCCGCGGCGGTGATCGCATTGGGCAGGACCGCGCGGAGCGACAGCCCCCGCGTCCGCCCCGCCGGAATGGGGACTTCGTCTTCCGCGGCCTTGGGGCCGAGGCGCGGATAGTCGTCGTTCACTGGGCGATGCCCTCGATCAGCCGACGCTCGCCGATTTCGGCCAGCACGGTTTCGCCGGCAACGACCTTCTGCCCCACCAGAACCCGGGAATCGGTCCCCGCCGGCAGATAGACGTCGACCCGGCTGCCGAAACGGATCAGGCCGACCCGCGCGCCGGCGGCCAGCGTGTCGCCCGGCTTGACGAACGGGACGATCCGCCGCGCGACGAGACCGGCGATCTGCGTGAAACCGAGCATGAGGCCGTCGTGCCGCTCGATCAGGATATGCTGGCGCTCGTTGTCCTCGCTCGCCTTGTCGAGATCGGCGTTCATGAACTTGCCGGGGATATAGACCAGCCGCCGCACCGTGCCGCCGATCGGGGCGCGGTTTATATGAACGTCGAACACGCTCATGAAGATCGAGATTCGCGTCACCGGCTCGCGCGCCAGCGACGGCGTTCCGCTGCCGTCGTCCATCGTCAGTTCCGCCGGCGGTTCGACTTGCGCGATCAGCGAGACAAGCCCGTCCGCGGGCGAGACGATAAACCGCTCGTCCTGGGGCACCACGCGTTCGGGATCGCGAAAGAACGCGAACACGCCGAGCGACAGGAAGGCCATCGGCCAGGCGATCGTCTCCCACGCCATGAACGCCGCGAACAGGCTGATGCCGATCGCGATCAGCCCGAATTTGCGCCCTTCGGGGTGAATCGGCGGCCAATGCCAGCCAATGTCCCCGCGTCCCTTGTTATCGACCAGTTCGCCTGCCATCCGTGCCATCTAGAGCCTTGGCGCGATGCAAACAAGCGGATCGCGGCGAACGCGCGGGCGTTAGGGCGATGCTTACCATATCGCTCTATCCGCGCTGCGATGGATACGCGAGACACGATCCTGCGACGCTGGAGCGGGGAAATCCCGGTCTTTGTCGCCACGCTGGCGCTGTTTGCGCTCTGTGCGGCCCTGCTCGCAAGCCGCGGGATCGTGCTCGACGCCGGGCCGGTCCTGGCCAATGCCCACATCTACCTGTTTTCGATCGTCGCCTGGGTCGCTGTCGACGCGGCCTGCTACCTGGCGCGGCATCGCCCGCAGGAACCCTTCGCCGCGCTTCATCGCCGCTACGCCGGCCCGGCGGCGATTCGCCGCTGGATCGCCGGCGCGCCGCTGCTGGCGCTGTGCATCCTGCTGATGCCGTTCTTCTCGAAGATGAAGGCGGCGATCCCGCTGTTCAACGCCTATACCTGGGATGCGACGTTCATCGCCTGGGATCGGGCGATCTTCTTCGGCTACGACGCCTGGCAGGTGCTCCAGCCGCTGTTCGGCTATCCGCCGGTGACCGCCCTGCTCGGGCTGCTGTACCAGCTCTGGTTCCTCCTGCTCTACGTCGGCTGCCTCTATATGGCGTTCGCTGCGATCGATCCCGGCCTGCGCCGCCGGTTCTTCCTCTCCTACACGCTGTCCTGGTCGGTCATCGGCGGAGGCGCTGCGACCCTGCTCGCCTCGGTCGGACCGTGCTTCCTCGGCCCCCTGCTCGGCGATCCCGCTTTCGATGCGCAGATGGCCTATCTCCATGCCGCCGACGCACAGATCCCGGTCATGCCCCTGGCCGTCCAGCAGATGCTGCTGGACTGGCATCACAACGACGCAAACGGGCTTGGCAGCGGGATCACCGCGATGCCCAGCATGCATGTCGCGATCGCATTCCTCTTCTGGCTGGCCGTGCGGCGCATCTCGCCGCGCGCCGGGCGGTGGATGTTCGCCTTCTTCGTCCTGACCTGGATCGGCTCGGTCCACCTTGCCTATCACTATGCGGTCGACGGGCTGGTGTCGGTTGTCCTGGTGGCGGCGCTATGGCGCATTTCGGGTGCGGCGATCGCCTGGTGGGACAATCGCCTCGCGCATACTGCGCGCCAGATTCATCCCGCCTTGCGAACGAAGACCGTCCCGGCCGAATAACCCGCGCCGAAGCTGCAGATCAGCCCGATGTCGCCCCCGCGCAAGTCGTCGCTGTGCAGATGGAACGCGATGATCGACCCGGCGCTAGAGGTATTGCCGTAAGTGTCGAGCACGGTCGGGCTTTCGTCGGCACTGGCCTCGTGCCCCAGCACGCGCTGGGCGATCAGGCGGTTCATGCCCGCATTGGCCTGGTGCAGCCACAGGCGGCGCAGGGACTGGGGATCGATCCCCAGCCGTTCCGCTTCGTCCAGGATCATCTGCGCGACCATGGGCACGACTTCCTTGAACACCTTGCGCCCTTCCTGAACGAAAAGCTTGTCCGGCGTGTCGGCCGTTTCGGGATGAGCGCGATTGAGGAAGCCGAAATTGTTGCGGATATTGTTGGAGAACACCGTTTTCAGCCGGGTGCCCAGAATGTCCCACCGTTCCTCGGGTGCAATCGCGGCATCTTCCACCAGCACCGCGGTCGCCACGTCGCCGAAGATGAAGTGGCTGTCCCGGTCGCGCCAGTTGAGGTGCCCGCTCGTGATCTCGGGGCTGACGACCAGCACCGATCGCGCGTGACCTGCGCGGATATAGTCGGCGGCGGTCTGGATCCCGAACGTGGCCGAGGAGCAGGCGACGTTCATGTCGAACGCGAACCCTTCGATCCCCAGCGCCTGCTGGATCTCGATGGCCATGGCCGGATAGGGGCGCTGCATGTTCGAAGCCGCGCAGAGAACCGCGTCGACATCGCGCGCTTCCCGCCCCGCCCTCGCCAGCGCGTCCTGCGCCGCGGCCACCCCGATCTCCGCCAGGATCGAGAGATCCTCGTCCGGTCGCTCGTCCCACCGCGGGGCCATGATATCGGGATCGAGCACCGGCGCCTTCGCCATGACGTGGCGCGATTTTATCCCGCTCGCCTTCTCGATGAATTCGACAGAGCTGGGTTCCAGCGCGCCGAGTTCGCCGGCCGCTATCGCATCCGCGTGCTCGGCATTGAAGCGCTCGACGTAGGCGTTGAAGCTCGCGACCAGTTCTTCGTTGGAAATGCTCTCTTCCGGGGTGAAGAGGCCGGTCGCGGAAATGACGGGGCGCTGTGCTGTTTCCATCGCCGCGGAGTAGAGCCGCTCGCCGCGCGGGGCAAGGTCGTCGCGACGGGCGGCAGGGTGGTGGACAGGGCTGGATTCGAACCAGCGTACGCTTGCGCGGGCAGATTTACAGTCTGCTGCCTTTAACCACTCGGCCACCTGTCCACATGCCTGCGCCTGCGGGAAAACGGTGCCGCCGTAAGGGGCACCCTTGCCGAGAGGCGCCCCTTTGGCGAAGCCATGCTTGCCTGTCAATGGGGCCGCTGGCATGGGCGGGGCACAGGATTTCAAAGGGGTTTTCGATTGGCCAAGGGTGATCGCAAGCGGGCATTGCGTGGCCGCGCAGGGCGTATGCAGGGCGGGCGCGGCAGCGGCCGGGCGAGCGCCGGCCAGGTGCGCTTGTGGGGCCGCCACGCGGTCGAAGCCGCGCTCAAGAACCCCGATCGCAGCCATCGCAAGTTGTGGGCGACCCGCGAAGGGATCGATTCGCTCGACGGCGATCTGCCGCCCGGCTTTCCCGTGGAATATGCCGACGTGCAGGACCTCGCCCGCCTGGTGGCCCGCGATGCCCCGCACCAGGGCCTCGTTCTCGAATGCGCGCCGCTCGACGACGTTCACATGGAGGACGTGCTGACAAGTGAGCCAACCGGCCCGCTGGTCTTCCTCGATCAGGTCACCGACCCGCACAACGTGGGCGCCGTGCTGCGTTCCGCAGCCGCCTTCGACGCCTGTGCGATCGTGACGCAGGACCGCCATGCTCCGCCCGAATCGGGCGTCGTGGCCAAGTCGGCCTCGGGCGCGCTGGAGATCGTGCCCTGGGTGCGCGTCGTAAACCTTGCGCGTGCGCTCGAAAGCGCGGCGGAGGCCGGGTACTGGCGCATCGGCCTGGCCGGCGAGGCGGAGGCAACGCTGGCCGAGGCTTTGCCGGCCGGTCCGGTCGCGCTCGTGCTCGGGGCCGAAGGGGAAGGAATGCGGCAGAACATCGCCGCGCATTGCGACGCGCTGGCTCGCCTGCCGATCGGTGAGCGGATGGAGAGCCTGAACGTCTCGAACGCGGCGGCCATCGCGCTTTATGCAATCGCGGTGCGATAGAATCGTGGAGTCACGAACGGGGGGATCACAATGACCATTTCCACAAGGGTCCGGCGCGCTGGCGCGATGGGGCTCGCCGCGGCACTCGCGCTTGTTCTGGGCGGCTGCCTGCTCGCGCCCGGCGCCTTCACCTCGCAGCTCGAACTGCGCAAGGGCGGAACGTTCAGCTACTCGTACGAAGGCGAGATCTACATCCTCGCGCTCAGCAAGCTCGCCGAAATGGGCGAGGAGATGGAAAGCGCCGGGGAAACGTTCGAACCTGCCTGCTACGATGAGGACACGCTCGAGGAGCGTGCGTGCAGCGAGGAGGAGCGCGCTGCGCAGTTGGCCCAATGGGAGGACGCGCGCGAAGAGAAGAAGCGCGACCGGGAAAGAGGCGCGGACATGGCCCGCGCGATGCTGGGCGGGCTCGATCCCGCCGATCCCGAAGCGGCGGAGGAATTCGCCCGGCGACTGCAGCGTCAGGCCGGGTGGGAGCGCGTGGAGTACCGGGGCGAGGGGCTGTTCGACGTCGTTTTCCGCATCTCGGGGCGGCTCGACCACGATTTCATGTTCCCGACCATCGAACAGATGCAGATGTCGAATTTCTTCCTGCTGGCCGCCAATCGCGACGACGGCACGGTCCGGGTCGACGCGCCCGGCTTCGCGATGGCTGCCGGCGGGAATCCGTTCCAGGGCATGATGGCCGGAATGGCCGAAGGTTTCGCCGGAGATCGCGAAGGCCGCAACGGCTCGAAATCCGCCGCCGGAGTCCCCGAGCTGAACGGCACGTTCCGCATCGTCACCGATGGCGATATCCTGGCCAACAACACCGACGAGGGGCCAGTCGAAACGGCCGATGGCAAGATGCTCGAATGGCAGGTCAACACCCGGACGCAAGTGGCCCCGACCGCTCTGGTGAAGCTGGCGGACTGAACGCCCGCGAACCGGGCCGAAAGACGAAACGCCGCGCCTGCCCGGTCGCAGACGCGGCGTTTTCGGTTCCGTTTGGCCGGCACAGCCGGCCAACGCAGCGCGCCGAAGTTCAGTTCACACTGTCTTTCAGGCCCTTGCCGGCCTTGAACTTCGGCTGGTTCGACGCCTTGATCGTCATCGGCTCACCGGTGCGCGGGTTGCGGCCTGTCGAAGCCTTGCGGCGCGCCACGGAGAACGTTCCGAAACCGACCAGTCGCACTTCGTCGCCCTTCGACAAGGCTTTCGTGATGGCGTCGAAAACGCCTTCGACCGCGTTGGCGCTGTCGCTCTTCGAAAGACCGCTGGAATCCGCGACGGCGCTGATCAGATCGTTCTTGTTCATTCTGGGAACCCCCTAAAAGTTCGCGTTTGAGACCGGTTTCGGTGAATCGCCTCTCCGAAAGGGCAGGATTTGAACGCTTTTTTGGCCGGGCTGTCAAAGGCAAATCCCCGCGAACGCGTCCGCGCGGTAATCTTCTGTCAAGATTTTACACCAAATCGAGGCCGCGCCGTGCCGTAGCGGCAGGCGCGGCATAGCACTTCCTCGCCGCCGAAACGCCGGGTCAGTGCGCGGTCGGGGCTTGTTCTCCCAGCGTCTGGCCGGGGTGAGCCGGCTGGCTCGCGAGATCGTCGGCCTCGGTCCATTCGATCGGTGCCAGCTCGGAAACGAGCGCCTTTTCAAGCACCTGATCGACATGAGCGACCGGCACGATCTCCAGCCCATCCTTCACGTTCGCGGGAATTTCGGCCAGATCCTTCACGTTCTCTTCGGGGATCAGCACGGTCTTGATCCCGCCGCGCAAGGCCGCCAGCAGCTTTTCCTTCAAACCGCCGATCGCCAGCACCCGCCCGCGCAGGGTGACCTCGCCGGTCATCGCGACGTCGGGCCGCACGGCGATGCCCGTCAGCGTCGACACGATCGAGGTGACCATGCCGATGCCCGCGCTCGGCCCGTCTTTGGGCACGGCCCCTTCGGGCAGGTGGATGTGAATGTTCTTGCGCTGGAAGATACTCGGCTTGATGCCATAGGCCGGCGCGCGCGCCTTCACGAAGCTGAAGGCGGCGGCGACGCTTTCGTTCATGACTTCGCCCAGCTTGCCGGTGGTCTTGATCTCGCCCCGGCCCCCGCCGACGGCCGGCGTGGTCACGCTCTCGATCGTCAGCAATTCGCCGCCGACCTCGGTCCAGGCAAGACCGGTGACGGCGCCCACTTGCGGCTCCTCTTCCGACATGCCGTGCTTGAACTTGCGCACCCCGGCGAAGTCGCCGAGATTGTCGGGCGTTATGCGCACACTTTCCGCCTTGTTCTCGAGGATCCGGCGCAGCGACTTGCGCGCCAGCCGCGCGATCTCGCGCTCCAGCGTGCGCACCCCCGCCTCGCGGGTATAGTGGCGGATCAGGGCGCGCAGGCCGTCTTCGGTCAGCTCGAACTCGCCTTCCTTCAGCCCGTGCGTCTCGATCTGCTTGGGGATCAGGTGTCGCTGCGCAATCTCGACCTTCTCATCCTCGGTATAACCCTCCAGCCGGATGATCTCCATCCGGTCGAGCAGGGGCTGCGGCAGGTTGAGGCTGTTCGCCGTGGTGACGAACATGATGTCCGACAGATCGATATCCAGCTCCAGGTAATGGTCCTGGAACTTGCTGTTCTGTTCCGGGTCGAGCACTTCGAGCAGGGCCGAGGCGGGATCGCCGCGGAAATCCTGGCCGAGCTTGTCGATCTCGTCGAGCAGGAACAGCGGATTGCTGGCCCCCGCCTTCTTCAGGTTGGTGACGATCTTGCCCGGCAGCGAGCCGATATAGGTGCGGCGGTGGCCGCGGATCTCGGCCTCGTCGCGCACGCCGCCCAGGCTCTGGCGAATGAACTCGCGGCCGGTGGCGCGGGCAATCGATTTGCCGAGCGAGGTCTTGCCGACCCCCGGCGGACCCACGAGGCACAGGATCGGCCCCTTCAGCTTGTCGGTCCGCGCCTGGACCGCGAGATATTCGATGATCCGGTCCTTCACTTTCTCGAGCGCGTAGTGGTCCTCGTCGAGCACCGCCTGCGCTTCGGCAATGTCCTTCTTGAGCTCGCTCGTCTTGCCCCAGGGCAGGCCGAGCAGGACATCGAGATAGTTGCGGATGACGGTCGCCTCGGCGCTCATCGGCTGCATGGTCTTGAGCTTCTTCAGCTCGCTTTCGGCCTTGGCCCTGGCCTCTTTCGAAAGCTCTAGACTTTCGATCTTGGCCTGCAGTTCGGCGATCTCGTCGCCCTCCTCGCCGTCGCCCCCGCCCAGCTCGCTCTGGATCGCCTTAAGCTGTTCGTTGAGGTAGTATTCGCGCTGGGTCTTCTCCATCTGCCGCTTCACGCGGCCGCGGATCTTGCGCTCCACCTGGAGGACGGAGAGTTCGCCTTCCATGAACGACATGACCATTTCGAGCCGCTTGAGCGGGTCGAGTTCGGTCAGCAGCGCCTGCTTGTCGGCCACTTTGGCCCCGATCGCCGCAGCGACGGTGTCGGCAAGCTGGCCGGCATCGTCGATCTCGCCCAGTTCGTCGCCCGCGCCCTCGCCCAGCTTCTTGTTGAGCTTGGCATATTCCTCGAACTGCTCGATCACCTGTCGCATCATCGCCACGACTTCGTTGCCCGAGGCCGTGCCCGGCTCGCGCGGCGAGACTTCGGCGACGAGGAAGTCGCCGTTGGGCTGCAGGCTCTCCAGGCGCCCGCGCGCCATGCCCTCGACCAGCACGCGCACGGTGCCGTCGGGCAGCTTGAGCAGCTGGAGCACCTGCGCGACGGTGCCGATGTCGTAGAGATCGTCAGCGCCCGGATCGTCGCACCCCGGATCGAGCTGCGAGAGCAGGAAGATATCCTTGCTGCCGTCTGCGCTGCTCGCTTCCATCGCCGCTTCGAGCGCGGCGACCGACTTGTCGCGTCCCACGAACAGGGGAACGACCATGCCGGGAAACACCACGATGTCGCGGAGGGGGAGAAGAGGGTAATGCTGGTTCATTGCGTCAATCCGTCGGCCGGGCGCTGCGACAGGCGCGCCTCACTTGGCCGAGGGATATGGGAACCCGCCCGGCCCGCCGCAACGCCTGAACCCCGCGAACCTGTGGATGCCGCGTCGAATGGAGAGAGGCCGACCGTCTGTTGTACTGCCGCGGCGAGCGCCGCGAAATGCGGTCTCCGGGTGCTGCTACGGGGACGATGGAGCCTGGGGCGGCGACCGCAGGGCAGCCATTCGTCCAGCGAACAGCCGACCAATCCCCACTCGTCACCCCGGGCTCGACCCGGGGTCCCGCTTTTCAAGCGGCGTGCGAAGACTAGCGGGATCCCGGATCAAGGTGAGCGCCTCGTCAGCCCAGCCCTACTCCCGGAATCCCGGGTCGATCCGGTCGAGCTTGCGCAGCAGGGCGGGCCAGGCGAGCGCGTTGGCGACCATGCCGATGCCGGCGGGCGGCGTCTGGTCGCGCACTTTCTCGGGCGTACCCTGCGGCGGATTGTGCAGGCCGTCGCGGCCGGCGGAGAGCATCTTCACTTGCGCGTCGCAGGCGCGTTCCAGGAAATAGAGGCGCAGGAAGCATTCGCCCACGGTGCGGCCGATCGCCAGCGTGCCGTGGTTGCGCAGGATCATCGCGTGCTTGTCGCCCATGTCCTCGACCAGGCGTTCGCGTTCCTCCAGGTCGGTCGCGATCCCTTCGTATTCGTGATAGGCGATGTCGCTGCGCGCGATCATGCCGGTCTGCGTATGCTCCATCAGCCCGTCGGCCATCGCGCTGACCGCCTGCCCCGCCGGGGTGTGCAGGTGCATCACCGCATGGGCATCCTCGCAATTCATGTGCAGCGCCGAATGGATCGTGAAGCCTGCCGGGTTGACCGGGTGTGACGTAGGAATGACCGGCTGCCCCTCGACGTCGATCTTGACCAGGCTGGAGGCCGTGATCTCCTCGAACATCATGTCGTAAGGGTTGATCAGGAAATGGTGTTCCGGCCCCGGCACGCGGGCGGAAAGGTGCGTGAAGATCAGGTCGTCCCAGCCATAGAGCGCGACGAGGCGATAGGCCGCGGCGAGATCGACCCGAACCGCCCATTCCTCGTCCGAAACCTGCGCGCGAACGTCTGCGTCCGATCCGATCGCATTGTCGTTCATCACCGTTGCCATGCTGCCTCTCCGATTGGTTGTCTTTCGCCACCGGTAGCATGATTTGGGCGGGCCGCGCCATCCCGTAGAGGCTCAGGTCCGGTCCCAGTCGCCGTCAGGCGCGGCGATCCGATAGAGCGGGGCCCCGGGTCAGCCCATTCCCGGCAGGTTGAATCCCGGCGGAAGGCCCATGCCGCCCTGCATCTTCTTCATTTCCTCTTCGGAAACGCGATCGGCCTTGTCGCGCGCGTCGTTGAAGGCGGCGGTGACGAGGTCTTCGACCATCTGCTTCTCGTCCGGCTTCAGCAGGCTCTCGTCGATCTCGACGCGCAGGATGCGGCCCTTGGCGCTGGCGCGGACCTTGACCAGGCCGCCGCCGGCGGCACCCTCGACCTCGATCGCGTCGAGCTTGGCCTGCATCTCGCCCATCTGGGTCTGGATCTGTTCGGCGGCCTTCTGTGCGGCCTGGATCATCTCTTCCATCGATTGCATCGGTTGCGTCCTCGTTGTTCCTGTGCGTCAGCCGTGTCGGGCCTGGCGCCCGGCGGGCTGAATGTCGGCATCCTCGACCAGTTCGGCCTCGGGAAAAGCCTCGAAGGCGGCTTCGACCAGCGGATGCGCGCGCATCTCGGCCTCGGCTTGCGCTTTCGCCGCTTCCTCGCGTTCGCGCAAGCTCGGCTCGCCGCCGGTTTCGCGCTGTTCGACTTCCCACCGCACGCCGGTGAGCTTGGAGAGCGCGTCGCGAAACTCGCCCGCCGGATCGCCGACGAAGCCGGGCGCGAGGGCATAGACCAGCCGGCCCTGCGCCAGTTCGATCGGGCGCACCCAGTCGCGCATGGTTTGTGCCACGCGCAGCGCCCCCGCGGCATCGACCCGCTCGACCAGCGCCTGCCAGTCCATCGCGGCAGTGGCGGCCGGAGAACTCCCGGGCGCCCCTTCCCCGCCGGCAGACGATGCGGCAACGCCGCTGGCGGCCATTTCGTCGAGCTTCTTCGCCAGCTTGCCAGGATCGGGCAGGTCTGCGGCGTGGAGCACGCGCAGGAGCGCCATCTGCGCCGAAACCAGCGGATCGGGCGCCTGGCGCACTTCGTCGTAGCCTTTGAGCAGGAGCTGCCACAGACGGTGAAGCTGGCCTGCGGAAAGGCGGCCCGCCCACTCGGCCAGCGCGGCGCGTTCCTCGGCGCTCGGCGCGTTGGGCTCGGCCCGTCCGATCTGCGCCACCGTGATCCGGTGGACCAGGTCCATCAGCCCGCGCATCAGCGCCAGCGGCTCGACCCCCAGGGCATATTGATCGAAAACCCCCGACAGCAGCGCCTTCGCATCCCCTTCCAGGATCGTGCCCAATAGGCGGCGCTGCGCGCTCTTGTCGGCGAGACCGAGCATGTCGCGCACCCGCTCCGCCGTGACCTTGCCGTCTTCGCCCAGGTCGGCATGGGCTATCGCCTGGTCGAGGATCGAGAGGCCATCGCGCACCGACCCTTCGGCAGCGGCAGCAATCATGTGCAAGGCCTCAGGTTCGGCGGCGACGCCTTCCTGCTCGCAGACCCAGGCGAAATGCGACTGGAGCAGTTCGGCCGGGATGCGGCGCAAGTCGAACCGCTGCGTGCGGCTGAGCACCGTGACCGGCAGCTTGTCTACCTCGGTGGTCGCGAAGAGGAATTTCACATGCGCGGGCGGTTCCTCAAGTGTCTTCAGCAAGGCGTTGAAAGCATTGCGAGACAGCATGTGAACTTCGTCGATGATATAGATCTTGTAGCGCGCGCTGACCGCGGCATATCGCACCGCTTCGATAATCTCGCGCACGTCGTCCACGCCGGTATGGCTGGCGGCGTCCATCTCGATCACGTCGATATGGCGCCCCTCGGCAATCGCGCGGCACGGCTCGCACACTCCGCAGGGGTCGATCGTCGGGCCGCCCTGCCCGTCCGGCCCGATGCAGTTGAGCGCCTTGGCCACCAGTCGCGCAGTGGAGGTCTTGCCGACCCCCCGCACCCCGGTCATCAGGAAGGCATGGGCCAGCCGGTCGCGCTCGATCGCATTGGCGAGCGTGCGCACCATCGGTTCCTGCCCGATCAGCTGCGAGAACGTCTGCGGACGATACTTGCGCGCCAGCACGCGATAGGGCTGGTTCGCATCGGCCGGTGCGGCAGGTTGCGCCGGGGGCGAGGCATCGGTCGCGGCGGGTGGAGCGGGGCCGGGCGCGGCGGCCGGCGGCTCGGCCGGCGCGTCCCCGAACATCGCCGCCTGCCCTTCGGCCTCCAGTTCGGCGGCGCTCGGCTTCGGCTCTTCCTCCTCCCCCGTATCCCAGGGAAGGTCGCCCGCGTTTTCCCCCGCATCTGTCGGTGAATCACCCATGCCCGCCTAGGTAGGCGCTTGCCGGGGCGTTGTCATGCTCGTGTGGAAAAAGGAGCCGGGCGACCCGCCGCAATTCACCTGGGCTGCTTCCTTCCGGACCTGACCCGGTGAGCGAACGCAAACGTCCACCCGACTCCCGCGCCGGCATATGGCCGGGGACGCGGCGGATTTCAACCGTCGAGATCGTCTCCGGCGGGAACGGCCGGATCAGCGGAAATTGTCGGCGTAGGCCTGGAGCTTGATGTGCCGGGGCGGGGTCGCGTGAACGCGCGCCGGGATGCCGTATTTCGCGGCATAGGCCTGCGCCGCCGCCTTGTCGGGGAAGGTCAGCTGCACTTGCGCCTGCGTATCGCGGCTTCCGGTCCAGCCCATCAGCGGATCGGGCCTACGCGCCTCGGACTGCTCAAATTCGAGCACCCATTCATCGGTCCGGGCCTTGCCGGACTGCATCGCGTTCTTGGGTCGCTGATAGATACGGGCTGCCATAGGAAGGGTCCTCTAATTCACGAATCGCCGCGTGAAAAGGCGTTCCTGGTCTTCAGGCTCGGCTTTTCCGCCCAGGGTTCGTCCGGCCAGCGATGTTTGGGATAGCGGCCCTTCATCTCCTTCTTCACGTCCGCCCACGATCCGCGCCAGAAACCGGGCAGGTCCCGGGTCGCCTGGATCGGGCGGCCGGCCGGGCTGGTAAGCTTGAGCAGCAGCGGCGTGCGCCCGACCATCGGATGCCGTTCCAGCCCGAACAGCGCCTGGACCCGCACCTCGACGCTGGGCGCATCGTCGCCAGTATAATCGATCGCGTGCCGGGTGCCCGCGGGGGAGACGAATTCGCGCGGCGCCGCGCGGTCGAGCGCCTGCCGGCTGTCCCAGTCGAGCAGGCCCAGCAGCGCCTCCGCCACCCGGCCGCGCGGCACGGCAAGGTCGCGCCGCCCCGCCAGCAGGGGGCGCAGCCAGAGGTCCGCATTCGCGGCCAGCGCGGCGGGCGAAAGAGCCTCCACACCGGCGAACCGCGCACGGGCAAGCATGTCGGCCGGCAGCCACGCCCCCAGCCGACCCACAGCTTTTTCCACAAGGATATCCACAACCGCCTCGTCATCGGGGGCAGGATCGGGGCCACTGGCAAGGACAATGGCGTCGAGGCGCCGTTCCAGTCGCGCCTCCACCCGTTGCTCCCCGTCGTTCCAGCGGAGCACCTGGCGCCGCGCGATCCGTTCGGGGAACCAGCGCTCGATATCGGCTTCCTCCAGCGCCAGCCCGGCGGTGATCCGTGCGCCTTTCGCGTGCCCCTGCGCGTCGCCGATGGCGATCCATTCGCTGCGCGCCAGCGAGCTGGCCGGATCGAGCACGAACCCGCGCCCCCCGGCGGAAAGCCAGTGCTCGCCCGATGGGTCGCGGCGACGGGCGACGTTGTTCGGCATTCCGGCGGCGAGAAGGACACCCGGCGGCACATCGCGGGCGCCTTCGCCCGATGTCACCAGCCTTTCCGCCAGCACGGCCCAGCGTCCCGCCAGCTTGCGGCTGGCTTCGGCACGGGGGGAGCGATCGCCGCCCCACCGCTGGAGCCGGGCCGCCAGGTCTTCGCCGCGCCCGCCCAGCCCGCGCTCCTGCAGCAGCAGGGCGACCCGGGCGGCCTCGCGGGCCGCGCCGTGTTCGGCGCCGAACAGCACCATGGCCGCATGGGCCGGGTCGAGCGGGAGCGCGGCGAGCGCCTCGCCGCGTTCGGTAATCCGCCCCGCCTCGTCGAACGCACCGATCCGTGCGAGGCGCTCGCGGGCCGAAGCCACTGCGGCGGGCGGGGGCGGGTCGAGCCAGGGGAGCGAGCCCGGATCGGCCGTGCCCCAACGCGCGAGGGCAAGGACCAGAGGGGCGAGATCCGCGCTCGCGATCTCGGGCACGTCGAACTGGGGGCGGCCGGCATGGGCGGCCTCCTCCCACAGACGATAGGCGACGCCCGGCCCCTGCCGTGCCGCACGGCCGGCGCGCTGGCCGGCGGACGCCTGGCTGGCGCGGCGGGTGACGAGATGCGTCGTGCCTGCCGCCTTGTCGAATTCCGCATGGCGGGCAAGTCCGCTGTCGACCACGACCGAGACCCCGTCGAGCGTGAGCGAGGTTTCGGCGATCGCCGTGGCGAGCACGATCCGCCGCCGCCCTTGCGGATCGCGGCGGATCGCGGCCCGCTGAGCGGCCGGTTCGACCTGCCCGTGCAGCGGCAGAACGGGGGTATCCGGCAGACGGGTCGCGAGGCGTTCGCGGACCCGCTCGATCTCGCCCACGCCGGGAAGGAAGGCGAGCAGATCGCCGCCCTCCCCGCCGCCGGCAGGGCCGCCTCCGCTCGCGGTTTCGCGCCATGCCGTCATGATGGCGGCGGCCATTGCATCCTCGATCCGTTTGTCAGGAGAAGACCCCAACCACCGGATTTCCAACGGAAATGCCTGCCCCTCGCTCTCCACGACCGGGGTTCCGGCCCCCAGAAGCCCGGCAAAACGCGCACCGTCGATGGTCGCCGACATCACGCAGATGCGCAGGTCTTCGCGCAGGACGCCCCGGCTTTCGAGCGCGAGCGCAAGCCCGAGATCGCTGTCGAGGTGCCGCTCGTGCGCCTCGTCGAACAGGACGGCGGAAACGCCGGCCAGTTCGGGGTCTTCGACGATGCGATTGACGAAGATCGCCTCGGTCATCACCAGAATGCGTGTCCTCGCCGACGTGCGGCTGTCGAGCCGGGTCAGGTAGCCGACCGTCTCCCCCGCCTTCTCGCCCAGAAGCGCGGCCATCCTCTCCGCCGCCGCCCGCGCCGCGACCCGGCGCGGGCTGAGCAGGATGATCTGTCCGTCGCACCATGCCTGGTCCAGCAGGGCCGGAGCCACCGCGGTCGTCTTGCCCGCCCCCGGCGGCGCGACGAGCACCGCCGCGCCGCCCGCGCGCATGGCGGCGAGCAGGTCGGGGAGGACGGCGTGGATGGGGAGGTCTTGCATAGTCGTTCGAGACGTGTCCTCGGCCCGCCCCGGGCGCGGGCTGGGCCGCCGATCCTTCTCCTGTCGTCCCTCGCCCCCTCGTCCAGAGGAGCGATCGGAGCGAAGGCTAATACCCCCGTGCGACCGCGAAATGCGCCGCCTCGGCCATCGCGGAGCGTGCCTTGCCATCGGGGAAGATCGAGATCGCGTCGACCGCGCGCGCGGCGAAATGGCGGGCGCGTTCGCGCGTCGCCTCGACCGCGTCGTATTTGCCGATCAGGTGGATCGCTTCCGCCAGGTCCGCATCGGAACTGCGGTGGCCCGCAATCGCGGCCTGCCAGAACTTGCGCTCTTCCCCCGTGCCGCGGGCATAGGCGAAGATGACCGGCAGGGTCATCTTGCCCTCGCGGAAATCGTCGCCCTGGTCCTTGCCCATTTCGGCGGCGTCCGAATCGTAATCGATCGCATCGTCGACCAGCTGGAAGGCCACGCCCAGGTTGCGGCCGTAGTCCTCCAGCGCCTGCTCCTCCCGCTCCCCGCATTCGGCCACGACGGCGCTGATGCGGCTGGCGGCGGCAAACAGGGCGGCGGTCTTGGCGCCGATGATCTGGAGGTAGCGTTCCTCGCTCGTTTCGATCTGCCGCTGCGCGGTCAGCTGCGAAACTTCGCCCTCAGCGATCACGGCACTGGCCCCGGACAGGATCTTGAGCACCCTGAGGCTGCCGTCCTCGGTCATCAGTTCGAAAGCGCGGCTGAACAGGAAATCGCCGACCAGCACGGTCGCCGGGTTGCCGAAGATGATATTGGCCGCCGCCTTGCCGCGCCGAAGCTCGCTACCGTCGACAACGTCGTCGTGCAGCAGGGTGGCGGTGTGGATGAACTCCACCGCCGCGGCGAGGCGATAGTGGCGCGTACCCTGATAGCCGACCAGTTCCGCCCCGGCGAGCGTCAGCATCGGGCGCAGGCGCTTGCCGCCACCGGAGATCAGGTGCCCGGCAAGACGCGGAATCAGCGGAATCTCGCTCTGCATCCGTTCGAGAATCACCGCATTGACCGAATTCATCCCGTTCGCGGTGAGCGCGAGCATCGGCTCCAGCGTCGGGCGCGCGTCGGCGGGGGGGCGGCGCGGCGGGAGAGGAACGACGTCGGCTGTCATATCGCGCCCGCATTGCTGTTCCCGGCCATGCTTGGCAAGCTTGGAATTGTCCGCAAACGCGTGATAAGTCCGCTCGCGATGCCCGATTCCGCCCCCGCCGATGCGAAGAGCGCCCCCGCCACCGGCAATGCGCAGCTCGCCGCCTTTCGCCGCAGCATCGACAATATCGACGCCGCCCTGATCCACATTCTGGCGGAGCGATTCCGCATCACCCAGGCAGTGGGCGAGTACAAGGCAGCCAATGCGCTGCCCCCGGCGGACCCCGCGCGAGAGAGCGAGCAGATCGCCCGCCTGCGCGCGCTGGCGGAGGAAGCGCAGCTCGACCCCGAATTCTCCGAAAAATTCCTGCGCTTCATCATCGACGAGGTCATCCGCCACCACGAGCGGGCACGCGGAGGCTGACGGTCGGACGATCGCGGCCGGTCAGGCCGCGCGCGGCAGGATCAGCTTGACCATCAGGCCGCCCAGGTCCTCGCTTTCGCCCAGTTCGACAGCGCCGCCGTAAATCTCCGCGACGTCGCGCACGATGGCAAGGCCCAGGCCGGTGCCCGGCTTGTCCGTATCCAGCCGCGCGCCGCGATCGAAGATGCGCGTTCGTTCTGCCGGCGGGATGCCTGCGCCGTCGTCCTCGATCCAGATCACGCAGCGTTCCGCATCGGGTTCGGCGTCGATCGTCACGAACACGCTGCCGCCGCCGTATTTCGCCGCGTTCTCGATCAGGTTGCCGAGGATTTCGTCGAGGTCCTGCCGTTCGATCGCGACGCGCGCCTGGCGGTTCCCGTCGATGTCGAAGCGGACTTCGGGATAGAGGCGCTCGACCGCGCGGCGCACCGCCTCCGCGCTGTCGCAGGCAGGCGTGCGCGCATGGCCGACCGAGCGGCGGCCGACCGCGCGCGCGCGGGCCAGATGGTGATCGACGTGCCGCCGCATGGTCCGCGCCTCGCGAATCACGGTATCGGCCAGGTCCGGCGCCTGCGCGGTGGCGGCGTTGTTGACCACGGTCAGCGGAGTCTTGAGCGCGTGGGCGAGGTTCCCCGCATGGGTCCGGGCTTCCTCCGCCTGCCGCTCCGAATGGGCAAGCAGCATGTTGAGTTCTTCCACCAGCGGCTGGACTTCCAGCGGCAGCGGGTCGGACACGCGGTTGCTGCCGGTCGTGCGAATGCGCTGGATCGCGGCGCGAATGCGCCGCAGCGGGCGCAGCCCGTAATAGCTTTGCAGCACGGCCATCCCGAACAGGCCGAGGCCGAGCGCGGCGAAGCTCCAGATCAGGATCGATCGGATACGCACGATCTGCGCGTCGAGTTCTTCGCGCGCGGCGGCGACCATGAAAGTCCAGCGCGTGTCGCTGTCGGGCAGGATCACGCTGCGTTCGACCACGCGCAGCGGCTCTTCCGGGAATTCCAGATTGTCGTAGTAATGCGGCGCATTGTCGAGGTGCCCGCCGCGCGGGGTCAGCGTCCGGTCCCACAGCGACTGCGACGGTTCAAGGGAGTAGGATTCGAACCCCTCGCGCCCCTCGGCGGTGATCTGCCAATACATTCCGCTGTTCGGTTCGAGGAAGCGCGGTTCGCCGATCGGGCGGATGAAATAGACTTCCCCGTCGGGCGCGACTTCGGAAATCACGATCATCGTGTTGAGCAGGTAACCCAGCCGTTCGTCGAAGCTGCGTTCGACCTGGCCGGTCAGCGTCCGTTCGAGGGCAATCCCCCCGCCCACGAGCAGAACCAGGATCCATCCCGCCGCGATAAGCAGCATGCGCCGGGCCAGGCTGCCGGTATGCGGCGCGGCCCCGTCCGGCCCGATGCCGTCCACACCCCCTCCCCCTTCGCCCTGGCCGGCGACCGGTTCGGCACCGCGCGCAGCGGGCACGAGAGCCGGATCGTCAGGCGCGGGGGGCGTCTTCGGGGTCGTCGAGGCTATAGCCGAGGCCACGGATGGTCGTGATCACGTCCGCACCCAGCTTCTTGCGGATACGGGTAACGAAGACCTCGATCGTGTTCGAATCGCGGTCGAAATCCTGATCGTAGATATGTTCGATCAGCTCGGTCCGGCTGACCACCTTGCCCTTGTGGTGCATGAGGTAGCTCAGCAGCTTGTATTCCTGCGCGGTCAGCTTGACCGGCTCTCCCTTCAGCGTGACCCGCCCCGAACGGGTGTCGAGCCGCACGTCGCCGGCAACCAGTTCGGACGAAGTATTGCCCGATGCGCGGCGGATCAGCGCGCGCAGGCGCGCGATCAGCTCCTCGGTCTGGAACGGCTTGGCGAGATAGTCGTCGGCGCCGGCGTCCAGCCCGGCGACTTTGTCCGACCAGCTGTCGCGCGCGGTCAGCACCAGCACCGGGAACGTGCGCCCTTCGCGCCGCCACATGCCGAGCACGGTCAGGCCGTCGATCTCGGGCAGGCCGAGGTCGAGGATAACCGCATCGTAATCCTCGGTCGAACCGAGGAAATGGCCGTCCTCGCCATCGGTCGACAGGTCGACGGCATAGCCGTTCTGTTCGAGCGTGGATTTAAGCTGCTGGCCGAGTGTCGGTTCATCCTCGACGATCAATATGCGCATTGCCGGTCGTTCCCCCTGGATCGGGCTTCCACCCCATGGATCGGGCCTTCGTTAAGTGGGCTTTCGCGCCGAACGCGTCAACAAGGCTGCGGTTTCGCCGGGCTGCAGCTCTGCGTCGCACATATCAGCGGCTGCGGCGCACGATCCGGCCGGTCCGCGCATCGACATCGACGAAGATCACCCGGCCGTCGCGGATGAATTTCAGCCGATAAACCTTGGCCGTCGAATCGTAGGCCGGGCCGATATATTCCGAATCCCGCATGGTCGGAACCACGCGCCGCTCGATATCGGCAAGGCGCAGCTGGTTGCCCGCACGCATCTCGCGCCGCGCGTCGCTCTGATCGTCGAGCGACTGCGCATACGCGGAAGGCATGGCGAAACCGGTGATCGCAAGCGTGGTGGCAAGGCAGGAGACGATGAGCTTTCGCATAACGTCAACCTGCCTAGACAGAAACGATTGAACAAGCTCTGAATACCGCCACGGCGTCCGGTTCAGCAACGCATCCGGCGCTATCGCGTCATTTCGTACTTCACGGTGACGGTTGCGCCGGTGCCGACCTCGCCCGGCACGATCTGCGTGCCGGCGTCCGCGCTTTCGGCGCTCTGGCGCAGGGCGACCGGCTGCGGTCCGCCATAGGACTGAAAGCTTTCCGAGATCTCGAGCAGGCGGACCTCGGAATACCCGGCCATGCGCGCATATTCCCGGGCCATTTCCTGCCCCTTGCGATAGGCTTTCCCGCGCGCCTCGCGCTTGGCCGCCTCGTCCGCCTCGAGCATGAAGTTGGGCCCGTAAATGTTGTTCGCGCCGGCCGAAACCAGCGCGTCGAGCACTTCGCCCGCGCGATCGAGGTCGCGAAGCTTGACCTGCACCTGGTTGTTGACGTCGTAGCCGACGAATGTGCGCGTGCCGCCTTCGCGATCGTAATCGTACTGCGGGTTGAGGTTGAAGTTGGATGTCTGGATATCGCGCGGGGCGATGCCCAGCTCGCGCAGCCTGGCGACGACTTGCGCCATCGCGGTCGCATTCTGGCGCACCGCCGCCTGCGCGGTGGCCGCGCGGGTCGTTACTCCGGCTCCGATCTGGGCAACGTCGGGCTCGGCATAGACGATCTCGTTCACGGTCAGCTCGACCACCGGCCCCTGCGCCTGGATCTGCAGTTCGGCAGCATGGGCAGGGGCGACGAGCGGAACCGAAGCGAGCGCAGTCGCGGCGAACAGGGGAATGGCGTGACGGATCATGGAAGAGTTCTCCTTGTTCAGGCCGCGCGTGATGCGGCCCTGTCAATTACGCGCCGATGAACCGGCTTGTTCCTGCGCTCCAGGACGGCAATAGAGGCAATCGACAGGGAGGTAACAGACTTTGACGACGATCCTGCGCGCAATCGCGACGATGCTGCTGGCCTGGAGCGCGGCCATTGCCGCCCAGCCGGCGATGGAACCTGTGCCCGACAGGCAGCCGGGCGAAGGCGAAGGGCCCTATCCCGTGCTCGTCGTCCGCGGCGCGACGATGATCGACGGCACCGGCGCCCCACCGATGGGGCCGGTCGACATCGTGGTCGAGGGAGACCGCATCGCAGCCGTCCACCTGACCGGTGCGCCGCAGGACGTGCTCGACAGCGCCAGCCGCACGATCGACGCGAGCGGCATGTACGTCCTGCCCGGCTTCGTCGACACGCACGGGCACAACGGCGACCCGGCCAAGGCGCCGCAGCCGTCCTACGGATACAAGCTGTGGCTGGCGCACGGGGTGACGACGGTGCGCGGCGTATCGTTCTATTTCGGTCCCGACCAGCCCGACATCGGCGACGCGGCGCGCAGCGAAGCGAATACGATCGTCGCCCCGCGCCTGATCCCCTACGCCGCGTTCGGCGACAAGTGGGACGGCGGCACGCCCGACACGCCGGAGAAGGCGCGCGCCTGGGTCCGCTGGATCGAGGCGGCCGGATATCACGGGGTGAAGTTCTTCAACTCCGAAACGCCCGAAGTGCTCGCGGCCGCGTTGGACGAAGCGGACAAGCTGGGCCTCGGCACCGTCGCGCATCTCGCGCAAGTCGGCGTCGCGCAGGTCAACGCGCGCAAGGCGGTCGAACTGGGGCTCGACGGCGTGACGCACTTCTACGGCCATTTCGAAAGCCTGCTGAACGACGGCACCGTGCCGCGCTACCCGGCCGGCTACAACTATCTCGACGAGCAGGACCGCTTCGGCGAAGTCGCCCGCCTCGCCGACCAGATCGTCGCGCCGGGCAGCGAGAAATGGGACGAATACGTCGATTTCCTGGTCGAAAGCGGCGTGACGCTGAGTCCGACGTTCAACATCTACGCCGCCAGCCGCGACGTGATGCGCGCCCGCACGCTCGAATGGCACGACACGTACACTCTGCCCTCGCTGATGAAGTTCTACGAGCCGAGCCTGACCAACCACGGCAGCTACTACCACGACTGGACGACCGAGGACGAAGTGGCCTGGCGCCGTTTCTACCGCCCGTGGATGCGGCTGACCAACGCGTTCAAGAACAAGGGCGGCCGCGTCACCGCTGGCTCCGACCCCGGCTATATCTACCAGACTTGGGGCTTCGCCTATATCGCCGAGCTGGAGATGCTGCGCGAGGCCGGGCTGAGCCCGCTGGAGGTGATCCAGGCCGCGACGATCAACGGCGCGCGCGAGATCTACGAGCCGAAGGGGATCGAGCCGCCGATGGGCAGCATCCGGGCCGGCAAGCTGGCCGATCTGGTGATCGTGCCCGAAAATCCGCTCGACAACCTCAAGGTCCTTTACGGCACCGGTCACAAGCGCCTGAACCGTGAAACGAACCGGATCGAGACCGTCGGCGGCGTGCGCTGGACGATCAAGGACGGCGTGGTCTACGACGCGCCCGCCCTGCTCGAAAGCGTGGCGCGGATGGTCGAGGAGCAGCGCGCGGCGCAGGGGCAGTAACGCTTCGCCGCTTGCGGCGCGGCGCGCCCTCGCCTACCTCGCGCGCCTCATGGCACAACCACCGATCCTCTCCTGGGAAGGTCTCGGGCTGCAGCAGGGCGGCCGCTGGCTGTTCGGCGGGCCCGAGCAGGCCGACATCGACCTGCACATCGGCCCGCGCGACCGGCTGGCGCTGATCGGCCGCAACGGCGCCGGCAAGACCACGCTCTTCCGCCTGATCGACGACCGGATCGAGGCCGACCGCGGCATCCGCAAGGTCAAGCCCGGCACGCGCATCGTGCTGCTGGAGCAGGATCCCGACTTTACCGGCTGCGACACGCTGATGGACTTCGCTCTGCGCGGCGAACACGCGCCGGCCGAGCACGAGGTGCAAGCGATCGCCGGTCAGCTCGGCATCGACATGGGCACCAAGGCGAAAGGCGCGAGCGGCGGCGAGCGGCGCCGCGCCGCGATCGCGAAGGCGCTGGCGCAGGAGCCGGACCTGCTGCTGATGGACGAACCGACCAACCACCTCGACCTCGCGGCGATCGACTGGCTCGAAGGCTGGCTCGACCGCTACAAGGGTGCGTTCGTCGTCATCAGCCACGACCGTACCTTCCTCAAGCGCCTGACCCGCGCGACCATCTGGCTCGACCGCGGGACGCTGCGGCGCAAGGAAGTCGGCTTCGGCGGTTACGAGGCGTGGGAAGAACAGGTCTATGCCGAGGAAGCGCGCGCGGCGGAAAAGCTCGACGCCAAGCTGAAGATCGAGGCGCACTGGCTTGAACGCGGCGTCACCGCGCGGCGCAAGCGCAACCAGGGGCGGCTGGAGAAACTGTGGCAAATGCGCGCCCAGCGCGCGGCGATGATCGCCCCCAAGGGGGCCGCCAAGCTCGGCCTCGCGAGCGACGACGAGTTCAAGTCGAAGTCGGTGATCGTGGCCGAGGGCGTCTCCAAGTCCTATGGCGAGCGCAAGATCATCCGCGATTTCACCCTGCGCATCCAGCGCGGCGACCGGATCGGCGTGGTCGGTGCCAACGGCGCGGGCAAGACCACGCTGCTGAAACTGCTGACCGGCGAGATCGCGCCCGACGAAGGCACGGTCGAAATTTCGAAGAAGCTCACCGGTGTGATGATCGACCAGCAGCGCAGCCTGCTGGAAGGCGACAAGACGGTGCGCCAGGTGCTCGCCGAGGGCGGCGACTGGATCGACGTGCGAGGCGCGCGCAAGCACGTCCAGGGATACCTCAAGGAGTTCCTGTTCGATCCCAAGGTCGTCGACACCAAAGTCGGGATCATGTCGGGCGGCGAGCGCAGCCGCCTGCTGCTGGCGCGCGAATTCGCCCGCAAGTCGAACCTGCTGGTGCTCGACGAGCCGACCAACGATCTCGACCTCGAAACGCTCGACCTGCTGCAGGAAGTGATCGCCGACTACGACGGCACCGTGTTGATCGTCAGCCACGACCGCGATTTCCTCGACCGCACGGTGACGCTCACACTGGGGCTCGACGGCAGCGGCTTCGTCGATATCGTCGCCGGCGGGTACGAGGATTGGGAGGCGAAGCGCAGGGAACGATCCGGTCCCGCGCGGGCCAGGACGTCCGGTGCCAAGGCCGCATCGCCGTCGCCTCCGCCGCCCCCGCCTCCGCCGCGGTCGGCCAAGCTGTCGTACAAGGACCAGCGCGACTACGAACAGCTGCCGGCCCGGATCGAGGAGCTGGAGGCCGCCATCGCTCGCGGCGAGGCAATCCTCGCCGACCCGGAGCTGTTCACCCGCGATCCGCAGAAATTCGCCAATATCACCCAGGGGCTGGAGAACGCCCGCGCGGAAAAGGATGCCGCGGAGGAACGCTGGCTCGAACTGGCGGAAATGGTGGAAGATCAGGGCCGCGTTCAGCCGGGCTGATGCGGCCCCGCCAAGCCCCGCATCGACCCGATCCCGCCCGGGCCGTTCAGCCGATACGGTAGTAGTCGGCCACCCGGTCCAGCGCGATCCTGAGCACGACTTTGCCGCTGCGGGCCGGCCAGGCGAGCGCGCGTTCGGCGTCGGGCAGGCTTTCGCAGCCGCAGACCACGCGCCAGAGGATGTCGGACAGCCCGCGCCCGGCCTGCGCCAGCGCGCCGTCGAACCGTTGCTTCGCCGCGATTTGCCGCTCTGTCGCGGCCAGGGCGGGCGCGCCGCCGGGAACCTTGATCCGCACCGGGTCCCAGCGCATGGTCACGCCGGGCGAGAGCTGCGCGCGCTCGTAATCGGCCCGCAGGCACTCGCCCGCGGCGAACAGGCGATCGTCGAGGTGGCCCCGGGCGTGCAGCCACGACAGCGGCGATTCGGCAAGGTTGACGGTGACCGTGCGCCGTTTCCCCCGCGCGTCGCCATCGCGGCGCGGCCCTTCCCCGGTCAGTTCGCGTTCGGCAAGTCTGCGCGGCATCGGCTGCTCCTCCATTTGTGCAATGTGCGAATCGAGGCTTGCCAAATGGTGCCGCCTGTAGGAAAGTGAAAAACCAATTTGGTTATACGGAGACTGTCGTGATCAATCGCATCCGCGATATTCGCAAGGAAAAGGGCATGACGCTGGCGGATCTTGCCGCAGCCTGCGACCCGCCCACGACCGCACAGACGATCGGCCGTCTCGAAACCGGGATGCGCAATCTGTCCATCAAGTGGATGGATCGTATCGGCAAGGCGCTGGGCGTTTCGCCGGAGGCGCTCGTGCGGGCGGAGGAAAGCGCCCATGCGCAAGTCGTCGCCACGCTCGCGGCGAACGGCGCCGAGCCGCTCGCGCGCCCGCGCGACGCGATCCCGCCGACGGCCATCGGGGGCGAGGAACCGCTCGTCGTGCTGGCGGTGGAGGCCGCCACCGGCCCCTATCTCGCCGGCGACCAGGTCTGGCTGCGCCGGATCGATCCGGCGGAGAGCGCGCGGGCCATCAACCGCGACGTGCTCGTCCCGCGCAAGGGCGGCAGGTTCGCGTTCGGCCGCCTGATCGATCGCAAGGGTACGCTCGTCGGCATTCTGCCCCATGGCGCGGGCGAAAAGCAGCAGGTTGTCGATTCGCCCGAATGGCTGGCAGTGGCGGAAATGCTGGTGCGCCGCTTGTGACACGCCGCCTGCTGTCGATTTCCACGCTCTATCCCAATGCCTCCACCCCGCAGTTCGGGACATTCGTTGCCCGCTCGCTGGAAGCGCTGGCGGCGCGCGACGACTGGGACGTGACGCTGATCAACCCGATCGGCATTCCCCCGCTCGCGCTCGGCCGCTACCGCGCGCTGGCGGCGGCGGCGGTGGACGGGGTGGAAAACGGCGTGGACGTGCGGCGCCCCAGCTATCTGCTGGTGCCGCGCATGGGCGGGCGCATCAACCCCAGCTTGATCGCGCGCGCCGTTCTGCCCCTCGTTCGCGAGCTTCATGCGCAGCGCCCGTTCGACCTGGTCGATGCGCAGTTCTTCTATCCCGACGGTCCGGCGGCCGCCTGGCTCGCGGAGCAGCTCGGCCTGCCTTATGCGATCAAGGCGCGCGGGTCCGACATCACGCTGTGGGGCACAAAGGGTTTCGCGCGCGAGCAGATGCTGGACGCCGCCGCCGGCGCGCGCGGCCTGCTCTCGGTGTCGCAGGCCCTGGCCGACGACATGATCGCGCTCGGCATGCCGCCGGGCAAGATCGCGATCCATTATACCGGCCTCGACCGCGACCGCTTTCGCCCGCTGGCCCATTCCGGCCTGCGCACGCGCCTGGGCGAGACGCTTGGCATCCCGCTTGGCGAGAACGACCCGCTCGTCGCCACCGTGGGGGCGCTGATCGACCGCAAGGGGCAGGATCTGGTGATCGGCGCGATCGCCGGCATTCCCGGCACTCGCCTGCTGCTGGTCGGCAAGGGTGAGGACGAAAAGCATTTGCGCGCGCTCGCACGCGATCTTGGCGTGGCGGACCGGGTGCACTTCGTCGGCTCGGTGGATCACGACACGCTGCCGGTGATCCTGTCTGCCGCCAACGCAATGGTGCTGCCTTCGAAGAAGGAGGGCCTGGCCAACGCCTGGGTCGAAGCGCTCGCCTGCGGGACGCCGATCGTTATCTCCGAAGCCGGCGGCGCGCGCGAACTGGTGACCGGGCCGGACGCGGGATACGTCGTCGCGCGCGAGATCGACGCGATCGCGGCCGCCCTGCGCCGGATTTTCGCCGATCCGCCGCCGCGCGAGCGCGTGGCTGCAACGGTGGCCGGGTTCGGGTGGCCGGCGCATGCGGCCCGGCTCGCCGCGCTTTACGAAGGGTTTATCTAGAGATCCTTTTCAGCAGCGCTCACGCGACTCGCCCTCAGACCTCGCCCCGAGCCACCTTCTCCTGCTTGTCCGCATCGGTTTCGCCCGGCACGAAGCTGTGCGAATCGACCCCCAGCCAGATCAGGATCGGCGCCGCCATGTAGACCGAGCTGTAAGTGCCGACGAAAATCCCCAGCGTGATCGCCGCGACCATGCCGAACAGGCTGGCCGGGCCGAACAGCAGCAACGGCACCAGCGCGATCAGCAGAGTCAGCGAGGTCATAACCGTACGCGCCAGCGTTTCGTTGACCGACAGATCGAGCAGTTCGGGCGTCGGCATCTTGCGGTATTTCTTCAGATTCTCGCGAATGCGGTCGTACACAACGATCGTGTCGTTCAGCGAATAGCCGATGATCGCCAGGATCGCGGCGATGATCTGCAGGCTGAATTCGAGCTGGAACAGCGCGAACATGCCCAGGGTCAGCGAGACGTCGTGGAACAGCGCGAACAGCGCGCCCACGCCGAACTGCCATTCGAACCTGATCCAGATGTAGAGCGCCACCGCCAGCATCGCGGCAATCAGCGCGAAGGCCGCATCGCTGCGAAATTCGTCCGAGACCTTGCCAGAGACGTTCTCGTTGCCGTCGAGCCGGAAATCGGCGAAGCCTGCTTCCAGTTCGGCCACGATGGCATTGGCGATATTCTGCGCCGCCTCGGGATTGCCCTCCGCGCTGTCGGGCAGCGGGACGCGGATCGATACCTGGTTGTCCTCGCCGAAGCGCTGGACGATCGGTTCGCCGTATCCCAGGTCCGCCACCGTTTCGCGCAGTTCGCCGACCGGGGCCTGCGTGCTTTCGGTGAAAGTCGCGGTTATGTTCAATCCGCCGGCGAAATCGACGCCGTAATTCAGGCCCTTGGTCAACACGAGGCCCCAGCTCGCCGCGATCAGCAGGATGCTGACCACATAGAACGGCACGCGCCAGCGCAGGAACTTGATGTTGGTATCGTCGGGGACGAGTTTGAGGAGTTTCATCGATCGTCTCCCTCAAATGTTCAGGTCTTGCGGCCGCGCCCGGCGCAGCCAGCCGGCCACCCACATGCGGGTGAGCGAAACGGCGGTGAAAACGCTGGTGAACAGGCCGATCACCAGGACCACCGCGAAGCCGCGGATCGGGCCGGTGCCGAACATGAACAGCAGGACGCCGGCGATGAAGTTGGTGATATTGGCGTCGAAAATCGCGCGGCTCGCCTCGCGATATCCGTTCTCGACCGCTGCGATCACCCGCCGGCCGCGCTTGCGTTCTTCGCGTATGCGTTCGTTGATCAGCACGTTGGCGTCCACCGCCGCGCCGATCGTCAGCACGAAGCCGGCAATGCCCGGCAGCGTCAGCGTGGTGTTCATCAGCGCCATGATCCCCAGGATCATCAGCACGTTGAAAACCAGCGCGATCGTCGCATAGACGCCGAAGCGGCCGTAGGACGCGATCATCAGCGTCACGACCGCGATCGAGCCGACCAGCATCGCGAGCAGGCCGAGGCGGATCGATTCGGCGCCGAGGTCCGGCCCCACCGTCCGTTCCTCGACCACGGTCAGGTCCACCGGCAGCGCGCCGGACTGGAGCGAGATCGCCAGCTGCTGCGCGCTTTCCGGCGTGAAGTTGCCTGAAATCTCGGACACGCCGCTGAGGATGCGATCCTGGATCACGGGCGCGGAAATCACCTCGCCGTCGAGGATGATCGCGAACTGCTTGCCGACATTTTCCGAGGTCAGCTTGGCGAAGCGGTTGCCGCCCTGCTGGTCGAACTGGATGACGACGACGTCCTGATTGTCCTGATTGCGGCTGGCCTGCGCCCGGATCAGCGATCCGCCGTCGATCCCGCCGAGGCGGTAGACGGCGACGTTCTGCCCGGCAAAGCCGCTGTCGGCGGCATAAGGGAAGATCTGCTGCCCGGGTTCGGCAATGCCCTGCGCCAGATCGGTCTGCAGGGCGTTTTCGTTGACCAGCTTGAATTCGAGCTTGGCCGTGCGACCCACCAGTTCCTTGACCTGCTGGGGATCCTGCAGGCCGGGCACCTGGACCACGATGCGGTTTTCGCCCTGGCGGATGATGGTCGGTTCGCGCGTGCCCAGCGCGTTGATGCGCCGGTCGATCACGTCCTGCGACGAATCCATCGCCGCATTGACCGCAGCTTCCAGCCCGGCCTCGGTCGGGGTCAGCACGATGCGGGTTTCGTCGACCACCGACAGGTTCCATTCGCGAACCAGCCCCTCGCCGTTCAATAGCGGCTCCAGCAGGGAGCGGGCGCGATCGACGTCCGCGACGCTTTCGACCATGAAGCTCAGCCGGCCATCGGCCGTCGAAACGTCGCCGAAACCGACGCTCGGCTCCGCCCGGCGGAGTGTCGAGCGGACCGATTCCTCCATGTTGCGCAGGCGCTGGCTCGCGACTTCGGCGGGATCGGCCTCCAGCAGGATGTGGCTGCCGCCGGCAAGGTCGAGCCCGAGGTTGACCTCGGGATCGGGCAGCGCCGCCGGCCAGCGGGCGCCCGAAAGCGAGAAGATCGATGGCAGCGCCAGCGCCGTCAGGGCCAGTGTGAGCCCCCAGAACCAGCCGCGCTTCCAGAGCGGGAAATCGAGCATCCGCCGGCCCCGCTCAGTCGTTCGCCGCCGCGCCGCCGGGCGGCACGATATCGCCGATCGTGCTCTTCACCGTCTTGACGCGAACGCCCTGCGCGATCTCGATATCGGCGTAGTTGTCGTCCACCTTGACGACCTTGCCGACGATCCCGCCGGCGGTGACGACCTGATCGCCCTTCTTGATCCCGGCGATCTTCTCGCGGTGCTGCTTCTGCTGGCGCATTTGCGGGCGGATGATCAGGAACCAGAAGATCGCGATCATGCCGACGATCGGAAGCCATTGGATCCACGCGGGCGGCGCGTCTGCGCTGGCCGCCGCGGCAAGGAAATCGAGCATGGAAATGTGCCTATCGAGCTTGAGCCAAGAACATGTGCGGGGGGTGCGTAGAGCCCGGCGACTGCCCGCCCTTCGCCTCCCCGGCGATCAAGTGGGCGCGCCTAGCAGCATTGGAAGATGAGAGCAACGAATCGCGCATAGCGCACGGCGCGAAGATCGGCGCTTGCCACCACCCGGCCGGCACCCTATAGGGCCGCCCTCCACTGGATACGGGACGTAGCGCAGCCTGGTAGCGCATCACACTGGGGGTGTGGGGGTCGCTGGTTCGAATCCAGTCGTCCCGACCAGTGGTTTTAAAGCAAAACCAACAAGTTAAGCGGGCAGCATGAGCCGCCCCGTTTGCTTATGCGCGGTCGGTGATAAGCCTACCGTAAGCGGTGGCGGGAATTCCGCATAACTCTTGCCCGTTCGACGGGAACTCCCCATCTATAAACAATCAATCAAGCAGGGGGTGTTACCTTGGAACAGAATCTCGTTGCTCTTTACGAACTGAAGCGCCTCACATTCTTGCTTGGATACAAGCAGAATCCAGAGAGCTTCAATGATGCGCTCGCGTTCGCCTACTTCAATCGCGTCGCGCCGATCCTCCATGAGAACATTGAGCTTGAAACCTACGGCGCTGATCCATTCGCGGACGTCTATGCCGTCAAAGCGGAGTTTGCCACGGAGGTGCTCAGGTACGTTGATGAACTGGAACGTGCTGAGGATTTCGAAGGGTTGGGATTCTACAAACTCGAAGAGAAGTTTGGTGGCTATAAAGCGAACCGCATCAAGCTGATTCACGCCCTTGAATACTTCCGCATCGACGGACGCTTCGATGAGAAGTTCTGGAAGGCCATTGAGGCTAATGCGCCCGCTGAGGCAAACTCGCTCGATTCCAAGTTCTCGCCGGAGGACGTGTATTTCGTCTAAAGCTCAGAACACCGCCCCGCTCCGAAGGAGCGAGGTGGCGGCAGCGTCAGGTGGCGTAGTTCCCCGCTACTGCGGAGGTTGGATTTAACGGGGGACTGCTCCGCTAAGCCCCGGCTCGGCTGGACTCGGACCGAGCACCGCTACGCCCGTCCCGTCTCCTGTTTGCGCAGCGGCTTTGCGTATTCGTTCTTCACGCCCTTGCATGACGGGCAGCGGCGTAGGGCGATCACATCATTCGACCAGAACGGCTTGCGGCAGGTGATGCAGTGCTGCCAGCCGACATGCCGAACGACACGCGGCGGTGTGTGGTCAGCATCCAACACCGGCTCGCGCCGCTTTCCGCCGTCATTCGCCCACGGCTCGGGCACGACGAACCCTTGGAAGTTGCCCTTTGGCATGGAATTGGCTCCCGTAAGATTCCCGTAAGTGGCAGCGGTAAAGCTACGCCAACTTGGGTACGGCGAGTTCCGAGAGCCAAGCAACTGATCTCGCTTGATTATAAAGCTACATAAGGCTGCGCAAAGCTGCGTAAAATTGGCGCGGAAGATACTGGGGGTGTGGGGGTCGCTGGTTCGAATCCAGTCGTCCCGACCAGTGGTTTCACCCATCGCCCCATCCCGGCGGTCCCCCAGTTCCAACGGCCATCGCCGGCCTTGCACCCTTCCCGCTTCGGCCCTAGCGCGCGCGGCAGGAGGATTTGCCGATGAACGCGCCCACTTCCCGCACCGCACCCAGCACCCGGCCCCGTATGCGATCGTGGCTGTTCGCCCCGGGCGACAGCGAGCGCAAGATGGCCAAGGCAGCCGACGGGCCGGCGGATATCGTCCTGCTCGATCTGGAAGATTCGGTCGCGCCCGACAGCAAGCCCGCCGCGCGGGCGCTGGTGCACGATTTCCTGGCTACGCGGGACGATCGCGAGCGGCTGTGGGTCAGAGTCAATCCGCTGGCGGGCGGCGAGACGCTTTCCGACCTGGAGGCGGTGATGCCCGCCGGTCCGGGCGGCGTGATGCTGCCCAAGGCCGAAGGGCGCGCCGATGTCGAGGCGCTCGATGCCCATCTCACGAAGCTGGAGGCGATTCACGGCATAGCCCCCGGCACGACGCGGGTGGCCGCGCTCGTCACCGAAACGCCGCGGGCGATGTTTTGCACCGGCGACTACGAGGGCGCACCGCGGCTGGTCGCGATGAGCTGGGGCGCGGAAGATCTCTCCTCGGCTCTCGGCGCGCGCGTCCAGTTCGGCCCGGACGGGCGCTACATGCCGACCTTCGAACTCGCCCGCAGCCTGTGCCTGCTGGGCGCCGCAGCGGCGGGCGTGGCGGCGATCGAGACGATCCAGGCCGATTTCCGCGATCTCGACGGCTTGCGCGAGCGGGCGCGCATGGTGCGCGGCCAGGGCTATCGCGGGATGCTGGCGATCCACCCGGCGCAAGTGGAGGCGATCAACGACGCCTTCACGCCGGGCGAGGAGGAAATCGCCCATGCCCGCAAGGTCGTTGCCGCATTCGATGCCAATCCCGGCGCCGGGACCGTCGGCCTCGACGGCGCGATGCTCGACCGGCCCCACCTCGCCCTCGCGCGCAACCTGTTGGCCGACGCCGGGCTGGACGCCTGACCGGCAAAAAACACTTTCCTACACTAACCGTTATGGTTATATGAATTGGCGACTCGCAACCAAGGAGTTCGCCATGCCTCTCATCGAATCACTCATCGGACCGATTTCCGCGATCATCGACAAGGTCATCCCGGACAAGGAAGCCCGCGCCAGGGCCAAGCTCGAACTGCTCGAACTCGAGGGAACGCAGGAACTGAAACGGATCGAGACGCGCCTCTCGGCCATCGTGGCGGAGGCCCGTTCGCGCGATCCCTGGACCAGCCGCGCGCGCCCGAGCTTTCTCTACGTCATGTACGTCCTGCTGCTGTTCGCCCTGCCGATGGGCGTGCTGTCGGCGTTCGATCCGGTCGCCGCACAGAACATCGGGGCCGGCATCACCGCCTATCTGCGCGGCCTGCCCGAAGAACTCTACATGCTCTTCGGCACCGGCTATCTCGGCTACACCGCCGCACGCCAGTGGGGGAAGGCAAAGGGCATCGACGCCTGAGCCCGTTCCCATTGCATATGTACAATTTCATGTACATATGCACCGCAAGGAGACCTGTCGTGGATGTGATAACCTACAGCGATGCGCGCAAGAACCTGAAGAGCGTGATGGACAAGGTGGTGGACCACTGTTCCGAAGTGGTCGTCACCCGCCGCAACGGAGAGGCCGTGGTGATGGTCTCCCTGTCCGAATGGAACTCGATCGTCGAGACCGAGCACCTGCTGGCAAATCCGAAAAACGCCGGGCGGTTGCGCGAAAGCATCGCCGAACTCGACCGCGGCGAAGGCATCGAGCGTGAATTGATCCGCCCGTGAAGATCGTCTTCTCCTCCCACGCATGGGAAGACTATCGATACTGGTGCGAGAACGACCGGAAGATGTTGCTGCGCCTGAACGGCCTGATCGAAGAGAGCCGCAGGAATCCGTTCAAAGGATCGGGCAAGCCCGAACCGCTTCGAGGCGAGCTTGCCAGCCTCTGGTCCCGCAGGGTCAACCACAGGGACCGTCTCGTCTATCGCATTGCCGGGAAACACCCCGATCAAAGGCTGGAAATCGTTCAGTGCAAGGGGCACTACTGACCAATGTCCAACACCGTCTATGTCCTCAACGGGCCGAATCTGAACCTGCTCGGTCTGCGCGAGCCGGAGATCTACGGATCGGACACGCTCGACGACATTGCCGCCATGCTGGAAGATCGCGCGCGCGAACTGGGGCTGGCGATCGATATGCGCCAGACCAACCACGAAGGGATGCTGGTCGACTGGCTGCACGAGGCCCAGGCCGAAGGGGCGAAAGCGGTCCTGCTCAACCCCGCCGCCTATACCCATACCTCGATCGCATTGCTCGATGCGGTCAAGGCGATCCGAACGCCGGTTATCGAAGTGCACTTGTCCGACCCCTCCACCCGCGAGGCGTTTCGCCACCATTCCTATGTCGGCGAGGCAGTGGTAAGGACGGTGAAGGGTCTGGGCGCGCGATCCTATCTGATCGCGCTGGAGGCCGTAGCGGAATTGTAACCTCTCCCCCCTCGCCCCCTTGCCAGCCCGGGCCGGGCCGCGCATAGGCGGGCGTTCGTAACGAACAAGGGTTGTTTAATGGCCGAGAACAAAGGCAGCGCCGGGCGCAAGCCCGGCATGGACGTCGACACCGCTCTGGTCCGCGAGCTGGCCGAAATGCTTGCCGAGACCGGGCTTACCGAAATCGAGGTCGAGGACGGCGACCGCAAAGTCCGCGTTTCGCGCGGCGGGGTGGCCGCTGCACCTGCGACCTTCGCCGCGCCGGCACCGGCGGCACCGGCGACACCCGCCCCGGCCGCCCCCGGCGGCGAAGCCTCGCCGCCGCCCGCGGCGGACGATCACGCCGGCGCATTGAAATCGCCGATGGTCGGAACCGTCTATCTCGCTGCCGAGCCGGGCGCCGATCCTTTCGTCAAGGTCGGCGACAGCGTGAAGCAGGGCGACACGCTGCTGATCGTGGAAGCGATGAAAGTGATGAATCCGATCGCCGCGGACAAGGCGGGCACGGTCAAGGCGATCCTGGTCGAAAACGCGCAGCCGGTCGAATTCGACCAGCCGCTGGTCGTCATCGGCTGAGGCGAATCGTGGGCATTTCACGCATCCTTATCGCCAACCGCGGCGAAATCGCATTGCGGATCCACCGCGCGGCCCACGAAATGGGGATCGAAACGGTCGCGGTCCATTCGACCGCCGATGCCGACGCGATGCACGTTCGGCTGGCCGATCACGCGGTCTGCATCGGCCCGCCGCCCGCGAACGAAAGCTATCTCAACGTCGCCAACATCATCTCGGCGGCGGAGATCGCCCAGGCCGACGCGATCCACCCCGGCTACGGCTTTCTGTCCGAAAACGCCAAGTTCGCCGAAATCGTGGAGGCGCACGACATCAAGTGGATCGGGCCCAAGCCCGAACATATCCGCACGATGGGCGACAAAGTGGAGGCGAAGCGCACCGCCGGCGCGCTGGGCCTGCCGCTGGTGCCGGGCAGCGAAGGCGCCGTATCGGATTACGACGAGGCGCGGCGGATCGCGGGCGAGATCGGCTATCCCGTCATCATCAAGGCCGCGAGCGGCGGCGGCGGGCGCGGGATGAAAGTCTGCGAAGGGCCCGACCAGCTCGAAACCCTGATGAAACAGGCGGGCAGCGAGGCCAAGGCCGCCTTCGGCGACGCCACCGTCTATATCGAGAAATATCTCGGCAACCCGCGCCATATCGAATTTCAGGTGTTCGGCGACGGGCGCGGCGGCGCGATCCATCTGGGCGAGCGCGACTGTTCGCTCCAGCGCCGCCACCAGAAAGTGCTGGAAGAAGCGCCGTCGCCGGTCATCACGCCCGAAGAGCGCGACCGCATGGGCGGCGTCTGCGTGAAGGCGATGGCCGACATGGGTTATCGCGGCGCGGGCACGATCGAGTTCCTGTGGGAAGACGGCGAATTCTACTTCATCGAGATGAACACCCGCCTCCAGGTCGAACATCCGGTGACCGAGATGATCACCGGGATCGACCTTGTGCGCGAGCAGATCCGCATCGCCGACGGCAAAGATCTGTCGTGCACCCAAGACGAGATCACGTTTACCGGGCACGCGATCGAATGCCGCCTCAATGCGGAAGATCCGTGGACTTTCGCCCCCTCCCCCGGCACGGTCAACTATTACCACGCGGCCGGCGGCATGCATGTGCGCGTCGATAGCGGGCTATATGCCGGGTATCGCATCCCGCCCTATTACGATTCGATGATCGCCAAGCTGATCGTCTACGGCCGCAACCGCGAACGCTGCATCATGCGCCTGCGCCGCGCGCTGGAGGAAATGGTGGTCGAGGGCGTAAAGACCTCGATCCCGCTGCACCAGGAACTGATCAAGCAGCCCGACGTGCTGAACGGCGACTATTCGATCAAGTGGCTGGAGGAATGGCTGAAGGAGCGCAGCACCGACAGCCAGGCGTGAGCCGGTCGGGTTCCTCCCCGTTTTCGCCGCAGGCGCAAATGGGGAGGTGGCGCCCGCCGCAGGCGGGTGACGGAGGGGGAAAGTGCCGCGCACGAAGCGCATCCGGGACATTGGCAGGGCGCGCCGGTTGCGCGCAGAGATGAGTTTGCCCGAAGTGCTTCTCTGGCAGGAGCTACGCCGGAAGGCTTGCGATATCAAATTTCGGCGGCAGCACCCTCTCGGCCGGTATGTGCTGGACTTTTACGTGGCGGCACTGAAGCTCGCTATCGAGATTGACGGCCAGGCACACGACATGGGCGATCGGCCTGAGCGGGATATCGCCCGAGACCGATGGCTTCGCGCACAGAATATTGAGGTCATTCGTATTCCGGCGAGCGAGGTTCTACGCGACGCGAACGAAATTGCAGATTCGATCGTTCGTTACTGCCAAAGCAAGTAACCCCTCCGTCAGCCGCTGGCGCGGCTGCCACCTCCCCATTTGCACTGCGTGAAAATGGGGAGGACCGCATTGCCCCGCTCCGTTTCGCGAAGCGCAGCCCGGGAAAGCGTCACTCCAGCGGCACGCCCGGTTCGTGCTTGCTGGTCCGGATCGTCAGGCTGGTCTTCACGCTGGCCACGTTGGGGGCGGGCGTCAGCTTGCTGGTCAGGAATTCCTGGAAGCTCTGGAGGTCGCGGCTCACGATCTTGAGGATGAAGTCGATCTCGCCGTTGAGCATATGCACTTCGCGCACCTCGGGCAGTTCCTGCATATGCGCTTCGAATTCGCGCAGCGCATCTTCCGCCTGGCTCTTCAGGCTGACCATTGCGAACACGGTGATTGCGAAGCCCAGCTTCGATGCGTCCAGTTCCGCATGATAGCCGCGAATTACGCCTTCTTCTTCGAGCGAGCGCACGCGGCGCAGGCACGGCGGCGCGGTCAGCCCGACGCGATGCGCCAGCTCGACATTCGTGACACGCCCTTCGTTCTGCAGTTCGGCGAGCAGGCGCCGATCGATTTCGTCCAGATTCGCCATTGCGGGTGCCCCCACGTGCGCCGTGCGACCGCACGACCCCAAAATTGCAACTAAACCGGTGTCGCCAGCGGCAGCCACCTAATATTATTAGCCTTGCCAGCAATTGTCCCGCTTTGCAACGCGCTGAGCAGCAAGATGCCCTATGGTCGTGGAAACTGCTAGAATGATGCGTTCACGAGGCTCCGCCAAGAGCCTATGCCCACCGGAGATTCATGCAGTTCGACGACCGCCTCGCCACAGTATTGCGCCACCGCGCGAGCGGCGGGCGCGCGGCGCGCGCGCAATTCCGGCAATTGCTGGACCTGCTGGGTGCCCGGCGCGGCGGGTTCGACCGGGGCCTCACCTCCTCCGCCTGGCTTCGGCTGGGCGCGCTCGGCGAAATCATCCCGGCGCCCGACCGGGCAGCGATGATTCGCGATTCCGGGTGGCGTTTCCGCAATCCCGAACTTGCCGCCCATCTCGCCGAAGACGAGCCCGAAGTGGCGGCGGCGGCGCTGGCGCGTGCCGACCTCGACGCGGAAGACTGGGAAGCGCTGATCCCGCGCCTGCCGATCCGCGCCCGCGGCTTCCTGCGCCTGCGCCGAAACCTGCCGCCGCGCGCCATCGAACTGCTGGAAAGGCTGGGAATCCACGACCGCGGGCTGCCCGATCCGGGGGGCGGCATCGACCGCGAGAGCGTCGTCCAGCCGATGCCGCGGGCGGACGAGCGCGAGCCGCTCGAGCTGACGGTCCCCGCGAACGACAGCGGGGACGACGAGGGCGAGGACGAGGACGAGGAAACCGCGATCGGCGCGCTCGTGCGGCGGATCGAAGCCTTCCAGCGCGCCCGCGCGGAGGGGCCTGCGATCGATTCCGCGCCGCGCCTCCCGCTCGGGGAGCAGGGCGACAACGACGTGCCGCCCTTGCGCGGCTTCGCCTTTACCACCGACGCTGCCGGCCGCATCGACTGGGCCGAACCCGGCGTCGCGTCGATGGTCGTGGGCATGCGGCTCGCCACGCCCGAGGCCCGCGCTGCCCTGCAAAAGTGGCAGCGGCTGGAAGGCGCGCGGATGGCGCTGCACGGCGCCCCGCAAATCGCGGGCGAATGGATCGTCGACGCCGGCCCACGCTTCACCGCGCAAGGGGGCCGGTTTTACGGTCTGGCAGGCAAGTTCCGCCGCCCCGCCCTGCACCTCGCGACCGAGCGGGAAGGCGGCAGCTGCGCAGAAGCGGATCGTATCCGGCAACTGCTCCACGAATTGCGCACGCCGGTAAACGCGATCCAGGGTTTCGCCGAAGTCATCCAGCAGCAGGTCTTCGGCGAAGTGCCGCACGAATACCGCGCGCTGGCCGCCAATATCGCCGGCGACGCAGCGCGGATGCTGGCCGGGTTCGACGAACTGGATCGGCTGGCGCGGATCGAGACCGGCGCGCTCGAACCGCTGGAGGGCGATTGCGACTTCGCCGTGCTGTGCCGGGCGCTGGCGAAGCAGCTGGAACCGGTGTTGGCACCCCGCCTCTCGGGCTTCGCGCTCGACATTCCCCAGGAACCGGCAATCGTCCCGCTTGCCCTGCGCGAAGGCGAAGCGCTGGCCTGGCGGCTGCTGGCGACGCTCGCGTCCGCTCTGGGCTCAGGCGAGACGGTGGAACTGGCGCTGCGCGCGGAGCGCGGCGTGGTCCTGCTCAGCGCCACGCTGCCGGCGGCCCTTGCTGCGGAGGAAGACGTGTTCGCGACCCAGCCCCGCGCGCCGCAGGGCGGGGTGAGCGCGGGGATGTTCGGCGCCGGCTTCGCGCTGCGGCTGGTGCGCGCGGAAGCGGGGCTTGTCGGCGGAGCGCTCGAACGTGTGGACGATGCCCTTCGGCTCGCGCTGCCGCGCTTGACCGAGACCGGACGCGATTCTAGCCCCACCGAAAGTCGCGAGCCGAAGCGACATCCCGAAGCGCGCTGAATCGCAACGGCGTTCCGCTGGAGTATCGGCGCTTGAACAAGACCACCCGCACTTTGCCACCCCCCGGCCCCAGGGCCCGCTTCTCGTCCGCCTTCGGGCGCCGCTTCCTGCTGACCGTCGATACCGAGGAGGAGTTCGACTGGGACGGGCCGTTCACGCGCGATCGCCACGGCCTGCGGCACGTACCCCGCCTCCGCAATTTCCAGGAATTCTGCGAGGCGAAAGGGGTCGTGCCCAGCTACCTGATCGACTGGCCGATAGCCAATTCGACCGTCGCGAAGGATATTCTTGGCGGTGCGGTGGCGCGGGGCACTGCCGAAGTCGGCATCCAGCTGCACCCCTGGGTCAATCCGCCGTTCGAAGAAGATGTGGATGCGCACAATTCCTATGCCGGGAACCTGTCGCCCGATCTCGAACGCGCGAAGTTCCTGACCTTGCGCAACGCGATCGCGGAGAATTTCGGCGCGAATCCGCAGCTCTATCGCGCCGGGCGCTATGGCTTCGGCAGCGCGACGACCGATCTGCTTCGCGAAGCCGGCGTCGGGGTCGATACCTCTTTTCGCCCGCTGTTCGATTATCGCAAGGGACACGGGCCGGACTATGCCGACTATCCGCTCGAACCGTTCTGGCTCGACGGCGAGATGTCGGTTCTCGAACTGCCGCTGACGACCGTGTACTGGGGAATGCTGCGCCGGCAGGGGCGCCTGCTCTATCCCCTCCTCTCGCGGCTGCCGCGGATGCGCGGCCTGGCCGCAAACCTGGGCCTGCTCGAACGCATCCCGTTGACGCCCGAAGGAACGACCGTCGACGATGCGATCCGCGCGCTGGACATGGCGATCGACGACGGCCTGCCGCTGATCGTGCTGTCGTTTCACAGCCCCTCGCTCGCGCTCGGCCACACGCCCTATGTCGAGACCGACGACGATCTCGACGCCCTCTACGACTGGTTTCGCGCGGTCTTCGCCTATCTCGACCGGCACGGCATTCGCCCGACCACCGTGGCGGAGATCATGCAGTCGGTCGTCGTCTGATGCTTGCACGCACGCGCTGCGCGGGCTAACCCGCGCGCGCCGAACGGTACCCGGGGGCCTGTAGCTCAGTTGGTTAGAGCTGGCCGCTCATAACGGCTAGGTCGCGGGTTCGAGTCCTGCCGGGCCCACCAGGTACCGCGGCGATCATCGGTCGGGGAGTGGCGCAGTCCGGTAGCGCGCTTGCTTTGGGAGCAAGATGTCGCAGGTTCGAATCCTGTCTCCCCGACCAGCATTTTGCGACTCGAACGTGTCCGGGGGACAGGTTCGGCCAAAATGCTCCCAAGCGAAGCGCGTGAGGCGGAAAGGAGCAACGGCCATCTCCGCTGAAACGCCCTCCCCCGCCGGCCGCGCCCGCCACGCTCTCGATACCCGCGCGATCTGGGCCATCGCCCTGCCCGCGATGGTCACCAACGTCGCCACCGCGCTGATCGGCCTGGGCGACATGTGGATCGTCGGCCGGCTCGACGACGCGGCGACGCAGGGCGCGGTCGACGTCGGCGCGCGCCTTTTCGCGATGCTGTTCACGGTGATGAACTTCCTCAAGACGGGGACCACGGGCCTCGTCGCGCAGGCCGGAACGCGCAGCGGCACCGCGGAGCAGGCGGCGATCCTGCTGCGCGGCGCGACGATCGGCCTTGCCATCGCGGCCGCGCTGCTGCTGGCCAAGCCGCTGCTGATGCCCGCCCTGCTCGATGCGCTGGGCGCGCGCGGGGACGTGCTCGCCGCGGCGCGGATCTATGCCGATATCCGGTACTGGTCCGCGCCCGGCGTGATGCTGAACCTCGCGCTTGTCGGCTATCTCGTCGGGCAGCGGCGAATGGCGGCGGTGCTGGTGATCGAAGTCGTCTACAACCTGCTCAACGTCGCGCTGGGGCTGTGGTTCGTGCTCGGGCTCGACACCGGAATCGCGGGGGTCGGCTGGTCGAGCTTCATCGCCGAATATGCCAAGCTGGCGATACTGGCCGCTTTCGTCGCGCGTGGCAGCCACGGGGCGACGCTGCTCGCCGCCGCGCGCGAGAAGACCGTGCTGCGCTGGGCCAGCCTGCGCCCCTTCCTCTCGCTCAACCGCGACCTGTTCCTGCGCACCGTCGTCCTGATGATCGCCCTCGCCGCGCTGACCCGGCTCAGCGCGGAGCGCGGCGCGGTGGTGCTGGCGGCGAACGGCATCCTCTATCAGATGTTCGTCTTCACCGCGCTGCTGCTCGACGGATTCGAGAACGCGGCGCAAGTGCTGAACGGGGAACGACGCGGCGCCGAGGATCGGGCGGGCTTTGCCGCCTATATCCGCGCGATCATGGTCCGCGGAATGGGTGCCGCTGCGCTGGTCGCGCTCGCCTTCGCGCTGCTCGCGGACCCCGTCCTCGCCAGCTTCGCCGCGACACCGGCGGTGGCGCGCGCTGCGCAGGAACAGGCGATCTGGCTGGTGCTGATCCCCTTTGCCGGGGTCGCCGGCTTCGTCTTCGACGGCGTGTTCGTGGGCGCGAGCTGGACGCGTGCTTTGCTGCTGTCGATGCTGGGTGCCAGCGCGGTCTATGCCCTGACGCTGTGGTTCGCCTGGCCGCAGGGCAACTGGGGGCTGTGGCTCGCCTTCACGCTGTTCCTGGTCGCCCGCGCCGCCTTTCAGGCCGCCATGCTGCCGTTCCTGTTGCGACGGGGCTTCGCCAGCGGGACGTAGAGCCGCTCCGGTCGAGACGGCACTGGCCGCTTCCCCGCCAAGTGCGGCTTGCCCGCGCGCGCGGCAGGCCCTATCTGCGCGCCAACTCCGAAACCCCGCGAATTTCCCGAAGGACGACTGATGGCCGCCCAATACGCATTCGTCATGAAGAACATGACCAAGACTTTCCCCGGCGCGCCCAAGCCGGTGCTGTCGAATATCAACCTGCAATTCTACCAGGGTGCGAAGATCGGCATCGTCGGCCCCAACGGCGCGGGCAAGTCCACCCTGATGAAGATCATGGCCGGGATCGACACCGATTTCACCGGCGAGGCCTGGCCGGGCGAGAACATCACCGTCGGCTACCTGCCGCAGGAGCCGCAGCTGGACGAGAGCAAGACCGTGCTCGAGAACGTGCGCGACGGCGCGCGCGAAGTCGCCGACATGGTCGAACGCTTCAACGCGATCAGCGCCGAGATGGGCGATCCGAAGGACGACACCGATTTCGACGCGCTGATGGAGGAGATGGGCACTCTCCAGGAAAAGATCGACGCGGTGGACGGCTGGACGCTCGACAACCAGCTCGAAATCGCGATGGAGGCGCTGCGCTGCCCGCCGGGCGACTGGCCGGTGACCGACCTTTCGGGCGGCGAGAAGCGCCGCGTCGCCCTCACCCGCCTGCTGATCCAGAAGCCCTCGATCCTCCTGCTCGACGAGCCGACCAACCACCTCGACGCCGAATCGGTCGAATGGCTGGAAAACCACCTGAAGGAATATGCCGGCGCGGTGCTGATGATCACCCACGACCGTTACTTCCTCGATCACGTGGTCGGCTGGATCCTCGAACTCGATCGCGGATCGTACTATCCCTACGAAGGCAACTACTCGACCTATCTGGAAAAGAAGGCCAAGCGGCTGGAGCAGGAGAGCCGCGAGGAATCGGGCCGGCAGAAGGCGCTCAGCCGCGAACTGGAATGGATCCGGCAGACGCCCAGCGCGCGCCAGACCAAGTCCAAGGCGCGTATCCGCAAGTTCGAACAGCTGCAGGACGCGCAGCAGGACCGCAAGCCGGGCAAGGCGCAGATCGTGATCCAGGTGCCCGAACGGCTGGGCGGCAAAGTGATCGAAGCGAAGAACATCACGAAAGCCTATGGCGACAAGCTCCTGTTCGAAAACCTCTCGTTCATGCTGCCCCCCGGCGGGATCGTCGGCGTGATCGGCCCCAACGGCGCGGGCAAGTCCACGCTGTTCCGCATCATCACCGGGCAGGAAACGCCCGACAGCGGGACGATCGAGATCGGCGACACCGTGCATCTCGGCTACGTCGACCAGAGCCGCGACGATCTGAACCCGAAGAACAACGTGTGGGAGGAGATTTCCGACGGCCTCGACTACATGAAAGTCAACGGCCACGACGTTTCCACCCGCGCCTATGTCGGCGCGTTCAACTTCAAGGGACAGGACCAGCAGAAGAACGTCGGCAAGCTCTCGGGCGGCGAACGCAACCGCGTGCACATGGCCAAGATGCTGAAGGAAGGCGGCAACGTCCTGCTGCTCGACGAGCCGACCAACGACCTCGACGTGGAAACGCTCGGCGCGCTGGAAGAGGCGATCGAAAACTTCGCCGGCTGCGCCGTGGTCATCTCGCACGACCGCTTCTTCCTCGACCGCCTGGCGACGCACATCCTGGCGTTCGAGGGCAACAGCCACGTCGAATGGTTCGAAGGCAACTTCGAAGCGTACGAGGAAGACAAGCGGCGCCGGCTGGGCGATGCGGCGGACCGCCCGACCAGGCTGGCGTACAAGAAGCTGACTCGGTGAGATAGACCGGCGGCCTGTCCGCTCGTCGCGGCCTTCCCGACGAGCGACAGACCGTGCGCACGCATTCAGGTCAGCAACGCTCAACCTGAACGGAAGCCTGCACGAGCGGTTCAGTTCGCGGTCATTCGCCTCATCGTACAAGGCCCTCATTACAGCAGAGGGGCCGCTGGTGGTGGGCGCGGCGTTTCTCGACCGAACGGAGAGCCGCACATGACATTTGGACAATTCCTGAAAGGGAGCGCGCTGACCGGCCTGGCCGGTGCAATGGCGCTGACCGCCCTTCCCGCCCCGAGTTTCGCCGCCGAAGCGGCCGAGCAACCGCGTGCGCAGCGTGAGCGCGGCGAACGCCAGCAAGCACGGCAGCATCGCCGCCAGGTCCGCAGCGAGCGCGCCCAGCAGCGGCGCGAGGCGCGCGGCCAGCGCAGCGAACGCCGCCGCGAGCTGCGCCGCGATCGCACAGGGCTGCGCTCCAACACCGGCTGGAACCGCGAGAATACCCGCCCGGCACGCATTGAGACGGGCGATGCCGAGAGCCCGCGCCGGGCCGTGGCGCGGCAACGCGCCGAACAGCAGCGCGAACGCCAGCGCGCCGAACGCGCGATCGAACGTCGCCGCGAACAGGCCCGCGAACGGCGCGAAAGCCGGCGGGACTGGAACGAGAACCGGCGCGATCGCTGGCAAGATCGGCGCGACAACCGGCGTGACAGATGGGGCGATCGCAATGACGACCGCCGGGATCGGTGGGAGGATCGCCGCGACAACCGCCGCGATCGCAACCACGATCGGCGCGATCGATGGGGCGATCGCCATGAAAACCGCCGCGACAGATCGGACCGTCGGCGCGACCGGTGGGACAACCGCCGCGACAACCGCAATCATCGCGCATGGAACCGCACCTGGCGCAACAACAACCGTTACAACTGGCATCGCTATCGCGCCGCCAACCGGCATGTCTATCGCCCGGGCCGCTACTACGCGCCCTATCGCGGCTATCGCTACGACCGCCTGAGCATCGGCCTGCACATCGGCAGCGTGTTTTACAGCAACCGTTACTGGATCAACGATCCGTGGCGCTATCGCCTGCCGCCGGCATACGGCCCCTATCGCTGGGTCCGCTATTACGACGACGTCCTGCTGGTGAACACCTACAACGGCCAGGTGGTCGACGTGATCTACGACTTCTTCTGGTAAAAATGCCTTTCCCGTCGCCGGGGTCCCTCAGCCCGGCGACCCTTTGCGAACCCCCGCCAGCAGCCTGGCGGGGGTTTTCGCGTGGATGGCGCGGACAGTCAGGCCCGCGGCTGGCCGAAGGGCAGCATGCGGAACAGGTTGCCGTCGCGGTCGACCAGCGTGTGCTTGAGCGTGCCGAGAATGTGCAGCCCGGCGAGCACCAGCAGCGCGACGCCCGCGGCGGCGTGGAGGCCGAAGATCTCGCTCGCCCCTTCCGGATCCGGCGCGACCGGCAGGGCAGGCAGGGAGAAGACCCCGAACACGTCCACCCCGTTGCCGTACTTCGACATCGCATACCAGCCCGCCAGCGGCATGACGATCAGGAGGACGTAGAATAACGTGTGGGTCGTCTTCGCCAACCAGCGTTCCCATGCCGCAAGATCGCTCGCCAGCGGCGGGTTGGGCTGCACCAGGCGCCACGCCAGGCGCGCCAGCGCCAGCAGCAATATGACGACCCCGAGGGAGAAGTGATTGCCCATGATCTCGCGCCCGGCCGCCTCGGACGCGGCGTTCTCGCCCGCCACAGCCAGCCGCCACTGCGCGATCACCCCGATCGCCAGTAGCCAGTGGAGGACCATCGCCACTTTCGGGTATCGGCGTGCGGGAATATCGGTCATCGCGTCTCTCCTCCCGGATCTCGTTTCCAACGGGCGCCCCCGTTCGCCCTCTTGAAGCACATTCTGGCGCTGATAGGAAAGCGCGCAATGACCAAGACCGCAACGATTCCCGACAAGGATGCGCTCAAGCGCGTCGGCGCATCGGTCCGCAAGCGGCTCGAAGCCGATCCGCAGGCCTACAAGGTGCCGACCGAAAAGGCCGAGATCTATGCCTTCGGCGATTTCCTGAGCGCGGCCGAATGCCAGCGGCTGATCCTGATGATCGACGCCGTGGCCCAGCCCAGCACGCTGTTCGACGCCGACTATTCGACCGGCTTCCGCACGTCCTATTCGGGCAATCTCGATCCGCGCGATCGGTTCGTCGCGGGCATTTCGCGGCGGATCGACGACGCCCTGGGCCTGAAAGCCGAAACCGGCGAGGCGATTCAGGGCCAGCGCTATATGCCCGGCCAGCAGTTCAAGCCGCACAACGACTGGTTCTATACGACCGAGGATTACTGGAAGTCGGAACGCAAGCGCGGCGGCCAGCGATCGTGGACCGCCATGGCTTTTCTCAACGCGGTGGAGGCCGGCGGCGAAACGCACTTCACCGAAGTCGGCATCAAGATCCCGCCCAAGCCCGGCGTGCTGCTGACCTGGAACAACGCCCGGCCCGACGGCACGCCCAACGACGACACGCTTCACGCCGGCACCCCGGTGGAACGCGGGGTGAAATATGTCATCACCAAGTGGTATCGCACCCGCAAGTGGGGCTGACCGGCACCAGCCGGGATCGAGCAACCCTCAGGCGCGCGCCAGCGCCTCGGCAATCAGCTTGCGCGTGTCGTCGATGCCGTAAAGCGCGATGAAGCTGCCCATGCGCGGCCCCTGGCTCGACCCGAGCAGGGTTTCGTACAGGGCGCGGAACCAGTCGCGCAGGTTCTCGAACCCGAACGCCTCCTGCTTGCCGATCTCGTAAACGATCGTCTGCAGTTCCTCCGCCCCGGCATCCGGCGCCACTGTCTCCAGCGCCCGGTCGAGCGCTTCGAGCGCGGCCGCTTCGTTCGCTGCCGGCGCGCGCCGGTTCAGCGTGGGCGCGATGAAGTCGCGGCTATAGGCGAGCGCCCTGTCGACCAGCCCGTCGAGTTCGGGCAGCTTCGCCGGATCGGGATCGTCGATATAGTTGCCGAGGTAGGACCAGACCTGTTCGCGCGTCGCCCCGGCGCCAAGCACGCCCACGAGATTGAGCAGCAGGCCATAAGTCACCGGCAGACTCTCGCCCGCGCCCGGCGCCTCGGCCCCGTCGAAACCGCCGTTGGCGCGCAGCAGGTGCCAGACGGGATTGCCCAGTTGCTTGTCGAGCGGCTGCTCCGCCAGACGTTCGCGGAACTGCCAGTAATCGTCCACCGCCCGCGGGATCACCCCGACATGGAGCTGCTTGGCGCTCTTCGGATTGGGGAAGATATAGAAGCCTAAGCTCTCTTCGCTGCCGTAAGTCAGCCATTCCTCGATCGTCAGGCCGTTGCCCTTGGACTTGGAGATCTTCTCGCCATTGGCATCGAGGAACAACTCGTAGATCAGCCCTTCCGGCTTGCGTCCGCCGAGCACCTGTACGATCTTGCCCGACTGGGTGACGCTGTCGGTCAGGTCCTTGCCGCACATCTCGTAATCGACGCCGAGCGCATACCAACGCATCGCCCAGTCGACTTTCCATTGCAGCTTGGCCATTCCGCCCAGAGCGGACTGCTCGACGGTGCTGCCGTCCTCGTCCTCGAACCGCACGATCCCCGCCTCGGCATCGACCACCTCCACCGGGACCTGAAGCACCGCACCGGTGGTCGGGCTGATCGGGAGCACCGGGGAATAAGTCCTCCGCCGCTCCTCGCGCAGGGTCGGCAGCATGATATCGAGGATCGCCCGATTGTTCCGCAGCACTTGCCGCAGCGCCTCGTCGAACGCGCCGTCGTTGTACATCTGGCTGGCGGAAACGAACTCGTAGGCGAAACCGAACCGGTCGAGAAACTCGCGCAATCTGGCGTTGTTGTGATGCGCGAAACTGTCGAAGCCGGCCTCGAACGGATCGGGGATCCGGGTCAGCGGCTTGCCCAGGTGTTCGCCCAGCATCTCGCGGTTGGGCAAATTGTCCGGCACTTTGCGCAGCCCGTCCATATCGTCGCTGAAAGCGATCAGCCGCGTCTTCCCGTCTTCCGGGCGCGCGCCGATCAGCGCCTCGTAGGCGCGGCGCACGAGCGTGGTGCGCAGAACTTCCTGAAACGTGCCGATATGCGGCAGGCCCGAAGGGCCGTACCCGGTTTCGAACAGCACCGGCGCGCCGCCCGGCTTGCCGTCGGGATAGCGTTTGAGCAGCTTCTGCGCCTCCTGGAACGGCCAGGCCTTGGACACGCGGGCGGCTTCGATAAGGGTCTGCTCGGTCATCGTGCCGCCTCTTGCCCAAGCGGCACCGCGTTGCAAGCGCGAAGGCCGGACAGCGAAAAGGGGCGCTTCTCGCGAAACGCCCCTTCCCTGCGACCCTGACGGGTTATGACTTGGATCGTGCCGACCGCGTGCGCCGCCGCACCCACACGAATGCCACGAGCGCGAGGGCGATGGGAATGAGGCCGGCTAACGCCAGGGCGATAAAGCCGAGCCATTGCGCACCAGGCGCGCTGTCGTGCGATGCGACCGCCGACGCATCCGGCGAGAGCGCCGGTGCGGCACGCTCCGACGACGGCGGCGCGCTGCGCTCCGCATCCGGCGTCGCGGCGCCGGCCGGACCGGAGGTGCCTGCCCGGCCAAAGCGTTCGGCGCGCTGGCCCTCCGGAGCGAAGGACGGGCCGGAAGGGTGAGAGGCCGGGTCCGGCGTCTCCGCCGAAGGCGCGATAGCGGACGGCTGTTCGTGAGGCGTCGTTTCCGCAGGGGGGAGCTGGATCACCACCGGGTTGCTGGCACGCTGCGAAGTGTCGAGCGGCAGGGGAGCGGTTTCCGATTCGGGCGGGTCGGGTTCGACCATCGGGTCCACGGGCAGGCGCAGGATAATTCCGCGCTCGGCGCTGCTTGCGCCCGTCGCCTGCGCCTTCTGCGCCCAGGCCTGCGGCGCGGCGGCAAATGCGAAGATTGCGGCGATTGCGAAGCGAGCATAGCGGCGATGATGGTCGTTGGCAGTCATGTCTAGATCCACAACGCAGCAAGAATTTGCCGCGTTCCCCGTTCCGAAAAAACAATACTTCGATCCCCAATGTATTTCCGGCACCGGCGCTGCCGGCATCGCGATCGGAACGCCGCCTCGCGCGCCGGATCGTCTGGCGCCGGATCGGGCGGTTCGGCCTTGTTTACTTTCCGTTCCGGCTGCCGCATCGTCGGCCGATGCCTCCGCCGGTCGCCCTCCCCGCGCTTCATGCCAGCCATGCCGGGACCTGGCTGCGCGAAGCCGCGGGGCCGACGCACGGGTGTTCCAAGGGGGAGGCGATCACGGCAGCGGCGGATACGCCCGTCCTGCTGCTCAACGCGCCGCTGGTCGCGAACCGGCTGGGGTATCCCGACCTTTCCGGTCTCGACCTGCTGGAGCTGTTCGCGTTCGTTCATCCCGCGCGCTTCTGCGTCCCCACCCCCAAGGGGCTGGCGCACGCGCTCGGCCTGGCCGAACCGCAGGCGGACGACGCTATCCCGGCCCTCCTGCAGCAGGCCGCCGGGGTCCTGCTCGCCACTTGTGCCGATCCCGCGTGGCCCGAACGCGAAGGCGCCTGGTCGGCCCTGCAATCGCTGGTCAGGCTGCGCTGGCCCTGGGCGCAAGTGCTCTCCCCCCATATCGCTCGCCCGCAACGGGCCGAAAAGTGGTTGTTCTCCCGCCTGCCCGAATGGGAAGATGCGCCCGAGCGCCCCCCGCCCGGCCAGGTTCTGATCGAAGAGGCCGAGATCGAGGGGCAACTGGCCCACCTCACCGGCACCGGCGCCGAACGGCGCGAGGGCCAATACCTCTACGCGCGCGAAGCGGGCAAAGTCTTCGCGCCCCGCGCCGGACGCGGGGCGCCGCATGTCCTGCTGGCGCAAGCGGGCACCGGAATCGGCAAGACGCTGGGGTACCTCGCGCCGGCCTCGCTCTGGGCCGCGGCGGCGCGCGGTACGGTATGGGTTTCGACGTATACCAAGAACCTGCAACGCCAATTGCGTGCCGAAAGCCGCCGCGCCTGGCCCGAACGGCGCGCCGACGACACGCAGCCGGTGGTCGTCCGCAAGGGGCGGGAAAACTACCTGTGCCTGCTCAACCTGGAGGATGCACTGCAGGGCGGCTTCGGCGGAAGGGCGGCGATCCTGGCCCACCTCGTCGCGCGCTGGGCCGCCTATAGCCGCGACGGCGACATGATCGGCGGGGACCTGCCCGGCTGGCTCGGCACTTTGTTCCGCAAGCGCGGGATCGCCGCGCTTACCGACCAGCGCGGCGAATGCGTCTATGCGGGGTGTCCTCACTATCGCAAATGCTTCATCGAGCGCGCCGCGCGGGCTTCGGCCCAGGCCGATCTGGTAATCGCCAACCACGCGCTCGTGATGATCAACGCCGCGCGGGCCGGGTTCGGCCCCGGACGCGACCAGGCGCAACGCCCGACGCGGATCGTGTTCGACGAAGGGCACCATGTCTTCGATGCCGCCGACAGCACGTTCGCAGCCGCGTTGACCGGGCAGGAGACGATCGAGCTGCGGCGCTGGATCGTCGGGCCTGAACGCAAGAATCGCGGGCGCCGGCGCGGCCTCGCGGCGCGACTGGCCGATGTCGCGAGTTACGACGGGGCGGGCGGCGAGGCGATCGCAGCCGCGCTGGAGGCTGCGCAGGCGCTCCCCTCCGACGGGTGGCTCCAGCGGCTGCACGATGGCGAGCCCTACGGCCCGGTCGAGGCGCTGCTCGCCGCGGTGAGAGCCTGCGTCTACGCCCGGGACGAGAGCGGAGGGCAGGAAGCAGGCTATGGCATCGAAACGGAAGCTGCGGGCCTGCCCGGAAACGTGATCGAGGCGGCCCAGAGCGCGCAGTCTGCGCTTGCCGCGATCCGGCGGCCGCTGGCGAAGCTCGGCGCCCGGCTGGAAGCGGTCGTCGAAGACGCGCCCGACTGGCTCGACGGCCAGGGCCGCGCCCGGATCGAGGGCGCGCGCCATTCGCTCGCCTGGCGGATCGACCTGATCCAGGCGTGGGAGGCGCTGCTCGACCGGCTGGGCGGCCCGGGAGATCCCGAATTCGTCGACTGGCTCGCGGTCGATCGCAGCCCCGCCGATCACGGCGCGCGCGAGTTCGATGTCGGCATCCACCGGCGCTGGCTCGACCCGATGAAGCCCTTTGCGCAAGTCGTGCTGCAACCGGCGCACGGCGTCATGCTGACCAGCGCCACCTTGCGCGACGGGGACGACTGGGAAAGCGCGATCGCACGCTCAGGCGCGCGGCATATCGAGGTGGAGTTGCACCGCGCCCATGCCGAAAGCCCGTTCGATTACGCCTCGCGCGCCGAAGTTCTGATCGTGACCGATATCAAGCGCGGCGATCTGCCCGCGCTGGCGGGCGCCTATGCCCGGTTGATAGAGGCCGCGGGCGGCGGCGTGCTGGGCCTGTTCACCGCGGTCCGGCGGCTGCGCGCGGTTCACGGACGGATCGCCGACCGGCTGGCCCGCGCCGGGTTGCCGCTCTATGCCCAGCATGTCGACCCGATCGACACCGGCACCCTGGTCGACATCTTCCGCGACGATCCGGTCGCCAGCCTGCTCGGCACCGACGCCTTGCGCGACGGTGTCGACGTCCCGGGCCGTTCGCTGCGCTGCGTGGTCATGGAGCAGGTGCCCTGGCCCCGGCCCGACATCCTTCACCGCGCCCGGCGCGCCGCGAACGGCGGATCGGCTTACGACGACCGGATCATCCGGGCCCGGCTGGCCCAGGCCTTCGGCCGCCTGATCCGTTCGAAAGACGATCGCGGCCACTTCGTCGTTCTGTCGGCCGCCTTTCCCAGCCGGCTCCTCTCCGCCTTCCCCGCCGGCACGCCTGTCATCAGGCTGACGCTGGCGGAAGCTTTACAACGGGTGGCCACAGGTGCTTCAGGGGCCGGGGCCGACAGCCAGACAGAGGATTGCCAGCCGTCGTGAAGATCCTGGGATTGCTGCGCCATGCCAAGTCGGACTGGGACGACGTGGGCAAGCGCGATTTCGACCGCGGCCTCAACGATCGCGGGCGCAAGGGTGCGCGGCTGATCGGCCGGCACATTGCCGCGCACGGGGTGGATTGGGGGATCGTGCTGGCCAGCCCGGCCGAACGCGTGCGCCGCACGCTGGAGGCGGCGCTGCCCCGGCATGAACCGGTGTTCGATCAACGGCTCTATCTCGCAGAGGCGGAAACCATCCTCGAGGTCGTGCGCGATCATGCGGGCGATGCGGACAACGTGCTGGTGGCAGGCCACAACCCCGGCCTGCAGGAGGCGCTCTTCGCTCTGGTCCCCCCGTCCGCGGAAGACCGGCTGTTCGACAAGGCGGCCACGAAATATCCGACCGCCACTTTCGCGGTGTTCGAACTCGATATCGACGACTGGGCCGACCTGCGCCCCGATTGCGGGCGACTGGTCCATTTCGTCCGCCCGCGCGATCTCGATCCGGCCCTGGGCCCGGAAGACTAGATTCGGTTTCGGCGCGGCCGAAGCGGCACCGGGCCGCACCTGCGCGGAGTCATGCCCTGTCCTGCGCCGACAGGACAGCGGCGGCGGTGCGTCGATATTGTGTCGGTGTGCACCCCATCGCACGGCGGAATGCCGAGCTGAAGGCGCCTTCGGAGGCATAGCCGGCCGAGTAGCCGATCGCGGCGACGCTGTCTTCGGTGCGGCGAAGGCGGTCGGCGGCAAGTCGCATGCGCCATCCCGAAAGATAATCGAACGGGGTCTGGCCCACGACATCGCGGAAGCGCTCGGCAAAGCTGGTCCGCGACATGCCGGCTTCTGCTGCCAGCCCGGCCAGCGTCCAGCGTCGCGCGGGCTCGGCATGCATGGCCTGCATTGCGCGGCCCAGTCGCGGATCGGCCAGAGCGCCGAGCCAGCCCGAACGCCTTTCCCCGGCCAGCCATAGCCGCAAGACCTGGAGGAGCATGATCTGCGCCAGATGGTCGCTCATCAGAGTGCTGCCCGGCGACGTTCGTTTCAGTTCGATCGCCAGCTGGCCCAGCGACCAGCGCAGCACCGCAGCCTGATCGGTCGCATTGCGTACGTGGACGATGGGGGGAAGCTCGCCGAACAGCAGGCCGGCATGATCGCCCTCGAAAGCGAAGCGCCCGCCGATCAGAAAGAAATCGCCCCCATCGTTGCAAGTCGCGATCCCCTCTTTCGCTTGCTCGTAGATCGTCGCCGAATCGATCGTCGGTCGCGACGGGTCGGTGCCCAGCCGGAACGGCCGACCGCGGGTCAGCAGGAAGCAGTCGCCCGCGGCGATCCGCTGCGGCTCGACTTCGCCTTCCACCGACACCCAGCAGGCGCCCTGCATGACGGCGTTGAACTTGATCCCCTCATGGCCGGGAAACCGGATCGCCCATTGCCCGCCCGCATCCAGCCCGGCGCTGATGGCGGTCCGCGGCCGCAGAAGGGAAAGAACGTCGGAGAGGGGATCCAAGGTGACGGTTTCCGTATGGCCGCGAAAGATTCGCGAACCATAGCGCATGGATCGTCCGCGCGTCGAAGATCATGTTCGCCATCGCGGACCCGCCGGGTTTCGCGGAAACCAGATTTCGGAGAAAGCTCATGACGGACCATCAGCAACCGGCGGGATCGGGCTTCGGCGCCCGCTCCACCGCATCGGACGTGCTTGCCGACGTCGACCTGAGCGGTCGGCGTGCGATCGTTACCGGAGGCCATTCGGGGCTGGGGTTGGAGACCACGCGCGCGCTGACCGGGGCCGGCGCCGAAGTGATCGTCGCCGCGCGTGACAGCGCCGCGGCACGAACCGCCACTGCCGATCTCGCCAATGTGACCGTGGCGTCCCTCGATCTCGGAGATCTCGCGAGCGTTCGCCGATTTGCGGAGCGGGTGTGCGAGCGAGGCGATCGCATAGACATGCTGATCAACAATGCCGGCATCATGGCTTGCCCCGAAACCCGCCTGGGACCGGGATGGGAAGCGCACTTTGCCGTCAACCATCTCGGCCATTTCGCGCTGACCAACCTCCTATGGCCCTTGCTGGGCGACGGCGCGCGCGTGGTTTCCGTGTCGTCGGCCGGCCATCAATATTCGGCTATGCGGTGGCAGGATCTGCAGTTTCGACGCGGCTACGACAGGTGGCTGGCCTATGCCCAGTCCAAGACGGCAAATGCCCTGTTCGCCGTCCATCTCGACCGGATCGGGCGGGACCGGGGCATCCGCGCGTTCTCGATCCATCCCGGCAAGATATTCACCCCGCTTCTGCGCCATGTAAGCCGGGCCGAAATGATCGAGGCCGGCTGGATAGACAGCGAGGGGAACCCTGCCGACCCGACCTTCAAGACGCCTGCGCAGGGGGCGGCGACGCAGGTCTGGGCCGCGACGTCGCCTCTGCTCGACGGCCTTGGCGGGCTGTATTGCGAAGATTGCGACGTCGCCGAGAGAAACGAAACGGCCGAAGCAACGCTGGAAGGCGTCAAAGGCTATGCGATCGACGCGAATGCCGCCTCGCGCCTGTGGGACCTCTCGGCAGCGATGACAGGCATCGGAGCGTCCCAGGGTCGTTTTCAGCAGGGCTGAAGCGGCATCGGCCATCCGGCTCCACGAGCATCCACGTTCCGTCATCCTTGAGGAGGCCGCTCACGTGCTCCGCACAGCTGCGGGGGCCCCATGTCGTGGAGGCAGTCGAACATTGTGATCAGGTCGAACCCGGCCTCGCCAATCTCCTTGGCCGATGCTGTTTCGAAGCGAACCCGGTCGCTCAGCCGCCGTCGAAGTTGAAGAAGAGCGGGTTCGAAAGCGCCACCGTCTGCCCCGCGACGCTCTTCTGGTAGGGCACGGAGGGATGGTCCGGAACGGGGCCGAGCACCTCGACGCGATAATAGGATCGCTTGCCCGGCTCCGTCGTGTCGGCGAAGGTCAGCGACCGGGCTCCGACGAGCTCCAGCGTCCTGAACGGATGGCCGTTCTTGACGATGGCGATCGAATAGGCGGCGTCGGCGAGGTCGCCGCCGGCGAGGCGGACGGTGAACGATATTTCCTGGCCCGTCGCCGCCCGGTTGTCGCCCATCAGCATGTCGATTGCCCCATCGCCATCGGTATCGGCAGCCAGTTCGACGCGCGGAGCGTAAGGGTTGGCGCTGATCGAGACCCGCCCGCGGTCGATCGCGCGGAGCACCGACGCACAATCGCGAGCCTGTGCGAGCACCCAGGTCGTCGGGGTGCCGAGGTTGGTGGTCAGCGCCTCGAGCGCGCGCGGGGTGCTGCGATCGCCATTCGCGCGGATCCCGTGATGGCTGTCGCTTCCGCCGATGCCGGTGACCATCCTGCCCGACTTGAGCAGATCGTCCCACAGCATGAGCGCGGCCTGCTTGTCCTCAAAAAAGGCTGAATTCCAGACCTCGACCGAGGCGACCATGTCGTAGGAGAAGCTGAACGCATCCTTGCCGGCGGGATGATTGGCCGACAGCTGTACGCCCATGTCCCTGGCCGCCGCCTGTATCTGGATATCGAGAGCGTCGCGCAGGTCGTAGAGCCGCTGATGATCGTAGGGCGCACAGCTCATCGTATTGATGTGCCCGCGTTCGGCCGTGAGTTCGGCGCCATAGAGCATCACGATCTCGTCGGAGGCGAATTCGGGATCCACCCAGGTGTGCTGCGCGGTCGCTCCGCCGACATGGTTGTCGTGATCGGAAATCAGCAGGAAATCGAGGCCGTGGCGCGCGGCGAATTCCTGCATTGCCCGGATCGGGTGGTTCGAGGAATCCTCGCTGTGGCGCGAATGCGAATGCAGATCCCCCGCCAGCCATTCGCCCTCGCCTTGCGCAAGTCGTCCTGCCTCGAACGACGCAGGCTGCGCGACGGCCGGGCCGATCAGGGCCGCGAGGAGAAAACATCCAAATCGCATTGCACGTAGCTCCTGTCGCGGCCGGCGACGCGCGAAAGAGCGCCGCCAGCCGCATTTTCACGATGTCAGAACCGGGCGCGCACGCCGAAGTTGAAGGTGCGGCCGAAGGTATGGATCTGGGCGACCTCCTTCTCGCTCCCCTGGAACGAGACCTGCCGGTCGTTCAGGATGTTCACCGCCTGCAGATAGAGTTCGACATTGTCGGTGAATTCGAACTGCGCGCCGAGATCGACGACGCCGAAACCCTTCTGGAAGAAAGGCGACGTGTCCTCTTCGGTCGGGCGCGAGGTGACCGTGGCTCCAGTGTCGGTGAGATAGTCGCCGCGGTAGGTGTAGCTCACATTGAGTTCGAACGGGCCCTTCTGAAAGAACGGCGTGATCGAGAAGCTGGTATCGGAAACACCCTGCACGCGCGCCGAAACGAAGCCCTGCCCCTCCTTGTCGAGTTCCAGATTGGTGCTGGCGAAGGTGGCGGTGGCCGTCACCCCGAAGCCCGAATCGAGCTTGCCGGTGAAGCCGAATTCCAGCCCCGTAATGGTGGCATCGCCCACGTTGACGGGGGTCGAGACCAGCACGTCGACCGGCAGGGTCGATCCGTCCTGGACCGCGAACGGAAGCGTGCGCAGTTCGACGTCGCTCGCGATGTAGTCTGAAACGCTCTTGTGGAAGGCCGCGACGGTGAAGGCACCGAACTCGTTGAAATACCATTCGAGCGAAGCGTCGGCATTCCACGAGGTGTAAGGCTTCAGGTCGGGATTGCCCGCGCTTGCCGTCAGTTCGAGCGTCGGATCGTCGAGCGCGGCCGCGCCGTTGATGAAGATCTCGGACACGGTCGAGCTGTTGGTGTTGATCGAGTTGCGCAGCTCCGAAAGCGAAGGACGCGTCATCGTCCTGGATACCGCGAGCCTCAGCAGCACGTCCCGGCTCAGCTCGAAATTGGCGTTGAAGCTCGGCAGCCATTTCGAATAGGACGATTCGAACCGGGCGGGCGAGGTTTCGGTCGTCACATTGTCTTGATCGTCGGTGACCGCGACCACCTGCGTGCCGTCGACGGTCGTGTCGGTGGCGACGTACCGTACGCCGATATTTCCGTAGACCGGCACATCGCCGAACACGCTTTCGAAATCGAACCTGCCATAGGCTGCCCAGATCTCTTCGCCGATCCGGTAGGAATTGCGCAAGTCGCTGGCAGTCGGTTCGAGGTCGTAGGCGCTCGGCGCGGCTCCGTCGAATTCCCCATCGACGAAAAAGGCCTCGCCGAAGCGGCCGATATCCGCGCTCGTCCAGCGCTGGAACCGGTCGATCGACTGATCGAACGCATTGCCCGGGACAAGCGTGCCGAGGAATTCCGGATCGTCGGGCGAGAAGCCGGGCCGCAGGCTGTCGCGCAGGTCGCGGTCGCGGCGCTGATAGTCGCGCGAACGATCCGAATATTGCCCGCCGAAGCGGAGTTCGGTCAGAAACAGCCCGCCAAGATCGGCGTCGAGCCGGCGAGAAATGTCGAGAATTGCGGTCGTATCGTCGTCGCGCGAATTGATCGGCCGGATGCGGAAACGATAATACGGGACTGCGGCGGGATCGGTCAGATCGAGATCGGTGACGAGCGCGGGAATACGGGCCTTGTTCGCGATATCGCCGCTGACGTCGAAGGTCAGGTTGCCGCCTGCGCCCCTCGCGGTGCGATATTCGACGCGCGAGATCGGCGTATCGAGGTCGCTGCGCGCTTCGGCGTAGCTCACCCGCGGGGTGATGGTCCAATCCCCGAGCGCCCACTCGACCGATCCGTTGAGCTGGAAGTTCTCGTGAGACTGGTCCATGAACTCGGTGTAATTGCGGATGCGCGCACCGTTGATGGTGCCCGCGACCAGTCGGCCCTCCTCGACCACTGCGGTCGAAAGATCGAGCCGCTCCAGCTCGCTCGGGATGTAATAGGTCAGGCGCCGTTCGGTGACCGCATTGTTGAATACCGAATAGAGGCCGCCCAGGCTTAGGGTGACGTCCGGGCCCGGCTGCCACTCGAGGCCCGCTACCGCGCTGATGCGCTGCCGCTCCTCCTGTTCCAGATAGGGCTGGATATCGCCCGGGCTGCGGACCGTGCCCAGGCCGTCGATCTCGGCGTCCGTCCAGCCATAGCGCAGCCGCTCGAACTGCACTTCGCGCTCGGAATAGGAAACGCCTGCAAACGCCCCAAACGTGCGATCCTGGTTGCGCCAGGCGGCCGAAAGCGATCCTTCGGGCGCAAAGGCATCCGCGCGCTCTACGTAATTGCCTGCCACATTGATGCCGACGAAAGAGTCGCGCTCGAGCGGCTGGATGTAGCGGATGTCGGCGTTGGAACCGATGCCGCCTTCGACCATGTCAGCCGTAGGTGCCTTGGTCACGACGATCCCGTCGATGAGGTCGGCGGGCAGCACACGCAGGCGGAACTGGCGCCCGGACTGGCCCGAATTGCGGATATTCTCGTTGTAGGCCAGCGGCATGCCGTTGAGCGTCACCACCTGGAAGTTCGGACCGAGACCGCGTACGCTGATGAACTGGCCCTCGCCCGCCTCGCGCACGATCGTGACGCCGGGGACGCGCTGCAGAGCCTCCGCGACATTGGCTGCGGGCAGCTTGCCGATATCCGCCGCGACGACCGCGTCGGAGATGGTTGCCGCCCGGCGCTTGGTGTCGAGCGAACGCTCGAGGCTCCCGGCGAAGGAGCCGGTCACGACAATGCCGACCTCATAAGCTAGGCGCAGTTCCGGGTTGCTCCCTGCAGAAACGGTCACGGTCTGCGGCTCGGTGCGCTTCCCTTCGGGTCCGCGGGCGGTGACCTCGTAGGTGCGTCCTGCGACCAGCGCGGTTTCCGAAAAGCGCCCCTGGCTGTCCGAAAGAGCGACCTGGCTCGCATTGGTTTGGGTATCGCGCAGAGTGATGGTTGCACCGCGAACGGCAAGGCCGTCCTCGTCCACGACGACGCCCTCCAGGCTTGCCGCAGCGGTTTCCTGCGCCATCAGCGGCGCGGCTGGAAGCGCCCCGACAAACGCCGTGCCCACCAGAAAAGCTGCCATTCTGCCTGTAACTCGCATGCCGTAAATTCCCCTTAGTGGTTCGATCCAACCGACTTGACGCAAGCCGCAGGGCAATTCCGGCGTGACCACGAAAAAAAAGGATACGGGGGCCCTTCTCCACGAAGAGCGAGACACCGCTGCTACCGGCACGCCGTGGCGCGACGAGGTCACTTTCGAGGCTAATAGCTTGCTTTTGCGGCGTTATCTGTCGAAGCGGCTCAAGAATGACCACGAATGCGACGACTACATCCAGGAAGTATGGGCCCGGGTGCTGGCGCTCGATGCGGAAAAACGATCCCAAATTCGCGATTGGCGCGGATTTCTGACGCGGGTTGCGTCAAACATTCTGATCGATAGCTTTCGGCGCAAAAATGCCCGCAATTCGGATCGGCATGTTGGATTGGATGACCATTTGTACCTGATTGACGACAACGCGTTCGATCCGGAAAGGATCGCGCTCTCCCGGGCGCGCGTGGCCGATGTGGAAGGTTCGCTCGCGCGGCTGGACACAAGAGAGAGCGAGGCGCTCGTGCAGGCGCGCGTACACGGCCTGTCACACGCGGACATCGGAAAGAAGCTCGGCCTCACCTCGAAACAGGTGAGCCACCTGATAGAACGGGCGCTGGTCAAGATTTCGCGAGATCTGGCCCGATCGGACGACCCGTCGTGGTGATCATGCCGGAACAGGGCAGATGCCGCCCATGCTGAGACCCGCGACAGCACCGGAAATGGGGCCCGAAGACCGGCAGATCGTGAACGAAGCCGCGCGCTGGGTGAACCGCATCCAGACGGGCGAACTGACGCCGGCGCGCAAGCGTGAACTCGACGACTGGCTGCGAATGGACGTGCGGCACGTTGCCGCGCTGGATCTCGCCCTCGAGGCCTGGGACCGCGCGCCCGAATATGCGGTGCCCAACCAGCGGGTCCAGCCTCGGTTCGCGGATCTCATCGGTAACGTTTTTCGACCGCTGACGCTCGGCGGGTTCGGCGCAGCGGCCGCAGTTGCGGCTGCAATTGCCGCCCTGGTCGTGGTTCTGCCGCCCGATCGCCCGGCTTACTTGGAATATGTAGCCACTGGCGAAGCCGAACAGATCGCCATGAAGGACGGCTCGCAGATCGCCCTCGCTCCGAACTCGCGAATATTCGTCCTGTCGGAGGACGATGCCCGTTCGGTGCGCCTTATGAAGGGTACGGCGGCGTTCGATGTGCGCACGAACGGGACCCGGTTTTCCGTCGAAGCGGGGGAAGTGACCGTGGTGGTCACGGGCACGCGGTTCGAAGTCGCACACGACCGGGAACGCACCCGCGTGAAACTGAACGAAGGATCGGTCCGCCTTACGGGAGAAGGCTTTCGAGACCTCGAGCTGACATCGGGCGATACGGCGGTCTATGACCCGGCCAAGTCGAAACTGACCCTGACGAAAGCGGACCTGGGCGGGTCGCCAATGCCGCGGAGGCAGTATGGTGCCCAAGCGCCGTCGGCCGACCGTGCCGAAGGTAGGCGCGACCGCTCCCGAACCGCACCGCCGAGGCTCGAATTCGACAGCGCAAGGCTGGACCGCGTGGTTGCGGAAGTGGAAACGCTCACCGGCAGGAACTTCACGCTCGATAGCCCGGACATGGCGAGTATCGCGGTTTCCGGAACTTTCAGCCGGGACAATGCGGTCGCGACGCTGCGAGGCGAGCTTAATCGCAAGGGCCTGGCGCTCAAGGATGCCGGAGGCCGATACGTGATCGTTTGGGACAAGGCACGGCCCGCTGCGGAGCCAGCTCCGACGCCCGCGGATCGCTGATCGCCGACGACACGGCGAACGAGGATGAAGCCGCGGATCTTTCGGAGTGCCCGGCTGAATGGAAGCCAGCCGATCGAACGACAGAGACGATGAGGGCTGCAAAGCCAAGCGGAACAGCGGCCTGAACCACTATAATTCGGCGGGGCGGGCGTCCCTAGAATCCCATGCGAAGCGACACCCGCACCGTCCGGGGCTGGCCGGGAAAGATCCACAAAGGGCTGTAGGAGCTGTGGGCATACCGCTCGTCGAGAAGATTGTCGGCTTCCGCACGGACGCTCAGCCGGGGCGAGAAAGCGTAAGTCACCGCAGCCTTGACCTTGGCATAGGCAGGCAGGACGAGCCCGCTTGCGTCGATCGCGCCCGGGCGCGCGCCGACGTAGTTCAAGCCGGCGCTGACCGTAAGGCCCCGCCCCGCCTCGTTCACGAACTCGCCGACGGCGAACAAGGTGCCGGCATGTTCGGGCACGTTGAGCACGCTGTCGGTGGCAAAGCTGCTGTCGTCGGCGCGCGCGTGGGTCCAGGCGTAATTGCCGACGATCTGCCAGTGCGGTCCGAGCTTCGCCGACAGGTCCACTTCGATCCCATGGCTGTCGAGACTGCCCACAGGTGCCAGATAGTTCGGATCGACGGGATCGTTGGTAAGGATGCCCTGCTTGCGGATGTCGAACCAGGTGAGCGCGAGATCGATTCCTGGCCAGCTTGCGGTGCCGCCCAGCTCCCATCCCTCGGCGCGTTCGGGGCCGAAGCCCTGCCCGTCACGGTCGGTGCCCGAATTGAGCAGGAAGCTTTCGCCCCAGTTCGCGTGCAGCGCGACGACGTCGCTGAGCCGATAGCGCCCGCCGATGCGGAAATTGACGGGCTCGTCGATCGCGCGGCCGGTTTCGCCCGTGCGGTTGTTGACGATGCGCTGGCGATAGGCGTCCAGTCGCACGCCGCCCACCAGCGTCAGGCGGTCGCTCACCTCCCACATGTCTTCGGCATAAATGGTCCCCGACCAGCGGTTCTCGTCATTGTTGGTAAAAGGCAGAAGCTCGGGCGGGGATGCCCCGTAGACAGGGGCGAACACGTCGATCGCATAAGGGTTCTCGGCGCTCGGATTGCGGCGCATCCAGCGTTCGGCGTAGTCGAGTATGTAGCCCTTGGCCCCCACGCTCAGGCGGTGGCTGCCGATCCGGGCCGACAGCTCGAGCCGCGCCGACAGATCCTCCACCAGGAAGTCGCGCGAGCGCCGCTGTCGCCAGAGCGTCCGCCCGTCCACCAGCCGCGACTGATCGGATGAGAAGCCGCGAAGCGATCCGGTGCGCCATGCTATCCCGCCGTTAAGGCGCCATATGCCATCCAGCTCCGCGAAGCCGGTCAACTGGTGCCTCTCGTTGCGAAAGTGCGTTAGCCCGTCGCCCGGCTCGCCGTAGAAGTTCTCCCGCGGCAGGGCATTGGCATCGCCGTCTATGGCCGGCATGCCGCGGTCGAACATCGTGTCGAAGTGCGTGATCTCTCCGACATAGGTGATGCGAACGCTGTCGCTCGGCCGCCAGGTGAGCGAGGGTGCCACCACGCGCCGCTCGAGAGGGACATGGTCTCGCCACCCGTCGCTATCCTCGGCGGCGACCACGAGCCGCGCGGCCAGCGTCGAGGTCACGCGACCGGTCACGTCCACCTCCGCGCGGCGGGTGTCGAACGATCCGTAGGTGAGGATGGCGTGGGCCGCGGGCTCGAAACTCGGGGTCTTGCTGACGATGTTGACCCGGCCCGCCGGATCGATGTCGCCGAACAGCGCGCCGGCGGGGCCTTTGAGGAGCTCGATCCGCTCGGTCGTCGCCGGATCGCGCGGCGGGGCCATTCCGCGGTTCGCGAGGAACCCGTCCACATAGTACTCGGCGCCGCCATCGGGTGAGCCGAGGAAGCCGCGGATCGCGAAATTGTCCATCACGCCGCCGCGATTGTTCTGGTTGCTGACGCCACTCACCAGTTCCAGCGCCTCGGACAGCCGGTAGACCCCCGCTTCGGTCAGGAGGTCGCGCTCGATCGCGCGGCTCGATTGCGACATGGTCTCGGTCACGGTCCCCGACGACAGAGTCGGATCGGCTTGCGCCTGGCGGGTGCCGAGCACCACGATCACGCCCTCTTCGGAGGGCGAAGCGTCGGCCTCGCCGGTCTGGGCGGATGCGGCGTTGGCGCACAGCAGGACCGGCGGCAGAAGCGCCGCTGCGACGGATCGATGCAACAAGGGAATGCCTCAAAGGTTATGATGTATCATTTCGCACTGATCAAAGAGAGCCGCGTTGTCAACAGGCTGCCGTCCTCGGTGGCGTGCGGTTAGAGGTAGCGCATCCACCATCGGCCGCTGCTTCGCTTCACCTGGCCGAACCAGCGACACGCGAACCAGCAGGGTATCGCCACCGCCGCCGCGAGCGCCCAGAGCGCGCCGACGCTGGAGAGGCTGAACAGCGCCGCCTCGCCGGGTCCCCAGATCGCGGCCGCGGCCAGGTTGAGCAGGTGCAGCAGGTAGAGATGCAGAATATAGAAGAAGAGCGGCGCGGATCCGAAGACGACCAGCCACCGCGTAGCGTCTTCCGGGAGGCGCTCGAACCATGCCAGGATCAGCGCCCCCAAGCCCAGCGTCAGCAGCAGGAAGTCGGCCGACGGGGGATACTTGGTCACGTTGAGGAAGCTCAGGATGGTGTGGAGCAAGGTCGGGCCTGTCATCCACGGCAGCGGGTCGCCATAATGATTGATCGTGCGCAGGATCGCGAAGAGCGCGAGCATGCCGGCGCCCAGCCACACGAGCCGCCGCTGCCGGTCGGCCGACGACAGATCGCCTCGAAACCAGGGGCCGACAGCATAGCCGAGCGCGATCACGCCGATCCACGGCAAGAGCGGGTAGGACGTACGCGCATCGCCGCCCCACGGCAGATCTATGACGCTGCGGTCGTGCAGCACGGCCCACGGCACGTAGCCGGCCTCGCCCGGCGCAAACGCAATCGGATCGAGCAGATTGTGCCCGAGGACGATGACGACGCCGAAGGCGGCCAGCCAGCGGCGCGGAAGGTACAGCAAGCCTGCCAGCGCGATCATCGAGAGCCCGATGACCCAGATGACCTGGAGGAAGATCCGCGCGGGTGTCAGATCGAACGTCCAGGCAAAGTTCACGATGGTGAGTTCGAGCGCGATGAGGAAGAGCCCGCGTTTCAGCAGGAACTCCGACGCGGCCGCCTTGCCCCCTCGGGATTCCCCGTAGAGAAAAGCTCCCAATCCGGTGAGCGCTACGAAGACCGGCGCGCACAGATGCGCGGTAAGGCGCGTCAGCGCCAGCGCCGGATCCGTCGCACCTATGTCCATCGGGTCGCTGACCTGCGCGTGATAGTAGAAGAACTCGCGCGCATGATCGACAAGCATGAGCAGAATGACGAATCCGCGCAGCGCGTCGATCGAAGTGATACGCTGCCGAACGCCGGGGATGCTGATGGGAACGGCTGGTGCAGCGGTGATTGGTAAGGAAATCCGGTTCATTGCCTCAGCGGCATGATACAACGTGACATACGACGCAACCCTTTAGGCTCAGGGGGGGCTGCGAAGGGCTGATGGATGCCGAGGACGCTTCGATGCGCGAGCGGTTGGTCCATCCGCGGTTCAGGCGCGATGAACTCGCCGAACAGATTTCCGATCCACCCGTCGCCTCATCTTGGCCGAGCCGGTAACCACGCCAGCGAAGATCGAGAAGCTGGCGCTACTCTTGCGGGATAGGCTGCACCACGGCCCGCCTGACCTGCGTCAGACTTATACCGGCTGCTGATCAGCGAGGTGCGTGTGAACGATCGGGAAATCCGCATCAGCGGCTCGAAAGCCGTGCTGGCCCGGAGTGCCGCAGGGGGCGTGGCCAAAACCACGCCCGCAGCTTCTCGCTTGTTCGAGAATGGCGCGCCCAAGATGATGAAGATGCGTTTGGCTGACGCCAGCAGCACCAGCACCGCCGAGAGCATTTCCGGTGCTTCCACGATTTTCTCGACATGCCCTTCAGGTTCGGTGAGCCAAGGATGCGCAGCAAGCCAATCGAGCAGGCCTTCGTCACTGCGAAGGTCGAGCTGCAATTGCCCGATGGCCGCTCGCCGCCTGTCCAGCATCGCGAGCGCGTCTTCCGTCGGCTCCGACAGGATCAAGTGATCCTGGTGCGGACAGAGGTCGCCGTTCCGCACCAATTCCGGAATGCCGATCTCAAGATCGATGGGGCCGCACAGCTCTTCGTAGCGAGACCATTCAGCAAAACTGGCATCATATGGCGGCGTCGCCGTCAGCGCCACGAGGCGAACATCCGCCAGTCTGTGTGCTAGGCCGTGTTGACAAAAGGGGTTCCCAAGCTGTCCGGGTTCTGATTCAAGACTGCTTTTTGCGGAGCAGTTATGGGTCGCGGGGATTTGTCGGACGCGGAATGGGAGGTGATCGGGCCGCTGTTGCCGCCTGAGCGTGGGCGCTGGGCGAGGCCTGCGGGCGACAACCGGCGCTTTCTCAACGGCATGCTGCATGTCTTGCGGGTCGGTTGTCCTTGGCGCGACATGCACGAGCGATACGGCAAGTGGAACTCGGTCTATGTGCGGTTCCGGCGCTGGGCCGAACAGGGTGTCTGGGATGCCCTCCTGCAAACGCTGGTCGATCTGGGGCTTACCGACGACTGGCAGCACATGATCGACAGCACCAGCGTTCGCGGCCACGTCTCGGCAGCGGGCGGGAAAGGGGGGCTTGTGCGAACGCTCTTGGTCGATCACGCGGCGGCTTTACGAGCAAGATCCACGCCCGATCGGACAATCAGGGACGCCCTCTCGGCTTCATCCTGACCGGCGGCGAAGCCTCCGACTACATCGCCGCCGAGCCGCTGATGGCGATCCCGGTCGCGACACCCAAGGCCCTGCTGGCAGATAAGGGTTACGATGGCGACCGCTTCCGCGAGAACCTGCTGATCCGAGGCATCCTGCCGATCATCCCGCCCCGCTCTAACCGCAAGGTGCCCGAGCATCCCGACTACCGTCGCTATAAGGATCGCAACCGCATCAAGCGCATGTTCGGCAAGCTCAAGCAGCAGCGCCGCATCGCCACACGCTACGACAAGACGATCCTCTCCTTCGAGAGCTTCCTCAACCTCGCCGCAGCGCGCCTATGGCTGAAATCTTATGTCAACACGGCCTAGGCTTTCCCACTGCGAGAGACGATCCGGTGATGAAGCCGGGCAGTTCAACCGAAGTGATGGGCGAGTTAAATTTCAACGTCGTACGGTGCTACCGTACGAGGACATCATCGCGAGATTGAATGTTTGAAACGATCATATCAAAATCTAAATCTGCTGGCCGAATGACGGTGAGGTATCTTGACGCATTTTTTATTGCCATACCTAAGAAGTCCATAGCTATACCGGCGATCTCGATGTCGTCTTCCCAGTCTTGACGCTCAAATTTTTCTCTCACATCTCTCGAAGGCTGAACAAGAGAACGACAAGCATAATTATCAAGCCCCAAGGTTTTCTCGTCGCATAGGATTTCTGAGGGCCAAAGAGAGACCAATTTGTCCAAAATTTCGATAAGACGGTGACGGTCGACCTCTAGCGGAGGAAGCGTATCATCAATAAAAGAATTCACCTGCGCCTCCCACGTCGCCCTCGACCTGTCTGGTTTTGCTTCGTTTTCACAATTCGCCCATCGCTCCTAACAGAGAACTGCTGTCCTCCTTTTTCAAATTCTCGCCTGCTGCGCCACACCTTCCAGCTGCTGCCTCCATGCCCATCCACATCACGAACGAATATGCGCCCGCGCTCATCCTGAATGGCTCCACCACGTAGCCGCCCACCTTGTCTAAAATCATCCGAGTCGGGAGTGACGATTATAGTTCCGATGAAGACCGCGGCGATAATCTCGCCCGTTGTCTGCCCCATATCGCTCGCTTCGCCAGCTCGCTCTCCGGCTTCGAGAATCGCGGCGGCTGCTTGGGCGCCAGATTCTCCAGGCTCACCACGCTGCTCCGATCGTCGTATCCCTTCGGCCATTTGACCAGCTGTCGATTGTTCGTCACCTAGATTAGCTGTTTCTGCTCTGTGTGCTGACAGAGCACTTTCATACGCGAAGTAAGAAGAGCCGCTACAGTTGTTCACCCCCTCTATCCGAAAGCCGCAACCGCGCATTGAAACCATACCAGTAGGGTCTGAAAGGTTAATCGGATCGTTTCCGACATAGGCATACATGTTCATGCCGTCTTCGTACCCGATGGGATCGGTTTGCATGAACCGGCCGAGGGTGGGGGAGTAGAACCGGGCCTTGTAGTGGTACATGTCGACCTGCGGCAGCCACACCTGGCCGGTGTACTGGAACCGCCCGATGTTGTTGGGCGAGGGCATGTCCCTGTTGTCCGGGGTGCCTATGCCCCAGTCGTCGTAGCTGTTGATCGCGAGGACGCTGCCGGTGCTGCCGGTCACCGCGACGATCGAGCCCTGCGCATCGGCATGGAGGAAGCGCCGCGCGCTCGCCGCAGTGCCGGCGCCCTCGTACCACACCAGCGGATCGTCGGGGCGGGGGCGGAACTGCGTGTCGTGTTCCGGAACCCACGCCGGAACTTGCGAATGGTCCCAATATTCGCACTGGCCATGGCAGCCGCTGTCGGACGGCGGAACGTCATGCGAAGGTTCGGCCGGAATTGGCGCCGATGGCGCGCCGAAGGTCACATGCGGTTGACAGGAATGACAGGGTCCCGGGCGGAACTTCCGGTGCGGGCGTTCTCACGAGGTGCGTGGGCGGCCGCTAGCGGGGGTGGGATGAGCAGACGAATCGAAAGAGCGGATGGCGAGTCCGTCAGAGGAAAGGCGTGTAGGAAAGAGATTTGCGCGATGAACACCTATTTGGAGGTTATTGCATGTGTCACCGTAATTCCCACGGGTCACCGTAATCCCGCAATCCCTTACTACAGTACTACCAACTCAAAGTCTGAAATGACCTCTTCAAGTTGTCCAAACTTATTCATCGGCACTGAAAGGCTGAATATTTGATCACGTGTCGAACCATCGCAATGAACTCTAACGCGAAACTTCGCACAACTTCTCTTCACGATTTCTCTAAAAACCGGAATTTTTGCGGCTATCAAATCGAGCATTTCGGATACCATTTTGTCAGGAACTTCGTCTTCAGTAAATGCTTCATAACTCCACGTGCCGTATGCTCGCTCAGCGTGCTTTCCTCCGATTTCCGCAGGCTCACCCTTAGAGAAGCCTCGCCCCTTCAAACCAAGAATATCCGAAATCCAGTTCGGATCAACGTCGTTTGAAGATATGTAAAGCTGGCAAAACACCCGCGTGTCATCAAAATTAGTTAGCATAGTCTAATATATTCCAAGAACGCCGCCTGTGCTTGCATCGACATATGACCCATCGCTCATTATCTTTCCATGGTGATTGTTGGGCAGGCCCACGTCTCTCTTCATCGCTTCTAAAGCCCTGCCAGCGTCTCTCTTGTTAGAAAATCCTAACGCCTGCGCGGTCGAATCTTTGATGGTCCTACCACCTGTCTGCAATGTGCGGCAGGCGTTATGCACCACCGGTGATATAGGTGTGAAGCATGTCAACGGTCAGCGTATAGGCGACTTCCACGTCGCCGGTAAGACCAACTTCGATCACTTCAAACCGCTCGCCATCGGCTGCCACGAGTAGGTCGCCTACGGCTAGTTCCTCTGTGGTGTGCCACTCTCTGGCTGCATTGAGCCAAGGATGATCGTCGGTCGCTTCGAAGCGCGCAATCTCGCCGCTGGCCGCTCGCAGTACGACGCTGTAGGTCGGTTTCGGTTCGGTCTTGATGACGTCGAGCACCGACTGCGGCACGACCTCGCCGGTCGTCACGTCGTAAGCATAGACGAGGTCGCCAACCTCGAGTGTTTCAATCGCACGAAGTCCTTCCGGAGTGAAGACGAACGCGCCAGCGACCACACACCCACAAGCTCGCCCCAGCTTTCGCAGCTTGCCTAGTTTTCCGAGTTTTCCGAGACCGGGGATCAGATCGACGCCCGCCAAAAACTTGTCGGTGGTGTCACATTGCGAGATGAACATGCAGTCCACCGCAGCGCCGCCAGGGGCCAGTTCAAGTACGGCCCTGCCGAGGAAATTTCCAACGTCGCCAGCGGTGATGCCGCTGTCCTGCTTTTTGCCGGTAACGACGATAAGGTTGCCCCCATCGCTCGGTGTCGGTTCGTCTGGGTTATCGACCTTGCAACTGTATTCTTTACCATCGGAATTGTCGTCACAACTCAACCCCGTCGGATCGACTCCATTGATCGGATCGTTTCCGACATAGGCATACATGTTCATGCCGTCTTCGTACCCGATGGGATCGGTTTGCATGAACCGGCCGAGGGTGGGGGAGTAGAACCGGGCCTTGTAGTGGTACATGCCGACCTGCGGCAGCCACACCTGGCCGGTGTACTGGAACCGACCGAGGTTAGCTGGCGAAGGTATGCCCCAGTCGTCGTAGCTGTTGATCGCAAGAACGCTTCCTGAGCTGCCGGTCACCGCAATGATCGAGCCCTGCGCATCGGCATGGAGGAAGCGCCGCGCGCTCGCCGCAGTGCCGGCGCCCTCGTACCACACCAGCGGGTCGTCGACCTGTGTCCCGTGAACATAGCGCCGCAGGATTGTGCCCGAAGCATTAAACTCTGCGGTCAACTCGTCTCCCGCATAGACGAACTGCGCCATGCCACTTGGGGCATTATACGATGGACCCATGAAAGCCTGGATGTCTTGGACACTATTCTTCTTTGCCGCTGCCTTGATTGCCTTCTTCAGCGGTGAGCAGTGGAACACCCGATTTATCGTGTTCGTGATCCTGACAGTCCCAATTGTCATCTGGGCGGTGCGACAGATCAAGAAGACTCTGACACCGTCGCGTTAATGGATTCACGGCCTAGGACAAATGCCAGCGCTATCTTCCAAGGAAGAAGGTTCGCAACTTCTGGGCGAGTTCCTTCCTCGAACTCGTCGACAGTTGAACACCAAGCATCCCAACGCCGTATGCATAACCAATGGTCAATACCGCTCGCTCTGCGAAGCTGACGTAAGGCTTAATCTGAGTACTGAGGTAGGCCGCCGAGGCAATCGCGATGATGATGGATAGCATAGCCATCATTCGCCTAGCGTTGTGATTTTTCATTGCAACAGATTTCCCATTAGTCGCCGACGCCTCTCGTCCTCATCATGACGCCGAGGAGTCCGCTGACCATCATCCTTCGGTGTAGTGACCGGCGGTGAAGCCCGCTTGGCTGCTTCTCCCGCAGCTGCCGCTGCGGCACCAGTGGCAACCGCGCGACGCGAGTCGCTTCGTGCAGCTCTTCGCTCAGCTTGAGCGCGCCGATCTTGTGCTGCGGCCCTTTGCTGTCTCCCGGTGCCTCCGGCCCGCTCTGACGAACGCTGGGCTGCCTGGCGGACATTCTGTGCACGAGCTGCTGCTCTCTCAGCCTTCAAAGCTTTATTGGCCACATTTGCCAAACCGGTGCCTGTAGCTCCCAAGACTGCGCTGATCGCTACATCGCCCCAGTCGACTTCTTCCAACGACTTGCCTTCGACCACAGTTTGGATTCCCAGATCGAGCACACCGCCAACTATCGCTCCAACGACTGCGGCCTCGCCGGTGGGGTCCGTTTTATTGATCGGATCGTTTCCGACATAGGCGTACATGTTCATGCCGTCTTCGTACCCGATGGGATCGGTTTGCATGAACCGGCCGAGGGTGGGGGAGTAGAACCGGGCCTTGTAGTGGTACATGCCGACCTGCGGCAGCCACACCTGGCCGGTGTACTGGAACCGCCCGATGTTGTTGGGCGAGGGCATGTCCCTGTTGTCCAGGGTGCCTATGCCCCAGTCGTCGTAGCTGTTGATCGCGAGGACGCTGCCGGTGCTGCCGGTCACCGCGACGATCGAATCCTGCACATCGGCATGGAGGAAGCGCCGCGCGCTCGCCGCAGTGCCGGCGCCCTCGTACCACACCAGCGGATCGTCGGCCTGTGTCCCGTGAACATAGCGCCGCAGGATTGTGCCCGAAGCATTAAACTCTGCGGTCAACTCGTCTCCCGCATAGATGAACTGCGCCATACCACTTGGGGCATTAAAAGCACCTCACATTTTCTATTTCACCGCTTTCAATACTATAAATCCCTAAAGACTTTATTCTATCAGAATTCTCATATTTATTCGGGAGCTGGGCGACTGGTAGAACAATATTCCTACCATCTTCAATGATGGCAAACCGCACTCTCATTGTGTCTATTAGGAAGCCATCTCTTGTCGCGATAAATTCATACCAATAGTATCTAGAAAAATCTTCCTTTCTGACGTCACAAATCTTGGATTGAATCTCTGCATCTATCTCTAATGATAGACTCTGACTCATCAGGAACGGCGCTATAATTACATTACAGAAAACCCCAAGAATAGCCGACATCGATCTCATCTCACGATGCTCCCTTGCAAGTAAATAATTCTAGTTTCTACCGTATATTATTCCTCGGTATGTGTAAATGAACATCAGGTATGCAGGTCTATTTAGGTCTGCTCTAGATGGACGTACGGCATCTGGATAATTTCCTGGGTGAGTATGGAACCGAGCTTGAGGTAGCCCGTACCAGCCGCCATGCTCTCTCTTTAGTTGGAGCGCATTCAACGGGTTTCCAAGCTGGATCGATTTCTCAGTCCCAACCTTCTCCTTGCCAGGGAAGAATCCTCGTCCTTGTCTATCTTCGTAAATCCAGAAGCCTCGCTCTTTGCCGCCATGAAGCGTCCTCTCCCAAGATCGCACCATTGCTGCCACCACTTTTTTTGAGTTCAGTATCTCCCCAGCAAGTCTTTTGTCGGCGTCGTTTAGTTCGGCAAAATCTGTCGGGCAGTTTGGACCCGCACACCGGCCTTCAGCCGCCATTCTTAGTTGTTGAGTAAGATTTTCGCGAATCCCTTGCCTTATCTGCATGCCCTGCGCCGCACCCTGAATTCCAGTGGTCCAACCGCCAGTTGCCTTACAGGTCCCATCTTCGTTGGTAATGTGCGAGCCAGTGCACATACCCGTTGGATCGATCCCGTTCGCCGGATCGTTTCCGACATAGGCATACATGTTCATGCCGTCTTCGTACCCGATGGGATCGGTTTGCATGAACCGGCCGAGGGTGGGGGAGTAGAACCGGGCCTTGTAGTGGTACATGCCGACCTGCGGCAGCCACACCTGGCCGGTGTACTGGAACCGCCCGATGTTGTTGGGCGAGGGCATGTCCCTGTTGTCCAGGGTGCCTATGCCCCAGTCGTCGTAGCTGTTGATCGCGAGGACGCTGCCGGTGCTGCCGGTCACCGCGACGATCGAATCCTGCACATCGGCATGGAGGAAGCGCCGCGCGCTCGCCGCAGTGCCGGCGCCCTCGTACCACACCAGCGGATCGTCGGCCCCCACTGCCGCGCCGTGCACATACCGGCGGGTGAGCGTGCCGGCGCTGTTGTACTCGGCCACCAGCGCATCGCCGTCGTAGAGATAGTACCCCGTCGCCTCGCCCCCGCCCGAGGTCCGGTTGAGCCGCCCCAGGCCGTCATAGCGCAACGCCGCAGCCGCCGTGCCGGCCAGCGTCACGCCCGTCATCCGATTCTCCGGATCGTAGCTATAGCTGTTCGCCCCGTCGGAGATGAGATTGCCGCTGTTGTCGTAGGCGAACACCGCCGGGCCGGCAGTGGTGTACTGGTTGAGGTTGTTCACCGCATAGTCGCGGTCGGTGTTGACGTGGTAGGCCTTGCCCAGAACGTAAGCATCGTTCGAGATTATCCGTGTCAGCACCTGACCCGCAGGGTTGTAGGTGAAGTCGTAGTAGACCAGCCCCGAGTGGTTGAGCCGCGACGGTCGCGACAGCGGACCATGGGTTACCACTGTCGCCCGGCTGTTCGCACGGTCGATCCGCGTCATCCGGCCCGGCGCATCGTAGGTGTAACTCACCAGTACCGTGGTGTCTCATGGGCGCGATCGTCATCGCTGCAGTCGAACCGCCAAAATCAGCACAACCCCCTGACCGCGTTGCGCTTCATATGCAGCGGGCGCCGTGTCCAGTGTGCTGGATGCGGAGGTTGATCCGGCAGATGAGCCGAGGTAGGCCAACAGCAACCACAAAATCTGGAAAATTAAAATGCTCACTGCATAAATCATGTTCGTAATCGATCACTTTCTGGACGGAAAACCCTGTAGTAGATGAAAGGAACAGACATAAGCACCAGATTGATCAGACCCTTTGTTCTGCAAATTACATTCTCACCGTAAGTTCGCTGTAGGAATGATAGCCAATGCCAAGAATGTAGATGTCCTTGTTGCCTGGCCATTTCAAAATAGTGCTTGGCTTTATTGAGATCTTTTTTGAGTAAATTTCCTTTCAAATACTGGATGGCCAGTGAGTATGTGGCTGGCGAGAATTTTTTGTTTGCTAATATTTCATAGTGTTCGATTGCCCTCTTGGGCTTGTCAGAGCCTTGAAGAAACTGGGCAAGCAAAAAACGACCTTCAACTGATCCCAATGACGCGGATTTTCGAAGCCATTGCTCTGCTTTGTCGTAGTTTTTTGGAATTCCGTATCGGCCAAATAAGAAAGCATCACCGAGATAATATGCGCTTAAGGCAGAATTTTGGTCTGCCAAGTCAGTAAGCTTCTCAAGGCCTGCCTCAGCGTCGCTATCCGCAAGGGAAAGAGCATCCCAGACCTGTCCTGCTAATCTTTCATCTTTCCATTCTCGGGTCAAATTCTCTCCGCATCTCAAAAAACTTCTAATCTCTTCATTCGAATTTTTCCTTTGCATTTCAGGTACTCGACTACTTTCTGGTCAGGCTTGGCAAGCATCGTCACTCGCCGAAGGCGCGTCGCATCGGGGGATCATCTGCGGATCAACAATAATTATCGGCACAGGAATTCTGTTCAATAGTCTGAGCCACCAAGGCATCGGCGTAGGCTTGGGTTGCGTCGGTGTGGCCCTAGGCCGTGTTGACATAAGATTTCAGCCATAGGCGCGCTGCGGCGAGGTTGAGGAAGCTCTCGAAGGAGAGGATCGTCTTGTCGTAGCGTGTGGCGATGCGGCGCTGCTGCTTGAGCTTGCCGAACATGCGCTTGATGCGGTTGCGATCCTTATAGCGACGGTAGTCGGGATGCTCGGGCACCTTGCGGTTAGAGCGGGGCGGGATGATCGGCAGGATGCCTCGGATCAGCAGGTTCTCGCGGAAGCGGTCGCCATCGTAACCCTTATCTGCCAGCAGGGCCTTGGGTGTCGCGACCGGGATCGCCATCAGCGGCTCGGCGGCGATGTAGTCGGAGGCTTCGCCGCCGGTCAGGATGAAGCCGAGAGGGCGTCCCTGATTGTCCGATCGGGCGTGGATCTTGCTCGTAAAGCCGCCGCGTGATCGACCAAGAGCGTTCGCACAAGCCCCCCTTTCCCGCCCGCTGCCGAGACGTGGCCGCGAACGCTGGTGCTGTCGATCATGTGCTGCCAGTCGTCGGTAAGCCCCAGATCGACCAGCGTTTGCAGGAGGGCATCCCAGACACCCTGTTCGGCCCAGCGCCGGAACCGCACATAGACCGAGTTCCACTTGCCGTATCGCTCGTGCATGTCGCGCCAAGGACAACCGACCCGCAAGACATGCAGCATGCCGTTGAGAAAGCGCCGGTTGTCGCCCGCAGGCCTCGCCCAGCGCCCACGCTCAGGCGGCAACAGCGGCCCGATCACCTCCCATTCCGCGTCCGACAAATCCCCGCGACCCATAACTGCTCCGCAAAAAGCAGTCTTGAATCAGAACCCGGACAGCTTGGGAACCCCTTTTGTCAACACGGCCTAGAGACTGTAATACCGCAATGAAGTATAGATAAATTTCGAGGCTCGCCGACTCTGAAAGCATGAGTCTTATCACCTATTTACATAGCGCTCCGAATAGGTAGTTTCAGCATACAGGGGAGCAACCGAGGAGGGGCGCGTGAGATCCGGACGATGGCTGACCGCCGTGTCGCTTGCGGCATTGGCAAGCGGCGTGTTCGCAGCAGAGACGACCACTTATGAATACGACGCCCAGGGGCGGCTGATCGGGAGTTCGCGTTCGGGCGGTCCGGCCAGCGGGGTGATCAACATCACCAGTTACGATCCGGCAGGCAATCGTTCGAACCACAAGGTGGCGGGCGGTACCCCATCACCGTCTCCTCCCCCACCCCCGCCTCCGCCGAATACCCCTCCGGTGGCGAACACCGACTATGGGACCATGCCAGCGTGCTCGTTCGCCACGTTCAACGTCGTGCAAAACGACACCGATGCGGACGGAGACTACCCTCTGAAAGTGATCGCGGTCTCGGGAGCCCTGTCGCCCAGCATATCTGGAACGACCTCGATCAAGGTGGCCTCTTCTGGCGCAACCGGCGGCTTTCCGATCAACTACACCGTAGAGGATTCGCGAGGCGCGACCGGCGACGGCGTGCTGTACGTCAACGTGACCAGCGCAATCTGCATGTAGGCCGATCTTTGATCAGCCCAGAATAATGGAATCGACGCGTTAGGGGGAAGCGGTGAGAAATCGGTTTTTGGCAGGATTGGACAGCAAGAGGCGGTCGGCAGGCTTCTGGAGGCAGGTGGCACGCACTGCGCGACGGTCCCTGAGGGCAGGCTTTATTCTTCTCGCCGCATTGGTGATCTTCACCGCGCCGGCGCGTGCGCAGGAGATCGATCCGCTCAATGTGGAGCCCGATGCCAACGGGGTCGACATGCTCTCGGGCAGAGTGAAGTATCCGGTGCCGGTCCTCTCCGTGCCCGCAGCGCCCAATCTTCGGCTCGAAAGGCTGCAGCTCCTGGTTCCGGTGATGACCGGGTCCGAGACCTTCAATCAGGAAATTCGTCGGACTTTTATTCAGATCAACCCCGGCGGCGGGACTTCAGAGAGTTTTGAGTGCATCGAGGATAGTTGCTGGCCGGTTGCTAATAACGGATCGACGCTGTCGCACAATGGCGCATCGGTCAGCGGCGGCCGAACCTACTATTACATGCAAGGCGGGACAGGTGTTCGGATCACATTCGACAGTCTGGTCAACCGTCAGGACAACGGGTCCAAGGAAGATTTCGCACTCCATGCCTCCTCTGTCACCTGGCCGAATGGCGAAGCACTGACTTTCACCTACGAGAAAGTGGTGGAGATCCCCAATGTCCTCATCCGCCACAGGCCGACACGTGTGGTCAGCAACCTCGGCTACGAGATGCGGATGACCTATCAAGCAGGTGCACCCGACACCTATCAATGGAGCCAATTGGCGCAAGCCACGATCTACCGTTCCGCCGATTTATCGACGGCGCTTGCGCGGCATACCTACGGCACGGACGGGACGATCACCGATCTCGCCGGCCGTCAGTGGGGCTGTTGCACCGACCTGGTATACACCCCTTCAACAACGGCCGCGGTGACGCAGCGCCTTCCCGGAATGGGCAACGACAGCTTTTCTGCAACAGGCTCGGGCCGTTGGGTAACAAAGGTGGTGAAGGACGGCGTGACCTGGAACTATGCGGTTACGCCAACTACCGTCAGCGGCCGGTGCGGCTACTCGCACTGTGACCTTGAGCAGGTCGTTGTTACGGGCCCCAACAACTACAAGCGTACGGTGGTCAACGATGTGCCAGCCGGCAACGAGATTGCGGCCGTAATATCGAGCGTCACGGACGGCCTCAATCGGACGACGCACTACGGCTATGATGGCGAGCGGCGGCTGACGCAGATCACGTACCCTCGGGGCAATTCGGTACATGTTGTCTACGACAATCATGGCAATATCGTCGAGAGGCGCGAGCGGCCGACCAGCGGCACCGACCTTGTCGAGACTGCGAACTACACGGTGCCCGCCGCCCCCGGGCCGGGCGGCGGCGCCTGCGCCAACGTGAAGTGCTTCAAGCCCAACTGGACCCGCGACGCGGCCGGCAAGCAAACGGACTACACTTGGGCCACGCATGGAGGGATGTTGACCCGGACCGAGCCGACAGGCGCGAACGGCTATCGCAAGCGGACCATCTATGAATACCAGACGAGCGGCGGGATTACCCGTCTCGTGCGCGAACGCGTATGCAGCGTAACTGCAAGTGGCGGAGCGCACACCTGCGGGACTGCGACCGAGCAGCGCACCGTTTATACGTACTGGAACAACACGCTGCTCCCGCGCACTGTAACACGAACCAACGGCACGGGAACGCTGAGTGCAATCACTACGTACAGCTACGACAACGCCGGTCGGCTGATTTCCGAAGACGGGCCTCTGCCGGGCACCGGCGATGCGGTCTACTACCGATACGATACTGCTGGCCGCAGAACCTGGGAAATCGCACCACAGGGTGCCAACGGCACCAATCGGGCAGCGACGCGCATCACGTACCGGAACGCCGACGATCAGTCGACGCGAATCGAGACCGGCCATGTGACGAGCCCCACCGCAACCGTGCTCTCTCTCCTGCAGGACGTGCGGCACAGCTACAACAGCCGCCGGCTGCGCACCCACACTCGTACATATGATAATACTGCCGCTCTCAAGGCGGTGACGCAGTTCACCTACGACGCGCGCAATCAGTTGCTGTGCGAGGCCGTGCGGATGAACCCTGCCGTATTCGGCTCGCTGCCGAGTTCCGCCTGCTCTTTGGGCACGACCGGCAGCATGGGAGCGGACCGCATCAAGCGGCATACCTACGATGTACTCGGCCGCCTCAAGCAGACAGTGGGTGGTTACGGCGTGCTCAATGGCGCGGCGGGCAATATCGAGATCAAGCTCGATTACACCCTGAACGGGAAGATCGCTTGGCGCGAGGATGGTAACGGCAACCGGACCAACTATGCCTATGACAGTTATGACCGGCCCTGGCGCACGACTTTCCCCGACAGCACCTATGAGCAGCTCACCTACGACAGTCGCGGGCGCGTCACCCAGCGGCGCAACCGCCGCGGTCAGTTGATCACCCATGGCTACGACGACGCCGGCCGGTTGACCTCTACGAGCTATTCGACGAGCGATCCGGCGATCGCCTACAGCTACGACGGTCTGGGGCGCGAGACGCAGGTAAGCCGTTCGGGAATTTCGACGATCAGCTATCTTTACGACGCTCTGGGGCGCAGGAGCCGCGCGACGCAGGACGGGCGGCAGCTCAATTATCAGTACGATCTGGCCGGGCGGCGCACACGGCTGACCTGGCCCGACGGGTTCTACGTCACCTATGACTACTCACCCGCGGGGCAGGTGACCGCGATCCGGGAGAACGGAACCACGGCACTGGTGAGTTACACCTACGATGCGCCGGGCCGGATGACGCGGATCGACCGTGCGAACAGCCGGGCGACAGTGGTAACCCATGGTCCGCTGTCGCGACCGTCGCGGCTCAACCACTCGGGGCTGGTCTACTACGACTTCACCTACAACCCTGCGGGTCAGGTGCTGACACGGACGATCTCGAACGATGCTTACGTTCTGGGCAAGGCCTACCACGTCAACACCGACCGCGACTATGCGGTGAACAACCTCAACCAGTACACCACTGCCGGCCCGGCGGTGTTCGCCTACGACAACAGCGGCAATCTCATCTCCGACGGGGCGAACAGCTATAGCTACGATCCGGAGAATCGGATGACGGGCGTGACGCTGGCCGGCACGGCGGCTGCGGCGTTGCGCTATGACGGCCTGGGGCGGCTCAACCGGACCTCGGGCGGGGGCGAGGCGACGGGGTACTATCTCTACGACGGCGATGCGCTGGTGGCCGAGTACAACAGCGCCGGCACGCTCACCCGCCGGTATGTGCACGGCGCGGCAGTGGGGGCCGACGATCCGCTGGTGTGGTACGAGGGCGCCGGCACTGCGGCGAGCGCGCGGCGCTTCCTCCATGCCGATGTGCAGGATTCGATCGTCGCGGTGACCGGCAGCACCGGCAGCGTCCTCGCGATCAACAGCTACGACGACTGGGGCATAGGCACCCCGGACAACAGGGACATGCCCTCGCCCAACAACATCGGGCGGTTCCAGTACACCGGCCAGGTGTGGCTGCCGCAGGTCGGCATGTACCACTACAAGGCCCGGTTCTACTCCCCCACCCTCGGCCGGTTCATGCAAACCGATCCCATCGGATACGAAGACGGCATGAACATGTACGCCTATGTCGGAAACGATCCGGTCAATGGGGTTGATCCGACTGGGACATGCGGGACTCTGATTAAGGGATATGTGAGCGCAAGCTGCTCAGGTGACACCATCCTCGCCGGGATCAGGGAGACGCCGTCTAGGGTGGAAACCGCCAATGTTGCGCCTAAAGGAAACAACAATGGGTTGCAGGGGGCGCCGGGACGGGGACATAATAACGGACCGCCTTTAGACGAGGATGATGCAAGCAAGGGTGTGCTGAAGTGGCTCGGCCGGTTTGCCGGACGAATCGGGGGTGCAGCGGTCTCCCTACTTTGGTCTGAACCGGCAGGTGAAGGTTCAGATCAACCAGGAGATAGTTACACCGTCCATGCGCGGCAAAGAATGCAGGAAAGGGGTATATCAGAAGCGCGGGTAGAGGAAGCCAGACGGAAAGGTATCGTAACATTGCAAAATAATGGAAATTATCGCTATGATCTAGCTTCAGCAACCTCGGAAAGTGGCCGAGGGATTACTGTTATTGCTAATTATGAAAGGGGATTCAGAATCATTACCGTTATTGACAGGGGGTCAAAGTTTATACCAAAATGAACGATATTCAGAAGCTATATAAATTAGCCAGCCTTTTTCTCTCTGATGATGAGGGATCATTCGATAATTTAATGAAATTTATCGATGATTTAGTCAGCTCAGATAGAATCTATGAGTTAGATCATCCTTCGCAAAGGGCAATTCTCTCGTTGCAGGAAGATTTAGCGATTTTTGACCCGCAGAATCCAAAATCCCCCGACGTTGGTTTTTTAAGCTTGGATCAGGTTAAGGAGGCCGTTCGCTTATACTTGCACTTCTCTCCTTCTTAAGATCAGCGATATGCTTGCGAGAACGGGAAGATCGCTTGGCGCGAGGATGGTAACGGCAACCGGACCAACTATGCCTATGACAGTTATGACCGGCCCTGGCGCACGACTTTCCCCGACAGCACCTATGAGCAGCTCACCTACGACAGTCGCGGGCGCGTCACCCAGCGGCGCAACCGCCGCGGTCAGTTGATCACCCATGGCTACGACGACGCCGGCCGGTTGACGTCGACGAGCTATTCGACGAGCGATCCGGCGATCGCCTACAGCTACGACGGTCTGGGGCGCGAGACGCAGGTAAGCCGTTCGGGAATTTCGACGATCAGCTATCTTTACGACGCTCTGGGGCGCAGGAGCCGCGCGACGCAGGACGGGCGGCAGCTCAATTATCAGTACGATCTGGCCGGGCGGCGCACACGGCTGACCTGGCCCGACGGGTTCTACGTCACCTATGACTACTCACCCGCGGGGCAGGTGACCGCGATCCGGGAGAACGGAACCACGGCACTGGTGAGTTACACCTACGATGCGCCGGGCCGGATGACGCGGATCGACCGTGCGAACAGCCGGGCGACAGTGGTAACCCATGGTCCGCTGTCGCGACCGTCGCGGCTCAACCACTCGGGGCTGGTCTACTACGACTTCACCTACAACCCTGCGGGTCAGGTGCTGACACGGACGATCTCGAACGATGCTTACGTTCTGGGCAAGGCCTACCACGTCAACACCGACCGCGACTATGCGGTGAACAACCTCAACCAGTACACCACTGCCGGCCCGGCGGTGTTCGCCTACGACAACAGCGGCAATCTCATCTCCGACGGGGCGAACAGCTATAGCTACGATCCGGAGAATCGGATGACGGGCGTGACGCTGGCCGGCACGGCGGCTGCGGCGTTGCGCTATGACGGCCTGGGGCGGCTCAACCGGACCTCGGGCGGGGGCGAGGCGACGGGGTACTATCTCTACGACGGCGATGCGCTGGTGGCCGAGTACAACAGCGCCGGCACGCTCACCCGCCGGTATGTGCACGGCGCGGCAGTGGGGGCCGACGATCCGCTGGTGTGGTACGAGGGCGCCGGCACTGCGGCGAGCGCGCGGCGCTTCCTCCATGCCGATGTGCAGGATTCGATCGTCGCGGTGACCGGCAGCACCGGCAGCGTCCTCGCGATCAACAGCTACGACGACTGGGGCATAGGCACCCTGGACAACAGGGACATGCCCTCGCCCAACAACATCGGGCGGTTCCAGTACACCGGCCAGGTGTGGCTGCCGCAGGTCGGCATGTACCACTACAAGGCCCGGTTCTACTCCCCCACCCTCGGCCGGTTCATGCAAACCGATCCCATCGGGTACGAAGACGGCATGAACATGTATGCCTATGTCGGAAACGATCCTGTCAATGGGGTTGATCCGTTCGGTATGGCGAAAGTCTGCACACCTATTACTGGCTCAAGGGTGAGACAAGGAGGCGCATGCGTAACCGTGGATGCCGACTTTGACGGCAATGGTAGAGACGACCTATCTCGTGGGCAGCTTAATGATCTTGGCGATGATTTTCGTAGCGCCATCGTAGCGAACGATGGCGCTGATATCTCGGAGAATGTAAACTCCGTGCCCCCGATATTGCGAGGGATAGGCACAACCATGGCCCAGGCCGCATTTGTAAGTGTCGTCACCCAGTTTTTCACGCAATCGTCACAGGGGCAGCAGTTATTGAGCCGAACAAACAGCATCTATGTCGGAGCCAGATATAAAGGTTCTTCGCGAGCTCCAGCCCGATTTCAACCTGACGCATCCGGAAGTCGAGGTGACATGTTAATTAGCACCTCTTTTCGAGGTAGTTTTATGAATGGCTCTCACATGGCACGGTTGATCGCCCACGAGGCGTATCATCCCTTCTATTCTTTCTTGAACCCTATTCCCGGTGTGCATCAGGTGATTGATAACCGCGCGCGAGCTTTCATCAAACGGCACGGATTGGCTGATGGGGGATGTCCGCCACTAAAGGGATTTTACTTCTCCACTAGCTGTTAATATTAAAGGCGATGGAAGCCATACACCTAAATCATCTCCAAAAGGAGCGCCATGGATAGCAAATCAATATCCCACCGTGTAGCAATTGCAGCAATAGGTTTGCCTGCAACGTTATCGTCATGCTCCTCGGAAATTGACTATATGGCAAAATACTGCACTGGCTACGACACCGTGTTGTACATAAATGACGATATGAAAACCTTTGTGAGCTCCGGAGCGCTGGACGCCTCCGAGATGACAGAAGGAAACTTCGAGGGAGGGGAAATAATAAGAAAGGACAGTGGAGGACATTATGAATATGACGGAGAATTTATGTTCTCTTTTCCTAAGAGTAATTTTATAACAGAAGCTATATCTGATAGCTCACTTAAAATAAGAAACGGTTCTTATATAGTGGAAGGTCATTCATCAGAAGGCAATCATATTAATTTTTACATAGATCAAGATGGATCTCTTTCGCGATTTGTGGAGATATTAAGCACTCAAGGTGGAGATGAGGTCGCTGTGATGTGGACCCTTTGTGGTGGGAACTTTACTGTCAATTGACCGCCTTAACTGATCTGCTCGATCGGTCAGGCGATTCGCACCTCGTTGCGTTAGTATTCAAGGGTTAAAAAGAAGCGAGCAGCACGTTTTACACAAGGAGGTGCGAACATCGAACGGATGTGTGTTCGGCTGAAACACTTTCGATACCGACCGCGACTATGCGGTGAACAACCTCAACCAGTACACCACTGCCGGCCCGGCGGTGTTCGCCTACGACAACAGCGGCAATCTCATCTCCGACGGGGCGAACAGCTATAGCTACGATCCGGAGAATCGGATGACGGGCGTGACGCTGGCCGGCACGGCGGCTGCGGCGTTGCGCTATGACGGCCTGGGGCGGCTCAACCGGACCTCGGGCGGGGGCGAGGCGACGGGGTACTATCTCTACGACGGCGATGCGCTGGTGGCCGAGTACAACAGCGCCGGCACGCTCACCCGCCGGTATGTGCACGGCGCGGCAGTGGGGGCCGACGATCCGCTGGTGTGGTACGAGGGCGCCGGCACTGCGGCGAGCGCGCGGCGCTTCCTCCATGCCGATGTGCAGGGTTCGATCGTCGCGGTGACCGGCAGCACCGGCAGCGTCCTCGCGATCAACAGCTACGACGACTGGGGCATAGGCACCCTGGACAACAGGGACATGCCCTCGCCCAACAACATCGGGCGGTTCCAGTACACCGGCCAGGTGTGGCTGCCGCAGGTCGGCATGTACCACTACAAGGCCCGGTTCTACTCCCCCACCCTCGGCCGGTTCATGCAAACCGATCCCATCGGGTACGAAGACGGCATGAACATGTATGCCTATGTCGGAAACGATCCGGCGAACGGGATCGATCCAACGGGGTTATGCACTGGCTCGCGCATTGCGCTTGTCAAAAGTGACTGCGTGATCGAAAAGGATAAATTGGCACCAAGCGATGGAGACAACCATATCGTTGTGCAAGGGTTCAGGAATAAGAAACCCATTCCGACGGTCTCTATCGGAAGCGCTGCTTCTGCACTTGTACCCCTCCCGCAGCCGGATGAACGTTATGGGTTGTTGCGATATTTTTCAGAGTTGATATTTGAGCAAGCTAAAAAGGAACGAGAAAAAGCAAAGAAATACCTTGAGAATTGTCTTGAAGGAGAAATTGATGCCGGTCAGGTTGCCGTTGATGGCGCCGAAAAAGGAGGGCGCAGACTGCTCGGAGAGCCATCACCTACAGAAATTGTTCCCCAGTCGAGTGCCAGAAAGAGAATAATAGGCGGGCTAGGCGGAGCTGTCTCAGGATCCGCTAAATCAGCCTTGCGACAGGCCTGTGAAAATGGCAATAATTAAGCGGGCGATGACATCATTAATTATTGGAGCAGCGCTGTATATCGCCACTTTCCTTTCTAGCGCGCTCTTCTTACTCCTTGGAATTAAAATGTTTGTTTTCTACGTTCTGCTAGAGGAGATTATAAAATCATCCACTCGCATTTCACACAATAGGTTTGTAATTATTTTATCCATTGTGTTTTTTGCTATATTTGAGATGGCTGTTAAATTATATAATGCATATTTTAGTAAATCTTCAAGTTTGTTGGGTGAAAACTTTTCGTTGATGACATCAGATATCGTCTCCAGCCCCTGGTTGTGGACCACGGCTTTTATTCTTCCATTGTTAATGCACGCCTCAACTTCTATTATTTATAGTAGCAGAATTCGGATTCTATACGCTTTTTCTCTATCATCTATTATTCATGTTTTATTTAATTATTTTAGTTTCTTTGCGGTCGGCTAGGATTTGAATTCACTACAGCCATCGGATGACGGCTGCAGCGATGGCGATCGCGCCCATGAGACACCACGGCACTGGTGAGTTACACCTACGATGCGCCGGGCCGGATGACGCGGATCGACCGTGCGAACAGCCGGGCGACAGTGGTAACCCATGGTCCGCTGTCGCGACCGTCGCGGCTCAACCACTCGGGGCTGGTCTACTACGACTTCACCTACAACCCTGCGGGTCAGGTGCTGACACGGACGATCTCGAACGATGCTTACGTTCTGGGCAAGGCCTACCACGTCAACACCGACCGCGACTATGCGGTGAACAACCTCAACCAGTACACCACTGCCGGCCCGGCGGTGTTCGCCTACGACAACAGCGGCAATCTCATCTCCGACGGGGCGAACAGCTACAGCTACGATCCGGAGAACCGGATGACGGGCGTGACGCTTGCCGGCACGGCGGCTGCGGCGTTGCGCTACGACGGCCTGGGGCGGCTCAACCGGACCTCGGGCGATCATAGTCGCAGGCCTCAGGCTGGACTGCACCAGGACGGGATTGGCGTTGGCTACCAAGACAAGCGCGACAGCGGACGATCTCAGCCAGAAGTATCGCGTCAAACCCCTGCCCCCTCAAACGTAGTCAGGTCATCTGTTACGAATTCTGATTACTTTCTCAATGGCGGAAGGAATCTCCGACTGCGCCGATGAGACGAGACGTCTGCCCAGGACGATAAATTCAAGCGCGGAAAGTCAATCGCGCCTCAACGAGGCACCCGCGTATGGATCGTAGTCCGCGGGCGGAAGATTTCCGCGCGGATCTGCGGGTTCCGCGATCATAACCGGCTCTTGCGAGGGTATTGGCTGACGCCAGACGTCGGTGAACGTCAAGGCTACCAGGGGGGCGCCCAGCAGCAAAAAGCACCCGATCACGACCTGAAACCCGCGCCTGATCGGGAGGCGTCCCGACAGCATCATCAGTCCGACAAACGCGATCGCGAGCACGCACAGAATGGTCGCCACGCTGCCGAGCAGCGTGGCAGTGAGCCATCCGACCGCCTCGCCCAGTGGACTGGCTGAAGTCCGTTCGAATATCGTCACCCGCCCGGCCATGGGACGCCCATTCTCGCTCACTTTGGTGTGTCGCCGGAACGAACTTTCGCAGATCATTGCAATGAATCAACACCGCTCTCTTCGGACAGAGCTGACCTGAACGAGCGACAGCAGCTATTTCGCCAACACCCCTTTGCATCGTCACCGAATTTTGTATGACTCAAACCTCAGGGAGGGGTTCGCACACATTGGCCGAAGATCTTCGCCAGGACGTTCTGTTTACCGGGCTCACCCGGCCGCAGATGTTTGCGGGCGTGACCTACAGCTATTTCGTGATCAACGCGGTCATAGCGGTCGAGCTGTTCCTGATCTTTAAGAGCTGGTGGGTGCTGCTCGCGGCGCTTGTGATTCACGGCGTAGGCATGGTCCTATGCCTCCATGAACCGCGGTTCGTCGACCTCTGGCTCACGCGCGTGCGCAACTGCCCGCGGGTGAAGAACCACGCGCTGTGGCGATGCAACTCCTACCGTCCCTGACCCGCGATCCCAAGGTGATGGCGCGCGAAGCGCCGGCGGGCGCGCACCTGCCGTATGCCCGGCATATCGACGATGCGACGATCGAGACACGCGACGGCCTCTTGATGCAAACGATCCGCCTCGGCGGCCTGCTGTTCGAGACTGCCGACAGCGACGAACTCAACTACCGCGCGACCCTTCGCGACGCGATGCTGCGCGCGCTCGGCTCGTCGCGGTATGCGGTGTACCACCACCTAGTGCGACGGCCTGCGGCAATCGCGATGGGCGCAAACCCGCCCGACTCCTTCAGCCGCTGGCTCGATGCGCGGTGGAAGGCGCGCTTCGAGGAGCGGCAGCTTTATGTCAACGAGCTGTTCCTGACGATCGTTCGTCGCCCGTTGCAGGGGCGTGTTGGCTCGGCCGACCGCTTGAAGAGCTGGTTCTCGCGCTCGAGCGGGCGCAATGCCGAACGGCTCGCAGCCGAAAAGCACGCACTCGACAACGCGCGCGAAGCACTGATGGCGGCGCTCGGGCACTACGATCCGCATCTGCTTACGATCTACGAGACGGCCGAAGGCCGCCGATCGGAACCGCTCGAGTTCCTCTCGTGGCTCTTCAACCACGATATGCGCCCGGTCGCTGTGCCGCGGGGCGACCTCGGCCATCATGTGCCGGCGCGGCGGGTCAGCTTCGGCCAGCACGCGATCGAACTGGCCCCCGCCGGGCATCTGCCGCGCAGCTTCACCGCGATGATCTCGATCAAGGACTGGCCGGGACGGACGATGCCGGGCATGTTCGACGAACTCGCCCGTCTGCCGTTCGCGTTCGACCTGACGCAGAGCTTCGCGCTCGTGGAACGGCGCGAAGCCTTGTCGCGGATGAACCTCGTCCTCAGGCGGATGCAGTCGGCCGAGGACGAGGCGCTGTCGCTGCGCGACGAACTCGTCAATGCAAAGGACGAAGTGGCCGCGGGTCGCGCAGGCTTCGGCGAACATCACACGACGATCGCGGTGCACGCCGACAGCCTCAAGGCGCTCGATGCCAATGTCGCCGAAGTCATCGCGCTGATGGCCGATCTCGGCATCAACGCAGTGCGCGAGGACATTGCGCTCGAACCCGCCTTCTGGGCGCAGTTCCCCGGCAACTTCCGGTATATCGCCCGGCGCGGGCTGGTTTCGACGACGAACTTTGCAAGTCTCGCCAGCCTGCACAACTTCCCCGTGGGTAAGCCGCACGGCAATCACTGGGGCGATGCGGTGACGCTGTTCGAGACGACCGCGGCCGGGCCATACTTCTTCAACTTCCATCATCACGATCTAGGCAATTTTACCGTGATCGGGCCGTCGGGCTCGGGCAAGACGGTGGTGCTCAATTTCCTGCTTTCGCAGGCGCGCAAGTTCAGCCCCCGGATTATCTTCTTCGACAAGGATCGAGGCGCGGAGCTGTTCATCCGCGCAATCGGCGGGAGCTACGACCGGTTGCGGCCCGATGCGCCCTCGGGTCTCAACCCGCTGCAGCTCCCCGACACGCCGGCAAACCGCGATTTTCTCGGCGAGTGGCTTGCGCTGCTTGCCGGCGGCGTTTCCGCCGAAGAGCAGGAGGCGATCCGCGAGGCGATCGAGACGAACTATCTTCAGCCGCGCGAGCGGCGCCGGCTGCGCCATCTGGTCGAGCTCTTCCGCGGTGGCGACCGCCCGCGCGCAGGCGATCTCTATTCGCGTATGCGCCCGTGGTGGGGCGATGGCGAGCGCGCCTGGCTGTTCGACAACGAACGCGACACGACCGACCTTGCGCAGGAGACAGTCGGGTTCGACATGACCGCGATCCTCGACGATCCCGTAGCGCGCACCCCGGCCATGCTCTATTTCTTCCACCGGGTGGAGGAGCGGCTCGACGGCTCGCCGGCGATCATCGTGGTCGACGAGGGTTGGAAAGCGCTCGACGACGATGTCTTCGTGCGGCGGATCAAGGATTGGGAGAAGACGATCCGCAAGCGCAACGGGATCGTCGGTTTTGCGACCCAGAGCGCGCAGGACGCGCTCGAGAGCCGGATCGCGAGCGCGATCGTCGAACAAGCCGCGACGCAGATCTTCATGATCAATCCCAAGGCGCGCGCGGAAGATTATATGGGCGGGTTTGGGCTGACGCGGCACGAGTTCGATCTTGTTCGCACCCTGCCCGATTCCTCGCATTGCTTCCTGATCCGGCACGGCAAGGAAAGCGTGGTCGCGCGGCTCGACCTGTCGGGCGAGAACGATCTGCTGACGATCCTGTCCGGACGCGAAAGCACGGTGCGGTTGTTCGACCGCCTGCTGCCGACCACCGGCGACAATCCCGACGACTGGATACCGGCCCTGCTCGGGGAAGCTGCCTGAGCCATGGCCTGCGCAGCCATCGTCACCGGCGACCGGTTCCTGTCGAGAACGCTGGAGCATATCGATTGCCAGGCGCAGCTGCTCGGCAGCTTCGGGTATCAGGCGCTGGGGCAGCCGGGTTCGCTCGCCTCCACGGTCGTGGCCGGGCTGCTGACGCTGTTCATCGCGATCATCGGCTTGCGCTTTCTGTTCGGCCCCGGCCCCGGCGCGCGCGACCTCGTCTACGATGCACTCAAGGTCGGCATTGTCCTGACGCTCACCTTCTCCTGGCCAGCGTTCCGAACGGTGGTCCATGACGTTGCGATCGCCGGCCCGGCGGAGATCGCCAGCGGCATCGCAACGCCCGGTATCGGCGATACCTCCGCGGGATTTGTCGAACGTTTGCAGCGGGTCGACGCCGCGATCATGCACCTGACCGAGATCGGCACCGGCCGCACGGCGGGGCAACTGCTTGGCGACGGCGCAGCGGGCACCACGTTCGCCGGCACCGCGCTGCAGGACGAAGCCGCATTTGGCTGGTCGCGTCTGCTTTATCTGGCCGGTACGATCGGTTCGGTTGGCCTCTTGCGCCTTGTTGCCGGCCTGCTGCTTGCGCTCGCCCCGCTTGCTGCCGGCCTGCTGCTGTTCGAGGCCACCCGGGGTCTGTTCGCCGGGTGGTTGCGAGGCCTTGTTCTTTCGGTGCTTGGCGCGGTCGGCATCAGTGTGGTCCTTGCAGTGGAGCTGGCGATCCTCGAGCCCTGGCTCGCCGATGCCGTGCGGGTGCGCGGGCTCGGTTACGGCGTTCCTTCCGCGCCGATCGAGCTGTTCGCGATCACGCTGGCCTTCGCGCTGATTCAGGCCGGTGCGATCTGGCTGCTGGCGAAAGTGGCATTCACGCGCGGCTGGCCTTCGCTCCATGTGCCGGAAGTGCGGCTGCCGGACGGCCTTGCAAAGCTGCGGCCGGCATCGACAACCAGCAGCGCTCCTGTCTATCTCGAAAGCCGCGCACAGCGCACGGCGGACAGTGTCGAGCGCCTGGTCGACCGCGAGCAGCGCACTGTGCACGAACGGATGAGCTACCGCACGTTGACGACCGGGGGCACGACTTCCACTGTACACGGATCGGCGACTCCATCGGTCGGCCCCGGTGAAAGGCTGGGCAGTTCGTATCGCCGCACCGCGCACCGTGCTTCGATGGTTGCGCGGCGCCGGGAGGGACAACAATCGTGAACGCGCCCGAACCCTTCGATCACGAAGATATCGAGATCGCCGACAGCTGGGCGACCAGCGTCACCGAGACGCTCGAGCGCTCGCGCCGTACGGCATGGATCGTGGCCGCAGTCGCGAGCGTGATCGCGCTGCTCCTGGCGATCGCGCTGGTCATCCTGTTGCCGCTCAAGACGGTCGAGCCCTATACGCTGCTGGTCGACCGCCAGACAGGCAATGTCGAAGCGCTGGCGCCGCTCGACGAGCAGGTGATCGCGCCCGATGCGGCGCTCACCCGTTCGTTCCTCGTCCAGTACGTCACCGCGCGCGAGAGCTTCGATGCCGACAGTCTCCAGAACGATTACCGCAAGGTCGCGCTGTGGAGCGCGCCCGAGGCGCGCCAGCGCTATATCGCGCGGATGCAGGCATCGAATCCGGCGAGCCCGCTCAGCTTCATGCCGCGCGGCGGAACGATCGCGGTCGAAATACGCAGCGTCTCGTCGCTCTCGGCCGACAGCTCGCTGGTGCGTTTCACCACGATCCGAAACGATCCGGGTGCGCAGCCGCAGGCACCTGAGTACTGGGCAGCGGTGGTCAACTACGGGTTCTCACCTGCGGAGATGAGCGAGGCCGACCGGCTGCTCAACCCGCTGGGATTTCAGGTGACGCGCTACCGGCGCGATGCCGAGACGTTGCCCGAAGTGATCGAGACCCGGCGCACGACCGATGAAGCCGCTCGCGATGTAGACGGCGCTGGGACACCATGAGGGCACCCGCCTTCCTCGTCTCTATAATCGCGCTTGCAGCACCGTTGCAGGCGCAGGTCATGCCGCAGCCCGGCGCCGAGAACCCGCGTCTCCAGACGGTGCACTGGACTCCCGACGGGGAATACCTGCTGACGGCACTCCCGATGACGGGTCTCACCGTGCTTTTCGAGCCGGGCGAACAAGTCCAGCGCGTCACGCTCGATGCGACAAGGGCGTTCGAGGTGAAGGTCTCGGCCGAGCGCGATGGATTGTTCGTGATCCCGCAAGTACAGGACGCCGCCGGCACGGTGTTGGTCGCGACCGACCAGCGCAATTACCGCATGCGGCTGCAGACCGGAACGGGCCTGATGGCCGCCTATCTGGTGCGGTTCCTCTACGGATATGAGCAGGAGCCTGCCTTCGAACAGATACCGGAGCCTGCGACCGAGCCGACGGGTGCGCGTTGGACCTACCGCATCAAGGGGGACCGGGAGGTACGACCGGTATCCATCAGCGACGACGGCGTGCGCACGCGGATCGTGTTCGGCCCCGACCAGGCGCTGCCCGCCGTGTTCGCCATCGGGCCTTCGGGCGAAGAGCAGGTCGTGAACGGCTATATGCGCGGGGACGTCTACGAGATCGACCGTGTGTGGCAGGAACTCGTCTTCCGGATCGACAAGGAGAAGGCGACCGCCGTGCGCTCCACCAGGCCGGAGAGGCACGATGGCTGATTCCGCGACGGCCCCTCAGGATCCGATCGAGGAAAGCCCGGGCGAAGATATCCGCCCGATCGTAGCGCGGGCCAGCCCCGGCAACCTGGGCCTCTGGCTCTTCCTTGCCGCCTTGCTGATCGGCGGCCTCTGGTTGTTCTCGGTCATGAGCGCCAACCGCGCCGATATCGAACGGGCGACGATAACCGCCAATCTGCCGGACTCCGCATCACGTATCTCGTCCCCGCCGCCGCTCGCGCTGCCGCGCGAGTTTCTCGATCCCGGCCCGGTCGAGCCCGACCGGCTTGCAGATGCACCAACGACACCTCCAGCACCGAGGCCGCAGCCGCAACTCACCCCTCCACCTGCCCAGGTGCGTATCGTCGAAGTTCCGCGCGAACCGATCGAACCCTATGCGCCTCCGCCATCGCCGCCAGCGGTCGTATTCGACGAAGCGAGGGCAGCGCCGGCGCTGCCCTCGTCCGCCGCCGACAGGCCCGGGAGCGATGCGCGCGTACGAGCCGGTCGTCTCGCCAATCCTTCGCTCACCGTGCCGCAAGGCACTGTCATTCCGGCGGTGCTCGAAACCGCACTTGATTCGACGAGGCCCGGCGGCGTACGCGCTCTCGTCCAGCGAGATGTCTACGGGTTCGACGGCTCGCGCGTGCTCGTTCCGCGTGGGAGCAGGCTCTATGGCGAGTACGAAGCCGGCCTCCAGGCGGGCCAGAACCGCGCGCTCGTACGCTGGACGCGGCTGCTGCGGCCTGACGGCGTGACCATCGCGCTCGACTCTCCCGCGTCCGATCCGCTGGGCCGTGCCGGCGTTCGCGGGAAAGTCGACGGCAAGTTCTTCCAGCGCTTCGGCGGGGCGATCCTCCAGTCCGTTCTCGACATCGGCGTGGGCGTCGCCACGCGCAAGGCAACCGATGGGGTGGTCGTTGCCCTGCCGGGCTCCACGCAGAATATCGACGTTACTCAGGGCGACCAGGTGCAGCGGACGCTCAAGGTCAAGCACGGCGCGAGCGTCTCGGTGTTCGTCGCGCGCGATCTCGACTTCTCGACCGTCGATTCCTGAGCGTGGAAGCCGGCTACTATCTCGACAGCTTTCTGGCTCCGCTGGCGCCGTGGCTCACGCGTGAAGATGTCACCGACATCTGGATAAACCGTCCGGGCGAGGTCTGGATCGAAACCCTGGGTGGCACGATCGAGCGCGTCGAGGAGCCCGCGCTCGACGATCGGCTCCTGGCGCGGCTTGCACGGCAGGTCGCGGCGCATTCCTCGCAAGGGATCAGCCGCGCACAGCCGCTTCTCGCCGCGAGTCTGCCCGACGGCTCGCGCGTCCAGGTGGTCGGCCCGCCTGCGACCCGTGGCGGACATGTCTTTGCAATCCGCCGCCACGTCTCGGCCGACCTCTCGCTTGCCGACTGGGAGGAGGAAGATGCGTTCGCACAACTCGAAGGCGGCACGGCGGAGATCGATCGCGAGCATCACTGGCGTACCCTGAGCGGAGCCGAGGCGGCAAGCTTCCTGCGCACTGCCGTGCGTGAGCGGCGCAATATCGTGGTCTCGGGCGGGACCAGCACCGGCAAGACGACTTTCCTCAACGCCCTGCTCGCCGAGATCCCGCGCGACGAACGTCTGATCCTGATCGAAGATACCGAGGAGATGAAGGTCCGGCACGAAAATGCGGTCGGACTGATCGCCGCGCGCGGACAACTGTCCGAGGCCGAGATCGGTGCCGAGGATTTGCTGATTGCCGCACTCCGTATGCGGCCCGACCGGATCATCCTCGGCGAGTTGCGCGGCAGCGAGGCGTTCACATTCCTGCGCGCGGTCAATACCGGCCATCCCGGCTCGATGACGACGATCCATGCTGACACGCCGACGCGCGCGATCGAGCAACTGACGCTGCTGGTTCTGCAAGCCGGATCACGCCTCGCTCGCGACGATGTGCGGCATTACGTGCGCGAAAGTGTCGATGTGTTCGTGCAGCTTGAAAGACGCGAAGGGCGGCGGAGAGTTGCAGAGGTGCTCATCAAAGACTGATGTTACCGAAATTATGATGAGATTTCCCTGATCCGGCACCAAGTTTGACAATAGTGTTAAATTACCTCTTCACACCTTTTCGCTTCCATGCAAAACTTGTCGAGTCGCAAGCAAAGGGGGATGGAGCGATGCGGGGAATCGGTGCGCTGGCAGGGGCCATCCTGGCCATGTTGCCGATCGCGGCACAGGCAACCGAGACAGTGACCTACACCTACGATGCGAAGGGGCGCCTCGTTAAGGTCGAACGGTCGGGCACGGTGAATAACGGTGTCGATACAGAATACCAGCACGACAAGGCCGATAACCGGAAGCGCGTAAAGACCACCGGGGCATCGGCCTGATCTGCAATCGACGCCCTGGAAGCAGTGGGCGAAGCGCATAATCGAATAATATCGCAGGGGGGAAATATGTACAGGGGGCGCAGATTTCGCGCACTGCAGCGCGCAGTTCTTTATACCACGACCGTGCTTTGCGCAGGCCTTGCGGCGCCGGCACTGGCGCAACAGGAGGCAGCTACACCCGACCCATACGTCAATACGGAGGAGCACGGCGTCGATCTCGTTACGGGAAGGTACTATCTCGATATTGTTGAAGGACGGATCGGTCCCGAGGATGGCGGCGTCGCGCTGGTGCGCTACTACGGGCAGAGCGGCCTCCAGGACAATTGGACGGGTACGCTTCGGGTCCAGACTTCCGGCAGCCAATCCAGTGCGACCATCAGCCTGGGGAAGATTGCCGACAAATTTATTCAGCAAGGTGGCTCCTGGACAGCTGTTAAGGCGAATGGCGGCACATTGGTTAATACAACCGAGGGCTGGAGATATACGGCGCCTGATGGAACCCAGATCAACTATTCAAAGCCGGAAAACCTTGGATATGGGTTCGGAGAACCGGGTATGCAGTACGGCGGGGCCGGGTGCAACTCAAACGCAGATTGCGGTTTGCCCGTGTCGATCTCGCGGCCGGACGGGACCGTTTATACCCTAAACTGGGACGTGCCGGTTAGGTGCTACAGGAACGGGCAGTTGGTTATCCCCGACGGCAGCGGTAACTACACCTGTTTCGCTCCGATCCGCATGAAATCGGTCATGAGCAATTCCAGCTACGCGATGCTGGTCGATTTCAAGTCCGATCAATCGAGTTACAATGGCGGATTCCCCGCGCCAGACTGGTTCGAGCGAGAATCGGTTACGTTCGTCGATACTTCGCAAGAGACATGCTCTACGTTTGGATGCGGAACCGTCGCTTCGACCTGGCCGAAGGTGACCTACAATCGCCCCTCGGCAAACGTTCTCGAGATCAACAACAGCCGGGCCGGCAACTGGCGTATCACGAGCACCGCTTCGGGCCTCTCCGTGCGGAAGCCGGGACACAGTACGGACTCGCTGATCATCACCCGCGACACTTCGAACCGCGTCACGTCGATTACGGACGATGGCGAGACAAAGTCATACAGCTGGAGTTCGAGCGGCGGAGACACCGTCGTCGACATGGGCGATGCGGGCGGCTCGGATGGCGAAGTCATATCCGATCCCAATACCGGAAGGCCGACGAGTATCACCGATGCTTCAGGCAGTACGACAGAGTTCGATTACGATGCAAACGGCCGCTTGATCCGAATCACGTTCGAGGAAGGCAACTATGTCGAGTACGCACGCGACGCGCGAGGGAATATCACAACCACGACCCGGGTTGGCAAACCTGGTTCGGGTGTGGCCAATATTGTCAGCAGTGCCGGGTTCGATGCGACCTGCACCAACCCCCTGAAATGCAACAAGCCGAACTACACGATCGACGAGCGCGGCAAACGGACCGATTACACTTACGGTGCTGCGCATGGTCTGGTGACGCGGGTTCAGCGGCCTGCCCCGGCTTCGGGTCAACCTCGCCCTACGATCGATTACAGTTATTCATCGCTCTATGCGAAAAAGAGGGGCTCAGGCGGGAGTCTTCTTAATCAGTTGACGCCGCAATGGAAGATGACGCTGATCCGCACGTGCGCCACCGCCGCGACTTGTTCGGGCACGGCGAACGAGCAGCGCGTTGCAATCGCCTACGACACCCCAAACCTTCTGCCGAGCAGCGTGACGGTGTCATCGGGCGATGGCGCAATCAGCGCAACGACCGCGTTCGCGTACGATGGGCGCGACAACCTGATCAGCGAGGACGGGCCCCTGCCCGGGTCGGCGGACACGACGCACTATTTCTACGACACGCTGGATCGCCGCCGCGGCATTATTGGTCCTGATCCCGATGGCTCGGGCGCCATCAGACGTGGGGCAGCACGTTACACGTACGATTCCGGCAACCGACTGATCAAAGGCGAGTTCGGCACCGCTTCCGGCACGACCGAGGCAGCCCTGAACGCGATGACAGTCAACCAGTCGGTCGAGAACGTCTACGACACGAAGGGCAACCTGGCGGTGCAGAAGCTGGTGTCGGGTGGTGTAATCTACCAGCTTACTCAATACAGCTACGACACGCAGAATCGCCTGACCTGCACGGCCGTTCGGATGAACCCGGCGGTGTGGGCCTCGCTCCCGGCTTCGGCCTGCACGATGTCGACCACGGGGGCGAACGGGCCCGACCGGATCACGAGAAACCACTACGATGGCGATGACCGTGTCGTTCGTGTCGAGAGCGGCGTGGGAAGCACCGCGGTCTCGAACGAGTTCGTGGCGACGTTCACGCCCAACGGACGTACCCAGACTCTCACCGATGGCGAGAGCAACCGCACGACCTATATCTACGACGGGCACGACCGGCTGCGGCAGACGCGCTATCCGCATCCGACGACGAAGAACACGTCCAACGCCTCGGACTACGAACAGCTGACCTACGATGCAGCGGGCAACGTCACCGCGCGCCGCCTGCGCGACGGGCAGACGATCGGTTATGGCTACGATGCGCTGAACCGGCTGATCTCCAAGAACCTGCCCGGCAGCGAGCCCGATGCGACCTACGGCTACGACCTGATGAACCGGCTGACGAGCGCGGTGCAAAGCGGCCAGACGCTGGCGTTCGCGCACGATGCGCTGGGGCGCAACACCGGCCAGTCGGGACCGCTGGGGACGGTCGGCTATCAGTATGACACCGCCGGTCGCCGCACGCGGATGACCTGGCCTGACGGATTCTATGTCACCTACGAGTATCACACCGATGGCTCGATCAAGACGATCCGCGAGAACGGCTCCACCGTGCTGGCAAGCTACGGCTATAACGCGCAAGGCCGGCCGACCGGGGTGACGTTCGCCAACGGTGCAAGCCAGGCGGTGGCGTTCGATCCGGTGGGGCGGTTGTCGTCGATCGTGGCGAACCTAGCCGGGACTTCGGCCGACAACACGCGCGGCTTTACCTACAACCCCGCCGGGCAGTTGACGCAGACCACACAGTCGAACGATGCCTATGCGTTCGACGGACTCTACAATGTCGACCGGGTCTACACGGTCAACGGCCGCAACCAGTTGACCAGTGCGGGCGGTGTCACGCTGTCCTACGATACACGCGGCAACCTGACCAACTCGGGGACCGATACGTTCGCCTATACAAGCGAGAACCTGCTCACTGGGGTCACGGGTGCAGCGAGCATGGTCTACGATCCGCTCGGCCGGCTGTGGCAGGTGGGTGATCTCACCAGCGGCGGTGCGACCACGCGGTTCGGGTATGACGGGATCGCGATGATCGGGGAGTACAACACCGCAAACCAGCTGCAACGCCGCTATGTCCACGGCCCCGGGATCGACAGCCCGATCGTGTGGTACGAAGGCTCTGGCACGACGAACCGTCGGTTCCTCCACGCCGACGAGCGTGGCTCGATCATCGCGGTGTCGAATGCGAGCGGAGCGCTGCTCAGGGCCAATGCCTATGACGAGTATGGCATCCCTGGCTCGGACAACCTCGGGCGGTTCCAGTACACCGGGCAGGTGTGGCTGGAGGAAGCGGGCTTGTACTACTACAAGGCGCGTATGTACTCGCCCACCCTCGGCCGGTTCCTTCAGACCGACCCCATCGGATATGCCGATGGGATGAACCTCTACAACTATGTGGGCAGCGATCCGGTCAACTTCGTCGATCCGTTGGGGTTGGAGAACTGCCCACCCCCGCACGAAGGACAAATTTGCGTAACGGCTCCAAAAAGAAGGCCATCAATCTGGCCGTGGTCTTCGGGGCACTCTTTCCCTTCACCCTCTGGCGGCGGCTTCGGTGGCGGGCGTCTGCCGCCGCAAAGGGATGAGCCATGTCCTACCAGACCTGGTCTGAAACTCGATGTTGGTACGGGAGCAACGGGCTTTCTAGGAATTGTCGGTTTATCCCTAGGCGTTTCCGGGGCTATTAATATACCGACCGATGCCAATGGGAGGCCAAGCCTTCGAGGGTCACAGCTCTCGATTTCAGGCTCGATCACCCCTCTCGCTGGATTAGGGCTTTTTGCAGGAGCTGGCCCAAACTTCGGCATGAGCGGAAGTGATGGTCCCGCAAATATTCTCAGCGGCTCTTCGGACACTGTTTTGCAAGGTGGGGCTGGTGATGGTCTCGGCGTTGAGATTGTTCGTCCCCTCAACGACAAGCCCGCTGACTGGAGTGGGTCCGGAGGCAGACTTGCTGCGGGAGCCTATGGTGCAGTAGGACAACGGTTTTCCGGTACTATATCAACGCCACAGCTTGGATGTCAGTAGATGGTTAAAAGGGCGCTCGCTGAAGCCATTTGGAAATGGACGCTCGCAATCATGGTCGGCGTGCTTTCCCTAGGCGTCGTAGTTATTGCGATTGTCGCATTCACCGACGATCCGAGCGCTCCGTCGCTCCCTGTTCTATTAGCCCTTTTTGGAGGCTTTCTATTCCTCTCTTACATCGTATATTTGGCGATGAAGTTCATAAAAGAGAAGATCATCGAATCTTTCATAGAGGACTGAATGCTGCTTTTCTGCTTCGGAGGGCTTCGCACAGGTGCAGGGCTATTATGAAGGACTTGCTGACGACATCCAAGCCAGGCTCAAGGAATTGCGAGCGCAGAGCACGAGCCCGATGCGACCTACGGCTACGATCTGATGAACCGGCTGACGAGCGCGGTGCAAGGCGGCCAGACGCTGGCGTTCGCGCACGATGCGCTGGGGCGCAACACCGGCCAGTCGGGACCGCTGGGGACGGTCGGCTATCAGTATGACACCGCCGGTCGCCGCACGCGGATGACCTGGCCTGACGGATTCTATGTCACCTACGAATACCACACCGACGGATCGATCAAGGCCATCCGCGAGAACGGCTCCACCGTGCTGGCAAGCTACGGCTACAATACGCAAGGCGAGCCGACCGGGGTGACGTTCGCCAACGGTGCAAGCCAGTCGCTGGCGTTCGATCCTGTGGGGCGGCTGTCGTCGATTGCGGCCAACCTTGCAGGGACATCGGCCGACAACACGCGCGGCTTTACCTACAACCCCGCCGGGCAGCTGATGCAGACCACACAGTCGAACGATGCCTATGCGTTCGACGGGCTCTACAATGTCGACCGGACCTACACGGTCAACGGCCGCAACCAGTTGACCAGCGCAGGCGGCGTTACGCTGTCCTACGATACGCGCGGCAACCTGACCAACTCGGGGACCGATACGTTCGCCTATACCAGCGAGAACCTGCTGACCGGGGTCACGGGTGCAGCGAGCTTGGCCTACGATCCGCTCGGGCGGTTGTGGCAGGTGGACGACCTCACCAGCGGTGGCCCGACCACGCGGTTCGGCTATGACGGGATCGCGATGATCGGGGAGTACAATACCTCGAACCAGCTGCTGCGGCGCTATGTCCACGGCCCCGGGATCGACAGCCCGATCGTGTGGTACGAAGGCTCAGGCACGACGAACCGCCGGTTCCTCCACGCCGACGAGCGTGGCTCGATCATCGCGGTGTCGAATGCGAGCGGAGCGCTGCTCGGGGCCAATGCCTACGACGAGTATGGCATCCCTGCCGACGACAACCTCGGGCGGTTCCAGTACACCGGGCAGGTGTGGCTGGAGGAAGCGGGCCTCTACTACTACAAGGCGCGTATGTACTCGCCCACCCTCGGCCGGTTCCTCCAGACCGATCCCATCGGATATGCCGACGGGATGAACCTCTACAACTATGTGGGCAGCGATCCGGCTAACTTCGTCGATTCGCTGGGGCTTTGCAAAAGCGGGGTCGAATGGGTCTGGAACTCGGAAACAAAGCAATGGGACCACCATGTTGTGGTCTGCGCTGACACTGGCCGTGGTGGAGGGAGCGGAGGCAAAGACAACGGAGGTGAAGGCATCATTCCTCCCAGCGGGCCAGCCCCCTCACCCTCACCCGAAGATGGTTTCGGCGGTGGACGTCTGCCGCAAAATACGCATCGGTATAATATCAGCGTGGTCACCCAGTGTTCAGCCGACAGCGCTTTTGGGGCCGTTAGAGGTGCCGGAAATTCAGCACCCGGAGCGCCTTTCGCCCGATCTGGCACTCACGATCTCACTCTCGCGCCCCTTGGCGATCCTATAACCCAGACAGTCGATCCTAGAAGTCGCACGATCACCAATGTCACTGGGCCTGATCATCGGTTCCATCCTGGGAGGGTGGAGATTCGAGTCAATGATCTTGGCGGAGGATATTCATCCATCAACATAACCGGAACGGGGTCAGGAGATAACCCGACGTTCAATAATCTGGTTGGGGCACTTATTTTCGGAGGCATGGCACATGCTGTGGCCAACTATTGCGCTGCGAAGAATGGCACTCCTAATCTCAAGAGGTAAGAGATGATCGATCGACCTCTCGAGGCACGTCGAATTGCCGCTCTCATCGCGCTTCTGATGGGAATTCTTGCTTTACAAGCTTGTGAGGGCAGTAAACGCGCGGACCAGACTCTGTATGTATGTTTTGATCGCTCGGGCGAAGCTGATCGAGCGATGGGCTTGCTTCGCGGCATATCGGATCGATTTGGCTATCGCTTTCGCGAATATGGAGGGCAGGCGAAAGCTGACCTCGAAACCATTGACGCAAATCCTGCGGTCATTCCTGAAGGCAAGCCGATACAGGCTGACATTCAGAATGGTGATGGGAAGGTTCTGCTCATAGCGTCGAACTTTGGCAGCGTTGGTGAAGACCTCCGCGTAAGCCTCTTTTATCATAAGAACGAAGGCAAGGATTCGGCTTTCCACCGCGCGGTTGTAACAGGCTTGGAAACGATGGAGGGCGTACAACTGAACCGCTCTGCCGCTGAAACTGATGCTAATCCCTGCGGCGAAAATTAGACCCCATCTGTCGCTGGCTCAACTTCGTTTCCCCTTTGAACGATCGGGTTCAGAAACCGGATCATCCCCGCGAATTATGGAGTTTATCGAGCACAACCTACGCAGCAGGAGCTGCATGGGGAACGCAGGCCACACAGTCGAACGATGCCTATGCGTTCGACGGGCTCTACAATGTCGACCGGATCTACACGGTCAACGGTCGCAACCAGTTGACCAGCGCAGGCGGCGTTACGCTGTCCTACGATACGCGCGGCAACCTGACCAACTCGGGGACCGATACGTTCGCCTATACCAGCGAGAACCTGCTGACCGGGGTCACGGGTGCAGCGAGCTTGGCCTACGATCCGCTCGGGCGGTTGTGGCAGGTGGACGACCTCACCAGCGGTGGCCCGACCACGCGGTTCGGCTATGACGGGATCGCGATGATCGGGGAGTACAATACCTCGAACCAGCTGCTGCGGCGCTATGTCCACGGCCCCGGGATCGACAGCCCGATCGTGTGGTACGAAGGCTCAGGCACGACGAACCGCCGGTTCCTCCACGCCGACGAGCGTGGCTCGATCATCGCGGTGTCGAATGCGAGCGGAGCGCTGCTCGGGGCCAATGCCTACGACGAGTATGGCATCCCTGCCGACGACAACCTCGGGCGGTTCCAGTACACCGGGCAGGTGTGGCTGGAGGAAGCGGGCCTCTACTACTACAAGGCGCGTATGTACTCGCCCACCCTCGGCCGGTTCCTCCAGACCGATCCCATCGGATATGCCGACGGGATGAACCTCTACAACTATGTGGGCAGCGATCCGGCTAACTTCGTCGATCCGCTGGGGCTTTGCAAAAGCGGGGTCGAATGGGTCTGGAACTCGGAAACAAAGCAATGGGACCACCATGTTGTGGTCTGCGCTGACACTGGCCGTGGTGGAGGGAGCGGAGGCAAAGACAACGGAGGTGAAGGCATCATTCCTCCCAGCGGGCCAGCCCCCTCACCCTCACCCGAAGATGGTTTCGGCGGTGGACGTCTGCCGCCGCAAAGGGAGGAGGAGCCCTCAATCTCCTCCTGCGCTTATGATGCAGTCGCTGAAGACCCAACAGGTGCGGCTTTGGCTGTGCTTGGCGGAGCAGCTTTTGTCCTATCTACGAAAGCGAGAATTGTCGGAGCGCTAGTCGGAGGGACCGTCAGTGTCGCCGCCTTGGGTTACTCTGCTGCAACAAAGGATGGGATTGGCGGCGTCATTTCCTTGGCAGGCAAGGGAACTGCGAACGCCGGAGGCATAGCGTCTGTAGGCAGTGCATTCGCGCGCGGCGCCAAGGTCGGGGGCGGAGTTACAGCGGCAGCTGGGATCCTGTACGAAGGGCAGAAAATCGGGAATCGCTTTGTGCAGTGCCGGAGCGGCTCGTAATGAGTGATCGCGCTGTAACGGCGATAGTGCTCATAAGCATGGCCGCTTTCTATCTGGTTGTACCCATCGCCGTTGGCATGGGCGAAGTTGAAACTGACCTCACAGCCTCGCTCTTACTAGCATTGGCTTTATCCTTCTACACTTATCAAGATCATAAGAAGCGAAAACCAAGAGGGGACATCATCAGAATTCTCGCGATGTTCATGCTGCCTGCGACGGTTGTAATGGCTGCCTTTTTAATACTGGTGCCAGGTTTTCCGTTCGTACTTCTTATACCAATCAATGCCATTCTTGTTGGAGTGGTTTATTGGTACATAGCTAAGGAGTTGCCGTCTGAAGGATAGCCGCAAAATGATCCGCCGTGCTCGTGGGTGCCCCTCAGTGGCTCTGATGCCCAGCTTTCCGATGAAATTCAGCGCAGCAATCTCTTTCACCTTGCGGCCCGTCTGGCAATTGGTCGAACCGCGCAGACAGGGAATGAGCATTTCTTTTTCATAGTTCGATTGGCAGACGGTGGGTTTGGGGCAACAGATATTTATGCGGGCAACTCGGCCAACACGGGCAGACTTGACCAGATCGTATATAACAGAGCCGCCCAGCAGTATGGTGACCGCCTTGTCGGAGGTTTTCATACGCATCCAGGTAATCGGTTATACCCCTCGTCCATGGATGGCATCACGGCAGAGCGTCGAGGATATCTCTCGTTTATCGGTGGCGATAACGGACGGGAGCTTGGCAACGTAGTTGTCGGCACGGAGCGCGTCTGCAAATGAGCACAACGAAAGCCTCAGTCACATACACCCTTTTGCTCGAGGTGCTATTCTTCGCTGGTTGCACGGAAAATTCGGAAAAAGGTCAAGGCAAAGACTGCACGGTAGAATCTGCCGGCAAGACGGTGTTTTATGGAACTCCGGAATGCGTGGCTCAGTTCAAAACTGAGCAGATGAATGGGTATTGGTTGGTCGATTTCGATACTTCTTTGCTTTTTCTAAATAAAGAAGACCTTGAGCGTGGGTCAATCGAAAGTGCCTACTCGCTGGATTTTTTAGATACTCCGCCGGACGAAGTTAGCGCGTTGCTTGATTCGCCGCGCGAAAAGATACTTCGCGTGTCGTTTGAGGGTAGCAAATCCGAAACGCCGGGAATCTACGGCAGGGTGCCAGACCTGCGCGGCGGTGTGGTCGTTAAAGGAAACTTCTCTATCGAAGGGGAAATCCGCGATGTTCCACAAGCCGATTGAAACATGCCGCTCCTTTGGATTTGGGGCCACAGCAAGATAGAAGCGCTGGCACTGACCGCGCCGAATATCCCTCCCCGGCACATCATTAGCGGCGGTTCTGACGGCACCCCCAGCGGCTCGATCCGGCACCGTTCCGGTGCCGCCTCGCTCCCATCGGCATCGCGGTTCATGGTCTCCAGTCATGGTCAGGTGCAGGCCCGGTCTCGCCACTCGCAGGTGGGTAATCTGCGAGCACACCGTACGCAGCGGGTGCTGCAGGGGAAGTGTAGCAAGGTTGACGTGACCCCCAGCTTTCCTCCAGCTGGGATTAGAGCCGGGCGGTTGTTGCACTGCTACCCAACCTTGGATCACTCGGGCCTGGAGTTTTCCGCCTTTCTCGGGTCCGGTGGGCTGGTTGCACCGGCTGAGTTTGCCAGCAAGATCGGGGGGATATTCCCGATCGCGCTGTGCGGTCGCTCTTCGTTGTAGTGTCTACGCCATGCCTCCAGCTTTTCGCAAGCATCTTGCAGCGACAGGAACCAGTGCGCGTTCAGGCATTCGCTCCGTAGCTTGCTGTTGAACGCTTCGATGAACGCGTTATCTGTGGGCTTACCTGGGCGGGAGAAGTCCAGGATCACACCGCGCTGGTAAGCCCACAGATCCATGTCGCGCGAGATGAACTCGCTGCCATTGTCCACCCGTATCGTCTTTGGATAGCCGATCTTCCGGCAAGCCCTTTCCAGCGTCGCAACCACATCTTCGCCCCGGTAACTGAACCGTGGGTCGATCACCGGTGACAGACGCGAGAACGTATCGACCACCGTCAGGATACGCAGCTTGCGGCCAGTCGCCAGCTGGTCATGAACAAAGTCCATCGCCCACACATCGTTCGGCCGGATCGCCATCGTGCGATCCTCCCGCAGCTTCGCTTTGACCCGACGCTTGGGCGTCTTGTTCCTGAGCTGGAGATCTAACTCCCTGTAAAGGCGATAGACCTTCTTCATGTTCACAACCCAACCGTCGCGGCGAAGAATGTAGTACACGCGTCGATAGCCGTAGCGGACATGCGTCTCGCAGATCTCCTTGATACGCTTCTTCAAAAAGGCCGGATCGGTGCGGCGGGACCGGTAGTGATAGGTCGAACGATCGAAGTGCAGTGCGGCACATGCCCTGCGGATCGTCACCTGCCAGTCCTGCCGAACCTCGTCGATGATCTCGCGCTTCCGATCCGGCCTCAGAGCTTTCGTTTGATGACATCCTGCAGCATCTCACGATCCAGCGTCAGATCCGCCACGATCTTCTTCAGCCGTCCGTTCTCATCCTCGAGCTCCCGCAGCCGGCGCATCTCCGATGGCAGCAACCCGGCGTGCTTCTTCTTCCAGTTGAAGTACGTCGCCTGGCTGATCCCCGCCTTGCGGCAGATCTCCGCAACCGGCGTGCCCTCCTCACCCTGCTTGACCACGAATGCCTTCTGCGCGTCCGTGAACTTCGATGCCTTCATGCCACAACTCCTCGCCCAGCCGAAGGAACATACGGCAGAAAACTCTACTTCCAAGCGGTCCAGTTTTCAGGTGGCAGAGCAACCACGGGCGGCGTTCACGATATTCTGACCTCCACTACCTATCACGGTCTGCATCATTTTAACCGCACTGACAGCCGCAACGGTTGGCCTCGTCCGCCCTTCGAATGGGTGCCCTTCGAGGTTCTTGCCATCATCGAAGAAAAGACTTTCAACGCCGTGCAGGCGCTGCTCCAGAGCAGGTCGCCAAAGCGGGTCGCGCCGCGTATCGTCTACTCGCCGACACTGCTGGCGGGTGTAGCGCGCTGCGGCAATTGCGGAGCGGCTCTGATTGAGAACACCGGAAAGGGCGGGCAGTATCGCTACTACTGCTGCTCCACCCGCCTCAAGGAAGGTCCCTTCGGCTGCAAGGGTCTGCGCATGCCGATGGACAAGCTCGATGGCATCGTGATCGGCGAGGTGACGAAGCAGATATTGCAACCCGATCATCTCGTTGGCCTGCTCAGCGACTACCTGCGTACCGCGCTCGAACGCGAGGATCGCAATCGCGAACGACTGCGGCAGATGCGACAGGACCACAAGGAAGCCGAAGCAGGCATCACCCGGCTGCTGGAGCTAGTCGAGAAAGGGTTGATGGATGCTGGAGACGCGTTGATGCGCGAGCGTCTGATCAATCTGTGATTCCGGCGGGACGAGCTAGCCGAGCAGATTTCAGACCTGACGCGCCGCCTCGCCATGGCGGAGCCAGTGGTCACGACGGACAAAATCGAGAAGTTAGCTCTGCTTCTGCGCGAGAAGCTGCATCATGGCCCGCCCGATCTGCGTCAAGCATATGTCCGCCTACTACTCAGCGAAGTCCGAGTCGAAGACAGAGAAACCCGCATCGGCGGCTCGAAAGCCGTGCTGGCCCGGAGTGCCGCAGGGGGCGTGGCCAAAACCACGCCCGCAGCTTCTCGCTTGTTCGAGAATGGTGCGCCCGACAGGATTCGAACCTGTGGCCCCCGGATTAGGAATCCGATGCTCTATCCGACTGAGCTACGGGCGCACGCGGCAGGCGTTTAGGGGACCCGGCCGGCGCTGGCAATCAGTTGAGTTCGTCCGGCTCCGTCACCGGAAACGGCAGGGGGGCGACCGAAATCCCTTCGTCGAGCAGTTCCTGCGCTTCCTTGAGCGTGGCCTTGCCGTGGATCGCTTCCAGATCCTTCTCCCCATAGTGCATGGCGCGCGATTCTTCGGCGAAGCCGTCGCCGACCCATTTGCTGTTTTCGAGCGCCTTGGCCTGCGCCCGGGCCAGCGCCTCCATCGCCTTGCGGACTTCGGCGGGAATCTTGCCCCCGGCGACCTGGCGCTTCGGCCCGGGCTCCGCCGCACGCCGGTTCCCTTTCACGGGAACGGCTGGCGCCATCGGCGCTTTCGCGACATCGGCCGATCCGCATTGCGGGCAAACCACCAGGCCGCGCGCCTGCTGTTCGGCGAACTCGCCAGACGAGCCGAACCAGCCTTCGAAACGATGGCCTTCGGCGCAGGAAAGGTCGAATACGATCATGGCGGCGCGCTAGTCAGGCATTTTGCGGCGATTGGCAAGGCTCGGCACCTGGCGCCGGACGTCGGCGATCCGCTGGCGATCGATGTCCGCGAAACCCACCCCCGCCTGCTCGCCACCCATGTCGAGCAGGACTTCGCCCCAGGGGTCGACGACCAGACTGTGCCCGTAAGTGCGCCGCCCGTCGGCGTGCTGCCCCACCTGCGCCGCGGCAACGACGAAGGCGCTCGCCTCGATCGCGCGGGCGCGCTGAAGGACATGCCAGTGCGCCCGGCCGGTCGGGACAGTGAAGGCCGCGGGTATGGCGATAACGTCGCACGCCGCCCTGCCCAGCGCTTCGAACAGCGCGGGGAAACGCAAGTCGTAACAGATGGCAAGGCCCAGCCGGCCCGCTGGCGTCGCGGCGGTCACGACCGCGTTTCCGGGTCGATAGGCGTTCGATTCGCGCCAGCTTTCGCCACTGGCGAGGTCGACGTCGAACATATGCATCTTGTCGTAGCGCGCCGCGACGGCCCCGTCCGGCCCGATCAGAAAGCTCCGGTTGGCCCATCGGGCCCCGTCGTCGCCGCCCTCGTCCAGCGCGACGGCGAGCGATCCAAGAGCGATCCACAGGCCCTGCTCCGCCGCCGCCTCGCGCATCGCAGCGAGCACGCGGTCATCCTCCTCCCGCGCAATGTTCTGCGCCGCCCGGCCGCGATCGCGGTCGAGCAGGCCCGACATCTCGGGTGTGAAGAGCATTTCCGCCCCTTCGCCCTTCGCTTCCCGTGCAGCGTCCGCCATCGCGGCGGCATTGTCTGCCGGCACGATGCCCGATGTCATCTGAAGAACGGCGATCCGCGTCATCCGGCGAGCAGGGCGTCCAGCTTGCCCTCGCGTTCGAGCGCGTGAAGTTCGTCCGACCCGCCGACGTGGGTCGTGCCGATGAAGATCTGCGGCACCGTCCGGGCGCCGGGCGCGCGCGCGATCATTTCCTCGCGTTTCGGACCGCCCATCGTGATATCGTGCTCGGCATAGTCGACACCTTTCCCGTCGAGCAGGCGTTTCGCGCGATAGCAATAACCGCACCCGAACTTGGTATAGATATCGACTTGGGGCTTTGCCATTGAATAACCTCTATTTTTTCTGCTGCATGGGACACTTGAACCGATCGCAGCGCATCCTATCTGACGAATGGAGGCGCGTGCCGCAATGGACGCGTTCTCCGAAATATTGCCGGGCGCCGCTTGCGGGCCCTGCTTTATGTCAAATTGCTCCAAGGAGGATTTGTTTCGATGAACCGTTTCGATTTTACTCCCTATCGCCGCTCGACCGTCGGGTTCGACCGTCTGTTCGACCTGCTCGAAAGACAGGCCCGCACGAATTCGGGCGACAACTATCCGCCGTTCAACATCGAACGCCGCGGCGAAGACAATTATCGCATCACGCTTGCCGTCGCCGGTTTCAGGCCGGGCGACCTCGACATCACGGCGCAGCAGAACCTGCTCGTGGTGCAGGGCAAGAAGCGTGAGGACGGCGATGACGACGGCGAGATGCTGCACGTGGGCATCGCCAATCGCGGGTTCGAACGACGTTTCGAACTGGCCGATTTCGTCCGTGTGGAGAACGCGCGCCTCGAAGACGGCCTGCTTGCGATCGACCTCGTGCGCGAAGTGCCCGACGCCATGCGGCCGAAGAAAATCGCCATAAACGGCCAGAAGACGCTCGAGGTCGTGCGCGACGACGATGCGGACGATGGCGCCGAGGCGGAGAAGAAGGCCGACGCGGCCTGATCCGCTGCGTCCCGCGGTAATATCGGCGGGACGGCCCAGCGAGGGGACCTCGCCCCCCGTTTTTCGATTTTCGAAGCGGGGGCGGGTTCCCGATCCGGTTTCAAGCAAGGCGGCAAGGACGACGCCTCCCCGATTTCATGTGATCGGCCCGGCCTCGTGCAATTGGGGGCGAACCCGAAAGCCCGCCCCCGCGGCGCGTACGCCGCCTTGTCCCGAGGTGTGATCGTCCGGGTCGCAGAAGACGATCACTCCCGAGTCAAGCCGAGTTGCCTGACCGTTCATGTGCACGACTCGAGCCGCGAAAAATCGCGAATGTCGCAGCGTATCATGCGCCAAAATCAACAAATGTAAAGTCGCGGCGCAAGGATGCTTCGCCCGATGTGCCAGAACGGCACGGGAAATTGCGCGACGCGCCGGGAACGCTTGCTGCGCAATCTACCGATGACAAGCACGAAACGCGCCGCAGCGGCCGATCACACGAGGCGCGACTGATCCAGCGCCGCCGCGACGAATCCGGCGAACAACGGATGGGGGTCGAACGGTTTCGATTTCAGCTCCGGATGGAATTGGACGCCAACGAACCAGGGATGGTCGGGGCGCTCGACGATTTCGGGCAAGAGGCCATCGGGCGACATGCCGGAAAAGATCAGCCCGCCCTGCTCCAGCGGCTCGCGATAGGCTGAATTCACCTCGTAGCGATGGCGGTGGCGTTCGGAAATCTGCGTTGCACCGCCGTAGATCTGCGACACGCGGCTGTTGTCCGCCAGCCTGGCATCATAGGCGCCAAGCCGCATAGTACCGCCCAGATCGCCGTCGGCTTCGCGCTTCTGGAGCCCTTCTTCGCTCATCCATTCGGTGATGATGCCCACAACCGGCTCGTCGGTCTCGCCGAATTCGGTCGAGGAGGCGGAATGGTGGCCGGCGCTGCGGGCGCCCTCGATACAGGCCATCTGCATCCCCAGGCAGATACCGAAGAAGGGCACCTTGCGCTCGCGGGCGAAACGGACGCTGGCGATCTTGCCTTCCGATCCGCGCTCTCCGAAACCGCCGGGCACAAGGATGCCGTGCAGCGGTTCCAGCCGGGCAGCGATCTCGGCATCGTCTTCCTCGAAGATCTCGGCGTCGATCCAGCGGATATTGACTTTCACCCGGTTGGCCAGGCCGCCATGGACAAGCGCTTCGTTGAGCGACTTGTACGCATCGGGCAGGCCGACATACTTGCCGACGACCCCGATCGTCACCTCGCCTTCGGGGTTTTCGTACCGGTCGACGATATCGTGCCAGGCGGCAAGATCGGGCTCCGGCGCGTCGGTTATGCCGAAGCCGCGCAGGACCTCGCTGTCGAGCCCTTCGCCATGATACTGTAGCGGCACGGCGTAGATCGACGATGCGTCGAGCGCCGGGATCACCGCTTCCTGCCGCACGTTGCAGAACTGCGCGATCTTGCGCCGCTCGCTGTCGGGCAACGGATGCTCGCAGCGGCACAGCAGCACGTCGGGCTTGATGCCCAGGCTCGCCAGCTCGCGCACCGAATGCTGCGTCGGCTTGGTCTTCAGCTCGCCCGCTGCGGCGATATAGGGCACCAGCGTGACATGGACGCTGAGCGTCTGGTCGGGCTCCAGCTCGTTCCTGAGCTGGCGGATCGCTTCCATGAACGGCAGCGATTCGATGTCGCCCACCGTTCCGCCGATCTCGCACAGAATGAAATCGTGATCGTCCTGATCGGCGAGCGCGAATTCCTTGATCGCGTCGGTCACGTGCGGGATCACCTGCACCGTCGCGCCCAGATAATCGCCGCGCCGCTCGCGCGCGATGATCTGCTGGTAGATTCGGCCGGACGTGACGTTGTCGCTCTGCCGCGCCGAAACGCCGGTGAACCGTTCGTAATGCCCCAGATCGAGATCGGTTTCGGCCCCGTCGTCGGTCACATAGACTTCGCCGTGCTGATAGGGGCTCATTGTCCCCGGATCGACGTTGAGATAGGGATCGAACTTGCGGATGCGGACCTTGTAGCCGCGCGCCTGCAGCAGTGCGCCGAGGCTCGCCGCCATCAGACCCTTGCCGAGCGAAGAAACCACGCCGCCGGTGATGAATATGTACCGCGCCATGGGAGTCGGGCCTTAAGCGTGCGAGTGGAGTCGAGGCAAGCGGAATGCGGCGGGCCGGCGCCCGCAATCCACATTTACCGCAATCGGAAGGGTTATTCGGTCGCGCCGGCCAGCGGGTCGTCGCTCGTTTCGGCAGGCGGCGCGGCGGGTGCGGCAGGGGCCGGCGTTTCGCCAGCCGCCTGGCCCAGCGGATCGGCCGGAACCGAACGGTCGAGCGTGGACGTGATGCTGTCCTGTCCGCCCGATTCGGCAGCGATCGCGGCCAGCGCTATCGACAGAGCGACGAAGACGATCGCCAGCCACTTGGTCGCCCGCGACAGGAAATCGGCCGCCCCGCGCGCGCTCATCAGCCCGGTCGGGCTGCCGCCGATGCCGAGGCCGCCGCCTTCGGAACGCTGCATCAGCACGACGCCGACCAGACCCGCGGCGACCATCGCCTGAAGCACGAAAAGGAAAATGAACAGGGACATCTATCAATCTCGATCCGTTTGCCGGCGTTCAGCGCGCGGCACATTCTGGCGGGGCATCTAGGGACTGTGGCGCGCGGGGGCAAGCCGGGGATTGGCCCGGCCCGCCGGCAGCGGCCGTCCCGGCGGCGCCGGCGGTCGCAGGGGCAAGCGCGCTTGTATCGGTTCGCACAACTGAATACCAACCCGCCCGATGCAGGAAATCCCCACCACCGAAGAACTTTTCGCCCGGCCGTTCTATTTCTGCGGCATCGGCGGATCGGGCATGTTGCCGCTCGCCCAGATCGTGAAAGGGCGCGGGGCGGACGTCGCGGGAAGCGATCGCAGCCGCGACCAGGGGCGCACGCCCGGCAAGTTCGCCGCGCTCGAAGCCCAGGGTTTCGCGCTTCACCCGCAGGACGGCAGCGGGATCGTGTCCGACCGCCAGATCCTGGTCGCCTCGGCCGCGGTAGAGGACACCGTGCCCGAAATCGTCCGGGCGGCCGAACTGGGATGCCTGCGGATGAGCCGCGCGCAGCTCAATTCGATCCTGTTCAACACCGCCGGCGCCGGTCTCGCCGTGGCGGGCACCAGCGGCAAGTCGACCGTCACCGGGATGCTCGGCTGGATCATGCACGCCGCAGGCCGCAACCCGACGGTGATGAACGGCGCAGTGATGAAGAATTTCGTCTCCGCCGAGCGGCCCAACGCCAGCGCGCTGGTCGGCGGGCAAAGCATCTATGTCAGCGAGGTGGACGAGAGCGACGGCTCGATCGCGCTTTACCGCCCCGCCATCGGCGTGCTCCTCAACGTCAGCCTCGATCACAAGGGGATGGACGAGCTGCGCCAGCTGTTCGGCGATTTCCTCGCCCGCAGCCGGATCGCGGTGATCAATGCCGACAATGCCGAGGCGCTGGCCCTGCTGCCGCGCGCGAACGAGGTCATCACCTTCGGGATCGCGCAGGAAAAGGCGCAGATCGGGGTCGTGTCCGGTTCGGTCGCCGAAGGGCCGATCCGCCAGGCGGCGCTGGTGATCGACCGGCACGATGGCAGCGAACATGCACTAACCCTCCATATGCCGGGGCGGCACAACCTGTCGAACGCGCTGGCGGCCATCGCCGCCGCAGCGGCGGCAGGCGTGCCGGTGAGTGCGGCGGTCGCCGCCCTGGCCGACTTCCGCGGCCTTGCCCGCCGGTTCGACCTGGTCGGCATCTCCGCCGCGGGCATCACGGTGATCGACGACTTCGGGCACAATCCCGAAAAGTGCGCTGCCACCCTGCGCACGCTGAAGGCGCACGAAGGGCGGGTGATCGCCTTCTTCCAGCCCCACGGCTACGGCCCCCTGCGCCAGATGGGGGCGGAACTGGCGGAAACTTTCGCGCGCGAGCTTGGCCCGGACGATCGCACGATCCTGTGCGATCCGGTCTATTTCGGCGGGACGGTCGATCGCAGCGAGGGCAGCGAGCGGATCGTGCGCCTGATAGAGGACGCCGGCGGCCAGGCCGAATATATCCCCACCCGCAAGGCCTGCGGCGATCGCATCGCCTGCATCGCCCGCCCCGGCGACCGGGTGGTGATCATGGGCGCACGCGACGACACGCTGAGCGGGTTCGCGCGCGATCTGCTGGAAAGGCTGGGGTAGAGCGGCGGAACGGGACCGTCCCGAATCGCACTATCGCGATGTTCCGGTTTTCTAACCAAATAGCGTCACGATGTCAAGCAAAAAACACCATTATGGTTTCTGAAAGGTCCAGCCCGCGCCGGAAATCGCGACGGTTTCAATGCCCCCCGGCCCCCACTCGCAACACCTTGTGCAGCACGAAGGCGATCGCGGCGCCCAGCGCCAGCCCGAACAGCGCCGACAGCGCGGCATAGGTCGCCCAGCCCAGAATGCCCGACAGGTCGCCGGTTGCCTGCTCGACCGCCTGCTGCACGCCGTGCGCCCAGTCTGACGGGCCATGCAGGCCCACCTCGTGCAGTCCGTGGAGGATGATCCCGCCGCCGACCCAGAGCATCGCGATCGTGCCGATCACCGACAGCGCCGTCAGCAGCCTGGGCATGGCCGCCAGCAGGAACCGCCCGATCCGGCGCGAGAACGAGGATTCCCGTCCCGCCATGTGCAGGCCGACGTCGTCCATCTTCACGATCAGCGCCACCGCGCCATAGACCACCATGGTGATCGCCACCCCGACCAGCGCGAGCACGGCGGCCCGGGTGAAGAAAGTTTCCACCGCCACTTCGTTGAGCGTGATCGCCATGATTTCGGCCGAGAGGATCAGGTCGGTGCGGATCGCGCCCGAAACGCGCTTCTTCTCGAACGCGGCCGGGTCCGCGATCGGATCGGCCAGCGTCTCGCCGTGCTTCTTGCCGCCCAGCTTCTCCAGGACTTTCTCCGCCCCTTCGTAACTGAGGTAGGCGCCGCCGAGCATCAGGACGAAGATGATCGCGGCGGGCAGGAACTCGCTGAGCAGCAAGGCGCCGGGCAGGAGAATCAGCAGCTTGTTCTTCAGGCTGCCCTTGGTGATCTTCCAGATGATCGGCAATTCGCGCGCCGGGGAAAGGCCGGTGACGTAGGACGGGGTGACCGCGGCATCGTCGATCACCACGCCCGCCGCCTTGGTCCCCGCACGGCTCGCCGCGACGCTCACGTCGTCGATCGAGGCCGCCGCGGTGCGGGCGATTACCGAAACATCGTCGAGCAGAGCGACAAGACCGCCGGGCATCGAACCTCCTGCTTTGCAAGCCTTTGTGCCGCACTGCCGCGGGCGCGCATGTCGCACAAGCCCAACCTTTGCCTTGCATTCCCCGCCCACGGCGCTATGTGCCCGCCTTCCCCGCCCCGGACGAATCCGCCCGGGCAGGGAAACGAAGAAAGCCGGAGGGGCCCCGCAATCCCGCGGATCAGCCAGCGATCGGCATTGCAGAGTGAAGGAAGCGAAGCATGGCTCTCTACGAGCATGTCTTTCTCGCGCGGCAGGACCTGAGCCAGAGCCAGGTCGACGCGCTGGCGGCAACCGCCACCGAAATCGTCGAGAAGAACGACGGCAAGGTCACCAAGACCGAGACCTGGGGCCTCAAGAGCCTCGCGTACAAGATCGACCGCAACCGCAAGGCGCATTTCGTCCTGCTCAACATCGAGGGCCCCGGCTCCGTTGTCGAGGAGCTGGAGCGCCAGACCCGTATCAACGAAGACATCATCCGCTACATGACCGTGCGCGTCGACGAGCACGAAAGCGGCCCCAGCGTGATGATGCGCAAGAGCGACCGCGACCGCAAGCGTCGCGCCGACCGCGAGGAGCGCGACTGATGGCCCGTCCGTTTTTCCGCCGCCGCAAGTCCTGCCCTTTCGCGGGCAAGAACGCGCCGACCATCGATTACAAGGACGTGCGCCTGCTCCAGGGTTTCATGTCCGAACGGGGCAAGATCGTCCCCAGCCGTATCACCGCCGTCAGTGCCAAGAAGCAGCGCGAACTCGCCAAGGCGATCAAGCGCGCGCGTCACATCGGCCTGCTGCCCTACGTCGTGAAGTGAGAGGAGAATAGACATGGACATTATCCTCCTCGAACGCATCGGCAACCTGGGCAACATCGGCGATGTGGTCTCGGTCAAGGACGGCTACGCCCGCAACTTCCTGCTGCCGCAGAAGAAGGCGCTGCGCGCCAACGAGGCGAACCGCAAGGTCTTCGAAGCCAACCGCGAACGCCTGGAAAAGGAAAACGCGGAACGTCGCGGCGAAGCCGAAAAGCAGGGCGAAACGATCGACGGCGTCGAGATCGTCCTGATCCGCGCCTCGTCCAATGCCGGCCAGCTCTATGGCTCGGTCAATGTGCGCGACATCGTCGCGGGCCTCGCCGACAAGGGGCACGAGATCGACAAGCGCCAGGTCGTCATGGGGCATCCGATCAAGACCATCGGCATGCACGACGTCACGATCGCGCTGCACCCCGAAGTCAACGTCACCGTGAAGGCCAATGTCGCCCGCTCGGAAGACGAGGCCGAACTGCAGAGCCAGGGCATCGACGTGCTCGCGCAGATGTTCGAAGACGAGCAGAAGGAAATCGAGGAAATGGCCCAGGCCAATGCCGTCGATCCGACGCTCGAACCGGGCGAAATCCCGGCCGACATGCTCGAACAGTCGGACGCCGAAGGCGACGCGGCCGATGCCGATGCCGGGGAAGATAGCCGCGAAAGCTGATCCCGGAGCACGGCCGGCGCGAGCCGGAAGAAACACGCGAAGGGCGCGGCCTCGTCTGGAGGTCGCGCCCTTTTTCGTTGTCCACACGGCACGCCGGACTTTGAAATGTCATGCGAGCGGCGCTATCTGCCGCCGATGGAATCACCTGAAAAAATCATCGAAGACCTGATCCGCCTCTATGGCGAATCGGTCGACCGCCTGCGCGCCGACATCGTTGCCTTCGCCCGCGAAGGCACCCTGCCCAAGCCGGAAAAGCGCAGCGACGGCAGCTACGCCTATCCCGAAATCCGGCTGCGCTTTCGCGGCGGCACGCGCCCTGCCGACAGCAGCCGCGCCTATGGCCGCCTCAATGCCCCGGGGATCTACGCCTCCACGGTGACCCGGCCCCGCCTTTTCGCCGACTATCTGGCCGAACAGCTGCGCCTGATCGCCAGCGATTACGACGTCGATTGCGAAGTCGCGCTGTCGCGGCAGGAAATCCCCTTCCCCTATGTGCTCGATGGCGAGGCCGGGGCGGAGCTGGCGGGGATCAGCCCGAACGAGCTGGCGCGTCATTTCCCCGCGACCGAGCTGGCGGATATCGGCGACGAGATCGCCGACGGATACGAACTCGGCGCGCCCGGCGACCCGTTTCCGCTGTCGCTGTTCGACGGATTGCGGACCGATTTCAGCCTCGCCCGGCTGGCGCACTACACCGGCACCGATCCGGCGCATTTCCAGCGCTTCATCCTGTTCACCAACTATCACCGCTACGTCGACGAGTTCGTGGACTGGGCGGGCGAGCAACTGGGCAGCGACGACTGCACCGCACTCGCCGGGGCCGGCGGCCTCTATCTCGATAGCCCGCGCGAGAACGCGCGCGTCGAACTGTCCGACACGGCTTGGCGGCGGCATCAGATGCCGGCCTATCACCTGATCGGGAAGAACCGCGGCGGGATCACGCTGGTCAACATCGGCGTCGGCCCCTCGAACGCCAAGACGATCTGCGATCACCTCGCCGTGTTGCGGCCCGAGGCGTGGCTGATGATCGGCCACTGCGGCGGCCTGCGCCCCAGCCAGAAGATCGGCGACTACGTGCTCGCCCACGCCTATTTGCGCGACGATCATGTCCTCGATCCCGTTCTCCCGCCCGAAATCCCCCTGCCCGCGATTGCCGAGGTGCAGCAGGCGCTGGCCAGGGCGGCGGAGGATGTCAGCGGGACCCACGGCGCCAACCTCAAGCGGCGGATGCGCACCGGCACCGTGGTCACCACCGACGACCGCAACTGGGAACTGCGCTACAGCCAGTCGGCCCGCCGTCTGTCGCTCAGCCGTGCAGTCGGGATCGACATGGAAAGCGCGACCATCGCCGCCCAGGGATATCGGTTCCGCGTCCCCTACGGCACGCTGCTGTGCGTGTCGGACAAGCCGCTCCACGGCGAGATCAAGCTGCCGGGGCAGGCGAACAGGTTCTACGAAGAGGCCATTGCCGCCCACATGCAGATCGGCGTCACCACCTGCCGCCTTCTGCGCGAGGAAGGCAATCGCCTGCACTCGCGCAAGCTGCGGGCGTTCAACGAGCCGCCGTTCCGGTGAAGGAAACCGGGGCGCCTCCACCGCCGCGAGAGACGGCCGTCGATGTGCGCCCGGCCGGCCCCGGCGACCACGACGCCATCTGGTCCATCCTCGAGCCGGTAATCCGCGCAAGCGAGACGTACGCCTTCGATCGCGACATGAGCAGGGAGGCGGCGCTTGCCTACTGGACCGGGGGCCGCACGCGGGCTTTCGTCGCCGACGAAGGCGGGCGCATTCTCGGAACCTATTACATCCGCCCGAACCAGGCCGGCGGCGGCAGCCACGTCTGCAACTGCGGCTATGTAACCGCTGCCGATGCGGCAGGCCGCGGGATAGCGCGGCTGATGTGCCGCCACTCGCTCGATCACGCGCGGGGACAAGGCTTCCGCGCGATGCAGTTCAACTTCGTCGTCGGTTCGAACGAGCGCGCCGTGCAGCTCTGGCAATCGATGGGTTTCGATATCGTCGGCCGCCTGCCCCAGGCGTTCGACCATCCCAGGCTCGGCTATATCGATGCCCTGGTGATGTTTCGCACGCTATAGCGCGCCGCCATTCGCGTGCACTCACGCCACCGTCACCCCGGGCTTGACCCGGGGTCCCGCTGCTGCGCGCTACACGAGCGTATCGAAAAGATCCTGCCAGTCCGGGTTCCCTTTCTCGATAAGCGCAAATTTCCACTCACGCCTCCAGCGTTTCAACCGCTTCTCGTGCGCGATGCAGTCCTCTATCGAGTCCCCTCGTTCGGCCCAGACCAGCCGATTCAGCCCATAGCGCGCGCAAAAGGATGAACCGGTTCTCTTGCGATGCTGGAATACACGGTCGGCGATCGAGGATGTGACGCCGACATACATCGTCCCGCGATAGCGGTCCGCCATGATGTAGACCCAGCCACCACGTCGTTCCCTGTCCATACCGTCGAACTGAAAGGCAGCGGGACCCCGGGTCAAGCCCGGGGTGACGGGCGAGTGATGGGATGACCGGTTGTCGTCACCCCCTCCCCTTCGTCTTCGTCTTCCACGCCTTGGCGTTGGTGGCGATGAAATCGATGATCATGCCGGCGATGTCCTTGCCCGTGGCCGCCTCGATCCCCTCCAGCCCCGGGGAGGAGTTCACCTCCATGATCACCGGGCCGTGGTTGCTGCGCAGCATGTCCACGCCGCAGACGTTGAGGCCCATCTTGCGCGCCGCGCGTACCGCGGTCGAGCGCTCCTCGGGCGTGATCTTGATCAGCTTGGCGCTGCCCCCGCGGTGGAGGTTGGAACGGAAATCGTCGGGCGCGCCGGTGCGCTGCATCGCGGCGACGACCTTGCCGCCGATCACCAGCGCGCGGATATCGGTGCCGCCGGCTTCCTTGATGAATTCCTGCACCAGGATGTTGACGTTGGCGCCGCGGAACGCCTCGATCACCGACTTGGCGCTCGCTTCCGTCTCCGCCAGGACGACGCCGATCCCCTGCGTCCCTTCGAGCAGCTTGATCACGACCGGCGGCCCCTTGACCGAGCGGATGACTTCCTCGGTCTGCTTCGGGTCGTGCGCGAAAGCGGTCAGCGGCAGGCCCAGTCCGTGCTTGGCAAGGATCTGCATCGAGCGCAGCTTGTCGCGGCTGCGCCCGATGGCGACGCTTTCGTTCAGCGGCCAGACGCCCGCCATTTCGAACTGCCGCAGGATCGCCAGGCCGTAGTTGGTGATCGAGGCGCCGATGCGCGGGATCACGGCATCGTATCCGCTCACCGTTTCGCCGTTATAGCTGACCGTCGGCCGGTGGCTGGCGATATGGACGGTGCAGCGCAAGGTGTTGAGAATGTCGAGCGTATGCCCGCGCGCTTCGGCAGACTCGACCAGGCGGCGATGCGAATAGAGGTTCGCATTGCGCGCGAGCATGGCGATTTTCATGGCTGCAAGATCATGGTTTGTAGCCTTTTTCCACCTCGAGCCCGGGGGTCTGAAGCCACGAATGCCCCGAGTCGACGACGAACCTGCGCCTTAGCGCAGAACGGCCGATAAGCATCGGGAATTTCATGTCCGATCGATCGGCAAGGCTGATCTCGGCGCGGAATTCGAGACTACCGATCCTCAATGGCGTCTTGATGACATAGCGAAACTGCGTCTCGCCGTTCGAACTGGTGATTCCGCGCCGGTCGACATGGACCGCCTCGCACACCTGGCGTACATGCTGGCGCTCGAAATCGACCGCGAAGCGCACGTATTCGGCCCCGTCGCGTTCGAACTTGTCCAGCACCACCCCGTGCAGGGAGGAGGTGCGCGCACCGGTGTCGATCTTGGCCGGGACATTGTGCAGGCCCAGTTCGGGCAGGTGGACCAGCTCGCGCCAGCCCACCGTCGCCATCGGCGATTTCGCGCCGCTCAAACCCGGTTCGCCCGACTGCCGCGAGCGCCCTTCGCCATTCTTACCATCCGGTCGGCTTGCCCTTGTTCTGTTCGTCGAGCCACGCCTTCAACGGCGCGAAATATTCGAGCATCGGGCGCGCGCTCATCTCGCGCGTGCCGGTGAAGGCTTCGAGCGCGTCGGGCCAGGGCTTGCTGGCCCCCATTTCGAGCATGGCGTTGAGCTTCCGGCCCACGTCTTCGTTGCCGTAGAAACTGCACCGGTGCAGCGGGCCTTCCCACCCCGCCTGCTCGCAGGCGGCCTGATAGAACTGGAACTGCAGGATACGCGCGAGGAAATAGCGCATGTAGGGCGTGTTGCCCGGAATATGATACTTGGCGCCCGGATCGAAAGCGTCGGCCGGCCGTTCCACCGGCGGCTCGATCCCCTGGTACTCGCGCTTCAGGTCGACCCAGGCGGTGTTATATTCCGCTGGGCTGATCGACCCGTCGAACACGCCCCAGCGCCACTTGTCGACCAGCAGGCCGAAGGGCAGGAAGGCGACTTTGTCCATCGCCTGGCGCAAAAGCAGACCGATATCCTTGTCGGCCCCCGGGACCTGGCTGCGATCGAGCAGGCCGATCTGCACCAGATATTCGGGCGTGATCGACAGGGCGATCATGTCGCCGATCGCCTCGTGAAACCCGTCGTTCGCGCCGTTGAGATAGAGGTAGGGCTGATCCTTGTAGGCGCGCTGGTAATAGTTGTGCCCCAGTTCGTGGTGGATCGTGACGAAGTCGTCCGCGTTCACCTTGATGCACATCTTGATGCGGATATCGTCCTTGTTGTCGATATCCCACGCGCTGGCATGGCAGACGACCTCGCGGTCGGCCGGCTTGGTGAACATCGAACGCTCGTAAAACGTTTCGGGCAGCGGCGCGAAGCCGAGCGAGGAGAAGAAGCCTTCGCCCGTCCTGACCATGTCGAGCGGCCCCTTGCCCTGCGCTTCCAGCAGCTCGCCGATGTCGTAGCCGAGATCGCCCGCCCCCTCGGGCGCGACCAGCGGGTAGATATTGCCCCATTCCTGCGCCCACATATTGCCGAGCAGGTCGGCGCGGATCGGCCCGGTCGCGGGCTGGACGGCATCGCCGTACTTCTCGTTGAGCTTCCAGCGCACATATGTGTGGAGCGCCTCGTAGAGCGGCCGCGTTTCTTCCCACAGGCGCTCGGTCATCGCGGTGAATTCTTCCGGCTCCATGTCGTAACCGGAACGCCACATGGCGCCGACGTTGTCGAACCCCAGCTCCGCCGCGCCCTCGTTGGCGATTTCGACCAGGCGCGCGTAATCCTCTTTCATCGGGGCGCCGACATTGTCGTGCCAGCTCGCCCACATCTCGGCATATTCTTCCGGCGTGTGATCGAGATTGCCCATCTCGGCCTCGATGTCGGAGCCGGAAATCGGCGCGCCGTTCAGCGTGCCCTTGCCCTTGCCGTACTGGCTCTGCAGATCGGTCGCGATCTGGTTGAGTTCGCTTGCCGCGCCCTCGGTGGTCGGCGCGGGCAGGACGATGCCGTTGCGCAGGATGTCGAGCTTGCGGGACACGTCCGGGTCCAGGCCGCCCACTTGCGCGTATTTCGCCGCTTCCAGCGCGTACTTGACCGATTTCTCGGTTCCTTTCGCGCCGGCCTGCGCCGCGAGCGCATCGGTGTCGTCGGTGATATAGGTGGCGTTGACCCAGTAGATCCGGCTCGCCTCGACCGAATAGTCGAACAGGTCCTTCTCGACCATCGCGACCCAGGCCGCCGCGCCCTCGGGAGTCATCGGATATTGGCCGGCGGTCGCCTCGCTGTCGTTTCCTGCTGCGCCGGCCTGCGCGACAGCAGGCGTGGCAAGCGATACGGCGAGCGCGGCAAGCGCGACGGATGCGAATTTCATGGCGGCAGCGATCCTCTCAAACTGTCATGCGGTTTCCCGAGATACCGGTTTGTGAACCGCAGTTCGAGGCGAATCAAGCCGATGCGCGTCGGGGCGCGCAAACGATCACCCGCTGTTGCGAAGGAACCGCACCAGTTCGTCGCCCAGCGCTCCCTCGGTCACCGAACCCATGTGCGTGCCGGGAATTTCGACATGGCGGCCATCGGGCAACGCTTCGGCCAGCCCTGTGGCGGAGCCGTTGTCGTCGTCCTTGTCGCCGCACAGAACCATCGTCGGCATGGCGATCTTCGCCAGTTCCGCCGGATCGGTATCGTCCACCGCCTGCAACAGCAGGCGCGCCGCCACGCGGTCGATCTTCATCGTTTTCATGAAGCTGACCGGCATGAACGCCGGATCGCCGCGCTTCACCTCGTCGAAACGGTCGATCGCATCGATGAAGAAGGCCGAGCGACCACTCCAGCCGGCCAGCCCCTCAAGCCCCATCCCCGCCAGCACCAGGCGGCGCGGGCTCAAGCCTTCGATCACCGCGCGCGCGGCGGTGCGCGCGCCGAGCGAGAAGCCGACGAGATCGTAATCGTCGAGGTCGAGTGCCGCGACCAGCGCCGCGGCATCGCGCGCCAGCACGCCGGGCGGATAGCTTTCCGGGTCGTGCGGCTTTCCGCTCGACCCGTGCGCCCGCAAGTCGGGCATGATCGCCTCGAACCCCGCGTCCGCCAGCTTGCCCGCGTGGCCGAAGCGGACCCAGTTCATCTCCGCGCTCGAGAACAGGCCGTGGAGGAGCACCACGGGCCGGCCGGCACCCATCCGGTGCACGGCCAGTTCGGTGCCGTCGAACGAGGCGATCGTCTGTTCTGTGGGGCCGCTCATCGTGGCCTGCTTCCCTTCGTCAACCGTTCTGCTCCGCGACCACCAGATGCGCCCGCATCGGCGGGCTTCCGTCGCGGCGATGTTCGTCCAGCATATCGGGGCCGCCCGGCCGTCGCGCCATCCCGCGCCGGTCGCGCAAAGCCTGCAACGCGCCATAGACTCCGGTGGCATCGCCGCCGGTATGATCGGCGGTCAGGCTGGTCAGGGCAGGCAGGTCGAGCCGCTCGAGGCCGGGCACGGCCTCGGCCGCTTCGATCCCTGCGAAATGGCGAAAGCCGTCGGGGCGATCTTCCCAGGAAACGCCCCACAGCGTCTCGGGCCGGCCATCCAGCCTGCGGCAAAGCTCCTCGATCAGGCGGCGGACCGCGCCGTCGGCGGCTTCGGCATAGGTTCCTTCCCACGCCATTCCCGCCAGGCGGCGGGGCGGATGGTCGACCAGCGCCGCTTTCACCGTTCCACCAGCCCTTTCTGTTCCATCCGCCATTGCGCCATTGCGATCCGGTCCTGGCCGAAGAACGGCTCCCCGTCGACAACCAGCGTGGGCACGCCCCAGTGGCCCGCATCCTCGAGCGCCTGCTGATTGGCGGCGATCTCGCTGTCGAGTTCGCCCGCCTCCGCCGCGATCTCCGCGTCCAGCTCGGCGAGATCGAGCCCGGCCCGTTCCGCCGCGCCGGCGAGATGATCGCCTTCGTGCCAGCCTTCCGCCCCGCCCCAGATCAACTGTCCGGCCTCGTGCGCGAAGGCAAGGCCGTGCCCCCGCCGCGCCGCGGCCTGCCCCAGCCGGGTGATCCGGTGGATATAGGGCTGCTCGGCCGCGATCTTGCGCGTCGCGATGTCCTGCAGAATCGGGTCGGGCCGCGGCACGCCGAACGGAATGCCGTAAAACTGCGCCACCCGCGCCATGTCGAGGAAGGTATAGCGCAACCAGTTCGGATGATTGCGTTCGAAGAAATCGGGCTGCCGGATCGCCAGCGGATAGACCGGCCGCAACGCGATATCGACCGTGTACTGCTCCGCCAGCGAGCGATAGCGCCCGACGGCAAGATAGCTGTAGGGGCTGCGAAAGCTGAAATAGAGATCGGCGGCAAGGGTCGTCATCGCAGCACCTCGAGCAACCGTTCAAAACGTGTGCCCTTGCAGCGGGCCTTCAGCCGAGCATCCGCAGTCACAATCGGGACATCCAGCGATTCACTCATTGCCAGATAGAAGCAATCGTAGACCGGATGGCCCAATTCGAACGCAATGGCCAATGCCTGCTCCGCGAAAGGGCGCGAAGGCCGCAGTTCGACGAATGAGCCCACCATCGTCTGTGCCGTGGTCGCATGCTCACGCTCCAGTTCCCGCTTGCGCCACTTTTTCCAAAGCGCGTTGGATACCTCGACGACCAACAGATCGGGCGCGGCGAGCGGCTCGCCGATCAGCAATTCCGCCTCTGCCTGCCCCGCTTCGGCCACGAACCATTTGACCACGACGCTCGTATCGACGAGCTTCATCCGGCGTCGCGGTATCCGTCGCGATCTTCGCGAACCAGCAGTTCCGATGGCGTCTGCTTCACGCCCTCCGGCGTCATGGCGCGGATACGGCGCGAGATTTCGAGCAACTCCTCCTTGCGCCGGCGCGAAACCGGCCGCGCAAGCTTCAGCGCATCGCGCAGTTCCGCCTCCAGCGAGCGTCGGTTGCGCTCGGCCGCTTCGCGATAGTCGGCGAGCGTCTCTTCATCGAGGTTGCGGATCAGGACCTGTCCCATGCCGCAGATGATAGCATCATGCTATCATCGCAGCAATCACCCCTTCTTCAGGTGCCTGCGGCCGAGCAGTTCCGCGATCTGCACCGCGTTGAGCGCCGCGCCCTTGCGCAGGTTGTCGGAAACGCACCACAGGGTCAGCCCGTTCTCCACCGTCGGGTCCTCGCGCACGCGGCTGATGTAGGTCGCGCCGTCGCCCGCGCTTTCGACCGGGGTGACATATCCGCCGTCCTCGCGCTTGTCGACGAGCATCACGCCCGGCGCCTCGCGCAGGATGTCCTGCGCCGCTTCGGCCGACAGCTCGTTTGCGAACTCGATATTGACCGCTTCGGAATGGCCGACGAAGACCGGCACGCGCACGCAAGTGGCGTTGAGCTTGATCTTCGGGTCGAGGATCTTCTTGGTCTCGACCATCATCTTCCACTCTTCCTTGGTCGATCCATCGTCGAGGAAGACGTCGATATGCGGGATGACGTTGAAGGCGATCTGCTTGGTGAACTTCCGCGGTTCGACCGGATCGCCGACGAAGATCGCGCGGCTCTGTTCGAACAGCTCGTCCATCCCCGCCTTCCCGGCGCCCGAAACCGACTGGTAGGTGCTCACCACCACGCGCGTGATCGTCGCCGCGTCGTGCAGCGGCTTGAGCGCGACGACGAGCTGCGCGGTCGAGCAGTTCGGGTTGGCGATGATATTGCGCTTCACATAGCCGTCGATCGCGTCCGGGTTCACCTCGGGCACGATCAGCGGCACGTCGGGCTCCATGCGGTAGAGCGAGGAATTGTCGATCACCACGCAGCCGGCCGCCGCCGCCTTGGGCGCATATTCCTTCGCCGGGCCGCTACCGGCGGCGAACAGGGCGATATCCCACCCGGTGAAATCGAAATGCTCGATGTTCCTGCACTTGAGCATCTTGCCGGTGTCGCCGAACTCGACCTCCGTGCCGACGGAGCGGGAGCTGGCGACCGCGGCCACCTCGTCGCAGGGGAATTCGCGTTCGGCGAGAATCTGCATCATCTCGCGCCCGACGTTCCCGGTCGCGCCGACGATTGCCACCCGATAACCCATCTGCAACTCCTCGCTTGTTCAGGCCGCGTGCCTAGCGCGCCACCGCGCCTGCGCAACCGTAATTGATTTTGTGACCGGCCAAGCAAAAGGGGCGCCCCGACCCTGTGCCGGAGCGCCCCTTCGCTTGTCTCGTTCCCGGTGGAGAGGCGATCAGGCCTTCTCGGTCGGGCGATTGTCGCGGCGCTCGGCAATGCGGGCCGATTTACCGGTGCGGCCGCGCAGGTAATAGAGCTTCGCCCGGCGCACGACGCCGCGGCGAACGACGGTAATGCTGTCGACCACCGGCGAATAGAGCGGGAACACGCGCTCCACGCCTTCGCCGAAACTCATCTTGCGCACGGTGAAGTTCGAACCCATGCCGCGGTTCGAACGGGCGATCACCACGCCTTCGAAATTCTGGATACGCTCGCGCGTGCCCTCAACGACTTTCACGCCGACGCGCACGGTGTCCCCGGCGCGGAAATCGGGAATGTCCTTCCCGAGGTTTTCGATGGCCTCGGCCTCGAGCTGCTGGATCAGGTTCATCTGCCTGGTCTTCCTAGTCTTTTTGCCGCGCGCCAGAGGCAGATCGGTCCCGAGCGCCACTGTAGCGCTCCCAAAGGTCCGGCCTGCGTGACCGTGTGTCTTCCTCGCTGCGTTGCTTGCGCCACGCCGCGATCTTCGCATGATCCCCCGATCGCAGCACTTCAGGGATCATGCGCCCTTCCCATTCCTGAGGTCGGGTATATTGCGGATATTCGAGAAGCCCTTCTTCGAAGGATTCCTCGGCCCCGCTCGAAGCCGCGCCCATTACGCCGGGAAGCAGGCGAATGCAAGCATCGAGAATCGCCAGGGCGGCGGGCTCCCCGCCCGACAGGACGATGTCGCCCAGGCTGACCTGCTCGATCTGCGGCCGCGCCTCGAACAGACGCTCGTCGAACCCTTCGAACCGGCCGCACAGGATCACCACGCCCGGCCCCGCCGCCAGCTCGCGGACGCGCGCCTGGGTGATCGGCCTGCCGCGCGGGGTCATGGCGAGGACAGGTCGATCCTCCCCGGAACGGGGAGGGGGACCAGCCGCAGGCTGGTGGAGGGGCACGGGCGGATGTTCCGGACATCTGGGGTTCTGAGCCGAGCGAGGGGCCCCTCCACCCCCGCCTCCGGCGGCGGTCCCCCTCCCCGTCCCGGGGAGGATCACCGAATCCAACGCCCTCGCCAGCACGTCCGCCTTGAGCACCATGCCCGCACCCCCGCCGGCCGGCGTGTCGTCCACTGTCCGGTGCCTGTCGGTCGCAAAGTCGCGGATCTGCACCGTCTCGCAGGTCCAGTCCCCCCGCTCCAGCGCCCGCCCGGCCAGCGAAACGCCCAACGGCCCGGGAAACATCTCGGGGTAGAGCGTTAGAATGGTGGCGGCGAAGGTCATCCTCTCGCCCATGCGCAACCGGGAGGGCGATAGCAAGCCAATGGACGACTGCATCATCATCGGCGCCGGACCCGCCGGCCTGACCGCCGCGATCTATCTCGCGCGCTATCACCTCTCGATCCGGCTGTTCGACTGCGGCACCAGCCGGGCGGCGTGGATACCCTGCACCCGCAACCACGCCGGCTTTCCCGACGGCATCGCGGGCAACGGGCTGCTGCGCCGGATGCGCGAGCAGGCGCGCAAGTACGGCGCTCTGCGCGAAGAGAAGCGGGTCGAGCATCTGGCCAGGGCCGGGGCGCACTTCACCGTCGGCACCGACAGCGGGACCTACACCGCGCGCACCGTCCTGCTCGCCACGGGCGTCGTCAATCGCCGTCCCGATACCCTGCCCGACGAGGTTCACGACGAGGCGCTCGCGCGCGGGCTGCTGCGCTACTGCCCGGTCTGCGACGGCTACGAGGTCACCGACCGGCGGATCGCCGTGATCGGCACCGGCAGGCATGGAACGGCGGAAGCGCTGTTCCTGCGCGGCTATACCGCGGACCTGACGCTCGTCAGCCCGCACGGCGACCACGATCTCGACCGCGCATGTTCGGCGCAGCTCGAAGAGGCGGGGATTGCCCGCGTCGCCGGACCGTGCGGCGGCTTCGCGATCGAGGGGGAGCGGTTGGCGTTCGACACCGCCGACAGGCGCATGGCCTTCGACAGCGTCTATCCCGCGCTTGGCACGACGGTCCGCTCCGAACTGGCGCAGCTCGCCGGGGCGGAGACGAACGAGGATGGCTGCGTGGCGGTCGACGACCATCTCGAAACCACCGTCCCCGGCCTCTTCGCCGCGGGCGACGTGGTGATCGGCCTCGACCAGATCAGCCACGCCATGGGCCAGGCCGGGGTCGCCGCCACCGCGATCCGCAACCACCTAGCGGACGATCGGCCGATCCGGCGGTAGAGGGCGAACCCCAAGCCGCATCGAACATCGGTTGCGGCAAGCTCCAGTTCTCGAGCCTGAGCCCCGGAACGTCCGCAAAATCGGCCGCATTGCTGGTCACGATTCCGGCACGAGATCAATTCCACACGACCAACCGCGGAAAAGCGGAAAGCGGCCTCGGCCCGACGAAAGCGATTCTACTCGGCGAAATCGCGGTTCACGATCAGCCGCTCGTCGTCCCATCCGGGCACCGCGACCTCGGTCATCGGGACCATGAAGCGCTTCCCGTCGGGCTTTTCGATTTCCACCACGTCGGTGGCACCGTAGTTCTCGACCGCTACGACCGTGCCCACAGGATCGCCCGCGTCGGTCACGGCGGGAAGGCCGATCAGGTCGACGTGGTAGTATTCGCCCTCCTCCAGCGGGGGGAGCGCGGCGCGCGGCACGGTGAGCGTGGTGCCGCGCAGCTTCTCGGCCGCGGCGCGGTCGGTCACTTCGGCGAAGCGGGCGATCGCGCCGCCCTTGTTGTCGCCGCGCACTTTCGACAGCGTCAGCGCGCCGCCGTTGTAGGCCTTGTGCGCCTGCAGGTTCTCCAGCCCCTCGCCGAAAAGCTTGAGGCGGACTTCGCCCGTCACCCCGTGCGCGCCGATGACGGCCGCGAGGGTGACCGGCTTGTCCCGCAGGTCCCCCTCCCGCGTGCGGGAGGGGTCAGGGGTGGGCCTGGCCGGGCGCGTCATCGCTTCACGCGCCCACCCCCGGCCCCTCCCGCAAGCGGGAGGGGAGGCAGGAGCATCAGCCTTCGGCCTTGTCTTCGCCGCCCTCGGCCGGCTCGTCCGCGGTCGACTCGACCGCTGCCTCGTCGCCGGTCGCCGGGGTTTCGCTGCCTTCGGCCGGCTCGTCGGTGGTCGGCGCAGGCGCTTCGGCGGTCGCTTCCTCGGCGGCCTTCGCGGCTTCCTCGGCTTCGGCGATCTTGGCGGCCTTCTCTTCGGCGCGTTCCTTGGCCTTCTCACCCGGTTCGGCCTTGTTCGGGTTGTTGCGCGCGGCGCGCTCGCGGATGCCGGCGGCGTCGAGGAAGCGGGCGACGCGGTCGCTCGGTTGGGCGCCGACGCCGAGCCAGTAGCGGGCGCGATCCTCGTTCAGCTGAACGCGCTTCTCGTCGTCCTTGGCGAGCAGCGGGTTGTAGGTGCCGATCTGCTCCAGATACTTGCCATCGCGCGGCTTGCGGCTGTCGGCCGCGACGATGCGGTAGTAGGGGCGCTTCTTCGCGCCACCGCGCGAGAGACGGAGTGCAATTGCCATTGTAGATTACCTTCCAACGTTAAATGTTTAATATTTAAGTTATTTCTTCGAACCGGGAAGACCGGGCAGCCCCGGCGGCATGCCGCCCGCGCCGGGCCCGCCGAGCCCGGGCATCGCGGCACCCATGCCGCCGCCGCCCAGCAGCGCGCCGAGGCCCTTGAGGCCGCCCATCTTCTTGATCTGCTTCATCGCGCGGCTCATTTCCTGGTGCATCTTGAGCAGCTTGTTCACGTCCTGCACCTGCAGGCCGCTGCCCGCCGCGACGCGCTTCTTGCGCTTGGCGTTGAGCAGCGCGGGGTTGGCGCGTTCCTTGGGCGTCATCGAGCCGATGATCGCATCCATGTGGACCAGCACCTTGTCGTCCGCGCCCGACTGCGAGAGCGCGGCCTTGGCCTTCTTCATGCCCGGCAACATGCCGGCCAGCATTCCCAGCCCGCCCATGCTCTGCATCTGGCGCAGCTGCATGCGCAGGTCGTTGAGGTCGAACTGCCCCTTCGCCATGCGCCTGGCGAGCGCTTCGGCGTCTTCTTCCTTGATCGTCGCCGCGGCCTTCTCGACCAGGCTGACGACGTCGCCCATGCCGAGGATGCGGCCGGCGACGCGCTTGGGATCGAAGGCTTCCAGCGCGTCGAGCTTCTCGCCCGTGCCGGCGAACTTGATCGGCTTGCCGGTGACGTGCCGCATCGACAGCGCCGCGCCGCCGCGGGCATCGCCGTCCATCCGGGTGAGCACCACGCCGGTCAGCGGCACTTCCTCGGTGAAGCTCCTGGCGACGTTGACCGCGTCCTGGCCGGTCAGCGAATCGACCACCAGCAGCACTTCGTTGGGCGAGGAGATGCCGGCGACCGCCTTCATCTCCGCCATCAGCGCCTCGTCGACGTGCAGGCGGCCGGCGGTGTCGAGCAGCAGCACGTCGGCGGCCTGCAGCCTGGCCGATTCCATCGCCCGGCGGGCGATATCGACCGGCTGCTGGCCCTGCACGATCGGCAGGGTCGCGACGCTGACCTGCTCGCCCAGAACCGCCAGCTGCTCCTGCGCAGCCGGACGGTTGACGTCGAGCGAGGCCATCAGCGCCTTCTTGCCGTGCTTCTCCTTGAGAAACTTGGCGAGCTTGGCGGTGGTGGTCGTCTTGCCCGAGCCCTGGAGGCCGACCATCATGATCACGACCGGCGGCCGGGCGTCGAGGTTCAGCCCCTCGACCGCCTCCCCGCCCAGCATCTCGACCAGTTCGTCGTTGACGATCTTGACGACCTGCTGGCCCGGCGTGACCGATTTCAGGACCTCGGCGCCGATCGCCTTTTCGGTCACCGCATCGATGAAGCGGCGCACGACCGGCAGCGCGACGTCCGCCTCGAGCAGCGCGACGCGCACTTCGCGCATCGCGTCGCGCACCTCCTGCTCGCTGAGCGCCCCGCGCCCGCGCAGGCGGTCGAACACGGTGCCGAGCCGGTCGGACAGATTGTCGAACATCGCCTACTCCAAACGCAACTTGCGGCCGAACGATCGGCCAAACGCGAAAAACGCCGGCGGACGAAACCTCGTCGGCCAGCGTGCGGCTTTCACCACATATATCCGTCGATTGGTGGAGCCGAGGGGGATCGAACCCCTGACCTCTACAATGCCATTGTAGCGCTCTCCCAGCTGAGCTACGGCCCCGTTCCAATCGTGTTCCGGCGCGCACTGGGCGGCGAACCGGCCCCCGCCGAAGCGGGAGGGCCGCCCTTTATTGAGAGCGGCCCGGCTTGGCAAGTGCGATCTGACGGAAAATCAGGTGTCCTCTTCCTCGTCGTCGCCCTTGCCCTTCGCAACGCCCAGGTCGTCGTCGCCGCCCAGGTCCACTTCGTTGTCGGGCGAATCGTCGTCGTCGTCGACGTCGATATCCTCCAGGTCGCCGCCGCCCAGGTCGCTGTCGGGCTCCTTGTCCTTCTTTTCCTCTTCCTCGAACGGAATCGGCTGCTTGGTCTTCAGCACCGGCTCGGGCGTCCATTCCTCCCCGCATTCGATGCAGGTCACCGGCTCGTCCTTGCCGAGGTCGTAGAAGCGTTCACCGCACTTCGGGCACATACGCTTGGTGCCCCATTCTGGCTTGGCCATTGTCAATCCTTAACGTCGCCCGCCGCCACGACGGGGCAGAAATCCGAAAGTGGAACGTGATGGGTGCGGCCGCGCCGGGAATCAAGAGCGCACCGCATGCGGCGCGCGCCTTGCCATAGGGCAATGCCGCTGTCAAAAGCCGCGACCGATCCGCCCCCTCTCCGGTAAAGGACCGTTTTCCTTGAACGACTTGCCCCGCCCCCGCCGCTTCCTGCCGTCCGGCCCGTTGCGCGGGCGGATTCGCGTGCCGGGCGACAAGTCGATCAGCCACCGCGCGCTGATGCTCGGCGCGCTGGCCGTGGGCGAGACGCGCGCGAGCGGGCTGCTCGAAGGCGAGGACGTGCTCGCCACCGCGGCCGCGCTGCGCGCCTGCGGGGCGACGATCGCGAAGCAGGGCGATACCTGGTCGATCCACGGGGTCGGCGTCGGCGGCCTGCTCCAGCCCGAAAACGCGCTCGACATGGGCAATTCGGGCACCTCCACTCGCCTCCTCATGGGCCTTTTCGCGAGCCACGCCATCACCGCCGTGCTGATCGGCGACGCCAGCCTGTCGAAACGCCCGATGGGCCGCGCGATCGAACCGTTGAGCCGGATGGGCGCAAGCTTCACGCCTTCCCCCGGCGGCACGCTGCCGCTGACGATGGAAGGCCTCTGCCCGGCGGTGCCGATCGAGTACCGCCTGCCCGTCGCCAGCGCGCAGGTAAAGAGCGCGGTGCTGCTCGCAGGGCTTAACACGCCGGGCGTGACGACGGTGATCGAGCCGGTGCCGACGCGCGACCATTCGGAGCGAATGCTGCGCGGCTTCGGCGCGGAGCTGGAGGTCGAGGAACTGGGCGGAGAGCGGGTGATCCGCATTCATGGCGAGGCCGAGCTGCGCCCGCAGACGATCGAAGTTCCGGGCGACCCCTCCTCGGCCGCGTTCTTCCTCGTCGCGGCGAGCCTGGTCGAAGGCAGCGATCTCACGATCGAGAACGTCGGTCTCAATCCAACCCGCGCCGGCCTGGTCGCGGTGCTCCGCCAGATGGGCGCGAGCATCGAAGAAATGGATGCGCGCGAAGTCGGCGGCGAGCCGGTCGCGGACTTGCGCGTGCGCCACGCATCGCTCACCGGGATCGAGGTCGACCCGGCGATTGCGCCGAGCATGATCGACGAGTTCCCCGTGCTGTTCGTCGCCGCCGCGCTCGCGCAGGGCCGCACGGTGACGCGCGGGCTGGAGGAACTGCGCGTCAAGGAAAGTGACCGCATCGCCGCGATGGCCGCCGCGCTCACCGCCGCCGGCGCGCGGGTGGAGGAGACCGCGGACGGCCTGATTGTCGAGGGCACCGGCGGCGACCCGCTGGCCGGCACGGGCGAGGCCGCGGCGGTCGTCACCCACCTCGACCACCGCATCGCGATGAGCATGGCCGTTGCCGGCCTTGCCAGCCGCAAGGGGGTGGAAATCGACGACACCCGCCCGATCGGCACGAGCTTCCCCGATTTCGAGAGCCTGCTGGACCGATGCCAGGCGTGACCTGCCCCCTGATCCTCTCCCGTCATGCTGAACTCGTTTCAGCATCCGTCACGCAGTACGCGAAGGCGGTGCAGATCGCGCGATGGACCCCGAAACAAGTTCAGGGTGACGGGCGCGAGTGCGCGGAGATCGCGCCATGATCGGGCTCGACTGGGCCACGCTCGTCGGCTTCGTCGGCATGGGCTGCATTATCGCCGCCTATGCCTACCTGACCTGGAACGAAGCGCCGAACCCGTTCGTGCTCCACGGCACCAACCTGCTGGGCGCCGCTTTGCTGACGGTATCGCTGCTCGTCCACACCAACTGGCCGAGCCTGGTGCTCGAAGGCTTCTGGGCCGCGATCGCGATCTACGGCCTGGCGAAAGCGGCGCGGGGCCGCCGGCAGGGCCGGATCGAAAGGCCGGAGGCATGATGCACCGCGCGGGTCTCGCCCTCGCCGCCGCACTCGCCTGCGCATCCGGCGCCCATGCGGAGGAACCAGCCATGCCGCCCGCCGCCATCGAAGACCGGATCGAAACACTGATGCGCGAAAACGGCGTGCGCGGCATGGCGCTTGCCGTCACCGAAGGCGGCGAAATACGCCAGGTGCGCGCCTTCGGGGATCGCAATGCGGCCGGCGATCCGCTTACCGAGGATACCGTGATGTATGGCGCATCGCTGACCAAGGCCGTCTTCGCCTATCTGGTCGTCCAGTTGGCGGCGGAAGGGCGCATCGATCTCGATCGTTCGATCGCCGCCTATCTGCCCCGTCCCCTGCCCGAATATGCCGATGCGGAAGAGGGTTACGCCCCTTGGCACCATCTGGCGGGCGATGAACGCTGGCGGGCGCTGACGCCGCGGATGCTGCTCAACCATTCCTCCGGCTTCGCCAATTTCTACTGGCTCAACGAAGGGGAAAGGCTGCATTTTCACTTCGATCCCGGCACCCGCTACGCCTATTCGGGCGACGGCGTCACCCTGCTGCAATTCGTGCTCGCCGAAGGACTCGGCCTGGATGTGGAGGCGGAACTGCAACGCCGCGTCTTCGGCCCCTTCGGCATGACTCGCAGCAGCCTGATCTGGCGGGACTCGTTCCGCGAAAACCTCGCCGACGGCTGGCGGGAGAATGGCGAACCCGTCGCGCATGACGAACGCAGCCGCGTGCGCGCCGCCGGGTCGCTGGACACCACCATCGCCGATATGGCGCGCTTTTCTGCGGGCATAATGGGCGGGCCGGAGGATCTCTGGCGGGAGATGGCGCGACCGCAATTGCCGATCCTCTCCGCCTCGCAATTCCCCACTCTCGCAGGCGACGCGCCGGTTGAACGGCGCACGCCCGGCCTCGCCGCCGGGCTTGGCGTGGTCGCCTTCACCGGACCGCAGGGACCGGGCATCCTCAAGGGCGGGCACAATGAATGGACCGGCAATATCTGGGTCTGCCTGGAAGACGGACGGCGCTGCGTCATGCTGTTGGGCAATGACGTGCGCGCCGAACGAATCTATCCGCGCATAGTGCGCATGATTTTGGGCGAAACCGGCGCTCCCTGGCGCTGGGAATATGGCGATGTCGAATGGGCGAGCGAATGATCGTCGCCGTCGACGGGCCGACCGCATCGGGCAAGGGCACGATCGCCCGCGCGCTGGCCGAGCGTTACCGGCTGCCGCACCTCGACACCGGGCTGCTCTACCGCGCGGTCGGGCGCCAGGTGCTGCTCGACGGCGGCGACCCGGACGACCCCGCCGATGCGCTGGCCGCGACGCGCTTTCCCGACACGCTGCTGGCCGATCCGCACTTGCGCAGCGAGGAGACCGGCGGGCTCGCCAGCCGCGTCTCGATCCACCCCGTCGTGCGAGAGGCCCTGTTCGAGCGCCAGCGGGCGTTCGCCACCCAGCCGGGCGGCGCCGTGCTCGACGGGCGCGACATCGGCACGGTGATCGCGCCCGAGGCGGAGGTGAAGCTGTTCGTCACCGCCAGCGTGCAGGCGCGCGCCGAGCGCCGCTGGAAGGAAATGCGCGATCGCGGGGTCGAGGTCTCGCTGGAGGAAATCGCCGCCAACTTGCGCCGCCGCGACGAACGCGACACGCAGCGCAAGGACGCGCCGCTCCGCGCCGCGCCCGATGCGCGGGTGATCGACACCTCCGCCCTCGACCGGGACGAGGCTGTCGCCGCCGCGATCGAGGCAGTCGAAAGCGCGCTGCGGAGGCGGTGAGCGGTTCGCGCTCGCGGAGGGCGTGGAGGGACTGAGCTGGAGCCTGCAGCGATTTTCCCGTCATTGCCGCGGACGCGGGAATCCACGACCGGAACGGCCACTGCCCCCGGGTCTCCGCTTCCGCGGGGATGACACGCGACATTGCGTTTGCCACCGGCGAACGGAAATATCCGCAACAACCCCTCCCGGCTCAGACGACACCGGCCGACACTCACGACGCCGGGCGAATCAAGCGTCGGCCCGCTTGGAAGGCCCAGCGGGACGATCCGCATTCGACCCTGCCGAAGGGGCCGATGCCGCGCGCCGCAATCGCGCTTCTGCCGCGACGAGCCGGCTGCCCGATCGTTCCGCCTCGCGCCAGATTTCGTCGGCCGCTTGCTGCGAGGCGGCGAGGCCAGCGCGCGCTTCGAAACAGGCGAGGCGAAGGCGGTCGCTGGGATGGGAACGCCCGAACCGTTCGGCAAGGTCGATCGCTTCCGCCCCGCCCAGCCCCACGGCGATACGCAGGAAAGCTTCGGTCGAACCGGGGTTGAGGACACGGCGCACGCAATCGGCGCGGAGGTCGAAGGCGTACTGGTCGAACCAACCGCAGGCCGGATCGGCGGCCACGATATTGAGCGACACCGAAAGGCTGGCCGGCGGCAACTGGCGGTGGACGTCGCGATGGGCCCGATAGTGCAGCATCCTGCCCGGCGACAGGATGCTGCGCTCGACGAAGCGCAAGCCGGCCTTCTCCCCCCGCCAGCCCGCAACCGCGCGATAATCGTATTCGTAATAGTCGCTGATATAGCCGGGGCCGAAATAACCGACAGTCAGGAAATCGAAATTGTGATCGTGCGGCAGGTCGTAGACGAAGGCCTGCGCGCCGCTGGTGCGACAGGCGTGGTCGTTGCTGGCCGGCCACAGGTTGGCGCGCAGAAAATAGCCGCCGCGCGGTTTCGAGAGCATGATCGCCTGCGGCCCATAGCCCGCATCGGCGCTCTCGTCCGCGTGCTGCTCCGCCAACCGGTCGATCATCAGATCGCCCAGGAATTCACGGTTTCGGCCCAGGCGCGCCAGCCACCGCGCCGCATGGTCGCGGCTTGCCGCGTCGCGCGGATCGAACCCCCGTTCGTCCAGCGCATCGACGGTCCGATCCAGCGTGGCGGGCGGCGGATCGCCGCATTCGATTATGCAGGGCATGGCGCCGCCCGGGCGGATCGGAGCTGCGGATAGCGGTCGAGCAGGTCGCGGCGCAGCGCGTCCGCCGCGCTCGCCAGCGGGTCCGCCGCGTTGTCGGCGATCCGCGACAAGGCATCGAACCCGGCCCCGCTGTCCAGCGCCAGATATTCGCGCAGCGCCTGCCAGCGCAAGCTGTCGCTGCCACGGCGCAGGACCGCCTCGATCGCACGGGCGGCGTCGCGCCGTTCCATCCGGCCGAGCAGGGCCAGCATCAGTTCCGCCCGGCTTTCGCGCGCATCGCCCGCTGCGCGATGGACCAGCACCCCGTCGGCGAGCCGGTACTCCAGGCTTGGCAGCGGCCTGCGCGCCTGCCGCGCGAGGCGCAGGAGCACGAGCCCGCCGTGCGCGCCATCGACCAGCTTGGTCGCACGCCGCGCGGCGAAGCGGAGCCTGCGGCCCGGGAACAGCGCGAGCGGCGCGAAGGCCAGATCCACCGTGTCGCCATGCGTTCCCTTGACCGAAACGCGCCGGGCAGAGGCCGCGCCCGTCAGGCAGATTTCATGCCGTTCCCCGTCTGCGAAACCGACGGTGACGGCCGGTCGCGGTCGTGCCGCTGGCTCGTAGCGGACAAGCGACAATGTCGCCCGGCCTGCCCGCGCGAGTTGCAGCGTTGTCATCCCTTCGGCGACTTGATGCCGGAACGGCACCTGAGCCAGCCATTGCCGCCCCAGCGCCTGCACCATCGGCGCGATCAGGGTGCCCACGAACCCGCCGGCCCCGGCCGGATCGCGCACCAGCGCCTGCAACCGGGGACAGTCGCCCAGCGCGGCGCCCTCGCCATAGGGCGCCAGTTCGTCGAGCGCAGCCGCCACCGGGGGCGACGCGCGCCAGCCTCCGGTGGCGGCCTCGACGGCGGATTGCGCCCTGCGCTGGGCGACGCGATCGCCGCGCAGGGCGCAAATCGAACGGTCGACCTGCATCCGCCGGACCTCAGAACAGCAGATCGGGCAATGTCGACGAGGTTTCGTAGAGATAGACCATGATGATCACGGCCCGGTCGTCCGAAGCGGCGGTTGCCGCATCCGAAAGGCTGCCGAACATGCCCGCCGCGGTCTCGAGCGCGGGCAAGGAAGCAATATCGATCTTCGGAAAGTTCATCGTGCGTTTCTCCGCTGCGCGGGCGCAGTCATGCCCGCTCCACCAGGATGCAGCGCGGGCCGGACGAACCGTGAATTAGAACATTGCAATGCCTGCCCGCCGCCCTAGAGCCGGGGCGATGGCCGACGACCTGCCACCGTTCGATCCCGCCACGGCCGCGCCGTTCATGCTTGGCCGCGCCCATCCCGGCTGGCTGGGCCTGCGCTATGTCGCCCATGGCGCGGACTGGGTGGAGCTGGCTCTGCCCTGGCGCGAGGATCTGGTGGGCGAAACCGACAGCGGCGTCCTCGCCACCGGGCCGATCGTCAGCCTGATGGACATGGCCGCCAGCATGTCGATCTGGACGGCCACCAGGGCATTCCGCGCTATCGCCACGCTCGACCTCAGGGTCGATTACATGCGGCCCGCGCGCTCCGGCACGGCGGTGAACGGGCGCGTCGAATGCTATCGCGTCACCCGGTCCGCCGCTTTCGTCCGCGGGATTGCCCACGATGGGGACCCCGACGATCCGGTGGCCCATGTGGCGGGCGTGTTCATGTTCATTCCCTGGAGGAGCCGATGACCCGCGAGCCCGCGATCTCCGCGCTGGAGCGCGAGCTTCCCGCCTATGCTCGCTCGCTGGGTATCGCGATCGATGCGATGGAAGACGGCAGCCCGGTTCTCGTCATCCCCTTCGGCGAGATCGTCGAGGGCCGTCCCACCGTATTTCACGGCGGAGCGACCAGCGGATTGCTGGAAAACGCCGGCTATGCCGCCTTGCGGGCGCAACTTGCCCGCGAAGGGCGCGAACACCGGCTGAAGCCGATCAACGTCACCGTGCAGTTTCTCAGCGCTGCCAAGAGCAAGCCGACTTATGCGCGCGGCCGGGTGCTGCGTCTGGGCCGGCGGAATGCCCATATCGAGGTCGAGGCCTGGCAGGACGACCGATCGCGCCCGGTCGCGACCGCCGTGATGAACGTCCTGATGGCCGGCACCGGGGACGCCGGAACCGAAGCCTAGCACACTTCCGCAGTGTTCTCCGGGATCGGCCCGGGCGGCACGCGGGCCGGATGGCGGTAAAACGGATCGGCGGCGAGACGGTGCCGCTTGCCATAGGCCTGGGCGAGCGCCGCGGCCAGGCGCGGATCGTATGCCGCCAGATCCGCATGGTTCAAAATCCGCCGCCCGTCGAACACGGCGAGGCGATTGGAATTGAACCAGAACTGCGTGCCTTCGGCCCAGTATTCCTGCACCGTGGTGCTGGCGTATTCGTCCTTCCACAGCCCTTCGTCGAGCGCCGCGGCATAGGCCTGCTCGATTTGGCCATAGAGCGCGGGATCGGCCGCCTGGATCGCGTCGAGCACGTTGTGGGCGAATTCGTGGACCAGAATGGTCTCGCCGTAATAGCGGCTGGTCGGCCTGCCCAGCACGTCCTCCTCCGCCGCGACGGTGAACCTGCCCCCGATTCCCCGCGCCCGGGCGTTCCAGTATTCGCGGTCCGACAACCGCCCGATCCGTTCCTCGTAATGCTTGCGTTCGCAGCGCGTGAGGCGTGGATCGTCCTTTGCCGGCTTCGTCCAGTGCGCGTTTTCGGGAAGGTCGGTAATCGCTTCGCTCTCCGCCATGATGGCGACGCGGTAACCGCGCTGCGACAGCACGGCGCGCAGGTCGGGGCGGTGGGCGAGCATATCGTCGATCATCCGCGACGCCTTCGCCAGGGCTTCGCTCTCCACCCGTGCGGAGGAGACGACCGCGATCCCACCGGCATCGCGATACCGGACATAGAACGGATCGAGCCCCAGGTGCGCCGGTGGCGCCTGTCCCCCGGCCGTGCAGCCCGCGAGCGGGAGCGCGGCGATCGAACAGGCGACCGCCAGAGCGACAGCCTTTCCGGCCATGACCGACCCGTCCCTAGTCCAGCCCGAACAGGCGCCGGGCGTTGCCGTAACGGATCTTCGCCGCTTCCTCCTCGCCAAGATCGAGCGCGTCGAGCGCCGCCAGCGTGCGCGCAAGCGAGAGCTGCGGGAAATCGGAACCGAGCAGGAGCCGATCGATCCCCACATTGCGCATCGTCCAGACGAATTCCTCCTCCAGCGGAGAATCCGCAGCGAGCAGGACAGTGCCCGAAATATCGAAATAGATGTTGTCCGCCAGCAATCCGTCCGCAGTGCGCGCAAGGGGAAGAATGTTCCACGCACGGAAATCCAGCCCGCCCATATGCGCAAAGATGAAGCGCGTGCCGGGATGGGCGAGCGCGAGATTGAACAGGTGGACGGTGTCGTTCGGCACGATCCCGGCATTGTCGATCAGGACAACCATCCCGCGTGCGCCGGCCCTTTCGACCAGTGTTCCCACGCGCGGATCGGCAAGGTCGAAACGCTGTGTATGGGGATGGATTTTCAGCACCTTGAAGCCCAAACCCGCCACGCGGTCGAGTTCGGCCAGCGCGGCGTCCCCATCATAGGGATGGACGGTCGCGATGGGCAGCATCCGCGGATTGGCTGACGCCAGTTCGAGCGTGGCATCGTGAGCTGCACGCATTGCCGCGACATCGCCGGCGCGCGCCTGGTTCGGCCCCCCGAACCACATCGCGGCGAATCCGGTCGCTTCCACCCCGTCGGCCGCATTCTGCGCGTGGTAGGCGTCGAGCGATTCCGCCCCGGCATGCAGATGCACGTGGGAATCGAACACCTCGTCCTGGCCCAGGGCCGGACCGGCGCCCAGAAGCAGCGCGATTATCGGGAAAAGAAGACGCTTCATCGCACTCTGCCCCGCGCGGTCGGGTTCAATACACCCGCTTCTTCGGTTCGATATACGCAATATCGTCGGTGAGCGTATATTCGTGGACCGGACGATAGTCGATCTTCACCGCGCCACCATTGCCGCCCCACCCGTCGAACCAGGCGACGGTGTGCTTCATCCAGTTCGCATCGTCGCGATCGGGGTAATCCTCGTGCGCGTGGGCGCCGCGACTTTCCTTGCGGTTTTCGGCCGATGCGATTGTCACATTGGCCTGGGCCATCAGGTTGTCGAGCTCGAGCGTCTCGACCAGGTCGCTGTTCCAGATCAGCGAGCGGTCGGAGACATGGATGTCCTCCATCCGCTTGTTCACCTGCTTCAGCAGCTCGACCCCTTCCGACAGCAGCTTGCTGTCGCGGAACACGGCGGCGTGCTTCTGCATGGTCTTCTGCATTTCCGCGCGGATTTGCGCGGTGGGCGAGCCGCCGCTGGCGTGGCGGAAATGGTCGAGCCGGGTGAGCGCGAGATCGGCGCTGTCCTTGGGCAGTTCGTCGTGGCTCGTGCCCGGCTCAATGAGTTCCTTCAGCCGGTGGCCGGTCGCCCGGCCGAAGACCACGAGGTCGATCAGCGAGTTGGAACCGAGGCGGTTCGCCCCGTGGACCGAAACGCAGGCCGCCTCGCCGACAGCAAACAGGCCCGGCACCACGGTTTCCGGGTCGCCGTCCGGCCCGATGGTCACCACTTCGCCGTGATAGTTACAGGGAATGCCGCCCATGTTGTAGTGCACGGTCGGCGTCACTGGCAGCGGCTGGCGCGTCAGGTCGACGCCGGCGAAGATCTTGCCGCTTTCGGTAATGCCCGGCAACCGCTCGGCCAGGACCTTGGGATCGATGTGATCGAGGTGGAGGAAGATATGATCCTTCTCCGGCCCGACACCGCGCCCTTCGCGCATCTCCAGCGCCATCGAACGGCTGACGACGTCGCGGCTGGCGAGGTCCTTCGCGCTCGGCGCGTAACGCTCCATGAAGCGCTCGCCTTCCGAATTGGTCAGGTAACCGCCCTCGCCCCGCGCGCCCTCGGTGATGAGCACGCCCGCGCCGTAAATGCCGGTCGGGTGGAACTGGACGAATTCCATGTCCTGCAGCGGCAGGCCGGCGCGCAGCACCATGCCGCCGCCATCGCCGGTGCAGGTGTGGGCGCTGGTCGCCGTGTAATAGCACCGGCCGTAGCCGCCGGTCGCGAGCACGACCGCCTTGGCACGGAAGCGATGGATCGTCCCGTCATCGAGACACATGGCGATCACGCCGCGGCACTGGGGCACGCCACTGGAATCGCTTTCCATGATCAGGTCGAGCGCGAAGTATTCGATGAAGAAATCCGCGTCGTACTTCAGGCTTTGCTGGTAAAGCGCGTGAAGCATGGCATGGCCGGTCCGGTCGGCCGCTGCGCAAGTGCGCTGGACCGGCGGGCCTTCACCCATGTTCTGCATGTGCCCGCCGAACGGCCGCTGGTAGATCGTGCCGTTGTCGTTGCGCGAAAACGGCACGCCGGCGTGTTCCAGCTCGTAGACCGCCTGCGGCGCCTCGCGCACCATGTATTCGATCGCGTCCTGGTCGCCGAGCCAGTCGGAGCCCTTGACGGTATCGTACATGTGCCACGACCAGTGATCGGGCGTGTTGTTGCCCAGGCTGGCGGCGATCCCGCCCTGCGCCGCGACGGTGTGCGAACGGGTCGGGAAAACCTTGGTGATGCAGGCCGTTTTCAGGCCCGCCTCGGCCGCGCCCATCGTCGCACGCAGGCCGGAGCCGCCCGCGCCCACGACGACCACATCGTAGGTGTGATCGACGATCGCATAGGCGGGGCCGGTGGAGGCGTTGCTGGCGGTTTCGGGTGCCGGATTGGACATCAGACGGCTCCTCCCAGCGCGAGGCGGGCGACGCAAAGGATCCCGAAGCCGGCCCCCGCAACCACCGCCAGATTGAGCAGCACGATGGCGGCGAACTTGTTGCCCGGGGTGTGGACGTAATCCTCGATCATCACCTGCAGCCCCAGCCGCGCATGCCAGAACGTGCTGACGATCAGCAGCGCCATCGCGAGCGCCGGGATCGGCGCGGAAAGATAGCCGCTGACAGTCGCATACGAGAGGTCGGGCAGCAGCACGATCGAGCCGGCCAGCCACAGGACCAGGATGAGATTGCCGACCGCGGTGAAGCGTTGCAGCAACCAGTGGTGCACGCCTTCGTGCGCCGATCCGAGGCCGCGCACCCGGCCGATCGAGGTTCCATTACCCATGGTTCAAGTCCTCAGAGATAGAGTATCGCGGCCCAGAACGCCGCCGTCAGCGCGATGCCGATGATCGGCGAGGCGGTGGACCATGCCTTGTTGGTGTCGAGTTCGTATCCGGCGCCGATATCGAGCACGAAATGGCGCAGGCCCGAGGTCATGTGGTTGAAGAATGCCCAGGACAGGCCGACGAGCACGACGTAGCCGTACCAGGCCGTGGCAATGCCGGCGAAGGTTTCGTAAGCCGCCGGGCCGCTCGCCAGGGCGCCGAGCCACCACAGCAGCACACCCAGGCCGACCAGGGCCATGCCGTCGCCGGTGATGCGATGGAGGATCGAGACCAGCATGTGCGGGCCCCATTTCCAGATGCTCAGGTGCGGAGAAAGCGGTCTTTCGGCCATGGCGTGTCTGTTCCGTCCTTCGATTTGCGCTCTCCCTTAGCGCAATGACGATGCGAGACAAGGCGGGCGGCCATCTCTTTTGTTCGCGCCCGCGAATATACGCGCCCGTGCAAAGCGCGCCGCCGCGCCGCCCGGGGATGACGGATCGGCACCGATAATCTAGACCGCGCGAATGCCCACTGTCCTCGTCACCGGCTCCAGCCGCGGCATCGGCGCCGCGATCCGCGAACTGCTCGAAACGCGCAACGTCCGCGTGATCGGCCACGGCAGCACCGATCACGACGAACAGACGATCGGCGCCGACCTGTCGCAGCCGACCGCTCCGCAGATGCTGTGGGAAGAGGCGCTGTCGCGCGCCGGCGGGAACATCGACGTGCTGGTCAACAATGCCGGGCTGTTCGATGCCAATCCGGTCGATGGATCGGACATCGAATGGCTCGATGCGTGGGAGGATACGCTGCGCATCAACCTGACCTCGGCCGCGCAGCTTTCGCGCTTTGCGGTGCGGCACTGGCTGGAACGCGGCGTGCCGGGGCGTATCGTCCACATCGCCAGCCGCGCCGGGCACCGCGGCGATTCGCCGGCACACTGGCATTACGCCGCAGCGAAGGGCGGCATGCTGGCCCTGCACAAGACGATCGCGCGCGCTTATGCCGGTCAGGGCCTGTGCAGCTTTGCCATCGCACCGGGCTTCACCGACACCGCAATGGGCGAGGGCTACCTCGCCAGCCGCGGCGGGCCGGGTCTGCTGGCCGACATTCCCCTGGGCCGCGTGGCGGAGCCGGAGGAGATCGCCCGGATCGCCGTATTCTGCGCGCTCGATGCGCCCGAAAGCATGACCGGGGCGACGATCGATGCGAACGGGGCCAGCTATGTCCGATAGCTGGAAGCTGACCGCCTTTGCCGACAAGGCGACAGTCCAGGCCGCGCTGGTGGCGCAGGAAGATGCCGAGGACTGGGATAGCGAGCTGGTGATCGCGGGCTTCGAAGTGGCGGACGACCGGCCGGACGACTGGCGACTGGACGTCTATCTGCCCCGCAAGCCGAGCCGCACGGACCGCGCCATGGTTGCAGCGCTCTTCGCGGGCAAGGCCCCTCGCCTGAGCGCCGAAAAGCTGCCGGATACCGACTGGGTGGCCGAAAGCCAGCAGGGTCTCGACCCGATCCGCGCCGGCCGCTTCCACGTCCACACGCCCGACCATGCCCCCGACACGGCACCGGGCATCGTCAACTTCGCGATCCCCGCCAGCCAGGCCTTCGGCACCGGCCAGCACGAGACGACCGCCGGATGCCTTGCGATGCTCGACGCGATGAAGCGGCGCGGCACGATCGTGCGCAATTGCGCGGATATCGGCACCGGCACCGGCCTGCTCGCCTTCGCCGCGCTCGCGCTCTGGCCGCGCGCGCTGGCGACGGCGAGCGACATCGACCCGGTCTGCCGCGGGGTGGTCGAACTCAATGCCGCGACGAACGGCGTGCGCCTGGGCGGCGGGCCGGGCCAACTGGCGATGACGATCGCCGATGGCATGGACGACGCCCTGCTCCTGGCCCGCGCCCCCTACGACCTGCTGATCGCCAATATTCTCGCCGGGCCGCTGATCGAACTGGCGCCGGACTTCGCACGCGCGACGGTTCCCGGCGCCAACCTGTTGCTCGCCGGGCTGCTCGAAACCCAGGAACCCGCCGTGCGCGCCGCCTGCCGCCGCGCCGGATTCCGCCTCGCCGCGCGCATGGTCAATGGCGACTGGTCGATCCTGTGGCTGCGCAAGCGCCTGCAATCCTGAAGCGCCTGGCGCGGTGGGCGGGCCGGGCGTTTGCCTGGCTCGCGCTCGCCATCGGGCTGTTCATGCTTGCCGCCTGGGTCGGCTCGTCGATCCCGCGAAACGCCGACTGGCGCGAGCCTGCCCGCGGTATCGACATCATGGTAGAAGCGAACGGAATCCATACCGCGATCGTCATGCCGCTGGTGTCGGCGCAGAAGGACTGGCGACGCGATTTTCCCGCCGGCGATCTGCCCGCGGGGGCCGCCAAGCGGCCCTATACCCACGTCTCGGTCAGTTGGGGCGAACGCGAGGTGTTCCTTCACACGCCGACGTGGGCCGACCTTTCGCCGGCAACCGCCGTCGGAGCAATCGTCGGCGGCGACGGGCTGCTCCACGTCGCCCACTACGTCCGCCCCGCCCCCGGCGAGAATGCCCGCGTGCTGCGTCTGCGCCCGGAAGAATATGCCCGCCTTGTCCGCCGGATCGAAACGCAGGTCCTCCCCCCGGAACGCCGCGAGGTCTATCGCGGATATGCGGACTGGGACGTGTTCTACGACGCGCCCGGCACTTACCACCTGGGCAATACCTGCAACCAGTGGACGAGCGACACCCTGGCCGCCGCCGGCGTGCGCACCGGGTGGTGGACCCCGTTCGCCGGCGGGGTGATGAAGTGGGTGGAGTAACGCGCCGGCGTCGCTTCAGCCTTGCTGAAAGCGGCTCTAGCCCGCAGCCTTGACGATTTCCGCCCAGGCCGCCTCGTCGATCACCTCGATGCCGAGTTCGGCGGCTTTCTTGAGCTTGCTGCCCGCGCCGGGGCCGGCGACCAGAAGGTCCGTCTTCGCGCTGACCGATCCGGCGGCCTTGGCGCCGAGGCGCTCGGCCTGGGCCTTGGCCTCGTCGCGGCTCATGGTCTCCAGCTTGCCGGTGAAGACCACCGTCTTGCCCGCCACCGCGCTGTCTTTCGTCTCGACCACATAGGCCGGCGGATCGACCACGCCCGCGCCGGGCTCGGGCCCGATCAGGTCGTTCCAGACGTCGCAGTTGTGATCTTCGTGGAAGAAGTCCGCCAGCGCGAAGCCGACCGCGGTGCCGATCCCGTCGGCGCGCACTTCGAGGATGTCCTTGATCGCCTCGACCATGCGCGCGTTGAACTTGCCTTCGGACTCGTCCGGCCCGCGCGGGTTTTCCTCTCGATAGGCGTGGATCTCCGCCGCCTTGCCCGGCAGGCGGCGGATGTCGCCGAGGCCCTTCATCAGGTCGCGCGCGGTGACCGCGCCGACGTGGCGAATGCCGAGGCCGAACAGCAGCCGTGCGGCGTCCGGCTCACGCTTGGCCTCGATGCTTGCCAACAGGTTGTCCACAGACTTGTCCTTCCACCCCTCAAGCGCGAGGATCTCCTCGCGCCGGTGCTTGAGGCGGAAGATGTCGGCCGGGCTTTCCAGCCAGCCGAGAGCGAAGAACTGGTCGATGGTTTTCTCCCCCAACCCCTCGATATCGAGCGCCCCGCGGCTGACGAAGTGCTTGAGCCGCTCGGTGCGCTGCGCCGGGCAGATCAGCCCCCCGGTGCAGCGTACGTCGACCTCGCCCTCCTCGGCGACGGCCTCGCTCCCGCACTCCGGGCATTCGTCCGGGAAACGATAAGCCGGCCGCTGCGCATCGCGGGTCAGGTTTTCGACCACTTGCGGGATCACATCGCCCGCGCGCTGGACCTTGACCCGGTCGCCCGGCCGCACGCCCAGCCGCGCGATCTCGTCGCGGTTGTGCAGCGTGACGTTGGTCACCGTCACCCCGCCGACGAGCACCGGGGCGAGCCGACCGACCGGCGTGAGCTTGCCCGTGCGCCCGACCTGGATGTCGATCGCTTCCAGCGTGGTCTCGGCCTGTTCGGCCGGAAACTTGTGTGCCAGCGCCCAGCGCGGCGCCTTGGCGACGAAACCGAGCCGCTCCTGCCAGTCGAGGCGGTCGACCTTGTAGACGACGCCGTCGATCTCGTAGCCAAGCTTCTCGCGCCCCTCGCCGATCGCGCGATAGTGCGCGAGCATCTCCTCCAGCGAGTGGCAGAGCTTGAGGTCCGGGCTGATCGGCAGGCCCCATTCGCCGATCCGGCGCATGACTTCGTGTTGCGTTTCCCCCGGCACCTCGGACGCAGCGCCCCAGCCGTGCGCCCAGAAGCGCAGCGGCCTGCTGGCGGTGACGCTCGGGTCCTTTTGCCGCAGTGAACCGGCGGCGGCGTTGCGCGGGTTGGCGAACTGGCGGACTTTCTCCGCGTCGAACGCCTCCCCCTTCGCCTCCGCCTGCGCGCGCGCCTCCTCCATCAACCGGTCGTTGAGCGCGAGGAAGGCCGCGCGCTCCATATAGACTTCGCCGCGTATTTCGAAAATTTCGGGAATCTCCCTCTCCCCTTCAGGGGAGAGGGCCGGGGAGAGGGGGACATCCTTCACGTCCCCCTCTCCCTCCGCCGCTTCGCGGCTCCTCCCTCTCCCCTTCAGGGGAGAGGGCCCAAGTTCCTGCGGGATATCGGCGATATGGGCGACGTTGGCGGTCACGTCCTCCCCCACCTGCCCATCGCCGCGCGTGGCCGCGCGCACGAGCTTGCCGCTCTCGTACCGCAGCGAGCACGACAGCCCGTCGATCTTGTCCTCTGCGGTGAAAGCGAGCGGCGCGTCCTCCGCGAGCGCGAGGTAGCGCCGCACGCGCGCGACAAAATCCGCCACCTCCTCCTCGGCAAAGGCATTGTCGAGGCTCATCATCCGAACCTCGTGCGTGACCTTCGACAGGGGCGACCCCGCGACCGCGTGCCCGACCGCCTGCGACGGCGAATCCGCCCGCACGAGATGCGGAAACCGCGCCTCCAGCTCCGCATTGCGGCGCACTAGCGCGTCGTATTCCTGATCGGTGATCTCCGGCGCGTCCTCGGTATGATAGAGCCGGTCGTGCCGCGCGATCGCCTTCGCCAGCCGCATCAATTCGTTGGCGGCTTCGGCTTCGGAGAGCGATTCGATATCCTTCATGCCCCGGCGTTTGCCACCGGCTTGAACTCCGCGCGAGTGCCGAATTCCGCGATCAGCGGGCGCCCTTTCGCAATCGCGACCCTGACCTGCGGCAAGGCGAGCGAGGCCGCGTGTGCGGCTCTATCCGCCCAGAGTTCCACCACCCACAGCGCATCGGGATTGCTAGCGTCTTCGCCGACAATATAGGCGAAGTTGCCCGGCATCCGGCGCGTATTTTCGGTCAGGATCGCAGCGAGCGCGGCCCGCTGGCCGGGTTTTGCAACGATCTGCCCGATCAGACCGTATTGCGGGTGTTTCTCTTCCATGACGCTCTCCAGAGCTTCAACCTGCCGCGCGGACATTATAGCCGTCGCAAAGGCGGCCAGTCCCGCGAGATGCGTCCGCCGGTCCATCATTCCGCCGCCTCCCCACGCAGTACCGTCAGCATAGCGGGTTCGTTCGCGATGTAAGACTGCGAGCCAGGCGTCAGAATCGCGAAGTGGCTTGCACCCGGATTCGCGCGGACTTCCACTCGCGCGCCGCCCGCGCGGATTGCGGTCTGTGCCGGTTGGGGCGGAGGTGGAAGAACGGCCTGAACGAACAGCAGTTCTTCCAGTTGGGGGGCATGGCCGCCGGGGGCGATGGCGGCGTAGCGGTCCGCCGCAGCGCCGGGAGCAGCGCCGATGAACGGATCGACCGCGGAAAATTCGCACAGGGCGTCGAACGCATCACGCTCGGCCCCGACGTCCGCGGGTCCGTCGAGCACGATCGCCGCGCGCACCGCCAACGGGTCGCGCGCGCCCAGCGGGCCGTCGCTCCCTTGCTCCATCGCCAGCCACTGGGCAGGCAAGGCGCCCGCCGAATGGCCGACAAGCGTGACGCGTGCGCGATCCACCGGGTAGTCCGCCACGACCTGCATGACCAGATCGCCCGCCGCCGCCCAGTCCTCGAAGCTGCCCGGCCAGCCGCCGCCGTCGCCCACTTCGCGGTAGTCGACATTCAGCGTCGCGATGCCGAGCTGCTGCCACCGCGTCGCCAGAGGCGCCATATAGGCCTGGTTGGCGATTCCCGCCTTCCAGCAGCCACCGTGGAAGATCACCGCCAGAGGGAACGGCCCCTCCCCCGCGGGCAATCGCAGTTCGGCAAAGCCGCGCGGATGATCGGCATAGCGCAGCACCGCGTCGGGCCGCGACGGCGCAAGATGCGCGTCGGCGCCGAAGGTATCGCCACTGGCGACCGGAACGCGAAGAACCTCTCCACCGCCCGGCATCGGCTGACAGCCCGCCGCCATCAGCAAGGCGATCCCGAGCGCGACATGCCTCACACCCCCTCCAACAGCCGGTCGGCCTGGGCCCGCGCCTCGGGCGTGACTTCGGCGCCCGAGAGCATGCGGGCGATTTCCTCCTGCCGCTCCCGCTCGTCGAGCAGGCGGACCGAAGTTTTCGTGACCGTGCCTTCGCTCGACTTGGCGATCAGGTAATGCGTCCGTCCGCGCGCGGCGACTTGCGGGCTGTGAGTCACCGCGAGCAATTGCCCGTCGCCCGCCAGCCGGGCGAGCCGTTCGCCGATCGCGCTCGCCACGGCGCCGCCCACGCCGCGGTCGATCTCGTCGAAAATCACGGTCGCCGCCCCGCCCTGTTCGGCCAGCGCGACCTTGAGTGCAAGAATGAAGCGCGACAGCTCCCCGCCGCTGGCGATCTTGGCCAGCGGGGCGAAATCCGCACCGGGATTGGTCGCGATCACGAATTCCACACTGTCGCTGCCGTGCGGCCCCCAGCGTTCTTCCGGCAGGGGCTCGACCGCCGTGCGGAATCGCGCCGCATCCAGCTTCAGCGGCGCGAGTTCGCCCGCCACCGCGGCGTCGAGCCGGCCGGCAGCCTCCACCCGCGCCGCATGCAACGCCTGCGCCCGTTCGCGGTAATTGCGGCCAGCGTTCTTCGCCGCGTCCTCGAGCGCGTCGAGTTCGGCCTCGCCCCCTTCGATCTTGTCGAGCGCGGCGCGAAATTCGCGCATTTTTTCGGGCAGATCGTCCACTTCGCAGCGATGCTTGCGGGCCAGCGCCCGCAAGTCGAACAGCCGCGTTTCGGCTTCTTCGAGCGCAGCCGGGTCGTGGACCAGGGCCGCTGCCGCTTCCTCCAGCTTCGCTTCGGCCTCCCCCGCCTCGATCACGGCGCGGTCGAGCGCCGACAGCGCTTCTACGAGGAGCGGATGCTCGGGCGCGATGCGGTCGAGCCGCCGCGCCGCGACCCGCAGCTCGGCAAGCGGCGAATCCGAACCGTCCCAGACATGACGCAGTTCCTCCAGGTCGCTCGAGAGGCGCTCCCCCTTCTGCATCGCCGCGCGCGCTTCGGCCAGGCGAGCCTCTTCCCCCGCCTGCGGCGCTAGCGCGGTCAGTTCGGCGAGGTGGGCGAGCAGCAGGTCCTGGTCTTCACGGGCTTGCGCGATCGCCGCGCGCGCTGACTGCAACCGGTCCTCCGCGGCGCGCCAGGTCTCCCAGGCGGCGGCCACGGCGGCGACGTCCGCTCCGGCATAGCGATCGAGCAAGGCGCGATGGCCGCGCGGGTTCACGAGCCCGCGATCGTCGTGCTGCCCGTGCAGTTCGACCAGGGCAGGCGCCAGCGTGCGCAGCAACGCCACGCTGGCCGGCTGATCGTTGACGAATGCCTTGCTGCCGCCGTCCGCCCGCACCTGCCGGCGAATCATCAGCGGCTCGCCCGGCTCCAGCACGATATCGGCATCGTCGAGCGCTTCGGCAACGGGCGCCGGAAGTCGCGCGAACTCGAAACTGGCGGTGACGCTCGCCCGATCTTCCCCCGCCCGCACCAGCATCGTTTCCGCGCGGTTTCCAAGCACGAGGCCGAGCGCGTCGAGCAGGATCGACTTGCCCGCCCCCGTTTCGCCGGTGAGCACGCCGAGGCCGCGCCCGAAATCGAGATCGAGCGCCTCGATCAACACCACGTTGCGAATGGACAGGCGGGTCAGCATATCTGACCCGATTCCCTAGCCGGAATGGGATGGCGCGTCACCAACCGCGGCAACGCTTGCGAACAGAATCGACCTTCAGCTCGCCGTGACGCCGCTGGCGTGATTCTGCACCAGCTTGTAAGCCTTCTCGTACCATTCGTTGCCCGGGTAATTCGCGCCCAGGACCGCGGCGTATTTCACCGCCTCCTCCGGAATGCCGAGCGCCAGGCTGGTTTCGGTAAGGCGATAGAGCGCCTCGGGCGTGTGGCTGGTGGTCTGGAAGTTTTCCACCACGTTCTGGAACCGGATCTGCGCCGCCAGCCATTTGCCGCTGCGCTCGTAGAACCGGCCGATTTCCATTTCCTTGCCGGCAAGGTGATCGTTGACGAGATCGAGCTTGAGGCGGGCATCCGAGGCATATTCGGTCTGCGGGAAACGGCGGATGATCTCGTTCAGCGCGGTGCGCGCCTGGTCGGTGATCGCCTGGTCGCGGTGCACGTCGCTGATCTGCTCGTAATAACTGAGCGCGATCAGGTAATAGGCGTAAGGCGCGTCCTTGTTGCCCGGATGGATCGAGAGGAAGCGCTGCGCGCTCTGGATCGCCTTGTTGTAATCGCGCGCGACGTAATAGCTGAAGCTGCTCATCAGCTGCGCCCGGCGCGCCCAGGGCGAATAGGGGTGCTGGCGTTCGACTTCGTCGAACAGCGCGGCGGCAAACTTGGCATTGCCCGCATCGAGCCGGCGCTTGGCTTCCGAATAGAGCGTTTCGACGTCGCGCGCGACGTAGGCCGTGTCTTCGGGCCCGCCGGAACGCCCCGCGCAACCGGCAGTGAACAGAGCGGCCGCCGATGCGGTAACGGCGAGAGCGAGCTTGAGCGGCGAACGCGAGCGAGTGATCATGGACCGGGCCTATAGCCTTGCCCTCGCTGAACGCCAAGTGAAGTTGGCGCCGGCGGCCCCGGGTCCGTCAGGCGGGCGTCATCCCTTCCGGCGCGTCCCACAACAGATGCCGGTTTTCCAGCATGACGAGATTGTTCGCCCGGATCACTTCGCCCTTGGTCTTGTAACCCAGCAGCTGCTCTTCGGGCGTGTCGGGATTGAAGGTCATCACGCGGATTTCCTCCGAGGTGAAGTCGCTCAGGCCGCGCGCCCGCTCGACCCCCTCGCTGTCGTAGAGGTGCAGAACGTCGCCGCGCGTGAAATCGCCGTCCATCGCCAGGATGTCCTCGCGACGGATGGAACGCTTCTCCTCGACCAGCGCGTCGGCCAGCTCTTTCGAGATTTCGATGCTGCCCGCCATCTGGAGCCGGTTGGCGATCCAGCTGTCCCTGCCGGACAGGGGATTGGGATGCGGCAGGCACTTGGTGCAGCGCCGTTCGCCGCTGAGAACGGCCGAGAGCGGGCGTTCGTGCTCGCCATTGGCGATATAGGTCGTGCAGCCGGCTTCCTGCGCCATATTGGCGGCTTTCAGCTTTGTCGTCATGCCGCCGGTGCCCAGCGCGCTCTTGCCGACCGTCGCCTCCATATACTCGCCCACGTCGCCGACCTCTTCGACCAGTTGCGCGCCCGGTTCGTCCGGGTTGCGGTCGTAGAGGCCCTCCACACAGGTCAGGATGACGAATTCCTTGGCCCCCACCATCTGCGCCACTTTCGCGGCCAGCCGGTCGTTATCGCCCACGCGGATTTCTTCCGTCGTGATCGAATCGTTTTCGTTCACGATCGGCACCACCCCGGCTTCGAGCAGGCGGTGGACGGTGTTGCGGGTGTTGAGGAAACGGCGATGATGCTCGAAGTCCCCCAGAGTCAGCAGGACCTGGGCGATCTCGAAACCGTATTCGTGCCCGACCTGCTTGTAGGCGTTGAGCAGGAGCGGCATCCCGCAGGCGGCAGCGGCCTGCTTGTCGCTCACCCCGGCGGTTTCGGGTGTCTCGCCGACCGTTTTGAGGCCCAGCGCCACGGCACCGGACGAACAGAGGATCACATTGCACCCTTCGCTCCGCAACTGCGCCACGTCTTCGAGCAGGCGCTGAATGAAGCTGAAGCGCGGGGTGAGCAGGTCGGGGTTGGCGAGGAGAGCGGAACCAATCTTGACGACGATGCTTCGATTCTCGGCCACGACAAAATATCCATTTCTTGCAATTTTCCCGACGCTATCTAGGTAGGAATTGTGCAACGCACAACCGTGGACGCGCCGAAAAATTTATACTTTCATACTCTTCCCCCGGAAGGGTGAACAATTCAGGTATGAAACATTAAAAACCGATGAAAAATATTTCTGTTATAGAGGGATAGAGCTTGAGCACTAAAAACATCCTTATGATCGGTTGCGGAAAAATGGGCGGCGCCTTGCTGGAACACTGGATGTCGGGGGGCGATCACTTCACTATAGTTGATCCGGCACTCGACCGGGTTCCCGACCCGGCACGGCTGGTGGCGGATGCCGGCGAACTGGGCGACAACAGGTACGATGTGATCGTGGTCGCCATCAAGCCGCAGATGATCGCCGATATCATGCCCGCGCACGCCGGTCGGCTGGCGCCGGGCGGCTATGTGCTGTCGATCGCGGCCGGCTGTTCGGCGGAGCGCATTTCGCAGGCCATGAACGGCGCCCCGGTGGTCCGCGTCATGCCCAATCTGCCCGCCGCCGTGGGCCAGGGCGTCAGCGGCATTTGCCCCGCACCCGGCGTCAGCGACGACCAGCGCGCCCATGCCGAGGCCATGATGGCCCGCACCGGCACCGCGATCACGGTCGACAGCGAGGACAAGCTCGACCGCGTGACCGCGGTTGCCGGCTCCGGCCCCGGATATGTCTTCGAAATCGCGCGCACCTATGTCGCCGCAGCGCAGGAACTGGGCTTCTCGCTCGAAGAAGCGCGCGCCATGGTTCTGGGTACGATGGCCGGGACGGTCGCGATGGCACAGGCCGACGACGACGGCGATCTGGAAACGCTGCGCAATTCGGTGACCAGCAAGGGGGGAACCACTGCCGCAGGGCTCGATGCCCTCAACGGCGACGACACATTGACGCGCCTGATGCGTTCCACACTACAGGCCGCTTACGACCGGGCGGTAGAGCTGCGCTGACCATTGCGCCGTTCCCGCCGTTAACACGAACGTGTACGAGGACATTATGAACGATCAGACACTCGACCCGCAAATTCACATTCACGAGCTGGGCCGCCGCGCGCGCGAAGCGGCACGGGGGCTCCTGTCGGCCAGCACCGAGGCGAAGAACACGGCGCTGCGCGAAGCGGCCAAGGCGCTGCGGGAAGGCTCGGCCGCGCTGATCGAGGCGAACCAGGCCGACGTCGCCAGCGTCGAAGGCAAGAAGCCCGACAGCTTCGTCGACCGCCTGCGCCTGACCGAAGACCGGATCGAGGGCATGGCCAGCGCGCTCGAGGAGATCGCCGAGCTGCCCGACCCGGTGGGGCGCAAGCTGGCGCAGTTCGACCGCCCCAATGGCCTGAAGATCGAGCGGGTCGCGGTGCCGATCGGTGTCATCGGCATGATCTACGAATCGCGGCCCAACGTGGGCGCGGACGCCAGTGCGCTGTGCCTCAAGTCCGGCAATGCGGTGATCCTGCGGGGCGGATCGGAAAGCCGCCATTCGACGCGCGAAATCGTGTCCGCGATGCGCGCCGGCCTGAAGGCCGCGGGCCTGCCCGAAGATGCCGTGCAGACGGTGCAGACCACCGACCGCGAGGCCGTGGCCGCGCTGCTGAAGGCGGACCAGTTCGTCGATCTGGTGATCCCGCGCGGCGGCCGCGGCCTGGTCGAGCTGGTGCGCGATCAGGCAAGCGTGCCCACGCTGCTGCACCTCGACGGCAATTGCCACAGCTATGTTCACGAGGCGGCGAAAGTGGACGAGGCGGTGCAGATCATCCGCAACGCCAAGCTGCGCCGCACCGGGATCTGCGGGGCGACCGAAAGCATCGTGATCGACCGCAAGATCGCCGACCAGGTGGTGCCGAAGCTGGCCGACGCGATGGCGGCGGACTGCGAGCTGCGCGGCGACGAGGAAGCCGTCGCGCTCGACAGCCGGATCAAGCCCGCGACCGAAGAGGACTGGGATACCGAATATCTCGACCCCATCGCCAGCGTGAAGATCGTCGACGGGCTCGACGAAGGGATCGCCTGGGTCGACAGGCATTCCAGCCACCATACCGACGCCATCCTGACCGAAGATGCGGAGGCCGCGCGCCGGTTCATGACCGCAATCGACAGCGCGGTGGTGATGCACAATGCCTCGACCCAGTTCTCCGACGGGGGCGAGTTCGGCATGGGCGCGGAAATCGGCATCGCGACCGGCAAGATGCACGCCCGCGGACCGGTCGGCCTGGAGCAGCTCACCAGCTTCAAGTATCTCGTTCACGGCGACGGCCAGACGCGGCCCTGAACGCGCCGCCCCGCCCTCGCCCTTCCGGGGCGCAATTGCCTTCGGCGGGCTTTCGCGGTATGGGCGGCTTCCTGCCCCGGCATCGGCGGAGCGCACCATGCTTCGTCCGCCGGGGCACCGTTATTTTGCGCGCTAGGAATTTCCCATGCCCCGTCGCCGCCAGATCTACGAAGGCAAGGCCAAGATTCTTTACGAGGGCCCCGAACCGGGCACGCTGATCCAGTATTTCAAGGATGACGCGACCGCCTTCAACGCTCAGAAGAAGGGCACGATCAACGGCAAGGGTGTGATCAACAATCGCATCAGCGAATATATCTTCCTGCGCCTCGGCCATATCGGCATCCCGACCCACTTCATCCGGCGTCTCAACATGCGCGAACAGCTCGTTCGCCAGGCCGAGATCGTTCCGATCGAAGTGGTCGTGCGCAACGTCGCCGCCGGCAGCATCTCCAAACGGCTGGGGATCGAGGAAGGCGAACCGCTGCCCCACACGCTGATCGAATACTACTACAAGGACGATGGCCTCGGCGATCCGCTGATCGCGGAAGAGCACATCGCCTGCTTCAACTGGGCGTCGAACGAAGAAATGCAGGACATCGCCAGCATGGCGATCCGCATCAACGATTTTCTCTGCGGCATGTTTGCGGCGATCAATATCCGCCTGGTCGATTTCAAGCTGGAGTTCGGCCGCATCTGGGATGGCGACTACAGCCGCCTGATCCTGGCCGACGAAATCAGCCCCGACGGATGCCGGCTGTGGGACATGACCACCGGCGAAAAGCTGGACAAAGACCGCTTCCGCCGCGACCTCGGCGGCGAGGAAGACGCGTATCAGGAAGTCGCCCGGCGCCTCGGCTTGCTCCAGAACGAGGACAACGGCCCGGGCGAAGTGTTCGACCTCAACGCCCACCGCGGCAAGCTGCGCAGCCCGATCAAACCGAAGAAATAGCGGCCCGTCAGATGACGTAGTTGAGCGCCATGCCGCTTGACGCAATCTCGTGCGCGCAATCGGCCATGTGATCGCCGTCGACCTGCACCGGGCCGACGCACCGGTCGAAGGCAACCCGGCGCACGGTGCGGATCTCCGCCAGGCCGAGACGGTCGAGCGGCAGCCGCATGATCGCCGCACCGGTCAGCGCGGCAGTGCCGATCCGGGTCGAGCGGCGCAGGGTGATCAGCTCCACCGAATCCGCGGCCAGCCCGGCGCGGGGGCTGAGGCGGAACGGCCCGGCATAGAACGCGCCGTGCGACGCTATCGCAGCCTCGGCCTCGCATGCGAAAGGGGTGCCGTCGGACAGTTCGCCGCTGATGGCGATCGTTTCGCGCGGCCACCGGGCAAGCTGGCGCATGACCGCCACGACATAAGCGTAGCGGCCGATCCGCCGCTTGAGATCGGCCGAGACTTGCGCAACCGCATGGCTATCCGGTCCAATGCTCAGGCAGGCGACGATCGGCGTCGTGCCGAGGCGGTAGAGCGGTGCACGCACCCAGCTTTCCCGCCCGCGATGCCAGGCGGCCAGCACCTGGTCTGCGAAGCGCGCCGCCGGCCGGGCATAGCCGAGTTCGCGGGCGACCAGATTGATCGTGCCGGCAGGCGCAATGCAAAGGGGGGTGCGCCCCGCGTCCTCGCCCAGCGCCTCGACCGTATCGCGCAAGGTCCCGTCCCCGCCCAGGACGCAGACGAGATCGGCGGCGCCCGAAAGGCGCGCACCGTGGCGCGCGCTCGGCAGCGCCGCAACCTCCATCCCGCGCGCGGCAAACGCGGCGGCCAGGGCATCGAGCCGGGCCGGACGAAAGCTGCCGGCGACGGGATTGTAAACGAGATCCACCTTCATCGGCCGGCCCCCTAGCATCGGCAGGTTGTGAATTGCTCGGAAAATCGAAGACTTGCGGTCGCCCGCGTCCCCCGCGCGCATGCGCGACTTGCCCCGGCCGCCGCTTGGCGCCATAGGCTGCGCGCGAGTCCCGACCTCGCAGCGAAAGGCGCCCCGCCCATGAAAGTCCGCATCCATGTCAGCCTGAAGCCGGGCGTGCTCGACCCTCAGGGTCGTGCGGTCCACCATGCGCTGGAGGGGCTGGGCTTTTCCGGGGTGGACGACGTGCGGGTCGGCCGGCTGATCGAGCTGGATGTCGCGGACGATACCAGCCAGGCCCAGCTGGAAGAGATGTGCCGAAAACTGCTCGCCAATACCGTGATCGAAAACTTCCGCATCGAAACGATGGAGGCGGCGCGATGACATTTCGCGGCGCGGTCATCACGTTTCCGGGATCGAACTGCGACCGGGACATGGCTGTCGCGCTCGAGAAAGTTTCGGGCGCGCCTGCGCTGCGCGTATGGCATGGGGAGACCGAACTGCCCGAACGGCTCGATTTCATCGCAGTGCCGGGCGGCTTTTCCTACGGCGACTATCTGCGTTGTGGCGCGATCGCCAGCCGCAGCCCGATCATGCGCGCTGTGGTCGGCGCAGCGGAGCGCGGTGTGCCTGTCCTCGGCGTCTGCAACGGATTTCAGGTCCTGACCGAAAGCGGGCTTCTTCCCGGCGCGCTGATGCGCAATGCGCAGCTCAACTTCATCTGCCGCACCGTTCCTCTGCGGGTCGAAAACAACCAGTCGCTGTTCACCGCCGGCTACGACCGGGGGCAGGAGATCGCCTTGCCGGTTGCGCACCACGACGGCAACTATTTCGCCGACGAGGACACGCTCGACCGGCTGGAAGGCGAAGGGCGCGTCGCCTTCCGCTATCTCGACACCTGCAACGGTTCGCGGCGCGACATCGCGGGCATTCTCAATGCCGCAGGAAACGTCCTGGGCCTGATGCCCCACCCCGAACGGGCGATCGAACCCGATCACGGCGGCAGCGACGGACGCATGCTGTTCGAAAGCGCGGTGAAGGGGCTGGTCGCCGCCTGATCGGTCAGGCGATCAGCATCTCCTGCTTCCGAAAAACGGCCTGAACCTCGTCGGCCGGCATCGGACGGCCGAAGTGGAAGCCCTGAATCTTGTCGCACCCCATGTCGCGGACCAGTTCTGCCTGCTCGGGGGTTTCGACACCCTCGGCAGTCGTGGCCATTTCAAGGCTTTGCGCCATGGCGATAACCGCGCGCACGATCGCCAGGCTTTCCTGGCTGCCCTGCGCCGCGCCATCGACGAAAGTCCGGTCCACCTTGATGGTCGAAAACTGCAGCTTGCGCAGATAGCCCAGCGAGGAATAGCCGGTCCCGAAGTCGTCGAGGGCAACCGTGCAGCCCAGCGCCATGACCTGCTCCAGCGAATTTCGGGCCACGTCGGGATCGCGCAGAAAAATGCTCTCGGTCACTTCGATTTCCAGCCGATGCGCCTCGAGCCCGCTTGACGAAAGGGCATGGACGACCGTTGCGGGAAAGTCGCGCTCCAGCAACTGTTCGGGCGAGACGTTGACCGCCACCCGTACGTTGCGCGGCCAGTTCACAGCCTCCCGACAGGCCTGTTCCAGCACCCAGGCGCCGATCGGGACGATAAGGCGGGTGTCTTCGGCCAGGGGAATGAACTTGCCCGGGCTGATCGCGCCATGATCGCGGCTGTTCCACCGCATCAGCGCCTCGAAACTGACGATCGCTTCGCTCTTCGCATCGACGACCGGCTGAAAATTCAGCGACAATTCGCCATCGTCGAGCGCGCGCCGCAACGCCATTTCGAGCTTGCGCCGTTCCTCCGCCGTCGCATGAAGGCGAGGTTCGTAGCCATAGTGGCTGCTGCCGCCCTCCTCCTTCGCGCGGTAGAGCGCGAGATCGGCGTTGCGCATCAGATCCTCCACCGTGCTGCCGTCGCGCGGCCCGAAAGCGGAACCGACACTCGCGCCGATATACAGTGTGTGGCGATCGATTTCGTATGGCTGGGAAAGCTGCTCGATCACCTTGCGCGCGATGGTGTCGACCCGCTCCGCATCGGTGGCATCGCGCACCACGATAGCGAACTCGTCGCCCCCCAGCCTGCCGCAAAGCGTGCTCTTGTCCATCAGATCCTTCAGGCGGCGCGAGACCTGGGCGAGCAATCGATCGCCGACGAGATGGCCAAGCGAATCGTTCACTCCCTTGAAACGATCCAGGTCGATCATCAGAAAGGCACAGCGCGTTCGCCACTGGCGCGCATATTGCAGCGCATCGCCCAGCGATTCCGTCAGCATCAGGCGGTTGGGAAGGTTCGTCAGCGTGTCGTAGCGCGCGAGATAGGCGATCTTTTCCGACGATTCGCGCTGTTCCGTCACGTCGGAGCCGACCCCGCGAAAGCCGGCAAAGGCGCCGTCGACGAACAGCGGCGTTCCCGACAGTTCCCACCAGCGCACCTGCCCGCCGAACGTGACCTTGACGATCAGGTTGGAAAAGCTTTCGCGCCGCTTCATCACCTCCGCAAGCTCGTGCAGGCTGGGCGGAAACTTTCCGTCTTCCCAGGCGTCGCCCGCCATCAATTGCAGGAACGACGCCCCCTCAAGCTCCTCCGGGCGCTTGCCGAGCGCGAACGAGAAGCGCGGCGAGGCGCTCCGCACCCGGCGCGATGCGTCGACCTGCCACAGCCAGTCGGCCTCGTTCTCCTCGAACTCGCGCAGGAGGAGCGAGACGACCTCGCTCTTCTCCTTGCTGTCGACCTCCGCGATGCGCGCGACCAGATAGATGCGCGCGATCTGGATGGTGCCGACGCCCACCAGCGCGATGAAGAACGCCATCAGGCCCATCAGCTGATAGGCACCCTCGATCGCCAGCACCGCCACCATTCCGGTCCCCGTAATGGTTCCGAATACGAGCGTGCTGAACGGCGATCCCGAAACGACCAGCGCGGACCCTGCAATCAGCGTCCCGATGGCGGCAATCATCACAAACCGGTCGGTAGATTCCAGATAGCCGGTAAACAGGATGACCGCGGACAGCCAGACCAGCCCCAGCATTCCCGCGCGCAAGGCATGTCGGCGCAGTTCGCCCCTGGCGATCTTCCGGTTGTCGGCATTGCGCAGCCCGGCGTCGCGAACGATCGCGTAGGCGAGCACGGCGGCGAGCAATGCCAGCCATCCGGCAAGCAGCGCGATCGGGACCTGCCCCAGGCAGGCCCAGCCGACCATGGCCGCGGCGAACGCATGGCCGAACAACCGCGGTTTCCATGCGTTTGCCACGCGGACCAGCTGCATGCCCCGCAGACGGTTCCAATCCGCGCTCGTCCCGCCTCGCAGGCCCAGGACGGAAGCCACGGACAACTTGAAGGGATCGACCCGATCTTCCCGGTTTCTGTCAGTCACCCGCTCCCGATAGCGACCAATGGTTAGGACCGGGTAAAACGGTTAGGATGGCGTAAAGCCGGACCGCTCGGCGTTGCGGACGGCGGAGGGCGTCCGGCGCAAGGCGCCTGTCATTCGCCTCTGAACTGCGCGAGCACTGCCATCCCGGTCTCCCGCATCGCGACCGAGCCGATCGCGATGCTCGAATGATCGAGCCCCCGGCAAATCGAGGAGAATGCCGCGGCCAGCGCAGGCGGCACCTGGCCCGGCCGGCCGAGCAGGCTTTCGAGAACCCTCGTCGCGGCGGGATCGCGATATCCCCGGATCACGCCACGCAGGGGCGCATGTTCGTCGCCCCGGCATATGTAGAGGATGATCTCGTCGAACGCCCTCAGAACCGGCTGGCGTTCGTCCACCAGCGCGCCGACCGTCACCTGGAGCAGTTCGGCCGGCGAAGCCTGTCCTGCGAGAACCGGCTGCTCTGCGGAGCTTCGGTAGAGGTGGTCGAACGCGCGCCGCATCATTCGGGCCTTCGAACCGAAATGATAGGCCGCGCTGCCCAGCGTCGTCCCCGCCCGGCGAGCCACCGCGCGAAAGGTGAGTGCGGAAAGGCCTTGCGTGGAGAGAATCTCCACCGCCGCTTCATCGAGCCCGTCGGCGGGCACTTCCGCCCCGTCGGAGCGGTCGGCATATTCCCCTTCCGCCCGCCCGGCATAGGCTTCGCGCACCGGAGAGGGGTGCATTTCCCCTTCTTCGAGGAACGACAGCAGGGCCGTCGCCGTCTCGTCCAGCAGCGCCCTGTCGAGCGCCCTGTTCCAGCGCAGCACATGCTGCGAGCTTTCCCCGTCGAAGAACAGGGCGAGCGTGTCGGCTGCTCCGTCCATTGCGAGATGGCCGGCCGCCGAAGCCCAGAAGCGCTGCCAGAGATCGGTCCACTGCGCATGCGCGGCCGAAAGGCGGCCGGCGCGGGCGGCGGCGCAGGCTTCGCCGCAGGCCAGGGCCAACGCCCAGTTGTCGCAAATCCAGTCGTCGATGACGGCCGCGATGATTCCGCTGCGAGTCGCCAGGCTCAATGATCGCCCGGACAATGGAGCCAACTGCGCCAGGCGCCCGTCCATCCACCGCCGCGCCTCGGCCAGGGCAAGTGCTTGTGCCGCTTCATACAATCGTTCCAATCCGCCAAAATGGTAATCGATTGCAGAGACTGCCGTACCGGCGCGATCCGCGATCGCGCGGACCGAAATCTCGCCCCCCGGAGCCTCTGCCCAAAGCGCCAGAACACCACGCAACAGCCGATCGGACGTGCTCTGAGCTGCGGAATTGCTACGTTTCAGTGAATTTTCCGTGTCCATTCCGTGACTCAATTATCGCTCTTTCCCGGCTTGGGACCGGCATCGTGCCCGTCGAACGAATATACGTCCGCCCCGTCACGAAAGATACATACGAACGTCCCACTGGCCCGCTCGACACATAAACATGAGGGCTCTGGACATGTCTATCACCGCTGCTTCCTATCGTCGTGCCTTGCTCTGCGGGACCGTTCTGGCAACGGCCTTGTCGGCTGCGAGCGCCTCGGCGCAGGCCGCCTATCCGCCCGAACCGGCAGAAGACGATGGCGAGGTAATCGTCGTCACCGGGTCGATCCGCGAATCGCAGGAAGCGGCGATCGCCACCAAGCGCCGGGCGGACAATCTCGTCGACGTCGCATCGGCCGATTCGGTCGGGCGGTTCCCGGACGAGAACACGGCCGCGGCGCTCGCACGCCTGCCCGGTGTCGCGGTGCAGCGCGACCAGGGCCAGGCGCGCTATATCCAGGTCCGCGGCGCACCCAATCGCTGGACCTCGGTCAGCATCGACGGCATCCCGCAGACGGGCGTCGACGAAGGCGGCGACAGCCGCTCCTATCGCTTCGACGCGGTGCCCGCGGTGCTGTTGCAACAACTGGTGGTGAACAAGTCGCTGACGCCGGACATCACGGCCGAGGCGATTACCGCGAATGTCGACCTGCGCACTTATTCGCCGCTGTCGGACCGCGGCCTCAGCATCAGCGGCGATCTTGGCTACGGCTTCATGGATCTCGGCGACGGGCAGCAGCGCCAGGGTTCGCTACGTGTGAGCTGGTCGAACGACACGATCGGCGCCGCTGTCGGCGCCTCGCACTATCTGCGCGACCAGGTGACCGACAATCGCGAAGCAGGCTACGACGAATTCGGCCCGACCGATATCGATATCCGCAACTACGAGCTGGAACGTTCCAACAATGGCCTCTTCGCCGTGGTCGAAGCGATGCCGACCGACGGGCTGAAGCTTTACGTGCGCGGGATCTACACCGAGTTCACCGACAAGGAGCATCGCAACGCCTATCAGATCGAACTGGCCGACGCCGAATCGGGCACGCGCGGGATGACCAGCGGCGAACTGGTCGGTGTGCCGGTCACCGCCGCCTTCAACAACGGGTTGTACGAGAACCAGAATTATATCGGCAGCGCGGGCTTCGAATACGAAAGCATGGATGGCTGGGGCCTCGACGGCGCTTTCGGCTATACCAGGACCGAGAATTCCACCGATCTTCCGCTGGTGCAGGGTTCGACCAGCGGTACGGCTTCGCCCTCGGTGATCTACGACCGCAGCGGAGACCCGCGTTTCCCCCTCGTCACGCTGTACGAAACGGTGGACGACGGGAACGGCAACCTGTCGCGCGGCGACCAACTGGCCGGGCTCGATCAAACCGCCTTCGACTGGCCGAGATCGATCCTGCTCCCGCTGGTCCAGGAAACGGTCTCCGACGCCTGGACCGGCAAGGTGGATGGCTGGCGCGAGTTCGGCAATGTGACGCTCAAGGCCGGCGGCCTCGTCTCCATCCGCGAGATCGAGGGCAACAATCTCGGTGTTGGCGGCGTCGTTCCGCTCGGCCCCCTGGGATTCGATTTCACGCAGTATCTGACGAACCGTCCCTGGGACACGCGCTTCCCGCTCGGCATCACGTTCGATTACATGGACAACGTCGCGCTCAACGACGCTCTGCAGATCGCGCTGGACGAAGCCGGGATCGACGCTGCCGACTTCATTCCCCCGAGCGCCCTTTACGATCAGAAGGAAACGATCCTGGCAGGTTATGCGATGGGTCAGTTCGATCTCGATCGCCTGTTCGTAACGGCCGGCGTCCGCGTCGAGAACTACGAGATCGAGAACCGCGGGACGGCGCTGATCGATCGCACGGCGACCCCGCTTTCGGTGACTGAGGATCACTTCGACATTTTCCCGAGCGTGAACGCCCGTTTCGACGTGACCGACAATCTCGTCTTCCGTCTTTCCGGCCAGCGCGGCGTGTCGCGTCCGGCCTATGCCGCCATCCGCGTGGGCGCTTCGATCAGCGATACCGGCGAGACGATCAGCGGCGGAAACCCGCAACTGCTGCCCGAATATACCTGGGGGGTCGACGGCAGTCTCGAATACTACTTCCCGAGCAACGGCATCGCTTCGGTTTCCGGCTTCTATCGCTGGGTCGACAACGTGCTCTATCAAAGCCAGCAGGTCGTTGGCTCTGACATCTACAACACCGGTGGCATCGACCGGTCCGGCTATATGCTCGGCTCGACCTTCAACGGCGACAACGGGAAACTCTACGGTGTCGAATTCAATATCGAGCACCAGCTGGACTTCCTGCCCGGGCTGCTCTCCGGCTTCGGCGTTCAGGGCAACCTGACGCTGCTGGGCGGCGAATTCGACGCTCTGCTGCCCGACGGCACGATAGAGCAAACGGCGTTCCAGGGATTGTCGGACACGGTGCTCAACGCATCGGTGTTCTACGAGCATTCCGGCCTCTCCGCGCGCGTATCGTATCAGTGGCGGTCCGAGTATCTCGATACGCTCGGCGGTCTCGGTGCCGGCGAATACCGCGACGGTTACGAAAATCTCGATATCACGCTCCGATATTCGCTGACCGACAATTTCACGCTCTTCGCCGATCTCGCCAACCTCACCAACGAAACATACGTGGCTTACGAGGGAACACCGGCGACGCCATCCGAAGTCGAGCAGATCGGATCGCGCTATCTGTTCGGCATTCGTTTCGATTTTTGACAACGATTTCGGCAGTTTGGGAGACCAGCTATGCGTCTTGCGCTTTCTTTCCTCGTTGGCACGGCCATGCTTGTGCCCTCTGCGGCTCAGGCCAAAAACATCCTCGTCACCAACGACGACGGACTGACCAGCAATCTCGTCGCGCTCTACGAAGCGCTGACCGAGGCCGGTCACGACGTCGTGGTGTCGGTTCCCTGCACGAACCAGAGCGGAATGGGCGCCGCGCTGGGCATCGGGCAGCCTCTCACACCACTTGCCGAAGCATGTCTTAACGACGCTGCGCAGCCCGGCGACCCCGGGGCCGGCCCGATGACCCGGGAAGGGCTGGACGCCGGCGACTTCTTCTATGTCAACGGTACCCCGGTGATGGCGCTGCTGTACGGCCTCGATGTCGCGGGAACGGAACGCTGGAACGGCGCTCCCGACCTGGTGCTATCCGGCCCGAACGAGGGGCAGAATGTCGGTGCCATCATTCTCAGTTCGGGCACTGTCAGCGCCGCGCAAGTCGCCGCCGTGCGCGGCTTGCCCGCCGTTGCGCTGAGTGCTGGCTCCAACACCGAAAGCGAAACGCTCGACAACCCGCTTTCTGACGAAGTGGCGCGCCGGGCGGTGGAGCTTGTGGAGGCGCTCACGAACGGGACCGACGCAAGCGCACCCATTCTGCCGCGGGGTCTCGCGCTCAATGTGAACTTCCCCGACCGGTTGACAGGGGCCGAGTGGCGCCTGTCCGAAATCGGCAGCTACAACGCCTATAAAGTCGGTTTCACCGCGAACATGGCCGAAAATGCCTCCCCCACGATGCAGGCCATGGCCCAGGCGCGCGGCATGGAGATCCCGCCCCTGCCCGGCATGACGTTCGACTTCAATCGGGAACAGCCCCTGCCCGACCAGCAAGACGACGAAAGCATCGTCTATCGGCAGCATATCGCGATCAGCCCGATGCAGGCGGGCTACGGCCTCGGCACGGCCGGCAAGGCTTTCGTGCGCTGGCAGCTTTCCGAGCTTTTTTCTTCTTCCGCCGAATAGGAGGCCCGTGACAATGCACCGGTTCGCTTTGCCTTTCGCCGCCCTGTTTCTGCTGCCTGCCTGCCAGGAGGCGGCCGCTCCCGCCGCCCAGGAGGAGGCCCTGTCGCCTGTGGCAGCCAATGAAATCGCGCTCGCCGACGAACGCCGGGTGCTCGATCTCGAAGGCGGTGTGAATTTTCGCGACCTTGGCGGCTACATGACCGGGGACGGCAGGGTGACGAAGTGGGAGACGGTCTACCGGTCGGGTTCGCCGGCCGACCTTACCGAAGCCGACTTCGAGGAATTGAAACGCCGCGGCATCCGCACGGTGTGCGACTTCCGCACGAACGAGGAGCGCCAAAGCGAACCCAACCGCTTCGCCGCCGCCAACAGCGAAATCGAGTACTGGACTCGCGACTACGCGATGGATGCCGGCGACCTGATGTCGGCGCTGGGCGGCGATGATGCGGGGCCCGAGAAATCCCGCGCCGCGATGATCGGCTTCTACCGGGAGCTTCCCGGGCAGCATGTGGAAAGCTATCGGCAGATGTTCCGCTATCTTGCCGAGGGGCGCACGCCGCTCGCGTTCAACTGTTCCGCCGGCAAGGACCGTGCAGGCATGGGTGCGGCCTTGTTGCTCACGCTGCTGGGCGTCCCGCGCGAGACGGTCGTCGCCGACTACGCCCTGTCCGACGATATCGTCGATTATCGGGCCGAATTGGAGGAAAGCGCCGCTGCCAATCCGAGTTACGCAGCCTTGGCGCAGCTTCCGTGGGAAACGGTCGAACCGCTGGTCGCGTCCGATCCCGCCTATATCGAAAGCGCCTTTGCAGCGCTGGAAGAACGGTATGGGTCGGTGGATGATTTCATCGAGCAGGAACTCGGCGTGACCGGGCAGATGAAAGCGAAAATCGTCGCGCATCTGACGACTGCATCGTGATCCTGCCGGCCGCCGATCCGCCCGCTTCGAAGGGGAAATGCCGCACTGCAACATCTCTGCAGTCGCCCCGTCATCAAGCTGACCTTCGCCGACCATAGAGGCCCCCGCATCCTTCAGTGAACAGGGGCAACAAGTGAACAAAGCATTCCTCGGCTGCGCGCTCGGCGCCATGCAATTTGCGATAGCCACACAATCTTACGCGCAGGACGGAGACAGCGCGAACAAGGCCGCCGACCGCGGTACCGGCGCGACCATCGTGGTTACCGGCACGCGCGATATAGGGCGAACGGCGTTCGACACTGCCGCCCCGGTCGATGTGCTGGCCGACGAGGCGATCGATTCCGTCGTTTCATCGGACTTGTCCTCCGTCCTCGCGCGGCAGCTTCCCTCGTTCAACGTGCAGCGGCTGCCGGCCGCGGACGGCCTGGCGTTCGTCCGGCCGGCGAGCTTGCGCGGCCTGTCCCCCGACCAGACCCTCGTTCTTATCAACGGCAAGCGATATCACCGTTCCGCCCTGCTGGGATCGCGCGGCTCGCAGGCTCCCGATCTGAACACCATCGCCGGACTGTCCATCGGCCGCGTGGAAGTGCTGCGCGACGGTGCGTCGGCGCAATACGGATCCGACGCGATCGCCGGCGTGATCAACATCATTCTGGACGATCGTCCGGGAATCAGGGGCTTCGGCCAATATTCCGAGTATTACGAAGGCGATGGCGAGACCTATCAGGCCGGATTGCAAGGCGGCATCGCGCTGGCCGATCGCGGCTCGCTGGTCGTCACGGGCGAGTTTTCCGACGGCGCGGCGACATCGCGAACCCGCCAGCGAGCCGATGCCATCGCATTGCAGGAAGCGCGCCCCGATCTCGATATCCCGAACCCGGTCCAGCGCTGGGGCCAGCCCGAGACGCAGACACTGCGCGGCGCTGCCAATCTGCAATACGAGCTGTTCGACGCCGGCGAGCTTTACGCCTTCGGCATGATCGCGGACGGAGACGGCCTTACCGACTTCAACTGGCGGAATCCGGCGACCACCTCCAGCGTGTTCCGCGACACGGACGCATTTCCCGGCTTCAATTTCACCAGCATCTATCCGGCCGGTTTCACGCCGCGCTTCGGGACCGAGTTCAGCGACCTCCAGGGCGCCGCAGGTCTTCGCGGTGCCCTGGCGAACGACAGCCTGACCTACGATCTCAGCGCTTCGGCGGGCCGCAGCCGCATCGACTATACGCTGGATGAATCGCTCAATGCATCGCTCGGACCCGACAGCCCGACCAGCTTCTATCTGGGGCGCCTGGAGCAACGCGAATTCAACCTCAACCTGGACTTCGTCTACCAGCTCGAGCTTGGCGGGTTCGAACCGCTCAACCTGGCATTCGGGGCCGAACGGCGCGAGGAAACTTACGAGGTTTCGCCGGGCGATCCCGAATCCTACGCCATAGGCGCGGGAGCTGCGGAAGGGCTTTCGCCCAACTCCAACGGTTTCCCCGGCTTCAGCCCCAGCCAATCGGGCGAATTCGGCCAGACCAGCTATGCCGCTTACGTCGATCTCGAATGGCGGCTTGCAGAAATGCTCACGCTGGGCGCGGCGGCGCGTTACGAAGACTATTCGGAATTCGGCGATACCTTCAATTACAAGCTGTCCGGCCGCGTCGAGCCGATCGACGGACTGGCTGTCCGGGCGACTTACTCGACAGGGTTCCGGGCCCCTACTCCGGGCCAGCTCAACACGTCGCGCACCAGCCAGGGGCTCGACACCAATACGCTTCAGGTCTTCACCGCCGGACGCCTTTCTCCCTCGGATCCGATCGCCATCGCGCTGGGCGCAGAGCCGCTCGAGCCGGAGGAGTCGGAGAACCTCACCGCAGGCATCGTCTTCCGTTCGCCAACGGGGATCACCGCCAGTCTCGACGCCTATCAGATCGACCTGGATGGGCGTTTCGGCCAGTCGCGGTCTTTCGCCGTTCCCGACCACGTCCCAAATCCGCTGCACTTCACCAGAGTGAACTACTACACCAACGACTTCGATACGCGCACGCGCGGCATCGATGCCGTGATCGCCTATGCGGGCCTGCTCGGTCCCGGCAGGATCGAAACCCGGCTTGCCTACAACTACAACGATACGACCGTGACCAACGGAACCAGCGCCACCATCGGGGACGAGGACCAGCGCCGCATTTTCGAGGAGCGCCTGCCGAAGCACAATGCCACGGGCACGATCGCTTACGAACTGGACGCGATCAAGCTGCGCCTGCATGGCCGCTACTACGGCCCATGGACCGACAACAGCGACAATTCCGGTGGGCAGATCTTCCAGCGGTTCGGCTCGATCATGCTGTTCGACGCATCGCTGACCTACAACATCACCGATGCCATCAACCTGACGGTCGGCGCGGAGAATATCTTCGACGCCTATCCCGACGAAGCGACCTTCCAGGCCAGCCGCGGCCTGATCTATTCCCGCAACGCTCCCTACGACACGGACGGGGGCCTCTACTACGTCCGCCTAGGCGTGGATTTCTGACCCGGCCATGACCTCGATCGACCGCAGGAAATGGATGCAGGGGGCGGCGGCCAGTGCCATTCTGGCCGCCGCCCCGAACCGCGTCTCCGCAGGGTCTGCCGCAGCCGCCGATCTCTCGCTCGCGCACGACGAAGCCTACTGGGCGGGTGTGGCGGCACAATACGACGTCACCGACGATGTCGTGCAGCTGGAGAATGGGAACTGGGGCATCATGCCGCGCCCGGTGCTCGCCGCGTATCGACGCCTGGTGGAGCGAGTCAATCGGGAGAACAGCTTCTACGCGCGGCGCGGCATGGGCGGCGATCTCGCCGCCGTGCGCGACCGCACCGCCCGCTTCCTCAACGTCGATGCCGAGGAGATCGTCTTCACCCGCAACGCGACCGAAGCGCTGAAAGCCCTGATCGGGGGCTATAACCGCATTCGCCCGGGCGAGGCCGCGCTCTACGCCGATCTCGACTATGGCAGCATCCAGGCGAGCCTAGTCGCCGCGATGGAGCGGCGCGGCGCGCATACGATCAAGATCGCCCTGCCGGAACCCGCGACGCACGACAATGTGATTGCCGCCTATTCCGAGGCACTGGATCGGCATCCCGAGATCCGGCTCGTTCTGCTCACCCATATCAGCCATCGAAGCGGGCTGATGATCCCGGTGCGGGAGATTGCGACGATTGCCCGCACGCGCGGTGTGGATGTCATCGTCGATGCGGCCCATAGCCTGGGCCAGGTGGACTTCACGATTCCCGACCTGGAAGCGGACTTCGTGGGGCTGAACCTGCACAAATGGATCGGCGCGCCGCTGGGCGTCGGCGCAGCATATATCCGCAGGGGCCGGGTGTCGGCGATCGATCCCGACATTGCTGACGAGAACAAGGATTCCGGCACCATCGCGTCCCGGGTGCATACCGGCACGGTCGATTTCGCCGCCCTGTTGACCGTGCCCGAAGCGCTCTCTTTCCAGGAACGGATCGGCAGCCGGCTGCGGCAAGCCAGGCTGCGCGCACTACGCGACGGATGGGTCGAGAAAGTGCGGGAGAACCCGCGGATCCAGGTGCTCACGCCGGACGATGACCGGATGCACGGGGGCATCACGTCTTTCCGGCTGGCCGGAAAGGCTTCCGTCGAGGACAATGTTGCACTGGCAGCCCGGCTGCTGTCCGAGTTCGGCATTTTCACGGTTCACAGGACCGGGCTGGCGAGCGGCGCTTGTGTCCGGGTCACGCCGGCGTTGTTCAATTCCATGGACGATGTTCGCACGCTGGCCGCTGCGCTGAACACGATTGCCTGACGTTCCCCTGGCGTCAGTCGGTCGAGACGGCGGAAAGACTCGCGGATACATCGCCGCCCGGCTTCGCGGCGGAAAAGCGCGTGGGCACGCGCACCTTCTGCACCGCGAACGGCGCTTTGGAGCAGACGATGACGGCAGCCGGTGGCCTGCGGATCACTCCACGGTCACCGATTTGGCCAGATTGCGCGGCTGATCGACGTCGGTGCCTTTCACGCAGGCCGTATGATAGGCCAGCAGCTGGACGGGAACGGCATAGACGAGCGGCGCGATCAGTGGATGCACCTTCGGCATCTCGATCGTGGCGAGGCACCCCTCGCCGGCTTCCTCCAGCCCCGCCGCATCCGAGATCAGCACGATCTGGCCGCCGCGCGCACGCACTTCCTGCATATTGGAGACGGTCTTTTCGAACAGCGGCCCAGAGGGGGCGAGCACGATCACCGGAACGGCTTCGTCGATCAGCGCGATCGGCCCGTGCTTCATCTCGCCCGAGGCGTAACCCTCGGCATGAATGTAGCTGATTTCCTTCAGCTTCAACGCGCCTTCCAGCGCGAGCGGATAGTCGGGGCCGCGCCCGAGATAGAGAACGTCGCGGGCAGGCGCGATCAGATGCGCCATCGCGGCAATGTCGTCGTCGTGATCGAGCGCGGCGTTGAGTGCCGCCGGCGCTTCGAGCAGATGGCGCACGACCTCCTGCTCTTCCTTGCGGCTCATCCGACCCCTCTTTACCGCCAGATGCGCGGCCAGCGCGGCCAGAACGGCCAACTGGCAGGTAAAGGCCTTGGTGCTCGCCACCCCGATTTCCGGCCCCGCATGGGTCGGCAGCAGCAGGTCGGCCTCACGCGCCATCGAACTGGTCGGCACGTTGACCACCACCCCGATCGTCTGCCCGGCGGCCTTGCAATGGCGCAGCGCCGCCAGCGTATCGGCCGTTTCCCCGCTCTGCGAGATGAACAGCGCCAAACCGCCTTCTTCCAGAACCGGCTCGCGATAGCGAAACTCGCTTGCGACATCGATATCGACCGGGACGCGGGCAAAGGTTTCGAACCAGTATTTCGCGACCATCGCGGCATAGAACGACGTGCCGCAGGCGACGATCGTGATCCGCTTTACCGCCGACAGGTCGAAATCGATCTGCGGCAGGGCGACCGAATTGTTCGCCTGGTGGACATAGCTGCGAAGGGTCTGCGCAACGACGGTCGGCTGCTCGAAGATCTCCTTCTGCATGAAGTGCCGATAGTTGCCCTTTTCCGCCGCGGCGGCCGTGGCCCCCGAAGTGGTGATCTCGCGCTCGACCGGATTGTTCTGGGCATCGTATATCTGCGCGCCTTCGCGCCGGACGACGGCCCAGTCGCCTTCTTCGAGATAGGCGATCTTCTGGGTCAGCGGTGCCAGCGCCAGCGCATCGGAACCGAGATAGGTCTCACCGTCCCCATAACCGACCACCAGAGGGGAACCGAGGCGCGCGCCGATCAGCAGATCGGGATAGTCGCGAAACGCGATGGCAAGCGCAAAGGCGCCCCGAAGCCTCGGCAGGACGGCCTTGACCGCGTCTTCGGGCGAGGCACCGTCTTCGATCTTTTCCGAAACCAGGTGCGCAACGACCTCGCTATCGGTTTCGCTTTCGAGCACCCGCCCCCGCGCAACGAGTTCGTCGCGCAAGGATCGAAAGTTTTCGATGATCCCGTTGTGGACCAGCGCCACCTGCTGCGTCGCGTGGGGGTGTGCATTGTTGGCCGTCGGCGCTCCGTGGGTCGCCCAGCGGGTATGGGCAATGCCGATCGTGCCGGGCGCGGGGTTGTCGGCCAGTTCGGCAAGGAGGTTGGCAAGCTTCCCTTCCGCCCGGCGGCGAACCAGTTCGCCGTTGCGCACGGTGCAGATGCCCGCGCTGTCGTAACCACGATATTCCATCCGCCTGAGGCCGTCGACCAGGCGGTCCGCAACTTCTTCCTTCCCGGCGATGCCGATAATTCCACACATGAACTGCCTACCTCGGTCCTTAACATCCGGGCCGAACGCCCGCTTCGGTCGGAAGCCTGCTCGCGGGAAAATCCGCCCGCGTCAATCGGCTTGGACCGGCTGTCCAATGCGATCGGGTGGAGTGCGCCACCAGAACAACAGCCCCGCCCCGATGATCGCATAACCAGCGAATGCGGGCGAAACCGGCAATGGCACCAGGCGATACCGTCCGTCGGCACCTGGTGGGGCGGGGGTCCACGGGCATGGTTTACTGCAAGTTAAAATTTGCGCCCTAGGCAGGCTGCCAATCGCTCACGATCCGGAAGGGGTTCGATGTCCTTGGTTCTGGCGGCCGACTGCCCCGCCCCTGCCGCAACGACGCCTGCGTCCGCCGCCAAATGGCCGTTGGTCGGCGCGCTGGTCGTGCTCGGGCTCGCCGCGCCCGTTTTCGCTCTGGCCGGATGGCTGGCGCTGACCAGCCATCCGGCGATCCTGTTCTATGCCACTCCGATCGTCGCGGCCGAGCTTGCCATCGTGGCTCTGGCCATTGCCGCAGGGTTCGATCTGCGCGCAGCGATCGCCCGTCTCGCGCCGGCGACCCGCGTGGGGGTAGCGGTCTGGCTTGTCGCCGTGGCCCTGGCCGATCTCGTCTTCGCCGCCGACAGGGCATTGGCCTTGCCGCTGATGCTGACGACCGCAATTCATGCCGTCTTCGGCCTGGCGCTGTGGGCGATGTTCGAAACGGCATGGGCGCGGCACCGAAGATGGTTCCTCTACTCCGCGGGCGCGGGGACGATCCTCTATGGCGTAGTCTTCATTGCAATCGTGGCGAACGAATTGGGCAACCCCGGTTTCAACTGGATCGGCGTGGGGGTCGGTATCACCAATATCCGGCAGCTGGGCTTCTATGGCGTCGCGCTTGTCGCCATGGCGTTCGGCCTGTCCGCCACGATGCGCAGCTGGCCTGCGCTGTGCGGCGCGGCCGGCGGTGCCTTCGGCTTCTGGCTGGCGATCGTGAGCGGAAGCCGGGTCGCGTTTGCCGCGGCTCTGGCGAGCGTGCTTGTCGTCGGCGTTCTGACGCCGGCCAATGCTCGTTTCAGGCTGGCCGGGCTGGCGGCGGCGGCCCTGGCCGTGGCCATTCCGGCGTCGTACCTGCTTGTCCCGCACGAAGCATGGGGCTTCGACCGGATCATAAGCCGCGGACTCTCGGGCGACAGCATCGACCAGTACTCTTCGGGCCGGACAGCGATCTGGCGCGAGACTTGGGCCGCCATCGTCGACCGGCCGCTGTTCGGCCATGGCGAAGGCCAGTTCCGGTCGCAGATCGCAGCGGCCGGGGGCGGCCTCAACCACCCGCACAATGCCGTTCTCCAGTTTCTCTACCAGTGGGGCATCGTGGGCACCGCCGGCCTTGCGCTGATGCTGTCTGCAGGGGGCCTGCGGCTCCGGCGGCTCACCGGGCACGCCAGCGGGACGGATTTCGCCGCGTTCGGCACGCTCGCCGGTCTCCTGGCAATCGCGATGTTCGAAGGGGCGCTCTATCACGCCTATCCGGTTATGATCGCCGTGCTGTGCCTGGCCGTGCTGAATGCCAGCGCCCCGCCCCGGGACGGAATGACCCGCAAAACGGAACCGGCTCGACGCGATCGGCGGCAGCCTTAGCAAAATAGTTAGCTTTCCGAATTATTCACCACGTTGGCAGGGCCCGTCGTCTGCATGCGCCGAGGGTTCGCTGGAAGTTGATAAGATCAAGGGGTCATGGAATGAGCGCATTCGGGAGGAAGAACGGACCCGGCGGGATGACACCCGGCGGCCGCCCGTCGTTCGGCGTTGCCCGTCCGATGAAGGGCGGCGAGACTGCGCGATCCACACCGAACGACGGCCAGTTCCCACCCCTCCCCAGCGACGATACTGCGCCCCCCGGCGAACCGTCCGCGCCGAACAGGGCCGATGCGATGACGCGCCTGGCGGATCGCGCCAATGCGATCCACGAGCAGGCCGAAGTCGGCGGGTTCGAAGCCAGCGTTCACAAGATCAAGGAACAGGTGCTGCCACGCCTGCTGGAACGGGTCGACCCGGAAGCGGCGGCGACCCTGACCAAGGACGAGCTCTCCGAAGAGTTCCGCCCCATCATCATGGAAGTGCTGGCCGAGCTCAAGGTCACGCTCAATCGCCGCGAGCAGTTCGCGCTGGAAAAGGTGCTGATCGACGAGCTGCTCGGCTTCGGCCCGCTGGAAGAGCTGCTCAACGACCCCGATGTTTCGGATATCATGGTCAATGGCCCTGACCAGACCTATATCGAAAAGAAGGGCAAGCTGGTCGTCGCCCCGATCAAGTTCCGCGACGAACAGCACCTGTTCCAGATCGCGCAGCGAATCGTGAACCAGGTCGGCCGCCGGGTCGACCAGACCACTCCCCTGGCCGACGCACGTCTGAAGGACGGTTCGCGCGTGAACGTGATCGTGCCGCCCCTCAGCCTGCGCGGCACCGCGATCTCGATCCGCAAATTCTCCGAAAAACCGATCACCCTCGACATGCTCAGGGAATTCGGCTCGATGTCGGACAAGATGTGCACCGCGCTGAAAATCGCGGGCGCCTGCCGGATGAATGTCGTCATCTCGGGCGGTACCGGCTCGGGCAAGACGACCATGCTCAATGCCCTGTCGAAGATGATCGACCCGGGCGAGCGCGTGCTGACGATCGAGGATGCGGCCGAACTGCGTCTGCAGCAACCGCACTGGCTGCCGCTCGAAACCCGGCCGCCGAACCTGGAGGGTCAGGGCGCGATCACCATCGGCGACCTGGTCAAGAACGCGCTGCGCATGCGCCCCGACCGGATCATTCTGGGCGAAATTCGCGGCGCAGAATGTTTCGATCTGCTCGCCGCGATGAACACCGGGCACGACGGATCGATGTGTACGCTGCACGCCAACAGTCCGCGCGAATGCCTGGGGCGTATGGAAAACATGATCATGATGGGCGACATCAAGATCCCGAAGGAAGCCATCAGCCGGCAGATCGCGGAATCGGTGGACCTGATCGTGCAGGTAAAGCGCCTGCGCGACGGTTCGCGCCGAACGACCAACATCACCGAGGTCATCGGGATGGAAGGCGACGTGATCGTCACGCAGGAACTGTTCAAGTTCGAGTATCTGGACGAAACCGAGGAAGGCAAGATCCTCGGCGAATTCCGCAGCTCGGGCCTGCGCCCCTACACCCTGGAAAAGGCCCGCCAGTTCGGCTTCGACCAAGCCTATCTCGAAGCCTGCCTGTAGAGATTGCCGGGTTTCGCCGGCACGCCTTCGGGGCGGGGCGCCTGCCCCTTCCCGAGGCTCAGGCGTCCTGGCTGGACAGGCTTTCGACCGCTCGCCGATAGTGCGGCAAGGCCGATACCAGCATCACGAGAATCAGGGGCAAGGTGATCGCGCCCGTGATCGCGATCGAATATCGCAACGCCCCCTGGTCGCCGAAGCCGAAATCCGTGATCGCCGCGATAACGCTGGCGCCAAGACCCATCCCCAGCAGATTGACCGCGAGCAGGGCGATCGCTGTCACCTGCCCGCGCAACTGGTTCGGAGTTACGTCCTGAATTGCGGCGAGCATGACGCCTTGCGATGCCTGTCCGATCAGGGTGCCCACGGCCATCATGGCGAGAGCGAGCATGGCCGACGGCATGAGCGGCGCGAGAACGAGCGGAAAGCCCTTGAGCAGGGTCGAGAACAGGACGATCCGCATGTTGGCATCGGCCCGGCCGGAATGCATCAACCGGCCGGAGAGCCATCCGCCGAACAGGGTGCCGACCGTTCCGCAAGCCAACATTACGCCGCCATAGTAGATGCCGACCTCGCCAGGGCTCATCGCATAAGTGCGGATGAGGAAGGTCGGGAACCACAGAGCCGTGCCGATCGCCAGGAGTGCGATGAGGCCGAGCGATCCGATCAGCGAGCCGAACAGGACCTTGCGCTCCATCACGTAAGCGAACCCCTCGCGCAAGGTGCTCTGCGCAGCGAGTTCCTTGGCCATTTCGCGGCGTGGCGGCTCGCGGATCAGGAGCATGGCTGCAGCCACCAGAATGCCGGGAGCGGCAACGCACAGGAACACGGCCTGCCATGGCTCGAAATCGCCGAGAAACGGCAGGACAAGCCCACCCTGCTCCGTGAAGTGGGTGATCAGCCAGCCACCAATCAGCAACGCCAGACCCCCGCCGATCGGATAGCCGATCGCATAGAAGCTGATCGCCAGCGCCCGCCGCTTTCGCTCGAAATAGTCGCTGATCAGCGAATAGGCCGTCGGACTGAGTGTTGCTTCGCCGACACCCACGCCGACACGGGCGACAAACAGCCCGACGAAGCTGCTCGCGAAGCCGCACAGCGCGGTCATCAACGACCAGAAAAGCACGCCCCAGAAGATCAGCATCGAGCGCCGCTTTGCGCGGTCGACATAGCGACCGATTGGCAGAGCGGCCATCGAATAGAGGATGGAGAAGGCAAAGCCTTGCAGCAGCCCCATTTCGAAGTCGGAAAGGCCCAGATCGGCCTGGATCGGCTCGACCATGAGCGTGAGAACGCGCGCATCGATCGCACTGAAGCAGTAACCGACGAACAGGATCGCGACGACCAGCCAGCGGAAGGCGCCACCGCGGCCCGGTGCGACGCTCTCCTCTGCCGCCATGGCGGGTGACGCGGCTACCATGCGGAAGGAGGATCCCGGCGCGCCAGAATCTGGTCGGTCCGCGCCGCAATCAGCCTGTCGTTTTCGGCACTTTCCGGGATCAGCCAGAAACGTCCCGACCTGACGCCCGCAAGCGCAAAATCAGCCACCTCCTCGGGTTCGGTGAGCTTCATCTGCAAGCCCGTGGTCTTCAGCAGATCGTCCATCGTACGATAAGCGACCTTCTTTTGATCTTCGTTGTCGACATATTGCGCAGGGCGGACCTCACCCGAGGCCAGAATGCCGGTGTTCACCGTATGCGGGCCCGGGAACAGGATCGCGGCCCGCAGCTTGCCGCCTTCGCGCAGCAACTGCTGGTGGAGCACTTCGGAGATGCTTGTCACCGCGGCCTTTGTCGCCGCGTAGATCGGCGTGTTGGGCAAAGAGCGGAGCCCGCCGTTGGTGGAGGACGTGTTGATCACCACCCCCTCTTCTCCGGCGGTCAGCATTCGCGGCACGAAGGCGGCAATACCATGAACCACGCCGAGGACGTTGACGTCGATGCCCCAGCGCCAGTCGCTCATGGGAATGTCCCACATCTTCTTCGCCGCCTCACCCAGCCCGACCCCTGCATTGTTGAACAGCAGGTGGACGGTCGGAAACTCGGCGAAGACTTTGTCCGCCAGCGCGCGCACGTCATCCTCGCGTGTCACGTCGCATGCCATGCCCAGCACGCAGCCGCTGCCGACGCCCTCGATCGCACTGCGCGTCTCCTCGATCCGCCTCGGATCGATATCGACGATCACGACATGAGCGCCCTGCTTCGCAAGCTGCGTGCAGATGCACCTACCCACGCCGCTGGCCCCGCCGGTAACGACCGCAACGCGGCCTGAGAAATCCCGCATCAGGCCGCCTTTCGCTGCCCGAGTTCGACGCCGGCGTTGCGCGGCTCGTCCATTCGGCCCACCCAATGCGGCGCGATCCATTCGCCCGGCACCGTACGCAGGATCTGGCCGCCGGTGGCAGTGCCGCCTTCGACGTACTGCATGTCGACGAGCTTGCGCACCGGAATGTCAGCGAGCGGATCCCACGGCGATTCGCGCAGCGTGATCGTGCCGTTCATCGCCCGGCGGTCGGTGTACTTGCGCTGCCAGTTGAGGCGGGTGAGGAACACATCGCCGTCGAACTCGCCCGGTGTGCTGATCGAGGGCAGGCCCTTGTAGCAGAAGATGTGCTCCTCGAACTCGAGCGGCTCGTCGATCCTGTCGCCGATCGTGCCTTCGATCTCGAAATAGGGGATGCCGTGGCGCGTGCAGGTCGCGCGGATGCGGTCGCCGTCGCGCTCGAAATGGGTCTCGGCGATCTTCTTCGGCTCGCCGTAGCGTTCGCGGCCCGAAGTGACGACGCTCTCACCCTCCATCGCCATGTGGAAGCAATAGGCGCCCGGAGCGCCGTCGTGCGTGCAGGGCACTGTCATCGTGAGCGCGCCGATTTCGATCGTCTCGTCTTCGCTCCGGTGCATCGCGACGTGGACCATCTGCAGCCAGATTTGCGGCCGTTCGAGCGCTTCGAGCGGACGCGGCAGCAGCGCATCGATCACTTCGCGGTTGGTCTCGTAAGTCGCGCGGATACCGTACACGGTATTGCGCAGCATTCCGGCCCCGCGGTTATCGCTCGGACCCTCGACATAGCGGAGCCTGGACATAAGACTTCTCCTCTCTCGTTCGTTTTTTGCATGCACCGAAGGCGTCGCGCCTATTCAGCGGCAATGCCAAGCCTGCCGCCTTCCGGGCCTTCGGCGTAGAACTGTTCGAAATACCGGCGGAAGCGCAGGATCGGACCATCGCCGTCGCACAGATAAGGCTGCGCGCGATGGATCTTATGCTCCCAGATCGGAATATCGCCTTCGACGCCCTTCTGGCCGCAGGTATTGGCGATCGCTTCCTGGATCGCCTTTTCTTCCATCGATCCGGGCTCGACTTTGGGATGGGTGAAGCAGAAGCGCAGCTCGACATCGTCGGCTTCGACCGGCGTGGCCAGAACCAGCAGGCTCAGCTCGACCAGGCCTTTGAGGCGCGTGAACTTCTGCCCAGCCCCGTTCTGCACGGTCTCGACCGAATATGGGACCTGCTTCACTTCGCCCGAGGGGAGTGGGATCGTGCGATGGCCGCGCGCGACCGAGCGGCGGCGGACGCCGTCGTAGGTCGTCTCGCCTTCCGGCACCGCATCCATCGAATGGACATAGGCGAAGTGGGCGACATCGACCCCGTTCTCGGCGATCTCCTGCGGATTGCTCGCGAAGCGCCATTCACGCCTGGTCGGCTCGGCCCATTCCGGATCGACGAATTCGGGATAGTCGAGGACGTCGAACTCGGGCGCGACATTATCGGGATGATACCAGGCCCAGATCACCCCGGATTTCTCGGTTACCGAATAGGATTGCGCCAACGGCTCGCGCTTGGCCCGCGGCGGGAAGGCCTTGGCATAGGGAATCTTCGAGCAGAACCCGTCGGGCCGGAACTGCCAGGCATGGAACGGGCAGCGGATCGAATCCCCTTCGACCCGCCCGCCGTAGCCGAGGTGTGCGCCGAGATGCGGGCAGTAGGCGTCGAGCAGCCCTGCGTCGCCCTGCTCGTTGCGGAACAGCACCAGATCGCGGCCGAAATAGTGGAGGGGCTTCACCTCGCCTTCGGCAAGGTCCGACGAATAGCCCACGCAGAACCAGCCGAACGGGATGGGCATGGGGAAACGTTCCACCTGGGGCACGATCGCTTGTCCTCTCTTCTCCGGCGCTGCTCACCCGTCGGGCGAGATCGCCTGTCTGTTCATTCGATGGCAGAATAGCCGCTGGGTCGGAGTGCGGAAGGCTTCGATCACGCACTCTTCGTGCATGTCAGCGAACAATCGCACGAAAGGTTCAGTAACGCGCCGCCAGCTTGGCTGCGAGCGACGGGCGAACCTTCTCGCGGTTCACGTAGCGAACCAGAAAATCGATGAAGGCGCGGGTCGAGGCGGCCATGATTCCGGGCGAATAGACGACCCAGCATTCGCGGTCGAAGTAGGCCCAGTCCTCTTCGAGCGCGAGAACCGTCCCGTCGGCCAGTCCCTGTCGCATGATGGTGACCGGGAGGCTCGCTATGCCGATCCCCTGCCGCACCGCGCTGCGCAGCGAGAGGCCGCTGTTGCTGCGCCAGCGTGGCGAGACCTTGACCTCGACATCGTCATTGAACCGCATGGTGGCGGTCAGATCGGTCAGGCAGTCGTGATGCCGCAAGTCGGCAGGCTTGGAAGGCCATCCCTTGCGCTCGACATAATCGGGAGAGGCGCACAGACAGTACGACAGATAGCCGAACATGCGGGCCCGCAGGCTCGAGCTGGGCAGATTGCCGTAGCGGATGACGACGTCGTACTGTTCCTGCGAAACCTCGTTCTCGTCGAGGTAGGCGATCGCCTCGATCACGACCGCCGGGTTCTCGCGGCTGAATTCGGCCAGCATCATCGACATGAAGTCGGAGCCGAAGATGTCGCTCAGGCCGACGCGCAAGCGGCCGACCGGCTCCGAGCTGTAGCGCGCGACCCGGCGCTCCACCTGTTCGAGCCGATCCTGAAGCTCGGAGCATTCGGCATAGAAGCTCTTGCCTGCCCCGGTCAGCGACAGCCGGCGGGTGGTGCGCACGAGAAGCTGTACGCCGAGGCGCTGCTCCAGCTCCTGCACGGTCTTGCTGACGAAGGACTTGGAGACACCGAGCTTCTCGCCGGCAGCGGTGAAGCTGCCGTGGCGTACGACCGCCAGAAATTCCTCGATGCCGCGCCAGTTGGACATGCGTTCTCCCGTGCGGCGACGCTTAGCATCGCCACGCGGGAAAACAATCGGTACGGCCTTCTCGGGCAGCGCGGCTTACTCGGCCGCTTCCTTGATGAATGCCTCGCGCCGGGGGCCGATCTTCGCGGCAATGTCCCACAGCGCCTTCTCGTCGAGATCGTAAACCTCAAGCGCGTTGGTGCCGAGCATCTTCTGGATATCGTCTTCGGGCAGGCCGCCGAGGCTTTCCATCATCTTCTCCGCCGTGTTCGGCCAGGTGCCTTCCGGGTGTGGGTAGTCGGTGCCCCACAGGATCCGGTCGATGCCGATGTCGTAGTACGACTGGGTGGTCTCCTCGTCGGGCAATGCGGAGCAGCCGACCCATACGTTGCGTGCGAAGTACTCGCTCGGCTTCATGCTCATGTTGGCATAGTAGTCGCCCAGCTTGCCGCTCGTGTGCTTGGCCGAGGCGCGGATATCCATGAGCTGCATGATCCACGGGAACCAGAACTCGCCGCCGGCTTCGGTGAAGCAGACCTTGAGCCTGGGATACTCCTCGAACACGCCGCCGAAGGTCAGGCCCCAGAGCGGGCGGGTCATCCAGAAGGCGAATTCGCACAGATACGTGCCGATCCAGCCCGGCTGGGTGGTGTCGTAGGCCGGTGCCGCGCCCGAATGGAAATGCAGCGGGAGGTTCATCTCTTCCAGCATCGCCCACACCTTGTGATACTTGGTGTGGTTGTACATGTCGAAGCCTTCGGTGAAGGCGGGGAAGAACACGCCCTTCAACCCGTTGTCCGCCGCCCAGCGGATTTCCTTCATCGTCTCGTCGAGATCGTAGAGCGCCGGGATCACCGCCAGACCGATGCGGCGGTGCGGATCGTCCCGGCAGAATTCGGCCAGCCAGCGATTATGTGCCCGGGCGCCGGCCCATTGCAGCTCCGCCCGGTCGGCATTGGGGCGCAGCCCGATATCGGCGCCGAACGGCGGGGCGTTGCGCTCGGTGATGCCGTCGGGGAAGAGGACTTCGGCAGCGACGCCGTCGCCGTCGAGGATGCGATTGCGGATCGCGCCGTCCCACGCGCCTTCGAGGCCGTCGCCGACCTTGGCGCGCCACTTGTTGTTGAAATCGTCGATCAGGAAACGCTTCTCGTGCTCCTCGCGCGCCTTGATCTCCTTCTGCACGGTCTCGTCGAACAGCTCATGATACTTGCTGTCGAGATAGTCGCGATAGCGCTCCGGCGGCAGGCCTACGTGTCCATCGGAGGAAATTACCAGGTAGCGATCCATTGATCCGTCTCCACAATCCGTGCCGCGCCTCGGCGGGCGCGCGCATTCGTCTTCGAAATCAGACAGGGAGGATAAGGCCGCGCCGGGCCCGCGATAAAGCGCCCTGCAGCAAACTGTTTATCGCTCGCGAAAGACAATGGGCCCGGCCGCGAGCACGCCGATCCCCAGCACCAGCAAGCCGATCGCGAGCGCGAACGGTGCCCCCGCCCACCCCTCGTAAGCGGCCGCGGCGACCACCGGCGGGAGCATGATCGAGGCTCCGGCGATGAACGATGTCGCGGAGGCGATTGCGACCTGCTCTGCGTCCGTGCCGCCGAGCGATGCCGCAGCGCTGAACCCCGGCCGCGCCTGGCCGTAGCCGAAGCAGGCGACGACGAATCCGGCCGATGCCGCCAGTTCGCTCGGATCGAGCAGCGCGATCAGGTTGCCCATGAGCGACAATGCGGTCCCGATCAGCATCATCCGCATCGGCACAGGCCGCATGATCCGCGGCAGCCCCCATTGCGCCACCAGCGCCATCGCCGCGCCCAGAGTCATCGTCACGCCGATCCGTTCCTGCGCCACGAGCGGGCCAGCCTGCACCCGGTCCAGCAAGACGAAACCGATGGTGTAGAGGTTGATCGCCTGCGCGCTGCAGAGCAGCAGCCCAAAGCTGAGTGCCGGCCCGCTTCCCCGTCCGCGCCATACCGCGAGGATCGAGTTATCCGAACTCGAATGCGCCCGCGACGGCGCTGCCGCATTCGCTCCGCGCGGAAGGAAGACGTAAGTCCCCGCCAGCGCCAGGGCCCCCAGCGCAGCGAACAGCACCATCGGTCCGATGAGGCCGAAAGGCTCCACAATCGCGAACGGCGCGACGGCGGGCCCGACGATCGTGCCGAGGCTAAGCGCTCCGGCCAACCCGGTGAGCACGCGGGTGCGCTGCTCCCCGGCGGTCGCATGCGCTATCAGCGACTGGGTCGCAATCGCCGAGGCCGAGCCGAGAAAGCCGAACACCGCGCGCAGGACGAAGAAGGCGAGAAAACACGCGAACGGCGTTATCAGCCCGGCAAGCCCGAAGGCGACCGCGCCACCGCAGCCCGCCATCGACAGCAGAAATCCCACCAGCCCCGCGCGGATGTAGCGGTTCGGTCCGGCGCCCGCGACGTGGCGGGTCCAGAACGGCGAACTGACCGCCCAGGTCAGCGCCGACAGCGAGAATACGCTCGCGACGAGATAGTCGGGCATGCCCACCGCCCGCCCGATCGTCGGCATGACGGAAACCAGCCCGATATTCCCGATCGCCGTCAGAAAAGTGACGACACCGAGAAAGGCGAAGACGTGCCGCCCGCGCGCGAACGGCACGTCTTCCAAGGCCGGCTCCTCAGCCGCGTCAGAACTTGACGCGCGCTTCGACGCCGGCCGAGAGCGGCTCACCGAACTGCCCGACCGTCAGGATCGACAGGTTGATGGCAGAGACGAGATACTCCTTGTCGGTCAGATTCTTGCCCCAGGCCGCCAACTCCAGCGTCGAGCCGTTGCCGAGTTCGATATCGGTCAAGGCGATGCGGGCGTTGAGCAGGCCGTAGGACGGCATCTTCGACAGCGGATCGGCAACGATGCTGGCGTATTGGGAGGAGCGCCACGAGTAGTTCGCGCTCATCTCCAGCATTGCGAAACCAAGATCGGCCTGATGCACCGCCCCGAACTGCCAGTTCCATTTCGGCACTCGCGAGAGGACATATGTATCGGTCACATCGGTCCCGTCAGGCAGCACGAAATCGGTGTAGCGCGCATCGACGTAGCCGCCGCCGAAGTTGATCGTCAGCGAGTCGACCGGCCGCAGCGCGCCGTCGATCTCGAAGCCCGTGAACTGCGCCTCGCCCGCGTTGATGATGTTCGTAGTAACAAGCGTCGGCACGAACACCCCGGCCTGGAAGTCCTTGTAGATCGAATGATAGACGGCCGCGTTGAGCTGCACGCGCCCGTTCCACCCGGCATATTTGAGGCCGGCTTCGTAAGACGTCAGCTTTTCCGGGTCGTAGGGCGTCAGAAACGCTGCGTTGGTCGCCGCGGTGTCGTTGATGCCGCCGCTCTTGAAGCCGGTGGCATAGCGCGCATAGACCGAGAAGCTCGGCTGAATCTTGTATAATACATTGAACTCCGGTGTGAATTTCTTCCACGTTCCATTGTTCTCCAACGGGATCAGATCGGTATAGCCGATACCGCCGGCACCCGGTCGCGCACCCGCGGCAGGCTGGCCGCTGCGGGTGATCGGATTGCCGTCTTCATCGCGCAGGAACACGCCGGAATTCGGGCTCGCCGGATTGGCCGCGTAGGCGGAGTTCGCCAGCAGCAGTTCGTGGGCCGACTTCTCCTCGTGGCTGTAGCGCGCCCCGGCAGAGAGGGTGAGCCGTCCGTCGAGCGCCGAAGGCGTCCAGGCGATCTGGCCGTATCCCGCGTAGGAATTGCTCTCCCCGCCCCGCTCCGAAACATCGAACCTGTCGTTGCCGCCGAACTGGAAGTTCCAGCGCGGATTGAAGACATCGTAGCTGTCGTCGAGGTAGAAGAACCCGAGCGTGTACTTGAAGTCGCCCAGAGTGCCGAGCGCCTGCACTTCCTGCGTGAATTGCTCGTAGTCGTTGTTGAGCGTGAAGCGCAGAAGATCGATCGGAGAACCGTCGAAATCGCTCTTCGAACGGGTCTTCGCCGTGCGTCGCGCGGTGATCGACTTCAGGGTGAGGTCGCCCAGGCCCGGCTCCCATTCGAGGGTGAGCGCATGTCCGGTGGTTTCGAAATCGCTCTGCCGCGCACTGTTGGCACCGGTCGTGCGGGTTCGGCCATCGACCACGTATGGTGCCAGAAGGTCATTGATGAACGCCACCGGTCCGGCACCCGTCACAGCCGTCAGCGCAAGCTGGCTCGGCGTTCCCTTGCTGTTCGAAATGTCGTAGCTGTAGAGCGCACTAAAATTCGCCGCCGGCTGCCACCGCAGGTCGACGCGGCCCGCCCACAGATCCTGCTCGCCGAAATTCTCGCCCGTGGCGGAATTGCGGTAGTATCCGCCATACTGCTTGGTCACGCCGCTCAGCTTGAGGCTGAAGCCGGCGACTTCGGGCAGATCGACCACCATCTTGCCCACGAAACTGTCGTAGGTTCCATAGCTCGCCGACACTTGCCCGCCGAACTCGCCGCTCGGTTTGCGGGTGATGAGGTTCACCGCACCGCCGATGGTGTTCTTGCCGTAAAGCGTCCCCTGCGGGCCGCGCAGAACCTCGACCCGTTCGAGATCGACGATGTCGAAGGCCGCACCGGTCGATTTCCCGATCGGCACGCCGTCGATATAGAGGCCCACCGGCTGGTCGCGCGCCAGGCTGGTGTCTGCCGACGGGGAAAGACCGCGGATCGTTATCAGCGGGCCGTAAGTATTGCCGATCGTCTCGTTGATCTGGATATTCGGCACGACCGTTGCGATGTCGGTGACGGTCCGCACCTGCGCCCGGTCGAGCGCCTCCTGGTTGACCGCGCTGACCGAAATTGGAACGTCGACCAGCCTCTCTTCGCGACGCTGTGCGGTGACGACGATTTCGGCACCATCGACCGTGGGGGCCGGTGCGGGGACGGCGGCGGCCTCCTCGATCGGCCCGTCCCGCGCCTCCCCCGCCTCCTGCGCCCCCGCCAGCGCGGGCGAGCAGGCGAGCGCCGTCGTCGCCAGTATAAACGCCTTGTTGTAGCGCCTCATTGTATCCTCTCCCTTGTTGTCTACGCGCATCTGCGTGCAACGTTGTCGATCACGATAGCTCGCCTCGCACGATGATTAAGCCGGGCAGCGTGACCACACTGTCCCTGAAGGTGGCGAATGGCCGGGCCGGCGCGAGCGGAAGGAGGCTAGCCATTGCGCAGCGCCTCCTTCGTCACCTTGCCTGCGGCGTTGTGCGGCAGGCTCTCGACGAAGGCGAAGGCGCGCGGAACCTTGTAGTTCGCCATGCGCCCGCGCGCCCATTCGGCCAGTTCGCTTTCGCCCGGCGCCTCCCCCGGGCGGAGCACGACGAAGGCCTTGCCGACCTCCCCCATGCGTTCGTCGGGCACGCCGATCACCGCGGCCTGAGCGATGGCCGGGTGTTCGGCGAGCAGGCGCTCCACTTCCGCCGGGTAGACGTTGAACCCGCCCGAGATGAACATGTCCTTCTTGCGATCGGTGATCCGCAGATATCCTTCCGGGCCGAGCCAGCCGATGTCGCCGGTGGAAAGCCATCCGTCCGGGTCGATCGCTTCGGCAGTCGCCTGCGGATCGTCGAGATAGCCGAGCATGACGCCGTAGCCGCGCACCTGGACTTCGCCCGCATCGCCCTGCGCAACCGGCTTCCCCTCGTCGTCGACGATCCGCAGCTCGAGCCCCGGCAGCGGGCGGCCGCAGCTTTCCGCGATCAGATCCGCATCGTCGCCGCGGCGGCAAGAGGTGATCGTCGCGCATTCGGTCATGCCGTAGGCGGTGACGGTGTCGACCAGGCCGAGTTCGCTGCGCATACGGCGGACCAGTTCCGGCGGCACGCTGGCGGCGCCTGTTGCTGCGCCGCGCAGCGAGGACGTGTCGAAGTCCCTCTCCGCCTTCGCCGCCAGCAGCGACTGGTAGATCGTCGGCGGGCCGGGCAGGAACGAGATGCGCTCGCGCTCGATCAGTTCGATCACGCGCGGAATGTCGAAGGTCGCGAGCGGATAGATCGGCGCGCCGGCTATCAGCGCCGCGACCCAGCCGGCCTTGAATCCGAAGCTGTGAAAGAACGGATTGACGATCAGGTAACGGTCGTCGCTCGTCAGCCCCATCTGGCGGCCCCAGTCGGCGAACATCGGCACGATCCGGTCATGCGTCGAGACGACGCCCTTCGGCGCCCCGGTCGTGCCGCTGGTGAACATGATGTCCGAGACATGCCCGGCGGTCAGGCGGCCCAGCGCCGCGTCGATCGACGGATCGTCCGCGCCCTTCCCCTCGGCGACGAACGCCTGCCAATCGGAATCGAGCAGCACCGTCCGCTCCAGCGCAGGAAGGTCCTTGCCCGCCAGCAGCGCCGGATAGTCGATGCCGAGGAAATCGCCGCAGGTGACGAGCACTTTGGCCGAAGTGCGCCGCAGCATCTCCGCCGCCTCGCGCCCCTTCAGGCGAGTGTTGAGCGGCACGATCGCGGCCCCCGTCGTCATCGTCCCGACCGCGGCGACGATCCAGTCGCGGCCGTTGGGCGCCCAGATCGCAACCCGGTCCCCCTCGCCCACGCCGCTCGCGAGCATGGCCGAGGCGGCGGCGCGGCATTCCCGTTCGAGATCCGCGAACAACCAGCGCACCTCGCCTTCGACGAGCGCAGTGCGCGAGCCCCATGTCCGCGCGGCCGCGGCGACGAGATGCGGAACGGTCGGAGGCAGCGGATCGATCATTCGGCGCCCCCATTTTCGGGATAGTAGCGGCTGATCGTGTCGATCGTGCAAGCCGGCTTGTCGCCGCCTTCGATCTCGATCGTCACCCGCACCGTCGACTGAATGGCGCCGCTGATGTCCTCGACTTTGACAATCTCGCCCGCCGCGCGGATGCGGCTGCCGACCGGCACCGGCGCGAGGAAGCGCAGGCGGTCCGCCCCGATATTCACCGCGTGGGCAAAGCCGCGCACCTCGACCAGATCGGGCAGGAAACGGTTCACGAGCGCGAGGGTGAGATAGCCATGCGCGATCGTGCCGCCGAACGGGCCGTCCTTCGCGCGCTCGACATCGACGTGGATCCACTGATGGTCGCCGGTAACTTCGGCGAACCCGTCCACCCGGCTCTGCTCGATTGCGAGCCACTCGGTGGGGCCGAGCTGCACACCCTCGCTGCCGAGCAGGTCGGCGGGGCGGGCGAAGATCCGCGGCCCGCTCATGCGCGCTGGCTCGACACGGAGACGACCTCGCCGGTCATATAGCTGGCGAGGTCGGAAGCGAGGAACAGCATGACGTTGGCGACCTCCCACACTTCCGCCGGCCGCCCGAAAGCCTCGCGCGCGGACAGTTCGGCGAGCAGTTTGTCGCTGGTCACTTTGGCGAGGAAGGCGTGCATCGCGATCGACGGCGCAACGGCGTTGATCCGCACGCCGTGCTCGGCCGCCTCGAGCGCGGAGCAGCGGGTGAAGGCCATGACCCCCGCCTTGGCCGCCGCGTAGTGCGCCTGCCCCTTCTGCGCGCGCCAGCCGAGGACCGAAGCGTTGTTGACGATTGCACCTGTTTTGCGCGCGTACATTCCGGGAAGGAAGGCGCGCGTCATGCGGAAGACCGAATTGAGCGTGACGTCGAGCACGCGGTGCCACTCGTCGTCGGTCATGTCCACGACCGCGCGCTCCCCGCCGAGGCCCGCGTTGTTGATCAGCACGTCGAGCGCGCCGAGTTCGGCCTCGGCCGCACCGCGCAGCGCGTCGACCTGCGCCTGATCGGTCACGTCGCAGACGAACGCCGCCGGCCGCTCGCTTCCCGTCTCCTCCGCAATCCGCGCCGCCGCTTCGCCCAGGCGCCGTTCGTGCCAGTCGCTGATCATGACCCGCGCGCCTTCCTCGACGGCGCGCTTCGCCGCAGCATAGCCGATGCCCGTGCCCGCTGCGGCGGTGACAAGCACCGTCTTGCCCGCAAGCAGGTTGCGCCCGGGCGGATATGTCGGCGTCAGGCTCATGCGTTCCCCCGTGGTTCGCGCGGCAGGCCGAGCCCGCGCTCGGCGATCAGGTTGCGCTGAATCTGATTGGTGCCGCCGTAGATCGTGTCGGCGCGCGAATAGAGATAGAGATTGGTGAGCAACGGCCAGCCTTCGGCATCCGTGGGCGCGACCTCGCCTTCCTGCCCGAGCACGTCCATCGCCAGCTCGCCCAGCGCCCGGCGCCAGCTCGCCCACTGGATCTTGTAGGTCAGCGCCGCGCCCGCCAGCGCCCCGCCCTTGCCGTCCGCCAGCATGCGAAGCGCGCCGTAGCGCATCAGGCGCAGGCCGATCTCGGCCTCGGCAAGCCGCTGGCGGAACACCGGGTCGGCCGCCTTGCCGTTGCGCCTGGCCGCGGCAATCACCGCGTCAAGCTCGTTGCGGAACTGCATCTGCTGGCCAAGGGTCGAGATGCCCCGTTCGAACGAGAGCAGCGTGGTGGAGACGATCCACCCTTCTCCCTCGGCACCGACCATGTTCTCCACCGGGCAGCGCGCACCGTCGAAGAACACTTCGTTGAACTCGGACTCGCCGTTGATCTGGCGGATCGGGCGGATTTCGATGCCCGGCTGGTCGAGGTCGACGAGCAGGAAGCTCAGCCCCTCGCGCCCGCCGGTCCCATCCTCGGTCCTTGCGAGCACGAAGATCATGTCGGCGAACTGGGCCAGGCTGGTCCAGATCTTCTGCCCCTCGATCACCCATTCGCCGCCGTCGCGCCGCGCGCGGGTGCGGATGGCGGCAAGGTCGGAGCCGGCACCGGGTTCGGAATAGCCCTGGCACCAGATCGCGGTGCCCTCGGCGATCGCCGGCAGGAAGCGCGCCTTCTGTTCGGAGCTGCCGAGTGCGAGCAGCGTCGGCCCGAGCAGCTCGACACCCATGTGGTTGAGCCGGTTCGGCGCCCCGGCACGGGCGTATTCCTCCGCGAAGATGACCTGCTCGTTGAGCGTCGCGTCGCGACCACCCCAGGCGATCGGCCAGCCGATGCATGAATAGCGATGCTCGGCCAGTCGTCGCTCCCACGCCTTCCGGCGCTCGGGCTTGTCGACCAGGTTCGCGATCCCGCGGATGTCGGCGAACTCGCCGGTCATCTGGTCTTCGAACCAGCTCGCGCATTCGCGGCGGAACGCCTCTTCCACGTCGGAGAACCCCAGCTTCATGCCGCTTCGTCCAGCATGATCCGCGCGACGCGCTCGCGGTGATGCGGCCCGTCGCCGAGCATGTTGGCAATGGCGCGCGCGCGCTTGAAGAACAGGTGCGCGTCGTGCTCCCAGGTGAAGCCGATGCCGCCATGGAGCTGGATCATGTCGCCGGCGATGCGCAGGTAGGTATCGGCGCAGAAGCTCTTGGCGGCATGGAGCGCCAGCGCGCGCGTCTCGTGCCCTTCGTCGAGGGCGCAGGCCGCCCACCATACGGCGGAGCGCGCCTGCTCGATCTCGACCGCGCGGTCGGCGAGGCGATGCTTGTAGGCCTGGAACGAGCCCACGGGCCGGCCGAACTGTTCGCGTTCCCTGGCGAACGCGATGGTCCGGTCGAGCGCCTCCTGCGCACCGCCGAGCGCTTCGGCGGCGAGGCAGAGCACGCCGGCCGCGCGGGCCGCCTCGCACGGTACCGTTCCGCCGGGGAGCGGATCGCCGGCGGATGCGTGAACCCGCGCGAGCGGGCGGGTCTCATCAAGCGACTTCATCGGCTCGACCGTGGCCGCGCCAGCCTCGATCAGATCCGCGCCGCCTTCGCCGAGCAAGAGGAGCAAATCGCACTGCGCCGCGTGCGGCACGAAGGTGCCCTCGCCTCCTCGCTCGCCCGCCGCGACGATACGGTCCCCCGCCATCATCGCGGGAAGGTGCGCCTCGATCGCCGCCCGATCATCGCTCGCGAGCAGGGCGGCGGTTGCCATCACGTGACCCAGCAGCGGAATCGCCGCCAGGGTGCGGCCAGCCTGCTCGGTGACGACCGCCAGTTCCACATGACCGAGTCCGGGGCCCCCGAGGTCCTCGGGTACCATGAGGCCGCCGAAGCCGAGCTCGCGGCAATAGGCGCGCCAGAGATCGCGATCGATACCGTTGGCCATCGCGGCCCGCGTGCGCTCGCCCTCTGCGTTCTCCGCGAAGAACGCAGCTGCCGTTTCGGCAATCATCTGCTGCTGCTCGTCGAGCGCGAATGCCATCTCAGGTGCCCCAGACCTTGCGCGGCGGCACGCGTTCGGCGAGCAGCCGATCCACCGCTTCGCCGACTTCGCCCGGCGCCCACCGCGCGCCTTTGTCGACGAACGGCCCTTCGCGCCAGCCGTCTTCGAGCATGATCTTCCCGCCTTCGAGCTCGAACACGCAGCCCGTGACCTGCGCACTGTGCGCGCTGCCGAGCCAAACGACCGCGGGTGCGACATTGGCCGGGTCCATCGTGTCGAACGCCTCGCCTTCGGTCGCCATCTTCTCCGCAAACGCCTGCTCGGTCATGCGCGTCCGCGCGGCGGGCGCCAGCGCATTGGCGGTGATGCCGTAGCGGCCCAGCTCGGCCGCCTGGACGAGGGTGAGCGTGGCGATCCCGCCCTTGGCCGTCGAATAGGCGGCCTGCGCGATCGACCCCTGCAGCCCCGCGCCGCTGGTCGTGTTGACGATGCGCGCGTCGGGGTTCGTGCCGCCTTTGGCCTTGGCCCGCCAGTAATCGACCGCGTGGCGGCTGACGCAGAAATGCCCGCGCAGGTGCACGTGCATGGTCGCGTCCCATTCTTCCGGCGTGGCGGAGACGAACATCCGGTCGCGCACGATCCCGGCGTTGTTGACCACAACGTGGAGGTCGCCAAACGCATTTACCGCGGCCTCGACGATCCGCCCGGCCGCGTCCCAGTCGGTCACGTCGTCGTAATTGGCGACGGCATTCCCGCCGCTCTGCACGATCTCCTCGACCACCGCGTCGGCAGCCGACGTGTCACGCCCTTCGCCGCCCAGCGAGGCGCCGATGTCGTTGACGACCACGTTGGCGCCCTCGGCGGCGAAGGCCAGCGCATAGGCGCGGCCCAGCCCGCGCGCCGCGCCGGTGATGATTACAGTCCTGCCTTGGCAGATCCCCATTCGTCAAAGCCTCTCGATTATCGTCACGTTGGCCTGGCCGCCGCCCTCGCACATGGTCTGCAGGCCGTAGCGGCCGCCGGTGCGCTCCAGCGCGCCGAGCAGCGTCGTCATCAGGCGTGCGCCGGTCGCCCCGAGCGGGTGGCCGAGAGCGATCGCGCCGCCCTGCACGTTGACCTTCTCATGCGGAATGCCGAGTTCCTGCATCCACGCCATCGGGATGCTGGCGAAGGCCTCATTGCATTCGAACAGGTCGATGTCCGCGACCGTCATTCCCGCCTTTTGCAGCGCGTACCGGGTCGCGGGGATCGGCGCGGTGAGCATCCACACCGGATCGTCCGCCCGCACCGAGATGTGGTGGATGCGCGCCCGCGGCGTGAGGCCGTGGTCCTTCACCGCCTGCTCGGAGGCGATCAGCAGCGCGGCCGCGCCGTCGCAGTTCTGGCTCGCAACCCCCGCGGTGATGCGCCCGCCTTCCTGCACGGGGTTGAGCGCAGCGAGCCCTTCCAGCGTCGTGTTCGGCCGGATCGTCTCGTCGCGGTCGAGCCCCTCCAGCGGCGCCACTTCGGCATCGAACCAGCCTTTGTCCCACGCCGCCTGCGCCCTCTCGTGGCTGGCGAGCGCGAACCGCTCCATCGCCTCGCGCGAGATGTTCCACTTCTCGGCGATCATCTCGGCCGAATCGATCTGGTTGAGAACGCCGTCGCCGTAGCGCTCGACCCAGCCGCGCGCGGTGTTGAACGGGTTGTCGAAGCCGTAGGGCTGGCCGGCGAACATCGCGGCGGAGATCGGGATCGCGTTCATCGCCTGGCTTCCGCCGGCGACCACAAGGTCCTGCGTACCGCTCATCACGCCCTGCGCGGCGAAATGGATCGCCTGCTGGCTGGAGCCGCACTGGCGGTCGACCGTCGTGCCAGGCACGTGCTGCGGCAGGCCGGCGACGAGCCATGCCGTGCGGCCGATGTCGCCCGCCTGGGGGCCGATCGTGTCGCAGCAGCCCCACACGCAGTCGTCGACCGCATTCGCGTCGATGCCCGTCCGTTCGACCAGCACGCGCAGCGGATGCGCTGCGAGATCGGCCGGATGCACCTGGGCCAGCGAGCCCTTCTTGCGCCCGATCGGGGTTCGGACTGCGTCGATAATATAGGCTTCGGCCATCGGCTCCTCAGGCGAACGTGTGCTGCGGGCCGAGGGGGTGCGCGCCGCCGAGCGCGGCGTCCTCGATCCGGCGATAGTGGAAATTGCGGTCGCCCCAGGCGCCAGAGAGCGCCCAGGTGCGCTTCATCCAGAAGTGGAGATCCACCTCGTAAGTATAACCCATCGCGCCGTGGATCTGGATCGCGCTCTCGGCGGCAAGGTAGGCGGCATCGGTCGCGGCATATTTGGCGTGGCTGACGTGCAGCGGCGCGCTCGCCAGCCCGTCGTCCATCGCCTGCGCTGCGCGCCAGAGGACCGGGCGCACGAATTCGAGCGCAACGGCGACGTCCGCCAGCTTGTGCTTGATCGCCTGGAACCCGCCGATCGCATGGCCGAACTGCTCGCGCACCTGGGCATAGGCGACCGCCTGGTCGAGCATGGCCTCCGAGAGCCCCACGAGCTGCGCCGCGCTCGTCAGTGCGCCGAGATCGAGCAGCAGAGGATCGTCGCCGGCGCCCTCGGGCGCGGCCACGAGGTTGCGCAGGGGGTCGACGCTCGCGAGTTCCGCGCCCTCCCCGTCCGCAACCCACGGATTGATCGTGTGCGGCAGGGCAACCAGCTTCTCACCCGCCGCGATCGCGGCGAGATCGCCGGTCTCACCCCGCGCTATCAGCCACGGAACCGCGACCAGCGCGGTATCGACAAGCGGCTCGGCGAGACAGGCGCGGCCGCATTCGCGGGCGATCAGGGCGCCGCCCAGCAGCCTCATGCCCAACCCGCCATGACTCTCGGGCACGAGCAGTCCGGTCAGGCCCATCTCGACGAGGCCCTGCCAGATGCGCAGATCGCGGTTGCCGCCGGCGTCGAGCCGCCGCAGCACGTCCGATCCATGCGTTCCGGCAAGGTACTCGCGCACTGCCTCGGCCAGTTCGACGCTTTCCGGCGGAAGTCTGAAATCCATCAGCCCGCTCCCACGCGCGGCAGGCCGAGCAGGCGCTCGGCGGTGATATTGCGCTGGATCTCGTTCGAGCCAGCGTAGATCGGGCCGGAGAGCGAGAAGATGTAGCCCTCGAGCCATTCGTTCGCGCGGCCATCGGGCAGCGTCCGCAGCTCGGCGGCGGGTCCCAGCAGGTGCATCGCCGCGCGGTGCATCGCGCGGTCGAGTTCGGACCAGAAAATCTTGTTCAGGCTCGCCTCGGCCCCGATCGAGCCGCCGGCCATGATCCGCGCAGCGACCTGGTACGTGTTGTAGGCATAGGCCTGCGCGTTCATCCACAGCCGGACGACGTCCTCGCGCAGCCCCGGCGAGGCGCGCTCCGCCGTTTCGCGCAGCAGGGCCATCAGCCGCGCGGCGGTCGCCTGGAAGCGGCCGGGCGACCGCAGCATCAGCCCCCGCTCGAAGCCAGCGGTCGCCATCGCCACCTTCCAGCCTTCGCCCTCGCCCGCGATGCGGTTCTCCGCGGGCACGCGGACCTCGTCGAAGAACAGCTCGGCGAAGCCCGGATCGCCGTGAAGCTGCCGGATCGGGCGGCGGGTGATGCCCGGCGCCTCGAGGTCGAACAGCAGGAACGAGAGACCCTTGTGCCGCCGGCTCCCCTCCTCGGTGCGGAACAGGCCGAAGCCCCAGTCGGCGAAGCTCGCGCGGCTCGACCAGGTTTTCTGCCCGTTGATGACGTAGTGATCGCCGTCGCGCCGGGCAGTGGCCTTGATCGCCGCCATGTCGCTGCCCGCACCCGGCTCCGACCAGGCCTGCGCCCAGATCACCTCGCCCCTGGCCATCGGCGGCAGGAAGCGCGCCTTCTGCTCGTCGGAGCCGAATTCCATGATCGTCGGGCCCAGAAGGAAGATGCCGTTCTGGTTCGCCCGCAGCGGCGCGCCGGCGGCCCAGTATTCCTCCTCGAAGATCAGCCACTCGATCAGGTCGAGCCCGCGCCCGCCATATTCGCTCGGCCAGGTGACCATGCCCCAATTGCCGCTCGCCAGCTCGCGCTCCCACGCGACGTGCTGGTCGAATCCTTCCTTCCGCTCGAGCGTGACCAGCCGCTCGGCCGGGACGTGCGCGGCGAGCCATTCGCGCACTTCCTGCCGGAAGGCCTGCTGCCGGGGGGTATAGGCGAGGTCCATCAGAACTTTGCCGCCCCGCCGGTCTCGACGAACGCATCGCGCGAGCGCTGGCTGTCCTCGTGCATGTACATCTCGAGCGTGAACCCCTGTTCCCAGCGGTAGCCGCGGTCGACGTCGCGCTCCTCGAGGCCGTTGAGCGCCTCCTTGGCTACCGTCAGTGCCTTTCTGCTCTTGGCGGCAATCGTGGCGCAGAACGCGCGTGCTTCAGCCCTAAGCTCCGTGCGTGGAACGACTTTCTCGATCGCGCCGAGCCGCCAGGCCTCCTCCGCAGGGATCTTGCCACCGGTGAAGAACGCCGCGCGCACCTTGTGCAGCGGCAACATCCGCGACAGGTGGCTCGCCCCGCCCATCGCGCCGCGGTCGATCTCTGGGAGCGAGAAATAGGCGTCCTCGGCAGCGATGACCGTGTCCGAGGCGCCGCAGATGCCGATCCCGCCGCCGATCACGAAGCCGTGAACCGCGCTCACCACCGGGACTTCGGCGGAGCGGATCGCCTTGAAGGTGAGATAATTGCCCCGGTTCAGCTCGGTGATACGCTCGGGGTGCGCCTGCATCTCCTTGATATCGACACCGCCGCAGAAGCCCCGCCCCTCGGCACGGATCAGGATGCAGTGCACGTCCTGCCGCACGGCCAGCGAAGCGATGATGCCCGGCAGCTTGAGCCATGTCGCGGAATCGAACGCATTGACCGGCGGCACATCGAACACGACTTCGGCAATGCGCTCTTCCACGGACCAGACAATCGACATCAGGCGGCTCCCTCGATCGCGGTGGGGTTGCCGGCGAGCGCCGCGATCCGTTCGCGCGCTTCGGCTTCGATCCGCGCGAGAAGGTCGGCGCAGGTCGGCAGATCGTCGAGCCGGCCGGCAACCTGGCCGGAGGCCATCAGGCCATTGATCGCATCGCCTTCGACCACCGCCTTTTGCAGCAGCATGGGCGCGGCGGAGGCGAGCATGGCTTCGGGGAGCGACTTGCCCCCCTCGCTCCGCATCGTGCGGGCGCTGGCGAGCAGCTCACGCCAGCTCGCCCCCGTGGCGCGCTTCATCGCGAAAGCGGCGGCGAGGCCACGGCTCCATTTGCCCAGCGCGCCGCCGCTCTCGATGCGGTCGAGCATCGGATTGCGGATCATGCGCTGCGGAATGCCGTCGATCCGGTCGGTGACGAAGATGTCGCCGGTCCCCGCGCGCGTATAGGCGGCCTTGACCGCCTCTGGCACCGGACTGTCGGCGGTCATCATGAAACGCGATCCCATGGCGACGCCACTCGCGCCCCAGGCCAGCGCCGCCGCCAGACCGCGCCCATCGGCGAACCCGCCGGCCGCCGCGACCGGCACGTTCACCGCATCGAGCACCTGCGGCAGCAGCACGGTGGTTGCGACCGAACCGGTGTGCCCCCCACCCTCGCCGCCCTGGACGGTGATCGCCCGGCAGCCCAGCGCAACCATCTTCTCGGCGTGTTTCACCGCGCCGACGGTCGGCATGCAGACGATCCCGGCTTCGTTGAACCGCGCGATCATCCCGGCGTCGGGCCCGCGCCCGAAACTCACCGCGCCGACACGCTCGCAGTTGGCGAGGATCACCTCGACGATCTCGCGCGCGCCGGGCTGGAAGCTGTGGAAGTTGACGCCGAACCGATGCGGTGTGAGCGAAGCCGTCTCCGCGATCGCCTCGGCGAGTTCGGCGGGCTTCATCACCGCGCCTGCCAGGAACCCGAACGCCCCGGCATTGCTGCTGGCGGCCACGAGTTGCGGCGTCGCGATCCAGCCCATCGCCGTCTGCACCACCGGCAGGCGGCAGCCGAGCTGTTCGGTCAGCGGAGTGGCGAGCGGGTCGGCCAAGCGTCAGTCCTCGCCCGTCTGCCGCTTGTTCTTCTCGGCCATTGTCTTGCCGTCGAACCCGGCGATGTAGTCGCCCTTGACCAGCGTGTTGTTGGCGTGGGCGAAGTGGTGATAGCCGAAGGCCGCGTCGATCCCGGCGTTCTTGCCGGCGAGCGTCTCCATATGGTTGCAGGCCTGCTTGGCAAGCTGGAGCGCCAGCCGCGGCTGCTCCGCAATACGGCCGGCGATGCGCGCCACTTCGGCCTCCAGATCGGCGCGAGCGACGACCCGGTTGACCATGCCCATCTCGTGGGCGCGCTGCGCGCTCATCCGCTCGCCCAGGAACAGGAATTCCTTGGCGATCCGCACGTTGAGTTCGTGGCAATGGGCGAAATATTCCAGGCCCGGGAAGCCCATCTGCAGCACCGGATCCTGGAAGAAGGCGTCGTCCGAGGCGACGATCAGGTCGCAGACCCAGGCCAGCATCAGGCCGCCGGCGATGCAACCGCCGTGAACCTGCGCGATCGTCGGCTTGGGAATGTCCCGCCAGCGCTTGCACATGCCGAGATACTGTTCCTGCTCGCGGATATAGGCCTTCTCGGCACCGGCCTTGTTGGCGTGGTCGTACCACATCAGCCGCCGGTCGACGCTCGCGTGGAAGTCCCGCCCCGGCGAGCCAATGTCGTGCCCCGCGCTGAAGTGCTTGGCGTCCGACTTCAGCACGATGACCTTGACTGCATCGTCGTCGACCGCGCGGCGGAAGGCGTCGTCCAGCGCGTAAGTCATCTGGCTGTTCTGGACGTTGTGATAGCGCGGACGGTTGAGGGTCGCGCGCGCGATCCCGCCGGCGGCCTCGTAGAGGACCGGCTCGTCGGTCTCGTAAACGTGCTCGCTGGGGGTCGGCGGCTCGAGGCCGTCGTTGCCGGGTTCGCTCATGACGCGCCCCTTTCTGCCGGAGGATTGTCCTTGAACACCCGGGCGCGAAAGCCGCGCGGATCGAGCCGTTCGATCAGCGCCAGCTGCTCCTCGCCCGGCAGCGGCGTTTCGCTTTCCACCGCGTCGATCAGTTCGAAGCCGGTCGCGTCCTGCACCTGCGCGAAGGTCACCCCGGGGTGCAGCGAGATCACGCGGATCGCGCGATCGGGGCCGCCGAAGTCCATGACGCACAAGTCGGTGACGATCCGGCGCAAGTCGATGCCGCGGTAGTTCCCGCCCGGCACCCGCCGCGCCGGGTTGTACCCGGGGCTGGAAACGCGATCGACTTCGCCTGCAACGAACACGCGCGGCGAATGGGCCGGAATGAACATCGAGTTCGGGTGATAGATGCCATTGCCGGGGAAACCCCGCGCGCCCAGCATCTGCACTTTGGGCTGCGCATGGGTGCCACCGAGCGCCGAGAGGTTGGTCTGCCCGAACCGGTCGATCTGCGTCGGGGTGACCATGGCATGCCGCCGCCCGGTCCACACCGCGCTGTCGAAGAAGCGCGAGAACGGGAGGTATCCGGCGGGCGCCGGGCGTTCGCCGCCCGCCGCGCCGAGAGGCACCGGCTGCTCGACCAGGAACGCTTCGCCGTCGGTCATCATCAGGCCCGGCGAATGGGTCAGCTTGGCCAGGCCCGCACCGATGCGGGGGATCGGCCCGATGCCGGTGGCGACGATCTCGCGGCGTGTGCGGAAGGTTTCCGCACAGGCGACGATGCACAGTTCTGCCAGCGTAGCGCCCATCAGAACACCGGCAGCGGCAGCGCCGCCACGCCCTCGCGCCCGCCGACCGAGGCGAGATAGTCCGCCTCGCTCGCGCCCACCGCCCACTCGGCAACGGCGCCCCAGTCGCCCGGGTCCCTGGCCGCCGCGGCGTATTTCTTCAGCCAGCCCATGTCCCAGCCATAGGCGGGCGGCATGGTCGTCGGATGCGCACCGCCCGGCGTCTCGGTAACGCCGGTCACGAAGCACCGCTCGAACAGATTGGCCCAGACATCCTGCGGGCGGGCGACTTCCATCGCATCGACCAGTTCCTCGCAGGAGACGAAGCATTCGTCCGCCGCCTTGGCGAACCATTCGTCGTAATAGGTGTCGGGCCCGAGCGCCTGAACGTTGCCCCGCCGGTCGGCCCGATGGACATGGATCAGCGCGGCGTCGAGTTTCAGCGCGGGCATCGCGACCAGGACTTCGCCGTCGTCGTAGGGCGAAGTCACAGTCTTCAACCCGCCCAACTCGGGCAAGTCGGTCCCCAAACCGACCCGCGTGGGCAGGAACGGCAGCGAAAGCGCCGCGGCCTTGAGGCCCCACTGGAACATGCCCTCGTCCAGCTCGAGCACGTCGACCGCGCCGGCTTCGCGGCTCTTGCGGAACCAGGGTTCGAGCGGGATCTCGTCGAGCGAGACGAACGCGAAGACCAGCTTCCTGACTTTGCCTGCAGCGCACAGCATCCCTGCATCGGGGCCGCCGTAGGAAACGAGAACAAGGTCTTCGAGATCGGAGCGCAGAATCTCGCGCACCAGCGCCATCGGCTTGCGGCGCGGACCCCAGCCGCCGATGCCAAGCGTCATCCCGCTCCGCAACCGGGAGACCACCGCGGCAGGGTCCATCGTCTTGTCAATCGTCGGCATGGCCGGTCGTTCGATCCTCTCTTCCCGGACCGACAGATGCGGCTGCGCGCGATCGGCCGATACCCCCATTTGGTGACGGCGACTTGCAGGGCCGGAAGATAGGCTCCAGACCGGAGCGGGAGAGGACGAACAACGGATATGAGCGAACGCGTCGCATTGATCAGCGGGGGAACGCGCGGCATCGGACGCGCGATTGCCGAACGGCTGCTCGCCGACGGATGGCAGGTCGCCGTCTGCGCGCGCCGTGCGCCCGCGGAACCGGTAGCGGCCGAAGGAAGGGAGGCACTGTTCCTGCCAACCGACGTGCGCGATCCCGCCGCCGTCGAAGCGCTGGTGGCGACGACAACGCAGCGACTGGGGCGCCTCGACCTCCTGATCAACAATGCCGGGGGCACACCGGCGGCGCCGGTCGCAGACTCCTCGCCCGAACTGCTCGAGAAAGTGATCGCGCTCAATCTGACCGCGCCGCTCGTCCTCGCACGCGCGGCCTATGGCGCCTTGCGCGAGACGGGCGGTTCGGTGGTCAACATCGCCAGCATCTCCGGCCTGCGGGCAGCGCCCGGCACGGTCGCCTACGGCGCGGCCAAGGCAGGACTGATCAGCGCGACCAAGGGGCTGGCGATGGAATGGGGCCCTCACGTTCGGGTCAACGCGATCGTGATCGGTCTGGTCGAGAATCCCGACCAGGTCGAACATTACGGCGGTGCAGAAGGCGTCGCGCGGCTCGGCGCCACACTGCCGATGAAGCGCATGGCGCGCGGGAGCGACGTGGCCGCCTGCGTGGCCTGGCTGGCTTCGGCGGAGGCCGCCTACGTCTCGGGCGCGGCGATCGAGCTGCACGGCGGGGGGGAGGTGCCTGCGTTTCTCGCACTCGCACAGGACGGCGGCGGATGACGGCGCGGGCGAAGACCGAAACCGTGGCACTCGACCCCGAGCTGCTGGCGACGCTCTATCGCGGTCCGATCGAGCTGGAACCCTGGCGCGCCTTCCTGCGGGCGCTGGCGGAGACGGCAGGGTGCGACAATGCGGCGATCTCGCTCCAGCTCAGCCGCAAGGGGCTCGCCTCGGTCACGCTGTGGGCGGAGCCTCCCGCGGTCGACCCCGAGGTGGCGCGCACGATCCACTCGCGCCAGGCGGCGCTCGGCGATCTCGACCCGATGAGCAACGCGCTGAAGCGGACCGGCGAGATCCTCCTGCTCGAGGAAGTCGCCCCGCGCGAGGGGCTGGAACGCGACGAGTTCTATCTGGAAGTCATGAAACCTTACGGAATCGCGCAGGCGCTCGGCATGTATGTCGCGGAGCCTGGCGGGATCGAATGCAACCTCGGCCTCATCGCACATTCCGAAAGCTTCCGCTTCACGGCCCGGCACAAGGCCCTGATGGCCGCCTTGCGGCCGCACGTGCAGATCGCGCTGGAGCTGTTTTCACGCATCCAGCGCGACGAGAGCGAGATCGGCGTGCTGACCTCCACCTTGGACCGGCTGACAATTGCGACATTCATTCTTGACGGGCGTGGCCGGGTACTGCGGATGAACAGGGCCGCTGAATCGCGTGTCCGAAGGGGCGAGACCTTCCATCTCGTCGACCGACGTCTCGCGGTCCATGGCCGCACGGACTCGCGCAGGTTCGATCGAATCCTGAAAGAGACGCTGAGCGATCGAATCGACGGCACCGGCCGGAGCAACCTCGTCCGCGCGTTCCGATGCGCCGATCCGGACAACGAAGGGCTCGGCATTCTGATCCGCGCGATCGAACGCGGGCGCTCGGCACCCATCGACGCAAGCCCCGGGGCGATCATATACGCCACCGACCCTGCCCCCGGGGAAACGTTCGAGCAAATCATAGCGACGCTGTTCGATCTGTCGCCCTCGGAAGCGCGCCTGGCGGGCTTGCTGACCCAGGGATTCACTCTGACCGAAGCCGCCGACCAGCTCGGTCTGACGGAAAGCACGGTGCGATCCTATTCGAAAAGAATTTTCGCCAAAGTCGGCGTGAGCAGACAGACGGAACTGGTGAGGATCATACTTCGAAGCGTCGCGATATTGGGGTAGAATCGTTTTCGTCGAGCCGGCACCGGCTGCGCACCGACGAGCCGTCAGCGCGTCCATTGCTCGATTGCGGGAACGGACGGCAGCGCTGCCCCATGGGTAAGCGGCAGCGCCATGCCGCAGAAAGCGCATTCCGCCGTTGTCCGCCCGATGAACCATTGGCGATGGCCGCAAGAGGAGCACGCATTCTCCCCTCCTGCTTGATAGAGCGGGATACTGATCGGCTGAAAAACACGCCGAGGCGTTCGGTACTGGAGCATGGCCCCCCTTTTCATCGCGAGGCCGCACGCTGTTTCGACCGCTCTTTTGCGATCGAGATCGGCCGGACCTCACGTCCGCGGATATCGACAGTATGGCGAAAGCATACTCCGAACGGATAGCCGGATCGGGCGGGTGCGGGCTGTAAATCATTGTAACGTCTCCCGGATCGCATGTTACATTTGTTGTAAAGTCCCCTAGGTAGGCGCCAGCTTTGAGATATTCGGCAAAGCGGCCCGGCGTTCGAGCCGCAGCCTGGTGAGGTGACCATGCGCATAGCTGTTGTTGACGATGACGATGACCTTGCCGCTTTCGTGTGCGATTCGATGCGCGATCTTGGCCATGCCTGCGAGATCTACTCCAACGGGCAGAAATTTATCTCTGCCCTGCGCCGCGACACTTTCGACGTCATTCTGCTCGACTGGCATTTGCCCGATATTCTGGGGTTCGACCTGCTGCAGCAGCTTCGTTCGGGCCACAATGCCTCGGCAGGCATCATCATGTTGACCAACCGATCGGACAAGGACGCCATCGCGCAGGCGCTGCGGGCCGGGGCGGACGACTATATCGTCAAGCCCGAATCCGCTTCCGTCATCGGCGCACGGGTAGAGGCGGTGAATCGCCGATCGCAACAGCAACAGCAGCAGCAATCGCGCCGCCTCGTGTTCGACCGCTACGAATTCGATCGCCTCACCCAGTCGATCTGGATGGATAAGGAGTGCGTGAAAGTGAGCGGCAAGGAATTTGCCCTCGCGCTCATGCTGTTCGAGAACATCAATCGCCCGCTTTCGCGCGGCTATATTCTCGAAACGATCTGGCAGGCCAATCCCGACCTCCCGACGAGGACGCTGGACGTGCATATTTCACGAATTCGCATAAAGTTGCGGCTGGTCCCCGAAAACGGCCTGCGAATTGCGGCGATATCGGGCTTCGGCTATCGGTTGGAACGTTTCCTGCGAGGAGAAGAGGGCTGAGCCTGCTTTATCTTGCCGCCGCGGCCGCCGCTCAGCCGGCACACGATGCCCCTGTGCGGTACGAGGTAAAGCCCGGCGATACCCTTTCCGAACTGGCCGAACGCTATATCCTGCCCAAATACGATTGGCGGGACTTGCAGAGAATCTGGCGGGTGCGCGACGCCCGCCGGCTGACGGCGAACCGCCACCGTTCGATCCCCCGTCACTGGCTTCGCTGGGTCCCCGAAGAAGCCAGGATCGCGAGCGTGCGCGGGTCGGTGGCGGTCGAAATGGGCGGTCGCAATATTGCTCCGGCGGTGGGAATGCGGCTGCGCGAAGGCGCCCGGATCTCCACCGCAGCGAACAGTTTCCTGACGCTTTCCCTGTCGGACGGATCGCGTATCGCAATGCCGTCGCAAAGCCGCGCACAGCTCGTCCGGCTGCGGAAATACCTGATCGACAACGCGATCGATTATCGGTTCAAGCTCGACAAGGGGCGGATCGATGCGAATGTCCGGCCTTTCCCCGGGCGCAAAGGCAGCGTCGATGTCGAAACGCCGATTTCGCTGACGGCCGTCCGGGGGACCGAGTTCACGGTGTCCTACGACATGGACTCCCGAACGGCAGGCACCGCGGTATTCGAAGGCAGCGTGTCGGTTTCGCAACCAGGCACGCGCTCGGCATGGACAGTGGCCGAACGATTTGGCTTCATCGCCGACGCAGACGACCGGGGCGAGCAGGTCGATCTGCTGCCTGCCCCCAGCCTGGAGAATCCCGATCGTCTGCAGGCCGGCGAGATCGTGTCGTTCGACGTCACGCCCGTGGCGGGTGCCAGCGGCTATTACGCTCTTCTGGCAACCGATGCGGGTTTCGTCGACGCCTTCGCAGAACTCGAATCCGCCACCCCGCATTTCGCGTTTACGCAGGTGCCCAACGGCAACCTGTTCCTGCGCGTATCGGCGATTGGCGAAGGCGGGCTTCGCGGGATGCGGCAGACCTACTCTTTCAGGCGAAGTCTGGAGACGATCGCTGCGAAAGTGGAACGCTCGGGCGACGGTTACCTGTTCAGGTGGGGCGACGAAGGCGACAGGACGCGGCGCTATCGGCTGCAACTCTTCCGTGACGGCGAACGCGGAACGCCCGTGATCGATGAAACCGGCCTCACCGATACCGAAGTGTCGGTCCGGAAACTTCCGCCCGGAGTGTATTTCTGGCGCGTCGGAGTCTATCGAACCGATTCGGGGGATACGTTCGTAAACTGGACGGATGATGAAAAGCTCACAATCACGCGGCCCGATGGTGGATGATCGTTGCGCGTAAGGTTTCTGCTCGAGTGGTGTGCAGTCCTTGCAATCACCCTCGCGATTGCGGCGATGCTCGGCACAGGCCGCACGACCGTGCGCGCCGACAACATCGTCTATGACTTCCTCGTCGGCCTTTCGGCTCCGCCGGTATCCGATCGGATCCTCCTCGTTGCGATAGACGATGCAAGCATGGCCACGCTCGGCAGGTGGCCGTGGTCGCGCGACATTCATGCGCGGCTCCTGGATCAGCTGGCCCGGGCGCAACCCGCGGCGGTCGCTTACGACGTGCTGTTTACCGAACCGGGAACTGCCGAAGAAGACCGGCACTTCGCCCAATCGATCGAGCGTCTCGGCAACGTTTCGCTACCGGTCCTCTTCGAAACACCGGGGACGGACGGGCGCGTAGTGGATGCGGTACTGCCCGTCCCGGCCTTCGCGCAATCGGCGCGAAATCTGGGGCAGGTCGCCCTGATCCCGGACGAGGGAGGCGTGGCACGGTCGGTGCCGCTCACCTTTTCGGCATCGGGCCGCGAATGGGTCCATCTGATGGAGCACGCCTATCGCACTGCTCTGGGCCATCCTTCCCCGGTCTTCCAGCGCCTCGCCGACAGGAACGAAACCTTCGCGACCATTCCGTTCCAGCCGGGCACCGGCGCTTTCCGCACCGCATCCTTTTCCAGTGTCCTCGCAGGCGAAGTGCCGTCCGATTTCATCGAGGACCGGATCGTGCTGGTCGGGGCGACCGCGGCGGGACTGGGCGATCGGTTCCGGGTGCCGAACACCACCGGGGCGCTCAGCAGCGGTGTCGAACTGCAGGCCAACCTGCTCAACAGCCTGCTGGCCGACCGGGCGATAGACGTGCCGGGCAACAGGATCAGAACGATGGCCGCGGTGCTCCCGGCCTTCTTCCTGCTGGTTTCGTTCTGGTGGCTGCGCCCTTCCGGTGCCTTCTCTGCCTGGATCGCAACGCTGGTCCTGGCTCTCGCGATTCCTGCCGCACTGCTGGTAACCGCCGATATCTGGATTCCTCCGACCCCGGCTTTGGCCGGGCTGGTGGTTGCCTACCCCCTGTGGAGCTGGCGCCGGCTGCAAACCGTGGACCGGGCGATCGCGAAAGAACTCGATGCCTTGTCGAAAGAGGAGACGCCGCTCGGCTCCGACATGTCCGAGGAATCCTATCTCGATCCGATCGGCGGACAAACGGCGAGGCTGCAGTCGGCGATCTCGGAAATGCGCGACCTTCGCCGGCTGGTGTCCGATACGATCGACAGCGTCGTCGATCCCATTCTCGTTACCGACAATGCGGGGCAAACCGTCCTGGCCAACCGGGCGGCCCGGTCGCTTCTTGCCGCCCCGGGCGATGACAACCCGCTGCGTGCCTGGCTTGGCGAATTGGAAGGGAATGCAAACCCCGACGACGAGGACCTTGTCGAACTGCGTCTCGGAAACGGGAAAACCTATACGAGACGGCACTTTCCGCTTCGGAACCATTCGGGCGAGCAGCGTGGATGGATCCTCCAGCTTGCCGATATAAGCGAAATTCGCCGGGCACAGCGCGAACGGGACGAGATGCTGGAATTCCTCAGCCACGATATGCGATCGCCGCAAAGCTCGATCATCATGCTCCTCGAAAAGCATCAGGCGGCGATCGAAGACAAGGCGCTGGTCGAGCGTATCCAGTCGCTGGCGCGAAAGACGCTTCGGCTCTCGGACGATTTTGTTCAGATGGCGCGGTTTTCGGCGGTTTCGTTCGATCCCGAGGAAGTCGAACTCTGCGATCTTCTCATGGAAGCAGCCGACGAGCTTTGGCCATTCGCGTCGAGCCGCAACGTCAAGGTTGAAATCGATCGCTCGGCCCACGACCTCTTCATCGAGGCCGAACGCGACAGCCTGTCGCGCGCTTTCGTGAACCTGCTCCACAATGCGATAAAATTCAGCCCCGAGAGCGGCTTGGTCCGGTGCTCGGTCAAGCGCGAAGGCGACAGGATCGAATGCTCGATCGAAGACGACGGGCCCGGGATGCCCGCGGCGCGGCGCGACGCTCCGTTCGCGCGCTTCGGCAAACGGTTGGGCCGCAACGGCGGTGGTGGGCTCTCGGCAGGTCTGGGCCTTGCCTATGTGGCGGCAGCGATCGAGCACCACAACGGCACGATAGCTTACGAAGCCAGACAGCCGCACGGAACGCGCGTTACCATGACGTTTTCGGCGATCGACTGAGCTTCAGCCGCTCGCCGTCAGTGCGGTCTCGGCAAGGTCCCTGAGAACGATATCCTCGTCTGCCCGGCACCTCCGTACGATAGCGCCGCTGCGTGCATTCACCTCGCCCGAAAGCGCATCGACAAACGCAATATTGAGAACATATGCCTTCGGTGTGCAGAACATGGCTATCCCGCCGGCAGGTGGAGAAATTGCTTTCGTCTCTCCGTCCTCGCCGACAGCTTCTATCGCCAGTTCCTTCGGCCTGACGGAAAAACCCGTCTCGACGATCAGATCGGCGTCGGGACGTTCGCTGAAGCCGGCGCCTAGCAGGACTTGCCGCACCGCCTCCGCAGCGGCGCTTTCTTCGCTCATTCGGAACGTTCGGTCGCTCGCTTCGGACAAGGCAAACGGCATCTCGCCAAATCTTTTCGCGGGCGTGGCGCATCCGGCGACGACCAATGCAAGGGCGAGAATGGTTCTGCGTAGCAAGTGAAACGGGTTCCCATCGAAATCTTCGGAAGGTCCGAAGCCTTATGGCATCGAAATACGCTCCCGCGACAGGCCCGTCCAGCTTCGTATGGGATCGTCCGCCCGCTTCGGCGCTGGCGCCCGGGCGATGCCGCGGGTCGTGCTACATCCGGTTGATGGTGTAACCGGCGAGTTTCCATTGTCCGTCGGCGTCGAGATGGAAGGAGACGACTTCTTCCATCGTGATGCCGCTTTGTCCTGCCGTTGCGAAGCGGACGGACATGTATCGTCCCGGGGGCAGAGGTCCGTCGCCCGTGTCGAGCACGACGCGCATGATGGCGCGCCATTCGCGGTTGCTGACGGCGCCGAGCATGGCCCGCTGCTGCGCGGTATTGCCGACGAAGCGGTCGCGCGGAATGCTCGCTTTCATGATCGGCGAGGACTTGTCCCAGATCTCGCCCATTTCGTAGCGGTCGACCGCCGCCACGATGTGGAGCGCTGCGTTGAGGAAATCGCTCGGCCCGAGCTGCGCGGGCGCCGCAGCGGGCGAGCCTGCCTGGGCCGAAGGCCCGTCGCGGCCCTGCGCGGCAAGGCCCGGGGGCAGGGCCGCGCAGCACGCGGCCACGAAAGTCAGGGCGGCAAGCCCCGGCAGATGCGGCCGGGCCATCATCGATCGGTTACCGGCGCCGGACGATCGACGGTGGTCGTGTACAGCTCGATCAGGACCTGGCGGTTGCGCAGCTCGCGTTTCTGCGAGCCGGTCGGAACCTCCAGATCGCGCGCGGCCCGGGCATAGACGGGAATCCCGCCGACCATGCCGCGCAAGGCACTGGCCGACACGGCCGCGCGGCGGGCGGCAAGCGCATCGTTGTAATCCGTATCGCCCATCGTGTCGGTAAACCCGGTCACGATAACCTCCCGGTAGTCGCCGGCGCGGACTTCCTCGGCCGCTTCGCGCAGTGTGGCATGGCCCCGATCGTCGATCTCGGCGCTGTCGAATGCGAAGTTGAAGCGATAGGTCTTGGCCGGTTTGGCCGGCGTGGCGGGCCCTGCGACGGTGACGACGTCGGGCGCCAGCAGGCGGTCGAGCAACTGCACGCATTCGGCATCGCGGAAGAACGTGTTTTCGACCCGCGCCTTCTTGTCGAACCGGATCTGGTACTGGCAGGCGACGTGTTCGTCCCCCTTGCCGGTGTAGAAGTTGAGGATGTAGTTCCACTTCCGCACGAAGAACAGGCCTTCGTGGAAGTGCGGCACGTCCAGCAGGGTGTATATCTGGTTCTTGGTCATGCCCGGGGCGACCATCGCGACGTTGCGCGGCGGCACGAAGGCCCCGTCCTTGCGCGTGGCTTTGCGCGGTGCCGGGAACTCCACCGAAGCGTCGTGTCCGGGGCGATAGGTCGGGGTGCCGTTGCCCGGCTCTGCGGCTCCGGCAGAGCCGGCAAAGGTCATGGCAAGGGCGGCTGCGATCACGGGATTACGAATGTTCACCTGACGATCTCCAAATGTGTTAGGCCGAAGGGGGATGCGGGTCCGGCGTGTCAGAACTGGATCCCCGCACCGATCGCCGCGCCGGCCTGGTTCCGGGTGTTGTAGGTGCCGGTGGCGCGGATCACGAACCGGCCGTTGTCCGAAGCCTTCGAGAACCCGACCGCGATGGCCTGCTCGCCCTGCCAGTGCGAAATGCCGAAGCCCATGATCCCCATGCCCGGCTCGAAAGCCTGCGGGACCATGCCCATGGCCATGGCCGAGGCCGTGCCCCCGTTCGCATCGCTGCGATAGTCGGACAGGTCGAACCGCAGATCCGCAATCATCGCGTCGGTATAGTGGTTCGCCTGGTTGAGCGTATCGGCCAGGCCGGCGTTGAGCTGGCCCAGGTTCACCGCGTCGGTGGGTGCGACCCCGGCGCCGACATTGGTGATCCGCGTGCCGCCCATATCGATGCCGTTGCCGTCGATGGTCGGCCCGTTCTCGATCGCAATGCTCTCGATCCCGGTCAGGTTGGGGTTCAGCGCAACCTGAACCTCGGTCCCGTTCTGGTGGATCATCATGTTGTTGCCGGCGGTGAAGCTGGCCGTGGCGCCCGGTGCGACATTGGCCACACTCGACCCCGTGGCCACGCCCGACCCGGTCGCGCCGGTGGTGACGTTCCACCCGGCCGAAGCGTTGCTGTTGACCGCCTGGATCGCCGATTCGACGTTGTTGTAGACGTTGCCGCCCACCGCGATCTGCGTGTTGATGGTGTTCGTCGCCGGATCGTAGCTCGACCCGGGGCTGAGCGAAGAGGCGATGCTGTCGCCCAGGGCAACGATCTGGCTGCCGTTCACCGCATCGGTGCTGGTCGACGACAGTTCGCCCGCCGTCACGCCGGTGATCTTGCCGGTGCCGTCGGCGTTGACCGTCACATTGCCGAACTGCGGGCTCTCCGCCATCTCGATGTTGACCGAACCCGTCGCCGGATCGGTAACCGTGCGAATGTTCGCCCCCGAATAATCGCCCGCAGTCGTGCCCTCACCCTGTATAGTCAGAACCTGGCCGGACGAACGGGTCACCGCACCGCCCGAATTGCCCGCAAAACCGATGTTGACGTTGCTGACGGCCGTCGTGATCGACTCGTCCACATACGACTTGTTGACGATGTGGTTATCTTCGGTGACCGGGCCGTCGTAGTAGACGCCGCCGTCGTTCACGACGAAGTTGTCGCCCAGCTGCGTGTCGCCCGTCACCGTCAGGTTGGTCGTCGACACGCTGTCGCCGTCGATGATCGTGTCGCCGACGGTGATGCTGTTGTCGATCACCAGATCGGATGCGAGGTCGAAGGTGACATCGTTGCTGTCGGCAGTCTTGGTAACCTCGATATTGCCGTCGCTGTTGTTGAGGTCGACGCTGTTACCCGTCGGGCTGTTGACACCGACATTGGTGCCGTTCGCGCCCTGCGCCGTCACGTTCCAGCCGGCATTGGCGATATCGCTCACTTCGTTCAGCTGGGCGACGTTGACCGCATCGGTGTCCGCCGTGCCCGCCGTCACGCCCGTGATCCGGCCGGTGCCGTTGTCGTTGATGGTGACATCGCCAAATTTCGGGCTGTCCGCGATCTGGACCTGGACCTGACCGGTCGCGGCGTCCGCGATGGTCTGGACATTGGCCGACGAGTAAGTGCCCACTGTCGGGGCCGAGGTCGATAGGGAAGTCACGACCTGCGTGGTCGCACCGATCACGGGCAGCGTGCCGCCCAGATCGACATGAACCAGATTGCCCGCAGCATCGGCGAAGTTCAGCCCCGCTTCGGTAACCGCGGTGACCGAGTCGTCCACATAGGTCTTGTTGACGATGTGGTTACCCTCGGTGACCGGGCCGTCGTAGTAGACGCCGCCGTCGTTCACGACGAAGTTGTCGCCCAGCTGGGTGTCGCCCGTCACCGTCAGGTTGGTCGTCGTCACGCTGTCGCCGTCGATGACCGTGTCGCCAACGGTGATGCTGTTGTCGATCACCAGATCGGACGCGAGGTCGAAGGTGACATCGTTGCTGTCCGCCGCCTTCGTCACGTCGATATTGCCGTCGGCATTGTTGAGGTCGACATCGCTGCCGGTCGCGCTTGCTACCGAGACATTGGTCGCGTTCGCGCCCTGTGCGCTGACGTTCCAGCCCGCGCTCGCGGTCTGGTTGACGATCGCCAGCTGCTCTTCGGTCGCCGCGCGGCCGACCGTGCCGAAGCTCGGATCGGTCAGCGTCGTGTTGCCGAGACCGGTGATGTCGTTCGACACCCCGCTCAGCACCACCGTCCCGCTGGTCACGCCGTCGGCCCCTACGGCCGTTGTCGTCACACCGTCGGTCACTGCAAGGCCATTGGTGTCGACCAGAGTATCGCCCACCGTCAGACTGCCCGCAGCGGTCAGGTCGACATCGGGATTCAGCGCAATCTCGACCGCGCCGTTGTCGTCCACACCCGTCTGGGCCACCGAAATGTTCGTATCGCCGGTGAAGGTCACCGTCCCGTCCGGGCCGATATTCGCACCGGTCGTGCCATCGGTCACGTTCCAGCCGGACGTCGCCAGCGATTCGACCGCCTGCAACTGCGCGACATTGACCGCGTCGCTGTCTTGCGTACCAGCGGCGACATTGGTGATCTGGCGCGTATTGCCGGCACTGCCGACACTGACGGCGCCAAGCGTCGTGCTATCCGTAGCGGCAATGGCCGCGGCATCGCCCGCCAGCGCACCGGTCGGAACGTAGCCCGTTTCGCCCGCTGCCGTGCTGGCGACCGAACCGCTGCCCAGCGCCACACCATATGCAGTTGTGACACTACTGCTCGAACCAAGCGCCGTGCCGTCCACGACCGTCGAAGCGCTGTGCCCGACCGCCACACCGCGGCCCTCGACCGAGGTGTTGAAGCCGACACCGGTTCCGCTGTCATACACAAAACTTCCAGCACCGAGGGCCGTCGATTCGTGTCCGTTGGCGGCGGCGAAGGCCCCCAGCGCCGTATCGTTCACTCCCTGAGTGGTAGAATAAGCACCTATTGACGTGGCATTTATATCCGTCGTTTGACTATTCAGGCCTATTGCCACGCTGTCGGCTGCTTGGGCTTGGGCATTCACACCCGCTGCAAGCGAGTTCGTTCCTATCGCGCCGTCGTTGTTATAATTGCCGCCGATCACGCCGCCATCGTTGACGCTGTAGTAATGCGTCGTCGCGGCCGCCTGTGCCGCCTGAAGCTGGTCGAGGTTGACCGCATCGGTGCCAGCGATGCCGGGGGCGACGTTGGAGATCACCGTGCCGCCGGCGTCGATGCCGCCGCTGGTCACGCTGGGCCCGCCCGCGATGGTCAGGCCATCGGTGTCGATCGTGGTGTTGCCCGCAACCATGCTGTCGACCGTGATATCGTCGGCCAGGTCGAACGTGACATCGTTGCTGTCGGTCGCCTTCGTGACCTCGATATTGCCGTCGGCATTGTTGAGGTCGACGTCAGCACCGGTCGCGCTTGCCACCGAGACATTGGTCGCGTTCGCGCCCTGCGCGCTGACGTTCCAGCCCGCGCTCGCGGTCTGGTTGACGATCGCCAGCTGCTCCTCGGTCGCCGCGCGGCCGACCGTGCCGAAGCTCGGATCGGTCAGCGTCGTGTTGCCGAGACCGGTGATGTCGTTCGACACCCCGCTCAGCACCACCGTTCCGCTGGTTACGCCGTCGGCCCCTACGGCCGTTGTCGTCACACCGTCGGTCACTGCAAGGCCATTGGTGTCGACCAGAGTATCGCCCACCGTCAGGCTGCCCGCAGCGGTCAGGTCGACATCGGGGTTCAGCGCAATCTCGACCGCGCCGTTGTCGTCCACACCCGTCTGCGCCACCGAGATGTTCGTATCGCCGGTGAAGGTCACCGTCCCGTCCGGGCCGATATTCGCCCCGGTCGTGCCGTCGGTCACATTCCAGCCGGACGTCGCCAGCGATTCGACCGCCTGCAACTGCGCGACATTGACCGCGTCGGTCAGTTCGGTGCCCGCCGCGACATCGGTGATCTGGCGCGTATCGCCTGCGCCGCCGACACTGACGGCGCCAAGCGTACTGACCCAGGTGGAAGACGGATCCGTGGAGCCGAGCCCGGTGAGGGGGTCGTAGCCGGCAACGCCTGCGGCAGTGTCAGCAATCGACCCCGCCCCGAGCGCAATGCCACCCTCGGCCAGGGCTTGCGCCCCGACGCCCAACGCAGCGCCACGGTCTGCGGTCGCCAGCGCGTTCTGCCCCAGAGCCACGCTGTAGCCGCCGGAAGCCGTAGTATCGGCACCCAGTGCCGTCGCTCGCTCGCCGGTCGCGTTCGCACCCGCACCCAGCGCGACCGCGCCGACCTGGTTTGCCAGGCTGCTGTTGCCCACCGCCGTGGCGAAGCCCTGTCCGTCGACCGTTTCCGCATTGGCGTTCTGGCCCAGCGCCGTGGACACCGCGTCGGCCCGGCTGTCTGCACCCAGGACGACGGCATGGACTCCCAGCGCCTCGGAGTTGCTGCCGATGGCCACCGAGAAATCGCCCGAGGCGGTCGCATTCGGGCCAATGGCAGTGCTCTTTTCCGCCGAGGCATCGGCACCCAGACCAATGGCGGCGGCATCCACGCCCGCGGCAGAGGCATCGACCCCCGCTGCCAGGGCATTCAGGCCCGTGGCGCCGTCGTTGTTGTAGTTGCCGCCGATCACGCCGCCATCGTTGACGCTGTAGTAATGCGTCGTCGCCGCAGCCTGCGCCGCCTGGAGCTGCGCCACATTGACCGCGTCGGTCAGTTCGGTGCCGGCGGCGACGCCGGTGATCTGGCGCGTCACCCCGCCCGCAGCGTCGCCCACGGCGACCGCGCTGGCAGTGCTCTGCCAGGTCGGCGTCGCGTCGGTGGAAGGCGCGCCCGTCACCGGGTCGTAACCGGCGACACCGGCTGCCGTACCGGCGACCGAGCCGCTGCCCAGCGCGACACCGCCCGCGACGGTCGCATCGGCGCCATTGCCGATCACGAAGGCATCGGCAACATCGACATTGTTGCCGTTGCCGATGATCCGGCTGCCATCTGCCGCTGCCGTCAGGACGTTGTTGTTGCCGAACACGCCCGCTTCGTCGGCATCGATCGTGTTGTCGTTGCCCAGCGAATAGCTGCCCGTCCCCGTAATCGTCGTCGGATCGCCGATCGCGCCCGAGTTGTCGCCGCTGACCTGATTGCCCGTGCCGATGCTGATCGATTGCGCACCCGTGGCTTCGGCACCGGTGCCGATCGCGATGGCATTGCTGTTTGCCGCGACCGCCGACGTGCCGAGGGCCAGCGAGTTGGCCCCGCTGGCGCGCGTATTCGTGGTGCTGTCCTGTTGCGGGCTGTTGGTGGGCGACGACCCTATCGCCACCGCGTGCTCGCCCGTCGCCGATGCCGAGGTGCCAAGCGCCACCGAGGAGATGCCAGAAGCCGTCGAAGTCGAACCGATAGCCGTCCCGAAGTCGCCGCTTGCAGCGCTTTCGTACCCGAAGGACTGCGAATATTCGCCCGTTGCATAGCTGGCGAAACCAACTGCCGTCGCCACAGTGCCACTGGCGCTGGTGCCTGCCCCCAGGGCGAGGGCGCCGTTTCCAACGGCACTCGCCTTCGACCCGACCGCCGTTCCGCCGTTCCCCGCTTCGGCACTATCGCCAACCGCAACCGAATAGAGGATGGATGGCGTGGCTCCGTCGGTCGTCAAGGCCGTCGGAACTCCCAATTCATCGTTTCTCGCATGCGCGATAACCACACCGGCCGTGCTGATGCTTGTCGCATCGGGGCCGATGACGACCGCCGTAATCGTCGCGGCATTTTCCGCCGAAGCGCCAATAACGACGGAACCGTTGCCGTTCGCCGTGGCTGCCGTGCCGATCGCGATGCCCGAAGTCGCGCCGGAACCGACCGTCGCCTCGCCGCCGAGCGCGATCGAATTCGCACTGCGGGCCTGCGCGCCGCGGGTCGCATTGCTGCCGATCGCCACCGCGCCGGCGCCCGAGGCGGTGGTCGAGTTCGCGACGGTCAGCGGGGTCGTGCCATCGCCGCCCGCGCTGCCGATGGCAACCGCATTGGCACCGCTCGACACCGCGCTGAAGCCCAGCGCCACCGATCCGGTCGCCGAGGCATTGGCGTCCAGACCGAAGGCCGAAGCCCATTTCACCGCATCGGCGTTGTAACCGACGGCGACTGCACCTGCTCCAAAGCCATCGGCCCGGGTGCCGAAAACGGTGACGCCGAGCTGGTTGTGACCGTCGGCATTGCAGCCGGCGACCGTCGAATAGGTGCCGCTGCCATCGGCCGGCTGGTCGGTCGTATTGCCCTGGTTCGGTTCATTGCCGACCACACCCGACCCGGCGGAAACGCAAGTGCCGCCGGACTCCAGAGTGTCCGCCACAGCCGAAGGCGCGGCAATGCCGAGCGCGAGGGCCGAGCCCAGCGCGGCAGGCACGACAAAGGCCACGCGCGAAGACGAATGCCCCAGCGCGCCGAGCCCGCGCTGGCGGCCGAAGGCCACGCAGGCGGAAGAAAGACGCAGGATCGCCATGATCCGCCGCCGGACGCCCTTGCCGAGTCCGTTCGAACTCGTGAGCATCTGGCTGGCATCGTGGCCGTACTGGCAGATGGAATGGGCGTTGCGGTTGTTGCTCATGATTCGTCCTTTTCAGTCGACGTCAGGCACGGCTCCGGCCGTCGGGCCGGAGCAGAATGGAAATCAGCCCTGCGGCTGCTGCGGCTGCTGCTGCGGCAGCGCCGCGGTGACGCCGGCAAGGCGCCACTGGTTGTCTTCGTCGAGCCGGAAGCTGACCTGCTCGAGATGCGCTTGGCCGCGAGCGGTGCGCGCAAGCAGGTAAACGGTGACGTAGCTGCCCTCCGGCACCGCAGGAGCGGCCGCATCGGCCGCAGGCGGAGCCACCCGGACACGTTCGAGCCGCGACCATTCGCGTGCAACCACGCCGCCAGTGCGGGCATTGGTCGATGCCACGGCCTCGACAAACTGCTGCCTGGTGGAAACCGCCTTCAGCGCCGCCGAACCGGCATCGTAAACCTGCGCGGCCCTACCCGCATCGAGCGCCTGGACCGTCGCAAGCGCATTGCGAATGAAGATATCGCCCGACAATTGCTGCGCCCGGGCTGCATCCGAAGGCTGAGCCGAAACCTGCGGCCCCTGAGCTTGCGCCTCCGCCCCGGAGGCGGGCATAGCGGCCGCTCCCAGCAGGAGGGGAAGTGCGACAAGTGCGGATTTCAGCTTCAAAATATTCATTTCATTGCCCAACTATTATTAAATAGTAATCGATTGGAGGTGGCAGATATCTGGCCTGGTTTTCATATAGTTTGAAAACTTGCTGCCATCTTTGAAATTGGTATGAGGGAAATTACCCTCTCTCACCGAAGGCATCCAATTAATAATTGTTGCCTACATCCACACAATGATAATCACAAAGAGAAAGTCTCTATGTTTACAACATTTTACTTACATCTCGAACTGTAAAACCCTAGATTTGTCTCACCGGGAGCCGAGTCCGGCCCGCGTTTCGCGAGCGGAAACCGGCCTCGTCCGCGAGGGCGCCGGCACTTGCGCAGGACGGCGATCCCGCCGCCGCAAAGCGATGGCGGGAAGAGCAATTCGGTATGGGGCAAGGCGCGAGACGGCGCCTGTCCGCGCGAATCGGGCCGCGAACGTTCAGCGGCCCCGGATGGATCGAACGACAGGAGATGCGAGACCAGGCGGCCTCAGGCGCGAAACGGGGAAAAGCGGGCTCGGCGTCGGCCGATCGGCCCTATGTCTTCGCCGCAACCCGGCGCAGCGCCTCGCTATAGGTTGCGGCCGGCTGCGCGCCGGGGATCAGGAACTTGCCCTCGACCACCATTGCCGGCACGCCGGTGATGTTGAGATCGAGCGCCCGCTCTTCCTCGGCACGCACGCGGGCTGCCAGCGCGGCATCGTCCAACGCCGCGCGCGCGGCAGCACGGTCGAACCCGGTTTCTTCCGCAATGTCGAGCAGGACGGCTTCGTCGCCGATCCGCCGGCGGTGGTTGAAATGGGCGCGGAACAGCGCGAGCTTGAGCGCGGTCTGACGTTCCGGCCCCGCACCTTCCAGCGCCCAGCCGAGCAGGCGGTGCGCGGCAAACGTGTTCCACATCATCGCCGGCGGAGCCTCGCCCTCCCCGTTCCAGTCGAGCGAGACGCCGGCTTCGTCGGCCATGGCGCGCATGCGCTCGCGCACGGCCTGCCCCTCGGCCTCGCTGCGGCCGTATTTGCGGCGCAGATGCGCCTGCTGTTCCTCGCCCTCGGGCTGCATGTCGCGATTGAGTTCGAACGGGCGCCAACGGACCTCGGCCGCAATCTCGCCCTCCAGCGTGTCGAGCGCCTGGCGCAGATTGCCCCAGCCGACCAGGCACCAGGGGCACATGACATCGGACCAGATGTCGATCGTCAGCGTCTTCATTCGGCAATCCACCATTCGAGCAAGTGATGCGCGATCGCGTGCGGGGGCGGCGCGGTGAATGGCGCATCGGGCGTTCCGGCGAGCGCAGCGGAAACCTCGTCGCGCGTAAACCAGCGGATTTCCGCCAGTTCGGTCTCGTCGACGGTCACGGCGTCGCTCTCGGCGTGGGCATGGCAGCCGATCATCAGCTGGCTGGGGAACGGCCAGGGCTGGCTGGCGACGTAGGACACGTCGCGCACGCGCACGCCCGATTCCTCCAGCACTTCGCGGGCCACGGCCTCCTCGATGCTTTCGCCCGGCTCGACGAACCCGGCGAGCGCGGAAAAGCGCCCCTCCGGCCAGCCGAGCCCGCGGCCCAGCATCAGCCGCCCGTCATGTTCGACCAGCATGATCGTGACCGGGTCGGTGCGCGGGAACTGCTGCGCGCCGCAGCCGCCGCTCTCCGCCACGCAGTCGCGCTGCCAGCCGCCCTTGGCGATCCGCGTGGGGCCGCCGCACGCCGGGCAGAAACGATGCCGCGCGTGCCAGTCCACCAGGCTGCGCGCGCCGCCGTAAAGCGCCAGGTCTTCGGGCGAGAGCGCCGCCATGAGGTTCCACAGCTGCGGATTGGCCATGCGCGGGCGCGGATCGCCCTGCGGCGGCACGGCCGCGAAACAGGCGCGTCCCCCGCCGTTCTCGCCGGCATCGAAGCCCAGGAAGACCAGTTCGGCATCTTCGGGCGCATCGGCCAGCGTGCCCCAGGCCAGCCGCCCGGTATCGTCGAGCGCGGGCATCATGCCGTCGAGCGCGAGGAGCCGCGCGCGCCAGTTCATGTGCCCGGCCAGCGCATCCGCGTCGGCCCGCACGTTGTCCGCCCGGTCGAGCGTGCAGCCGGTAAACGCCAGCGTCTTCCCTGCCGCTGGCACCGTCAGGTCTGCGCCGCGGCCAGGGCCGCCAGATCTTTCGTCACCGCCGCGGGGAAGGCGCTGTGGAGCGGATAGGCCTCGGCCGGCATGTACTGGGTGAACAGCGCCGCGCGCAGGCCGCGCCGCAAGTCGGCGAAGGCGACCGTGCCGGCGGCGCCGCCCCAGCCGAACGTGCCCGCCTGCTCGCCCAGCCCGACACGCCCGCCGGCGCCGAAGCCGGACCCGTCGGCAAACGTGCCCGCCGTGCTCACCCCGTCGGGCAGGAGGTTCGAGGTGCCGAGGCGCACCGCCGCTTCGCTCATCACCCGCTTGCCGCCCAGCCGGCCGTAGCCGACCAGCATTTGCAGGAAACGGTCGTAATCGCGCGGGCTCGACACCAGGCCCGCGCCGCCGAAGGGGAACGCCGGCGGGTCGAGATAGATCGAGGCGCGCGCCGGGTCGAGCGGCATGGGGCGGCCGTTCACGACGCCGTAATTGGTCGTCAGGCGCCCGACTTCGCTCGCCGGGACGTGGAACCATGTGCTTGTCATGCCCAGCGGATCGAACAGCCGCTCTTTCAGAAAAGCGTCGAACGGCTTGCCCGAGACCACTTCGATCACCCGGCCGAGAAGGTCGAGCGAGACCGAATAACTCCAGCGCGTTCCCGGTTGGGCGACGAGCGGCAGGCGCGCCAGGTTGTCGGCAAAAGCCTTCAGGCTGGGCGCCGCCTCGCCGCGGCCGAAGATCGCGCCCAGCGGCAGCCTGGTCACCCGCCCCGGCACCACGCCCGCACGTTCGTATGCGGCCTTGATCGGCCCCTTCTGGATGATCGAATAGCCGAGCCCGGCGGTATGGGTCAGCAGATGGCGAATGGTGATCGGCCGTTCCGCCGGCTCCAGCTCGGCGATCGATCCGTCGTAGGTCTTCTGCACCTGCATGTCGGCGAAAGCGGGCAGGATTTCGGCCAGCGGCTGATCGAGCCCGAGCTTGTCGTCTTCTATCAGCATCATCGTCGCCATGCCGGTGATCGGCTTGGTCATCGAATAGATGCGATAGAGGCTGTCGAGCCCGGCCGGCACCGCCTGCCCGATCGCCAGCGTGCCGCGCGCAATCACGTCGGGCTCGCGCTGCTGCCAGCCCATGACGGCGACCATGTTGGCCACCTTGCGCGCGGAAACGTAATCGTCCGCCAGTGCCATTACCGAAGGCCAGTGGCCCGCATGGGCCAGCGCCGCGCGCCCGAAGGGCAGCGTCCCCAGCGCAGCCCCTGCCCCCAGCAAGGCTCCGGCGCGAAGCAGTGCGCGGCGCGACAGCACCGCATCGTCGAACGTCCTCGATCCCATCGAACGATCCTCTTTTGCAATCGGTCGGGCGGAGGTTTGCGGCATCGCGCGCGAACGGTCAATTGCCCCTTGCACAAGACGACTGTGTTACTAATATAGAACACATGCTGAACCTGCTTTCCATCCTCGTCGGGATAGTCGCGCTCGTGATCGTCATCCCTTCCACGATCCCGCTGCTCGGCTGGGGCAACTGGTTCGCCCTGCCGATCGTGGTCGTCGGCATCGGTCTCGGCGCGCTGTCGTCTTCCAACGGCGGCCGCAATTTCTGCCTGATCGTGTTCGCGATCGCGGTGATCCGGCTGATGCTCGGCGGCGGAATCATCTAGCGCCGCACCGCAAAAACGGCGGTTCGGGGAAGAGCAAAAGTTCGAGCGAGCTTTAGATATTTCCCGCGCATAAACCTCATCCATGGTCGAAGTTTGCGCCGGCCGGGTTCAGCGCGCGATGGCACGCCGCGCGGCCTTGGCAAAGAGGGTCGGCAGTCCTGCGGACTCGAGATCGGCGAGCGGCCACCACTCGCCCTCGCCGGGCGGTGGCGGCCCGTCGACCAGAGCCATCACGCGAAGCTCCAGATCGAAATGGGTGAACCCGTGGCGCACCGCGCCCGCAGCGCGCCACTCGCCCGCGACCGGCGGCGCGCCGTCGCCGCTCGCCCGCGCGGACCATCCATCGTCCGGCAGTGCGCGCATTCCGCCCAACATCCCCCTGCCCGGCCGGCGGACCAGCCAGACGCGCCCCCCGCGCGCGATCCACCAGGCGGTGCCGGTGCGCCGGGGTTTCGCCTTCTTCGGCGCCTTGACCGGAAAGCGCGCGGGATCGCCGGTCCGCTGCGCCGCGCAGTTCGCCGAAAGCGGGCAGAGCAGGCATTTCGGCTGGCGCGCGGTGCAGACGGCCGAGCCGAGGTCCATCATCGCCTGCGCGAAATCGCCGCTGCGCGTCTGCGGCGTGATCGCGTCCGCCGCCGCCCGGATCGCCTTGCGCGCGGCGGGCAGGCTGTCCTCCACCGCGAACAGCCGCGCAACCACCCGCTCGACATTGGCGTCGACCACGACCGCGCGCCGGCCGAATGCGATCGCGGCGATCGCGGCTGCCGTATACTCCCCCACGCCGGGCAAGGCGCGCAGGCCGGCTTCGCTGTCGGGGAAACCGCCCAGATCGGCCACCGCTCGCGCGCATTTCACCAGATTGCGCGCCCGCGAATAGTAGCCCAGGCCCGCCCAGGCGGCGAGGACCTCCTCCTCCGGCGCGGCGGCCAGCGCCTCCACCGTCGGCCACCGGCGCACGAACGTCGCGAAATAGGGCTTCACCGCGGCAACCGTGGTCTGCTGCAGCATGATTTCGGACAGCCAGACGCGATAGGGCCGGACGCGACCGGGATCAGGCGGCGGATCGCCCGGCGGCGCGCGCCAGGGCAGGTCGCGCGCGTGGCGGTCGTACCAGGCGAGCAACGCGCTCGCCACATCCGTTCCGGTTCTCTCCCCGCTGGCAGTCACGCGCCGCCTATGGCATGGGCATCGGTGCAATGGAACGGGACGGCAAACCAAAGACATCGCGCGCCCAGCCGCGCGCCTACGAACGGCCTCGCGGCGGGCCCGCGCGCCAGATCGCGGACCTTATGCCGCAGATCGGACGAACCGCCTTCCGCCGCTTCGGCTTCGTCCAGTCGAGCGTGGTCACGCGCTGGCCGGAAATCGTCGGCGAGCAGCACGCCCGCGTGTGCATGCCCGAGGCGATCCGTTTTCCCCCGGGGGAGAAGGCGGAGGGGATACTGCAGCTGGTCGTGCTGCCCGCCCATGCCCCGCTGATCCAGCACGTTATCCCGGAGATCATCGAACGGGTGAACCGCTTTTTCGGATACAAGGCCGTCTCGCGGGTCAAGCTGCGGCAAGGCGAGGTTAAGCCGCCGCGTGCTCGGGAACCGGCCAAGGCGCCGCCTTCGCTCAAGCCGATTCCGATGGAGCTGGGCGACAGCCTGCGCGATATCGGCGATCCCGAGCTGCGCACGGTGCTGGAATCGCTTGCCCGCAGCATGGGCAGCAAGGAGGAAGAGGGACAATGAAGGTTTCGCGTCTTGCCCGCGCCGGGGCGCTTGCCGCCGCCGCGCTTCTGGCACTGGGAAATGCCGGAAACTGGAACACCCGCGTGGCGGAGGAAGATGGCGCGCACCGGATCGGCAACCCCGATGCCAAAGTCCACCTGACCGCTTTCGTCAGCTACAGCTGTTCGCACTGCGCGCGCTTCACCACCGAAGGCGAGGCGCCATTGCAGATCGCCTATATCGGCCAGGGGCGGGTCGAGCTGGAAATCCAGCCGGTGATCCGCAATGCGGCCGATCTGGTGGCGACCATGCTTGTGAACTGCGGCGCGCCCGCGAAATTCATGCGCAACCACACATTGTTCATGAACAAGCAGGACGAATGGCTCGAGCGCTATACGCGCGCGACTTCGGCGCAGCGCGCACGATGGGAAAACGGCAGCCAGGCCGCGCGCCGCCGCGCGATCGCGTCCGACCTCGGGTTCTACAAACTGATGGAAAGCCGCGGCTATTCGCGCAGCGAAATCGACCGCTGCCTGGCCGACGATGCCGGCGCGCGGGCACTGATCGCCAGCAGCCAGGCGGCGAGCCTGAAATACGGCATTACCGGCACCCCCAGTTTCGCCATCGACGGCGTCACGCTGGCCGGAACGCACGACTGGTCGATGCTCGCCCCGCAGATCGACGCGCATTTCTAGACCGGCGACAAGCTGTGGAAAGTGTCCCCACCCGCTTCAACCCCGCCGCCCCTTCGTATAGCCTCGTTCAATTCCGCAAAGGAGCAGGATTGCCATGACCACGTTCCGCCAGATCTCCCTCGCCGCACTCGCTGCGCCGCTCGCGCTCGGCCTCGCCGCTTGTGGATCGGAACCGGCCGAAGGGGAGGCGCCGGCCGGCGAACCGGTCGAGAACGTGGCGGCGCCCGACGGAACGCAGTGGGTCGACACGGTCACCGTGACGGAGGCGGACGGCTACATGCTCGGCAACCCCGACGCGCCGATCAAGCTGATCGAATACGGTTCGCTGACCTGCGGTGCCTGCGCCAATTTCGCGGCCACGGGGATGGAGCCGCTGAAGGAGAAATACGTCGCCACCGGCCGCGTCAGCTACGAATTGCGCAACCAGGTCCATAACGCCTTCGACCTCACCCTCGCTCGCCTCGTTCGGTGCGGCGCGCCGGAAAGTTACCACCCCCTGTCGGAACAGGTCTGGCTCAACCTGCCCAGCCTTATGGAAGGCGCCCAGGCCAATCCGCAGGCGCTCGAGGCGGCGATGCAGCAGCCGGAAGACCAGCGCTTCGTCGCGGTCGCCGAAGCCGCCGGTTTCCTCGATTTCTTCGCCACGCGCGGGGTCAGCCGCGATCAGGCGCGCCAGTGCCTGTCCGACGCGGATTCGGTCGAGGCGATCGCCAACAATTCGGACAGCCAGTCGCAGGAACTCAATGTAACCGGCACGCCGACCTTCATCATCAACGGCCGCAACGTCGGCACGCAAAGCTGGGCGACGCTGGAACCGATGCTGCAAGACGCCGGCGCGCGATAGGCCGCCGCGCGGGAGGGGCATCAGGGAACGGCGATGCAGATCAGGCGGCTCAGGCTCAGCGGTTTCAAGAGCTTCGTCGAGCCTGCGACCCTGACCATCGAGCCGGGCCTTACCGGCGTCGTCGGCCCCAACGGCTGCGGCAAGTCCAACCTGCTTGAGGCGATCCGCTGGGTCATGGGTGAAAACTCGCCCCGATCCATGCGGTCGGGCGGGATGGAAGACGTGATCTTCGCCGGCACCGCCAGCCGCCCGCCGCGCGATTTCGCCGAAGTCTCGCTCCAGGCCGAAGCCGACGACGGCAGCGATTTCGAAGTCATGCGCCGGATCGAGCGCGGCGCGGGCAGCGCCTATCGCGTCAACGGCAAGGATGTCCGCGCGAAAGATGTCGCGCTGACTTTCGCCGATGCGGCGACCGGCGCGCATAGCCCGGCGCTGGTGAGCCAGGGCAAGATCGCCCAGGTCATCGCCGCCAAGCCGGCCGAGCGGCGCATGATGCTGGAGGAAGCGGCGGGAATCGCCGGCCTCCACGTCCGCCGCCGCGATGCCGAGAGCAAGCTGCGCCAGACCGAGGCCAACCTCGCCCGGCTGGAAGACCTGATGGCGGGGCTCGATTCGCAGATCGCCTCGCTCCGCCGGCAGGCCAGGCAGGCCGAGCGCTATACCAGGCTGTCCGACGAGATTCGCGTGGCCGAGGCGCGCCTGCTGTTCGCCCGCTGGCGCGATGCCGCCGCCGCGGCCGAGGCTGCGCGGGGCGAAGCGCAGGCCGCCGAAGCAAGCGTCACCGCGGCCCAGGAAGCGAGCGACGCGGCGCAGAAGGCGCAGCACGCCGCCGCCCAGGCGCTGGCCGAAGCGCGCGACGAACTGGCCGACCGGCGCGACGATGCCTCCGCCCACGGGCACCGCATGGCCGCGCTCACCAGCCAGCTCGAAGCGGCCGAGCAGCGGCTCGCCGATCTCGATCGGCAAAAGGCACGGCTGGAGGAAGACCGCGCCGATGCCGACCGGCTGACGCGCGACGCGGCCGAAGCCCTCGCCCGGCTGGAGAAGGACCTGGCCGCCAACGAGAAAGCCCTGGCCGAGGCCGAGGAACGCCGCCCCGCCCTCGCCCGGCGGCTGGAGGAAAGCGAAAGCGCCGGGCGTGCGGCGGAGCTGGCGCTGGCGCGTGCGACCGCCGATCATGCCGGGGTGGAGGCCGACTGGCGCGTGGCCGAGGCGGCGATCGACCAGGCGCGCGCCAGGCTCGAACGGCTCGATGGCGAAGCCCGGCGGCAGGAAGACGCGCGCCGGGCGCTGGCCGAAGCGGGCGATTGCGACGAAGCGGTCGAACGGGCGCGCAAGGCGGCGGAGGATGCCGCACGCGATCTCGCCCGGCTGCGCGAAACGCTCGATGCGGAGCGTGCGCGCAAGGATGCGCTGCAGTCCGCGCGCGATGAAGCGGCGAGCGCGCTCGCTTCGGTCCGCGCCGAACTGGCCGGGGTCGAGCGCGAATGGACCGCGCTCAAGCGCGACCGCGAGGCGCGCGAACGGCAGACCGCCGGGCGCAAGGGCCGCCCCGCGGCGCTCGACAAAGTGCGCGCCGCGAAAGGGTACGAGCGCGCGCTGGCGGCGGTCCTCGGTCGCGATGCCAGGGCGCCGCTGGGCGCGGCCGAGGGCGACGGCCGGTTCTGGACCGGCGGACCGGCGCCGGCGAGCGTCGCCGACAGCCTCGCCGCGCATGTGCCCGATTGCCCGAGCGAACTCGCCGCGCGCCTTGCCCTCGTCCATGTCGCGGACGAGGACGACGGCCGCACGCTCGGCCCCGGCGAATGGCTGGTGACCACGGCCGGGCACTTGCGTCGCTGGGACGGGTTCGTCGCGCGCGGCGAAGGTGCGGCCGAAGCGGCCCGGCTCGAGGCGGAGAATCGCTTTGCCGATCTCGAAAACCAGCTCCCCGGCTTGCGGCAGGCGGTCGATGCCGCCGAAACCGGGCAGGCCCGCGCGCAGGACGAGCTTTCCGCCCTCCAGCGCGCCCTCGTCGCTACCGAGCGCGAAATCGCCGAGGCGAGCGAGCGCGAGCGGCAGGCCCTGCGCGCGCTCGACCAGGCGGAGGGTGCGCGCGAGCGGCTCGCGGCGCGCCGGGCCGAACTGGACGAGGCGGAGCGCGAGCTGGCGGAACAGCGCGCCCAGGCGGCGGCCGAACTCGCCGCGGCGCAGGAAAGGCTGGACGCCCTGCCCGATCCCGCGACCGGCCGCGCCTCGCTGGAAGCGGCGCAGGCGAAGAACGAGGCCGCCCGCTCCACGCAGCTCGCCGCCGCGGCCGAACTCGCGTCGCACGATCAGGGGCTGGCCGTCGCGCGCGAACGCACCGCGGCGCAGCGCAGCGACATGGCGAGCTGGCAAGCACGCGCGGGCGAGGCGGCGCAGCGGCTTTCGGGAATGGAGCAGCGGTTTGCCGAAATTGCCGAGGAACGCGCGATCACCGCGGCAAAGCCCGAGGGGCTGATGCGCGAGATCGAGCAGGGCGATGCCGTGCGCGAACGGCTGGGCAAGGCGCTGGCCGCGGCCGAGACGGCAGTGGCCGAAGCGCAGGACGCGGCCGAGGCGGCCGACCGCGCCTTTGCCGAGGCCAACGAGGCGCTGGCCAGCGCGCGCGAAAGCCGCGCCGCCCTCGCCGCCCGGGCGGAAAACGAGGAAGCGCGGCGCGCGGAAATGGCGCGGATTTCGGGCGAGCGTTTCCAGTGCCCGCCGCCCCTGCTCGCCGGCCGCTTCGATTTCGACGAGGGCGATGTCGGCGATTCCTCCACCGAAGCGGCGGAAATGGACCGCCTGGTCGCCAGCCGCGAACGGATCGGGCCGGTCAATCTCGTCGCGGCCGAGGAACTGGCGAAGATCGAGGAGGAACACGGCAACAGCGCGGCCGAGCAGGCGGAACTGGCCGAAGCGGTCGCCCGCCTGCGCGGCTCGATCGGCAATCTCAACCGCGAGGGACGCGAACGGCTGCGCGCCGCGTTCGAGCAGGTCGACACCCATTTCCGGCGCCTGTTCACTCGCCTGTTCGAAGGCGGTCAGGCGCACCTGGCGCTGATAGACAGCGACGATCCGCTGGAAGCGGGCCTCGAAATCTACGCCCAGCCGCCGGGCAAGCGGCTGCAATCGCTGACCCTGCTGTCGGGCGGCGAACAGGCGCTGACCGCGATCGCGCTGATCTTCGCGCTGTTCCTGACCAACCCCGCGCCGATCTGCGTGCTCGACGAGGTCGACGCGCCGCTCGACGATGCCAATATCGACCGCTTCTGCGACTTGCTCGACGCGATGGTGAAGGAAACCGCCACCCGCTACCTGATCGTGACGCACAACGCCGTGACGATGAGCCGGATGCACCGCCTGTTCGGCGTGACGATGATCGAAAAGGGCGTCAGCCGCCTCGTCAGCGTCGACCTGGGCGCCGCGGAAGACCTGCTGGCGGCGGAGTAGGGCGGCGCCGACCTAGCCGAACTCGCCGGCGATCGCGGGGGCCAGCGATGCCAGCAGCAGTATGGCCATTGTCCGGTTGAAGATCCGCAGGCGTCCGGCATTCGACAGCCAGCGCCCCGCCTGCTGCCCGGCGACCGCCCAGGCCGCGACGCACGGGACGTTGATCGCGCCGAACACCAGCGCCACCAGCGCCAGCGCTGCCGTGGAACCATCCGCGCCGTAGAGCGTCACCGCGGTCAGCGCCATCATCCAGGCTTTCGGATTGACCCACTGGAACAGCGCGGCCTGGAGGAACGTGAACGGCTGGCCCACCCCCTCCCCTTCCTCCGCCGGTGCGGCGGTGGCGATTTTCCAGGCCAGCCAGCCCAGATAGGCGCAGCTGACCACCACCAGTGCCAGCCGGACAGCGGGGAACGCCTCGAAAATCCGCGCCAGCCCGATGCCGACCAGGAAGATCATGACCATGAAGCCGATCAAAATGCCGGCCAGGTGGGGAATCGTCCGGCGAAACCCGAAATTGGCCCCCGACGCCATGACCATCAGGTTGTTCGGGCCGGGCGTGATCGAGGCCACGAAGGCAAAGCCGGCAAGGGCGGCGACAAGTTCGCTGGACATGGCCCAAGAATATTCGATTCAGGGCCGAACAGGGTTGCGAATACCGCGATAATCGCAGATCGTTTGCAACTTATGGTGAAGCTGGACCGGATAAACCGGAAAATATTGCAAGAACTATCCCGCGACGGGCGAGTCAGCAATCTCGAACTTGCCGCCCGAGTCGGCCTCTCCCCTTCGGCCTGTCTGCGCCGGGTGCAGGATCTGGAGCAGTCGGGCGCGATCAAGGGCTATCGCGCGGTGCTCGATCCCCGCCAGTTGGGAATCGGGTTCACCGCCATCGTTGCGGTCGGGCTGAACCGGCACACCAAGGCGGCGCAGGAAGCTTTCGAACGCAAGATGGCCGAAGCGCCCGAGGTGAAGGAATGCCACAATGTCGCCGGGGCGGTGGAATACTTCCTGCGGGTGGAGGCGGCGGACCTGGCGGCCTACAAGCGGTTCCATACCGAAACGCTCGGCACCGTCGAGCAAGTGCAGTCGATCACATCCTACGTCGTGATGGGATCGCCCAAGGATATGCGCGCCTGATCGGGCGGCCGGCGGCCCGCCGCACGGGGCGAAGCCGCTGCGGCAATCAGCGGGACAGCGCGGCGCTCAGATCGGCGCGAATGGCCTTGAGCCGGGCGAGCACCTCGGCGTTCTCCGCCGCGGAGCCGCCATCGCCTGCCGCCGGCGCCTGCCCCGGTCGCGCGCGATCGTCGGTGCCCGCTTTCAGCGCCGCCAGCGCGCCTTTCAGGGTATAGCCTTCGCGATTGACCAGGCGGTCGATCCGTTCGACCAGCGCGACGTCTTCCGCACGGTAATAGCGGCGCCCGCCGCTGCGCTTGAGCGGGCGGAGCATGGGAAACTGCTGTTCCCAATAGCGCAGGACATGCGGCTTTATGCCCAGGGCCTGGCCGACCTCGCCGATGGTCCTGAGCGCGCCCGCATCCTTGCCATCGTCGAATTCCGCCGCCATCGTTTCAGCCTTTCGCGATCCTGTCCTTGAGGAGCTGGCTTGCGCGGAAGGTGATCACGCGCCGCGGCGTGATCGGCACTTCCACCCCCGTCTTGGGGTTGCGCCCGATTCGTTCCTTCTTGTCGCGTAGCACGAAGCTGCCGAACCCCGAAATCTTGACGTTTTCGCCATTGGACATGGCTTCGCACATATGTGCGAGGATCGCTTCGACGAGGTCGAGCGATTCGGCACGCGACAATCCCATCTTGCGATTGATCGTTTCGGCCAGATCTGCGCGTGTCAGCGTACCCACCGAACGCATGCGGCATTCTCCTCCATCGCGACCCGACTTCGGACTCTGCTGCGCCCTAACGAGGATAACGCACCTTCGCAACGTGTTGCGGTCGAACCACCGAAAATCGCCGACCGGCGTTTATGGCTAGAGCCTAACGAGGCTGCCTCCCCAGGTAAACCCGCCGCCCATCGCCTCGAACATGACCAGGTCGCCCGGCTTGATCCGCCCGTCGCGCACGCCGACGTCGAATGCGAGCGGAACCGAGGCGGCCGAAGTGTTGGCGTGGCGGTCCACCGTCACGATCACCTTTTCCGCCGGCAGGCCCAGCTTGCGCGCCGTGGCATCGAGGATGCGGGCGTTCGCCTGGTGAGGCACGACCCAGTCGATGTCGGACGCGGTATAGCCCGCTTCGGCCAGGGTCTCCTCCAGCACTTCGGCCAGGTTGACCACGGCATGGCGGAACACCTCGCGCCCGCGCATCCGCAGGTGGCCCACGGTCTGCGTGGTCGAGGGCCCGCCGTCGACATAGAGCAACCCGTTGTGCTCGCCATCGGCGTGAAGCTTGCACGCCAGGACGCCCGGCCCGTCTGCGGCCACGTCCTGCGCCTCCAGCACGATCGCCCCGGCGCCGTCGCCGAACAGCACGCACGTCGCGCGGTCGTTCCAGTCGAGAATGCGGCTGAAGGTTTCCGAGCCGATCACCAGCGCCCGCCGCGCCATTCCGGTGCGCAGCATCGAATCGGCGGTCGCCAGCGCGTAGAGAAACCCGGAACAGACCGCCGCGACATCGAACGCGATCCCGCCGTTGCAGCCGAGTTCGTGCTGAACGATCGTTGCCGTGGCGGGGAACGTCTGGTCGGGCGTGGCGGTCGCCAGCACGATCAGGTCGATATCCTTGGCCGCGATCCCGGCGGCTTCGAGCGCCTTGCGCGACGCCTCCACCGCCAGCGAAGCGGTCGTTTCGTCGTCTTCCGCGATATAGCGCTGGCGAATGCCGGTCCGCTCCACGATCCACTGATCGCTGGTATCGACCCGCTCCGCCAGTTGCGCGTTGCTGACCGCGGTTCGCGGCAGGGCCGAGCCGCTGCCTCTGATCTGCGAGCGGATCATGTCGCCTCCCCGGCGGACTGGCCGGTGCGCAGGCGGGCTTCGCCCAGGGCGGCGAGATCGGCGCTGATGCGGTGGGTCAGATCGTCCTCCAGCAGGCGCGCGGCGACGGCCACGGCATTGGCAACGCCGTTGGCATTGGCGCTGCCGTGGCTTTTCACCACCACGCCGTTGAGGCCGAGGAAGACCGCGCCGTTGTGATTGTTGGGATCGAGGTGATGCTTGAGCAGCTCGGTCGCCGGGCGCGAGACGAGGAAGCCGATCTTGGACCGCAGCGAACTGGTGAAGGCGCTGCGCAGCAGATCGGTGACGAAGCGCGCCGCCCCCTCGATCGCCTTGAGCGCGATATTGCCCGAAAATCCGTCGGTCACGACGACGTCGACTTCGCCCCGGTTGATCTTGTCGCTTTCGACGAAGCCGTCGAACGAGAGCGCGAGGCCGGTCGCGGCCTGGAGCTGCGCCGCGGCGACGCGCAGCGCATCGGTGCCCTTGGTTTCCTCGGTCCCGATGTTCAGCAGGCGCACGCGCGGTTCGGCGAGGCCGGTGACGATGCGCGAATAGGCCGCGCCCATGATCGCGAACTGGACCAGGTTGCGCGCGTCCGCCTCGGTATTGGCGCCGAGGTCGAGCATGATGACGTCGTTGTCGCCCAGCGTCGGCATCAGCGCGGCGAGCGCCGGGCGGTCGATCCCCGGCAGGGTGCGCAGCGCGAGCTTGCTCATCGCCATCAGCGCGCCGGTGTTGCCCGCGCTGACCGCGGCGCCGGCGTCGCCCGCCTTCACCGCGTTGACCGCGAGGCCCATCGATGTCGTGCGGGCGCGGCGCAGCGCCTGGGTCGGCTTCTCCTCGCCGCCCACGACATCGTCGCAATGCAGGACTTCGGATGCGCCGCGCATTCCCGGATGGGTATCGAGCGCGGCCTTGATCCGCGTCTCGTCGCCCACCAGCAGGAACTTGAACCGATCGTGGCGGCGGCGGGCGAGCGCCGCGCCTTCGATCATGACGCGCACGCCCTCGTCTCCGCCCATCGCGTCAACGGCGATACGCGGCAGGCTCATGACGTTCCCCAGCCAGCCGTCAGAGGCCGACGGCGATAACTTCGCGGCCGTTGTAGTGCCCGCAATGCGGACAGAGATTGTGCGGACGCTTCAGCTCGCCGCAGTTCGAGCATTCGTGGAATGCCTCGACCTTCAGCGAATCGTGCGCGCGACGGTTGCCGCGGCGATGGGGCGATACTTTTCTCTTGGGGACAGCCATTGCGGCACCTGTTCCAATAAATTCCGTGTGTTGCGGGCCGCTCTAGGCGAAGGTCCGGCAACGCACAAGCGCGCGCCTGATGATGGACCCGACCGTGGCGGGAAGGCGCGCCCTATAGCGCATATTTCCCCCGTTGCAAGCGGCGCGACCTGCCGGGCCGGCAGGATTGGCCGTTGCCCGCCAGGTTCCCGGGCCGTAACAGACGGGCACCGCGACGCAAGACGCGACAAGGGGGAATGCAATGATACTTCCGGTGACTCTGACCGCGGTGGCCGCCGCCGCGATCCTCAACATCTGGCTCAGCCTGCGGATCGGCGCGCTGCGCCGCACCTACAAGATCAGCGTCGGCGACGGCGGCAACGAGGCGCTGCAGCGCCGGATGCGCGCCCAGCTCAATTTCGCGGAGAACGTGCCGATCACGCTGCTGCTGATCGCGGGCCTCGAAATCGCCGGGATCGGCGAAGTCTGGCTGGCCTACGTCGCCGCTGCGTTCATCCTGGCGCGAGTCGCCCATGCGTTCGGGATGGACGGGGGCAAGGCCCAGGCCGCGCGCGCGATCGGCGTGCTGGTGACGCTGGCCATCCAGCTTTTCCTCGCCGGCGTGGCGGTGGGCGCGGTGCTGCGGCTGTTCTGACCGGTTCGCGGCTCGGCGCGAATCCTGAAATAACTTCCCGATCCCCTGCGAAGGCAGGGGCCTCAGGCTATCGAGCGAAGCGCCAGCGGCCTGAGGTCCCCGCCTTCGCCGGGACTCGGGAGGCGGGCGATCAGGCCAGCGCGGCGTCGCTCACGAAAGCATTGGTCTTGCGCTCGTGGCCGAACGTGCTCGTCGGGCCGTGGCCGGGGATGAACGTCACGTCCTCGCCCAGCGGCCAGAGCTTGCCGGTGATCGCATCGAGCAGGTCCTGGTGGTTGCCGCGCGGGAAATCGGTGCGCCCGATCGATCCCTTGAACAGCACGTCGCCGACGATCGCGAACTTGCTCGGGCGGTGAAAGAACACGACGTGGCCCGGGGTGTGGCCGGGGCAGTGGATCACCTCCAGCGTCAGCTCGCCCACGGTCACCGTGTCGCCGTCGTCGAGCCACCGGTCGGGCTCGAAGCTCTTCGCCGCCATGCCCCACTGGCGCCCGTCGTCATCGAGCCGCGCGATCCAGAACCGGTCTTCCTCGTGCGGCCCCTCGATCGGCAGGCCCAGCTCCTCCGCCAGAATGCCCGCCTGCCCGCAATGGTCGAGATGACCGTGCGTGATCAGCAGCTTTTCCAGCGTCACCCCCGACTTGGCCACGCCGGCCTTGAGCTTGTCGAGATCGCCGCCCGGATCGACCAGCGCGCCGCGCATCGTTTTCGTGCACCAGATCAGCGAGCAGTTCTGCTGCAAGGGCGTGACGGGCATGATCGCGGCGCGCATAGGGCGCTGGGTTGCGGTATCGGTCATGGCGGGGGAGATGGCGGGGAACAGGGCCGGTTGCAAGCGGCGCGTCGGCCCGATTTCATGATGCCCGGCGCTCGGCGGCCGGCCCCTCCGTCAGCCGCTGGCGCGGCTGCCACCTCCCCAACGCAAGTCGTTGGGGAGGAACGATCGAGGCCGGGACCAGTCCTCCCCATCGTCTTGCGATGGGGAGGGGGACCGCTCGCACAGCGAGCGGTGGAGGGGCCGGGGGTGGGCTTACACCCGCCCGCCTTTCCACACGACGCGGCCGATCACCTCGACTTCCTCGCGGGCCAGCTCGATCGGCGGATAGGCACTGTTTTCGCTGACCAGCTTGATCCGGCCCTGCGCCGCGGCCTGGAGCCGCTTGACGTGGAGCGCGTCGCCGATGCGGACGACGTGGATGCCCTCCCCCCCGCGCTTGTGGCGGTCGACGAAGATCTCGTCGCCCGAACGCAGCAGCGGCTCCATCGAATCGCCTTCGACCCGGATCGCGGTGAGGTCCGCCCCTTCCAGCCCCATCTCGCGCAGCCAGCGGCGCGAGAAACGGAAGACGTCGAAGGGAATCTCCCGCGCGCCAAGCGCCCCCGCCCCGGCCGAGGCATCGAGCGAGAGGCGCGGCACCTCGATCCACTCGCCCCGCGTCGGCGCCGGCGTGTAGGATTTATCCCCCGGCGCACCCAATTCGGATTCGGCCACGCCGAAAAATTCCGCCAGCGTCCGACGGTCGCGTTCCTCCAGCTTGCGCGGGCTGCCCTTGCGCACGAATTGCTGGAGATACGTGGGGTTGCGGCCGATCAGATGGGACAGCCCGGCCAGGCTCGCCCCGCGGTCGCGGGCGAGTTCGAGCAGGCGCTGGCGCGCGTCGCTCATGCCGAAAATCCCTCTGCCAACATTTTTCCTGCCTACACGATGTATTTTTCCTAGACAAGTAGGATTTCAGCTGGAACGAAGGTGAGAACGAATCGGGAACATCCGATTCGAGTCGCCACCACTTGCCGGGGAGAGCCATGCTGATCCGATCCGTCGAAAAATTCCTTCGCGCGCACGAGATTTCGCCGACCAAATTCGGCCGTCTCGCCGCGCAGGACCCGCGTTTCGTGCTCGATCTGCGAAACGGCCGCGAACCGCGCGGCGCCATGGAAGCGCGCATTCGCGGGTTCATGGCCGGATACGAAGCCGCCGCAGAGGAGACCGGCCATGTTGCATGAATCCACGCCCCCTCGCCCACCGCGCCCACCGCGCCCGCCGCGCACGGTGCGGCGCACCACGGCCGATCGCCTGCGCGCCGCGCTGGGCGCGCTTGCCGGCGGGCGGGGGCAGATCCGGCGCCATGCCGAAAAAGCCTGGGCCAGCATCACGTTCGAGGGCGCACGCCATACGCTGGAGCTGGATTTCGACGGCGCGCAGGCCGTCGCCGCGGCCGAGCATTTCATCGCCGAGCTGCCCGAACACGAATTCGCGATCCCCGGCCAGATCGTCGCCGACGCGACCGTCACCCGGGTCGATCACACCCTGCTGCCGCATCCGCGCCTGGCGCTGGAATGCGAGCTTCTGCTGCTGGAGGACGCATGATTATCTTCTACCCCCGCCCCGCGCGCCGCGGATGGATTCCCGCCTGCCAGATCGCCGCGCCGCCGCCGCCGTCAGCGCCCGCGGCGGATGACGAGGTTGCGGATCTCGCTCATGTCCTCGATCGCGAAGCGGATACCCTCGCGGCCCAGCCCCGAGTCCTTGACCCCGCCGTAAGGCATGTTGTCGACGCGGGTGCTGGGCACGTCGTTGACGACGACCCCGCCGACTTCCAGCCGGTCCCAGGCGTCGAGCATCTTGAACAGGTCGCGGGTGAAGACGCCCGCCTGCAAGCCGAATTCGCTGCGGTTCACTTCGTCGAGCGCGGCGTCGAAATCGGTGAAGGGTTGCAGGATGGCGAGCGGACCGAAGGCTTCCTCGTTCAGAGCGCGGGCATCGCGGTCGACACCCTCCAGCAGGGTCGCCTCCAGCATATTGCCCTTACGCCCGCCGCCGCACAGCAGGCGCGCGCCGCCCGCGACCGCTTCGTCGATCCAGCCCTTCAGCCGGCGCGCCTCGCCCTCGGAGATCATCGGGCCGATAAAGGTCTCGCGGTCCTTGGGATCGCCGGCCTTGAGCGTTTTCGTCCGGTCGACCAGCATGTCGCGGAACCGGCCATAGACGCTTTCGTGCACGATGATCCGCTGCACCCCGATGCAGCTCTGCCCCGACTGGTAGAAGGCGCCGAAGACGATCCGTTCCAGCGCATCGTCGAGATCGGCGTCGCTATCGACGATCACCGCGGCATTGCCGCCGAGTTCGAGCACGACCTTCTTCTTCCCCGCCCGCGCCTTCAGCGCCCAGCCGACCGCGGGCGAACCGGTGAAGCTGAGCAGCTTGAGCCGCTCGTCCTCGGTAAACAGGTCGGCTCCGTCGCGGCTCGCGGGAAGGATCGAGAACGCCCCTTCGGGCAGGACATCGCATTCGGCCAGCACTTCGCCCACGATCAGCGCGCCGAGCGGGGTCTTGCTCGCCGGCTTCATCACGAAAGGGCAGCCGATGGCGATGGCCGGGGCGATCTTGTGCGCGGCGAGGTTGAGCGGGAAGTTGAACGGCGAAATGAAGCTGCACGGCCCGATGGGATAGCGCTTCCACATCGACTGGTAGCCGCGCGCCCGCTCGGAAATGTCGAGCGGCATGATCTCGCCATAGTTGCGAACCGCTTCCTCCGCCGCGATGCGGAAGGTGTCGATCAGGCGCGTCACCTCGCCTTCGCTGTCGCGGATCGGCTTGCCCGCCTCGACGCACAGGGCATAGGCGAGTTCGTCGAAGCGTTCGCGGAACCGGTCGACGCAATGCTGCAGCACGCCCTGCCGTTCGAACGCGGCGAGGCGCGCCATCGGCTGCGCCGCGCGCACGGCGCCGGCAATCGCCGCGTCGATGATCTCGGGCGTGGCCAGCGCGGTGCGGAAGGCGACCTCGCCGGTGTACTTGTCGGTCACGGCGAGATCGGTGTTCGGCTGCTGCGGCCGGTTGTTCAGATAGAGCGGATAGGTCTTGTCGAGCGTGGGCATGGCGTCCTCCTCCCCCAACAATCCCGCCGGCGGGCGAAAGGTCCGCGAACGCGCCCGTCAGTATCCGCGAACCGGATCGAAGATCGGCTCCAGCGGCTCGCCCGCGACATAGCGCCGGCAATTGGCGAGGAAGCGCTCGGCCGAACGGACGAACATCTTCGACTGCGCGCGGCCCGAAAGGTGCATCGTCACATGCGCATTGTCGAGCCGCCACAGCGGGTGATCGGCCGGCAGCGGCTCGGGCGTCGTGACGTCCAGGAAAGCCCCGCCGATGCGCCGTTCTTTCAGCGCGGCGACGAGCGCGTCCTGATCGACCACCGCGCCGCGCGCGATGTTCACCAGCACCGCGTCTTCCTTCATCGCGGCAAGCTCCGCCGCGCCGATCATCGCGTCGGTTTCGGGCGTGGCGGGCACCGCCAGGATCACCCAGTCGAATTCGCCCAGCCGCGCGCGCCATTCGTCGGGGCCGAGCGCCCCTTCGCCGCCCGAGCGGCGCACGACCGAAACCTCCACCCCGAACGCTTCCAGCCGCGGCGCGATCAGCTTGCCGATCGCGCCATAGCCCAGCAGCAGCGCCCGGCTGCCCGCCAGCTCGCGCTTGCCCGGCGAATCGGTCAGCCACTCGCGCCGGTCCTGCGCACGCACCACGTCCCGATAGCCCTTGGCCATCGTCAGCATTCCCATCGCGACATATTCGGCGATCGTGATGGCGTTGATCCCCGCGCCATTGGTAATCGTCACCCCGCGCGCTTGCAGCAGGTCGAGCGGCAGGAAATCCAGCCCGGCGTAGATCGAGTTCAGCCAGCGCAGCTTCTCCGCCCGCCGGACCGCCTCGACCATCGGGTCCTTGGCGTCGAGATCGAACCACCCGATCTCCGCCTCGGGCGCGAGCGCGTGCAGCTCCTCGACCGAAGTGTACCAGCGCGGCGCGATCTCCGGCGGGAGCTGCCCCTCGACAAGGGGCCGGATCAGGCCGGACAGGACGGCGACAGTCATGTTCGGAGACCTCCTGAATTTATATCGTCACCCCGGCCTCCGAGCCGGGGTCCCGCTGGTCTGGTGTTGCGCAGAAGGAGCGGGACCCCGGATCAAGTCCGGGGTGACGGAAAAGAGTCACAGTTTCCAGTCCCACCCCAGCGGATCGCCGTCCATCACCTCCACCCCTTTGGCCGACAGTTCGTCGCGGATCGCGTCGGAGCGGGCGAAGTCGCGCGCGGCGCGGGCTTCGCGGCGGCGTTCGAGGGCGTCTTCCACGTCGTCCTCGTCCAGCTCGGCGGTGTCGGGGCGCAGGCGCAGGTCGGCGCGGGTGAGGGCAAGCAGGTCGAGGCCGAGCACCGCGTCCATCCGGGCGACCGCCGCGCGGCGGGCTGCGGGATCGACTTTCCGCACGGCCAGCACTTCCTCCAGCGCGGTGAGGGCGAGCGGGGTGTTGAGATCGTCGGCCATTGCCGCATCGAAGCGTTCCAGCGACGGCGCGAGCCGCGGGTGGTTCGGATCGCCGCCCTCGTCCGCATCGGCGATCCGCTCGACCGCAATCGCCATGCGCTTCAGCCGGGTCAGGGCGGCGCCCAGCCCGTCCCACGAAAATTCCAGCTCGCTGCGGTAATGCGCCTGAAGGCACATGAGGCGGTAGGCGAGCGGGTGGTACCCTTTCGCGACGAGCAGCGGCAGGCGCAGGAATTCGCCCGACGACTTGCTCATCTTGCCCGAGCGTTCGACCAGGAAGTTGTTGTGCATCCAGAACCGCGCGCCGCTCGCCAGCGGGTCGTCGAGCCCATCGGTGCAGCAGCGCGCCTGGTTCTGCGCGATCTCGTTCGGGTGGTGGATTTCGCGGTGGTCGATCCCGCCGGTATGGATATCGAACGGCAGGCCGAGCAGCGCCTCGCCCATGACCGAGCATTCGAGATGCCAGCCCGGCGCGCCGCGGCCCCAGGGGCTGTCCCATTCCATCTGGCGCGTCTCGCCCGGCGGGGTCTTGCGCCAGATCGCGAAGTCGGCCGCGTTGCGCTTGCCTGCGACCGCCTCGATCCGGCCTTCCCCCTCCTCCGTCTTCGCGCGGGCGAGCCGGCCGTAGTCGGCGACGGTGGAGACATCGAAATAGAGGCCGCTGCCGAGTTCGTAGCAGTGCTTGTCCGCAATGCTCCGGGCGAAATCGATCATCCGGTCGATATAGTCGGTCGCGACCGACCAGTGCTCGGCCGCCGGCGTCCCGGCCTTCATCGGGCCGCGGATGTTGAGCGCCTTCACATCGGCCCAATAGGCCTCGGTATAGTGCTTCGCGATGTCCCAGATCGACTGGGCGCGTTCGGCCGCGGCTTTCTCCAGCTTGTCCTCGCCCGCGTCGGCATCGTCGGTCAGGTGGCCGACATCGGTGATGTTGATGACATGGGTGAGCGCATAGCCATGCGCTTCGAGCGTGCGCCCCAGGACATCGGCGAAGACATAGGCACGCATATTGCCGATATGCGGATAGTTGTAGACCGTCGGCCCGCAGGAATAGACGCGCGCCTCTCCCGGATGGACCGGTTCGAAGGTTTCGAGCCGGCGGGTGAGCGAGTTGAAGAGCTTGAGAGAGGTCGCGGTCATGGCTGCCAGCCTTGGCGCGCGCGCGGCCCCGCGGTCAAGCGTCGAAACCCTCCCACCGGATCGCCTCGTCCAGCGGCGCGCGGGCGACGGGGAAATTGTTCACCGGCGCAGCGGGATCGCGATAGCCGATCGCCAGGCCGCAGAAGAACGTGTGATCCTCCGGGATCGCGACCACTTCGCGGATCTGCGGGGAATAGACCGCCCATGCCTCCTGCGGGCAGGAATCGAGCCCTTCCTCGCGCAGGAGCAGCATGATCGTCTGCAGCCACATGCCGATGTCGGACCACTGCGGCGGGCCCATGTATTGCGGCGTGTGGACCAGCATCAGCACCGGCGCGCCGAACGCGCGGAAATTGTTGGCGAACCAGGCCAGGCGCTGCGCCTTGTCCTCGCGCGCGATGTCCAGCGCGCCGTACATGTCCTCCCCCACGCCGCGGCGGCGCTGTTCGTAGGGACCGTCAAGCTCGGGCGGATAGATGTGATATTCGGGCGCATGGGCGGCGCGGCCCTTGGGAAATTCCTGCGCGATCCGATCGAACAGGCGCCGCATCGGCGCGCCGGTCAGCACGATCCCGTGCCACGGCTGCGTGTTCCCGCCCGACGGCGCGCGCTGCGCCTGTTCGAGGATGCGGGCAAGCGTCTCGCGCTCGACCGGTTTGTCGAGAAAGGCGCGCACGGAACGGCGGGAGGCGACGGCTTGGCTGGGGGTCATTCGATCTCTTCGAGCAAGGCATTGAGGTCGCGCGATGAATGCGCGATTCGCAAGATCACGACCGAAACGTCGTCTGCACGATAGACAATCTGATACCGGCCATGATGGGCGATCCGCAGATCGTGTTTCCAGCGCAACCGTACACGATACAGCAGGGGATTGTCGCCGACCCATGCAATTCGTTTGAGAAGCTCGGCGATGTAGCTTTCCGCCTGCGATGGATCGTCACGAGCGATATAATCCGAAATCTCGCGCAGATCGTCCATCGCGCGCTGCTTGATCTCGACGGTTCTCACCGATCTTCGGAGCGATACTTGGCTGCTTGTTCGGCGACATACCGGCGGATGTCAGCAAATGCCTGTTCGGCAGGATAAGACGGCCCCGCTTCAGCTTCGTCGACCATCTCCTTGAGGCGCTCGATCGCGGCTTCCCTGCGATCCTGTTCATCGCTCCAGTCGCGAAGCGCTTCCCGCACCACTTCACTCGTGGTGGCATAACTGCCGGAATCGACCGCTGCACGAAGCTTCGCGGCCATTTCTTCCGGCATCGTCACGGTAATGCGTTCAAGCTTGCCCATGCCGCATACTTTATCACACGGAGTATGACCGGCCAAGTCACTCCACCTCGAACAAGTCCGCAAGTTGCTCGATAATGGTGCCACCCAGCTGCTCGACATCCATGATCGTGACCGAGCGCTTGTAATACCGCGTCACGTCGTGCCCGATGCCGATCGCGGCAAGCTGGATGGGAGACTGTTTCTCGATCCAGTCGATCACCCGCCGCAGGTGGCTTTCGAGATAGCCGGCGCTGTTCACGCTCAGCGTCGAATCGTCGACCGGCGCGCCGTCCGAAATGACCATCAGGATACGCCGATCCTCCGGCCGGCCGAGCAGGCGCTGGTGCGCCCACAACAGCGCCTCGCCGTCGATGTTCTCTTTAAGCAACCCCTCGCGCATCATCAGGCCGAGATTGCGCCGCGCGCGGCGCCAGGGCTCGTCGGCCTTCTTGTAGACGATATGGCGCAAGTCGTTGAGCCGCCCGGGCTGCGGCGGCTTGCCGTCGGCGAGCCAGGCCTCGCGGCTCTGCCCGCCCTTCCACGCGCGGGTGGTGAAGCCGAGGATTTCGGTCTTGACCCCGCACCGTTCCAGCGTGCGCGCGAGAATGTCCGCACTGATCGCGGCTATCGAGATCGGCCGCCCGCGCATCGAGCCCGAATTGTCGATCAGCAGGGTGACGACCGTGTCCTTGAACTCGGTATCGCGTTCGACCTTGTAGCTGAGCGAATGGCCGGGGCTGATGACCACGCGCGCCAGCCGCGCGGCATCGAGCAGCCCCTCCTCCTGATCGAAATCCCAGCTGCGGTTCTGCTGCGCCATCAGCCGCCGCTGGAGCCGGTTGGCGAGTTTGGTCACGACCGACTGCAATCCGGCGAGCTGGCTGTCGAGATAGCTACGCAGGCGGTCCAGCTCCTCCGCATCGCACAGCTCGGGGGCTTCGATCACTTCGTCGAAGCGGTCGGTGAAATGCTTGTATTCGAAATCGCCGGGAATGTCGGTCCAGGGCCGGTTGGGGCGAACCGGCAACATGCCCTCCTCCCCTTCTTCGGAAGCCTCCCCGTCGGACATATCCTCGTCCGATTCGGCTTCGCTTTCGCTCTCGCCGTCGTTTTCGCCCTCGCTCGGCTCGCCGGCGATCTGAGTCGACTGCGGGTCCGCCTCGCCGCTGTCATCGCCTTCGCTGTCGTCCTCGTCCTGTTCGCCGCCGTCCTCATCGTCGCCCTCTTCACCGTCGCCGCGGTCGCTTTCCTCCGGGCGGACAAGTTCGAGATGGCGCAACATATCGAGTGCAAGCGACTGGAATGCCTCCTGATTATCGAGTGACAACGCCAGCGCCTCGAAATCCGGCTCGGCTCGCGCCTCGATGAATTCGCGCACCATGTCCACACCGGCGCGTGCGCGTTCGGGTATCGGCGCCCCGGTCAGCCGCTCGCGCAGGATCAGGCCCAGCGCAGTCTGCAGCGGAACGTCGTTCTCGCTCTGCGCGCGCGCAATCGGGTCGGCCGCGGTGCGCAGTTCCACCGCGGCATCCAGATTGTCGCGAATCCCGCCGAAGGCATTGGCCCCCAGCGCCTCGTACCGGACCTGCTCCGCCATGTCGTAGCACGCGCGCGCCACCGGTTCCGGCGGAGCGTTGCGGGCGTGGAGGCCGCTGTCGTGATGGCGCAGGCGGAGCGCGAAGCTGTCGGCGAACCCGCGTGCCTCGCGCGCCTGTTCGGGCGGCAGGTTCCGCCCGGGCAGCGGGACGCGGAAATTCAGGCCCGACGCGGCCGGCGCATCGGCGCTCCACGCCACCTCCACTTCCGGCTCGCGCGCGATCGCCCGCGCCGTTCCGGTCAGCGCGCGCTTGAAGCGGTCGAGGGGCGTTTCGTCTGCCATTGCTATCCCTTCGGTGCCCCCGCGAGGGCAGGGGCCTCAGGCCACAGGCGGAGCGCCAGTGGCGCGAGGTCCCCGCCTGCGCGGGGACTCGGACAAAAGATCATCATACGATCTTTTGTCCGGTCTTCGCCCAGTCGGCCAGGAAGCCGTCGATGCCCTTGTCGGTCAGAACATGCTTGACCAGGCTCTTAATCACCGCCGGCGGCATCGTCGCCACATCGGCCCCGATCCGCGCGCTTTCCAGCACATGGGTCGCATGACGGACGGAAGCAACGAGGATTTCCGTGTCGAACAAATAGTTATCGTATATCAGGCGGATATCGCGGATCAGTTCCATTCCGTCGAACCCGTTGTCGTCGTGCCGACCGACGAAAGGCGACACGAACGTCGCCCCCGCCTTGGCCGCCAGCAGCGCCTGGTTGGCGGAAAAGCACAGCGTGACGTTGACCATCGTGCCCTCGCCGGTCAGCGCCTTGCACGTCTTCAGCCCGTCGATCGTCAGCGGCACCTTGATGCAGACATTGTCGGCGATCTTGCGCAGGACTTCGGCCTCTTTCATCATCGTTTCGTGATCGAGCGCGACGACCTCGGCGCTGACCGGCCCGTCGACCAGGCCGCAGATTTCTTTCGTGACTTCCATGAAGTCGCGCCCGGACTTGGCGATCAGCGAAGGATTGGTGGTCACCCCGTCGAGCAGGCCGGTCGCGGCCAGTTCCTCGATCTCGGCGGTGTCGGCAGTGTCGGCGAAGAATTTCATGGGTCGGCTCCGATTGGCGATTCCCGTTCCGCTCTAACGAAGGCTGGCCGGCGGAGCTAGGCCGGGGCGGACCGGCGGCGATACAATTCGCAGGATTTCTTGCCCCGCGCCTTGCCGCCCGCATGGCCGCGCTCTCATATGGCGGGACAGATGAACCGTGTCCGCCTCCTCGTCTTCAACGCCGCGCTCGGCGCCCTCGACTATCGCGTGCCCGACGGCATGGCGGTCGCGCCCGGGTCGGTCGTGGCCGCGCCGCTGGGCCCGCGCCAGATCGTCGGCATCGTGTGGGAGGAGGAGCGGCTGCCCGCCGAATCGGTGCCCGACGCCAAACTGCGCCCGCTGGTCGAGGTGCTGCCGGTGCCGCCGCTCCGCGCCGAACTGCGGCGGCTGATCGAATGGACCGCCGACTATTACTGCGCCCCGCTGTCCGCCGTCGCGCGAATGGTGATTTCCAGCGGCGGCGCGCTGCGCGGCCCGGCGACGATGACCGAATACCGGCTGAGCGGCGGAATGCCCGAGCGGATGACCCCGCAGCGCGAACGCGCGATGGAGCGGCTGGAGGGCGAGCAGGCGACGATCCGCGAACTGGCGGACACCGCCGGCGTTTCGGAAGGCGTTCTGCGCGGGCTGGTGAACCAGGGCGCGCTGGAGCCGATCACCGTCGACTGCGACCGCCCCTACTCCCGCGCACGCGCCGGCCACGCGACGGTGGAACTGAACCCAGAGCAGGCCGCGGTCGCGGCGCGGCTGGTGGAGGCCGTGAACGAAGGCGCCTTCGCACCCTTCCTGCTCGACGGCGTGACCGGATCGGGCAAGACCGAGACTTATTTCGAAGCCGTCGCCGCCGCGCTGGAACGCGAGCGGCAAGTCCTCGTCCTCCTGCCCGAAATCGCCCTGACCCAGGCGTTTCTGCGCCGGTTCGAGGATCGCTTCGGCGCGCCGCCGGTCGTCTGGCACTCATCGCTCAAGTCGACCGAACGCCGCCGCGCCTGGCGCGCGATCGCCGGCGGCGAGGCGCAAGTCGTGGTCGGCGCGCGCTCGGCCCTGTTCCTGCCTTATGCCCGGCTGGGCCTGATCGTGGTCGACGAAGCGCACGAGGTCAGCTTCAAGCAGGACGAGGGCGTGCGCTACAACGCGCGCGACGTGGCGGTGATGCGCGCGCATTTCGAGGCATTGCCGGTCGTGCTCGCCAGCGCGACCCCCGCGCTCGAAAGCCTGCAGATGGCGGAAAGCGGGATTTACGAACGGCTCGAACTGCCGAGCCGCTTCGGCGCGGCGGAGCTGCCGGCGATCGAGACCGTGGACCTGACCGAAGACCCGCCGGAGCGCGGCCGCTGGCTGGCGCCGCGACTGACGCAGGAACTGGCCGTGCGGCTCGAGCGCGGGGAACAGTCGCTGCTGTTCCTCAACCGGCGCGGCTATGCCCCGCTGACGCTGTGCCGAAACTGCGGTTTCCGGTTCGAATGCCCCAACTGCACCGCCTGGCTGGTCGAACACCGCTTTACCCGCCGCCTCGCCTGCCACCATTGCGGGCACGAGACCGCGCCGCCCGCCACCTGCCCCGAATGCGGAGAGCCGGACTGTCTCGTCGCCTGCGGGCCGGGCGTGGAGCGGATTGCCGACGAGGTGGCCGAGATCCTCCCCGGCGCGCGGGTGGCCGTGGCGACCAGCGACACGCTCAATTCGCCCGAACGCGCGGCCGAGTTCGTCTCCCAGGTCGAGGAAGGGGCGATCGACGTGATCGTCGGGACCCAGCTGGTGACCAAGGGATTCCATTTTCCCGAGCTGACGCTGGTGGGCGTGGTCGATGCCGATCTCGGGCTGGAGGGCGGGGACTTGCGGGCGGCGGAGCGGACCTATCAGCAGGTCGCTCAGGTCGCGGGGCGTGCGGGACGCGGGGAGAAGCCGGGACAGGTCCTGATCCAGACCCGCCATCCCGAAGCGCCGGTGATCGCGGCGCTGGCCGCCGGCGACCGCGACGCGTTCTACGCCGCCGAGACAGAGGCGCGGCGCCACGCCGGCGCCCCGCCATTCGGCCGCTGGGCCGCGATCATCGTGTCGAGCGAGGACGAGGCGGAAGCGAAAGAGGCCGCCCGCGCGATCGGCGGGACCCGACCCGACTTGCCCGACATCGCGATCTTCGGCCCCGCGCCCGCGCCCCTCTCGCTCCTGCGCGGCCGCTATCGCTATCGCCTGCTCATCAACGCCCGCCGCAGCGCCCGCCTGCAGGATACGATCCGAACCTGGCTGAACGCGCTCGACTTCCCCCGCGGCGTGCGGGTATCGATCGACATCGATCCATACAGTTTCGTCTAGGAGAGCCCCGAATGCTGACTGTCCATCATCTTCGCATCTCGCAATCGGAACGGATCGTGTGGCTGTGCGAGGAGCTGGGGCTGGACTATACGCTCCGGCTCTATTCGCGGCGGGAGGACAACAACCTCGCGCCCGACGAATACAAGGCGCTGCATCCGATGGGGATCGCCCCGGTGATCACCGACGGCGACCTGACGCTGGGCGAAAGCGGCGCGATCTGCGAATACCTCGATCGCAAATATGGCGGGGCGAAGCTGTCGCCGGGGCCCGACCATCCCGATTTCGCCGGGCATCTGTTCTGGTTCCACTTCGCCAACGCGACCTTCATGACCAATGGCCTGATGGCGCTTGTCACCGCGCGCATGGGCGAAGTGCCCGAATTCGTGACCGGACGGACGCAAAAGGCCTGGGCGCTGGCGGAGGCGCGGCTGGGCGAGGCGGAATTCTTCGGCGGCGCGCAGCTGACCACCGCCGACATCATGATGGGCTTCAGCCTCACCACCGCCCGCAGTTTCGGCGGCCCGAGCCTGGACGCCTTCCCCAATATCGCCGCCTATCTCCAGCGCATCGGCCGGCGTGAGGCCTACCGCCGCGCGATGGAGAAATGCGAGCCGGGAATGGCGCCCAGGATCGATTAGACCTTCGGTCAGGCCGCGTAGCCGGGCGTTCCGCCGGCGAGCACGGCCCGCGCTTCGCGCTCAAGCAGGGTCATCGCGGCTTCCCACGGCTGATGCCCGTGGCTGATCCGCGCCACGCCCAGCTTCGCCAGCGCAGCGCGGTCGCCGCAGGCCGGGGACCAGAGGATATTGACCGGGAGCGGCGACGCCTCGCAGATTGCGGCAATGCAGCCCGCGTCGGCGAGGAATGGCACGAACAGGCCGCCCGCGCCGGCATCGGCGTAGGCGCGCGCACGGTCGAGCGTTGCGGCGACCAGCTCCGCACCGTCGCTCGCAGCGTCGCGGCCGCGGAACACGTCGCAGCGGGCATTGATGAAAAGACCCGTCGACGCGGCGGCGGCGAGGCGTTCGGCCTGTTCCGCCACGGGGACCAGCGCATCCTGGCCCGGTCCGCGATCCTCCATATTGATCGCGGCGGCGCCGGCATCGCGCGCGCGGGCGACCGAGGCGGCCACGTCCTCCGGCCTTTCGCCATAGCCGGCCTCCATGTCGATCGACACCGGCAGGTCGGTCACCGCCACGATCCGCGCGAGGTTGGCGAGCACGAGGTCGAGCGGAACGGTCTCGCCGTCGGAATAGCCGAGCGATTCGGCCACGCCGTAGCTGCCCGTCGCGATCGCCGGGGCGCCCGCCTTCGCCACGACGCGGGCCGAACCGGCATCCCAGATGTTGAACAGCACCAGCGGATCGCCGGGAATGTGCAGCGCGCGGAACGCATCGACTTTGCTCGTTTCGCTCATGTCTTCGCTCCTTCGCGTTTGAGCAGTTCACGTTTGATATCCTGGCCATAGGCATATCCGCCCAGATCGCCGTCGGACCGGACCACGCGGTGACACGGGATCAGGACGGCGACGTTGTTGCGCGCGTTGGCGCTGCCCGCGGCGCGCACGGCCTTCGGGTTGCCGGCGGCAGCGGCGATATCGGAATATGTGCGGGTTTCACCGGGCGGTATTTCGCGCAGCGCCTTCCAGCACGCCTCCTGAAAGGCGGTGCCTTTCACGTCGAGCGGGATGTGGGCGAAATCGCCCGGCGATTCGACCGTGGCGACAACGTCGGCGAGCAATTTCGCGAAGGCCGCCCCGCCCTCGACCAGCTCGGCGTTGGGAAAACGCCGCCGCAAGTCCGCCTCGCCTTCACCGAACGAGAGGCGGCACACGCCCTTGTCGGTCGCGGCGACGAGCATCGGCCCCATCGTGGTCTCCACCACGGCCCAGCGGATCGCCACGCCCGCGCCGCCATTTGCCCATGCACTCGGTGCCATACCCAGTTTCCCCCTCGTCGAATCGTAGAAGCGCGAGGGGCCGGAGAAGCCGGCATCGTAGATCGCGCCGGTTACGCTCGCCCCCTCGCTCAAGGCATCGCGTGCGCGCTCTTCGCGCAGGGCGCGGGCATAGGCGGCCGGCGAAAGGCCGATGGCGCGTTTGAACACGCGCTGGAAATGGCTCGGCGAATAGCCGGTAACCTGCGCCAGCGTATCGAGCGATGGCGTGCCTTCGAGGCCGTCGGCCGCCTGCCGGATCTCGTCGATCGCGGCGACCACTGCCGCTTCGTCGCGCGCGACATCGTCGGGCCGGCAGCGCTTGCAGGCGCGCAGCCCGTTCGCCCGCGCCTCCGCCCCGCTGGCGTAGAAGCGCACGTTCTCGCGCCGCGGATGGCGTGCGGCGCACGAGGGGCGGCAGTAGATCCCGGTCGAGAGCACTCCGGTCACGAAGTGCCCGTCGAAACTGCGGTCGCGCCGTTTGACTGCGGCCCAGGCGGTGTCGTCGGATATCATTGCGGCACCCTTCATAGCGGCAAGCTCCTTCATTCGCGATGCCCGCTATGTTCGATCTAGCGCCGCCGGACATCCCGCGGCTTGCGGTCAAAAGCCGCACTCGCCTACATAGCCGCGATGATGCGCCTGATCACCCTTGCCGCCGCGCTGCTCGCGCTGATCGTTCCGGCGGCGGCGCAGGCCGATCCGGCCGATATCGATGCCGCGGCGCGCGGCGTGGTGCGCGTCGTGATCATGGGGACCGACGGCGACGAGGTCTTCCCCGTCAGCCACGGCACCGGATTTGCCGTGGGCCCGCGCACGATCGTCACCAACGCGCATGTCGTGCGCGAAGCCTTGCAGGACGATACTCTGCGGATCGGCATCGTGCCCAGCGAAGGCGGCGAGGCGGCCGACTATGCCCGCCCGCTCGCGGTCAGCCCGAGCAACGACCTGGCGCTGGTGGAGATCACCGGCGAATTGCGCCTGCCCCCGCTGACCATCGCGGCAGGGGCCGTGCGCGACGGAGAGGTTTCGGCAGTCGGCTACCCGATGAACGTCGATCGCGCGCAGGGTCTGGAAATCGGCGACATCTTTCGCTCTCAGCCTCCGGTGAAGAGCCGCGGGTTCCTGTCGGGCCAGCGGCCAAGCCGTCTGTTCGACACGATCCTGCACACCGCGCCGATCGCGCGCGGCAATTCGGGCGGCCCGCTGCTGGACGGCTGCGGCCGGGTGATCGGCGTGAACAGCTTCGGCACCGATTCGGGCGGATCGGACGGCGAGTTCTACTTCGCGGTTTCGACTCGCGAGCTTCTCCCCTTCCTGCGCGCCAACGATGTCGAGGCGCGTGTCGCCGACCTGCCGTGCCGCAGCCTGGAAGACTTGAACGAAGCCGAGCGTGCGCGGGTCGAGCGGCAGCAGGCGGAAGCGCGGCAGCAGCTCGCCGCACGCGCGCAGGAAACCCGCGAGCGGCGCGCCCGCGCCGAGGACGCAGCGCGCGAATCGGTGCAGGTCGACCGCGAGAATGCGATGGCGCTGGCTTTCGTGCTGGCGCTGGTCGCCGCAGGCGGCGTGGCGGTCGCGTGGCAGGCCCGGCAGGCGGACGAAGATGGGGAGCGCCGCATGATGATCGCGGGCACTCTCGCTGCCGTGGCCGCCATTGCCGCGCTGGCGCTGTGGTTCACGCGGCCCGGGCTGGACGAAGTGGAACGCCGCATCGCCGCGGCGATGGGCGAGGTCGACGAGACGCCCGACGCCCCCGGCGCCGACGCGACCGGCGACGGGATGCTGACCTGCACGCTCGACCTGTCGCGCAGCCGCGTGATCGGTGCGCCCGATCGCGAACTGGAATTCTCCTGGCGCGAAGACGGCTGTGTCAACGGCCGCACGCAATACGGCTTTTCCGGGGGCGATTGGTCGCGCGTGTTCGTGCCGAACCAGGAACAGGCGGTCTCGGTGAACGTGTTCGATCCCGCGACGGGCACATTCCGCACCGACCGCTATCTGCTGAGCCGTGCGGACATGGCCGCGGCGCGCGAGGCGCGCGGCAACTACTCCCCGCCCAAATGCAGCGCCGAAGGGGCCGCGAGCACGCTGGGCGATCTCCAGTCGGGGGTGACCGCGCTGCTCCCTTCCGCCCCCAACGAACGGCTGGTCTATTCGTGCGAGGCCAAGCGGTAGGCGATCGGCGCACCGTCGAAACCCATCCCTTCGCCGCCGAGGCGGGTTGCATAGTAGGAAACCCGGTGCTAGTCGCGCGCCAGCCTTGCCGGGGTGGCTCGTTCCGCCCGCATCGGCATGGGCGATGCACCGCTATTTTCCGGACCTTTAAAGGACGAGAGACGCGTGGAGATTTCCGCCGGTATTCAGGCTAGCCTGTCAGGGCGCTATGCTTCGGCCCTGTTCGATCTGGCCGCCGAGAAAGGCACGGTCACTGCCGTCGAATCGGACCTTGAGAAGCTTTCCGCCGCTCTCGCCGAATCGGCGGAGATGCGCGCCGCGACCACCAATCCCGAACTGAGCCGCAAGGCGCAGGGCGCGGCCATGGCCGGGGTTGCCCGGCTGCTCGGCCTGTCCGACCTGACGGGCAATTTCCTGGGCGTTCTCGCCAACAATCGCCGGCTGGGCGAACTGCCCACCATTATTCGCGCTTTCCGCGCGATCGCCGCCGCCCAGCGGGGCGAAGTCACGGCCGAGGTCGCCAGCGCTCACGCACTCACCGAGGCGCAGCTCGGCGCGCTCAGGGACAAGCTGACCGCGCGCGAAGGGCGCACGGTCAAGATCGACGCGAAAGTCGATCCCGACCTCCTGGGCGGGCTCGTCGTCACCATCGGTTCGAAGCGGATCGACGGTTCGATCCGCACCCGCCTCAATTCTCTCGCCCAAGCCATGAAGGGCTGACGCCACAAGGCTCGAAGGAAGACACGCACATGGAAATCCGCGCCGCAGAAATCTCCAAGGTCATCAAGGACCAGATCGCCAACTTCGGCACCGAAGCCGAAGTCAGCGAAGTCGGCTCCGTCCTTTCGGTCGGTGACGGCATCGCCCGCATCCACGGCCTCGACAAAGTCCAGGCCGGCGAGATGGTCGAATTCGCCAACGGCGTTCAGGGCATGGCGCTCAACCTCGAGGCCGACAATGTCGGCGTCGTGATTTTCGGCTCCGACGCCGAAATCAAGGAAGGCGACAGCGTCAAGCGGACCGAGACGATCGTGGACGTTCCGGTCGGCAAGGGCCTGCTGGGCCGCGTGGTCGACGCGCTGGGCAATCCGATCGACGGCAAGGGTCCGATCGAAACGACCGAGCGCCGCCGCGTCGAGGTGAAGGCGCCGGGCATCATTCCGCGCGAATCGGTTTCCGAACCCGTGCAGACCGGCCTCAAGGCGATCGACGCTCTCGTGCCCGTCGGCCGCGGCCAGCGCGAGCTGATCATCGGCGACCGCCAGACCGGCAAGACCGCGGTCGCGATCGACACCTTCATCAACCAAAAAGAAGTCAACGCGGGCGACGACGAATCCAAGAAGCTCTACTGCATCTATGTCGCCGTCGGTCAGAAGCGTTCGACCGTGGCGCAGATCGTGCGCCAGCTCGAAGAAAACGGCGCGATGGAATATTCGATCGTCGTCGCCGCCACGGCGTCGGAGCCGGCCCCGCTACAGTATCTCGCGCCCTACACCGGCTGCGCGATGGGCGAGTTCTTCCGCGACAACGGCATGCACGCCGTGATCGTTTACGACGACCTTTCGAAGCAGGCCGTCGCCTATCGCCAGATGTCGCTCCTGCTCCGCCGCCCGCCGGGCCGCGAAGCCTATCCGGGCGACGTGTTCTATCTCCACTCCCGCCTGCTCGAGCGCGCGGCCAAGATGAACCAGGCGAACGGCGGCGGATCGCTGACCGCGCTGCCGATCATCGAGACGCAGGCGGGCGACGTGTCGGCCTATATCCCGACCAACGTGATTTCGATCACCGACGGGCAGATCTTCCTCGAAACCGGCCTGTTCTACCAGGGCATTCGCCCGGCCATCAACGTCGGCCTTTCGGTCAGCCGCGTCGGCGGCTCCGCACAGACCAAGGCGATGAAGAAGGTTTCCGGCTCGATCAAGCTGGAGCTGGCGCAGTACCGCGAAATGGCCGCCTTCGCGCAGTTCGGCAGCGACCTCGACGCCGCGACGCAAAAGCTGCTCAATCGCGGCGCGCGCCTGACCGAGCTGCTCAAGCAGCCGCAGTTCAGCCCGATGCCGTTCGAGGAGCAGACCGTGTCGATCTTCGCCGGCACCAACGGCTATCTCGATGCGATCCCGACCGACCGCGTGACCGAATACGAGGCGGCAATGCTGAGCTACATGCGCAGCGAACATGCCGACGTGCTCAAGGACATCCGCGAAAGCGGCAAGTTCGAAGACGATGTGAAGAACCGCACGGTGAAGGCGCTCGACACTTTCGCCAAGCAGTTCGCTTGAGAATAGCCCTCTCCCCTGCAGGGGAGAGGGTTGGGAGAGGGGATTACCCCGTTCCCGAAACCGTTCAACCGAGGTGGCGAAAGCCCCCTCTCCCCCGCCCTCTCCCCTGAAGGGGAGAGGGAGTTTGGAGACCGAAGAGTGGCTTCACTCAAGGAACTCAAGGGCCGGATCAACTCGGTCAAGTCGACCCAGAAGATCACCAAGGCCAAGCAGATGGTCGCCGCGGCCAAGCTGCGCAAGGCGCAGGCCGCGGCCGAGGCCGCGCGCCCTTATGCCGAGCGGCTGTCGGCGGTCATGGCCTCGCTCGCGGGCAAAGTCGGCGGCGACAACGCACCGAAGCTGCTCGCCGGAACCGGGGCGGATCGGCGGCATCTGCTGGTCGTGGTCAACACCGACAAGGGCCTGTGCGGCGGCCTCAACGCGAACATCGTCAAGGCCGCCAAGGTCCGGGCCCGCGCATTGGCTGCCGAGGGCAAGGACGTGTCCTTCTACCTCGTCGGCAAGAAGGGCCGGGCGCCGATCAAGCGCGATTTCGCGCAGCAGATCGGCCACCAGTTCGACACCAGCACGGTGCGCAATCCGGGCTTCGAGGAAGCCGAGGCAATCGCCGACGAGCTGATCGCGCTGTTCGAAGCGGGCGAGTTCGATGTCGCGCATCTGATCTATCCGACATTCCAGTCGGCGCTGGTGCAGAACCCCACCGTGCAGCAGCTGATCCCCGTCCCCGCCCCCGAACAAGGCAAGGCGCGCACCGGCGGCGATGCCGTGGTGGAATACGAACCGGACGAGGAAGCCATTCTGGAAGAGCTTCTGCCGCGTTACGTCAAAACGCAGGTGTTCGGCGCGCTGCTGGAAATCGCCGCTTCCGAACAGGGTGCGTCGATGACGGCAATGGACAATGCGACCCGCAACGCGGGCGAACTGATCGACAAGCTCACCATCCAGTACAACCGCAGCCGCCAGGCCGCGATCACCACCGAACTCATCGAAATCATCGCCGGCGCGGAAGCGCTCTGAGCCCCAGCTACCGGAATACAATCGTGAAAAAGATCGTTCTTCTCGTTCCCGCCCTCGCCCTCTCGCTCGCCGCCTGCGGCGAAGAGCCCGCGCCCGAGCCGACCCCCGCGCAGACGCCCGAACCGGCCCCGGAACCTTCGCTCCCGGCCCCGGACCAGGAACTGTTCTCGGGCCTGCTGGCAGAGGCATGCCCCGAGCTGAAGCCGGTCAACACCGCGGTCTGCAAACGCGCCGGATTCGGCTCCAGCGACGTGATCTGCGAATATGGCCTCGGCGAAGATTCGTACCTCCGCAACAAGGCGACCCTGACCCCCGGCGATGGGGAATGGACGCTCGCCGACCCCGCTTCGATCTGCGCTTCCGGCGCCGAATAATTGCAAGGCAGGACATAGCATCATGGCCACCGCACCCGTATTGAACCAGTCAACCAACGGCACGATCAGCCAGGTCATCGGCGCCGTCGTCGACGTGCAGTTCCCCGGCGAACTGCCGGCGATCCTGACCGCGCTCGAAACCAGGAACGGCGACAGCACGCTGATCCTCGAAGTCGCGCAGCACCTCGGCGAAAACACCGTCCGCACGATCGCGATGGACGGCACCGACGGCCTCGTCCGCGGGCAGGAAGTGATCAACACCGGCGCGCAAATCTCGGTCCCCGTCGGCCCGAAGACGCTGGGCCGCATCATGAATGTCGTCGGCGAGCCGATCGACGAGCGCGGCCCCATCGGCGCCGAGCAGACCGCGCCGATCCACGCCGAGGCCCCCGAATTCGTCGACCAGTCGACCGAAGCGGCGATCCTCGTCACCGGCATCAAGGTCATCGACCTCCTCGCCCCTTATGCGAAGGGCGGCAAGATCGGCCTGTTCGGCGGCGCCGGCGTCGGCAAGACCGTGCTGATCCAGGAACTGATCAACAACATCGCCAAGGGCCATGGCGGCGTCTCCGTCTTCGCCGGCGTGGGTGAGCGTACCCGCGAGGGCAACGACCTCTACCACGAGTTCCTCGACGCCGGCGTTATCGCCAAGGATGCCGAGGGCAATGCAACGTCCGAAGGTTCCAAGGTGGCCCTGGTGTTCGGCCAGATGAACGAACCGCCGGGCGCGCGTGCCCGCGTCGCGCTCTCGGGTCTGACGATGGCCGAATACTTCCGCGACCAGGAAGGGCAGGACGTGCTGTTCTTCGTCGACAACATCTTCCGCTTCACCCAGGCGGGTTCGGAAGTGTCGGCGCTGCTCGGCCGTATTCCTTCGGCGGTGGGTTACCAGCCCACCCTGTCGACCGACATGGGCAACCTGCAGGAACGTATCACCTCGACCACCAAGGGTTCGATCACCTCGGTCCAGGCGATCTACGTGCCGGCGGACGACCTTACCGACCCCGCCCCGGCGACCTCGTTCGCCCACCTCGACGCCACGACCACGCTGAGCCGTGCGATTTCGGAGCTGGGCATCTATCCGGCGGTCGATCCGCTCGATTCCACCAGCCGCGTGCTCGAACCGCGCGTCGTGGGCCAGGAGCACTACGAAACCGCGCGCAAGGTTCAGGAAACGCTGCAGAAGTACAAGAGCCTGCAGGACATCATCGCCATCCTGGGGATGGACGAGCTGTCCGAAGAGGACAAGCTGACCGTCGCCCGCGCGCGCAAGATCCAGCGCTTCCTGTCGCAGCCGTTCCATGTCGCCGAGGTGTTCACCAACATCCCGGGCGAGTTCGTGCAGCTGGAAGACACGATCAAGTCGTTCAAGGCCGTCGTCGAAGGCGAATACGATCACCTGCCCGAAGCCGCCTTCTATATGGTCGGCGGCATCGACCAGGCGGTCGCCAAGGCGAAGAGGCTGGCCGACGAGGCGTAACGAACGGATTTCCCCTCCCGCCTGCGGGAGGGGCAGTGAGACTTGGCGAACCCCGCAGGGGAGCCTAGTCGCAACGGGGTGGGCCCTTGCGGGCCCATGCCCACCCCCCACCCCTCCCGCGAGCGGGAGGGGAGCAAGGTAGGAACAATGGCACTGCATTTCGAACTCGTGACCCCGGCCAAGCTCGTCCGCAGCGAGGATGTCCACATGGTGGTCGTCCCCGGCGCCGAAGGCGAGTTCGGCGTGCTGGAAGGGCACGCCCCCTTCATGTCGACGATCCGCGACGGCGCGGTCCAGGTTTACAAGACCGAAGGCGCGGCGCCGGAGGAGATCGAGGTTCGCGGCGGTTTCGCCGAAGTCAGCGAGGCCGGCTTGACCGTTCTCGCCGAACATGTCGAAGGCTGAGCGCTCTATCGCCGGATGAGGAAAGGGCGGCCGCCGATGGCCGCCCTTTTCGTATGCGCGCCCTGCCCCGAGCGCGCGCGCTGCCATCCCGCCGATATTCATACTGTCGTCACCTGAACCGGCTCACTCTCGTGCATATGACGGCCGCATCCTCCCCGCTTCGCCTGCTGCCGATCCTCGCGGCGCTTCTCGCCACGCTCGCATCGTGCGGGCCGCGGGTGGACATCCACTATGTGCCCACGCCCGAGCCGGTGGTCGACGCCATGCTGGAAATGGCCGAGATCGAACCGGGCAACGTGCTCTACGACCTCGGTTCGGGCGATGGACGCATCCCCATCGCCGCAGCGCGCGAGTTCGGCGTGCGCGCGGTGGGGATCGAGATCGATCCGCGCCTGATCCGCGAGGCGCGCGCCAATGCCGAAGCGGCCGGCGTCGCGCACCTGGTCGAATTCCGCGAAGCCGATCTGTTCGCGACCGATTTTTCCGATGCCGACGTCGTCACGCTCTATCTCGGCGATACGCTGAACTTGCGCCTGCGCCCGCAATTGCTGGAGCAGCTGGAACCGGGCGCGCGCGTGGTCAGCCACGATTTCGGCATGGGCGACTGGTCCCCGGACGAAAGGCGGGTGGTCGCCAATCGCCCGGTCTACAAGTGGACAGTGCCGAACACGTTCATCCCCGGCTTCGGCGGGGTCGACTAGAGTCGGCTTTGAAGAACAGCGTCAACGCCCCCGTCTTCCGCGCGTGGGAGCGTGGAAATCGGGCGGCTTGTCAGCCACCCAGGCGAGAAATCTGGCAATCGCGGGTTCGGCCGTCAGACGGTCGCGATCCGCCCCGATCCGGGCCAGTTCGGCATTGGTGAAGTTGGCGTGAATCGTCCGGTGACAGATCGGATGGACCGGTACCGTCGCCCGCCCCTTTCTGGCCCTGGGCACCGGATGGTGCCACTGAACGCGTGTGCCGAGAGAGCGGTGGCAAAGCCAGCAGATGGAGGGGCAGTCACAGGCCACCGGCCGCACGCGCGGTTTCGCGGGCGAACCGGCCATCGCCGCCGTGTCGCCGTTTCAAATCGGGGATGACGAGATCGGGACAGGCTGGCAGCGCGCCGAAGCGGCGGGAGCTTTCGGTGTGGCGGACTTGCCCGGCCTTCATGCTCCCCGTCTTAATCCGCGGTTGCCGGCGCTGCCAGCGGGAAGAAGGGAATCCGCACTTCCAGCGGTGTGCCGTCGGTGCGGTGGAAGGTATAGAATCCTTCCATCGATCCGTGCGGCGTCGCCAGCGGGCAGCCCGACACGTAATCGTGGCTGTCGCCCGGAGCCAGAATCGGCATTTCGCCAACCACCCCTTCCCCATCGACCAGATTCACCGCGCCGCGCGCATCGGTGATTCGCCAATGGCGAGTCCTGAGCTGCACCCGCTCGTTCGATCCGTTCTCGATCCGTATATGATAGACCCAGAACCACTTTCCCGCATCGGGCTGCGACTGTTCGGGCAGGAAATTCACCGCCACGCGAACGGTGATCCCCTCGGTAATCGCGGCATGTTGGAACAGCTGTTTCATCGCCATCCACGATAATGGCAAGCGGCAGGTGCGGTAAAGGGTGCAATGGCTCTGCCGGAGGCGGTCAGTATCCTGCCGCGGCGAGCGCACGGTCGAGATCTTCGCGCAGATCCTCGACATCTTCCAGCCCGACGTTGATCCGCAGCAGCCCCTCGGCAACGCCCATCTCCGCCCGCGCCTCCTCGCTCATGCCTGCATGGGTCGTGCTGGCGGGATGGCACATCAGGCTGCGCGAATCGCCGATGTTGTTCGAAATATCGATCAGCTCCAGCGCATCGAGCACGGCAAAGGCCTTCTCCCGGCTGCCGACATCGAAAGCGAAGATCGGCCCGAATGCATCCATCTGCTTGGCCGCAAGGGCATGGCCGGGATGACTTTCCAGGCCCGGATGCAGCACGCGGGGGCCGCGCTCTTCGACGAACCGGCCGATTTCGAGCGCATTTTCGCTCTGCCGATGGGCCCGCAGGCTCAGCGTCTCCAATCCCTTGTGAACCACCCAGGCGTTGAACGGCGACAGGTTGGGACCGGTGTTGCGCTGGAACGGCAGCAGGACTTCGTCGATGAATTCGCGATTGCCGCAGATCGCGCCGGCCAGGACCCGCCCCTGCCCATCCATCAGCTTGGTCGCGCTGTAGGCCACGATATCGGCGCCGAATTCCAGCGGACGCTGCAATGCGGCGGTGGCGAACGCATTGTCCACCAAGGTCGCGATGCCGTGCGCTTTCGCCAGGCCGCAGACATATTCCAGGTCGACCACGTCGAGCGTCGGATTGGCCGGCGTTTCGAAGAAGAGCACCCTGGTATTCGGCCGGATGGCAGCCTCCCACGCAGCGTTGTCGGCGCTGTCGATCACGGTGGTTTCGATTCCGAACCGGGGGCACAGATGATCGACCAGCCAGCGGCACGACCCGAAAGCCGCGCGCGCGGCGACAACATGGTCGCCGGCCGAAAGCTGGCACAACAGCGCCGCGGTCATCGCCGCCATGCCGCTGGCCTGTGCACGACAGGCCTCGGCGCCTTCCATCAAGGCGATTCGTTCCTCCAGCATGGCGACGGTGGGGTTCTGGAGGCGGGAGTATGTCATCCCGTCCGCTTCCCCGGCAAAACGCGCGGCGACGGTCGCGGCATCGTCGTAAGTGTAGCCGGAGGTGAGAAACAGCGCCTCGCTCGTCTCGCCGTGTTCGCTACGCCACGTGCCCCCGCGCACGGCCCGCGTTGCCGGGCGCCAGGTGCGCGTGATCGCGCGGTTCATTCCATCGGTCTTCTTCATCGCCGCCGTTCCAACGTTGTTTCGTCGCGACGCACTAGTAGTGCGCGGCACGGCGGTGCAACGAAAAAGGGCGGCGCCGCGGCACCGCCCTTCCTGTCGTATTCGGTTCAGGTCTTAAATGCTGACCGGATCCTCGTCGTCGTCGTCGCTCACGATGAGAACGATCATGCCGACGGCCGCAATCGCCGCGACGATCAGGCCGGCACCGATGCCTTCACCGCCAAGCTCCGAGGCCTCGGTGACGGGTTCCGAAACGCGGGCGGTCGTCTCGGCCTGCGCAGCGATAGGCGCCGCCGCGAGCGAGGCCGCTGCGGTTGCGAAAAAGATATTACGAAGCTTCATAAATATTGACCCTTCCGTTTCTTGGTGATGTCACCGAGGAACAACGAAATGTCTAAGCAGAATGTTCCCTTGCCTCCAACCCCTTGCATGTCACCGCAACACGGTTCGTCCCATGAGAACAACGGTTCGCCTCGCCGGTAGCTCCGGTCACGGGTTCAGGACGACTGCGCGTTCCGAAAATCGCCCGGATCGATCTCGGCCGGCGAACCTTCGCGCCAGCCTTCGTCGGTGCGCACCATAAGTGTGCGACACCAGCGGCAGCGACCGACGTACACCTTGCCTTCGCGTCGCACGCGCTTTCGCCTGACCTTGTGGCCGAATACCGTGCACATCCAATGACGAGCCATCGAACCATCCTCCAGTTCCGAGCGCCCCGTCATGCCGATAATGTGTCCCGCCTGCCCGCGAATCGCCGGGCGGCCGGTTCTTGTGGTAAACTTTACATACACCATGTCCGGGGGCGGCTTAAGTGTAAAACACTCCGACGGTGCACTTGCTCCAACGCGGGACAGCCCCTATCGATCCGCGCGATGAGCCAGGTGTACGACCATCCGCGGGACCCGATCGGATGGAGCGCCGCGATCGCCGTCGTGTTCTTCGGCCTGTGCCTGATTCGCATCGCGGTTCCGGCCGAACCCTATTTCGACGAGATCCACTATCTCCCGGCAGCCCGGGCGCTGATCGAAGGCAGCGAATATCTCAATCGCGAACACCCCCTGCTGGGCAAGGAAGCGATCGCGCTCGGCATTGCACTGCTGGGCGACAATGGACTGGGCTGGCGGATCATGCCGGCGCTGGCAGGGGCGGGGGCGCTATTCGCATTCGCGCGGGCGATGTGGTTCGCCACGCTCTCGCGCTTCGCTGCGATCGCCTATGCGATCCTGCTGGCGAGCGGTTTCGCGCTCTTCGTGCACAGCCGGATAGCCATGCTGGAGGCGTTTTTCGTCGCCTTCATCGCGCTTGCCCTGTGGCAGTGCGCGGCCGCGGTGCGCGAGCCGGAGACCGGGCGCTCGCGCCTCGCTCTGGCCGGCGTGGCGCTGGGCCTCTCGATGGCGGCGAAATGGAACGCGGTGCCGATCGCGATACTGCCCGGCCTCACCTTCCTCGCCGCGCGGTTCGCCGCCGGGCGACGGCGCCTGTTCACCAGTCGCCGGGGTATCCCCGTCCCCGGCGTGTCGCTGGTCGAGGCCGCGCTGTGGCTCGGCCTCGTGCCGCTCGCGGTTTACTGGCTAACCTTTCTTCCGGCCTATTTCTTCGATCGGGGCGCGCTCCCCGCAAACGGCCTGATCGCCCTTCATCGCGAGATCATCGCGTTGCAGGAAAGCGTGGTCGAACCCCATCCGTACCAGTCGCGCTGGCCCGAATGGATCTTCAATTTGCGTGCGATCTGGTATCTCTACGACCCGATCGAGGGGGCGCAGCGCGGAATCGTGCTGATCGGCAACCCGCTGACGATGCTGCTCGGTCTGCCTGCCCTGGCCTGGGCCGCCTGGCGCGCCTTCGCGGGCGATCGCGCAGCGCTCGCGGTGACCGTTCTCTATGCGGTCAGCCTCGGTTTCTGGATCGTCGTGAACAAGCCGATCCAGTTCTACTATCACTATTTCCTGCCGAGCTGTTTCCTGCTGGCCGCGCTGGCGCTGGCGCTCGACGCGCTGTGGCGGAGCGGGCGGCGCCGGCTGGCCGCAGGCACCCTGGCCGCCAGCGCAGCGCTGTTCGCCTGGTTCTACCCGATCCTCAGCGCCGCGCCGCTGGCGAACGAGCAGAGCTTCACCGCATGGACCTGGCTTGACGGCTGGCGATAGGCGTCAGCGCCGCTTCCAGACGAAGCGGCTCGACAGGGCATAGTTCCACACCGCGCCCACCAGAATCCCGGCCCCCGCTGCCAGCAGCCAGTGCAGGCCGTATCCCTCGAGCAAGCCGGCGACGGCGACGTTGGCGACCGCCCCCACCGCGCAGGCGGCACAGAATCCCGCCCAGCCGCGCAGCAGGGCCCGGACTCCGCGCAACCGGCGGTCGCGGTAGGTCAGCCAGTTGTTGAACCAGAAGTTGAACGTCATCGCGGCAAAGGTCGCCAGCGCCTGCGCCGGTATGAAAGCGGCCCCCCCGACCCGATAGAGCGCGGCAAGCACGGCGAGATGGACCAGCACGCCCAGCCCGCCGACCGTCCCGAACAGCGCGAACCGGGTCGGCACCACGCTGCCGAACGTCTTGTCGTAGAGGCCGACGAGAAAGTCGAACGCCACCGCGCGATCGAGCTTGCTGACACCGCTGCGGCGTTCGGCGAAATGGAGCGGAAACTCGCGCACCCGCAGCGGCCGGGGAGCGCTGGCGAGCAGGTCGAGGAGGACCTTGAATCCGATCTGCGACATGCGCGGGGCAAGCGCGCGTGCGGTGTCGGTACGAAGCGCGAAATAGCCGCTCATCGGGTCGCTGAGGTCCACGCCCGCCAGACGCCGGGCCAACCGCACCGCCAGGCGCGAACCGCGCTCGCGCCGCGTGCTGGCCAATCCTTCGGCACTGGCCCCGGCGACGTAGCGGCTGGCAACCGCCACCTCGCAGGCGCCGGATTCGAGCGCGGCGAGCATTGCCGGCAGGAGCGCGGGATCGTGCTGGTGATCGGCGTCCATCACTGCGACGAAAGGCGCGGCGGTCGCGCAAATGCCCTCGATCGCGGCCGAGGCCAGCCCGCGGCGCCCGATCCGCTCGATCACCCGCACCCGCAGGTCGTTCCGCGCAAGGCGGCGCGCCTCGTCCGCCGTGCCGTCGGCGCTGGCATCGTCGACGACGATCGCTTCCCAACCCTCCGGCCCCATCGCCTCGGCAATCCGCGTCAGCAGCGGCGCGATATTTTCGCGTTCGTCGAGCGTCGGCAGGACGATGGCGAGGCGCAGCGTCAAAGGCGCTCCAGCACCGCATCGCCGATCGCGCCGGTTCCGGCATCGCCGCCCAGATCGCCCCCGCGCACGCCGTCGGCCAGCGCCCGGGCAACCGCGCTTTCGATCCGCGCCGCATCGTCCTCGCGCCCGAACGAATGGCGCAGCATCATGGCTGCCGAGAGGATCGTCGCCATCGGGTTGGCCCGGCCCTGCCCGGCAATGTCGGGCGCGCTGCCGTGGATCGGCTCGTAAAGACCGAACGTGCCGAATGCGGTCTCGCGCTGCCCGAGCGAGGCACTGGCCAGCAGGCCGATCGAACCGACGCACATGCTCGCCTGGTCGGACAGAATGTCGCCGAACAGGTTGCCGGTCACGATTACGTCGAACCGGCCCGGATCGCGCACGAGCTGCATCGCGGCGTTGTCGACATACATGTGCTCGAGCGCGACATCGGGGTAATCGGCCGCGACCTCGCCCACCACGTCGCGCCAGAGCTGGCTGGTTTCGAGGACATTGGCCTTGTCGACGCTGACCAGCTGCCCCTTGCGCCCTTGCGCCGCGCGGAAGGCGAGATGGGCGATACGGCGCACCTCGTCTTCGGCATAGGCCATCATGTCCCATCCCTGCCGCTGGCCGTCGTCCAGCCGGCGGGTGCCCTTGTCGCCGAAATAGACGTCGCCGTTCAACTCGCGCACGATCAGCAGGTCGATTGCCGCTGCGATCTCCGGGCGGAGGGCGGACATCCCCTCCAGCCCCGCAAAGGTGGTCGCCGGGCGAAGGTTCGCGAACAGCCCGAGATCGGCGCGCAGGCCCAGGATCGCCTGTTCGGGGCGCAAGTGGCGCTCCAGCCCGTCGCACGAGGGATCGCCGACCGCGCCGAACAGCACCGCATCGGCCGCGCGCGCCATCTCCAGCGTTTCGTCCGGCAGCGGGCGGCCGTGGCGGCGATAGGCGATCGCGCCCACATCGCCTTCGAACAGGGTCAGTTCGGGCAGGTCGAGCGCCTGGAGCACCCGCACCGCTTCGCGAGTGACCTCGGGGCCGATCCCGTCGCCGGGAAACACCGCAATTTTCATGATTTCATCCGCCCCAGTCGCTCGTGCAGCATAGTGCGCGCGGCCATAACATCGCCCCGCCTGTCGGCAAGCAGGTAGCGTTCGAGCATGGGGCCGTTGGCGGCAAAGATTTCCAGCAGCGGCTCAAGCCCCGCTTCAGCCGGGGGCGGCGCTCCCCCGAATCCCAGCTCGCGCAGCAGCAGCGCTTCGTAAGCGACCAGACCCGGGAACCAGCCGCGGGCCGAAGGGGCATGACAGATGGCATCGAGAACCGCCTGCAGCGCCTTGTAGATGTTGGGATAGGCATGGCGTTCGGGCAAGGCCGTGGCGGTCAGCGCGGTGACCCAGCCGATCGCCGCGGCCGGCAAGGGCTCGCCCAGCCACGGCCCCCGGCTTTCGACCAGTTCGAGACGGGCGAAAGGAAGCTGGCTTTCGGAGCGCGCGCGCAAGTCGATCTCGACCAGGTTGCCGGGAATGACCACCGGACGCAGCACGCGCCCCCGGCCGCCCGCGACATATCCCGCGACCAGGCCATGCCCCTCGGTCATCGCCCGCACGATCACCGCCGTCTCGCCATGCAGGCGCGCGGCGACGACGATGGCCGGGGCTGTCAGTTGCAACGCGTTTCCCCGCGTCGAAGGTGTCTTACGTTACCCGCCGCCGATGCGCGCTTCGAGCGCGGCGATACGGTCGGCGAGCGCTTCGTTCTCCTCGCGCGCACGGGCGGCCATCGCCTTCACCGCGTCGAATTCCTCGCGGCTGACGAAATCCATCCCGCCCATCGCTTCCTTGACCCGCTCGCGCGCGCTCTCGCGCGCTTCGCGCGTCATGCCCGCGAAAGTACCTGCCGCGCCGTTCAGCAGCTTGACGAAGTCGGCGATCATCGGGTTCTGGCTCTGCATTCGATCCAAATGGGCCTGTGAGGATTTATTGTCCAGTCCCAAGGGGCAGCAGGGCTTGCGGTCAGATCGCGATCCGCTCGACCGCGCCGCTGCCCCCGCGCGCGCCGTCGGCCGACGGGTTCATCCGCAGGAACTCGTAATTGAGCGCGGTCGCGAACAGGATCCAGGCGAGATAGGGGAGCAGCAGCACGCCGGCGAGCCGGCGCACGCGCCAGAACAGGGCGATCGTCACGATAACGAGCAGGTCGAGCGCGAGGAGAATGCCGAGCGCCGCGCTGATCTGATGCGCGCCGAAGAACGTCGGGGTCCAGGCCAAATTGAGCAGGAACTGCACCACGAAAATGGCGATCGCCGCATTGCGTCCGCGGGCGCCCCAGGCGCTGCACACCAGGGCCAGCGCCAGACCCATCAGCACGAACAGCGCGGTCCAGACAATGCCGAACCACATCGGCTCGGGATAGATCGCGGGCTTGGCCAGTGCCCGGAACCATTCGCTGTCGGCGGTCCAGATGCGTCCGGGCAGGATACCCAGCAGCAGGCAGGCCGGCACGGCGAAAAGCGCCCAGCGGATGAAGCTGGCGCGCAACTGCCCGCGCGAGGCAAGAGAAGTCATCTGTTTCCCCCGAAACCGTGGCCTGTCGAATCGGCCCGGCGGATAGTGGCCGTCGCCCCCGCCGCGCGCAAGCGGCCCCGCGCGATCTGTGCCGCGGCGGGATGGCCGCGTTTCAGCCGCGCAGAGCCGAAATCAGGAACTCGACATTGCCCTCCGGCCCCGTGATCGGGCTTTCGACGATGCCGTCGACCGTCCAGCCGGTGCCGGTCAGCCAGTCGCGCACCTCGTCGCAGACGCGCGTGTGAAGCGCCGGATCGCGCACTACCCCGCCCTTGCCCACTTCCTCGCGCCCGACCTCGAACTGCGGCTTGATCAGGGCCACGAGCCGGCATCGCGGCGCGGCCAGTTCCATCGGCCTTTCCAATACCTTGGCCAGCGAAATGAAGGAGGCGTCGCAAACGATCCAGTCGCACTCGCGATCGATCTGGGCGGGCGTGAGGATGCGGGCGCTGGTCTGTTCCAGCACGGTGACGCGCGGGTCCCGCCGCAGCTTCCACGCGAGCTGGTTGGTCCCGCTGTCGATCGCAAAGACGTGCGCCGCGCCCTTGCTCAGCAGCACGTCGGTAAAGCCGCCGGTCGAACTGCCCACGTCCATCGCCACCGCCCCGCAAGGATCGAGCGCGAAATGGTCGAGCGCATGGGCCAGCTTGATGCCCCCGCGCGACACCCAGGGATGGTCGCGTCCGCGCACCTCCAGGGGGGCATCGTCGCGCAATTGCTGGCCCGGCTTGGCCATCTTCGTCTCGCCGGAGAAAACCAGCCCCGCCATTATCAATGCCTGCGCGCGCGTGCGGCTTTCGGCGAGGCCGCGGGCGACGAGGAGCTGGTCGAGGCGTTGTCTGGCAGGCATGGACCCGAAAGCGGTTAGCGATCATTATCGGATCGAGAAACCTTGGAGATTCGCTTGACTTATACCCGCGTCCTTGCCGCAGCCGCCTGTATCGCGCTGGCGAGCTGTGTGCAGCCCGCGCCCGAGCCCACCCCCGCGCCGCCCCCGCCACCGGCGCCGCAGCCGGCACCGCCGCCGGTCGCACAGCCGAGCCACGAGAACTGGATGGATGCCCCCGCCACCCCGGGCGACTGGCATTTCCGAACCGTCGATGGCGGATCGCAGGCGGTCTATGGCCCGGCAAGCAGCGAAGCGGCCTTCGCGCTCACCTGCAACCGGGCGCAGCGCGCGGTCACACTGACGCGGGCCGGAACGGCGAACGGCGAAACCACGATGCATATCCGCACCGAAACGCGCGAGCAGACTCTCTCCGCGAGCAGGGCTGGGCGCGAGTTGCCGACGATTGCCGCGACTTTGCCGGCGAACGATCCGCTGCTGGCGGCCATGGCCTTTTCGAAAGGGCGCTTCGCGGTCGAGACCCCCGGCCTCCCCGCGCTCTACATCCCCAGCTGGCCCGAGGTGACGCGGGTGATCGAGGATTGCGTTTGAACGGCGCGGATAGCCGGGACGGCGGACGGCCGGGACAAAAAAGCCCGCCGAACCTCGCGAGCCACAGCGACCAATTCTGACGTGGGATAAGTTTTTTTCAAGGCTTGTTTTCGCCCATCCGCTGACTCAAATTGAGCCTCGAGGCCAGCGGCGAACGCGGCACTCACTCCGCAGTGAGATGCGGGGTTGGCTTTCATAGCGCGAAAGGAGGTGATCCGATGTCTCATGGTTCAGCAGAGAGGTCGGTACGTTTCCGCGCGAGGCACTATCGCTGAGCAGACAGCGATAGAGGTTTCGTGAGCGGCGCTATCGGGCCGCTGACCATGCGAAGGGCAGTTCCCCGACGGGCGGAGCTGCCCTTCTCATTTTGCGCTCCTGCCCGGCGGGTTTCCCGCCACCCTGCCTGTCGGCGTTTTCGGCACGGATGAAGCGGCGCCGGCCCGGCAGAGGGACTTGCCCTGCGCGCCGCACCCCATTACCCGGCCCGCATGGATTTCGAGCATATTCCCCACGCCGCACCCGTCCCGTCCGCCACGCGCGACGAGGCGCTTGCCAATCCCGGTTTCGGCACGCTGTTCACCGACCACATGGTCGTGATCGATTACGATGCCGATCGCGTTGGTTCCGACGGGGACGGCTGGCATTCGGCGAGGGTGTGTCCGCGCGAACCGATCGCGCTCGACCCGGCGGCGGCGGTGCTGCACTACGCGCAGGAAATCTTCGAAGGGATGAAGGCCTATCGCCAGGACGACGGCGGCATTGCTCTGTTCCGGCCCGAGGCGAACGCGCGCCGCTTCAATGCCAGCGCCGACCGCATGGCGATGCCGCGACTGCCCGAAGAGCTGTTCATCGAATCGATCCGCCGCCTGATCGCGGTGGACAAGGACTGGTTCCCCACGGTCGAGGGCGGATCGCTCTATTTGCGCCCCTTCATGTTCGCAAGCGAGGCGTTTCTCGGCGTGCGGCCGGCGCGGCAATACAAGTATCTCGTCATCGCCAGCCCGGCGGGCAACTATTTCAAGTCCGGCGCGCCGGCGGTGAAGATCTGGGTCAGCAGCGACTATGTCCGCGCGGCCCCGGGCGGGACCGGCGCGGCCAAGACCGGCGGCAATTACGCCGCCAGCCTGGTCCCGCAGGCCGAGGCGATCGAGAAGGGGTGCGACCAGGTCGTCTTCCTCGATGCGGTGGAGAACAAGTGGATCGAGGAACTGGGCGGCATGAACCTGTTCTTCGTGTTCGACGACGGCTCCGTCGTCACCCCGCCGCTGACCGGCACGATCCTGCCCGGCATCACCCGCGACAGCCTGATCCGCCTCTTGCGCGAGGAGGGGCTGAACGTGCGCGAGGAACCCTATTCGATCGACCAGTGGCGCGAAGACGCGAACAGCGGCCGCCTGGTCGAGACGATGGCCTGCGGCACCGCCGCGGTCGTGACGCCCGTCGGCACGGTTGCCGGGCGGGACGGCGAATTCACCATCGGCAGCGGCGGGCCGGGCCAGCTGACCAGCAAGCTGCGCGACAAGCTGGTCGGCATCCAGCGGGGGCGGGTCGCCGATACCTACGACTGGATGACGCGCCTTTCGTAAACCGCGACGGCGCCGTTACAGACGGCTGCGAACCAGGAACCGCTTGGTAAAGGTATCGCTCGGGCGGATCAGGATGATCGCCACCCCGGCGATCGCGATCGCGCCGCCCAGCAGCAGGCGATAGCCGACCGGATCGCCCGTCAGCCAGGCGCCAAGGGCAATGGTGAACAGCGGCGTCAGCAGCGTCATCGGCACGACCGCATTGGTGTCGTTTTCCTGGAGAATGCGGAAATAGGCCGTGTGGGCGCCGACCGAGACCACCAGCCCGGCAAAGATGACGCAGCCTGCGAGCAGCAGCGGCTCGCGCGCGAAAGCGGCAAGCTGATCGCTCTCGATCGCCAGCGACAACGGCAGGAGAACCACGCTGGAGGCGACTGCCGCCCAGGCCTGAAGGCGGATCGAGGAAATCTCGATCCGCTTGACGAAGACCGAGCCCAGCGCCCCGACCGCGGCCGATGCGAAGACCAGCATCAGCCCCGGCCCCGCCTCCAGCGCGCTGTCCGACATGACCGAGATCGACACCCCGCCGAAGGCGAGCGCGATGCCGAGCCCGCGCCGCCAGCGCACCCGCTCGCCCAGGAAGAGGATCGCGAACAGCACCGTCATCGGCGCCCCCGAAAGGCTGACCACGCCGGCCGAAGAGGGGCTGGCGGTTTCCAGCCCCATGAACAGCAGCGCGAACGATCCGCCGCTGATCGCCAGCCCGACCAGCATGATCCGGCCCAGCCCGGACGGCAGCGGGCGCAGCAGCGGCAGGAGAACGATCATCACCAGCGCCGAGCGCGCGAAAGCATAGGCGAGCGGCGGCGCACCGAGCTGGTCCACCGCGATCTTGCTCACCACGACGTTCAACGCCCAGACGACATTGCACAGCACGAGTATGGCGACCGCGCGGACCGGCATCGGTCAGGCAGGCGGCGGCAGGGCGCGCCGCAGTTCCTCCACCCATGGGCCGGCGGTCGCATCGCTCGGCGCGCGCCAGTCGCCCCGCGGGCTGAGCGCGCCGCCCGGGCTGACCTTCGGCCCGTTGGGCAGCGCGCTGCGCTTGAACTGGCTGAAGGCAAAGAACCGCTGCAGGAACCGCTCCAGCCAATGGGCGATGGTCGCCAGGTCGTATTCGTTCTTCGCGGCTTCGGGAAATTCCGCGGGCCACAGGCCCTGCCCGGCGTCGCGCCAGGCATGCCAGGCCAGGAACGCGACGTGGCTGGGCGCATGGCCCCAGCGGATCGTATGGTGGAGGAAGAAGTCGTTCAACTCGTAAGGGCCGATCGCGCTCTCGGTGCTCTGGATCTCGCCATCCTCGCCCACCGGCACCAGCTCGGGGCTGATTTCGGTGGCGACGATCGCTTCCAGCACGGCATCGGTTTCCGGGTCGAACTGATCGGTCCGAATGGCCCAGCGGATCAGATACTGGATCAGGGTCTTGGGCACCCCCGCATTGACCGCATAGTGGCTCATCTGGTCGCCGACGCCGTAAGTGCACCAGCCGAGCGCCAGTTCCGACAGATCGCCGGTGCCGAGCACGAAACCCGAATGCTGGCTGGCAAGGCGGAACAGGTAATCGGTGCGCAGGCCGGCCTGAACGTTCTCGAACGTGGTGTCGTAAACCGGCTCGCCATCGGCGAACGGATGGCCGATATCTTCCAGCATTCGCTGGGCGGCCGGCTTGATATCGATTTCCTCGGCCGCGATGCCCATTGCCTTCATCAGCTTCCAGGCGTTCGATTTCGTGCCCTCGGAGGTGCCGAAACCCGGCATCGTGTAGCCGCGGATGGTCGTGCGCGGCAGGCCCAGCCGGTCGCAGACTTTGGCCGCGACCAGGAGCGTGTGGGTCGAATCGAGCCCACCCGAAATCCCGATCACCATGTGCTTCCCGCCGGTCGCGCGGAAGCGCCGGAGCAGGGCATCGACCTGGATATTGAATGCTTCGTAGCAATCCTCGTCCAGCTTGTGCGCGCGGTTGGGAACGAAGGGGAAGCGGCGGATCGGCCGCAGCAGGCGGTCGTCCGGCCCGGGCGCGGCCGATGGTTCGAACCGCACGCGGCGGAACGTATCCTCGGGCCGGCCCGCCGCTTCCGCCGCGTCGCCGAAAGTCTGCATCCGCATCCGGTCGCCCAGGATGCGGCGGGTATCGACGTCGGCCAGGCACAGCTCGGGTTCGAGATCGAAGCGCGTGCTTTCGACCAGCAGGTCGCCGAGTTCGTAAACCATCCCCTGCCCGTCCCACGCAAGGTCGGTCGTGCTCTCGCCGTGGCCCGCGGCGGAATAGGCATAGGCGCAGACCGCGCGGCTCGACTGGGCGCGGCAGAGCAGGTGCCGTTCGTCCGACTTGCCGATGGTAATGTTGGAGGCGGAAAGATTGAGCACGATCGTCGCCCCGGCCAGCGCCGCCCGGGTCGAGGGCGGATCGGGCGCCCAGACGTCCTCGCAGATTTCCATCGCGAAGCAGAAACCGGGCAACGCCGGCGCTTCGAACAGCAGATCGGTGCCGAACGGCACGCTCTCACCGTTCACCTCGATCGCCAGCCCGATGCATCCGCGACCGTGCGCGAACCAGCGCTTCTCGTAGAATTCGCGGTAGTTTGGCAGGAAGCTCTTGGGCACGACGCCCAGCAAGCGCCCGCCGGCGATCGCCAGCGCGCAATTGTATACCCGCCCGTTGCGCCGCAGCGGGGCGCCGACCACCGCCACCGGCGAAAGCTCCTTGCTCGCGGCGACCAGGTCGGCCACGCCGCGCTCGACCGCATCGAGCAGCGCCGATTGCAGGTGGAGGTCGTCGATCGCATAGGACGACAGCGAAAGCTCGGGGAACAGCACCAGGTCGGCGCCGGCCCTGTGCGCCTTGCGCAATTCGGCAAGAATGCCCTCCACGTTCCCGGCCACGTCGGCGGTGCGAACGTGCGGGGTGGCGGTGGCGACGCGCACGAAGCCGTGCGTGCGTCGATCGAAGAAGGGGTGGTCGGTTTTCTCGGTCATGCGCGGAGCGCGTTGTCCATCATGTCCAGCGCAACTGCAAGCGCCGCGATGCGCACCCCGTCGCGCCCGATCGCGCCGAAATGCTCCTCGCGGTGGGCGACCGGGCCGTCGAACCGGCCGCAGGCGAAGTGGACCAGCCCTTCCTCGTCGCTTTCCCCGCCCGGCCCGGCAAAGCCGGTGATGGCAACGCCGACACCGTTGCCCGACCGGTCCAGCGCTCCGCGTGCCATTGCCACCGCGACTTCGCGGCTGACCGCGCCGCAGCGCTCTATCTGCGCGCGATCGACCGCCAGCAGATCGCACTTCGCATCGTCGGAATAGACGACGAACCCGCGTTCGAAGATATGGCTGCGCCCCGGCACGTCGGTCAGGAGCGCGGCGAGCAATCCGCCGGTGCAGCTTTCCGCAGTGATCAGCGGCATTTCGCGATCGCACGCCAGGGCCAGCACCGCGCGTGCCTGTTGCGAAAGATCCGGCGGCAGGATCGGGTCGAGCGTTTCGGTCGTGCTCACGCCGCCAGCGGCTCCCGCGCGCCGGGCGCGCCTTCGAACAGCGCGATCGGCCCGCGTTCCTCGCGCGTCAGCGTCCGCGCCGCGAGATCGCTTTCCCCCGGTTTGCGCACGAGCGGAAGCGAAGCGCCGCGCCCCGCGCGCTTGCGCGAAATGCCCGGCAGGTCATCGGCGACATAGATCAGCTTCGTCATGCGAAGGCGAAACTCCGCGATTGCTCGGGCGGTTCCGCTTGTCGGCAAAAGAACCGCTACCCATTTCGCCTGCATCCATCAGACAGGAGACCCGCCTTGGCCGATCCGACCTACACCCCGCCCGAAGTCTGGACCAACACCGAAAGCGGCGGCAAGTTCGCCGGGATCAACCGCCCCACGGCCGGTGCGCGCGAACAGCGCGATCTGCCGGTCGGCGATCATCCTTTCCAGCTCTATTCCTCCGCCACGCCCAACGGGGTGAAGGCGGGGATCATGTTCGAGGAGCTGCTCGAGGCCGGTCACGCGGCCGAATACGATGCCTGGTACATCGGCATTTCCGACGGCGACCAGTTCGCCAGCGGCTTCGTCGACATCAATCCCAATTCGAAGATTCCCGCCCTGCTCGACCGCAGCGGGCCCGAGCCGGTGCGCGTGTTCGAAAGCGGCGCGATCCTGGTGCACCTGGCGGAAAAGTTCGGCGCTTTCCTGCCGACCGACCGGACCCGTGCCGAAGTGCTGAGCTGGCTGTTCTGGCAGGTCGGCAGCGCCCCCTTCATCGGCGGCGGCTTCGGCCATTTCTACGCCTATGCGCCGGAGAAGTACGAATATCCGATCAACCGCTATGCGATGGAGACCAAGCGGCTGTTCGACGTCGCCGACCGGCGCCTGGCGCAGAGCGAATACCTCGGCGGGGCCGACTATACCGTGGCCGACATCGCCACGTTTCCCTGGTTCGCCCCCTTCGTGCAGGGCGGCATCTATGGCGAGGCGCGCAAGTTCCTCTCGATCCATGAATACGAGCATGTCGAACGCTGGGTGAACCAGATCGCCCAGCGTCCGGCGGTGCGCCGCGGGCGAATCGTCAACAAGACCTGGGGCGAGGAGGACGAGCAGCTTCGCGAGCGCCATTCCGCCGGCGATTTCGCGGGCAAGAACGTCTGACGCTGCGCACCGGCAGCCAGCGCCCCTTCACATCGGCGCGGGCTTCGCTATAGGAGCCCGCGCCTGCTGGGGTGTAGCCAAGTGGTAAGGCAGCGGTTTTTGGTACCGCCATGCGCAGGTTCGAATCCTGCCACCCCAGCCAGCCATTCTTGCCGCCGACCGTTGCAAGGCCGGTGGCCGTCCCGGCGACGGTATGCCCTTCGGTACGCTGGAATCGTTTTCAGCAAGGCCGAAGCGGCGCGGATTGCCGATCCGCCGTCCGCCATACAAGCCATTTAAAACCTGACCGTTTTGTAACGGGCGCCCCGCCCATTTTCGGCCTGTCGGGGCCCCCTGGCCGCCCTGCCTTACGAAACGCGGCACCGGCATAATGCTGCAATTGCGAAAAGAGGCTTGGCAAATGTCGTCCCGCATGCCTACCATGCGCGCGATTGCCGGCTTTCCATCCACTGGCGGATGGTCACGCGGCCGGCCGGTCATATTGCAGACAGCGCGTGGCAACGTCGCCGCCCGTATCCGGTTTCCAGACCGGGTCCGAGGCGGCTTTTTTGTGTGCGCTGCAAACAGGCGGAGGAACGTCCGGTGCATTCAGCGCAGTATCAGGACAAGGACCAGTGCGATCGCAAGGGCGGCGCTGACGACCTGCCAGAACCGCACCGGATCGCGCTCTGCAAGGGGGACGTGCCGCGGGATTGCGCGCGGAACGGCCCCCCCGCCTTCGAGACGGCGCAAAAGCCCCACCGCGTCGTCGAAACGCGCCTCCCGCTGGGGTGCGATGGCCGTCAGGATCGCATCGTCGAGCCAGCTGGGGATCTCCGGGCGGTGGCGCGAAGGCGGCGCCGGCGTGGCGAATCGCGGGCGCTGGAACGCCTCCTGTTCGCCGAAGGGCCAGGCCCCCGAAAAAAGCCGGTAGAGCGTGACGCCGAGCGCGAAGATATCGGTTTGGGCATCGCCGCCGTGCCCGTCGAACTGTTCGGGCGCCATGTAGCCCGGCGTGCCGGGTATCTCGTCTCCACGGAAGTCCTCGACACGCGGCAACCGCGCCACGCCGAGGTCGATCAGCTTCAAGCCGTCTGCGGTCAGGATGCAGTTTTCCGGCTTGATATCGCGATGGACGATTTCGAGCCGGTGCAACGCCGCCACCGCGCGGGTCAGCTCGATCGCATGGTCGAGCGCCTTGGCCAGCGGAAGGTTGCCTTGCGCCAGGCGCGCTTCCAGCGTCTCCCCCTCGAGCAGGGGCTGGACACCGTAGAGCGCGGTCTGGCGTCCCGGACGCACCGGGTGCGAAGGGGCGAGGAACGGGCTGTCCACTCGCCTGGCGATCAGCATCTCGCGGGCGAAGGCCATGCGGATGGCGTGGTCGGCCAGTGCGCCCTGGCGCGGAAACTTCAGCGCCACCGGTTCTCCCGTTTCCGTGTCCCATCCGGCCAGGAGAACGGCGTAACGCCCCTCGCTGATCACCCGATCGATACGAAACCCGTCGATCGTCGTGCCCGGGCGGGGAGCAGCAACGGCCGGCAAACCTTCGATCCCGGCAAGCACGAAATCGTAATCGGGCGGCGGAAGACGAACGACATCGATCACGACTGCCGTGGCATTGTCGCGCCCGCCGGCGTGCAGCGCCTCGCGGACCAGCGCCGCGGCCGCGGTTTCGGCCGAACCGTTCGCCGTGAGGACCGCGGCCATGCGGCGTTCGCCCAGCGGGCCATGAACCCCGTCGGTGGTCAGAACCAGACGGTCGTGTTCCGCCAGTTCGATGGCAAGATGGTCGAGGCGCAGTTCCGGTTCGAGGCCTATCGCCCGGATCAGGACATGGCGCAGGTCCGGCTCCGGCCGAACGTGGTCTGTCGTCAGCTGCACCAAGCGTTCGCCAGCAAAACGCCAAGCGCGACTGTCTCCGACGTGAACGATATCCGCCCGGCGGCCGCGCAGCGCCAAGGCCGTGAACGTCGTCGCTGCCCCGCGCATGGTTTCTCCGCGGCTCTGGGAATGCAGCCACCGGTTGTAAGCGGCCATCGGCCTTTCCATCGCCCGCGCCGCGCCGAGCGTTTCGGGCATGGCGTAAAATCCTTCGATCAGAGCGCTGACCGCGAGTTCCGCGGCCTCCCCCCCGCCCCGCCCCTCGCTCACCCCGTCGGCCACGGCGGCCACGGCACCGTGGCGCGCGCGCTCCAGCGGCGTGCCGAGATAGACCGCGCCGAAATCCTCGTTTTGCTCGCGCCGGCCGGCCTCGCTGGCAAAGCCCGCCGCGAACACCAGTTCGTTCCGATTCCGCATTGCCCGGTTTCCCCCGCCTCTCACGTGCACGTGCGCGCTGCGCCCGCCCGCGCGAGCTTCTCCCGCGGGGGCCCCACGTCAAGCATCGAAAGGACAGCATGATGGCAAGTTTCGCTTCCTCCGACGGCCCTTCCTCGCGAACGGGCAAAGCCGGTTTCTGGCAATCGGGTCATTGGCCCACGCTGGTTGCGGCCTTCCTCTATTTCGATCTCGCCTTCATGGTCTGGGTCATACTCGGCCCGCTGGCCCCGCTCGTCGCGGCGGACCTGGGCCTCAACGCGGCGCAGAAAGGGTTCATGGTCGCCGTCCCCACTCTGGCCGGGGCGCTTCTGCGCATTCCGATGGGTTTTCTCGGCGACCGCATCGGGCCCAAGAAGACCGGCGCAATCGGGCAGGTGATCGTCATCGCCGGCCTGCTGGCGGCTTGGCTGCTGGGGGTCGGATCGTTCTCGGGAACGATCGCGCTCGGGCTGGTGCTCGGCTTCGCCGGTGCCAGCTTCGCGGTTGCACTGCCCCTCGCCAGCCGCTGGTACCCGCCAGAACACCAGGGCAAGGCCATGGGGGTTGCCGGCATGGGCAATTCGGGCACGGTCATCGCCTCGCTCTTCGCCCCCGCGCTGGCCGTCGCCGTCGGCTGGACAGGCGTGCTCGGACTGGCGTGCATCCCGCTGGCCATCGTTCTCGCGTTCTATCTCGCGATGGCCAAGGATTCCCCCGAACAGCCTGCCCCGATGCGCCTTTCGGCCTATCTCCAGCCGCTGGGCGACCGCGACGCATGGTGGTTCATGCTGTTTTACGGGGTCACGTTCGGCGGCTTCGTGGGACTTGCAGCCTCGCTTTCGATCTATTTCGTCGATCAGTTCGGTCTGACTGCGGTGCAGGCCGGATACTGCGCCGCAGGCTGTGTCTTTGCCGGCTCGCTCGTGCGGCCGCTGGGTGGCGCTCTGGCAGACCGGTTTGGCGGAATCCGCACGCTGACCGCAGTCTATGCCATCGCCGCCGGCGCGCTCGTCGCGATCAGCACCGGGCCGGCATCGCTGGCACTCGCTCTCGGTCTCTTCGTGGTCGCGATGTTGTCGTTCGGGACCGGCAACGGGGCGGTGTTCCAGCTCGTTCCGCAGCGCTTCCGCAAGGAAATCGGGGTCATGACCGGGCTGGTCGGCTGCGGCGGCGGGATCGGCGGCTTCTTCCTCGCCAGCTCGCTCGGCCTGGCCAAGCAATATGCCGGCAGTCCGCAACTGGGCTTTCTTGTCTTTGCCGCGATCGCCCTCATCGCCCTGCTCGGGCTGACGGCCGTGAAAAGCCGCTGGCGCACAACATGGGGCGCGGCGGTGCAGGGCGTGCGCATCTGATTGCGAACGGCCCCCGCCCCCTTGCAACACGATCGGCCGGAGCCGGCAGCAAACCGGCCGCGCGGTTGCAACAGGCCCATGCTGCAGCGCAAAAAGGTCTTGCCGGGCTCCCCCGGGATCGGTTATCTAGCCGGCACGACGACAAGCGTACCCGTCCAACGCCGGACGATTCCGGTCGCTTTCGAACGAAGAATCGCAAAAACGTGGCAACGACGCCGCCAGTCTCGCCTTTGGGCAGGACCTGGCGGCTTTTTTGCGTGCGCAATCGGGGCTCGACCCCGCGGAGGCAGAGATGAACGCACAGACCCGGCTGAAGGACATGATCCCGGCGCGCGAAAAGCTCGTGGTAATCGGCAATGGCATGGCCGGCTGCCGCGCGGTGGAGGAAATCCTCGAGCGCGACCGCGATCGTTACGAGATCACGATCTTCGGCGCCGAACCGCGGGTGAATTACAACCGTATCATGCTCTCGCCCGTGCTCGCCGGCGAGAAGACGTTCGACGAGATCGTGCTCAATACCGCCGAATGGTATGAAGAAAACGGCATCGCGCTGGTTTCCGGCGACCCGATCGATCACATCGATCGCGCGCGCAAGACGGTGGTCAGCCGCTCCGGTCGCGTCACGCCTTACGACAAGCTGTTGATTGCGACCGGCTCCGACCCGTTCATCATCCCGGTGCCGGGCCGCGACCTGCCGGGCGTGGTGACGTTCCGCGATCTCGACGATGTCGACAGAATGCTCGCCGCTGCGGAACGCGGCGGTAACGCGGTCGTGATCGGCGGCGGGCTGCTGGGGCTGGAGGCGGCGCACGGCCTTTCGCTGCGCGGCATGAAAGTCACTGTCGTCCACCTCATGCCGACGCTGATGGAGCGGCAGCTCGACGAAGCGGCCGGCTGGCTGCTGAAGCAGGAGCTGGAGCGGCGCGGGCAGACGATCCTGACCGGCGCGGATACCGAGGAAATCGTCGAGAAAGACGGCCACGTCGGCGCCGTGCGTTTGAAGGACGGGCGCGAGATCCCCGCCGACATCGTGGTCATGGCGGTCGGCATCCGCCCGGCGACGATACTGGCCAGGACCGCCGGGATCGAATGCGAGCGCGGCATCGTGGTCGACGACCACATGGTCACTTCCGACCCGGACGTTCTGGCGGTCGGCGAATGCGTTCAGCATCGCGGAACCTGTTACGGCCTCGTCGCCCCGCTGTGGGAGATGTGCCGCGCTCTGGCCGATCACCTGACCGGCGCGTCCACCGGTTATGCCGGCTCGGTCACGTCCACCAAGCTCAAGGTTTCCGGCATCGACGTGTTTTCCGCCGGCGATTTCTCGGGTGGGGAAGATTGCGAGGACATCGTGATGCGCGATGGCGCGCGCGGGGTCTACAAACGCGTGGTTCTGAAAGACAACAAGCTGATCGGCGCTGTGCTGTACGGCGATACGGCGGACGGCAGCTGGTATTTCGACCTGCTGAGGAAGGAGGAGGATGTCTCGGACATCCGCGAAGGGCTGATCTTCGGCCAGGCCTTTGCCAGCGGAGGCGCCCTTGCCGACCCTAATGCCGCCGTTGCCGCCCTTTCGGACGACGCAGAAATCTGCGGCTGCAACGGCGTTTCCAAAGGCCAGGTCGTCCGGTGCATCGATGCCGGCGCGCACAGCCTCGATGCCGTGCGCTCGCAATGCAAGGCGAGCGCGAGCTGCGGTTCGTGCACCGATCTCGTCGCAAGCCTCCTGTCGCTGACACTGGGCGGCGAAGTCGAAAGCGGGCCGGCCAGCATGTGCAAATGCACCAGCTTCACGCACGACGACGTGCGCCGCCTGATCCTGGAGAAGGAACTGAAAGCGATCCCGCAGGTCATGCAGGAACTGCACTGGACCACGCCCGACGGCTGCGCCGCGTGCCGCCCGGCGCTGAACTATTACCTGCTGTGCGCCTGGCCGGGCGAGTACGAGGACGACCAGAAAAGCCGGTTCGTCAACGAGCGCCTGCACGCCAATATCCAGAAGGACGGAACCTACTCGGTTGTCCCGCGGATGTGGGGCGGCGTTACGAATCCGAAGGAACTGCGCGCGATCGCCGACGTGGTCGAGAAATACGATGCCCGCATGGTCAAGGTCACCGGCGGCCAGCGGCTCGACATTTTCGGCATTCGCAAGGAAGACCTGCCCGCCGTCTGGGCCGACCTGAACGCCGCGGGCATGGTCTCCGGCCACGCCTATGGCAAATCGCTGCGCACGGTGAAGACCTGCGTCGGCAGCGAATGGTGCCGCTTCGGCACGCAGGATTCGACCGGCCTTGGCATCAGGATCGAACAGATGACCTGGGGCAGCTGGATGCCGCACAAGTTCAAGATCGCGGTCAGCGGCTGTCCGCGCAACTGCGCCGAGGCGACGATCAAGGACTTCGGCGTGGTCTGCGTCGACAGCGGCTACGAACTGCACGTCGGCGGCAACGGCGGCATGAAAGTCCGCGCCACCGACTTGCTGTGCAAGGTCGAAACCGAGGAAGCGGCGCTGGAGCACTGCGCCGCCTTCATCCAGCTTTACCGCGAGGATGCGCATTACCTCGAACGGACCGCCCCCTGGCTCGAGCGCAAGGGGCTCGACTGGATCAAGGCGCAGCTGTTCGACGATCCCGACGCGGTGCGGCGGCTGGCGGCACGGTTCCGCCATTCGCAGCGCTTTATGCAGGACGACCCATGGGCGAAGCGCGCAGCCGGCGAGCGGCGCGACCTGCACGGCCACCTCGCCACCGTCGTCCCCGCCGGAAAGGAGTACGCATGATGGAAGCGAAATGGCTCGACCTGGGCCCGACGACGCAGATCGAGGCGGGCATGGCGGCCACGTTGCCGGTGATCGGCGGCGAGGAAATCGCGGTTTTTCATACGATGCGCGGCGAGTTCTACGCGCTCGTCAACAAGTGCCCGCACCGGCAGGGGCCGCTCAGCCAGGGCATCGTCCACGGCGACAGCGTCACCTGCCCGCTGCACAACTGGCGCATCTCGCTGAAAAGCGGCCAGGTCCTGGGTGACGACGAAGGCTGCGTCCCGACCATCCCGCTCAAGATCGATTGCGGACGGATCTATCTTCTGCGCGAAGCCGTGGTGGCGCCGCGACCGGCGGACGGTCCGGCAGCCGAACCGCAGGCGGCCTGAATCCCGATGGACCCGGTTCGCACGACTTGTGCCTACTGCGGGGTCGGCTGCGGCATTCGCGCAGAAGTCACTGGCCCGCGTTCGGTCGCCATCGCGGGCGACGACGACCACCCGGCCAATGGCGGCCGGCTCTGTTCCAAGGGCACCCATCTGGGCGAGACTGTCGGCCTCGAAGGGCGCCTGCTGCACCCCATGATCGGCGACGCGCGCGTCTCGTGGAACGAGGCGCTCGATCGGGTCGCTGCGCATATGCGCGACTGCATCGAACGGCACGGGCCGGACAGCGTGGCGTTCTACGTTTCCGGCCAGTTGCTGACCGAAGATTACTATGTCGCCAACAAGCTGATGAAGGGCTTCGTCGGCAGCGCGAACATCGATACCAATTCGCGCCTGTGCATGGCCAGCGCTGTCGCCGCGCACAATCGCGCGTGGGGCGAAGACGTGGTTCCCTGCTCCTATGACGATATCGCCGAGGCCGATCTGATCCTGCTGGTCGGATCGAACACGGCCTGGTGCCACCCCGTCGTGTGGCAGCGGATGGAGGCGGCGCGCGAACGGCGCGGCACGAAACTGGTGGTGATCGATCCGCGACGGACGGAAACCGCCGAACAGGCGGACCTCCACGTCCCGCTCGCGCCCGACGGCGACACGGCGCTGTTCACCGCGCTGCTCGCCGAGATGCGCCGCCGCGGTGCGCTCGACGAGGCTTTCCTGCGCAGCCGCTGTTCGGTGCCGTCCGGCTTCTGGGACGATCTCAACCGCGATCCCGGCATCGATCGCACGCTTTTCATGCAGCTCGCCGACCTGTTCGCCGCCAGCCCGCGCGCGATCACGATGTTCAGCCAGGGCGCCAACCAGTCGGTCGGCGGCACCGACAAGGGCAATGCGATCATCAATCTCCACCTCGCGACCGGCCGCATCAACCGGCCCGGCGCAGGGCCTTTCTCGATCACCGGTCAGCCCAACGCCATGGGAGGGCGCGAAGTCGGCGGGCTTGCCAGCACGCTTGCCTGCCATCTCGGCTTCTCGGCTGCCGAGCGCGCCTCGGTCGCCCGCTTCTGGGGCACCGACCGGCTCTGCCGCGAACCGGGCCTGAAAGCGGTGGACCTGTTTCGCGCGGTCCATTCGGGCGAAGTCAGGTTCCTCTGGATAATGGCGACCAACCCCGCGGTTTCGATGCCCGATGCCGGGTTCGTGCGCGAGGCGCTGGCGCGCTGCCCCCACGTCGTCGTGTCGGACGTGATCGCGCAGACCGACACCGCGCGCCTGGCCCATGTCCGCCTGCCGGCGCTGGCCTGGGGGGAGAAGGACGGCACGGTCACCAATTCGGAACGCCGGGTCAGCCGCCAGCGCCGCCTCTTTCCACCCCCCGGCGAAGCCCGGGCCGACTGGCGCATCGTCGCCGATGTCGCCGCGCGCATGGGCTGGCGGGATGCCTTCGCATGGGCCTCGCCCGCCGAAGTGTTCCGCGAATATGCCGCAATGACCCGGCTCGCGCGCCAGCACGGGAAACGTCTGGATCTGGCCGACTGGGCCGGATGCAGCGATCGCCGCTATAACGAAATGCAGCCGTTTCAATGGGGTGGGCGGCACCCCCTCGCCCACCGCTTTCCCACCGCCGACGGCAAGGCGCGGATCGTCGCCGTGAGCCCGCCTGCCGCCCGGGCGCCCGATCCCGGGTTCCCGCTCCGCCTCAACACCGGCCGCTATCGCGACCAGTGGCACACGATGACCCGCACCGGTCTCAGCCCCCGGCTTTCGCACCATCGACGCGAGCCGATACTGGAAATGCACCCCGTCGACGCCCGCCGCTACGGTCTGGTCGAAGGGGGCCTGGGGCGAATCGAGACGCCATTCGGCGCAGAGCTGTTCCGCATCGCGACCAGCGAGAGCCAGCGACCGGGCGAAATCTTCGTCCCCATGCACTGGACCGATATGCTGGCCGGAGGCGGGCGGACCGGGAAACTGGTCCAGCCGGCCACAGATCCGCTGTCCGGGCAGCCGGGGTTCAAGAACACGCCCGCTCGCGTTGCGCCAGTGGTGCCGGACTGGCGCGCATTTCTCGCCTCGCGCGAGCCCGTGACACCGCAGGCGCCCTATTGGGTCCGCTCGCGGGTCGCACACGGATGGCTGACCGAACTCGCAGGATTCGGCGCGGTCGACTGCGATGCCCTGTTGCCCCCCGGTCCCCGGATAGAAGCGGCCGACCGCGAACGCGGTATGCGAAGAATTGCCGTGCCCGACGACGCGGGGGCGCTGGCCGCCGCGCTGTTCGTGACTCGCCGCGGCACCCTGCCCTCGCGCGACTGGATCGCCGATCGGCTCGGCACGCCTGGCACGGGGGCCGAGTGGCTTGCCGGGCGTCCCGCCGTCCCCGCGCCCGACAACGGGCCGCTGGTCTGCCTGTGCCATGATGTCGGCGAACGGCAGATTGCCGCCGCGATCGCTGCCGGCGCCCGCGACACCGGCGCCGTCGGCGCCGCGACCAGGGCCGGGACGAACTGCGGCAGTTGTCGCCCCGTAATTGCCCGGATGCTGGAATCCCGCCCCACGATGGAGCCTGCCATATGACCGACTTCAAGCCGCACACCGTATGGCTGGTCGGGGCCGGCCCCGGCGATCCCGACCTTCTGACGCGCAAGGCGGAACGGGTGCTCGCCCTGGCCGACGTTGTCTTTCACGATGCGCTGGTCGGCCCCGGCGTCCTGGAACTGGTCGGCCCGGGTGCCCGGCTGGTTCCGGTGGGCAAGCGCGCCGGCCGCCATTCGCGGAGCCAGGCGGCGATCGACCGGATGATCGTGGCCGCCGCGCTGGCCGGACAACGAGTCGTGCGCCTGAAAGGCGGCGATCCGGCAATTTTCGCCCGAACGGCCGAGGAACTCGCGGCGTGCCGGGCGGCGGGCATTCCGGTGCGCATCTGTCCGGGGATTACCGCAGCCTCGGCCGCCGCGGCGAGCCTCGCCGTCCCGCTGACGCTGCGGGGAGAGGCCCGGGCGCTGACATTCATGACCGCACATGCCTGCGCCGGGGAAGGGGCGGACATCGACTGGAAAGCCCTGGCCGATCCCCAAGCCACGCTGGCGATCTACATGGGCAAGGCAATGGCGGGGCATATCGCGCACCAGCTGATCGCGGCGGGACTCGACCCGGCAACCCCGGTCGCCCTGGTGGAAAACGCCAGCCTGCCCGGCGAGCGCCGATTCCATAGCCGGCTCGACCTGCTGCCGATCGCCGCCCGGTCGGTGCTGGGCCATGGCCCCGCCGTGATCCTGATCGGACCGGCTCTGGAAGCAGCCAGGGTGCCGCAGTCCGGCCCCGACCTGGCGAGCGAGCGCCCGCTCGCCGCAGGCGCCCCGTGACCGCCGCCGCACCGACCATCGCCGCACCGCTCGCCGCAGACGCGCGGCCCCGGCCCGGCTGCGCCTCGCCCGCCCTGTCGTTCGCCGAAGCGCGCGCGCTTATCGACGGCTTCGGGCCAGTCGCGGGAGTGGAGCGGCTCCGCCCGGAAGACGCTGCCGGCCGGGTCCTTGCCGAGCCGGTCCTTGCCATGCGGGACACGCCGGCCCGCGATCTCGCGGCGATGGACGGGTTCGCGATCGCCGCGACCGTGCCCGGCGGGCGGCGGATCTTCCGGATAGAGGGGCGCTCGCTTCCCGGAGAGCCGCCCCCGCCGCCCCTGACCCCGGGCGGTGCCTGCCGGGTCACGACCGGGGCCGCCCTGCCCGCCAACGCCGCACGGGTCGTGATCGACGAGCAGGCAGTGCGCGCCGACCGCGGCGTGGCACTGACTGTCTCGCCCGCCGACAAGCCCCATATCCGGCGCCGCGCGTCCGACTTCGCCGCCGGCGACGCCGTGCTGGCGGCCGGAATGCGGCTGAGCCCCATGGCGCTGGTGACCGCCGTCGCTTCGGGCCAGCGCGAAGTCGTCGTCCGGCGCCGGCCACGCGTTGCAATCCTGGCGACGGGCGACGAGCTGCTGGCCACAGGGGCGGCCCATTCGCATCCCCACGCCATTCCCGACAGCGTAACCCCCGCGGTCGTGGCAATGCTCGCGGCAGCCGGCGCAACGGTGGCTGCAATCGTCCACTTGCCCGATGCGCGGCACGCCATCGAACGCGCGCTGGCCGCTCGCCTTGGCCCACGCGGGGAGGCGGAACAGATCGATGCCGTCGTGATTACCGGCGGCGCCTCGCGCGGGGATCGCGACTTCGCCCGCCAGGCCGCGGCAGGCGCCGGGGCGCGCACGGTCTTCGCCGGGGTGGCCATGAAACCGGGCAAACCGGTCTGGTGTGCGCGACTGAACGAACGGCCGATCGTGGGGCTGCCGGGCAATCCCACCGCGGCGCTGACCGTCGCCCGGCTCTTCCTGCCGCCGCTGATCGGGCGTTTGCAGGGTTGCGCCACTGCCGCGGCCGGGGAGGAGTGGACCGCCCTGCCTCTGGCACGCGCCGTTCCCGCCAATGGCTCGCGCGAAGCCTTCCTCCTCGCCTCGCTCGATGGCGGGCGCGTCGATCTCGCACGGCGGCAGGAGGCATCGGGCCAGCGCGCGATCGCACGCGCCACCCATCTCGTTCGCCGCGCGCCGGGGGCTCCGCAAGCTTCCGCCGGGGCGACGGTCGAAACTCTCAGGATCTGACGGCCGGTGGCGGCGATTCTCGGGGCCATCCTGGCCGGCGGGCGATCGCGCCGTTTCGGCAGCGACAAGGCGGCGGCCACGATCGGCGGGCGCAGCCTGCTGGATCGTGCCGCCGACGCGCTGGCCGGGCAGGTGGACGCAATCGTCGTCTGCGGGCGCGACCATGCCGCTCTGCCCGCATTGCCCGATGTCCCGCACCCGGGCCTCGGCCCGCTGGGCGGCCTGGCCGCCGCCCTGCTGCACGCGCGCGAGGAAAGGTTCGCCAACGTGCTGTGCGTTCCGGTCGATCTCCATCCCCTGCCCGACGATCTGGCCCGGCGGCTCGGCCCGAATGCGCCTGCAATCCTCGACGGTCAGCACGCGGCGGGATTCTGGCCGACCCGCCTGGCCGACGCGCTGGTCGATCACCTCGCATCCGGGGAGCGATCGTTCCGGTCGTGGATTGCCCAAGCCGGGGCGGTCCGCGTCGCTTGCGACACTTTGCCGGTGAACATCAATCGCCCGTGCGACCTGGCCGAAGCACGCCGAAAGGCGCTCGGCCCGCTGTGCTGAAAACCGGTGCGTCGGCTCCGAATCCCTCGCAAGGCCGTTGCAATGTTGCCATTTCGCCTCTGTTCGATGGCCGTATCGCTCTGTTTCCACGCGCTCTTCCACAGGGAAAGCGATTCCCGTTTGTCATCGGAACGCTGGCATTCGATAACGCACGCGCGAGACCGGCGCGCTGGCCGGCCGCGATCCATTGCACAGCGCCCCGGGGAGGACCTTTTTACATGATACGCTCGATCGCCAGCCGATGGTTCGCCATCGTCCTGTGGAAACGCATTCTCGCCGCGCTCGTTCTCGGCGCCATCGCCGGGCTCGTGCTTGGCGAAGCCGCCGAACAGATCCGGTGGATCGGCGACCTGTTCATCCGCATGATCCGTATGCTGATCGTGCCGCTGGTCTTCGTCACGCTGGTTTCGGGCGTGATCGCGATGAAGGATCCGAAACGGCTCGGATCGATCGGCAGCAAGGCGATCGCGCTGTACCTGATGACCACATTCGGCGCGATCGTGATCGGGATCGGGCTGGCGCTGCTGTTCCGCCCCGGCGTCGGGATCGATCTTTCGGGGGCCGAGGCGACCACGCTGGAAGAGGCCGGATCGCTGGCCGACCGCCTGCTGGGCATCGTGCCGGAAAACCCCTTCGCCGCCTTTGCCGAAGGCAACGTGCTGGCAGTGATTTTCTTCGCGATCATGGTCGGCGCCGGGCTGATCATGGCCGCGGAACGCGGGCAGCCGCTGGCCCGGATATTCGAGGCGGGATCGGAAACGATGCTGAAAGTGACCGGCATCGTCATGGAATTCGCCCCCTTCGGCGTCTTCGCGCTGGTCGCCTGGGTCATGGGCACCGTGGGGCCGAGCACGTTCCTCAACGTCTTCCTGCTGGCGGTCGCGGTCTATCTGGGATGCTTCCTGCACATGCTGATCGTGCACGGCGCGATCGTGAAGTTCCTCGCCCGCCTGCCGGTCCTGCCGTTCTATCGCGGGGTGCGCGAACCGCAGCTGGTCGCCTATTCGACCTCGTCCAGCTCGGCCACCCTGCCCGCCAGCCTTTCGGCGGCGGAGCACAACCTGGGCATCCAGCCACCGGTCGCATCCTCCGTGCTGCCGCTGGGCGCGACGATCAATATGGACGGCACCGCGCTCTATGTCGCACTGATCTCGATCTTCGCGGCGCAAGCCTTCGGCGTCCCGCTCGACCTGTTCGATTATCTGCTGATCGGCCTCACCACCACGCTCGTTTCGGTCGGCACCGCCTCGGTCCCTTCGGCCTCGCTGTTCCTGATGGCCGCGGTGCTGAACGTGATCGGGATGAGCGCGGCGCAAACCGCCATCGTGGTCGGCTTCATCCTGCCGTTCGACCGCATTCTCGACATGATGCGCACCGTCGCCAACATCACCGGCGACCTGGCCGTGGCGACCGTGGTCGCCGTGTGGGAGGGCGAGATCGACCGCGACACCTACAACGCGCTACCCACCGAATAGGAGCCGCGGCACGGTTGAAGCCAGGCCCTTCGCCGGCAGGCCCGGCGAAGGGGGCACGTCCTTCGTGCGCGGCGCAGCAGCGCCATCGTCGCCTGCTGCAGATCGCGCGCGATAACCACGGCCCGTCCCTTGCAGCCGCCCCTTGCAGCCGATCAAATGATACATTATATCATCGATCACGCCCCCGATCGGCGGCGCCCCGGCGCGCTGCGTCTTGCAAAGAGAGTAAAGGATGCCCGCGATTTCCCGACACCAGCGCCTGTTCGACGGGTTGGCCATCGGCGCTTCGGCCGTGTGCCTGGTCCATTGCCTGGTCCTCCCCGCGCTGCTGGTCCTGCTGCCGACGCTGGGCGCCTGGCTGGCGTTTCCCGAAAGCTTCCACGTCGGGGCCCTGGCCTTCGCCGTCCCGACCAGCGCCTTCGCCCTTGCCGGCGGCTATCGCCGGCACCGCCGCGCGCGGCCCGTGCTGATCGCGCTGCTCGGCCTCGCGCTGCTGGCGCTGGGGGCGCTTGCCGCGCCGGACGAGGTTGTCGAAACCGTTCTGACAGTGCCCGGCGCCATCGCACTCGCCATCGGCCACGCGCTCAACTGGCGACTGGCGCGCCACGCCTGAGAGTGCGGGCCGGCGCGGTCTGAACCGGGCTAGCTGGCGAATTCGACCGCGGGTTGCGGATGGTTGGGCACCAGGATCAGCGTGTTGTCCTCCACCCGCCACGATTTCAGCCGCGAAAGCAGGTTCATCCCGATCACGCTGGTTTCGCCCAGGTTGGGCGCGATCACCGCGTCGAGCCCGCGCGCCGCGACATTGCCGAAGCGCATTTCCTCGATCGTCGCGATGCGGGCGGAGATCGTCCCGTTGGCGGTGTTGAGCCGCACCGGGATTCCGCCCGGCCGCGGCTCCAGCCCGATCCGCTCGGCCACGGTGGCGGACACGGCGGTCAGCGTGGCGCCGGTATCGACCATGAAGGCGACCGGCTGCCCGTTGACATCGGCGCGGAGCCAGAAATGCCCGTCGGGCGCCAGCGGGATGCGCGTTTCCGCCCCTTCCACGACTTGCTCGGGCAGGCCCACCTGCGGCACCGCCAGCTCGATCCGCGGGTCGAAGCGCGAGAGCTGGAGCACGAGCATCCCCAGAATGCCGATCAGCGCCAGCGTGCTCACCCGGCGAACGAACACGCCCAGCGCCATATTGCGCCGGGCCATGATCGAACCGGCCCAGCCGGCAAGCAAGGCGGCGACCGTCGCCATCAGCAGGCCGGATCGCGGGATGTCGGCAATGACGCCGGCAATGGCATCGAAGAGGGAATTGAGGTCCACGCGCAGGATATAGGGCCTATCGGCGCGCGGTTCCATGCAAACGAAGCCCCGACGTCAGGGCGCGGCGCGGGGAATGGTCGCTTCGGCCAGGATCAGCGAGAAGCGCCCTTCGGAATCCTTCCACCGCCGCACCGGCGTCCACTCCCCGGCCAGCAGCAGGGCATTGGCGCTGCGGCGCGAGAACTTGTGGCTGTTTTCGGTATGGATCGTCTCGCCCCGGGCGAGCGTGAACGTCTCGCCGGCGACGGTGAAAGTCAGCGCGCGCTGCGCCTCCAGGTGCATTTCGACTCGCGCGAAATCGTCGTTCCAGCGCGCGACGTGGCGCAAATCGTCCACCGGGATCGTCCCGCCCAGCTCGCGGTTGATGCGGCGCGCGAGGTTGAGGTTGAACTGCGCGGTCACCCCGGCCGCATCGTCGTAAGCGGCCTCCAGCACGGCGGGGTCCTTGATCAGGTCCATCCCGATCAGCAGCTTCGAATCCGCGCCCAGCGTCGCGCGCATCGTGCGCAGCAGGTTGACCGCGGTGCGCGGGACCATGTTGCCGATGGTCGAGCCGGGGAAGAAGCCGAGCTTGGGGCTGTCGGCCACCGCGTCGGGCAGCGCGACTTCGCGCATGAAGTCCGCCTCCACCGGATAGACCGGCAGGCCGGGGAACTTGTCGGCGAGATCGCGCGCCGCCGCACGCAGGAAATCGCCCGAGATGTCGAGCGGGACATAGGCGGCAGGCGCGATCGCTTCGAGCAGGAGCGGCGTCTTGACCGAGCTGCCGCTGCCGAATTCCACCACCGCGCGGCCCGGCCCGATCTCGGCCGCGAATTCGGCCCCGCGGTCGCGCAGGATCTCGGTCTCCGCGCGGGTGGGATAATATTCCTCCAGCCGGGTGATATCCTCGAACAACTCGGACCCGGCCTCGTCGTAAAGCCAGCGCGCGGGAATCGCCTTCTGCGGCTGGCGCAGCCCGTCGAGCACGTCGCCGCGAAAGGCGCGGTCCACCCCGTCGCTGTCGAGATCGACCAGCGTCAAGCCTGCGTCGGCAGCCATCAGATATCCTTTGCGAGCCGCAGGCCGGTGAACTGCCAGCGCTGGTGCGGGTAGAAGAAGTTGCGATAGCTGGCGCGCGAATGCCCGCGCACCGTGGCACAGCTCGCGCCTTTCAGCACGAACTGGCCGGACATGAACTTGCCGTTGTATTCGCCCACCGCCCCCTCGCACGGCGCGAAACGGGGATAGGGGAGATAGGCCGAACGGGTGAACTGCCAGCAATCGCCGAACAGCGCGTCCGATCCCAGCGGCAGCGGGGGCGCCGCCCAGCGATCGGGATGGTCGAGCTGGTTGCCGCCTGCCGGATCGTGCGCCGGCGCGCTCTCGGCGTGCTGGCCGCGCGCGATCGCTTCCCACTCGAACTCGGTCGGCAGGCGCGCCCCGGCCCAGGTCGCGAAAGCATCGGCCTCGTAATAGGAGATGTGGGTTACCGGCGCATCGGGATCGCGTTCCTGCCAGCCGGCATGGGTGAACGCTTCGCCCTCTCGCCAGTACAGCGGCGCGGAAATGCCGTGCTCGTTCACCCAGGCCCATCCGTCCGACAGCCAGAGGCGCGCGTCGCGATAGCCGCCGTCGGCGACGAAGGCGTCCCACTGCGCGTTGGTCACCAGCCGCTGCGACAGCGCGAACGGCTCCAGCAGCACGCGATGGCGCGGCCCCTCGTTGTCGAACGCGAAGCCGTTGCCATCGTGGCCGATCAGCGCGATTCCGCCGGGGTGGCGGTGCCAGTCGCCGTCATGCGCTGCGGCGCGCTGCGGCGCGGGGGCGGTTTCGTCCCACATCGCGGGGCCGAGCGGGTTCTGGAACAGCGCATGCTTGATGTCGGTCAGCAACAGTTCCTGATGCTGCTGCTCGTGCGCGATGCCCAGCGCGATCAGCGCGGCGCAGGCCGGATCGTCGAGCAGGGGCTCCATCGCCGCGTCGACATGGTCGCGCCATTCGCGAATCTCGGCCACGGTCGGGCGCGACAGCATTCCCCGATCGAACCGCGCGATCCGCGCCCCTTCGGCCTCGTAATAGGAATTGAACAGGAACGGCCAGTCTTCGCGATAGAGGCGATAGTCGGGCAGGTGATCGCGCAGGAGGAAAGTTTCGAAAAACCAGGTCGTGTGCGCCAGATGCCACTTGGCGGGCGAGGCGTCTTCCATCGACTGGATCGTCGCATCGGCTTCCGAAAGCGGCTCCGCAAGCGCTGCGGTAAGCCGGCGCGTGCGGCGGAAATCGTCGGCCAGCCCCGATCCTTCGGGGACACGGACCGTCTCGGGCTGGGGCACGGGACTCTCCTGTCGCTTCCAGTCCGCAACGATGATGGCGCAATTGGGTTGCGAATAAAAGGGGGTGGGTGCTGACCCGAACCACTTCCGCCCCCCCTCCGATCCCCTGCGAAGGCAGGGGTCTCGGGCTATCGGGCGAAGCGCCAGCGGCCCGAGGCCACCCCCTCCGATCCCCCGCGAAGGCGGGGGTCTCATGCTATCGGGCGGAGCGTCAGCGGCCCGAGACCACCCATTCCGATCCCCTGCGCAGGCAGGGGTCCGTGCTATCGGGCGAAGCGCCAGCGGCTCGTGACCACCCCTTCCGATCCCCCGCGCAGGCGGGGGTCTCAGGCTATCGGGCGGAGCGCCAGCGGCTTGAGACCCCTGCCTGCGCAGGGGATCGGCGGCGAAGAAGATGCACCGGTGGTTTTCCATCTTGACATTCATAACCATTTAGGTTATGTGATGCCCGCCCTTGCACCTCACAGGGGCAACAAGGACCGGGAGCGGGCGAGACCGGCTTGCCTCCCTCCTTCGCTGTCCGGCTGCCCACAGTGGCCGGGCGGCGACGCGGCCGGCGCAGGTGCGCGTGGGCGGGCGGTCATGGTCAGACCGTCGAGCTCGACCCGAACCGCAGCCGGAAGCCCGCGATCGGATGTGCGCCCACGCGCCCTCGGGCACCCTGCCCCCTTCTTCGGGCGGGCTCTCCCCGAACGGCGGAGCGGGCAACGGTGGTGCGGCGGATCAGCCGCAAGGCCGGACGGGACTGTGCGCGAGCTCTTGCCCCCCGGCCTGCCGATCGACGGGAACAGAGCCGAGCCGGACGCGCCGCGGGATGGGCGTACACCGGCCGTTCGCAGACAGGACAAATCCCCGCCCGCCTGCCCCATTCGTGCGCACACTCTGGTGCTGCGCCGGCCGCGCGGTTCCCTTGCCGGAAAAACTCCCGGCACTTCCAAGGCGTTACTGTCCGGGCTCGCCGCCGGATGCCTTCCCATACGCGCAAACCATAACAGCCAATGCCCGCCGGATACCGGCCGGGCCGGTGCCGCTTCGGCCTTGCTGAAAACGACTCTAGGCCGCGTCGGCCTGGCGGCTGCCGGTCTCCAGCCGGATCATGTCCGCCAGCAGGAACGCGAGTTCGAGCGACTGCGCGGCGTTGAGGCGCGGGTCGCAGTGGGTGTGGTAGCGGTCGCCCAGCGCCTCGTCGGTGATCGCGATCGCGCCGCCGGTGCATTCGGTCACGTCCTGCCCGGTCATTTCGATATGAATGCCGCCCGCGTGAGTCCCTTCGGCACGATGGACCGCGAAGAAGCCCTTCACCTCGCTCAGAATGCGATCGAAGGGGCGAGTCTTGAAGCCGCTTTCGGACTTGATGACGTTGCCGTGCATCGGGTCGCAGCTCCACACCACCGGGTGTCCTTCGCGTGCCACGGCGCGCACCAGCCGGGGTAAACCGGCTTCCACCTTGTCGTGCCCGAACCGGCTGATCAGCGTGATCCGCCCCGGCTCGCGCGCGGGATTGAGCGTGTCGAGGAGACCCAGCAGCACGTCCGGCTCGAGGCTCGGCCCGCATTTTAGGCCCAGCGGGTTGCCGATTCCGCGGACGAATTCGACATGCGCGCTGCCTTCGAACCGGGTGCGGTCGCCGATCCAGACCATGTGCGCGCTGGTGTCGTACCAGTCGCCGGTCAGCGAATCCTGCCGCGTCATCGCCTGTTCGTAAGGCAGCAGCAGCGCCTCGTGACTGGTGTAGAAACTGGTGCCCTGGAGCTGCGGCACGGTGGCCGGATCGACTCCGCACGCCTCCATGAAATCGAGCGCCTCGCCGATCCGGTCGGCGGTTTCGGCGAACTTTTCGGCCCACGGGCTGCGGCCCATGAAATCGAGCGTCCATTGGTGCACCTGGCGCAAGTTGGCATAGCCGCCGCCGGCAAAGGCGCGCAGCAGGTTCAGCGTCGCCGCCGCCTGCGAATAGGCGCGCACCATGCGCTGCGGATCGTTGCGCCGCGCCTCGGGCGTGAATTCGATCCCGTTGACATTGTCGCCGAAATAGCTGGGGAGCGTGACCCCGTCCTTGGTTTCGGTCGGCGCGCTGCGCGGCTTGGCGAACTGGCCCGCCATGCGGCCCACTTTCACCACCGGCAGCTTGCCCGCGAACGTGAGGACCACCGCCATCTGCAACAGCACGCGGAAGGTGTCGCGAATGTTGTTCGGGTGGAATTCGGCGAAACTTTCGGCGCAGTCGCCGCCCTGGATCAGGAAGCCGCGCCCTTCCGAAACTTCGGCCAGTTCCGCCTTCAGCGCGCGCGCCTCGCCCGCGAAGACGAGCGGCGGATAGGCGCCCAGCGTCGCCTCGACCGCTTCGAGCGCCTGCGCATCGTCGTAGCCCGGCAGGTGCCGTGCCTCGTGCGTCTTCCAGCTATCGGGTGTCCAGTTGCGCGCCACTGATCGTACTCTTTCGTGTTTTCGAAACGGCAGCCATTGAACGCGACGCCGCGCCGCGCCGCAAGGGCAAATAACTTTCGGGCGCTGATGGTTGCGCTACGCCTCGCGCGCCGTCAACGGCCCGCCGGGGACGCCCGCGCCGGCGACGCGGCGGGCCCGCGCACCAGTTCCTGCCCTTCGGGGATCACCGCCAGCCGGAACCCGGGCCGCGCGGCGAGATACTTGCGCGCCAGCGCCTGCATCGCCTGCGGCGTGGTGATCGTGTAATCGTTGAGCAGCGAACGCACGAGCTGGACCCGGCGCGGATCGCGAGTCGCACCTTCGAGCTGGTACATCCAGAACATGTTGCCGGTCGACGCCCGGTTGATCAGCTGGCGCAGCGGCTCGGTCACCCGGGCCAGCTCGTCCTCGGTCGGGGGGTTGGCGACGAGATCGGCCGCGATCTCGTCCGCCGCGGCGAAGAAGGCGGGCACGTCTTCCGGGCGCAGTTGCGCGATCGCGGCGATCCGGCCGCCTTCGGCAAGGTCGGTCGGCCAGCTGTTGGAGACTTGCGGGGCATAGCTCGCCCCGGCGCGTTCGCGCATCGCATCGATCAGGCGGTTGCTGAACAGATTGGCGAGGATTTCGAGCTGGCGCGATTCGGGCAGGCGCTCGACCCCGCCGCCGGTCGGCCAGGCGATCACGGCCGCCGCCTGGTTGGCATCGCCGCGATGGTGCAGCACGACCGTGTCGGCCGAAGGGGCGGGAAAATCGGGCGTACGCGCGGCCACTTCGGCCGGGATCGGCGTGCGCGCGGGCAAGGCGCCGAAAGTGCGGCGCAGCGTTTCCAGCGTGGCATCGCGGTCGAACTCGCCGAAAATCGCGACTTCGATCGGCCCCTGGCGCAGCAGCGGCGCCCAGACTTCGCGGAAGCCCTCGGGCGTCGCGCTTTCCAGCGTCGCCAGGTCGGGCGTGGCATAGAGCGGGTCGCGGTCGCGCAGATAGTATTCGAGATCGCGGCTCAACACCGCGCCCGGGCTGGTCGCGAGGCTTTCGTAAGCGAGCCGGGCCGCGGCCTTGGCCCGCTGCACCGGATTCTCGTCCCACCGCGGCATCGCGAACTTGGCGGCGAAGAGATAGAGCTGGTCGGCCAGATCCGCCTTGCGCGTCTGGGCCGAGAAAGTGAACGCCGCATCGCCGATTTCGAAATCGAAGGCCATCTTGCGCCCGGTGGAGATGCGATCCAGCTCCTCCTGCCCCAGGTCGCCCACGCCCGACTGGACCAGCGCCCGTTCGCCCAATTCGCGATAGACCGCGTCGCCTTCGTCGAAAGCGCGCATCCCCGCGCCGAAACGGACGCGCACCGCGACGCGGCCCGGCTCTCCGTCGTTCGCCCACAGGATCGCGGTGACGCCGTTGCCCAGCTCGACCCGCTCGATACCCAGCAGGCCCAGCGGCTCCACGCTCGCCACCTCTCCCGGTTCGCCGATCGCCGGCAGGTCGGCGAACGAGATCGGGCTCGCGTCGAGCCGCGCGCTGCCGTCGGGCGCGACATCTTCGCGCAGCGCGGCCTTGAGCGCTTCGGCATCCGCCTCGCCGATCGCGGGGGTGACATAGACCGCGCGCACGACGTCGCCGGCGAACAGCGCGCGCGTATGCTCCAGCACCGCCTCGGGCGTCAGCTTGTCGCGCATCCCGCGAAACACGGTCAGCACCGTTTCCGGCGCGGCGACGGTTTCGCGGATATCGACCGCGTTGACGATATCGTCGGCCAGCTTCGACCCGGCCATGACCGCGCGCTGTTCCACCGTGCTGGCGAAGATCACGTCGAATTCGGCCACTTCGCGGGCGATTTCCTCCTCCGAAGGCGGGGTGGCGAGCGCGTCGGCGATGACCGCGCGCACGTCTTTCAACGCCGCCTGCCAGTCGCCCGAAAGCGGCGCGACGGTGACGAAAGTGGCATCGGTGGAGCGGCTGACGTCGTCCTGCCGGACCTGGGCGTAGAGATAGGATCCGCCGGCCCGCGCCCGCGCCTCCAGCCGGCGGTTGATCAGTGCCTGCGCCAGCGAATCGGTCAGCAGCCCTTCGTTGTAGGCAATCGTATCGTCGACCTGCCGCCAGGGGCGCATGATCGCGTACGTGAGCGAGCGCGGCATGTCCGGCTCCACCAGCACGGCGGTTTCGCCGACCGGGTTGTCGCCCTGCGCGCCGGGCGGCGGAACGGGGTCGCCGAAGCTCGGCGCCGCGACCGGCGGGCCCTTGCCCTGCCAGTCGCCGAACCACTCCTCCACCAGCTGCGCCAGGCGGATCGGATCGACGTCGCCGGCCGCCACGATCACCGTGTTTTCCGGGCGGTACCAGCGGTCGTGAAACGCCTGGACCGCCTCGGCCGTGGCGCCCTTCAGCGTTTCCTCGGTGCCGATCGGCATACGCTCGGCCAGCGGCTGGCCGGCGAACAGCGTCTTGCGCGTCCCTTCGACAACGCGCTCCTCCGCGCCGCCGCGCTCGCGCTTTTCCGCCAGCACGATCGGCACTTCGGCGGCAAGGTTGGCCTCGTTCAGCACCGGTTCGCGCATCATGCCCGACAGCAGCTTGAAGCTTTCCTCCAGCGCCTGCGGCGTCGCATTGGGCAGATCGAGCTTGTAGACGGTGTGGGTGGGCGAGGTCTCGGCATTGGTATCGCTGCCGAACGTCGCGCCGAGCCGCTGCCAGGTCGGAATAGCCATCGACGGGCCGAGATACTTGCTCTCGCGGAAGCTCAGGTGCTCCATCAGATGGGCGAAGCCGCGTTCCTCGTCGCGTTCGTGCAGCGATCCGGCATCGATGCGGATGCGGATCGAAACCTGCCGCGGGGGCACGCCGTTCTGGCGCACCGCATAGCGCAGGCCGTTGTCCATCTCTCCGAACAGCCATTCCTCGTCGCGGGGAACGTCGCTGCCGCGGTAGATCCACGGCACCTCGTCCCCCGTCTGGAGCGATTCGGGCGCATCGGCGGGCACGGCCACCTGCGCCGTGGCGGAGGGCACGACCAGAGCGAGGGGAAGGAGAAGCGCGAACTGCCGGACGGCACGCGAAAGATGATTCATGCCCGGCATATAGGAGCCCGGGGCCTGAAGGGATAGTGAATGCACGCAGGCGCCCGTTTGCGGCCTTGTTCATGCCCCGGCCCCACCCTACATCGTCCCCATGTTCATCGAGACCGAAACCACGCCCAATCCCGCCAGCCTGAAATTCCTTCCGGGCCGGCAGGTCATGCCCTCGGGAACCCGGGAGTTCCCCAGCCCCGAAGCGGCGGAGGCGAGCCCGCTGGCGCAGGCGATTTTCGACACCGGCGAAGTCACGAACGTCTTCTTCGGCAGCGATTTCATCGCCGTCACCGCCGCGCCGGGGGTGGAATGGAGCGCGCTCAAGCCGCAGGTGGTCTCGATCCTGCTCGATCATTTCGTGTCCGAAGCGCCGCTCTTCGCCGGCGGCGACGCCGGCGGCATTGCCGTGCCGGGCGAGGATGCGATGCTGGTGGAGGAAGACCCTGCCGACACCGATATCGTCGCGCAGATCAACGAGCTGCTCGAAACCCGCGTCCGCCCTGCAGTGGCCGGCGACGGGGGCGACATCCAGTATCGCGGCTTCCGCGACGGCGTCGTCTATCTGCAGCTCCAGGGCGCCTGTTCGGGCTGCCCGAGTTCGACCGCGACGCTGAAACACGGGATCGAGGGCCTGCTGAAGCACTACGTGCCCGAAGTGACCGAGGTTCGCGCCGCCTGACCGTTCGCACCGGGGGGAACAACGATGACGAAACAGTTTCACGACCACACGCTGTCGAACGACGCGCTGGACCAGCTTTTCCGCGAGGCGCGCAGCTACAACGGCTGGCTCGACAAGCCGGTTTCCGACGCGCAGATCGAGGCCATCCACGCGCTGATGAAAATGGGGCCGACTTCGGCCAACATGCAGCCTGCGCGAATTATCTGGGCCAAGTCGCAGGACGCGCGCGACCGCCTTTCCTCTTTGGCGATGGAGGGGAACCGCAAGAAGATCGAAACCGCGCCCGTCGTCGCGATCGTCGGCTACGACATCGATTTTCACGAGAACCTGCCCTGGCTGTTCCCGCATACCGATGCGAAAAGCTGGTTCGAAGGGGACGAGGACGGGCGGCGCAGCCATGCCTTTCGCAATTCCTCGCTCCAGGGCGCCTACCTGATGCTCGCCGCGCGCGCGCTGGGCCTCGATTGCGGCCCGATGTCGGGGTTCGACAACGACGCGGTGGACAAGGAATTCTTTGCCCCGGACCCGAAATTCGGCCCGCGCGTGCGCAGCAATTTCATCTGCGGAATCGGCTATGGCGATGCGTCGACGATCTTCGACCGCAGCCCCCGGCCCGATTTCGATACGTTCTGCACCATCGCCTGACCGCCCCCGATGCGGATCCTGGCGATCGAATGCGCGACCGAAGCCTGTTCGGTCGCGCTCTTCGAAGGCGGCGAGGCCATCGCGCACGATCACCGCGTGCTGGGCCGCGGCCACGCCGAACGCCTGGTGCCGATGATCGCCGGCCTGCCCGAGCGCGGGCGGGCGGAACGCATTCTGGTCTCGCTCGGCCCCGGCAGCTTTACCGGGGTGCGGATCGGCATCGCGACCGCGCGGGCGCTGGGATATGCCTGGGGCGCGGAAGTGGCCGGATATCCGACCCTGGCGCTGGTCGCCGCGGTCGTGCGCGCCGGGCGGCCGGGCGAACCGCTCGCCGTCTGCACCACAGGGGGGCACGGCGAATGGTTCGTGCAACAGTTCGGCGGAGACGGAACCGCGCTGGACGAAGCGCGCTCGCTGACGCCGCAGCAGGCCGCCGCCGTGCTCGACGCGCCGCTGGTCGGCGGCACCCAGGCGGAAGCGCTGGTCGCACTGCGCGGCACGGGCGAGGCGATCGCTCGCCATCCCGATGCCCGCCACGCGCTCGATATTCCGGGCGCCGAACTGTGCCGCGACGTGCGCCCGGTCTACGGCCGGCCGCCGGATGCGACGCCCGCCGCGCCGGGAGGCCCGGCGTGAACGACGATCTCGACCGTATCATGGCGGTGATGGACGCGGCTTTCGATCCGGCCTGGGGAGAGGCCTGGACGCGGCGCCAGGTGGGGGATTCGCTGGCGCTGCCCGCCACGCATTACGCTTTCGCCGACGGTACCGGGGCGGAGCCTGCCGCCGGGGAGGACGCGGCGGGCTTCACTCTCACCCGTCACGCCCCGGGAGAAGAGGAACTGCTGCTGATCGCGGTCCGCCCGGAATGGCGCGGGCGCGGCGTGGGCCGGGCGCTGCTGTCCCGCGCGCTCGAGGCCGCACGCACGCGCGGTGCCGAGCGGATGTTTCTCGAAATGCGCGACAACAACCCGGCGCTTGCCCTTTATTCTCGCATGGGATTCGAACCGATCGGGCGCCGCAAGGCATACTATCGCCTGCCGGACGGTCAGTTTCGCGATGCAATTACATTTGGCCGCAAACTATAAGGTACGATTTGGGAAAAGGGGATGTGGAGTGACATTTTTGGGAACAAGTGTTGAATTATCGACTTTGACGGTCCATGCGATGCGGCGTGGATAAAAGTCCACGAGTTAAAAAAATACAATTTTGACCGATTGGTCTGTGTGAGGAAGAAATGGACAATATCGAAAACGACATGACGGAGACGCTGATCACGCTGACATCCGAGATCGTAGCAGCGCATGTGAGCAACAACAGTGTGTCGGTCGACGACGTGCCTTCGCTGATTTCCAATGTGTACGGCGCGCTTGCCGGTCTTGGAGAATCCGAAGTTCAGGAAGAGGCGCCGCCCGAACCGGCGGTTTCGATCCGTTCTTCGGTCAAGCCGGATTATATTGTCTGCCTGGAAGACGGCAAGAAGCTGAAAATGCTCAAGCGTTACCTGCGGACGAATTACGATATGTCGCCGGAAGAATATCGGGCGCGCTGGAACCTGCCGGCCGATTACCCGATGGTGGCGCCCAACTACGCCGAAAAGCGGCGCGAGCTGGCCAAGAAGATCGGCCTCGGCCGCAAGCCCGGCCAGAAGCGGGGCCGCCAGAAGAAGGCGGCCGAATAAGCGACGCAGCCCATGCTTGAGAAGAACGCCCGGTGCCGTTAAGGCAACCGGGCGTTTTTCTTTTGCCATAGGGTAGCCCGTGTCCCAGCGGATCGATCTCGAACAATTGTGCGCCGACCGCGGACTGCGCATCACCGAACAGCGGCGCGTAATCGCCCGGGTGCTTTCCGAAAGCGAAGACCACCCCGACGTGGAGCAGCTGCATCAGCGCGCCTCGGCGATCGATCCCAAGATATCGATCGCCACGGTGTACCGCACAGTGCGCCTGTTCGAGGAAGCGGGTATTCTCGACCGGCACGATTTCGGCGACGGGCGCGCGCGTTACGAGGCGGCGCCGGAGGCGCACCACGACCACCTGATCGATGTGGAAAGCGGCAAAGTGGTCGAATTCGTCGATCCCGAGCTGGAGGCGCTGCAGAAAGTGATCGCCGAACGGCTCGGCTATCGCCTCGTCGACCACCGGATGGAGCTTTACGGCGTCAAGCTGGACCGCGGCGACAAGGCCAGCTGACATGGACCCGGCGCTGCGCGAGGCCGCGGCGCGCGGAGAGAGCACCCCGATTTCCATCGCGGGCTGGCTGCGCCTGACAATGCGGGTGGCGGCATTGGCGCTCGCACTGCTGGTCTGCGTTCCGCTGCACTATCTCTATCGCCTGTTCGCCTACGGATCGCCGTTTCCGCGCCTGTTCCTCGGCCTGGCCGCGCGGATTGCCGGCGCCCGGGTGGAGCGGATCGGGGTGCCGCTGCGCCGCGACGTGTTCTTCATCGCCAACCACGTATCGTGGATCGACATTCTCGCGCTCGCCGGGGCGAGCGGGACCGCCTTCGTCGCCAAGCACGAACTCGGCCAGGCGCCGGTCGTCGGCTGGCTCAGCCGGCTGAACCGCACGGTTTTCGTGCAGCGGGAAAACCGCCTTGGCGTGGCCGAACAGATCAATGCCTTGCGCGAGGCGCTGGAGGACAACTGGTCGATCACCGTCTTTCCCGAAGGGACGACCACCGACGGGCGCTCGCTGCTGCCCTTCAAGACCTCGATGCTCTCCGTGCTCGAACCGCCGCCGCCCGGCGTGCTCGTTCAACCCGTGCTGATCGATTATGGCCCGGTGGGGGAGGAGATCGGCTGGATCGGCGAGGAAAGCGGGCTCAACAATGCCCGGCGCATCCTGGCGCGCAAGGGCCGCATCCCGGTCAGGCTGCATTTCCTCGAACCTTTCAGCCTCGAGGAATTCCGCGGCCGCAAGGCCATCGGCGCCCGGGCGCGCGCCGCGATCGAGGCCGCGCTCCTGACCGCGCTGGGCGAGCCGCTGCGCGCCTTCCGGCACGATGTCGTGCCGGTTCGCTACAACGCGCCCCGCGGCTAGCCCCCCGGGCCTGGCTGGACGGGAGTTTCAAAGCGCCCCCGCCTCCGCTATAGGCGCGCGCCATGCGACAGAGTGCCCCACCCCGGACCTACAGGGTCAAGAGCTTCGGCTGCCAGATGAACGTCTACGACGGCGAGCGCATGGCGGAACTGCTGGCCGAGAAGGGCATCGCCCCCGCGGCAGAGGGCGAGGAGGCCGATCTGGTCGTGCTCAACACCTGCCATATCCGCGAGAAAGCGGCGGAGAAGGTCTATTCCGACATCGGCCGGCTGGCCAAGGCGGGCGAAGCGCGCGGGCGCAAGCCGCTGATCGCGGTCGCCGGTTGCGTCGCCCAGGCGGAAGGGGAGGAGATCATGGCCCGCGCCCCGGCGGTGAGCATGGTGGTCGGCCCGCAGGCCTATCACCGCCTGCCGGCCATGCTCGACCGCGCGGTCGCGGGCGAGCGGGCGACCGACACCGACATGCCGCCGATCGCCAAGTTCGATGCCCTTCCCGCCCGGCGCACCAGCCCGCCGGCCGCGTTCCTGACCGTGCAGGAAGGGTGCGACAAGTTCTGCACGTATTGCGTGGTGCCCTATACACGGGGCGCGGAAATCTCCCGCCCCTACAACGATCTTGTGGCCGAAGCGCACAGGCTGGTCGAAGCCGGCGCGCGCGAGATCACCCTGCTGGGCCAGAACGTTTCGGCCTGGAGTGGAGAGGACGCGCGCGGCCGCGCGATCGGGCTGGCGGGCCTGATCCGCGATCTGGCGGAAATCGACGGTCTGGCGCGCATCCGCTATACCACAAGCCACCCGGCCGACATGGACGACGCGCTGATCGCCGCGCACGGCGAGATCGAGAAGCTGATGCCGTTCCTCCACTTGCCGGTCCAGGCGGGCAGCGACCGCGTGCTCAGGGCGATGAACCGCAGCCATACCGCGGAAAGCTATCTCAAGCTGCTCGACCGGTTCCGGGCCGCGCGGCCGGACCTTGCCCTGTCGGGCGATTTCATCGTCGGCTTCCCCGGCGAAACCGACGCGGAGTTCGAGGAGACGTTGCAGCTGGTCGACGCGGTCGGCTATGCCCAGGCGTTCAGCTTCAAGTATTCGCCCCGCCCCGGCACGCCCGCCGCGACGATGGACGGGCAGGTCCCGCGCGCGGTGATGGACGAGCGGCTGCAACGTCTCCAGGCCGCGCTCAACCGCGACCAGCTCGCTTTCAACCGCGCCTCCGTCGGCCGGACTTGCGAAGTGCTGGTGGAGCGCAAGGGCAAGCACCCCGGCCAATGGCTCGGCAAGTCCCCCTGGCTGCAATCGGTGTGGTTCGAAGGCGAGGCGGCCATCGGCGATATCGTGACGCTCGATCTCGCCGAAGCGGGTCCCAACTCGCTCGCGGGCAAGCTGCGCGAGCCCGCTTTCAGCGCCTGATTCGAGATTCGGCACCGGCCTCCCCCTTTTCCGATCCCCAGCGAAGGCTGGGGTCTCAGGCCGTCGGGCAGAGCGCCAGCGGCCGGAGACCCCGGCCTGCGCCGGGGATCATGAGAGATTTGAAACGCGGGCGCACGTTCTCGCGCATCATTGCAGTTCGATAACAATCCACTGCCGCGTGCAGGCACCAAGCTTGCCTCCCGCGCGTTGCGATCTAGATTCCGGTCCAGCGACGAAAGGATTGCATGGGACGAAGACCGAACAGCGCCGACAGGCCGATCTCCCCGCCGCCCAGCCCGCAGCGGGAGACCCGGCGGGCCAGGACCGAGTTGAGCTTCGATGACCAGTCGCTGCTCGTCCCGCTGTTCGGCCAGTTCGATGCGAACCTGGTGCAGGTGGAAAACCGGCTGGGCGTGCTCATCTCCGCGCGCGGCGATCAGGTGCTGATCGAAGGGCCGGAGGATTCGGTCGCCCGCGCGCGCGACGTGCTGCAGGCGATGTACAGCCGGCTTGCACGAGGCGAGGAGCTGGATACCGGAGCGATCGAATCGCTCGTCGCGATGTCGAACGAGCCGACGCTGGAAGGGATCATCTCGGGCGAAAGCAACGGCCCGCCGATCATGATCCGCACGCGCCGCAAGACGATCGTGCCCCGCTCGGCCGGGCAGATCCCCTATATGCGCCAGCTCGCCCGCGACGAGATCATCTTCGCGCTCGGCCCGGCGGGGACCGGCAAGACCTATCTCGCGGTCGCCCAGGCCGTCAGCCAGCTGATTACCGGCAATGTCCAGCGTCTGATCCTCAGCCGTCCCGCGGTCGAGGCGGGGGAGCGGATCGGCTTCCTGCCCGGCGACATGAAGGAGAAAGTCGATCCCTACCTGCGCCCGCTCTACGACGCGCTGTACGACTGCATGCCGCCCGAACAGGTCGAACGGCACCTGATGTCGGGCGTGATCGAGGTCGCGCCGATCGCCTTCATGCGCGGGCGCACGCTGGCCGACGCCTTCGTGATTCTGGACGAGGCGCAGAACACGACGCGCGAGCAGATGAAGATGTTCCTCACCCGCTTCGGGCAGAACAGCCGCATGGTCGTGTGCGGCGATCCGAAGCAGGTCGATATCCCCGGCGGCGACGCGACCAGCGGCCTGGCCGACGCGGTCTCGCGGCTCGAAGGGGTGGAAGGCATCGCGGTCAGCCGCTTCACCTCCGCCGACGTGGTGCGCCACCCGATCGTGGGCCGGATCGTCGACGCTTACGAGGGGCCGCCCGAATGACCGCGATTCGCAGGGGCGAAGCCGCCGGCTGGCGCGACCGGAAGGCCGCGGGCTGATGGACCTCGACATAGAAATCGACGGCTGGCCGGGCACCTGCGACTGGGCCGACTTGTCCTATCGTGCCGCCGAGGCGGCGGAGAAAGTCGCGCCCGAACTCGCCAACCCGCGCCTGACCGCCAGCGTGCTGTTCACGCTGGACGAGGACGTGCAGCGGCTGAACCGCGAATGGCGGACGAAGGACAAGCCGACCAACGTCCTGTCCTTCCCCATGCTCCTGCGCGACGAGCTGACCGGCCTCGCCCCGGAAGGCGGGCCGGAAATGCTCGGCGATCTGGCGCTGGCGTGGGAAACCTGCCGGCGCGAAGCAGCGGAAAAGGGGATCGCGGTCGAGGATCACACGGCGCACCTGCTGGTCCACGGGTTCCTGCATCTGGCAGGCTACGACCACGAGATTTCCGACCGCGATGCCGACGCCATGGAGGCGCTGGAAATAAAGGCGCTTGCGATTCTGGGCCTGCCGGACCCATATGGCGACCGGGACAACCAGGAGCACGCTTGAGGGCCATGCCCGATTCCGAAAATTCAGCCGGAGATGCGGACAGTAGAAGCGGGCTTTGGCACGCGATCCGCAGATTCTTCGATGGCGAGAGCGACCGCTCGCTGCGCGCGCAGCTTGAAGAAGCGATCGACGAGCACGAGGACGAGGAAACCGCCAACGGGGGGGAGGAAACGCGCACCGACGGCGATCTGTCCTCGGTCGAGCGGCAGATGCTGCGCAACATCCTCCATTTCAGCGAGCACGACGCCGACGATATGGCCGTGCCGCGGGGCGAGATCGTCGCGGTCGACGCCACGATCGGGTGGGACGAACTGGTCGCGACCTTTTCCGAGAACGGCCATTCGCGCATGCCGGTCTATCGCGACACGCTGGACGACGTGATCGGGATGATCCACATCAAGGACGTCTTCCCCTATCTCGCGCAGGGCAAGCCTCCGCCGGAAGACTGGACCGTGCTGATGCGCCAGCCGCTCTACGTTCCGCAGGCGCGCGGCGCGCTGGACGTGCTGGCCGACATGCGGGCCCAGCGCACCCACCTTGCCATCGTGGTCGACGAATTTTCGGGCACCGACGGAATCATCACGATCGAGGATCTGGTGGAGGAGATCGTCGGCGATATCGAGGACGAGCACGACGAGACGCCCGAACAATGGATCGTTCCGATCGGCGAAGGCATGTGGGACTGCGATGCCCGGGCCGAGCTGGAGGACGTGGCCAAGCAGGTCGATTCGCGACTGGCCGAGGTGGAAGAATCGGTCGATACGCTGGGCGGGCTGACCTTCATCCTCGCCGAGCAGGTGCCGCCGGTGGGAACGGTCGTCAGCCATCCCAGCGGCTGGCGGATCGAGGTGACGGCGGGCGACGCCACCCACGTCACCCGCCTGCGGCTGCACCCGCCCGAACCCATGCCGGCCGAAGACTGATATGCCCAAGCCCACCCGCCGCCTGCCGCCGCTGCGCGCGCTCGAAGCCTTCATGCGCACGGTGCGGCTGGGGTCCGCGCGCGCCGCGGCGGAGGAAATCGGCCTCAGCCCCTCCGCCCTGTCGCGCAGGATCGGCAACCTGGAGGAATTCGTCGGCAAGAAACTGTTCACCCGCGCCCGGCAGGCGATGCAGCTGACCGACGAGGGGCACCAGTTCTACGAAGCGGTGAGCCCCCATTTCGAAGCGCTGGCGCGCGCGGTGGAGGGGCAGTCGGAAAACCTTTCGCTGCTGCGCCTGCATCTGGGCGTCCTCCCGCTGTTCGGCACCCAGCGCCTGTTTCCGCGCCTTACCGAGCTGCGCGAACTCCATCCCCGGCTGCACATCGATATCGACACCGGGCCGCATCTCGAAACGCGCGTCGGCGATACGCTGGACGCGGCGATCATCCTGTCGCGCGGCCCCGACCGGTCGCTGCACGCCGTGCGGCTCGATTACAACAAAGTCCACGCGATCTGCCGGCAGGAACTGGCCGACGAACTGGGCGAGGCGCCGGTTATCGACCGGCTGGCGAAGCAGACGTTCCTGGTTCACACCGAACTGCCCGCCAGCTTCGAGGCGTGGAAACGCGCGCTCGACCTCGACGATCTGGAACCCGCGGCGATCGACCACTACGATTCGGGCCAGCTCATCCTGGAGGCCGCCGCCCAGGGCCTCGGCATCGCGATCATGCACGACGACCACTTCCGCCGCGCATCCGACCGCCGCCTGACCAACCTCTACGACGTCGAGGTCGAAAGCCCCTACAGCTACTGGTTCGTGTGCAAGCCGACCGCGCTGGAAGAACGGCCCGTACGCCTGTTCCACGACTGGCTGGTGAAGGCCGAGCTTTAGCGGGCTCGGGTCGGACCGGCACTCCCGCGTCGCGCGTCACCCAGATCGCGCCAGTGGCTTGAGACCCCGGCCTTCGCCGGGGATCGGCGAGGGTGCGGAATATGCGTGCGTCCCAGCGAAGGCCGGGACCTCGGGCTGCCAGGCACAACAGTCGTTCGCTCGAAGGCAGAAGAACTTTGCGTTCACGCGAACAGCGGTGCGTTCAATCGTCCTCGATCCGCCGCTTGTGCCGGCAGGCGCCCCGGGGCGGCACATCGGCGCCGGGGTGCGGTTTGTCCGCCGGGCCGCATTCGATCGGCGGCTTGGCAATGGCGTTCTCGCCCAGCGAGGCCAGCGCTTCGCCGTCGTCGTAGGCCGCGATCCAGGTCAGGCATTCGGCCAGCTTGCGGACCGAATGGTCTTTCCACGGCGCACCGCGCGGGCGGCAGTTCACGACCAGCATATCCTGCAGGAACATTGCGCTGCCGGTGGGCAGGCCGCGCAGCGCCTCCCCCCGTTCGGCCACCGCCAGCCGCCGGTTGGCCGCCGGCTCCTCCGGCGCGGAAAAGCGCGGCGAGGGATTGAAGGCATATGACCGGGTGCGCGGCTCGCGCAGGGCGACGTAAGTGGCGATCGCGCCGCCCAGCGAATGGCCGGTCAGCGTGATCGGCACCGCGTCGAGACCCTGTGCATCGAGCGCCTTGCGCTGCTCGGCATAAGTGTCCCAGCCCCGCTCGTTGTGGCGCGCGCGGATATTGCCGAACACCCAGTCGTCGAAACTGTCCATCTCGGTGCCGCGGAAGGCGATCACGCGTTCGGCCAGCTTGCGTTCGCCGCCCTCGCCCGGCGTGAAACGGTCATAAACGACGTAGGCATATCCCGCCTTCCCCTCGTGCACGGGGCCCGTCTGTTCGAAGCCGGGGGGCGGGTGGGGGAATTCCTCGTCGTCCTTGTAACTGTTGTTGGCCAGCTGGGCATATCGCCAGCTTTCCCCCGCCAGTTCGCGCGTGAAGCCGCACCAGCCGCCCGGCTCGTAAACGCACGGCGCGCGGGCCTGGGTCAGGTCGGTGGCGCAGGCCGACAGCATGGCTGCCGCACCCGCGCCGACCAGGGCCCGCAGGCAACGGGCCATTGCCCGTCAGCCCACCGTTGCCTTGACGATCTTGCCCGGTTCGCGGGGCGGCTCGCCCTTGGGCAGGGCGTCGATATGCTCCATCCCGCTTTCGACCTGGCCCCAGACGGTATATTGCCCGTCGAGGAAATGGGCGTCGTCGAAGCAGATGAAGAACTGGCTGTTGGCGCTGTCGGGCACCTGGGTGCGCGCCATCGAGCAGGTGCCGCGCACGTGCGGTTCGGAATTGAACTCCGCCTTCAGGTCGGGCCGGTCGCTGCCGCCCATGCCGGTGCCGGTCGGATCGCCGCCCTGGGCCATGAAGCCGGGGATGACGCGGTGGAACACGACCCCGTCGTAGAATCCTTCCTTCGCCAGATCCGTAATCCGTTCGACATGTCCCGGTGCGAGATCGGGGCGCAGCTTGATCACGACATCGCCGCCCTCCCCGTCGCCGGTGTCGAGTGTGAGGGTAAGCGTCTGATCGGTCATGGCGAAACTGTCTCCTGTTCGATTTCCGCGCCGGTATAGGCACCTCGCGCGCAAAGTCACCCCGCCGCGCGCTTGCTTTTGCCTGTCCGGGCCGTAGAGCGAAGGCATGGCGGAGGATACGCGCGAGGACGAAACCATTCTGGCCGATCCGCTGCCGGCGGAGGATGGCGCGCACCCCGACGACAGGGTGGACGACGAGCGCCACGACGAGGAGAACCGGCTGAAGCCCGACTTCGTGCGGGCGGTCCGCGACGCACTGGAAAACGGCGACGACACGGCCGCCTACAACCTGGTCGAGCCGTTGCACCCGGCGGACATCGCCGACCTTCTCGAACTGCTCGAACGCGACGAACGCCGCGAACTGGCGGCGGCAATCACCGACCTGATGAGTTCGGAGGTTATCGCCGAACTCAACGACTATGTCCGCGAGGACATGATGGAGGCCCTGCCCCCAGACGCGGTGGCCGCCATCGCCGAACAGCTCGAAACCGACGATGCGGTCCAGCTGATCGAAGACCTCGGCCCGGCGGAACAGCGCGCGGTGCTCGACGCGCTGGACGCCGAAGATCGCGCGGCGATCGAAAGCGCGCTCGCTTACCCGGAGGAAACCGCCGGGCGCCTGATGAGCCGCGATTTCGTGGCCGTGCCCGAACATATGACCGTGGGCGACCTGATCGATTTCCTGCGCGAGGAAGGCAACCTTGCCAACGATTTCTGGGAAGTCTTCGTGGTCGATCATGCGCATCACCCGGTCGGGTCCTGCGCCTTGAGCTGGATCTTGCGCACGCCGCGCTCGGTGGCGCTGACCGACGTGATGAAGCGCGACCAGACGCTGATCCCGGTGACGATGGATCAGGAGGAAGTCGCGCTGATGTTCCAGAAATACGCGCTGATCTCGGCCGCGGTGGTCGATGCCAACGGGCGACTGGTCGGGCAGATGACAGTGGACGACGTGGTTCACATCATCTCGGAAGAGGCGGGCGAGGACGTGCTGCTGCTTTCCGGTGCCGGCGACGGCGACATCAACGAACCGATCCGCGACGCCTATACCGCGCGCGTGCGCTGGCTGATCGCCAATCTCGGCACCGCGCTCGTCGCCAGCTTCATCATCGCGATGTTCGGCGCGGCGATCGAGGAAATGGTGGCGCTGGCCGTGCTGATGCCGATCGTCGCCAGCATCGGCGGCAACGCGGGCACGCAGACAATGGCCGTCACCGTGCGCGCGATCGCCGTGAATCAGCTTACCCAGGCCAATACCGGGCGCATATTGTGGCGCGAGATGCGCGTGGCGCTGCTGAACGGGACCACCATCGCGGTCCTGGTCGGCCTCGCCACCGCGTTGATCTTCGCACCGAAACTCGGCGCGGTGATCGCGGCGGCCATGGTGATCAATATCGTGGTGGCCGGGCTGGCCGGAGTGCTGGTGCCGGTCATCTTCGAGCGGCTGAAGCAGGACCCGGCAGTGGCCAGCTCCGTGTTCGTCACGATGATCACCGATTCGATGGGCTTCCTCGCCTTTCTCGGCCTCGCGGTCGCCAGCGGCCTTACCGGGTGACGGCTTGAGGCTGCGCGCCGGAAAGCCCATATCGCGGGCGCCATGCCGCTGCACATGACCAAGATCGCCTATCGCTCCAAGAGCCTCGACACCCTGCGCGCCTGGGTCGAGCGGGGGCCGGAAGCGCATATGACCACCCGTTACCTGCCCAAGCGGCATGAAGAGATGGTGGGCGGTTCGCTCTACTGGATCATGGACCATGCGCTCGTGGCGCGCAGCGAGATCCTGGGGTTCGAGAAGCGGGCGGAGGACGGGCGCTGGACGATCCGCCTTGCGCCCCGGCTGATCCGGGTCGAGCCGCGCCCGAAGCGCGCGCATCAGGGCTGGCGCTACCTGGCCGAGGAAGACACCCCGCGCGATCTCGCCGAGGGGGAGGATCACGGCGACGTGCTCCCCGGCAAGATGATGAACAGACTGATCCGGCTCGGCCTGGTCTGACGGCGCGCCCGAGGCGCCAAGCGTGACCAAATGGTTAACGCCAGCGTCATACTGCGGCAAAATTGGCCGGCCATGGGGCTGCGGCCGGTCGCTCGAACCGGGCCGCAAACCAGGATCGCCGCCTTGCTCAAGACTCCCGGCCTCTGGGCCTCCGACAATGCCGCGTCCGCCGGCTCGCCACCGGCAAGCGCCCTGCGCGCGATCTGGACCCGTGCGACCGGCACGATCGCCGGGCGAATCCGCCTGTTCGCGCTGTTCTTCGTCGCGCTGCTGGTCGCGCTCGGCATCCTGCTCGGAGCGGCCTTCTACCAGCTTACCGTCAGCAACGACGACGCATCGGTCTCTGCCCGCGGCTCGCTGGCGGCGGCGGAACTTACCACTGCCATCGCGGAAAGCCGCTATCACTCGGCCCGCTACGCGGTCACCGGCGATCCCGAGGAAATCGCCCGCGCCCGCCAGACCCTCGCCAACGCGCGCCACCGGCTGACCGAAACGCGCGACGGTGCAGGCGATATCGGCGCGGAAAGCGTCGAGGCGATTTCCTGGCTCGACGTACAGGTCGACGGGTTCGAAGCCGAGCTGGACGCGCTGGAAAGCTCGATCGCCGCCTATGGTCCGTCGGACAGCGCGGTCGGGCTGGCCGCCGCGATCGACGTCAGCGGCACGCTGCTGGCCGATCAGGCGCGCGACGTCGAAGCCACCCTGGCGGCCCGCACGCGCGAGGCGCATACCCGGCTCGCGGGGCTCAACCGTACGCTGACCGCCCTGGTGATCGCGCTGATCGCCGGGTGCGTGGTGCTGGCGCTGGTCGGCGCCCGCTTCCTGGTGCGGCAGGTCGCCGGGGCGATCCGGGAGATCACCGGATCGATGAGCCGGCTCGCCGCAGGCGACCAGGCGGTCGCGATCCCCGGGGCGACGCGCGGCGACGAAATCGGCGAGATGGCGCGCGCGCTGGCCGTATTTCGCGAAAGCTCGCGCAAGCTTTCGGCCTTGCAGAAAGAGGCGGCCCGCCGGTCGGAGGAAAAGCTCGCCGCGCGCGACCGCCAGGCGGAGATCCTGCGCGATCTCGCCACCCGCTTCGAACAGACGGTGGGCGAAGTCGTCGGCGGAATTGCCGCCGCGTCCAAGCAGCTCGAAGGCGCCGCGGGCGAAATGGCGCGCTCCGCCGAACAGGCGGCAAGCCATGTCGACGGGGTGGCCGGTTCGATGGAAGAGGCCAGCCGCGGGGTCGCGATGGCGGCGGCGACCGGCGACCAGTTCGCCTCCTCGATCCGCGAGATCGGCGAACAGGCGGCCGGCTCGGCAGAACGCGCGCGCCACTCGCGCGGGTCGGTCGACGCCGTCGATGCGACGACGGGGGAGCTGTCGCAGGCCGCGGGCCAGATCGGCGAGATCGTCAGCCTGATCGATTCCATCGCCGAGCAGACCAATATCCTCGCGCTCAACGCCACGATCGAGGCCAGCCGGGCGGGACAGGTCGGAGCGGGCTTCGCGGTGGTCGCCAACGAGATCAAGGATCTGGCGAAGCGGACGCGCGAATCGACCGGCGAAATCGCCGGACAGGTCGCCGCGGTGCAGCAGGCGAGCACCGCCAATATCGGCGCCTTGCGCGAAATCGGCGACCACGTGCGCAACGTCGAAGCGAACGCCAGCGCAATCGCGCAGGCGGTGGAGGAGCAGGGAAATGCCAGCCGCGACCTGGCCCACAACCTCGACCTGGCCGCCCGCGGCACCGACCGGATTCGCGTCAGCCTGGACCGGGTTCGCGGCATGGTCCGCACCACGGACCGCTCGGCCGAACAGATGCTAGCTGCCGCCGGCGATCTCCACCGCCAGGCCGAGACACTGCGCGAACAGGTCGACGACTTCCTCGCCTACGTCCGCCGCGCGTGAACGCGCCGGAACGCCCGGCGCCCCCGCACCGTTGACGAGGGAGAAGGAGATCGACCATGACCCAGCGCCAGTCGCGCCATCCCGACAACGAACTGATCGACGAACTGACCGAGGACAAAACCCCTTCGCAGCAAAGCTCCGCCGGGGGCGAGATCAACCGCCGGGTCGGCAAGCGGGGCGAAGAAGCCCGCGCGACCGACCCCGACAACCGCGAACCCGTCGTCGGCTCCGACAATCCGGCAGAGGACGCGAAAAAGGGCCCGAAAACCCGCGCCGCAATCCAGCGGGATCGCCGGAGCTGAGGCCCGCCGGCGCAAGGCCCCGGGCGGCCTTCGGCGCGCCCGGATCGGCCGTAGCGAAGCGGAGCGGCGCAGTCGCTGCACATCCTGCCGCGCCGCATTTCGACGACAGACCCGCTCTCCGCAGAGCGGACGGCGAACCCCGCCCCTCTGGACTTCCGGGCCTTGACATTCCATACCGTGCGATATGGAAAAACTTGCTGTCAGAGGTCGCCCGCGCGAGTTCGATCCAGACGAGGCGCTTGCCAGTGCGCTGCGCGTCTTCTGGACGAAAGGCTACGACGGAGCGTCGCTGACCGACCTGACCGAAGCGATGGGTATCACCCGCCCGAGCCTCTATGCCGCGTTCGGCAACAAGGAGGCGTTGTTCAAGCGGGCGCTCGATCTCTACCAGGCCGAGAAGCTTGCCTATGTGCAAAGCGCGCTCGAAGCTCCGACCGCTCGCGGCGTGGCCGAGCGTATGCTGGACGGCACGATCGACAACATTACCAGCGAATGCCCCGGCTGCCTGGGCGTGATCGCGACGGTCAGTTGCAGCAATCAGGATTCGCCCATCCGCGACGACGTATACGCCCGCGTCCAGTCCGCCCGCTGTGCGATCGTCGATCGGATGCAGCGCGCGATCGACGAGGGCGACTTCACCATTCCGGTCGAGGCGGAAGCGATGACCCGCTACCTGCTCGCCCTGCTGCAAGGCATCTCCGTCCAGGCAGGCTCGGGCGCGAGTCGAGACGAGCTGGAAAGCGTGGCACAGGCCGCTCTGGCGATCTGGCCGGGACGCTAAATTCCTGAAAATGCTGCACTGCAAGAAAAGATATCGAGCGGTATAAAACTATCGCTTGACCTGAACCCCAGATTACATACTTATCGGTACAGAACTTAGCGGGCCGGCTTTGCCGGGGGCTGCCATGCCTCCGCGCGGCTGTTCCGCGACATACTTCTGCCATCCACGCCCGCAAGCCGGGCCTCTGACCGCTCGACCTTTCACGCCTCCCGGGTTCGCTTCCGGGAACGACCGCGTGTGCCCGCAAGGGACGCGCAGACGTGCAGACTTTGAGGACCGCCAGATGAACGAACTCACCCCCATCGCACTGACGCAACGCGACGAAACCGAAGCGGCGGGCCATTCCGGGAAATCGCCCTGGCGCCGCCGGCTTGCCTGGCTCGGCCCGCTCCTGATCGCGGTGGTCCTTGCATGGTACTTGCTGCGCGGCGACAGCGCGCCCGCCGCGGCGGCCCCGCCGCCCGTCGTCACCGTGGCTGCACCGCTGCAGCACGAAATAACCGAATGGGACGAATACATCGGCCGGTTCGAGGCGAGCCGCAGCGTCGAGCTGCGCCCGCGCGTCTCGGGCGAGATCGTGGCCGTGCATTTCCGCGACGGGCAGATCGTGCGCAAGGGGCAGCCGCTGTTCACGATCGACCCGCGCCCCTATCGCGCCGCCTTGGCCGAGGCGCAGGCAGGCGTCGCCACGGCACGGAGCGATCTGGCGCTGGCCCGCACCGAGCTGGAGCGCGCGCGCCGCCTGATCGACGACGATGCCGTCGCCCGGAGCGAGATCGACGCGCTGGAAGCGCGGGTCACGGCCTCGCGCGCGGCGCTGGCCGCTGCTCAGGCGCGGGTGCGTTCGCGCAGCCTCGACGTGGAATTCACCACCGTACGCGCCCCGATCACCGGGCGCGTTTCCGACCGGCGTGTCGATCCCGGCAATCTCGTCGCCGCAGGGGACGGACCGTCGGCGACGCTGCTGACCACGATCAACGCGACCGACCCCCTCTACTTCGCGTTCAACGGGTCGGAAGGCCTGTTCCTCGAAGCGCGGCGCAAAGGGCGCGAGCGCGGCGCGCAGGTCGACATCCGGCTGCAGGACGAGGCCGACTATACCTGGCACGGCACGCTCGACTTCACCGACAACGGGCTCGATCCCCAATCCGGCACGATCCGTGCGCGGGCCGTGGTGCGCAATCCCGACAACTTCCTCGCCCCCGGCATGTTCGGCAATATGCGCATGGCGGGCGGAGGGACGGAGCGGGCGCTCCTGATCCCCGAAACCGCGATCCAGAGCGATCAGACGCGCAAGCTGGTCCTGGTGGTCGCCGAAGACGGAACGGTCGCCGCCAAGGAGGTCGAACTCGGCCCGGTGATCGACGGCCTGCGCGTAATCCGCAGCGGTCTGTCGCCAAGCGACCGCGTCGTCATCAAGGGCACGCAGATGGCGATGCCGGGCGGCAAGGTCACTGCGCGGAACGGGCGGATCGATCCGCCCGCCCGGACCGAGCCCGAGGCCGGCGTCGCCGGCGCCCCTCCCGGTGCGGCGACGCTCGCCGGTTGACGCCTCTCACCCCTTCCCTGCCCTCGATCGATTTCACCAGGAGGCCGCAATGCGCCTGTCCCGCTTCTTCATCGACCGGCCGATCTTCGCCGGGGTGATCGCCGTCATCATCACGCTGATCGGTGCGATCTCGTACTTCTTCCTGCCGGTCTCCCAATATCCGGAGGTCGTGCCGCCCACCGTCACGGTGACGGCAACCTACCCCGGCGCCTCGGCCGAGACGGTGGCGGAAACCGTCGCCAACCCGATCGAGCAGGAGATCAACGGGGTCGACGGCATGCTTTACCTCTCGAGCCAGTCGACCGGCGACGGGCGGGTGACGATCACCGTCACGTTCGAGCAGGGCACCGACCTCGACGAGGCGCAGGTGCTGGTGCAGAACCGCGTCGCCATCGCGGAACCGCGCCTGCCGGAAGAAGTGCGGCGCCTCGGCATCGTCACCCGCAAGACGACGCCAGACTTCCTGCTGATCGTCAACCTGATCTCGCCCGACGGATCGCTCAGCCGCGAATACATGTCGAACTACGCGCAGACCCGGATCAAGGACCGGCTCGCGCGGATCGAAGGCGTGGGCGACGTGCAGCTCTTCGGCAGCCGCGAGCTGGCCATGCGGATCTGGATCGACCCCGGCCGCGCGGCGGCGCTCAACCTGACAGCGGACGACATCGTGTCGGCCCTGCGCGCGCAGAACGTGCAGGTCGCCGCCGGCATCCTCGGCCAGCAGCCGAGCCCCGACAGCGCCTTCCAGCTCAACGTCGAGACGCAGGGGCGCTTCACCGACCCGGCGCAGTTCGGGAACGTCGTGATCCGCACCGATGCCGATGGGCGGCAGGTGCGCGTGCGCGATGTCGCCCGGGTGGAGATCGGCGCGCAGGACTACAGCACGTCGGCGTTCCTGAACGACAACGAGTCCGTCATCGTCCCGGTCCTGCAAGAGCCGGGCTCCAACGCGCTCGCCTCGGCCGAAATCGTGAAGGAAACGATGGACGAACTGGCCGCCGATTTCCCCGCCGGCCTCGAATACCGCATCGTCTACAACCCGACCGAGTTCATCCAGCAGTCGGTCGACGCCGTGGTGCACACCCTGCTCGAAGCGGTCGTTCTGGTCGTGCTGGTGATCGTGGTGTTCCTGCAGAAATGGCGCGCCTCGCTGATTCCGGTGCTGGCGATCCCGGTCTCGCTGATCGGCACGTTCGCAGTGCTGGCGGCGCTCGGATATTCGCTCAACAATCTCTCGCTATTCGGCCTGGTCCTGGCGATCGGCATCGTGGTCGACGACGCCATCGTGGTGGTCGAGAACGTCGAGCGCAATCTGGAGGCGGGCATGTCCCCGCTGCAGGCCGCGCGCACCTCGATGGACGAAGTGGGGGCGGCGCTGGTCGCGATCGTGCTGGTGCTCTGCGCCGTGTTCGTGCCGACGCTGTTCATCGGCGGGCTGTCGGGCGCATTCTACCAGCAGTTCGCGGTGACGATTTCGGCGGCGACGGTGATCTCGCTGATCGTTTCTCTGACGCTCTCGCCTGCGCTCTCCGCCCTGCTGCTGCGTCCGCACCGGTCCGCCCCCGAAGGCGCCCGCTGGCGCCGGGCGATCGAGCGCGCCGGCGACGCCTTCAATCGCGCCTTCGACCGGTTCGGCGAAAGCTACGGCCGGTGGACGGCGCGACTGGTCGCCATGCCCCGGCGCATGATGGCCGCCTATGCCGGCCTGATCGCGCTGACCGGCGCCGCGCTGTGGATAACGCCGACCGGCTTCGTTCCGCAGCAGGACCAGGCCTATTTCCTGACCGTGGTGCAGTTGCCCGCAGGCTCCGCGACTTCGCGCACCGAAGCGGTAATGAAGAAAGTCGCCGATCGCGTGCTGCCGATCGACGGGATCGACGGCGTGGTCATGCTCTCGGGCTTCGACGGCACGTCCGAGACGCAGTCCGCCAGCTCCGCCGCCGCCTACTGGGTGCTCGACGACTTCAGCGAGCGCGCGGACAAGGGGCAGACGGTCGACGCGCTGATCGCCGAAGCGCAGAAAGCGACTGCCGACATCGACGAGGCGCGCCTGATGATCGTCAAGCCGCCGGTGATCCGCGGCATCGGCTCGGCCGGCGGTTTCCGCATGATGGTGGAGGACAAGAACGGCCAAGGCTATCGCGAGCTGGAAAGGGTCGCCCAGGAAGTCATCGCGAAGGCGAACGAGCAGGAGGGGCTCGCCGGCGTCTACACCTTCTTCGAGACCGGGACGCCGCGCGTGCGCGCCGATATCGACCGTGACAAGGCGCAGATCCTGGGCGTTTCCCCGGCCAGCATCTTCAACACGCTGCAGGTCTATCTCGGCTCGGCCTTCATCAACGACTTCAACCTGCTGGGCCGCACCTATCGGGTCACCGCGCAGGCCGACGCGCCGTTCCGCGACAATCCGGCGGACATCGCCAACCTGCACACCCGCTCCGCCAACGGCGCGATGGTGCCGCTGGGATCGGTCGCGACGCTGAGCGACACGACCGGGCCTTATCGGGTGACGCGCTACAATCTCGCCCCGGCGGTCGCCGTCGATGGCGACACGGCGCCCGGCTTCTCCACCGGCCAGTCGCTCGAAACGATGGAGGCGGTCGCCGCCGAGGCGCTGTCGCGCGGGTACGACTTCGAATGGACGGGCATCGCCTACCAGCAGAAGTTCGCCGGCAACACCGCGGCACTGGTCTTCGCGCTCGCGGTGCTGCTCGTCTTCCTCGTGCTCGCGGCGCAATACGAAAGCCTGGTCATGCCGCTCGCGATCATCCTGATCGTTCCGATGTGCATCCTGGCGGCGATGATCGGGGTGAACCTGAGAGGCATGGACAACAACGTGCTGACGCAGATCGGGCTGGTCGTGCTGATCGCGCTGGCGGCGAAGAACGCGATCCTGATCGTCGAATTCGCCCGCCAGGGCGAGGAGCAGGACGGGCTTTCCCCCGCGCAGGCCGCGGTTCAGGCCGCGAAGACCCGCCTGCGTCCGATCCTGATGACCAGCTTTGCGTTCATCCTCGGCTCGGTGCCGCTGGTGATCGCGACCGGGGCGGGCGCCGAGCTGCGGCAGGCGCTGGGAACGGCGGTGTGCTTCGGCATGCTGGGCGTGACCGGCTTCGGCCTGATCTTCACCCCGACCTTCTACGTCGTCTGCCGCGCCCTGGGCGATCGCATCGCCCGCCTGCGCGGCAGCGCCAGTCACAGCAACGGCGACCACGCGCCGCAACCTGCCGAATAGGTGCCAAGATGAAGTTCCGTTCCCTTGCTCTCTCGACCCTGTCCGCGCTCGCCCTTTCGGGGTGCGCGGCGGGGCCGGACTACGCGCTCAGTCCCCCTATTCCCGCGTCATCCGGCCCCTTCCTTTCCGCCGACGATCCGGCATTCGCGCCCGCCCCCCTGCCCGCCGACTGGTGGCGGCTCTACGACGATCCGGTGCTCGATTCGCTGGTGCAGGATGCGCTCCGCGCGAACACCGAGGTTCGTCAGGCGCTCGCCCGCATCGAACGGGCGCGGGCGGGCCTGCGCGGTGCGCGCGGCGACCGCCTGCCGCAAACCGCTCTCGGTGCCGGCGCGAACTATGGTCGCGTGCCCGAAAGCCAGGTCCCGGCCGGGGCCGAGCGGGAGAGCTGGTCCTACGACGCCGGAATCGACATCGCTTACGAAGTGGACTTGTTCGGTCGGGTCGGCCGCGGGATCGAGGCCGCGCAGGCGGATCTGGCCGCGAGCGAAGCCGACGCCGATGCCGTGCGAGTCATGGTGGTCGCCGAAACGACGCGCGCCTATGCCGATGCCGCGGCAAGCGCCGCCCGGTTGCGGGTCGCGCGCGAGATCGTCGCGCTGCTCGATCAGTCGCTCGCGCTGACCGGCAAGCGCCACGAGGCCGGGCTCGAAAGCGGGCTCGCCGTGGCGCGTATCGCAACGTTGCGGGACCAGCGCGCGGCAGACATTCCCGCGCTGGAAGCGGCGCGTTCCGCCGCCCTGTTCCGTCTCGCGACCCTGACCGGCCGCGCCCCGGCCGACCTGCCGCCGATCGCCGGCGAACGCAGCATCGTGCTGGAGATCGCAAGGCCGATCCCGGTGGGGGACGGCGCCGCCCTTCTCGCCCGCCGCCCCGACATTCGCGCGGCAGAGCGGCGCCTTGCCGCCAACACGGCGCGGATCGGGGTGGCCACGGCCGACCTCTATCCGCGCATCACCCTGGGCGGTTCGATCGGCTCGACCGGACCCGACATCGGCGACATTCTGACCGGCGGCCCGCTGCGCTGGCTGGCCGGCACTCTGCTCAGCTGGTCCTTTGCCAACCAGGAGGCCATCCGGGCGCGGATCGGCATGGCGGAGGCCGATACGCAAGGTTCGCTCGCCGCGTTCGACGGCGCGGTCCTGAACGCGCTGGAGGAAACCGAAACGGCGCTGTCCAACTATGCCCGGGCGATCGAACGCCGCAAGACGCTGCAGGCGGCGGGCGAACAGGCCGAACGGGCCGCGCGCATCGTCCGCGCGCAGCAGCGCGAAGGCGCCATCAATTCGCTCGAGCGGCTCGACGCGGAGCGAACGCTGGCGGACATCAGAGCCCAGCTTGCCGCGCAGGATGCGGAAATCTCGCGCGCGCAGATCGACGTCTTCCGCGCACTCGGCGGGGGCTGGACGACGTAGTGAGGCGCGAACACTCGCGGGAAAACGGGCCTGGCCCAATGCCCGGACACTGCTTCGGCTATTCCCCGGGGTTTGCGCCTTGCGCGGCGAGAACGCGCAGCACGTTGCCGCTCCACATCTTTTCGATATCGGCATCGGAATAGCCGGCAGCCTTGAGCCTTGCGGTCACTTTGGGCAGCGCCGAAATGTCCTCGATCCCGGCAAGGCCGCCGCCGCCGTCCCAATCGGCACCGAAGCAGATATGGTCCACCCCGCCGACCTCGATCGCGCGCAGGACCATCGCCATATAGTCTTCGAAATCGGCGGCCCACATCGGTTCGACCTTGTCGAGTTCGCGCCAGCGGCGGGTCAGTTCGGCCTGCTCGTCGGGCGACATCGCGCCGATCCGCTCGTACTGCCCGAACAGCTCGGCGCGTGCGGGGGACATGTTCATCTCCGACATGAAGATCGTCGAGATGCACATCGCACCGCCTTTCGCCGCGAGCTTGCGGAGCCTCCCCTCGTCGAGATTGCGCGGGTGGTCGTAGGCCGAGCGCAGGCTCGAATGCGAAAGGATGATCGGATACTTCGACAGTTCCAGAAGCTGGTCGAACGCGGCGTCCGACGAATGGCTGGCGTCGATCACGATGCCGAGCCGGTTCATCTCGGCCACCCACTCCTTGCCGAGCGGGCTGAGGCCGTTCCAGCGCGCTTCCCCGGTCGCGGAATCGGCGAACTGGTTGGTCGCCGAATGCACCGGCCCCGCCATGCGCACGCCCTTGTCGTAGAATTCCTGCAGCAGCGAGAGGTCTTCGCCGAGCGGGTAGCTGTTCTCGATCGCCTTGAACGCGATCAGCTTGCCTTCGCCATTCAGCCGGCGCGCGTCCTCCGCGGTGAGCGCGGGGGCGATAGCATCGCCATGCTTCGCGATAACACTGTCGATCAGATCCGACCGCTCGCGCGCGAACGCCAGCGCATCGGCATAGCCTTCCGGCGTCAACGGACCCTGCTCGGTGTAGATGACGAAGAACCCGCCATCGAGCGCGCCGTCCTTCATCCGCGGAATGTCGAGCTGGACGAGGTCGCTCGCCAACTGGTGCCGGTCGGCGAAGGTCCACCCTTCGCGCTCGAAATGGAGCGGCGTGTCGAGATGGGTGTCGAGCACCAGCATATCCGCATGAACCGACGCGGGCTCGGCGGTTTTCTCCTCGCCTACGACCGAGCAGGACGCGAGCGCCGTGGCGGCGAGCAGCAGCAGCAGGACAGGCTTCTTCATTTCTCTTCCTCCACAGGCTTCAGGTCGAGATCGTGATAATCCCAGCTGAAGTCGGCGATGACGCTCACCGGCTTCATCGTGGCACCCGTCACCTTGCCGTCCGCGTCGAGCGCGAAGGTGACATAAGCCGGCTCGATCGCCGGATCGTCGAATTCGGTGACGAAGCTGTCGTATTGCCAATGCTTCAGGCGCCCGGCCATGTCCGGTGTCGTGGTGAAGTCGATCGTCAGCCCTTCGGCCCCCATATCGATCACCACGTCCCCGTACCAAGCATCGCGATACCGCCCGGTATAGCGCGCAATATCGAGCGACGGGCCGACATCGACCGGAGCGGCTTTCGCCTGCTCGAGGTATTCCTTGCCGCCCTGCAGCCGCGCTTCGAACCAGTCCTGCCACTTGGTCGTCCAGTCGAAATCCCGCTGGTCGAGGTAGTGGTCGAGCAGGTCGTAAGTCAGGCCGAGGAGCATTCCGCTGTCTTCGCTGTTCATCATGATCGCGAAGCCGACGTTGCGCTCCGGGATCATCACCACCCGCGTGATCGAACCGAACACCCCGCCGCCGTGCTGGATGATGCGATGCCCGCGATAGTCCTGCACCTGCCAACCGAGCGCATAGGCCTGGTAAGTCGGCTGGGCAGGCTTGAGGATCTCGGGCAGTTCGGTGATCGGTATCGGCGTCACCGGCGCCCACATCTCCCGCGCCTGTTCCTCGCTGAACAACCGGCCACCGCCCGGCAGAGCCCCGTGCGCGAGCTGGATCTTCAGCCATGCCGTCATGTCCTCCGCACTCAGCGCGAGCCCGCCGGCGGGTGCGGCGTTGCGGCCGAGTTCGTCACGCTCGTCGAGCACCTCCTGCGGACCGAGGCCGCGCAGGGCGCCGGACAGGCGCGCGTGGGGCCACGATCGGTTGGCTGTGCGGAAGCGGTCCGCGCTGTCGCTGGTCGCGTTCTTCATGCCGCCGGGGCGCAGGACACGGTCGCGCATGAAGACTTCCCACGTCTGGCCGGTAACCTCCTCGATCAACTGCCCGGCCACGACGTAGAGGATATTGTCGTAGGCGTAGGCGGAACGGAAGCTCGTCTTCGGCTCGAGGAAAGCCACGCGCTCGACCGTCTCGCGGCGGGTGAGGCTGCTGCGGGGCACGAACAGCAGGTCCCCCTGCCCGAGGCCCAGCCCGCTGCGATGGACGAGCAGGTCGCGGATCGTGATTTTGCGCGTAACCCACGGGTCGTACATGCGGAACCAGGGCATGTGTTCGATGACGGCGTCGTCCCATGCGATCCTGCCCTCGTCGACGAGGATCGCCAGCGCGGCGGCGGTCATGGCCTTGCCGGTCGATCCGGTCTGGAACAGCGTCTCGGCATCGACCCGAGCGGGTTCGCCGAGCTTGCGCGCGCCCCAACCGCGCGCAAGCGTCGTCTTTCCGTTTTCGACTATCGCAATAGACACACCGACCGCGCCGATCTCCTGCCGCAGCGCCTCGACACTGTCACCGATGTCGGCCGGCGGTTCGGCTATCGCCGGCACCGAGAAGAGCAGCAGGAACGAGAGGGCAAGCAGGCGAGCGTGGCTCATGACGATACCTCCGGTCGGGGGTCGCGGCCTCCACGCAGGAGGCGGAAGGTGCCGATGCCGAGCAGGGGCACGACGAAGACGGCGAGAAACAGCCACGCAAGAAAGCGATAGCCGCTGGCGATCAGGTCCACGAGGCCGACGCGGGCCGCAACGAACATGCACGCGCCGAGAATTGCCGTACCGATCAGCGCACGTGCCGTCGGCCCGGGAGTCTGGCGGCCGCGCGCCTGAAAGGCGCCCACGATACGCTCGTTCACCGCATGGAGCGCGCCCACACCGCTTTCGAGCAGGGCGGTGAAGATCATCACCTGGAACAGGACCTGAAAACCCGGAACCTCCATCTCCCTGAGGAGGAAGTCGGACGGTAACGTCTCGTCGCCTATGGCGGGATAGAAGGCCATCATCGCGACGAAGAAGAGGATCGCGGGCAGCATCGTCAGCGGGCCCGCCACGGCCCCGGCGATCAGCGCATCGCGCCGGCTCGTCAGGTGCCGCAGGATCGGCAGGATCACCACCGCGCCGACGATGTTATAGCTCGCATATGTCACGCCGCCCGCCATCCAGCCGCCCGAAGGAGCGGGCGCGGCGGCGAAGCTTTCGCCGATCAGGTCGCCGAAGGCGGTCAGGGCGAAGGCGATGAACAGTGCGTAGACCGCGTAGATCAGCATCGAGGCGTATTTGAACAAGCGCTCGACCGCGGTGGTGCCGAAGGCCGTCGTCACCAGGATCGCCGCCGCCAGCAGGATCGATCCGGCCGGTTCGGGCCAGCCGAACGTCGCCGCGCCGATTGCCCCGGCCGCAGCCCCGAAGACGGCGAGGATCAGGACGACGAAGATCAGATAGGCGATCTCGAACAACCCCCAGGCCGGGCCGAGCAGTTCCTTGAAGAAGCTGCGATAATCGTAAGCGTTCATCGCTCGCGCGAACGCGAACGTCAGGGCAGCGACGACGCTCCAGATCAGCGTCGCCAGCAGCATCCCGGCCAGCCCGCCCCAGGGCCCGGCCGGCACGAAATACTCGGCCAGCTCGCGCCCCGTGGCGTAACCGCCGCCGATGATGACCGCCTTGAGCGCGAAGCCGGGCAGCAGGAAGCGCTGGAACCAGTTCCCCCCGCCAACCGCCCCGCCCGCGCTCATGCGAGGCAGCTATCGACGAGTTCGGCGAAGGCATCGCCTCCGCGGATCGGGTCGGCGACCGGAATGTTGAGCCGTTCGCGCTCCGTTGCTATCGACGCCGCCGCTTCCTCCGCCCCCATGCTCGAGGTGTTGAGGCTTACCCCGCCGCAGCGGATCGCAGGGTTGGTCCGGCTGCCGAGGCGGATCGTGAGATCGACCACCTCCTCGATCGAGGGCAAGGCGAAGTCCTCCATGCCCAGGATCACCTTGCGCGTGGGATCGTGGCAGACGACGAAGACATCGGGCTGGCTGCCGTGCAGCAGGCCAAGCGAGACCGCGGCATAGGCCGGGTTGAAGATCGAGCCCTGTCCCTCGATCACATCCCAGTGATCGGCGGGCGCGTCGGGGCTCAGGATCTCGGCCGCGCCCGATTCGAAATCGGACACGACCGCATCCATCGGAATGCCTCCGCCCGCGATCATGATACCGGTCTGGCCCGTCGCGCGGAAGTCGGCATCGATCCCCCGCTCCAGGAAAGCCCGGTGCAGCGCGAGCGCGGTATATTTCTTGCCCAGCGCGCAATCTGTGCCGACGGTAAGCAGCCGCTTGCCGCTGCGCTTGCGCCCGGTGCCGACAGGGAGACCCGCCGGCGGGCGACGCACGTCGATCAGCCGGCAGCCAGTACGCCGCGCCGCATCGGCCAGCGCCGGGATGCTGTCGAGCCGGACGTGAAGCCCGCTGACAATATCGAGGCCTGCGTCCATCGCTTCGAGCAGCGCGGCGATCCACCGCTCGCCGATCACCCCGCCCTGGTTGGCAACGCCGATCACCAGCGAGCGTGCACCGGCCCCGCGCGCCTCGGCCGGCGTCATGCGCGGCAGCCCGGTCGACACGGCGCACCCGTCCACTCCGAATTCGCCGACGCAGCGGTCGGCCGCCCAGTCGGCGAGACCGAACGCGGTCTTGGCAAAGCTCGGCTCGGTCGTATCGCCGAGGAACAGCAGATAGGGCTGCGGCAGCACCATAGTATCGGTCAGGCTGCCGATCGGGGCGTTCATCCGGTTCACTCCCCTGCCCGTCAGAAAGACATGTCGACCGCAAGGCCGATCGTGCGGGGTTGCAGCGGCGAGATCGCCAGGAAGCTCGGCTGATTGAGCCCGTCGGCCATCGTCGTCCGCGCCATCTCCCCTTCGTTGTCGAGCAGATTGCGGGCATAGGCGCGCAATGTCCAATGGTCGTCGAACGTCACCGAGGCGTTGAGGTCCACCGAAGTATACGGCCTCGCCCTTGCCACCAACGGATCGCTCTCCACGAGCGACAGGCGGCTGCCGGCATGGCGGACGCCGACGCCGAAGCTCCCGGTACTGGATGCGCCGAGCGCGAACTCGTAATCGGCACGCACCGCGCCGCTGAACTTGGGTACCGCGGGCAGGCGGTCGCCGCCCATACCGCTGATTTCGGGCACGTCCTCGCTCAGGGTTGCGTCGGTATAGCTGCCGGTCGCGCTGATCGTCAGGCCGGGAGAGGGGCGCAGCGCTATACTGCCTTCGAAGCCCTTGCTGGTCGCCCTGCCCCCGTTCGCACCGCCGGAAACGCCCCCGAAAGCGCGCGTTACCTGGATATCGGTCCAGTCCATCCAGAAGGCGGCGACGTCGATCGCGATCATGCGGTCGGCAAGGTCCCCCTTGAAGCCGATCTCGTAGTTGGTCATGCGGTCGGCGTCGACGCTGGGGGGCACGTTGGGGACGATGACGTTGGGGCCGCCCGGGCGATAGCCGGTGGCCACGCGCCCATAGAGCATCGCATTCTCGTTCAGGTGGATTTGCGGACTGACCGAGAAAGTCCACACGCTTTCGGCCGATTCGCCGGGATCGTCCGCACTCGGCACGATCGCCCCCTCGCTGATCTGGCGGAAGGTCTGCTCGTTGCGCGCCCAGCGCAGGCCTGCGGTGATGTCGAACATGTCGCTGAACTTGTAGGTGGCGTTGCCGAACACCGCATATTCCTTGTAAGTCGCAGGCAGGGCGACTGTCGCAAGCGGATCGAGCGGTGCGATCGGATTGCCGTCCATATCGAATGACCGGACGAGCTGGATGTTGCTGGTCGTCTCGTCGGTGAAGAAGCCGCCGATCATCCATTCGAAGCGCTCGCCGGTCGGCGATGCGAGCCGCACTTCCTGGGTCCACTTCTCGAGTCCCAGGTCGAGCGCGAACGGGGTGATCCCCGGATCGATCGCGCCGCCCGTGAGCAGCGGGAAGAGCACGCCGAAAGCGTAGCTCGCGTCCTGCACCTGCCGGCTCTGCGTCTCGCTGTACGTGGTTGCCGAGGTCAGGGTGACCGGCCCGAAGTCGTAGTCGATCGTCGCCGAGTAGTAGTCGAGGTCGATATCGAAGGATTCGGGGACGAAATTGTTGAACGATCGTCCGTCACCCACTCGGTTACCGTCGAGATCGGCGGCGTAGAGCGCATTGCCGTCGGAATCGAGCGACTGCCAGATGCCAGCCAGCTTGACGCTGAGCCGGGGCGTCGGCTGCCACAGCAGGGCAACGCGGCCGCCGCGCTGCTCGTAATCGTTCTGATCCTCGAGCGCGGGGTTGTTTACGCTGTCGACCCAGCCCGGCGTGCTGCGCCAGGCAAAGCTGCCGCTGACCGCCAGCTTGTCCTCGACGATCGGCACGTTGACCAGCGTCTGCGCGCCCCAGCCGAGCCGGTCGCCGCCCTTGACGCTGAAACCTTCGACCCCGCCCCGGACCCGGAACTCGCGCGTGTCGGGCTGCACGGTCACGTATTTGACAAGACCGCCGATCGAACTGGCGCCGTAAAGCGTGCCCTGCGGTCCCTTGAGCACTTCGACCCGTTCGAGATCGTAAGGCATCAGGTCGATGGTGAAGGCCCCGGCGCGATTGTAGATTGCGCTGGATCCGACCGGTGCATCGTCGAGATAGACGCCAACCGTCTGCGCGGACGAGATCGGCGCGACACCGCGCAGCGTGATGGTCGTCTGGCCCGGGGTCCCGCTGTTGCTGACCTGCATGCCGGGCACGTAACCGGCATAATCGACCAGCGAGGCCGCGCCCTGTTCCTGCAGCTCCTCGCCGCCGACGACGCTGATCGAGATCGGCACGTCCTGCAGGTTTTGCGTCCGCTTCTGCGCGGTGACGACGATTTCGCCCGTTTCGAATGACACGGGATCGTCTTGCGCCTGCGCCGGCATCGCCACCGCAAACGCGAGCACGCTTCCTGCAATCCAGCGATTCTGCTGCATCGTCCTACCCCCACACTTGTGCGAGCAGCCGGCGGAAGTTCCCGCCGAGCACTGCCCGGATGTTGTCGTTGGAATAACCGCGGCGGATCAGTTCCTCGGTCAGATCGAAGATCTTGCGAGGATGATCGAAGCCGTCGATGTCGATCTTGTCGCGGAAGCCGTAGCTGCCCTTGTAGCTTGCCTTCAGCGCCTCATACTCTTCAGGCACCATGTCGTCGTAGCCATGGAGGTCGGCGTCGGACCCGATGCCGACATGCTCGATGCCGACCAGCTTTGCGACATGGTCGATGTGGTCGACCATGTCGCCCACGTTGGTCGGATCGATCGCGCGAATGAACATCCGCACGCCGGTAATGCCCATCACGCCGCCCTTGGCCGCGAGTGCCCGGATCGCCTCGTCGGTCTTGCCCCGGGGGTGATCGACCAGGGCGCGGGCGTTGCTGTGCGTGATCGCGATCGGCCCTTGCGCGATATCGATCGCGTCCAGCGTCGTCCGGTCGCCGCAATGCGATACGTCGACCAGCATGCCGGCCGCTTCCATCGCGGCGATGATCGCTGCCCCGAAATCGCTGATCCCGCCATCGACCCGCTCGGTGCTGCCCGATCCGATCCGGTTCTGGCTGTTGTAGGTAAGCTGCGCGCACCGCAGGCCGAGGCGCCGGAACCGCGCGACATCCTCCACCGTCTCGAACTGATCGGCGTTCTGGATGCCCATGATGACCGCGCACTTGCCTTCGGCCTTGGCGCGGTCGAGATCGTCGGCGCGGCCCGCGAGAGTGAAGACCTGGCTGTTGCGGCCGACGAAGCCCTGCCACCCGGCCAGGTATTCGAACGCCTGTACCCGCGCGTCCGGCCCGCCGAGGCCGAATGCGTGGTGAAAGCCGGTGATGCCGCTCGCGCGGAACTCGGCCGCTTCGGCATCGGTCAACCGATGGGCGAGATAGGCCGGATTCATGGTAATCTTGAGCGGCGCGAGCATGTCGATGACGAGAGTCTCGGCCACGAGGTCGAGCGCCCGACGCGAATAGGTCCGCCCCGGCACGCCGGAGAAGGCGAACGCCCCCTTGTTGACCATCGGTGCGGCCAGGGCCGCGCCGACCGCGCCGGCAATGACCGCGCGCCGCGTCGCGGGGAATGAGCGTATCATTCCAGCCTCCCTCAAATTATTTCATTTTTCAGACTATTTGTCCTGAATAGAGAATTGTCAACCCATTTAGGACATAAGTTTGGCTTTCAGCCCCAGACTTCCACCGGACAGTGGATCATTCCGTCGCGATAGCGGACACCGGGAGTACGATCGCGTGCCAGGAACGTCGGCCCGTCGAGATCGACGATATCGCAAAGCTGGCCGACCAGGTACGATGGCGCCATCGACAGGCTGGTGCCCATCATGTTGCCGACCATGACCTCGAGCCCCAGCTGCCGCGCCTGCCGCGCGATAGCGAGACCTTCCGTCAGCCCCCCGCACTTGTCGAGCTTGATATTCACCACGTCGTAGCGCCCGACGAGCGAAGCTGTGTCGGCCAGCGACAAGGCACTTTCGTCGGCGGCGAAAGGCAATGGTCGTTTCAGCCCGTCGAGATCGGCGTCGCGCCCGCGCGGCACCGGCTGTTCAAGCAGCGCGATCCGGTGTTCGAGCAGCGTTTCGAGCAAGGCGGGCAGCGTCTCGCGGCGATAGCCCTGGTTGGCGTCGACCCCGATCCAGGCTCTCGGCCGCGCCCCGCGGATGGCGGCGAGGCGCGCGGCATCGTCCTCCGCATCGCCGGTCAGCTTTACCTTCACCGGCGCCCGCGGATCGAGCGCCAGCGCCGCATTCGCCATCGCCTCGGGCGTGTCGGCGCCAAGCGTCAGCGTCGATCGCAGCGGACGCGGCACGTCGAGCCCGGCAAGTTCCCACACCGGCCGGCCGGCGCGCTGCGCCTCCAGCTCCCAGAAAGCGCAGTCGAGCGCGTTGCGCGCGCCGCCCGGCGGCAGCAGGGCCTGCAGATCCTCGCGCGTTGCGCCCCCCTCGATTGCGCCGCGCACCCGTTCCGCTTCGGCCAGCATATGCCCGGCATCGTCGCCCAGGTAGTAGACTCCCGCCCCTTCCCCGCGCCCGCGGTGCGCGCCGTCCGAGATTTCGGCGACGAGCAGCGCAGTCTCCGTAAAGACGTGGCCCGCGATGCGGAACGGCTGGTGGTAGGGGAAGCGCTCGATCCGAAGATCGAGCGCCAGGTCCCGCCTGCGTTGCCTGGCCATCAATAGACCATCGAGAAGCCGTAGAGGTTGAAGGCCAGTGTCACCCAGACCAGCACCAATGCCGCCAGCACGAGCAGCGCGGCCCCCAGCTTCATGGTCCACCGCCGCTTGTCGCGGAAGCAGAGCCACGAGTGCCAGGCGGAGGCCGCCAGCAGGCCGACGGTCGCAACCGGCGTCAGCACGCGCAGCAGGATGACGAGCCAGTCGAGCGGTCCGCCAAGCGCTCCGATATCGTCGCTGAACGCGACCACCAGCATGATCCACCCGGCCACGGCGAGCAGCACCAGCCATGCGAAAAGGCGCGACAGGCGCCACGCTGTCCGGGCATTCCCCTCCAAAGCGAACGGCGCATCGAAATGGCGGCGCACCAATGCGCGTATGGGCCAGGCGACCGCAGCAAGCAGGACAAGGCCGAGTGCCGCGAGCAGCGCAGGAACCAGCCAGGCGCCGTTGGTGCCGGCAGATGCCGGCTCGAGCACCATGAAGGGCGAGACCGCATCGGTGCTCAGCCGGACGACCCGGCCGTCCTTCACCTCCGCGGCCAGCCGTTCCCCGGTGGCGGTATCGACCCAGAGGAACGGCTCGACCTCGACCCAGTCGCGCGCGCCGGCGCTGAGGCCGTCGAGCGCAGGCAAGGCGATCTTGCCGTCCTCGTCCACCACGACCTGCAGCGGACTGAGCAGGCTGAGCACGCTCATGAAATTGGTGAAGGCACCGCGACTGGACACATAGTTGCCGGCGATCATCGCCGCGTGTTCGCGCGCAGTCTCCTCGTCAACGCGCCCGGTCGGCGTCGGTCCGGGAAGATAGCGATCGGCGAATTCGTGAAACAGGCCGCTGCGCAATGCGCCCGCGGCGCCGTCCTTGCCCGCGCTGTTCATCGAAATGTACAGCCCGATATCGGCCTCTGGAAACAGCCACATATAGGAATGGAACCAGACGGTGTCCCCGCCATGCCCGATCGCGCGATGGCCATTGACCCACTGCTCGTAGAACCCGAGCGCCATAGTGTTGAGCGGCCCGACGCCCGGCGCGCGATAGTCGTGCATTTCCTGCGCGGTTCCGGGTTGGAGCAGCGCACCGCCGTCATTCAGATGCGCCATCATGAACTTGCCCATCGCAGCGCCCGAAGCCGAAAGGCTGCCGGCGGGCGCCGGAATGACCATCTCGAACGGCTTCGCCTCTTCCGCCGCGGTCGGATACCCTTTCGACATGAACGGCTGCAACGCGTCGGGAAGCGGCTGACGGAAAGTCGCGTATCGCATTTCCAGCGGGGCGAAAATGTGCCGCTCGATGTAATCGTCGAACGGCTCGCCGCTGACACGCTCGACGATGTATCCGGCCAGCGCGGTTGCATAATTGGAGTATGCCGGCGTGGTTCCCGGCGCGACGACCTGCTTGGGCAGCGCTTTCTTGACGTAGGCCGCGAGCGGCATCACCGCGTCGGGGTCGCTGCTGATCAGGTGGCGGATCGATTCCTCGAATCCCGCTCTATGCGTCAGGATGTGACGAAGGGTGACCGGCTCGCCTTCATAGGGCGGAATCTCGAAATCGAGATAGGCATTCACGTCCTCGTCGAGATCGAGCTCGCCGGCCTCGACCTGCTGCATCACCGCCGTCCACGTCAGCAGCTTGGAAACCGAGCCGGGCCGAAACAGCGTGGTTTGCGGATCCACGGGCTTTCGCGCCGCGACATCGGCATAGCCGTAGCCTTTCTCCAGCACAGGCCCATCGCCGCGCACGACCACGACGACGGCGCCGGCGATCTGGCCGCGTGCGAGGGCATAGGGCATGAACCCGTCCAGCCACGCTTCCAGGTCGGCGGCGTCGAGCGCTACCGGCGCTGTCTCTTCGGCCGGCTGCGACCCGGCGGGGCCTGCAGGTTGCGCCTCCGGCGATTGTCGTACCGGACCCTGGGCGAGGAGCGGCAGTGCGATCAACACGGCCAAGCCAGTCATGAGCCTGCGAACAAAATGCATATACCGTTCCCCACCCAGCCGGTTTGTGACACCTTGCGGCAAGTCACCGAAACCCTTACGACACGAGCCAACGATTGTTGGCCCAATGAGGACATAATGATCTTGATTGGAGAATTGTCAAATGAACCGTGGAAATTTTGATGCCGGGTCGTGAGAATCCGCCCACGCTAGGGGCGGTAATGCGCGGTATTCGCAGCAGAAACGGCTGGACGCTCAAGGAAATGAGCGCAAAATCCGGCATTCCCGTTTCGACTCTGTCGAAAGTCGAACACGATCGGCTGACGCTGAGTTACGACAAGCTCCAGCAGCTCAGCCAACGGCTCAACATCCGCATGGCCGATCTCTTCGCGGAAGGGGGCGAAGACTCTGCCCCGCGCGTAACGGGTCGGCGCAGCATCGGCACTCTCGATCAGGCGGTGCGGGTCACGACCGACAACTACGACTACCACTACCTCTGTACCGACTTGCGCCGGAAACGAATGATTCCCATCGTGACGCGCATTCGCGCCCACAGCGCGAGCGAATTCGGCGATCTCGTGCATCATCAGGGCGAAGAGTTCATCTACGTCCTCGAAGGCCGGATCGAAGTGCATTCCGAATTCTACGACCCCGTCGTGCTCGAAGCCGGGCAGAGCATCTATCTCGATTCGTCGATGGGCCACGCCTATGTCGTCGCACCGGGGTGCGAGGAAGCCCTGGTCCTGGGCGTCTGCTCAAGCTCTGACGAAGGGCTGATGGATTCGCTGATGAACCTGCACGGGTAACGCTTCGGGCGCTTCTATGGCCCGTGCCCACCGCCCGCGTCGTCCGCAAGCACCTCGTCCGGCTCGGCGTACGCGGTTGCGCCGACGTGCCGCAACGCGGTGATCGACAGTATGGCGACGGCTATCGTCATCGACGCGGCGACGTTGCGCGCCAGTCGTCCGAAGGTCTGCAGCAAGCGCGGAAAGCGCGAGGTAAAGCAGGGTCACTGGATCGGCTCGCTGCAGAACGGCAACACGCGATGGAAATTCGAGCATGAAATGATGACCGTGGGCGAGCGCAGGCATCTTCGCGTGGTGGTTTACTTCCCGAGTATCGATCGCGACGAGACCGAGGCATCGAACGTGCTTTGCAGCTGAGCGACAAAGCAGGTTGGGGCCGGCAGTCGAAATGGTGCGCCGAAACAGCGCGCCTGGGCCTTCGCAACTATCGGTTGTTCGGTGCAGGCTGCGAAACGATCCGAACAGACCACGATCGGCTTCGAAAAGGGTGACCGGCGTGTGCTCAATGGCGAGGCGTGCACGCCCGAGCGCCGCTGGCAAGTGGCTTCCCATACAGCCGTAACACCCTGCGGACCGATAGTTTCATCGTGCCGCAATCGAACCGCCTCGTGAGCGTCACATATCGCGCATATCTGCGCCCCGAACCTCAGGATCGGGAACCACTATGAAACTTCGTTACGCAAGTGCACGCCTTCTTCTCGCGTCGACCGCGCTGGTCGCCTGCCCTGCCCTGGCGCAGGAGGCGGGCGAATCGACGGACCGCGAAAGCACCGGCCGATCGGGCAACGAGATCGTCGTCACCGCGCAGAAATTCGAACAGCGCGCGCAGGACGTGCCGATCACGGTTTCCGCGCTGGGCGGCGAGCGAATCGAGGAACTGGGGGTCTCCGACCTCGACGAGCTTTCCAACTACGTCCCCGGCCTCAACATTCAGGAGCAGAGCGCCAACAACCCCGGCATCGTGATCCGCGGCGTGACCTCGGATTCCGGTTCGGCGCAGCAGGGGCCGCGCGTCACGCTCTACTACAACGGCGTGGACATCTCGCGCTCGCGCGGGAGCTATCAGTCGATCTACGATCTCGACCGGATCGAAGTCATCAAGGGGCCGCAGGCGACCCTGTTCGGCACCGCCTCCGCCGTCGGCGCGATCAGCATCGTGCCGGCACGGCCGGAGCCCGGCGTTTCGGCCAAGCTGACCGGCGCATACGGCAATTTCGACTACACCAAGCTGTCGGGCTTCGTGAATGCAGGCAACGACACAGTCGCCGGCCGCATCGCCTTCGAATGGAAGAAGCGCGACGGCTATGTCGAGAACCTCAGCCCCGCGCAGGACGAAGATCTGTACGCGCTCGACAATCTGGGTCTGCGCGCTTCGCTGCGCCTTATCCCTCACGACGATCTGACCGTCGACCTGGTCGGTACCTTCGATCGCCAGCGCAATGGCGGCACACCCTTCATTTCCGGCACTTTCGCGACCGAGGCAGGCCCGGCCGATCCCTTCGGCCCGGCTCACCTGGGCGGATCGCCCCTATCCAGCGAAGCGCTCGGCAAGGACCAACTCGGGCTCGATCGCGAGATCTACGATCTGAACCTCACCGCCGAGTACGCTTTCGCCGATGACTGGACCTTCACCACGGTCAACGGCTATCGCGAGTTCGACAGCCTGGAGACTTTCGACGCCGACGGCTCGGCGGCCTGGTATCTGGAATTCGCCGAGATCGCCAAGGGCTGGCAGTTCAGCCACGAAGGCCGGTTCGCCTATTCGGGCATGGATCTGCGCGGCTCTTTCGGCTGGAACTATTTCACCGAAGACGGCCGGCAGAACGTGCCCTTCTCCGGCGAGGAAGGGACATTCGTGCAGTGCCTGACCGGCGCGGTGCCGAACGTGCCCTGCGTGGCGGCAGATGGCAGCGTGCCGGCATCGCAAGTCCTCGCGGCCCTGACCGGAGGCGCGGTAACGCAGCTTCCCTACCGGTCGGTCTACGAAAACCAGGGGCAGAACGACAGCTATTCGGTATTCGCCGATGGAACCTGGCTGCCGACCGACAGGCTGGAACTGACCGCCGGCGTTCGCCTGCAGTGGGAGGACCGGCAGTCGGGCTATTCCTCCACGGTGCCGGCCCCGGTGCTGATCGGCCTGCTGCCGGACGAAATGCGCCAGGCGCTGCTGGCGGCACTGCCCAGCCTCGCCTACTCGCTGATCCCCGGCCAGACCGACACGGGCGGGAGGACCTATACCGCGCAGGACGATTTCTTCGACGTTCTGCCGCGCTTCAACGTGCTCTATCGCGCCACCGACGACGTGAATCTCTACGCCACCGTTTCGAAAGGTCGCCGTTCGGCCGTCGTCCAGCTGGGCGCAACGCGCGATGGCCAGGGCAACGCGGTTCCCAATTATCAGCTCGTGCCGGAAGAAGTCGTCTGGAACTATGAAGCCGGGGTGAAAGTCAGCAGCGGGCCGGTGTCGGCTTCGCTGGGCGCCTACTACCTCGACTATTCGGGCTTCCAGGTCAGCGTGCTGCAAGAGGATGGCTCGTCCCGCACCGAAAGTGCCGGCTCGGCGGCCAATCTCGGGGTCGAGGCGGAGCTGGCCGTGCAGGCGACGCCGTGGCTCAGCCTGTTCGCCAACGGCGCCTATATCGACGCCAAGGTGGATGAGGACAGCGCCCTGACGCCGGCCTATTCCGGCGCGCGTTTCCGCCTGCAGCCGAAGTGGCAGGCCGCGGCCGGCTTCACCGTCGATGCCCCGGTCGGCAACGGCATGCGCGTCTTCGCGACGCCCAGCGTCACGCACCGCAGCCGGATCTATTTCGAGATGCCCAACAGCGACCTGCTCTCGCAGGATGCGGTCACTCTGGTCAACGCGCGGGCGGGCCTCAGCTTCGCCGAAAACCGGTTCGAGATTGCCGCCTTCGTCCGCAACGCGACGAACGAGGATTATCTGCTCGATGCGGGTAACACGGGCGGCGCTTTCGGTATCCCGACCTTCATTCCCGCCGAACCGCGCTTCTATGGCGTGGAACTGACCGCGCGGCTATTCTGACGAAGGGGGAAGCAGACCATGACCTTGAACCGCCGCAATGTTCTGACGCTGATGGGCGCCGGGAGCGCGCTGACCGTTCCCGGCATCGCCGTCGCCCAGCAGGCGCCGGCACAGGTGCGCTTCGTCCACGGGGTCGCCAGCGGCGACCCCGTGCCGGACGGCGCGGTCATCTGGACCCGCGCCACGGCCGAGGAAGGGTTCGGCGGCGACATCGGGCTGCAGTGGCACGTTGCAAGCGCGCCGGACACCGCGCCGCTCGCCAGCGGAGAAGTGTGGGCGCGGGCGTCCGCCGATCACACCGCCAAGGTCGAAGTGAGCGGCCTGCGCCCCGGCACCGACTATCGCTACTGGTTCGAGACGGCGGACGGCGTCCGTTCCCCCGTCGGCCGGTTCCGCACATTGCCGGTGGGCGCGGTGGACGAGCTGGTGCTGGCGGTCGCGTCCTGCCAGCTCTATCCCGGCGGGCTGTTCAACGCCTATGCCGATATGGCCGCCCTGCCGCGCCTCGACGCGGTGGTGCATCTCGGCGACTATATCTATGAATATGGCGATGCGGGCTATGGCGCGGAAATCGGCCGCCGCCTCGGCCGGCTGCCCGATCCGCCGCACGAAATCGTCTCGCTCGCCGATTACCGCCGCCGCCATGCGCAGATGAAGTCCGACCCGGACTTGCAGGCGGCCCACGCCCGCGCCGCCTTCATCTGCGTGTGGGACGATCACGAAGTCACCAACGACGGATGGATCGGCGGGGCGGAGAACCACCAGCCGGAAAGCGAAGGCGACTGGGCCGCGCGCAAGGCGGTGGCGATGCAGGCCTATTTCGAATGGATGCCGATCCGCGATCCCGATCCGCTGCGCGCGCACGAGGCGATCTTCCGCAGCTTCGAATTCGGCGATCTCGCCACGCTGGCGATGGTCGAGACCCGGCTGCTGGCACGCGACAAGCAGGCCGCGCCGAAGGGCGAGCTGCCGCCGACAGAACGCGTCGCAGCGCTGCTGGCGGAGCGCGAGCGGCCCGGGCGCGAACTGCTCGGGCGCGGGCAGAGCGAATGGCTCGAAGGCGTGCTGCGCGCTTCCGTGAACGCCGGCAAGCCGTGGCAGATCCTCGGCAATCAGGTGGTCATGGCGCGCGTTGCCGGACCGGATCTGGAAGCGAGCCTCGGCGCGGAAGGATATGCCGAGATGCGCGCCCGAATGCCCGAGCAATATCGCGCGCAGATCGACACCGCGCTGGCCGGATATCGCGCCGGCGTGCCGTTCAATCTCGATAGCTGGGACGGCTATCCGCATGCGCGCGAGCGGCTTTACGAGCTGTTCGCCCGCGCCGGATCGCGTCCGCTGGTGCTATCCGGCGACAGCCACGCCGCCTGGAGCAACAATCTGCACGATCGCTCGGGCCGGCTTGCCGGCGTAGAGGTCGGCTGCACGGCGATCACCAGCCCGTCCTACGGCTCGATCTTGCCGGGCCTGGGGCGCTTCCTCGCCGCGGCCAACGAGGAAGTGGTCTTCTGCGACCAGGACAGCAAGGGCTATGCCCTGGTCACGCTGACGCCGGAGCAGGCCCGGGCGGAGCATGTCGCCGTCTCGACGATCTTCGCCAGACCGTTCGAACGGCGCGTAACCGCCTCATTCCGCGCCAGCCCCGATGGCCCGCTGCAAGCGCTGGAAAGCTAAGCGCATCGGCGGCACATCGGCATCCGGCACGCAGGCGACACTCTACGAAGCTGCGGCGCCGAACAGTTTGCTTTCGGGCTTGGCGAGCTTCGCGAAGAAGCCGCGAGAGGTCTGCCTTTCCGGCCTGGGTCAGGCGGGTGGGCGGACCGGGGTCACGGAGCAGCGGCGCTGGCCGATTTGTTCCGGCACCCGCGGCCCGCCCGCATATCAGGTCAGGCAACGGCAGGAAGTTCATCGCTCCTGCAGTTCTGCACCGGTTCGCCCGGATGGGGGCAGACGCCCCACGGCGAAGGTTCGATCGCCGGACCGGGCCTTCGCGACCGCCGGCGCGCGGAGTGAAGGATCCTGATCATTTCATCGGTTCCTTTCCTGGCCCTCAGTGCGCGAAAGCGCTGCGCAGGCGTGCAGCGCCTTGCGCAATGGCAGCGCGGGCGGGTTCGCTCGCGGCCAGGGAATTGAGCATCACGAAATCATGTATGGTGCCGTTGTAGCGGGCGGTGGCGACGGGCACGCCGGCTTCGATCAGGCGACGGCCATAGGCCTCGCCCTCGTCGCGCAGCAGATCGTTCTCGGCCACGATGATCGTTGCCGCTGGCAAGCCCGCCAACTGGTCGAGCGAAGCCCGAAGCGGGAAGGCCAGCACGTCCTGGCGGCGTTCGGCCGGATAGTTCGCCTCCAGGAAGTAATCCATCGCCTTCCGGGTCAGGAACGGACCATTGCCGAACGCGCGGTAGGAGGCGTTGTCCGAGACATCGTCGGTCACCGGATAGAACAGCAGCTGGTGGCTGATCTGCGGCCCGTGGCGCTCCTTGGCCATCATCGTGACGGCAATGGCCATGTTGCCGCCCGCGCTGTCGCCCGCCACGGCCAGCCGCGAGGGATCGATGCCCAGCGCGGCCCCCTGGGCAGCGACATGTTCGAGCGCGGCCTTTGCCTGCTGTTGCCCGACGATCTTCGCGCAAGCGGACTCGGCGCCCGGCAGCTTCGAAGGGCAATCGAAAGGGCAGCGTGCGCCGCCCCGGCCCCGCTCGCCGATAGCGCTGCGATGTCGTGCATGTTGAAACGAGGGGCCGAACGGCACCCTGGGTGCGGGGACCGACCGCCTAACCCACCCAGTCCGCGACCTGACCGGCAACATCGTTTGCCGCGCGGTTGAGCGCGGGGCCGACGGCCGCGGTTTCCGGGGCCACGCCGGGGACGACACTTTCGAAACGGCGGGTTTCGATCCCCCGGCCGCTCGTCTCGCGGATCGCATCGAAGCGCACGACGACTGACGACGACGACGCATCGTACCCGAAATCGCGCAGCACGCCGCGCAACCGGGTGCTGGGCGTCAGCGCCGGATCGTCCGAATCGATCACCACCCGGCCCGAACGCGTGCGGATCGTTTCGGCCAGAAGCGTGCGGAACAGACGCGCGGGCTTGTCCACCCAGACCGCGTCCTTGAGATAGGCGAGCGTGGCGCCGTCGATCTGCACCGGGACCCGCACGACATCGAGCCGCGCGGGCGCCTCGGGAACGAGGATCGCCAGCGAGCCGGCGGCACTGCCCGAAGCGCCCGATCCCGCCGGCGCCGCCGCGGTGGGGGTCAGCGTCAGCAGGCTTTCGGGCGGCTCGCTGCCGAAGCTGACGCATCCGGCCAGCGCGGCAAGCGCCGCAAGCGCCGGAAAGGTCCTGACTGTCGCGCGCATGGCCTTCCCCTGTAGTCTGGCGTCGATCATGGTTCGTAGTCGGGCAGCTTCTGCCCGCCGATCAGCGACCCGGCGCCTTGCGTTTCGATCTTCTCGGTGACGTTGCGCAGCGCCTTGCTGGTCGCGCGCAGATCCTCCAGCGCGGCCTCCGCCGCCGGCAGCGTGCTTTCGCTGAGCTGGCGAGTGGCGGGCTGCGCCTGCTCCATCGTTTCGGTCAGGGCATTGGCCGCCGCCTCGGCCGACGTCAGTGTGGAGCGCAGCTGGGTCGCGAGCGACTGCCCTTCCTGGTTCAGCAGACGGTCGGTCGATCCCATGACTTTCTCGAACGCATCCAGCGCCTCGCTCGATTCGCGCAGCGTCACCTGCAGTTCGGCCATCGTTCGTTCCACCTGCGGTGCGGTCTGCGCCAGGTCGGCGGTCATGCGGTTGGTATTGCGCAGAATGCCGGCGATCTCCCCCTGGTTCTCGTCGGACAGCAGCATCGTCAGCCGCTCGGTCAGCGTCGCCAGCCGTTCGAGCAGCAGCGGCGCATTGGCGAGCAGTTCGCCCAGCCCGCCCGGCTTGGTCGGGATCACCGGAACGCCTTCGGGGCAGGCGGTGTTGCCCGGCCCTTCCTCACACGTGAGTGCAGGAGCGTCGCGCCGCGCGCCGTCGAGCAGGATCGTCGAAACCCCGGTGAACGAACCCTGGATCGTGGCGGTCGTGCCGACGCGGATCGGCACCTCGTCCCTCACTTTTACCCGCACGCGCACGAATTGCGGATCGGTTTCCCACAGCGCGATCTGGCTGACCTGACCGACCGGCACCCCGGCGAAGGACACCTGCGATCCGTTGGCGAGGCCGGCCACCGACTGTTTGAAGAAGATGTCGTATTCGTCTTGCGCGCCCTGCCCCAGCCGGGCGAGCCAGACGAAGAACAGCGCCGCGGCGGCCAGCAATGCCAGCGTTACGGCCCCCACCCAGACGTGATTTGCGCGTGTTTCCATGGAAATAAGTTACCTCACGCCCCTATGCCCCGTCGCCCGGGGGATTGTCCATCGTTTCGGCGCGCGTCTTGCTCTCGCGGGCGGCGCGCCCGCGCGGGCCGTTGAAGTATTCGTCGATCCACGGATGGTCGGTTTCGAGCAGCTCGGGGATCGTGCCCACGGCAATCACCTGGCGATCGGCCAGCACGGCCACGCGGTCGCAGATTTCATACAGCGTATCGAGATCGTGCGTGATCAGGAACACGGTCAGGCCCAGCGTCTGCTGCAATTCGCGCGTCAGGCGGTCGAACTTGGCCGCGCCGATCGGATCGAGGCCGGCGGTCGGCTCGTCGAGAAACAGCAGCTCGGGATCGAGCGCGAGCGCGCGCGCCAGCCCTGCGCGTTTCTTCATCCCGCCCGAAAGCTCCGACGGATACTTGCTCGCCGCCTCTTCCGGCAGGCCCGACATCACGACCTTGTAGCGGGCGATCTCGTGCAGCAGTTGCGGCTGGATATCGGGATAGAACTGCTTGAGCGGCACCTCCACATTCTCGCCCACCGTCAGGGTCGAAAACAGCGCGCCGCCCTGGAACAGCACGCCCCAGCGGTTGCGCAGGCCGAGGTTCTCGTCCGGCTCGGCATCGGTGATCGACCGCCCGAACACCTCGATCTGGCCCGCGTTCGGCGTCTGCAACCCGATGATCGAGCGCATCAGCACCGACTTGCCGGTGCCCGACCCGCCGACCACGCCGAGAATTTCCCCCCGGTTGACGGTGAGCGACAGATCCTCATGAATCGTCTGGTCGCCGAAGCGGTTCACCAGCCCTTCCACGACGATCGGGTGGTCGCCGCGGAACCGTTCGTAACGGCCGAGCCCCTTCGTCTCGCGTTCGCTTTCCTCTTCGCTCATCCCCATCCGATCTCGGTAAAGAACACCGCGAAGAAGGCATCGAGCACGATGACCATGAAGATCGCCTGGACCACGGCCTTGGTCGTCTTGAGGCCGACCTGTTCCGAATTGCCCTGAACCTGCAGCCCCTGATAGCATCCGGTCAGCGCCACGATGAGCCCAAAGACGGGCGCCTTGGCGAGGCCGACGTAGAGGTCGTAGAGCGGCACGACTTCCTGAATCCGGCTGAGAAACGTGAAGAACGGGATGCCCAGCATGACATCCCCGATCACCGCTCCGCCGACGATCGCGATACACGATGCGAAGAACCCGAGCAGCGGCATCATCAGCACGGCGGCGAGGATGCGCGGGATCACCAGCGCCTCGATCGGGGAGATGCCGATCGTGCGCATGGCATCGACTTCCTCGGTCAGCTTCATCGTGCCGAGCTGCGCGGCGAAGGCGCTGCCCGACCGGCCCGCGACCATGATCGCGGTCATCAGCACGCCCAGTTCGCGCAAGGTGATCCGGCCTACCAGGTTGATCGTCAGCGTTTCGGCCCCGAACTGCGCCAGCTGCACCGCCCCCTGCTGGGCGATGACGATACCGATCAGGAAGCTCATCAGCCCGATGATCGGCAACGAGGACACGCCCACCAGCTCCATCTGGCGCACCAGCGCGCGCCCGCGAAAGCGCGAAGGATGGCGAACCAGGCTGGCCCCGGAAACCAGGATCTGGCCGAGGAAGCCGACTATGCCGACGAACCCCCGCCCGAAATCGCGCACCAGCGCGCCGACTTCATCCGGCACCCGGAGATATACGGGAAGGCGCTCGGGCCGGACATCGGCCCCTTCGCCGATCTGCCCGACCGCCTTCAGCAGGCGTTGCGCGCGTTCGCTGGCGCCGGTGATTTCCGCATCGTGGCGCGCGGCGAGGCTGCTGGCGATCCACGCGCCGACAGTGTCGATTTCGCTTACGTTCGAAAGATCGATCGCGCTCAGATCGCGGTCGATATCGCGCAGGGCCTGGTCCACCGCCCCGATCGTGGAGACAAGATAGGGCCCTGAAAGAACGAGGCGCGCGCCGTTGCCGCCCGTTTCCTCGACCTCGAAGAACGCCCCTTCCTGCATCGCCTTGATCTATGCGGGGAAACGCGCGCCACTACAAGCGCACATTCGTGACGTGTTGCGCCGCAGCGCACCCGCTGGCAAAGGCCGCAGCCATATGAGCACAGAGCTTCCCAAGACATTCGACCCGGCCGAAATCGAGGCGCGCTGGTACGCGCACTGGGAAACGGGCGGGCTGTTCCGTCCCGAACGGCCCGAGGCGGCGCCCTTCACGATCGTGAACCCGCCGCCCAACGTCACCGGCAGCCTGCATATCGGGCACGCGCTCGACAACACGCTGCAGGATATCGTCGTGCGGTACGAGCGGCTGCGCGGCAAGGATGCGCTGTGGGTCGTCGGCACCGACCACGCCGGCATCGCGACGCAGATGGTGGTCGAACGCCAGCTGGAGGCGCGGCAGGACAAGCGGACCAATTATTCTCGCGAAGATTTCGTGAAGAAGGTCTGGGAGTGGAAAGAGGAAAGCGGCGGTACGATCACCCGCCAGCTGCGCCGCCTGGGCTGTTCGATGGACTGGAGCCGCGAACAATTCACCATGAGCCCCGAGTTCTCTCGCGCGGTGACCAAGGTCTTCGTCGACCTGTATAACGAAGGCCTGATCTACCGCGACAAGCGGCTGGTGAACTGGGACCCGAAGCTCAAGACCGCGATCAGCGATCTCGAGGTCGAAACGCAGGACGTGAAGGGCCATTTCTGGCACTTCCGCTATCCGCTGGCCGACGGCGTCACGCTGGACAGCGGGCAGGACTATATCGAAGTCGCCACGACGCGCCCCGAAACGATGCTGGCCGACATGGCGGTGGCGGTTCACCCGGACGACGAGCGCTACCGGAGCGTCGTCGGCAAGCATGTGATCCTGCCGATCACCGGCCGCCGCGTGCCCGTGGTGGCGGACGAACATGCCGATCCCGAACTGAGCAGCGGCGCAGTCAAGATCACGCCGGGGCACGATTTCAACGACTTCGAAGTCGGCAAGCGCGCCGGAATCGCCCCGGCGGACATGCTCAACATGCTCGATGCCGAAGGCAACGTGTGCCAGACCGCCGACGGCCTCGTGCCCGACGAATTCATCGGCCTCCACCGCTTCCGCAAGGACGGGGAGGACGGCGCGCGCGAACTGGTCGTCGCGCGGCTGAAGGAACTCGGCTGCCTGATCCCGCATGTCGCGAAGGACAAGGACGGCAACCCGGTCGAACACGATGCCGAACCGCGCGTGATCGCCACCCCCTTTGGCGACCGCGGCGGCGTGGTGATCGAACCCTGGCTGACCGACCAGTGGTACGTCGACGCCGAAAAGCTGGCGCAGGCGCCGATCGAGGCCGTGCGTTCGGGCAAGATCGAGATCGTCCCCAAAAGCTGGGAAAAGACGTTCTTCAACTGGATGGAAAACATCCAGCCCTGGTGCGTCAGCCGCCAGCTTTGGTGGGGGCACCGGATTCCGGCGTGGTACGATGCCGATGGCAAGGCCTATGTCGCGATGAGCGAAGACGAGGCCCAGGCGCAGGCCGGCACAGGCGTGTCGCTCACCCGCGACGAAGACGTCCTCGACACCTGGTTCTCCTCCGCCCTCTGGCCCTTCGCCACGCTCGGCTGGCCGTGCGACGAAAATCCTCCCCCTCCGGGGGAGGTGACAGCGCGCAGCGCTGACGGAGGGGGCGCGGCAGGCGCAGCACCATCCCCCTCCACCGCCTCCGGCGGTCCCCCTCCCCCAAAGGGGGAGGAACGTTCGCTGCTCAAGAAGCACTATCCGAACGACCTGCTGATTTCCGGCTTCGACATCTTGTTCTTCTGGGATGCGCGCATGGCGATGCAGGGGATTCATTTCCTGGGCGAGGCGCCGTGGAAGCGGCTCTACCTCCACGGCCTCGTGCGCGCGGCGGACGGGTCGAAGATGTCCAAGTCGAAGGGCAATACGGTCGATCCGCTGGACCTGATCGACCGCTACGGCGCCGATGCGCTGCGGTTCTTCATGGCGGCGATGGAAAGCCAGGGCCGCGACATCAAGATGGATGAAAGCCGGGTGGAGGGGTATCGCAACTTCGCCACCAAGCTGTGGAACGCGGCCCGGTTCTGCCAGGCCAACGGCATCGGCGGCAGCACGACGCTGGCCGCGCCGCCCGCGACCAGCGCGGTCAACCGCTGGATCGTGGGCGAAGTGGTCGAAACGCTTCGCCTGCTCGACAAGGCGATGGCCGACCTGCGTTTCGATGCTGCGGCGAGCGCGATCTACCACTTCGTCTGGGACACGTTCTGCGACTGGTATCTGGAACTGATCAAGGGGCAGATCGACGAGGAAACGCGCGCCGTCGCCGGGTGGGTGCTCGACCAGATCCTCGTCATGCTGCACCCGTTCATGCCCTTCATCACCGAAGAGCTGTGGCATGCGCAGGACGATCGCCCCTACGAATTGATCGTCGCGCAATGGCCCCGGCCTGAAGCCGCCGTGGACCCCGCGGCCAAGGCCGAAGTCGAATGGCTGATCGAGCTGACGCGCAACTTGCGCGGGGCCAGGAACGAGGTCGGCATCGCTCCGGGCGCGAAGCTGGAGGCCTGGCTGCCCGCCCCGTCCGACGTGGCGGGCAAGGTCCTGTCGGGCAATGCCGCCGCGCTGGAACGGGTGGCCCGCCTCTCGGCCATCCGCACCGAGCCCGCCCCCGACGGGGCCGCGCTGCAGGTCGGTGCCGGCGGCGATGCGCTGGTCATCCCGCTGGAGGGGCTGATCGACATTGCCGCGGAAAAGGCGCGCCTCGCCAAGGCGCTCGCCGCGGCGGAGAAAGAGGCGAAGGCCCTCGAAGGCCGGCTGAACAACGCCAATTTCGTCGAACGGGCCAAGCCCGAGGCGGTCGAGAAGGCACGTGCCGATTACGCGCATCATTCGGCCGAGGCGGAACGCCTGAAAGCGGCGCTGGCACGGCTGGGCTAACGATCCTCCCCCTCCGGGGGAGGTGGCAGCCCGAAGGGCTGACGGAGGGGGCTTGGCAGGCGCTGCGCCAGCCGCCTCCCCCGACGGGAGAGGATTTTCCTGCATCGCTCGTTTGTGCAATGGATCGGAAGTGATGCCGCTAACTCTCGCCACCCAGGCTCCCGGCGAGCCGGAAATCTTCGCCTCGCTCCAGGGCGAAGGGCCGAGCGCGGGAATGCCGGTCGCGTTCCTGCGCCTTTCGCGCTGCAACCTCGCCTGCCAGTGGTGCGACACGGCCTACACCTGGCATTTCGAAGGTGACAACCGCCCGCACCGCTCGGGCGAAACTTTCGCGCGCAAGGCCAACCAGATCGCGCTGGGCGAGGACGAGGTTGCGCAGCGGATCGCGGCGCTGGGCCAGAACCGCCTCGTCATCACCGGCGGAGAGCCGCTGTTACAGGCAGGCGCGCTGGCGGCGCTGCTCGAACGCCTGCCCGACATGACGGTCGAGATCGAAACCAACGGCACCGTCGCCGCGCCGCCCCGGCTGGACGTGCGGATCGACCAGTACAACGTCAGCCCCAAGCTGGCGCACAGCGGCAACCCTGCCGAACTGGCGCTCCTGCCCGAACGGCTCGACGCCTACGCGACCGATCCGCGGGCGTTCTTCAAATTCGTGATCGCCACGCCCGGGGACGTGGACGAGGTGCTGGCGTTACAGGCGCGATACCGCTTTCGCCCCGGCCACGTATTCCTGATGCCCGAGGGGACCGACAGCGCCACATTGCGCGCGCGCGAGGAATGGCTCGCGCCGCTGTGCCTGGAACATGGGTTTCGCATGAGCGACCGGCTGCATATCCACCTCTACGGCGATATGCGCGGGACGTGATCGCGGATGGGTTCAGCGCCCCTGCGAACGCCAGCGGCGGACGACGCGCTGCACCGCCTCTTCCTCGCCGCCGGCCTGGTTCCACAGTTCGACAAAGCTCGGATCTGCCGAGGCCGGGCGCTTGCTTTCCTCGAGCGTGTCGAAATTCACCCGCATCGGGATCGCCACGCCCTCCCCACAAATGATGCATTCGCGGTTGCGCAGCGCGGGGATCGAATCGAGAAAGCCGCGCGCGCCCTCGGGCATCGCCGCCTTGACAAAGGCCTGATCGCGGTCGTTGTTGAGCCGCATCGAGATGATCGTGCCGCATTGCGACAGCACGCCTTCGGCCAGGTCGGACGGGCGCTGGGTGATCAGGCCCAGGCTGATGCCGTATTTGCGCCCTTCCTTGGCGATGCGGCCCAGGATGTCGCCCACCGACGAACCATCGGCGTTGGCCTCGTTCGGGACGTATCTGTGCGCCTCCTCGCAGACGAGCAGGATCGGCCGGGCCTGTTCGTCGCGTCCCCAGATCGCGAAATCGAACACCAGCCGGCTCAGAACCGCGACCACGGTGGCGGTGATGTCCGACGGCACGCCCGACACGTCGATGATCGAAATGGGCTTGCCCTGCCCCGGCATGCGGAAGATCTTGCCGATGAACTCGGCCATCGTGTCGCCGACCAGCATGCCCGAGAACATGAATTGATAGCGCGGATCGGCCCGCAATTCCTCCAGCTTGGTCTTGATCCGCATATAGGGGGCGGAAGACGTCGCCTTGTCCAGCCGGCCCATTTCGTTCTGCAGCTCCGCCGCGAGATCCGACAGGAGATAGGGGATCGGCGAATCGACGGTGATCTTGCCCATCGTTTCGGCCATGCGGTTCTTCGACCTGGCCTTGAGCAGGCATTTGGCCAGGATGTCCATGTCGACCTGGCGCTCGTTCCCGCTGGAACTGAGCAGCGCCTCGCAGTGCTCCTCGAAATTCATCAGCCAGTAGGGGAGCTGCAAGTTCGACACGTCGAGGATCAGCCCGCTGTGCCGGAACGCGCTGGCGTATTCGCCGTGCGGATCGATCATCACGACGTGGCCTTCGGGCGCCGCCTCGCAAATCCGATGGAGGATCAGCGCCGCCGCCGTCGATTTGCCGGTCCCGGTCGAACCGAGCAGCGCGAAATGCTTGCCCAGCAGGGCATCGACGTAGAGGCCTGCGCGAATGTCGCGGGTCGGATAGACCGTCCCGATCGGGATGCTGGTGCGTCCGTCGCTGGCATAGATGTGCCTGAGGTCCGCCGTGTCGGCCGGATAGATCTTCGCACCGGGAACCGGATAGCGGGTGACGCCGCGGCGGAAACCGCGCACCCGGCCGGTCAGCTTTTCTTCGGTGCCTTCGCCGAGAAAATCGACGTCCGCGATAATGCCCCCGCCCGCGCGGCGATCCTGCCGCTGGTTGCGGACGCTGGCGAGCAGCCAGGCGTTTCCGACCCGGATCTTGATCTGGCTGCCGACCTGGCCGGCCAGCGCGATGGAGGGATCGGCATCGGCCATGCATTGGTTGAGACGCGCGGAATCGAGCGCAATCTGCGACCCGGAACCGGCGACTTCGACAACCACGCCGATCGGGATGGAGGCGTTCTCGCTCCCGGACCGTACGGGAGAGGGCGCGGTCGCGGCGGCGGATGGCGCGCTTGCCGGCGGGGGAGAGGCGGTGGCTGCGGAACGCGCGGGTCCGATGCCCGGCGGCTCCGCCGATCCCGCGTCGAGCGGCGGCCGCCGTGCGGGGTTGCCGTGGCCAAAATCGGTCATGGAACGGTCGATCCCTTCGCTCTTTCCCCGCCCCGGGGCTAGCGCGCGCCGGGTTAAGATCGCGTCAACGCAGGCGAGGAACGCCCGACCGATCGGCCGCGGATCAGATCATTGCGAAGAGCCGCCCGGCAATCCAGCCGGTCCCGACCGACATGAAGACCGCGAGCAGGCCGTAGAGAAGCGACTGACGCTGCGCGAACACCTCCACGAAACGTTCGAAGCCGACCTTGCGAACTTCCACCTCGGCGATGGCGGAGGCGATCACCCGCCCCCGCGTGATCGCGAAGGTTTCCGCCGTGTAAGTGCCCGTCTGGACGTTGGACGGCAGGGAGATGCGCGCCTGGTAAAGCACCTGTTCGCTGATCTGCACCCCGTCGGTCACTTCCTTGTACAGCCCCTGGCGCCGGCGGAGGTCCACCAGCCCGGAGGTGAAGCGCGCCTGTTCCTCGGGGTCGATCGATCCGCTCGGCGAAAGCTGGAGATGATCGAGGCCGAGTTCGTAGATCACCGCCGTGCGCTCGTCGACCAGTTCGTCGATCGGGCGCGAGGCGGCGATCGCGAAGAACGAAGGGGCCGAATGGAATGCGGAGCTGTCGGCATTGACCCATATGCCGCCGACGCGCGCTTTCTCGCGAACCGTGATCGGCTCGGTCGGGCCCTTGAGCACGACGACGATGTCGTAATCCTGCCCCGCGCGCGCACCGGTGGGGTCCAGAATTGCCCCGAACAGCAGGAGTTCGGCACCGGTGAAGCCCTGCTGCACCTGAACATCGTCCTGCGACACCTCGGGCACGAGGATCGGATCGCGCTGCGCCGACAGCATCAGCAGGGCGAAAAGGAGAAACACCCGCTTCACAGCGGCACCACCGTGTAGATCTCGTCGGGCCTGACGAAAAGGCCGAAGAACATTCGTAACGCCACCAACAGGACGATCGCAGCGAGGACCAGGCGCAGATATTCGGGCTTGAACTTCTGGGCGATCTGCGTGCCGAACTGGGCGCCGGTGACGGAACCGATCAGGAGCAGCGCGACCAGCACGATGTCGACCGCGTGCGTCGTCAGGGCGTGCATCATCGTCGTGGCCATCGTCACGAACAGGATGTTGAACAGCGAGGTTCCGACCACCACGTTCGCGCTCATGCCGAGGATATAGAGCATCGCCGGCACGAGAATGAACCCGCCGCCCACGCCCATCAGCATGGTCAGGGCCCCGACCGCGACGCCCAGCAGGAGCGGCGCGATGGGCGAGATGTAGAGGCCGGAGCCGTAAAAGCGCCAGCGCAACGGAAGCATCGCGATCAGACGATGGTGGCGACGCCTCTTCGGCGGCCGCTTGTCGCTCGCCTCGCCGGACCGGACCGCCTCCCAGGCTTCTTTCGCCATCAGCGAGCCGATCGTGCCCAGCATAAGGACGTAGAGGATGCTGATGACCGTATCGATCTGGCCGATCGCCTGGAAAAATCGGAACAGCAGCGCGCCGATACCGGCCCCGATCACCCCTCCGCCAACGGTCACGAGGCCCATCCGGTAATCCACGCCGTTGCGGCGGCCGTGCGCCAGAACGCCGGACACGCTGGCCCCGGTGACCTGGGTCGATGCCGAAGCCGCGGCCACGGTGGGCGGCACGCCGTAGAAGATCAGCAGCGGCGTGGTGAGAAACCCCCCGCCGACGCCGAACAAGCCGGAAAGAACGCCGGTCAGCGCCCCCAGTGCGATAATGACCAGCCCGTTGACCGAGAGGTTCGCAATGGGGAGGTAAACGTCCATGTCATCGCCCTAAGCGCCGGGCATCCAACCTGCAATGCCGTAGCCGCCATCCTCGCGCTTTCCGAGGTCGGTCGGGAACGGTCAGAAGCCGGTCGACAAGGTAACCGCGATTCCCGATCCCGGTGCGCTCTGCCCGGCCACGCGTATGCGGTAGTCGACGGCGAGGCGTGCCGGCGTGGACCCGGCTGCGATTTCGAAGCGCGCACCGGGGCCGACGTCGAGCCGGGCCGCGCCCTTCTGTGCCCCGCCCCATGCCCCCGCCCCCGCGTGCACGGTGCCGAGGTCGAAGCGCGCCAGCTCGCGCTCGACCCTCGCCTGCCCGTCCACGAAGGCCGTGGCGAAATCGCCGCCGACATAGCCGGCCTGGGCATAGGCCTGCCCGCGCAAGCGATGCGCGAGGCGCGCCGGGGGAAGCTCCGTAACGGCGAACACCGCCGGTCGAAAATCGACCGCGGCGCCGTCTTCGCTGCGCGCCAGGCGCATTTCGGCATGTATCGCGACCGGAACCGGGGGCAACGGCCTGGCCGAAAGGCCTGCACCCAGTTCGCTGTCCGCCCCGGCGGCAAAGGCCCGGGTCGCCCGCAAGTGCGCTGCGGGCCGGTGGGCATTGCCCGGATCGAGACGATAGCGGACCACGGCGCCGGCCTGACTGGCGCCGTAGAGACCCGGTCCGGCGCCCGCCCGAACGGTTCCGGTCCCGGTCGCGCCCGCCCGCAGCAGCAGCCAGGAATCGAACGACCAGCGCTTCGGATTTTCCCCTCTTGCCGGAGCGGTGCTCGGGGCCGGGCGTGCCCAGGGCGGATCGGGGATGGCGCCGCGATACAGCACCGTGGCGACATCGGCGGGGACGGGCAGGCGGCCCATCGCCGCAAGCCACAGGAGCTGGTGGCCGGCCATCACCGTACCGGTCTCAGGCCGAGCCGAAGGCGAAGCGCGATCGGCCGTCCAGGGACCGGAACGGTGCGAACGAACCGCATCGGCAGGCCTGTCGGCTGTTCCGGCAGGCAAAGTCGGCGCCACTGCCCATCGGGGCGCGACCGGTTCGGGAGTGCGGGCCGCGTTCGTCCGCCCGGCGGGGCCTTTGTCGGCGAGCGTTTCGAACACCGCCGCCGGCAGCACGAAGGGCGATTCCCAGGTCAGTGCCCGGCCGCCGATCCAGCAGGTCAGCACCAGTGCCAGCATCATCAGCGGCTGGCCCCGGCGGCCTGCGATTCCCGCGATCATGGCGCCCCCCGCTCGATCGCGAGCGCCGGGTGGAGGCGATGTTCGGTCTTGTCCCAGGTGGGCACCGCGCCGCCGAGGCTGCGGACATATGCCGACAGCGCGCGACGAGCCGCCATGATCGCGACGATATTCGCAAGCGGCAGGCGCAGCACCGCCCGCAGGCCTTCCATCGCGCCGTATTCGCGGGCCGTGAAGGCGAAACGCAAGACGCAGCGCCAGCCCAGAAAGCCGAGATTGGCCCAGAGCAACACAGTCAGCATCGGCGAGAAGCCGGGACGCTCCCCGAAGCCGAGCAATTCGGCAAGCGATCCGGCCGCGGCGATGACGAGCAGGAAATAGGCGATCGCCAGGAGAAGCGCGTTGAACGGGCCGCGCCGATCGCGCAGGCGCATCCACACTTCTGCCGGAGAACCTCTCCAGCCCAGTCGGTCCCAGCCCTGGAAGGCGATGCCGAAGATCCAGCGGGTCTTCTGCCGAACCGCCTGGTTCAGTTTCGGGGGGAAATAGGCGCGCGTGGCGATCAGCCGCCCGTCGCCGGCGCGCCGGCGGACGAAGCGCGTCCGCCCGCCCAGCGCGGCGATGTCCAGGCCGATTTCGTAATCCTCGGTCAGCGATTCGGCGGCGAAAGGCGCAGCCGCGCCGCGATGCCTGGCGAGCAGCGTCAGCGCCTCGCGGGAAATGGCGCAGCCGACGCCGGCCAGGGGAATGCCCGCGCGCAAGGCATCGCGCACGACCAGCGCCTTGCCGTGGGCTTCGGCAAATTCTTCGCAGTAATGGCTGCCGATCCAGCGGGAATCGCGCTGCGGCAACGGCAATACCGGCAACTGCACCAGGTCCGCTTCGCGCATCGCTTCGCGCATCAGGCCCAGCGCGGCCGGGTCGGCCATATCCTCTGCATCGTGGAGCAGGACCATGGCCGCGCGTTCGCCGCTTCGCGCCTCGTCCTCCTCCAGCGCGCGGTAGAGCCGATTGAGGCAATCGGCCTTGGTGGTCGGCCCGCAAGCCTCGTGAATCACGATCCTCACTCTCGATTGCCCGCTGGCGGCTGCCGCGGCGGCGGCAACCGTGGACGGATCGTTGCGGTAGCATCCGACGTAGATCCGCAGATCGGGATCGGACCACGCGCCGAGCATGTGGCGGACGGTTGTGCCGATCACGGCATCCTCCCGCCAGGCGGGAATGAAGACGGCAGCCCGGCCCGACAGGCGGCCGCGCCCCGTTCGGCCGGCCGGCTCCGAATCGTGAAGCCGCGCACGCCCCCTTCCGGTCGCGCGCAGCCAGATCCAGGCGAGATCCACGGCGAATTCGTCCACCGCCCCCGCCAGAAAGAAGACGCCGGCGAAAATAAGAAGCTCGCGCTCCATGAGCACGAGCCATTCGAACAGCACGAAATCGCCGGGTCCCATCCCCTTCCCCCCGGGCAACTTACCTAACTAACTACAGTCACCCTTGCAACGCGCGCCGAAATCCGAAATGGAGCAGACCGATGGCAAAAGCACCCGATCCAATCCGAGCCCTGTTCGCCCCTGTCCGCGCCCTGTTTGTCGGCGACGCGTCCGCCGGGATCCTGCTGATTCTGGTCGCCGCGGCGGCAATGCTGCTCGCCAATTCGACGCTTGCGCACGAGTATCACGAGCTGTTCCACGGCCGGCTGGCCTTTACGCCCGTGCCGAAGCTCGACACGCTGCATCTGTGGGTCAACGACGGCCTGATGGCGATATTCTTCTTCGTCGTCGGACTGGAAGTGAAACGCGAATGGATCGAAGGGCAGCTCAGCACCGCCAGCCAGCGGCGGCTGCCGGTCCTGGCGGCCGTCGCGGGAATGGTGGTTCCGGCGGCGGTCTACCTGTTTTTCGTTCATGGGGAGGCGCCCCAACTGGTCCAGGGCTGGGCGATACCCGCCGCGACCGACATCGCCTTTGCAATGGGCGTTCTGGGCCTGCTGGGCAACCGGGTGCCCGCATCCCTGCGGCTGTTCCTGCTCACCGTCGCGATCGTCGACGATATCGGCGCAGTCCTGATTATCGCGATCGCCTATACCGCCGGAATCAAGCTGACCTGGCTGATCGGCGCGATCGTGATCGTCGGGATCATGCTCGCGCTCAATCGCATGCGGGTGAAAACGGTCGTCCCGTTCCTGCTTCTGGCGGTCGCGCTATGGTTCTTCGTGCTCAACTCCGGCGTTCACGCGACCATTGCCGGGGTCGTCGCGGCGCTGACCATCCCGATGCGGGGCAAGAACGACGATACGATGCTGGAGAATCTGGAACACGGGCTGGCGCCGTGGAGCGCCTATCTGATCGTCCCGGTGTTCGGCTTCGCCAACGCCGGAGTGGACTTGTCCGACCTGGGCGTCGAAGGCGTCTTCGCGCCTCTCCCGCTGGCGATTGCCGCCGGCCTGTTCCTGGGCAAGCAGGTCGGGATCGTCGCCGCCATCTTCGCCGCCGACAAGATCGGCTTCGCGCCGCGCCCCCACGGGGCCAGCTGGCCGGAGATCTGGGGCGTGTCGATCCTGTGCGGGATCGGCTTCACGATGTCGCTCTTCATCGGGGAACTGGCCTTCCCCGGCTACCGCCTGCTGATCGACGAAGCCAAGATCGGCATCCTGCTCGGCTCTGCCTGCTCGGCGGTACTCGGCTACGCCATCCTGCGGATGACGACCCGGCATCCCGGCGATATCCAGGGCCTGGCCAGGGAGAACTGACCAGGCCCCGGCAGCCGGGGTCTGTCACCAGGTCCCGGTGTTTTCCATGCTGGCCCAGGGCTCCTGCGGCGGCAGGTGTCCGTCCTGCAGCAGTTCGATCGAAATGCCGTCGGGCGAGCGGACGAATGCCATATGCCCGTCGCGCGGGGGGCGATTGATCGTGACCCCGGCGTCCATCAGCCGCTGGCAGGTCTCGTAAATGTTGTCGACGCGGTAGGCGAGATGGCCGAAATTGCGCCCGCCGGTATATTGTTCCGGTGCGCTGCCGTCTTCGGCCGGCCAATTGTACGTCAGCTCGACCTCGGCCACGCCTTCCTCGCCCGGTGCGGCGAGGAAAACCAGCGTGAAACGCCCTTTCTCGTTATCGAATCGACGCACTTCCTCCAGCCCGATCAGGCGGAAGAAGGCCAGCGTTTCGTCGATATCGGAAACGCGAATCATAGTGTGCAGGAACTTGACCATTTACCCTTGAACTCCATTCATCGATATTAAAGCACGGTTCATCGCGACAGACTTATCTGCAGCATTTCTCACCCGCGCATCTGGGAAGGATTGCCATGACCGACAATAGCGTGTCCCCCTCGCCGACCTCCACCGCATTCTGGCGCGAACCGCAAATCCGGGGGTGGCTGGCGAGTGCGGCGATCGTTGCCGCGGGCCTTGTCGCAGGCGGCTTCCTGCTGGGCGACGGGCTGGTCCGCGCGAAACATGCCGACCGTTCGGTGACTGTGCGCGGGCTTGCCGAACGCGAGGTGACTGCGGACCTCGCAACCTGGACGATTTCCTATTCCTCGACCGCGACCGATCTGGCGAGCGCCCAGGCCGGCGTCGACCGGGACACCGCATCGATAGAGGCGTTTTTCGAGGATCTGGGCTTCCCGGCCGAAGCGCTCCAGCCGACCGGCGTGAACGTCAATTACTACACCGACAGCGAAGGGGTCGGCAGATACACGGTCCGTCAGCGGCTGTCGCTGCGCACCGAGGATATCGAGCGCGCCCAGACCGCGGCCAGGCGCCAGGTGGAACTGGTCCGTCGCGGGGTGGTGCTCGAAGACGGATCGGCCATATCCTACACTTTCACCGAACTCGACGCGATCAAGCCGGAAATGGTGGCCGACGCCACCCGCGATGCCCGCGCGGCAGCAGAGCAATTTGCCAAGGACAGCGGTGCCGACGTGGGTACCATCCGCCACGCGACCCAGGGCTATTTCTCGATCGAGGCGCGCGATGGCGACGCCGGCGGCTGGGGCGTGTCCGACACGCCGTACAAGAAGGTCCGCGTCGTCACCACGATCGATTTCTCGCTCGACTGACGCGCCGCCGCAAGGCGAGGCACGGGCCGCCCTTCGCCGGGCGCCCCATGCTCCCCCCGTCAGAAACTCATGCCCAGCGTTGCCACCACGGCATCGTCGGTCAGGCCGTCGACCGAAGGCCCTTCGGTGCCGACATAGGTAACGCCGATCTCCAGCCCGCCCAGGACCGTGGCGCTGGCGCCCAGCGCCCAGTCCAACCCGCTCTCGTCGGTCGAGCCGGCAAGCGCAGGCGGCGCCAGCACCCCGTCGGTATAGCCGAGATGCCCGCTGAGACTGATCGGCGTATTCGGAATGCCGATGCCCAGGTCGGTATAGACGTAGAGGTTGTCGCTGTCGCCCAGCGCGTCCTGGTCGAAGGCGTAGGCAGCACCGAGCGTGGCCTCGGCCGGCCCCAGAGTGAACGCGACAGAGGCATAGGGTTCGAAATAGTCGGTATCGGCGCCCAGCCCCTCGGTCGGGTACATGTAATAGAGGAGACCGACATCCAGCGTCACTCCGTCGGATACTTCGCCGCTCCAGCCGCCGTAAAGGTCCAGCTCGACATCGCCGAGCAGATCGGTCCCGCCATCGTCGATCGAGCTGCCCCAGGTGCCGACGTAGAACCCGCTTGCGTGCGTCAGGTCGATGCCGCCCTGGATGGCGAGATCGCCGCCCGACAGCGAAACCCCGCGGAAGCGATAGTCGCTGGTGATCGCGACATTGCCGGACACCTCCACCGCCGCCGGGGGATCGGCCCGGTCCTGCGCCTGTGCGGGCACAGCGACCATGACCGTGGATGTAAGAAAGGTTGCGGCCGCAAGGCCGCGGATGGACGTGAGCATGACAAACTTCCTTGCGTTTGCAGTTGTGCTTCGTCCCACCTGCCGGTCCGCCGGGTGCTTCGCTTTGTCGAGCACACTCTTGCGGACGCGAAACAATCGTGCAGCATGGTGCTGCACCGCACAAGAAATATTTCCTCAACCGCGATTCAGCCATCGTACTGTTGATTTCATGCACCAGTCGTGTGGCCGCGCCGCACGCAGACACCGGTTGCCGCGCGCGGGCCGCTGCCCTATCGGCGGCGGGTTCACGTTCCGAAGCAATCCGATGTTCGAACCTTTACGCAAGATCTTCCGCAGCCGCACCAGGCTTCCGGCCCCGGCCGTGCCGGAGGGGCAGCGCGTCTATGCCATCGGCGACATCCACGGCAGGCTGGACCTGTTCGACGAACTGATCGCCGCGATCGAGCGCGACGACGAAGCGGCAGGTCCGGCGCAGACGACCATCGTTCTGCTGGGCGATCTCGTCGATCGCGGCCCGGACAGCGCCGGCGTCGTGCGCCGCGCGCGCGAACTCCAGGCGCGCCGCCCGACCCGCATCCTCGCCGGCAATCACGAGGAGATGTTCCTCGAATCCTTCGGCGACCGGCGCCTGCTGCGGCATTTCCTGAAACACGGCGGGCGCGAGACGCTGCTCAGTTACGGTGTCCCGCGCAAGCGCTACAACGACAGCACGCTCGACGAGCTGCAGGCCCTGATGCACGAGACCGTGCCCGCCGCCGATCGCGAGTTCCTGGCCGCGGCAGAGGAATACATCGTCATCGGCGACTACCTGTTCGTGCACGCCGGAATTCTTCCCGAGGTCTCGCTGGAGGAACAGTCGCGCCATGACATGCTGTGGATCCGCGACCGGTTTCTGAAGTATTCGGGGCGCCATTCGCATGTCGTCGTTCACGGACATACGATCTGCCCCGAGATCGAGGAATGCGACAATCGCATCGGTATCGATACCGGCGCCTATCGTACCGGCAAGCTGACCGCCCTGGTGCTGGAGGGGCAATCGCGCCGCTATATCCAGGCGACCGACGATGACGGCGATCTATCGGTTTGTGAAATGGAGAGTTTACGATGAAAATCGCGATGGTCGGTTCGGGCTATGTCGGCCTTGTTTCCGGCGCCTGCTTTGCCGACTTCGGCCACGAAGTGGTCTGCATCGACAAGGATCAGTCGAAGATCGACCGTCTTTGCGAAGGCATAATGCCGATTTACGAACCGGGCCTGGCCGCGCTGGTGGAAAACAACACGGCGGCCGGGCGTCTGTCGTTCACCACCGATCTCGCCGCGGGAATCGCGGGTGCGCAGGCCGTGTTCATCGCCGTCGGCACCCCCAGCCGCCGGGGCGACGGACATGCCGATCTTTCCTTCGTGCACGCGGTCGCGCGCGAGGTGGGCGAGAAGCTCGCGAACGATGCGGTCGTCGTCACCAAGTCCACCGTACCCGTTGGCACCGGGGACGAAGTGGAACGGATCATTGCCGAAACCGGCTGCACGCACCGCGTCTCCGTCGTGTCGAACCCCGAATTCCTGCGCGAAGGCGCCGCTATCGGCGATTTCAAGCGTCCCGATCGCATCGTCATCGGGGCGGAGGACGAATTCGGGCGCGAGGTCATGCGCGAAGTCTATCGCCCGCTGTTCCTGAACGAATCGCCGATCCTGTTCGTCAGCCGGCGCAGCGCCGAGCTGATCAAATATGCCGCCAACGCTTTCCTGGCGACGAAGATCACCTTCATCAACGAAATGGCCGATCTGTGCGAGAAAGTCGGCGCCAACGTGCAGGACATCAGCCGCGGCATCGGCATGGACAACCGCATCGGGCCCAAGTTCCTCCATGCCGGGCCGGGATACGGCGGTTCGTGCTTCCCGAAGGACACGCTGGCGCTGCTCAAAACGGCCGAAGATTATGACAGTCCCGTGCGCATCGTCGAGGCGGTGGTGAAAACCAACGACACCCGCAAACGCGCGATGGGCCGCAAGGTGATCGAGGCACTGGGCGGCGTGGACGCCGCACGCGGCAAGAAAGTCGCGCTGCTGGGCCTGACCTTCAAGCCCAATACCGACGACATGCGCGACAGCCCGGCGATTGCGATCGCCCAGGCGCTGGCCGATGCCGGGGTCGACGTCGCCGGATACGATCCCGAAGGGATGGAGCAGGCCGCGCCGCTAATGCCGGAAGTGCGCATGTGCGCCAGCGCCTACGAGGCGATAGACGGTGCCGACGCCGTGGTCATCGTGACCGAATGGGATGCCTTCCGCGCGCTCGATTTCGCCCGCGTGAAGGCGCTGGCCAATGCGCCGGTGCTGGTCGATCTCAGGAACATCTACAAGCCCGACGACATGCGCGCGGCCGGCTTCACTTATGTCAGCGTGGGGCGGGGATAGAATGCCAGGGGGCCTGTAAGCCGGGTTCTGTCTCGCGGGCGGTATCCCGCCCTCGTTTCCTCGGGAGAGACCGGCCCCGCGAGGGCAGCCATTCATCTAGGCGACGGATCGCTCCGTGCGCTCGAGCAGCCAACCCGGGCGGTCGAGGCGAAACACCTCTGCTCTTGCGAGCGCGCCGCCCCTATTCGGCCTTGCTCCGGGTGGGGTTTGCCGTGCGGGCGCCGTTGCCGGAACCCCGGTGCGCTCTTACCGCACCCTTTCACCCTTGCCCGGCCCGTTTCCGGGCCGTCGGCGGTCTTCTCTCTGTGGCACTTTCCCTGAACCGGCTTGCGCCGGCCCGGCGGGCGTTACCCGCCACCCTTGTTTCGTGGAGCCCGGACTTTCCTCGGACGCTTGCGCGTCCGCGGCTGCCCGGCCCCCTGGCCCCGCCTATCTAGCGTGTCCCCGGTCGCGATCCAAGAGCAACTGGAACAGGATGGCCCGAACCTGGCCGTCGATCTCGCCATCGATCCTTTCGGGCCGCCAGCGCCGCTGAAACGCCTCAACCGCCTTGCGGCCATCGGTCACGTCGTATCCGAACCGCTCGAGCGCGAGGTAGAAAGCCGCGTCGTTGTCGAACGGATCGCCACGCTCCAGCTTGCGGGGCCGGGGCAGGCACAGGCCGTACCCGGCGAGGCGTTCCCATGGAAACAGCTCGCCCGGGTCGATCTTGCGCGCCGGGGCCACGTCCGAATGGCCGACCACATTGGCACGGGGAATGTCGTATCGCTTCACGATCCGCGCCACCAGCGGCACCAGAGCGGCGATCTGCGGCTCGGCAAAGGCGCGATAGCCCAATCCGTGCCCGGGATGGTCGAGTTCGATCCCGATGCTGGCCGAATTCACATCCTTGTGGCCGCGCCAATAGGCGACGCCGGCATGCCAGGCGCGCTTTTCCTCCGGCACCAGTCGGGTAACCTCGCCGGCTTCCGAAATCAGATAGTGCGCGCTGACCCCGGCCCCCGGATCGCACAGCCGCTCCAGCGCAGCCTGCGCACTTTCCATTTCGGTATAGTGGATGACCACCATCGAAACCGGCAAGGTCCGCTCGTTCCAGTTGGGCGAAGGCCGTTCGTGGTGGACAAGCTCGTCCATGTCAGCCGTTGGGCAGCACGGCGCCCAGCACCAGGGCCTCGCCGGTCAGCTTGTACTGCAGGCCGCCGCGTGCGTGATCGGCCAACAGATAGAGCATATGCGCCGCGGCAGTGCGGCTCGACAGCTCCTCCCGCGGCAGATTGCCTTCCAGCGCGGCACCGATCGATTCGTCGAACGCCACTTTCGTCCCCGCAGACCGGACCACGATTTCGCTCGCGCCGTCGCGGATTTCGGCCCCGATATCCAGCGTGCCGCCCCGCACCAGCGCGTCGATGCCCATGTGCGCGAAATTGAGCAGGACTTTCACCACCGGCTTGGGCAGGCGCGTTTCGGAAAGCGCCCAGTTGACCTGGATCCGCTTGGCATCGCCCACCAGCGCATCGACCACCGACCGCGCCTCCGCGACGTCCACCTCGTCGCCGAAACCGCCCGCGGCGCCGTAGGCGAGGCGAAAGAACTTCAGCTTGTCGGCGCTGATCCGCGCGCTCTGTTCCAGCAACTCGAAGCAGCGCTGGCGCATTTCGGGGTCCTTCTCCTCCGCCAGCAGCTCCAGGCCGTTGGACAGGGCCCCGACCGGGCTGAGCATATCGTGGCACAGCCGCGAACACAGCATAGTGGCGAGGTCGATGGCGTCGGAATTGGTCATGGGATGAAAAGCTTGCCCCGTATGGCTTGGTTAATGCCCCGGCAGGGAGCCTTACCGATCTATGACTCGCAGGGAAAGCGGTTCGAAGCCCGCTTCGTCGTCCCGCCAGAACCGCACCTCGCCTTTCGCGGCGATGGCCCAGACCCGGCCGTCGTGCACCGCCAGCGCGCGGTCGACCGAAGATGGGCGCGCCGGACCGGCCGGATGCGAGTGATAATAGCCCACGACACCTGGCCCGCCGGCGCGCGCGGCCCGGTATGCATCGATCAACGTCTGCGGGTCGATCTCGAAATGCCGCTCGGGCGCGGAGTGGACGTTCGCGGCCGGTTCGATCGCGCGGACGGTTCCGCCTTCGCCCAGCAGGATACCGCAGCATTCGCGCGGGTGCGCCAGCGCCGCCTCGTCCAAAATGCGTTCGATCACCGCTATTGTGACTTCCACCATCATCACGCATGGCTCTAGCATGTCTGGCAGGGAATTCACCGGCGGAAGTATCGCGGGCACGCTGGAGGGCGGCGAGCGCCTCGACAGGGCGCTGGCGAAAGCGTCGGGCCTTTCGCGAGAGCGGGTCAAGACGCTGATCGGCGAAGGCCGCGTTACCGTGGCCGGCGTGGCCGCGCACAGCGCCTCGGCCCGGGCGGCACAGGGCGCCGCCTTCGCGATCGACGTGCCGCCGGCCGCCCCATTGGCCGCCGAAGCGCAGGACATTCCCCTCGACATCGTGTTCGAGGACGACGACTTGGTGGTGGTCGACAAGCCCGCGGGCATGGTCGTTCACCCGGCAGCCGGCAATCGCGACGGCACGCTGGTCAACGCGCTGCTGCACCATTGCCGCGGCCGCCTGTCGGGGATCAACGGCGTCGTTCGCCCGGGGATCGTCCACCGCATCGACAAGGACACGTCCGGCCTGCTGGTCGTGGCGAAGACCGATGCCGCGCACGAGGGGCTGGCCCGCCAGTTCGCCGATCATTCGATCGCCCGGACCTATCTCGCGGTTTGCGCGGGCCATCCGCACCCGCCGGCGGGAACGGTTTCGGGGAGGATCGGACGGTCGGATGCCAATCGCAAGAAAATGGCCGTGCTGCCCCCCGGTTCGCAGCGGGGGAAGCATGCCGTCACGCATTACCGCACGGTGAAGCTGCTCGACGCATGCGCCCTGATCGAATGCCGGCTGGAAACCGGTCGGACCCACCAGGTGCGCGTTCATTGTTCGTCAATCGGCCATCCTCTATTGGGTGATCCTGTATATGGACGCACACCTGCGGCTCTCCGCCCGCTTCTCAGGCAGCTCGGCTTCGCGCGGCAGGCGCTCCACGCCGCATCGCTCGGATTCGATCATCCGGTTACCGGCGAGAGGGTGGATTTCCGCGCCGAACTGCCCGCCGACATGCGGGAACTCATCGACGAAACCACTCGTTGAAATCGATGAAATGCGGTTCAACCCGCCCCCTTTGCGTCCTATATGCGAATACGTGGCCCGCACCACGGGGTGCCCGGCAGGGGCCCCGGCTCGCGCGGTCGACACGAGAAAGGTCAGGGTAAAGTGAGCAACAACAAGGCATTGAGCATTCCCACGCTCGGCGGTGAGCAGAGCCTCAACCGCTATCTTTCCGAAATCAAGAAGTTCCCGGTGCTGACGGCGGAGCAGGAATACATGCTCGCCAAGCGTTACGAGGAGCACGACGATCCCGAGGCGGCGGCGCAGCTCGTGACCAGCCACTTGCGGCTCGTGGCCAAGATCGCGATGGGCTATCGTGGTTACGGTCTGCCTGTCAGCGACCTCATTTCCGAAGGCAATGTGGGCCTGATGCAGGGCGTCAAGAAGTTCGAGGCCGATCGCGGTTTCCGCCTCGCGACTTACGCGATGTGGTGGATCAAGGCCTCGATCCAGGAATTCATCCTCCGCTCGTGGTCGCTCGTGAAGATGGGCACCACCGCGGCGCAGAAGAAGCTGTTCTTCAACCTGCGGCGGATGAAGAAGAATCTCGACGCTTACGAAGATTCCGATCTTCGTCCCGAAGACGTGGCAAAGATCGCGACCGATCTCGGCGTTCCCGAGCAGGAAGTGATCAACATGAACCGGCGAATGATGATGGGCGGCGACGGCTCGCTCAATTCGCCGATGCGCGGCGGGGAGGAAGGCTCGGGCGAGTGGCAGGACTGGCTGACCGACGAGCGCCCGCTGCAGGACGAGACGGTCGCCGACGCCGAAGAGGCCGACGTGCGCCACGAAATGCTGGTCGAGGCGATGGCCAGCCTCAACGATCGCGAGAAGCACATTCTCACCGAACGCCGGCTGACGGAAAACCCGCAGACGCTCGAGGAACTGAGCCAGGTCTACGACGTCAGCCGCGAACGCATTCGGCAGATCGAGGTGCGCGCGTTCGAGAAGCTGCAGAAGGCCATGCAGCGCATCGCCGGCGAAAGGCTGCTGCCGGGCGTCGCATAAGGCGCCGCGCTACGCGCGATACACGAAGACGGGGCGCAAAGGGCCGAACCTTTGCGCCCCGTTTCTTACACCGGCGGCCTGCGATCAGATGCGGGAAATCATCGCCAGAGCTTCCTCGAAACGCCCCTCCTTCTCCGCGTTGCGCAGCAGCAAGGAGTTGGGGACGAACACTTCGGCCGGCGGATCGCCGCTTTCGAACTGCGCCATGACCTGATCGATGAACGTGTCGAGCGGCAGATAGCCTTCGCGCGTCGACTGGCCCGGCGTCAGTTCGGTCTGCACCCCGGGAGGCGCGAGTTCGATCACCTCGACCTGCCCTTCCAGCTTGGCCCGGAGCGAGATCGTATAGCTGTGGATCGCCGCCTTGGTCGCCGAATATGTCGCGGCCTTGGGCATGGGCACGAACGCGAGCCCCGAAGTGACGTTGACGATCGCCGCATCGGCCCGCCCCTTGAGGTGATCGACAAGCGCATCGGTCAACCGGATCGGGCCGAGCAGGTTCGTAACGACAGTCGCCTCCGCATCGGAGAGATCGCGCTTCGTCGTCACGTCTTCGTAGTGCATGATCCCGGCATTGTTCACGAGGACGTTGAGCGCGGGAAACCGGGCCACGATCTCCCGTGCGAACCGTTCGATATCGGCGGGATCGGAGACGTCGAGCGTCATCGCATGGATGTTCGCATGGCCTTCGGCGGTTTCTGCGAGCGAAGCCTCGCTGCGCCCGGCCACGATCACCGTGTTGCCGAGATCGTGCCAGCGTCGCGCGAGTTCGCGGCCGATCCCGGTGCCGCCACCGGTGACAAGAATCGTGTTGCCGCTGGTCTTCATGGGGGAACCTTTCTCTGCTTGAGTTGGAAAGCCCCATCAATCTAGTTCGTAATTTCCCGGTCAAAAGCAGGCACTACGAAGTGCGATAGTTACCAGAAGGAAAGAAATGAAGAAGCCGCAGTGCACGCGCTACCATCCGGATCCGCGGATCGATGCACTGGTCGATGAAACGATCGGTCGAGTGGCGGACAAATGGACTCTCCTCCTCCTCGAAGCCCTGGAGGAAGGCGGGGAGCAGCGTTTCAGCGCGCTCGGCCGCGCCGTGCCGGGAATCAGCCAGAAAATGCTGACCCAGACGCTCCGCCAGATGGAGCGCGAGGGGCTGGTGATACGCACCGTCCATCCCGAGGTTCCGCCGCGGGTCGAATATCGCCTGACCGACCTCGGCCACGATCTTGCCGAAGCGTTCTGCGGCGTATGGCACTGGGCCGAACGGAACATCGACAGGATCGAAGCCGCCCGCGCCGCGTTCGACGCGCGCAAGTAAGACGATTGCACGCGGCCGCCGCACATCCTATCCGCTCGCCACATGCGCTGGTTCCTGACGCTCCTCGTCAAGCTGATACTGTGGTTCGTCGGCCTCAGCCTGGCGCTGGTGTTGATCTATCGCTTCGTTCCCCCTCCGGTGACCGCCACGATGCTGATGGACCCCAACGGCATAACCAAGGACTGGGAGCCGCTGTCGAACATCGACCGCAATCTTGTCACGGCAGTGATCGCGGCGGAGGACGGCAAGTTCTGCAGCCACGACGGCTTCGACCGCGAGGCGATCGAGCAGGCCATGGCGCGCAACGCCGAAGGTGGGCGCATTCGCGGCGGATCGACGATCAGCCAGCAAACGGCGAAGAATGTCTTCCTGTGGCAGGGCGGCGGCTACGTTCGCAAGGGGTTCGAGGCATGGTTCACATTTCTGATCGAGCAGATCTGGGGCAAGCGGCGGATCATGGAGGTCTATCTCAACGTCGCGGAGACCGGCATCGGCACCTACGGCGCGGAAGCCGGGGCGCAGCGATATTTCAACCATTCCGCCGCACGCCTCACGCGCACCCAGGCAGCCCGCATGGCCGCCGCCCTGCCGCTGCCCAAGAAGCGTTCGGTGGTCAATCCGACCGGCTTCACGCGCCGTTACGGCAACACCATCGCCGCGCGAATGGGCGTAGTGCGGCGGGAAGGGCTCGACGCGTGCGTTTACGAATAGGGTCGAATCCCATCGATCGCTTTGATGTTATTTTGTACCCTGTTGATAATACTATATTTTCTTGAACCGTCATTGCCTGCGCGCTAGGGAATCGGCGACAGATCGGGAGGAACGCGCTCTGGCCCATTCGCACAGCCATTCGGCGCACGGACACGGGGCCGGCCATTACCACGCGCCGGCCGACTTCGGCCGCGCGTTCGCGATCGGGGTCGTGCTCAACAGCGCCTTCGTCCTGATCGAGGCGACGTACGGGTTCCTTTCCGGGTCGATGGCGCTGGTGGCCGATGCCGGGCACAACTTGTCCGACGTGCTGAGCCTGCTGCTCGCCTGGGCCGCGGCGACTGCGGCGAAACGCCCCGCATCCGGGCGGTTCACCTATGGGTTCAAGAGTTCGACCATCCTTGCAGCCCTGGCCAATGCCGGCCTGCTGCTGGTGGCCATCGGCGCGATCCTGTTCGAAACGATCCGCCGCTTCGCCGAGCCGGCTGCGGTAGAAGGCACGACGATGATCGTGGTGGCCGGCATCGGGATCGTCATCAATGCCGGCACTGCCATGCTGTTCATGCGCGGCCGTCATGACGATCTGAACATTCGCGGCGCCTTCCTGCACATGGCCGCCGACGCGCTGGTTTCGCTGGGTGTGGTGATCGCCGGCGTGGCGATCCTGCTGACCGGGGCGAACTGGGTCGATCCGCTGACCAGCCTGGCCATCGTGGCGGTGATCGGCTGGGGCACCTGGGGGCTGCTCAAGGACAGCGTAAAGATGGGCCTGCTGGCAGTGCCCGACCGGATCGCCGAGGAGGATGTGCGCGGCTATCTCGGTCAGCTGGCCGGCGTGGAGGCGATCCACGACCTTCACATCTGGCCGATGAGCACGACCGAAACCGCGCTGACGGCCCATCTGGTCATGCCCGGCGGGCATCCCGGCGATGCGTTCCTGCACCGGATAGCCCACGAACTCGAGCACAAGTTCGGTATCGGCCATGCCACCGTGCAGGTGGAAACCGAAGCCGACGCCCATTGCGCCGACTGCACCTGAGTTCGCCCGCACGAAACGGGAAGCGGCCCGCACCGGGCCGCGACTAGACGAGGGTCTCATCCAGAAGTGAAGGAGACCCGCATGTCATTGCTTGCCGACAAAACGATCATCGTCACCGGCGCGAGTTCGGGCATAGGCCGGGCAGCCGCGCGGCTCTTCGCAGCGCAGGGCGCGCGGCTCGTCCTCGTCGCCCGCCGCGCGGAAATGCTGGACGAGGTCGCAAACGAGATCGCCCGGCGGGGCCGAGAGGCGATCTCCTGCCCAGGCGATGTCACCGCCGCAGAATGCCACGCACGCGCCGTGGAGGCTGCGCTGGAACGATACGGGCGGCTCGATGGCGCGTTCAACAACGCCGGCATTGTCGGTGCGATGAAACCGCTGGCCGAGCTTGCCGAGAGCGAGTGGAACGAAACGGTGGCCGTGAACCTGACCGCCGCGTTTCTGGCGGCGCGCGCGCAAGTTCCCGCACTGCTGGCCGGTGGCGGCGGCAGCCTTGTCTTCACCAGCACATTTGTCGGATCGAGCGTCGGAATGCCCGGAATGGGCGCCTACGGCTCGGCCAAGGCCGGTCTGGGCGGCCTGGTGAAATCGATCACCGCAGATTACGGCCACCGCGCCATCAGGGCCAATGCCCTGATGGCGGGTGGAACCGATACGCCGGCCGCCGGAACCGACGAGGCCAGGGCCTGGGCCGCCGGTCTGCACCCGGTCCGGCGCATCGCTCAGCCGGAAGAGATTGCCAATGCCGCCCTGTTCCTGCTCAGCGATCTGTCGAGCTTCGTGGTCGGCAGCGCCTTGTGGGCCGATGGCGGCAATTCCGCCACCAAGGTGCAGGCAGGCGGCTGACGTCGCAACGGCCTTGGCGCCCCGGTTACTGGGCCTGTTCGTTACCGGCGGCGCCTTCTTCCTGCGCCGGCAGCTCGCCGTTCGGGTCGCTTTCGACGAGTTCGGCGACCTGGTCGTAAACCTGCGCATTGTCTTCCATCTGCTGCTGCAGCGGGGGGTTCTGCTCACCGACATTGCGGAAGAACCCGCTCGCGTCGCGCAGAAGCTTCGCGGCGAGATGTGCGTTGGTAGCCATGAATGAAATTCCTCGTATTCGCATCAACAGGCGGGCCGGTGTATGCCGCCGGCCCGTCGCGCAGCCGTGTGCCGCGCCTCGAACGCCTTTCTACAGGCTATGTCGGCCGCAGCGGGCCGATCGATGGGGGCAGCGATAGCGGCTGCCCGGCGGCCCCGGTCAGGCCGCTTCTTCCTTTTCTTCGCCGCCGAGCACGCGGATCGGCTCCTTGCGGCCTTCGACCACGTCGCGATCGATCACGATCTCGCTGACGCCCTCCATGTCGGGAAGGTCGAACATCGTATCGAGCAGGATGCCTTCCACGATCGAACGCAGTCCGCGCGCGCCGGTCTTGCGCTGGATCGCCTTCTCCGCGATCGTGCGCAATGCATCTTCGGTGAACGTCAGTTCGACGTCCTCAAGCTCGAACAGCTTGCGATACTGTTTCGCCAGCGCGTTCTTCGGCTCGCTGAGAATCTTCACCAGCGCGTCGATATCGAGATCGCGCAGCGTGGCGATCACCGGCAGGCGACCGACGAATTCGGGGATCAGTCCGAATTTGAGAAGGTCTTCCGGCTCGCACTTTTCGAGCAGCTCGCCCACGCGGCGCTTGTCCGGGTCGGCGACATGGGCGCCGAAACCGATCGAACGCTTCTGAAGCCGGTCGGCAATGACTTTCTCCAGCCCCGCGAAGGCGCCGCCGCAGATGAACAGGATATTGGTCGTATCGACCTGCAGGAATTCCTGCTGCGGATGCTTGCGGCCGCCCTGCGGCGGGACGGAGGCGGTGGTGCCCTCCATCAGCTTGAGCAGCGCCTGCTGCACGCCCTCGCCCGATACGTCGCGGGTGATCGAGGGGTTTTCCGCCTTGCGGGTGATCTTGTCGATCTCGTCGATATAGACGATGCCGTGCTGCGCCTTGTCGACGTTGTAATCGCTGGCCTGCAGCAGCTTCAGGATGATGTTCTCGACATCTTCGCCGACATAGCCGGCTTCGGTCAGCGTGGTCGCATCGGCCATCGTGAACGGCACGTCGAACGTGCGCGCCAGCGTCTGCGCCAGCAGCGTCTTGCCCGATCCGGTCGGACCGACCAGCAGGATGTTCGACTTGGCCAGTTCCACGTCGCCGGCCTTGCCCGAATGCTTCAGCCGCTTGTAATGGTTGTGGACCGCGACCGAAAGCACGCGCTTCGCGCGGTCCTGCCCGATCACGTAGTCGTTCAGAGTCGCGAAGATGTCGTTCGGCGTCGGGACTTCGCCTTCCTTGCGCCCCGTCAGCCCGGCCTTGGTCTCTTCGCGAATGATGTCGTTGCACAGCTCGACACATTCGTCGCAGATGAACACGGTGGGTCCGGCGATGAGTTTCCTCACCTCGTGCTGCGATTTGCCGCAGAAGCTGCAATACAGCGTGGACTTGCTATCGGTTCCGCTCAACTTGGTCATTCCCGTAATTCCCGAACCCCGATGCGCACATCGCATCGGATTCGACCGACTCTAAAGCCGGATGGTCATTAATCAACATATCGGGCCTAGCATTTACATGTTGCCACAGGCTGAAGCGGCAATGTGGTCCGAATGCCAGGGTTGTGTCCCACGCCGGGGCGAACCCCGGCGCCGGCCTTACTCCGGCCCGCCGCCGGAACCCGATTCCTCGCCCGGCTCCTCGTTTTCGGGCCGGGTTTCGAACACCTTGTCGACGATGCCGAACTTCATCGCTTCGTCGGCTTCGAGGAAGGTGTCGCGGTCCATTGCCTTCTCGATATCGGAAAGGCTCTGGCCGGTGTATTTGACGTAGAGATCGTTCATCCGCTGGCGGATACGCAGGATCTCGCGCGCCTGAATCTCGATGTCGCTGGCCATGCCGCGCGCGCCGCCCGATGGCTGGTGCACCATGATGCGCGCATTCGGCAGCGCGATCCGCATGCCCGGCTCGCCCGCAGCCAGCAGAAAACTGCCCATCGAAGCCGCCTGCCCCACGCACACGGTGGAAACGCGCGGCTTGATGTACTGCATCGTGTCGTGGATCGCCATGCCCGCCGTCACCACGCCGCCGGGCGAATTGATGTACATACTGATCGGCTTCGACGGGTTTTCGCTTTCCAGGAACAGCAGCTGTGCGACGATCAGCGATGCCATCCCGTCTTCGACCTGCCCTGTCACGAACACGATCCTTTCGCGCAGCAGGCGGCTGAAAATGTCGAAGCTGCGCTCGCCCCGGCTGGTCTGCTCGACCACCACCGGCACCAGCGCGCCCGTCACCGGATCGCGGGTGAACTGCCCCTGCGAAGCGTGGGCATCGGTGCCGAACAGGTCGATCATGCAAAAATTCCTCTCGTCAGAAGTGCGACGGGCTATGTCGCGATAGCTGGCGCGATGTTCAAGGGCATTAACCTTCGGCCGGCAAATTTGCCGCGGGAAACCGGCTGGCACGCGGTCGATTCGCTTGCTTTGTCCCCCGGCGATGGCAAAGTGCCGCCCATGAAACGAATTCCCGCGCTCCCGGCGGCTGGAATGCTGCTGTCTCTTGCGCCGATGACCGCCCAGAGGCGGTAGCGAGACGACGAGTGATCTTCGATCCGCGAATTTTTCTTTTCGTCCTGTTCGGGCTCGCCCTGATTCTGGCCGTGCCGCTGGAGCGGCACCTGGGCCGATACTGGCTTTCGGTCCCGATCGTCTATGTTGCCGCAGGCTACCTGATCTGGTCGCTGCCGCTCGGGCTTCCGGCGATCAACCCGGCGCAAGACGGTTTCGACGCCCTGACGCTGGAATACATCACCGAATTCATCGTCATCGTGTCGCTGATGGCAGCGGGCATTGCGATCGACAGGCCGGTGAGCTGGGTGAACTGGCGCCAGATCTGGCCGTTGCTGGCCATTGCCATGCCGCTGACGGTCGCGGCAGTGGCATTTCTCGGCTGGTGGGCCCTGGGGCTCGCCCCGGCCAGCGCGATCCTGCTGGGCGCGGCGCTCGCGCCGACCGATCCGGTCCTGGCACGCAGCGTACAGGTCGGCCCGCCGGGCGAGAACCAGCGCCACGACCTGCGCTTCAGCCTGACTGCAGAGGCGGGGTTGAACGACGGGCTCGCGTTTCCCTTCACCTATCTGGCGATCGCGGCTGTGGGGATGACCGCACTGGGCAGCTGGACGCTCGAATGGGTGGCCCTCGATCTCGTCTGGCGCATTGCGGCCGGGATCGCCATGGGCTGGGCGATCGGACGGGCCGGCGCTTGGTTCGTGTTCGAGCGGGAGGCCGACCCGTCCATCGCCGACGTCGACCGCGAGCGTCCTCCCCCCTACTCGACCAGCGAAGGGCTGATCGTTCTCGGCACGCTGCTGCTCGCCTATGGCGCGGCCGAGCTTGTCGGCGGCTATGGTTTTCTCGCCGTGTTCGTGGGCGCAGTGACCACGCGCCAGCGGGAAAACGCCAGCCGCTATCACAAGATCAGCCACCACTTCATCGATCAGATCGAACAGATCGTGCTGGTCATCGTGCTGTTCGGCTTCGGCGCCATGCTGGCCAGCGGCGTGCTCGATGCGCTGACCTGGCCCGCGGCGCTGGTCGGCCTGGCGCTGATTTTCGTGATCCGGCCAGCGGCGGGACTTTGTGCGGAAAGCCTGTCGAACCTGCCGCTTGCCGGGAAACTGGCCCTGGCTTTCCTTGGCGTGCGCGGGATCGGTTCGATCTACTATATGGCTTACGGACAAACCCACGCCGATTTCACCGGATTGAGCACCCTCTGGGCGACCGCGAGCTTCGTTATCCTCGTATCCATCCTCGTGCACGGGGTGGTGTCGGGGCCGCTCATTACCCTGATCGAGCGGCGCGGCGAGCATATCCACGTCGGCAGCGCGCCGGAAATGTTCGCCCTGTCGCCCGAAGCCGCGCTCGAGAAACTCGAAAACAGGAAAGACGACGCGACCGACCGGTCGGAGTAAGATTCGAAAAAGGGCGGCGGACCCTGTCGCCCGCCGCCCTTCCGACCGTGGAAATCGATTGACAGACTTCAGGACTTGGCCGCGGCTTTCTTCGCCGGAGCTTTCTTGGCGGGTGCCTTCTTGGCAGGCGCCTTCTTGGCAGCCGGTTTCTTCTCCGCAGCCTTTGCCTCGTCGCCTTTCGCAGCCGGAGCTTTCTTCGCCGGGGCCTTCTTCGCTGCGGGCTTCTTGGCTGCGGCCTCGCTCTCGTCCGCCTTCTTGGCCGGGGCCTTCTTGGCGGTGGTCTTCTTGGCCGGGGCCTTCTTCTTCGCCGCGGGCTTCGCTTCGGCAGCGTCCTCGTCCGCCTCGATCGCAGCCTCCAGCTCCTCGCGCGTCACTTCGCGCTCGGTAATTTCGGCCTTGTCGAACAGGAAGTCGACCACCTTGTCCTCGTAAAGCGGTGCACGCAGCTGGGCCGCCGCCATCGGCTCGGACTGGATATACTGCATGAACCGCTCTCGGTCCTCGGCGCGATATTGCTGCGCGGCCTGCTGGACCAGCATGCTCATTTCCTGCTGGCTGACCTCGACCCCGTTCTTCTGGCCGATCTCGCTGAGCAGCAGGCCGAGGCGCACCCGGCGTTCGGCGATGCGCCGGTAATCGTCCTTCTCGGCCTCGATTTCCTTGAGCGCCTTGGCCGGATCCTCGTCGCGCGCGGCCTCCTGCTGAAGCTGGGCCCAGATCTGTTCGAATTCGGCATCGACCATGCCTTCGGGAACCTCGAAATCATGCCCTGCCGCAAGCTGGTCGAGCAGCTGGCGCTTCATCTGCGTGCGGGTGAGCCCGGCAGTTTCCTGCTCGAGCTGGCCGCGCAGGAGTTCCTTCAGCTTGTCGAGGCTCTCGAGGCCGAGATTCTTGGCGAACGCGTCGTCGATCTTCGTCTCGTCCTCGACCTTCACCTGCTTCACCGTCACGGCGAACTGGGCTTCCTTGCCCGCAAGGTGTTCGGCCGGATAGTCTTCGGGGAAGGTTACGGTAACGGTCTTCTCGTCGCCGGCCTTGGCTCCGGCGAGCTGCTCCTCGAAACCGGGAATGAACTGTCCCGCCCCGATCACCAGCGGCGCATCCTCGGCCTTGCCGCCTTCGAACTCGACACCGTCGATCGAACCGGTGAAATCGATGATCAGCTGGTCGCCTTCAGCGGCCTTCTTCGTCTTGGCCGCGTCCTTGTAGCTTTTCTGCTGGCCGGCAATCCGCTCCAGCGCTTCGTCGACCGCCTTGTCGCTGACGGGAACGGTCAGGCGTTCCAGCGACAGGCCGTCGGTTTCCGGCGTGTCGATCTGGGGCAGAACCTCCATCTCCACTTCGAGCACCGCGTCCTTGCCCTGTTCGTACCCTTCGGCGAGTTCGACTTTCGGCTGCATCGCCGGCCGCAGGTTCTTCTCGCGAATGAGATCGTCGACCGAGCTGCGAATCGCATCGTTGACGACTTGCGCGTGGACGCTTTCCCCATGCATCTTGCGGATCAGATTGGCGGGCACTTTGCCGGGGCGGAAGCCGGGCATCCGCACCTGCGGGGCGATCTTCTTCACCTCGGCGTCGACGCGGGCCTCGATATCCTTGGCCGGAATGGTCACCTCGTAACCGCGCTTGAGGCCTTTGCTGGTGGTCTCTTTGATCTGCATGATGCGAACTTAAGCCTTTTCGAAATCGCGTTTTATCGAAGGGACGCCGGGCCGGAGGACTGGTGCGGGCGAAGGGACTCGAACCCCCACATCTTTCGATACTGGTACCTAAAACCAGCGCGTCTACCAGTTCCGCCACGCCCGCAACCCGAACGAAGCCGCGCGTGGGAAACCCACACGAACAGGGGAGCGCCCTTAGAAGGGCGGGCCGAAAAGGGCAAGCGTCGCGATTGCCGACGGTCCCGGCCATGGAACGCAAGGCCCCCGCACGGCGTTCCCCCTTCGAACCCCAGCGAGGAAAATACCATGGCCACCCAGCCCGATCCGGCCCCCGACAGAATCGAACCCGTATCGCCGCCGGAAACCCCGCCCGACAGCCCGCCGATGGAAGATCCCATGCGCGATCCGGACGAGATCGATCCGCCCAGCCCGGACACCGACGTGCCCGATCGCGGGCCGATCGAAACCCCGCCGCCACCGGATTGACCGGGCGCCGTCCGATCGCCGAACTTCGATTGATTATTGCGGGCATCTGCGCACCGCACTAGGGCGCTCGGCATGAGCGACGAACATGACACCGATACCCCGCCCGACCGTCTCTCGGTCAATCCGCGAAGCGAATTCTTCGATGCCGAGAAGCTGCAGCGCGGCGTCGGCATTCGGTTCAAGGGCCGCGTTCGGACCGATATCGAAGAATACTCGATCTCCGGTGGCTGGGTGCGGGTGCAGGCCGGCAAGACCGTCGATCGCAAGGGTCAGCCGCTGACGCTCAAGCTCACCGGTCCGGTGGAGGCCTGGTACGAGGATCTCGGCGACGACGCGCCGGTTGCGCGCGCCTGAATCGGTTCAGTTGCCGTACCGCGCAAGAGCCGCCGCGATGGGATCGCTGCGAACAGCGGCAGGCGCTTCCTTGCGCCTGGGAAGCGCCTTGCGCTGAGGGGCGCCTCTCGAAACCGTCGATGCAGGCTGCCGAGGTGCCGCTGGCGCCATTCCGGCAAACGCGTTCAGGAAAGCTCGCGACGGCGTGGCCGAGGCCGGCGCGCGCGATCGAGCGGCGACCGCCCCTTCCGAGATCTGGGATTCGGCCTGACGCGGCGCGCGGGCCAGGCGTTGTGCCGGCAGATCGGGCTTGTCCGAATAGATGAATCCGTGGACGGGCCAGGGCGTCGTTCCCAGGCCGTCGATCGGATCGTACCAGACGCGAACCCGGCTCCAGTCGTTGTCGCGCGACACGTCGACCGCCTTGACGTCGCGCTCGATCTGCCCCCGCCGCCCGTCGATCGGGGACCAGTTGGCATGATCGAGCAGCACGGTGCGCCGGTCGATCACCCGGCTCACGGTCGCAACGTGACCCAGCCGCATACTGCCATGCGGCACGAAGGTCATGACCGCGCCGACGCGCGGCTCGTGCCCGCGTCGATAGCGCCCTTCGGCCTGATCCCACCAGGTATGGGCATCGCCGTATATCTGCACGCCGGAACGCTGCCGTGCATAAGGGACGCATTGGAGATAAGGCGGCAGTTCCTTGCCGTCCCCGGCGCTGGCGCCAACGCCGAACGACGCGCTGGAGTCCGCCTGGGCCGGCGCATGGAGCGCGCACAGGCCTGCCGCAGCGCAGATCAGGAAAAGTATCCTCATGCGGCAAGGAATTGCCGGTTCGTCCTTAACGTGATGCTGCGCAACATGGTTAATGGATATTAACCTTTGCTCCGCCGCGCTTGCCAAGCGCCGCGATAGCCGCCACCTGCCCTGGCGTATGACCCGCAAACCCCACGTCATCATCATCGGCCGGCCCAATGTCGGCAAGTCGACGCTGTTCAATCGCCTCGTCGGCAAGAAGCTGGCGCTCGTCGACGACCAGCCCGGGGTGACGCGCGACCGGCGCTTCGGCGATGCCGTGATCGCAGGGCTGGAATTCACGATCGTCGATACCGCCGGATGGGAAGACGACGATCCCGACACCCTGCCCGGCCGCATGCGCCGGCAAACAGAGATCAGCCTGGAAGGCGCCGATGCGGCACTGTTCGTTATCGACGCGCGCGCCGGCCTGACGCCGCTCGACGAAGAAATCGCGCGCTGGCTGCGCAGCCAGACATTGCCTGTCGTGCCCGTGGCGAACAAGGCAGAGGGCAAAGCAGGCGAAGCCGGCGTGCTGGAAGCATGGTCGCTCGGCTTCGGCGAACCGGTGCCCCTCTCGGCCGAGCACGGCGAAGGGGTGGCCGATCTGTTCGGCGCGCTCTGGCCGATCATCGGCGACAAGGCGGAAGGGTCGCAGGCGCACGACGGCGAGGATGGCGATCCCGGTCGGGAGGCCGAGAGCGGCGAGACGGCGAGCGAGGACGAAGCGGACCTCGGCCCGCTGAAGCTTGCCATCGTGGGGCGGCCCAATGCCGGAAAGTCGACCCTGATAAACCGGCTGCTGGGCGAAGATCGCCTGCTGACCGGCCCGGAAGCCGGGATTACACGCGATTCGATCGCGGTCGATTGGCACTGGACCGACCCTGCGAGCGGAACCGTGCGCGAAATTCGCCTGATCGACACCGCCGGAATGCGCAAGAAGGCGCGCGTCACCGAAAAGCTGGAAAGACTGAGCGTCGCCGATGCCCGGCGCGCGGTCGATTTCGCGGAAGTCGTGGTTCTTCTGCTCGATGCGACAAAAGGGCTCGAGCATCAGGATCTCAAGATTGCCGACATGGTGCTGCAGGAAGGCCGCGCGCTCATGGTGGCGATCAACAAGTGGGACATCGCCGAAAACGCCTCGTCGCTGTTCAACGGCGTCCGCGGCGCGCTCGACGAAGGCCTCTCGCAAGTTCGCGGGCTGCCGCTGTTCGCGGTCAGCGCCAGGACCGGCAAGGGGCTCGACACGATGCTCGCCGCTGCGTTCGAGCTTCGCGCAAGCTGGTCCAAGCGAGTGCCGACGGCAGCGCTCAACCGCTGGTTCGACGATGCGCTGGAAGCCAACCCGCCGCCTGCGCCCAAGGGCAAGCGAATCAAGCTGCGCTATATCACGCAGTCCAGCACGCGCCCGCCCCGTTTCGTGGTGTTCGGGACCCGGCTCGACATGTTGCCGAAAAGCTACGAACGCTATCTGGTGAACGGCATCCGGCGAGAGCTGGGTTTCGACGCAGTACCGGTGCGGGTGGTACTCAAGAGTCCGAAAAATCCGTATAAGAGCGAGTGATGATCGACCTGCTTTCCTCCGGCGGCGGCCTCGCGATCGAGATACTCGAACGCACGGCCAGCACCCCGCGGGTGCAGCAAATGGTGCAGCTCTCGCTCGCGCCTGCCTTCCTTCTGGGCGGTATCGGCGCGATCATGAATGTCATGATGTCGCGCATGATCTGGATCGCCGAGCGGATCGAACGGATCGAGCGCAGAATCGAGGACGGCAAGGCGGGCGAGGTCGAAATCAGCGAGCTGCCGTGGCTGGGCCAGCGGCGGCGGCACGCGCAGAAGGCGGTCGTGTTCTCGACCGCCTCGGCCGCGGTGATCAGCGTGGTGATCGGGCTGCTGTTCATCAGCGCCTACATTAAACCGCAGATCGGCACGATAACGGCGATGGCGTGGGTCCTGACGATGGTGCTGCTGATCATCGGCCTGGGTTTCTTCCTGCTCGAAACCCGGCTGGCCGCCCGCGGCGTTCGGCCAGCACGGAAGAAAAAGCGCTGAGCCGGCGCGCCGGGGCGCCCGCGATCAGTCCTCGTCGTCGGCCGGCTTGCTCTGCAACTGGACGTAGTTCTGCAGGCCCATCCGCGCGATCATGTCGAATTGCGTTTCGAGGAAATCGACATGCTCCTCTTCGTTTTCGAGGATGCGTTCGAATATCTCGCGGCTGACGTAGTCGCGCACGCTCTCGCAATGTTCGATGGCGTCGCGCAGCAGCGGGATCGCCTCGTGCTCCATCGCAAGGTCGGCCTTGAGGATTTCCTCGACCGTTTCGCCGACCTTCAGTTTATGGATCGCCTGGAAGTTGGGCAGGCCGTTCAGGAACAGGATACGCTCGGCAAGAATGTCGGCGTGCTTCATCTCGTCGATCGATTCATGCCGTTCGTAATCGGCCAGACGCTCGACGCCCCAGTCTTTCAGGACCCGGTAATGCAGCCAGTACTGGTTGATTGCCGTGAGTTCGTTGGTGAGTGCCTTGTTGAGGAACTCTATGACTTTCGCGTCGCCTTTCACGGGGCGCCTCCATCGATCCGAAATGCACAAGAAGCTATGCGCTTCGAGGGCTCCGATAGCAAGGGTGACAGCCCAAAAAATGGCGGAATTCCGCCATTTGCGAGCGATTAGCGTTAGCTTGGAAAATCAGGCCGCGCAGGCGGGAAGGAAGGCCATTTCGCGCTCTTCGGCCAGGATGTCTTCCGCATCGTCGAGGCACTGGCCGCAATTGGGACGCTTGCCCAGCGCGGCATAGATCGCCTCCGCATCGCCGGGACAACGCCGGGCCGTGCGGCGCAGGTCGCTTTCCCTGATGGCATTGCAGATGCAGACGTACATTTCGGCTCCTGCGAGTGATTCGCAGTCGCCAATTTATGCGAAGTCTTCGCAATAGCAACCCCTGTCATCGCCGCAGCGCGAACACCCGCCCATACGTCAGGCAGCGCCAGAGCCATTCGAGAGGGCCGTAGCGAAACCGTTCGAGCCAGGGCTTCGACCAGGCCAGCATGAGAACCCACATGCCCAGCACGACGAGATAGAGCGCCGGGCGGCCGAGTTCGCCGTAAAGCCCCCCGGCCCAGCCGTGAAACACCAGCATCATCGCGAGCGAAGTGCCGAGATAATTGGTAAAGGCCGCCCTGCCCGCCGCTGCCAGACGCACGGCCAGCCAGCCGCGCGCCTTCGCGCCCCAGAGCGCCAGCAGTGCGGCGAGACCGAGCACCATCGCCAGCCGCGGCAACGGCGAGAAGCCGACGAAGGCCGCGAGAGTCGCATAGTAGGTGAACCCCGTCGCCTTGGCCCAGAGCGCGATCGGCAGCGTCAGGAGACCGCCGCCGATCAGGCCGATCCAGCCCCATCGCCGCTGTCGTGCCGGATCGAAACCGCCGCTGAACAGCCCGAGGCGGTAGAGCGCCATGCCGACGAGCATCAACGGCAGCGTCTCCATCACCCACAGCATGATGTAGAACGACAGGTCGCTTGCATGCTCGGTCACGTTGTTCGCGACGAAATCGCCGTAGCGCCCGTCCGAAATGATCTCCAGCTCGCGGTGGCCGTTCTGCAGTTCCGTCGCCTTGCCCCGCTCCAGGTCCGCGCGCATTTCGGCGAAAGCGGCATGCTCGCCCAGTTCGGTGTCGGCGACGAAGTAGGTCGGGCCGATCATCGCGAGATAGAGCAACGCGCCGACGAGATAGCCGAGAAGCCCGACGACCAGCTGCGTCTTGATCGACCACTTGAGGCAGAGGACCGCCACGAGCCCGCAGACGGCGTAGGAGAACAGGATATCGCCGCGCCAGATCAGGAAGAAGTGGATCAGCCCGAACAGGCCGAGCCAGAACAGGCGCCGCACCTGGAGCCAGCGGGTCCGCCCCCGTGCCCAGGCCTTGTCCATGAACAGGACCAGCCCGGCCCCGAACAGCAGGGTGAAAAGGCCGCGCATCTTGCCATCGATCAGCACGAACTGCGCGACCCACAACCAGTTCGACGCTTCGCCATGCGGCACTGCAAAGGCCGCCGGATACATGTAAGCCGCGAAAGGCTGGCCGAAGGCGACGATATTGGCCGCCAGAATGCCGAGAACCGCAATGCCGCGAATGAAATCGAGGCTCGCGATCCGCTCGCCCGCCTTCGCGGGTGCCACCGGGGCCTGATCCGGCGCGCCGCTTCCCGCCACGCTCTGCCCGTCCGTCATCGATCGTTCCCCCCTCAAGCTCGCCGCCATACTAGCTGACGATGGTGCGGGGAACAGCGCAAATCCGTTCCGGCCACCGCCTCGGGTGCGGGCCGGTGCCGTCTCAAAGAGGACGACTCTAACGCGTCACGAGGCAGGCGTGGCCGCGCGCTTTCAGGCTGGCGCAAGCCGCCTGTGCCGCCGCGCGGCTGGCGAATCCTCCCGCCTGGAGCCTGGTCAGCCGCCCGGTCGGAACGAGGATCTTCGATTTGCCGGCAAGCGCCTCCAGCCCGGAGAGATCGCGCCAAAGGCGGTCTGCGTTGCCGGGGACGGAAAATGCGCCCAGCTGCACGCGCCACGGCCCGCTGGACGGGGGAGCAGCCGACGCCCGAGCCGGCTGTTGCGGCGGCGGAGAAGGCGCGGCGCGCGGCCGGGCATAGTCGGCGCCGGCTTCCGCCGGGCTGCCGGTGCCGGTTATGCGGCTTGCCTCTTCGATCGCGGCCTGCGCGGCGGCGATCGAGGGCGAAATTCCAGTGCTGGCGATCGGAGCCGGCACCCGGCCCGAGGTCGTGGGAACGGCCGGGGACGGCGCCTCCCGCACAGGTGCCGGCGGCGCGGCGCCGGTCGTCTCACCGCCCAGCGCCAGATCCGCAGCGGCCAGTTGCTGCGCGCGCGCGGCATCGCTGTCGCGCTTGAGCGATTGCGCGAGGACCTGCGCCTCCTGCCGGTCGGCGAGCGGAATATAGTCGTCCATCTGCTGGATCGCGGGGCTCGCCTGCGGCAAGCCGGCGGCATTGGCGAGCGTGAGCAGGGCGTAGGCCCGGACCCAATCCTTCTCCACCAGGTCGCCGTTGAAATGGGCAAGGCCCAGCAGATACTGGGCACGCGGATCGCCGCGCTCGGACGCAGCGATCACATAGGGCATCGCCTCTTCCCGGCGCCCGGCCTGGAACAGCATCAGGCCGAGATTGTCCGCAGCCTTGATATGACCCTGTGCCGCCGCCTTGGCGTAGAAAATCTCCGCCTGGGCGGGATCGCGCTCGACCCCCCGTCCCAGGCGATAGGCCTGGGCAAGGTTGAACTGCGCATCCGGGTCCCCCCGCGCGGCCGGCTCGCGCCATTCGCGCACGGCCGCAGCGAAGTCTCCGCGGCTCCACGCATCGACCCCTGCCTTGACGTCGGCAAGCGCGGGTGTCGCCACAGCAGCGGCGAGAACGGCGGCCGCGGCAAACGTCTGCAATCTGTGTGCGATCTTCATGATCGGCGGGTCCCCGATTTCCTCTGGCGAGAGCCTGACATAGTGAACAGTCCGTTAGCAAAGGGTTTCTAACCAATATCTCTCGTATCGCCACTGCCGAGCCGGACGTCCGTTAACCTTAAATTAGGGGTATCCTGCGATCTGCCTATCCGACCCGCTTTCAGGCGGTGGACAGGACAGGAACAGCAGGGGGACCAGCCTGTGCGAGTATTGGCATTGGCGTCGCAAAAGGGGGGATCGGGCAAGACCACGTTATCCGGTCACCTGGCCGTGCAAGCTCAGCGCGCCGGTGCCGGGCCGGTGGTGCTTATCGATATCGACCCGCAGGGCTCGCTCGCCGACTGGTGGAACGAGCGCGAGGCCGAATATCCCGCCTTCGCGCAAACGACGGTCGCGCGCCTCGCCAGCGACCTCCAGATTTTGCGCCAGCAAGGATTCAAGCTGGCGGTGATCGACACGCCGCCGGCGATCACCATGGCGATCCAGTCGGTTATCGGCGTCGCCGAACTGATCGTGGTGCCGACGCGCCCCAGCCCGCACGACTTGCGGGCGGTCGGCGCGACGGTCGACCTGTGCGAACGTGCCGGCAAGCCGCTCGTCTTCGTGGTCAACGCCGCCACGCCGAAAGCCAAGATCACCTCCGAAGCGGCGGTGGCATTGAGCCAGCATGGCACGGTGGCGCCGATTACCCTGCATCAGCGGACCGACTATGCCGCCTCGATGATCGACGGCCGCACCGTGATGGAAGTCGATCCCGACAGCCGCAGCGCCGCCGAAGTCACCGCGCTGTGGAACTATGTCGCCGACAGGCTGGAAAAGAACTTCCGCCGCACCGTCTTCGCGGCGCCCAACGCCGTCTCGCCCGCCGCCGGGGTCTACCGGCCTGCCGGAGGCTTCGGCCGCCGGGTGGCACAGTAGGATCGCGACCGAGCCATGAGCGACGCCAACTTCGCCTCCCTCAATTCCTCGCTGCTCGCCCGCAAGGGCGGCGCGCGCCCCGCCATGCGTCCGCAGTCGGCGCTGATCGCCGGGCAAGCCGCGACGGCGGAACGGATCGAGGATCTGGGCTGGAACGACATGGGCCCCGATGGCGGCGAAGAGCCGCGCGAGGCCGACGTGCTGCAGCTCACCCCCGCTCCCGCCAATCCGGCCACCGCGGCCGAGGCCCGCGAGATCGACCACGAGGCCAAGGATCAGCTCGGCACGCCCGAGCCCGCCGATGCCGGCACTATCGACGGCGAGCGTGGGCCCGCCCCGAAGGATCCCGCCCCGGTGGAATCGCCGGTTCGCAAGCAGCAGGACGAAGCCGCCCGGCGTCTGGGCGCGGAAATCGAGCGGTCCGACGGGCCTGCTCCGCGCCGGTCGGCGCTCGCGCGCGGGAAGCGCGCCGCCTTCACCCTGCGGCTCGATGCGGAGCGGCATCTGAAGCTGCGGCTGGCCTGCACTTTGCGCAATCGCAGCGCGCAGCAGATCGTGACCGAAGCGCTCGATGCCATGCTCGTCGCCATGCCCGAACTCGATGATCTTGCCGCCCGGATCGAGCGGCAGTGATGAACGTGGGGAAGAAATCCATGACCCGGACTGTCAAGACACGTCGCCTCGTCGCCCTCGCGCTGACCAGCGCGCTTGCGACCACGGCGCTTACCGGCTGCACGACCCAGTCCGCGCCGCGCGCCGACCTGTCTGCGGCCAAGGCGCAGACAGCGCTGGAAAAGGGGAAGGAAGGCACCGCGGTCGCCCATGCCGAGGCCGCCGTTCGGGCCGAGCCGCGAAACCGGCAGTACCGCGCCGTCCTGGGCGCCGCCTATCTGAAGGCCGGGCGTTTCCAGTCTGCCGCCACCAGCTTTCAGGACGCGATGTCGCTGGGCGACAATTCGCCGCGCACGGCGCTCAGCTACGTCCTCGCCGAAATCGCGGTGGGCAACTATCCCAAGGCCCTCGCCGTGCTCGACGATTGGCGCGACGATCTCGATCCCGCCGATCTGGGCCTTGCACTCGCCCTTGCGGGACAGCCCGAGAGGGGCGCTAACGTGCTCGCGAATGCCCTGCGCGGGGGGCAGAACACCGCCAAGGTGCGGCAGAACCTGGCCTATGCCTATGCCCTTCAGGGCAATTGGCGCGCCGCGCGCCTGATGGCCGCCGAGGACGTTCCGCCGGACCAGATCGATCAGCGGATCGGCGAATGGGCCCAGGCGGTCCAGCCCGAAATGTACCAGGCGCGGGTCGCCAGGCTGCTGGGGGCGCCGGTGGTGCGCGATCCCGGCCAGCCGATCGCGCTCGCCCTCGACAACAATCCCGGCTCGGAACAGCTCGCTGCCGAGGCGGCCGCGCTGGCCCCTCCCTCGGGCGAGCTTGCGCCGAAGCAGGCTTCCGGGGCGCAGGTGGCCTATGCGGCGGCCGAACTGCCGCCTGCCGAGCCCGCGCCGCAACTGGCAGTCGCGCCGACCCGGGTCGAAACGCCGAGCGACGTGCAAAGCGCTTTTGCCGCTCCGGCACCGTCCGGCGCAACGCCCGCCCAGATCACCGAGAGCGTAATCGCCTTCATTTCGGAACCCGTGGTGCAGAAAATGCCTGCCCGCTACGGCGTCGAAGCGCCCGCGCGCGGCACGGCCCGCGCGGCGGCCGAAAAGGCCCCCACGCCCGCGAAGAAGGACGTCGACGGCGGGCATCTGGTACAGCTCGGATCGTTCTCCAGCCGCGAAGGCGCGCGCCGCGCCTGGGGCGTATATGCCAGCACCTATCCGAACCTCGACCGCTATCGCATGGTCATTACCGAGGCCCGCGTGCGCGGAAAGACATACTATCGCGTCTCGGCCGGGGGGCTGGAGTCGGCGGAAGCCCGCTCGATGTGCTCGACCGTAAAGGCGCGCGGCGAAGGATGCATTGCCTGGGCCGAAGGCCGGCCCTTGCCCGGCGCGACCGGCGACGGTGTCCGCATGGCGCGCCGCTGACAATCGCTCCGCGCCGGCCATCCCTTCCGACCCGCCGAAGGCCTTTTCAGCAAGGCTGAAGCGGCCCCGGAAACAATTCTAAGGCCTCATGCCGCCCTTCAGCAGGGCCAGCACACGGCCTTGTGCCGGCTGCCCGTCGAACGGCGTGTTGCCCGCCGTCGCCTCCATCTTGCGCCGATCGACGACCCACGGCTTGTCCGGGTCGATCACAGCCACGTCGCCCTCGCAGCCTTCGCGCAGCTCTCCGGCCGCAACGCCGAGCAGACGCGCCGGCGCCCGCGCCAGCAGGTCGAAGGCGCGCGGCACATCGATCACCCCGTCGCGCACGAGCGTCAGCGTCATCGCCAGCAGCGTTTCCGCCCCCGCCATGCCCGGGGCGGCATCGGCAAACGGCAGGCGCTTGTCTTCCGGCCCACGCGGATCGTGCCCCGATGCGATGACATCGATCGTGCCGTCGGCGATCGCCTCGATCACCGCCCGGCGGTCGGATTCGCACCGTAACGGCGGCGAAAGGCGCGCAAACGTGCGGAAATCCGCGGTGGCAAGGTCCGAGAGCATGAAATGCGCCGGAGTGACGCCCGCCGTGACCGCCACCCCGCGCGCCTTGGCCGCGCGCACGATATCGAGCGCGGCATGGGTCGTCAGCTGCCGGAAATGGAGCCGCGCGCCGCTCATCTCCGCCAGCGCGACATCGCGCGCAACGGCCAGCGCCTCCGCTTCCGCCGGTGCCGCGGGAAGGCCGAGGCGCGTGGCGATTTCCCCCGCGGTCGCCGCGGCCGATCCGACGAGCGCGGCGTCCTCCGCATGGGTGACCACGACGAGATCGAGCATCGCGGCATATTGCAGCAGCCGCAGCATGACGCCCGAATCGGCGATCCAGCGGCGGCCGGTGGCAATGCCGCGGGCGCCGGCTTCCTTCATCAGCGCGAATTCCGCCAGTTCGCGGCCTTCCAGCCCCCGCGTCGCCGCGGCCAGCGGGTGAACCCAGAAATCGGGCTTGCCGCTTTTCGCCAGGTGCGAAACCCGGCTCGGCAAATCGAGCGGCGGCGCCTGGTCGGGCATCAGCGCCGCGCGGGCGATGCCGCCGAAGTGGAACGCCGGCTTGTCGATGGCAAAGACGCCCAGATCGACCAGCGCCGGGGCGACCAGCGCGCCGCCGGCGTCGAGCGTCTCGTCGCCGTCTTGCGGCGCGACTTCGCCCACGGCCGCGATCGTCCCGTCGACGATCCGCAGCGCGCCGGGCCGCACGCCGTCGGGCAGGACCAGCCTGCCGCCGGTCACCGTGATCGGCCGCATCTGCCTCATGTCCACTGCCCGTCGTTCCAGCCCGGCACCGCACGCGCGCGCCGCGTCAGTACGTCCAGGCAGGCCATGCGGATCGCGACGCCCATTTCGACCTGCCGCGTGATGATCGACCGGTCGATCAGATCGGCCACGTCGCTGTCGATCTCCACCCCGCGGTTCATCGGGCCGGGGTGCATGACCAGCGCATCGGGTGCGCACCGGTCGAGCCGTTCGCGGGTAAGGCCGTAGAGGTGATGATACTCGCGCGCCGAAGGGATGAACTGGCCGCTCATCCGTTCCGTCTGAAGCCGCAGCATCATCGCCACGTCCGCCCCCTCGAGCGCGGCGTCGAAATCGTGGAACGGCTGTGCCCCCAGCGCCTCGACTCCGGCCGGCATCAGCGCGGGCGGCGCACAAAGGCGCACGGAGGCCCCGAGCGCCTGCAGACAAAGCACATTGGAGCGCGCAACGCGGCTGTGCAGGATGTCTCCGCAGATCGTCACCGTCAGGCCGGTGAAATCCTCGCTCCCCTCCCCCCGGTCCTCCAGCGCGTGACGCAGCGCGAGCGCGTCCAGCAGGGCCTGCGTCGGATGCTCGTGCTGCCCGTCGCCGGCGTTGAGGACCGGGCAATCGACCTTGCTCGCGATCAGATCGACCGCGCCGCTCGATCCGTGGCGGATCACGATCGCATCGGCGCGCATGGCATTGAGCGTGACCGCGGTGTCGATCAGCGTCTCGCCCTTCTTCACGCTCGACTGCGCGGCGTGCATGTTGACGACGTCGGCCCCCAGCCGCTTGCCGGCAATCTCGAAGCTCAGCAGCGTCCGGGTCGAATTTTCGAAAAACGCATTGATGATCGTCAGACCGGCGAGTTCGTCGCAGTGCTTGTCCGCCCGCCGGTTGAATTCGACCCAGCGTTCGGCTTCGGCCAGGAGGAACAGGATCTCGTGCCGTTCCAGCTGCGCGATGCCGGTCAGGTCGCGGTGCGGGAATGCCCGCGCCCCCGCCGGAAAGCGGCCCGGTGTATCATGGGTGCCGGTCGATGCCATCGAAGCCATGCCCTTAGGGGGCACGGGCACCGCTGGCAATGGTTTCGCGTGTCCGCCGCGCCCTTCGTCGACCTGTGTCGGCCGCTCGCATCCTTTCGGCTGGATCGCCGGCCCCCGCCGCACTACGTTGGCCGCCTGGCGAACTTATCCGGGGGTTGTTCGAACGATGGCTTTTGCAGGCAAGGTCTGGCGGTTGCTGGTTGGGATCAAGGACGGCCTCAGCCTCGTCTTCCTGCTCCTGTTCTTCATGGCGCTTTACGCCATTCTCACCGCCCGGCCCAGCCCGGCGCAAGTGCGCGAGGGCGCGCTCCTGCTTCAGCTCGACGGCGTCGTGGTGGAAGAGAAAGCCCCGATCGATCCCATCGGGGTGCTGCTTTCGGGCGAACCGCCGATCGGCGAATATCAGTCGCGCGATCTGGTCCACGCGATCGACGCCGCCGCGCAAGACGATCGGATCAAGGCGATCGTCCTCGATCTCACCTCGTTCCTTGGCGGGGGCCAGGTCCACTTGCAGGATATCGGCGCCGCACTCGACCGCGCGCGCGCGGCGGAAAAGCCGGTGCTGACTTATGCGCTGTTCTATGGCGACGACGCGATGATGCTGGCCTCGCACGCGAGCGAGGTCTGGGTCGACCCGATGGGCGGCGCGGTGATCGCCGGCCCCGGCGGATCGAACCTCTATTTCGGCGAGTTGCTGGAAAACCTGGACGTCAACGCCCGGATCTACAAAGTCGGCGAATACAAGTCGGCAGTGGAACCCTATTCGCGCAGCGGCATGTCGCCCGAGGCCCGGGAAAACTATCAGGCGCTGTACGGTGCATTGTGGGAAGAATGGCAGGCCAACGTCAAGAAGGCGCGGCCCAAGCTGCAGCTCGACCGGATCACGCAGAATGCGGTCGAATGGGTCGCCGCGAGCGAGGGCGACCTCGCCAGCGCAGCGATGAGCGCGGGCCTGGTCGACCGGCTGGGCGGCAAGACCGAGTTCGGCGAGCGCGTGGCCGAAATAGCGGGCGCCGATTCGTGGGACGATACGCCGGGCACCTTCGCGCATACCGAATTCGAACCGTGGCTGGCGGAGACCGAACCCGATCGGCCGGGGCGCAAGATCGGCGTCGTGACCATTGCCGGGCAGATCGTGGACGGGGATGCCGGCCCCGGAACCGCCGGCGGCGACCGCATTCGCGACCTCTTGCTCGACGCGCTCGACGAAGACCTGGCGGCGCTGGTCGTGCGGGTCGATTCGCCGGGAGGATCGGTCACCGCGTCGGAGGAGATCCGCCGGGCCATCCTGCGCCACAAGGCGAAGGACATTCCGGTCGTCGTTTCGATGGCCAACGTGGCCGCCAGCGGCGGATACTGGGTCTCGACCCCGGCCGACAGGATCTTTGCCGAGCCGGAGACGATCACCGGTTCGATCGGCATCTTCGCGGTCATCCCGACATTCGAAGGCACGGCCGCCAACTGGGGCATCCACGCCGATGGCGTGCGCACCACCCCGCTGTCGGGCCAGCCGGACCTGATCGGCGGCTTCACCCCTGAAATCGACGCCATCCTGCAAAGCTCTATCGAGGATGGATATCGCGATTTCCTCGCCCGCGTCGCCGAATCGCGCAAGCTGTCGACCGAGCAGGTCGACCGGATCGGCCAGGGGCGCGTGTGGGACGGCGGCACCGCCCGCCAGATCGGCCTCGTCGATCAGTACGGCGGGCTGCAGGATGCGCTGGCCTGGGCCGCGACCCAGGCCGAACTGGAAGACGGCGACTGGCACGTCGAGTATCTCGGTAGCGAAACCAAACCGTTCGACTCGCTGATCCGCCAGCTGGTCGCAGGCGAGCGCGCGCCCGGCGGCGGCGACCTGTTCGCGGCGGTCGCCCGCGCGGAACAGCTCAGGCTGGCCCAGGCAGGCCGCATTCTCGAACGGCTGCTGTCGGCGCAGGGAATGCAGGCCTATTGCCTCGAATGCCCGCCCTCGGCCGCACAGCGGACCGAAACGGCGAGCGGGCGCGGGTGGCTGGCACGGATCGCGAGGCTGCTCGACTAACGCGGGCTCGACCGACGAGGGCTCGACCGACGGGGCGCACGAACGGCGCTTCACAGGCCGCTTGCCAAGCGCGCCGCTGCATGGCAAAGGCGCGCCCCTGCCGTCGAGGCAGCCTTGCCAAAGGCCTTCCGGCGGGCGCGTAGCTCAGTGGTAGAGCACACCCTTCACACGGGTGGGGTCGCAAGTTCAATCCTTGCCGCGCCCACCATTGCCGGACCGGCCATTCCCCCTTCGGGCAACGATCACCGTTCCGCGGCAATGCCGCGCGCCAGCAGGTCGTTGGCGAGGGCCGCCACCCGATCGGGGGGCATCGCGCCGTCGCCCCATACGGCGTAGCGCAGGCCCAGAAAGACGTTCATTCCCATGATCGCCCAGGCGTGGGCTTCCTCCAGGTCGCCGCGCAGCTCGCCCTGCCGCGCGCCTTCGCGCAGGCGCTCCAGGATGCGGGCGCCGGTGGTTTCGTAATGCTGGCGATAGCTGTCGGGATCGACGAACTCCGCCTCGTCGATGATGCGATAGACTTCCTTGTGCTCCGCGGCGAAGCGCAGGAAGGCGGCGAGCGCCCGGCGCTCCCGCTCGAGCGCGGGCAGCGGCTCCGCCAGCGCCTCGCGCGCCGCGCGCTTCACCGCCTCGCTCATATCGCGAACGAGCGCCTGGAAGATCGCCTCCTTGGAATCGAAATAGGTGTAGAAGCTGCCCAGCGCCGTCCCCGCCCGCGCGGTGATGCCGCTGATCGAGGTTTCGTGGAACCCCCTTTCACCGAATTCGGCCGCCGCGGCATCGAGCAGCTTTCGCAATGTCCGCCGCCCCCGTTCGGTCCGCGGTTCCTTGCCGGCATCGCCGGGCGTCGCTGTCTTCCCCGTGTCCATGGCCCGCAGAGCTAGGGGCCGAAGCGCGATGCGGCAAGAGCAAACTTGAAAGATGGTTCATGTTTCAATATCAGGGGAACAAACACGATCGGGAGAGGATGAAATGACCAGGCCGAAAATGCAGCTTTCCGCCCTATTGCTGGGCGGCGTCGCCGCGGGCGCCATAGCGGCGGCTCCGGCATCCGCGCAGGAGCAGCCGGGCGAAAGCGCGCCCCCCGAAGAAGCCGCCCCGGCCACCGGCGCGGACACGATCGTCGTCACCGCCCGCCGGCGGGAGGAGCGGCTGATCGACGTTCCGGTCGCGGTCTCGTCGTTCTCCGGCGAACAGCTGGCGGAACGCGGCGCGCTCGACATTACCGACATCGCGCAGTCGGTGCCGAACGTGACACTCGAAAGCTCGCGCGCGACCAATTCCACCCTGTCGGCGTTTATCCGCGGCATCGGCCAGCAGGACCCGGTTTCGGGGTTCGAGCAGGGGGTCGGCATCTATCTCGACGACGTCTACCTCAACCGGCCCCAGGCCGCGGTGCTCGACATCTACGACGTCGAACGGATCGAGGTCCTGCGCGGTCCCCAGGGCACGCTTTACGGCCGCAACACGATCGGCGGCGCGGTGAAATACGTGACCAGCCAGCTGCCGCAGGAATTCTCTTTCAAGGCGCGTGCGACTTACGGCACATACGATCAGGCGGAAGCCGTGATCAGCGCCTCTGCGCCGCTGGGCGATATCGTGCGGATCGGCGGTTCGGTTGCACGGCTTTCACGCGGGGGCTTCGGCGACAATCTCACGCTGGGCACGGAAAACTACAACAAGGACATCTGGGCCGGGCGTGCCTCGCTGGAGATCGGGGGGCACGGCGAACCCGTGCTGATCCGCATTTCGGGCGACTACACCCGCGACAAGAGCCTCCAGCGCGGCGGGCACAGGCTGATCCCCGGCCTCGTCTCCGGCGCGCCGGTGCTCGACGATGTCTACGATACGCGCGGCGGGCTCGACGATCCGCGGCAGGATGTCGAGGCCTATGGCCTGTCGATGAACATTTCGGCCGATCTGGGCGCCGGCCTGACGCTCCGTTCCATATCGGCGTGGCGCAAGGACGACAGCATCGGCCCGATCGACTTCGACGCCCTGCCCGCGGTCGATCTCGACGTGCCCGGCGCTTACTACAACGAACAGATCAGCCAGGAATTCCAGTTGCTCTACGATGACGGCGGACCGCTGACCGGGCTGCTCGGCCTCTACTACCTCGACGCCTCGGCCGATACGCTGTTCGACGTGCGCATCTTCACCACCTTCGCCGGCCTGACCGCGTACACGGCGGCGGAGGTCGATACGGAGACCTACGCGATCTTCGGCGATTTCACCTACGACCTCACCGAACGGCTCAGCCTGTCGGTCGGCGGCCGCTACACCTGGGACGAACGCACCGCTTCGATCCTGCGGCAGAACTACCTCGGCGGCGGATCGCCGATTTTCGGCGGTGCGGGGGTGCCTTTCGGGGCGCCGAGCACCGATTTCGACGGCAGCCGCGAGTTCAGGAAATTCACCCCGCGCGCTTCGATCAGCTTCATGCCGACGCCCAATCACAACATCTACGCAAGCTATTCGCAAGGCTTCAAGGGCGGGGGGTTCGATCCGCGCGGTGTCGGCAGCAATGCCCCGGCGGCGACGCCCGGCGCACCGACCGACGAGGAAATCGCCGAGTTCCTCAGCTTCGCGCCCGAACAGGTCGACAGTTACGAAATCGGCTACAAGGGCAGCCTGATGGGCGGCCGGCTGAATGTCGCGGTGGCGGGATTCTATGCCGACTACACCGACGTACAGATCCCCGGATCGGTCGCCTGCACGATCATGGTCGGCGAGCCGCCCGAACCCACGCCGTCGTTCTGCGGGGTCGTGTCCAACGCCGGCAAGGCGACGTTCAAGGGGCTGGAGCTGGAGGCGAGCGCGCGGCTGGGCGGCGGGTTCAACCTGTCGGGATCGCTGGGCTATATCGATGCGCAGTACGACGAATATATCACCAATATCGGCAATACCCCGACCGATGTGGCCGAGCACCGCAAAGTCCAGAACACGCCCAAATGGACCGCCAGCGGCACGGCAAGCTATACCGCCCCGCTGGGCAGCGGCGATCTCTATCTCGGCACGACGGTTTCCTATCGCAGCAAGACCTATCAGTTCGAGATCCCGAACCCCTATCTCGACCAGAGCGGCTACGCGCTGGTCGATGCCAGCGTGGTCTATACCGCGCCGGGCGACCGCTGGAGCATCGGGCTCTACGGCAGGAACCTGTTCGACAAGCAGTACAAGACCTCGGGCTACACCTTCGTCGCGACCGACCCGACAACGGGGGAGATCGAGACGGCCAACGGACAGCCGATCCCGACGCTCGGGCCGGAGGGGACGCTGACGGCGTTCTACGGCAATCCGCGGCAGGTCTTCGTGACGGCCACGCTCAAATACTGACCGGCGGTATCCGGCAGGGATACGAAAGGCCGGGGCCGGGCGCCCCGGCCCTTTTTGTGCGGAACGATCAGGACACGCGCAGCCTGCGCCGAGGAGCTTCGTCCGGCGCTTCGCCTTCGATCGGCACGTCGAAGGCGCGCGCGTAGTCGCCCAGCCGGTCGAGCACGTCGCCGGCGGTGAGTCCGAACTCTTCCAGGCTATAGGCATGCGGGCGCCGCTTGAGCGCGCCGGCGCGCCGCATGTAATCTTCCATTCGCGGCATGGCCGGCGCGATGTCGAGACCGAGGAAGCGGTAAACCCGCTCCATCGTCCCGCGCCAGTCGCGCTCCATGTCTTCGTACTGCACGTCGATCATCCGCCCGGCGGGGATCGACGCGCGCGCGGCGCGCATCCGTTCCACCTGCAGCGAAGTCTTGTGCAGCCACTCGCGGCCAATGCCTGCGGGGTCGGCGTGGTCCGAATAGATGATCGTCTGGTTCCAGGCGAGCGAGGCCGCGCTGCCGACGACCTTGAGCGGGTCGCGGTGCGTGAAGATCAGGCGCGCATCGGGAAACACCTCCAGCAGGGCCGGCAGGTCCAGCATGTGCTGCGGGGTCTTGAGTATCCAGGGGCGCAGGGTCGACGCCTGCTGCGACCAGCCGACCAGCCGCAGGAGATCGGCCATGTGGCGATAGGCGGGAACCGCGCTTTCCCCCTCGCACCACCGGCCGTAGCCGGGAACATGCCACTGCGCCTCGTGCTTCATGCCCCACATGCTCGCGACCAGCAGGCCCAGCTCCTCCTCCGGCTCGCAGGGGCCGGTCGGATGGATCGAGAGCGTGCGCGGGTTGGCCAGGCGCGCGACCTGCATGATCCGGCGGGCGAGGACGGGGCGAAAATCTTCCCTGCGCCCTTCCAGAACCTCCTCGAAATCGGGCCGGGGCACCGGGCTGATCGTTTCGAAGCTGCGCATGTGGCTGAAACGCCGGTCGCTTGCGAGCAAGCGGTGCATGCGGGTCGTGCCCGAACGCATCGGCCCCACGATCACCACCGGGCGCGGCATGGCGCGCGCGAGAATCTCGGGATGCCGCTTGAACCACATCTGCGCCAGCAAGCGATCGCGCAGGACATGGTGGAACTGCTGCATGGCCGAAAAATCGCCCGCCGCGTTGAGCCGCGCCTCGTCGGCGATCGCATCGAGCAGGACGTCCATCGGCCGTTCGAACCAGGGGTCGCCGAAATCGTCGAGCCCGGTCGCCTCCGCCGCCCGTTCGAGCAGATGGGCCTTCTCCAGCCGGGCCGGAGCCACCGCGCCCACCCGCCGTCCGGCGCGGATCGCAAGGTCGAGCAGGTCAATAAACGGAGTTCGTCGTGGAGGACGGATAGTCGGATTGGTCAATTCTCTCGCCCGGCTGCGGACTTGGCGCGCCCTTCGCTGCCAATCGATCCGTTGCATGTCTACCCCCGGGGCCGGGTCGCGTTCCCCGAACGCCTCTGGAAATGGTCGCGGCGGTCGGGCATAGGCCGCGCCATGCACGACATCCGCCTGATCCGCGACGATCCGCAAGCCTTCGACGCCGCCCTTGCCAGGCGGGGAGTGGAGCCTGTCGCCGAAAACCTTATCGCGCTCGATGCGAAACGCCGCGCGGTGACCACCCGGATGCAGGAGGCGCAAAGCCGCCGCAACGAAGCCTCCAAGGCGATCGGCCAGGCGATGGCGCAGGGCGACAGGGACCGGGCGGAAACGCTCAAGGCCGAAGTGGCCGAGCTGAAGCAGACCCTGCCCGCGCTGGAGGACGAAGACCGCGCCCTGGCCGCCGAACTCAACGACGCCCTCGCCCGCCTGCCCAACCTGCCCGCCGAAGACGTGCCCGAAGGCGCGGACGAGAGCGCCAACGTCGAGCTGTCGCAATGGGGCGAGCGGCGCGAATTCGCGTTCGAGCCGAAGGAGCACGCCGATCTCGGCCCTGCGCTGGGCATGGATTTCGAAACCGGCGCCAGCATCGCGGGCGCGCGCTTCACGTTCCTGCGCGGCCAGATGGCGCGGCTGCACCGGGCGCTCGGCCAGTTCATGCTCGATCGGCAGACGGCGGAGAACGGCTACACCGAATGCGCGCCGCCGCTGATGGTGCGCGAGGAATCGCTGTTCGGCACCGGCCAGCTGCCCAAGTTCGCCGAAGACAATTTCCAGACCACCGACGGGCGCTGGCTGATCCCCACGGCCGAAGTCAGCCTGACCAATGCCGTGCGCGAACGGATCCTCGACGACGATGCCCTGCCGATTCGCATGACCGCGCTGACGCCCTGTTTCCGTTCCGAAGCCGGCGCCGCGGGCAAGGACACGCGCGGGTTCATTCGCCAGCACCAGTTCGAGAAAGTCGAACTGGTCGGCATCGTCCGGCCCGAGGACAGCGATGCCGAGCACGAGCGGATGACGCGCTGCGCCGAAGACGTGCTGGAGGCGCTGGGCCTGCCCTATCGCAAGATGCTGCTCTGCACCGGCGACATGGGCGCGACCGCGCGCAAGACTTACGACCTCGAAGTCTGGCTGCCCGGCCAGGGCGCGTGGCGCGAGATCAGTTCGTGCTCCAACTGCGGCGATTTCCAGGCGCGGCGGATGAACGCGCGCTATCGCCCCGAGGGATCGAAGAAGACCGAGTTCGTCCACACGCTGAACGGATCGGGCCTCGCGGTCGGCCGCACGCTCGTCGCCGTGCTCGAGAATTACCAGCAGGAAGACGGCTCGGTCGAAGTGCCGGAAGTGCTGCGCCCCTGGATGGGCGGCGCGAAGCGGCTGGAGCCCTAGCCGCGCCCGCTTGCGCAACGCTCTCGAAACGGCGATGGCTTGAAACCGGTTTGGTAGATTTTTCTTGACAAGAGAAACCTAATTGGTTATATGGGCCTCGTCGAGGGGCTGACTGCGCTTCGGCGCGACGGACAGGGATCGAAAGACGCGGCATATGAGAATTCTCCTCACCAACGACGACGGCATCTACGCCCCCGGCCTCAAGGTGCTGGAGGAAATCGCGCGCGAATTTTCCGACGATATCTGGATCTGCTCCCCGCACGAAGAGCAGTCGGGCACCGGCCATTCGCTGACGCTGACCCGCCCGGTGCGCCTGCGCAAGCACGACGAGCGGCGCTTTTCGGTCACCGGCACGCCCACCGACGCGGTGACGATGGGCCTGCGCACGGTGATGGACGGGGCGCCCGACGTGATCCTTTCGGGGGTGAACCGCGGCGCCAACCTGGGCGACGACATCACCTATTCCGGGACCGTTTCGGCCGCGATCGAAGGCGCGCTGGCGGGCATCCGCTCGATCGCGCTGAGCCAGGTCTATGCGCGCGAGGGCATGGGCGACGACGTGCCTTTTGCCGCGGCGCGCGAATGGGGGGCGCGCGTGCTCGCCCCGCTGCTCGACGCGCCGCTGCCCAAACGCACGCTGGTCAATGTCAACTTCCCGGCCCTGAAGCCGCAGGACATACGCGGCATCCGCGCCGTGCGGCAGGGTTTCCACGACTATTCGCGCGGCACCGTGGTCGAAGGGCGTGACCCGCGCGGCTACAAGTATTACTGGTTCGGGCTGGAGGCGATTGAACACACGCTCGACCATGGGACGGATCTGGAAGCGATCGACGAGGGGTATGTTTCGGTGACGCCGCTGCAGCTCGACCTTACCCACCATGCTTCGCTGGGCGAACTGGGCGAGCGCTACAGCGAATGACCCGCTTCGCCCTGATCGCTGCGGTGCCCCTGCTGCTCGCCGCTGCCGACCCGGCGACGGAGACAGAGCACGTCGTGATCGAAGGCGAGACGCTGAACGGGATCGCCAACCGCGCGGGCGTTCCGGCCTCGGTCATCGCCGCCGCCAACGGGCTGCACGAACCCTATGTCGTCAGGCCGGGGCAGAAACTGGCGATCCCGCGCCAGCGGACCTATACCGTGAAACCGGGCGACACGGGCTTTGCCATTGCCCTGCGTCACGGCGTCCCGTTCGACACGATCGCCGTCGCCAACGGGCTGGAGCCGCCCTATCGCATCCGCCCCGGCCAGCGATTGATCGTTCCCGCCGTTCTCAAGGCGCCGCCCTCCGCCCCCGCGCCCGCCAGGCCCTATTTCCGTCCGCCGCACGACGGCCGGGTGCGGCTGGGATATGCCCTGCGCCCCGACGGCGGCGGACACGACGGGATCGATTATGCCGTCCGCCCGGGCGACATGGTCCGCGCCGCGGCCAGCGGCACCGTGGTCGAAGCGAGCGGGAGCGATCCGCGCTTCGGGCGGCTGGTGGTGATCGACCACGGCAACGGCTGGCGCAGCGCCTATGGCCATCTGGGCCGGATCACCGTGCAGGCCGGCGACGTGGTCAAGAGCGGCGAGCGGATCGGAATCGCCGGCGCCGCGAGCGAGCCCGATACGGCCGAACTGCATTTCGAGATTCGCAAGGACGGCGCCAGGCTCGATCCGCAGGAGCATTTCCGCGGAAACGATCGGCCGTGATCTGGGACCGTTTCTCGCGCATGGACCGGGGCCGGCGGCGGCGCACGAGCCGCACCGGGCGGTTCCAGCCCCTCCGGCGCGCGCTCAAGGTTCCCGTGTGGGCCGACCTGTTCATTCGCATCGGCCTGGCGCTCTCGCTCGTATTCATCGTGATCATGATCCACTGGTGGGATCGCGAGGGGCTGGTCGACAATCTCGACGGCGAGGTTTCCTTCCTCGACGTCGTCTATTTCACGATGATTTCCATCACCACGACCGGTTTCGGCGATATCGCCCCGATCAGCGATCGCGCCCGGCTGGTCGAGGCGGTGATCGTCACCCCGATCCGCTTCGCCGTGATTTTCATCTTCGTCGGCGCGGCGTATCATTTCATCATCAGGCGCAGTTGGGAGAAATGGCGCATGGCCCGCATTCAGGAAAAACTGTCCGGCCACGTCGTGGTTCTCGGCTTCGGCATCTCCGGCTCGGAAGCCGTCAGCGAACTGATCGAACGCGGCACCGACCCGCGCGAAATCGTGGTCATGGATACCCGCGAAGAGCGCCTGGCCGAAGCCGAAGCGCTCGGCTGCAACGTCATGGCGGCCGACGCGACCCGCGACGAAAGCCTGATGGCGGTGCGCATTACCGAGGCGCAGACCGTGCTGGTTTCGGCGGGACGCGACGATGCCTCGATCCTGATCGTGCTGACCGTGCGCCATTTGGCGCCGAAGATTCCCATCAGCGTGGTCGTGCGCGCCGCGGACAACGAGCTGCTTGCGCGCCAGGCGGGCGCCAACAACGTGATCAACCCCGTGCGCTTCACCGGGCTGCTGCTGGCCGGCAGCGCGCAGGGCACGCATATCGCCGAATACATGGCCGATCTCGCGTCGGTTACCGGGCGGGTTCACCTGGTCGAACGCGCCGTCCTGCCCGAGGAAGTCGGTCAACCGCTCGATCGGCTGGCGACGGGCGGCCGGGGTCTGCGGATCTACCGCGACGGCGGCGCCCGCGGCTTCTGGGAAGACGAGGCAGGCACGCTGCAGGCGGGCGACATCATCGTCGAAATCCGCCCGACCGCCAACGGCGAGAGCTAGGGCGGATCGACATTGGGTGTTCGGCGGATGTTCGGCGCGCGCGAGCCTGGATTCCCGTTTTCGCGGGAATGACGGAGGGGGAAGAGATGCCTCCCCCCTCTTCGATAGGCCGGTGGTCCTGAGAACCGCCGGTTGCGGGCGCTCAGGGCAGATAGGCGTGAACGAGGCCCATCGCGATATAGAACAGCAGCCAGTATCCCGCGTCGATGAAGAACAGCACCTTCGATTTCTGCGAGAACAGATAGTTCGTCCCGATCGCGGGAACGATGAAGCCCAGCGCCACGCCGAAGGCGGTCAGCACCTTGATGAAGACCGACAGGTCCTGCGCATAAGTCGCGAAGGTGTGCGCCAGGGTCCAGCTCGCCAGCAGCGCAAAGGCGAACGCGCCGCCATAGATCAGCAGCATGTTGCTCTGCTTTATCTCTTCCTCGGTAATCCCGACCGCGCCCATCCAGCGCTTGCCCATGATCGGGCCGTACCAGATTCCGCCGACGACGAATCCCGCAAGCGCCGCCAGCACCACTGCCAGCCAGTTGACTTCGAACAGCATCGCACGTCCTCCCCCAAAACTGCGCGACCCCCGGCGGGCCTAGCGCATTTTCAGCCCAGCAGCCAGAACACGCCGCCCATCGCCAGATAGGCGGCCAGCCAGTACCCCGCGTCGATCAGCGCGACTCGCGTGGGGACCCGGATATGGCTGTAGCTGATCAGCAGAGCGGGGATGACGAATGCGCCGGCCAGCCCGCCCGACATCATGAAATAGAGCCACGGCTTTTCCGCCAGCGCGGCGCCGCCGACGCGGGCGAACATGTGTCCCATCATCGCCGCGCTGACGAACAGGAGACTGCCCGTGATCGCCACCACCTGTTCCGGCCGGCGCCGCACCGCGATCTTGCCGGCGGCGACCTCGCGCGCCTTGGCCATTCCGAAGATCGGCCCGAACCAGCCGAGCGCGAGCAGGCCGGCGGCCAGCGTCGCCAGGATCACTCCAATCCAGTTTACCGGACCCAAAGGTGCCTTCTCCTTCGTTTATTCTCCCTGCTAGCGCAAAGCGCCGCGCGCGTGTAGGGGCGCGGCGAAATGTCCACCCACACCATCTCGTCGATCCCCGATCAGAAGAAGATCGGGATGGTCAGCCTCGGCTGCCCCAAGGCGCTCGTCGACAGCGAGCGCATCCTCACGCGCCTGCGCGCCGACGGCTACGCGATGAGCGCCGATTATGCCGGGGCGGACGTGGTGCTCGTCAACACCTGCGGCTTCCTCGACAGCGCAAAGGAAGAAAGCCTGGCAGCGATCGGCGAAGCCATAGCCGAAAACGGTCGGGTGATCGTCACCGGCTGCATGGGGGAAGATGCCGACGCGATCCGGGCCGCGCATCCCGCCGTCCTCGCAGTCACCGGCGCGCATCAGTATGAGGCCGTCGTCGAAGCCGTCCACGAAGCGGCCCCACCGTCCCAGGGCCCCTATGTCGACCTGATCCCCCAGGCCGCTTTCGACGAGGCGGGGATCAAGCTGACCCCGCGGCATTACGGATATCTGAAGATTTCCGAAGGATGCAACCATTCCTGCGCCTTCTGCATCATCCCGCAACTGCGCGGGAAGCTGGCGAGCCGCCGGGTCGATGCAGTGCTGCGCGAGGCGGAGAAGCTGGTCGCAGCGGGCACGAAAGAACTGCTGGTCATCAGCCAGGACACATCGGCCTACGGCGTCGATATCCGGCACGAGAGCCGCCAGTGGCACGGGCGCGAGGTTCGCGCGCACATGACCGACCTGGCGCGCGAGCTGGGCACCCTGCGCACGCCGGAAGGGCAGGTGCCGTGGGTGCGGCTGCACTACGTCTATCCCTACCCCCACGTCGACGCGGCGATCCCGCTGATGGCCGAGGGCCTGCTGACGCCCTATCTCGACATTCCTTTCCAGCACGCCGCCCCGCGGGTGCTGAAGGCTATGAAGCGCCCGGCGAACGAAGCGAAAGTGCTCGATCGGATTCGCCAGTGGCGGCAGATCGCGCCGGACCTCACCATCCGCTCGAGCTTCGTGGTCGGCTTCCCCGGCGAGACCGAGGAGGATTTCCGCTACCTGCTCGACTGGCTGGAGGAGGCGCAGCTCGACCGGGTGGGAGCGTTCCGCTTCGAGCCGGTCGAAGGCGCCGCCGCCAACGCCCTGCCCGACCCTGTGCCCGAATCGCTCAAGGAAGAGCGCTACGCCCGCCTGATGGAAGTGACCGAGCGGATCAGCGCGGCCAAGCTCGCCGCCAGGATCGGCCGCACCCTGCCGGTGATCGTCGACGAAGTGGGCGAACCCGACGCGGACGGCGATATCGGGGCCACCGGGCGCAGCCAGGCCGACGCGCCCGAGATCGACGGCCAGGTCTTCCTGCGCAATGTCTCCCCCGATCTGCGGCCCGGCGATTTCGTCGACGCGCTGGTCGAGGACGCCGACGCGCACGACCTCTACGCCGTTCCGGCCTGAAGGTCGCCCCGCCGCTATTGCAATTGATTGTCATTTGACCTTCGCGGCGGCTCCGCATAGGCGGCGGCCCATGCGTCGCAGCACGATCCGGGCCTGGTATCTGGTGCACAAGTGGAGCAGCATCGTGCCCACGGTGTTCCTGCTCATGCTCTGCGCGACCGGCCTGCCGCTCATCTTCCATGACGAGATCGAGGCGCTGGAAGGGATCGATTACGAAACCACCCTGCCCGGCCCGCCCTCGGCGGAGAGCGGCGTGCCGCTCGACACGATGCTCGAAACCGCGCTGGCCGAGCGGCCGGGCGAAGTGCCGCTGTTCATGGCCTTCAGCCAGGAAAGCCCGCTGCTGACCGTCACCACCGGCCCGACACCCGACGCGGCGGACGCGGACATGACGCTGCTGTTCTTCGATCGGGCCACCGGCGACTCGCTCGGTCCGGCGCCGGGCGGCGGGGTGATGGACTTCCTCCTCCGGCTCCACACCGACATGTTCCTCGGCCAGCCGGGCATGTGGCTGCTCGGCACGATGGGCGCGCTGTTCGTCGTCGCGCTGATCTCGGGCACGGTGCTCTACGCGCCGTTCATGCGCCGGCTGCGGTTCGGCACGCTGCGAATGGACCGCAGCCGCCGCGTCGGGCGGCTCGACCAGCACAACCTCGGCGGGATCGTGATCCTCGCCTGGGCACTGGTCGTCGGCGGCACCGGCGTCATCAACGCTTTCGCCGATCCGCTGACCGACGCCTGGCGCGAAGGCGAGCTGGCCGCGATGACCGCCGAGCACGGCGGTGCCGAGGCCGTCACGCCGGCCGACTACGGCTCGCTCGACGCCGCGATGGCGCGGGCGCAGGCGGTGCTGCCCGGCCGCAGTCCGCAGTTCATCGCCTTCCCCGGCGGCGGATGGAGCACCGCGCGCCACTATGCCATGTTCTTCCAGGGCGACCGGCCGCTGACCCAGCACCTGCTCACCCCCGCGCTGATCGACGCCGCAAGCGGCGAACTGGTCGATGCGCGCGCCATGCCCGCGCTCAATCAGGCGCTGATGATGTCCAAGCCGCTGCACTTCGGCGATTACGGCGGGCTGCCGCTCAAGATCGTCTGGGCCCTGCTGACGCTGGCGACGATCTGGGTCCTGTGGACCGGTGTGCTGCTCTGGTGGCGCCGCAGCCCCGGCGCGATCGAGCGGCGTGTGGCCGAAATCGACGGCGGCGCGGAAGGGCGGCTCGCGTGATCCCGGCAAGACGCCCGCTGCAACGCCGAACGCCGCGCGGGCCGGCGCGCGTCTTCGCGATTCCCGCGGCAATCTTCGCCGCCAGCGGGGCCGGGCTCGTTCTCGGCCTCACCGGAGACGGCCTGCGCGATGCAGCCGCCTGGCTGTTCCTTTCGCTTCCTCTCCTCGCCCTCGGCGCCGCCTGGCGCCGGCGCGGGCTGCCTTCCCGATACAGAAAGACCTGACATGATTGCTCGTTGCATCCCGATGGCGTCGGCCCTTGCCCTTTGCGCGGTTGCCGCCGCCCCTGCTCTGGCGCAGGACGAATCCGGCGAGATCGTCGTCACTGCCCAGCGCGCGAACGCGACCGAGATAACCAACGGCGGCGACGCCGGCGTGCTGGGCAACAAGCACGCGGCGGACCTCGCCTTCTCGATCCGCAGCTTCGACGAATCGCTGATCCTCAACCAGCAGCCGCTGACGCTGGGCGAGGTGCTCGACAACGACCCGACCGTGCGCACGAGCTACGGCTTCGGCAATGCCTCCGAACTGTTCGTGATCCGCGGCTTCGCGCTGTTCGGCGACGACGTGGGCGTGAACGGCCTCTACGGCATTGCCCCGCGCCAGATCGTTGCGCCCGAGCTTTACGACAGCGTGCAGGTCCTGAACGGTTCGAGCGCCTTCCTCAACGGCGCGGCACCGGGCGGCTCGACCCTGGGCGGATCGGTGAACCTGAAGCTGAAACGCGCCGGCTTCGACCCGCTGACGCGCGCGACGCTCGGCTATACCTCGGACGCGCACTTCGGCGGCAGCTTCGACGTCTCGCGCCGGTTCGGGGCGAACGGCGAATGGGGCCTGCGCGTCAACGGCGCCTACCGCGACGGCGAAACCTCGGTCGAGCGCGAGGACCGGCGGACGCAGGTGATCGGCGGCGCGCTCGATTACGACGGGGGCAATTTCCGCGCCGCTCTCGACCTCGCTTACCAGAACGTGCGGGTGGAATCGCTGCGACCCAAGGTGACGCTGGGCACGGGTTTGACGGCGATCCCCCGCGTGCCCGAAGCCGATGCGAACTACGCGCAGGATTTCACTTATACCGAGATGCGCGACGTCTTCGGCACGCTGAGCCTGGAGTGGGACGTTGCCGACAACGCGCTGCTCTACGCGCGCGCCGGTGCCCGCGACGGGCGCGAGGACGGCATCTACAGCCGCATCACCCTGGCCGACGCCGCAACCGGCGAGGCCACCGGCGCCGGACTGATCGTACCGCGCACCGACAATAACGAGGCGGCCGAGGCCGGGATCCGGGTCAACCTGGGCGAGACGGTGACGCACGAGTTCAATTTCGGCGGCAGCGCGAACTGGCAGACCAACCGCAACGCCTTCGACTTCCGGGACGAGTTTGCCACCAACCTCTACGACACCCCGCAAGTGGCGCTGCCGCCTTCCACAGTCGCCCCGTGGAACCCCGGCGGCGACCTCGACGATCCCTTCCCGATCGTGAAGAGCCGCCTGTGGAGTGCCTTCGCCTCCGACACGATCGGCCTGTGGGACGAGCGCATGCTGATCACCGGCGGCCTGCGCATGCAGACGATCCATGTCGAGAACTATCTCGCCGCCAACGGCCAGCTCGATACGGTCTACGACAAGGACGCGATCACGCCCGTGGTCGGCGTGGTGTTCAAGCCGCTGCCTTACGTCTCGCTCTACGCCAACCGGATCGAGGCGCTGCAGCAGGGCGCCGTCGCCCCGCTGGAGGATGCGCTGGAGAATCGCGGCGAAGTGCTCGCCCCCCGCAAATCCACGCAATACGAGGCCGGGGCCAAGCTGGCGCTGGGCCGGTTCCTCTATGCCGGACTGGCATTCTACCAGATCGAGCGGCCGGGCGACGGCACGATCACCGAACCCGACGGCACGCAGCGCTACGGCTATATCGGCGAGCAGCGGCATCGCGGGATCGAGTTCACGGTGAATGGTGAACCGGTCGAAGGATTGCGGCTGATCGCCGGCCTTTCCACCATCGACGCTGAACTCGAGAGCGGCGCGGAAGTCGCGGGCGTCCCCGGCTTTACCGCCAACGCCAACATCGAATGGGACACGCCGTTCGTGCCCGGCCTGACGCTGACCGGCCGCATGACGCACACCGGCAAGCAATGGGCCGACACGGCGAACACACTGCGCCTGGACGACTGGACCGTGTTCGATCTTGGTGCGCGCTATGTCATCGCGGCGGGCGACACGCCGGTCACGCTGCGGCTGACAGTCGATAACGTGGCCGACAAGCGTTACTGGGCCTCGGGCTTCGATACCTTCAGCACGGCCGTGCTCCAGGGCCGCCCGCGCACGATCAACGCCTCGGTTTCGGTCGACTTCTAGCAGCCCGGCCTCAGCGGAGAGTCCGCAGCGTCACCGAACGACGGGTCGCAGCCATAGGAGCGATCGAATGCTCCCACAGCGCGCGGGCTTCGCCGCTAAGCAGGTAGAGCGAGCGCGGCGGCAGGTCGACGCTGCGCCGTTCGAACCCCTGCTCCGTGCGGCGGCGCAGGCGCAGGACGGCAGGCGCGGAAAGCGAGAGGCCGAGCACTTCGCCATATTGCGGCCGGTCGCGGTGCCAGCCGATACCCGCCCCCGGATCGTAGCGGATGAGCAGCGCTTGCCCGAAATCGTGCGGGTCGCGGTCGGCGAGCGGCGCGAGACGCGCGCGCAGGCTGTCGATCCACTCGGGCAGCGGCGGCGCCTCGGTCACTCTGCCGCGCCGGTAGTCGTAGGCGGAGCCGTAGTTCGCGGTCAGCCGCTTGCCGCGCCACTGGCCGAACCGGAACGGCGCGAGCGGGGCGGCATCGATGCGCACCTCCAACGCGCGCTCCTCCGCCGCGCCGATCGCATCCTCGATCAGCAGCATACCGGGCACCGGCAGTGCCGCCGCCTGCCCTTCGGGGGCGAAAAGGTCGCGCTGCAAACCCATGGCGCCTATATGGGAGCGATGCCGCACCACACCACCACGCTTGCCTTCGACACCCGCGGACCCGGTCTGACGGAGATCACTCGCGAGGTCGCCGACTGGCTCGCCTCCACCGGGATCGAGACCGGCCTGCTTACCGCGTTCTGCCGTCACACCTCGGCGTCATTGCTTATCAACGAGAACGCCGCCCGCGCGGTGCAGAGCGACATTCTGCGCTGGCTCGACCGGATCGCACCGCAAGGCGCGCACTACGATCACGACGACGAGGGGCCGGACGACATGCCCGCCCACCTCAAGACCGCGCTCACCGGCGTCAGTCAGGCAATACCGGTCTCCGGCGGGCGGATGATGCTCGGCACCTGGCAGGGCCTGTTCCTCGCCGAACACCGCACCCGCCCCCACCGCCGCGAGGTCGCGCTGCACGTTGCGGGGGAACCTTGAACCAGGCGAGCACAGCTGTCAGCGCGCGCGGTCGAGCGGCACCCGCTTGCGCGACGCCGCAGGCACGAACGTGTCGGGTATCTCGCGCGCCCAGCGCTCGTAGGCAGTGCGCAGCTCCCGGCTCGTGGCAAGAAGATCGCGCGGCCGGGGAAGAAGCGACGCCGTGTAGAAAAGATCGTATTCCTCGGGCAGAAGCCCGATGATCACACCGGCGCGTGTGCGCTCGTCGCCGATCCCGTCGATCAGCATGGCGAGCGCCTCGTCCCGCTGGCCGGCACACAGCAGCGCCTGAACCACCAGAGTGACCCTCTCGACACGGTTCTCGCGCAAATAGGCCAGGTCGGCCCCGGCCTCCTCACCCCGCCCAAGCTCGTGAAGCGCGCAGACATGATCGCGTGCGACAAGCATTCTGGCATACGTATTGCCGTGTTCCTCGGCCACTTCGCGCGCGAGGCGCGCAGCTTCCAGCCCTTCTGCAAAACGCCTCTGCCCGACCAGCCGGGAACCGCGATTGATCACGAAGCTCACCACCCAGGGATTTTCGTCCGCGGGCAGTTCGGCGAGGCGGTCGAACACGGCGTCGGCCTCGGCAATCCGGCCCAGCGCATCGAGTGCATAGGCTTCGATGTTGAGCGCCCAGGCATCGCCTTCCTCGATAGTGTCGAAAGCGTCCGGACGCTCCCGCCATTTGCGGGCAAGTGCAGCAGCTTCTTCGAACCGGCCGTCGAAATAGAGCGCATGTGCAGCGTCGGAGAAGCGATCGCGATCATGGGGCGCGTTCTCGTAGCGTGCTGCCGCCCAATGACGAAATGCCTCGGTGATGGCGGTGAAATGTTCGCCGACCCGACGCTCGATCTGCGGCCATGCGGGTTCATACTCGCGCAGCGCCAGAAAGTCCGGATAGGAGGTGGGATTGCGTATCTGTCCCAGAGCCTCGTCGATCAGGGCTTCGTCGTTCGCGCGAATCGCGGGTACCAGCGCCCAGTAGGCAATGCCGCTTTGAACCTCGCCGGAGACGCTGGCGTACAACGGCGATTGGAACAGGCGGAAGGCCAGATCTTCGAACGCATCTTCGCGGCCGTGCTTGCGCGCCAGCGTTGCGGCAGCTTGTAACCCGTCAATATTCAGCGCCTCGGCCGTTTCGTGGGTGGCGGTGTTCGCAAAGCGTTCGAGGCGAGCGAGCGCGGAGGCGGCATCGTCGCGCCGCGAATCGAGGTAGAACCCCAGACCGAGAAAGGACAGCGGATCGAAGTCCTTCTCGTACTCGGCCAAGGCATCGGCAGCGCGTTCGTAGGCCCCCTGTCTGTCGGCGCAAGCCATTCGCGCAAGCAGCATGCCCGACCGGTAGTCCTCCTTCGCCGGGCGCGTGCTTAGCTCCGCCAGCAGAGGCTCGCTGATTTCGCACCGGTCGATCCAGGCGTCTCCGAGCCCCTCCAGCGCCGCTTCGAGTTCCGCATCGCTCATCGCGCCATAGTCGCGTGCCGTTCCGGTCGCTTCGCTCGCTTGCTGCGCCGTGGCAGGCACGGCCCCGAGCACGAGCGCGGCGATCGCGATATCACGAAATTTCATGCTCCTCCTCCCCGATTCAGGCCTTTGTGCCTTACAGTTCGGGCAGTGGCAATTCGCTCGGCACCGCGGGCCCGAAACAACCGCGGCTCCGCCGCGTTGGCGGAGTATGCCCATATCGATCGATCTCGCATTCGCTTTCCAGATGGACAAGCCGACCGACGTGCTGCTGCAGTTCGAAGCGGCCATGATCCCCGAGCAGCGATTGCTCGAAACCGATACCTGGGTGACGAAGGGCGAGCACTTCGCACGCATCCCGGCGCAGGACGCGATCGGCGAACGCGTGTGGATTCGCGCGGAAGGCCGCTACGACGTGACTTACACCGCGACGGTGGCGGTCGAGCGCATGCCGGCGGACGTCGCCCGGCTCGAACGCCTGCGCCCGCACGAATTGCCCGGCGAGGCGGTGCAGTACCTGTTCGATTCGCGCTATTGCCCGGCAGATCGTTTCCAGCAGTTCGTGGAGGCCGAGTTCGGATCGGTCGACGGCGGCGCCCGGATCGCGGCCATCCGGGACTGGATCGCGAACGGTTTCACTTACGCCCCGGGGTCGAGCACCTCCAATACGACGGCGCTCGACAGTTTTATCGAACGGCGCGGTATCTGCCGCGACTACGCGCATGTCATGGTCATGCTCGCCCGGGCCTCGGGCATTCCGGCACGCTTCGTCAGCTGTTTCGCACCGGATGTCACCCCGCAGGACTTTCACGCCGTGGCCGAAGTGTTCCTGACCGATCCCACCACCCCGGGCGGCGGAGCCTGGTTTCTGGTCGATGCGACGGAGATGGCCCGGGCGGAGGAGATCGTGAAGATCGGTGTCGGGCGCGACGCGGCGGACGTGAGTTTCATGACCAGCTTCGGCCCGGCCGACTTTATCGAGAAGTCGGTCTCGGTCGAGCGCCGTCCCGACCCGCACGCACACAATGGGCGCGCAGGGGAGTGAATATGTATGCGATGCGTGGGCACGGCGCGATCGGGCTGCTAGCAGGCCGCAGAGGGGCAAGTCCGGGAGGATAGCGATGGAACTCGTCGTGGTGGACATCGGCGGCACGCATGCGCGATTTGCAATCGCGACCGTGGACGCCGACGGGGCGATAGCCTTGAGCGAGCCCGAAACGCTCCACACCGAAGACCACGCAAGTTTTCAGACCGCCTGGGAAGATTTCCGCCAACGCCAGGGCGGCTCGCTGCCCGATGCGGTCAGCATGGCGATCGCCGGACCGGTGAGCGACGACATCATCCGCTTCACCAACAACCCCTGGGTCATCCGCCCGCCACTGGTCAAATCGAAACTGGGCGTCGCGCGCTTCACCATCGTCAACGACTTTGCCGCGGTGGCCCATGCGGTGGCCCGAGCGCCGGACGATCAGTTCCTCCACCTGACGGGGCCCGACGAGCCACTGGGCAGCGAAGGCACGATTACCGTGCTGGGCCCGGGCACAGGGCTGGGCGTTGCCCATCTGTGGCGCTCGGGCGACCGGTACCGCGTCCAGGCGACCGAGGGCGGCCATGTCGACTTCGCCCCGCTCGATTCGATCGAGGACGCGATCCTCGCGCGCCTGCGCCGGCGGCACCGGCGGGTCTCCGTCGAGCGCGTGGTCTCGGGCCCGGCGATCGTCGACATCTACCAGACTCTGGCAGCCATGGAGCGGCGCACGGTGGCCGAATGCGACGATGTCGAGATCTGGACTCGCGGAACGAGCGGCGAGGACAGCCTCGCCGCCGCCGCCGTGGACCGCTTCTGCCTCTCGCTCGGCTCGGTCGCCGGCGACATGGCCCTGGCACAGGGCGGCTTCGCCGGAGTGGTGATCGCCGGCGGGCTGGGATACCGCATCCGCGATACGCTCCCCGCCTCGGGCTTTGCCGAACGGTTCCGGGCCAAGGGGCGCTTCGCCGGGCTGATGGCCGAAATTCCCGTCAAGCTCATCGTTCACCCCCAGCCCGGGCTTTACGGCGCGGCGGCGGCCTTCGTCGCGGAACATGGAGAAACGGCATGAAGACCGTGGCCGAACTCATCGAACACCTCGGATCGCTGCACCGGCAGACGCAGGAAACGCCGCTGTTCAACCCGGTCTTCCAGCTCGCGCTGGACCTCTCGCGCGAGCTGGAGAGCGGGAAGATCGACCTCGCGACGATCGAAAGCCTGATTGCGGAGCTGGAGTGCGAGGCGTTGATGACCCGCGCCGGGCGCTTGCGGCGGCTGGTCGCCCCGGTCGCCCCCCGCGACAACGAGGCCGCGCTCGACGCCTGCCTCGACGCCAGCGATTTCGACACCTTCCGTGCAAACTGGGAAAGCCCCCAGCTGCACGCGGTGTTTACCGCCCACCCGACCTTTCTGCTCGCCCCCGCACAGTCCGAAGCGGTCGCATCGGCCGCCGCCAGCGAGGGCGAGATCGACGAAAGCGCATGCGCCCTCCCCGCCGAGCGTCCCGCGATCACCCTCACCTTCGAACACCGGCAGGCGATGGCCGCCATGGCGCGCGGCCAGGATGCGCGCGACCGGATCGTGGCCCGGCTGCTGAATGCCGCGCGCAAGCGCTGGCCCGAACAGTGGCACGCCTTCGCGCCGCTGCCTTTCCGCTTCGCGACCTGGGTCGGTTACGACATGGACGGGCGGACCGACATCGGCTGGCACACCTCGATCGGATTTCGGCTGGCGGAAAAGGCGGAGCGCCTTGCCCGCTATGCCGACAGCCTGGCGGCAATCGACGAGGGGCACGCGCTGCTCGACACGCTCCGCTCGGCCCAGACGCACACCGCGGAATGCGCCCGTATGTTTGCCGAGCCGCTCGACGATCCCGAGAGGCTTTCGGCCGCCGCCAACCGGCTGACGGCCGACGACCCGGCGAAACTCCTGTCGCTGACCCCGATCGTCGACCGGCTGGAGGCGGAGGCGCGCGATGGCGACAGCGATGGCGAACGCGCGATCGCGCTCAGGACGCTGGCCGCCGCCATGCGCGCCGACGGGCTGGGCATGGGCGGCATCCATTTCCGGGTCAACGCCAAGCAATTGCACAATGCGATCCGGCGCCGGCTCGACGAAGCGGGCCAGACGCTCGACCTTGCCAGCCAGGGCGCGCTCGGCACGCTGCGCGAGCTGATCGCGCAGGCCAGGCCCCTGCGCAGCAATTTCGCCGCATTGGCAATCGAAAGCTCCACCGCGATCCGCCAGTTCCTCGCGATGGCGCAGATCCTGCGCCATATCGATGCCGATGCACCGATCCGCATGCTGATCGCCGAATGCGAACAGCCTGCCACGGTGCTGTCCGCGCTCTATTTCGCACGGCTGTTCGGGATCGAGGACAAAGTCGACGTTTCCCCCCTGTTCGAAACCGAAACCGCGCTGGAGCACGGCGGCCGTTTCCTCGATGCGTTGCTGGCGGAGGACATCTACCGCGACTATGCCCGCCGGCGCGGGCGCGTGTGCATTCAGACCGGCTTTTCCGACGCGGGCCGGTTCGTCGGCCAGATCCCCGCGAGCCTGGCGATCGAGCGGCTCCAGGGCCGGTTGGCGGAGGCGATGGCCGCCAACGGGCTGACCGACGTCGCGGCCCTGATTTTCAACACCCACGGGGAATCGATGGGCCGCGGCGCCCATCCGGGAGGTTTTGCCGACCGGCTCGAATGGCCGTTGAGCCCGTGGACCCGGCGCCGTTTCGCCCGCGCGGGCATCCGGCTCGAACCCGAAGTCAGCTTCCAGGGCGGCGACGGTTACCTGTTCTTCGCCAACCCGGACCTCGCGCTGGCCACGCTGACGCGGATCGCCCAATTGCGCCCGGCGGAAACGGACGCCGGCGCGCCGGCCGATCCGTTCTATCGCCGGACCGATCTCAGCCTCGACTTCTATCGCGCGATCCGCGACCACCAGAACGAGCACCTGGAGAGCGCGACCTATTCGCGCGCGGTCACGGCCTTCGGCCTCGGCCTTCTCAACGCCACCGGCAGCCGGGTCTCGCGCCGCCAATCGGACATATCGGCCGATCGCGAGATGAGCCTGCGCCAGATCCGGGCGATTCCGCACAACGCGATCCTCCAGCAGCTCGGCTACCCGGTCAACGTGATCGCCGGCTTCGGCAGCGCGGCGGAGAGCAACCGCGAAGAGATTGCCGCACTGCTGGCGGAAAGCGCGCGGGGCCGCCAGATGGTCCGCCTGGTCCGTGCCTCCAACGCCCTGGCCAGCATCAAGACCGTGGCCGCTTTCGGGGAATTGTACAACTCCGCTTACTGGGCCAGTCGGACCTACCGCGGGACGGAGCGGGATCTGTCCGAACCGTGTGCCGCGCTGGCCGAATATCTGGTCAAGGACGACCGCGCCGGCGTGTTCCGCCGCCTGGCCTCGCGGTTGAGGATCGATGCGCTGAAACTGCACCGCCTGCTCGACCTGCTGCCGGACGAGGCGCCGGTCGAAAACCGCGAGGACGTGCGGCGCCGCATCGGCGTGCTCCAGGCCCTGCGCCTGACATTGTTGCAGCACATGTTCCTGCGCGCGGTGTCGGTGCCGGCCTTCAGCCGGGCCAACGATATCAGCCGCCGCGACGTGATCGAGATGGTCCTGACCCTGCGGGTGGAGGATGCCCTGGCGCAACTGCGCCGCGCCTTCCCGACCCGGTTCCCCGGCCCTTCGGACTATGTGCTCGAAGAACCGTCGGACTATCCCGATCACGGCGCCGATGGCTATGCCGCGATCGAGGCGGAATTCATCGCCCCCATCGAACGCGCCCACGCGCTGAACCTGCGGATCGCCACCGCGATCGCCAACGAGTTCGGCGCGCACGGGTGACCCTTTCGACGGAGCGGCACCGAAAACGAAACTAGCGCGCGGTGCTTCCCCGCGGCGACAGTGACACGGGCACCCGCCGGCGTTGCTGGCCCCTGTCCTCTCCGTTGCCGAGCACGGCGTCGATCAGCAGCCCCCCGGCGGCAGCGGCGTCGGGCGCGATCGTGGTGATCGGCGGTCGGCTGAAACGGGTGGCCGGCAGATCGTCGAACCCGACCAGCCCGATTTCCTCGGGGACCGAAACCCCGCGCCGGGCCAGTTCCTCCAGCGCGCCGAGCGCCATGGCGTCGCAAGCGGCGAAAATCGCGTCGCCCCGGCCGCCACCGGCGAGATATCGGGCGCAGGCTTCCTCGCCCTCCTCCTCCCGCGTGGCGCCTTCGCGCGTGGCGATAAGGCAGGGCGTCAGCCCGGCCTCGCGCATCGCCTCGCAATAGCCTTCGTAACGTTCGGCGAACTGATGCTGCGAGGAATCGATTGCGCCCAGAAAACACGGCGCGCGGTAGCCCCGGGCAAGCAGATGTTCGACCGCGAGCCGCCCGGCCGCGCGGTTATCCGACCGCACCCACTCGAGATCCTCGAACGGCGAACCCCAGTAGGCGACATTGCGATCCGCGCTTTCCAGCTTGCGGAAATAGTCCCAGGCCGTGCGATTGGTGGTCGTGCCGATCACCACCAGTCCGTCGGCCCAGCCGCGTTCCTCGTAATGGCCGAACAGGTCCTCTTCGCGCGCCTGGAACGAAACCAGGGTCTCGAACCCCCGTTCCGATGCGGCAAGGCAGACGCTGCCGAGCAGCATGTAGGAAAAGGGATTGATGTCCGCCGCGCTCTGGCCCGGGCGGCAGATGACGACGACCGCAATCGTTCCGGTCGATCCGCGCCGCAGCCGCGCGGCGCGTTCGTCGACGAAATAGCCGATTTCCTCCGCCGCGCGCAGAACCCGGGCCCGGGTCGCCTCGGTGATGACTTCGGACCCTGCGAGCGCGCGCGAAACGGTCGACTGGCTGACGCCGGCCCGTTCCGCCACGTCGATCGACGTCGGCCGCCTTTTCGTTCGCGTATCCATTGACCTCTCGCCTATTATCGCCCCCTATCGGCAAGAGCGCGGCAAAGCGCAAGCAAGGCTGAATATGTATGCGGCACACTGGCGCGCGAGAACCGGCCTGCCTAGGTAGCAGGCGACGAGCGAAAGGCATCGACGCATGAGCTTCACCGCGGATCGACTGGTCCTGTTCGGCGCCACGGGCGATCTGGCGCAGCGCATGTTGCTGCCGTCGCTATGCGCGCTCGATCACGATGGGCTCCTGGCACAGGACCTCAGGATCGTCGGGACCGCACGATCCGACCTCGACGACGGCGAATTCCGCAATTTCGCGCGCGAGGCGCTGGAGACATATCTGCCCGCCAACCGGCGCGGCGGCATGGCGGATTTCCTCAACCGGCTGAGCTACCAGCCGCTCGACGCCACCACACTCGAGGGATACGAGGAACTGGCCGCACGCGTCGGAGAGCCCGCCCGCGGCCTCGCGATCTTCCTGTCCACCGCGCCGAGCCTGTTCGAACCCACGATTCGCGGCCTCCAGCACGCCGGGCTGGACGGGCCGAACGTGCGCATGTGCCTCGAAAAGCCGCTGGGAACCGATCTGGCGACAAGTTGCGAGATCAACGATGCGGTCGCCGCGGCCTTTCCCGAAGAGCGGATTTTCCGCATCGATCACTATCTGGGCAAGGAGACGGTGCAGAACCTGCTCGCCCTGCGGTTCGCCAATATCCTGTTCGAGCCGCTGTGGAACGCCGCGCATATCGAACACGTTCAGATCACCGTGGCGGAAACGGTCGGCCTTGAAGGACGCGTCGCCTTTTACGACGACGCCGGCGCGCTGCGCGACATGGTGCAGAACCATATGCTGCAGTTGCTGGCGCTGGTCGCGATGGAACCGCCGGGCAGCTTCGATGCGACCGCAGTGCGGGACGAGAAGGTCAAGGTCCTGCGCAGCCTGCGCGCGGTCGCGGAAGGCGAAACGGTTACCGGCCAGTATCGCGCCGGCGCGATCCAGGGAGAGGCGGTGCCCGGTTACGACGAGGAACTGGGCCAGGTTTCCGACACCGAAACGTTCGTCGCGATCAAGGCCCACGTCGACAACTGGCGCTGGAAGGGCGTGCCGTTCTATCTGCGCACCGGCAAGCGGATGCCCGAACGGGTGACCGAGATCGTGGTCCAGTTCCGCTGCATCCCGCACTCGATTTTCGAAGGCAAGGGCGCGAAAGTCCAGGCCAACAAGCTGGTGATCGGGATTCAGCCGGAAGAGAATATCACCCTGTCGCTGATGGCCAAAGTCCCCGGGCTGGACCGCGAGGGTATTCGCCTGCGCAGCGTGCCGCTCAACATCGCGATGCCGCACGCTTTCTCCGGCGCCGTGCGCCGCATCGCTTACGAACGACTGCTGCTCGACTTGCTCGAAGGCGACCAGACGCTTTTCGTCCGCCGCGACGAGGTGGAGGCGCAGTGGGAATGGATCGACGCGATCCGCGCCGGATGGAGCGAGCAGGGCCTGAAGCCACGCACTTACACGGCCGGCAGCTGGGGCCCGAGCGCCGCGATCGCCCTGGCCGAGCGCGACGGGGTGACCTGGCATGAATAGCCGCTCGACAGCCCGAACAACGCAAACCTGGGAAAGGAGGCTCGCATGACCCTCCACGACACCGTTCACCGCGTCACCCAGCGGGTGATCGCAAACTCGCGCGCGACCCGCTCCGGCTATCTCGAGCTGATGCAGCGCGAGGCGGACAACCGGCCCGATCGCAGCAGCGTCTCGTGCTCCAACCTCGCCCACGCCTATGCCGGCGCGCTGGAGGATCAGGAAGCGCTGAAAGCCAACCGGGGGCCGAATATCGGCATCGTCAGCGCCTACAACGACATGCTGTCGGCGCATCAGCCCTATGGCCGCTATCCCGAACGGCTCAAGATCTATGCCCGCGAGGTCGGGGCCACGGCCCAGGTCGCCGGCGGCACCCCGGCGATGTGCGACGGGGTGACACAAGGCGAAACGGGCATGGAGCTGAGCCTGTTCAGCCGCGACGTCATCGCCCTGTCCACCGGTGTCGCGTTGAGCCACGCGATGTACGACGGGGTGCTCACACTCGGCATCTGCGACAAGATCGTGCCCGGCCTGCTGATCGGCGCGCTGCGTTTCGGCCACTTGCCCTGCATCTTCGTCCCTTCCGGTCCAATGCCGAGCGGCATCCCCAACAAGGAAAAGCAGCGCGTCCGCCAGCTCTATGCCGAAGGCAAGGTGGGGCGCGCGGAACTGCTGGAAAGCGAGCTGGGGTCATATCATTCGCCCGGCACCTGCACGTTCTATGGCACGGCCAATTCCAACCAGATGATGATGGAGCTGATGGGCCTGCATATCCCCGGCGCCGCCTTCATCCAGCCGGGCACGAAGCTGCGCCAGGCACTCGACCGCGAGGCGGTGCATCGGGTCGCGGCGATCGGGCAGGACGGCGAGGATTACCGGCCGCTCGCCCGCTGCGTGGACGAAAAGGCGATCGTCAATGCCGCCGTCGGCCTTCTCGCGACCGGGGGATCGACCAACCATGCGATCCACATTCCGGCGATGGCCCGCGCCGCCGGGATCGTATTCGACTGGAACGACCTCGCCGAACTGTCTTCCGCCGTTCCACTGCTCGCGCATGTCTATCCCAACGGCGCGGGCGACGTGAACCAGTTCCACGCCGCCGGCGGCATGGGCTACGTGATCGGCGAACTGCTCGAGGCCGGGCTCGCCCATCGCGACGTGCTGACCGTCGGCGCGGACGACCTGTCGGGCTATGCGCTGGAACCGGGGCTGGATCGGGATGCGCTGGTCTGGCGCAATCCCGGCCCCAGCGGCGACCGCGCCATGCTGCGTCCGGTCTCCGACCCGTTTCAGCCGGACGGCGGGATGCGGCTGCTTCAGGGCAATCTCGGCCGCGCCTGCTTCAAATCGTCTTCGGTCGCACGCGACCGCTGGACGATCGAGGCGCCGTGCCGCGTCTTCGACACCCAGCGCCAGGTCGCCGAAGCCTTCAAGGCCGGCGAACTCGATCGCGACGTGGTGGCGGTCGTCCGCTTCCAGGGGCCGCGCGCCAACGGCATGCCCGAACTTCACAAGCTGACACCGCCGCTGGGGGTGCTGCAGGATCGCGGGTATCGCGTCGCGCTGATCACCGACGGACGCATGTCGGGCGCCAGCGGCAAAGTTCCGGCGGCGATCCATTGCACGCCCGAGGCGCTCGGCGGCGGCCCGCTGGCACGCCTGCGCGACGGCGACGTGGTGCGGATCTGCGCGGAAAGCGGTGAAATCTCGACCCAGGCCGATCTGGACGCCCGCGAACCCGCGCCCGAACCGGCACCCGAGGCCGGGACCGGCCGCGAACTGTTCGCCATGTTCCGCAATTTCGCCGACAGCGCCGAGAAGGGCGGATCGGCCATGCTTGCCACAGCAGGACTTTGACCCATGACCGATATCGCCACCCTGATGAACACCGCCCCCGTGATCCCGGTGATCGTGATCGACGACGTGGCCGACGCCGTGCCGCTGGCCCGGGCGCTGGTGGCGGGCGGACTGCCGGTGCTGGAAGTGACCATGCGCACGCCCGCCGCGCTGGAGGCGATCGCGGCGATGAAGCAGGTCCCCGGCGCGATTGTCGGCGCCGGGACGGTGACCAACGAGCATGAGCTGGACCAGGCCCTGCGCGCAGGCAGCGAGTTCATCGTATCCCCCGGCCTGACCGAGCCGCTGGGCCGCGCGGCGATCGATCGCAACGTGCCGTTCCTTCCCGGGATCGCCAATGCCGGCGACATCATGCGCGGGCTCGACCTGGGGCTGACGCATTTCAAGTTCTTCCCCGCCATGGCCGCCGGCGGGCTGCCGGCTCTCAAGGCCCTGGCGGCGCCGTTCGGTCCCTGCCGGTTCTGCCCGACCGGCGGCATAGGGCCGGACAATGCCGCCGAATGGCTCGCGTTCGATCCGGTCCTGTGCGTCGGCGGGAGCTGGGTCGCGCCGCGCGGCACGCCCGACCCTTCGGCGATAGAGCAGCTCGCGCGGCAGGCCGCCGGTCTGGGGCGTTAACCTCCCCGCACAGCGCGTCCCCCGACGGGACGCTTCGCGCGCGGGACTGGCATGGCACGCACGAGGCCGGCATATCGCCTGCCATGAACCCGATGCTGAAATGGATCGGCGGCGCGACCGCCGCAGTCGTTCTCCTGTTCGGCGGTGCGATGCTGGCGAGCGGGTTATGGCCCCGCAGCGAAACGCGCGACACGGCGCCCGTATCGCTCGAAACGGCGATCCCGGTCGACGAGGCGGCGCTGGCCGAAGCGGACGACGGGAAATCGGCCGAAGGCAAGGCGTCGGCGACGCTTGCCGCGAGCGATGGGACGGCCGGAAGCGCTTCCGCACCGGCTCCTCAATCAGCCTCCGCGACCGAAGCCGACGCATTCGTCGTCAAGCGGATCCTGCCGATCGACGGCCCGATCAAATATGGCGAATGGCACTGGGACGACGAAGGCGTTCCACCGGGGCCGCTGGTCATCACGGTCGATCTCGAAGCGCGCGTGATTTCGATCTTCCGAGACGGCTACGAGATCGGCGCCGCCGCGGCCATGCTGGGGACCGACGCGCACCCCACGCCGGTGGGGACGTTCCCGATCCTTTCCAAGGAACGGCACAACGTCTCGGAGAAATACGGCAATGCGCCGATGCCGTGGACGCTGCGCCTGACGCACGACGGCATTGCCATCCACGGCGGTTCCGAAGTGGAAAACGGCTATGCCAGCCACGGGTGCATCGCGATCCCGGACGAACTGGCCAGCCGTCTGTTCGCAGTGGCGAAGAAGGGCGACAAGGTGATCATCACCCGCGGCGAGACGCTGCAGATGGGCGAAGCCATTATCTGATCAGCCCGATCGCCGGGCGGGCTCCTCGCTGAAGATCCAGCAATCCCCCTCCGCGCGGGCGAGAATGCCTGCAAGGTTCCCCTTCCCCCCGCCTTCGAGAGCGCTCACCAGCGCGGCGATCCGGCTGCCGCGCGGATGTTTCGCAAACATGCCGAAGATGCGTTCCACCGCAAGGTGACGGATCAGGCGCGGGCCGCCCGGGCGATAGCGCACGCACCCGTCCTCCGTCGCGACGGCGACCTGGAATTCGTGCGCCAGCATGGCCTCGATCGCTTCTTCCGCTTCGGCCAGCAACCGCGCGCTTGTCGCGATTGCCACGGGATCGAGCCAGTCGGCCTCCTCGATCGCTTGCCTGATGCGGGCGCGGTCGTAGGCCGGATCGCGGTTGCTGGGATCGTCCGCCGCCTCCAGCCCCGCCGCCTCCACCAGCGCGGCCAGTTCGGCCCGGCGCCATTCCAGCAGGGGACGGACAACGAAATGCGTCCTGTCGGGCAGGAGCGTGGCGGAACGGATGCCTGCCAGCCCGGGCAGGCCGCTGCCGCGGTTCAGTCGCATCAGCAGCGTTTCGGCCTGATCGTCGGCATGGTGGGCCGTGGCCAGCGCGTCGAGCGACCTTTCGCCCAGCCAGCCGGTCAGGGCGGAATAGCGCGCCGCGCGCGCCTGCCCCTGGACGTTTCCCCGGTCCAGGCTAACCGGCAGAGTCGCATGTCTCACGCCGAGTTCGCGGCAGACATCGGCGACCATCGCCGCCTCTGCCGCGCTTTCGGGCCGCAACCCGTGATCGACCGTCGCCGCTTCGACCCGGCCCGGCAGCGCCCGGTGCGCGAGCAGCAACAATGCCAGGCTGTCCGGGCCGCCGGAGACCGCGACGCCCAGCCGCCCGGTCCCCTGGTCGGGCCAGACGTTTGCCAGATCGGCCGTGAAGCGCGTCAGGCTGTCGGAATCGACCGGTCTATCAATTGCAGCTCACCTTGCGCCGGTTCGCTTCATACTGATCCGAAAGGCGCCCGGTCGCGATCGCCGGATAGGTCTCGGCGAATTCGGCCAGCGCGATACAGGCGCGGCTGGTATCCTTGATGGCGATCATCGCCTCGGCAAGATAGAGCAGGCTGTCGGGCGCCCGCGCCGCCTGCTTGTCGGCCTGATAGTTCCTGAGGAACCACGGCGCGGCCTCTTCGGGCTTGCCCGCATCCAGATAGGCCCGGCCGAGGAGGTTCCGGCCATAAGTCGTCCGCCAGTGATCGGGATATTTCTCGACGAACAGCGCCAGTTGCTGCTGCGCCTCGGGATAGAACCCCGCGTCCCAGAGACGGAAGCCGTACGAGTATTCGTCGTCGCCAGGATCGTCGGTCTGCGGCTTGGCAATTTCCTGGACCGCCGCAAGCCGCGCCGCCGTCGGCCCGGCTGCGGGCGGCGGCGGTGGCGGCGGTGTGGCGGCCGCAGGCGTGGAAGCGCCGCCGGTCATCGCGGAAAGATTGTCCTGCGCCGCCGTCGATCCGCCGCCCTGCCCGGCCGCGGCGCCGCCGGTCACCTCGAGCGCGGCGAGGCGCGTTTCCAGCTGGCCGAGCGCGTTGGCGTTGCTTTCCGTCTGGGCGGTGAGCGACTGAATCTGCGCCTCCAGCGCGTCGAGACGGGCGAGAATGTCGGTCACCGCCGTGGTCGAGGGCATGGCCGGGGGCGTCTGCCCCGCATTGGCCCGCGACTGGCTCGCCCCCGAAATCTCGGGCTGGAAGAAGCGCCCCTCCGGCCCCGGGAAGACGGTGCGCTGCAAGGCCCGCACTTCGGCCTCCAGCTTGCGCAGCCGCGCTTCGGCGCTGCCATCCTGCGCCAGCGCCGGCCCCGTTCCGGCCCCGACCGTTACGATTGCCAGTACGCCAAGAATTGCACGCCCCGTGCGGCTGGTCATGGTAAGTCGCTCCTGTCCCTCAAACTGCGCTGTCCAGCGCCCCCCAAATCAGGCAGCCCGTTCCCGAATGGCGCCTGAATGATGGTAAATTTTGCCCCAATCGGCCCCCGCTGTCGAGGCGCACGACAGGTAAACCGGGGGAAACTTTACACGGCTTACGCGCCTTCGCCTGCGTCTTCATCGTCCGCCTCCGCCGCTTCGGCGCGAGCCAGCAGCGCCTCCGCGCTGACCGGCACGTCGCGCACGATTTCGTCGACTTCCGACAATTTGGGCACGCTGCGCCCGCCGACGGTGATGGCCAGGGCATAGGGCCGTCCGGTCCAGATCAGCGGCCCTTCCGCATCCGCAGGCACGGTGTAGGTTTCGCCCTCCGCCATCCGCTTCTGCATCAGCTGGTCGCCGTTGGCATCGTAGAACTTGACCCAGGTTTCGTCTTCCAGCGCGGTGAACACGACCGGCCCCGCCGCGGCATCCGGCTGCCGCGCGGGCGCTTCGCGGCCCGCATCGGCCTGCTGCGATGCACGGTCGGCCTCTTGCGGCACGGCGATCGGCCCGGGGCCGGCCCCGGGAAAGAAATAGTCCCTGAAATAGGCAAACCCGCCCGCGATCAGCAACAGCGCGGCCAGGGCGCTCAGCCAGGCCAGCCCGCGCGTCGGCACGCGCGCCGGATCGCCCGGTTCGAAACTGCTGCTCCGCACCGGCTCGTGCACTCGGGCGGCGCCGGTTTCCTCGCGCACCTGGCGCGCGATGTCGGACGGATCGAGCCCGACCGCCTTGGCATATGTGCGCGAGAAACCGATTGCATAAGTGCGGGCCGGCAGCGCCTCGAAATCGCCGGCTTCGATCACTTCGAGGTGTCGCAGCGGAATGCGCGTTTCGGCAGCGACCTGTTCGACCGTCAGGCCCGCTTCCTCGCGCGCACGGCGGAGGCGTTGCCCAGCGCCCTCCAGCGGCAGTTCGCCCGGAGATTCATGTGTTTCGTCCGACATGCCGTCTCTAGAATACCCGATATTTTGCGGCCCGTTTGGTTGTAACCCGACAAGGGCCGCCGCGCCACCCTGTCAAGCGCCGGACGATTGCGCCGCCGGCCTTTGCGACGGATCGGCGCAGGCGCGCGACGGGTCAGTCGGTTTCGATGCCGCGCTCGCTGGCCCAGGCCGTGATCGCGGCGCGCATGTCCGGCGGCGGGGCAGAGAGCCAGGCCTGCATCGCCTTTTCCAGTTCGCGCAGATCGACCTGGCGCACCAGTTCCTTGATCGGGCCGACCGCGACCGGCGTGATCGAGAGCCGGCGGAACCCGAGACCGAGCAGGGCAAGCGCCTCCAGCCGGCGCCCGCCCATTTCGCCGCATACGCCGAGATCCACCCCGCTCCCTGCGGTGGCCAGCGAAATGCGGCGAAGGAACCGCAGGATCGCCGGGCTCAGCCAGTCGTAGCGTTCGGCGAGCTTGGGATTGGCCCGGTCGGCCGCGAAGAGGAACTGGGTAAGGTCGTTGGTCCCGACCGAGAGAAAGGCGATGCGCGGCAGCAACTGGTCGAGAACTTCGGCGAGCGCCGGCACTTCGAGCATGGCTCCGTAGCGGATCGCTTCCGGCAACAGCTTCTTCTTGCGGCGCAAATGCGCAAGCTGACTGTCGAACACCGCCCTCGCCGCATCGAACTCCCACGGTTCGCTGACCATCGGAAACATGACGTAGAGCGCCCGGCCGGCTGCCGCTTCGAGCAGGGCGCGCGCCTGGACCTTGAGCAACCCTTCCCGCTCGAGCGCCAGGCGCAGCGCGCGCCAGCCCATCGCGGGATTCTCGTCGTTCTCGAACTCGCTTTCGCGCAAATACGGCAGCGCCTTGTCGCCGCCGATGTCGACCGTGCGAAAGATCACCGGGCGATCGCCGGCCGCGTCGAGCACGTCGCGATAGAGCCGGAACTGCCGTTCGCGCTGCGGCAAAGTGGCGGAAACGAGGAACTGGAATTCGGTGCGGAACAGGCCGATCCCGTCGGCGCCGACCAGCGGGAGGGCGGAAATGTCGTCGCGCAGCCCCGCGTTGATCATCACTTCGATTCGGGTCCCGCAGCGGGTGAACGGTTCGACGTCGCGCAGCTCGGCATAGAGCGCCTGCCGCTCGCGTGATTTGGCAAACCGCGTCTGAAACGCTTCGACCACCTGCTGCGCCGGGCGAGCGACGGCATTGCCGTTGTCGGCGTCGAGCAGGACAAGATCGCCTTCCTGCACCATACCGCGCAGGCCGCGCACCCGGCCGAGCACGGGGACGCCCATCGCGCGCGCCACTATCACGACGTGCGCGGTCAGCGATCCTTCTTCCAGAATCACGCCCTTCAACCGCCGCCGGTCGTATTCGAGCAATTCGGCCGGCCCCAGGTTCCTGGCAATCAGGATCGCATCGCCGCGCAGGCCCTGACTGGCCGCGGTCCCGATCTGGCCCGACACGATCCGCAGCAGCCGGTTGGCGAGGTCTTCCAGATCGTGCATCCGGTCCTGCAGCAACGGATCGTCGATCTCGCGCATACGCATCCGGGTGCGTTGCTGCACGCGCTCGATCGCGGCCTCCGCCGTCAGCCCGGCATCGATCGCCTCGTTTATCCGCCGGCTCCACCCTTCGTCGTAAGCGAACATCTTGTAGGTTTCGAGAACCTCTTCGTGTTCGCCGCCGACGCCGAACTCCGCCCGGTCCGCCAGGCTGTCGATCTGGTCGCGCATCCTGTCGAACGCGCGATAGACCCGCTGGCGCTCGGCCTCGATATCGTCGGCCATGACCTGGTCGATCGTAATCCGCGGCTGGTGATAGACGGCCACGCCGCTGGCCAGCCCCTTGACCAGCGGCAGGCCGGAAATCGTGGCCGGCCCGGTATCGGCGGGGGTGAGGCCGCGGGCTTCCTCCTCGTCGATCAACTCGTTGTTCGAAATCAGCTCCGACAGGACCATCGCGGTCGTCTGCAGGGCCTCGATCTCGATATCCTCGTACCGGCGGGGGTCGACGTGTTGCACGCACAGAACCCCCACCGCCCGTTCGCGATAGACGATCGGCACCCCGGCGAAGGAATGGAATTTTTCCTCCCCCGTTTCGGGCCGGTACTGGAAATCGGGGTGCGCCTTGGCTTCGGCCAGGTTCAGCGTTTCGACATTTTCCGCGATCGTGCCGACCAGCCCCTCGCCGATCGCCATGCGCGTGACGTGAACGGCTTCGGCATTGAGGCCATGCGTCGCGAAAAGCTCCAGCATCCCCTCGCGCAGGAGGTAGATCGAGCACACCTCGCTATCGAGCGAGTCGGCGATGATGTCGACGACCTGATCGAGCTTGCCCTGCGCGTGCAGACGCGAGGCCATGACCTCGTGCAGGCGGGTAAGGATGCGGCGGGCTGCGGCGGCTGCGCTCATGCAAGTCGCCTATACCAAAAGCGCGCGCCGGGAAACGCGGTTCGTTGCCGAATTGCGGCGTCGGCGCGTTTCGCGGTCGCCGACGCCGGTCGTTTTCAGATGGCCGACAGCTCTTCCTTGATCCTGAGCTTCTGCCGTTTGATCGCCTGAATCGTCGCCGCGTCGGGTGATGGCCGGTTAAGCTCGGCGCGCAAGCGCTGCTCCAGACCGGCGTGCTTGGTTTGCAGGGCGTTGACGTGAGACGATACCATCGGGCTCTCCTTTGGTTGAACACCGTGAGGACAGCGACTCGTCTTCGCGGACGAGCCGCGTTCGACTATAGAACCACATCCGCACGCGCTTGCGAAGCCCCGAGATTGCGCATTTCGACAAGACCGGGCACAGGCGCGTCGAACCGAAGTGGCGGCGGAGCGGGCCCGGATGAACGAGCAGGAACTGCGCAAACGGCTGGCGACCCTGCGGGTCGAGCACCGCGATCTCGATGCCGCGATCGAGGCCTTGCGCGCGGCCGGTTCGACCGACCAGCTCCAGATCGCCCGGCTCAAGAAGCAGAAACTGCGCCTGCGCGACCGCATCGCCGCGATCGAGGACGAGCTGTTGCCCGACATCATCGCCTGAACCGCCCCCGGCGGAGCGCGGCGACTGGGGCCCGAATGCGCCGTCCCGGCACGAGACACGCCCATCCGGCGTGGGATAACCCGCAAGCGACGACTGGCGGCGCGCGCGCCGCTGCGTTAGCGCTATGCCGCGATGGGCACGCATGCGGATATCAGCCGGACGATCATCGAGGCGCTTTACGAAGAGGCGCTGTTGCTGGCGGACGAAGTCCGCGCCACGTTCGACCTGTCGCAAGGCTGCCTGCCCAAGCACGAACACGATTTCGCGCGCATTGCCCTGTCGGTGGAGGGGCTGCGCACCACCACCAGGGTGATGCATGCGCTGGCCTGGCTGCTCAACCGGCGCGCGCATTTCAACGGCGAGATGAGCGAGTTCCAGCTGCGCCGCTACGGCACGCTGCCGCCCGACCGGCCCGCGGACCCGGACAATCTCTGCTACCTCCCCGCGCAGATCTGCGACCTGATCCGCACCAGCGAAAGACTCCATGCCCGAATCGCAAGGCTCGACCGGGCCTGGCGCGACAGCTTCGAAATGCGGCCCGCGGCCGTCCTGCGGCTGCGCGAAAGGCTCGGCCGGGCGGTCGGCGAAACCTAGCGGCGTTTTCGGCAAAAGGCTGAAGCGGCACCGGCCCGCACCCCCACCCGGCCACCCATAGAATACCCTGCCGTTGGGTGGCCGGGTGGGGGTGCGGGCCGGTGCCGCTTCACTTTGCCGAAAACGACTCTATTCGGCGGCCAGCGGCTGCGCGGTGCCGCGCCCCAGCGCCGCGACCGCATCGCCCAGTTCGCGCACCAGGCCGGTCAGCAGGCGGACGATCGCCGGCGCCCGCGCCGAAGGCTCGGCGAAAGCCGCGTCGAGATAGGTCGTGCGGCACAGCTCCAGCTGGATGGCGTGCAGGCCGCGCCGCGGGGCGGCATGGCGATCGAGGATATACCCGCCGGCATAGGGGCGATTGTGCGCCGCGCGCCGGTCGCACCGCGCCAGGTAGGCCAGGGCCTGCGCCGACAGCGCGTGATCGCAGGCCGCGCCGAAGCGGTCGCCGACGACGAATTCCGCCGGCCGATCGCCCGGAACCCTGGGCCTCAGCGGCGGCATCGAATGCAGATCGAGCAGCAGCGCCGCCCCCCAGCGGTCGCGCAGGCTATCCAGCGCGCCGGCCAGCGCCCGATGGTAGGGCCGATGGATCTGCGCGATCCGCGCGTCCAGTTCGGCCCGTGCGATCGGCCCCTTCCAGATTTCACCCAGCCCGCCGAGCCGCCGGGGCACCAGCCCCAGCCCGCTGCGCGACCGCCGGTTGTGCAGCGAATGGCGCACGGGGCCGGGCGCCGGCCCGCGCACCATCGACCAGTCGACGTCGTCGCAGGCACGGTTGAGGTCGAGCATGGCGCGCGGTGCATGGGCGACGAGGAGGCCCGCGCCGGTGGCCGCGGCGATCTCGCGCGCCAGGATGTCGACATGGCGATCCTCCAGCCGCGGCGCGCTGTATCCGGGATCGCGCATATATTCGTACAGGTCCGGCGGATAGACCCTGCCCGCGTGCGGAGCCGCCACGAGCACGGGAATCGGCGTGTCCGCGGGCAAGTGCAGCTCGAAAGCGGGCTCGCCCGCGCCGGTTCCCGGGATCGCCCCGCCGAACACGGTGCCCCCCGGATCCGACGCAGATCGCTGACCGTTCATGCCGCCCCTTGTCGACAATTGACGATCCTGTGTCAAAGCAGGGCAGTCTCGACGCGGCGAAAGATTTCTTAAGCGGGCTGCGATAGGGCCGAGGGCATGACCACGACCGACCGCCTCAGAATCCTTCTCGCCGAAGACGAGGAGGCCATGCGCGACTATCTCGCCAGCGCGCTGCACAATGCCGGATACGACGTGGTGGCGGTCGATCGCGGAACGAAGGCCGTTCCACTGCTCGAATCGCAGCACTTCGACTTGCTCCTGTCCGACATCGTGATGCCGGAAATGGACGGGATCGAGCTGGCCCAGCGGTGCAACGAGATCAGCCCGCGCACCAAGGTCATGTTCATCACCGGTTTTGCCGCCGTCACGCTGAAGGCCAGCCGCGACCAGCCGCAGGCGAAAGTGCTGTCGAAACCGTTCCACTTGCGCGACCTCGTGCTGGAAGTGGAACGCGTGTTCGAAGACCGCCTGCACGCCACCGTCTGAGCACGTTTATTCAGGGCTTGCGCGGCGCCGGGCCAGTCGCTAGATGGCGCGCCTGCCGCACGTTGCGGCCCACCGATGGATCGGGCGTATAGCTCAGTGGTAGAGCACTGTGTTGACATCGCAGGGGTCGGAAGTTCAACTCTTCCTACGCCCACCATCGAACCGGGGCCGGCCCGGGCTGCAAATCGCAAGAAGGCGCCGTGAAAGCGGCGCCTTTTTCGTGTCCGGCCCATGCGCCGCGCCCGGCCGGATCGCGCAGGCCGCACGCGCCGCCCCGCGCTTCCCTTGCACCCTCCCCCTCCTCTGCTAAAGCCCGCGCAAATCCATCCGACAGCTTCCCAGGAAACAGACAGGGCAGACATGCAGAAAATCCAGGTCAAGAACCCCATCGTCGAACTCGACGGCGACGAAATGACGCGCATCATCTGGGAATGGATCCGCGAGCGGCTGATCCTTCCCTATCTCGACGTGGATCTGAAATACTATGACCTGTCGATCCAGAAGCGCGACGAAACCGACGACCAGATCACGATCGACGCGGCCAACGCGATCAAGGAACACGGCGTCGGCGTGAAGTGCGCCACGATCACGCCGGACGAGGCGCGGGTCGAGGAATTCGGGCTCAAGAAGATGTGGGTCAGCCCCAATGGCACGATCCGCAACATCCTGGGCGGCGTGGTTTTCCGCGAACCGATCGTGATCGACAACGTGCCGCGGCTGGTCCCCGGCTGGACCGATCCGATCGTCGTGGGCCGCCATGCCTTCGGCGACCAGTATCGCGCCAAGGACACGCTGATCCCCGGCAAGGGCAAGCTGCGGCTGGTGTTCGAAGGGGAAAACGGCGAGAACATCGATATCGACGTGTTCGAATTCCCCAGCTCGGGCGTCGCCATGGCGATGTACAACCTCGACGATTCGATCCGCGACTTCGCCCGCGCTTCGATGAACTACGGCCTCGATCGCGGCTGGCCGGTCTACCTGTCGACCAAGAACACGATCCTCAAGAAGTACGATGGCCGCTTCAAGGACCTGTTCCAGGAAGTGTTCGACAACGAATTCAAGGACAAGTTCGACGAAGCCGGCATCACTTACGAACATCGCCTGATCGACGACATGGTTGCATCGGCGCTCAAGTGGAGCGGCAAGTTCGTCTGGGCCTGCAAGAACTACGACGGCGACGTGCAGTCCGACACGGTGGCCCAGGGCTTCGGCTCGCTCGGCCTGATGACCAGCGTGCTGATGACGCCCGACGGCAAGACCGTGGAGGCCGAAGCCGCGCACGGCACCGTCACCCGCCACTATCGCCAGCACCAGGAAGGCAAGGCGACCAGCACCAATCCCATCGCCAGCATTTTCGCCTGGACCCGCGGGCTGATGTACCGCGGCAAGTTCGACGGCACGCCCGACGTGGTGCGCTTCGCCGAAACGCTGGAGAAAGTCTGCATCAACACGGTCGAGGGCGGCCAGATGACCAAGGACCTGGCGCTGCTGATCGGCCCGGGCCAGAACTGGCTGACGACCGAGCAGTTCTTCGAAGCGATCGTGACCAATCTCGAAACCGAGATGGCGAACTGGAAGTGATTGTTCCCCCCTCCCGCTTGCGGGAGGGGCCGGGGGTGGGCAAGCGTTCCGCAAGACCCACCCCGCTGCGACTGGGCGCCGCTTCGCGCCGCCAGGTCTCTCGCCCCTCCCGCGTGCGGGAGGGGGTTTGTCGCGCGAAGATCGGAGCTTGGCAGTGACAACACGCAAAAAGCAGCCAGTACGCCGCAAGGCGCCCGAACGGTTCGGCAAGCGCCGGCTCGAAATCCGCAACGCGCGGGCGAAGGACGTTCGCGGGATCGCCGCGCTGGTGCGGCGCGTCTATGACGACATGCCCGCCTATACCCACGGCGAGATCCGCGGGCAGATCAACAATTTCCCCGAAGGCTGTTTCGTCGCTCTGCTCGACGAGGAGGTCGTCGGATATTGCGCGACGATGCAGATCGCCGAGGCGCTGGCATTCCAGGAGCACACCTGGGACGAAATCACCGGCAACGGCTTCGGCAGCCGGCACGATCCCACCGGCGACTGGCTCTATGGCTACGAGATGTGCGTCGATCCCAAAGTGCGCGGCGTGCGCATCGGCCGGCGCCTCTACGAAGAACGGCGCGCGCTCGCCGAGGAACGCGACCTGGCGGGAATAGTCTTCGCCGGGCGAATGCCGAACTATCGCCGCAGCAAGCGGAAGGTGGAGGGGCCCGAGGACTATCTCGAACAGGTCGTGGCCGGGCGCCTGCACGATCCGGTCCTGCGCTTCCAGCTCGCCAACGGGTTCGAGCCGGAACGGATCATCCGCGGCTATCTGCCCGAGGACAAGAAGTCCGAAGCCAACGCGGTGATGATGGTCTGGCACAATCCCTACGTGGAGCGCGACCAGCCGGTGAAGAAGCGCCTGCCGCGCGGGGTGGAGGCGGTGCGCGTGGCGACCTGCCAGCTCCAGGCGCGGGCCGTTTCCGACTATGCCGAATTTCTTCGCGCGATCGAATATTTCGTCGATGTCGCAAGCGATTACGAATCGGACTTCATCGTTTTTCCCGAAATGTTCACGCTCCAGCTGCTCAGTTTCGAGGACAAAGTGCTGTCGCCGGTCGAGGCCATCGCCCGGCTTTCGGAATATACGCCGCGGCTCAAGACCGACCTGTCGGACATGGCCATGCGCTACAACATCAACATCGTCGCCGGGTCGCACCCCACCCGGATGGACGACGACGACATCCACAACGTCGCCTATGTCTGCCTGCGCGACGGATCGGTGCACGAGCAGGAGAAGATCCACCCGACCCCGAACGAGCGCTATTGGTGGAACATTCGCGGCGGCGATTCGATCGACGTCATCCCGACCGACTGCGGTCCGATCGGGGTCCTGATCTGCTACGACAGCGAGTTTCCCGAACTGGCCCGGCGCCTGGCGGACGAAGGCGCGCGGATCATCTTCGTCCCGTTCTGCACCGACAGCCGCCAGGGGTATCTGCGCGTGCGCTATTGCGGGCAGGCGCGGGCGATCGAGAACCAGTGCTTCGTCGTCCTGTCGGGCAATGTCGGCAACCTGCCCAATGTCGCCAATATGGATATCCAGTACGCGCAGAGCTGCATCCTGACGCCGTGCGATTTCCCCTTCGCGCGCGACGGCATCGCGGCGGAGGCGAGCGAGAATGTCGAAACGCTGACGATCAGCGACATCAACCTGGCCGACCTGTCGTGGGCGCGCGCCGAAGGGACGGTGCGCAATCTCGCCGACCGGCGGTTCGACCTCTACCGGATCGAATGGGACGAGGCCGGCAAGCACCCCGGCAAGCCGCGGCCCCGGCGCGAGCCGCTCGGGCCGCACACCGTCGGCGGCGGCTGACGGCAGGCCGGCGCCGGACGAATGCAGCCGCCGGCTCGCTGGCGCCGTGACATCGCGGCCAGGTCGGTTTAGGACGAGACAATGGCAGGCGAAATCGCTCCCACTCCCGCGCTATCGGATGCACTGGTGATCCTCGGCGCGGCCGGGATCGTCATTCCGGTCTTCACGCGGTTTCGCATCACCCCGGTGATCGGCTTCATCCTGATCGGCATTGCGGTCGGCCCCTTCGGGCTGGGCAAGCTGGTCTACGAATATCCGTGGCTGGGGCACGTAACGATCAGCGACCCGGAGGGGCTGGAGCCTTTCGCGGAATTCGGAATTATCCTCCTGCTGTTCTCAATCGGTCTCGAATTGTCGTTCAACCGATTGTGGCAATTGCGAAAACTCGTCTTCGGTCTCGGCGCGCTCGAACTGCTGATAATCGGCAGCTGTCTGGCGGTCGCGCTGTCGATGATGGGGCAGTACTGGACCGGCGCGATCGGGCTGGGGCTGGCGCTGGCGCTGTCCTCCACCGCGATCGTTCTGCCAATTTCGGGCACCCACAGCCCGGTGGGCCGCGCGGCGCTGGCCATGCTGCTGTTCGAGGATATCGCGATCGTGCCGATCATCTTCATGCTCGGCGCGATGGCCCCCAATGCCCAGGCCGAAGGGTGGGAGGGGCTTGTCGATACGCTGTGGCAGGGCGGCCTGGTGGTCGCCGTGCTGCTGATCGTCGGGCGCATCGCCCTGCCCCGCCTGTTCGCCCAGGCGGCCCGGACCAAGAGCCCGGAGCTGTTCCTCGCCGCCAGCCTGCTGGTGGTGATCGGCGCCAGCCTGGCAACCGCGATGGTCGGCCTGTCGCCCATCGTCGGCGCGCTGATCGCTGGCCTGCTGATCGCCGAAACCGAATACCACGGCGAGATCGAGACGATCATGGAACCGTTCAAGGGCCTGGCCCTGGGCGTGTTCCTGATCACCGTGGGCATGAGCATCGACCTGGCCACGATCTGGGACAACCTGGGGGCGATCGCCCTGGCGGTGGTGCTGGTGCTCAGCTTCAAGGCGCTGATCACGGGCGTGCTGCTGCGGATGATGGGCGCGCGGCGCGGCACCGCGGCGGAAACCGGCGTGCTGATGGCCAGCCCGTCGGAAACCACGCTGATCGTGCTGACTGCGGCCAGCTCGGCGCTGCTGATCCAGCCCGGCACGGCACAGTTCTGGCAGATCGTGACCGCCATCGGCCTGACCATCACGCCGATCCTGGCCAAGCTGGGCCGCGCGATCGCCCGCCGGGTGGACGGCGTGCCCGACGTGCCGGCCGAACCCGACGGCGAAGCGCGGGTCATCATCGTCGGCGCCGGCCGTGTCGGGCTGCTCGTGGCCGACATGCTCAAGGTCCACGAAAAGCCCTATGTCGCGCTCGATTCCAATTCCGATCTCGTCGCGCGCGCGAAGCGCGAAGGCTACTACGCCATCTTCGCCGATGCTTCCCGCCGCGATACCTTGCAGCGGCTGAACCTCGACAGCGCGCAGGCGCTGGTGCTGACGATGGACGAGCCGGTCCTGGCGCAGCGGCTGGTGGCGAAAGTGCGCAAGCAATATCCCGACCTGCTGATCGTCGCGCGCGCGCGCGATTCGATCCATGCCGCCGAACTCTATCGCGCCGGTGCCAGCCATGCCGTGCCGGAGACGCTGGAAAGCTCGCTCCAGCTTTCGGAAGCGGTGCTGGTCGATATCGGGGTGGCGATGGGGCCGGTGATCGCCTCGATCCACCAGAAGCGCGACGAGCTGCGCGAGCAGATCCAGAAGGATGGCGCGCTGGAGCGCAAGCCCAAGCTGCGGACCGGCCCGGTCGAAGCGACCTGATCCCGCGACCGACGCAAGAACTCTTGCGCCTTCCGTTCGTTGGTGGGCCGAAGGAGATTTCGCATGAGCGACCAGGATCCGACCAAACCGATCCCCAACGAGGAGAAATTCAAGCCGCAGAATGTCAGCGGCAGCGGCAAGTCCGGCAAAGGCCGCGACGCCGAACGTCCCGCGGACACCGGCGGGCGCAACCTGCCGCGCGGGAGCGAGCCCGAAACCCGAAATTCGAGCAACTTGCGGCGGTGATCGCGCTGCGGGCGGCGCTCAGGCCGAAACCGCTTCCTCGATAGCGGAGCGGACCGCGGCGATCGCGGCCCCGGCTGCGGACCCGTCCGGCCCGCCGCCCTGCGCCATGTCGGGGCGGCCGCCCCCACCCTTGCCGCCAAGCGCCTCTACGCCCCGGCGCACCAGCGCAATGGCGTCGTAACGCGGCGTCAGGTCGTCGGTGACGGCAACGGCGATCGCGGCGCGCCCGCCGTTGACCGCCACGGCCGCGGCGATGCCCGAACCCAGGCGCTTCTTCGCCTCGTCGAGCAATCCGCGCAGTTCCTTGGCGTCGAGGCCATCGAGCACCTGGCCGGAGAACTTCACCCCCGCGACTTCTTCCTCGGCCGCGCCTTGCGCCGGCGCGCCCGCTCCGCCGCCGCCGCCGAGCGCCAGTTGCTTGCGCGCATCGGCCAGCTCCCGCTCGAGCCGCTTGCGCTCCTCCACCAGGGCCGCGACCCGCGCCTCCACCTCGTCAGGGGCCGTCTTTAGCGTGCCTGCAACCGATTTGAGCGCTTCTTCGCGCCCGACCAGCCATTGCCGCGCGGCCTCGCCGGTCAGTGCCTCGATTCGCCTCACGCCGGAGGACACTGCGCTTTCGGAAACGATGCGGAACAGGCCGATGTCGCCGGTGGCGCGGACATGGGTGCCGCCGCACAGCTCGACCGAATAGTTGCGTTCCTTCCCGTCGTCGCCCTTGCCCTTGCGGCCCATCGACAGCACGCGCACTTCGTCGCCGTACTTTTCGCCGAACAGCGCGAGCGCGCCCGCCTCGACAGCCTCGTCCGGGCTCATCAGGCGCGTCTGGACCGTTTCGTTGGCCCGGATTTCCGCATTCACCTCGGCCTCGACCGCCGCGATATCCTCGGCGCTGAGCGGGCGCGGATGCGAGAAGTCGAAACGGAAGCGTTCGGCCGCGACCAGCGAGCCCTTCTGCGTCACATGGCTGCCGAGCCGGTTGCGCAGCGCGGCATGGACGAGGTGCGTCGCCGAATGGTTGGCGCGAATCCGGTCGCGCCGCTCGGCATCGACCGTCATGTGCACGCTGTCGCCCACGGCCACTTCGCCGCTCTCGATCCGCCCGTGATGGGCGTGGAGGCGGCCGAGCGGCTTCGAGGTATCGGAAACCGCGATCTTCAGCCCCTCGGGAGTAAAGATCGTTCCCGCGTCGCCCGACTGGCCGCCGCTCTCGCCATAGAACGGGGTCTGGTTGGTGAGGACGATCACATCCTCGCCCGCGGCGGCGCTGGACACTTCGGCTCCGTCGCGCACGATCGCAACGACCCGCCCCTCGCCCTCGGTCGCCGTGTAGCCGGTGAACTCCGTGCTGCCCTCGCGCTCGGCAATGTCGAACCACAGCTCGCCATCGGCCGCTTCGCCCGAGCCTTTCCAGGCCGCGCGCGCGGCGGCCTTCTGGCGCTCCATCGCAGCCTCGAAGCCGGCGCGATCGACCCCGATGCCGCGCGCGCGCAGGGCATCTTCGGTCAGGTCGTAAGGGAAACCGTAAGTGTCGTAGAGCTTGAACGCCGTTTCGCCTTCCAGCTCCCCGCCCTCGCCCAGCCCGGCGGTTTCCTCGTCGAGCAGGCGCAGACCCTTTTCCAGCGTGCGGCGGAACTGCGTTTCCTCGCGCTCCAGCACTTCCTCGATCAGCGCCTGGCCGCGCTGCAACTCGGGATAGGCCTGGCCCATCTCGGTCACCAGCGCGGGCACCAGGCGGTGCATCAGCGGCTGTTCGGCGCCCAGCAGGTGCGCGTGGCGCATCGCGCGGCGCATGATCCGGCGCAGGACATAGCCGCGCCCCTCGTTCGACGGGAGGACGCCGTCCGCCATAAGAAACCCGCTGGAACGCAAGTGATCGGCGATCACCCGGTGGCTCGCCTGGCGGTCGCCTTCGGCCGCAACGCCGGTCAGGCTTTCGCTCGCCGCGATCAGTTCGCGGAAGGTATCGGTATCGTAATTGTCGTGCACGCCCTGCATGACCGCGGCGATCCGCTCCAGCCCCATGCCGGTGTCGATGCTCGGCTTGGGCAGATCGGCGCGCGTGCCGTCGGCCGACTGTTCGAACTGCATGAACACGAGGTTCCAGATCTCGATGAACCGGTCCCCGTCCTCGTCGGGCGAGCCGGGCGGTCCGCCGGGGATATGGTCGCCGTGATCGTAGAACACTTCGCTGCACGGTCCGCAGGGGCCCGTTTCGCCCATCGACCAGAAATTGTCGCTGGTGGCGATGCGGATGATCCGGTCTTCGGGCAGACCGGAAATCTTGCGCCAGAGGTCGAACGCCTCGTCGTCGGTATGGAAAACCGTTGCCGTCAGCCGCTCGGCCGACAGGCCCCATTCCTTCGTCAGCAGGGTCCAGGCATGTTCGATCGCCTGTTCCTTGAAATAATCGCCGAACGAGAAATTGCCCAGCATCTCGAAGAACGTGTGATGGCGCGCGGTATAGCCGACATTGTCGAGATCGTTGTGTTTGCCCCCGGCGCGAACGCATTTCTGGCTGCTGACCGCGGTCGGTCCGGGCGGCGTTTCCAGCCCGGTGAACACGTTCTTGAACGGCACCATCCCGGCGTTGACGAACATCAGCGTGGGATCGTTGTAAGGCACCAGCGGCGCGCTGGGCACCGCGGTGTGGCCGTGGCCGGCGAAATAGTCGATGAAGGACCGGCGTATGTCGTTGGTCGAGGTCATGCCAGCGCAGTTAGTTGCTGGCGCACCGCGCGACAAGCGGATTAAGCCCGGCGATCCCCGGGGCGGTGCCGGAACGCGGCACTGCGGCCGAGGGGGGAAGAGCTAGGCGGGTGCCCGGGCGCGGACCAGCCAGGCGGCACCGGCGAACGCAATGCGTCCGCTCTCGACCCGTTCGGCCAGAAAGGCGCGCAACCGCGCGACGAAATCCGCGCGCTCCGCCGCCTCCATCTGCGCCGATGCACGCGCGGCCGGGCCGATGACGAGGAAATAGGACAGCGCATCTTCCACCGGATCGCTCCCTTCGCCCGCGACATAAGGGAAATCGACGGCGTCGAACGTCGGATCGCGCCAGCCTGCGCGGGTCAGGATATCGCCGACCAGGGCCGGATCGGCAAAGGCGAAGGGGCCGGGCTGGCCGGGCGGCGGGGGTGCGCCCATTCCCGGGGGCAGGAGCGATGCCAGACCGCTCGCCCAGGCGTTTTCCGCCGCGGGGCGAAAACAGCTGAAAACGAGATCGGCGCCGGGCGCGGAGATCGCGGCGAGATGGGAAAACGCGGCGACCGGATCGGGAAAGAACATCACCCCGTGGCGCGAAACGAGCAAGTCGGGCGCAAAACCGGGGCGCGACCACTGGCCGGCATCGCCCAGTTCGAACGCGACATTGCCCGCGTCTTCGCCGCGACGGCGGGCCACGGCCAGCAATTCCTCGCTGACATCGACGCCGACGACCTGCGCTTCGGATCGACGAGAGGCCAGCGCGAGCGACACCTCCCCCGCCCCGCAGCCGATATCGAGCGCGCGCACGAAAGGCCGGTCGAGAGCGGCGTCGAGCAAGCGTTCGGTGAGCGCCGCAAAACTGCGATCGGTGCGGCGCCATTCGCTCGCCCAGCTGCGCCCGGCGCGCCCTTCCCATTCCAGCTTGTCCGTCATGCGCCTGTGCTTGCTCCCAACCTGTGGCACGGAAAGGGCGGAAAGCCGCTCGCCATGCCGGCTGCCGTCGACCCGGCCTGCTAACCCGGCCGCGGTCCCGCGACAAAGAAAAACCGGCGCGGGCCTCTAAAGACACACGCCGGTTTTCCGTTTTCCCGGATGCAAGCGCGCACCCGCTTGAGGCGATGGATCAATCGTCCGCGTCCGGACCCGTCATCATCTCCTCGGCGACTTCGTCGGTCCGGCCGCGGATCGCGGCTTCCAACCTGTCGCAAACTTCGGGATTGTCCTTGAGATACTGCTTGGCGTTTTCGCGGCCCTGGCCGATGCGGATCGAATCGTAGCTGAACCAGCTGCCCGATTTCTCGACGATCCCGGCCTTGACCCCGAGATCGAGAATCTCGCCGATCTTCGAGATGCCCTGGCCATACATGATATCGAATTCGACCTGCTTGAACGGCGGAGCGACCTTGTTCTTGACCACTTTCACCCGGGTCGAGTTGCCGACGATCTCGTCGCGATCCTTGATCTGCCCGATCCGGCGAATGTCGAGCCGCACGCTGGCGTAGAACTTCAGCGCATTGCCGCCAGTGGTGGTTTCCGGGTTGCCGTACATCACGCCGATCTTCATCCGCAGCTGGTTGATGAAGATCACCATGGTCTTCGAACGGCTGATCGAACCGGTCAGCTTGCGCAGCGACTGCGACATCAGCCGGGCCTGCAGGCCGACATGGCTGTCGCCCATTTCGCCCTCGATCTCAGCCCGCGGAACCAGCGCGGCGACCGAATCGACCACGAGCACGTCGATCGCATTGGATCGCACCAGCGTGTCGGTAATTTCCAGCGCCTGCTCCCCGGTATCGGGCTGCGACACGACCAGTTCGTCGATATCGACGCCCAGCTTCTTGGCATAGACGGGGTCGAGCGCATGTTCGGCATCGACGAACGCCGCGGTGCCGCCGTTCTTCTGCGCTTCGGCAATGACGTGCAGCGCCAGCGTGGTCTTGCCCGAGCTTTCCGGCCCGTAGACCTCGATCACGCGGCCTCTCGGCAAGCCGCCGACGCCCAGCGCGATATCGAGTCCCAGCGATCCGGTAGAGATCGCCTCCACCTGCATCGCTTCCTTCTGGCCCAGCTTCATCGCCGAGCCCTTGCCGAACGCACGATCGATCTGCGCGAGCGCGGCATCGAGTGCCTTTTGACGGTCCACGTTGCTTTCCTTCTCAACCAGCTTCAGTTCCGCCGCCATCGCATGGCCTCCTTCGCTTGCCTAGGGCTTCGCGCCCGTTATCGACCGGAGCCCGTTGTATTCGATTTGTTCCGCAAGAACAAGTGTGGAACGCATCTTTTTTCGAGCAATGTCCAAACGGCGAAAATTCAGGGGCTTGAAGACCGTCAATCGCCCGACCGGCGTACGCGCCAGCGGATTATCCTGTCCGAATTGGCGGGAATTGTCGTTTCGATCTCGCGCATGCCGTCGCGGACCCGGGCCGCGTTCGTGCCCCGCGCTTCCCATTGCGCGCTCCGCCCCAGCCCGATGCGCAGCGTGACCGGAACCGGCAGGGCATTGGCGACTTCGGCTTCCATCCGGGTCCATTTGCGCGGCGCTTCGCCCGGGTCGTGCTCGCTCGTGCGACGGCAGGCGGCCCGGACCTGCGGACTGGTGCCGAGCGCGATCTCGACATCCTGCCCTTTCGCATGGTCGCGCAGGTTCTCCTCCCCCACCAGCAGCGGCCCGCGCGGAGACGGTTCGAAAATCGCCACGCCGCCGGAAGGCAGGGCGACGCCCAGGCCGTGTTCCTCGTCGTTCACCGTTTCCAGCAATCGCGCGGCCGGGTGGAAACCGTCGGGCAGTTGCCCCGGAAGACAGGCGATCCGATAGAGAAAGCGGCCCTCGACCCTTTCCTTGTGCAGGAACGCCACCTGCTTCAGCCCTTTGGCTGCGACGGTGATCGGTTCGGGCACGCGATAGAGCTTGAGGTCGCCGAGTTCCTCCTCCCCCGCCATCACCGCCATCTCCTCGCGGCGTGCTGCCGTGACCATGATCGCGCCGTCCGCCATCGCCGCCATTGCCGGCGGAGGGGGAGCGGGCGGCGGAGGCGGCGGAGGATATCGGGCCGGGGTCCCCTTCGCGGTGCTGCCCAGCGGGTAGCAGGTCAGCCGCAACCGCTCCGCCTGCGGCGGGTCGGCCAGGGCCTGGAAATCGCTTTCGACATTGAGCGTGCCTGCCACCGCCATCAACTCCGCATCGGGAAAGGACTGGCCGTTGTCGTTGAGCAGCGTAAGCCACGAGGTCAGTGCGAGATCGACCCCGCCCCGCCCGTCGCCCTGCCCCAGCGTGGCGACATAGTTCGCCTGCCAGTCGAACCCCCAGGCGAGATAGGTCAGCACGATCCGGTAAGTGCCGCCAGTGGCGTCGCGCGTGTCGATCGAGAACACCGGTTGCGCGGAAAGCCCGGCGGGCACGCGATCGAAAGTCAGCGTTTCGGGCAGGCCGGCGCAGCGTACCGCCTCGAACCGCTCGCCGGTCTGCAGCACGAGGCCGCCGTCGGCCCGGGTGCGCACGATCGCCCGCTCGCTCCGCGCCTCCCCGGTGGCGGGGTTGGTGCGGGTAATCGTCACCCGGTTGCCCAGCGTGCCGTTGACCAGCGCGGCGGGCGACAGCAGTTCCGCATTGCGGTTCTTCTCGATCGTTCCGCCGGGCAGCCCGGTGACGATCGCGCTGACCGCGACCATCCCCTCGGCAACGTCTTCGAAGCGCACCGTGCTCTCGCCCGGCGGCAGCGTGACCGTGCGCGTCTCGCTGATCATCGCGAAACCTTGCGGCCAATCCCGGTCCATGTCCTCGCCGTCGCCGCGGCCGGGGTCGCGATAGACGGTGACCGCGAGCGTTTCGGGCGCCGAGGCATCGACCGCCTGGCGCGCCCCGGCGACATCCGGCAGCATCGCCAGCGCGAAAAGGATCGCGGCACGCCGCATCGCCGCCCGCCCGCTCAGAACCGCGATTCGTAGGTAACGCGGAACGCGCGCTCGCCCTCGGCAGGAACGGGGATCGTCCACTTGCGCCGGTCGGCATTGAGCTGCTGCCCGGGCAGGTCTTCGCTGACGATGCGATAATCGTTGCTCCACCAGCCCCGATCGAGTCCGGCCTGCACCAGATCGACCTCGACCGGCGCCGCCTTGGCATTGGAGAGCGTGTAGCGCATCGTCGTGCGATAAAATCTCTTCGGCCGCTCGACATCGACCCGCTCGACCACTTCGCCGTCGCGGATCACGCGATAGCGCGCGCTGCGCTCCCACTCCGCGGCGGTGATCGTTTCGCGGCTTTCGACTTCGGCCTGGAGGAAGATGTCGAACGCATCGCCGGTCCGCAGGCTCAATTCGCTGCCCATCGGCGTATGGCCGATCGCGTTCTCGCCGATGAACTGGGCATTGCCCTGGCTGTCGCGCTGGTAGAAGCGCACCGTGCCCGCGGGCAGAGCGTCGCCCAGCCCGCCGTCGCGCGAAGACGAGAACGCGATCTCGCTCGACACGTTGACCGGCGCGTCGTCGCTCGCCAGCCAGCCGACGGTGCGGGCGTAGATCTTGCGCGCCGGAACGCCCTGCACGTCGAGGAAGCTCACCTGCTTGGTCTGGTTGTTCGCGATCGTCGTGCGCGCATCGATCGGATACAGGTAGAAATCGCCGACCCGCTCGCGCCCCGCGCTTTCGGTGCCGGGGCGCACCATGCCGCCCGGCGCACGCACCGGCTCCGGCCGCCGGCTGCCGGGGCGGCCGCTTCCCCCGCCCGGATTGCCGGCAACGAGCAGCGTATCGGCCGAGTGGAAGGTCGTGCCGGTGTCGTTGGTCAGCGTGACCCAGCCCTGCATGTCGATCGTGCCCTTCGCCTCGTCGTAGAGCGAGACGTAATCCGCCGACCAGTCGAGCCCGCGGGTGAGATAGCGGATCGCGGCGGGGCGCGTGCCGGCCCGCGCGCTGTCCACCGTGACCGACAGCGTGGGCCGCGCGCGCAAGTTGGGCGGCACCCGGTCGAACACCGCGCGCACCGGCAAGCCGTCGTCGCGCAGCACCTCGATCCGGTTGCCGATCCGCACCACGACGCCGCCGGCGGTCGACAGCACCGTCGCCCGCTCGCGCGTTTCCACCCCGGTCGCCGGGTTGGTGCGGACGAGCGTGACGGTCTGTCCGATCGCCTTTTCCATCAGCTTGGCCGGCGTGAGCAGATCGAAATCGAAATTCTGTTCGATGATCGCCGCCCCGTCGGCATTGAAGCTCAGCGTCTCGGGGCGGATCTGGGCCGAGACGTCGGGAAAGGCGATTCGGCTCCGCCCCTGCGCGATCGGCAGCTGGCGCACGTCCTGCACCAGCGCCTGGCCGTTGTTGTAGATGGTGACCGAAACGTCGCCCTGCGCGGTTTGCTCGGTCGTGTCCTGCGCCATCCCGGCGGGCGCGGCAACGGCGAAGGACAGCGCGCTGCAGGCGGCAAAAGTGCGAAGCATCGATGCAGTCTCCCTTTGCCAGCTCCGGCACCCGGCCGAAGGGCTCCCACGGGGAGGCTAGCCGCCCTGGTCGGGCCTGTCAGGCGGAATCTGCCGGCTTTCCGGCCCGGCTTTCGGCCAGAACGCGCGACACCTCGTCGCTGATCTGCTGGACGCTGAACGGCTTGGCGATGAAGTGCATGTGGGCGACATCGATCTCGCCGCGCAAGTGTTCTTCCGCATAGCCGGACATGAACAGGACCGGCAGGTCCGGGCGCACCTTGCGGACCGCGCGGATCATGGCCGGCCCGTCCATGCCCGGCATGACCACGTCGGACACGATCAGGTCGAACTCCCCGCCGTTGGCGACCGCGGCCAGCCCTTCCTCGCCGTCCGAAGCCACAGTGACGGTATATCCCGCGCGCGACAGGGCGCGCTCGGCGACCGCCCGAACCATGTCCTCGTCTTCCACCAGCAGCACCCGCCCGCCGGCGGACCAGCCGCTTGCCGAAGCAGTCTCCTCGCGGACCTCGCGCGGTTCGGCACCGCGGTGGACCGGCAGATAGATGGTAAAGCGCGCACCCTGGGCCGTACCGTCGGGCCCGGTCACGTTGTCCACGAAAATGAACCCGCCCGATTGCTTGACGATGCCGTAGACCGTCGAAAGCCCCAGCCCCGTGCCCTTGCCCTGCTCCTTGGTCGTGAAGAACGGTTCGAAGATCTTGCCCAGCAGATGCTGCGGGATCCCGCCCCCGTCGTCCTGCACCACCAGCACCGTATAGTCGGCCACGGGGATGATGTCGGACCCCATCTTGCGCACGTCGGCGGCGGATACGCGGCGGGTTGCAAGCGTCAGCTTGCCGGTGCCGTCGCCGCGCGAATGGATCGCGTCGCGCGCGTTGACCGCCAGATTGACGATCACTTGCTCCAGCTGCTGCGGATCGGCACGGACCGGGCCGAGATCGCGATCGTGGTGGACGCGGACCGCGATCTTCTCGCCCACCAGCCGCTTCAGCAGCTGGCTGACTTCGCTCACCACGTCCGGCACCTGCAGCACTTCGGGGCGCAGCGTCTGCTGGCGGCTGAAGGCCAGCAACTGGCGCGTCAGGCTGGCCGCGCGATTGGAATTGGCGCGAATCTGCTGGATATCGTCGTAATCGCTGTCGCCCGGCGTGTGGCGCAGCAGCATGAGATCGCAATAGCCGATGATCGCGGTCAGCACGTTGTTGAAATCGTGCGCCACGCCGCCGGCAAGCTGGCCCACCGCCTGCATCTTGGTCGCCTGCGCGACCTGCCGTTTCAGCCGGGTTTCCTCGGTCGTGTCGACCAGGCTCAGCAACACCGCCGCCTCGCCCAGGCCGCGCACGCCGGCCAGCCCCAGCGAAACCGGCTCGTCGGGCTGGCGGATCAGCCGCACAGCCATGTCGCCGCTCGTCGCCGGACCGCGCGCAAACCGGCGCACGGCGTCGATCAGCGCACTCTTGTCCTCGCGCACCACCAGATCGGAGGGGAACGGAGGCAGCCCGCCCTCCTCCAACGCGACGGCGCGCAGGAAGGCGTCGTTGGCGAAGAGGAGGCGTCCGTCGCGATCGGTCATCGCCAGGCCCAACGGCAGAGCGCCCAGCAGAGCCTCGAGCTGCGGCGTGGCGGCGACATTGCCGCCGCCCTCCCAGCCGCCGCCTATCCCGACCCCGCTGTCGACCAGCAGCATCAACGACGGAACCTCGTCGGCGCGCGCCGGGCGCGCATCCTCGGGATCGCCCAGCGCGACCTGGACCAGCATCTGCGGCGTGCCGCGCCGCCCTTCGCGCGCGAAATAGATCCGGTCGCGGTCGTCGGAACGCAGCTGGGCGACGAAATCCTGCCCCGCCAGCGTCGCCGCCGGATCGCCGGTCGCCCGTTCGGCAAAGCCGGCGCTGACCGCGCGGATCGTTCCGTCGGTGCCGATCACCGCGGCCTCTATTCCCGAGTTCGACAGGAATGCGCCGAGCGGCCCGGAAATCCATTCGCCGACCCGTGCCACCGGGTCTTCCAGCTTCAACGCCGTGAACCGCCAGACCAGGTAATCCCCGCCGCGCCCGACGCGCTCGGCCTCGCCCCGCCAGGTGCATTGGGCATCTTCCTGCGCCAGCGGTTCGGCAAGGCCGCGTCCGTCGCGCCAGGCCTCGCGCGCGGCGCGCACCATCCGCTCCAGCGATTCGCGATCGAGCGAGAGATTGGGCGGCGCCCGGGATATGCCGAACCAGTCGGCATAGAGCGAATTGGCACAAACCAGACGGTTCGCCCGGTCGGTCACCGCGATCGCCGTATCGGACTGCTCGATGGCCGCGACGGTGACCGACCAGTCGGGCTGGGCGAAGGGCTCCTCGCGCGGCACCTGCCGCATACGCGAAATGGCATAGCCCGCGGCCATCAGCGCGGCGAGCCCCACTCCGTAGCCGAGCGCAAGCGAACGGTCGCCCGCGATCAGCCAGACCAGGCCCGTGCTCACCACCAGGGCGGCGGCGATGGCGGCGATCAGCGGCACCCGCGCGATGCCGGCCGCGTCTTCGCGCGCCGTCACCCTTCGCGCGTCCCGAGGCGCCGGTCGAGCCGCAATTCCATCTGGCGCAAACGGCGCGCCCGCCTGCGCGCGACCATCATGCGCCAGACCACGCTGGACAGAAGATAGCCGAGCGCGGCGGAAAAGACCGAGAGGACGACAAAACCGAAGGCCGTGACCCCGGCGACCTGGAAAGCATCGATTGCGAACGCCCAGCGCCCGCTGGCCAGTTCGTCGTTCGCGAAACCGACAGTGACCGCGTCGACTTTCAAAACGAAACGGCCGACCTTGTTCGCCACCAGCAGCCAGAATGGCAGCGTGAAAGGATTGGTGACAAACGTTACCAGAGCCGACAAAGGAACGTTGGCGCGTGCCGGCAGGGCGAGAAAGGCCGCGAGGAATATCTGCCCGACCGGCACGATAAAGGCCGCGAACAGCCCCAGCGCCACTCCGCGCGGCACCGAACGGCGAGTGAAGCGCCACAATTCGGGCGTAAGGAAACGATGCGCGATCGGCGCAAGATACTTGTTGCGCGCCATCGCCTCGCGCGTGGGCATGTGCTTGCGCAGCCAGTCGGCGAGAAAGGTCTTGGAAGGCTTGCCGGTCATCGTCCTGCAATCGCAATGGGCACGGCGCGCCCCGAGGGCAAGTCCGTCGCTGTGAAATGTGGCGAACCGGTCATGGCGCGCGATATGGGTAGCGTGTCGCGAATGGCCAGAGCGTGAACGCGCGCAGCGGCAATCAGCGATTTTCGCGCAGGAGGCGCGCCTTGTCGCGCTTCCAGTCACGCTCCTTGATCGTCTGACGCTTGTCGTGCGCCTGTTTGCCTTTTGCGAGCGCCAGTTCGACCTTGGCCCGGCCGGTGGCGTTGAAATAGACCGACAGCGGAACCAGCGTCATTCCCTTGCGCTCCACAGCACCGAACAGCCGCTCGATCTCACGCGCGTGCAGCAGCAGCTTGCGCGGCCGGCGCGGCTCGTGATTGAAGCGGTTGCCGTGGCTGAATTCGGGGATGTTGGCATTGATCAGCCAGACTTCCCCGTCGCGCACCTCGGCATAGCTTTCCGCGATCGAGGCTTCGCCCGCCCGCAAGGCCTTGACCTCGGTGCCCTGGAGCGCGAGGCCGGCTTCGAACTTGTCCTCGATATGATAGTCGAACCGCGCGCGCCGATTCTCGGCGACGGTCTTCTGCTTGTCGAACGTGGCGGGTTTGGGGCGAGCCATAAGGCCGCGCCATGTAGGCGCTCGAAGCGGTATCGAAAAGCCCCGCGCGCCGATTCAGCCGTGCGTTACGTCTCCTCGCCCGCCATTGCGACCAGGTCCGATGGCAGGACCGGTTCGCTCAACAGGCGCTCCATCCGCCTCCAGCGCAAGTCTTCGTCCGCCTCGCCCGCCTCGATCGCGGCCCGCACCATGTCGCGGCCGAGCCCGTAATTGATGATATAGCTGCGGTAGGTATCGATAAACGCCAGCGATTGCCGGGCGCGTTCGGGCGAAGCGAGCTGGTATCGCTGGAGGAGCGCCAGGGCCTCGTCCGCATCCACCTCGCCGGAGAGGTAGCGCGAGGCGATCGTGTACCGCGCGGCGGCTAGGTCCGCCATCGCGTCGCGCAAGGCGATGTAGCGGGCGACGTCGAGCCCTTCGAGCCCGGCGATCGGCGCCAGCACGTCGCGCGTAAAGGCCACGTCCTCCTCGTCGGGAAAAGCGAGCTCGATCCCGTAATTGGCCGACCCCTCGGCAATCAGCGACTGCGGCGAATAGAGCGGATAGACGGAGAATTCCTGCCACCCGCGCCCGTTCACCAATTCGCGTTCGAGCAGCGCGTTGAACGCGTGGTGCCCCGGATATCCCTCATGGCAACCGAGTTCGATTGCACGGTCGATCCGCACCGGCAGGTCGATATTGACTTCGATCTTCGAATGATAGCTGCCCTGGTAATAGTTGTAGCCGCTCCACGGCTTGTCGGTCACCAGCGCCAGCGCAAAGCTCTCGCCTTCGGGCAGCGCGACATGTTCGCGCGTGCGCCGCTTGCACTCGGCAATCGCGGCTTCCATCACCGGGCGCACGCGGTCGGCAGGTATGTCGAAGCGCTTCTGAAACGTGTCGATCCGCTGCCACAGCGGGCCCTCGCCCGGCACCAGGCGCTCGATCCGCGCCAGCAGGGGATCGAAGCTCGCAAGCGGCGGCAGATCGGACCGGACGCCGAACAGCCCCTCCGCCTCGTCAGCGAACGACAGCGTTTCGCCGCGCATCATCCGCAGCCGCGTGCCGGCCGCGGTGAGCTGCGCGGCCAGGAAGCGGGCTCGCCGTTCTTCCAAGGCGATGCCGTCCACGCCATCGTCGGCAAATGCACTCGCCCGCGCCTTCAAGGCCGCGACGCGCGCTTCCAGCATCGGCAGCGACTGGCCGGGCGCATCGGCCACGGCCTGCGCCCGCACCGCTTCCGGGCCGTAGTAAGCGTCGATATACCCGTCTTCCTTCTCACCGATGGTGAGCTGGAGCAGGAGATAGTCCGCCGCCACAGCGTCGAGCGTATCGGGCGAAGGCTGTGAAACCGTGGCACATCCGGCCAGCGCAATCGCGCTTGCAAGGCCGATCAGCGCGGCCCGCATCAGATAAGACCCGCGTGCTCGAGCGCCTCGTCCACCGCCTTTTTCGCATGGTCCGAACATTCCACCAGCGGCAGGCGCACATCGGGCAGGATCCAGTCGTGCACCCGGCTGAGCGCATATTTGACCGGTGCCGGGCTGGCATCTTCGAACATTGCATAATGCAGCGGATAGAGCAGGTCGTTCAGCTCGCGCGCGCGCACCAGGTCGTTGTCGGCACAGGCCTGCTGGAATTCGGCGCAGAGCGCGGGGGCGACGTTCGCCGTGACCGAGATGCAGCCGGCGGAGCCTGCGGCATTGGCCGGCAGGGCAAGTTCGTCGTCGCCCGAAAGCTGGCAGAAGTCCTTGCCGATCCCGATCCGATGATCTGTCACGCGCGACAGGTCGCCGCTCGCGTCCTTGATGCCCACGATCCGGTCGGGATAGCGCTTGGCCAGCGCGCAGACCGTTTCCGGCTCGATATCGGTGACAGTGCGCCCGGGCACGTTGTAAAGCACGATCGGCAGGTCCGAGTTTTCGGCCAGATAGCTGAAATGCGCGATCAGCCCGGCCTGACCAGGCCGGTTGTAATACGGCGCAACGCACAGCCCGGCGGCAGCGCCCGCCTTGCGCGAGAAATTCATGTGCAGCAGCGCGTTGCGGGTATCGTTGCTGCCGCAGCCCGCGATTACCGGCACCCGCCCGGCGGCCTGCTCGATGCAGATTTCGATGACCCGGTGATGTTCGGCATTGGACAAGGTCGACGCTTCCCCGGTCGTGCCGCAGGGGACCAGCGCCTTGCTCCCGTTTTCGACCTGCCAGTCGACCAGACGGCGAAACGCCGCCTCGTCCAACGTTCCGTCGCGAAAAGGAGTCACCAGAGCCGGAATCGAACCCGAGAACATTGTCTGCATCCTTGCCATTGCCCTACACGCCGGGCGAAACCGGCACTGGGATTTCGGTTATTCAGGGCCTGATAAGGAGACCGGGGGCAACATGTCCAGCATGACACGTATTTCCTTGTACGGACTGACCTTTCTTGCGAGCACCGTGCTGTCCGCCTCCGGTCCTCTGGTGGCACAGCCGGACGGAGTCGACAGCGCGCGCCAGCAACTGGTCGCGACCGTGCCTTCGCAGATCGGGCAAGCGGTCGAACGGTGGAAATTCCTGACCTCGAACGACGAGATGGATTTCGATTCCTACGCCGGCTTTGCCCTCGCCTTTCCCGAGTTTCCGCGCATGGACCTGATTCGCGCCCGGGCGGAGGAGGCGCTGGAACGCGGCGCACCGAGTTCGGAATCGCTGGTCGCCTATTTCGATCGCAATCCGCCCCTCAGCAATCCGGCGCGAGCCCGCTACGCGCTCGCCCTGGCGGGTCTCCAGCGCCCCGAAGCGTTCGAGACGGCACGCGAGGCGTGGCGCGGCGGGGACATGAGCACGCCGGCGGAAGCCTACCTGCTCGGCCTGTTCGGATCGCGCTTCACGCCCGAAGATCACGACGCGCGCATGGCCGCGCTGCTGTGGCAGGGCAAGGCGGAGGCGGCGGCGCGGCACATGCCCCAGGTTTCCCCCGCCTATCGCGACCTTGCAATGGCGCGACTGTCGATTCTTCAGGGCACCGATCCCGCTTCGGCAGGGCTTCCGGTCCCGGCCCAGGCGCGCAGCGATCCGGGCTATGTCTACAACCTCGCGCGGCACTATCGCACCAGCGGCCGGCTGCCGCAGGCGATCGACCTGCTCGCCGGCCGGCCCCCGTTCGCCGGCCAGCCGTTCGACGCGCAGGATTACGTGACAGAGGCGCTGCGTATCGCCCGCGGCGCACCGGCACGACCCGCGGCACAGATCGCAGCCAAGGTCGACGATCTTTTCGCACCCGGAGCCGATATTTCCGGCATGAGCTATCGCCTGCGCGACGATTACACGTCGCTGATGTGGCTCGGCGGCACGAAGGCGCTGTGGACCATGGGCGACGGCAACGGCGCAGCGCCGCTGTTCTATCGCTATGGCGCCGCGGCCCGTACCCCGCAGACACGGTCCAAGGGGTTTTATTGGGCCGGATTGGCATCCCACCGGGCCGGCAATGCCGCCGAGGCGCAACGCTATTGGCTGATGGCAGCGCAATATCCCGAATATTTCTACGGTTTGCTGGCGCTCGAACGACTGGGCCGTCCGACGCCCGACTTCGGCGATGCCACACCGGTCCATCCGACTGCGGAACAGCGCGCGGCCTTCCGGTCCAACCCCCTCGCGCTCGCGGTGCGCGAACTGGCCAAGGGCGGCAGCGACTGGCGCACGGAGCGGTATTTCTTCACCGAGCTTGCAAGCTGGGCCGACGATGCGGGCGAAATGCAACTGGTCGCCGAGTTGGCGCAAGAACTGCGGTTGCCCGAGCTTGCGGTGGTGATCGGCCGGACCGCTCCGGAGAAGGAAATCGCGGGTTTCGAGCGGATCGGCTTCCCCGTGGTCGCGCAACCGGCCGGGACCGACTTCACCATCGTTCATGCCATCGCACGCCAGGAAAGCGAGTTCGATCGGGATCGCATCAGCCACGCCGGCGCACGCGGTCTGATGCAGTTGATGCCCGGCACCGCGCGCGAACAGGCGGGAATGCTGTCGATGAGCTACGACTACGGCAACCTGACTGCCGATCCGCAGTACAACATCCGCCTGGGCGACGCCTATTTCGCGCGCATGATGGATTACTACGGCGGCAGCTACCCGCTCGCGATCGCGGCCTACAATGCGGGGCCGGGCAATGTGAACAAGTGGCTGCGCGCCAACGGCGATCCGCGCAACGGATCGGTCGACTGGCTGCGCTGGATAGAGGAAATCCCGATCTTCGAAACCAAGAACTACGTCCAGCGCGTGATCGAAAACGCCGTGGTTTACGAGGCGATGTACCCCGACCGCGTTCGTTACGGGAAACCGAAGGGCGTCAGCCAGTTCCTCGGCAAATCGACGCCGGGCTGAGCCCGCCCGTTCCCCCCGCTTTCGCCGCCGCGCCCGTTCGGCTAGTGACCGCTCATGCCCGCAACCGCCAAGACGAACCCGATCACCCCGGCCGGGTATAGTGCGCTCAAGGCGCGTTATGACCGCCTGCTGGGGGTCGAACGACCGGAAATCGTCGAGATCGTCTCGTGGGCCGCGGGCAACGGCGACCGGAGCGAGAACGGCGACTATATCTACGGCCGCAAGCGCATGCGCGAGATCGACCGCGAACTGGCGCATCTCGCCCGCCGGATGAAGGCGGCGCGGGTGATCGATCCCGCCGAGCAGACGGACAGGTCCCGCGTGTTCTTCGGCGCGCGGATCGAGCTTGCCGACGAAGACGACCGGCGCAAGATCGTGACTCTGGTGGGCGACGATGAACAAGACGCCGGCGCCGGGCGGATCGGCTGGTCCAGCCCGATGGCGCGAGCCCTTCGCGGCGCGGCGGTGGGCGATGTGCGCACTGTGCGCCTGCCGGGCGGCGAAAAGGAATGGGAAGTGGTCGCCATCGCCTATGACTAGAGTCGTTTTCAGCAGGGCCGATGCGACACCGGCCCGCCTCAATGAAAACCTCCCTAGAGCCGCGATCCTGACGCTGGCGCTGGCGCTGCTGGCTCTCGCCGCTCCGCTGGCGGCCCGCGACAGTCTGGGCGTCTTTTCCAACTGGGCCGCATTTCGCGATCCCGGCGTTCCGCGCTGCTATGCCATTGCGCGCCCGATGGCGAGCGGGCGATCGGCCGACTATCGCGCTTTCGCCAGTGTCGGCACCTGGCCGCGGCGGCGGATTCGCGGGCAGATCCACTTTCGCCTGTCGCGCAAGCTCGCACCCGATGCCAGGATCGTGCTGCGCGTGGGGCAACAGCGCTTCTCGCTCACCGGCGGCGGCGGCGATGCCTGGGCGCGCGACAAGCGGATGGATGCGGCAATCGTCGCCGCCATGCGCGCCGCGGGCCGGATGACGGTATCCGCCACCGACAGCCGCAACCGGCGTTTTTCCGACAGCTACGATCTTACAGGGGCAGCCACCGCGATGGACGCGGCGACCGTGGGCTGCGCGCGTATCGGACGCCGATACGAAAAGGGCGAGGCCGCAGCCCCGCCCTTCCCACTCGGTGACGATGTGCCGGATCAGAAGCGCATGCCCACGCCGGCCATGACCTGATGACGGTCGGTATCGACGTCGAAGTTCGGCGTCGTCGAACCGTCACCCATTTCGATGTTCGCGTCCTCGTAGTTCGAATAGCGATATTCGAGATTCACGAATGTGTTCGGGCTTATCGCGTATTCCGCACCCGCGCCGATCCGCCAGCCGTCGAGCTTGAAATCGCGGTCCGTCTCGGTCTCGCCGTCGTTCGACAGGATGTTGAGCTTGGCATTGGTATACCCGCCCTTGGCATAGAGCAGGGCATCCGGGGCGACTTTCGCGCCGATACGCGCGCCGACGTAGAGATCGCGGCCGGCATCCACGCTGCCGAAACCGAAGCCCTGGAAGTCGCCGTCGTCGAATTCGGTCTTGGCCGTCGAATCGGTGTATTCGCCTTCGATGCCCAGAACGGCACCGCCGATATCGAAGTCGTAGCCGGCGGTAACGCCATAGGCGAAGCCGTCGATCGACTGGTCGTTATCGTCATTGGTGTCGTCGTCGACAGAGCTGCCGGCGCCGGTCACGTCGTAACCGCCGGTCACGCCGATGCGCGGCCCCGTGAAGGTGGAATCTCCGGTCGATTGCGCCATCGCCGGGGCGGCAAGCGCCATGAGCGATCCGGTGGCGATGAGTGCGATTGCGTATTTCATAAGTACTCCGTTGTTGTCCGGCGAACGGCCCTCTGGCCGCCCGCCTGGACCACGCAAACGGCACGCGGATCGATACGGTTTCATGAACCTGATACAACGAAGTTCATGTGGCTTTTCAGCCACATATTTGTCGACAAACCGCGCGATTTCATCGACGAACGTATGGGAACCCGAAGCGCTGGCCGGTCCACCCGCGATTTTCTTCCCGCCATGCCGGAACATTCGGCGCAATCGGCCGCATCCCTTTGCCATGCGCGCGCCGGCGCCCTATATGCCGCCCTGCCATGGCCGATACCGCATTGATGAGCATTCCGGGGCAAGTCGACCCCGTTCCCGTCGCGCGCGACATTACTCCGCGTGCGGACGGGCGCGTGGACCTGATCGGATTGCCGCGAACGCGCATCGCCGAGCTGTTCGCGGAAGCCGGGCTCGATCCGCGCCAGGCCAGGCTGCGGGCGAAGCAGGTCTATCACTGGCTGTATCACCGCGGCGCCACCGCGTTCGAGACGATGACCGACATCGCCAAGACGATGCGCCCCTGGCTGGCGGAGCGGTTCGTGATCGGCCGCCCCGACGTGGTCGAGGCGCAGCATTCCAGCGACGGCACGCGCAAGTGGCTGCTGCGCACTGCCGACGGGCACGAGTTCGAAATGGTCTTCATCCCCGATGCGGACCGCGGCACGCTGTGCGTTTCCAGCCAGGTCGGCTGCACGCTTAACTGCCGTTTCTGCCACACGGGCACGATGCGCCTGGTGCGCAACCTGACTCCGGGCGAGATCGTCGGCCAGGTCATGCTCGCACGCGACGCCCTGGGCGAATGGCCGAAGGGACGGATGGACGTGGCGGAGGTCGAGGACGAAGCCGAATATACCGCCGACGGCCGCCTGCTGACCAATATCGTGATGATGGGCATGGGCGAGCCGCTCTACAACTTCGACAACGTGCGCGATGCGCTGCGGCTGGTGATGGACGGCGACGGTCTGGCGCTGTCCAAGCGGCGCATCACGCTGTCCACCAGCGGCGTCGTGCCGATGATGGGCCGGTGCGGGGAGGAAATCGGGGTCAACCTGGCGGTTTCGCTCCATGCGGTGACCAAGGAGGTGCGCGACGAAATCGTCCCGATCAACCGCAAGTACGGAATCGAGGAACTGCTCGCCGCCTGCGCCGCCTATCCCGGCGCCTCCAACGCCCGCCGCATCACATTCGAATACGTCATGCTGAAAGGCAAGAACGACAGCGACGACGACGCGCGCGAGCTGGTTCGGCTCATCAGGGAATACGGGCTGCCGGCGAAAGTCAATCTGATCCCGTTCAACCCCTGGCCCGGCGCGCCCTACGAATGCTCGACACCCGAACGCATCCGCCGCTTTTCGGATATCGTGTTCGAAGCCGGCATTTCGGCCCCGGTGCGGACCCCGCGCGGGCGGGATATCGATGCGGCCTGCGGGCAGTTGAAAACGGCTGCGCGGAAGATCAGCCGCGCACAGCGCGACCGCGAGGCTGCAGAGGCGGCGGCGGCATCCTGATTGGCCCGGCGGCGCGCATCTCGCGCCGTCGCGCAGGCTGTGCGCAAGTCCATGGACTTCCCTTGCAATCGCATCGCGACTAGGGTTGCAGGGCCTGCAACGGGGAGCGAAACCGACCATGCAAATCGTACGAACCGTCATCTGGGTGCTGCTGCTGGCCGCGCTGCTGGTCTTCTCGGCATTCAACTGGACTCCGGTGGAAGTGAAGATCTGGCAGGGGCTCGTGCTCGAAACCAAGATCCCTGCCCTCGTGATCGTCGCCTTCCTGCTCGGCCTGCTGCCCATGTGGTTGCTTCATCAGGGATCGAAATGGCGGCTGAACCGGCGCATCAGCTCGCTGGAGACGGCCCACCGCACGGCGGTGGCCAATGCCGCGGCCGTGCCGCCGCCGGCCGAACCGACGCACGATGCCGACTCCGGCTCGCTCGCCGGGGAAACGACGGAGCGGCCCAAAGACACTCTATGAGCAACCCGGTCTATCTCGCCCTGGACCTGCCGCAACTCGACGCCGCGAAAGCGCTCGCGGAGAGGGTTCGCGCGCATATCGGCGGGATCAAGCTGGGGCTGGAATTCTTCTGCGCGCACGGCCATCACGGGGTGCACGAAATCGCGCATCTCGGCCTGCCGATCTTCCTCGACCTCAAGCTGCACGACATACCCAACACCGTCGCCGGCGCCATGCAGGCGATCCACGTGCTCGAACCCGCCATCGTCACCGTTCACGCAAGCGGCGGCCGCGCGATGATGGAAGATGCCAAGGCCGCGGCCGGGAACGGCACGCGGGTGGTGGCGGTCACCATGCTGACCAGCATGGACGATCGCGATCTCGTGCAGACCGGGGTGGCGGGGAAAGCGCACGACCACGTTCTGCGGCTGGCCGAACTGGCTCAGGCCGCCGGGCTGGACGGGATCGTCTGCTCGGGACACGAAGTCGCCGCAGTGCACCGGCAGTGGAAGGACGGTTTCTTCGTCGTCCCCGGTCTGCGCATGGCGGACAACGGGATCGGCGACCAGAAGCGTGTCGTCACGCCGCGCCGGGCGCGCGACGATGGGGCCAGCGTGCTCGTCGTCGGCCGCCCGATCAACCGCGCCGACGATCCGGTCGCCGCCGCGCGGGCGATCGAGGCCACGCTCTAGGCCGCAATGTCTCCGCCGAAAATCAAGATTTGCGGGCTGACGTCCCGCGAAGCGCTCGACGCCACGATCGCCGCCCGGGCGGATTACTGCGGGTTCGTGTTCTATCCCCCCTCCCCGCGCAACCTCGCGCCCGAAACCGCGCGTGCCCTGGCTGCCCATGCAGGCGCCCGGATCGGCAAAGTCGGCCTCTTCGTCGACCCCGAGGACGCACTCCTGGCCGCGGGGATCGAGGCCGGATCGCTCGACGCGGTCCAGCTTCACGGCGGCGAAACGCCCGCTCGCGCGGCGGAAGTGCGCGCCCGCTTCGGCCTGCCCGTATGGAAAGCCATCGCGGTCTCCTCTGCCGCCGATATCGGCCGTGCCGAGGAGTACCGCGAGGCAGCCGATCTGATCCTGTTCGACGCACGCACGCCGAAAGGCGCGCTGCCCGGCGGCATGGGGCTGAAATTCGACTGGTCGCTGCTCGCCGGATATGCCGGCGCCATGCCGTGGGGGCTGGCGGGCGGGCTGGCGCCCGGCAATGTCGGCGAAGCGATCCGGGCGACCGGGGCGCCTCTGGTCGATACGTCCACGGGAGTCGAGAGCGCTCCGGGCGAGAAGGACCCGGGCAGGATCGCCGCCTTCTGCGCCGCGGTCCGGGCTCGTTAATCGGCGTGCAGTGCCGGCATCGGTCCGCCGACACTTCGGGTAGACAGCACCGCGCCCCTGTGACAAGCGGCTGATCACGATGAACCAGGGCAAATCCGATCCCGTGCCGCCGCCCGCGAACAGCTATCGCCAGATGCCCGATTCGCGCGGGCATTTCGGCGAATACGGCGGCCGCTACGTCGCCGAGACGCTGATGCCGCTCGTGCTCGAGCTGGAGCGCGAATATCGCGCGGCTCAGGCCGATCCTGCGTTCAAGGCGGAGTTCGACGACCTGCTCGAACACTATGTCGGCCGCCCCTCGCCACTCTATTTCGCAGAACGGCTCACCGAGGCGCTCGGCGGCGCGCAAGTGTGGTTCAAGCGGGACGAACTCAACCACACCGGCGCGCACAAGATCAACAATTGCATCGGGCAGATTCTGCTGGCGATCCGCATGGGCAAGACGCGCATCATTGCGGAAACCGGCGCCGGCCAGCACGGGGTCGCCACCGCCACCGTCTGCGCGCGCTTCGGGCTGCCCTGCGTGATCTACATGGGCGCGACCGACGTTGCCCGGCAACAGCCCAACGTGTTCCGCATGAAGCTGCTCGGCGCGGAGGTGGTGCCCGTCACCAGCGGCCGCGCGACCTTGAAGGATGCGATGAACGAGGGGTTGCGCGATTGGGTCGCGAACGTCCACGACACGTTCTACATCATCGGCACCGCCGCCGGCCCGCACCCCTATCCCGAGCTGGTGCGCGATTTTCAGAGCGTGATCGGCAAGGAAGCGCGCGAGCAGATGCTCGGCCGCACCGGGCGCCTGCCCGACCTGCTGGTGGCGGCGATCGGCGGCGGCTCGAATGCGCTTGGCCTCTTCCACCCCTTCCTCGACGACCCTGACGTGAAGATGCTGGGGGTCGAGGCGGCGGGGCACGGCCTCGACGGGGACGAACACGCCGCCAGCCTGCTCGGCGGCTTTCCCGGCGTGCTCCACGGCAACCGCACGTACCTGCTGCAGGACGAGGACGGCCAGATTACCGAGGGGCACTCGATCAGCGCCGGCCTCGACTATCCGGGCATCGGGCCGGAGCACGCCTGGCTCAAGGACACAGGCCGCGTCGAGTACACCGCGGTCACCGACGAGGAGGCGCTCGACGCCTTCCAGCTCCTCTGCCGCACCGAGGGTATCATCCCCGCGCTCGAACCCAGCCACGCCATCGCTGCCGTGGCCAGGCGCGCGAAGGAAATGCCGAAAGACAGCGTGATCCTCGCCAACCTCTGCGGACGGGGCGACAAGGACATCTTCACCGTGGCGGAGCGGCTGGGAGTGGAAATCTAGCCCTCCCCCTTGAGGGGCGAGGGTTGGGAGAGGGGACGATGCGAGAGGCCGAACTGCTCAGGAACGCGAGAAGCATGCGCAAGGACATGCCCGAACCCGCTCTGCCACTGTGGTCGGAATGGCGCGCAGGGCGTTTTCGCGGGGTCAAGTTCCGGCGGGAAAAGGTGATCGAAGGCTTTATCGCCGACTTCGCTGCGAACGATCCGAAGCTGGTGATCGAAATCGACGGCGACACTCATGCGATTCAGGCGGGCTACGACGCGAAACGGACAAGGATGCTGGAAGATCGGGGGTATCGTGTGATCCGGTTCGCGAATTCGGATGTGACGACGAATATGGAGGGCGTGCTGGAGCATCTTGGCGAAGTGATCGACGAATTGCATTCTCCCCCTCTTCCAACCCTCTCCCCTGAAGGGGAGAGGGCTTTGAATGGCGCAACCGACTCCCTCTCCCCTTCAGGGGAGAGGGTCGGGGAGAGGGGAGCGCAGGAATGACCCGCCTCCCCGCCGCCTTCTCCAAACCCCATCCCGCACTTGTCTGCTTCCTCACCGCGGGCGATGGCGACACCGCGGCCAATCTCGACGCGCTGGTCGAGGGCGGCGCGGATGTGATCGAGCTGGGGATGCCGTTCACCGATCCGATGGCCGACGGCCCCGCGATCCAGGCGGCGAACATCCGTTCGCTCGGCGCGGGGACGACGACCGCCGACGTGCTGGGCATCGCGCGCGCGTTTCGCCAGCGTCACCCCGACGTGCCGCTGGTGCTTATGGGCTATGCCAACCCGATGGTCCGACGCGGGCCGGAATGGTTCGCCGCGGCCGCGAAGGAGGCGGGCGTGGACGGGGTGATCTGCGTCGACATCCCGCCCGAGGAGGACGATGCGCTCGGCCCCGCCCTGCGCGCTGCCGGAATCGCCCCGATACGCCTCGCCACCCCGACCACCGACGCCGCGCGCCTGCCGCGAGTGCTCGAAGGGTCGGACGGATTTCTCTACTACGTCTCGGTCGCGGGGATCACCGGCAAGCAGCAGGCGGCACAGGCGAGCATCGAAGAGGCCGTGGCACGGCTCAAGGCCGCAACCGACTTGCCGGTGGCGGTCGGTTTCGGCGTGCGCAGGCCGGAGCAGGCGGCGGCTATCGCCCGGGTTGCCGATGGCGTCGTCGTGGGATCGGCCCTTGTCGAACTCGTGGGCGAACACGGCAGCGACGCGCCCGAGCATCTGCGCAAGCTCACCTCGGCGCTCTGCGAAGCGATCCGCGCCGCCCGCTGATCCCCCGCCTGCGAACGGGAGGGGGCTGTCATTCGCTCGATTTCGGTTTAAGGCCCGGCCCATGAACTGGTTCACCCGCGTACGCAATTCGCTGCCTTTCGTGGCCAAGCGCTCGACCGAGGAAACGCTGTGGGTCAAATGCCCCGGCTGCTCGGAAATGCTGTTCACGAAGGAATACGAGGACAATCTCAAGGTCTGCCCGCGCTGCGGCCACCACGGGCGGATCGGCGCCGACGAGCGGCTGCGGCAGTTGCTCGACCAAGGCTACGAGGTCCTGCCACAGCCCGAAGTGGCGGAAGATCCGCTGAAATTCCGCGATACCAAGAAATACACCGACCGGCTGAAACAGGCGCGGGCGAAAAACCCGCACCGCGACGCCTTCACCGTCGGATCGGGCGTGATCGAAGGACATCCGGCGGTCGTCGGCGTGCAGGATTTCGGCTTCATGGGCGGCAGCATGGGCATGGCCGTCGGCACGGCCTTCTGCCAGGGGGCCGAGCGTGCGCTGACACGCAAGTGCGCCTATATCGTCGCCACCGCCGCCGGGGGCGCGCGGATGCAGGAAGGCATCCTCAGCCTGATGCAGATGCCCAAGGCGACGGTGATGACGCGCCGCCTCAAGGACGCCGGGCTGCCCTATATCGTGCTGCTGACCGATCCCACGACCGGCGGCGTCACTGCCAGTTACGCCATGCTGGGCGACGTGCATATCGCGGAGCCGGGCGCGCTGATCGGGTTCGCCGGCCAGCGCGTGATCCAGGACACGATTCGCGAAAAGCTGCCCGACGGGTTCCAGCGCGCCGAATACCTGCACAAGCACGGCATGGTCGACATGGTGGTAAAACGTCACGACCTGAAACGGACGCTGGCGAGCCTGCTCGACTATCTCCAGCCGAAGGCGGCCGCCTGATCCGGTAAGACCGGGGCAGAGCGATGAAGGACTTCGGCTCGTCCTCCGATCCGGCAGTGCAGGCCCAGCTCGACCGGCTCGCGGCGCTCAGCGTGCCGCAGGGGCGGCTGGGGCTCGACACCGTTCGCGCGCTGCTCTCGCGCCTCGGCGACCCGCATCTGGCGCTGCCGCCGGTATTTCACGTCGCCGGGACGAACGGCAAGGGCTCAACCTGCGCCTTCCTGCGCGCGATGCTGGAAGCGCAGGGCCTGCGGGTCCATGCAACCACCAGCCCGCACCTCGTGCGCTACAACGAACGCATTCGCGTGGCGGGCGAGCTGATCGGCGATGCGCGCCTGGCCGCGCTGCTGCAAGAGGTGCTCGACGCGGGCGAGGACCTCGCGCCGAGCTTCTTCGAAGTCACCATCGCTGCGGCCTTTGCCGAGTTCGCCCGCGTCCCGGCCGATGCCTGCGTGGTGGAGGTGGGCCTGGGCGGACGGTTCGATGCCACCAATGTCATCCCCGCCCCGGCGGCCTGCGGCATTGCCGCGCTGGGGATCGACCACGAGCGATTCCTGCTCGCGCCCGAGGACGGCACCCCGACCCGGCCGCTCGCGCGGATTGCGTTCGAAAAGGCAGGCATTGCCAAGTCCGGCGTTCCGCTCGTGACCCAGGCCTACCCCGGCGAAGCGGCAGAGGAAGTGGTGCGCGCCGCGCAGCGCGCGGGCGCCTCGCTGGCCATGCGCGGGCGCGACTGGCAGGCGCGGCTGGAGGGCAAAGCTCTGCGCTATTCGGACAGCCTCGGAACGCTCACCCTCCCGCTTCCCGCCCTGGCCGGGCCGCATCAGCCGGAGAACGCTGCGCTGGCCGTGGCCATGCTGCGTCATCAGGACGCCGTGCGGATCGACGCAGAGGCGCTTGCCAGCGGCATACGCACCGCGGACTGGCCCGCGCGCCTTCAGCGCCTCGCCCACGGCCCGCTGGCGGGAGCGCGCGAGGTCTGGCTCGACGGAGGGCACAACCCCAGCGCGGGCGCGATCCTGGCCGAACATTTCGCCGGGCAGCGCCTGCACCTGATCCTCGGCATGATCGCGGGGAAAGACCCCAGTGCCTTGACCGGGCCGCTGAGCGACAATCTCGCCAGCCTCACCGTGGTGCCGGTGCCCGGCCACGACCACCATCCGCCCGAAGCGTTCGGCGGAAACGCCCGCGCCGCCCCCGACGTGCCGAGCGCCCTCGCCGCCGTTCCGGGCGATGGCCTGCCGGTGCTGATCGCGGGATCGCTTTACCTTGCGGGCGAAGTCCTGCGGCTAAACGGCGAATGGCCGGACTAGGCGCCTGCTTGCAAGCTCACTCGGCAGGCGCCGCCACCTGGCCCGCCTCGGGCGCGATGACTCCTGCATCTCCCTTCATACGGCTCTGGCGCCACCATTCGAAACAGACCAGCACAGCAGCCCCCAGGCCGATCCAGGTCGTGAGAACGAAGACGTCGAAATAGCCCTGCTCCTCGATCATCTCCCCCAGCGCACCGCGCCCCAGCGTGCCCACCAGCAGCGTCAGCGACGAGAGCAACGCGTACTGCACAGCGCTGAACTTTTTCGAGACAATGGACGATAGCCAGGCGACATAGGCCGCCCCGGCGATCCCGATGGCAAGGTTTTCGAAGCCGATGGTGATCGTCAGCTTGGCCAGGTCGGCATCCCCGATCCCCGGCACCTGCTCGATCAGATAGGTAAAGCCGATCGCATCGCTGAAAGCCTGCATATTGTGCCCGCCGATCGCCATGTCGGCATAGAGCAGGTTGGTCAGCGCAGCGAGGATTCCGCCGATCAGGAGCGTCGCCATGCGCCCGATCACGGTGAGCATAAGTCCGCCCAGCGCCAGCCCGGCGATAATGGCCCCCACTCCGAAAAACTTAGACGCGAAAGCCACGTCATCGTTCGTGTACTGCAGCTCGCCCAGATAGAACGGGTAAGCGAATGTGCCCCAGATCGCATCGCAGATGCGATAGGTTAGGACGACCGCGAAAATGAGCACCAGCGACCACCCCATCCGGCCGACCAGTTCGACAAGCGGGAGGACAAGCGCACGATAGAGATGGTCGAGCACATAAGCGCCGCCTGTCGCGGGCCGCTCGTCGACTTCCAGCAAATGCTCGCCGCGGTGCTTCTTGGACGCCAGCCAGCCTGCGACCAGGGCAGGCAGGACAATCGTTGCCACGATGATCCACGGCCCGATATTGAGCGTGAACTCGGTCGGATTGGGGCGATCTTCCGGGGCATAGCTCAGCGACATGACCATGAAGGCCAGCACGACGCCAATCGCACCCGCCCAGAGCAGACCCACGACCGCCAGCGCCCGGTTGCGGATCGCAGGCTCCAGCTCACCCGCCTGCCGCAAGGCACGGATCTGCTGCTCGCTCTCGATCGCGACATCGGCTGCGTTCTCGTTCGCATTGGGCGCCCACAGGCCGATGAAGCCGACTCCGAGCAGGATCGCGCCCATCAGGGCGTAGGTTTCGGGCCAGCCGATCCGCGCCGCAATGATCAGGCCCAATGCGCCTCCGACGAGCGAGGAGAGACGGTAGCCCATTTGATAGACCGACGAGAGGATGTCGATCGTTGCGCGCTCGTCGGCGACATCGATGCGCCATGCATTGATCGCGATGTCCTGGGTCGCGCTGGCGAAGGCGCCGATCCCGGCGAGCAGGCTGAACCACCCGAGTTGCGTTTGCGGTTCAAGCAGGCTCATCGTGATCAGGATCGTGCCCAGCGCCAGTTGCATCGGAACGATCCATTGCTTGCGCCGTCCGAGCCGGCGCAGGACCGGGATGTTGACCTTGTCGATCAGCGGCGACCACAAAAACTGGAACGCGTAGGCGAGGCCGATCAGCGAGAAGATGCCCATCGTCTCGAGATCGACCTCCGCCTCGGTCAACCATGCGAACAGCGTGCCCAGGAACAGCGCGAAAGGCAGCCCGCTGGCAAAACCGAACAGAAGCATGAAGCCGGTCTTGCGATTGCCCAGGGCCATACCGAGCGCGCGCCAGGCGGAGATTTTCCTTTTTTCCTCTGCGACCCCGGCCATTCCCTAACGTCCTTCCGTTGAACCCGAATTTTTGCGACACTAGCGCCGGGAAAGGGCGAGGAACAGGCGCCATGGCAACTATCGACACCAAACATCCCGCGCGGCGGCCGACCGAAGGCATGCTGGCGCTGGCGCGGGCCATCGCAAGCGGGGAAAGCCGGGCCGAGGCGGGTGTGACGCAAGTCCCCGCCGGCGTTTACACCGACCCGGACTATTTCGTGCGGGAGAAAAGCGCGATCTACGATCGCCTGCCGCAGATCCTCGCCCCCTCTGTGCTGCTCCCCGATCCCGGGATGGCCGTGCCGCACGATGCCACCGGCCGCCCGCTGCTGATCACGCGCGACGGCGACGGCAAGGCGCATGTCTTCCTCAACGTCTGCCGCCATCGGGGGACGCGCCTGGTCGAGGGTGGGGAACCGCTGTGCCAGAAGCGGCTCGTCTGCCCCTACCATGCCTGGACCTATTCGGTGGACGGGCGCCTGCTCGCCCTGCCCCGGCCCGACACGTTCCCGGGCCTCGACAAGGGCGCGATGGGGCTGATCGAACTGCCCTGCCGCGAGACCGGCGGACTGATCTGGTTCTGCCCGCAGGAAGAAACCGCCGACTTCGCTTATGCGGAGAAACTGGGCGAGGATTTCGATGCGCTGGGCATGGGCGACCACGTGCTGTTCCGCCGCAAGACCCACGCGGTGGCGGCGAACTGGAAGCTCATCATGGACGCCTTCCTCGAAAGCTACCACGTCACCCGGCTCCACGCGCAGACGATCGGGCCGTTCTTCAAGGACGGGGTGACCTCGGGCGACATGGTGGGGCCGCATGCCCGCTCCGCGGTGGGCCGGCTGGAGGAGATGGAAGCGGTCGATCTGACCGACATGGCCGCGCTGCGCCGCGTGGTCACGTTCGCCTACCAGCTGATCCCCGGCGCGCTGATCATCCCCAGCCCCGACTACATCAACGTCATGACGATGATGCCCCAGGGGCACGACCGGACGCTGGTGGAAGATTTCATGCTCATCCCCGAGCCCCCCGCCACAGACAAGGCACGCGATCACTGGGAGCGGAGCTGGGCGCTGCTCGACGGCGGAGTCTTCGCCGGCGAAGACTTCCGCGCGGCCGAACTGGGGCAGCAGGGCCTGGCAACGGGCGCGGTTCCCGCGCTTACGCTCGGCACCCTCGAAGGCGGCATCCGCCGGTTCCACGAAACGGTCGAGGAAGCGTTGCGCGCGGCGAACTGAGGGCGTAGGCGCGCGCGATGGCACAGGACGAGAAGCCCGAAGGCGAACGCATCGCCAAACTGCTCGCGCGCGCGGGCGTCGCCAGCCGGCGCGAGGTGGAGCGGATGATCGCCGACGGCCGCGTTTCGCTGCACGGCAAAGTCCTTCAAACCCCCGCGACGATCATACCGACGCTGCGCGGCGTGACGGTCGACGGCAAGCCGGTGGGCAAGGCCGACCGCACGCGCCTGTTCGCGTTCCACAAGCCGACGGGACTGATCACCGCCGAACACGATCCGAAAGGGCGCCCCACGATCTACACCGCGCTTCGCAATGCCCTGCCGAAAGACGCGGGACGGGTGATGCCGGTGGGCAGGCTGGACCTCAATACCGAAGGGCTGCTGCTGCTGACCAACGATGGCGAGTTCAAGCGCGCGATGGAACTGCCCGCCAGCGGCATTCCGCGCACTTATCGCGCGCGCACGTTCGGCGAGGTGACGCAGGCGCAACTCGAAAGCCTGATCGACGGGATCGCGATCGACGGCATCCGCTACGGCCGGATCGATGCGAACATGGAACGGCGCACCGGCCGCAATCAGTGGATCGAGCTGACGATTACCGAAGGCAAGAACCGCGAAATCCGCCGCGTGCTCGAACACCTGGGACTTCAGGTCAGCCGCCTGATCCGCACCGGATACGGCCCCTTCGCGATCGGCGACCTGCCGCGCGGGCAGGCGGTCGAAATCCCCAAGCAAGAGGTCGAGCGTTTCCGCAGCGGCCTGAAGCGCAAGCCATGAGGATCGTTGCCGGCGAATGGCGCGGACGCAGGCTGGCCGCGCCCAAAAGCGACGCCACCCGGCCCACCGCGGATCGCACGCGCGAAACGCTGTTCTCGATGCTGGCCAGTCGTCTCAGCGATTTCGCCGGGCTGCGGGTGGCCGATCTCTTCGCCGGTTCGGGTGCGCTCGGGCTGGAGGCGCTGTCGCGAGGGGCCGCGCACTGCCTGTTCGTGGAGCAGGAGCAGGACGCGCTCCAGGCGATCCGGGGCAACATCTCCGCGCTCGAGGCGCGTGGGCGGAGCGAAGTTCGCGCGGGTTCGGTGATGGCACTCGGCCCTGCCGACGCGGCGAAGGACCTCCTGCTGCTCGATCCGCCCTATGGCACCGGCGCGGGCGCGGTTGCGCTCGATCGCTTGCTCCGCCTGGGCTGGATCGGGGGCGCGACCTGGATAGCGGTCGAAACCGGCGCCGACGAGACGGTCGCGGTCAAGGGGCTGATCGCGGAAACGGAACGGCGGGTCGGCAAGGCGAAGCTGACTCTGCTGCGCCTTGCCGACGGTTCCTGAAGTGGGAAACGATCGCCTCGCGGCGTTTCAGTCGTTCGGCTTTTTCGCCGGCAGCGGACCGTCGATCTCGCTCGCAGGGCGGCCCGGCCAGTAATCCAGCGGCACATTGCCGTAATTCTTGCCCGCCTCGCGCGGGTTGATGCAACCGTCCTGGATCTCGCGCGAGCAAATGGGATATTCGGCTTTGGGCGCCGGAACGTTCTGCACCATCTCGCTTGCAACGAAGCGCATGTTTCCCGCGCCGGCAGCGCTCGCCGAAGCGCTGGCAGGGGAAGCGGGCGGCGGCGTGCTCGCCCCTCCCGACATCTGAGCGGCGATCTGCGCCCAGGCGGCGGTGCGCTGGTCGGGAGTCATCGCATGGATTTGCGCGCGTTGCTCGTCGGTCAAGGCCCACCAGCCGCGCTGCTGCCGGGGATCAAGCGTCCAGTAATAGTCCTGAATGTCCGCCGGCCAGCGATCGTATGCCGCCTGCCGATCCGCCGGCCAGCCGTCGTATGCCGATTGCTGCGTCGCATCCATTGCGATGCTCGCTTCGGCCCGGGCCTCGGCATTCGTCTGCTGCGCGGCGGCCGGTAGGGCCAGCGCAAGCGCGGCGACACCCGTCAAGATCGTGGTTCGCATCGGGCATTCTCCTGCTGCTCGTGTCAGTCCTCCTACGCTGCAGATCGAACGGGGTTCCGCCCTCCCCCTTGCGCCGTGCGGCTGCGTTCTCTAGTTGTTCACGCGACCATGCCCCCTCTCGAAACCGCTCAGGAAGCTGCCGCCGGCGGCGAAATTCCCCTTTATGCCGCGCGACTTAACGCGCCGCAGCGCGAGGCCGTTCTGACCACCGAGGGACCGGTTCTGATGCTGGCGGGCGCCGGCACGGGCAAGACCGCGGCGCTTACCGCACGCCTCGCACATCTCGTCGCGACCCGGCGCGCCTGGCCGAGCGAAATTCTTTGCGTCACTTTCACCAACAAGGCCGCGCGCGAGATGCGCGAACGTGTGGCGCACCATCTGGGCGAAGCGGTGGAAGGGATGCCCTGGCTGGGCACGTTCCATTCGATCGGGGCGAAGATGCTTCGCCGCCATGCGGAACTGGTCGGCCTGCAATCGAACTACACGATCATCGACACCGACGATCAGCTTCGCCTGCTCAAGCAGTTGATCGTCGACAACGACGTCGACGAGAAGCGCTGGCCGGCGCGCCAGCTCGCCGGGTTGATCGACCGGTGGAAGAATCGCGGCCTCAATCCCGACGATCTCGATGCGATCGAGAACGAAGCCTATGCCAACGGCCGCGGGCAGCAGTTCTACCGGCTATATCAGGCGCGGCTGAAAGCCCTGAACGCCTGCGATTTCGGCGACCTGCTGCTGCACATGCTGAACATTTTCCGGCAGGAGCGCGAGGTGCTCGCGCATTATCAGCAGCGCTTCAAATATATCCTGGTCGACGAGTATCAGGATACCAACCAGGTCCAGTATCTCTGGCTCCGCCTTCTGGCGCAGGAGCGCAAGAACATCTGCGTGGTCGGGGACGACGATCAGTCGATCTATTCGTGGCGCGGTGCGGAAGTCGCCAATATCCTGCGGTTCGAGAAGGATTTTCCTGGCGCGCATGTCGTCCGGCTGGAACAGAATTACCGCTCCACCCCCCACATCCTCGCCGCCGCATCCGGCCTGATCGACGCCAACAGCCAGCGGCTCGGCAAGAGCTTGTGGACCGAAGTCGACAGCGGCGACAAAGTGCGCGTGATCGGTGTGTGGGACGCGCCCGAGGAAGCGCGCCGCGTGGGCGAGGAGATAGAACGGCTGGAGCGCGAGGGCGCCCCGCTCGATCGCATCGCGATCCTCGTGCGCGCGCAATACCAGACTCGCGAGTTCGAGGACCGTTTTATCCAGATCGGCCTGAACTACCGCATCGTCGGCGGATTCCGGTTCTACGAGCGCGCCGAGATCCGCGACGCTCTCGCCTATCTGCGCGTCATCGCCCAGCCGCAGGACGATCTCGCTTTCGAACGGATATACAATCAGCCCAAGCGGGGCCTGGGCGCGAAGACGCTGGAGAAGATGCACCAGCACGCTCGCCGCACCGGGCTGCCCCTGGCGGCCGCTACCTTGCAGCTGGCGGACAGCGACGAGTTGCCGGCGCGGGCCGCGAACGCGATCGGCAACCTCATGCGCCAGTTCCTCGCCTGGCGCGAGCAGGCCGAAAAGGTGGCCCCGGCAGAGCTGCTCCGCACCGTGCTGGAAGACACAGGATACAACGCCATGCTCCAGGCCGAGAAGACGGCGGAGGCTTCGGGGCGGCTGGAGAACCTGTCCGAACTCGCGCGGGCGATGGAGGAATACGAGACGCTTGGCGACTTCCTCGAACATGTCAGCCTGGTGATGGACAACGAGGCCGGCGACGACCGCGAGAAAGTCACCATCATGACCATCCACGCCGCCAAGGGGCTGGAGTTCGACAACGTCTTCCTGCCCGGCTGGGAAGAAGGCGTGTTCCCTTCGCAGCGGGCGCTGGACGAAGGTGGGCTGGCGAGCCTCGAGGAAGAGCGGCGCCTGGCCTATGTCGCGATCACCCGGGCGCGGCGCCGCTGCACGATCCTGCACGCCGCCAACCGGCGGATTTACGGCCAGTGGACCAGCAGCATTCCCAGCCGCTTCGTGGGGGAGCTGCCCGCCGACCATATCGAGGAGGAAACCACGCTGACCGGCGGCGCCTCCCTGTGGCGCGCCGGCATGAGCGAGCACGAAGATCCGTTCGCGCATCTCGCCACGAACCGACCCGAGCGCGCGGGAACGCGCGGCCCGGGCTGGCAGCGCGCCCTCTCGACCGGCTACGACGCCAGCCCCAGGCGGCTACGCGAAACGACGCGCAGCGCCGCCAGCTTCGCCGCGAAACCCCGCACCGACATCGCGGTCGGCCAGCGCGTGTTTCACGACAAGTTCGGCTACGGCATCGTGACCGACCAGGAAGGCAACCGGCTGGAAATCGAGTTCGAGCAAGCCGGCACCAAGCGGGTGATCGACAGCTTCGTTTCGCTCGCTTGACCGACCCGCCGGCGCCGATCGGCGCTTATTTCTTCCCGAACAGATTGCCGGCGAAGCCGGCGATATCGTCGAACGGGTTCCCGTCGCCGTCCTGATCGAGGATCTGGGTGAACCGGGCCAGCGATCCCTCGCCGCCGATCTGCTCGACCACCTGTTGCAATATGCCCGCGTCGAGGCCGGTCTTCTGCGCAGCGAGATCGACGGTATTGCCGTCCTGGTGATGGGCTTCGCCCAGCGCGGCGATGGCACGCTCGGCCTGGCTCGCGTCGATCCCGAGCTTGTCCGCCATGTTCTTCACCGTGGGATGATTTTGCGCCGCGCCGAGCAGCTGATCGAAAAGCGCCATCGTCGTTCTCCTGCAGGTTGTCCCGTTCGCCCCGATTGTACCCGAGCGGCTGCGAAACGAAAGGCCCCCGCTCCGGTTTCCCGGGCGGGGGCTCTCCTCTCCAACCGTGAATGCGTTGAAAGCCGGTCAGGCGGCCACAGGCGTGGACGGCGCCGCATCGCGCACGCCCTGGTCGACATGGTCGGCAAAGGGCGCGAAATTGTCGATGAACAGCTGCACCAGCTTCTTCGCGGTGCGATCGTATTCGTCCTTGTCCGCCCATGTCGAACGGGGATCGAGGATTCCGTCGTCGACCCCCGGCACGCTGACCGGGACTTCGAAACCGAAGTTGGGATCGCGGCGGAAATCCGCATCGGCAAGCGTTCCGTCGAGCGCGGCGTTGAGCAGCGCGCGCGTCGCCTTGATCGGCATGCGCCGGCCCACGCCGTATTTGCCGCCCGTCCAGCCGGTGTTGACCAGCCAGCACTGTACCCCGCCCTCGGCGATGCGCTTCTTCAGCAGATTGCCGTAAACGCTGGGATGGCGCGGCATGAAGGGTGCGCCGAAGCAGGTCGAGAACGTCGCTTCGGGCTCGGTCACCCCGATCTCGGTCCCCGCGACTTTCGCGGTATAGCCCGACAGGAAGTGGTACATCGCCTGGTCGGGCGTCAGCCGCGCGATCGGCGGGAGGACGCCGAAGGCATCGGCCGTGAGCATGATCACGTTCGACGGCGGCGGACCCAGGTTTTCTTCCGAGGTATTGGGAATCGAACTGAGCGGGTAGGCTCCGCGCGTGTTCTCGGCCAGGGTGTTGTCGTCGAGGTCGATCTCGCCGTCCTCGTCCATCACCACGTTTTCGAGCACGGTGCCTTCCATGCGCGTGGTGGCGTAGATTTCCGGCTCGGCTTCCGGGTCGAGGCGGATCATCTTGGCATAGCAACCGCCTTCGAAATTGAACACGGCGGTGTCGGACCAGCCATGCTCGTCGTCGCCGATCAGCGTGCGGCTTGCGTCGGCGGAAAGCGTGGTCTTGCCGGTGCCCGAAAGGCCGAAGAACACCGCGCTCCTGCCATCGGGGCCGATATTGGCGCTGCAATGCATCGGCATCACGCCCTTGGTCGGCAGCAAGTAGTTGAGAACGCCGAACACGCTCTTCTTCATCTCGCCGGCATATTTGGTGCCGCCGATCAGGATCAGCTTCTCGCTCAGGTTGACCGCGATGACCGTTTCGCTGCGGCATCCGTGCCGCTCCGGGTCGGCCTGGAAGCTGGGCAGATCGATGATCGTGTATTCGGGCACGAAGCCTTCCAGCTCCGCCTCCGTCGGGCGGACAAGCAGCGTGCGGATGAACTGGTTGTGCCAGGCCAGTTCGTTGATGACTCGCACGTTGACCCGGTATTCCGGCTGCGAGCCGCCGAACAGGTCCGCAACATAGAGCGTGTCCTTGTCCGCCAGGGCGGCCAGGAAATCGGCCTTGAGCGCGGCGAAGTGCTCGCTGGTCATCGAGGCGTTGTTGTCCCACCAGACCGTATCCTCGGTCTCCGCATCGCGGACGATGAACTTGTCTTTCGCGCTGCGCCCCGTGTGCTTGCCGGTTTCGACCACCAGCGGCCCGTGCTTGGCGCGGCGCCCTTCGCCGTTCTTCAGGGCATGTTCGGTCAGTTCGGCCGCGGACAAGTTGGCATGAACGGTTGCCCGGGTCTCGATGTTCTGGGCGGAAAGCGGGTAGGACAGCGGGATGCTCACTTTGGTCTCCTGATCGCGCCTGGCTGCGGCCCCGTGGCGGGGCGGCACCGGCGAGTCGCTCGCATACGAATGCACGGAATGTCCGCAAGCGCATAATCGCGCACCGCGCCCGCGTCAAACACCGGCCGCCGCGGTGTGCGTTGTCTCGACCGCAGGAAGCGTCTAACCGTCGGCTCGTTCCAGTTGGACCCTGATCACGGAGGCGAAATGGCCGAAGCAGAGCGTTCGCAGGCGGGCGGAGAACCGATCATCGCCCTGGTCGACGACGATCGCAATATCCTGACGACCGTATCGATCGCGCTGCAAGCGGAAGGATACGCCACGCGCCTCTATTCGGATGGCGAGACCGCGCTGAAAGCGCTTCTGGAAAGCCCGCCCGATCTCGCGGTGTTCGATATCAAGATGCCGCGCATGGACGGCATGGAGCTGCTCAACCGCTTGCGCCGCCATTCCAGCCTGCCGGTGATCTTCCTGACGAGCAAGGACGACGAGCAGGACGAGGAGGCCGGGCTGGAACTGGGGGCGGACGACTATATCGCCAAGCCGTTCAGCCTGCGGCTCCTGCTCGCGCGCATCCGTGCGCTCCTGCGGCGGACCGAACTGCGGCGCGAGAGGGACGAACGCCCGGCCCAGGACGACGGGAACGCCAGCGAGCCGCTGGTGCGCGGGCGCCTGACGATGGACCCGGCCCGCCACAACGTGACCTGGGACGGCAAGGCGGTGTCGCTGACGGTGACCGAGTTCCTCCTGCTGGAGGCGCTGGCCGCGCGCCCCGGCGTGATCAAGTCGCGCAACGCGCTGATGGACGCGGCCTATCCCGACGACGTGTTCGTCGACGATCGCACGGTCGACAGCCATATCAAGCGGATGCGGCGCAAGTTCCGCTCTGTCGACCCGGCCTTTTCCGCGATCGAAACGCTCTACGGCGCAGGTTACAGCTTCAGCGATGGCTGACACCGGGCTTCGCGACCGGATCGACGAGCGTCTGGACCGGCTGAGCTGGTCGCGGCGCCTTTCGCTCACGACGCGTATCCTTGCGGTCAATCTCCTGCCGCTGGCGCTTCTCGGCGGCGGCATTTTCTATCTCGACACTTATCGCAAGCAGCTCCTCTCCGAACGCTACAAGCTTGCCCGGATCGAAGCGCAGATCACTGCCGAAGCCCTGGCGGGCGCCTCGCGCCAACGGCAGGAGGCGCTGTTGATCCAGATCGGCAAGGAACAGAAGATGCGCCTGCGCATGTTCGATGCCGAGGGTATGCTCTGGGCCGACAGCTTCGCGCTCGATGGCCCGGCATTCGAATTCGACGATCTCGGCAACGATCCGTTCTCGGTCGAGTTCGCCCGCTGGCTCGACCGCGCTGTCGATACGATCGTCGGCGCGGACCCGATACCCGACTACATCGAACCGGAAGAGCCCGTGGCCGATTCCTGGCCCGAGCTGGCGCGCGCGCGCGAAGAGGGAGTCTCGCAGATCCAGCTGCGCGACGCGCCCGACGGCTCGCCGGTGATCAACGCCGCGGTGCCCGTGGGGCTCAACGGCGCGACCTTGCTGACGACCCGCAACGCGCTCGACATTACCGAGAAGGTTCGTCAGGCGCGCTCGACGCTGGGGATGGCGGTGATGATCGCGCTGCTCGGCTCGATCTTCCTTTCGCTCTATCTCGCGCGCACGATCGTGCGCCCGCTCCAGTCGCTGGCGCGGGCGGCGATGCGCGTCCGCCTCGGCCGCGAGCGCGCGATCGAGGTCCCGCGGATGCCGCAGCGGCGCGACGAGATCGGAGCGCTGGCCCGGGCGGTATCCGACATGACGAGCGCCCTGCGGCACCGGATCGACGCGGTCGAGCATTTCGCTGCCGACGTCGCGCATGAAATCAAGAATCCCCTGGCCTCGCTGCGCAGTGCGGTCGAATCGATCGCCAAAGTCGAAGATCCCGAACTACGCGCACAGCTGATCGCGATTGCCGAGCACGACATCCGGCGGATCGATCGCCTCGTCACCGAGATATCCGACGCCAGCCGGGTCGATGCGGAGATTTCGCGCGCCACGTTCGAGCAACTGGACCTGGGCGATCTCGCCGCGGCGATCATCGCCGCGCGCGAGAGCCGGGCGGAAAACGAAGGCCGGCGTATCCGGCTCCACCGCAGCGAGGCGAAGGCCCCGGTGATGGGCGTGCCCCTGCGGCTCGAACGCGTGATCGAGAACCTGCTCGACAACGCGGTCTCCTTTTCGCCCCCGGACGGCACGATCGACATCACCGTATCGCGGGACGACGACAGCCGGATCGTGCTGTCGATATGCGACGAAGGGCCCGGAATACCCGAGGATGCGCGGGAAAAGGTGTTCCAGCGATTCCATTCGGTCCGGCCCGATGCCGAGGCGTTCGGCAACCACAGCGGCCTCGGCCTCGCGATAGCGCGGACGATCGCCGAGGCGCACGACGGCACTCTCGAAGCGCGAAGCCGGCCCGACGGCCGGCAGGGAGCCTGCCTCGTCCTCGGCCTGCCGGCCGCGAGACCGCTGCCTTGAGCGCGCCTCTGACCCGCCAGGCGACCTGCGTTGCCATCGCCGGACGCGGGCTGATGATCGAAGGGCCGCCGGGCGCGGGCAAGAGCAGCCTCGCGCTGGCGCTTATCGACAGGGGCGCCATGCTGGTGGGGGACGACGGCATCCTGCTCGAGATGCGTGCCGGCGCGCTCTGGGCCCTGCCGCCCGGCCGGACGCGGGGCCTGCTGGAAGCGCGCAACCTGGGGCTGCTGACCTTTCCGGCGGTCGAGGCGCCGGTGAGCCTGCACCTGGCGCTCGACCCGCAGGCGCCGCGCTACATCGAACGGGCCGCGACCGTGCAAATCGCCGGCGCCGACGTGCCGACGCTGGCGTTCGATCCCGCGATAGCTCCGGCCGCGTTCCGCGCCGAGATCGCCCTGCGCACTTATGGCCTGCCTCTCGCAGGGACGGAGCGCGACTGACCCTTCCCATTCGCACCAATACCGAGCACACCCTGCATCCATGGTCGACGATTCGCCCGCTGATCGCCAGCGCATTCTCCTTGTCACAGGGCTTTCGGGCGCCGGGAAGACGACGGCGTTGCAGGTTTTGGAAGATCTGGGATGGGAAGCGATCGACAACTTCCCCATCCGCCTGCTCGGCCGCCTGATCGGCCCCCCCAATCCCGATTCGTCGCGCCATCCGCTCGCCATCGGCTTCGATTCGCGCACGCGCGGGTTCGTGCCGAACGATATCATGGAGAAAGTGAAGGACATCGCCAAACGGCGCGACCTGGTGGTGACGACGCTGTTTCTGGACTGCAACAGCAGCGAGCTGGAGCGGCGCTACAACGAAACCCGCCGGCGCCATCCGATGGCGATCGACCGTCCCGTTCACATCGGAATCAAGGCCGAACGCGAGTTGCTGGAGCCGCTGCGCCGCTGGGCCGACGTGGTGATCGACACCTCGAATTTTTCCAGCAACGATCTCCAGCATGCGATCCGCGCCCAGTTCGCCGACAGCGCACCGCAGGAAATGGCGGTGATCGTGACCAGCTTCGGCTTTGCGCGGGGCACGCCGCCGCTCGCCGATCTGGTGTTCGACATGCGCTTTCTCGACAATCCGCACTGGGTCCCCGGATTGCGCGAGCAGACCGGGCTGGATGCCGCAGTGGGCGAACATATCGAACGCGACGGCAGTTTCGCGCCGGTTTTCGCGCAGATCCGCGATCTCGTGCTCACGCTGCTCCCCCGGTACGAGGCGCAGGGGAAAAGCTACGTCAACATCGCTTTCGGCTGCACCGGCGGACGGCATCGGTCGGTCTATGCCGCCCAGCGATTCGCTCAGGCCTTGCACGATGAAGGTTTTTCGCCCACGGTCATCCATCGCAATCTTGGATCGCGCGCGGCCGACGAAATCGAAGGCCGGCAATGAGTCTCTGCCTGCTGGCCATGGTTCGCATATTCTCCACCCTCCAGTTCGGACGAAGCCCTCGCACATGATCGGCGTGATTCTGGTCACTCACGGCCGCCTGGCCGATGAATTCGTTCATGCCATGGAGCATGTGGTCGGCCCGCAGGACGCGATTGCCACGGTCTGCATCGGCCCCAGCGACGACATGGAGCAGCGGCGCAAGGACATCGCGAACGAGATCAAGCGGGTCGATTGCGGCAAGGGCGTGGTGATTCTGACCGACCTGTTCGGCGGGACCCCGTCGAATCTGGCGATTTCGCTGCTGGAAGCCGGCCGGGTGGAAGTGATTGCGGGGATCAACCTGCCGATGCTGATCCGCCTCGCCGGCGTGCGCAAGAAGGCGACCGCTGCCGAAGCGGTCCGGGCGGCGCGGGAAGCGGGCCAGACCTATATCACCGTGGCGTCCGAACTGCTCGGGCGGCATGCCGACGTTTCGTGATGGAGCAGTGCAAGGTCAGCCGCGAAGTCAGGATCGTCAACACGCGCGGGCTCCACGCCCGGGCAAGCGCCAAGTTCGTCACCGTCGTCAGCCAGTTGCCGCCCGGTGTCGACGTTCGCGTCGCAAAGGACGGGAACGAGGCGGCGGGCGGTTCGATCCTCGGCCTGATGATGCTCGGCGCCGCCATGGGCGACACGATCGAGGTGATCGTCTCCGGCGACGACGCCCCTCAGGTGCTCGACGAGCTGTGCGATCTGGTCGTCAACGGTTTCGGCGAGGACTGATGCCGGCTCCATCCCGCCGGCGCATCACCGGCTTTTCCAACCCCACGGTCAAGTTCCTGCGCTCGCTCCGCGACAAGAAGCACCGCCGCCGCGAAGGCCGTTTCCTGGCCGAAGGTCTCCGCCTGCTGACCGATGCACGCGAATCGGGTTTCGCGCCCGAGATCCTGGTCATGGCCGAACGGCGCGATCCGCATCCCCTGGCCGACGCGCTCGAACGCGCGGTCGAGGAGACCGGCGGAACGATCGTCGAGACCACGCCCGAGATTCTCTCCAGGATTACCGGCAAGGACAATCCGCAGGCCATCGCGGGGGTATTCCGCGAATTCGACACTTCGCTTGCCGCGCTCGATCGCAGCAGGGCGCCCATCTGGCTGGTGGCGCAGGCGCTGCGCGATCCGGGCAATCTGGGCACGATGCTGCGCACGGGCGACGCGGTGGGCGCGGGCGGACTGATCCTGATCGACGATTGCGCCGATCCTTTCGGCGTCGAAGCCGTCCGTGCGAGCATGGGGGCAATATTCACCCAGAGGATCGCGCAGGCCGCCTGGGACGCGTTCCTCCCCTGGCTCCGCAGCGGGCCGGGGCAACTGGTCGCGGCAAGCCTGCGCGATGCGGTCCCTTACCGCGGGGCGCCCTACGCCGCCCCCTGCTTCATCCTCGTCGGCAACGAATCGCGCGGCCTGCCCGAATGCTACGAAGCGGCTTGCGATCTGCGCGTGACGATGCCGATGCGCGGCCGGGCGGACAGCTTGAACGCGGCCGTCGCCGGGGCGGTGCTCGCCTACGAGGTCCTCGCTTCGCTCGACCCGTAGTCACAACGCCAAGGCGCCGATCGCCCCCCGCCATTCAGCGAGCACTCAGCCTCGCGCAGCCAGTAGGGCGCCATGAGATTCGTCGCTGTGCCGCTTCTTGTCCTGCTAGTTGCCTGCGTGCCGCGCGCTCCCGTTCCCGAGCGGCTGACGCAGAGCGAATGGCGCTTCGTCTCGATCGACGGCGACGCGCCCGTGGTGCCCGACAGGGCCACGCTGACGTTCCGGGACGACAGGCTGTCCGCCAACGTCGGTTGCAACACCATCGCCGGCGACTGGCGGGTCGAGCAGGAGCGCCTGATCGCCGGTCCTCTCGCGGGCACGAGGATGTTCTGCGAAGGCGCGGTGTGGGAACAGGAGCAGGCCATATCGGCGCTCCTCGTGGCCGCGCCGACGATCGAGTGGCGCGACGGGGCGCTTGTTTTGCAGTCGAGCGGGCACGAGGCGCACCTGGAACCCGCGGAGCCGCAACCCTGATCGCGAACGGCCGGCGCCGTTTCGATGAAGACGATTCTAGTCGCCCGCCACCAGGCTGGTGATGCTCCACTTCCCGTCGCGGCTCGATGCGATCAGGCGATAGTCGATCAGGCTGCGCAGGCGGTTCGTCGCCACATATCCCCGCGCCCCGTCGACGGTTGCGACATGCTGGAAAGGCGCGTCGGGGACGTATCCTCCGACCGGTTCCACCACGTTCCAGGAAAGCGCGCGCACCGGTTCGGCATCGGGCGCGGCGGCCATGCGGAGGGGCACGCCCTTTCCGGTCACGATCATTCCCGTCATCGGGTCCACTCCGTCGATCGACTGGGCGAAATACCAGGGGATGGTCATGCCCGCCTGCCCCTGAGCGGCGCAGCCGAGGCGAAGCAAAGCGGCCAGTTCCTGCCATAGCGGCGATTCGGGCTGCTCCAGCCGCTTGCGCAACTGTTCCGCACCCGCCCCGCCGCCGAAGTCGAGCTTGATGTCGGGCGCGGCAAGCGCGAGCATGGCATCGACATCGCGCGCTTCCACCGCCCGGGCCAGATCGCGGCGAAAGGCATCCCCGCCGGGAAGCCCGGCACACTCGTCGCGCGGCGCATAGGGGCCGCCGGCAGGCGGGGGCGTCGCCGCGCCCGCCGCTTCCTGCACCAGCCGCTCGGTCGCGTCGCGCAGCTCTTCCGATGGCGCACGGCCTTCGCCGCAAGCGGCGAGCGCAAGAGCGAGCAACAGGGCGGGAACGATCGGGGCGGCACGCATCGGCGGTTCTTCCGCGTCAATCCCCGCCTTTGTCAAGCGAAGGCAGCGAACGCGACTCCTCCCCCTCGGCATCGTCCGCGGTATAACGGGGGGCGCTTTCCACCAGCGGGATCTCATCGATCTCGCGCTTGCCGATCTCGATCCCCTTGTCCCTGAGCCGGCGACCGGCGGAAAGCACGTTGCGTTCGAAACTGCCGACGAACTTGTTGTAGTTGTTGACCGCGGTTTCCAGCCCGCCGCCAACCCGCTTCATATGCTCTGCGGCGACAGCGAGCCGGTCGTAGAGTTCGGCCCCCGCCTTGCCGATCGCGATCGCCTCGCGCGCGATGGTGTCCTGCCGCCAGACTTGCGCCACCGTGCGCGCGATGGCGACGAGGTTGGTCGGCGTTGCCAGCAAAACCTTGTTGCGGAAGGCGAAGTCCCACAGTTCCGGGTCGTGCTCCAGCGCCGCGGCGACGAAATGTTCGCCCGGCACGAACATGACCACGTAATCGGGCGCTTCCTCGAACTGGCTCTGGTAACTCTTGGCGCCGAGCGCCTGGACATGGCCGCGCATCGATTTGGCATGAAGGTCGAGGTGCCGCCGGCGCTCGTCCTCGTCGTCGGCTTCGAACGCGGCCTGATAGGCATTGAGCGACACCTTGGCGTCGATCACCAGCTTCTTTTGCCCCGGCACGCGCACGATCGCGTCGGGGCGCAGGCGGCCTTCTTCGGTATCCAGCGAATGTTCCAGATCGAAATCGGTGTGTTCGCTCAGCCCGCATTGTTCGAGGACATTCTGAAGCGCCCGCTCGCCCCAGCGGCCGCGGGCCTTGGGCGCGTTGGTCAGCGAATTGCCCAGCCGCTGCGCCTCGCGCCGGACCTCTTCCTGCCCGCGCTGCATCTCCGTGATCTGCTGGTGGAGGCGCGCGAAGGCATCGGTGCGCTTTTCTTCCAGCGCGGCGACCTGCTCTTCGTATTTCTTCAGCCGTTCGCCCACCGGTTGCAGCAGGCTGGCGAGCGCCGCCTTGCTGGCTTTCTCCGAATGGCCGAAGCGCTCGGTCGCGCTGGCGAGGAAGCGTTCCTGCGCCGCGCCGAGCACTTTGGCGCCGGTATTCTCGAATTCCTTCAGCAGCTTCTCGCGCGATTCCTCCAGCAGGCGCTTCTGTTCCTCGAACCCGGCGCGCTCCGCCCGGAAGGCGGCGTTTTCCTCGCGCGCGCGGTCGAGCTGCTCGGCCAGCGCGTCGGCGCGGGCGGCCCGCTCGCTCATCGTGGCGAGTTCGGGCGTCATCGCCGCGATCTTGTCCGCCAGCCGCTTCGCCTCCGCATCGCGCTCCTCGTGGCGCGCCTTCCATTCGGCAATCGGGCGCGCGCCGGCAAACCACCCGGCCAATGCGCCGAGCGCCAGGCCGAGAATCAGTACGACAGGGATAAGAACCACGGAATCCATCCCACCACGCTAGGCGGAACGGAAACGGAACGCCAGATGGCCCGGCGAGTTTTCCGCCATTGGCGGCGGCGTCACGCCGCCTGGCGCAGCTTCTGCAGCTTCTTGAGCGCCATCTGCCGCTTCAGCCGGCTGAGATGGTCGATGAAGAGAATGCCTTCGAGGTGGTCCATCTCGTGCTGGATGCAGGTCGCCATCAGGCCCTCCATCTGCTCTTCGTGGACGTTCCCCTCCAGATCCTGCCAGCGCACGCGGCAGGTCGCCGGGCGGTCGACGTCGGCATAGATGTCGGGGACCGAGAGGCACCCTTCCTGATAAGTCGCCAGTTCGTCCGCCGGGTCGAGAATTTCCGGGTTCACGAAAATCCGCGGCTCGTTCTTCGTCGGCTGGTGCGTATGCTGATGCCCGCCGTGGTCGCACACTTCGGGCTCGGCATCCGGGTCTTCGGGCTGGAGGTCGATCACCAGCACGCGCTTGGGCACGCCGATCTGAATCGCGGCGAGGCCGATGCCGTTCGCGGCATACATGGAATCGAACATGTCCTCGACGAGCGTCTTCAGCTCGTCGTCGAACGCGGTGACCGGTTCGGACACGACCTTGAGCCGGGGATCCGGCACTTCGAGAATTTCGCGGATTGCCATGGGGGTAAAATAGTATGCGGCGCCGCAATCGACAAGTGAGCTTTCCGAGCCCCAGCGAAGGCTGGGGTCTCAGGCCGCTCGGGGAGCGCCGGCTCGAAACAACCCAGGGAGCGCCAGCGGCCTGAGGTCCCAGCCTTCGCTGGGACTCATGCTTTGTTATGCTACGCTACATTACCCCACCGGCCTTCGCGCCCGCAGCGCCTGGGCCAGCGTGCCTTCGTCGAGGTAGTCCAGCTCGCCGCCCACCGGCAGGCCGTGCGCAAGCTGGGTCACGCGCACCGGCAGGTCCTCCAGCCGTTCGGCGATGTAGTGCGCGGTCGTCTGCCCCTCCAGCGTGGCGTTCATCGCCAGAACGATCTCGTCCACCCCGCCATCGCGCACCCGTTCGAGCAGCGCGCCGATCGTCAGGTCCTCCGGCCGCACCCCGTCGAGCGCCGAGAGCCGCCCGCCGAGCACATGGTATTTGCCGGTGAACAGCTTCGCCCGATCGAGCGCCCAGAGGTCGGACACATCCTCCACCACGCAGATCGCGCGCGCATCGCGCCGGTGATCGGCGCAGATGCCGCACGGCGCCCGGGTGTCGATATTGCCGCACACCGGGCATTCGACCAGCTTGTCGCGCACCTCGGCCATCGCGCCGAGCAACTGGTCGAGCGCCGTCTCGCGCCGCTTGACCAGCCACAGCACCGCACGGCGGGCGGAGCGCGGCCCGAGCCCGGGCAGCCGCGCGAGCGCCGATGCGAGGTTCTCGATCTCTTGCGATGCCATGAGGGGGGAGATAGGGCCTGCGCTCCCGCAACGAAAGGTGGCCGCCGGGCTTATGCGCATCGTCTTCATGGGAACGCCCGAATTCGCCGTGCCGGCGCTGGCAGCGCTGGCGGACGCGGGGCACACGCTGGTCGCGGCCTATACCCAGCCGCCGCGCCCCGCGGGCCGGGGCAAGAAGCTCCAGCCCTCGCCCGTCCAGCGCGAGGCGGAAGTGCGCGACATTCCCGTGCGCTACCCCGCGTCGCTGAAATCGGCGGAGGCCCAGGCGGAGTTCGCGGCGTTCGAACCCGATGTGGCGGTCGTCGCCGCCTATGGCCTGATCCTGCCGCAGGCGGTGCTCGACGTGCCGACTTACGGCTGCCTCAACATTCACGCCAGCCTGCTGCCCAAGTGGCGCGGCGCGGCGCCGATCCAGCGCGCGATCCTGGCGGGCGACGCAGTGACCGGGATCACGATCATGCAGATGGAGGCCGGGCTCGACACCGGCCCGATGCTCGCCACCGCGCGCACCCCGGTCGACGACAAGACCGCGGGCGAGCTGACCGAGGAACTGGCCGAGATCGGCGCGCAGCTGATGGTCGGCACGCTGATCGATCTTCCTGCGCTCCAGCCCGTGCCGCAGGACGATCGGCAGGCGAGTCACGCGCCCAAGATCGACAAGGCCGAAGCGCGGATCGACTGGACGAACGATGCCGAGGCGATCGAGCGCCAGATCCGCGCCATGGCCCCCTCCCCCGGCGCCTGGTTCACCCTCGGCGGCGAGCGGATCAAAGTGCTGAAAGCCGACGTGGTCGCGCGCGAGGGGAAGCCTGGTACGGCGCTCGACGACGAGTTCACCATCGCCTGCGGCTACGCCGCGCTCCGCCCCACCCGCATCCAGCGCGCCGGCAAGCCCGCGATGGACGTCGCGGCCTTCCTGCGCGGAAGGGCGGTGCCATCAGGGACGATGGTGGAATGATCCCGACGCCGCGCAATACCGGAGCCGAACGACCATGAAGACACCGCCCTTTCTCCGCATCCTTGCCGCCGCCATCGGCCTCGCCGCGCTGGCGCACCCCGCCGCCGCGCAGCCGGAGGCCCCGTCCCCTGCGGTCCAGCAGTTGGGCGTCGATCTCGAACATTTCGCATATCCGTGGCCGGTGGAGACAATGCCGGTCCAGCTCGGCGATACCGCGGCGCAGATGGCCTTCATGGACGTCGCCCCGGACGAGCCCAACGGCCGCAGCGTCGTGCTGCTGCACGGCAAGAACTTCTGCGGGGCGACCTGGCAGGGCACGGCCGAGGCGCTGCTCGCCGCCGGCTACCGCGTGCTGATTCCCGACCAGATCGGGTTCTGCAAATCCTCCAAGCCGCGCGAGGCGCAGTACACGTTCGCCATGATGGCGGCCTTCACCCGCGCGCTGATGGAGCGGCAGGGGATCGCCGATGCCGCGGTGATCGGCCATTCGACCGGCGGCATGCTGGCGATGCATTTCGCGCACATGTATCCGGGCGCGGTCCGCCAGCTCGTGCTGATCAATCCGCTGGGGCTGACCGACCGGATGGCCGAAGGCGTGCCTTACGTGCCGCTGTCGAAGCTGGTCGAGCAGGAGCGGGCCAAGGGTTACGACGATATCCGCCAGTACCAGCTCGACACATATTACCACGGCGAATGGAAGCCGCGCTACGACCGCTGGGTGCGGATGCTCGCAGGCCAGTACGCCAGCGGCGATGCCGTCGCTTACGCCCAGGCCAAGACCAGCGAGATGATCCTGACCCAGCCGATCTCCCAGCATCTGGAGCGTCTGACCATGCCGGTCACGCTGATGGTGGGGATGCTGGACACGACCACTTTCGGCAAAGGGCAGGCGCCGCCGGACGTGCAGCAGAGGCTTCGCGCAATCCCGGCCCTCGCGCCCGAAGCGGCGCGCCGCTTCCCCGACGGCGAACTCGTCGTTTTCGACGATCTGGGCCATTCGCCGCAAGTCGAAGCGCCCGAGGTGTTCGAGCCGCGCCTGCTCGAAGCGCTCGCCCGCGCCGAGGCGCGCTGACCCGGCAAGGCATGACCCGCTTCGCGCTCACGCTCGAATTCGACGGCACGCCGTTCATGGGCCTGCAGCGCCAGCCGCACGGGCCGAGCGTGCAGGAAGCGGTCGAGCGCGCGGTCCATGCGGTGACGGGCGAGCACGCGACGCTCCATTCCTCGGGCCGCACCGATACCGGTGTCCACGCGCTCGCCATGCGCAGCCATGTCGACATCGAAAAGCCGTTCGAGCCGTTCCGGCTGATGGAGGCGCTGAACGCGCTTCTCCGCCCCGATCCGATCGCGGTGATCGGATGCGAGATCGTGCCGGACGACTGGCACGCGCGCTTCAGTTGCATCGGGCGCGCTTACGAATACCGGATCGTCAACCGCCGCGCGCCGCTCACGCTCGACAAGGATCGCGCGTGGCAAGTGCCGCAGCCGCTCGATGCCGACGCCATGCACCGCGCCGCGCAGGCGCTGGTCGGGCGGCACGACTTCACCACTTTTCGCTCGGTCCACTGTCAGGCGGCGAGCCCGGTCAAGACGCTCGACCGCCTCGCCGTCCGCCGCGCGGGCGAGGACGTGCTGATCGAGGCGGAGGCGCGCAGCTTTCTCCACCACCAGGTCCGCTCGATGGTCGGCTGCCTCGCGCTCGTCGGCATGGGCCGCTGGCGGGAGGAGCAGGTGGCCGAGGCGCTGGCCGCGCGCGACCGCCAGGCGCTGGGCCTCAATGCTCCGCCCGGCGGGCTCTATTTCGTGCGGGCGGTCTATCCCTGACCCCTTCCGGGCCGATCGTCGTTCGTATCGCGGGTATGGTCAAATCCGGTCTCGCACCTTGCCCCGAAGGTCGCTAGAGAGCGTTGCAAACCACAACCGTTCGTTCCGGGGAGGCGAAGCTGCTGGCGCAGCCGCCTCGAAAACCAGAGAGAGGAAATCGACCGATGACCACCGCCGGCAAGCAGCTTTTCACCACCCTCGCGGCCGACGGCACCCTGACGGTGGAAGTCGCCGAAACGCAGTTTCCCGACCCGACCGGCAACCAGGTGCTGGTGAAGATGGAAGCCGCGCCGATCAACCCGAGCGACCTTGCGCTGCTGTTCGGCCAGGCGGACATCGACAATGCGGAGTTCTCGCCCGGCAAACTCGTCGCCCATATGCCCGAACCCTTCAACTCGGGCGCCAAGGGCCGCCACGGGCAGCGCCTGCCGGTCGGCAACGAGGGCGCGGGCACGGTGGTCGCGGCGGGCGATTCGGAAGCGGCCCAGGCGCTCGTCGGCCAGCGCGTCGCCTGCGTCCCGGGCCAGGCCTTCTCCCAATATGCCATCGCCGATGCCGCCATGTGTCTGCCGCTGGGCGACAACTCCGCGCGCGACGGGGCGAGCGCTTTCGTCAATCCGATGACCGCCCTGGGCTTTGTCGAGAATGCGAAGATGGACGGGCAAAAGGCGATCATCCATTCCGCCGCCGCCTCCAACCTCGGCCAGATGCTCAACCGCATCTGCCAGGAAGACGGGATCGCGCTGGTCAATATCGTGCGCAAGCAGGAACAGGTCGACCTGCTGAAAGGGCTTGGCGCGAAACACGTCGTCAACTCGTCGGACGACGATTTCATGGAGCAGCTCTGCGCTGCGATCGACGCGACCGATGCCTATTACGGGTTCGATCCGATCGGCGGCGGCAAGACGGTCGATGCCTGTTTCAAGGCGATGGAGCGGGTCGCCGTGGGCAAGATGCGCGAATATTCGCGCTACGGCTCCAACCAGCAGAAGCGCATGTTCATCTACGGCCGGCTCGATCTCGGCCCGACGATCCTGACGCCCAGCTACGGCTTCGGCTGGACGCTCTCGGGCTGGCTGCTAACCCCGTTCCTCGCGCAGGCGGGCGCGGAAACCGTGGGCCGGATGCGCAAGCGCGTGCTCGACAATCTCACCACGACTTTCGCCAGCCACTACAAGCGCGAGGTGACGCTGGAGCAGATGCTGGAGAAGGACGCGGCGACAGATTATCGCGCGATGAAGACGGGCGAGAAATATCTGGTCACGCCCTGGGGATAGAGAGTCATCCCCACGCGGGGGCCCCGGCGAAGGCCGGGGCTTGCATGGCTATCGCCGGTCGAACGCCGCCTGCATCGCGGCTATCTCGTCGACACCTTCGGCAATCAGCAGTTGCAGCAATATGCGCGCCTTTTGCGGATTGAGCGCGCGCGCGGCGACGAAGCCCAGGCCATCGTCGTCGAGTTCGACATTGCGATCGACCGAGCCTTCGTCGACGCGGCTCGAGCGGACCACCGGCACGCCGGCTTCGGCCAGCGCGGCGATGACGGAAGCGGGCGCATTGCCGTGGCCCAGCCCGGCCAGCACCAGCCCGCGCGATCCGGCTGCCAGCGCGGCGTGCACGGGCGCGGCATCCATGTCGGCGTGGGCATAGACGATTTCCACCCGCGGCAGCGCCTCCGGCCAGGCGAAGCGCGCCGGGTCGCCGGGGCGTGCCGGCGGCCCGAACCAGTCGAGCGAGGCGGGATTGACCAGGCCCAGCGGCCCGCGCGGAAACCCGCGGAAGGCATCGATCTGCGCAGTGGCGGATTTTCGCACGTCGCTTGCGGCAAAGACGGCGTCGCCCATCACCACCAGCACGCCGCGCCCCGAGGCATCGGGATCCCCCGCCACCCGCACGGCATTGGCGAAATTGCGCATCCCGTCGCTCCCGACCGCATCGGCCGGGCGCATGGCGCCGACCAGGACGACGGGCTTGCCGGCGGGCCGCGTGAGGTCCAGCAGCCAGGCCGTTTCCTCGGCCGTGTCGGTGCCGTGGGTCACGATCACGCCGTCCACCCCGTCGTCGGCATAGGCATCGGCGATGTGGCGGTGGAGCGCCTGCCATTCGCGCCAGCCGATGTCCTGCGAACCGACTGCGGCCACTTCGTGCCCGTCCAGCTCGGCCTCCAGACCCAGCGCCTGCGCCTGGGCCACCATCTCGGCGATCCCGATCTGGCCGGGCCGGTAACCGCGCTTCAGCGCCGATCCGGCGGACCCGGCAATCGTGCCGCCCGTGGCGAGGATGCGGATATGCGGTCGGTTCATACCCAGCGCGCCCTAGCGCCGCAAAGCCGCGAGGCCAACGGCAATTGATTCTCCGCCAATGCACGCTATGTGCTGGCGCTTCCCATGGGGCGGTTAGCTCAGCTGGTAGAGCATCTCGTTTACACCGAGGGGGTCGGCGGTTCGAACCCGTCACCGCCCACCAGGGAACCGGACCCACGCCGTCGTTCGCAATTCTGGAACAGCGAACGAGAAATATAGGGATCGTGCGCGGCCGACCGATCCACCGGCGCTCTGCAGCGCCAGGTGGCGCCCGACGATCGGGACGTCCCCTGCCCCGTCGCCGCCGCGCACGACCGGTTAGTCGACGGCTTCGGCGATCGCCTCGCGCACGTCGGCGCCGGACCAGTCGTGCTCGCCGACAACGCGCCACACTTCGCGGCCGCTCGCGTCATAGAGCACGGTGGTCGGCAGGCTCTGGCTCTCGAGCGCAAAGCCCAGTTCGAGGTCGGGTTCCATCCACGGTTCGAGATGATCGAAGCCCATGCTCGCGAAGAAGGGGCGGACTTTCTCCGCGCCGCCCATATCCTGGCTTACCGTGACGACGCGCAAGCTGTCGCCATATTCGCCGGCAAGATCGTCGAGCTGGGGCATTTCCTTGACGCAGGGCGCACACCAGGTCGCCCAGAGGTTGAGCAGGACCGGCGTGCCCTGCGCGGCGGCGAGATTGAACGTCTCGCCGTCCGGGTCGACCACTTCGATCGCCGGCATCAGGTCGCCTGCATGGCTGCGGTCGAAGATGCCGGCCAGGCCGGCCTTGTCTTCCGCCGACGCGCCCTCGCCTTGCGCCGCCTCCGGCGCTTGCCTATCGCAGCCGGCCAGAACCAGAGCCAGGGCGACACACGTGAACGACAACCGGAACGACGACAAGAACGACACGGGCGGATCCAATGCGATGTGGGGCGGGCGCTTCGCCGAAGGCCCTAGCGCGATCATGCGCGAAATCAACGCCTCGATCCCGTTCGACAAGGCGCTCTGGCGGCACGACATTGCCGCCAGCAAGGCCCATGTCGCGATGCTCGCGGCACAGGGAATCGTCACCGGAGAGGACGCCGATACCATTTCGCGCGGCCTGGACGCCGTCGCGGCCGAGTACGCGGCCGAGGGCGTGCCGGAGGACTGGGACCTCGAAGACATTCACATGACCACCGAAAGCCGGCTCGCCGAACTGATCGGCCCGGCGGCCGGGCGGCTCCACACCGCGCGCAGCCGCAACGATCAGGTGGCGACCGACTTCCGCCTCTGGGTGCGCGAGACGATCGACCAGGCCGATGCCGGGCTGGCGGCGCTGCAGCGGGCGCTGGTGACGCGCGCGGGCGAGCACGCGGGCAGCGTCATGCCCGGCTTCACCCACCTCCAGACAGCCCAGCCGGTCACGCTCGGCCATCACCTGATGGCCTATTACGAGATGATCCGCCGCGACCGCAGCCGGTTTGCCGATGCGCGCGCGCGGCTCAACGAATGCCCGCTGGGGTCCGCCGCGCTGGCGGGCACCGGCTTTCCCATCGACCGCCAGGCGACCTGCGAGGCGCTGGGGTTCGACCGGCCGACGGCGAACAGCCTCGATGCCGTGTCCGACCGCGATTTCGCGATCGACTACCTCCAGGCCGCCGCCCAGTGCGCGCTGCACCTGTCGCGGCTGGCGGAAGAGATGATCCTCTGGGCCAGCCAGCCGTTCGGCTTCATCCGAATGCCCGATACGCTGAGCACGGGCAGCTCGATCATGCCGCAGAAGAAGAACCCCGACGCGGCGGAGCTGGTCCGGGGCCACGCCGGGCGCATCGTCGGCTGTCTGACCGCGCTGATGGTGACGATGAAGGGCCTGCCGCTCGCCTATTCGAAGGACATGCAGGACGACAAGCCGCCGGTGTTCGAAGCGGCCGGACTGCTGGCGCTGTCGATCGCGGCCATGACCGGGATGGTCGCCGACAGCACGTTCGACACCGCGCGGATGCGCGCGGCGGCCGAAATGGGCTTCGCCACCGCAACCGACCTCGCCGACTGGCTGGTGCGCGAGGCGGACATTCCCTTCCGCGAGGCGCATCATATCACCGGCGCCGCGGTGAAGCTGGCGGAAGAGCGCGGCGTCGCGCTCGACAAGCTCTCGCTCGACGAGTTGCAGGCGATCGATCCGCGCATCGGTGAAGGGGTCTATGCCGCGCTCTCGGTCGATGCCTCGGTCGCGGCGCGCGCATCCTATGGCGGGACCGCGCCCGATCAGGTAAGGCAGCGCGTCGACGAAGCGCACAAGGCGCTGGGCATGGAGCGATAATGCGCCGGATCTTCCCTCCCTTGGCTTTGGCCGCTCTGGCCGCCCTGCTCGCAGGCTGCGGACAACGCGCCGATCTGGAACCGCCGGCGGGCGGCTCGCTGCCCCCCGCCCCCTACGGGGCGGAAGTCCGGCCGGAGCCGGAGGATCTCCTCGCGCTCGAGCCGCAGGCGGCGCCCGAACGCAGCGTGGAGCTGCGCAAGCGCTCCGAAGAACGGGAAGACGACCCCTTCGACCTGCCGCCCGAATAGCGCGCATCGACGCCCCGCCCCCCCGCCCCCCCCCGACGGATGCCGGCATATCCGCCGGGCAAGCAAGGCTTGCTCGACTGTCCCCCTTCCTCTCGCTAAGCGGCCGCGCATGGATCATTTCGAACTCAGGAACGGCATTCTCCATGCCGAGGACGTACCGCTGCCGGACATCGCCCAGGCGGTGGGCACGCCGGTCTACGTCTATTCGCGCGCCACGCTGGTGCGCCATGCGCGGGTGTTTCGCGAAGCCCTGTCGGGCCTCGATAACGCCCATGTCGCTTTCGCGGTAAAGGCCAATCCCAACCTCGCGGTGCTCAGCGTCCTGCGGCAGGAAGGCTATGGCGCGGACGTGGTCTCCGGCGGCGAGCTGACGCGCGCCCTGGCCGCGGGCATGGCCCCGGCGGACGTGGTCTTTTCCGGCGTCGGCAAGACGCACGACGAGCTGGTCCAGGCGCTGGAGGCGGGGATCGGGCAGTTCAACATCGAATCGGAGGAAGAGGGGTACGAGCTGGCCGCCATCGCGCGGCGCATCGGGCGGACGGCCGCCTGCGCGCTGCGGGTCAACCCCGATGTCGATGCGCGCACGCACGAGAAGATCTCCACCGGCAAGCGCGAGAACAAGTTCGGCGTCCCGCTCGACCGCGCCGGCGCGGTCTATGCCGCGCTGGCGGACGAGGCCGGGCTCGATATGCGCGGCGTGGCCGTCCACATCGGCAGCCAGCTCGCCGATCTCGAGCCGCTCGAAAGCGCCTTCACCAAGCTCGGCGGGCTGATCGCGGAACTGCGGGGCCAGGGGCATACGATCACCCACGCCGATCTCGGCGGCGGTCTCGGCGTGCCCTACAAGGCGGGCGAGGTCATGCCCTCCCCGGCCGAATACGGCGCAATGGTCGCGCGGGTCACGCGCGACTGGGGCGTGCGGCTGACGTTCGAGCCGGGCCGGGTCATCGCCGGCAACGCCGGGGTCCTGCTGACCCGCGTGATCCGCACCAAGCGCAGCGGCAACGGCCCTCCGTTCGTGATCGTCGACGCGGCGATGAACGATCTCGCCCGCCCCGCGATGTACGGCGCCTGGCACGATATCGAAGCCGTTGCGCCCAGCGGGGAGAAAGCGACCGCGCATGTCGTCGGCCCGATCTGCGAGACCGGCGATACCTTCGCGATGGACCGCGAGACCGACGCGCTTTCGGCCGGCGACCTCGCGGTGTTCCGCACCGCCGGTGCCTATGGCGCGACGATGGCCTCGAGCTACAACAGCCGCGGCTTCGTGGCCGAAGTGCTGGTGGACGGTAACCGGTTCGCGGTCGTCGCCGACCGCATTCCGGCCGATACGATCATGGACGTGGAACGGGTGCCCGACTGGTTATGAGAAGCCTGCCGCTCTTCCATCGCATCGCCGGCACCCGGGTCGTGGTGCTGGGCGAAGGCGATGCGGCGGACGCGAAACGGCGGCTGGTCGAACGCGCCGGCGGCACCTGCTGCGGCGAGGCGGAGGCGCACCATGCGCGCCTCGCTTTCGTGGCTATCGACGACGCAGGGGAGGCTGAAGCCGCAGTCCGGCGGCTGAAAGCGCGCGGCCTGCTGGTCAACGCGACCGACCGGCCGGACTTGTGCGACTTCACCGTGCCGAGCGTGCTCGACCGCAATCCGGTGCTGGTGGCGGTCGGAACCGGCGGTGCATCGGCCGGCCTTGCCAAGCATTTGCGGTTGCGGCTCGAAGCCGTTCTGCCGCCCCCGCTGGGGCAACTTGCCGAAGCGCTTTATGCCGCGCGCGACGTGCTTCGCAGCCGCTTTCCCGACGCCGCCGACCGCCGGCGCGCGCTCGATGCCGCGCTGGCCGAGGGGGGCGCGCTCGATCCGCTGCGCGGGGTGGCGGCGGATCGCGTCGCATCGTGGCTGCAGGACGCGAGCGACGAGAAGCCGGTTGCCCCGATCGAGATCGATCTGGCAAGCGACGATCCCGACGACCTCACTTTGCGCGAAGCGCGCTGGCTGGGCCAGGCGGACACGGTGCTCCACGACTCCCGCGTCCCCCCCGCAATCCTCGACCGCGCGCGCGCCGACGCGGTTCGCCGGCCGCTGGACACAGACGCACAGCCGCCGGCAGAGCTTCCCGCCACGGGCCTGACTCTCGTGCTGCGCCGGCGTGCCGACAGCTAAGGCCGGGGGCTCCCGGGCCGCTACCTCCCCGAGCCCCAGCGCAGGCTGGGGCCTCAGGCCGCTGGCGCTGCGTCTGATACCTTCCCGAGCCCCTGCGAAGGCAGGGGCCTCAGGCCGCTGGCGTGTCGCCTGCTAGCACGAGACCCCAGCCTGCGCTGGGGATCGGAGAGGGGGGGAAACGGAGGGGGGAGAGAAACGGAAAAGCAGGCAAGCAGGCACACCCCACCATCCGCTGGCGAATGCGGACCTTGCGCCGGGGCATGAAGGCAAGCGGACGGAATCGGCCGGTGCCGCCTGGGCATCACAGGATTGCCACCTGGGCGTCACAGGGTTGCCTTGGTAACATCGTTGCGAACGGCGAAAGGGGTTACGGCAACCTTTCGCTCGGCCCTGAGGGCTGCGAGGCGAGATACGGCCAGGGCTCGCCGGCACCGTATCCGTCGGGGGTGTCCCTGGCTCTGCGGCGTTGAGGCCCACCGCAGGGCGGAAAGGGACAGGTCCCCCGAAAACTCCTCGCATACCGGCAAAGGGGGCTTTCTCTGAAGGTCACTAGCCCCCCGAGGCACCGGCCGTCTGGACGAAGCGGCCTGCGTGACGCGTACACGCTCCGCCCCCGTCGCTGTGTGCCAGAGTGGACTGGCGGGGCTCCTATAACCCAATAGGTTATAATTGTCAAGCCATTTTTGCCATAACCTGACCCCCTTCCCGAGTCCCAGCGCAGGCTGGGACCTCGTGCTATCGGGCGCAGCGCCAGCGGCCTGAGGCCCCAGCCTTCGCTGGGGCTCGGAAGGGTATCGGACATAGCGCCGGCGGCCTGGTCCCCGCCTGCGTGGGTGCGCGGAGGGTTACCGGCGACACGCCAGCGGCCTGAGGCCCCAGCCTGCGCTGGGGCTCGGAGGGTATCGGGCGGTGTACCGGCGGCCTGGCCCGCCTGCACCGGACGCGGAGGGAACGAAGCTGCTTTCGCCGTCCGCAAGACCGGCTTCAGACCAGCTTGTCCGCCGCCTTGCCGATTTCCTGGAAATAACGCGCCATCGCCTCCGCCGTGCGATCGGACAGGGCGATGAAGGCGCGCCGGCGGTCGGTTTCGTCCTCGACCCGCTCGAGCAACCCGGAATCGACCATCTGGCCGATCCAGCGCAGGGCGGTCGTCGGCGGAACCCCGCTGGCGATGCACAGGCTGGTGACGGAAACGCGCGCGTGTTCCGCCCGCGCCGCGGTGAGATCGAGGAGAATGTCCCATGCCGGATCGGCAAACAGCGCCGGATCGAAAAAGCGATCGCGCATACGGCGATGGCGGATGATCTGCCGGACCAGTCGCGGATCGGGCAGCGGCGGACGCGCTTCGCGCAGCAGCTTGCGTTCGGCGGTTTCCTCTTCGCTGCGAAAATCGTCCGCCGGCGATTCGAACCGGAAGGCCCCTTCGCCTTTCGGCAGGCCCGCCGAAAGGCGTTCTATCTGCGCGGCAATCTCGCTCACCTGTTCGGTCAGCCGCAGCAAGGTCAGCCGGTCTTCCTCGGACAATTCGCGCACCCGCGAGCCGGGGAGCAATGTCAGCGCGCGCGCGAGCGCAACCATGCGTTCCCCCCTGGCAGGCTCCACCAGGACCTGCGCATGCGACTGGTCGAGACAGCCGAACACGGCATCGAGCGCGTCCATCGTGGTCGAGACGACGAGCTGGGCGCCGGACCGGGCGGCGCGAATGTCCAGCCGGGCCAGCGTCGCCAGAGCCGCCGCTTCCGCAACCGGGCAGTCGACGATCACCACGTCGGCCAGGGGGCGAACACCCCCTTCGTCCAGCGACGCGATCGCGCCGGCCCGGTCCATCCGCAAGCCGGCCGCAGCCGCATCCTCGCCGATCTCGTGCCGCAAGTCCGCCCGATCGGCAAAGACCGCCACCGTCGGCCTCGCACCCACATTTCCCGCCATCTCGTACGCGAAGTCCACCTGACCCATGTTCTGCTCCCTGTGCTCTACCGCAGAACACAGCTAGAACAAAACAGGATTAAGTCAAGAATGGAGTAATCGCGTCAGTCGAGGAACGGATCGCGCACCAGAATCGTATCCTCGCGTTCGGGGCTGGTGGAGACCAGCGCCACCGGCGTTTCGATCAGTTCCTGCACCCGCTGGATATATTTGATCGCCTGCGCCGGCAGCTCGGCCCAGCTGCGCGCGCCCGCGGTGGTTTCGCGCCAGCCCTCCATCTCTTCGTAGATCGGCTCCACCGCCGCCTGATCCGCCGCGTGCGCAGGGAAATAGTCCATGATCTTCCCGTGCAGGCGATAGCCGGTGCAGATGCGCACCGTGTCGAACCCGTCGAGCACGTCGAGCTTGGTCAGCGCGATCCCGGTGACGCCGCTGATCGCGCAGGATTGCCGCACCAGGACCGCATCGAACCAGCCGCAGCGCCGCTGGCGCCCGGTCACGGTACCGAACTCGTGCCCGCGCTCGCCCAGCCGCTGGCCGACGTCGTCGTTCAGCTCGGTCGGGAAAGGCCCGCTGCCCACGCGGGTGGTATAGGCCTTGACGATGCCGAGCACGAAGCCGGTGCTGGCCGGCCCCAGCCCCGAACCGGCGGCAGCGGTCCCGCTGACCGTGTTCGAGCTGGTGACGAAGGGATAGGTGCCGTGATCGACGTCGAGCAGGACGCCCTGCGCCCCTTCGAACAGGATCTTCGCCCCGGCCTTGCGCACTTTCTTGAGCCGTTTCCACACCGGCTGCGCGAACTGCAGCACGAAGGGGGCGATCTCGCGCAAGTCGGCAAGCAGCGCCTCGCGGTCGACCGGCGGCTGGTCGAACCCGGCGCGCAGCGCGTCGTGGTGCGCGCACAGGCGGTCGAGCTGCGGTTCCAGATGGTCGAGGTGGGCCAGATCGCACACGCGGATCGCGCGGCGGCCCACTTTGTCCTCGTAAGCCGGGCCGATGCCGCGGCCGGTGGTGCCGATCTTGCCCGCACCCGCCGCGGTCTCGCGCAAGCCGTCGAGGTCGCGGTGAAGCGGCAGGATCAGCGGGCAGTTGTCGGCGATCGCGAAGTTGTCGGGCGTGATCGTCACGCCCTGCCCTTCGAGCTTTTCGATCTCCGCCTTCAGCGCCCACGGGTCGAGCACGACGCCGTTGCCGATCACCGAAAGCGTGCCGGTCACGATCCCGCTGGGGAGCAGGCTGAGCTTGTAGACCCTGTCGCCCACCACCAGCGTGTGCCCGGCATTGTGCCCGCCCTGAAAACGGACCACAGCATCGGCACGGCTGGCCAGCCAGTCGACGATCTTGCCCTTGCCCTCGTCGCCCCACTGGGCGCCGATTACGGTTACGTTGGCCATGCTTGCACCTCTTCCCCTGCCGGGGAAATCCTCATGGTCCTTCGACAGGACTCGACCAGGGGACGGGGATGGAGGGGCCAGCCCGGCCCCGAATGCGCCCGGCGCGTTAAAGCGGCTGGTGCGGGCGAGTCAAGCCGCGGCATCGCGCCCCGAACACGCATCATGGCTGGACCGCGACCGTCTCGGCGCCTTCCAGCCGGTGGGTGCAGCCGAGCGCGCGCGGGTCTTCGCCTTCGGTCAATGCGGCGACCGTGCGCCAGCCTATCGCCCGCAGCCGGGCGGCCACATCGCGATCGTGGCCGAGCGGAAGGAACAGCGTCTGGCGCGGCGCGGCGACATCGCCGCAATCGGGCAGCGCGTCGAGATAGAGCGAGAACCCGGTCGCACGCTCCTCGCTGCCGCGGATGCAGTAGGTTCCGCCGCGCCCCACCGCGCCGCGCGATCCGGCGGCGTAGAGCGTGAAACCGAACCACGACTGGTATTCGAACCCGTGCCGTTCCGTCGGGTCGAGCGTGCAGCGGACGCCGGCGGGGACGCGCGCGGCCGCCTGGCGCAGCCCCGCGATCCGGCTTTCCAGCACCCCGGCGCCGTCCAGCGCGGCCACGCGCGCGATGGCATCGTCGAACGCGCCGGCGGCATAGAGCAGCGGAACGTAGCCCTCGCCCCCCGCTTCGCGCAGCGCGGCTGCGTCCTTCATGTCGAGTTCGCGCCGCACGGCCTCGATCCGGTCGGGCCGGACGGGCAAGGCCGAGGCTGCCAGCGTATCGACGAGATCGGGCATCGTGAAATCGACCGAGATCCCGCGCGCCCCGGCCGCCGACAGCGCCTCCACCGCGAGCGCGACCAGCTCGCCGGCGGCTTCGGGGCCGTCGCTGCCGACCAGCTCGGCGCCGAGCTGCAGCCGCTGGCGCGCCGGGTCGAGCTGGTCCGCGCTGATCCTGACCACTTCGCCGGCATAGCTGAGGCGCAACGGCCGGGGTGCGCGGGCAAGCCCGGTGGCGGCGATCCGGCCGACTTGCGGGGTCATATCGCTCCGCAGCGCAAGCGTGCGCAGACTGGCCGGGTCGACGAAGCGGAACATGCGCCGCGGGCTGACCCCGTCCATCCGCCCGGCCAGCGAGCGCTCGAACTCCACCAGCGGCGGGCGCACCCGGTCGTATCCGTGCGAATCGAGCACGTCGAGCGCGCCGCGCATGGCAGCCGTGAGCCGGGCCGCTTCGGCCGGAAGGCTGTCTTCGAGGCCTTCGGGCAGGAGATCGTCGGGGTCGGTCATGTCCAAGTCTTCCCTTGCCGCAGGGGCGATCCCGGACGGCGCTTGCCGGGTCCGCCTGTGCCGGGAACGCTCCCGGGTCAACCCCGGGAGCGCCCGGGCCGGATCAGAACGCCAGCGGCATCACGACCTTGACGCCCTCGAGCGCGCAGGCCTTCTTCACCACGTCTTCGGGGATCGGCTGGTCGACCGAGAGCAGCAGGACCGCCTCGCCCCCGGCGCCGGCGCCATTGGGCCGACGGCCGAGATGGAAGGTCCCGATATTGATCCCGTTCTCGCCCAGAAGCGTGCCGATGCGCCCGATGAAACCCGGCGCATCCTCGTTGACGATATAGAGCATGTCGCCGGTCAGATCGGCCTCGATCCCGATGCCGAAGATCTCGACCAGGCGCGGATTGTCGTTGCCGAACAGAGTCCCGGCCACCGACCGGTCGCCCTGGCTCGTGCCCACGGTGACGCGCACGAGGGTGTTGTAGGCCCCTTCGCGCTCGTGCCGGACGGAACGCACGTCGAGCCCGCGCTCCTTTGCCAGATAGGGCGCGTTGACCATGTTCACGCTGTCCGAATACTGCTTCATCAGCCCGGCGAGGACCGCCGCCTCTATCGGCTTGCCGGCCAGTTCGGACGCCGCGCCTTCGCGCTCGATGCTGATCCTGACGAGATTGCCGTGCGCCAGTTGCCCCACGAGGCTGCCCAGCTTTTCGGCCAGTGCCATATAGGGGCGCAGCTTGGGGGCTTCCTCGGCGCTGAGGCTGGGCATGTTGAGCGCGTTCGTGACACCGCCGTTGACGAGGTAGTCGGCCATCTGCTCGGCGACCTGGAGCGCGACGTTGACCTGCGCCTCGGTCGTGCTGGCGCCCAGATGCGGGGTGCAGATGAAACCGGGCGTTCCGAACAGCGGCGATTCCTTCGCCGGCTCGGTCTGGAACACGTCGAGCGCGGCCCCGGCCACATGGCCGCTGTCGAGCGCGTCCTTCAGCGCCGCCTCGTCGATCAGCCCGCCGCGCGCGCAGTTGACGATCCGCACGCCCTTTTTCGTCTTCGCGATATTCTCGGCGCTGAGGATATTGCGCGTCTGATCGGTCAGCGGCGTGTGCAGCGTGATGAAGTCGGCGCGCACCAGAAGGGTATCGAGATCGACTTTCTCGACCCCCAGCTCCACCGCGCGCTCGGCGGTCAGGAACGGATCGAACGCGACCACCTTCATCCGCAGGCCGAGCGCGCGGCTGGCCACGATCGAGCCGATATTGCCGGCGCCGATCAGGCCCAGCGTCTTGCCGGTCACCTCGACCCCCATGAAGTCGTTCTTGGGCCATTCGCCGTTCTGCGTGCGCGCGTTGGCGGCCGGGATCTGGCGGGCCAGCGCCATGATCATGGCGATCGCGTGTTCGGCGGTGGTGATCGAGTTGCCGAACGGGGTGTTCATCACCACCACGCCCCTGCCGCTGGCATAGGGGATATCGACATTGTCGACCCCGATCCCCGCGCGGCCGATGACCTTGAGGTTGGGCGCGGCATCGAGGATCTCGCGCGTCACCTTGGTCGCGCTGCGAATGGCGAGCCCGTCGTATTCGCCGATGACGGCCTTGAGTTCGTCGGGCGTCATGCCGGGCTTCACATCGACCGCGCAGCCGCGCTCTTCGAAAATGCGCGCGGCGTTGGGGTCCATCTTGTCGGAAATGAGAACTTTGGGTTTGGTCATGATCGGTTCCTTGGCAGGGCCGGGCCGCTGGCCGGGCCTCGTGCAGAATATCGTCGGGGGAAGCGGGAAAGCGCCTGCCTTCAGGCCCTGAGCGTCGCCCAGGCCCAGTCGAACCAGGGGCCGAGCGCCTCGATATCGGCGGTATCGACCGTGGCGCCGCACCAGACGCGCAGACCCGGCGGCGCGTCGCGATATCCGGCAATGTCGTAAGCCGCGTCGTGCTCTTCCAGCAGTGCGGCGAACTTCTTGACGAAATCGCCGTCCGCGCCCTCGACCGTCAGGCAGACGCTGGTGTTCGAGCGCGTCGCCGGGTCGGCTGCCAGGTGGCCGAGCCAGTCGCGTTCGCGCACGATGGCGTCGAGCGCCGCGGCATTGGCATCGGCGCGCGCCTTCATCGCGGCAAGCCCGCCGATCGACTTGCCCCATTCGAGCGCGAAGATCGCGTCCTCGACCGCCAGCATGGAGGGGGTGTTGATCGTCTCGCCGCGGAAGATACCCTCGATCAGCTTGCCGCCCTTGGTCAGGCGGAAGACCTTGGGCAGCGGCCACTGCGGGGTGTGGCTTTCCAGCCGCTCGACCGCGCGCGGGCCCAGGATCAGCACGCCGTGCGCCCCTTCCCCGCCGAGCACTTTCTGCCACGAGAAGGTCAGGACATCGACTTTGTCCCAGGCAATGTCCTGCGCGAACACGGCGCTGGTCGCATCGGCGATCGCCAGGCCTTCGCGGTCTGCCGCGATCCATTCGCCGTCCGGCACGCGCACGCCCGAAGTCGTGCCGTTCCAGGTGAAGATCACGTCGTGGCCCCAGTCGACCTGCTGCAGATCGGGCAGTTCGCCGTAATCGGCGCGAATCACCGTGGGATCGATCCGCAACTGCTTGACCGCGTCGGTGACCCAGCCTTCGCCGAAGCTTTCCCACGCGATCGTGGTCACCGGACGGGCGCCCAGCATGGTCCACATCGCCATTTCGACCGCACCGGTGTCCGACCCGGGCACGATGCCGATCCGGTGGGTCTCGGGCACTTCGAGCACTTCGCGAATCAGATCGATGCAATAGGCAAGGCGCGCCTTGCCCAGCCTGGAGCGGTGCGAACGGCCGAGCGATTCGGCGGACAGTTTTTCGAGGGACCAGCCCGGCGGCTTCGCACAGGGGCCAGAGGAGAACTGCGGCCGCGCAGGTTTGCGCGCCGGAGGCGTAAGGTCAGTCATGTATTCTCTCCTTGCAGAGAGCACGCGCGGCGTTGGGACCGCGTGGCCCAAACGCGGCAATAATGTTGCGTTGCAACAAGTCAAGGACAGTGATGCATTTCATCGGCCGGGCGGGCCACATTTGCCGCGCGACCCTCTCGCCATTCCGATCCGGTCCGCTTATGGCCGTGCCGACCATGGATACCGCAGATCTTCGCATCGCCCTGTTCAGCGGCAATTACAACTACGTACGCGACGGGGCGAACCAGGCGCTCAACCGGCTGGTGGGTTACCTGCTGCGCCAGGGGGCGGCAGTGCGCGTCTATGCCCCGATGGTGGAAGAGCCGGCCTTCGCCCCCACCGGCGACCTTGTCGGCGTGCCCAGCGTCGCGATCCCCGGGCGGCCCGAATACCGGTTCCCGCTCGGCCTGTCGAACGACAACCTCGCCGATCTGGAGCGGTTCGCGCCCAATGTCGTGCATACGTCGTCCCCCGATCTCACCGGGCACGCTGCCGTGCGCTGGGCGCGGGCGCGCGACATCCCGGTTCTGGCATCGGTCCACACCCGCTTCGAAACCTACCCCCGCTATTACGGCCTCGGCTTCACCGAACCCGCGCTGGAGGCGATCCTGCGCCGTTACTACCGGCGTTGCGACGCGCTGGTCGCCCCGTCGCAAAGCATGATCGATACGCTGCGCGAGCAGGGGATGAACGACGACATCTCGCTCTGGACCCGCGGTGTCGATCGCACGATCTTCGCATCCGCGCGCCGCGATCCCGCCTGGCGCCGCGACCGTGGCATCGCCGACGACGAAGTGGCGATCGTCTTCCTCGGCCGGCTGGTCATGGAAAAAGGCCTCGACATCTTCGCCGAGGCGATCGTCGAACTGCGGCGGCGGCAAATCGCGCACCGGGTGCTGGTGATCGGCGACGGCCCGGCCCGCTGCTGGTTCGAACGCGCGCTGCCGGGGGGGATATTTGTCGGGTTCCAGACCGGCCCCGACCTCGGCCGCGCGCTCGCGAGCGGCGACGTGTTCTTCAACCCTTCGATCACCGAGACGTTCGGCAACGTCACGCTGGAGGCGATGGCCTGCGGTCTGCCGGTGGTGGCGGCCGGCGCGACCGGCAGCGCGAGCCTGGTTCAGGACGGCACGACCGGGCACCTGGTGCCGCCGGGGTGCCCCCTCGCCTTCGCCGACGCGCTCGCCCCTTACTGCACCGACGCGGCTCTGCGCGCGCGCCACGGCGCCGCCGGCGAAGCGCGGAGCAAGGATTTCGCGTGGGATGCGATCAACCAGGCGGTGGCCGACAGCTATCTTCGCCTGGTCGCGGCGAAATCGGGTTGATTTACCGCAGAACGGCGCGCTGGCGCATTCTCCAGGCATACCATAGCAGCAGCAGCGCCACGGCCCAGATCACCGCGAACATCGCCGGGTTGTTCAGCTCGGCAAGCTCGGCCGGCATGGCGACCTGCCACTGGAAAATCGTCGAGCCGACAAGGCCGACCACCGACACGGCGAAAGCCGCGATCGCCCAGCGGCTGCGCAGAAGCAGGAGGATCGATCCGGCAAGCCCGCCCCAGACGCCGAGCGCCCAGGCGGCGCTTGCCCAGGCGGGCATATCGCCGAAAAAGCGCAAGGCGGCGTCGGTCGTCGCCGGATCGAAGCCCATCATCGCGAAATAGTCGCGATTGCCCATCTGGGTCTGCGTATAATCGTTCGCACCGAACGCGTTCCACAGCGTGGCGAGCACGCCCACCACCCACAGGTGCCACGGCGTCTTGCTGGCAGCTTCCACCATTTTCGAACCCTCTCTCCCCGCGACCCGGCGGCGAGAATACCATTCCCGCCACCCGTGCGCCAGCAAGCTCAGGAATCGCGCCAGTCGAAGGTCAGCGGCGCCTCGCGAAACGCGAAGCGATCGAGATGGCGGGCAACCACGTCCTTCAGCGCCTCGAGCTGGCCCGGCTCGCTCGCGGCGATCGTGCAGTCGAGCGTTTCGGGCCCGGCGGTCATGGTCAGCACGGCATCCCCCGCCCAGTTGCCGCTGCGGCCGCGGGCGGGGAACGTCACCCGACCTTCCCGCTCGTCGTATTCGACGGGCATGGTGTGCGCCCAGTGCTTGCACAGCTGCTGGAGATAGCGGGAGCCGCCGGTTGTCGGGACGCGGGCGGTGCTGCGGATTGTCATAGGCGTTCGATCCTCTTGGCCATCTCGTCGATCATATCGACAATGGAATCGATCGTCGCCTGGTCAAGCTTGCCCGAACGGGCCCGATGCCGCAGCACGTTGGCGAGATTGCCCATCGCGCGCCAGAGATGGGGCGAGCGGCCGCCCTGCTCGCGCTCGCCGTGGGCGGCCAGCCGCTCGAACAGCGCCTCGACTTCCTCGGCCTTGTCCGACAGCTCCGCCCGGCCGGCATCGGTCGCGCGGAAGGCCTTGCGCGGGCTCGCATCGTCCTGCTCCGCGATCAGGCCTTCGTCCGCCAGCAATTGCAGCGTCGGATAGACCGCGCCCGGGCTGGGGGCATAGGCGCCGCTGGTCAGTTCCTCGATCGCCTTGATCAACTCGTATCCGTGGCGCGGTTCGTCGGCCAGGAGCTTGAGCAGGGCCAGGCGCAGTTCGCCATGGCCGAACATGCGCCCGCGGCGGGGGCCGCGCCCTCCGCCGAAGGGGCCGCCCGGCCCGAACGGTCCATCTGGTCCGAAAGGCCCCTTGGGGCCGAACGGGCCTTCGGCGCCGAAGCCGGCCTTCCAGTTCCAGCGATGGCCGGTCGAGGGATCGCGACGACGGTGGTTGCGATGGCAATGGCTATACATGAGTCGATTCCTTCTCAAGCTGCTTCACGATATATCTTAGACCTATCGAATTTCAAGAGGGTCTCGCGCCGCCGCGCAGGCGCCCCTATCTAGCTCGCGATGGCCGATCTCTTTCCCGACACGCTCCCCGAAGACGCTCCGCCCGACGCGCCGCGCCCCGACGCCCCGCTTGCCGACCGCCTGCGCCCGCGCGCGCTGGACGAAGTGGTGGGGCAGGAACACCTGACCGGGGCGGACGGCGCGATCGGGCGCATGGTCGCGGCGGGCAAGCTGTCGAGCATGATCCTGTGGGGGCCGCCGGGCACGGGCAAGACCAGCATCGCGCGCCTGCTCGCCGACGCGGTGGGCATGCGCTTTGTCGCGATCAGCGCGGTCTTTTCCGGTGTTGCCGATCTGAAGAAGGCCTTTGCCGAGGCCGACCGCGCGGCCGAGGCGGGCCAGCGCACGCTGCTGTTCGTGGACGAGATCCACCGTTTCAACCGCGCGCAGCAGGACGGATTCCTGCCCTTCGTCGAGCGCGGCACGGTGACCCTGGTCGGCGCGACGACCGAAAACCCCAGTTTCGAACTCAACGCAGCGCTGCTCAGCCGCGCCCAGGTGCTGATCCTGCACCGGCTCGATGCCGAGGCACTCGGCCGCCTGCTGGACAAGGCCGAGGCGCTGGAAGGCCCCCTTCCCCTGACCGAAGAGGCCCGCGCCGCGCTGGTCGCCAGCGCCGACGGCGACGGGCGGTTCCTGCTCAATCAGGCGGAAACGCTCTATTCCGCCGGGGTCGATGAACCGCTCGGCCCCGCCGAACTCGGCAGTTTCCTCCAGCGCCGCGTCGCGGTCTACGACAAGGATCGCGAAGGACACTACAACCTGATTTCCGCCTGGCACAAAAGCCTGCGCGGTTCGGACCCGCAAGCTGCGCTCTATTACCTCGCGCGGATGCTGGTGGCGGGGGAAGATCCGCTGTTCGTCCTGCGCCGCCTGGTCCGCGCGGCAGTGGAGGATATCGGGCTGGCCGATCCCCAGGCCCTGGCGCAGTGCCTTGCGGCCAAGGACGCCTACGAATTCCTCGGCAGCCCGGAAGGCGAGCTGGCGATCGTCCAGGCCTGCCTCTACTGCGCCGCCGCACCCAAATCGAATGCCGCCTACAAGGCGCAGAAGACGGCCTGGCGCAGCGCGAAGGAAACCGGCAGCCTGATGCCGCCGCAATCGATCCTCAACGCGCCGACGAAGCTGATGAAGGATATCGGCTACGGCAAGGACTACGCCTACGATCACGACGCCGAGGGCGGCTTCTCCGGCGCCGACTACTGGCCCGAGGAGATGGAGCCGCAAGCCTATTACCAGCCGGTCGAGCGCGGCTTCGAGCGCGAAGTACGCAAACGGCTCGATTACTGGGACAAGCGGCGGCGGGAGCTGCGCGGTGACGCGTGAGTGGCGGGGACCTCATGCACAGCGGCGCTTGGGCTAAGTGGCGCGTTTCGCTCATTTCCTCGCCATCGACTGGTCGGGCGCGGCGGGAGAGCGGCACCGCGGGATCGCCCTTGCGCTGGCCGACGCGAACGGCGGCCCACCGGTGCTGGTGGACCGCGGACGCGCCTGGTCGCGAGCCGAAGTCCTGGCCCTGCTGCGCGACGATCTGCCGCGCGACACGCTGGTCGGCCTCGATCTCGGCATTTCGCTACCCTTTGCCGATTGCGGGGCATTCTTTCCGGGCCTTGCGGACACACCGCCCGACGCCCATCGTCTCTGGGCACTGGTCGAGCGTATCTGCGCAGACGATCCGCATCTGGGCGCGGGCAGCTTTGTCGATCACCCCGCCTTCGCCCCCTATTTCCGCCGCCATGGCGCGCGCGAGGGCACACGGTTTCGCTGCGATGGCGCGAGCCACGGCCGCGGCCGCTTCCGCGCAACCGAGAACGCGCAGGCCGCGATGGGGTGCAAACCCTATTCCAACTTCAATCTGGTGGGTGCTGCGCAAGTCGGCAAATCCAGCCTGACGGGGATGCGCATGTTGCACCGTCTGCGCGACAGCCTGCCGGTCTGGCCGATCGATCCCTTGCCGCCGGCGGGATCGGTCGCGGTGGAAATCTACACGTCCCTCGCTGCGCTGGAGGCGGGGCGCAGCGCCGGGCGCGCCAAGATACGCAGCCATGCGGAGCTGGACGATGCCCTCGCCGCGTTCGGCTCACCCGCCACCGGCGGGTGCGGGCCGATCGACGACCATGCCAGCGACGCACTTCTCGCCGCGGCCTGGCTGCGCCATGTCGCCGACCGGCCCGATCGCTGGCGCCCCGCCGGCCTGTCCGACGACATCGCGCGTACGGAGGGCTGGACCTTCGGCGCGCTTTGACGCAAAGGGCGAATTCTCGACTGCCCCGAGGCTTCGCCGCCCGAGGGCGCAGCGCCGGCTTAGCTCAGTTGGTAGAGCACCTGATTTGTAATCAGGGGGCCGCGGGTTCGAATCCTGCAGCCGGCACCATTTTCGCTTTGCGAAAATGGATTCCTTTCTGCGCTACCGCGCTTCGCGCTACTTGAGCGCCGGGTTCGCTTCGCGAAAATGGAGTCCTTTGTTGCGCTACCGCGCTTCGCGCTACGCGCTACTTGAGCGCGTTCCTGACTGCGCTATCGCTCTACCGCGCTGTTTGAGCGCGGGCGTGGCTTCAGACCATGTCTTCGGGGCGGACCAGGCGGTCGAAATCCTCGCCCGACACGTCGCCGCTCCGCACCGCCGCTTCGCGCAGGGTCAGTCCTTCCCTGTGCGCGGTCTTGGCGATGGCGGCGGCCTTGTCGTAACCGATCGCCGGTGCCAGCGCGGTGACCAGCATCAGCGAGCTTTCGACCCCGCGCGCGATATTCTCGCGCCGCGGCTCCAGCCCGTCCAGCAGGTTCGCGGTAAAGCTTTCCGCCGCATCGGCCAGCAGGCGCACCGATCGCAGCGCGTTCCACGCCATCATCGGGCGGTAGGTGTTCAGCTCGAACTGCCCCTGGCTGCCGGCGAATGTCAGCGCGGCATGGTTGCCGAACACCTCGATGCAGACCTGCGTCATCGCCTCGCACTGCGTCGGATTGACTTTGCCCGGCATGATCGAGCTGCCCGGCTCGTTCTCCGGCAGGGCGAGTTCGCCCAGCCCCGAGCGCGGGCCGGAGCCGAGAAAGCGGATGTCGTTCGCAATCTTGTAGAGGCTGGCCGCCAGCGCATTGAGCGCCCCGTGCGCGAAGACCAGCTCGTCCTGCGCGGCGAGCGCGGCGAACTTGTTGGGCGCGGTCACGAAGGGCAGCCCGGTGATCGCGGCGACCCGTTCGGCCACTTTCTCCGCGAATCCTTCCGGCGCGTTGAGCCCCGTGCCGACCGCGGTACCGCCCTGCGCGAGACGGTAGAGGCCCGGCAGGACCTGTTCGATCCGCTCGATCCCGTCGCCCACTTGCGCCGCATAGCCGGAAAATTCCTGCCCCAGCGTCAGCGGCGTCGCATCCTGCGTGTGGGTGCGCCCGATCTTGACGATGTCAGCCCAGTCGCGCGCCTTGCGCTCCAGCGCGGTGTGCATCGTCCGCAGTGCCGGCATCAGCGAGCCGACGATCTGCCCGGCCACCGCGATGTTGATCGCGCTGGGAAAGGTATCGTTCGACGACTGGCTGCGGTTGACGTGATCGTTGGGGTGAACGGGCTTCTTGGAGCCCGGCTCGCCGCCCAGCATCTGGATCGCGCGGTTCGCGATCACCTCGTTGGCGTTCATATTGGACTGGGTGCCCGACCCGGTCTGCCACACGACCAGGGGGAACTGATCGTCGAGCTTGCCGTCGATCACTTCCTGCGCGGCGGCAATAATTGCTTCTGCAATATCCGCGTCGAGCACGCCGAGATCGCGATTGGCCTCCGCCGCCGCACGCTTGATCGTCCCCAGTGCGCGGATCAGCGGGAGGGGCAGGCGCTCGCCCCCGATCCGGAAATTGCCCAGGCTGCGCTGCGTCTGCGCGCCCCACAGGGCATCGGCCGGGACCTCGACCGCGCCCATCGTATCGGTTTCGGTGCGTGTCGCGCTCATCCCCGCCCCCGATAGCTCGCCACGCCCTGTTCGGGAACCCAGAGCCCTTCCGGCGGCGGGCCGCTCTGCCAGAAAACGTCGATCGGAATGCCGCCGCGCGGATACCAGTATCCGCCGATGCGCAGCCACCTCGGCTCCATCTCGGCGGCAAGTCGCTGGCCGATGCCGACCGTCACGTCCTCGTGAAAGCCGCTGTGGTTGCGGAAGCTGCCGAGAAAGAGCTTGAGGCTCTTCGATTCGACGATCGTCCTGCCGGGGGCATAGTCGATCACGAGGTGCGCGAAATCGGGCTGACCGGTGACCGGGCAGAGCGACGTGAACTCCGGCGCGGCAAAGCGCACCAGGTACAGCGCATCCTCGCGCGGGTTGGGAACGTAATCGAGCCGCGCCTCTTCGGGAGAGGGCGGCAGGGTGCTCGCCTGCCCCAGGTGCAGGGTGCCGGATGTCTCGCTCATGCCCCCGCATGTGCCTTTATCGCCGCCGGTGCACAACCCACGGGATTGCGCTTCGCAGTTCAGAGCCTATTCAGCGCCTCCACCCCTTTCGCCACGCATTCCTTGACTGCATCGGGATCTATGCACGTTCGCCATTCGCTTCCGGTCGTTCTTCTGGCCTTCGCCGCGCCTGCGGTCGCCCAATCGGGATCGGTGCGCGATTTCCGTCTGCCGCCCGATCCCGAAGCGACTCCGACGCCCGAAGTCCAGGGGCCGGTCGATCCCGAGGCGCCGATCGTCACCGCGCCGCGGGTGATTCCCACCGAGACCCCCACGCCCCGCGCCACCGCGACACCGACGCCTGTGCCGACCCGGCAAGCGCCGCAACAGACGCCTCCGCAAGCAGTGCCCACGCCGCGGCCCACCACCGCGCCATCGACGCCCGCGGCGCCCGAACCGGCCCCCGCGCCCCAGCCGACAAGCGAGGGGACAGCCGCCTCCCCTGCGGAAGAGGCAGCGACGCAAGGCGCCGCCACGCCCCGGCCCGACGTTGCGCCGCCACCGCCCTCGCAACCGCAAGGCCCGCCATCCTCGCAAGCTTTCGCGCCGGAGGAAGGTCCGGCCTGGGCCGTATGGCTGGCGGCGCTGGTCGCCGCCCTGGTGGTCGTAGGCGGCCTGTTCGCCTTCCTGCGCCGCCGCCGGGCAAACGAGCCTGTGCCGGCTATCGAGCGGCCGCTGACGCGCGCTGCCGAGCAAGCGCCGCCTCCGCCGGACCCGACTCCCGCCCCGGCGGCCGGCGCCAGTTCGCCCGCTTCGGCACCGGCTCCCAAACCTTCGCAGGCGCCGGCGCTTGCCCTGTCTGCGCAGCCGGTGCGGTTCAGCCGCAGCATGATGAACGCCACGTTTGCCTGCCGGATCGCGCTGGAGAATCGTGGGAGCAAGGCGTGGGAGGATATCGTCGTCGAGGCGGACCTCGTCACCGCGCACGGCGCGGCCCCGATCGGCGACCAACTCGCCGATCCCGCCACGCCGCTGGCACCGGTGCAAAGCGTCGCCGCACTGCCGGCCGGCGAGTCGCGGGAGATAGCGGCGGAGGTCCGCCTGCCTCTCCAGCAGGTGCGGGTTATCCGGCAGGGCAGCGCGGCGGTCTATGTGCCGCTCTTGCGCCTGCGCGTGACGGCGCCGGGCAAGGCGCCGGTCGCGCAAACCTATCTGGTGGGGCAATTGCCCGACCGCCCGGGCGGCAGGCTTCGCCCGTTCCGGCTGGATGAAATGCCGCAGGTCTATCAGGCCATCGGCATAAGGGCGCTCGGCGACCCGGCCTGACCGGGCCTGGAGCGTTCATCGAGACGACATCGGCCCGGTGCCGCATCGGCTCGACCGAAAACCTCTCTAACCCGCCAGCAGGCCTTTCATCGCCAGCAGGATCAATCCGCCACCGGCAATGAGCGCGGTCAGGAAGATCGCTCTCCACGGCACCCAGCCGACGCGGTCGATTCGCGTGCGCTTCTGCCGCCGGACTTCGGCCAGCGTGGCGACCAGAGCCAGCGCGATCATCGCCAGCCCCCACAGACCCACGATCTCCGCCTCGCTGGCAAAGGTCAGGAAAGTCTGCAGCCGGGTCATCGCGCGAGCATATGGGAGCGGCAGCCGGATCGTGCAATCGGCACGGCGGCAGCGGAGGAACGGATGCGCTGCGCGGCCGTTTCACCATGCAATCCAATATCCGAAAGGACCTGACTATGGCTCGGAAAGTTCTGCTCGCATTCGGCATCGCGGCGATGTCGCTCACCGCTGCCGCCTGCAACACCGTCAAGGGCATGGGGCAAGACATCGAATCGGTCGGCGAGGCCGGCGACGAAGCAATCTGATCGTACGGGTCAGCCCCGGCGCTAGACGCGCGTGAGACCGGCGGCCGGCATGATATGCTGGCCGTTCGAACGCCGCTCGTCTTCGCGGGTCGCTACCCAACAAACGCGAAAATCAGCTTCTGCGGTAAACCAAGACAAGGTTGTTGGCCGGCATCTCGTAGCGATGGGTCCGTTCGAATCCCCGGTCGGCGGCCACGCGGTCGATCTGCGAGACCCTGCGCAAACCCCAGTCCGGGTTCCTCTCCCGCAACGACCGGTCGAAGGCCAGATTGGACGGTGCGGGTTCCACATCGTCTTCGAGATAGGGGCCATAGAGGATCAGCGGTGCGCCTTCGGCCAGGACTTTGGAGCCGCCGGCGAACAATCCGAGCGTCGCTTCCCACGCGCTTATGTGGACCATGTTGATGCACACCAGCGCCGCCGCGCTTTTCACGGACCAGTCCGGCGCGCTGGCGTCGAGACGGATGGGCGGGCGAAGGTTGGCCGGGCCTTCCTCCTCGCGCCAGGCCGCGATCGAGGCGAGCGCGTCCGGGTCTGAGTCGCTGGGCTGCCATGCCAGATCGGGGAACCGGCGCGCGAAGAACAGCGCATGTTCGCCCGAACCGCTCGCGATCTCCAGCACCGTTCCGGTTGCGGGCAGTTCCTCGCGCAGGACCTCCGCGATCGGGGCGCTGTTGCGCGCTGCGGCCGGGGCGCGCCGCTTCATTTCCAGCGCCCCATCGCCCGCGCCCGCCGCTCGCGGATCGCCAGCCAGGTGAACAGGCCCAGCGGCCCGAACAGGAACGTTGCCAGCAGGACCGGCGCCTGTGCCAGACGAGAGAAGCGCTTCGCATCGGCATCGCGCGCGATCCACAGTCCCACGAACAGGTCGAAAGCGAGATAGTGCATCCAGCCGAGGACCATTGCCGCATCCGAAGCGAACGCCGATCGCATGGCCTTGAGGGAGAATTCGTCCAGGCCGGTGGGATCGACTCCGCCCGCCACCACGCCGGTCAGAAGCAGGGCCAGCAGCACGGCATAGCCGAGCGACAGCAGCCCTACGCCGAGATAGAGCACCGCGGCCATGGCCGCGGGGCGGCGGGGCAGGACGACCAGGATCGTCCAGGCGGCCAGCGCGATCAGGTTGGTCGCGGCGAATAGTGCAGTCCACATCGGCCGCTCTCCCCCTCAGGCTTCTACGGGTTGCGGCAATTCGCGCGCGGCGCGGCGAATACCGTCGTTGTCGTGGTGAAAACGTCCGCCTGCGCGGCGCATCGCGAGGCTCAGCGCAGCTTCGGCCACGGTGCGTGCGGGGATCGAGCGATAGCGTCGCCAGCTGCCATGGAGCAGCAGGTCGGTCACCGGGCTGACGGCAATGCCGATCCGTTCGGCCGGACGCCGCTCGCCGCCGCGCACGCCGCGCAGCAGGCCGGGGCGGAGCACGTCGAGCCGCTTGAAGCCGATTTTCGCAAGATCCCGCTCCATCTCGCCCTTGACGCGCAGATAGAACGTCCTGGCGGCCAGCGATGCGCCGGCCGAACTGATCGCGACCATCCGTTCGACCCCGTGCGCTTTCGCCGCGCGGGCGGTTTCCAGAACCAGATCGCGATCCACCGCGCGGAAAGCAGCTTCGTCCTCCCCCGCCTTGCGCCAGGTCGTGCCGAGTGCGCAGATGAGCGCGGTCGGTCGCGTCGCCTCGAACACTTCGCCCCACCGGGCGGGTTCGGCGACGAAGACTTCCATTCTCGCGCCTTGCGGCAGTGGCATCTCGCGCCGGGCGAGGCCCGTCAGACGAAAGTCCTCGCGCCCGACCGAAAGCCCGATGATCGCCCGGCCGACCAGGCCGGATGCACCGACAAGCGCGATCCGCAGGGGGTCAGACATTGCTCAGCCCTTCGGGCCGGGTGCCGAAAACTCGAGCGTACTGGTCGATCGCGAAGCGGTCGGTCATCCCGGCGATGAAATCGAGGATATGCCGCGCGCGGCCGGGCTGCTCGGCGGGTAGCGAAGCCCGCCATCCCGGCGGGAGAAGCGCGGCATCTCCCGCATAGGCTTCGTAAAGCCGGGCGACGACATCGCGCGCACGCGCGGCCGTGGCGAGCTGATCGCGGTGATAATAGAGGCGGTCGTACATGAAGGCCTTCAGCCGCCGCTCGCGCGCGGACATCTCGGGGGAGAAGGTCGCCAGCGCGCGTCCCGCCCGGCGCACGTCGCCCGCCGAAGCGATTTCCGCCGTGGCGCCCCGCGTCTGCGCGATGACATCGTTCACCATCAATCCGATCTGCACCCTCACCAGTTCGCGCAACTGGCGTTCGCGGGGGGCACTGGGGAAGCGCTTTTCGACCTCGCGCCACTGGTCTGCGACGAAATCCAGCGTCAGCAGGTCATCCAGCGACAGGAACCCGGCACGCAGCCCGTCGTCGATATCGTGGTTGTCGTAGGCAATATCGTCGGCCACGGCCGCGACTTGCGCTTCGAGCGAGGAATGCTCTCCCAGTGCGAGAGGGAATTGCGCGTCCAGTTCCGCCAGTGCCCAACCCGGAGCCGAGACCGGGCCATTGTGCTTGGCCAGACCTTCCAGCAGTTCCCAGGTGAGGTTCAGCCCCGGATGATCGCAATAGGGGCTTTCCAGCCGCATCAGCACGCGCAAGCCCTGGGCGTTGTGATCGAACCCGCCGGCATCGGCGGTCGCCTGCTGCAGCGCGTCTTCGCCGGCATGGCCGAACGGCGGATGGCCGATGTCGTGGGCGAGGCACAGCGCCTCGGTCAGATCCTCGTCCAGCCCCAGCGCGCGGGCGATCACCCGGCCGATCTGCGCGACTTCCAGGCTGTGGGTCAGGCGGGTGCGATAGTGGTCGCCGTCGGGGGCGATGAAGACCTGGGTCTTCGAGCGGAGGCGGCGAAAGGCGATCGAATGGATGATCCGGTCGCGGTCGCGCTGGAATTCGCTGCGCGGGCCGCGCACCCCGCCGCGATCTTCGGAAAATTCGCGACCGCGCGAACGGGCGGGGTCGGCGGCGAAGGGCGCACGGGTCATGCGCCGGCGACTAGGTCAGGGCCGCAGGCACGGCAACCGGAACAATCGGGCAACCTGCCGCTTTGCGCGCCGCTCAGGTCTCGCCCAGCAGCCAGTCCACCGCCGCCTCGCAATGAATGCGCGCGGAATCGAAGATCGGCAGGACGTTCGCATCGACGTCGACGATCATCTCCAGTTCGGTGCAGGCCAGCACGATCGCCTGTGCCCCGTCCTGTTCCTTGCGCGTGATCATGGTCTTGAGCGCCCGCTGCGCGTCGCGCGACGCCCTGCCCAGCATCAGTTCCTGATAGATGATCCGGTCGAGCGCCTCGACGTTGGTCATGTCCGGCGGCAGCAGGTCCACACCGTGGGCGACAAGCCGCTGGCGATAGAAGTTCTCGGTCATGACATTGCGCGTGCCCAGCAAGGCGGCGCTGTCCACGCCGTCGGCCTTCATCCGCCGCCCGACGCATTCCGCGATATGCAGGATCGGCACGTCCACTTGCGCGGCCACGTCGTCATAGACCTTGTGCATCGAATTGGCCGCGATCACGACCGCCCCGGCACCGGCCGCCTCCAGCCGGCGCGCCGATTCGCCCAGCACCCGGGCCGCGCGCGCCCAATCGTCCGCCTCGCGCAGGCCATAGAGCTGGCGGAAATCGAGGCTTTCGATCAGCAGAGGCGCGCTTGCCAGCGGTTCGGTGCGCCGCTGCACCAGCCGGTTGATCCATTCGTAATAGGTGCGGGTCGAAACCCAGCTCATCCCGCCGATCAGCCCCAGCTTGCGCAATATCCGTCCTTCCCGAATCCCTTATCGCCGGCAGACTTAGCGAAGCTGCTGCACAGGCGTCCAGACGGCGGGGGCCGCCATCCCCATTCCTCGGGCGCGGGATTCAAGGCGCCAGACCCGCGATCCAACGTTCCACCGCGCGCACCCCTTCGGGATCGACCGTCGCCTTGCCCAGTTCGGGCATGGCGACCCCGGGTTCGGCGCTGGCCATGCGGTGCAGCAGGATCGATTCCTGCGGCTTTCCGGGCACCACGGAGAACAGCAGGCCCGCCGATCCGCGCCCCGCGGCCACCGGGCGCTTCATCACGCCCAGCGCTTTGGGGTCGTGCTGCTCCCAGCGAAGGTCGAGGCCCGAATTCGACGCCATCGCCCCCGGCCGGTGGCAATGCGCGCAATTGACGTCGAGATAGGCGCGCGCGGCCTCCGCCACGCCGGCTGCGCCGCGATCTTCCCAGCGCGGCAGGGCATCCGCCCCGTCGGGCACCCGGTCGATCAGGCCGCGGCCCGCGATGTCCGCCAGCCACTCGTGCGCGAGATTGCGCGCCTTCGGCCCGATCGGAACCACCTCGCCCGACAGGCCGTGGCATTCCTTGCACTGGTTCTTGTTCGGCACGCGATAGCTGATCGCCTCGCCGCGCGGGGTCACCAGATCGATCCGAGCGCCCGCCAGGGCAAGCCGCGCCTCGGTCTGGTCCTCGTTCCACAAGTACGGCAAGGCAAGCCAGCCGTCCGCGCGATGGAGAAGGACGCGGGTTTCGATCAGCCGGCGCCCCTCCCCCTCACCAAACGCGAATGTCTTGATCAGCGCCGCACCCACCGGAATCTCCGGCAGGCCGTCGCCGGCGGCGGTCATCCGCGCACCTTCGGGCAGATAGAGAAAGCGCAGCTTGTCCGCCCCGTCCGAATAGAGCGGGGTGTTGAGCCGGTATGGCACGACGCGCGCGGCGGGCACCTGGCCCGGGGCATCGGCGAAGAAGCCGAACTCCGCCAGGTCGCGCGGAATTCCGGTGCGCACCGCGCCGTCGTTCACCGCTGTCGCTTCGGCGGCGGAAGCGGCCTGCGCGGCCTGCCCGGCCCCCGGGTGGCTTGCAATCGCGCCCGCCAGCGCGAGCGCCCCGGCGGCGAGCAGATGCGCGGCGCGGATCACTTTATCCGCGCCTCCAGCTCAGGCCCGGCCCCCCAGCCTTCGATCGAGATCGGCTGTCCGGGAACCCCCGCCGCCAGCGGCCCGGGTCTGGCATTGGCCATGCCGCCGCCCTGCGCGGCGAGGTTCAGCGACCAGCCCGCCATTTCGGGATGGACGCGCAGCGTTTCCCGGCCGTCGCCGGCCTCCAGCCCGTCCCACATGACCGGCGGGAGAGTGCCGCCAAACGCGGCGACGAGCTGCGCCGCCCCTTCGAGCTGCGGATCGGTGCCGCCTTCGTCGACCATGTTCCAGTCGATCGTGACCTCGCGCGGATAGGGGTTGTAGTCCGGATCCTCGAACGGCATCGGATAGGCGATGACCATGACCGGCGCGGTCGGATTGTCGTAAAGCAGGTTCTGCCCGACCCAGACGTTCTCGTTCGCCATGACCATGATGCCGGTGCCGCGCGGGACGCTGGCGACGATATTCCCCTCGGGCGCGAAATTGGCAGTCGTGTTGGAAGCGACGAGGTTGTTGCGCACCAGTACGTTGCCCCCGCCCATCACCGGCAGGTCGGGCAAGTCGAAAACCAGGATTCCGCCGGTATTGCGGCTGACGAAATTGCGTTCGACGATCGCGTCGCGGCTGTTCTCGATCTCGATTCCCGCCACGTTGTCGGTCGCGACCGAATTGCGGACGGTGATCTTGCGCGATTGGCCGACATAGATCCCGGCGTCGGACGCGCCGGAGACTTCGCTGCCATCGACCAGGATATTGGTGCTTTCGACGGGGTAGATGCCATAGGCACCGTTGCTCGCTTTCGGCCCGCCGGTCCAGGTCACGCGGATCGCGTGATAGACGATGTCGTCGGCGCCCTTGGACTTGATCCCGTCGCCTTTCGGGTTCTCGATCGCGAAGTCGCGCAGGGTCACTCCGTCGGATGTCACCAGCAGCCCTTCGCCCGAACCCTGCTGCCCGGTGAAGTCGAGCACGCTCGCCTCCATCCCGGCGCCGCGCAGCGTGACGTTGTCGACATCGAGCGACAGGCCGTCGGTCATGGCGAAGCGGCCGGCGGCGAGCACGATCTCGTCGCCCGGCCGGGCGAGGATCAGCGCCTCCTGCAGGCGTTCCTGCGCCCCTTCCCCGGGCGCGATGGTCACGGTTTCGGCCAGCGCCGGCGCGGCGACGGTGGCAAGCGCGAATGCTGCTATCGACAGTCGGATCATATCGGTCTCTCCCCTGCAACCCATTCTGCCGCGGGGGGAGAGGAATGCAAGGACCGACCGACGCGCCTCAGTCGAGCGCCTTGACGATTTCCTCCACCATCTTCTTCGCATCGGACAGCAGCATCATCGTCTGGTCCATATAGAACACGTCGTTGTCGACGCCGGCATAGCCGACGCCGCCCATGCTGCGCTTGATGAAGAAGACCTGCTTGGCCTTGTCCACGTCGAACACCGGCATGCCGTAGATGGGCGAGGACTTGTCCGTCTTGGCCGCCGGGTTCACCACGTCGTTGGCGCCGATGATGAAGGCGACATCGGCCTGCGCGAACTCGCCGTTGATATCCTCCAGCTCGAACACTTCGTCGTAGGGGACCTGCGCTTCCGCCAGCAGCACGTTCATGTGCCCGGGCATCCGCCCGGCGACGGGGTGGATGGCATATTTCACCTCGACGCCCTTGTCCTTGAGCATGTCGGCCATTTCGCGCAGCGCGTGCTGCGCCTGCGCCACCGCCATGCCGTAGCCGGGGATGATGATGACCTTTTCCGCCTGTTCGAGCATGAAGGCCGCATCGGCCGCGCTGCCCTGCTTGTAGGGGCGCTGTTCGCGCGCCTCGCCGCCGCCCGCGCCGCTGTCGTCGGCGCCGAAGCCGCCCGCGATCACCGAGAGGAAGCTGCGGTTCATCGCCCGGCACATGATGTAGCTGAGGATCGCGCCCGAGCTGCCGACCAGCGCGCCGGTGACGATCATCGCCGTATTGCCCAGCGTGAAGCCCATCGCCGCCGCCGCCCAGCCCGAATAGGAATTCAGCATCGAGACCACGACCGGCATGTCGGCCCCGCCGATCGGGATGATAAGCAGGAAACCGATGACGAAGGCGAGCACGGTCAGCGCGACGATCAGCGGCAGCGTCTCCGCCGGGCCGGTGGTTATCGCGAACAGCGCGGTGAGCACGATGATTGCCGCCAGCGTGCCGAGGTTGATGACATGGCGCGCGGGCAGGAGAATCGGCGACCCGCTCATCCGCCCCGAGAGCTTGAGGAACGCGATGACCGAGCCGGAGAAGGTAATCGCGCCGATGGCGATGCCGAGGCCCATCTCGATCTTGCTGACCGGCGCGATGCCCGTGTCGGTGAGCAGGCCGAAGGCGCCGGGGTTGAGGTAAGCCGCCCACCCCACCAGCACCGCGGCCAGGCCGACGAGGCTGTGAAACGCCGCGACCAGTTCGGGCATTGCGGTCATGGCAATGCGGCGGGCGATGGTGATGCCGATGATCGCGCCGATGGCGATGGCGATCAGGATTTCGCCCGCGCTGGCCCAGTCGGGATAAGACATATATCCGCATGGACCCGGCCCGTCGAAGCCAAAAGTCGAACCGTTCCCTGCGCCTTCGCGAATTTGTGCGCACTTGGCTGCATCCGGGTAGACCCATGGAAAGTGCGTCACCAGTGTCGTCACCACGGCGATCGTCATCCCGGTCATGCCGAAGCGGTTGCCCGTCCGGCTCGTCGCGGGCGAGGACAGGCCGCGCAGCGCGAGAATGAAGAATACGCCCGACACGAGATAGGCGAGAGCAACCCACGGGTTCACTGGGCCATGTGCGGCAGCTTCCGCAACAGGAGCGGCGGCGAGCAAGGAGAACATCACTTCTTCTCCTTCTTCTTGTACATCGCCAGCATGCGCGCTGTTACCGCAAACCCGCCGAAGATGTTCACGCTGGCGAGCACTATGCCGAGCAGCCCCAACCACTTCGCCCCCGGCACATCCGCCGCCGCCGCAGCGATCAGCGCGCCGACGATAATCACCGAGGAGATCGCATTGGTCACCGCCATCAGCGGCGTATGCAGCGCCGGCGTGACCGACCAGACGACGTAGTAGCCGACGAAACAGGCCAGCACGAAAATCGACAGGATCGAGATGAAGTCCATATGGCTAGAGGCCCCCTCCACCACCGCCTGACGGCGGTGGTCCCCCTCCCCCGATGGGGGAGGTGTTCTGACTGTATTCCTGGCGGAAAACCCCTCCCCCACCGGGGGAGGTGGCAGCGCGAAGCGCTGACGGAGGGGGCACATCGCGGCACGCGCGAAAGATCGCATCCGCCACGGCGTCGAAATCCTCCAGAACCTCGCTCGCCGGAATGCGAAAGATCCGGAAGCCCATACCGGAGAGCGCCGCATCCCGCCGCGCATCGCGCGAAGGCCGATCGCCCATATCGTGCGCTATGCCGTCAATCTCGATTACAGTCCTGGCCCGACTGCAAAAGAAATCGACAACATACTCGCCCAGCGGATGCTGCCGCCGGAACTTGATACCCTCGGGGTTCTTGCGCAGTCTCGACCACAACAACCGCTCCGGCAAGGTCATCTCACGCCGCAAACGGCGAGCGCTCCGTAGAGCCGCGGGTGAGTGGTCGCGCATTCAGCCGCGCTCCCTCAACCTCTCGCTCACCACTTCGCCGCCGCGCGTCAGCCGCACGGCGTCGCCGATTTCCTCGTCGAGCACCGGCTTGCCCGCGTCCTTGTCCCAGAAAGCGGACAGGAAGTTGTAATGGTTGCGGGCCAGGAGCGCGCTGGCATCGGCGGCGAGGTGCGCGGCGGTGTTGGCATAGCCGACGATCTTGACGCCGTGCCTCTCCACCACCTCGTCCGCCACCGAGCCTTCGACATTGCCGCCCTGCGCCACCGCGAGGTCGAAGATCACGCTGCCCGGCTTCATCGTCGCGATCTGCGCGTCGGAAATCAGCCGGGGCGCGGCGCGGCCGGGGATCAGTGCGGTGGTGACGACAATGTCCTGCTTGGCGATATGGCCGGAAACCAGCTCGGCCTGCGCGGCCTTCTGTTCGTCGGTCAGTTCGGCTGCATAACCCCCTTCGCCCGACGCCTCGAGCCCTTCGGCGAAGACCGGCTTCGCGCCGAGCGAGGCGATCTGCTCGGCGGTTTCGGGGCGCACGTCGGTTGCCGAGACTTGCGCGCCCAGCCGCCGTGCCGTGGCGATCGCCTGCAGGCCGGCAACGCCCACGCCCATCACGAAGACGCGGGCCGCCTGCACCGTGCCGGCGGCGGTCATCATCATCGGGAAAGCGCGGCCGTATTCGTCGGCCGCGGCGATCACGGCCTTGTATCCGGCGAGGTTCGACTGGCTGGAAAGCACGTCCATGCTCTGCGCGCGGGTAATGCGCGGCATGAATTCCATCGCCAGCGCTTCGAGCCCCGCCGCGGCATAGGCCCTGACCCGGTCGGGATTGCCGAACGGATCGAACAGCGCGGCGACCCATGCGCCGGGTCTTGCGCCCTCCAGAATCGCCGGATCGGGCGCCTGCACGCCCAGCACGATATCCGCGCCTTTCACGGTCGCGGCCGCCGGGCCCAGCTCCGCCCCGGCATCGCGATAGGCCTCGTCGGACACGGCGGCGCTTTCGCCCGCGCCTTCCTCCACCGCGACACCGGCGCCGAGCGCCAGAAACTTCTTGACCGTTTCGGGCGTGGCGGCGACCCGGGTTTCCCCCGGCGCGCGCTCTTTCAGGATCGCGATCCGCAAGACGCTGGCGGCGATCAGCTGGCGATCAGAAGGACGATGATCAGAACGCCGATCGCGATGACCGGAACCGACCACTTGAGAAGGGCGATGAAGCTGCCGTACGTCTCTTTGGCCGCCTTCATATCGTTACCCGAAGCCATGGATGTCGTTTCCCCTGGATAGAACTGTCGGGCAGCGGTCTATCGCGGGGGCGGACGGGCATCAAGCCCGGCGCATTCGTTCTCGCGAACCGCAACAGCCTTAATCTCGCCTTTACCCCCGCCCCCTAGATCGAAGACCTGTACCGCAACGGCACGGTTTGGGGACAATGGCTGAAAGCGAATCGCGCCTTCTGATGCTGATCGACGACGAACCGGCGCAAAGCCGGCTCATCGCCGCGCTGGCCGCGCGCGAAGGCTGGCGCACGCTGGTGGTCAACGATTCGGAGACCGCCATCGCCACGCTGGGCACCCGGCAGGGCATGCAGCTCGCCGCGATCATCCTCGACCAGTGGGTGCCGGGCGACGACGCCTGCAGCCTGATCGAGGAACTCAAGAGCCGCCGTCCCGCTCTGCCGGTCCTGATGCTGACGACCAGTTCCAGCCCCCTGCTCGCGGTCGAGGCGATGCGCGCGGGCGCGACCGATTACCTGATCAAGCCCGTCGCACCGGACCGGCTGATGCAGGCCCTGCGCAGCGCGACCAAGCACGAGGCGCCGAAAGACGAGCTTCAGCCGCTGACCGAAAAAATGCCGGCTTCGCTCGATTTCGATGCGATGATCGGCACCGCACCCTCTTTCCGCACCGCGCTGGCCCGCGCGGCCAAGGCGGCGCGCGGCCACGGTGCGGTGCTGATCGAGGGCGAAAGCGGCACCGGCAAGGAAATGCTGGTGCGCGCAATGCACGCCGCCAGCCCCAGGGCGAAGGCGCCGATGCGCTCGATCAATATCGGCGGCATATCGGCAAGCTCGATCGAATCGGTCCTGTTCGGGCACGAGCCGAACGCATTTCCCGGCGCCTTCGACCGGCAGATCGGCGCGCTGCAGCACTGCGACGGCGGCACGCTGGTCCTCGACGAGATCGACCGGCTGGAACCGGACATGCAGCTGAAGCTGGCCGAGTGCCTCGAACAGGGGATCGTCCGCCCCATCGGCGCGCGGCACGGGTTTCGCGTCGACGTGCGCCTGATCAGCGCCAGCAACCTGCCGCTGGCCGACCTGGTCGCGACCGGCCATTTCGAAGAGCGGCTCCATTCCGCCATTTCAGGGACCACGATCGTTCTGCCGCCCTTGCGCGAGCGGCCGGGCGACATCCCCGCGCTCACCCGCTATTTCCTCGCCCGGATCGGCGAGCAGCCGGGGCTGCGCCATCATGCGATTTCCGAAGCGGCGCTGCAGCTTCTGTCCGGGTTCGACTGGCCGGGCAATGTCCGCCAGCTCCAGTCGGTGCTGTTCCGCGCGGCGGTCTATTGCGATGGCGAGACCCTTACCGCCGAGAACTTCCCCCAGCTCCTCGAGATGGTCGGCGATCAGGGCGAGACGATCAGCCCCGTTCACGAAGGCGCCGGGGTCATGCTGTATACGGAGGACGGCAACCTGCGCGCGCTGGAGGATATCGAGGCCGACGTGATCCGCCTGGCGATCGGCCATTACCGCGGCCGCATGACCGAGGTTGCGCGGCGCCTCGGCATCGGCCGCTCCACTCTCTACCGCAAGCTCAGCGACCTCGGCATCGACGACGCCGCCTGAGGCAGCGCCCCCGGTCGACCTTCCCCGTCGCCCCGGACTTGATCCGGGGTCCCGCTACCCTTCCGACGCTGCGCCCGAACAAGCGAGACCCCGGATCAAGTCCGGGGTGACGAGATCCATTGCCGGGGTGACAAGATCCGTTGCCGGGGCGACGAGATCTATCGATAGTCCACACGCGGCCCAAGGGCGTTTGCCAAGGCCGGGCGCGCGGACTATCGCCGCGGCCATGACTGCATCGTTCGATTTTGCCGGCAGGAACGCCCTCGTCACCGGAGCCGCATCGGGCATTGGCGCGGCAGCCGCCCGCTGGCTCGACGCGCATGGCGTCGCGCGGCTGGTGCTGGTGGATCGCGACGGGGCGGCGCTCGATCGGCTGGCGGTGTCGTGCGACTGCCTGCGGGTTGCCGGCGACGTGGCCGACCCGGCGCTGTGGGACGGGCTGGACGCGCTCGGCCCGCTCGATCACGCGGTCGTCAACGCCGGGATCGCCTCGGGCGCGCCGATCGCCGAATGCGACTTTGCCGAATGGCGGCGGGTCATGGCGGTCAATCTCGACGGCGCCTTCCTCTCGCTGCGCGCGGCCATGCGCGCGATCCCCGGTGCGGGCAGCATGGTCGTGACCGCCTCGGTCAGCGGCATGAAGGCCGAACCCGGCACCGCCGCCTATGGCGCATCGAAGGCCGCGCTGATCCAGCTCGCCAAAGTCGCCGCGAAAGAGGGCGCGCCGCGCGGGCTGCGAGTCAACGCGGTGGCGCCGGGCGGGGTCGATACGCCGATCTGGGACCAGGCGCCGTTCTTCCGCGACCTCGTCGCCGAACATGACGGCGACCGCGAGGCTGCGCTGACGGCGATGGCGAAAATGGCGACCCCACTCGGCCGCTACGCCGCAGCGGAAGAGATCGCCGGGCAGATCGGCTTCCTGCTGTCCGACGCCGCGGCCTCGACCACTGGCGCCGTTCTGGTAACCGATGGCGGCTATTCGCTCTAGGCAGGCGCGCCGCGGCGCGGCATAGGCACGCGCGATGAACAAGCTCGACGAAATCTGTTCCGCCAAGCGCGAGGAAGTCGCCGTGCGCCGGGCGCGGGCCACGCTCGACGACCTCGATCACGCCGCTGCCGGAGCCGGCCCGCCCCGCGGGTTCGCCCGCGCCCTGGCGGAAAAGGCGCAGGACGGTTTCGGCCTGATCGCGGAGATCAAGAAAGCTTCCCCATCCAAGGGATTGATCCGCGCCGATTTTCGCCCGGCCAAACATGCTCTCGCCTATCAGGCGGGCGGCGCGGCGTGCCTTTCGGTGCTGACCGATGCGCCCTATTTCCAGGGGCACGAGGATTATCTGACGGAGGCCCGCGCGGCCTGCGACCTGCCGGTCCTGCGCAAGGATTTCATGGTCGATCCCTGGCAAGTCGCCGAATCCCGCGCCATCGGGGCCGACGCGATCCTGATCATCGTCGCCGCGCTCGACGACGGCACGATGGCGGAGATCGAGGCCGCCGCGTTCGAACGCGGGATGGACGTGCTGGTCGAAGTCCACGACGAGGCGGAGATGGAGCGCGCCGCGCGCCTGCGCTCGCGCCTGATCGGGGTGAACAACCGCGACCTGAAGACCTTTCGCACCGATCTCGCCATTTCCGAGCGGCTCGCGTCGCTCGCGCCCGAAGGGGCGCTGCTTGTGGGCGAGAGCGGGATTGCGACGCACGCCGATTGCCGCCGGCTCGCCAACGCGGGCGTCCGCTGCTTCCTGGTGGGCGAGAGCCTGATGCGCCAGGACGACGTGGCGCGCGCGACGCGGCGCCTGCTGGAAGGCTGACCTTCCCTCCCCGCGGCGCATCTGGCAAGACCGGGGCATGACCTTCACCACCCGCCTTTTTCGCCCGCGACCGGCCCTGCTGCCGGGGCCGAGCGGTCCCTGTCGAACGGGAAAGCGGGCAACCGGATGAACGGGCTGACCCATCTCGACGAAACGGGCGCCGCGCGCATGGTCGATGTCGGGGCCAAGCCCGAAACCGCGCGCTCGGCGACGGCGACCGGCCGGATCGCGATGCGGCCCGCCACGCTCGCCGCGATCCGCGACGGCGACCTGCCCAAGGGCGACGTGCTCGCCGCCGCGCGCATCGCCGGGATCATGGCGGCCAAGAAGACGGGCGAGCTGATCCCGCTGTGCCATCCGCTGGCGCTCGAGGCGGTGACGGTCGATTTCGCGTTCGAGGACGACGGCCTGCGGGTCACTGCGCGCGCCGCCCTGACCGGCCGCACCGGCGTGGAAATGGAAGCGTTGACAGCCGCTTCGGTCGCGCTCCTGACAATCTACGACATGGCCAAGGCGGTGCAGAAGGACATGACGATCGAAGGCGTCCGCCTGATCGAGAAGACCGGCGGCAGGTCCGGCGACTGGCGCGCGGGGGAATGAGCGGAGCGCCCCTGCCGCTGGAGGACGCCTGGGCGAAGCTGCTCGCCCTGGTGCAGGCCTTGCCGGCGGAGGATCTCGCCGTCGGGGCCGCCGGTGGCCGCTATCTCGCGCAGCCGCTTGCCGCGCGGCTGACTCGCCCCGCCGCCGATCTTTCCGCGATGGACGGCTTCGCGCTCGCCGGCGAGGGACCCTGGAGCGTGATCGGCGAGAGCCGCTGCGGCGCCCCGTTCGGCGGCGCGCTGGAAGACGGCCAGGCCGTGCGCATTTCGACCGGGGCGACGGTGCCCGCGGGGAGCGACCGGGTGCTGATACAGGAAGACGCCCGGCGCGACGGGGATCGTCTCGCGCTCGCCGGTCCGATGCCGGGCCCCGGAGCGAACATTCGCGCGCGCGGGATCGACTTCGGCGAAGGCGACGCGCTGCTTCCCGCCGGCAGCCGGATCGGCCCGCGGCAAGTCGCCCTCGCCCTCTCGGCCGGGGCGGATACCGTGCGCGTCCACCGCGCCCCGCGCGTCGCGATCCTCGATTGCGGCGACGAGCTGGTCGACGGGTCCGTCCCCGCCACCAACGGGGCGATGCTGGCCGCGATGGCCGGTGCCCTGCCGTGCGAGGTGCGCCGGATCGGCCCGGTGCCCGACGATCGCGAGGCGCTCGGCCAGGCGTTGGCCCGGTGCGACGACTGCGACTTCGTGCTGACGAGCGGCGGCGCCTCGGTCGGCGATCACGATCTCGTGCGCCCGGCGCTCGAGGCCTGGGGCGCGCGGATGGCATTCTGGCGCGTCGCGATCAGGCCGGGCAAGCCGCTGATGGTGGCGCGCCGCGAAGGCGCGCTTGTCCTCGGCCTGCCGGGCAACCCCGTGTCCGCCTTCGTCACCGGCTTCCTCTTCGCGATCCCGGCGCTGCGCGCGCTGCTGGGTGCGCCCGATCCGCTGCCGGCCAGCGAGCCGGTGCCGGCGGGCCGCGACCTGCCGCCGGGGGGTGAGCGCGGCGAGTTCCTGCGGGCGAACCTGCGCGGCGGACGCGCCCTGCCGATCATGCAGCGCGACAGCAGCCTCCTTTCCCCTCTCGCCCGCGCCGATGCGCTGATCTGGCGCCCGCCGCACTGCCCGCCGGCGAAAGCGGGAACGGATGTTCCGGTCTATCGGCTCGAGAATGGCGCAATTGCTTGACTTGACTGGCAAGGTTGCCTAATTGTTCCGTATTCGTTCGCAACCGCGCACGATCGTGTCAGGCGGCCAGGGAGTTTTCGCCATGCTGACGGCAAAGCAGCACGAGCTGATCCGGTTCATCCAGCAGCGGCTGGAAGAAACCGGCATCTCGCCTTCGTTCGAGGAAATGAAGGAAGCGCTCGATCTCAAGAGCAAGTCGGGCGTGCACCGCCTGATTTCCGCATTGGAGGAACGCGGTTTCATCCGTCGCCTACCCAACCGCGCCCGCGCGCTGGAGGTGCTGCGCGATCCGGCCGATTCCACGCCCGTCGCGCGCGGCGCCAGGGCCGACAATGTCGTCGACTTGCGGAGCGCGGCCGCCAGGCGGGCGGAAAAGGCAGTGCCCGAGCCGGCGAACGACGTGATCGAGATCCCGCTCCACGGCCGGATCGCCGCCGGCGCGCCGATCGAGGCGCTGGAAGGGCAAAGCAGCCTGCCGGTCCCCGCCGCCCTGCTCGGCCCGGGCGAGCACTATGCGCTGGAGGTGTCGGGCGATTCGATGATCGAAGCGGGCATTTTCGACGGCGATTTCGCGCTCGTGCGCCGCACCGATGTCGCCCGCGACGGCGAAATCGTGGTCGCGCTCGTGCGGAACGAGGAAGCGACGCTGAAATATCTGCGGCGCGAGAACGGCATGATCCGGCTCGATCCGGCCAACGGGTCCTACGAATCGCAGGTCTACCGGCCGGACGAAGTTCAGGTCCAGGGCAAGCTCTCGGGCCTTCTGCGCCGCTACCACTGACGCGCGAGGGGCCGCGGTTGCAGGCTGCGGGCGATTGCCGGGCTAGCGGCGCGCGCCCCGCCACCAGCCATGCTCGCCCTGGCTCTCGGCGCCGCTGACCATTCGCGGCCGGTCGAGGTAAAGCGCCAGCCCGCCGGTGCGTTCCAGCAGGCGGCGGTCCGCCTTGAGCCAGCGCGGGCGGCAGCTTCGCGGCAGGAAGCGGTCCGCAACGACCACGTCGGCCCGGTCGCAGGCGGCGGCGAGCGCGCGCTCTTCCACCAGGGTGCGACTGCGCGCCATCAGCAAAGTCCAGGGGCGGCCGTCCCGCCGGATGGTGAGCACGCAGAAGTCGCGGCTGCACCGGGCGCCCGGCCACTGCGCCAGCGGGATCGGCTCGCCTTGCAGCCCGGCGAGTTCGCGCAAGTTGTCGCGGGCGTAAGCGCTGCGGCTGTCGCGCAGGACCAGCAGCCGGTCACCCTCCCCCGCGATCCCCACGTGCCGCCCGTCGGACGAGACAAGGACATCGGGCGCCGGCGTCGCCGCGATCAGCAGCGCGGCGGCGATTGCGGCAGGAGCCAGCCCGAGCAGCCGTGCCTTCCCCCGCCATAGCGCCAGCCACAGCCCCCCGGCGACGAAGAGCGCGATCGTCCCCAACCCCATCTGCGGCGCGAGCTTGACCGCACCGGGCTGGCCGGCGGTGAAGTGGGCAATCGCCAGCAGCAGTTCCAGCGACTTGCCGGCCAGCCACCAGGCAGGCGCGCCCGCTCCGAACAGGTCGAGCGCGAGCGCCAGGGCGATCAGCGGCATCGAGGCGAACGTGACCAGCGGGATCGCGATCATGTTCGCCAGCGCGCCGTAGACCCCCGCCCGGTGAAAATGGAACAGCACGATCGGCATCAGCGCGATCTCGATCACGAGGCCGGTCAGCAGCAGCATCGCCGCACGCCGTGCGCACCAGGCGGGCCATCCCTCGTCGCGCGGAGCAAGGAAGGCTTTCACCGGCGCGCTGGTGTGCAGCGCCACGATCGCCAGCACCGCCGCAAAGCTCATCTGGAAGCTCGGCCCGACCAGCGATTCGGGCCACAGCAGCAGGACGCAGATCGCCGCCACCGCGACCATCCTGAGCGACAGCGGCTCGCGACCCAGCGCCAGGGCGACCAGCACCAGCAGCGCGCCGATGCAGCTGCGCACCGTCGGCACCTGCGCGCCGGTGAGCAGGGTATAGGCCACCCCCGCCCCTGCGGCCGCCGCAGCCGCCAGGACCGGCAGCCGCACGCGCAAGGCGAGCCAGGGCCAGAGCGCGAGCAGCTTGATCGCGAGAACATAGGCGGCCGCGATCACGGCGCTGACATGGAGCCCGCTGATCGCCAGGAGGTGCGTCAGCCCGGCATCGCGCATCGCCGCTTCATCGGCCGGCGCGATCGCGCCGCGGTCGCCGCTGGCGAAAGTGGCCGCGATCGTGCCCGGCGATCCCGGCAGGCTGGAACGGACGTGCGCGGCCAGCCGCCGCTGGACGCTTGCCAGCGTGCCCCCTTCTTCGGCCGGCCGGACGATTTCGATCCCGCCGATCAGCGAACCGGTCGCGGCAAACCCCTGGAACCAGGCCGCGCGGGCGAAATCGTATCCGCCCGGTAGCATCGGCGGCGACGGCGGCATCAACCGCGCGCGCAGCCGCACGATCGCGCCTTCGCCCAGCCCCGGCAGGTCCTCGCCGAGCGGGACGTTGACGCGCACCTTGCGCGCCATCGCCGCCTCGGCATCGCGATAGGCCAGCACGATCCGCACGCGCTCTTCGGCCGGCTGTTCGATCCGGTCGAGCACGCGGGCCTCGATCCGCTCCACCCGCGGCCGGTCCAACGGTTCGGCGCCGACGATCTCGGAGCGCAGCCAGACGACGGCTATTCCGGCGACGAACAGGATCGACAGCGATGCGACCGCGAGCCGCAGCCCGGGCCGTTCGCGGCGATCGCTCCCCGTCGAGGCGGCGGCCAGAGCCAGGAAAGCGCCGGCGGCCATCGCGCCGGCCCACTGCCAGGGCGATGCAAGCAGGAACCAGGCCGCTATTCCCGCGGCGAAGGCGACGGCCAGCCAGGGGCCGCGATCGAAGCCCGCTGCGGCCAGGAATGCCTCCGCCCGGTCGGCCAGGCCGTCCGCGACACTGGACAAACGGGCCGCGCTGCGCCAATTGCGCTGCACCGCAGCATCGGGCCGCTCGGACCCGCCCCCCAGCGGAACTTCGGGCACCCCCGTTGCCATAGGCAGCATAGGAAAGGAACAGGTCGGATATGGCAAGCGATAGCGGACAGGTCGTGACGCGCTTCGCCCCTTCGCCGACCGGATTCCTTCATATCGGCGGTGCGCGCACCGCGCTGTTCAACTGGCTCTATGCCCGCCACCACGGCGGCAGGGCGCTGCTGCGGATCGAGGATACCGATCGCAAGCGCTCCACGCCCGAGGCGATTGACGCGATTCTGGACGGGCTCGCCTGGCTCGGGCTCGATTGGGACGGGGATGTCGTGTTCCAGTCCGAACGCGGCGCCCGCCATGTCGAGGTGGCCGAGCAGCTGCTCGCCGCCGGCTATGCCTACAAGTGCTACGCCACGCCCGAAGAGCTGGAGGACATGCGCGCCGCCCAGCGCGCGGCGAAGCAGCCGCTGCGCTACGACGGGCGCTGGCGCGACCGCGATCCGGCCGATGCCCCGACCGGCGCGCCTTTCGTGGTCCGCCTGAAAACGCCGCAGGACGGCGAAACCGCGATCGACGACCGGGTTCAGGGCCGTGTGACCGTGCGCAATGCCGAACTGGACGACTATGTCCTGCTGCGCGCCGACGGCAGCCCGACTTACATGCTGGCGGTGGTGGTGGACGATCACGACATGGGCGTCACCCACGTCATTCGCGGCGACGATCATCTCAACAACGCCTTCCGCCAGCTGCCGATCTATCGCGCGATGGGCTGGCCGGAGCCGGTTTATGCGCACATCCCGCTGATCCACGGCAGCGACGGAGCCAAGCTGTCGAAGCGGCACGGCGCGCTGGGCGCGGAAACCTACCGCGACGAGTTCGGCATTCTGCCCGAAGCGCTGTTCAACTATCTCCTGCGGCTCGGCTGGGGCCACGGCGACCGGGAAGAGATCGACCGGGAAGAGGCGATCGCGCTGTTCGACCTGGACGGCGTGGGCAAGAGCCCTTCGCGCTTCGACCTGAAGAAGCTGCAGAACCTCAACGGCCACTATATCCGCGCGGCCGACGATGCGCGCCTGGCGCGGCTGGTGGCCGAACGGATCGACCTGCCGACCGACGAGGCGCTGCTGGCGCGCGCCATGCCGGTGCTCAAGACCCGCGCGCGCGATCTCGACGCGCTGGCCGAAGGGGCGGCCTTCTTGTTCAAGACCCGCCCCCTTTCGCTGACCGACAAGGCCGCATCGCTGCTCGAAGGCGATGCGCGCGCAATTTTGCGTCGGGTGAGCGACCGGCTGCGAGCCGAAAATAACTGGACAATCGAGGCTCTCGAAGCCACTACGAAATCACTCGCCGAGGAGCTCGAACTGGGTCTCGGCAAGCTCGCGCAACCGATGCGCGCGGCGTTGACGGGGACGACGACGTCACCCGGAATTTTCGATGTGCTGGTCCTGCTCGGACGGGAAGAGGCTCTCGCGCGGCTGGACGCGCAGGCCGCTCCGGCAGCCGAACGATAAGATAGCGAGAAGGAGAACGAATTTGGCGGACAAGCAGGCGAAACTCGATTTCGGGGGCAAGAGTTACGACTTTCCGGTTCTCGAGGGCAGCGTCGGTCCCGACGTGATCGATATCCGCAAGCTCTATGGCAGCACCGGCGCGTTCACGTTCGATCCCGGCTACAAGTCCACCGCCAGTTGCGAAAGCGCGCTGACCTATATCGACGGCGAGGAAGGCGTCCTCCTCCATCGCGGCTATCCGATCGGGCAACTGGCCGAACAATCGAGCTTCATGGAAGTCGCCTATCTGCTGCTCAACGGCGAACTGCCGACGCAGCAGGAACTGGACGATTTCGACTACACGATCACCCGGCACACGATGCTGCACGAGCAGCTGGCGACATTCTATCGCGGTTTCCGCCGCGATGCGCATCCGATGGCGATCATGTGCGGCGTGGTCGGGGCGCTGTCGGCGTTCTACCACGACAGCACCGACATCTCCGATCCCGAACATCGCAAGATTTCGAGCCACCGCCTGATCGCCAAGATGCCGACGATCGCGGCGATGGCTTACAAGTATTCGATCGGGCAGCCGTTCCTCTATCCCGACAACTCGCTCAGCTACACCGGCAATTTCATGCGCATGACCTTCGGCGTGCCGGCGGAGGAATACGAGCTTCACCCCGCGGTGGAAAAGGCGATGGACCGGATCTTCATCCTCCACGCCGACCACGAACAGAACGCCTCGACCTCGACCGTGCGCCTCGCCGGCTCGTCGGGCGCCAACCCCTTCGCCTGCATCGCGGCGGGCATCGCCTGCCTCTGGGGCCCGGCGCACGGGGGCGCGAACGAGGCGGCGCTGAACATGCTGAAGGAAATCGGCACGCCCGATCGCATCCCGCATTATATCGAGCGCGCGAAGGACAAGAACGATCCGTTCCGCCTGATGGGCTTCGGCCACCGCGTCTACAAGAACTACGACCCGCGCGCGACTGTCATGCAGAAGACGGTGCGCGAGGTGTTCGACGCGCTCAAGGTCTCCGACCCCGTGTTCGAAACCGCGCTGCGGCTGGAGGAAATCGCGCTCAACGACGATTACTTCAAGGAAAAGAAGCTGTTTCCGAACGTCGATTTCTATTCGGGCATCATTCTTTCGGCGATCGGTTTCCCGACCACGATGTTCACCGCGCTCTTCGCGCTCGCCCGCACGGTCGGCTGGGTCGCGCAGTGGAACGAGATGATCTCGGATCCCGGCCAGGTCATCGGCCGCCCGCGCCAGCTCTACACCGGCCCGACCGAGCGCGATTACGTTCCGATAGACAAGCGCTGAGATGAAGTTCGTCCTGCAGGTTGCCGGCGTTGCCCTGATGCTTGCCGGCGGCCTGTGGACGCTTCAGGGGCTCGGCCTCGTCATGTGGCCGGCGGAAAGCTTCATGCTGGCCGAGCGGCAATGGGCGATCAACGGCGCTCTCGCCTTCCTCGCGGGCGCGCTGCTGTTCTGGCTCGCCAGCCGGCGCCGCTAGAGGCGCTTTGCGCGGCGCCTCGTTCCCCGCGAACGCCCCCTCCCGAGCCCCTGCGAAGGCAGGGGCCTCAGGCCGCTGGCGTGTCGTCTGATGCCTCCCCGATCCCCAGCGCAGGCTGGGGTCTCAGGCCGCTGGCGGGTCGCCTGTTAGCACGAGACCCCAGCCTGCGCTGGGGATCGGTGAAGGGGGAAACGGAGGGGAGAGAAACGGAAAGGCAGACTGACACACCCCACCATCCGCTGGCGAGTGCGGACCTTACGCCAGGGCATACAGGCAAGCGGACGGAATCGGCCGGTGCCGCCTGGGCATCACAGGATTGCCACCTGGGCGTCACAGGGTTGCCTTGGTAACATCGTTGCGAACGGCGAAAGGGGTTACGGCAACCTTCCGCTCGGCCCTGAGGGCTGCGAGGCGAGATACGGCCAGGGCTCGCCGGCACCGTATCCGTCGGGGGGTGTCCCTGGCTCTGCGGCGTTGAGGCCCACCGCAGGGCGGGAAGGGACAGGTCCCCCGAAAACTCCTCGCATACCGGCAAAGGGGGCTTTCTCTGAAGGTCACTAGCCCCCCGAGGCACCGGCCGTCTGGACGAAGCGGACTTACGTGACGCGTACACGCTCCGCCCCCGTCGCTGTGTGCCAGAGTGTGCTGGCTGGGCTCCTATAACCCAATGGGTTACAATTGTCAAGCCATTTTCGCCATAACCCGGCCCCCTTTCCGAGTCCCAGCGAAGGCTGGGACCTCGTGCTAACAGGCGACACGCCAGTGGCCTGAGGCCCCAGCCTGCGCTGGGGCTCGGGAAGTTTCAAACGCAGCGCCGATGGCCTGAGGTCCCCGCCTTCGCGGGGACTCGGAGGGCGTTAGCCGGATGACGTCTCGCTTTTCGCGCGATCGAGGGGGAGGTCGAGGCGGAAGCTCGCGCCCTGGCCCGGCTTGCTCTTGACCGAAAGATCGCCCCCCATCGCGCGGGCCAGCCGGCGGGAAATGTAAAGGCCCAGCCCCGAACCGCCGTCGCCGCTGCGGCCCAGGCGTTCGAACTTCTCGAACACGCGCGCCTGCTGCTCCGCTGACAGGCCCGCCCCCTGGTCGATCACGCTGACGCGCGCGCGCCCTTTCCTGGCCGAAAGCTTCAGCCGCACGGTCGAACCTTCGGGCGCGTAGCGGATCGCATTGCCCAGAAGGTTGAGCAATATCTGCAGGACCCGGCGGAACTCCGCGATCGCCGGGACCGATTGCCCTTCTTCCGGGGCGACCAGTTCGATGTGCCGTTCCCTGGCCCGAACCGCGAGAATGCCCGCCGCGCGCCGGGCGACGTCGCCCAGATCGATCCGGTCCGGCGCCGTGGCGAAATCTTCCGATTCCACGACTTCGAGATCGGACAGGTCGTCGATCAGCGCCAGCAGATGCTGCCCTGCCGCGGCAATGTCCGCCGCATAGTTGCTGTATTCTTCCGCCAGAGGCCCGGCCAGACGGGTGCGGATCGTTTCCGCATTGGCAATGATGCGAGCGATCGGCTGGCGCAGGACGGGCGACAGTTCCTGCCCGATCCTGCGGGTCACCGGGGGGGCGGCCGGTTCCGCGCCGCTTTCGGGCCGGCCCGGGACAGGGGCCGAATCCGCGACCAGGAACAAGTCGAAACCGCGGCTCCCCCGGTCCTGCGGGCCGAGCGGCGCCAGCACGACTTTCCATTCGCGCTGCGATTCCGGCACCCGGACCCGGGTGTCGTCGAGCAGGCGCCAGTGCAGCGGTTGCCGGTGTACCGTGCCGGGCAATTCGACGAAGTCGGTCCAGGGATATCCCAGCCGTTCGCGCATACGCCGGCCCAGCGGCTCGAGATCGGGCGCCTGCGTTTCCACCGCGAGAACGCATTGCGCCGAATCGAGGCGCGCCCACAGCTCCGCGACATTGCGCTCGATTTCCAGACGGCGCGTCGCGGCCTGGGCGTCGCTTTCCCCCGGCACGGGCGAGACCTGCCAGTCGGTAACGCCGATCGAGCATTCGCCGCCGCGATCGGTATGGGGAAAGATTTCGACCCGCGCCCGGACGATTTCGTCGTCGCCCTGCGCCTCGAACCCGGTGCCGAAGCGCCTGCCCGCCATGCGCGCCCGGCCGATCGCGTTGCGCAAGGCAGGGATCGCCAGCGGCCCGGGGATCTCGCCGCCGCATTGGCGCTGAAGGCCGGCGATGGGTTCGTCGGCCTCGATCAGGCGGTCGTCGGCATCGACCCGTCCGCGGGCAAGAAAACCGGAAGATTGCGCGTTCATGGCTTCAGCCCAGCTCCTTGCGCCCGGACGTGGCCAGAATGGCCGCCGCGCGATCCGCCCGCAAAGTATCGAAAGCATCGGGCAAAGCGATTTCCGGGTGGATCAGCACGAATTGCTCGGCGATCCGGTCGGGCCCGGCACCCGCGGCGCGCAGGGCCAGCGCCAGTCGGCCGACCTGGCTTTCATCGGTGGCGAGGGCCATCAGGTCGCGCCCCTGCCCCGCGGCTGCGGCCAGCGAGGACAAGAAGATCGCCACGCCGAGGTGTTCGATCGACAGCGACTGCTCGTCGGACGCATCGGCCAGCGCCGCGACCCGGGCAAGCAGCGACAGGCGGCACGCCTGCGCGGCGTGCGCCTCGCGCAGGTGCCGGTCGGCCTGGTCCACGGCATGGCCGTCGGTGCCGCTCGCCGATGCGCGCCAGGCGGCAAGCGCATCCTCGAACAATCGGCCCGGCAATTCGTCGAGCGGCAGCTCCATGCGGCGCTGCTGCTGAACGAAGCGCGCCTGCGCGGAAAGCAGCTGCATCGCCAGCCGCGCGGTCTCGCCGTCCGGGGATGCGATCAGCGTCTGCAGCGCAGGCGAAAGAACCGGGTCGATCGAACTGCGCGCCTCGAGCCGGACGGCGAGCCGGTATTCGAGAGCAAGGGCATGGCAATGCCCGAGAAAGCGCGGGTCGCGCAGAATGCGCTCCGCCAGATCGTCGCACCGGGGGCCGGCAAAGGCCGGCGGGTCCGCCATCCCGGCTGCGCTCGCCTGGGCGAACAGCAGTTGCCGGGCGACATGGGCGCCCATGCCGCGAACCTGGGCCACGACCTCGTCGCTGAACAGGGCATTGCCGTAATTGGCGAGCAACATGCCCAGCATCGGGCCGGCCGTGCCAAGCACGACGTCGCCCCGCGCCAGTTCGCCGCTCAGGACGGCCTCGATCGGCGTCTGCGACTTGTGGTTCATGCCGGAATCGCTCATCCGCCGGCCCTAGCGCGACATAGTTAAATCGGCGTTATCCGTCGACGCCCGGCAATTGCTGGCAAGAAAGACAAGGCCGATCAGGGCGATCGCCTGGATCGCCGGAAGAAGCTGGCCGGTCGCGGCGCAGGGGACCAGCAGGGCCGCGAGCGCCGCCCGGTCGGTGGCGACGACCGAAGCCACGCCGGCGCCCGCCCTCTGCGTCGCGCGCAGAGCGAGCAAGGCGACAAGGCCGGCGAACACCCATGCGGCCAGCGCGGCGGACGGCGCGACCAGCGCGACCACGGCGAGTATCGCCGCATCGACGGCCAGCCCCGGCACGGCGCGCAGCAGGCGACCAGACCATCCGCGCATCGGCTCGTCGCGCAACAGGGCGCCGAGGGTCAGGCCCATTCGCAAGAGGAACGCGCCCACGGCGAGCAGCCCGAAAGCGACCGCGGCCATCTGCCCATGCGCCGCGAGCAGCGCTCCCCCCAGGCCGAGGAATCCGCCGGCAAAGGGAAGCAGCGCGCGGCCGCGGCGGGCAAGGAACCGCGGGGCGAATGCCAGCGATATCCGGTCGGCTGTCGCGTAAGCGGGCGCCGCGAACGATGTCGGCACGATCCGCCGGTGGAGCCATGCCGCCTCGAAAGACTGCGCGTCCCGCTCGTCGCGCAGCAGCGTCCAGCGGCGCTCCACCAGCGACGCGCGCGGCAGGGGCACCAGCCGCATGCCGGATTGCAGCCCCACGCGCAGCAGCGCCGGAACGGCGTCGACGTCGATGGGCATTTCGGCCAGGCGCTCGACCGCGGAACCGGGCAGGCGCGCCAGGCCGGCCCAGGCGTGATCGCGATCGATCCGTTCGAACCCTGCCTCCAGCCCCGCCTCGGCCGGCAGGGTGACGATCCCCGGCCGTTCGGCGAGCAATTCGCCCGCCGCCAGGGGATCGGGCACGACGCCTTCGGCAAACACGAAGAGATCGTCCTGCGCCTTCACCAGGCCCGACAGCGCCCGCGCGCTGCCCAGGGCATGGAAACTTGCCCCGGCCTGCTCCGCATGATGCAGCAGGGGCAGAACCGCTTCGTCCAGCCCTTCGGCGAAACAGACGATCCGCTCGCAGCCCAGCCGCAGGGCAAGATCGAGCTGGAACGCAGCGGCGCTGCGGCCGGCGACGGTCAGGTGGCCGCGAACCGGCCCCTCGCCGTCGTCTCCGGTCGGATGGATTGCCGAAAGGATCGCGACCCGCAATTGGCGTCTCCCGCGTGAAAACACGCGAATTTAGGCGCGCCGGGCGCACCTGCCAAGCGATCAGCCCGATCCGGCGGAAAAGGACCTGGTAAAGTCCCTCAGCTTTCGGAGGATTACCGGGTCGCCGGGTGCAGCCGCGATCGCATCTTCGGCGAGCCGGAGCAAGGGCCCGGCGTGGAAGCTTGCGGCGAGCCCTTTCAGGCGCAGCGCGGCCACTTCCCAATTGCCGTCGCACCGGGCCCGCCCCAGCAGGTCGATCTGACGTTCGAGACTTTCGACAAAGGCCGCCCGCAGTTCCGCGAGCAGCGCGGGATCGTCCCCCGCCGCGGCCGCCAGTGTGGCATCGAGGGTGCCGTTTTCATGGACCATCGGGCTCAACCTATCGTAAAATAGGTTAAAACAGGGTTTCAGAAGGAAAGTTTCGTGATAGCGTCCGCCCAATGAACGGGGGATCCCATATCAGGGCCATTGGTTCCGACACACCGGTCGACGCGCCGGCGAACGGCGAAAACGCCTTCGCGGACCCTGCGGCGATCGAACCCGCTGCCGCAGAAGCCGGCGACGACGACGCAAACGGTTTCACGGAAGCGGATGGCGATCGGGCGCCGAAACGTGGCTGGCTGGTGCCTGCCCTGGCCGTCCTTGCATTCCTCGCCTGGACGGCATTCTTTGTCTGGACATATCGGGGCCCGATGCTGGACGGCGCGGGCCCGGGCCAGTGGATCGGCTGGATCAGCCAGTGGGCCACCCCGGTCGCCCTCGTGGCGGTCCTGTGGCTGCTTGCCACCCGCAACAGCCGCCGCGAGGCGCGCCGTTTCGGCGAAGTCGCGCAACTGCTTTCGCATGAATCGCAAATGCTCGAAGCCCGGCTGGCGACGGTCAACCGCGAGCTGAGCCTGGCCCGCGAATTTCTTGCCTCGCAGTCGCGCGAGCTGGAATCGCTCGGGCGCGTCGCCACCGAACGTCTTTCCACCCATGCCGATCGCCTGCAGGGCCTGGTTCGGGACAACGGGCAGCAGGTCGATGCGCTGGCGAGCGTCAGCACGACCGCGCTCGACAACATGAACAAGCTGCGCGACGATCTCCCGGTCATCGCGAATTCCGCGCGCGACGTTTCCAGCCAGATCGGCAATGCCGGGCGCATCGCGCGGGACCACGTTGACGAGCTGGTCGCCGGGTTCGAGCGTCTCGACGACTTCGGCCAGGCAAGCGAACGGCGGGTCGATTCGCTGCGGAGCCGCATCGACGAGGCGCTTCGCCTGTTCGAAGAGCATGGCGAGCAGCTGGACCACGCGACTGCCGAGCGGCTTTCCGCCCTGCGCGAGAAGAGCGAAGCATTCCGCGTCGATCTCGAAGCGCGGGAGATCGAAACGCTCGCCGCGCTCCGCCGGCGGGCGGACGCGCTGTCGGAAGAGCTGCGCACGGCGCACGAGGCGCTCGCGACGGAGGAGGAGGAAGCCCTCGTTTCCCTGCGCGCGCGCCTGGGCGGCCTGCGCGACGAGGCGAAAACGATCGGCAATGCGCTGCGCGAGGGCGAGCAAACCGCGCTCGAGAGCTGGAACGCGCAGATCGAGGCGATGCAGGCCCGGCTCGCGGAAGCGATCGACACGATCAAGGGCATAGATGCAAATGCCCTCGCCGCTGCCAATCGCAAGCTGCAGGCACTGAAGTCCGACGCCGAGACGGTCGACCGCGGGATCGAGGAACGCGACCGTCAGCTCGCGGAACGCATGGCGGAACGCCATGCCGCGCTGGACGCTGCGCAAGGCGAAATCGCCGAAGCCTTCGCCGCGCGGCTGGCCGAGATCGACACCGCTATCGCCGAACGGCGCGAGGCGCACATTGCGCAAGTGGACGAACTGGCCGGCAAGGGCGAAGCGATCACCGCAAGGATCGCGCAATTGCGCGACGAGGCCGAAGCGATAGCGCGCCATGGAGGCGAGACCGAGGAAGCCCTGACCGGCAGCCTCGAGCGGCTGGAAGCCAAGCTCGTTGCCAGCCGTGCGTCGCTCGCCGGAACCGACGAGGCCGTGGCCGGCCTGACCGAAGCGAGCGTCCGGCTGCTCGAGCTGCTTCGGGCGAGCAGCCAGCATTCGGCCGAGGACCTGCCGGCCGCGATCGGCGAGGCCGAAGCGCGCCTTGCTCTCGTGGAAGAGCGGGCCACGGCGCTGAAGGATACGGTCGAGGAAGCGAGCCTCACCGGAGCCAGGCTTTCCGAATATGTGGCCGGTGCGCAAGATACGGGCCGTGAGACGATAGCCGATATCGACGCGCTGCATGAACGCTTCGCGCAGGCGAACGAAACTTACGCCGACCAGATCGCGCGGCTGCGCGATACGATCGCGAGCCTGGGCGAAGAGGGCGCAGCCGTGGCCGGAAAGGCGCAGGACGACCTTCGCGAAGCGATCGAAACGCTGGAAATGGCGGCGCGGTCGGCCCGCGCTGCCATCGGCGAAGATGCCGGCGAGAGCATTCGCGAACTGGCCGAACGGATCGGCGACGAAACCTCGCGAGCCCTCGATGCGGTGATCCGGGAGAAGGCCGAACAATCGATCGGCCAGCTCGAGAAAGCGGCGTCGAAAGCATCGGATTCCAGCCGGCAGGCAGCGGTTCAGCTGCGGGATCAGCTGGCCAAAGTGGACGAGCTGGCAGGCAATCTGGAAACCCGCGTCGCCCGTGCGCGCGAACGGGCCGAAGAGCAGGTGGACAACGATTTCGCCCGCAGGATGGCGCTGATCACCGAAAGCCTCAATTCCAACGCGATCGACATCACCAAGGCGCTCTCCAGCGAAGTGAGCGACACCGCCTGGGCTTCGTATCTGCGCGGCGATCGCGGCATCTTCACGCGGCGCGCGGTGCGGCTGCTCGACAATGCCGAAGCGCGCTCGGTCGCTGGCCTTTACGAAAGCGAACCGGAGTTTCGCGAGAACGTGAACCGCTACGTCGCCGATTTCGAAGGCATGTTGCGCACCATGCTTTCAACCCGCGACGGCAATGCGCTGGGCGTGACGCTGCTCAGCTCCGACATGGGCAAGCTCTACGTCGCGCTGGCCCAGGCGATCAAGCGGCTAAGAGGCTAGCCGCGTCACGTCGAGGTCGGAAACCCCGATCCAGCCATATTGGTAATTGAGCGCGAAGAGGCCGGTCAGAACCGCCGCCAGTATCGTCGCTCGCACCACGACCCGCCATGGACGGAAATTGCCGGGGGCGCTGTCGGCCTGGCCCGGGACTTTGTCGAGCCCCAGTTCGTCGTGCGTGCGAATGCCCCAGGGCAGCATCACGAAGGCGCTGAGCACCCATACGAGCAGGTAGATTGCAAGGAACGAGGTCCATTGCATCGCATCAGCCCCCCACCAGCACGACCTTGACCTGCGGGCTCTTGCCCGACCAGCGGCGGGCCGCACGACGCGCGGCGAGGCGCGCGGCTTCGAAAACTTCGTCGCGATCGCGGCGCGCCTTGCCCCGCAACTTGGCGATTGCGTCCAGGACATCGCTTCTGGCTTCCAGAAGAAACTCGTCCATATCCTCCTCCAGCGGGAGGCCGAAGGATTCGAGCGTCACGTCCTCCCGCTTCGGCCCCAGAATCACCACCAGCGCGCCTTCCGCCGCAATGCGCCGCCGCATGACGATCCCCTCGCCGTTCGCCGGGGCGATAATGTCGCCATCGAGCACGAGGCGGCCGGCGTGCACTTCGGCAATCTTGCCCGGCTCGCCCGGCGCCAGACGCACCATGTCGCCGTTCTTCTGCGCAATGGCGCGGGGGATGCCGTGGGCGAGGCCGAGCCGAGCCTGTTCCTGTATATGGCGCATTTCGCCGTGCACCGGGACGAGCATCTGCGGCCGCAGCCAGCCGTAGAGCGCCTCCAGCTCCGGCCGGCCGGGGTGGCCCGAGACGTGGATCTCGCTCTGCCGGTCGGTCACCATCACGATGCCGCGCTCGGCCAACTGATTTTGCAGCCGGCCGATGGCAATCTCGTTGCCCGGGATCTGGCGGCTGGAAAACAGGATCACGTCGCCTGCAACCAGCTCGATCGGGTGATTGCCCTCTGCAATCCGAGCGAGTGCAGCGCGCGGTTCGCCCTGCCCGCCGGTCGCGACGATCAGCACTTCGCCCCGCGGCAAACGCATGGCGGTGTCGAAATCGACCAGAGCGGGCAGATCTTCCAGATAGCCGTTGTCCTGCGCGACTTCGATGATCCGGTCCAGCGAGCGCCCGGCGACGCATAGCTGGCGGCCGGTCGCCTTGGCCACTTCGCCCAGCGTATGCAGGCGCGCGACGTTGGAGGCGAAAGTGGTCACCAGCACGCGCCGCCCCGCGTGGCGCTTCACCTCGTCCATCAGGCCGGCATAGACCGCCCCTTCCGAACCGCTCGGGTTGGGATTGAAAACATTGGTCGAATCGCACACCAGGGCGAGCACGCCCTCGTCGCCGATGGCGATCAGCTCTTCCTCGGTCGTGGGAACGCCCACGATCGGGTCTTCGTCCAGCTTCCAGTCGCCGGTGTGGAACACCCGGCCGTAAGGGGTGTCGACCAGCAGCGCGTGGCCTTCGGCGATCGAATGCGCGAGCGGCACATAGGAGATGCCGAACGGCCCCAGCCGGAACCGATCGGTGTTGTCGACAACGTTGAGCTTGACCTCTCGCGTCAGCCCCGCCTCGTCCAGCTTGCGCCGCACCAGATCGGCCGTGAACGGCGTGGCGTAGAGCGGCACGCCCAGTTCGTCCGCGAAGTAGGGCACCGCGCCGATATGGTCCTCGTGCGCGTGGGTCAGGACGATACCGACCAGATCCTTCGCCCGCTCCTCGATGAATTCGAGATCGGCGAACACCAGGTCGACCCCGGGGTATTCGCCGCCCGAGAAGGTCATGCCGAGATCGACCATCAGCCACTTGCCGTCGCACCCGTAGAGGTTGACGTTCATGCCGATCTCTCCCGAACCGCCGAGCGCGAGGAACAGCAGTTCATTTTCGGGAGTGAAATCCTTCCTCATGCCGATGCCCTCTCGGCCAGCAGGGCAAGCCCTTCCAGCGTCAGGTCGGCATCGACCGCGTCGAAGATTTCGGTGTGCTCGTCGAACAGGATCGCCAGGCCGCCGGTGGCGACGACTTTCGCGGGCCGGCCGATCTCTTCGCGCATTCGGGCGATAAGGCCCTCCATCATGGAAACGTAGCCCCAGAAAACCCCGATCAGCATCTGGTCTTCGGTATTGGTGCCGATCACGCTCGCCCCGCGCGGCGCCTCGATCGCGATGCGCGGCAGCTTCGCGGTGTTGCCGACCAGGGCATCGAGCGAAAGGTTGATCCCCGGTGCGATGATCCCGCCCTTGTAGGCGCCGTTGAAATCGACGGCGTCGAAGGTCGTCGCAGTGCCGAAATCGACCACGATCAGATCGCCCGAATAGCGCGCATGGGCCGCAATGGCGTTGAGCGCCCGGTCGGCGCCGAGCGAGCGAGGTTCGTCGACATCGATCGCCATGCCCCAGCCGGCCGCCCCTTCCCCCGCGATCAACGGCGTCAGGCCGAAATATTTCTCCGCCAGCACGGTCAGGTTGTGCACCGCGCGCGGAACGACCGAGCCGAAGATGATCTGCGTGATCGCATCGCGCGCGATCCCTTCGATCTTCATCAGCTGGAGCAGCCAGACCGCGTATTCGTCGCCGGTGCGGCGCGCATCGGTGGCGATCCGCCAGCGCGCCCGGATCTCGCGCCCCCCCTCGTCCGCCATGGCGAACAGGGCGAAGACCACGTTGGTGTTTCCGACATCGACGGCGAGCAGCATGACCGTTTTCCTTCAACCGAGCGTGACGTCGCCTGCATGGATGGCACGGGTCGTCCCGTCTTCCAAGCGCAGGAGCAGCGAGGCATCGGGCGCCAGCCCGGCAAACCGGCCCGAAATCGCCGCCCCGTCCGCATCGTGCACGCGCAGCGGCGTCTCCACCGGATGGGCGGCCGCCAGCCATCGGCGGATCAGCGGCTCCACGCCGAAGCTGCGCCAGCGTTCCAGCTCGCGGTCGAACGTTTCGGCGAGCGTTGCGGCAAACGAATCCCGGTCGGGCGCGGGGCCGAGGTGCGCCAGCGCCACGGTGGGCCGATCCGGCAGGTCGGGCGCTTGCGCCAGGTTGATCCCGATGCCGACGACGACCGCATCGCCCGCCCGCTCCAGCAAAATGCCCGAAAGCTTCGCCCCGCGCAGCAGCAGATCGTTGGGCCACTTGATGACGAGCGCCCGCGGATCGGCGAGGAGCGGCAGAACCGCTTCGTAAGCCGCCAGGGCCGTTACCAGGGTCAGGGTATGGGCCGGAGGGTCGCCCGCCCCCGGCCTGACCACGGTCGATCCCATGAAGTTTCCGGCGCCGTCGGACCAGGGCCGCCCCTGCCGCCCGCGGCCCGCCACCTGGCGATCCGCGACCAGCCAGTCCCCCTCCGCCACCCGCTCGCCGCCGCGCAGGCGCGCGGCGAGGTCGGCGTTGGTCGATCCGGTTTCGGCGACGATCTCGATCAAGCGATCAACAGCAGCGCCTGCGCCGCGCGGTCGGCGAAGTCGCCCAGCACGCGGGTCAACAGGTAACCGAGCGGGGAAACGATCACGGCGGTGACACCCAGGATCAGCCAGTGGGCCCAGTCGCTCCTGCCCGTCACCACCCCGACCGGCTCGTCGAAATACATCACCTTGACGACTTTGATGTAATAGAACGCGCCGATCACGCTGGCCGCGATACCGATGGCCGCCAGTGCCACGAGATCGGCCTCGACCGCGGCCCAGAACACCACGAACTTGCCCCAGAAGCCGAACAGCGGCGGAATGCCGGCCAGGCTGAACATCATCATCGCCAGGCAGAGCGCGAGCAGCGGGCGCGTGCCGGACAATCCGGCAATGTCGGCCAGGTTCTCCACCTGCTCACCCTGCGCATTGCGCAGCATGAGCACCGCGACGAAGCTGCCCAGCGACATTGCGACATAGATCGCGAGATAGACCAGCATGGCCGAGACCCCGCCGGCCGTGCCCGCGGCAAGGCCGATCAGGATGAAGCCGACGTTGTTGATCGAGGAATAGGCCAGCAGCCGCTTGAGATTGCTCTGCCCGATCGCGCCCAGCGCGCCGACCACGATCGAGGCGAGCGCGGCGAAGATCACGATCTGGCGCCAAGCGTCGGTCTGGCCGCCGAAGGCATCGAGCGCGACACGCGCCGTCAGCGCTATGGCGGCGACCTTCGGCGCGGTGGCGAAAAAGGTCGTCACGGGCGTCGGCGCACCTTCGTAGACGTCGGGAGTCCACATGTGGAACGGGACGGCGGCGATCTTGAACGCCAGCCCGGCGAGGACGAAGATCAGCCCGAACAGCATGCCCATCGACAATTCGCCGGCCATCGCCGCGCGCACGCCTTCGAACGAGGTCGTGCCGGTGAAGCCGTAGACGAGGCTGGCGCCATAGAGCAGGATGCCGCTGGCGAGCGCGCCGAGGACGAAATACTTGAGACCCGCTTCCGCCGAGCGATCGTCGCTGCGCATGAACGACGCCAGGACATAGGCGGCAAGGCTGTTGAGTTCGAGCCCGATATAGAGCGTCATGAAATCGGTTGCCGAAACCATGATCGCCATGCCCAGCGTGGCCAACAGCATCAGCACCGGATACTCGGGCCGCAGCCCTCCGTCGCGGTCGAAGAACTTCGGAGCCACCATCAGGCAGCCGATCGCGGACAGGAAGATCAGGATCTTGGCGAAGGACGCGAAAGCATCGGCCGCGAACTGCCCGCCGAAGGCAAGCGTATCGGCGCCCATGGCACCGCTGCAAAGAGCCGGCGCGGCGAGGAAACTCGCCCCGCCCAGCGCGATCGCGGCAAGAATGCCGACCGGGCGGCCGGAATTGCGGCTCCACGCGGCAAAGAGCAGCAGCGCCAGCGCCGACAGGCTCAGCACGATTTCCGGCGCGATGAGCGCGAGGGAAGACTTGAGGTCCATCAGTGCGCTCCCTCCGTCTCGCCATCCGCAGCGTCATGTTCGCCCGCAACCGCATTCGCGGGCTCGGCAAGCGGCGGGCCGACGGCCAGGTCTGCGTCGCTATCGGGCTCTGCACGCGCCAGGCGCGCATCCAGCGCGGCGATATCCTGGCGCATGGGCGCGAGGAAGCTTTCGGGATAGACGCCCATCCACAGGACCGCCGCCGCGATCGGTGCCAGCATGGCCCATTCGCGCGCGTTCAGATCGGGCATGGCCGCCGCGTCGGCATTCTTCTGAATGCCGAAGGCAATGCGCCAGTAGAGATAGAGCATGTAACCCGCCGCAAGGATGATCCCGGTGGTGCAGACCAGTGCGACCCAGGAATTAACCTGATAGATTCCGGCGAGGCTCAGGAACTCGCCGACGAAACCGCTCGTGCCGGGCAGGCCGATGCTGGCCATGGTGAACACCATGAAGAACAGCGCATACCTGGGCATGTTGATCGAAAGCCCGCCGTAGCGGTCGATCTCGCGGGTGTGCAGCCGGTCGTAGATCACGCCGACGCACAGGAAGAGAGCGCCCGAGACCAGCCCGTGGCTCAGCATGACGATCATCGCGCCTTCCAGCCCCTGGACGTTGAAGGCGAACAGCCCGACCGTCACGATCGCCATGTGCGCAACCGACGAATAGGCGATCAGCTTCTTCATGTCCTGCTGCACCAGCGCGATCAGGCTGGTGATGACCACCGCCGCCATCGACAGGCCCCAGATCAGCCAGACGAACTGCGCGCTCGCTTCGGGGAACATCGGCAGGCTGAAGCGGATGAAGCCATAGCCGCCCATCTTGAGCAGCACGCCGGCCAGGATGACCGAGCCGGCCGTGGGCGCCTGCACGTGGGCATCGGGCAACCAGGTGTGCACCGGCCACATCGGCATCTTCACCGCGAAGCTGGCGAAGAAGGCGAGCCACAGCCATGTCTGCGCCGCCGGCGGGAAGTCGTATTGCATCAGCGTCGGGATGTCGGTCGTCCCCGCCTCGTTCACCATCCACAGCATCGCAATCAGCATCAGGACCGAGCCGAGCAGCGTGTAGAGGAAGAACTTGTAACTGGCGTAGATCCGGTCCTGCCCGCCCCAGATGCCGATGATCAGGTACATCGGGATCAGGCCGGCTTCGAAGAAGATGTAGAACAGGAACAGATCCTGCGCCGCGAACACGCCGATCATCAGCAGTTCCATCAGCAGGAACGCCGCCATGTATTCACCCACGCGCCGGGTAATCGATTCCCAACTGGCGAGGATGCAGATCGGCATCAGGAACGCGCTCAACACGATCAGGAGCAGCGCGATGCCATCTATGCCCAGTGCATAATTGAAACCCGCGAACAGCGCGTAACGTTCGGTATACTGCCACTGCGCGCCGCCAATATCGAAATTCACCCACAGCGCGATGGCCAGCGCCAGGTCGATCAGCGTGGCGGCGAGCGCGATCGCGCGCGCCGCTTTCGCCTCCACGAAAAGGCATGCGATTCCCGCCAGCAGCGGCACCGCCAGCATCAGCGAAAGGATCGGGAAGCCCCCCATTACATCAGCACCCAGGTGACCGCGGCGACCAGGCCGAGAAGCATGATCAGCGCGTAGCTATAGAGATATCCGGATTGCACCTTGCGCGCCGCCACTGCGCCGTGCGCGACGACCCAGGCGGCGCCGTCGGGCCCGAAGCGGTCGATAATGCCCTTGTCGCCCCGCTTCCAGAGCTGGCGGCCGAGCCAGAAGGCCGGCTTCACGAAGACGAGGTCGTAAAGCTCGTCGAAGTACCATTTCCGGTAGACGAAGTTGTGCACGAGGCTGAACTGCTCGACGAACTTGCCGGGGATCGAGGTGTCGCGGATGTAGGCGAGCCAGGCACCGAACAGGCCGAGCAGCATGACCACGCTTGCTGCCAGCTTCACCCACAGCGGCACGGCGTGCATCTCGTGGATCAGCGCCTCGTTGTAGAAGATCGAACCGCCCCAGAAGGCCGGGTCGTCCAGGAACGCGTGGCTGAACACCCAGCCCGCGAAGACGGCGCCAAGCGTCAGCACGCCAAGCGGGATGAGCATCGAAACCGGGCTCTCGTGCGGGTGGTATCCGGCTGTGCCGTCGTTCTCCTCGGTCGAGGGAACGTGGTGCACGGCATCTTCGCCCGCATCTTCCTGCGCCGGCGGGTTCGCCTCGTCCGGCTCGTCGTGGCCGTGGTGGACGGCATGGCGGATATGCTCGCTGCCCGCCCAGCGCGGCTTGCCCCAGAACGTCAGGAACATGAGCCGCCAGGAATAGAAGCTGGTCAGCAGCGCCGCGACAGCCCCCATCCAGAAAGCGAACGTGCCCAGCTCGGTCCCGCGCGCGAAGGCGACCTCCAGAATGGCATCCTTCGAATGGAACCCGGCGAAGCCCGCGTGCAGCCAGTAGATGCCGACCCCTGTAATCGCCAGCGTGCCGGCCATCATCGCCCAGAACGTCAGCGGGATATGCTTACGCAGCGCGCCGTAATAGCGCATGTCCTGTTCGTGGTGCATCGCATGGATGACCGAACCGGCGCCAAGGAACAGCAGCGCCTTGAAGAAAGCGTGCGTGAACAGGTGGAACATCGCCGCGCCATAGGCGCCGACGCCCGCGGCGAAGAACATGTAGCCGAGCTGCGAACAGGTCGAATAGGCGATGACCCGCTTGATATCCCACTGGGTCGTGCCGATCGTGGCGGCGAAGAAACACGTCGCCGCGCCCACAAACGTGACCATGCCCAGCGCGACCGGCGCCATCTCGAACATCGGCGAAAGGCGGCAGACCATGAACACGCCCGCGGTCACCATCGTCGCGGCGTGGATCAGCGCGGAAACCGGCGTCGGCCCTTCCATCGCGTCGGGCAGCCAGGTGTGCAGGCCGAGCTGCGCCGACTTGCCCATCGCGCCGATGAACAGGAGGATGCAGAGCACGTCCATCGTCTGCAAACGCATCCCCAGGAACCCGATCGAGCTGCCGCTCATCCCCGGTGCCGCGGCGAAGATTTCGGGGATCGAGGTCGTCTGGAACACCAGGAAAGTGCCGAAGATGCCGAGCATGAAGCCGAGATCGCCGACGCGATTGACGACGAAGGCCTTGATCGCCGCCTTGTTGGCGCTCGGCTTGCGGAACCAGAAGCCGATCAGCAGGTAGCTGGCGAGGCCCACCCCTTCCCAGCCGAAGAACATCTGCACCAGGTTGTCGGCCGTCACCAGCATCAGCATGGCGAACGTGAACAGCGAGAGGTAGGCGAAGAACCGCGGCTGGTCCGGGTCTTCCGCCATGTAGCCCCAGCTGTAGAGGTGGACGAGCGCGGAAACGGTAGTAATCACCACCAGCATCACCGCCGTCAGCGTATCGACCCGCAGCGCCCAGTCGAAGCTCAGCGCACCGGACTGCACCCATTGCAGCACGGGCACGACCTGCGCCTCGGCGCTGCCGGCAACGAAGCCGAGGAAAATCGGCCACGACAGCGCACAGGAAACGAACAGCGCCCCGGTGGTGAGCGATTTCACCACCGTGTTGCCCAGCGCGCGATTGCCCAGCCCGCCGACGATGGCCGCGAGCAGGGGCAGGAAGACGATGAGGAGAATCGACGTTTCCACCGGTGTTTATCCCTTCATCCGGTTGACGTCGTCGACCGCGATCGTGCCCCGGCCGCGGAAATAGACGACCAGGATCGCGAGCCCGATCGCCGCCTCGCCGGCGGCGACGGTCAGCACGAACATCGCGAAGACCTGCCCCGTCATGTCGCCCAGGAAGGCGCTGAACGCGACGAGGTTGATATTCACCGCGAGCAGGATCAGCTCGATCGCCATCAGGATCACGATCACGTTCTTGCGATTGAGAAAGATGCCCAGAACGCCAAGCACGAAGAGGATCGCGCCGACCACGACGTAGTGTTCGATACCGATCACAGCTCGACCCCCTTGCCGATGTCCGGCTTCTTCATCTCTGTCGCATCGCCTGGCCGGCGACGAATCTGTTTGCCGATATCCTGATGGCCGCGCGCGCCCTCGGGCCGTTCGCGGTGGGTCAGCACGATCGCGCCGACCATCGCCACCAGCAGGATGAGGCCCGCGACCTCGAACAGGAACAGGTACTTGCCGTAAAGCACTGCCCCCAGGTTCTCGATATTGCTGCGATCCACGATCGGCGCCGCGCTGCCATCGGCCACGCCCAGTTCCAGGGCGCCGGCGCGATAGGCGCCGATGCCCAGGACCAGCTCGGCCAGAAGAACCAGCGCGATCGCGATGCCGAGCGGAAAGTTCTTGATAAAGCCAGCGCGCAATTCGGCGAAATCGATGTCGAGCATCATCACGACGAACAGGAACAGCACCGCGACCGCGCCGACGTAGACGATCACCAGCAGCGCGGCGATGAACTCCGCCCCCACGATAACCATCAGGCCCGCCGCGTTGAAGAACGCGAGGATCAGCCACAGCACCGAATGCACGGGATTGCGCGCCATGATCGTGAACACGCCGCTGGCGATCACGAGAAACGCAAACAGATAGAACGCGAGAACCTGGATCATGCCCAAATCCTCCCCCCCCGGGGGAGGGGGACCGCCGCGCGCAGCGCGGTGGTGGAGGGGGCCCCCTCCGTCAGCGCTTCGCGCTGCCATCTCCCCCCAAGGGGGAGGGCTTTCACCCTCGAACCGTTCAGCATCGCGGCCCCCTATCTATACGGCGCATCGGCTTCAAGGTTCGCGGCAATCGCCCGCTCCCACTTGTCCCCGTTGGCCAGCAGTTTCGCCTTGTCGTAAAGCAGTTCTTCGCGCGTTTCGGTCGCATATTCGAAGTTCGGCCCCTCGACGATCGCATCGACCGGGCAGGCTTCCTGGCAGAAACCGCAATAGATGCACTTCGTCATGTCGATGTCGTAACGCGTCGTCCGGCGGCTGCCGTCGTCGCGCGGTTCGCTTTCGATCGTGATCGCCAGCGCCGGGCACACCGCCTCGCACAGCTTGCAGGCGATGCAGCGCTCTTCCCCGTTGGGATAGCGGCGCAGCGCGTGCTCGCCGCGGAAACGCGGGCTGATCGCGTTCTTCTCGAACGGATAGTTGATCGTCACCTTGGGCTTGAAGAAGTATTTCAGCGTGAGGGCATGGGCCTTCACGAATTCCCACAGGGTGAACGACTTGATGAGATGGGCGACGCTCATGCGGCGACTCCGTAACGGGTGATCATCAGCCAGCCGCTCACCAGCACCACGAACACCAGGCTCAGCGGCAGGAAGACTTTCCAGCCGAGGCGCATGAGCTGGTCGTAGCGGAAGCGCGGGACGGTGGCCTTCACCCAGCTGAAGATGAAGAAGAACAGGAAGATCTTGGCAAAGAGCCAGATCCAGCCCGGGATGTCGAACCACGGGATCAGGTCCACGTTCAGCGGGGGCAGCCAGCCGCCGAAGAACAGGATCGCGTTGAGCGCGCACATCAGCAGGACGTTGGCATATTCGCCCAGCCAGAAGAGCGCGAAGCTCATCGAAGAATATTCGGTCTGATAGCCGGCAACCAGTTCGCTTTCCGCCTCGGTCAGGTCGAACGGCGCGCGCGCCGTCTCGGCCAGTGCCGAAATCAGGAACATGATCCAGATCGGGAACAGCAGCGGGTTGAAGAAGAACCCGTTGACCAGTCCCAGCCCGTGGCCGCGCTGCGCCTCGATAATGCCGTTCATGTTGCTCGTACCGGCCCACATGATGACGCAAACGAGGATGAAGCCGATCGAGACTTCGTAACTGATCATCTGCGCGGCGGCACGCATGGCGGAGAAGAACGGATACTTCGAGTTCGAAGCCCAGCCCGAGACGACGACGCCGTACACGCCGAGCGAGCTGATCCCGAGCACGTAGAGCAGGCCGATGTTGATATCGGCCAGCACGGCGTCGGGCCCGAACGGGATCACCGCCCAGGCGAGCAGCGCGACAGTGAACGTCACGATCGGCGCGATCAGGAACAGACCCTTGTTCGCGGCCGAGGGGACGATCGTTTCCTGGAGGAAGACCTTGAGCCCGTCGGCAAAGCTTTGCAGCAGGCCGAACGGGCCGACCACGTTGGGCCCGCGGCGCAGCGCGATCGCGGCCCAGACCTTGCGGTCGACGTAGATGATCATCGCGACGGCCAGCATCAGCGGCAGCGCGATCAGCAGGATGCCGGAGACCGTGGCGACGAACCACGCCCACTCGTAGCTCATGCCGAGCGATTGGAAAAACGCGGTCATTGCCAGCGACTCCCGATAACCGATCTGGAAATATAACCAAATAGGTTGCAAAAGTCAAGAACAAAATGCGAACAAAGTCGCCCGATCCTCCCCCCCTGGGGGAGGGGAACCGCGACGCGAAGCGTCGTGGTGGAGGGGGTGCGCACCTGGAAAACCCCCTCAGTCAGCGCTACGCGCTGCCAGCTCCCCCAGCGGGGGAGCATCCGGTTAGCCCCCATCATTCCGCCGCCTCCAGGATTTCCTCACCGTGGAGCAGTTCGGCCGAGCATTCCTGCATCACCGCGCTGGCGCGGGCGATCGGGTTGGTGAGGTAGAAGTCCTTGACCGGGTAGGAAATCCGCCCCTTGGCTTTAACCGCCTTCGCCTTCGGCAGCGCGCCCAGGTCGGCCAGGCCTTCCTCGCCCAGCGCGGGCACTTCGGCGATCATCGCCGCCTGCAATTCGGCGAAGCTGTCGAAGCCGACCTCGACCCCCACGCTATCTGCCAGCGCGCGCAGGATCGTCCAGTCCTCGCGCGCGTCGCCCGGCGCGAAGACCGCTTTCTCGGCAAATTGCACGCGGCCTTCGGTATTGACGTAAGTCCCGTCCTTTTCGGCATAGCTCGCCGCGGGCAGGACGATGTCCGCCGCATGCGCGCCCTTGTCGCCGTGGTGGCCGATATAGACCTTGAGGCTCTGGTCGAAGGCCGACCAGTCGACCTCGTCCGCACCCAGCGCGAGGACGACCTTCGGCTGCGCCTTCGCGATATCGGCGATCCCGCCCTTCTGCGCATATCCCAGCATCAGCCCGCCCATCCGCGCGGCCGCGGTGTGGAGCACGTTGAAGCCGTTCCACCCTTCCCGCTGCCAGCCCTGCGCCAGGCCGAGTGCTGCGTGGAAGGCCCCTGCGGCAAGGCCGCCCGCGCCAACGATCACCGCCGGTCGTTCGGCCTTGTCGAAGGCCTCGGCGACATGCGCCGGCAGGTCGTGCAGCACGCCGGCATCGTCGCCGAGAAATTCGGCCGGGTAAGTCGTCTCCCACTGCGGGCCGACCACGAAGACCCTGGCGCCCCGCTGTGCCGCCTTGCGCAGGCGGACATTGACCAGCGCCGCTTCCCAGCGGACGTGGCTGCCGACGATCAGGATCGCATCGGCCGTCTCGATCCCGGCGAAGGTCGAATTGAACGCCACCGCGGCCAGGTTGTCGGCCGGATAGTCCATTCCGGTCTGCCGCCCTTCGAGCAGTGTGGAGCCCATCGCGCCGAGCAGTTTCTTGGCCGCGAACATCGTCTCGCAGTCGACCAGATCGCCGGCGATAGCGGCGACGCTGCTACCGGGCTTGACGGAGGCGATCTTCTTGAACGCTTCCTCCCAGCTTGCCTGCTGCAGCTTGCCCCGCTTGCGAATCCAGACTTTGTCCAGCCGGCGGCGGGTCAGGCCGTCGACCATATAGCGGCCCTTGTCCGACAGCCATTCCTCGTTGACATCGTCGTTGTTGCGCGGGAGCGCGCGCATGACCTCGCGGCCCCGGCTGTCGAGGCGGATGTTCGCGCCGACCGCGTCGCTGACGTCGATGCTCAGCGTCTTCTTCAGCTCCCACGGCCGCGCCTCGAACGCATAGGGGCGGCTGGTCAGCGCGCCGACCGGGCACAGGTCGATCACATTGGCCGACAGCTCGTGCTGGACCGCCTGCTCCAGATAGGTCGTGATCTGCATGTCCTCGCCGCGGCCGACCGCGCCGATCTCGTCCACGCCCGCGATCTCTTCGGAAAAGCGCACGCAGCGGGTGCAGTGGATGCAGCGGGTCATGATCGTCTTGATCAGCGGGCCCATGTATTTCTCGGTCACCGCGCGCTTGTTCTCGTGATAGCGCGAGCCGCCGCGGCCGTAGGCGACCGCCTGATCCTGCAAGTCGCACTCGCCGCCCTGGTCGCAGATCGGGCAGTCGAGCGGGTGGTTGATGAGCAGGAACTCCATCACGCCTTCGCGCGCGGTCTTGACCATCTGGCTGTCGGTGCGGATCTCCTGCCCGTCGGTGGCCGGGAGCGCGCAGCTCGCCTGCGGCTTGGGCGGCCCCGGCTTCACCTCGACCAGGCACATGCGGCAGTTGCCCGCGATGCTGAGGCGTTCGTGATAGCAGAAACGCGGAATCTCCTTCCCCGCCAGCTCGCACGCCTGCAACACGGTCGCGCCGTCGGGAACCTCGATTTCCTGACCGTCTACGGTGACTTTAGGCATGACACACTCCGTCATGCTGAACTTGTTTCAGCATCCATCCCGCCGCCTGACCTGACGGCGCGGATGGAGAGATGGACCCTGAAACAAGTTCAGGGTGACGATTGAAGGTGAATGCGTTCATTCCGCGGCCTCCGCGAACTTCGCGTTGTGTTCCTCGATCCGCCGCTCCAGCTCGGGGCGGAAGTGGCGGATGAGGCCCTGGATCGGCCAGGCCGCCGCGTCGCCCAGCGCACAGATCGTGTGGCCTTCGACCTGCTTGGTCACCTGGTGCAGCATGTCGATTTCCTCGATCGCCGCATCGCCGGTGCGCAGGCGCTCCATCACGCGCCACATCCACCCGGTGCCCTCGCGGCACGGGGTGCACTGGCCGCAGCTTTCGTGCTTGTAGAAATAGCTGATGCGGCTGATCGCGCGGACCACGTCGGTGGACTTGTCCATCACGATCACGCCCGCGGTGCCGAGGCCGGAGCCGAGTTCCTTCAGCCCGTCGAAGTCCATCGGCGCATCCATGATCTGCTCGGCCGGCACCAGCGGCACCGACGAGCCGCCGGGGATGACGGCCAGCAGGTTGTCCCACCCGCCGCGAATGCCGCCGCAATGCTTCTCGATCAGCTCACGGAACGGGATGCTCATCGCTTCCTCGACCACGCAGGGCTTCTCGACATGGCCGGAAATCTGGAACAGCTTGGTGCCCGCGTTGTTCTCGCGCCCGAAGCCCGAGAACCAGCTTGCGCCGCGGCGCAGGATCGTGGGGACGACCGCGATGCTCTCCACGTTGTTCACCGTCGTCGGGCAGCCGTAGAGCCCCGCCCCGGCCGGGAACGGCGGCTTGAGCCGCGGCTGCCCCTTCTTGCCTTCGAGGCTTTCGATCATCGCGGTTTCTTCGCCGCAGATATAGGCGCCCGCGCCGCGGTGCATGAACACGTCGAAATCGTATCCAGACCCGCTGGCGTTCTTGCCGATCAGCCCGGCGTCGTATGCCTCGTCGATCGCCGCCTGCAGCGTCTCCGCCTCGCGGATGAACTCGCCGCGAATGTAGATATAGGCCGCGCGCGCGCGCATCGCGAAGCCGGCGCAGAGCGCGCCCTCGATCAGCTTGTGCGGATCGTGGCGGATGATCTCGCGGTCCTTGCACGACCCCGGCTCGGATTCGTCGGCGTTGATGACCAGGAAGCTCGGCCGTCCGTCCTTGCTTTCCTTGGGCATGAACGACCACTTGAGGCCGGTCGGGAACCCGGCGCCGCCGCGGCCGCGCAGCCCGGAAGCCTTGATTTCCTCGACAATCGAATCCTGCCCGCGCGCGATCAGGGCCTTCGTGTCGTCCCAGTCGCCGCGCGCCTGCGCCGCCTTCAGGCCCCAGTCCTGGAAGCCGTAAAGGTTCGTGAAGATGCGATCCTTGTCAGCGAGACTCACGCGAACCCTCCCTGCGAAACGAACCACGCCGCCGCGACGACGATCAGCGCGATCGCGCCGAACTTGACCAGGCCGACGAGGACCTTCCACGCGATGAACACCAGGATCAGCGCGACGATGATGGCGACGATGTCCATTACCATTCGCCCCGGTAATCGTGGTTGGCCTCGACCATGTCCTTCAGCGTGGTCGGCCCACCCAAAGGCTCGCTGGTATGGCGGCCGGGCTCCTGCGTCCCGGTCTTGGGCTGCTCGCCCGCGGCCAGCGCGTCGAGAATGGCGTCGAGCCGCTCCGGCGTCAGATCCTCGTAATTGTCGTCGTTGATCTGGACCATCGGCGCGGTCGCACAATTGCCCATGCATTCGACTTCGGTGAGAGTCCACAGGCCGTCTTCCGACACGGCGCCTTTCTTCATGCCGCGCTTCTTGCAAGTCTCGAACAACCCGTCGGAACCGCGCAGCATGCACGGCGTCGTGCCGCAGACCTGGACGTGATATTTGCCCACCGGCTTGAGGTTGTACATGAAATAGAACGTGGCGACCTCGAGCACGCGGATCACCGGCATGTCGAGATAGCGCGCGACATATTCGATCACCGGCAGCGGCAGCCAGCCCTGCGTATCCGTCTCTTCACCGACTTGGCGTTGCGCCAGGTCGAGCAGCGGCATCACCGCAGAGCGCTGCCGCCCCTCGGGATAGCGCGCAATCGCCTTGTCCGCTTTCGCCTTGTAAGCGGGCGTGAATTCGAACGATCCCCAGCGCTCGCGCAGCTCGGGGGTGTCGGGCACGGGTTGACGGTCAGCCACGACGATCCCTCCGGATCGTCGCCCGGGACTTGATCCGGGGTCCCGCTGCATCGAGGTGCGACGGAAGAAAAGCGGGATTCCGGATCAACCCCGGGATGACGGTGGTGTGGTGTTGCATAGTCACCGGTCGCACTCCCCGAACACGACGTCGATGGCGCCGAGGATGGCGGTGGCATCGGGCAGCATGTGGCCTTTCGACATGAAATCCATCGCCTGAAGGTGGCTGAACGCGGTCGGGCGGATCTTGCAGCGGTAGGGTTTGTTCGACCCGTCGCTGACCAGATAGACGCCGAATTCGCCCTTCGGGCTTTCGGTCGCGACGTAGACTTCGCCGGCGGGCACGTGGAACCCCTCGGTATAGAGTTTGAAGTGGTGGATCAGCGCTTCCATCGACTGCTTCATCTCGCCGCGCTTGGGTGGAGAGACTTTGCCGTCGGTGCTGGCGATCGGCCCTTCGGGCATTTCGGCCAGGCACTGCTTGATGATCTTCGCGCTTTCGTAAACTTCCTTCACGCGCACCATGAAGCGGTCGTAGCAATCGGAATTGGTGCCGACCGGGATTTCGAAATCCATCCGGTCGTATACGTCGTAAGGCTGCGACTTGCGCAGATCCCAGGGGATGCCCGCGGCGCGGATCATCGGCCCCGAAAAGCCCCAGCGCAGGGCGTCTTCCTTGCTCACCACGGCAATATCGACGTTGCGCTGCTTGAAGATGCGATTGTCCATGACAAGGCTCATCGCATCGCCGAACAGCTCGGGCAGGCGGCCATCCACCCAGTCGCCGATGTCGGTCAGCAGCTTCAGCGGCACGTCCTGGTGGACGCCGCCGGGACGGAACCACGCGCTGTGCATACGTGCGCCCGATGCCCGCTCGAAGAAGTTCATGCAGTCTTCGCGCAGTTCGAAGACCCACAGGTTGGGCGTCATCGCGCCCACGTCCATTACGTGCGCGCCGATGTTCAGCATATGGTTCGAAATGCGCGTCAGCTCGGCGAACAGCACGCGCAGGTACTGCGCACGGATCGGCACTTCGACGTTGAGGAGCTTTTCGATCGCCAGGACGTAGCTGTGCTCCTGGCACAGCGGGGAGCAGTAATCGAGCCGGTCGAAATAGGGCAGCGCCTGCAGGTACGTCTTGTGCTCGATCAGCTTTTCGGTGCCGCGATGCAGCAGGCCGACATGCGGATCGATCCGTTCGATTACCTCGCCGTCGAGCTCCATCACCATGCGCAGCACGCCGTGCGCGGCGGGGTGCTGCGGCCCGAAGTTGATCGTGTAGTTGGAGATCACCTCGCCTTCGGTGGTCGGCGAGTCTTCGGCTACGAGACCGCTCATTCGCCCTTCTCCTTCGGCTCTGTCGCGGACTTGGTCTCCCGCGTCTTGCCCTCGCGCTTCGCACGATCTTCGCGATCTTCGGTCGGCTCGGGGGCGGATTCTTCGAGTTCGCTGTCGCCTTCGGCAGGGGCCGCGGCGCTGACTTTGTCGGCGGCTTCCTCGTCGGCCTTCGCACCGGCGCCGGTTTCGGAGGGCTTCTCGGTCGTCTTGGGTTCGTCGACCGGCGGTGTCGCAGCCTTCTCGTCGCCGGGCAGAACATAGTCCGCCCCTTCCCAGGGGCTCATGAAATCGAACTGGCGCAGCTCCTGCGGCAGGTCGACAGGCTCGTAAACGACGCGCTTCTCCTCTTCGGAATAGCGCAGTTCGTGATAGCCGGTGAGCGGAAAGTCCTTGCGGAAAGGATGCCCCTCGAACCCGTAGTCGGTAAGGATTCGGCGCAAGTCGGTGTTGCCGTCGAACAGCACGCCGTAAAGGTCGAAAACCTCGCGTTCGAGCCAGCCGGCGTTGGGCCACAGCGTGGTGACCGTCGGCACGGGCGTCTTTTCCGACGCCGTCACCTTCACCATGACCCGGTGGTTCCGGGTTACGCTGAGGAGCATGTAGACGACTTCGAAACGCTCGGCACGCTGGGGGTAATCGACCCCCGCGATCTCCATAAGCTGCTGATATTCATGCTCGTCGCGCAGGAGGCGCAGAGCATCCTCGATCGAATCGCGCTTCACGGTCAGCAGGATTTCGCCGTGCTCCTCGTGCGCATCGACGAGCATCTTGCCGAGCGCTGCGGACAGCGCAGCCTTCACGCCGTCGTTGGAGGCGTATCTGGGGGCGGAATGAACAGCGGTCATTGTCGGGCAATCACCTTTCGATCGTCCCTTCGCGCCGGATTTTCCGCTGCAACTGCATCACGCCGTAAAGCAGCGCCTCCGCAGTCGGCGGACAGCCCGGGACATAGATATCGACCGGCACGATGCGGTCGCAGCCGCGCACCACGCTGTAGCTGTAGTGGTAATAGCCGCCGCCATTGGCGCAGCTGCCCATCGAAATCACGTATTTCGGATCCGACATCTGGTCGTAGACCTTGCGCAGCGCGGGCGCCATCTTGTTGCACAGCGTGCCGGCGACGATCATCACGTCGCTCTGCCGCGGGCTGGCGCGCGGGGCGACCCCGAAACGCTCCATGTCGTAACGCGGCATGTTGACGTGAATCATTTCCACCGCGCAGCAGGCGAGGCCGAACGTCATCCACCAGAGCGAGCCGGTGCGCGCCCATTGAAACAGCTCCTCGGTGCTGGTGACGAGGAAACCCTTGTCGTTCACCTCTGTCTGCAGGGCACGAAAGTACTCCGCGTCGGGCTGACGCACTTCGCCGGGGCGGGCTGCGGGGGTGACTTGATTCATAACTTATTCCCAATCCAGCGCGCCGGACTTCCATTCATAGATGAAACCGACGGTCAGGATGCCGAGAAAGATCATCATTGCGATCCATGCGGGCCAGCCGAGATCGAACACCGAGACGGACCAGGGGAACAGGAACGCCACTTCGAGGTCGAAAATGATGAACAGGATCGCGACGAGATAAAACCGCACGTCGAACTGGCTGCGCGAATCCTCGAACGCGGGGAAGCCGCATTCGTACTCGCTGTTCTTCTCCGTACTCGGGTTGTGCGCGCCGGTAAGACGTGAGACGCCCATCGGCAGGAACACGAACAGCGCCGAGAGTCCCAGCGCAATGATCAGGAAGATCAGGATCGGAAGATATTGGCTCAGGTCGACCACGATGATTCCTTGAGCGGTTTCCTTGGGGCGATTCCCGCGGGGCGGATGTTTCGCGCCCGCCTCTAGGCCGCTCGTCCGCATGGCGCAAGGGCGCGGAAATGCGAACCTTTCGCAATAAATGCGTGCCGCGCGGGCCGCCTGTCGGGCAGGCTATTTCATCAAGCCGCGAACCGCCTTTTCCGTCGCCGCGCCATAGGGCGGCTTGAAACCGCCGAGCTTCGCAACGTCGATCTTCGGCTGGGTGTAAACGGCGCGCGCGTGGCTGAATTCGCGAAAACCTTCGACGCCGTGATACGCGCCGATTCCGCTCGGCCCCACGCCGCCGAACGGCAGATCTTCCATCGAAACGTGGAAGATCACGTCGTTGACCGTGACGCCGCCGGAAATCGTGCGGCTCAGCACTTGTTCGCGCTCGCCGGCATCGGTCCCGAAATAATAGAGACCCAGCGGCCGGTCGCGTTCGTTGACGTAATCGATCGCCTCGCCGACATCGCGATAGGTCTTCACCGGCAGGACGGGGCCGAAAATCTCCTCCTGCATGGCCTGCATGTCGTCGGTCACGTTGCGCAGTATGGTCAGCGGCATCTTGCGCGCGTTGGTGCCGGAAAAGTCCTCCTTGCCCGGATTGACCTCGATCACCTCGGCCCCCTTGTCGCGCGCATCCTCGACCATGCCTTTCAGCCGGTCGAAATGCCGGTCGGTGACGATCGAGGCATAGTCCTCGTTCTCCAGCAGGGTCGGGTACATCCGGTGCACCCCCAGCTCGACCGCCGCGATCGCCGCGTCTTCCTGATCCTGCGGAACGTACATGTAATCGGGCGCCAGGCAGATCTGGCCGGCGTTCATCATCTTGCCCATCGCGATCCGCTCGCCCGCCTGCTCCAGATTCGCCCCGCGCCCCAGGAACACCGGCGATTTGCCGCCCAGCTCCAGCGTGACCGGGCACAGGTTCCGGGCCGCCGCCTCCATCACCTTGCGCCCGGTCGCAGTCGATCCGGTGAAAACGAGGTGATCGAACGGGAGCGAGGAGAATTCATGGGCGACCTCCGGCCCGCCCGTGACGAAGGCAACCTCGCTCTCGTCGAAGTATTTCGCGCTCAGCTCGGCCGAGAGGTCCGATGTTCTCTCGGTGAACTCGCTCGGCTTGATCATCGCCCGATTGCCGGCTGCGAGCACCTGCATCAGCGGGCCGAAGCTGAGATTGACCGGAAAGTTCCAGGGGCTGAGAATGCCGATCACGCCCTTGGGCTCGTATCGCAGTTCCGCCTTCGCTCCCAGCAGCCCCAGCGGAAACCGAACATGCCGCTTTTCCGCCCGCGCCCATTTGCCGAGATGCTTGAGACAATATTTGCCGAAGGAAACCGTGCTGGCGATGTCGGTGATCATCGACTGGTGCGGGCTGCGATTGCCGAAATCCGCACTCATCGCCTTGCACAAGGCGTCGCTGTTCTCCTTCAGCAGAGCGATCGCGCGCGCGATCCGGTCGCGGCGCACATCGAGCCCTTCGGGCCGTGCAGCGACGAAGGATTCGCGCTGCTTGCGCAGCACTTCGTGCATCGCGGAAGGGTCATGCCGGGCCATCGCTCTCTCCATCGGTTTTGCTTTGCTACCGAGTGTCCACCACATGGCACCTGTTGGCAAGCGGACAACCGGCCATTTGCCTTTGCCGCAGTGCAACATTAGGTAGCACCCCAACCACGATCTCCAGCGAAAGGCATCGTCCCCATGGCCCAGTTTTCCGCGAACGACCCCGTCGTCATCCTCTCCTACGCCCGCACGCCGATGGGTGGCATGCAGGGCGCACTGGCTGCCGTCAGCGCGACCGAGCTCGGCGCGACCGCGGTGAAGGCTTCGGTCGAGCGCGCAGGCGTTGCCGGGGACGATATCGACCGAATCTATATGGGTTGTGTTCTGCCCGCCGGGCTTGGTCAGGCACCCGCGCGCCAGGCGGCGATCAAGGCCGGCTTGCCCAAGTCGGTCCAGGCGACCACGGTCAACAAAGTCTGCGGCAGCGGCATGCAGACGGTCATCATGGGCGCCGAAGCGCTTGCCTCGGGGACGATCGATGTCGTCGTCGCGGGCGGGATGGAGAGCATGACCAATGCCCCCTACCTGCTCAAGAAACACCGTTCGGGCGCGCGGATCGGCCACGACACGGCTTACGATCACATGTTCCTCGACGGGTTGGAGGATGCTTACGAAGAAGGCCGCGCCATGGGGACCTTCGCCCAGTCCACCGCCGATGATTATCAGATGACGCGCGAGGAAATGGACGACTACGCGATCGAGTCGCTGCGCCGCGCCAATGCCGCGATCGACAGCGGCGCGTTTGCCGACGAAATCGTCCCGGTCACCGTCTCTTCCCGGGCGGGCGAAACCGTCGTCGACACCGACGAGCAGCCCGGCCGCGGCAAGCCCGACAAGATTCCGACGCTGAAGCCGGCTTTCGCGAAGGACGGGACGATCACCGCCGCCACGTCCAGCTCGATCTCCGACGGTGCCGCTGCGGTGGTGCTGACGCGCGAGAGCGTAGCGAAGAGCAAGGGCCTGGAACCGGTGGCCCGGATCGTCGCCATGGCCGCGCACGCGCAGGAGCCGGCGCAGTTCACCGTCGCGCCGATCGGGGCCATTCAGAAGGTTCTCGACAAGGCCGGCTGGTCGGTCGACGATGTGGAACTGTGGGAAGTCAACGAGGCTTTCGCCTGTGTCGCCATGTTCGCGATGCGCGACATCGGCATCCCGCACGACAAGATCAATATCAACGGCGGCGGCACCGCGCTGGGCCATCCGATCGGGGCCAGCGGCACGCGAATCCTCGTCACCCTGCTCAATGCCCTGAAGAACCAGGGCAAGAAGCGCGGGATCGCATCGCTCTGCATCGGCGGCGGCGAGGCCACTGCGGTGGCGGTGGAACTGGCCTGACCGGAGGGCCGGGGACAAATCGGCACCTGCCGTTTGCTGCTGCGGTTAGAGACGCGTATCATCGCCTTACCTCCAAAACATAAGGAGAATTGGGAGATGAGAAAGACTGTTCTGACCGCGGCTGTCCTCGCACTATGCGCGTGTTCGCAGCAGGGCGAGGAAGCGGCTGCGGACGCACAGACGGCGGAACCGGCAGATCCGGTCCAGACCGGCACGTCCGCCCTTGCGGGCGACGACGCGGCGGGGGATTACGAGGTGACCTGGGCCGATGGCACGGTCACCACCACCAGGATCAACGCCGACGGCACTTACGTCGATCTCATGGACGGCACGGAAACGGCGCGCGGCACCTGGGAAGTTCGCGACAACCGAAACTGCCTGACCCCCGAAGGCGGCGCGGAACTGTGCTGGACCGACAGCCCGCCGGCACCGGACGGAAGCTGGACCGCGACGGCCGAAGACGGAACGACGGTCACCGTCACGCGCCGGGCTGCCGCGCCGGACGGCTGAGCGGGCGCTTTTTCTCGAAAGTCGCTGTCGAGCCGGGCTGGCGGCGGCCGGCCGGTGCCCCTCGGCAGCCTCAGGGGTCGCCGGCGCCCCACAGGCGGTCGGCCCTGATCCAGCCGGCCCGGCCGTCCACGTCGAAATTGCACCAGCCCGCCTCGCATTCGCCGAGCTTGCCGACGACGCCGGGTTCGACATTCCATTTCAACCGCGCATTTTCGGCCGGTTCTGCGCGCAATGCCGCAAGCCCCTTGCCCACGACGATCGCACCGCGCTCCGCGCTTAGCAGACGCGCCGCCACCCATCCCCGGGCGCCATCGGGGTCGCGGATCAGGCGCCAGCCGTCGATCACCCGGACGACCTTCACCGGCAGGCCTTCGCGGCGATAGACCCATTCGATCCTGTAGTTGACGCTGGGGCCGACGCGCATGTTCAGTTCGGTGGTGTCGATCGTGGCCCAGTAGGGCACCTCGCGTTCTTGCCCGACCGCGGGCGCGGCAATGGCGATAAACGCCGTGAAAAGAACAACAAAAAGCCTGTACATCGCCGCTTTCCATAAATCGCGCACCCCCTGCCCTTCAAGTCATCTTCCGCGCCGCTTGACCGCGAGGCCTCCGGCGTCCTAGCGCAAAAGACATGGAACAGACGGGAGCGGACTCGAACCGGCGCGTCGCGGGCAAGCCGCGCGTGATAGTGACGCGGCACCTCCTCCCCTCGATCGAGGCACGGATGGAGGAGCTGTTCGATGTCCGGCTCAACCCCGCCGACATTGCCATGTCGCGCGACGAACTCGCCACCGCGATGCGCGAGTGCGACGTGCTTGTCCCGACCGTGACCGACCGGATCGACGCCGAATTGCTGGCAGAAGCGGGCGAGCAGCTCGGCCTGATCGCGAATTTCGGTGCAGGAACAGATCATATCGATCTCGCCGCCGCCGCGGCGCGCAAGATCATGGTCACCAACACGCCGGGCGTGTTCACCGACGACACGGCCGATCTGACAATGGCGCTGATCATCGGCGTTCCGCGCCGTCTGCGCGAAGGCACCGCGCTGATCCGCCGGGAACGCTGGACCGGCTGGGCACCCTCGGCCATGCTCGGCCGCAAGCTGGGCGGCAAAGTGCTGGGGATCGTGGGCATGGGCCGGATCGGTCAGGCGGTCGCATCGCGCGCGCGCGCCTTCGGCTTCGAAATCCGCTATCACAACCGCCATCGCCTGCCAGAAGCGGTGGAAACGATGTTCGGCGCCAGGTTCGAGGAGGATCTCGACCGCCTTCTGGCCGAATCCGATATCGTCACCCTGCATTGCCCCGCCACGCCGCAGACGCGCGGGATGATCGACGCACGCCGCATTGCGCTGATGAAGCGGGGGGCTGCGCTGATCAACACCGCGCGGGCCGATCTCGTCGACTACGAGGCGATGATCGAGGCGCTGGAAAGCGGCCACCTGGGCGGCGCAGGCCTGGATGTCTTTCCCGACGAGCCGAAAGTCGATGCTCGTCTCGTTGCCCTGCCCAATGTGATCGCCCAGCCCCATATCGGCAGCGCCACGGTCGAGGGACGCGAAGCGTCGGGCGAAAAAGTCATCGCCAACATCCGCTTCTGGGCCGATGGGCATCGCCCGCCCGACCAGGTGCTCGAAGCGCTGGTCCAGCCGTAATCGGGGATAATGCGATGCGCAGACGGTTTGCCGGTACAGCTCTGCTGGGCTTCGCCTCGGTTGGCGCAACCACCCCGCTGCGCGCGCAGGAACTGGTCCAGTTCGCGGCGAACGACGGCGGCGACACCGCATGGATAATGGCGGCATCGGCAATCGCCCTGCTGGCCGCCCTGCCCGGCCTGGCGCTCCATTATGCAGGCCGCGGACCTGCAAGAAGCGGCGTTTCGGTCGCGATCCAGATCGGGGCCATCGCAGCGGCTGTGTCGCTCGGCTGGATCGTGCTCGGCTACACACTGGCTTTCGGCCCGGTCACGGTCGGCTGGCTCGGCAACTATGCCCACTGGATGCTCGGCAGCCTGGGCAACGTGCGCGCGGGCACGCTGCTGCCCGAAAGCGCCTTCGTGCTGTTCCAGATGATCTTTGCCGTTCTTGCTGCCTGCCTGATGACCGGCAGCTGGATCGGCCGCGCCCGGTTCGGCTGGGCCGTGGGGTTCGCCGCGCTCTGGGCGTTGATCGTCCACGCCCCGGTCACGCACTGGGTATGGGGCGGCGGATGGATCGCCAGGACGCTGGGCGCGCTCGACTTCGCCGGCGGCTTGACGATGCATGTCACCGCCGGCGTCTCCGCCCTCGTGGTTGCCTTGTTCCTGGGCAGGCGCGCCAACCTGCCGGCTGACGGCGAAGCGGGATCGGCCCCGGTCCTGGGCCTTGCCGGGATGGCGATGATGTGGGTCGGCTGGCTCGCGCTCAATGGCGGCAGCGCGCTCGCTGCGACCGACGATGCCTCGACCGCCATCCTGAATGCCCACGTCGCCGCCTGTGCGGGGGCGCTGACCTGGCTGACGCTCGAACGCCTTGCCACCGGGCGCACGACGGCCGGCGGGCTGGCGCTGGGCGTGCTTTCCGGCCTGGCGGCGATCGCGCCCGCATCGGGGTTCGTCTCGCCAGGGGCTTCGATCGTCTTCGGCGCAAGTGCGGCGATGGCTTGCCGCGGCGCGCTGGCGCTGGTCTCCGGCAGACTGGGGATCGACGATACCCTGGGAGTTTTCGCAGTTCACGGCGTGGGTGCCATGCTCGGCGCGATGCTGCTCGGCCTGTTTCTTTCCGAAACGCTTGGCGGCATCGGCTATGCGGAAGGAATGGCCATGGGCGGCCAGATCGTCGCCCAGCTTCTCGGCACCGCCGCGGTCGTCCTGTGGAGCGCGATCGCAACCGCGATCGTCGCTCTGATGGTCAGCCTCGTCGTGCCGATGCGTGTCGGCGAGGACGAAGAGAACGCAGGCCTCGACACCGCCTGCCATCGCGGGCCCGCCGGCTGAGGTTCGGCCGCGGTCGGAACCCGCCTGCCGCGGTCGCTGCCGCCCTCAATCCCCCGTCAGGATGCGATCGACGAGCTGCTTCACCGTGGGGGTGAAGTTGTTCGAATAGAACGGGTCCTGCTTGAAGCGATAGGCGGCATGCCCGGCAAAGGCGAGATTCTGCTGCACGTCGCCGCCATGCGCGATGTCCTGCAGCGTTTTCTGGATACAGAAGCTGCGCGGATCGGCCAGGCGGCCGGTGGTATAGTCGTCGTGATCCTTCCACGACGAAAATCCGCAATGCGACAGGCAGCCCATGCAATCGGCCTGATCCTTGCGGATTTCGGCGCGGCTTTCGGGCGTCACGAACACGACCGTGTCGTCAGGGGTCTTGAGCGCCTCGGTATATCCCTCGGCCGCCCAGCCCCGCGCGCGCTCGCGATCCTTGGGCGTGACCCAGAAGTTCTTGCCTTTGATCCCGACATCGAGCTGGACGGTATGCTCGCCCGCCTCGACCTTGGAATAGGGGATCTGCCGCTCGCTGCGATGGATCAGATCCCACAGGAACGGATTCTTGACCGCCGAGGAATAGAAACCGGTGGGGGAGAACTTGTGCAGCAGGACGTCGCCCGGCTCGATCGTGCGCAGCATGTCCTTCCACTGCTGCGGGATCGGGCTTTCTTCGGTCAGCAGCGGACGGGTGCCGAACTGGAAGGCGATCTTGCCCAGTTCCGGGTTGTCGATCCAGTTTTCCCACTCGCGCAGGAACCAGACCCCCCCGGCCATGACGATCGGCACGTCTTCGGAAACGCCTTCCTTGCGCATCGTTTCGCGCAAGGCCTTCACCCGCGGATAGGGGTCTTCGGGCTTGGTCGGATCCTCGGCGTTGGACAGGCCGTTGTGCCCGCCGGCCAGCCAGGGATCCTCATAGACCACGGCCGCCATCAACTCGCTCACCTTGTGATAGCTGCGCTTCCACAGCGCGCGGAAGGCGCGCGCGGAACTGATGATCGGCAGATAGCTGACGTTGAAACGCGCGGCGATCTCGGCCAGCTTGTATGGCATTCCGGCACCGCAGGTCACGCCGGTGACGAGCCCGCGCGTGCGCTCCAGAACGCCTTCGAGCACTTGCTGCGCGCCGCCCATTTCCCACAGGACGTTGATGTTGATCGCACCCCTGCCGTTGGCGACATCGTAGGCCCGTCGAACCTGCTCGGTCGCGCCGTCGATCGCGTAGCGGACGAGCTGCTCGTGGCGTTCCTTGCGCGTGAGCTGGTCGTAGACCTGGGGAATGATCTTGCCTTCGGCGTCGTAGCTGTCGGCGTTGACCGCGCTGACCGTGCCGATACCTCCGGCCGCCGCCCATGCGCCGGAACTCAGATGATTGGTCGCGGAAACGCCCTTGCCGCCCTCGATGAGCGGCCAGACTTCGCGTCCGCCGTAAACGATCGGGCTGAGCCCCTTGAATGCCATCGAACTGATAATCCTTGTGGCGGCCCGCTAGGCCGCGTTGCCTTCCGCCCTGCCCGCCGTTCCGCGGCAGGGCCTGATCTCTTCCGGTTCGGGCCTCTTAGCGGCCCGCTTGAACTGTGCATAGTACCCCGCCAGCTCCGGCGCGTCGCGGAACGTATCGAGTTCGAACCCCACCGCCTTGAATTCGCAGGCCAGCAAGAGCGGGTCGATACCATGCTGGTCGGCCGGGCGATCGACATCGACCACGATCACCCGTCCATTCTCGCGCAGGGCCGGCCACAGACGCCACAGAAAGGCGTAAGGTTCGCGCACCTCGTGATACATGTGAACCATGAACACGCGATCGAAGCTCCCTTGCGGCAACATCGGGTCGTCGCCCGCGCCGAGCTTGATAGAAACGTTGTCGAGCCGCTGGCGTTCCACGCGCAATGCCAGCCGGTCGAGCGCCTCGCGATCGATATCCTGCGCTAGCACCCGGCCGTTCTCTCCCACCCGGTCGGCCAGGCGGACGGTATAGTATCCTTCGCCTGCGCCGATATCGGCCACGCTCATGCCCGGCGAAATCTCGGCCAGATCCATCACCTTGCGCGCCTCGCCCACGCTGTCGCGCGCGACCTCGGTGGAAAACTGGTTGGCGCCCGGTTCCGACACCGGCCGGTCGGGCCTGGGGAAGGCCCGCGCGGTTTCGGGCCGGTCGGAATCGACCGGTTCGCAAGCGCCCAGGCAAAGCGCCGCAACGAGGCACAAAGGGGACAGAAAGGCTCTCATGATCCCCATCGCACTAGCGCTCCGCAACAATGCTGGCAAAAGCCTTCCGCAGGCATTTGTCAGTCGACGTCCTCGACCTCGACCGCCTCGCCGGTCACACGCTGGGCCAGTGCCGCCGAGATGAACGGATCGAGCGCGCCGTCGAGCACGTCGTCGGGCGAGGTCGACGTGATTCCGGTCCGCAGATCCTTGACCATCTGGTACGGCTGGAGGACGTAGCTGCGGATCTGGTGGCCCCAGCCGATGTCGCTCTTGCTCGCGTGCTCGGCGCTGGCGGCCTCCTCGCGCTTGCGCAGCTCTTCCTCGTACAGGCGCGCGCGGAGCATGTTCATCGCGGTTTCGCGGTTCTTGTGCTGGCTGCGGTCGTTCTGGCTCGCGACCACGATCCCGCTGGGCACGTGCGTGATGCGAACCGCCGAATCGGTCGTGTTGACGTGCTGCCCGCCCGCGCCGCTCGCGCGGTAGGTGTCGATCTTGAGATCCGCCGGGTTGATCTCGATCGCGATATTGTCGTCGATCACGGGATAGACCCAGACGGAACTGAAGCTGGTGTGCCGCCGCGCCGCACTGTCGTAAGGGCTGATCCGCACCAACCGGTGCACGCCGCTTTCGGTCTTGGCGTAGCCATAGGCGTTCTCGCCCTTGAGCAGCAGGGTCGCGCTCTTGATCCCGGCCTGGTCGCCCGCCTGATACTCCACCGTTTCGACCTTGAAACCGCGGCGTTCGGCCCAGCGGGCATACATGCGCAGCAGCATTTCGGCCCAGTCCTGGCTCTCGGTGCCGCCTGCCCCGGCATGGATTTCGAGATAGGTGTCGTTTGCGTCGGCTTCGCCGGCGAGCAGAGCCTGCACTTTGTCGGCATCGGCACGCTCGGCCAGCTTCTCAAGGCTTGCGAGACCGTCGGCGACGATAGCGTCGTCGCCTTCCGCTTCGCCCATTTCGATGAATTCGATCGCGTCGCTTTTCTCGCTCTCGATCTCGCGCACGGTCGTTATCGCACTTTCCAGCCGCTTCTGCTCGCGCGTGATCGCCTGGGCCTCGCGGGGATCGTCCCACAGCGCCGGGTCCTGGACGCGCGCGTTCAGTTCGTCGAGCCGGCGCAAGGCACGGTCCCAGTCGAGCGACTGGCGAACGAGAGCCAGCGCTGCGTCGATACGGTCGATATGGGCCTGCCCTTCGGCACGCATGAATTCAGTCTCCGATCAGGAATTGGCGGCCCGCTTAGACGAGCGCGCCCGATTGCGAAAGGGTGCCGCCTCAGCCGCCCTCGGCCAGCCGGCGCACGGCGGCCAGCGTCAGGCGGACATGGTCGCGATAGTCGGCATCCGAATGGACGAAAACGATCCGCCCATCGCGATCTATGACATAGCTGACGCGCTGCGCCATACCCGTTTCGCGCCCCTCGTGCACGAGAGCGGCATCGTAAGCCGCGATAATGGCCGGGCTGGCCACGCCGACCGCGAACCGGTCGCGACATTCCTCCACCGAAAACCGTTTCAGCGTGTCGATGTCGTCGGCCGACAGGCCGATCACCGTTGCACCGGCCGCCGCAAACGCCTCGGCGGCCTCGGCAAATTGCCGCGCCTCCAGCGTGCACCCCTTGGTGAAGGCCCGGGGATAGAAGTACAGGACCACCGGCCCTTTCGCCAGCGCGCTGCGCAAGTTGAACGCCATCGCTTCGCCGCCCAGCGCCGCCCGGGTCGAGAACGCCGGAGCCTGCTTACCGGGCTGAAGCTGGGCGGCGGCAGGCGCCGCCATCGTCAGGGCCAGCAATGCCGCCGGAATCGATCGCCGCATGTCGTACTCTCCTCGCCCGCAGGCTCTATCGCCTAGTAGATTCCGCCCTGATCCTCGACGAAATCGGATGGTTCGTCGTGGCGGTTGCCGCCCGATACCGCCGCCCGCCGCGCGGCTTCGCCCCGCCGGATCAGCTCCAGGATCTCGCGCCGCCTGCTTTCGATCGCGTCGGCCCGCGTGCGGCGCGGCGGTTCGGTGTCGGGCTTGAACGCCTCCCAGATGATCGCCGCGCGCGGATCGTCGCTTGGCCAGCCGTCGAGTACGCGCTTGCCCGAACGGCGGTCGATCCGCACCATGCGCACGCCGGCCGGGGCGACGAAAGGATCGTCGGACCAGCGGTCGCGCGTCTTTTCCACGAAGTCTTTGAATATCGGCGCGGCCGTGTTGCCGCCCTGAACCCATCCGCCCATGTTGCGCGGCTGGTCGAAGCCGAGATACATGCCCGCAATCATATCAGGCGACCCGCCCACGAACCACGCATTGGTCGGCCCGGTGGTCGTGCCCGTCTTGCCGAACAGCGGAAGGCCCAGATCGCGCAGCCGCACCGCGGTTCCGCGCTGGACGACGCCCTCCAGCATGTGAACCACCTGGTATGCCGTGCGCGGGTCCATCACCTGCTTGCCGCTCAGGCCCGGGCGAGGCATCGGTTTGCCGTCCCATTCGGGCATGTTGCAGCGCCCGCATGCGCGCTTGTCCGCGCGCCAGATCACTTTGCCGTGCCGGTCCTGCACATAGTCGATCAGGGTCGGAGTGTGCTGGCGGCCGTGGTTGGCCAGCGCCGCATAGGCGTTGACCATCTTGAGGACGGTCGTGTCGCCCGCCCCCAGCGCGAATGCGGGATAGGGCTCGTAGCTGCCGATCCCCACGCGCTCGAAGGTCTTGATGACCTCCGGCATTCCGGCATCCATCGCGATGTGCACGGTCATCAGGTTGCGGCTCTGCTCCAGCCCCCAGCGCATCGTGTGCACACCACCGCCGCCGCCGCCGAAGTTGCGGAAGCATTTTTCGCCCAGCCGCGCCCCCTGATAATAGCAGAAGGTCTGGTCGGGCACTTGCGAAGCCGGCGTCATGCCATGATCGAGGCCGGTGGCATAAACGAACGGCTTGATCGTCGAGCCGGGCTGGCGCTCGGCCTGCGTCGCCCGGTTGAAATCGCCCAGCCGGCTGTCGAAACCGCCCTGTATCGCCAACACGCGCCCCGTGAGCGGAGCCATCGCGACGAAGCCGCCAGAAACCTCGGGAATCGAACGCAGGCGGTACCCGGATCCGGCCTTTTCCACCGCCACGACATCGCCGATTTTCAAGGCGTCCGGGAAACCCGACAGCGGATAGGTTTCGCCATCGGTCAATCCGATCGTCGCGGCGGAGCCGCTGCGCGCGGTCACCACGCCCACGCGCCAGCCGCGATAGTTGAGCCCCAGGTTCGACGAGCGCAGTTGCGCAATCAGGTCGCCGTTGTCGGGGTCGATCGTCGCCAAGGGGCCCCGCCAGCCGCGATTGCCGTGATAACGCAGCATTCCCCCGCGCAGCGCATCGCGCGCGGCGGACTGCAGTTCGGGATCGAGCGATGTGCGCACCCATAGCCCGCCGGCATAGACGCTGTTCGGGCCGTCTTCGGCGGTTTCGCCGAAATCCTCCATCAGTTGACGCCGCACTTCCTCGAAAAAATAGCCGGCATCGGCCGTGCTGTACTGCGCACGCATGGGCTTGAGCCCCAGCGGCTGGGCGCGCGCCTCGGCCGCTTCGGCGGCGGTGATGAAATCGTTGTCCACCATCTGGTCGAGCACGAAGTTGCGCCGCGCCAGCGCAAGCTCGCGGTGCTGGCTGCGGCCATAGCGCTCGGGCGCCTTGGGCAGGATCGCCAGAAAGGCCATCTCGTGCAGATCCAGCTCGCCGACATCCTTGTCGAAATAGGCGCGCGAGGCTGCCTGAACCCCGAAACTGCGGCGGCCCAGCGGGATCTCGTTCAGATAGAGTTCGAGGATCTGCTGCTTGGTCAGAGCGTCCTCGATTCGCCGGGCGAGGATCATTTCCTTCAGCTTGCGCGTGATGGAATATTCGTTCGACAGCAGGATGTTCTTGGCCACCTGCTGCGTGATCGTCGACCCGCCGACCGCGCGTTCGCCGGAGCCGAGTTTGCTGACATAGTCGATCACCGCACCGGCCAGACCGCCCATGTCGATCCCGCCATGGGTGAAGAACGTCTTGTCCTCGGCCGCAAGATAGGCCTCGATCAGCGTTTCGGGAAAATCCGCATACTGCAGCTGCACGCGCCGCTCGCGGGCATAGGAGTGAACGATTTCGCCGTCGGCCGCGCGGACCATCGTGGGCAGCGGCGGCTCGTATTCCAGCAGCGTATCCGCGTCGGGCAGCCCGCGCGCAAGCAGGGCCCAGCCCGCCAGCCACACGGCCAGCGCGATGCAGAACAGGATCGCCCCCCAGCGGAACCAGCGCTTTTCGCGCCAGCTCGCCGCGAGCCAGCTCAACGCACCCGACGTATCGCGCCGGATGCGATAGCGGAAATAATCGGTGGAAGAGGGTTCGGCCATGATCGGGGCGTCTCTAGCACGCGATTTCCGCGTTGCGCCATATGGTTTCGGCCCGCACCTCTAGACGCCGGCCTGACGGGCGAAATAGATGCGGATCGCGCGGGCCATGACTTCGGCGAAACGGTCGCGCGCTTCCGCGCTCGTCAAACGGGCGGCATCGTCCGGGTTGGTGATGAACCCCGCCTCGTAGAGAACCGCCGGCACGTCGGGCGCGCGCAGCACGGCCAGCGCGGCCGATCGGTGCGGACGGGGATGGAACACCAGTTCCCCCTCGCCCTCGCGCACGATCAGGCGGGCGAACTCCGCGGAGGCTTCCTGCACGCGGCGCTGCGAAAGCTCGACCAGGATCGCGCTGACTTCGGCGCTCTGCCCCTCGATCCGAACGCCGTTGAGCCGGTCGGTGTTGTTTTCCCGTTCGGCGAAACGTGCGGCGGCCTCGCTCGATGCCTGCGCCGACAGCGTATAGATGCTCGCGCCACTGGCCCCGCTCGCCTCGCCGGCGGAATCGGCGTGGATCGAAACGAACAGGTCGGCATTCATTCGCCGCGCGATTTCGGGCCGTTCCTCCAGCACGAGGAACCTGTCGTCTTCGCGCGTCAGGGCCACGCGCACGCCCCCTTCGGCGATCAACCGGTCGCGCAGGGCAAGTGCCAGGGCGAGTGCAATATCCTTCTCGCGATAGTGTTCGACGCTCGCCCCCGGGTCCTTGCCTCCGTGCCCCGGGTCGATCACCACGAGAGGGCGCGAACGGTCGGGCGGGCCGTGAATCACCGGAAGGCCGACCGGATCGCCGGCATCGGGCAGTGCAATCCGCACGACGTAATCGCGCCCCAGATGCGGCACGGGGATGGCCAGGTCCAGGGCATAGAGCGCCCCCAGCAGGACCGGCGGCGCCAGAAAGATCAGCCATATCTGAAGCCGCGTCGACATTGCGCGCGGTTGTTAGGGCGTTGCAGGCCCCTTGCGCAACATGGTTGCCGAACGAAAGCCGGGATGCTAGCGCTGCAAGGCCGAAAATCCGGCCCGCGAAAGCTCGATCCCGCCAAACCGGGATGCGCGCGAAACGGGTCGCAGGCCCGCCGGCAGCTTTCTGCTCCGGCGCTCGCAACAGGTTGATGCAGTTCATGAGAAGCCTCTCCCCGAGCATGACGACGCTGCCCCCGGCAGGCGTAGTCGCGCTGGCGGGCCAGGCAGCGCGACACAGGCGCATTCGCATGATTGCAGACACATCATTCCGGCGCGGCGAAACCGTTCGCCGTGTCCGGTCCGACATTGCCGCCCATCGCGAGGCGATCGGCGGATCCCACTTATTTGCGCAGAACCTCCCGGCAGGCCTGAGCCCGCCCGGACGCGCACGGAGAATACTACATGGCAACGCGCATGCTGATCGATGCGCGCCACCCGGAAGAAACGCGGGTGGCGGTACTCAAGGGCAACCGGATTGAGGAATTCGATTTCGAATCCGCCGAACATCGGCAGATCAAAGGCAATATCTATCTCGCCAAGGTAACCCGGGTCGAACCCAGCCTCCAGGCCGCTTTCGTCGATTTCGGCGGCAACCGGCACGGCTTCCTCGCCTTCAGCGAGATTCATCCCGATTACTACCAGATCCCGAGGGAAGACCGCGAAAAGCTCCTGGCCGAAGAGGCCGAAGCCGCCGAAGAAGAGGCGCGCCTGCGCGCCGAGGACGAGGAGCGCGGCGATCTCCCGGGTGACGAATACGATGCCGACGACGAAACCGGCGGCGCGCTGGTCGAGGAGTTCGCCGAAGAGGGGGTCGAGGAAATCGACACCTCCGAGAAAGACAAAGTCGCAACGTTCGAAGAAGGCCAACTCGCCAACGGCGATGGCGACGACGATGACGACGACAGCGACGACGACAGCGACGAGAGCCGGGGCGGATCGGATTCGCGCCGTGGGCGCCGCGGCCGTGGCCGCCGCCCGGGCAAGGGCCGGGCACGCGCCAGGGAAGTGGACGAAGTCCGCGCCCGCCGCCAGGCGCTGCGCCGTCGCTACAAGATCCAGGACGTCATTCAGCGCCGTCAGGTGCTGCTGGTGCAGGTGGTCAAGGAAGAGCGCGGCAACAAGGGCGCGGCGCTGACGACTTATCTCAGCCTGGCCGGCCGCTACACCGTGCTGATGCCCAACAGCAGCCACGGCGGCGGCATTTCGCGCAAGATTTCCAGCGCCAGCGATCGCAAGCGGCTCAAGCAGATCGTCGGCGATCTCAAGCTGCCGCGCACGATGGGCCTGATCGTCCGCACTGCCGGCCTCCAGCGCACCAAGACCGAAATCAAGCGCGATTTCGACTATCTCGCCCGCCTCTGGGACGAGATCCGCGAAAAGACCCTGTCCTCCAGCGCGCCGACACTGATCCATTCGGACAGCGACCTGATCAAGCGCGCGATCCGCGACATCTACAACCGCGAGATCGAGGAAGTCGTGGTCGAAGGCGAAGCGGGTTACCGCTCGGCCAAGGAATTCATGAAACTGCTGATGCCCAGCCACGCGCGTCGGGTGAAGGCCTATTCCGACCCGGTGCCGCTGTTCCAGCGCTACGGCGCGGAGGACCAGCTGCGCGCGATGTACGACCCGGTCGTGCAGCTCAAGAGCGGCGGTTACCTGGTCATCAACCCGACCGAGGCGCTGGTGTCGATCGACATCAACTCGGGCCGCTCGACCAAGGAACACGGGATCGAGCAGACCGCGCTCGCGACCAATCTCGAAGCGGCGAAGGAAATCGCCCGCCAGCTGCGTCTGCGCGACATGGCCGGCCTGGTCGTGATCGACTTCATCGACATGGAGTACAACTCCAACAACCGTAAGGTGGAGCGCGCGTTGAAGGACGCGCTGAAAAACGACCGCGCCCGTATCCAGGTCGGCCGCATCTCCGGCTTCGGCCTGATGGAAATGAGCCGTCAGCGCCTGCGTACCGGCGTGCTGGAAGCGACGACGCGCGAATGCCCGCACTGCGATGGCACCGGCCTTGTCCGCACAGCCTCGAGCGCGGGCTTGTCCGCGCTGCGCCTGATCGAGGACGAGGCCGCCAAGGGCAAGGGAACGGTGATCACGCTCGCGGCCAGCACCGAGGCGGCGGTTTACCTGCTCAATTCCAAGCGCGACGACCTGGTCGAGATCGAGCGCCGCTATGGCGTCAGCGTCGAAGTCGTGCCCGAGGGCGAGCAGGAAGGTGCCAAGATGAGCGTCTCCAGCTCCGGCCCGAAGCCGACCGAAGCGCCGAAGTTCGAACCGATCGTCGACGACGAGGCGCCGGAAGAGGACGAGGTTCCCGCTGGAGCGGACGAACGAGCCGACGATGACGACGACGATGGCAACAGGAAGCGCCGTCGGCGTCGGCGCGGCGGCCGCGGGCGCAACAAAGGCCGCAATGGCGATGAGGCCGCCGACAACGGCAGTGACGACAGCGGCGATGCGGACGACGAACGCGACGACGATGGCCACCCCTCCAGCGAAGACGAGGGCAAGCCCAAGAAGCGTCGGCGCCGTGGGGGCCGCCGTCGGCGCGGGGGTCGCGATCGCGAAGAGGGCGAGAACGAGAGCGACGGCGATGCCGGCTCCGATACGGGCGAGACGGTCTCGAAGCGGGTGAGCGAGGATATGGCGGTCGCCCCCGACGGCGCAGAAGAAGCTCCGAGCGAAGCCGGCGAGGAAACGGTCGAAGACGCACCGAAGCCGAAACGGCGTACGCGCCGTGCGAAAACGGCCGAGGCGCCGGCAGAAGCCGCCGGCCGCAAGCCGCGCGCCTCGAGAGCCAAGGCCAAGCCGCCCGAAGAGCCGGTGAGCGAAGCCGCGGAAGCGCCACCTGCCGACGCCGATGCCGAGGAGGCTCCCAAGCCGAAGAAGCGCACGCGCCGCAAGAAGGCCGACGAACCCGAGGCGGCCACGCCTGCGGAAACCGCGCCGGCAGAGGCCGGACCGGCGGAGGCCGAGCAACCGGCCGAGAAGCCCAAGCGTACGCGGCGCAAGAAGAAGGTGGAGGAGGAACCCGCGCTCGAAGCGGCCGCGCCGACGCAATCCTCGGGCGACGTGTCGAGCGAAGCGGCTGCGGAAGCATCCGCCCCTGCGAACGACGCGGAAGCGGCGGACAACTCGCGCGAGGACGAAGGGTCCGCTTCTCCCCGCCGCGGCTGGTGGCAGCGCACTTTCGGGCAATAACGTGAACCGGCGGAGTCTCCTGCGGCATCGTTTGCAGGAGGCTCCGCCGGAACCGGTTCCGATCGCACCCGGCGCTTTTTTTGCCTTGCCGGGTACTGGCGGCAGAGGGGGTTCGTGCCTAGATGGCCGCGAACTTCCAGCTGCGAGAGCCCCTATGCCCGATTCCGCCGAACCCCTTCGCATTCCCCAAGAAGCCAAAGAGCGCGTCCGCCTGCTGTTCATGGCCAAGCACGTCCTGTGGGGCGGCGGGATGCATCCGGAGGATGGCAATCACGCGATCTACCACCACGAAGTTCGCACGACTCTGGAAAGCCTGGGACTGAACCTCCAGTTCGCGAACAACTACAAGGTGCTGTTCGATCGGCCCGAAGCCGATTTCGTCTTCCCTCTGCTCAATCGCGGCGGCTTCGTGAACAGCGAGATGCTGATCCCCCTGCTGTGCAACATGCACCGCATCCCCTATCTCGGCGCGATGCCGTTCCTGCGCGGCATGGGCGACGACAAATCGGTGTCCAAACTGGCCGCAGTCCATGCCGGGGTGCCGACCGCGCCGTGGTTCTGCTATCGCCGGGGCGCCCCGGTTCTGGAGAAAGACCTGCCCCCCGCCCCCGGCGGCCGCTGGGTCATCAAGCCCAATGCCTCGTCCGCCAGCTGGGGCATCTCCGACGCATTCGACTGGAACGGGGTGGCCAATGCCATTGCCGACATTCACGGTCAGGGCCACGACGCCATCGTGGAGCCTTATCTGGACGGCTACGACATCCAGTGCGCCTTCATCACCATTCGCGATCAGCCTGTCGCCCTGCCCATGCTGTGGTACGAGCGCGAGGACACGCAGAAGCTGTGGACTTATTACGAAAAGCGCGACCTGGTGCAGAACACCGAGAAGGCCGCGCTCAAGCGTTTCGATCATGCCGAGTTCGCACCCCGGATCGAGGCGATGGCGAGGAAAGTCGCCCAGGAATTCGTCCCGTTCGACTATGGCCGGATCGAGTTTCGCCTGGACCTCGCCACCGGCGACATCAACTTCATCGAGATCAATCTCAACTGCAATCTGTGGTCGGAGAAGGTCATGGCCAAAGCTGCGGCGCAGGCCGGCTTCAGCCATGCCGATCTGATCGAGACGCTGCTGGCCGAATCCTGGCGTAGGAATGCGCTGATCGCAGGCTGACGGCTACCCATCCGGCTCAGGCGTCGACAACGTCCTGCTGGCGCAATGCCGCCGCGACCGTGCCGAACGGTTCCGCGAGCGACCGCTCGCGGATCGGCGGCTCCACGGCGGCAAGGGCAGCGATTTGCGGCATCGACAGCCCCACGCGCAAAGTGCCGCCCCACTCGCCACCGGGCAGGCGGACGCTCTTGACCGGTTGGCCGAGCCGGATGCCGGCGCGCGCCAGGCGGGCATGCAATGCAACCGCCCGGTCGAAAGTCCGGGCCGACGGCAGCATCGAAACGTCGAGCGTGACCAGTGTCTTGAGAAGATCGACATTGTCCGCCGCGACACTCGCGCCGTCTTCGGCGGACGTTTCGACCTCGCGCAAGCCCAGCGGTACTATCAGTTCCTGCGCGAGGACGCGCTGAAACGTATCGACGACAGCGGCGATTGCGGCTGCCGGAAGCGCCCGAAAGCGTTCCAGTTCGAACACCGCCCCGTCCAGCCGCGCCAGCAGGCCGGGATTGGCGTCGTCGGCCAAAGCCTGCCGACCCGGCCAGTTCTCCGGCCATTCGGCACGGCGGAACAGCGCATCGAACCCGGTCGGCAAGGGCGGGGCCGCCCGGATATGCGCCGCAGACACCAGGGCAAAACCGCTGAACGGAACCCCGCCGATAAACTTCGAACCGGTCATCAGCACGATCGCGCCGCGATCGAGATAAGCTGCCACATCCCCGGGCGCGAGGCGCACCTGGCAGGCATCGACCACGACCGTCATGGCATCGCCCCAACGCGCCCGAAGCCGGTCCAGCTCTGCCAGACGCGGCAGGATGAGACCGGTCTTCGACCCGTGAACCACATGCACCAGCGCATGCCGCTCGTCGGCACGCGCCCATTCCACTTCCCGGTCGATCGCAGCCGCGATCTCGCGGCTGCTGCGGGCATGGCCTTCGCCGCATCGCACAGGAATATCCGACAGCGAAACGGCTTCCAGCCCGCGCACGCTCTCCCCTGCCTCGACCGTGCGATCGAGCGGCGTCCTGCTGGCAAAGAAATTGCCCGCCGCCGAATGGATGCAGCCACGCCCGACTTCGTCGGCGCCCAGCAGCACGTTGTGCACGCCGCCCGGCGCCCGGCCGATTGTCGCCGCGAGCGCAACGTATTCGAGATCGGTGCCCGAGGGAGCAAAAACGATCCCGACGTCTTTCTCCAGCGCGAAAACCGCGCGCAGACGGCGGCGAAGCGCGTCCAGCGCGCCGGCATAGCCGGCTGGACCGACCTCTGGCCGGTCCAGCAGATAGCGAAAGGCGGCGGGCGAAATATCGTTGGCGGTGGACGAGGCATAGGCGAGAACGTCGCGCGGATACGGCCCCGACATATATCGGTTGAGCCCGGTTTCCGGGTCGAGCACGAGGCGTTCGTCGCCACCCCCGGCCAGCAAGGCTATCAGATCGTGCGTCCGGTCGTCGGCGGCAAAGTCGGGCGACAGGTTGCTGGTGGATATTGGCATCGTCGACCCGGCTTGCATTTTCGCTTGCGCCCAGCCTTAACAGACTTAGGGACGCACGCCACCGCAATTGCTGCAATACGACAGTCTGGCAGCATCAGAAAGAGGCCGCTCTCGTGACCGAACTCCGACCCATGACGATCGATCCTGCGGTGAAGGAGCGATTACGCATCCTCTTCATTGCGAAGAACGCGCTGTGGGAAGGCGAGCTTCACCCGGAAGACGGCAATCACGCGCTCTATCATCGTGAGATGCGGCAGGTGCTCGAAGGGCTCGGCCTCAATCTCGTGCTCGCCGACCGGTTCGAGATCCTGTTCGAGAACCCGGACGTCGATTTCGTCTTTCCGCTGCTCAACCGGGCGGGGTTCTTCAATTCGGAAATGCTCTGCCCGCTTCTGTGCGAGCGCAAGGGCATCCCCTATCTCGGTGCGAGCCCGATCCTGCGCGGGCTTTCCGACGACAAGCACCTCGCCAAGCGAGCGGCGCAAGTCGCCGGCGTGCCGACCGCCCCCTGGGCGATTTTCCGCCGCGGCGCCCCGGTCGATCCGGCATTGGTGCCGCAGGCCGACCGCTACGTCATCAAGCCCAATGCCTCTTCGGCCAGTTGGGGCGTCAACGACGCGACCGACCTGGCCAGCGTGGAGCAGGCCGTAGCGGCTGTCCACGCACTGGGGCATGACGCCCTGGTCGAACCGTTCCTGGAGGGCAGCGATGTCGAGGTGCCGGTCATCACGGTGCGCGGCGAACCGGCGATCCTGCCGATGATGATCTTCCGCCAGGCCGACCCCTCGCACTTGCGCACATACCAGGAAAAGCGCGACCTCGTGGATCGGAGCCAGAAATACTCGCTCGACCCGTTCGAGAACCGGGAGATGGCGGCGCGAATCGCGGAGCTAACGCGCAAGGCCTGGAACGAATATCGCCCGTTCGACTATGGCCGGTTCGAATTTCGCGTGAACGAGGAAACGGGGGAGATCACGTTCCTCGAACTCAATCTCAACTGCAATCTCTGGTCGCAGAAGGTTTTCGGACGCGCGGCGGCGCTGGCCGGGTGGAACCAGTCGGAGCTGATCGAAACCATCCTGGCCGAAGGCCTTCTTCGTCACGGGCTGATGGATCGATGAAGTTTGCGCGCCGCCCTTGCCAGCGCACTGCGAAGCGCTAGAGAGACTGCCAAAGCAACAGGATCGAACAATGGCGACCTTCACCCTCCCCAAGAACTCGAAGATCTCGCGCAAGGGCAACGTCCACCGGGCCGAAGGGGCCGCGCGAGTGCAGAAGTTCCGGATCTACCGCTACGATCCCGACAGCGGCGAAAATCCGCGCTACGACACGTTCGAGATCGATCTGGACGATTGCGGGCCCATGGTCCTCGACGCGCTGATCAAGATCAAGAACGAGGTCGATCCCACCCTGACCTTCCGCCGCTCGTGCCGCGAGGGGATCTGCGGTTCGTGCTCGATGAACATGAATGGCAAGAACGGCCTCGCCTGCACCACCGCGATGGAGGACCTGAAGGGAGAAATCCGCATCACCCCCCTGCCCCACATGGACGTGGTGAAGGACCTGGTGCCCGATTTCTCGCACTTCTATGCCCAGTACGCATCGATCCGCCCGTGGCTGCAGACCGTTTCCACGACGCCCAGCGGCAAGGAGCGGCTGCAGAGCCCCGAACAGCGCGAGAAGCTGGATGGACTTTACGAATGCATCCTGTGCGCCTGCTGCTCGACCGCGTGCCCCAGCTACTGGTGGAATTCGGACAAGTTCCTCGGCCCGGCGATCCTGCTCCAGGCCTATCGCTGGCTGGCCGACAGCCGCGACGAAATGACCGGTGAGCGGCTCGACGCGCTGGAGGACCCGTTTCGGCTCTATCGCTGCCACACGATCATGAACTGCGCCAATGTCTGCCCCAAGGGGCTCAACCCGGCCAAGGCGATTGCCGAGACCAAGAAGATGCTGGTCGAGCGCCAGATCTGAGCGTGAACAGCGAATCGTCGGCGTTCGAATACCGGGAGCATCCCGATCATCCCGGCTGGCACACCTGGCGGCTGCGCGACGAAACGCGGTTCAATCCCGTCGTCATGGGCGAAATGCTGGTCCGGACCGAGGGCGACAAGTGCCGCCTGCGGATGTTTCCCGAGCGGCGCCATACGAACCTGCAGGACATGATTCACGGCGCCGTTACGCTGTCGCTGATCGACATCTCGCTTTTTGCAGCCATGCGCACGCTGACCTGCGGCGATGCAGGTCCGGCGGTAACCCTGGAGCTTTCGACCCAATTCATCGGCGCGGGGAAAGTGGACGAGCCGCTCGACGCCGTGGTCGAGATCCTGCGTGAGACCGGGCGCCTGCTGTTCCTGCGCGGCGAGGTTGTCCAGCGCGACCACCTCGTCGCCGGGTTCACGGCGCTGGTGCGCAAGGCAAGCCGCAAGTGAGCGGAATGCTTGCGCGCTACGAAGCGCTGGTGGCGGCCGGAGAGCTGCGTCCCGACGCGCAGCAGCGCGCCGCCGCCGAACGGCTCCAGGCCCTTCAGAATGCGCTGGAGCGCGGCAAGCCCGGCTTTCTCGACCGTCTTTTCGCGCGCAAGCCCGCCCCCCCACGCGGAATCTACATGTGGGGCGGCGTGGGCCGCGGCAAGTCCATGCTGATGGACCTGTTCGTCGATACTCTCGCGATCGAGCGGAAGCGCCGCGTTCACTTCCACGCCTTCATGCTGGAGGTCGACGCGCTGATCGGCGAGGAACGGGCGAAGGAGGCCGGCGATCCGGTCGGACCGGCGGCAGCCCGCATTGCCGAAGGGGTGCGCTGCCTGGCGTTCGACGAGATGGTGGTCAACAACACCGCCGACGCGGCAATCATGAGCCGGCTGTTCACAGCCCTGATCCGCGACGAGGGGGTGACCGTGGTGACCACCAGCAATCGCCCCCCGCGCGATCTTTACAAGGACGGGCTCAACCGCTCGCTGTTTCTGCCTTTCATCGACCTGGTGGAGGAGGAGCTGGACGTTCTGGCGCTCAGCGGCCCGGTCGACTATCGCCTCGACCGGCTGGGAGAAATCGACAACTGGCACACCCCGCTCGGGCCCGAATCCACCGCCCAGGTTCGCGAGGCCTTTTTTCGGCTGACCGACTACAAGCCCGAAGACGCTGCCCATGTGCCGAGCGCCGATCTCGATCTCGGGGGCGGACGCACGCTTCGTGTGCCCAAGAGCCTGAAGGGCGTCGCCGTCTTCAGTTTCAAGCGCCTGTGCGGCGAAAACCGCGGCGCGGCCGACTATCTGGCGATCGCCCGCGCCTATCACACCGTGATCGTCGTCGGCATTCCGGTCATGGGCCCCGACCGGCGCAACGAGGCCATTCGTTTCACCAAGCTGGTCGACGCGCTTTACGAACTGCGGGTCAAGCTGTTCGCCACGGCCGATGCCGAACCGTCCGGCCTCTATCCCGCCGGCGACGGCAGTTTCGAATTTGCGCGGACGGTCAGCCGACTGGAGGAAATGCGCAGCGCAGACTACATGGCGCTGGGCCACGGCGCCCAGGGTTGAATCGCCGCCCACGGGCCCCACTTATCGATTATTCCGGCGATAACACCCCGCCGAGGTGAGAAAATCGATGATCGATGTCAGACCTTTCGCCACGCTGGGCGCGGCCGACCACGGGTGGCTCGATGCACGCCATCATTTCAGTTTCGCGAGCTATCACGATCCCGACCGCATAGGCTGGGGCGCGATCCGCGTGTGGAACGATGACACCATCGCGGCGAAGAGCGGCTTCCCGCCGCACCCGCACAGCGACATGGAAATCGTCACGTTCGTCCGCACCGGCGCGATCACGCATAAAGACAGTCTGGGCAACGAAGGGCGGACCGCCGCTGGCGACGTTCAGGTCATGAGTGCGGGGACCGGCATCACCCATGCCGAGTACAATCTCGAGGACGAAGAGACGACGCTGTTCCAGATCTGGATCATCCCTGACCGGCGCGGCGAAGCCCCCGCGTGGGGCCAGCGTGAGTTCCCCAAGGCCGCGCGCGAGGGCGGGTTCGAGATCGTCGCCAGCGGCACGCCCGAGGCGGACGACGCCCTGCCGATCCGCACCGACGCCAAAGTGGCCGCAGCGACCCTCTCGGCGGGCCAGTCGGCGACTTGGCGCACCTCCGGCGAGCGGCACCAGTATCTCGTCGCCCCCGACGGCCGCATTCGGGTGAACGGCGTCGAAGCCGCTCCGCGCGACGGCATTGCCGTCACCAGCGAGGAGGAGATCGTCGTCGAAGCGATCGACGACGCGCAGGTAGTGCTGGTCGACGCCCGCTAGCTAGAGTTGCGATAAAGGAGACAGGTCCCAGCGAAGGCTGGGGTCTCAGGCTATCGGGCGAAGCGCCAGCGGCCTGAGGTCCCAGCCTTCGCTGGGACTCGGGAGGTTCGCCCCCTCAGGCCGCCTTGGCGAGCCGCGCCTGCGCGGCCACAAGGCGGCCCATGACCTTGAGGTCCTGTTCGCGCAGCTGGAGCGCGGAATCGGCCCATAGCTCGGTAATGCGGTTGAGTTCGGCCAGTTCGAGAGCCCAGGCGACCTTCATCGCGCGTCGCGAATTAACCAGACCGGCATGGCGCCGCTCCGACTTCTTGATGAAGTCCCGACAGGCGGCAAGCCCTTCCCCGTTTTCCGCAAGCCGGTGGACCAGACCCATGTCGTACATCTGCTCTGCCGTATAAGTCTCGTTCGACACGATCAGCCGGTCGGCCATCGCGCCGCCCACCTTGCGGCTCAACAGCGCGTGGGCCCCCATGCCCGGGAAAAGTCCGAACATGATTTCCGGCAGGCCGAACGTCGCACCGCGCTCCGCCACGATGTAGTCGAACGACAGCAGCGCCTCGAAACCGCCGCCCAGTGCGGCGCCCTCGACCAGGCCGACCGTCAACATCGGCAGATCGAGCGAGGCCATGTTGCGATGCAGGATCTTGCAGCACCGGTGGCCGTAACGCACGAGAGCGTCGCGATCGCGAAGGCGGATCAAACGCTGGAACAGGTCGAGATCGCCACCGAAACAAAAGACCCCGGGGGAGCGGCTGCCGAGCACGAGAAACCGCAGCGGCACTTTCTCGGGGCCGAAGCCCTGTTCGATATAGACCTGCCAGTTCTCGAAATCGCTGAGCATTCCCGGGGTAAAGCTCGGGCGTCCGGCAGGATTCATATAAGTCCACAGCGTGTGGGTTTCGTCTTCGTAGAAGACGTCAAGCTCCTGAAGATTAAACAATCCTTCGGGAATAGAGGAATGACGCCTGCCCTCCGTTACGAGCATTTCTTCATCATTCGTAAGCGAAATGGCCGATGCTTTCGCGGTCGAATCAACCTGCTCGTTATCCGACCTTGAACTTACCCGATCCATTGGGATCCCCCCGCTCGTCTGGCGGCATCGCTCTCTCGATTTACATAAAGGTAAACGAAGCCGGTCTCGGCTGGCAAACGATTAATTAATCATTCTGTGCAGCGGTCCCACTTTGGGGCATCGCAGGCGCCTGATCGCCTCAACCGGTAATTCCCAGCCGATCCAGCGAGCGGTCGAGCATCAGGAGCTGCCACAGCAGGCGCGAATTGTCCGATCGGCCGGAAATGTGCGATTCGGCAATTCGTGCGAGGTGCGCGGCATCGAACCAGCCCGTCCTCGCCAGGCGTGCGCCGGTCGCGATGGCGCGCGCCTCCCCGGCCAACGGCCCGCGCAGCCACTGCGCGATTGGGGTGACGAAGCCCTGCTTCGGGCGAAACAGCACGTCGTCGGGCAAGTAGCGGCGCATGGTGTGCTTGAGCAGCCACTTGCCCTGACGGCCGCGGATCCGCTCTCGCTGCGGCAATTGGGCGGCAAATTCGATCAGGCGATGATCCAGCAGCGGCTCGCGCGCTTCGAGGCCGACGTCCATGCTCGTTCGGTCGACCTTGGTCAGAATATCGCCGGGCAGCCAGAACTTGAGATCGGCGTATTGCGCCCGGTCCAGCCCGCTTTGCGCCGGGGCATCGCGCATCAGGCGGGTGAAGCCATCCTCTGCCCGGTATCCGTCGATCTCGCGCGCGAACCGGTCCGCATAGAGCCGCGCGCGCGTTTCCGGGGGCACGACGCCCACGGCGCGCGCATATCCTTCGGCGCCGTCGCGGGCGAGAGACAGCAATGTCGCTTTCGCCCTGAAGGGGCGCGGCGCCCAGTCGGCTTTGGGCCAGATCGCGCCCAGGCCGCCGAACAGGGAACTGCGGAGCGCCGCCGGAATGACCGCCCGGGCCTGTTCCTCGCGCGCATGGAAAACCTGGCGACGATAGCCGGCGAACGCCTCGTCCGCACCGTCGCCCGAAAGCGCGACCGTCACCTTCTCGCGCGCAAGCTGGCAGACGCGCCAGGTCGGAAGGGCCGAGGCGTCGGCAAAAGGCTCGTCGAACATGCCGGCGATCCGGTTTGCGGCTGCGAAATCGTCGGGATCGACCGAGCGAGCATGATGATCGGTGGCGAAAAGGCGCGCGACCTTTTCCGCGTGCCGCGTTTCGTCCAGCTCCGCAACGTCGAAGCCGATCGAGCAGGTGCTCACCGGATCGCCGCCGCTTTCCGCCATCAGCGCCACGACCGAAGACGAATCGACGCCGCCCGACAGAAACGCACCCAGCGGCACATCGGCGACCATGCGCGAACGCACGGCCTCGCGCATATGGTGCAGCAGTTCCGCCGAAAGGTCCGCGGTCGAGCCGCTCCGGCGCCGGCTGAAGTCGACATCCCACCATTGCACCGGCGGCGGCGGCGGCGTCTCGTGCCGCAGAACCTGGTAATGGCCGGCGGGGAGCTTCTTCACCCCTTTCAGGATCGAGCGGTGATCGGGCACGTAGCCCCACGCCATATAGTCGTCGATCGCAAACGGATCGACCTGACGACGCAGGAGCGGGTGGGCGAGCAAGCCCTTGAGTTCGGAGGCGAAGGCCAGGCTGCCGTCGCTCAGGTGGGCGGTGAACAGCGGCTTCACCCCCAGCCGATCGCGCGCAAGCACGAGTTCGCGCCGGTGCGCGTCGTAGAGCGCAAAGGCGAACATGCCCTGCAGCCGCGGCAGGCACTCGATTCCCCAGCGCGACCAGGCGGCCAGGATCACCTCGGTATCGCCATCGGTGCGGAACTGTTCGCCCAGATTCTCCAGCTCGCGGCGAAGCTCGCGGAAATTGTAGATTTCGCCGTTGAACACGATCGTCGCGCGCCCGTCGGCCGAATGCATCGGTTGGGGCGATCCTTCGATGTCGATGATCGAGAGCCGGCGATGCCCGAGACCGACGCCGGGGCCGGTCCAGACCCCCGAACCGTCGGGCCCGCGATGGGCAAGCGCGTCCGACATGCGCGCGACACGCTCGGGATCGACCGGCTTGGGAGTGCCGCAATGAAAGATCCCGGCGATGCCGCACATGGGCCGGCCTCTATCGCAGGCCGGCCGCGCGGTCCATCCACGCGCCGCGTCCACCCATCGCGGCAACGAACCGGTCGATCGCCTCCGCACTCGCTTCGGCGTTCCTGCCCTCGACCGAAAGGATCAGCGTGGCGGTCGGGCGCCGTCGCAGCAACAAACGGTCGCGCATCGTCGCGAGCTTGAGCCGCACCACGCTGCCCGTCGTGAGGTCTCCCGTGCGCCAGCTCGTCTCCGCGATGCGCGGCACGGTGCCGTTGGCGAGCAGGACCTCCCCCGCGGCTTCGGGAGAGTGCCGGCCCGGCTCCACCCAGCGCCACGGCGTATCGGGCACCAGCGCGCCTTCGCCATAAGCGGAGGCATCGCGCGCATCGCCCTGCGCCGGATAGAGCGCGAAGAACACATCGACCTCGTCCCCCGCATCGTTGCGATAGCGTGCGAGCAGACGGTGGGCGGCACCGCTTGCCCGCGGCGCCCAGTCCACTTGCGGGTTGTAATCGACCTGCTGCCATCCCGGCACGGCGGGCAAGGCGATTCTGGCGGGCACGTCCGCCTCGATGCGGGACGCGTATCCAGCCCAGAGCGCGAAACCGGCCGCCAGCGCGACAACGCCGGCAAGCGCGGCGTTCGCGCCGACCGCACCGCGGCTCAGCTGGCCGAGTGCACGGGAATTCAGCAGGGTCTGCGCATCGATCCCCGGATCTTCGGGATCGCGGTCGAACCAGCGCCAGGTCAGCGCAAGCAGAATGCCGACGACGAGCGCGAAGAAAATCCACCCGTAGAAGATGTGATCGAACCCTTCGGCGAACGCGATCCCCTGGAACTGGGCGATATAGATCGTGCCCCAGGCGCGCACGCCGTTGGCAAGGATCGGCAGCGCGAGGGCAAAGGCGAGAAATGCGATACGCCTGCCCCAGCTCCGGAAGCAGGTCTGCGCGATCAGAACGCCCAATGCCAGCATGGCGACGAGAAACTGAACGCCCGAACACGCCTCCGCCACTTCGAACAATCCGACAGGGGTATCGATGAAGACACCTTCGATATGGGCCGGAATGCCGCTGATCCGCGTCAGCCAGATCACGATATCGGCGGTCACCATCTGCAAGGCGGGCACGAGTTCGTCGCCGAAAGGCACCAGGAACAGCATATAGGCCAGCGGGAACACCAGCCCCGCGGTCACCCGCGGGCCGAGAAGCGCCGGAACGGCTGCCTGCAGCGCCAGCACGGCGCCCAGCTGGCTCGCACTGTTGACCCCGGCTAGCGTGCCCAGCAGCCACAGGAACAAGGCTCCGGCCAGCAGTACCAGGCCCGGACCCCAGGCCTGCGGCACGAGCCGAGCCAGCTCGCGCCGCCGGTTCCACACCAGCCAGCCGACGATCGGCGGCACGAACAGGACATGGTTGTAGGTGGAAACGTTCCACCACTTGTCGGCCATCGTCAGCCAGTCGCGGCCGGTCAGCAGGAACAGCGTCAGCCAGGCCAGACCCAGCCGTGCAAGCGGCAGGCGCCAGCCATCGGCAACCCGGTCCGTCAATCGACTGCGCGGCGGCGAGAGGATGGCCTCAGGCGGCATCCCGCTGCCTCCGCCCTTGCGGGGCGGCCCCGACGAGGTCGGCCAGGGGCGCCAGCATCGCGGCCCAGCCCTGCCTCTCGACCGCATATCGCCGCGCCGCTGCCCCCATCTCCTGCGCCATCGAAGGATCGGCCAGCAACGACAGGACCCGCTCGATCAGCGCCGGATCGTCATCCCCGACGGCGAAGTGCTCTGCGTCCCTCGCCTCGATCCCGGTCGCTGCTTCCGGCGAAAGCACCACCGGCCGGGCCATCGCCATGGCCTCCAGCACCTTGTTCTGGATTCCGCGCGCAATCGCCAGTGGGGCCAGCACGAGATCGGCGCCTGCCAGGAAGGGGCGGACATCGGGGACCTCGCCCCATACCCGCACCCCGCTATGCCGTTCGAGAGCGCGCACCCCCGCCACCGGCGCGCGCCCCACGATGTGGAGCACGGCACCGGGATGCGTCCGGCGGATCGCCGGCAGGATGCGTTCGGCGGCGCGCCGCACCGCCTCGACATTGGGTGCGTAGTCCATCTGCCCGGTGAACACGAGATGCGGGCCCGGACTGCCGACCAGCTGCGGGTGCGGCGCGATCCGCGCCGGATCGAACCTTGCCGTGTCGATCCCGTTGCGCACCGTGCGAATATCGGCGGCGGCAGGGTCCGTCAGCCGGCTGCGAAACAAGGTTGCCTCCGCTTCGCTTACCAGCAAGGTGGCATCGCAGCGCCGGGCCAGGCGCTCTTCCTCGCGCGCCAGCAAGCGCGCTTCCCGCCGGTCGATCCGTCCGCGCAAGCCGCCCTTTCGCGCACCGTAAGCCTCGAATTTGGCCGAATCGACGTCGCACAGGTCGATGACGACGCGCCCGCGAAAGTCTTCGGGCACGTATTGACCCATCTGGCCGGAAAACACGAACACGGTATCGATCGGCCGTGCGGCCAGCGTCTCGCCGACCCAGCGGCGCAGACGCGGATGGTCGAAAGCGGCAAGGCTGACCGGGCGCCCGCGCAACAGCGCCTCCGCCCCCGCGGCGGCGAGATTGCGCTTGCGGCGAACGAGGCAATGGCTGGCGGCCATCCTGCCCAGCTCGCCTGCCTGCGCCATATCGCTCGCCGTTTCGCCGAGGCATCCGACGTGGACCGGCGCGATCTTCGCCAGCGCCTGCAACAGGTGGTGCGAGCGGATCTTGTCGCCGCGATCGGGCGGGAACGGCACCCGATGCGCCAGGAAGAGGATTTCGCCCTCCATCAGCCAAGTCCGCGCGCGATAGGCGGCCCGATGCGGTTGGCCAGCTCCAGCGGCAGACGCTTCCACAGGGCAATCTTCGCCGAATAGCTGTCGTCGGTCGGGTCGATGTTCCGCCCCCAGCTGCCCGGCATGCTCCAGGTCGCGTAAATCAGCGGCTCGGGCGAGAAACCCCAGTTCTTCTTGTAAGCGGCCGGGCCGCTGCCGGTCTTGGAACGGCCGAAGTCGAACCGCATACAGCCACGCCGCCGGGCATGGAGCATCAGTTCGAAATACATCCGTTCGTTGGCCCGCAGCCGCCGTGCCGCGAATGTGCCCCCGCCCCAGTAGGGCAGGACCGTGCCGCTGTGGTAGAAGGACAGCACGCTTGCGACGGGTGCGTCGCGGTGGAACACTGTCAGGATATCGGCGTCGAGTTCGTCCAGCGCGGCATCGAACAGGCTGCGGGGAAACACCGGGGTGCCGAGGTTGCGCACGCTCTCGGCATAGACGGCGTAGTGCGCCGCACGATCGCCTTCCCCGCGGCCGACGCGCACCGAAAGATCGCCGGCCAGGCTCTTGCGCACTTCCGCCCGCTGCTTGCGCGGAACGGCCAGCAGCTGCGCCTCGTCGTCATCCGCCAGAGCCGTGACGAAGCCGACATGAGTATCGCTGCGAGTGTCCCATCCGCCCGGCATGGCTCCGCCGCGCAGTTCGACGGTCGGACAACTGCGGCGACAGGCCAGTTCCTCGGCGGCCTGCGCCAGCCCGTTGGCTGCCTCGCTGTCGGGGGCGAGAATGCCGCCACCAACCGCGAACCCGCTCGACACCAGCGCGCGGCCGAAGATCGGCGAATGCACCCGGGTGAGCGGGAGCCACCCCGCGATCGTGCCGCGGCGTCGGGCCACGATGCCCAGCGCACGCTGCCCCGTCCCGCGCTCCACCATGCGCAACCAGGCGGGGCGATGGAAGAGCGTGCCGCCTGCATCCGCCACGAAGGCTTCGATCCGTGCCGCTTCCGGCGGATCGTTCAGGTCCGCCAGTGCGAGCCCCGTTCTCGTCATGGCGAAAGGCGCGTTCATGCCGCCAGCGGGATCGCGCCCTGCCCCTCGCGGCGGGCGATCTCGTCCATGCGGCCCCAGGCGAATTCGTGCACCAGTTCGCGCAGCTTGGGGGCCATGCGGCGAAGGTTGGTATAGTGGCGCAGGCGCGACTTGGCCGGGGCGCCGGGCACTCGCGGCTGATCCGGATCGATTTCCCACGGATGGAAATAGAATATCGCCGGGCGCCCCTCGCGCCGGTTGACCTGGCGAATGGCCCAACGCGAAAAGCCATAGGGCAGCACGCGGAAAAACCCGCCGCCGCCCGCCGCGACCCGGCGCCCGCCGAGGATCGCGGTGGTCACCGGTATCTCGAGCAGCGCGGCATCCGCGACCGGGCGGAAAGCGAACCGCGGCGCCGCGCGCCATCCATAATGGTCGTGCGCCACGGGCGCGACGCTGGAGGAGTAGCTGTAACCCTGCTCGACCAGTTCGTCGTAGGCCCACGGGGTGCGCGCATCGATCGAGAAGCTCGGCGCGCGGTAGCCGGTTACTGCGACGCCGCCGGCATCTTCCAGAATTTTGCGCGTGTGACGTATGTCGTTTGCAAAGCGGCGGCGGTCGAGCGTGAACACGCGCGCGTGGTCGTAGCCGTGACTGGCCAGTTCGTGCCCGGCATCGACGATCCGCCGCATCAGCGGGCCGTTGCGTTCCGCCACCCAGCCGAGTGTGAAGAACGTCGCCTTCACGCCCGCTTCCCCGAACAGGTCGAGAATGCGGGCGACGTTGTCTTCCACCCGCAGCGCGAGGCTGTCCCAGTCCTGGCGGTCGATCACCTTCTCGAAGGCGCCGACCTGGAACCAGTCCTCGACATCGACCGAAAGGCCGTTGACGATCGGGCGTTCGGCCACAAGCGCCTCCTCAGGCCGCAACGCGGGGCGGCTGTCCGGTTTCGATCCACTCGATCAGCATGGCGAGCACTTCGCGCACCGACCGCTCCTGCTCGTCCAGCCGCCGCCCGAAAGCCGCGACCCGCTCGTTCAGGTCGGCAGTCTCCCCGTCGCCGCGTTCGATCGCGTGCGACAGTTCGATCACCGCCTGCTGAAGCTCGGCGATCTGGGCGTCGCGTTCGGCGAGCATCGCCATCAGGTCGACGGACGGCTCGGCCGGTGCCTGCGGCTCCTCCGCCGCGCCCGCCCGCGCCGCGTGCTTGACCGGGCCCGAGGCCGGAACCGGGCCGAGCCTGGGCTTCGTCGCGCCCGGCTCGGTTTCGGAAGAGGCGCTGTCCCTTTGCATTTCCTCCAGCACCGCGCGCAGCATGGCGCTGTCGATCCGCGTGCGCTGCTCCACCGCGCCCAGCAGCAGGAGGCGCGTCGCCACCTGGTTCACCTTGCGCGGAATGCCCCCCGCCGCCTGGTGCAGCTCGGCAAAGATGCGCCGGTCGAATTCGGGATTGCCGTCCCATCCCACGCACCGGAGGCGATGCGCGATATAAGGCTCGATCTCCTCCTCGCCCATCGGTTCGAGATGGTGCGTGGCGATCACACGCTGGCGCAGCTGTTCCAGAGCCGGATGCTCGGCAAGGACCTGCCGGAATTCGGGCTGGCCCAGCAGCAGCGTCTGCAACAGCGGATGCGAGCCGAGCTGGAAATTGGACAGCATCCGCAGCTCTTCCAGCGCCTCGACGCTGAGGTTCTGCGATTCGTCGACCACCAGCATACAGCGGCGCCCGCTGCGCGCCTCTTCGTGCAGGAAAGCCTCGATCGCGCCCAGCGCGCCGGCCTTGTCGTGCCCTTCGATATCGAGGCCGAAGCTCTGGGCCACGACATAGACCAGTTCTTCGCCGTCGAGATTGCTGGTGACGATCTGGCCCACGGTCATCCGGCTGTGGTCGATCTTCTGCATCAGGTGCGCGACGAGGGTGGACTTGCCCGCGCCGACCTCGCCCGTGATGACGATGAAGCCTTCGCCCTGCGCCATGCCATAGCCGAGGTAGGACAGCGCCTTGCGATGGGTCGTGCTTTCGAAATAGAAATCGGGGTCGGGCGTCAGTTGAAAGGGGCGCCCGGTCAGGCCGTAGAAATCTTCGAACATCGTCACATACCCCTCAGAAATCGTAGCGCAGGCCGAGCAGCGCGGATGCCGACGTGTAGTCTTCGACCGTCGCCTCGCTATCGAGATGGTCGATCGCGACCGCTGCGCGCGCGGACAGGCGATCGGTGATCGACCGGCGATAGGCGGCCGACGCGCCGAGCACGAGGACCTCGCCGTCGGCAGCGAAACCGCTGTCGATCCGGCTCGCATAGGCATTGGCCCCGAAGCCGGCATTGCGGCCCAGCCGGGCGTTCAGGTAATAATTCACCCAATAGGCTTCATCGACCACGCCGTTGGCGCTTTCCAGTACCGTGCCGGGGGCCGCGATGAACTTGCGCCGCTGATACCCCGCGCCGACGCCGGTATCGATGCGGCCCAGCCGCACGCCGTAACTCGCCGCAATCCCGCGCGAGCGGAAGACCGACGAACGGACCGATCCGAGCACTCCGGCGAGGCAGTCCGCCCCTTCGTCGCTGCCGACGCATCCGGTGAAATCCCCGCTCAGCGCGTTGCGCGCGGCGCTGAATTCCGTGGGCAGATCGGCCAGCGCGCTGTTGAGCAGGCCGCCGAAGCCGGACACCGTGTCGTAAACCGCGACGTTCACGTTGCTGCGCGCGTTCGGCGCCCAGGCGAAGGTGCCGTAATAGGTGGTGGAATCGTAACGCCGGCCGACATGCGCCTCGAGCGCGGTGCGCGTGCTGGGCCGCCACATCACGCCGACATCCCAGATCAGGCCGGAAACGTCGTAGGCGATCTCGCGCGGTGCGCTCTTGTCGGTCACGAAGCGGCCGTCGTCGCCGATCACGGGATTGCCGTCGGCATCGCGCACGGCATCGCGGCTCGACACTTCGACGTCCTCGTATCCGACGCCCCCGACCACGGCGAGACTGCGCCCCACGGGAACCTGCACATCGCCGCGCACGAACCGGTCGCGCACGCGCTGGTCCAGGTTGGACACGTCTTCCTGAACCCAACCGCCGCCCACGCCCAGGCCGATCGGCAGGGGTTCGCCCGGTTTCGTCCCGAGATGGAACCCGGCGCTCTGCGCCAGGCTCTCGTCGAACACGTCGACGGGATTTTCCCCGGGTTCGAGGACCAGTGCATCGGGCGCTTCCACGCGGGTATAGCCGATGCGGTAATTGGCATTCACCTCCACATCGCCCGCCCGGGTATGGAGGTTCGGCCCGGCATAGGCCGAATAGATCCGGCTCTCGCTGTCGTCGCCCACCAGCGGGTTGAGCGTCGCCCCGCCATTGCCGTCGACCCGCGTGCGCGCCGCGAGCGCGCCGCCCTCGATCGTCAGCGTCCGGGGCACGACGGTCGCATAACCGCGCGCGACGCCGCTGACGGTGTCGGAATCGCGCATGTCGTCGCCATATGCGATATTGCGTTCATACCGCACGGAGACGGAGCCGCCGTTGTTGCGGCCGGTCAGGCTGGCATCGACGCCGGCGGCGACTTGCGTGTAGGTGACGACATCGTCGCCCGGCGAAAGCTCGGCCATCAGCACCTGCGACGCCTCGATATAGGGATCGACGCTGGCCCGGCGCTCGCCACGCTCCGCGCGCGCATCCTCGTTCGCGGTCTGCTGCGCCGCTGCCGGCCCGGCACAGGCAAGCGTCGCCCACGCGCAGACCGAGAGAAAATGACTGGGTTTCATCGGGTTACTCCCCATACCCATAATAGGTTCCGAACTTGCGGCCGCTGGGGCTGAAGTGCGCGTCGTTGAGCATCAGCTTGACGTCGGGGCATCCCGAAAGAAGCTCGACGGCATCCTCCAGCGCGCTTTGCGAGGTCGCATCGGCGCGGGCGACCAGGATCGCCTGGCCCACATGCCGGGCGAGTTCGGCCGCGGGCGACGCCGCCAGCGCGGGGGGCGAATCGAAGATCAGAATGCGATTGGGCGCCCCGATGGTGAGCCGGTCCAGCACCTCCGCGGTACGCCGGCTGGAAAGGTATTCGCTGTCGACATTGGTCTGGTCGCCTGCGGGGAGGACCCAGAGGCCGGGAATATCGGTGCCGATAACCAGATCCTCCGGCACGGCGCGCTCGTCGGCGAGGCTGTCCATGAAACCCGGCCCCCTGGGCAGGCCGAAGGTCGAGAGGATCGAGGGCTTGGCGAAGTCCGCATCGATCAGCAGCACTTCCCTGTCCCTTTCGGCCGCCAGCGCGATGGCGAGATTGCTTGCGCAGAACGTCTTGCCCTCGCCCGTGTGCGGCGAACAGATCAGCACCCGGCGCGAGCGGGCGGTGCCCGCCTCATCTGCAGCTTCGAGCACCCGGCGCTTCACGATACGGAATTCTTCCAGCAGCGCGTTGACCGCCCCTTCGGGAACGATCAGCCCCTGTTCGCGGAGCAGTTCGCGATCGACCGGGAAACGCTTGCCCTGCAGCGCGACGGCGCCGATCTGGCGCTCGATCGTCATGCTGGAAGGCGGCACCTCGGCCGGCAGGCCGGTCGCCGGCGCGGCCGTTTCGGGTGCGCGGTCCGCGCCGACATCGTCCTGCGGAGCGGCGGGTCCGGTATCGCGATCTTCGGCAGGCTCTTCCTTCGCGTCTTTCGCGGCCGTCCCGGATGGCTTGCGCCGCACTTTGGCCCGCTTCATCGTATCGTCGGCCAGGCGGTGCGGCACCGGCGCCGGCTTGAAGGGATCGAAGCCGAACGCGCCGCTGGCACGTTCCAGCAGCGAGCTTTCCTTCTTCTCGCCGGAGGGAGAGGGTATTTTCCTGTGTTCGGTCATCGTCCTCTCCTCAGCCGACCATTCCGCGCTGCACGAATTCGACCGCGAGGAGCAGCACGCAGACCCCGGCCAGCGACGCAGAGCCGGCCGCGAACATCCGCATCCGCTTGCGCGCGAGCACTCGTCCGGCGTCGGTCATCGCGTGGGAAATCGTGCCGATCACCGGCAGGCCCAGCGACCGTTCCAGCCTGGCCCCGGTGGCGAACGTCGAACGGATCTGGCCGAAGGCGAACGCCGCGCCGACCCCGGCGCCGATCCCGAGGATCAGCACGCCGATCAGCAATATCGGCCGGTTCGGCGCCGCCGGCGCGCGCGGGGTGGAAGGCGGGTCGATCACCTCGAAACTGAACGAACTGCGCTCGCTTTCGACCTGGCCGCGCAGGCGCATTTCCTCGCGGTCCCGCAGCAGCTCGTCGTACTTGGTCTTCAGCACTTCGTAATCGCGGCTGATACGGTTGGCCTCGGCGGCGACCGCGGGTTCGTCGGCCTGGCTCGCCATCATCGCGCTCAGATCGGCCTGGAGCGCGGCCTTGCGGGACATCAGCGCCTGGACGTTCGCGTCGCGCTCCGCGCGGATTGCGACGAGCGAGCTGTAAGCCGGGTTGACCGTGCCCGACGCGTTCGGGCCTTCGTTGGCGACCTGCTTTTCCAGCAGGTCGATCTGGCGTTGCAACGCGGCCACGTCGGGGTGGTTGTCGGTCAGTCCGCGCGCCTGCATCGCCGCCAGCTGGGAACGCGCCTGCATCAGCGCGCCGCGCGCGCCGCCGCCCTCGCCCGCAGTGACGAGCGTTCGCGGGGTGCCGGCGATCTGACCGTTCACCGCCGCAAGCGCGCTCTGCGCCGCGGCGAGATCGGCATCGACACCGCGCATTTCGGCGCGAAGTTGCTGCAGACGGGTGGACAGAGTGCCCGTCCCGCCGATCAGATCCGGGTGCTGGGCTTCGAACGCGAGACGCCGCTGCTCGGCAGCTTCCAGTTCGCGCTTGCGATCCTCCAGCTGCTGGTCGAGGAACACGATCGTCTCGGCCACTTCGCCGCGGCTGCCGGCGATGTTCTCCTCGCGGAAGATGTCGATCATCTTCTGCACGACATCCTGCGCCAGCGCCGCGTTTTCGGCATCGGACAGGCTCGACTTGCCGATCTGTGCGGTGATTTCGAACAAGTTGTCTTCGGTGCTGACGACCTTGACGCTTTCGGCCAGGCCGGCGACCGTGCGTTCCATCTGCGATGGCGTGGTCACGTCGTCGCCGAGCCGGGTCGAGCGGACGACCTTTTCCAGATTGACCGAACTTGCGAGCGTCTTGCGCACGCGCTCGATTTCGCCTTTGCCGGCATTGGCAATGCCGATCTGCTGCGACAGCACGTCGTCGAGCTGGACGAAGACGCGCGCCTTCGATTCGTAGGTGTTCGGGATCATCGCGACTGCCAGCCAGCCCAGGATGCACACGCCCCAGGCCACTGCCAGCACCAGCCAGCGCCGGTGCCATGCCGAATGCAGCGCCGCCTGCAGTTCTTCGAAAACCTCGTTCATCTGCCCGCGGCCTTCCTCAGAACATGCTTTCGGGGATGATGATCACGTCCCCTGGCTGGAGCATGACGTTCGCGCGGCTGTCGCCTTCCTTGAGCAGGTCGCCCAGCCGCAGGGCATATTCGCGCTGGCGGCCGGCCTGCTTGTCGAACCGGATCAGCTTGGCCCGATTGCCGGCGGCAAATTCGCTGAGCCCGCCGACCGCGATCATCGCGTCGAGCACGGTCATATTGGCGCGATAGGGGATCGAGGCCGGCTTCTCGGTCGCGCCGATGACCCGGATCTGCTGGCTGAACGTGCCTGCGAAATTGGTCACGATGACGGAGACCAGCGGCTCCTCGATATATTGCGAGAGCTGCAGGCGAATGTCTTCCGCGAGCATTGCCGGCGTCTTGCCGACCGCGGGCATGTCGGCGACGAGCGGCGTGGTGATCCGCCCGTCGGGCCGCACCTGGATCTTCTCGGCCCCGAGTTCGGGATTGCGCCAGACGTGGATCGTCAACTCGTCGAGCGGGCCGATGACATATTCCTCGCCCGGCCCTTCCTGCATGGCGACGAACGACGCCGGCGGCAGCTCCGCCCCCCCGCCGGCAGCACAGCCTGCCAGAGAGAGCGCCGCGACCGCGCCGGCGGCGAAAGAATGGGAAATTCGAGCGATGGGCATCGATGCGCGTCCTTGCCTGTCGTGCGGGCATTGCGAGCGACAGGAGAGGAGCGACCTCGCCTGCCGCACCCGCGGTTCACAGGCGTGCTTCCTCGCGAAAAAGGGTGAACATTCTGTTAGCCTTTCCCGCCTGATCTCGGGCAGTCCCGGATTGGGACGCCCGGCGGACGAAGGTTAACGCCGCGCGGGCGGGACAAGCATCTCGAGCGCCGGGCCCTGCCCGAGGAACCGGGCAGGCGAGGCGGTCGCGCCATAGGCGCCGGCACAGAACACCGCGACGAGATCGCCAACCTCGGCACGCGGCAGATGGGCCGCGTCCGCCAGCCGGTCGAGCGGGGTGCAAAGACACCCGACCACGCTTGCCTCTTCCTCCGGCGCGGCATCGAAGCGGGTTGCGATCGCCAGCGGATAGTTGCGGCGCACGACGGTGCCGAAATTGCCCGATGCGGCGAGCTGGTGGTGCAGCCCCCCGTCGGTGATCAGAAACGTGTGCCCGTGGCTCACCTTCCGGTCCACGATCCGGGCAAGGTAGACGCCGGCTTCGCCGACGAGATAGCGGCCCAGTTCGATGCAGAGTTCGGTTTCCGCAAGGCTCGGCGGCAGGCCGGCGAAACGCTCCGCCAAGGCCGCGCCGATCGCCGCGATGTCGAGCGGCCTGTCGCCGTGGAAATAGGGAATGCCGAAGCCACCGCCCATGTTGAGCTTCGGGATCGGCTCGCCGATTTCTCCTGCCAGGCGATCCGCCAGCGCGAGAACGTTGGCCTGCGTTTCGACGATCGCTTCGGCATCGAGCGCCTGGCTGCCGGTGAAGATATGCAGGCCGCACCATTGCGCCCCGGCGGCGATCAACTCCCGCCCCAGAGCCGGCACGCGATCCTCGTCGATCCCGAATTGCTTCGCGCCGCCGCCCATCTTCATGCCGGAGCCGCGCAGCTCGAACGAGGGATTGACCCGGATCGCCAGACGCGGGCGGTGCCCCGTCCGCCCGGCGATCTCCAGCGCACGCCGTGCTTCTCCCTCCGATTCGAGATTGATCGTGCAACCGCTTGTTATCGCTTGCTCCAGCTCGCGATCGCGCTTGCCCGGGCCGGCAAAGCTGACCCGGTCCGGCGCTATCCCGGCCGCTTCCAGCATCGCCAGCTCGCCGCCCGATGCGACATCGAACCCGTCCACCCGGCCGGCCATGAACGCCAGCAACGGCGGGTAAGGATTGGCCTTGATCGCATAGTGCAGCTTGAGCCGCGGCGGCATCGCAGCGCGAAGGTCGGCGATGCGCCGGGCGAGCATGGCGCCCGAATAGACGAACAGCGGGGTATCGCCCGCCTCGGTGACGAGATCGCTCGCCTTGCGTCCGTCGATCGCAAGCTCGCCGTCGATGGCCGTGAAGCCGGCCGGGATCGGGCCCAGCGGCTTCACGCGCCCAGCTCCCGCGCGATCGCGGTCCGGTCGAGCTTGCCGTTGGGATTGACGGGCAGCGCCTCGCGCCAGTGGATGGCCTGCGGCTGCATGAAGTTGGGCAATTCCTTCGCAAGCGCGAGCGGAAGCCGCTCCGCCGCATCGTCGGCACCCGCCGCGGCGCGCGCGACGAGATGGACCGCCTGCCCCAGGCGCGCATCGGGGACGCCCAGCGCGACGGCTTCCGCGACCAGTCCGGTGGCGATCGCCGCGTCCTCCACCTCTTGCGGGCTGATACGATTGCCCGCGCTCTTGATCATGGCATCGCGGCGGCCGACGAAGTAGAGCAAGCCGTCCGCGTCGCGTTTCACCCGGTCGCCCGACCATACGGCGGTGCCGCCATAGCGCGATTGCGCCGGCGCGGGGCGGAACCGTTCGGCGGTGCGCTCTGCATCCTGCCAATAGCCCTGCGCCACCAGCGGGCCGCAATGCACCAGTTCGCCCTCTTCGCCCGGGCCGGTTACCTGTCCGTCGTCGCCGATCACAAGGATTTCGGCAAAGGGGACGGCGGTTCCCATCGATGTCGGATGACTGTCCACCAGCGCCGGATCGAGATATGTGGAACGGAACGCCTCGGTCAGGCCGTACATCGGAAAAAGCTTTGCCTGCGGGAAGATACCGCGCAAATTTCGCACAAGATCGACAGTCAGCGCACCGCCGGTATTGGTCAGCCGCCGGATCGATGCCACGGCATCGCCCGGCCATTCCAGTTCGGTCAGCTGCACCCACAATGGCGGCACGGCGGCAAGCGTGGTTACGCCATGGCGAGCGCAGGCTTTCGCGACGTCGCGCGGGAACAGATAGTCCAGCGGCACCACGCTGGCCCCGGCATACCAGCTGTTGAGCAGCTGGTTCTGACCGTAATCGAAAGACAGCGGCAGAACCGCGAGCGTGACGTCGTCGCTTTCGATGCCGAGGTAGTGCGCAACGCTGACCGCCCCCAACCACATGTTGGCATGGCTCAGCATCACACCCTTGGGGCGACCGGTGGAACCGCTGGTATAGAGAATGGCGGCCAGTTCATCCGGGTCCGCCTGAGAAGGCGCCAGCGCGCCATCGCACCCGGCGATTCCCGCCAGCGCATCCGCTTCCGCCATGACCGCGCAGCCCGGCGGCACGTCGCCTTCCTCCAGCGATTGCACGCGCGCGGCGGTCGCCATGAGCAGCGCGGCGCCGCTGTCGGCCAGAATGTGCGCGACCTGCGCACGCTTGAGCAATGGATTGATCGGCACATGGACCAGCCCCGCACGCGCACAGGCGAGAGGGAGGAGGCAGGTCAGCTCCCCTTTCGCCGCCCAGCTCGCCACACGCGCGCCGCGCGCGGGCACCTTTGCCTGAAGCCATGCCGCCATGCGGGCGACACGGGTTCTTAAGGCCTTGTAGCTAAGCGTGCCCTCGCGCAGCACCAGCGCAGGCGCACTCGCCTCGCCGCGTTCGGCGAGATGGTCGAGCGGCATGGGGTTCGGGTCGGGTGCGTCGGGCATGGGTTCTTTCGTGGAGTGCATTCGCTGTGGTCGCCGTCAGCTATCACGACAGGGTTAACGTCTTGCAAGGGACCATTCCACCGGTCGCCTGTCCGTTCGACCGGCCCGAATGGTTCGCGCTGCTGGCGGACAGCGGTATGCCCCCGATCTTCGCGCTGGCCGAGGACGGTGGAGAGCAGGCCGCGCTGCCGCTGACCCGCGCCAATGGCCGGCTGGAGGCGCTGCGCAACTGGTACAGCTTCACTTGGCGCCCGCTCGGCACCGGGGGCCCCGATCGCGAACGCCTGCTGATCGCGCTGGCCCGCGATCTTCGCCAGCGCGCCCACCGGGTGACTCTCTGGCCCGTTCCCGACGAGGACGGCTCGGCCACCCGGCTCGAACGCGCATTTCGCGGCGGCGGCTGGCGCGTGGTGCGCGAACAGTGCGATCACAATCACGTCCTCGAAGTCAAAGGCCGCAGCTTTGCCGAATACTGGTCCGCGCGGCCCGGGCGTATGCGCACCACGCTCAAGCGCAAGGGCAAGCGGGTCGACGTCACGATCCGCGAGCGCTTCGATGCGGACGACTGGGCGGCCTACGAGGCGATCTATGCCGAAAGCTGGAAGCCGGACGAGGAGACGCCCGGCCTTCTGCGCCGTTTCGCGCAGCAGGAAGGCGATGCGGGCCGCATCCGGCTCGCCGTGGCCAAGCACCAGGGCGTGCCGGTGGCGGCGCAGTTCTGGACCGTGGAGGGCGGCACGGCCTATATTCACAAACTGGCCCACCGCGAAGCGCACAAGGCGCTTTCGGCCGGAACGACTCTGACCGCCGCGCTGTTCGAACACGTCATCGATCGCGACCGCGTGGAATGGGTCGATTTCGGGACCGGGAACGATCCCTACAAGGCGGACTGGATGGAGATCGTTCGGCCGCGCTTCCGCATCGATTGCCTCGACCCGCGCCAGCCCCGCGCCTGGCCGCTTCTGGCAAAGCGCCTCGTCCGCCGCCTTGCGCCGGGTGCCCGGCAGGGCTAAGGCGCCGCCGAATTGCAGGGGAACCACGCCGGCATGAGCAGTCTTGCGCCTAGCCGCAGCGAAATCGATACCAAGCTGCGCACCATCCTGTGCGACGTGCTTGGCCTCGACGCTGCCAAAGTCGAGAGTTTCGACAATGACACGGGCCTTTTCGGCCATCTGCCCGAACTCGATTCGATGGCCGTCGCCGGACTTCTGACCGAGATCGAGGATCGCCTCGACATCATCATCGAAGACGACGAAGTCGATGGCGAAATGCTGGAGACCTATGGCGGGCTGCTCGCCTTTGCCGAGGCGAAAGTCGTAGACAGCTGACCGCGCCCATCGTCACGACCTGGCCCTGCCCCGACCCGGACGGCGGCACCCACGACGAAATCGCGCTGGCCTTCCGCGGAGGACGATCGGCGCGGGTTCTGGTGCTGCCTGCGTTGTTCGACGAAGCGAACAAGCTGCGCCGCTTCACGGTGGAGGTCATGCGATGCCTCGCCGACGACGGAATTGCCAGCGTGCTGGCCGATTTTCCCGGCTGCAACGAAAGCCGCCGACCGCTCGACACGCAGACGCTGGAAGGATGGCGGCACGCCGCGCTTGCGGCCGCCGGGCATTTCGAGGCGACCCATGTGCTCACCCTGCGTGGCGGGGCCTTGCTTGCCCCCACCGATATGCCTGGCTGGAACTACGCCCCGATTGCCGGGCGCCAGGTCCTGCGGCCGATGCTCCGCGCACGCACGCTTTCCGCGCGCGAGGCGGGGACCGAGGAGACGACCGGGGGCCTCGCACAACTGGGCCGCTCGGAAGGCATCGAGCTGGCCGGATGGTCGCTGGGCCGGGACCTTTTCCGCGAACTGGAAGCGGCCGACTTGCCGTCGCAATCCGCTCAGGTGCGGATCGAACAGGATGCCCTCGGGGGCAGCGGGCTGTGGCTGCGCGCGGAGCCGGGCGAATCGCGCGAACAGGCAGAAGCGCTTGCCGCCGCTGTCGGACAGGGGATGCAGGAAGCGTGAACCGGCTCCCCCTCACATTCGCCTGCGAAGATCAGACGCTGGCGGGAACGATCGACACCGCCCCCGCCTCGGTCGGGCTGCTGATCGTCAGCGGCGGCAACGAGATTCGCGCCGGCGCCTTTTCCGGCCAGGCCCGGCTCGCCGAAAGAATCGCCAGGGCGGGCTTTCCGGTGTTCCGTTTCGACCGGCGGGGCGTCGGCGACAGCGAGGGCAAGAATCGCGGGTTTCGCGCGAGCGCGAAGGATATCGCAGCGGCAATCGACGCATTCCGCGCCATGGCGCCCCAGATGAAACGGGTCGTCGCCTTCGGCAACTGCGATGCCGCCAGCGCCCTGATGCTGGCGAGCGGGGCCGGCTGCGACGCGCTCGTCCTGTCCAACCCGTGGACGATCGAGGACGAGCAGGACGACCTTCCCCCGTCCACCGCGATACGTTCGCGCTATCTCGAAAAGCTGAAAAATCCCGGAGAACTGGCCCGCCTCGTCACCGGTCGGGTCGATTTCCGCAAGCTGGCACGCGGCCTGGCCAGAGCCGCCCTGCCCCGATCCGGCCCGGGATCGCTGGCGCAAGAAATGGCGGCAGGGCTGGAACGGTTCGAAGGGCCGGTGCGCATCCTTCTGGCCGAAACCGACCGGACCGCGCAGGCATTCGCCGAAGCATGGGACCTCGCCGATTCGCGGATCGCCCGCTGCCCGGGGGCCAGCCACGCCTATGTCGAGCCCCATGCGCGCGACTGGCTGTTCGAACAACTGCTGGGGGCTTTGCGGGACAGCCGCGCCTAGCCCCGCTCCCGCACGAAAAGGCTCGCCAGTTCGACGTGGGTCGACCAGACGAACTGGCCCACCGGCTTGGCAGCTTCCAGACGGTATCCGGCGGCCACCAGCCGCGCAGCGTCGCGCGCCCAGCTCGCCGGATTGCAACTGACGTAGACGATCCGCGGCACCGTGCTTTCGGCCAGCCGCGCCACTTGCTCGCGCGCGCCGGCTCTCGGCGGGTCGAGCAGCACGGCGTCGAACCGGTTCAGCTCTTCGGGCTGGAGCGGGTTGCGGAAAAGGTCGCGGTGCATGGCATGGACCGCCCCGCCGGTGCGCGCGGCAGCCGACTTGCACGCCAGATGGGCATCGCGGGCGGCCTCGACCGCCAGGACCTTCGATTCGCGCGACAGGGCAAAGGCAAAAGTGCCGAGGCCGGAGAACAGGTCCGCGACGAAGCGCGCGCCCGACAGCCAGTCGCCGGCGATCTGCGTCAGGGCCTTCTCGCCATCCGCAGTCGCCTGCAGAAACCCGCCGCTGGGGAAACCGACCGGAACGCCGGCGGGCGAAACGGTGACCGGCTCCGGCTCCCACACCGGCTCCGGCCCGTATCCGTGATCGAGCGTCAGGCGGGCCAAGCCGTTCTGCTGCGCGAAAGCCAGCATCGCCTCGGTGGCGGCCAGTCCTTCCACCGCGAGCCCCGCTATCGCGCAGTCGACCCCCTGATCGGTCAGAGTCAGTTCGATCTTTGCCGATAGCCGCTCTTTCCGCGCCGCCAGCAATGTCCGCAGCGGCGGCACCAGCGCGAAGAGTTCCGGGCGGAGGATATGGCATTCGCGCATGTCCACGATCCGGTGCGAGCCTGCCTGCCGGAACCCGAGCAGCGGCTTACCCCCCGCGCTCGCCGCATGAAGCGTGCAACGCCGGCGGCTGCGCGGGGGCGAAAGGTGCGGCGCCAGCATTTCGCCGATGGCGACGCCCTGCCCCTGCGCGGCAAAGGCGACCCGCTCGCCGACGTAGCGCGCGATCGCCTGGCTATCGCAATGCTGAAGCTGGCACCCCCCGCACGTGCCGAAATGGCGGCACGGCGGCTGGGCCCGGTGCGGCCCCGGTTCCAGCGTGCCATCGGCTTGCAGCACATCGCCCGGGGCGGCGAAGGGCACATGGCGGCCATCGGCGGTCACGCCGTCGCCCTTGGCGGCGATACGCAGGATCTCGTTTGTCTCGGTCACAGGAAGCGCGCGTAGGCGGCTTTCACGGCTTTCGCCAGTTCGTCGGCGCTGAATGCCACCCCCGCGATCCGCGCGGCCTCGTGGTGCAGCCACACGGCCTGCTCGGCCGCGAGGAAAGCGCCGGCGCCCGTCGCCATGCGGCTTGCCGCCACGCCGGCAAGAACGTCGCCCGTGCCAGCGGCGGAAAGCCAGCTCGGGCCCGGCGGGAACAGATGCAGCCTGCCGTCGGGTGCGCACAGCAGCGTATCCGGCCCTTTGGCCAGGACCACGGCCCCGCTTTTGCGCGCCAGTTCCTGCGCCTTCGCGCGCTTGCTGCCGCCATCGACGCCGAAGAGACGGCACAGGCTTTCCAATTCCCCCTCGTGCGGGGTCAGCAGCGTCTCGCGCGCAAACCTGCGCGGCCCCGGCAAAATCAGCGCATCGGCATCGAGGACGAGCGGCGCGTCGGTGTCGAGAACCTGCTCCAGCCGCGCCTTCGCACCCTCGTCGCGGCCGAGGCCGGGGCCAGCAAGGATCGCCCCCAGACGCGCGTCGCCGAGCGCCTCGGCCAGCGGGCGCGCGTCGACGACCAGCGCAGCGGGAGCGGCGGGATGCGAATGGCCGGAGAAAAGCTTCACGTAGCCCGCGCCCGCGTGCATCGCGGCACGGGCCGAAAGCAGGCCCGCCCCGGGCATGGCCCCGCCGACCACACCGAGCAGGCCGCGCCGATACTTGTGCGCATCGGGCGCCGGAGGATCGAGCCGGGGGCGGGCGGAAAGACGCGCCGAACACGGCGGCGCGGTCACGCCGATATCGACCAGCCGCCGCACGCCCATCCGGGCGCAGGCGGGCATGGTCCAGTGCGCGAACTTCCACGCCCCCAGCGCCAGCGTCAGGTCGCAAGCGGGCAGGTCGGGGTTGAGCGGCATACCGGAATCGCTTTCGATCCCGCTCGGCAGGTCCACCGCGACCGCATGACGATGACCGGCCGCGAGTTCGGCCAGCAACCCGGCGAGTTCGGTCGACAGCGGCCGGGCAAGCCCGCTGCCGAACAGACAGTCCACCAGCACCGCTCCGCGCCGTCCGCTGGCCGTCCGCCCGATGGCTCCGCGATAGAGCGCGGATGCGTTCTGCGCTGCATCGGTTCCGGGCGCGATCGGCGCCACGACCGCAACATCCAGCCCGCGCCGATGCAGGACCTGCGCGATAACGTAGCCGTCGCCGCCGTTGTTGCCCGGTCCGCACAGGACCGTCACCGGCCGGCCGGCGGCAAGGCGCCAGACCCATTCGGCCGCCCCGCACCCTGCCCGCTGCATCAGCGTATCGACATCCGTGCCGGCATCGACCAGCGCCTGTTCCGCCGCCTGCATTTCGGCGACCGTCAGGACGGGATCACTCGCCGGCATCGGTTCCCTGAGAAGGCCGCGCGGCAAAGCGGTAGCGTTCGCCGGCAATCGCGACCTCCAGCACCTCGCCCGCCAGCGTCTGTTCGACCGGGTCGGCGCCATCGTAGGCAACCAGTCCGCGCCCTTCCGGCAACTGCGCGAACCGGCGGAAGCCGCCGTCGGCATGGCGCACCGTCAGCACGATCGTTCCGTCGATCTCGGCGCGTTCCACCAGGCAATCCGGCCCGAAGCCGGCCCCCGGGCCGATGGCGCATTCGATCGGCTGGGCGCCTTCATCCGCCTGCGCCTGCACCGGCGCATCGGCAGAGGAACAGGCGGCCGCAAGCGTCAGCACGGCCGCGGCACCGGCTCGGGACGGTCTCACTTGCGGACGAGCTGCGAAACGTCGCGCACCGCGCCGCGCGCGGCGCTGGTGGTCATCGCGGCATAAGCCTGCAGCGCGGTCGAAACCTGCCGCTTGCGCTTTTCCACCGGCTTCCATGCCCGATCTCCCCTTGCCTCCATCTCCGCTCGCCTCTCGGCCAGTTCGGATTCCGAGACGTCGAGATGGATCGTTCGTTTCGGAATGTCGATCACGATCCTGTCGCCTTCGCGCACCAGGCCGATTGCGCCGCCTTCGGCCGCCTCGGGCGAAGCATGGCCGATCGACAGGCCCGACGTGCCGCCGGAGAAGCGCCCGTCGGTCACCAGCGCGCAGGCTTTGCCCAGCCCCTTCGACTTGAGGTAGCTGGTGGGATAGAGCATTTCCTGCATGCCGGGGCCGCCCTTCGGCCCTTCGTAGCGGATGACCACGACATCGCCTTCGCGAACCTGGTCGGTCAGGATGGCCGTCACGGCCGCGTCCTGGCTTTCGTAGACTTTCGCCGGGCCGGAAAACGTCAGAATGCTTTCGTCGACCCCGGCGGTCTTCACGATGCAGCCATCTTCCGCCAGATTGCCGTAGAGAACCGCAAGCCCGCCATCCTGGCTGAAGGCATGTTCGGCCGAGCGGATCACCCCCTCGCGGCGATCGAGGTCGAGTTCGGCCCACCGCCGGTTCTGGCTGAATGCCGTCTGCGTCGGCACGCCACCGGGCGCGGCGCGGAAAAACTCCTGCACCGCCGGGCTGTTGGTGCGCGCGATATCCCATTCGTCGAGAGCATCGCGCAGTGTCGGGCTGTGAACGGTGGGCACCGCGGTGTTAAGCAAGCCCGCGCGATCGAGTTCGCCCAGGATCGCCATGATTCCGCCGGCCCGGTGAACGTCCTCCATATGCACGTCGTCCTTCGCCGGTGCGACCTTGGAAAGGCACGGGATATGGCGGCTGAGGCGGTCGATATCGGCCATCGTGAAGTCCAGCCCCGCCTCGTGCGCGGCGGCAAGCAGGTGCAGCACGGTATTGGTCGATCCGCCCATCGCGATATCGAGGCTCATGGCATTTTCGAAAGCCGACCGATCGGCGATCGTGCGCGGCAGGACGCTCGCATCGTCTTCCTCGTACCACCGGCGGCAGAGTTCGACGACAAGCCGCCCGGCGCGCAGGAACAGCGCCTTGCGGTCGGCGTGGGTGGCAAGGGTCGATCCGTTGCCCGGCAGCGAGAGACCGAGCGCCTCGGTCAGGCAGTTCATCGAATTGGCGGTGAACATGCCGCTGCACGATCCGCATGTGGGGCAGGCGGACCGCTCGATATCGAGAACTTCCTCGTCGGTCATGCGCTCGTCGGCGGCGGCGACCATCGCATCGACCAGATCGAGCGCGACTTCCTTGCCCTTGAGGACGACTTTGCCCGCTTCCATCGGTCCGCCGGAAACGAACACGACCGGAATGTTGATCCGCATCGCCGCCATCAGCATTCCCGGCGTGATCTTGTCGCAATTGGAAATGCAGACCATCGCGTCGGCGCAATGGGCGTTGACCATGTATTCGACGCTGTCGGCGATCAGATCGCGGCTGGGCAACGAATAGAGCATGCCGTCGTGGCCCATCGCGATCCCGTCGTCGACCGCGATCGTGTTGAACTCCTTGGCCACGCCGCCCGCAGCCTCGATCTCGCGCGCGACCATCTGGCCCAGGTCTTTCAGGTGGACGTGACCAGGCACGAACTGGGTGAAGGAATTGACCACGGCGATAATCGGCTTGCCGAAATCGTCGTCCTTCATGCCCGTTGCGCGCCACAGCCCGCGCGCGCCGGCCATGTTGCGGCCGTGGGTCGAAGTGCGGGAGCGGTAGGCAGGCATGGCGAGTTCCAGATGTTGCGCGTTCGAGGGGATTCCAACCCCTAAAGCATCGCACGGGCCGGTCGAAAGGGAAATTCTTTTGCCGGCAACAGCTCTCGCGTGCCGCTCGGGCACCCGTGAGCACTCCCCGAGCGCCGCCAGGGGCCCTTAAGCGTCCTTCAGCGCGTGCGCAGTGCGGCCGGCGACATCCGCGACGAGTGCCGCCCAGCGCGCCTGATCGGCCTCCCGCTCGATCATGTCCTGTCTGATCTCGATCGTCAGATAGGGTCTCCCGTGCGCCTCCGCATGGCGGTCCATCGTCGCGTTCAACTGCTTGCCCGAATAAGGCTGGTTGTCGCCGACCGTCAGCCCTTCTTCCGCGAACAGGCGGATCGCGTGGCGCGCGGCGCGATCGTCCCGGTTATAGAGCAGGGCGACTTCCCACGGCCGTTCCTCACCACCGCTTTCGAGCGCGGGGGTGAAGCTGTGGAGCGCAATGACAAGCTCGGGCTGCGCGGCGTCGAGCCACTCGGCCAGCGCAGCGTGGTAGGGGCGATGGAACAGCGCGAGACGCCGTTCGATATCGGCGCCGATGTTTCCCGGGATCAGGTGGCCGTCGCTCGTTTCGGGGACGACGGCAGGCGACTCCTCTTCACGATGGAGGTCGCATACCAGCCTGCTGACACACGCGAGATGGGCGGGGATCGCGTGCCGTCGCGCCATGCGTTCGGCGACGCCTTCGACACCGATGTCGACCGCGATATGCTTGTCCAGAAGCTCGGGCGCGATCCCCAGTTCGATGTCCGCGGGGACGCGGTTGGACGCATGATCGACCACGCAAACGATACCGCCCCGGGTCGGTTCGCCAACCCGGCGGAACGGAAGACTGTCGATCATCGCAGCGCACCTTTCATTTGCCACCAGCCGGGGTTTGCGGCGGCAATATCCGCAGCCGCCCGGTCACGCGCCTCGATCGTTTCGAACAAGGCGAAAGACGTCGCGCCCGAGCCGGACATGCGAGTCAGAAACCCGCCGCTGTCGGCCAGGGCGTTCCAGGCAGACAAGGCCTCTTCCACGCGGAGGCGTTCGAAAACGATCCGCTCGAGATCGTTGCCGTTGCTTTCGGCAATTTCGCGGGCGGTCGTGCCCGCCAGCGGCCCCGCGTCGGCTCCGTCCCAGGCGGCGAAAACCGGGCCGGTGGGGAGCGGCACCCGCGGATTGACCAGCAGAACCGGCGTTCCGGCCAGATCGTTTTCGACCGGCGACAACTCGGTGCCGGTCCCGCGCCCGATAGAGGCAACGCTCTCCACGCAAGCGGGAACGTCCGCGCCCAGGCTCGCCGCCCGTTCGCGCCAGTCCCCGGGCAGGCCATAGCGCTCGCGGATCAGGCGAAACACCGCCCCGGCATCGGCGGAGCCGCCGCCCAGTCCGGCAGCGACCGGCAGCCGCTTTTCGAGCGTGAGGGCAAGGCCGTCCGCGCGCGGCAGCTTGGCGAGCGCTTTCGCGGCGATATTGCCGAACGGATCGTCGAGCGCGCCGGCAAATTCGCCGGTGACGGTCAGGCTGTCCTGCGCCGCGGTGCGCGCCGTCAGCACATCGCCGGTATCGACGAAGGCGAACAGCGTCTCCAGCTCGTGATACCCGTCTTCCCGCCGCCGCCGGACATGCAGCGCCAGGTTGATCTTGGCGTAGGCGGTTTCGGTGATGCTCACGCAATTCCTGCCGTTTCCGTCGCCCCGGTTCGGATCCAGGGCGACGCGAGCGTTTGGCAAAGGTCCCCGTCACATATTCGGATAGTTCGGTCCGCCGCCGCCTTCGGGCGTGACCCATTCGATGTTCTGGTTCGGGTCCTTGATATCGCAGGTCTTGCAGTGGACGCAGTTCTGCGCGTTGATCACGAACTTGGGATCGCCTTCCTCGACATCGACCCATTCGTAGACCCCGGCGGGGCAATAGCGCGTCGAGGGGCCGCCATAGACGCCCAGCTCGCTTGCCTCCTGCAGCGCCATGTCCTTCACCTTCAGATGGCAGGGCTGGTCCTCTGCATGATTGGTGTAGGAATAGGATACCGAGGTCAGCCGATCGAACGTGATCTCGCCGTCGGGCTTGGGGTAATCGATCGGCCGGTGGAGGTCCGCCCGGTGGGTATGGGTATAGTCGGGATCGTGCTTCATCGTCACCGGCAGGCCGATGCCCAGCGTGCGCATCCACATGTCGATCCCGGCAATGACGGTGCCGACATCGCCGCCGAACTTCGCCACTGCGGGCTGGGCGTTCTTCACCTTCTTCAGCTCGTCGGCGATCCAGCTCGACCGCACGGCGGCATCGTAGTCGCCCAACTCGGTCTTCTCCGCGCCGCCGCCGATCGCGGCCGCGACGGCTTCTGCCGCCAGCATCCCGCTTTTCATCGCCGTATGGCTGCCCTTGATCCGGGGCACGTTGACGAAGCCCGCCGCGCAGCCGATCAGCGCGCCACCGGGGAAGGCCAGCTTCGGGACCGACTGCCAACCGCCCTCGTTGATCGCGCGCGCGCCATAGGCGACGCGCTTCCCGCCTTCGAGGTATTCGCGGATGGCCGGATGCAGTTTCCAGCGCTGGAATTCCTGGAACGGCGAGACGTAGGGGTTCTCGTAATCGAGCGCGGTGACGAAACCGAGCGCGACCTGCCCGCCCGCCTGATGGTAGAGGAAGCCGCCGCCCCAGGTGTCGCTTTCCGACAGGGGCCAGCCCTGCGTGTGGATCACGCGGCCCGGCACATGCTTGTCGGGATCGATGTCCCACAGCTCCTTGATGCCCAGGCCATAGACCTGCGGCTGACAGTCGGCCTCCAGATCGAAGCGCGCCTTGATCCGCTTGGTCAGGTTGCCGCGCGCACCCTCGGCAAACAGGGTATACTTAGCGTGGATTTCCATGCCGGGCTGGTAATCGGGCTTGTGGCTGCCGTCGGCGGCCACGCCCATGTCCTGCGTCACCACGCCCGCGACCGCGCCGCTATCGTCGAAGAGCACGTCGGCAGCGGGAAAGCCCGGGAAGACCATGACGCCGAGAGCTTCCGCCTGCTCGCCCAGCCAGCGGGTCATATTGCCCAGCGAACCGGTGTAGCAGCCGTCGTTCGACAGGAACGGCGGCATGAACAGGTGGGGGATGGCCCTCTTGCCGCCCCTCGACAGCACCCAGTGCCAGTTATCTGTCACCGGCACTTCCGCCATCGGGCAACCCTGGTCGCGCCATTCGGGCAGAAGTTCGTCGAGCGCCTTGGGATCGACCACCGCGCCGGAAAGAATATGCGCTCCGATCTCGGAGCCTTTTTCCAGTACGACCACCTCGAGCGCGTCGTTGATCTGCTTGAGGCGGATCGCTGCGGCGAGGCCGGCCGGCCCGCCGCCCACGATCACCACGTCGCACGGCATCGATTCGCGTTCGCTCATCCCAAATGATCCTTCGTCTCTTTGCTGCCCCGGGCTTGCATCATGCCTTGATTGCTGCGGCAGGGCAGGTCAAGACCGCAAGCCTGATGGCAGAACGCCCGCCCCTCCCGCTTTCCGGCCAGTTTGCCGCCGCGATCGACTGGTGGCGCGATGCCGGCGTCGATTGCGATTTCGCCGACGACGCTACGGCCTGGCTGGCTTCGCCGGAAGAGGCCGAGGCCCCGGCCGTTCCCGCGGTCGAGTCCCGGCCGGCAGAGCCGGTCCGCGAACGCGCACCCGCGGTTGAAGCGACCCCTCGGGTCGATGTGGACAAAAGCAGCTGGCCGGGCGACCTGGCGGCGTTCCGCGAGTGGTGGCTCACCGCCGACGTGCTCGATACCGGCGGCTCCTTTCCGCGCGTGCCGCCTGCCGGTCCTGCACAGGCCCGCCTGATGGTCGTTGTCAACCAGCCCGAGGAGGGAGATCGCGAACGGCTGCTTTCCGGCCCCGACGGCGCGCTGCTGCAAGGGTTCCTGCGCGCGGCGGGGTTGACACCCGAGACGGTCTACACCGCATCCCTGCTGCCTCGCCACGATGTCGCGCCGGACTGGGACGCCATTCGTGCCGCCGGCCTGGGCGAGCTTCTGATTCATCATGTCGGGCTGGTGAAACCGGGCAGAATCCTTTTTCTCGGGCGCAACATTCCGCCGCTTCTGGGGCACGATATGACGCAAGGCCCTGCAATTTTACGCAATATTAACCATGAAGGAACAAGCATTCCCGCGATGGGTGCCGGAGGGCTCGCGGATATGCGCCGATCGGCACGGCGGCGCGAGCGGTTCTGGCGATGCTGGCTCGATTGGACTTATGGCGAAACCTGACCCGACCCGATGGTTGACGCTGATAGCGGCCACTGCAGCGCTCTTCGCTTCCGCGGTCGTTGCGACGCCGGCGGCCGCCAACAGCAGTGCCGCCGAGTATTTCCGTTCGCGTGCCCTCAACAGCAATGTTCCCGAACTGCTCAGCCGCCCCGACCGCGAATACTACACGGACCTGTTCCAGGCGATTGATCGGCAGGACTGGTCGCGGGTGGAGGCCATGCTGGCAGAGCGCTCCGACGGCCCGCTGCACCAGGTGGCGAAAGCGGAATATTACCTGGCTGCAACCAGCCCGCGGGTGGAATTGCCCGCGATCCAGGCCTGGCTGGCAGAGGGCAGCCGCCTGCCGCATGCCGAGCAAATGGGCAATCTGGGGCTGAAGCGCGGCCTGATGTCGGCCCCCTATCTTCCGCAGCGGCAGAGCTTCGTCAGGCAGCCGTACGCCTCGAAACGGGTACGGCCCTCGACCGTCGACGACGGGACAATGCCGGCGGATGTGCGCCAGGCCATTCTCGACCGGATCAGCAACGACGACCCCGACGGCGCACGCCAGCTCCTCGACGGCGTCGATGCCCTGCTCAGCCCGCCCGCTCGCGCCGAATGGCGGCAGCGCGTGGCTTTCAGCTACTACATCGAGAACAACGATCCGGCCGCGCTCGCCATGGCGCAGACCGTGCGCGACGGCTCGGGCGCCTGGGTCGCGGAAGGCGACTGGGTGGCCGGACTGGCGGCATGGCGGTTGAACGATTGCGAGACCGCCGCCGACAGCTTCGAACGGGCAGCGCGCGGTTCCACCAACAACGAGCTGACGGCAGCCGCATTCTACTGGTCGAGCCGTGCATCGATCCGGTGCCGCCAGCCGGAGAAGGCAGCCGAGCGCTTGCGCGGTGCCGCACGGCTCGACGAGACGCTTTACGGCATGCTCGCCCGCGAGCAGCTCGGCCAGCATCTCCCGCAGAACCACGCGAGCGCGGATTTCGCAATGGAGGACTGGCGCAAGCTGCGCGAGATCGAGAACGTGCGTATCGCGGTGGCCCTGGCCGAGATCGGACGCGATCGTCTCGCCGACGAGGTTTTGCGGCACGAGGCGCAGATCGGCGACCCGGAAAACTACGACGAGCTGTCCCGGCTCGCGCGCGAAATGGGCCTGCCATCGACACAGTTGTGGATGGCGCACAATGCGCCGCGCGGTGCGCGGGCCGAACCGGCGCTGCGCTATCCCGCCCCGAAATGGCAGCCGGTGAACGGATGGCGCGTCGATCCCGCGCTCGCCTATGCCCATACATTGCAGGAATCGGTGTTTCGGGCCGATGCCGTCAGCCCGGCCGGCGCGCGCGGTCTGATGCAGATCATGCCCGCCGCTGCGATCGATCACCGCGCGAAACTGGGCGTTTCGGGCAATGCCAGCGATCTCGCCCGGCCCGAAATCAATCTCGCGTTCGGCCAGGAACACCTGCAGATGCTGCGCGATTCCGGCGCCACCGGCGGCCTGCTGCCGAAAGTGATGGCCGCTTACAACGCCGGCCTTTCGCCGGTCACCCGGTGGAACACCGAGATCCGCGACCAGGGCGATCCCCTGCTCTACATGGAAAGCATCCCCTATTGGGAAACGCGCGGCTATGTCGCGATCGTGATGCGCAATTACTGGATGTACGAGCGGCAGGCCGGCGGCGCTTCGGAAAGCCGGATCGCTCTGGCGCAGGGCATGTGGCCGACTTTCCCGGAGCTTTCGGGCGGCGGCGGCGTGCGCCTGACATCGCGCGACTGATGCCCATCGATTACGACCGCACCTTCACGCCGATCGGGATCGCAGTGCTGACGGTATCCGACAGCCGCACGGCAGCCGACGATACGTCGGGCGATATCCTCGCAGGCCGGATCGAAGGCGCCGGCCACAGGCTGGTCGAGCGGGCGATCGTTCGCGACGATAGCGATGCAATCGCGCATCGGCTGGAAGCCTGGATGGCCGATTCCCGGATCGACGCGATCGTCGCTACGGGCGGCACCGGGCTGACCGGCCGCGATGTCACCCCCGAAGCGCTCGAGAAAGTTCGCCGCGACCACGCCGGGCGCGACATTCCGGGTTTCGGCGAGTTGTTCCGCTGGCTCAGTTACAAATCCATCGGCACCAGCACGATCCAAAGCCGCGCCTGCGCCATCGTCGCCGCTGGGACCTATATCTTCGCCCTGCCCGGTTCCAACGGCGCGGTGAAGGACGGTTGGGACGGAATTCTCGCCGAACAGCTCGACAGCCGCAACCGCCCGTGCAACTTCGCGGAATTGATGCCGCGCCTGCGCGAAGTCTGATCGCGGGCACCCCTAGGGACGCTTTCATTGAGACGGCACCGGCCGCTTCAGCCTTGCTGAAAACCACTCCAGGCGCCGTCAATCGAAGACGCCCCACTGCCGTCTGACAGCGAGGCGTCTTCCGCGGCCGGTGGCAACCGCGCTGCGGCTGCAGGTGGGTGCAGCCGAAGATCGTCGGTGATCGTTCAGCGGCAGCGAGTGCTTCCGCGATCGATTTCGCGCCCAAGCAGAGCGCCGCCAGCCGCGCCCAGGATCGCACCGAGGGTGCGGTCGCCCCGGCCGGCAATCTCGTGACCCAAGAGGCCGCCCACGGCACCGCCGATCAGCAGACCGGTCGTGCCGTCGTCGCGACGGCAATAGTATCGCCCGTCGCGGCCGCGCCAGATACGCGCATCGCGGCTCACCCTGTCGTATCGGTCGCGGTCGTACCGATCGCGGTCGTAACGGCCACGATCGTACCGCCGATAATCGCGGTAGTCGCGGTCACGATAGCGGTCGCGATCGCGCCACTGGTTGTAACTGTCGGTTTCATAGGTCGCGCCGTGCACCGCCTGATAGGCTCGGGCCGGCTCGGCGGCCTGGGCCGGCATCGCCAGCGCAAGGCCCGGCGCCGCAATCGCAAGCGCGGCGAACTTCAGACTGATCCTGGTCATCGCTCGTTCCTCTCATCGTTTCGCCGGACACTCGGGGAAGGTCGTCCGCTCGATCCGTTCATAAATATCGAGCCCTCCATGAACGGATCGCAACGGACATTGCAGCAAGTTCATTTTGCGACGAGCCGAGTTCGCGCGGAGGCGGAATGATCGTTGCGCAGCTCCGGCGCGATGCCTAGATCACCTGCGAAATGAGCGGTGAGATCCCCCAAACCCGGCAATCGGGCCTCGCCGCCGGGCTTTCGGCCTACTTCATCTGGGGCTTTCTGCCGCTCTATCTGTTGCTCGTGCGCGAAGTGCCCGCGTTCGAATTCGTGGGCTGGCGAATCATCTGGACCCTGCCGATCTGCCTCGTGATCGTCGCGATCCGGCGGCAGGGGCGAGAGGTCCTGCGGGCGTTTGCCAACCCGCGCAGCCTTGCCACGCTGGCAGCAAGTTCGGTTCTCATCGGACTGAACTGGCTGGTATACGTCTGGGCGATCCAGCACGATTACCTCTATGCCGCCAGCCTGGGCTACTACATCAATCCGCTGATCAACGTGCTGCTGGGCACTTTCATTCTCGGCGAGAAGTTGAGCCGGCGCCAATGGCTCGCGGTGGCGATTGCCGCTGCGGGAGTCGCTCTTCTTCTCGGCGGCGCGCTGACCACGCTGTGGATCAGTCTTACGCTCGGTCTCAGCTTCGGAACTTACGGGTTGCTGCGCAAGCGTGTCGATGTCGGCGCATTGCCGGGGCTGACGATCGAATCGACATTGCTGCTCGTGCCGGCCGCGGCAATCGCCTTGTGGTACGCGGCCTCCCCGGCCGGGTCGGCATTCGCCCAATCGCCGGAGCTGAGCTTTACCATCGTCCTCGGCGGCGCGCTGACCGCCATCCCGCTGCTGCTGTTCGCGATTGCCGCGCGGCGGATGGATTACTCCACGATCGGCTTCCTGCAATTTCTGGCGCCGACGATCGTTTTCGTCCTCGGCCTCACCGTTTTCGATCAGCCGCTGCAGACGGTGCAGATCGCCTGCTTCGTGCTGATCTGGACGGCGATCGCAATTTTCGTCTGGGACATTCTTTCCCGTCGCAAAGCCGACAAGGTGCTGCAGGCCTGAAGATCAGGCGCGCATGGCCCAGCGCAGCCTCTCGCCCGCATGGAAGGGGACGATCGGCGTACCAAGCGCGTCGATCTCATCGGGCACCTGCATCCCGGTGCGTTCCAGCGTGATCCGTTCCTCGTTCAGCGGCAATCCGTAGAAGCGCGGGCCATGCTCGCTGGCGAAGCCTTCGAAATTTTCCAGCGCGCCCTCGTCTTCGAACACCTCGAGATAGCTTTCGAGCGCGAAGGGGGCGTTGAAGATGCCCGCGCAGCCGCAGGCGCTTTCCTTTGCATCGCGCGCATGGGGCGCGCTGTCGGTGCCGAGGAAAAATTTGGGGGAGCCCGAGGTCGCGGCCTCGCGCAGGGCAATGCGGTGCCGTTCGCGCTTCGCCACCGGCAGGCAATAGGCATGCGGCCGGATTCCACCGACCAGCATGGCATTGCGATTGATGTGGAGGTGCTGCGGCGTGATCGTCGCCGCCACGTTCTCGCCAGCCGAAACGACGAACTGGACTGCGTCTGCCGTCGTGATGTGTTCGAAGATCACCTTCAGCGCAGGCAGGCGGATAAGGAGGGGTTCCAGCACCCGATCGATAAAGACCTTTTCCCGGTCGAAGACGTCGATTTCGGCATCGGTCACCTCGCCATGGACGCACAGCGGCATCCCGATGGATGCCATCCGTTCCAGCGCGCTGCGGATATTCGCCACGTCGGTCACCCCGTGCGCGGAATTGGTCGTGGCGTTCGCCGGATAGAGCTTGGCCGCGGTAAACACCCCTTGCTCGAAGCCCCTGGCGAGTTCGTCGGGATCGGTATCGTCGGTCAGATAGCATGTCATCAGCGGGGCGAATGCCACCCCCTCGGGCACCGCAGCGAGAATGCGTTCGCGATAGGCGCTCGCGGCCTCCACCCCGGTGACGGGCGGCGCGAGATTGGGCATCACGATGGCCCGCGCAAACTGTCGTGCGGTATAAGGCGTAACCGCTTGCAGAAGGGCGCCGTCGCGCAAGTGCACGTGCCAGTCGTCGGGCCGGCGGATGGTCAGGGATTCGGGGGTCGCGTTCATGGGGGTTCCCTTAGGCCGGCAGCGCCCTATCTGTCACCCATGACCGCAACCCGCCTGTTCGATCGCGCCATAGTGCGCCTCTCCCCGCAAGACGATGCCGAGGACGTTGGCGCCTTCCTTCAGGGTTTGCTGACCAACGACGTGGCCGGGCCGCTGCCCGTTTATGCCGCCCTGCTGACGGCGCAGGGCAAGGCCCTGTTCGACGTGCTCGTCTGGCCCGGCGGCGAGCGCGACTTGCTGCTCGACTGCGAAGCCGAACGGGCCGAGGACCTCGTGAAGCGCCTGTCGCTCTATCGGCTGCGGCGCAAGATCGCGATCGGCATCGACGATGGCCTCGCGGTGCACTGGCGGCGGCAGATCGGCGATGGCGCCGCGTCCGATCCGCGCCTGGCGGACCTGGGGCAGCGCTGGATAGCGCCGGTTTCGCCCGACGACGCGCCGGCAGACGACGAATGGCGCGCCCACCGGCTGGCCCTCGGCGTCCCCGAGGGACAGGCCGAGCTGGGCGACGTGCTCTGGCTCGAAACCAATGCGATCGAACTGAACGGCGTCAGCTTCGACAAGGGGTGCTATGTCGGGCAGGAGAATACCGCGCGGATGAACTGGCGCCAGAAGGTCAATCGCCGCCTGCTGGTCGTGCCGCTCGACCGGTCGGAGGAAAAGCGGCGCCGCGCCGCCTATCCCGCGCTGGGCCTGGCCGTCGACCACTTGCGGGTCGATGCGATCGATCCCTCGCTTGCGCCCGACTGGATGGGGAGCGCGCTCAGTTCGGCTGACTCGCGGTCGCAATCGAATTGAGCAGCATCCGCTCCGCCCGGTCCCGCGCCGCGGTTTCGGGCAGCATCAGCGAACGAGACAGGGCGGAGCCGATCAGCGCGTCCCCCATCGCCATCAGGACCAGCGCCAGCGTGTCCTCGTGAACTCTCGCCACATCGCCGTGTGAGGTCGCTTCCTCGGGCGCGATTTCGTCGACCAGCTGATGAATCGTTTCCACGATCGGCGACAGCGCGTCTTCGTTGCCGGTCAGGATCATCCAGCTTGCCAGGGCCCCTGCGCCTTCCTTGTCGAACGCATCGAAAGCGAGGTCGACGACTTCGCGCGGAGAGCCGAGCCCGGCACGACTGGCGCGGACCGCGTCCTTGATGCTCTCGCACACGGTTTCCGCAAGATGCTTGGCAAGTTCCTTCTGCAGCCCCGCGGCTGAGCCGAAATGATGCAGCAGATTTGCGTGGGTTCGCCCGATCCGCCCCGCAACGGCCTTGAGCGTGACCGACTGCGGGCCGGTTTCGATCAAGAGCCGCCGTGCGGCCTCGAGCGCGGCCCGGCGGCTTTCTTCGGGGGTCAGGCGCTTGCGACTTGCCATGCGGTTCCTTGAACAATAAAATGCAGGTCCATGAACGCGGACCAAGCGAGCGGCCTAGAACGCCCCGACGCCGGCGGCAAGGTTCCGCGCACGTCGGGCAGCGCAACACCCGACGACCACGCCCTTAGCATTCGCGACCGCAAGTTCTGCCGCGACGGCCGGCCGGAACGGTGGTGGCATTCGGGCGATCCGGTGGCAACCGCCTGGTACAACTCGGTTTCCGCAAGCCTTCCCCGCGGCGAGAAGTTCTTCATCCAGGTGATGAAGTATTACGACGACAAGGTTCCGCCCCGCATGGCGGCCGAGCTTCGTGCCTTCACCCGCCAGGAATCGAATCACGCCCGCGAACACGTCGCATTCAACAATCTGGCCCAGAGTCACGGTTACGATATCGAGAGCATCGACAAGGGTATCGAGGAGATGCTCGCCCTGACGAGGGGGCGCCCGGCCGAATTCAATCTCGCGATTACCATCGCGCTCGAACATTTCGCCGCTGCGATCAGCCACTGCCTGCTGACCGATCCGCGCTATCTCGACGGGGTGGACCCGGAAATCGCCGAGATGTGGCGCTGGCATTCGATCGAGGAGATCGAGCACAAGGGCATCACTTACGACGTCTGGCTCCATGCCACACGCGAATGGTCGGCATGGAAACGCTATCGCGTGCGCGCCTTGCTCGCCTTGCTGATCACGCGGCGCTATTTCAACAATCGCGTGCGCGATGCGCTGGGTCTGCTGCGGCAGGACGGGATCACCGGCTTGCGCGCCAGGTGGCTGCTGTTCCGGCACCTGTGGATTGCGCCCGGCATGATGCGGCGGATGTTCTTCGACTGGGCCAAGATCCTGCTGCCCGGCTTCCACCCGTGGAAGCAGGACGATCGGGCGCTGATCCGCAAGTTCGACAGCCCCTATGCCGACGCGGTGATGCCGGCGGAGTAAGGCGGGGCGCCCACCTTGCCCCTGTCGAGCCCTTTCCCGAGAACCAACGAACGCCGGGCTTCAGACGATCGGACAAAGCGCCAGCGGCCCGAGCCCCCTGCCTGCGCGAGGATCCGCACTATTGACACATGTGTAAGCAGAAATTACTTACACATGTGTCAATAACTAGCGAGCTTCCCATGAACGCCCCTGCCCAAATCTCTCTCGAACGCTCTTCCGCACCGACGCCCGCCGACCTGACGATTACGGTCCGGGACGAGCGGTTCAATCGCGAGACCACGCCGCGCCGCTGGTGGGCCGGCGAGCCTTTCGGAACCGCCTGGCACAATGCCCTTTCCGCGACATTCCCCCGCGGGGAAGCCTTCTTCATCGAGGCGGTAAAGGCGCATCGCGCAGGCGCCGGCCCCAAACTCGACGCCGAAATCCGCGCCTTTGTGAAGCAGGAAATCAACCACACGCGCGAGCATATCGCGTTCAACAAGCTGGCCGAGAACGCGGGCTACGACATCAAGGCGATCGACAAGCGGGTGGAGGAGATGCTGGCCCTGACCAAAGGACGGCCGGAAATCCTCAATCTCGCCGCGACGATGGCGCTGGAGCACTATACGGCGATGATGGCGCACGAATTCCTCGCCAATCCCCGCCATTTTGCGGCGGCCGATGCGGAGGTCCGCGATATGTGGCGCTGGCACGCGGTCGAGGAAATCGAGCACAAGGGCGTGGCTTTCGACACCTGGAACCACGCCACCCGCGACTGGTCGAAATGGCGGCGATGGAAAGTCCGCAGTCTGATGATGCTGATCGTCACAGGCCGCTTTTTCAAGAATCGCTGGGAAGATTCGATGAACCTGCTCGCCCAGGACGGGATCACCGGCTGGAAAGCCCGCTGGGGCCTGTTCCGCTATCTCGTGGTCAGCCCCGGGGTGGTCCGCCGCATCTTTCCCGCCTGGCTCGCCTATTTCAGGCCCGGCTTCCACCCCTGGGATCACGACGATCGCGAACTGATCGGCCTCTACGAAGGCGATTTTGCGGACGCATTGCTGCCGACGGAGTAATCGCGGCGCCGAGCCCGAAGTGCCGAGCCCCAGCGAAGGATGGGGCCTCGGGCCACTGGCGCTCCGCCGGGCACAGGCTGTCAGGCGGAGCCCGGTGGCCCGAGTTCCCCGCCTCGCGGGGCTCATGTACGCCAGGAATCACGCGGCGCGCATCCCCGGTTCGCATTCGCCTTCGAGATCCAGCGCATATTCTGCGGCGAGCGCTTCGCCCCCGCGTCCGCAACTGTGCCGAAGGCGGACCGAACCGGTGCAGGCGAAGCCAAGCTTGCGCAGGACCCGGCCGGATGCCGGATTATCGAGAAAATGGCTCGCGACTATCCGCCGATGCCCCAGCATCCGCGCGATTTCGAGCACCGCCCGGCCGGCCTCGGTCGCATATCCGCGCCCCCAGTAAGGGCGCGCGATCCAGTAACCCAGTTCGGCCACCTCCCCGGCCGGATCGATCCCGACACAGCCGACCATGGCCGAATCGTCGGCACGAGCCACGACGAAGCGCGGGAAATGCGGAGGCACGGGGCGAGCGACGAATTCGCGCGCGTGATGCGGGCGGTAGGGCCAGGGTGCGCGCGCAAGATTGCGCACGACGCTTTCGTCGGCAATTCCGCCGAGGATTTCGCTCCAGTCCTCGGGCCACGGCGGTCTCAGGAGCAGTCTTTGGCTGCGATGGAACATCTGCGCTCTCTCCTCTTCGCCCCCGTCACGCCCGGTAAGGCGGATGCGTGACAATGGCATGGCGGCGAAAAACGATTTTCGCCGATATGAGAGGGAGATACGACAAGAGGGAGACGGGTGGCCCCATCTCCCTCTTCGTCTGCCGGCGGTTTGCCCCGGCTGGGACCGTCCCGTCTGGACGATCCCGTTATCGAATCGTCCGGTTACTCTGCGGCCTGCGCCAGCATGTCGACCGATACGTATTTGCGACCGAGCTTGCCGGTGTGGAATCGCACCACGCCTTCGGCGAGCGCAAACAGCGTGTGATCCTTGCCCATCCCGACATTGGCGCCGGGATAGAACTTGGTCCCGCGCTGACGCACGATAATGTTGCCCGGAATCACGCCCTGGCTGCCGAATTTCTTCACGCCAAGGCGACGGCCAGCCGAATCGCGACCGTTACGCGACGAACCGCCTGCTTTCTTATGTGCCATCGTTCGTGATCCTTACTTCTTGGCTTCGGTCTTGGCCGGAGCCTTCTTGGCCGGCGCCTTCTTCGTGGCGCCTTCCTTCTTCGGGGCGGCCTTCTTCGCCGCCGGCTTCTTCTCCGCGGTTTCGGTCGCGTCCGCAGGCGCGGCCTTCTTGGCCGGAGCAGCCTTCTTCGGCGTTTCCTTCGCCTCGTCCTTCTTCGGCGAAGCCTTCGCGTCGCCCACCGCAGTGATGCGCAGCAAGGTCAGCTGCTGGCGATGCCCGGCCTTGCGGCGATAGTTGTGGCGGCGGCGCTTCTTGAACACGACCACCTTCTCGCCCTTCGCCTGAGCAATGATCTCGGCCGAAACGGACACTTTCGATGCGTCGGCGATCTTCTCGCCCTCGCCTGCAAGCAGGACATCGCCCAGCGTCACCGTGTCGCCGGCTTCCCCGGCGAGCTTCTCGACCGCGATCTTGTCTCCGGCGGCAACCCGGTATTGCTTGCCGCCCGTGCGCACTACTGCGAACATGGTGCTAACTTCCAATCTCGTTGCTTGTGTCCCCGCCTTCGTGGAAGGAACGCGTCCGATGCGCCGCGCAGGGCGGCTCCCGGAAAGATGGGTGCCGTTAAGGGAACCGATGCCGCAAGTCAACGACGGATTCCGACAGGTGCCCGCCCGCACCCATCGTGTCTGGCGCGCGGCCGCCACCGTGCTAGAGCATGGACATGATGTCAGTCCATCTCCGTTTCGCACCCGTACTGCTTACCGTCCCGCTGGCGGCCTGTGCGACCGGCGCAGACAACTATCCGTCGCTCGCGATCCGCGATGCCGAACGCATCGGGGGCAGCCTCGCGGCGCCGCAGCCCGAAGCACCGCCCGCCCAGCCCGCCCCGCCCGGCGCGGACCTTCTCGCGCGCCTCGGGCAATTGCGGTCCGAAGCCGGCAGCGCGCACCAGGCGTTCCTGGCGGCCGTGCCCGGAACGCGGCAGGCGGTACGCGCCGCTCGAGGCGCAGCGGTGGAGAGCGACCGATATGCCAGCGCCCAGGTTGCGCTGGCCGACCTCGATTCGCATCGCAGTCGCGTGGCGATCGCGCTGGGCGATCTCGACCTTCTTTTCGCCGATGCCGTGCTCGCTTTCGAGCTGCAGGAGGCGATCGCCGATACGCGCGAAGACGTTACGGATATGATCGCACAGGAAGATGCCGTGCTGGAAGAGCTTCGCAGCGCGCTTTGATCTAGCGCCAGCGGGCGAGGTCGCGTCGATCCTCTGCACGCGGTTCGATCCAGTGCCAGCCGTCGGTGCGTTTCTCGCGCTTCCAAAGCCAGGCCGCGGACTTCAGGTGGTCCATGCAGTAATCGACCCCCTCGATGGCAGAGCGCCGGTGACGGGCGGCGGCCGCGACACAGACGATGGCTTCGCCGGGGGCGAGCCGGCCGACCCGGTGAAGCATGACCAGCCCCATCAGGTCGAAACGGGCAAAGGCTCTGTCGGCAAGCGCGTGGATGCCCGGCAGCGTCAGCGGTTCGTAATGTTGCAGTTCGAGAGCCTCGACTTCGCCATCGGCGCGGACCTGCCCGACGAAACTGCAGATCGCTCCGGCTTGCGGGCAGGCCGCGGCGAGGCGATCGGCCGGCTCCGCAGGATCGAAGGGGGCGTGAAGCAGGCGCAAGTCGCGCATTCGCTCAGCCGCCGCTGACCGGGGGCAGGAAGGCCACTTCGTCCCCCTCGCCCACCTGCAATCCATGCTTGTCGGCGATCAGCGTGCCGTTGACCGCGACTCTCACGCTGTCGGAAGCGGCGGCCTCGATCAGGGAATCGCCCCCCAGCCTCCCAAGACACGCACTCAGTCCGTGCCAATCGCGCGCGCCGGAGGCGGAAAAATCGTGCTCCTCGCACCCCGCCAGGTCCGCCAGTTTTCCCAGGAAGACCAGCTTCATCCGCCCGTCACCGACATGTGCCGGGGTTGCGCGGGGGCGGCACCCGGTGCGTCGATACGGAAATCGTGACGCGCCGGCTTGATCCGCATCGCGGTGTCCAGCGCGCGCGCCATGGCCGCTTCGCTGTCTCCCGATCGCAGCGCGGCGCGCAGATCGACTCGCTCCGCCCCGCCAAGACAAGGGTAGAGCTGCCCGGTCGCGGTGACGCGGATGCGGTTGCACCCGTCGCAGAAATTGGCGCTCAGGGGAGTGATGAAACCGATCCGCCCGCCCGTCTCGGCAATCTCGGCATAGCGCGCGGGCCCGCCGGTGCGGTGGGGCGAGGGTGTGAGGGTCCAGCGCTTCTCCAGCGCCGAACGGACGCTCGAAAGCGGCAGGTAGCGGTCGAAGCGATCCTCCTCCACTTCGCCCAGCGGCATCAGTTCGATCAGGGTGATCGCGTGCCCTTGCCCGTGGGCCCATTCGGCGAGCTGGGGAATCTCCCGTTCGTTGACGCCGCGCAGCGCGACGGTGTTGATCTTGACCGCCAGCCCGGCCGCCCGGGCCGCCGCGATCCCGGCGAGCACATCGTCGAGCCGGTCGCGCCGCGCGAGCCGGGCAAAGGTCGCGCGATCGAGCGTGTCGAGCGAGACATTGATCCGCCGCACCCCAGCCGCCGCCAGCGCATCGGCATGAGCCGCAAGCTGGAGACCGTTCGTGGTCAGCGTCAGTTCGTCCAGCCCGTCGCCGATCCGTCGCCCCAGCGCGCGCACCAGGTCCATGACGTCGCGCCGGACCAATGGCTCGCCCCCGGTCAGCCGAATGCGCCTGATCCCGCGAGCGATGAAACCCAGTGCAAGCCGATGAAGCTCCTCGAGGCTCAGGATGTCGCGGCGGGGGAGAAACTGCATCCGCTCTGGCATGCAATAGGTGCAGCGCAAATCGCAGCGATCGGTCACCGAAAGGCGCAGGTAGTCGATCCTGCGGCAATGGGTGTCTACCAGAGGCGCGCTGACGTTCATGGGCCTAACCTGCCCTATGCAGTTCCGGGAAGCCACCCCCACCGGGTTCGGCGAGCGGCAGGTATTGCCCGGTCACGCCGGGAGCGGCAGCGAGATAGGCCTGCGCCTGCCGCGCGGCCTCCTGCTGGCCGGCAGCCACCGCGTTCACCCGGCGCGGCGCATGTTTGCGGGCCAGACCCGCCACTGCGGCGCGGCGCCATTCACTGTGGGTGTGATCGGCAGGGGCGAAAACGAGCAACAGGTCGTCGCCCGATTCCAGAACCTCCTCGGCATAGGGCAGCCAGTGCTGGTGGAACACGGCCGCCGCCGCCAGGGGATCGCCGGGCAGGTCGTCGACCGCGATCGCTTTCATTCGCGCCGCTCGCGGGTTAGCGTGATGCCGATCTTCTCGCCGGCTTCCGCAATCGCCAGCTTGACGATCTTCACCGTCACCGCCTCGACCCGCGAATCCTGAAGGAACAGCGTTTCGCAGATATGGTCGGCGACCGCTTCGATCAGTTTGAAGTGAACGCCCGGCGGCAGGGCCTCGGTGGCGGCGAACTTCAGATCCATGTAATTCTTGCTCGCATCGAGCGGCGTGTCGGGCGCGTAGTGCGGCGCGCATTTGAGCCGCGCGCGGATCGTGATCCGCAGCGGTTGCGGCTTGCCGGTCTCTTCCGAATAGATCCCGGTCAGGACATCGTGTTCGAGATCGGCGACTTCGAGGATGAGCGAATCGGCCATCGGCTGCGCTTAGCCTGTATTCGACCAGCGCGCGAAGATCGCGGTGGGGAGGAGGCGGGGATCTTTGCCATCTTCGCGCACAGAAAGGTCGCCGTGTTGGATTTCCCCCGGCAGATCCTGCATGGCGGAGGTAAGAAGACCGCCAAGCGCGAGGCTGCTCATGCGCACGGCATAGACGGTCAGGAACAGGAAGCGGCTGTCGGCATCGAGCAGCCGGCGGCAGTCGGCGACGAGGCCGGGCAGGCCCTCCTCCAGCCGCCAGACTTCCCCGTTCGGGCCGCGGCCGAACTTGGGCGGATCGAGAATGATCCCGTCGTAGCGCCGCCCGCGCCGCACCTCGCGCGCGGTAAACTTCGCCGCATCGTCGACCAGCCAGCGGACCGGGCGGTCCTCCAGCCCCGACAGCGCCGCGTTCGCCCGCGCCCGGGCGACCGACTTCTTCGACGCATCGACATGCGCCACGCGCCCGAAGCGGCTGAGCGCCAGCGTGCCGACCCCGGTATAGCCGAACAGGTTGAGCAGCTCCGCATCCTCGCACCCGCCGAGCCGTTCGCCCATCCAGCGCCAGACCGGCGCCATGTCGGGGAAGAAACCGAGATGGCGGAACGGCGTGCACTGCGCGGTAAAGCGCACCCCTTCCCACGCCAGCGGCCAGCCTTCGCGCGGCACGTCCTGCGCGAACTGCCAGCGCCCGCCGCCGTCCTCGTCCGAGCCGGGCACGAATTCGCCATGCGCCTGCCAGTCGGCATCGCGCGGAGCCCACATCGCCTGCGGTTCGGGACGGATGAAGCGATAGGGGCCGTAACGCTCCAGCTTGCGCCCGTGCCCGCTGTCGACCAGCCCGTAATCGGACCACCCCTCCCCTGCCATGACCAGCGGCTGTTCGATCAATCTCGCCATCAGCGCGGCGTCGCGTTCCCGGCAATATAGGCCGCGACCGCGTCGTAATCGCCGGGCAGCTCGACCATCCGCTCCTCCCGCTCGAACAGCTCGCCGACGCGCAGCGGCAGCGGCGGGCGGAAGCCGGTCGCGCGCTCCACCGCGTCGCGGAACTTGGCCGGATGCGCAGTGGCGAGCGTGACCACCGGCACATCGTCCGGCAGATCCTGCTGCCGCGCGGCATGGAGGCCGATCGCGGTATGCGGATCGATCGTCTCGCCGCAGTTTTCCCACGCCCAGCGCATCGCCTGCGCCATGTCGCCCGGATCGGCGCGCGCGCTGGTGAACAGCGCGGAAGCGCCCTGCCGTTGGGCATTGGTGAGCCGCATCGCCCGGCTCGCCTCGAACCCCTTCATCTGTTCGGCCAGCGCGATCCCGTCGCGCCCGCCGGCATCGAACAGCAGGCGTTCGAAATTGGAGCTGACCTGAATATCCATCGACGGCGCGGCGGTGGGCGTCACCGCGCCGGCAGAATAGTCCCCGTCGGTGAGCGCGCGGTGGAGAATATCGTTGACGTTGGTCGCGACCACCAGCCGTTCGACCGGCAGGCCCATGCGCGCGGCGACATAGCCGGCGAAGACATCGCCGAAATTGCCGGTCGGCACGGCGAAAGCGACCTTGCGTGCCGGCCCGCCGAGCTGGAGCGCGGCGGCGAAGTAATAGACCACCTGCGCCATCAGCCGCGCCCAGTTGATCGAATTGACCGCGCCCAGGCCGAAGCGCCCGGTCAGCGCGGGATCGGCGAACATGCGCTTCACCATCGCCTGGGCATCGTCGAAGCTGCCGTCGATCGCGATATTGTGGACGTTGGGGGCGAGCACGGTCGTCATCTGTCGCCGCTGAACGTCGCTGACCCGCCCTTTCGGATGGAGCATGAAGATCTCCACCCCCTCGCGCCCCGCGACCGCGTCGATCGCGGCCGATCCGGTGTCGCCGCTGGTCGCGCCGACAATCGTCAGGTGCCCGCCCTTGCGGCCCAGAAATTCCTCGAACAGCAGGCCGAGCAATTGCAGCGCAACATCCTTGAACGCCAGCGTCGGCCCGTGGAACAGTTCGAGCAGCCAGTTGCGCTGGTCGAGCTGGACCAGCGGGGTCACCGCCGTGTGCGCGAAGCGGCCATAGGCCTGCTCGCACAGCGCCAGCAGCCGCTCGGGCGACAGGCTCTCGCCCACGAAAGGCTGCATGATCCGCGCGGCCAGCACGGGATAGGGCAGCCCGGCGAGCGCCGCGATCTCGTCTTGCGAAAGGCGCGGCCATTCGCGCGGCAGGTAAAGCCCGCCGTCGCTCGCCAGACCGGCGAGCGTAACGCCTTCGAAATCGAGCGCCGGAGCGCTGCCGCGTGTTGAGATGTAGTCCATCGAACCGAGCGACTAGCCGCGCCCCGCGCGCCCCGCAAGCAACACCGGCTAGGCTTGACCGTGGCTTTGCTTCTTTCCGGCACTCTCGTCCTTTGCCTCCAGCCCGCGCTTGAGGCGATGGAGGCCGGCGGCGGCGGCCGCCGCGTGCGGGCCGATCCAGCGTTCGTGGATCGCCTGGATCGGCATGGCGTCGAGGTGATTGAACCGCTCGCGCCCCTTGCGCACCGGCACCACCAGCCCGGCCTCCTCCAGCACGCGCAAGTGCATCATCACCGTGGTGCGATCCAGCGCCGGAAACGAGGTGCACAGCTGCTTGGTGGTGAGCGGCCGCAATTTCAGCGCATCGCAGATTTCCCGCCGCACCCGGTTGGCCAGCGCCTTGAAAACACGATCGAGTTCGTCTTCGTTTGACATGTTAGATTTTTATAACATAATTGATCGCATCTCAAGAGGAGCGTGAATCATGCAGGTGAATTTCAGAGTGTCCGGCCGGATCGCAAAGCCGGTGGAGGACGTGTTCGAAGCGGTCGCCGACCCGGAGAAGCTGTCGTGCTTCTTCACCACCGGCGGGGCGAAAGGGCGGCTGGAAACCGGCGCCACGGTGACATGGGATTTCCACGATTTCCCCGGCGCCTTCCCGGTCGAGGTGATCGAGGTCGTTCCGAACGAGAAGATCGTTCTGGAATGGGATGCGAGCGAAGGGGAAAGCGGCGAAGTCGGCGCGACGATGCAGCCGGCGGATTACAAGACCACCGTCACCATGCTGTTCAAGCCCATCGAAGACGGACGCACCCTGGTCGAAATCGCCGAGGAAGGCTGGCGCGACACGCCCGGCGGGCGGCGCGGTTCCTACAACAACTGCGAAGGCTGGACCGGGATGCTGATCGCGATGAAGGCCTGGCTGGAGCATGGCATCAACTTGCGCGAGGGCTTTTACAAGTAGGCCGCGATCCGCGGCCCCCTCGCGTGTCCCGGCGAAGGCCGGGACCTCGGGCCGCCGGCGCTCCGCCCGACGGCCCGAGGCCCCCGCCTTCGCGGGGGATCGGGAAAGGGAGGGGCCGCGAATACGCGCTTCGTGGCCGCTCGACTGCGCCTGGCTACGCCCGCAGCGTCGTTGCCACGGCGGCGAGCTGGTCGATCGCCGCCCCCCACCCTTCTTCGAAGCCCATGTCGGCATGGTAAAGAACCGACCCGCCTGGAGTCGCTTTCATCGAAAGCTCGTCACCCTGAACTTGCTTGTGCTTTGCACAGCTTCGCTTCCAGGGTCCATTCCTCCTTTTTGCACCGACGATGTCTGGAGGCACGATGGATACTGACGAGTTCAGCATGACGGGCGCAAGGCAATAAGCTTCAGTCCCGGGTGACCAGGCCAAAAAGGCCTTCAGGCCTCGCGCCACCTCCGCCGCAGCGCCAGGACGTAGATCACCAGTGCGATCAGCGCGAAGAAGAACCACTGCCCGGCATAGGCGAGGTGATTGTTCGGCACGTTCGCCGGGTCGGGCGGAGCCAGCGGGGCCAGCCCGGCCACCGGCCGATCGGCGACGAGCCGAGGGCCGGAGGCGATCACCCCTTCGACCGTGCCCCCCTGCCAGTCGGGCGTAGCTGGCCGTTCGGACCATCCGATCGCGATGTCGGCCTCTTCGCCGCTGCCGATCGCGCAGCGGGCGATATGCGCCCAGCCCTTGCGCCCTTCTGCGCTGGTTCCCGCCCGGCTGGAGAGCGAGAGCACGCGCTCGCAATCGAGCTGCGCGTGGCGGAACAGGTTCTGTTCGGCCTCTTGCGCATCGCGCGGCCAGGGCACGGCGGCCGAGATCGTCCGCGCCGCTTCGTAACGGGCGAGCAGCGCCTCTTTCTGCGCCTTGCGGTCGAGCTGCCAGAAACCGAGCGCGATCATCGTCGCGACTGCGGCCAGCACGATAATCGTCGGGACGATCGGGACCTTGCGCGTCATACGTCCGGCCCGCCCGCTTCCTTCGCCGCGTTGCGATATTCCGCGCCGATCAGCCAGCCTTTCGCGATCCGCAGGCCGAAGACCACCGCCAGCGCGGTGATCGGCACCCACAGCAGGACATGGACCCAGAACGGCGGCTGCACTGCCAGCTCCAGCCAGATCGCCAGGCCGGTGATGAGCGCGCCGATCGCCAGCGTCAGGAAAGCGGCCGGCCCGTCGCCCACGTTGAACTTCGAATAGTCCAGCCCGCAGGCGCCGCAGCGCTCGGCGAAGCGGACCCCACGGGCGAAGAGTGTCTTGCCGCCGCAGCGGGGACACAAACCGAAAAGGGCAGCCGCGGCGGTGCCGGGCTGCCCCTTGTCGGCGGATGGGTCGGCGGATGGCTCGCGCGCATCCATCAATGGACGGGCGCGCCCCAGCTGCCCCAGACGTAGACTGTCACGAACAGGAACAGCCACACGACGTCGACGAAGTGCCAGTACCACGCCGCCGCTTCGAAGCCGAAGTGCTGGCGCGGGGTGAAGTGCCCCTTGTAGGTGCGCACGAGGCAGACGATCAGGAAAATCGTGCCGACGATCACGTGGAACCCGTGGAAGCCGGTCGCCATGTAGAACGCGGAGCTGTAGGTGTTCTCGCCGAACGCGAACGGCGCGTGCATGTATTCGTAGGCCTGGATGGCGCTGAACAGGATGCCCAGCAGGATCGTCAGCCACAGGCCTTTCTTCAGCCCGTCGCGATCGCCGTGGATCAGCGAGTGGTGCGCCCAGGTGACCGTGGTGCCCGAGCACAACAGGATCAGCGTGTTGAGCAGCGGCAGGTCGAACGGGTTCATCACCGCTTCGATCGCGACCGGCGGGAACTGGCCGCCGATCACTTCGGAAATCTCGCTCGGGAACAGGGCGAAATCGAACCAGCTCCAGAACCAGCCGACGAAGAACATCACTTCCGACGCGATGAACAGGATCATGCCGTAGCGCATGTGAAGCTGCACCACCGGGGTGTGATAGCCGCCTTCGGCTTCCTTCACGATATTGCCGAACCAGCTGAAGAACGTCGCGATCAGTCCCGCGATGCCAAGCCCGAGCACGATCTGCCAGTTCGCCATTTCGTGCATGTAGAGCACCAGGCCGCTGGTGAAGACCAGCGCCGACAGCGAGCCGATCAGCGGCCAGATGTCGGGGGGAAGGATGTGATAATCGTGGTTCTTGGTTCCGGCCATTGATCGCAGGTCCTGTCTAAACGGTTGCGCGGCCCTTAATCGGCGGCGCGGCGTTGGTCCAGTGTTAGGATGCGCCCGTCGAAGCGGGCTCGGGTTTGCGGTTGAAGGTGTAGCTCAGCGTGATCTGCTCCACGCCTTGCGCGTTGGGATCGTCGAGGATCGCCGGGTCGACGAAGAACAGCACCGGCATGCGCACTTCCTCGCCCGGTTGCAGCGTCTGCTCGGTGAAGCAGAAACACTGGATTTTGTTGAAATACTTGCCGGTCTGCTCGGGCTCGACATTGAACGTCGCGGTCCCGGTGATCGGTTCGCCGCTGTCGTTGCGAGCGACGAAGAAGGCCATCTCGCGCTCGCCGATCTGGACGGTTTCGGTCACTTTCTCAGGCGCGAAAGTCCAGGGCATGTTGCGCGAGGTCGTGGCGTCGAAACGGACCGAGATCGTCTGCGCGCCCGCGCTCTGGGCCAGGCGGGCGGCCAGGTCGGCATCGCTTTCCGTCGCGCGCTGCGTCGTCCCGCCGAAGCCGGTGACCTGGCAGAACAGCTGGTACAGCGGAACCGCGGCATAGCCCAGGCCCAGCATCGCCCCCGCGGCGAGGAAGCCGAGCAGCCCCACGCGCAGGTTCTTGCGTTCGAGCGCGGCGCTCGTCATCGGTCAGTCTCCCATCTTCACGAATGTGAGGATGTAGAACAGCACGACGAAAAAGCCGAGAACCAGCGCGAGCGCGACGTTGCGCCCTTTCTGCCGCTTCTTGAACGCTTCCTGCTCTTCGGGTGTCATGCGATCCATCCTTGGGTTTGGGCCACGCGATCCGCGACCAGCGCCGCGAACAGCACGAACAGGTATAGCACGCTATAGCCGAACAGCCGCTTTTCCGGCCGCATCCGGTCGCCGGCTTGCGATTCGCGAAACGCCACGGGCAGCGACAGCAGCACGAACAGCACGGTCAGCGCCGCCGCCGCCGCGCCATAGATCGCCCCCGTGCCGCCGATCAACCACGGCGCGAGCGCGACGGGAAGCAGGAGCAGAGCGTAAACCAGGATCTGCCGCCGCGTGGACCGTTCGCCCTTCACCACCGGCATCATCGGAATGCCGACTTTGGCGTAATCCGACTGGACGAACAGCGCCAGCGCCCAGAAGTGCGGCGGCGTCCACATGAAGATGATCGCGAACAGCAGGATCGGCATCGCCGTGATCTCGCCGGTCACCGCGACCCAGCCGATCATCGGCGGAAAGGCCCCTGCCCCGCCGCCGATGACGATGTTCTGCGGCGTGCGCGGCTTCAGCCAGACGGTGTAGACGACCGCGTAGTAGACGATCGAGATCGCGAGGATCGCCGCGGCCAGCCAGTTCACCGCCAGCCCCATCAGCAGAACCGAGCCGACCGACAGCGCCACGCCGAAATCGCGCGCATCGGTGCGCGCCAGGCGGCCGGCGGGGATCGGCCGGCCGGCCGTGCGCTTCATCCCCGCGTCGAGATCCGCCTCCCACCACTGGTTGAGCGTCGCCGCGCCGCCCGCGCCGAGCGCAATGCACAGCACCGCAACGAACCCGATCACCGGATGGACCGCGCCGGGCGCCGCCAGCAGGCCGCAGAGCCCGGTGAAGATCACCAGGCTCATCACCCGCGGCTTGGTCAGCGCGAAGAAATCGCGCCAGTCGGCCGCCGGGATTCGGGTCGTGGTCGCGGTCATATCTTTCTCCGGCCCGGCCCCGCCCCGCCCGACCGATCGGCACCGCCCTCCCCCGATCGGGGAGAGGCCGGGGCGTCAGGCGGATGCCGGGCGGTGATCGTGATAGTCGTGATGCTCCTCGATCACCGGCAGCGTCTCGAACTGGTGATAGGGCGGCGGGCTCGACAGCGTCCATTCGAGCGTCGTCGCGCCTTCGCCCCAGTAGTTCGCCGGCGCCCGGCGACCCGCCGTGAAGGCGTAGACGAGGTTGGCGAAGAACACGAGCATCGACACGGCCATGATCGCGTAGCCGACCGACGAGATGTGGTTCCAGTAGGCATAGGCCTCGGCAAAATCGGGATAGCGCCGCGGCATACCCTGCCAGCCGAGGAAATGCTGCGGGAAGAAGATCACGTTCACGCCGATGAAGAAGCCCCAGAAGTGGACATGGGCCAGAAATTCGCTGTGCATCCGCCCGCTCATCTTCGGGAACCAGTAATAGAACCCGGCGAAGAGCGAGAACACGGCACCCATCGACAGCACGTAGTGGAAGTGCGCGACCACGAAATAGGTGTCGTGCACGACATCGTCGATCCCGCCGTTGGCGAGATAGACCCCGGTCACGCCGCCCACGGTGAACAGGAAGATGAAGCCGAGCGACCAGACCATCGGGCTCTTGAACTCGAGGCTGCCGCCCCACATCGTCGCGATCCAGCTGAAGATCTTCACGCCCGTGGGCACCGCGATAACCATCGTCGCGGCGGTGAAATACATCTTCGTGTTCACGTCGAGGCCCACGGTATACATGTGGTGCGCCCAGACGACGAAGCCGACCACGCCGATCGCGACCATCGCATAGGCCATGCCGAGATAGCCGAACACCGGCTTGCGGCTGAACGTGGCCACGATCTGGCTGACCATGCCGAAGCCGGGCAGGATCATGATGTACACTTCGGGGTGGCCGAAGAACCAGAACAAGTGCTGGTAGAGCAGCGGATCGCCGCCCCCGGCCGGATCGAAGAACGTCGTGCCGAAATTGCGGTCGGTCAGCAGCATGGTGATGGCCGCGGCCAGAACCGGCAGCGCCAGCAGCAGCAGGAAGGCGGTGACCAGCACCGACCACACGAACAGCGGCATCTTGTGCAGCGTCATGCCCGGTGCGCGCATATTGAAGATCGTGGTGATGAAGTTGGTCGCGCCCAGGATCGAGCCGGCACCCGCGAGATGGAGCGCGAAGATCGCGAAATCGACCGCCGGACCGTCATGTCCGTATGTCGCCAGCGGGGCATAGACCGTCCACCCGGTGCCCGCGCCGTAACCCGCGGCCGTGCCCGGCACGAAGGCGGAAAACAGCAGCGAGCAGAACCCCGCCACGGTCAGCCAGAACGAGATGTTGTTCATCCGCGGAAAGGCCATGTCGGGCGCGCCGATCATCAGCGGCACGAACCAGTTGCCGAACCCGCCGATCATCGCCGGCATGACCATGAAGAAGACCATGATCAGGCCGTGCGCGGTGATGAGCACGTTCCACATGTGGAGGTTGGCGTCGAAATTCGCCTCCCCGCCCATCAGGTTGACCCAGTAACCCAGCACCTGGATGCCGGGTTCGGCCAGCTCGGCGCGCATGATGCCCGAAATCGCCCCGCCCAGGATGCCGGCGACGATCGCGAAGATCAGGTAAAGCGTGCCGATGTCCTTGTGGTTGGTCGACATGAACCAACGCGCGAAGAAGCCGGGCTTGTGATCGGCATCGTGATGAGCGTCATCGGTGTGGGCCTGGAAGGCTTCAGCGGTAGTAGCCATGATCGCGTTTCTCTTCGACGTAAATCAGTTGGTCGCGGCGGCCGGATCGGCAGCCTCGGCATCGGCGGTTTCACCCGCTTCGGAAGGGGCTGCCGCAGCGGCGGCCTCTGGCTCGCCCACGGTCCCGCCCGGCTGCGAGCGGACCCAGGCCTCCCACTGGTCGCGCGGAAGGGCCTCGACCGCGATCGGCATATAGCCGTGCCGCGCCCCGCACAGCTCCGAGCACTGGCCGTAATAGATGCCCGGCTCGTCGATCGTCAGCATACGCTCGTTGAGGCGGCCCGGCACGGCGTCGATCTTGAACCACAGCGAAGGCACCGCGAACGCGTGAATGACATCGGCGGCCGTGGTCTGGATCCGCAGCGGCGTATCGACCGGCACGACCATGCGGTTGTCGACCTCCAGCTGCGCCGGGAAGCCCTTCGCCCGCGCCTCGTCCTCCGGCATCATGTTCGAGATCACTTCGAACCCGCCGTTGTCGGGATAGGCGTACCCCCAATACCATTGATAACCGGTCACCTTGATCGTGACCGCGTCTTCCGGCGGCGATTCGTACTGCTTGGTGAGCAGCGAGATCGAAGGAATGGCGATCGCCACCAGGATCAGCACCGGCACCAGAGTCCAGACAACCTCGATCAGCGTGTTGTGCGTCGTCTTGGACGGCGTCGGGTTCGCGCCGCGGCGATAGCGGACGATGACCCAGAGCAGCAGCCCGAGCACGAACAGGCTGATCACGCCCATGACCCACATCAGCCCGACGTGCAGGCCGGTCGCGGACCTGCCGATCGGGGAAAACTGTTCCTGAACGTCCCAGCCGCCGGGCGTCGGCTGCCCCCTGATCCATTCGGGACCGAGCGGCTCGTATCCGCCCGCGGCGTCGGCGGCGGCGGCATCCGCCTGGTCCGTCGCCGCAGCCGCAGCGGGAACATCGCTTGCAACCGCCTCCGTCACGGGCGCCTCAGGCTCCGCCTGGGCGAGCGCCGCCTGGGGCGCGAGGGCCAGCACGAGAGCCGCCCAGAGAATAGTTGCAAGCCGCGCAGCCCGGCCGGGCCAATCACCGAATTTCATCTGTCCGACGCTTTCCGTTCTTGTCGTTGGAGGCCACATGCGCAGCCGCGAAAACCCCGTCGGGGGACAGGTCTGCGCGGGCCTATACGCGCGCTTGCCCCCTGTCTCAAGCGCTTCTAGGAGAAAAATCCCCAACCGGCCAGAAGCGCCGGATTCTGCCCCGGGAACGGACGGTAAGCATCGATGACAGAAGACGAAGTCCTGCACGAATTCCGCGCCAGCGAAGCCTTGCTCGAAGGGCACTTCAAGCTCTCTTCCGGCCGGCACAGCGCCTATTACCTGCAATGCGCCCGCGTCCTGATGGACCCGATGCGCGCCAGCCGGCTGGCCGCGGCACTGGCCGCGAAAATGCCGCGCGACTTGCGCAGCGCGGTCGCGAAAGTCGTCTCCCCGGCCATGGGCGGCATCATCATCGGGCACGAAATGGGCCGCGCGCTGGGCAAGGAGGCGATCTTCCTCGAACGGCCGGAAGGGACGTTCGAGCTGCGTCGCGGGTTCCGGCTGGAGCCGGGGGAAAACGTGCTGGTGGTGGAAGACGTCGTGACCACCGGCCTTTCCTCGCGCGAGGCGATGAAAGCGGTCGAAGCGGCCGGCGGCCATGTCGTCGGCCTCGTCTCGCTGGTCGATCGGCGGGCCGAAGGGGTCGCTTTCGACGTGCCCTATCACGCGCTGCTCGACATCGCCTTCCCGACATATGCGGAAGACGAGGTTCCGCCCGAACTCGCGGCCATACCCGTGACCAAGCCGGGCAGCAGGAAGTAGGATGCCGGCTCCTCTCCGCCTCGGCGTCAACATCGACCACGTCGCCACGATCCGCAATGCGCGCGGGGGCGACCATCCCGACCCGGTGCGCGCGGCCGAAATCGTCGCGGCGGTCGGCGGCGACGGCATCACCGCGCACTTGCGCGAAGACCGCCGGCACATTCGCGACGAGGATCTGGCCCGAATCCAGGCCGCGACCGAGCTGCCGCTGAACCTCGAAATGGCCGCGACCGAGGAAATGCTGGAAATCGCCCTCCGGCATCGCCCCCATGCGGCCTGCATCGTCCCCGAGAAGCGGGAGGAGCGCACGACCGAGGGCGGGCTGGATGCAGCGGGACTGCACAATCAGCTCGCCCCGGTGGTCGCCCGCCTTCTGGATGCGGGTATCCGGGTCAGCCTGTTTATCGAGGCGAGCGAGCGCCAGCTCGACGCCGCGCTGCGCCTGGGCGCGCCGGTGGTGGAATTCCACACCGGCGAATATGCCCATGCCACGGGCGAAGATCGCGCGCGCGAGCTGAAGCGCATTGCCGACATGGCCGCGCTGGCGGCGAAGAACGGGATCGAGCCGCATGCCGGCCACGGGCTCACCTACGACAACGTCCAGCCGATCGCCGCCATCCCGCAGCTCGCGGAACTGAACATCGGGCACTATCTGGTCGGCGAGGCGGTTTTCGTCGGGCTGGAACAGGCGGTCCGCGCGATGCGCGCGTTGATGGACGAGGCGCGGTGATGGCGGGTGCGATAGCCTCGCCAGCCAGCTTCTCGTCACCCCGGCCCCCGAGCCGGGGTCCCGCTTCTGCTTGCGCGGCGCCCGAAGGAAGCGGGACCCCGGATCGAGTCCGGGGCGACGGGCTGGGGAACCCGTCGTGATCATCGGCCTCGGATCGGATCTCACCAATATCGAGCGGATCGCCGCCTCGCTGGAGCGGTGGGGCGAGAAGTTCGAGGCGCGCTGCTTCACCGATGTCGAGCGGGCCAAGGCCGCCAGGCGCCCCTATACACGCGCCGGCACTTACGCCAAGCGGTGGGCGGCGAAGGAGGCGTTCGCCAAGGCCGTCGGCACCGGCTTTCGCCGCGGGGTGTTCCACAAGGATATCGGGGTGGTGAACGCTCCGTCCGGCGCGCCGACGCTCGCGCTGGCCGGGGGCGCGGCCGCGCGGCTTGCGGAATTGACGCCGCAAGGCCATGAGGCCGTCATTCATCTCACCCTAACCGACGACCATCCATGGGCCCAGGCCTTCGTGATCATCGAGGCCCGACCGTTATGAGCAGCGCATCTTCCGCCGTGACCGACACCGCCGACAAGACGAAGAAGAAGGAAAAGATCGATTGGCTGTCCGAAATCCGCGGGCTGGCCGTGATGCTGCTCGCGGTGCTGGGCTTCCACAGCTTCATCGCCAAGCCGTTCTACATCCCCAGCGAATCGATGCTGCCCAACCTGCTGGTGGGCGACCGCCTGGTGGTGAGCAAATATCCCTATGGCTGGAGCTGGGCCTCGATCTCGTTCCACCTGATGCCGCGCGGCGAATGGCGTATCTGGCCGGCCACGCCCGAATACGGGGACATCGTGATCCCCGTGCACCCGGTGCGGGACGAGGATTATATCAAGCGCGTCGTCGGCCTGCCCGGCGACACATTCGAAGTGCGCGGCGGGCAGATCGTGATCGACGGCGTTCCTGTCCCGCAGGAGGTGGAGCCGCCGCTGCGGATTCCGATCGACGCCAACATGCGGTGCGATTTCGGCGGCGATCCGCGCACCGGAATGCCGCTCGACTACACCGCCACGCTGCCCGACGGCACGCAAGTGTGCGAGCCGCCGACGCTGCGCGAAACGCTGCCCAACGGGGCGACTTACCTGATCATCGACCACAAGCAGCAGACGCTCGACGATTTCGGCCCGATCGTGATTCCCGAAGGGCATGTCATGGTGATGGGCGACAACCGCGACCATTCGGCCGACAGCCGCGCCTACGACCCGAGCGGGCTGATGGGGCCGGTGCCGCTGGAAAACGTCGGCGGCCGCGCGGAGTTCATCACGTTCTCGCTGGACGGCACGACCGGGTTCAATCCCGTCACCTGGTTCACATCCTTGCGCGGCGACCGCGCCTGGAGCACACTGCGTCCCGCAATCGCCGACAGGGGCACCGAGAGTGAGCGAGACTAGCGAAGCGCGCGGCGCGCCGAAGGTATCGATGGGCAAGAGCCCGGCTCACATCCGCAGCCCCGAATTGCGATTCGAGGCGATGCGCGCGCTCGTCTGGGCAGGGGTCGTCGGCCTGTTCGCGCTCGCCGTCTATATCTCGCAGTCGCTGCTGGTGATTTTCGGCGCGATGGTGTTCGCGACCATGATCGACGGCGGCTCGCGGCTGCTCGGCCGCTATCTCAAGATCGCGCGCGGCTGGCGCGTGGCGATGGTGATCGTCGCGATGGTCGCCTTCCTCGCCTGGCTCAGCTATTTCGCCGGATCGCAGATTTCGCAACAGGCGGCGCAGTTTCCCGCGATCATCGGCGAGCAGGTCGGGCGGCTGCTGAGCCTGCTGCGCGAACAGGGTTTCGCCATCAGCCAGAACGACGTGCAGAACGTCGCCGGCAACCTGGTCAGCGGGGTGGGCACGGTCACCCGCGCGATCGGCGGCATTTTCGGCGGCTTCGCCACGATCGCGCTGATCCTGATCATCGGGGTATATATCGCCATCGACCCCAACCTCTACGAACGCGGCGTGGCGTGGATGGTCCCGCCCCAACAGCGCAAGGTTTTCCACGAAACGATAGAAAGCATGTCGTTCACCATGCGCCGCCTGCTCGCCGGGCGTCTGGTGGGCATGTTCGCCGAGGGGATATTCACCTGGGCCCTGCTGGCATACGGCGGCCAGCTCATCGGGATCGGCCCGGTGCCCATGGCCGTCCTGCTGGGGCTGCTGACCGGTCTGCTGGCGTTCATTCCCAATATCGGGGCGCTGATTTCGGGGGTCCTGATGGTGCTCGTCGGCTTCTCCGGCGGCACCGACATGGGCCTCTACACCATTTTCGTGTACCTGCTGGTGCAGAACTTCGACGGTTACGTCCTGATCCCGATGATCGCCAAGAAGACGGTCGACCTGGCCCCCGCGCTGGTACTGGGCGCGCAGCTGATCTTCGGCGTCCTGTTCGGCATCCTCGGCCTGGCCCTGGCCGACCCCCTGCTCGCCATGATCAAGGTCGGCCTGGAACGGCGCGCCGCGCGGCTGAACAGCGAAACCCCTTCAACCGGGCCGGAGGACTGATGGCACGCAAGTTTCTCTATTTCGTCGCCATCCTCATCGTCCTGGCGATCGCGGCGATGTTTGCGCTGCGCTTCTATTGGGACGACCTGGCCGAAATCGCCTACGTCCCCGGCACCGCATTCGTCGAGCAGGCGCCGCTGGAAACGAACGCCTATCAGGACCCGGCGATGTGGCTGTCGCGCCCCGGCATCGGGCTGGACGATGCCGCGCGCTGGCAGCCGGCGATGCAGGGCGAAGGGCGGCAACTGCCCGCGGAGGACGCGAACGCGCCCGGCGACTTCGCGGTCTTCTTCATCCATCCGACCAGCTATCTCGACCGCGCGCAGTGGAACGCCCCGCTCGACGATGCCGAATCGCAGCGGATCGCCAGGATCTACGTCCGCGGCATGGCCAGCCCGTTCAACCGGGCGAGCGAGATCTGGGCGCCGCGCTATCGCCAGGCGACGTTCGGCGCGTTCCTGACCGATTCGGACGAGGCGCGTCAGGCGATCGACGCCGCCTATGCCGACGTGAAGCAGGCTTTCGACTTTTTCGTCGCCAGCGTCGACGCGGAAACGCCGATCGTGCTCGCCGGGCACAGCCAGGGCGCGCTGCACCTGCTGCGCCTCTTGCGCGAAGAGCTGGCCGACAGTGCGCTCAAGGGGCGCGTCGCCGCGGTCTACGCCATCGGCTGGCCGATTTCGGTCGAGCACGACCTTCCCGCGCTGGGCTTCCCCGCCTGCGCCACCGCCTCGCAGGCCGGCTGCATATTGAGCTGGTCGACATTCGCCGAACCGGCCGATCCCGGCCGCGTGATCGAAGCCTACAGCGGTTCGGCCGGATTCGACGGCACGATACGCGGCGACAGCCCGATCCTCTGCACCAATCCGCTGACCGGGGGAATCGGCGGGGCGGCGCCGGCCGAGGCGAACCTGGGCACGCTGATTCCCGAGGCCGACTATTCCAGCGGGGAGCTGGTGCCCGGTGCGGTTCCCGCGCGATGCAGCGAACAGGGCCTGCTGCTGATCGGCGACCCGCCGGAAATCGGCAGCGCGGTCCTGCCGGGCAACAACTATCACGTCTACGACATCCCGCTGTTCTGGGAAAACGTGAAGCAGGACGTCTCGCGGCGGGTTTCGGCGTGGTCGAACCGCCCCTGATAACCGAAAGCAGCGCCGATTTCGCCGCCGCCCTGCCCGACGGCGGCACCCTGCTGGCCCTCGACCTGGGCACGAAGACCATCGGCACGGCGACCTGCGATGCCGGATGGCACTTCGCGACCGCGGGCAAGACAATCGCGCGCGGCAAGTTCGGGCGCGATCTGGAAACCCTGGCGGCTCTGGTGCGCGAGCGTGCGGTCAAGGGCCTCGTCGTCGGCCTGCCGCGCAATATGGACGGCAGCGAGGGGCCGCGGGCCCAGTCGAGCCGCGCCTATGCGCGCAACCTCGCGAGCGGCCTGGGCCTGCCGGTGCTGCTGTGGGACGAGCGCTGGTCCACCGCAAGCGCGGAACGCGACATGATCGGACAGGACCTGAGCCGGCGCAAACGCGCCGAGCGGATCGACAGCCACGCGGCCGCCGTGATCCTCCAGGGCGCGATCGATGCCCTCACCGGCGCGGCGTTTTAGGACGGATCGACATTCCAGCAATCCCCCACGAAACGATTGGCGATTCGCAGGTTTCCGGGATTTCGCCAGAGGCGACGAACGGGTGTTCGGGGCGCCGAGCGCCGAGCGGGACAACAGGTATCCGCGCTCGACAGCCGCCCACCCGCAGGCGGCGAGCGGAAATGGGCCGAAGGATCGGGCCCGGGGGCGTTCCCGCGGCCTGCATGCAAGTGGCGGAGAGGGAGGGATTCGAACCCTCGGTACCCGTAAGGGCACAACGGTTTTCGAGACCGCCCCGTTCGACCACTCCGGCACCTCTCCGCACGAGAAAGCGCTTGGGGACCGTGCCCCCGGTCGCGTCGGGAGCGGGCCGGTTAGCGGAGCGGTCATGGCTTGCCAAGCCCCTTGTTCCCGGTTCGCGGGGGATGACCGCGGCGGCACGCTTGTTTCGCGGCTGCGAAATCCTATATTCGCCGCTGCAATGGAACGATCGCAGTTCTTTTCCGCCCAGGCGGGCCGGTTCATCGAAATGCCACGCCACGCACGCGCCCGCTTCGGCATAGGCGACGTGGTGCGCCATCGCATGTTCGATTTCCGCGGCGTCGTGTTCGATGTCGACCCGGTCTTCTCCAACAGCGAGGAGTGGTACGAGGCGATTCCGGAGGATATCCGCCCGCGCCGCGACCAGCCGTTCTACCACTTGCTCGCGGAAAACGAGGATTCCTCGTACGTCGCCTATGTCAGCCAGCAGAATCTGGTGCCCGATGCGGACGGCGGACCGGTCGACCACCCCAACGTGGCCGAACTGTTCGAGGATTTCCGCAACGGGCGCTACAAGATGCGCCGTTCGCTGACTCACTGATCGCGCCGTCGGGCGGATCGGCCGGCAGAGCGTCAGGCTTTCAGCTTCCAGCCCGTTCTGAGCACGCGGTAGCAGGCATAGGCCAGGACCAGGTTGAGCAAGCCGAGGCCGAGCGCGCTCTGCACCAGGGCCGCATCGCTGTTGCCGATATCGCTTTCTCCCAGGAAACCGTAGCGGAAGCCGGAAATCACGTAGAAGAACGGATTTGCGCGGCTGATCGTCTGAAACACCGGGGCGAGGTTATCGATCACGTAGAACGTGCCCGAGAGCAGAGCGAGCGGCGCGACGATGAAATTCGTGATCGCGGCGTTGTGATCGAACTTTTCCGCCCAGATCGAGGTCAGGAGGCCCATGAGCGACAGCATGACCGCCCCCATCAGGCCGAACCAGACGACCGCCCAGACATGCTCCACCGCCAGGCTGACGCCGGGATAGAACGCCATGGCCAGGGCCACGGCGGCGCCGACCATGATCGCGCGCGTCACGGCGGCACCGACGATGCCGGCCATCAATTCCCCTTCCGACAGGGGGGGCATCAGCACGTCGATAATCGTCCCCTGGATCTTCCCGCCCAGCAGGGAGAAGCTGGCATTGGCGAAAGCGTTCTGCATCATGCCCATGACGATCAGGCCGGGGGCGACGAAAGTGGCGAAGGGCACCCCCAGCACTTCGCGTCCCCCACGCCCGAGCGCGACGCTGAAGATGACCAGGAACAGCAAAGTGGTGACCGCAGGTGCCCAGACGGTTTGCGTCTGGACCTTGAGAAATCGGCGAACCTCCTTCATATAGAGGCTCCACAGTCCGATGCGGTTGATCCCGTCGAACACGGGCACTCCGCGGGGCGGAAAACGGCGCAGGTCGCCGGGAATTTCCTCCACGATGGATAGGCCCTTGTCGTCGGGCGAACTGGCGGGGGTGCGGGCTTGATCGGCCATTCCGGCGCGACTAGTGCTCGTTGCTTCCGCTGGCAAGCCGCCCCCATGGAATTTGTTGCGAATGGAAATCGAATGAGCTGGACCGACGAACGGATCGCCACGCTGAAGAAGATGTGGGAAGGCGGCGCGACTGCCAGCCAGATCGCCGACGAGCTGGGCGGGGTCAGCCGCAATGCGGTGATCGGCAAGGCGCACCGCCTAGGGCTGAAATCGCGCCCTTCCCCGGTCAAGGCCAACGAACCGAAGAAAGCGGACAAGGCACCCGCCGCCAGGCCCGCGGCGAAGAAGCCGGCGCCGCCCCGCCCGGCGCCCAAGGCGGCGGACAGTGCACCGGCCGCCGCGCCGCCGCGCCCCGCCAGCCAGGGATCGGGCGGTCAGTCGCAGCCGCTGCCCAATCCCGGCCCAGGCCTGCCCAAGATCGTCTCGGTCGGGCCCGGCGGTTTCCTGCGGCAGGGCCCCGGCGACCAGCAGGCGCCGATCCCTCCGGCGCCGCCGCGCCGCCTGGTCCCGGCCAAGCCGAGCCCCGAGATCGCCGACAAGACCAGCCTGCTCGACCTGAGCGACAAGGTCTGCCGCTGGCCGATGGGTCATCCCGGGGAGCCGGATTTCCACTTCTGCGGCGAGCCCGTGAACCCCGGCTTTCCCTATTGCGTCGAGCACTGCGGCCGCGCCTATCAGGCGCAGCTTCCGCGCGGCGCGCGCCGGCCCCCTCCCCCGCTGCCCTTCGGCGGACCGCGGGTTCGTTGAGCATCGCAAGCGGTCGATGGCCGCGCTCTGCGTGACGGCCTGACGGCGGACGTGGTGCGGTGTCCAGGCTTGTCGTTTTCATCGGTGTCCTGCTGCTGGCATGTTGCGCGCCGCCGCAGGAACGCGGACCGGTCGTTCTTGCCGCGGCAAGTCTGCAGGGCGCGCTCGACGAAGCCGCCGCGCAATGGGTGGCGGCGGGCCATCCGCGACCGGTGTTGTCCTACGCCGGATCGCACGCAATTGCCCGGCAGGTCGAAGCCGGCGCGCCAGCCGATATCGTCGTGCTGGCCGACGGGGCGTGGATGGACCGCCTTCAACGCGGCGGGTACCTCGCCCGGGGCGATCCGCGCGATCTGGTGTCGAACACGCTGGTCGTCGTGCATCCCGCCATTGCAGGCGCGAGCGACGATATATCCGAAAGCCGATCCGTAGCTGCGGCTCTGGGCAAGGGGATCGTCGCGATCGGCGATCCGCAGGCCGTACCCGCCGGCCGTTATGCCCGCGCGGCGCTCGAATCGCTCGGCCTGTGGGCAGCGATCGCGCCGCGCACCATCGTGACCGACAATGTCCGCGCCGCGCTGGCTTTGGCGGAGCGGGGCGAAGTCGACGCCGCGATCGTCTATGCCAGCGATGCCGCCGCCTCGCCCAAGGTCTTCGTGGCCGCGCGGGTGCCGGCCGGCGCCCATCCGCCGGTTCGCTATCCCGCCGCAGTCCTGGCGCGCGCGAAGCATCCCGACGGTGGGGCTTTCCTGGCCCACCTGGCTTCGCCGGCGGCGCGGCGCGTTTTCCTGCACCACGGTTTTGCACCGCTTCCGGGGGACGACTGAGCCATGCTCTCGCCCGCGGAATGGGAAGTGATCGGCCTCTCGCTGCGCGTCAGCCTGGTTGCAATGGCAGCCGCGCTGCCGCTGGCCTATGCCCTCGCCTGGCTGCTCGCGCGCCGGCGGTTTCCCGGAAAAGTCCTGCTCGATGCGCTGGTGCACCTGCCGCTCGTCATCCCACCGGTGGTCACCGGGTGGCTCCTGCTACTGGTATTCGGGCGCAACGGACCGCTAGGCGGCTTGCTGGACCGCGCTTTGGGCCTCTCGCTGGCCTTTCACTGGACCGGGGCCGCATTGGCGGCGGGCGTCATGGCTCTGCCGTTGATGGTGCGCGCCATGCGTCTTTCGATCGAGGCCGTGGACCGGCGCCTCGTTGCGGCCGCGCGCACGCTGGGAGCAAGCCGCTGGCGCGCTTTTCGCACGATTACCCTGCCGCTCAGCCTTCCCGGTATTCTCGCGGGGCTGGTGCTCGGCTTTGCCCGTTCGGTGGGCGAGTTCGGGGCGACCATCACGTTCGCGGCGAATATTCCCGGCGAAACGCGCACCCTGCCGCTGGCGATCTACACCCTTCTTCAGACCCCTGGTGGGGAAGCGGCGGTCGCCCGCCTCGCGCTGATCGCGGTATTGCTGTCGCTGGCGGCGCTGATGGCCAGCGAATGGCTCGTCCGGCGAGCTTCCGGGAAGCAGGCGCATGTCGTTTGATCTCGCGCTGACATATCGCGCCGGCAAGCGTGAGCGGGAGGTAGCGATTGCTACATCCGCACGCATTCTCGCGGTAACCGGCGCTTCCGGTGCAGGCAAGACATCGCTGCTCGATTGCCTGGCCGGGTTGCGACGACCGCTGGCAGGGCGAGTCGCGGTCGGGGGCCGCGTTCTTTTCGATGCCGGCGCCGCCATCGACCTCCCGCCCGAAGCCCGCCGAGCGGGTTACGTCTTTCAGGATATGCGGCTCTTTCCTCACCTTACGGTGCAGGACAACCTGACCTATGGCGCGACGGCCGATCGGGAAGCGCTCTGCCCTTCCGCCGATTGGCCGGCGCCAGACGAGGTCGCAGCGCTTCTGGACCTCGGCTCCCTGCTCGATCGCCGCCCCGCCACGCTGTCCGGCGGAGAGGCGCGGCGGGTGGCGATGGCCCGGGCGATCCTCTCGCGCCCGGCCTTCCTGCTGCTGGACGAACCGTTGGCCTCGCTCGACCCCGACCGGGCCGAACGGATCATGGCCATGCTCGAGCGCATCGTGACCCGGATCACCGTGCCGGCCGTCCTGGTAAGCCACGAGAAGCGCGAAGTGGAACGGCTGGCCGGCGCGATCCTCTCGCTGGACTGATGCGACTGGCCAGGGGCCGAGGTGGCGGTTAGATCACACCGCCGGACCAGCTTTACGGGAGAATCGCCCATGCCGCTTTCGCTTCACGCTGCCTTCGTTCCCAGCGCCCTGCAGATGCTCGGCTCGACCCGGAGCCTTGTCGACAAGGCCGAGGCGTGGTGCGGCGAGAAAGGATGCAGCCACGGTGAAATCATCGGTGGCCGCCTGATCGAAGACATGCTGGCATTCGACTATCAGGTCAAAAGCGTCGCCGTGCACACCCAGGGAGCGATCGAAGGGGTTCGTGCGGGCACGTTCAGCCCCGACATGACGCCCCCGCCCGACAGTTTCGACGCGCTGCGCGACAAGCTCGATGGCGCGATCGCGGCGCTGGAAGCGCTCGACGAAGCCGAAATGGAAGAATGGATCGGCCGGCCGATGCGCTTCCAGATCCGCGATTTCACGCGGGATTTCACGGCCGAGGACTTCCTGCTGAGCTTCAGCCAGCCGAACTTCTATTTCCACGCAGCGACCGCTTACGACATCCTGCGCATGAAAGGAGTCGAGGTGGGCAAGCGCGATTTCCTGGGGCAAATGCGCCTGGCAGGAAGCTGACCGCTCAAGACGGCCGGCGCGCGAACCAGATCGTGTGGCGCGGCCCCTTGTTGTTGGGCCGCGCGCGCACTGTGCGCTCATCCACCGCGAAGCCCGCATCCTTCAACCGGCGCGCGAATTTGTGATCGGGCGCCGCCGACCAGACCGCCAGCAGACCGCCGAGCGTCAGCGCATCGCGCAGGCGCGCGATGCCGGTGCGGGTATAGAGCCGCTCGTTCCCGTCGCGCACGATCCCGTCGGGGCCGTTGTCGACGTCGAGCAGAATCGCGTCGTAGCGCTCTGTCGTGCCATCCACGGCGTCGTCGATCAGGGCCGCGACATCGGCGATCACGACTTCGCCGCGCGGATCGTCCAGGCAATCGCCGGTCAGCGCGGCGAGCGGCCCCTTTGCCCATTCGAGGATCTCGGGCACGACTTCGGCCACAACCGCGACGCCCGCGGCGGGAAGGCCCGCCAGCGCAGCGCGAAACGTGAAGCCCATGCCATATCCGCCGATCAGGACGCGCGGGCGCGGCGCATCGATCTGCTCCAGCGTGAGCTGCGCGAGCTGCTCTTCCGAAAAGCGCATGCGCGTGCCCATCAGTTCGTCGCGGCCGAGCATGATGACAAAATCGCGCCCGTGGCTGACCAGGGTCAACGTATCGCCGCCGGGAATACGGGCTGTGGCAAGCGTTTCGCGGGGCAGCATCGGCGTCTCTCCATACATAGCGAAAGGGGCCGCGAAGTTTTTCGCGACCCCTCCTGCTTGTGCCGGGCCCTGCGCGCGGCAGGGCTGTCCGGCGTCAGTCCTTCAGGAAGTCGGGGACGTGGTTTTCGCCGCCGCGCTCTCCGCCGCCTTCGCGGCGCGGACCGCGGTCGCCGCCGCCGCCACCGCGACCGCCACGTCCACCGCGGCGATCGCCGCCACGGCCGCCGCCACGATCGCCGCGATCACCGCGCGGTTCGCGCGGGGGACGGGTGTCCTCCAGCTCCTCGCCGGTTTCCTGATCGACGACGCGCATCGACAGGCGAACCTTGCCGCGATTGTCGATCTCGAGGACCTTGACTTTCACTTCCTGGCCTTCGGAGACGACGTCGGTCGGCTTCTCGACCCGCTCGTTCTTCATTTCGGAGACATGGACGAGACCGTCCTTACCGCCCATGAAATTCACGAAAGCGCCGAAGTCGACGATGTTGACGACTTTGCCTTCGTAGATCTTGCCCACTTCCGGCTCCTCGACGATGCCGAGGATCCAGTTCTTGGCCGCTTCGATCTCATCCAGATTGGAAGAGCTGATCTTGATCACCCCTTCGTCGTCGATATCGACCTTGGCTCCGGTTTCGGCGACGATCTCGCGGATCACCTTGCCGCCGGTGCCGATGACGTCGCGGATCTTCGACTTGTCGATCTGCAGCGTCTCGATCCGCGGGGCATGTTGGGAAACCTCGGCGCGGGCGCTGCCCAGCGCCTTGGTCATCTCGCGCAGGATATGCGCACGGCCTTCCTTGGCCTGCGCCAGCGCCTGCTGCATGATCTCGCGAGTGATCCCGGCGATCTTGATATCCATCTGCAGGCTGGTGATGCCCGCTTCGGTGCCGGCGACCTTGAAGTCCATGTCGCCCAGGTGATCCTCGTCGCCGAGGATGTCGCTGAGCACGGCGAACTCGTCGCCTTCCAGGATCAGACCCATCGCGATGCCGGAAACCGGACGTTCGATCGGAACGCCGGCGTCCATCATGGCGAGGCAGCCGCCGCAGACCGTCGCCATCGAACTCGAGCCGTTGGACTCGGTGATGTCGGAAAGGATGCGGATCGTATAGGGGAAGTCCTCACGCGACGGCAGGATCGGATGCAGCGCGCGCCAGGCGAGCTTGCCGTGGCCGATCTCGCGCCGGTTGGACCCGCCGAAACGCCCGACTTCGCCGACCGAATAGGGCGGGAAGTTGTAGTGCAGCATGAAGTTTTCGTAGGACAGGCCGCCAAGCCCGTCGATCATCTGCTCGCTGTCCTTGGTGCCAAGCGTGGTCGTGCAGACGGCCTGTGTCTCACCGCGCGTGAACAGCGCCGAACCGTGCGTCCGCGGCAGGAGGCCGACGGTCGCTTCGATCGGGCGAACCTCGTCGACCTTGCGACCGTCGATGCGCTGGCCATCCTTGAGGATGGCCTTGCGCACGATGTCGCTTTCCAGCTTCTTCACCAGCTTGAGCTTGCCGAGATATTCCGCCGGATCGGCCTCATCCAGGCTCTCGTAATGCGCGCGCGCCTTGGCGCGTGCATCGGCAATCGCGTTCTGGCGCTGCTGCTTGTCGGTCAGCTTGTAAGCGGCGGCGAGATCGTCGCCGATCAATTCGCGCAATTCGTCGAGCGTGGCGGACTTGTCCTCGACCGGGTCGAGTTCCCACGGCGCCTTTGCAGCCTGCTCGGCCAGATCGACGATCGCCTTGACGACCTTCTTGTTCTCGTCATGCGCGAACATCACCGCGCCGAGCATTTCGTCCTCGGAAAGTTCCTTGGCTTCGGACTCGACCATCATGACCGCATCGTGCGTGGCGGCGACGACCAGATCGAGGCGCCCCTCTTCCAGTGCAGTGGCCTGCGACGGATTGAGGACGTATTCGCCGTCGATATAGCCCACGCGGCAGCCCGAGATCGGGCCCATGAAAGGCAGGCCGGAAATCGTCAGCGCGGCGGAAGCGGCAATCATCGCGACGATATCGGGCTCGGTCTCGCCATCGTACGACAGGACCTGCGCGATCACGTTGATTTCGTTGTAGAACCCTTCGGGGAACAGCGGGCGGACCGGGCGGTCGATCAGGCGGCTGGTAAGCGTTTCCTTCTCGGTCGCGCCGCGTTCGCGCTTGAAGAAGCCGCCCGGGATACGGCCCGCGGCGGAGAATTTCTCCTGGTAGTGGACGGTGAGGGGGAAGAAGTCCTGCCCTTCCTTCACCGTGCGCGCGGCGGTCACGGCGCACAGCACCACGGTTTCGCCATAAGTGGCCAGAACGGCGCCATCGGCCTGACGGGCAATACGCCCGGTTTCCAGAGTGAGGGTCTTTCCGCCCCACTCCAGCGATACGGTTTTCGTGTCGAACATGTGTTTTCCTTCGTGAACCCGCAGCGCCCTATTGCGCGGCGGGGCCTACTTGCCGGGCTAGCCGTCCCGGTCCGGTGCGGGGCCTTGTTGCTTGCCCCAAAGGCCCCTCCGCCGGATTGCGAAGGATAACCTCACATTTTGCGAACCCCAGCGAAGGCTGGGGCCTCATGCCACTGGCGCTCCGCCGGTGGATGGAGATCCCAGCCTTCGCTGGGACTCGCGACTATAAGCAAACGGCTCCCGCGAAGGGAGCCGCCCGCGAAATCCTATTTCCGAAGACCCAGCTTCTGGATCAGCGCATTGTACCGCTCGACATCCTTCCTTTTGAGGTAGGCGAGCAGGCTGCGGCGCTTGTTGACCATCGTCAGAAGGCCTCGGCGCGAATGGTTGTCCTTGTGGTGGTCCTTGAAGTGTTCGGTCAGGTTGCGGATACGTTCGGTAAGGATCGCGACCTGCACCTCGGGGCTGCCCGTGTCATTGGTGTCGCGGGCATTGTCCTTGATGATTTCCGTCTTCTTTTCGGCAGTAACCGACATTCATTCACTCCGCGGTATCGGGGATGTTGAAGCCCCGGACGACTTTCGCCGTCCCCGCCGCCACTTCCATCAGCGCGACCGGCACGCCGCCGGATTTCGCGAGGAGAAGCCCGTCGGGATGGGGCATTCCGGAAAGAACCCGGCCCTGGCGGACCGCCTGCGCGCTTTCCGGATCGAGATCGTGGGCCGGGATACCGTCCAGCCCCGCCTCCAGCGGCAGGAGAAGGTCTTCAAGCCGCGCGCCCTTACCGATTTCGTTGAGCATGTCCAGCGAAATCGCCTGTTCGAGCGCGAACGGGCCGGCCTTGACGCGCCTCAGATAGGTAACGTGGCCGACGGTTCCAAGAGCCCGCGCAATATCGCGCGCGAGCGAGCGGATGTAGGTGCCCTTGGAAACATGGGCGAGCAAGGTGACGTCCTCCAACTCCTCCCCCTTTGGGGGAGGTGGCGGCCCGTCAGGGCCGTCGGAGGGGGAATGGCGCGCTATGCCCCCTCCACCGCCTTCGGCGGCCCCCATCTGGAGATCGCGAATCGTCACCCGCCGCACTTTCATCTCCACCGCCTCGCCCGCCCGGGCCCGGTCGTAGGCGCGCCTGCCGTCGATCTTCACCGCCGAATAAGCCGGCGGCGTCTGTTCGATCTCGCCGGTGAACTGCGGCAACACCGCCGCAATCTCGTCGCGGGCCGGGCGGTGGCCGGATCGCGCGATCGCTTCGCCCTCCACATCGAGCGTGTCGGTCTCCTCCCCGAAGGCGATCGTGAATTCATAGACTTTGCTGGCATCGAGCATCCGCCCGGCAAGCTTGGTCGCCTCGCCCAGCGCGATCGGCAGCACGCCTTCGGCCAGCGGATCGAGCGTGCCGCCGTGGCCGACCTTGGTCTTGGGATAGCCCCCCTCGCGCAGGTTGCGCTTGACCGCGCCGACCGCCTGGGTCGAGCCGAGCCCGCGGGGCTTGTCGAGGATGAGCCAGCCGTGCGGAATGTCAGCCCCCTGCAACCCAGAGCGCGAGCGCCAGATATTTCTCGCGCAGCCATTCGACCGGGGGGAGGACGACGTTCTCGATCACTCCGCTGCCGGGGAAGGCCCAGGTGATCGCGATCAGCGCGATCAACAGGAACATGCCGACCTGCTGCAGCCGCGCGTACTGCGCCGCCATCGACCGCGGCAGCAGCCCCTCCACGATATGCGAGCCGTCGAAAGGCGGGATCGGCAGGAGATTGAACAGCGCGAGGAAGATGTTGATCACGATGAAATAGTTGAGGCCGGTCAGCAGCCATTCCATCGCCCCGGCGGGCGGCGCCACCAGCGAAGCGGCCACCAGCCCCAGCACGACCGCCCCGATCGCCGCCAGCACCAGGTTCGTCCCCGGCCCGGCGGCGGCGACCGCCATCATCCCGTAGCGGGGATTGTCGAGCCGGTTCTTGCGCACCGGCACGGGCTTGGCCCAGCCGAACACCGGCCCGCCGAACAATGCCAGCGCACCGGGAACGATCAGCGTGCCGACCGGATCGACGTGGCGGATCGGATTGAGCGACAGCCGCCGCTGCTCCTTCGCCGTCGGATCGCCGAGCGCGAGCGCGGTCCATCCATGCGCGACTTCGTGGAAGACGATCGCGATCACCAGGCAGGGAATCAGGATCGCGGCAAGGATGAGGGTTTCCGTCATGGCGGGTAGATAGGGTGCGCGGGACCTGCGGCCAAGCGCCGTTCCGGTTCCGGCGCCCGAAAGGCCGTCAATCCGCCAGAGCCTGCGAGAAATGCCGCCGGCACAGCGCGACATAGCGCTCGTTGCCGCCGATCTCCGTCTGGGCGCCGTGCTTCACCGCCGCGCCGGCGGCGTCCACGCGCAGGTTCATCGTCGCCTTGCGGCCGCAGTGACAGACCGCCTTCAGCTCGACCAGCGCATCGGCGATACCCAGCAGCACGGCCGATCCGGGAAACAGCTCGCCCTGAAAATCGGTCCGCAGGCCATAGCAGAGTACCGGGATATTCGCCTCGTCCGCCAGCCGCGCGCATTGCCAGACCTGTTCGCGGGTCAGGAACTGCGCCTCGTCGACCAGCACGCAGCCGAGCGGCTCCGCCTTGTGCGCGGCCGTCACGCGCTGCCACAGGTCGGTCTCGGCGTCGTAGCGCTGCGCCTCGGCGCCCAGGCCGATGCGGCTTTCGATCGCCCGATGCTCCCCCCGATCGTCGAGCGCGGCGGTCCACAGCATCGTGTGCATCCCCCGCTCGCGATAATTGAAGTCCGCCTGCAGCAGGGTGGTCGATTTCCCCGCGTTCATGCTGGCGTAGTAGAAATAGAGCTTGGCCATATCCGGTCGCTAAACTCGGCGTCCCGGCCTGCCAATCGCACCGGCGCGATTGCTCACAGTTCCAGCAGCCAGCTCTCGCTCAGTTCGGGCTTGCCGAAATCGTCGTGCGTGTGCCGATCCACGATGCGGTAGCCTTCGGCCGCGTAGATGCGCCGCGCGCTTTCCAGCACCGCGTGAGTCCACAGCACGATCCGGCGATATCCGGCCTCGCGCGCGAAATCGCTGCACTGGCGGACAAGGGCGCGCCCGATACCGGTGCCGCGCGCCTCTTCCTCGACATAGAGCAACCGCAGGCGGGCGGTCTCGACATTCTCTTCCACAAGGAAGACCGACCCCAGCATCCGCCCGTCGCGCTCGGCGATCCAGCACTGTTCGCGCCCCGGCTTGAAATCGCGCAGGAATGCAGCGGTGATCTCGCCGATCAGCGCCTCCATGCCCCGCCCCCAGCCGTAGTGCCGGTGATAGAAGTCCGCCTGGCGCGCGGTGATCAGCCCCATGTCGCCCATACGGAAGGGCCGCAGATGCCAGTCCGCCGGCTCGGCGCCGAACAGCAGCGCCCCCGCCTCTGCCAGCAGCACGCCGAGACGCCGGGCGCGGTCTTCGCCCAGCGGCTCGACAAGGCGCGCGGTTTGCGCGGCGGTTTCGCTGTCGAGCGCGGCAAAGGCCGCCGTTCCCGCGCAGGTCAAGGCCAGGGGCCGCTCGCGTGCATCCTTCCCCCGTCCGCGCGCGACATGCCCCCGCTCGATCAGGCGCCGGATCAGACGGCTGAGATAGCCGGGATCGAGCCGCAAAGAGGCCGCGATGTCGCGCGCCAGCACGGGCTGGCGCTGCGCAATCTCGTACAGCACGCGCGCCTCGACCAGCGACATCTCGCTGCCCATGTAGCGCGGCTCGAGCAGACCCATGAGCTGCGAGAACCCGCGATTGAAGGCTCGCAACCGGGTTACGGCCTGATCGATTTCCGACGTTTGCACCGAAGACATGGCGCGATCCTGCCATATTAGTTGCCAATGTCAACTAGTAGCGTTGTGCAGAACCGGTTAATCGGGGCGACATCGCCGCGCGGCGATGCTAGCCGTCGCCGAAAGGACCAAGGAAGAGGATCGACGAGTGGCAGACGCAGCAGCCCCGACGCAGAAGGGTATTCTCGGCTGGATCGAACGGAGCGGCAACAAGCTGCCCGATCCGGTGTTTCTGTTCTTCTGGCTGATCGCCGGTCTGGTCGCGATCTCCGTGATCGCCAGCCTGCTCGGCTGGTCGGTGCTTCACCCGACCGAAGTGGACGAGGCGACCGGTGAGGCGCGGGTGATCGCGGCGACCAGCCTGCTCTCGCCCGAGAACATCCGGCGGCTGTGGGTCGAAATGCCCGCGACTTTCACCCATTTCCACCCGCTGGGCTATGTCCTGGTGGTGATGCTGGGCGCCGGCGTGGCCGAACGGGCCGGACTGTTCGGCACCGCGATGCGCGCGGGCGTGCGCAATGCGCCGACGTTCCTGCTCACCCCGATCGTCGCGCTGGTCGGCATGATCGGCAATCTCGCCGCCGATGCCGCCTATGTCGTGCTGATCCCGCTGGCCGGGATCATTTTCCACGCCGCCGGGCGCCATCCCGTGGCCGGCATAGCCGCCGCCTTCGCCGGCGTGTCGGGCGGTTTTTCGGCCAACCTCCTGCCCGGCCAGCTCGATGCGCTGCTGTTCGGCATTACCGAGGCTTCGGTCGAAACCGTATTCGGCGATTTCACCGCCAATATCGCCGGCAACTGGTATTTCATCGCGGCGATGACAGGGATTTTCCTGCCGGTGATCTGGTTCGTGACCGACCGGATGATCGAACCCCGGCTCGGCCCCTGGAACGCGGCGATGGCCGGACAGGGCGTGTCGCCCGAACAGCGCGGCGAAGCCGCCCCCGCCACGGGGGAGGACGGCGACCGCGAGCTGACCGGGCCGGAACGCAGGGGCCTGCGCATGGCGGGCCTGGCGGTCTTGTTCGTGATCGGCCTGTGGCTGTTCTTCACCCTCGGCCCCGGCACCCCACTGATCGACGAAACGGCAACGCCCGAAGCGCGGCTGACCCCGTTCTATCAGAGCCTGGTGGCCGGCTTCTTCCTCCTCTTCCTGCTGGCGGGCTGGGCTTACGGCAAGGCCGCCGGAACGATCGACGACCATCGCGGTCTGGTGAAGATGATGGCCGGCGCGATGGAGGATCTCGCCTATTACCTCGTGCTCGCCTTCGCGGCGGCGCACTTCGTGGCGATGTTCGCCTGGTCGAACCTCGGCCTGATCCTCGCGGTCAACGGGGCCGATTTCCTCGGCAATTCGGGCCTGCCGTCGTGGGCGCTGCTGGGCGCGATCGTGCTCGTGGCGGCGGTGCTCAACATCTTCGTCGGCTCGGCCAGCGCGAAGTGGGCCCTGCTCGCCCCGGTGCTGGTGCCGATGCTGATGCTGCTGGGCATTTCGCCCGAAATGGCCACCGCCGCCTATCGCGTGGGCGACGGGGCGACCAACATCATCACCCCGCTGATGGTCTATTTCCCGCTGATCCTGATCTTCTGCCAGCGCTGGCAGAAGGATTTCGGCCTCGGCAGCCTGGCCGCGACGATGCTGCCCTATTCGCTCGGGCTGCTGCTCGCCGGTCTGGCAATGACGATCGGCTGGGTCGCGCTCGACCTGCCGCTCGGGCCGGGGGCCGGCGTCTTCATCGAAGCGCCGACCACGATCCAGCCGACCGGCCCGGCGCTGGCGGAGTAGCGTCGTTTTCATTGAAACGGCACCGGCCGGTGCCGCTTTAGCCTTGCTGAAAACGACCTCTAGCGGCCGGCCCGGTCAGTTCTCGTCGAGGTCGCGCGCGACTTTCGGGTCGTTCAGCAGGCGCTCGATCCGCTCGGCCTCGTCGAAGCTCTCGTCGGGCTGGAACTGCAGCCTGGGCGCGAACTTGAGGCCGAGGCGCTTGGCCACTTCGCGCTGGAAGAAGGCCGTGTGGGTCCGCAAGGCCTTGAGCACGGCATCCTCGTCCTCGCCCAGCAGAGGCTTCACGTAAGCCTTCGCATTGCGCAAGTCGGGCGTCATGCGCACTTCGGTGACGCTGACCGAATGGGCGGTCAGCACTTCGTCGTGCGCTTCCCCGCGCGCGAGCAGCTCCGACAGGATATGCCGCACCCGCTCGCCCACCTTGAGGACGCGCACCGACTGCTGTTCGGGGGTGGTTGGTTGTCCGGCCATATCAATCGTCCATCTTGTTAAACCATCGGGCACGGCACGCTCTACTCCCAACCGTCTATCCAGCGGTGGAGCACCTTTTCCGCGCGATCGGCCAGCGTCGGGCCGAACCGCGCCGCGTCGGCCCGGATCGTGCGCGGATCGCCGCCGCTCGCCAGCAGCTCGGCGCTGTGCCCCACCAGCCACGCCTCGATTTCCGCGGCATCGGCTTCGAGATGGCATTGCAGCCCGAGAATCCGGGAGCCGACGGAAAAGGCCTGGTGCGGGCAATGCTCGGTGGCGGCGAGCAGCGTCGCGCCGTCGGGCACCTCGAACCGATCGCCGTGCCAGTGAAGCACCGGCCATCCCTCCAGACATTGCAAGGGCGACGCCGCGCCGGCATCGGTCAGCGTGAGCGGGCCGAAGCCGATTTCCTTCTCCGCCATCGGCGCGACGCCCGCTCCCAGCGCACGGGCCAGGAGCTGCGCGCCGAGGCAGATGCCCAGCAGCGGCCGCCGCGAAGCGAGGCGCCGTTCGATCAGCGCCACTTCTCCCGCGAGGAACGGATAGTGCTCGTCGTCGAAAGCGCCGATCGGCGCACCGAGCACGACCAGGAGATCGGGCGCGGCGGCATCGATCGATCCCAGGTCGGCCCGGGCGGGATCGCAGTAGGCGATCTCGAACCCGCGGCGCTCCAGCGCGCCGTGCCACACGCCGAGATGTTCGAAATCCAGATGGCGTACGGCAAGAACGGACGGCATGCGTTACCCCCTCGTCAATCGCACCCGAAGGGCCGCGGCGCCGGCCCGGCGCCCGCCCCCCGCGGCATCACAACGTCCGCTCGCGCTCCTCGACTTCGAAGACTTCGAGCTGGTCGCCCGGCTTGATGTCGTTCGTGTCGGCCAGCACCACGCCGCATTCGAGGCCGGCGCGGACTTCGTCCACGTCGTCCTTGAAGCGCCGGAGCGAGGCGATGGTGGTCGCGCTGACGATGACATCCTCGCGCGTGAGGCGCGCATGCAGTCCCTTGCGGATCACGCCTTCCTCGACCAGCAGGCCGGCGGCCTTGTCGCGCTTGCCCGAACGGAACACTTCCTTGACCGCGGCGCGGCCGACCACGGTTTCGATCCGCTCCGGCCCCAGTTCGCCCGCCATCTCCTTCGCGATCTCCTCGGTCAGGTGATAGATGACGTCGTAGTACATCATCCGCACGTTATCGCGCTTCACCAGCTCGCGCGCCTTGGGATTGGGGCGAACGTTGAAGCCGAGGATCGGCGCGTTCGAGGCGGCGGCAAGCTGCACGTCGCTCTCGGTGATCGCGCCCACGCCGGCGTGGAGCACGCGGACCTTGATCTCGTCGTTCGAGAGGTTGTGCAGCGCCGAATTGATCGCCTCGACACTGCCCTGCACGTCGGCCTTCACCACCACCGGATATTCGATGACGTTCGACTGGAGGTTGTTGAACATCGTATCGAAATTGGTGGGGGCGAGCGCGGTGCGCTTCTCGGTCGCCTTCTCCCGACGATACTGGCTGACCTCGCGGGCGCGCTGTTCGTTCTCGACCACGGTGAGCTGGTCGCCCGCCATCGGCACGCCGCCGAGGCCGAGGACCTCGACCGGCATCGACGGGCCGGCTTCCTTGATCTGCTTGCCCTGGTCGTTGACGATCGCGCGGACTTTCCCGCTTTCGGTGCCGACGACGAACGTGTCGCCGCGCCGCAGCGTGCCGCGGGTGACGAGAACCGTCGCGACCGGGCCGCGGCCCTTGTCGAGCTGCGCCTCGATCACCGTCGCATCGGCAGGGCGATCGGGATTGGCCTTGAGTTCCAGCAGCTCGGCCTGAAGCGCGATCTTCTCGAGCAGTTCGTCGAGCCCGGTGCCCTTGAGCGCCGAGATCTCGACATCCTGCACGTCACCCGACAGGGCCTCGACGATCACCTCGTGCTCGAGCAGACGCTCGCGCACGCGCTGCGGATTGGCCTCGTCCTTGTCGATCTTGTTGATCGCCACGATCATCGGCACGCCGGCGGCCTTGGTATGATTGATCGCCTCCACCGTCTGCGGCATGATCCCGTCGTCCGCGGCGACCACCAGCACGACGATATCGGTCACGTTCGCCCCGCGCGCGCGCATTTCGGTGAACGCGGCGTGGCCCGGCGTGTCGAGGAAGGTGATCGCGTCGCCCCCCTTGGTCTTCACCTGGTAGCTGCCGATATGCTGCGTGATGCCGCCGGCTTCGCCGCGCACGACGTTGGTGCCGCGCAGCGCGTCGAGCAGGCTGGTCTTGCCGTGATCGACATGGCCCATGATCGTGACCACGGGCGGGCGCGGCTTCAGCGATTCTTCCGGGTCCTTCTCCGCACTAGTGTCGATATCGACGTCGCTTTCGGACACGCGCTTGATATTGTGGCCGAATTCTTCGACCAGCAGCTCCGCCGTATCCTGGTCGATCGTCTGGTTGACGGTCACCATCATGCCCATGTTGAACAGCGCCTTCACCAGGTCGGCGCCCTTTTCCGCCATGCGGTTGGCGAGTTCCTGCACGGTGATCGCCTCGGGCACGACGACATCGCGCGACTGCTTCTCGCGCGGTTTCGACGGCCCGCCCTGAAGGCGGCGTTCCTTTTCGCGCGCGCGCTTGAGCGCGGCGAGCGAGCGCGCGCGGCGCCCCTCGTCCTCGTTCAGCGCCTTGGTTACCGTAAGGCGGCCCGAACGGCGCTTGTCCGGCCGTTCGACGGCGGGGCGCTTGTCGTCCTTCTTCTTCTTTTCCGGCTTCTTGGGCTCGGGCCGGGCGACGGGGGTGAAGCGGCGCGGCGCGGGCGCCGCAGCGCCCCTGGCCGCCGGGCTCTTGGCCTGCGCGGCGGCAATATCCTCGCCCTGCGCGGCATCCGCAGTGCCGTCGGCGCCACCGGCCTCGGCAGTGGCGGCCTCGGCAGTGTCGGCGGTCTCGGCCTGCTTCTCGGCCGCTTCCTTCGCCGCCTGTTCGGCCGCCTTGCGCTTTTCCTCGGCGCGCTGCTTCTCTTCCTCGGCTGCCTTGCGCGCAGCCTCCTCGTCGCGGCGACGGGCCTCTTCCGCCAGGCGCAACCGTTCTTCCTCGGCCTCGCGCTGGAGGCGCGCCACCCGCTCTTGCGGGGTTTCGTCCGCGGGCGCCTTCTTCGGCGCAGCCTTCTTCGCCGCCGGGGCAGCCGGCGGTGGCGGGGGCGGCGGCGGAGGGGGCGGCGGGGGCGGCGGCGCGGCTTCGCCCGGCTTGACGAGCTTGCGGCGGCGCTTGACCTCGACCGCGACCTTGTTGGTCCGCCCGTGGCTGAAGGTCTGCTTGACCTCGCCCGCGTCGACCGACCGTTTCAGGCCGAGCGGCTTGCGGGGGCGTTCGTTGTCACTGTCGCTCATAAAACTCGTCTATCCTTCAATCTCGATATGCTCGTCCCCGGCCGCGACCGGGAAACCCGGCGCCCCGGGCTGTCCCGGCGCACCGTCATGTTCGTCGGGTGTCAGCCCCCTGAAATGCAGCAGGCGCGCGAGGATCGAACCGACCCGCTCGGCCGCGGCAGCGTCGGCCAGCGCCAGGTGGACAACATTGTCGCGGCCCAATGCCACAGACAGCGCCGCCCGGTCCAGTGGCAAGCGAATCCCCCGCTCCCCGGTGCCTTCGGCCTCGCGCCCGACGCGCCAGGCCTGATCGAGCTTCCTCGATCCGTCTTCGCTGGCGTCGCCGGCATGGAGCAGCAGCGCAACGCGCCCGGCGCGCGCATGTTCGGCGATCCGGTCCGACCCCAAGATAAGCCTTCCTCCGCGCATTTCGAGTCCGAGCCGGTCGAGCAGGACCCGGACGAGGGCGCGATCCACCTTCTGCGGCAGGTCGTCCGGCACTGTCAGCGGCGCCCCCTTGAACGCCCGCGCCAGCGCGCCGCGCAGGCGCCCGCGGGCGATCGCCTCTTCCAGTTCGCGGCGCGAAACGCCGATCCAGGCGCCCCGGCCCGGCGCTTTCGCCAGCGGATCGGGCAGGACCTGGCCGTCCGGCGAGATTGCAAGCCGCACCAGCGCATGGCGCGCGCCGTGCTCCCCGGAAAGGATGCAGCGCCGTTCCGGCGCGGACGTGTCCGCGCGGCCGGCCTCGGCGATGTCGGGCGTCAGGCGCTCATTGTTCGGAGTCCGCATCGGCGGCCTCCTCGGTGGCGGTGTCCCCCGCGGGCGCGGCCGGTTCTTCGTCCTCGAACCAGTGCGCGCGCGCGGCCATGATGATCTCGTTGCCCTGCTCTTCGCTCAGGCCGTATTCGCCCAGCACGCCGCCCTTGTCCTGCTCGCGCGCCGAGGGGCGCCGCATCGGCGGACCGTCGGCGTTCTGGCGGCGGCGCGGGGCCTCGCGCTTCCTGGCGATCAGCTCGTCGGTCGCCAGATCGGCCAGATCGTCGAGCGTCTTGATCCCCGCCTTGCCCAGCGTGACCAGCATCGCTTCGGTCAGGTGCGGGATTTCGGCCAGGGCGTCTTCGACACCCAGTTCGCGGCGTTCGGTCCGCGAGGCTTCCTCGTGCCGTTCGATCGCCTCGAGCGCGCGGCTCTGGAGTTCCTCGGCCAGTTCCTCGTCGAAACCTTCGATCGCGGCCAGCTCGGCGAGTTCGACGTAGGCGACTTCGTCCAGCTCGGCGAAGCCTTCGGCGACGAGCAGCTGCGACAGCGTTTCGTCGACGTCGAGTTCTTCCTCGAACATCTTGGAGCGTTCGGCGAATTCCTTCTGCCGCTTCTCGCTCGCCTCTTCCTCGGTCATGATGTCGATCTGGTGACCGGTAAGCTGGCTGGCGAGGCGCACGTTCTGGCCGCGGCGACCGATCGCGAGGCTGAGCTGGTCGTCGGGCACGACGACTTCGATCCGCCCTTCGTCCTCGTCCAGAACGACGCGGCTGACGGTCGCGGGCTGCAGGCCGTTGACGACGAACGTCGCCGTGTCCTCGGACCAGGGGATGATATCGATCTTCTCGCCCTGCAGTTCCTGCACCACCGCCTGCACGCGGCTGCCCTTCATGCCGACGCAGGCGCCGACCGGGTCGATGCTGGAATCGTGGCTGATCACGCCGATCTTGGCACGGCTGCCCGGGTCGCGGGCGGCGGCCTTGATCTCGATGATGCCGTCGTAGATTTCGGGCACTTCCTGCGCGAACAGCTTCTTCATGAAGTCGGGGTGCGCGCGGCTGAGGAAGATCTGCGGCCCGCGGTTGTTGCGCTCCACCTTGGTGATCAGCGCGCGCACGCGCTCGCCGACCCGGGCGGCTTCGCGCGGGATCTGCTGGTCGCGACGGATGACGCCTTCGGCGCGGCCGAGGTTGACGATCACATGGCCGAATTCGACCGACTTGATCACCCCGGTGATGATCTCGCCCGCCCGATCCTTGAATTCCTCGTACTGGCGCTCGCGCTCGGCATCGCGGACCTTCTGGAAGATCACCTGCTTGGCGCTCTGCGCGTCGATCCGGCCGAGATCGACCGGCGGCAGCGGATCGACGATGAAATCGCCGAGCTTGGCGTCGCTATCGAGCTTCTTCGCCGCTTCGAGATCGACCTGCTTGAAGTAGTCTTCGACCTCCTCGACCACTTCGACCACGCGCCACAGGCGCAAGTCGCCGGTCTGCGGGTCGAGCTTGGCCCGGATGTCGTTCTCCGCGCCATAACGATTGCGCGCGCTTTTCTGGATCGCTTCTTCCATCGCCTCGATGACGATCGCCTTGTCGATCATCTTTTCCGAAGCGACCGCATTCGCGATCGCGAGCAGCTCGGCCTTGTTGGCGGAAATTGCACTGGCCATCAGTCGTCAGCCTTCTCTTCTTCGACAATATCTTCGGCGCCGCTGGCGTCGATCGGTCTGGTGGCGGCGATGAGTTCGTCGGTGAGGACGAGCTTCGCCGAATGGATTGCGTCCAGCGGCACCGCGATGCGGCCCGCCTTGCGGTCGTCGATCAGCGCCTTGCCGTCCGCGAACCCGGCGATCGCCCCGCGCAAGTTGCGGTGCCCGTCGATCTTCTCGGCAAGCGCGATCCGGGCCTCGTGCCCGGCCCAATTCTCGAAATCCTTCGGCCGGGTGAGCGGCCGGTCGATCCCGGGGGAGCTGACTTCGAGGTGATAGGCGCCTTCGACCAGAACCTCGCCCGCTTCCTCGAGCGCGTCGATCCTGTCCGAGATGCGGCGTGAGAGCGCGGCGCACTGGTCGAGCACGAGCTGCCCGGTCGCCGGATCTTCGGCCATGACCTGCAGCGCCTGCCCGCCGTCGCCGGCTTCGGAGGCGATCATCTTCACGCGCACGAGTTCGAAGCCGAGCGCACGGGCTTCGGGTTCGACAATCTCGGTCAGGCGCGCCAGATCGGCCATCGGGTCTCCAGGTTGCGCGACATGCGCGATACGGGGGTTTCGGCAAGAGCCTCGTGGCCGGCCCCTCGCGGCGCCAGCCCCTCCAGTGTCGCGACAATGTCGGGATTGATGGCCAGATAGACTTCGCGGCCGGGATTGGCAAGCGTCAATCGCCTTCCTGCATCAACCCGTGCTTCTTGATGCAATGGCGCAGCTGGTCGTAACTGAGGCCGAGCGCGCGCGCCGTCTGGCGCTGGTTCCAGCGATTCTTGCCCAGCGCATGTTCGACGATACGGCGCTCGTAAGTGTCGACTGCGGCGCGCAGATCGTCGATCGAATCGAAGTCCTGCCCGGCCCCGGCCCCCGCCGCGGCCCGAGGCGGGGGTGCGCGCCCTTCCCGCCCGGCCCGCCTGGTGGCGGGTTCGAACGGCTTCCACGGGCTGTCGAACGGGTCGAACTGGACATGGCCGATCGGCTCTTCCCAGCTTTCCCAGCGATAGACCGCGCGTTCGACGACATTGCGCAGCTCGCGCACGTTGCCCGGCCAGGGATAGTCCTCCAGCTGGCGCGCGACGTGGTCGGCAAAGCCCGGCCAGCCTTCCCAGTGCAGCTCGGCCGCCATGCGCCGCCCGAAATATTCGGCGAGCACTTCGACATCGCCCTCGCGCACGCGCAGCGGCGGCAGGGTGATGACCTCGAAGCTCAGCCGGTCGAGCAGGTCGGCGCGGAACTCGCCCCGCTCGGCCAGCGCGGGCAGGTCCTCGTTGGTCGCGGCGACGATCCGCACGTCGACCCGGATCGGGCGGCTCGATCCGATCCGCGTGACTTCGCCGTATTCGACCGCGCGCAGCAGCCGTTCCTGCGCCGCCATCGACAGCGTGCCCAGTTCGTCGAGAAACAGCGTGCCTTTGTCGGCTTCCTCGAACCGTCCGGCCCGCGCCTTGGTAGCGCCGGTGAAGGCCCCCGCCTCGTGGCCGAACAGCTCCGCCTCGATCAGCGTTTCGGGCAGCGCGGCGCAGTTCATCGTCACGAGCGGCTCGTCCCACCGGGTCGAGAGACGATGGAGACGTTCCGCGATGAGTTCCTTGCCCGTGCCGCGTTCGCCGATCACCAGCACCGGGCGGCGCATCGGGGCCGCGCGACTGGCGCGCTCGACCGCGTCGAGAAAGGCCCCCGACTGGCCGATGAACTGGTTTTCCCGATCCATGCCCCAACCTATAGTGATATCTGCCGATTATTGGCAACAGAAACCAATCCTGGATCGGATGAAATCCAGCAGGCACCTGTTATTCCACCATATTTCGAAACTGGCACACCCCTTGCTCAATGGTGAACGAAACCGAGTTAGGGAGGACCCACACGATGTACGACCGCCGCTTTTTCCAGAGCAAGCTGGGGCAGGCCTCTATCGCCAGCATCGCCGCGATGGCCCTGTTCGTGGCGCTCAGCGGCCAGATGCAGGCGAACCCGGCGATGGCCGCGACGATCGGCTGCGAACAGGTGGAGCTGGCGTGAGCAAGCCCACCGATCTCGACAAGGGCAGATCCACCCCCCTTGGGCCGGAGCGCGACACCCCCCAGTCCCCGCGCGCTTCGGCCCATGACCGCCCCTCGCGCCTGGACGAGGAGGTCGAACGCCTGCGCACCAGCCCCACCCCGACGCAGGGCCCGACGCAGGGAAGACCGACCCGGGGAAGGCCAACCCAGGGCCGCTCGCACGCCCGCGCCGGAGGGGGCTGGTCGAGCGATTTCAATTTCAACGGAGCACCTTTGATGGGCATTTTCAGCCGTACGCGCGATATCATCGCCGCCAACTTCAACGACATGCTCGACAAGGCCGACGACCCGGCCAAGATGATCCGCATGATCATCCTCGAGATGGAGGAAACGCTGGTCGAAGTCCGCGCGAGCGCCGCGCGCACGATCGCCGATCAGAAGGAGATGCATCGCCATACGGTAAAACTCGAGCGGCTCCAGGCCGACTGGGCCGAGAAAGCCCAGCTCGCGCTCAGCAAGGATCGCGAGGATCTCGCCCGCGCCGCGCTGGTCGAGAAGAAGAAGGCGGCCGACATGGCCGACCAGCTCAAGCAGGAAATCGCCGTGCTCGACGACGCGCTGCGCGCTTATGAGCAGGATATCGCCAAGCTGCAGCACCGCTTGCGCGAGGCGCGCAGCCGCCAGACCGCGATCGCCGCGCGCCTGGAAAGCGCGGAGAACCGCGTCAAGCTGCGCACACTGATGAGCACCGAGCGCACCGACGAGGCGCTCGCCCGGTTCGACCAGCTCGAACGCCGGGTCGACTACGCCGAAGGCCGCGCCGACGCGCTTTCGCTGTCCGACGGCAGCGGCCAGCTCTCGCTCTCGGAAGAGATCGCCGCGCTCGAAGGGTCGGACAAGGTCGACGAGGAGCTGGAAGCGATGAAGCGCGCGCTCGGCCTGAAAGACTCGAGCGGCGACGACACGAGCAAGGAGGGCTGATCGGTGGAAGAAGTGCTTGCAATCGTTGCGATCTTCATCGCTCTGCCGTGGATCATCCTCCACTACATCACCAAGTGGAAGACCTCCGCCACGATCACCACCGACGACGAGGCGCTGCTGGAGGAACTCTACAGCCTCGCCAAACGGCTCGACGAACGGATGGACACGGTCGAGCGCCTGGTCGCCAGCGACAACCCCGATTTCAAACCCGCCCGCCTGGTCCACGACCGCGAGATCGACAACGAGAAACTGCGCGAGCTGGACCGCCTGCTCGCCGAGAAGAAGGGAGCCAGCCAGTGAACAGCCCGCGCACCACGCTTTACCGCGACAAGCAGAACGCCAAGCTGATGGGGGTCTGCTCGGGCATTGCGGACTATACCGGGGTCAATGCCCTGTGGGTCCGGCTCGGCTTCATCGGCCTGACGTTCGTTGCCGGCGGCATGACGATCCCGTTCTACTTCATCGCCGGCATCCTGCTGAACAAGAAGCCGGCGCACCTCTATGTCGACCGGGAAGAGCAGCAATACTGGCAGCGCGTGCGGCAGAGCCCGAAGCGCACCGCGCGCGAGATCCGCGCCCGGATGCGCGACATCGACCGCCGCCTGGCCGAAGTGGAAACCTACTACGTCTCGTCCAACCCGCGCCTCACCGCCGAAATCGAACGGCTGCGCTGAACCGAACGGAGAAGGGGAGCAGAGCAATGGACGCAGGAACGCTGGGAGTGATGATCCCGATCATCGCGCTGATGATCCCGATCGTCGCCATCTGGGCCAAGCATCAGCAGAAAATGGCGGAGATGAATGTCAAATCCACCGCCGAAATGACCGCCGAAAAGGCCGCGCAATATGCCAGCCATATCAAGGATCTGGAAGATCGCGTTCGCGTGCTCGAACGGATCGTGACCGACCGCGGCTACGACGTATCGGCCCAGATCGAGGCCCTGCGTGATCAGCACCGGGTCGAGGAGCAAGGCGCCGGCGTCCCCCTCGATGGCGCGCGCAAGGAGAACGTGTGATGGAATTCCTGACCGAAACCGCCGTGATCGGCGGGGTGATCGCGCTGTCGCTGGGCTGGGTCGCCAATACATGGATCCGGGTCAAGAACGGCTACCCGCTCGAAAACAGCTGGGGCAAGGCGGTCTATCCGAAGAACGACCAGGCGGCCGAACGGGTCAAGTTGCTGACCCGGGAAAATGCCGAGCTGCGCGCCGAGCTGGGCTCCATCAAGGACCGGCTGGCCAATGTCGAGCGGATCGTCACCGACAGCGGCTATCACCTGACACACGAGATCGGGCGGCTGCGCGACGAGCGGGAGGCGAACTGATGGACGGGGACCTGATCGTCATCTTCGTCTTCGTGATCGCGCTCACCGCGCTGGTGCTCGGCGTCGGCAACGAGATGTACCAGCGCCACTTGCGGCACAAGGAGAGGCAGATGGACCTGATGGCGGACAAGACCGCGGAAAAGGCCGCGCAATACGCCGCGCAGGTGGAAAAGCTCGAACAGCGCATGCGCGTGCTCGAACGGATCGCGACCGATCGCGGGGCCGACCTGGCGATGGAGATCGAGGATCTGCGGTCGGTCGAGAGCCGGGAGAAGCTGCAATGAGTTTCTGGACCGCCATCGTCGTGATCGTCGCGATCTGGGGCATTGTCCAGATCGTCAACGCCCGGCGCGAGGAACGGCGGCGGCGCCACGGGCAAGGCCAGGCCGACCCAGCAAGGCCCGCCGAACCCGCGAGTCCCCCCGATGCCGAGACCCGGCGCGAGATCGAGGAGCTGCGCGAACGGATCAAGGTGCTGGAAAAGATCACCGTCGACGGCCGCGAAGCCCGGGCGATCGCCGACGAAATCGAACGGTTGCGGGAAAAGTAACGGCGGCCGCTTCCCGCCGAATGCGAGTGGAAAGGAGCAATGCCCATGAGCGAACAGATTATCATCGCTGCCGCAGCGCTCGTCGCGATCGGCATCGTCGCCCTCGCCGCCCTGCACGCCTGGCAGGGCTGGCTCGCGCTCAAGACACACGAGCTGGACCGTTCCGGCCCGCGCCCGACACGCGAGATCGAAGGCGGCGCGCAAATGGGCGCGGCGCGGATCGAGATCGCCGATCTGAAAGAACGCATCCGCAAGCTGGAAGCCATCGCCAGCGGCGTGGACCCCTAGGCCGTGAAGGCCGCCATGCCTCCTCTTGCGCCGACAATGCCTGGCGGCACGATGGGTGCTGAACCGCGTTCAGCATAACAGGGGATTAAGGACAATCAGGGTTTTTTTCAGCAAGGCTGTCTCGGCACCGGCCTGCAAACATCCGAATCCCGATACGGCGAATCCCGATACGGCCCGGGTCTTCCGTTTCCGCGTTGCGGCGCCTACCTGCCGCCTCATGCGAACCCTCGACGACATCCGCGAAGAGTACGAATTTCTCGAAGGCGACGAGCGCTATCGTCTGCTGATCGAGCTGGGGCGCGAGCTGGAACCGATGCCCGATGCGCTCAAGACCGATGCCACGCTGGTGCGCGGCTGCTCCGCCGCGGTCTGGGTCTATCCCACCGTGGAAGGCGGCCGGCTGCATTTCCTGGCCGACAGCAATGCCGCGATCACCAAGGGGATCGTCGCGCTGGTGATCGCCGCGGTTCAGGACAAGCCCGCGCGCGAAGTGGCGGAAATGGACGTGGCGGCAGCGCTCGCCCCGTTCGACCTCAGGAACCAGCTCAGTTCGAACCGCACGCAGGGGGTGCCCAACATGATCGCGCTGGTGCGCGATCACGCCGCGCGGATTGCCGCCGGCTGAAACCGGGCGGAACCGCAAGCGTTCGAAAACGCTGTGAAGGAAACGGCCCCGCGCCGCCTGCCTGCTCCGCCACCCGCGGGGCGGCGGCGGCGAGCGCCAAGCCAGCCAGGAGCGTTTTTCATGCCCATTGTCATCCTGATCGCGACCGTCCTTCTGCCCCCGCTCGGGGTGGCCCTGAAGCATGGGCTGAATCGCGATTTCCTGATAAACCTGATCCTCACGATCATCCTGTTCGTACCCGGGCTGATCCACGCGATATACGTCAACTACATGCGCTAGAGTCGTTTTCATTGATACGGCACCGGCCCGCACCCCCACCCGGCCACCCAACGGCAGGGTATCCTATGGGTGGCCGGGTGGGGGTGCGGGCCGGTGCCGCTTCAGCCTTGCTGAAAACGACTCCAGGCGCCGGCAAGCGACGCCGAGAAACGAAACGAGAAACGAAAGAGGGGGCCACGGTGCGCCGGATCTATCTCGCCGGGGGGATCGTCGCGGTGGCGCTGGGCGCGCTGGGCGCTTTCCTGCCGTTGATGCCGACCGTCCCGTTCCTGCTGCTCGCGGTCTATTGCTTCGCGCGCAGCAACCCGGAATGGGAACGGCGGATCCTCGACCATCCGCACTGGGGGCCGCAGATCCGCGACTGGCGCGAACGCCGCGCGATCAGCCGGCGCGCCAAGACGATGGCGATCGGGGCGATGACCGTCGGCGCGGTCTTCACCTGGTACACGCTGGGCCACCCCTGGTACTGGATTTCGATCGCGATCCTGCTTGTCTGCGGCACCTGGATCGCGACGCGCAACGAGTGACACGCGGCCCTGCGGGCGCGGGTTGCCGCGTCGCCGGCCCCTCCCCCGCCGCGCCGTTTCCGCAATCGGCAAACCGGGCCGTTATTCCATTTTCCTACACGGCGGAAATTTGCCAGACCGATGGGATGGATGCTGCCCGCCCCCTGTTGGATTCGCTGCCGCCGGCCCGGCCTTGCGCCGCGCGGGCCGCGCGGACTGCGCGGGCCGCGGCAAAGGTCACACCGGGGGTGGCGGGCAAATCGAAAGGTCACAGCCGGTGTCGTAAAGCACCGGGCAAAGAGCTGATTTCGCAAGGGAATCTGAGGGTTGACACATGCACAACCGAGCCATCGAGTGTCAACCGCGCGGGCTGCCGCCGGGCGCCGGTCTCAGGCTTTCGTGCTGCCGCGAACGGCCGCGATCCCCGCCGCGCGCTGGGCCTTCAGCTCGGCTTTCAGCTTCGCCGGGTCGCGTGCGAAGACGAAGCCGAAGCTGACCCCGCCTTCCCTGCCGACGGTCGCGTGGTGGAGCCTGTGCGCCTGGACCAGCCGCCGGGCATAGCCGCTGCGCGGAACCCACCGGAAATAGCGCTGGTGGACCAGCCCGTCGTGGACCAGCGTGTAGATCGCGCCGTAACCCAGGATGCCCAGCCCGATCCAGGTCGCCGGCGGCCAGGCCCCCTCGCCCATGATCCACGGGCTGCCGAGCGCGAACATCGCAACGCTCGCCGCCGCGCCGACCAGCGCGAACAGGTCGTTCTTCTCCAGCAGGTTGTCGTGCGCCTCGTGGTGGTCGCGGTGCCAGGCCCAGCCGAAGCCGTGCATCACGTACTTGTGGCTGGCCCAGGCCACGCCTTCCATCGCGACGATGGTGGCAAGGACGATCAGGACGGGCACGATCACGCTCATGGCGCGATCCCTTATACGCTATTGCTCGCGCGGGAAGAAGAACCGCGCGACCTCTTCGCCGATCCGCGCGGGGCGCAGCGTCTCGGCGTCGATGCAGCACCAGCTCGATTTGACTTCGGCCAGCACTTCCTCCCCCCGGTGGATGACCGTGGAATAGAACGCACGCGCGCCCTTGATGCTTTCCAGCACAGTGCGCGCGATCACGTCGTCTTCCAGGAAGGCAGGCTTGCGATAGGTGATCTCGTGCTTGAGCGCGACCCAGGCCTTGCCCGAAACCTCCTCCGCCGGGGCCAGCTTGCGCCAGTGCGCGAGCACGGCATCCTGCACCCAGTTGAGGTAGCGGGCGTTGTTCACGTGGCCCATGAAATCGATATCTTCGGGCACGACCTTGATCGGAAAGGCAAAGGGTTTTGCTGACATGCCTGTAAGCTATCAGAAAACGGCCGCGATTGCACTGCCAATCTCGCCCCGCCCGGCCCACTGCCGGCAAGCCTTGAGCGCGCCCAAGTTTTCCCATCTTGCCGCTCCCGGAGCGGAGGCATAGCCCGGACGCCATGGCAAGCCGCCCCCGCACATTGTACGAGAAGATCTGGGACGCTCACGTCGTCGAAACCCGCGACGACGGCACCGGCCTCATCTTCATCGACCGGCACCTGGTGCACGAAGTGACCAGTCCGCAGGCTTTCGAATCGCTGCGCGCCGGCGGGCGCACGGTTCGCCGGCCCGACCTGACGCTGGCCGTGCCCGACCACAACGTGCCGACGACGGCGCGGGTGGACGCGGCGGGCAATCGCCTGCCGATCGCCGATCCGCAAAGCGCCGCCCAGCTCGCCGCGCTGGAACGCAACGCGCCCGATTTCGGCATTCGCCATATCGAGGCGACCGCGCCCGAGCAGGGCATCGTCCACGTCGTCGGGCCGGAACAGGGGTTCTCGCTGCCGGGGGCGACGATCGTCTGCGGCGACAGCCACACCGCCGCCCACGGCGGGATCGGCGCGCTCGCTTTCGGCATCGGGACCAGCGAGGTGGAGCATGTGCTGGCCACGCAGACCCTCCTGCTGCGCAAGTCGAAGACGATGGAATTGCGGGTCGAGGGCACGCTCGGCCCCGGGGTCACGCCGAAAGATCTGATCCTGCACGCGATCGGCGCCATCGGCACCGCGGGCGGCACCGGCCACGTCATCGAATACCGCGGCCGCGTGTTCGAGGAGATGAGCGTCGAGGGGCGCCTCACCGTCTGCAACATGAGCATCGAGGGCGGCGCGCGCGCCGGACTGATCGCGCCGGACGATGTCACCTTTGCCTACCTGAAAGGCCGGCCCTACGCGCCGCGCGGGGAGGACTGGGACCGCGCCGTCGCCTGGTGGCGCACGCTGCGCACCGACGAGGGGGCGACGTTCGACAAGTCGGTCGTCATCGATGCGGCAGAGATCGAACCGACGGTCACCTGGGGGACCAGTCCTGAAGACGTCGTCCCCATCGGCGGCCGCGTGCCAGCGCCCGAAAGCTTTGCCGATCCGTCCAAGCAGGAGGCCGCGCGCAAGAGCCTGGCCTACATGGACCTCCGGCCCGGGCAGCGGCTGGCCGACGTCGCGATCGAGAACGTCTTCATCGGCAGTTGCACCAACAGCCGGATCGAAGACCTGCGCGCCGCCGCCGATGTCCTGCGCGGCCGCCGCAAGGCGCCCGGCGTGAAATGGGCGATCGTCGTGCCCGGATCGGGCCTGGTCAAGCGCCAGGCGGAGGCCGAGGGGCTGGACAAGGTCTTCACCGAGGCGGGCCTCGAATGGCGCGAGCCCGGCTGCTCGGCATGTCTCGCGATGAACCCCGACAAAGTGCCCGCCGGCGAACGCTGCGCCAGCACCAGCAACCGCAACTTCGTCGGCCGCCAGGGCCCCGGTGCGCGCACCCACCTGATGAGCCCCGCCATGGCCGCCGCCGCCGCCGTGACCGGGCACCTGACCGACGTGCGCGAGCTGACGGGTTGAGCGGCCGCAAGTCCGCCTTTGCCCCCGTCGCCGCGCCCGATGCGCGGGTGCTGGTCCTGGGCAGCTTGCCGGGAGAAGCATCGCTGGCGGCCAGGCGCTATTACGCCCATCCGCGGAACCGGTTCTGGCACCTGGTGGGGAAGGCGATCGGGGTCGATCTCCCCGCGCTGGACTACGAAGCCCGGCTTGCCGCGCTCAAGGCGCGCGGCATCGCGCTGTGGGATACGGTCGCCTCGGCGCGGCGGACCGGCAGCGGCGACGCCGCGATCCGCGCGGCGGAACCTGCACCGCTTGCGCAGCTTGTCGCCGCGCTTCCCGCCTTGCGCGCGGTGGCGTTCAACGGCCGGAAAGCGGCGGCGGTCGGGCGTCCGCAACTCGCCGGCCACGCGGCGGTGACGCTGCTCGACCTGCCCTCGTCCTCCCCCGCCTACGCCGCCATGCCGCTGGCGGAGAAAGAGCGTCTTTGGGCGCGCCTAGCGGATTTCCTCAGGTGACCCCTTGCCAAGATTCCGGCAGCCGCGCATGGATTGGGGCATGACCAAGAAGCTCCCCTCCTCGCTCGGCGGAAAGGCCGCGCTCGCCGGCGCGATCGGCTCCGCCGCCATCGCCGCCGCACTGCTTTACGCTTCGAAGCGCAAGGCGAAGAACACGCCGACCCAGCCCGGGCCGATTCCCTCCGGCGAAAAGCCCGAGACGGATTGATGGAGCCGGTTTCGACCATCGAGGGTCGCGCGATCCCGCTCGGCGCCAAGAATGTCGACACCGACGTCATCATCCCGGCCCACTGGCTGAAGACGGTCACCCGCGAAGGCCTGGGCAAGGGCGCGTTCGAAACGCTGCGCGCGCAGCCGGGCAATCCGTTCGACGACCCGGACTTTTCCGGCGCGCCGATCCTGATCGCGGGCGACAATTTCGGCTGCGGGTCGAGCCGCGAACACGCCGCCTGGGCGCTGCTCGACCTCGGCATTCGCGCGGTGATCGCACCCAGCTTTTCCGACATCTTCGCCGGCAATGCGTTCAAGAACGGCATCCTCGCGGTGGAACTGCCGCAGGATCAGGTCGATCGCCTGCTCGAAGTCGCGCGCACCGATCCGATCGCGCTCGATCTCGAGAATCAGACCGTGACCACGCCGTTCCAGGACCGCTTCGGGTTCGAGATCGACGCCTTTCGCAAGCACTGCCTGCTGGAGGGGCTGGACGAAATCGGCCTGACGCTGGCGCGCGACGACGCCATCGCGGATTACGAGAAACGCCAGGCACGCGAGATGCCCTGGCTCGCAGAACCAAGGGAGAATGCCGCATGAAAGCCCTTCGCACCCATGCCGTCGGAGGCCCGGAAACGCTGACGCTGGACGAGATCGACGAGCCCACCCCCGGCCCGGGCGAAGTCCTGGTCGAGGTGAAAGCCTGCGCGATCAACTTTCCCGACACGCTGATGATCCGCGACCTCTACCAGTTCAAGCCGGAGCGGCCCTACGCCCCTGGCGGGGAGATCGCCGGCACGATCGCAGCGCTGGGCGAAGGGGTCGAAGGATGGCAGATCGGCGAGCGGGTGCTGGCCGGGATCGGCAACGGTGGCCTGGCGGAGAAGGTTTGCGTGCAGGCCGCGCGCATGTTCAAGGTTCCCGATGGCGTGCCGTTCGAAAAGGCCGCGTCGCTGATGATGACCTACGGCACCACGATCCACGGGCTGAAGGATCGCGGCCACATCAAGGAAGGCGACGTGCTGCTGATCCTCGGCGCTGCCGGCGGTGTCGGGCTTTCGGCGGTCGAGCTGGGCAAGGCCTTCGGCGCCCGGGTGATCGCCGCCGTCTCGAGCGAGGAGAAAGGCGAAGTCGCACGCAAGGCCGGGGCGGACGATGTGGTGATCTACCCCAAGGGGGAAATGGACAAGGCGGCGAGCAAGGAACTGGCCGGCAAGTTCAAGGCCGCCTGCGGCCCCGAAGGCGCGAACATCGTGTACGACATCGTCGGCGGGCAATATTCCGAACCGGCCCTGCGCGCCATTGCCTGGGAGGGGCGCTTTCTGGTGGTCGGGTTCCCGGCGGGCATTGCGAAAATGCCGCTCAACCTGACCCTGCTCAAGTCGTGCGACATCTGCGGCGTGTTCTGGGGCGCGTTCACCGCCCGCGAGCCGGAGCGGTTCCGCGCCCAGGCGAACGAGCTGTTCGATCTTCTCCAGGCAGGCAAGATCGATCCGCTGATCTCCGAAACTTTCCCGCTCGAACGCGGCGGCGAAGCGATCGCCAGGCTGGAAAGCCGGCAAGCTGTGGGCAAACTCGTCGTCACGATGGACTGACGCGGCGATTGCACGCTTGCCCCGCGCCGGGCGTGTCTCTATCCCGTCGTCAGGATTCACCCCCTCACGAGAGGACTGCATGACCGACTTCAAGGATCGCGAGCGCGCGGAAGAAGCCAAGTTCGCGATGGACGGCGAAACCGCGTTCCGCGTGGCGGCGCGGCGCAACCGTCTGCTGGGCGAATGGGCCGCGGGCCTGATGGGCCTCACCGCCGAGGAAGCCGACGCTTACAAGAAAGCCGTCGTTCAGGCCGATTTCGAGGAAGCGGGCGATGAGGACGTGATCCGCAAGCTGCTCGGCGATCTCACCGCCGCCGAATGCGATGTCAGCGAAGCCGACATCCGGGCCAAGCTGGACGAAAAAGCGGTCGAGGCCCGCCGCCAGTTGATGAGCGAGAGCTGATTTCGCCATGCCGATGTCGGGACCCGAGATCGAAGGGATGATCAGGGCCGCCCTGCCGGGCGCCGAAGTGGTCATGACCGACCTCGCGGGCGACGGGGACCACTGGGCCGCGCGGGTGATCGCGCCGCAGTTCGCCGGCAAGACCCGGGTTCAGCAGCACAAGATGGTGTACGATGCCCTCGGCGGAAAGATGGGCGGCGTGCTCCACGCCTTGCAACTGACGACCGAAGTGCCCACCTGACGTTCACGACACGATACCTGAACGGAAAATTTCCATGGCCGATATCAACGAACGCATCACCGACATCGTCGGCAAGAAAGACGTGGTGCTCTTCATGAAAGGCACGCCGTTGTTCCCCCAGTGCGGGTTCTCCAGCCGCGCGGTCGCTATCCTCGACCATTGCGGCGTCGCCTTCGAAGGCGTCGACGTCCTCCAGGACATGGAGATCCGACAGGGCATCAAGGCCTATTCGGACTGGCCCACGATCCCCCAGCTTTACGTGAAGGGCGAGTTCGTCGGCGGCAGCGACATCATGATGGAAATGTTCGAAGCGGGCGAGCTTCAGCAGCTCCTCGACGAAAAGCAGGTCGCCAAGGCCTGAGAAGAATCGCCACCGTGCCGGCGTGAAAACGGCCCGCCCCGGTTTCCCGGCGCGGGCCGTTTCGTTGGGGTCGGTGAGGCGGCGCCCGGAGACTGGGGGTGGCGCCGCCTCGTATCGAAGACCACTTGGGTACGTCCGGCGATGCATCTCCCGTGCCAGTTCGGCGGACGCTCGCACAATCGGCCGATACGATGGTGAAGGCGCATTAACCCTGCGCGCCGATGTCAAAAATTCCGACGGCAATTCGCGCTTGGCATAAGTGCGGGCGCACTGCACATTGCCGGGAATGAACGATACGCCAACCGGCATCGCCGCCGCCACCGTCGTGGTGTTCCGCAAGGGACCCGACGGATCGCCGCCCGAACTGCTGATGGTCACCCGCTCCCGCTCGATGAGCTTCGCCGGCGGCGCGGCGGTCTTCCCGGGCGGCCGCGTCGATCAGGCGGATCGCGACCTGGCAGGCGATCTGCCCGATATCGATGACGTCGACGAGGCGGCCCACCGCATCGCCGCGATCCGCGAAACGCTGGAGGAAACCGGCCTTGCCATCGGCTTGCGGGGGACAATCGACGCCGCGCGAGCCCGCGAAGCGCGCGCGCTGTTGCTCGAGACCGGTACGCTTCGCCGGGTTCTGGACGTCACCGGCTGGACGCTGGACTTGTCGGCCATCGTCCCCTTTGCCCGCTGGTATCCCAAGAACGAGCGCCTGCCGCGAGTTTTCGACACCCGTTTCTATCTCGCCGATCTCGGCACGGGTGCAGTCGATGTGACGGTCGACGAAACCGAGAACACGCGGCTGTTCTGGATCACGGCCCGCGATGCCCTGGCGGCCGCGGACCGGGGGGATCTGACGGTGATCTTCCCGACCCGGCGCAACCTGGAGCGGATCGCGCAATTTCCCGACTTCGCGGCCGCTCTCCGCGACTGCGCCGCATTTCCCCAGCGCACGATCACCCCCTTTGTCGAACAGCGCGGCGGGACGCGGTGGATCTGCATTCCCGAAGATCTCGGCTATCCGGTGACCGCCGAACCTCTCGACGGAGCGCAACGAAGCTAGCGTCGTTTTCAGCAAGGCTGAAACGGCACCGGCCCGGTGCCGTCTCGATGAAGCGTCTCTAGGCCCGCTCCGCCGACCACATCTCCGTGCTCCGGGGCCATTGCGGATTTTCGCCGAGTCCTGCGCCCCGCAGGAAAAATTCGGTTCGCGCATCGATACGTTCCGCGCTGGGCCGGGCCATCACGCCGTGGCTGATGGCATCGGTCTGCATATCGCTGACGATCAGACCCAGGAATATCTCGGCAAGCATATCGGGCTGGCCGTCCAGTTTCACCCCGGCAGCGGCCCATCCTTCGAAAACTTCCTCCAGCGCCTTGCGCGTGTGCATTGCGGTCGTTTCGAAGAAACGCCGTGCGAAGTCGCTGTCGTCGATGCTGCGCGCGATGACCATGCGGACCAGCGACAGGTCGTCGGGATCGAGAAAGCGCTGGTACAACAGGCTAGCCAGTTCGCGCAGCGTATCGGCCGGGCATTCGTGGCGCCCCGCCACCTCGCGGATCAGGCTTTCGCCCGAAACGGCCTTCTCGAACACGACGGCGTCGAGCAATCCCTCCTTGTTCCCGAAAAGCTTGTAGATGGTCGCCAGCGAGCCGCCGGCACGATCGACGATATGCCCCAGCGTGGTGCGTTCGTACCCCTGCTCGATGAACAGGGATCGCGCGGCATCGACGATCGCGCGGCGCCGGCGATCGAGCCGGTCGCATTCGAATTCGTAATTCATCCGCCAAGGCTCCACGAATACGGGTTGCATGACAATGGTGTAATGCTTATTACACCTTCGCACCTGCACAAAACCTGACTGAAAGCCCTCCGATGAAGCGCATCCTAGCCGGCACGCTTGCCTGTGTCCTTCTTTCCGCGTGTTCGGGAATGGAGGAACCGCCCGCGCCTCAACCGATTCCGGTCAAGACGTTCGTGGTTGCGAATCGGGCGATCCCCAATGTCGTGGAGCTGCCCGGCAGGGTCGAGCCCGTGCGCGTGGCGGAAGTTCGCGCGCGCGTGACCGGCATCGTCGAGAAGCGCCTCTACGAGGAAGGGACCGACGTAGCGGCCGGTCAGCCGCTGTTTCGGATCGACCCGCGCGAATTGCGGGCCGCCTATGCGCAGACGCAGGCGAGTCTGGCACGCGCGCGTGCGACCGCCGCCAATGCGCGCGCCGTTGTCGAACGCTATCGCCCGCTCGTGGCCGAAAACGCCATCAGCAAGCAGGAATACGACGCCGCCCTGGCCGCCTCTCGCGAAGCCGATGCGAACGTCGCCCAGATCCGCGCCCAGCTCGAGGCAGCGTCGCTTCAGCTCGGCTATACCACCGTCCGCGCGCCGATCGCAGGGCGCGCAGGCCGCGCGCAAGTGACCGAAGGCGCATTGGTGAGCCAGAGCGAAGGCACACTGATGACGCGTATCGAGCAGATTTCGCCGGTCTACGTCAGCTTCGCCCAGTCGGCGAGCAAAGTCCTCGCCCTGCGACGAGCGGTAGCGGCGGGCGAGATCGCGCTGGACGAGAACGATCGCATCGAAGTGCGACTGACGTTCAGCGACGGCACCGAATATCCTGTGCCCGGATATATCGATTTTCTTGCCTTCTCGGTCGACCAGCAGACCGGCACCGTCGAACTGCGCGCCGAATTTCCCAACCCGTCGGGCTTGTTGCTGCCGGGCGAGTTCGTGCGGGCGAAGATCTTCGCCGGACAGATCAACGAAGGAATCGCGATCCCGCAACGGGCCGTTACCCTGGGGGAAAGCGGCGGCACGGTGTTCGTCGTCGACGGTGAAGGCAAGGCCGCGTTACGGTCGGTGAAGCTTGGCGCGATGGTCGACGGGCTCTGGATCATCGAAAGCGGCCTTCGGCCCGGCGACGTCGTGATCGTCAGCAACCTGCAGAAGATCCAGCCCGGCGCTCCTGTGAAAAGCACCGATGCCGCGTCCGGGAGCAAACCGAAGGCCGCGGCCACCGGCGCGAGCGCCCCCGACGCCGGGGCACGCTGAACCATGGCCCAGTTCTTCATCAATCGCCCCATTTTCGCATGGGTGGTCGCTCTCGGCATTCTGCTCGCCGGGCTACTCGCGCTGCGCGCACTGCCGATCGAGCAGTATCCCGAAGTCGCTCCGCCTTCGCTTGCGATCAATGTGGTCTACCCCGGCGCGGATGCCGAGACGCTGGAAGAAAACGTCACCCAGGTGATCGAACAGCAGCTCAACGGCGTCGAGGGTTTTCTCTACATGTCGTCGTCGAGCCAGTCGAACGGCACCGCGACGATCACCGTCACGTTCGAGGCCGGCACCGACATCGATATCGCGCAGACGGAAGTCCAGAACCGCCTTTCCACCGTCGAAGCGCGGTTGCCCGAAGAGGTGCGGCGCCAGGGCATCACCGTGCGCCAGGCGGACGACACCTTCCTGATGATCGTCGCGCTGACATCGGAAAGCGGCGCGCTGGACAGCACCGACCTGGGCAATATCGCCACCAACCAGGTGATCGACGAACTGCGCCGGGTGCCCGGCGTGGGCGACGTCATGCTGTTCGGATCGGGCTACGCCATGCGCATCTGGCTCGATCCCGATGCCCTGGCATCGTACAATCTTTCGCCCAGCGCCGTTCTCGCCGCGATCCGCGAGCAGAACAGTCAGACTGCCGGCGGTGCTATTGGCGCGCAGCCGATCGTTGACGGGCAGCAGATCAACGCCACGATCTCGACCGAAGGCCGGTTCACGACACCCGAAGAGTTCGAAAACATCATCCTGCGCGCGAACAGCGGCGCTGCTGTGGTCCGGCTGGGCGAAGTCGCGCGCGTCGAACTCGGGGCGCAGACTTACGCCAGCTCGACCGAGCTGAACGGCAAGCCGATGGCAGGCATGGCGGTGCAGCTAGGCACCGGGGCCAACGCGCTCGAAGCGGCCAGGGGCGTGAAGGAGCGTCTGGCGGAGCTGGACTCCACCCTTCCCGGCGATGCGACCTGGTCGATCCCTTACGACACGACGCCGTTCGTCGAGGCCTCGATCGAGGAAGTGGTCAAGACCCTGGTCGAAGCGATGATCCTGGTCTTCCTTGTCATGTTCCTGTTCCTGCAGAACTGGCGAGCGACTCTGATCCCGACGCTGGTCGTGCCCATCGCGCTCGCCGGCGCGTGCCTTGGCCTGTGGCTGTTCGGTTTCTCGATCAACGTCCTGTCGCTGTTCGGGATGGTGCTGGCCATCGGCATCCTGGTGGACGATGCGATCGTCGTGATCGAGAATGTCGAGCGGATCATGCGCGAAGAAGGCCTGCCTCCGCTGGAGGCCACGCGCAAGGCGATGGGCCAGATCACGGGCGCGATCATCGGCATCACCCTGGTGCTGGTCGCCGTGTTCATCCCGATGGCATTCTTCCCCGGATCGACAGGGGGAATCTATCGCCAGTTCTCGGTCACGCTGGCAATCGCCATCTTCTTCTCCGCATTCCTCGCTCTTTCGTTGACGCCGGCGCTCTGCGCGACGTTCCTCAAACCGATGGCGCTCGGTCACGATGCCGAAACGGTCGACGACAACCAATCCGAACTGCCGCCCGGATGGCGCGGGCGGCTCGAGCACGGCCGGCGCGCGCTTGCCCGGTTCTTTGCCCGCTTCAACCGGTGGTTCGCCGAGATGACGGACAAGTACGGGCGCGCCAACGACAAGATCCTGTCGCGCCCGCTGCGGGCCTTCGCGGTCTTCCTCGCCCTCGCCGCCGTGACGGCGCTGCTGTTCGTGCGCCTGCCCAGCGCCTTCCTGCCGACCGAGGATCAGGGTTACCTCATCACAGCGGTCCAGGCGCCTCCCGGCGCGACGCAGGAACGCACCGACGAAGCGCTGAAACCGATCACCGATTTCTGGCTCGATCGCGAGGAAGTCCAGAACCTCGTCGTGGTGCGCGGATTCAGTTTCTTCGGCCAGGGGCAGAACAACGCGATCATGTTCTCCAGCTTCAAGCCGTGGGAGGAACGCACGGCGCCCGAAAGCAGCGCCGAAGCCATGCTGGGGCAAGCCATGGGCACGTTCATGCAAGTCGACGGCGCGACGGCCTTCGTCATCCAGCCCCCTTCCATCCAGTCGCTGGGCACTGCGAGCGGCTTTACCCTGAAACTGCAGGATCGCGCGGGGCTGGGGCGCGAGGCGCTCACGGCTGCCCGCGATCAGTTGCTCGGCATGGCGTCACAAAGCCCGGTGATTGCCAACCTGCGCCCGGAAGATCAGGGCCCCAGCCCGGAGCTGGAGGTGAACATCGACCGGGTCCAGGCGCGTGCGCTCGGCCTTTCGCTGGCGGACGTGAACGCGGCGCTGTCGATCACGTTCGGTTCGGCCTATGCCAACGACTTCAACCGCGACGGACGTGTGCTCCAGGTCCTGGTCCAGGCCGATGCACCCTATCGCATGCAGCCCGAGGACGTGCTGTCGCTGCGTATCCCCAATCAGCAGGGCGAACTGGTGCCGTTCAGCGCCTTTGCCGATGTCGAATGGTCGGCCGGGCCGGCCAGCCTCTCGCGTTACAACGGCTATCCGGCAATGACCCTGTCGGGCATGGCCGCGCCCGGCGAATCCTCGGGCGCCGCGCTGGAGGAAATGGAACGGCTCGCCAGCCAGTTGCCCCAGGGCATCGGCTACGAATGGACCGGCATTTCCTTCGAAGAGAAACAGGCCGGGGGACAGATCGGCCTGCTGCTGGGTCTGTCGGTCGTGATCGTGTTCCTGGTGCTGGCCGCGCTCTACGAATCCTGGGCCGTTCCGCTCGCGATCCTGCTGATCGTGCCGATGGGTGTGCTCGGTGCGGTGGTGTTCTCGATGGCGCGGGGCCTCTCGGCGGACGTCTACTTCAACGTCGGCCTCATCACGATCATCGGCCTCGCCGCCAAGAACGCCATTCTCATCGCCGAATTCGCGATCGAGGAGGAAGAGCGTGGCCTGCGTCGGATCGATGCGGTCAAGGCCGCCGCGCGGCTGCGTCTGCGCCCGATCATCATGACATCGCTCGCCTTTACGATGGGCATGGTGCCGCTGGCGCTCGCCAGCGGGGCCGGTGCCGCCAGCCGGATCGCAGTGGGAACCGGCGTCATGGGCGGCATGATCGCGGCAACGGTGCTCGGGATATTCCTGATCCCCATGCTCTATCTGCTGGTTCGTCGAAACATCAGCCGGAAACAGCCGGTCGCAGCCGGACATATCGACGATACGCCGCCCCCGGGTGCCGGGGAGGAGCCTGACCGATGAAACGCCCGATTGCCTTGATCCTGCTGCCGATGGCGCTCGCCGGCTGCACCAGCCTCGCGCCCGAACATGCGCGCCCCGATCTCTCGGTCGTGCCCGCATACGATGCCGATCTGCGCCCGGACGGCACCGTTGTCGCCTCCCGCCTTTCCTATCGCGAGTGGTTTGCCGATCCCCGGTTGCAGGCGCTGATCGCCAGCGCGCTGGAGAACAATCGCGACCTTCTGGCCGCAACGGCCCGGATCGAGCAGGCCCGCGCGCGATATCGTATCGAAGACAGCCGCAAGCTGCCCACCGCCGTGGCCGATGCCAGCGGCACGCGCGCGCGTCAGACGATCACGACGAACCCCGCGGAGCCCGCCGTCTCGGTCACCGGCAACCGTTTCCAGATCGGCGTGGGCGTCAGCGCATTCGAACTCGATTTCTGGGGGCGTGTCGCCAACCTCAGCGAGGCCGCGCGCGCCGAATATCTTGCGACAATCGCTGCGCAGCGCGCGTTCTACCTTTCCCTGATCGCGGACACGGCCAACACCTATTTCGAGATCGTCGAAACCGAAGAGCAGATTGCCCTGGCCGAAGCGACCACCGAAAGTCGCCGCGAAGGCTTGCACATCGCGCGGCTGCGGCTCGATTCCGGGGTGACCTCGGCCCTTCCCTACCGCCAGGCGGAAACGCTCCTGACCCAGGCCGAGCAGCAACTGGCTGCCGAGCGGCTCGCGCTGGCGCGCTTGCGCAATCAGCTCCTCGTTCTCGTGGGTGGGAGGGAGCCGGCCGCGCTACCGCAAGGCATGCCCCTCGCCGCGCAGGGCAACGCCCGCCAACTGGCGGCGGGCATGCCGTCCGATCTTCTTCTGGTCCGGCCGGATATTATCGCGGCCGAGGAACGGCTGCGCGCAGCCCGCGCCAATATCGGCGCGGCACGAGCGGCCTTCTTTCCCACCATCTCGCTGACCGGCAGCGCGGGCTTTTCTTCGAACAGTCTCGACAACCTGTTCGATTCCGACGGTTTCGGCTGGAGCTTCGGCCCGTCGATCAGCCTGCCGATCTTCGACTGGGGCGCGAGAGAGGCGAACCTCGACCTGGCCCGCGCGCTGGAGGTCGAGGAAGTCGCCAATTACGATCGTACGGTGCAGACGGCCTTCCGCGAAGTGTCCGATGCCCTGGCCGGGCGCCGTTATCTTGCGGAACAGGTCGCAACGCTCGAGCGTGCCGTCGTGGCGCAGGAACGAATCGCGCGGATCGCGCGCCTGCGCTATCGCGAGGGGGTCGCCGACTATCTCGAAGTCCTCGATGCCGAACGCAACCTGTTCACCGCCCAGCAGCAGCTGCTCGCAACCCGGCGCGCCGCCCTGCAGAATCAGGCGACCCTGTTCGTCGCGCTGGGAGGCGGGTTCGAACGGACGGACGACGCCTCCTGAACCCGCGATTTCGTCCGGTCTCGCCCCCTGTCGAACAGGCGTGCCCGCTTTTAGGGCAATCCCGTCTGGCGAGGGTCATCCCGATAACCGACGAGAAATGGCGCGCCCGGCAGGACTCGAACCTGCTGCCTCAAGATTAGAAGTCTCGCGCTCTATCCAGATGAGCTACGGGCGCTTGCGGGTGGAGCCATAGCGCGCTTTTCCAGTCGCGCAAATCGGGATAGGCAGCGGCATGGCCCATGCACCGCAGCGCATCGAGACCGGCGGCGAGACTCCGCCGGCTTTCCGGTACTACGATCTGATAATGGCGGCGTTCGTCGCCATCCTGCTGCTGTCGAACATCATCGGAGCGTCCAAGCCATCCTATGTGACGCTTCCGGACGGCACCGAATGGTCGTTCGGCGCGGGTGTGCTGTTCTTTCCCATCAGCTACATCATCGGCGACGTGCTCACGGAAGTTTACGGCTATGCCCGCGCGCGGCGGGTTATCTGGACCGGTTTCGCCGCGCTTGCTTTCATGGCGCTCATGGCCTGGGTCGTTGTCACCTTGCCCCCCGCGGCCGGATGGCCCGGACAGGACGCCTACGAGTTCGTTTTCGGCAACTCCTGGCGGATCGTGCTCGCCTCGATGGTCGCCTTCTGGGCGGGAGAGTTCGCCAACAGCTTCGTCCTTGCGAAAATGAAGGTCTGGACCGGCGGCAAGGCCCTGTGGACCCGCACGATCGGATCGACCGTGGTGGGCCAGGGGCTGGACAGCCTGATTTTCTATCCCCTCGCGTTCTGGGGCCTGGCAGGCTGGCCCGTGGAGCTGCTGTGGCAGGTCGTGCTGTCGCAATGGCTGATCAAGACGACGTGGGAAGCGATATTGACGCCGGTCACTTATCTTGCGGTCGGCGCGCTCAAGCGGCGCGAAGGAGTCGATATCTACGATACCGGCACCGATTTCTCGCCCTTCGCCACCGGGCGCGATATCCGGTAGGGCAAGGGACAAGAAAAGGGGCCGGACACAAGGCCCGGCCCCTCCCTCCCCCAAGCGGAATGTGTTGTCAGAACCGCGCGCCGATCGCGATACCGTAGCGGCGCGGATCCAGCGTGAAGATATTGGTGAAGTTCCCCGACGAGGCATCCGTCACGTAAAGGCCCGTGGTCGAATTGCAGTCGAAGATATTCTGCACGAAACCGCGCACGAACCAGTTCTGGTCGGGCCCGTTCAACTGGATCTGCGCATTCGCCTGGACGAACGGTTCGATCCGGTTGACGCTGCCGTTGAAGACATTGCCGTATTGGGTGCCGGTCATCGCCACGTCGAAACGCGGCACCAGCGACATGCCATTGCCGAACTCCGCCGTGTACTGAACGCCCATCGAGGCTTTGAATTCCGGCGCCTGGGGAAGCTTGTTCCCGCGCAAGTTCACCTCGACACCCGGGCTGAGCACGCCTACCGGTCCGAAACTATCGAGAAGCGGCTGAAGGGGAGCAAGTGCGGGGTTGAATTCGCCGATATCCCCAGCCGCACCCGCAGCCAATGCGGCACAGATTCCGAAGGCGCCAGTGGAAGCAATTTGGCCGTCGGACGGGAATGGCGCCGGCCCCTGCAAGCCAAGCGGGCTGTTGACAGCGGCAACGAACGCGTTCGCTCCGGCACCGGTCACCGCGCAGAGCGATCCGTTCGAGATATCCTTGATGATCACCGCATCCGGGTCGCCGCCGCCCGGATCGCGCGGGTTGGAAAAGAACTGATCCCCGGCAACCTTCGTGTTGAGGTAACTGAGGTTCATGTTGATCGTCCACTGCGGCGACGGGCGAAGGATCGATTCGAACTCGAGCCCCCAGATATCCGCATCGATCGTATCGTTGACAGACGTTCGCGCGACGATCCGGCTGAGCTGCAGATCCTTGTACTTGTAGTAGAAGGCCGTGAGGTTCGCCTGCAACGTTCCGTTGAGGAACGTGTTCTTGGAACCGATCTCGAACGCATCGATCTGCTCGGGCCCGAAGCTCTCGCTGACGTCGAAGACGGGCGACAGCGGCGGATTGATCCCTCCCGACTTGTACCCGCGCGAGTACGAAGCATAGACCTTGTTGTCCGGCGAAATTTCGAAATCGAGCACCGCGCGCCCGGTGATCTCGTCGAACGAAACCTCGCGCTGCTGCGACAGCTGGTTCCCATCCATGCCGGGATCCGCATCGAAGCTTCCCACATAAGGTGAATCGAACGGATCCCCGTCGTTGGCGAAGGGGTTGAGGAAGCTGGCGAACGTGGTGCGCGCAGTCACCTCCTTGGTGTCGTCGTTATACCGCAGACCGGCGGTAAAGCTGAGGCGATCGGTAATGTCGTAATAGAGTTCGCCGAAGATGCCGAAGCTCTTCAGTTTGAAATACTGCGTGTTGTTCCGGTACATCGACGTGGCGAGATACGACGGTTCGAGCCCCCCGCCCAGCGCGGAGAACGTGCCGAGTATGCCGGCCGCATAGTCGAGGCCGAATGCATTCACGTAATAGCTGTTCTCCGAAACTTCCGACTCGGCATAGATGCCGCCGATCAGGAAATTGAGCGGCCCGTCGAAATCGCTGCTCAGGATCACTTCGCCCGACCACGCTTTCTGCTCCTGGTGCGAACGGTCGTACGACAGGGGAACCTCGCCGCAGATCGCATTCCCTTCGAACGCGCCCTGATTGTCCATGTCGTTGTCCGACGTGCACAGCGGACCGTCGGGTCCGCCAGGGATCAACGCCTCGGCAATCGGCGCGAAGTAGGCCGACGAGCCGGGAAAAATCACGTCGTTGGCCGCAAAGAACGCCAGCTGATTGAGGGCAGCCGCATATCCCGAGCGGTCGAGCACGCCGAGATTGTAATCCTGGCGGGAGTCGACCGAGGTTTCCTGATACAGGCCCGTCAGCGACAGGCTCATCGCGCCGAAGCGCTGCTCCAGATGGGCCTGGAGCTGCAGCTCGTCGGCAAAATATTCGGGTGTCACCGGTGTGTTGACGACGCGCACGTCGTCCGGCTCGTCGAAATTGGCGAAACCGTCCGGTCCGTAAAGACTTCCCAGGCCGAAACCCGGCGGGAGGCCCTGAATCGCGAAAAGCTCTTCCGATGTCAGCACCGATGCCAGAGTGGAATTGGCATTGGTGCTGTCGAAATCGCGCCGGGCATTCAGACACCCGAGCACCCCGGTCGGATCGCGTTGACAGGTCTGCTTCTGGATACGCAGCCGGTTGTCGTTTTCGCGGAAGTAATACCCCATCAGGTCCAGTGTCGTATCCGGCCCGGGCTCGAACCGGAGCGAGCCGCGCACCGCGTACATGTCGCGATCGTCGATCCGCGATCCGTCGTAGAGGTTGCGGGTATATCCGTCGCGGTTGAGGTAGAAGCCGGCCACGCGAAGGCCGAGCACCTCGCCGATGGGCAGGTTGATCATGCCCTTGGCCTTGATGCTTTCGTAGTTGCCGTATTCCAGCTCCGCCGCGGCCCCGAACCCGGAAAGGTCGGGCTTTGCGGTCACGACGTTGACCACGCCCGAGGTTGCGTTGCGGCCGAACAGGGTCCCCTGCGGGCCGCGCAGCACCTCGACCCTTTCAAGATCGAAATATTCGGTCTCGAACAATCGCGTGCCGAACAGGGGCGAGCCGTTGGTATGGATGGCCGTCGCGCTGTCGCAGGTCACGCCGACGCAGAGATCGCCGATCCCGCGAATGGTGAAACTCGACGATGTAAAGTTGCTCTTGGTGAACGAGACGTTCGGCAGTGTGAGCTGCAGGTCGCTCGCGTTCTCGATCTGCTGCGCTTCCAGCGCTTCGGCCGTGAACGCGCTGACCGCGATCGGGACTTCCTGCAGGCTCTGGTCCTGCCGTTGTGCAGTTACCACGATTACCGGGCCGCCGGTCACGACCGGGCTTTCCCCTGTATCGGTTTCCTGCGCGGTAACGGGAAATGCGAGCCCGCCGGCGCAAATGCCGGCAAGCAGGGTTGCCTTCACCCTCATTCGTCCTCTCCTTGTGTCCAGCCGTCTCTTGCGACTTAAACTGCAAGGAAAGTATTTCATAACGCACGCGCTTGGCAATAGGGTTGCCGTGAAGTCGCTCTCTGCAATGCGGAAATTTCCGCATACGATTGCATCGCCGAATTTCCGAAACCCCTCCATTCCCCTACGTCAATTGCCCTCGGGGCGGGGGCTTCCGTAAGGGGAATTATTTATGCACCTTGTTCACCGGTTTGCTAACCGGGTGCGCAAAATCGCGGTCAGAGCAGCGAAGCGGTGCTGGCGATCTGCGCGATACCGCGCTTGCCATCGTTCCCGCGACCGAGCTGAACGATCACATCTATCACCGAAGCGGCATAGGCGATCGTGTCGCCTCGCGTCAGGCCGATCCCGGTCTGCATGACCATCAGGGCGAGCTGCTCCAGCGCGCCGCGCAGACTGTTGGCGTGAATGGTCGAGAAACTGCCCGGATGGCCGGTGTTGATGGCGCGCAGGAAGCTGACGCTTTCGGCTCCGCGCAATTCGCCGAGCACGACCCGGTCGGGGCGCAGGCGCAACGCCGCCTGCAGCAGCTCGTTGGCGGTGACCTTGGCTTCGCCCAGTTCGCCCTTCACCGCGACCAGGCCGACGCCGTTTTCGCCGGGCAGTTTCAACTCGGGCGTATCCTCGACCAGCACGACGCGCTGCTCGCGCGGGATCTCCCCCAGCATGGCATTGAGGAAGGTCGTCTTGCCGGTGCTCGTCCCGCCCGAGATCAAGATCGTGCGCCGCTGGCGAATGGCTTCGCGAAGGTAAGCGATCGGCTCCGCCCGGGGATCGGGCATCGGCGGGGGCGTCGCTTCCGCAAGCGGCCCGGTATCGTAAGCGTCCAGCGGCAGGTCGAGCCGGCGATGCCGGCGGATCGCCATGGCCCAGTGCCGTCGCGTTGCGGGGGGGCCGCAGAACTGCACGCGCGCGCCATCGGGCAATGTCGCACCCAGCAGCGGATGTTCGCGGTTGATACCCTGATGGCTGACCCGCGCGACCTGTTCGGCCAGGCGCTGGACCAGCCTGTCGTCGATATGCGGCGTTTCGATCCGCTGCATTCCCGGCGAGGCGGCATCCTCGATCCAGGCCTCGCCCGGCCGATTGACGAGGATTTCCGTCACCGTATCGCGATCGAGCCATTCGCGGAACGGTGCGAGATAGGCGTCGAGATAGACGCTGCGCTCGCCGCCGCTCTCGCTCCGCAGGGAGTGGATATCCGCCGCCATGGCCTCTCGCCTTACCTGACCGCCGCAACCTGGCTGAAATCGAGATCGCGTGCGGTGAACACGCGGATCGGCTCGCCCTGCCGCACGCGGATCGTCGGCCCGATCTGGCTATCCTGCTGGGCGGCCACGCCGGCAGCGGACTGTCCGGCCCCGCCCAGCACGACCGAGGCGCCGCCGGATCCGAGCGCCGACAGTCCGCCGACGACCGAAAGCAGCAGGGCCGAGCCGAAGCGCTGGAAGAACCGGTTGTCGACATCGCCCTCCAGCCCGGTCGTGCCATCGAACCCGATCGCGGGCGAGGCGAGATTGACCGAGGCACCATCGGGCCGGATCAGGCGGGTCCAGATGACATAGGCCCGCTTCTGCCCGCCCTGCACGCCGGACTGGTACTGGCCGACAAGCCGGCTGCTGCGCGGCACGAGCACGCGCGTCCCGTCGAAACTGCGCACGTCCTGGCTGACCACCGCGCGCACGAAGCCGGGCACATTGGTGTCGATCGCGGTTTCGAGCACGGCGGGGATCAGCGTGCCCTGGGTCACGGTGGTCCGCGGATTCACCATCGCCTTCGCCTGGGCGGGTGCGCCCCCCACCCCGCCGATGCGGCTGGCGAAGTCGGACGCGGAATTGCCCGTTGCGGCGGAGGCGCCTTCGCCCGCGCCCGGGGCGGCCGGGCCTGCCGCGGGAGCGGGAAGCGCGCTCGAATCGAACACCACCGTGGGGCTGGCATAGGGATTGCCCATTGGCGCGGGCGACGCGCCCGGATCGGCCGCCAGAACCGGCGCAGGGGCCGGATCGGACTGCGGGGCAGGCGCGGCCGCTGCGGGCGTCGCGGGTTCCTGCGCCGGCTGCGGCGTGGCCGGCTGCGCCGAGGCCGGGGCGGGCTGCTGGCCGCCGACGCCTTCCGGTTCGGCCATGCGCGTCGAATCCATCCCGATAAAGGTCGCCGCACCCAGCAGGGCAACGATGGCAACACCGGCCACCAGCCCGAGCGAATCGGACTTGCCCTTGCGCTGCGTGACGACAGGGAAAGCATTGCGGCTGGCGAGGTCGATGATCTCGGCCGATTCCTGCTCGCGCGGATCGATATCGTTCGCTGCACCACCCTGCTTGCGGGCGGGCAATCGCATGGCAAGTCGCATCACCTCTTCTCCCTTGCCTGGGCCAGCGCGGCCTGTCCGCGCGACCATTCGGGCCGCACGGGCCCGGTGTTCGTCAGAGTGGCACTGTCATCGCCCGAGCGCAGGACGATTTCGCGGGGGACCCCGTCCACGACGATAGTGTCCCCGCGCACCGTGAAATTGACAGGCCCTTCGGTCCCTTCGTGGTCCCTGACCAGGATTGCCGGCACCGAACGACCGGCGGGCCAGGTAAGGAAAGTCGCATTCCCGTCGTCGTAAGTGCGCTCGGGCAGGAGCGCGGTATCGCCCTGCCCGTCCCAGGCGAAATTGAGTTCTGCTGGATCGACAACCGCGTAAGGATCGGTGGCAGCGGCCAGCTCGACCGCATTCGGCCCCTGGGCGAGCATGGGCTGCTCTTCCTCCGGTTCTTCCGGATATGTGAAACGGAGGACATAGAGCGGCTCGGCCCGGGGGCTGGCCACCAGGTCGAACAGATAAGTGTGCTTGTTCGTCACCACGGTCATATTGGTCTTGGCCGTCGGCGAAAGCGGCTTGATGAACAGCAGGTTGGCACGCTTGTTGGGGGTGACCTGCCAGGCTTCGGAATCGCCGATAGCGACGTTCTCGATCAGCTCGTCTTCGCCGAACTGGATCGTGGCCTGCACTTTCGTTCGGCCTTCGATCGTCACCACCCGAGCGGGGTCGTAAAGTCGCTCGACCAGGCGGGGGTCCTGCGCCAGCGCCGGTGGCGAAGCGAGCATTGCGATAGCGAGCGCGGTTAGGGCCACGCGTTTCATTTCGACTTCTCCGAAATTCTCTTCTGCGGTGCGCGGAAGCGACTGCCGATTCCGCTCGTGCGCGATTGGGAGGGGCTGAGTGGCTGCGCCTGGGCGCCGCCCGATGGCGTCACCACCCGCGTTTCACGGGTCGTCATCGAGGGCGGACCGCTATCGTTGGCGGCCACTGCGGTCGGCACCGCACCCATCGCTATGCGCCGCTGGGGCGCCGGCGACTGTGCTGCGAACGTTGTCCGGGGAGCGGCCGATGCGGAGGATGGGGCCTGGGCAGAGGCCGGGGCACGCTCGCCCCGTTCGGGCACGTCCTGCGGCACCAGGCCGAAAACCCGCCAGCCGGCCACCATCGTTCCGGCGACCTTGATCACCATGATCATCAGCGCGACATGCACCGCGCCGATCAGGAAGAACGCCATCGCAGCCTGCGGGTCGACCTGGCCCGGGGTTGCCGACAACGTGGCGAGGATCGGCACGGCAAGTTCCAGCATCACGCCCCCGGCAAGCACCGCGAACAGCGGCGTCAGGGCAAGCATCACCACCCCTTTCAGCCACCCGGTGAAAAGGCCGCGCGTGCCGTTGAACAGCGCCATCACGACGAAAATCGGCCCCAGCGCGACAAGCACGGCCAGCCCGATCCGTGCCGTGACCAACACGCCCACCGTGCCCAGCAGAAACAGCATTGCGCCCATCCACAAGATGCCTGCAGGCGAAAAGGCGCCGATATCCTCCTGCCCCTGCGTCGCCTGTTGCACGGCGATGAACACGACGTCGATTTTCTGCGCGAACACTTCGGTCGCCGAGCCGTCCGTTCCCGCCAGGATCGTCGCGAGCCAGTCCGGGGCGCCGATCGCAAGGTTCCACACCACGCTCTGGTAAGCCACCCAGCTGGTCGCGAACGTCACCACCAGGCCCAGGGTGACCATGCGCGGGGTCAGCGACCTGATCCCGAGATTGGTCCGTCCGAGCAGCAGCGCGATGGCGAAAAGCGCCACGAACAGCGTCAACGCGATCGTCAGGACCGAGGTCAGGGCTCCGCCCGGCGCGAACAGGCGACCGAACGCCTGCGCGGTGAACTCGCCCGCGGTGCAATCGACCGCGCGGAGCGCAGCGGCAACGCCATTGCCCGCTTCCGCGGCGGCATTCTGGCAGGCCGCGCTCATTCCGCGGCGAGGCGGAAGGGCATGTCCCCTTGCGCCATCTCGTCGTCCGCCACCCCGTTTCCGCCGGGCCAGCCATGCCCGGTGAGCGCCGGATACCATTCCGCGGGATCGTCGCCGACCGCGGCCCGCAGGATATCCAGCCGCCGCACCGAGCTTTCGCGTCCCGAAAGGATCGTCAGCACCTCCGGCGCGCCGGAGAGATCGAGCCGCACGACCACGCTCGCATCGGGCTGGCGGACGAGGAAGCACCGGCTGTGCGCCGGCAGGCTGCGGATCAGGGCCAGTTCGTGGGACGTCAGCCCGAAACCGTCGCAGTAATCTTCTGCCCGGGCGCGCGAATTGGGCATGAACACCATGGTCGCCGTCTGCTCCACCAATGCGGTGGAAATGCGGCTCTCCAGCGCGTCGCGCGCGCTCTGGGTCGCGAAACCGACCAGCGCATTGCGCTTCCTCAGCGTTTTCAGCCAGTCGCGGATACGGGCCGCGAACACCGGATCGTCGAGCGCTTTCCACCCCTCGTCGATCAGGATCATCGTCGGCTTGCCGTCCAGCCGCTCCTCGATCCGGTGGAACAGGTACATCATGACCGGCGTGCGCAGCTTGGGATTTTCGAGCAGCGCAGTCATGTCGAAGCCGAGCACGCGGTTGCTCAGGTCCAGCAGGTCCTCCGCATTGTCGAACAGCCAGCCGTGCTCCCCCTCGCCGATCCATGCCGAGAGCCGGTCCGCCAGGTCGCCGGCCTCCGGCCGCCGTGCCCCCGACAGCAGTTCCCTGAAGTGGCGCAGGCGGCGCAGCGAAGGATCGTTGCCGTATGCGGCATCGACCGCCTGGCTGATCGTCGCCAGCTCTTCCGGCCCTTCGGCCTTGAGCAACACGCCGAGCCAGTCGCGCAGAAAGGCCCGGTTCACCGGTGTATCGGGCAATGCGAGCGGATTGAACCCGGTCGGTTCGCCGGCATTGATCCGGTCGTAACGGCCGCCGATCCCGCGGATGAACAGTTCGCCGCCCCGGTCCTTGTCGAACAGAATCGTGCGCGGTTTGAACTTCTGCGCCTGCGCGGCGAGAAAGTTCATCACCACGGTCTTGCCCGACCCCGAAGGCCCGATGACCGAGAAGTTCCCGAGGTCGCCGTTGTGGAAATTGAAGAAGAACGGCGTCGAGCTGGTGGTCTGGAGCAGGGTCACCGCCTCGCCCCAGTGATTGCCCTGCGCCTGGCCCAGGGCCATGCCGTGGAGCGACCCGAAACTGGCCATATTGGCCGAAGATATCATCGCCCGGCGCACGATATACTGCTCGTTCCCCGGGAACTGGGCCCAGAATGCCGGCTCGAGATTGGTATCTTCGCGCACCGCGATCGCGCCGGTATCGGCCAGCGCCGCGGCGCACGACGCCGTCGCCTCGTCCAGCCGGGCAAGGTCGCGCTCGCGCACCAGCACGGTCAGGTGATGGTCGCCGAAGCCGACCGCGCCATTGCCCAGGGCATCGCGCGCCGCAAGCATGTCGGCCCGCTCGGCCGCAGCCTCTTCGTCTGCCGACCGCAGGCGACGCAGCGCGAGATCCATTCGCTCGCGCGCGGTCTGCCGCTCGGCCGGCGCATAGCTTTCCGACACGATCATCTCGCACGGCAGGCGCAACAGCGAATCGAGGAGCCCGGGCGAGGTCGCGTCGGGATATTCCTTGAGGCTCAGCATCGCGGCGAAATCGGGAGCACTCGACCCGCGCAGTTCCATCGCATCGAGGCCGAAACTGGCGCGGCGATAGGGAAGCATATGCCCGATATCGGCGTCTTCATGCGGTCGGCGCACCGGCCGCATCTCGCCGTTGTAGAGCGCGCTGAGAAGCTCGAGCAGTTCGTTGTTCGTTTTCCCCCCGGCCCCCTCGTAATCGCCCAGAACGGCCGCTCCGTAAGCCTGGAGCGCAGCGACGAGCCCGGTGACTGCGGCTTTCAGCGCGCGCACGTCTTTCGGATCGGCTTCGATTTCCTTGCGCCCCTTGCGGCTCCACATCTTCGCCGCACGTTCGGCGAGGCCTGCCTTGCCCCGCGCCGGCCGCCGGATGAGGGTAACGAACTGGTCGTTGACGAACAGCGCCCCGGACCCGAGCCGCTCCTTCCACCGCGCGTCGATATGCCGGCTGAGCGGATCGTCGAACTCGGCCTCCAGCTCGACCTCGACCCGCCGGCGGACCACGTGATGATACATGACGAAACGCGCATCGAGCGTCGAGCGCAGAACCACCTCGCGCGTCGCGGCATGGGCATTCAGCGCGTCGCTGTCCTCGGTTTCGAACAGCAGGCCGGGGACCTGGAGCGCGGTCATGACCGAACCGTCGCGCAGCAGCGCGGTGCTCTCGTCGATCAGGCGCGCATAGGGCAGGCGGTCGCCGGCGCGCGCTTCCTTCGCGCTCCAGGCGGCGGCTCCGATCCACTTGCTCATAATCGCATCGACCCCTTTCAGGCCCTCACGCCGCGTAGCTGTTGCAGCCCCAGCGTTTGAAATTCTTCACGCGCGGACACTTGCTGACTTTCGTGATCCACAGGTCGAACACGCGCGGCTCGCGCAGGCAGGCGAAATAGCCCACGCCGTGAATCACCAGCGCGGCGGGCAAGGCGAGGAAGCTGCCCGTGATCAGGAACAGCTCGGTCGTCACCGCCGCGTTGATGATGAAATAGTTGTACGTCACCCCGGCGAACATCTGCGGCCGGGTGAGCGCGCGATGGACGGGATGGCGGACGAGCTGGTCCACGTCAGCCCCCGGCGGCCTGCTGAATGCCGGCAACGATCGATGCCGCGCCGAACAGGATGAAGCATCCGATGATCACGGTGGCCCCGAACCGCCAGTTCATCCGGCCCGTCAGCATCAGGAACCCGACCGCCGCGACCGCCATGACGGCAACGGCGGTGGCAACGTTGCCCAGCAACGTGCCCTGTAGCCAGCCGAGCGCCGCCACGATCGGGCCGGACCCCTGCGGATCGGCCACCTGTTGCGCCAGCGCGGCGGCGGGGCTGAAAAACAATGTCAGGGCAACAAGACGGGTAAGCGATCGCATCGGGTATCAATCCTCGCGGGAATGGTTGGAAAGGCGGCCCATGATCGCCGCCACGTATTGTCTGGTTTCGCGGATAGCGGGAATACCGCGGGCGCGCTCGACCCGGCCCGGGCCGGCGTTATAGGCGGCCAGGGCCTTCTCCAGATCGCCGCCGAAACGGTCGATCTGCGCGCGCAGATAGCGCGCACCGCCTTCGAGGTTGGCAAAGGGATCGGCCGGGTCGACACCCAGCTCGCGCGCGGTTCCCGGCATGAGCTGCGCCAGACCGCGCGCTCCCACGGGAGACACCGCATCGGGGCGCCACCGGCTCTCTTGCCATACGAGTGCTTCGATCAGCGCAGGGCTGAGATCGAAGCGGCGGGCCAGTTCGTGAACCTTGCGCGCATAAGCCTGCGGGATCGCGGCGGAATGGAGCGCCGGATCGGCAACCGCCTGCGCGGGCAGCGGATAATCGGCCGCCAGTTCGACCGGCGCGACGCCCTCGGCATCCGACACGCGGCTCGCATCGCCGGAATCGACAGCACTCAGCGCGCCGGCAATCCAGCGCGCACCCTGTGCATCGATTTCCATGACGTCCGCCCGGGCCGGGCTCGTCATTCCCGCCAGACATGCCGCAATGGCGAGCAGTGGCGACCGCTTGAGAATCATCGAACCCTCCGTCCACCTCCCTTGCGCACCGTACATGACAGGTTGGTGACAGCAAGTTGGATAGAATCGGGCAATTGCGTCATCTACGCAAGCGTACAGCTGACGTGCGCAGCCTTACCCGAAAAAGGGCGGACGAGCCACGGTTTCGTTTGTTGTTCCTGCGGCGCGAAGCGAGAGGCCTCGCTTCATCGATCAGCGCATGGTCACCCGGCTCGAACTCGAAGGCGCGAACTCGCCGCGATCGAGCATACGCAAGGCACGCCGGGCGAGATCGCGGGAATCGACCCAGTCGCCCCCGGCAACTTCGAGGCGCAATGCCGTTTCGCTTCGGGCGGCCGATCGGAACAGCTCGCGCGCTTCCTGCTCGCGCCCCGCCCGCGCATAGGCAATGCCGAGGTTAATCAACAGCGCAGGATCGTCGGCGCCGGCATCGGCCGCCTCTTCGAGAACCGCGATCGCTGCCTGATTACGATTTGCGACGAGTTCGTCGTAAGCCACGTCGGCCGAGGCACCGGCCTGCGTCGTCAGGACCAGACCCACGATCATAGAACCAATAGCCATAATCTCTCTCCATTTCGTCGACTAACGGATGAAAGAATGAGCCCGATCAAGGCTCGCTGCAACTAAAATGTCATACTGTCATTAATTTGTAACTATTCCGAGCGGCCTCGCTCTGCATGTCATATTTGTCATATTATAGTCATGATTGCAGCCGTGAATTTAAACTCCGGTCTTGCAAAGAAAGTGTCACGCCACGGTCCTAGTCCGCGGATCGCGATCTCGAATTCGCGACCAATCGATTCTCGGTTTTTTGAGGGGACCGCTCGCTGTGAAAACCATTCAACGCTCCATCGTTCTCGGCTGCGGCCTGGCCATTCTGGCCGGCTGCGGTGCCGACGAGATTTCTTCGCCGGGCACTGGCGGCAACGTGATTATCAATCCGCCCGCAACGCCTCCGCCGCCTCCGCCTCCTCCCCCGCCGCCGCCCGCGACCGTTTCGCCCGCGGCCGGCTGTCCGACGATCGCAGACCCCCAGGGCCTTACCGATGGCGGCACGATCAGCGGTCCGACCGGCGAGTATCGCATTTGCCAGTTGCCAAACCGCTTCAATTCCTCCTCGACGCTCCCTTATGTCGAAGGGTTGCTGTACTTTATGAACGGTCGCGTGGACGTCGGCACCGATGGCGGCCCGGTCGCTTCTGACGCCGATACAGACGTGACCCTGACCATCGAACCCGGCGCAATGTTTTACGCCAGCGGCTCATCGTTCCTGATGGTCAACCGCGGCAACAAGATCAACGCCGTCGGCACTGAGGAGATGCCGATCATCTTTACCAGCCGCGACAATGTGCTGGGTCTCAACAACGACAACTCGTCCGGCCAATGGGGCGGCGTTGTCCTCGCCGGCCGTGCGCCAGTGACCGATTGCGTCGCAGACGGCGCGGCGCCCGGCACAGTCGACTGCGAACGCCAGGTGGAAGGTGCGGCTCAACCCGCATTCTTCGGTGGCGCTACTGCGAACGACAGTTCGGGCACGATGCGCTACGTCCAGATCCGCTATTCGGGCTTCGTCCTGTCCGGCGACAACGAACTCCAGTCGCTGACAACCGGCGGCACCGGCACGGGCACCGAGCTGAGCCACATCATGAGCTACAACAGCTCGGACGATGGCGTCGAATTCTTCGGCGGCTTCGTCAACATGAAAAACCTGATCGTGGTCGGGGCGGAAGACGATTCGCTTGACACCGACACGGGTGTGAAAGCGAACCTGCAATACGTGATCGCCGTGCAGCGCAACGAAGTCGGCGACGGCATAATCGAAGCCGATTCGAGCAATGTGTTCATCGAGTCGACCCCGCGCCAGAACACGCAGGTCGTCAACGCGACCTTCATCCAACGTCGCACCAACGATCAGGCGATCCGCATTCGCGGCGGAGCCGACTACACGATCGCGAACAGCGTGCTGGTCGACGCATCGCAAGGCACGCCCTGCCTGCGCATCGACGATGAGGAAACGGTCCGCGCTGCGGACGCCGGGCTCGACGATGTCGGCCCGGTCCGGTTCGAATCGTTCGTCATGGACTGTGACACTCCGTTCCGGGATGGCGGCGACGTGACCGCAGCCGAAACCCAGGCGCTCTTCGATGGGGGTTCGAACAACAACTCGAACTTCACCTCGACGCTGTCGATGACTTTCATCAACGGCACCAACGAGAGCGGCGTGACCGCCTTCGATCCGACCGTCCTGTCGAGCTTTTTCGACAATGCGGACTACATCGGTGCGGTGCGCGACGATGCCGACACCTGGTACGCCGGCTGGACCTGCAATTCGGCGGCGGTGACTTTCGACAACGCGGTCAGCGATTGCACCTCGCTGCCGGTCTATTGATCGGACGATGATCCGGGGAGGCGCCCCGCTTGCCGGCGGGCCGCCTCCCCGCACTTTTTGGACCTAACGGTTTTCAGACGTCTAGACGAAGGGGGTCACCCACGATGTCCACTGGCAAGCAGTTGGCGGGGCTGCTTCTGCTCACCACCGCACTCACCATTCCCGGCGTCGCCCTGGCGCAAGGCACGGTCGGCGAATCCGGAACGGATGCGGAAGGCAGCACCCAGCAGCCACAAGGCGACGAGAGCGTGGCCGCTCCCGAAGAGGAAGCGGAAATCTCCATTCCCGGCGGCGGGGGCGAGATCATCGTCACAGGTCGCCGCACGCGCGACGTGACGCGCAGTTCGACCCAGGTCGTTTCGGTGCTCACAAGCGAGCAGATCGCGCGCACCGGCGAAGGCGACATCGCGGGTGCTCTGGGCAGGGTCACCGGTTTGTCGGTCCAGGGTCAGGGATTCGTCTACGTCCGCGGGCTGGGCGATCGTTATTCGCTCGCGCTGCTGAACGGCCTGCCGCTTCCCAGCCCGCAGCCGTTGAGCCGCGTGGTCCCGCTCGACATCTTCCCGACCGACGTGATCGCGTCCAGCCTCGTGCAGAAGACCTATTCGGCCAATTTTCCCGGCGAGTTCGGCGGCGGTGTCATCAATCTGACGACCCGCGCCATCCCGGATGAAAGCTTCTTCGAGATCAGCGCCGGCATCAGCGGCGACGAGCAGACCACGTTCTCGACTGGAAACGACTACTACGGTTCCGATTTCGACTGGTTTGGATTCGACGACGGGACCCGCAACGCCCCGCCCGCCCTGCGCGAATTCTTCGCGAGCGGCCTGCGGATGAGCGATGTCGAGGTCGACCAGCAGGCCATCGCGAAGCAACTCGGCAATCCCAACCTCCTGGTAACGCAGAAGGTCGAGGAACTGCCGGTAAACTGGTCCGCCAGCCTGACCGCAGGCACGTCCTTCCCCGCCTTCGGCGACGGCCGGTTCGGCGTGATCGCGACGGCCGGCATCAGCAACAAGTGGCGCAACCGCTCGATCATCTCGCAAAGTCCGATCAGCACGGATCTCGATCTCGGAACGGATTTCCGCAAGTTCGTTACCGACAACCGGATTCTGGTGAACGGGCTGCTTGGGTTCGGCCTTGAAGTCGGCGATCACCGCTTTCGCTGGACCAACCTCTATATCCGCGACACGCTGAAGCAGACGCGCCACGCGCTCGGCGAGGACCTTCTCGATAACGATACCGAATTCGTCCAGGATACCAGCTGGTACGAGCGGCAGCTCATAGACAGCCAGTTGGTTGCAGAGCTGGAATTCGGCGCGCTCGATATCGACCTGCGCGGCGGATACGCGCAGACCCGTCGCGAGGCGCCTTATGAATACAGTTTCACATATGTCCGCACCAATAACGAGAACGACCCGCTGGGGGATATCTTCGTCAATGTGCTCGACCGCCAGCGGGGCAGCGGCTCGGTCACCTTCTCGCATCTCAAGGAAGAGCTGTGGTACGGCGGAGTCGATATCGGCTACGCCCTGACCGACTGGCTCCGCCTCACTGCGGGCTATGCCTACACCGATACCGACCGCTATTCGGAACGGCGCGAATTCCTGTTCGATGCCGATTCCGGGTTCGAGGATGCGGTGGGCACGCTGCGTCCCGATCTGTTGCTCGGCGATGCGATAATTGAATATTACGACATCGGCCTGATCGAAACCACGCAATCCGATCCTGCCTTCGCAGCAGCGCTGGAGATTCACGCGGGCTATCTTCAGTCGCGCATCAATCCGATCGAAGGCCTGACTATCGATCTCGGCGTGCGCTACGAAGATGCCAAGCAGAGCGTGAACCCCGTCGAGGTCTTCGCCACCCCGACCAATTCGGGCAGTTCGACACTGCTCAAGAACGATTACTACCTTCCCGCCGGGACGATCACTTGGGAGATCACCGATTCTCTCCAGGCACGCATCAGCGGGTCGAAAACGATCGCGCGGCCGCAGTTCCGCGAGTTGATCTTCCAGACTTACTACGACCCGGAAACCGGCCGCCAGTACAACGGAAACCCGTTCCTGGTCGACAGCGAACTGACGAACTACGAAGCGCGTCTCGAATATTATTTCGGACAGGGCAACCGGGTATCGCTCGCCGGCTTCTACAAGGATATCGACAAGCCGATAGAAGTCTATTCGTCGTTCTCCGACAACGTCCAGATCGCGAGCTTCGCCAACGCCCCCAGTGCCAAGCTGCACGGGGCGGAGCTGGAATTCCAGCACAACTATGACCTGCTCGATTGGGGCGGCTGGTTCGAGACCAAGCGGATCGTGACCGTCGCCAATTACACTTACACCGATTCGAAGATCGAGGTTGGGCCGGACGATACGACGCTGATCTTCCCTGGCGGCGAACGGCCGGCGACCAACTATTTCCGCGATGGCGTTCCCCTGACCGGGCAGTCCGATCATCTGGTCAATGTCCAGCTGGGGCTGGAGGATGTCGATCGTCTCCAGCAGTTCACCATGCTCTTTTCCTACGCCAGCGAGCGGGTGACTGCACGCGGCACGGCCTCCCTTCCCGATATTGTCGAGGATCCGGGGCTGCGGGTGGACTTCGTTTATCGGCAAGGGCTGGATCTGTTCCGCGTCCCGGTCGAACTCAAACTGGAAGCGCGCAATATTTTCGGGCGCGACCATTACGAATTTCAGTCGAACGGAACCAACCGCATCGAAATCAACACCTACGAGGTCGGACAGAGTTTCGCGCTGTCGCTGTCGGCCAAGTTCTGACCGCGCTTGAGCCTCGCCTCACACAGGGCCTCGCAGTGGAAAGGCCGCTCCTTCGGGAGCGGCCTTTTTTCGTCAAGGGGCGTCGTAGACGTAGCCCAGCGAACGGACGGTGCGTAACGGACTGTTTGCTCCAGCCGCACGAAGCGCCCGCCTGAGACGCCCGATCCAGACATCGACGGTGCGCTCGTCGATCGGCGGTTCCAGTTTGCCCAGCCCGGCGATCAGCTCGGTGCGGGAGAGGACCTGGTTGGGGTTCTCCGCAAAAAAGCGCAGCAACCGGAATTCATTGGGCCGCAACTGGATCGGGCGCCCGGCCCACCGCGCCTGCAAGGCGGCCATGTCGATGGTCAGGTCTCCGATTTCGAGCCGCTGCGACGAATGGCGGCGCTGCTGGTGCGACTGCAATGCCAGAACGCGGTCGAGCACTGTCGTGCGGTCGAGCGGTCCGACCATGTAATCGTCCGCCCCGGCACGCAGCGCGCGCCGCCGATCCTCAATATCGTCGTTCTCGAGCACCATGGTAATGTGCGCGTCGGCCGTGCGAGCATCCGCGCGGAGCCGGCGGCACATCTCCAGCCCGGCGAGGTCGTCCATCACCCAGTCGACGAAAGCCCACATCGGACCTTCCAGAAGCTGGTGCGGCCCATCGGGATGCAATCGCGCGAAGACGAAGCGCGTTCCGTCGTGCTCAAGCTCCTCGATCGTGTCGGCAATGTCAGCCGTCAGAAATATATTGATGACGCCCACGCCCGGCTGTCCCCTTTGTTTGGGAACGGGTTGCCGCGCTCTTGTGACGGGTTGGTGACATATCCTTGTCGTTTCGAACCGAAAGTCCTTGTGCTCGGTCGACCCGCCCCGGCCCCATGTGGCCACCCCAGCCATCGCAGGAATCCACCCGCCATTCACATTGTAATGTTGCCCGTCTCTTGCGGAATCACACAACGATGTGTACCTGCAGGCCATGACCGATCTCAGCGCAAAGTCGATCAAGCAGAAGATCCAGGATCTGGTTTCTTCGGGAAATATGTCTCGAGCGGGCGTGGCGCGCGCCGCGGGGCTTCATGCCAATACCCTGCGCGACTGCGGCGAGGAAAGCTGGAATCCGACTTCCGAAACGCTCGACAAGCTGGCGGCCTTCCTGCGCGACAACGATGACCGGCCGGTCCTTGCCACGATCGAGGAAATTATCGACGAAGCGCGCAACGGGCGCATGTTCGTGCTGGTCGACGACGAAGATCGCGAGAACGAGGGTGACCTCGTCATCCCCGCCCAGATGGCCACCCCTGCGGCGATCAATTTCATGGCGACGCACGGCAAGGGCCTGATCTGCCTGTCGCTCGATCGCAAGCGGGTGGAGCGCCTGGGCCTCGAGCCGATGAGCAGGAACAATCGCGAATCGATGCAGACCGCCTTCACCGTTTCGATCGAGGCGCGCGAGGGGGTGACCACCGGCATTTCGGCGGCGGACCGGGCGCGCACCATTTCGGTGGCGATCGATGCCGGCAAGGGACCGGAAGACATCGTCAGTCCCGGCCACGTATTCCCGCTGGTCGCGCGCGACGGCGGGGTCCTGGTTCGCGCCGGCCATACCGAAGCCGCCGTGGACATCTCCCGCCTGGCCGGGCTCAATCCTTCGGGCGTGATCTGCGAGATCATGAACGAAGACGGCACGATGGCGCGAATGGACGATCTGATCGCCTTCGCGCGTCGTCACGATCTGAAGATCGGCACGATCCGCGACCTCATCGCCTACCGCCTGCGCCACGATCATCTGGTGGAACAGGTCAGCGAAAGCACGCTCCATTCCGATTATGGCGGCGAATGGCGCGCAATGACCTATCGCAGCAAAGTGTCCGGCGCGACGCATGTCGTGCTGCAGAAGGGGCACGTCGATCCCGAGCAGCCTACGCTGGTGCGGATGCACGCGATCTCGATTTTCGACGACGTGCTGGGCCAGTCGGGCGCGCGCAAGCGCCAGCTCCAGCGGTCGATGGCTGCAATCGGCGAGCGGGGGGCCGGCCTGATCGTCGTCATCATGCCCGACCGCCCGGAAATGTTGCAGGCGGAAATCGGACGTCACCCCCACCCCGACGGCGAACTGCGCGACTACGGCATCGGGGCGCAGATCCTGGTCGATCGCGGCGTGAGCGAGATGGTCCTGCTGTCGGACAGCGAGCGGACAGTGGTCGGCCTGGAAGGCTATGGCCTCAGAGTCGTGGGGCGCGAACCGATACCGGATTGAGATATCCGTTCGCGCCCCTGCAGAGCCTGGACCGGCGCGGGATCACATCGAGCGTGCAATCAGCATTTGCATGATTTCGTTCGATCCGCCGAAGATCCGCGTGACGCGGCTGTCGCGGAACATCTTCGCGATCGGATATTCGTTGATGTAGCCCCAGCCCCCGTGGAGCTGGAGGCACTTGTCGACCACCTCGCCCTGCAGTTCGGTGAGCCAGTACTTGGCGATGGAGGCAGTGGTCACGTCCAGCTCGCCGCGTAGCAGCTTGGCGATGCAGTCGTTCAGGAAAACCTTCGCCGCGGTCCCGCGCGCCTTGAGGTCGGCGAGAACGAACTGGGTGTTCTGAAAGTCCCAGATCGTCTGGCCGAAGGCCTTGCGCTGCTTGACGTATTCGACGGTTGTATCGAGCGCCTTTTCGATCGTGCTCATCGCACCGACCGCGATCACCAGCCGCTCCTGCGGCAGTTCGCCCATCAGTTGATAGAAGCCGCGGCCTTCCTGCCCGCCCAGGACATTGTCGGCCGGCACGAAGACATCGTCGAAGAACAGCTCGCTGGTGTCCGCCGCGTCCATGCCGACCTTGTCCAGCTTCTTGCCCCGGCGGAACCCCTCCGCCCCTTCGGTTTCGAGGCACAGGAGACTGATGCCCTTGGCCCGCTCGTTGGGATCGGTCTTGGCGACGACGACGATGAAGTTCGCCAGCTGGCCGCTGGAGATGAATGTCTTGGCGCCGTTGATGCGATAGCCGTTGCCGTCCTTCACCGCCGTAGTGGCAACGTTCTGGAGGTCGGAGCCGACCCCTGGCTCGGTCATCGCGATCGCGCTGATCAGCTCGCCCGAAACGAGGCGCGGCAGCCAGCGCTTCTTCTGCTCCTCGGTGCCGTGGCGCACGATGTAGGGCAGGATGATGACATTGTGGAGCGAACTGGCGAAGCCATCGACATCCTTGGCCGCCTGCTGGTCGAGAACGACGAGGTCGTGCCGGAAATCGCCCCCGTGGCCGCCGTATTCTTCCGGCACGGTCATGCCCAGGATTCCCGCCGCGCCGGCTTCGCGCCAGAATTCGCGGTCCACCTGGCCGTTCTCGCGCCAGCTTTCGACCCGCTTGGCCGGCGCGTGCTGATCGAAGAACTTGCCGACCGCGTCGCGGAACACGGCAATCTCCTCGTCCCGCATGAATTCGGGATCGGGAACGTCGATAACGGGCATTGGCGGTGTCTCCTCTCGAAACGGTCAGACGACGGCGCCGCTGTCGCGCAAGGCGGCGATTTCAGCGGCATCGAGGCCAAGCGATTGCAGGATCGCGTCGCTGTCGTCGCCCGGCAGCGGGGCAGCCGGGGGCGAATCGGGCGCGGTGCGCGAATAGCGCGGGGCGGGCGCCGGCTGGATGTCGCCGTCGACCTCCACGAACGCCCGGCGCGCCACGTTATGCGGATGGCGCGCTGCCTCGCTCATGGTCAGGACCGGGGCGTAGCAGGCGTCGGTATGCTCCATCAGCGCGTCCCACTCGTCGCGGGTCTTCGTTTTGAACAGCGCGGCGAGCTTGTCCTTGAGCATGTCCCACTTCGCCCGGTCGTGCTGGGCGTCGAAGTCGCGATCTTCCTCCAGCCCGAGGATGCGGCGCAGCTCAGCGTAGAACTGCGGCTCGATGCTGCCGATGGAGACGAACTTGCCGTCCCTCGTCTCATATGTGTCGTAGAAGTGCGCGCCGGTGTCGAGCATGTTGGCGCCGAGGTCTTCCGACCACACGCCCGAGTTCTTCATCCCGTGGATCATGCCCATGAGCACCGCGGTGCCATCGGTCATCGCCGCATCGATAACCTGCCCTTCCCCGCCGCGCGCGACGTTGAGCAGCGCGGCGACCATGCCGAAGGCAAGCATCATGCCGCCCCCGCCGAAGTCGCCGACCATGTTGATCGGCGGAGTCGGCTTCTCGCCCGCGCGACCGAAATGCGCCAGTGCGCCGGCAAGCGCGATATAATTGATGTCGTGCCCCGCATAAGGTGCATAGGGGCCGGTCTGGCCCCAGCCCGTCATGCGACCATAGACCAGCTTCGGATTGTCGCCGAGCAGCTCGTCCGGCCCCAGCCCCAGGCGCTCCATCACCCCGGGACGGAACCCCTCGATCAATCCATCCGCGCTCGCGCAGATGCGCCGAGCAAGGGCGACGCCCTCCTCGCTCTTCAGGTCGAGCGCGATCGACTTGCGTCCGCGGGCCAGCACGTCCTTGCGGGTCACCGGCTGCGATCCGCCGCGCGAGCCGGTGGGGCGATCGATCCGAATGACTTCGGCGCCGTGGTCGGCAAGCATCATGCCGCAGAACGGTCCGGGGCCGATTCCGGCGAATTCGACGATGCGCAGGCCGGTCAGTGGGCCGGCCACGCTATTTGCCCTTCCAGTTCGGCTTGCGCTTTTCCGCGAATGCAGCCGCGCCCTCGCGCGCATCCTCGCTCACGAAGACCGGCCCGATCAGGGCAGCCTGGCGGTCGTAACGCTCGTCCATCGGCCAGGCCCGCGATTCGCGCACGATCTGCTTCGAAACGCGCACCGCAAGCGGACCGTTCGCGGCGATCCGGCCCGCAAGTTCGAGCGCGGCGTCGAGTGCGCTGCCCTCCGCCACCCGGTTGATCAGACCCAGCTCGTAAGCGCGCGCGGCATCGATGAAATCGCCGGTGAGCGCCAGTTCCATCGCGATCCGTTCGGGGATCTGATCGGGCAGCATCATCACCCCGCCGGCGGCCGCGACCAGCCCGCGCTTCACCTCGGGAATGCCGAATTGCGCATCGGCGCCGGCCACGACGAGGTCGCAGGCGATCATCAGTTCCAGGCCGCCGGCCAGCGCATATCCTTCGACCGCGGCGATCAGCGGCTTCTTCGGCGGAGCCTGGACGACACCGCCGAACCCGCGCCCCTCGATCATCGGCGATTCGCCGCGCAGGAACCCTTTGAGGTCCATGCCGGAGCAGAACGTGCCGCCCGCCCCGGTCAGCACGCCGACGCGCAGGTCGTCTTCCGCGTCGAGCCGGTCCATCGCTGCCGCGATGCCTTCGGCCGCGGCCTTGTTCATCGCGTTCTTGGCGTCGGGCCGGTTGATGGTGACGATCAGCACGCCCTCGCGCACCTCCGTCAGGATCTCCTCGCTCATCCTCTCACTCCATTTCTTATCGAAACTGTTCTTGTGCCCTTGCTGACCAAGCCTTACGCATGCGTCAACCCGATTCCGCCAAGAGAGGAGAGATTGCCGCGATGCCAGAGGCCTATATCATCGATGCGGTGCGCACACCCCGGGGCATTGGCAAAGTCGGCAAAGGCGCGCTGGCGCATATGCACCCGCAACACCTCGCCGCCACCGTGCTTGCGGCGATCGCGAAGCGCAACGCGCTCGACACCAGGGACGTCGACGACGTGATCTGGTCGACCAGCACGCAGAAGGGCAAGCAGGGCGGCGACCTGGGGCGCATGGCCGCGCTCGACGCCGGCTACGACGTCACGTCTTCGGGCATGACGCTCGACCGGTTCTGCGGCGGCGGGATCACCAGCGTGAACCTCGCGGCAGCGCAAGTGATGAGCGGCATGGCCGACCTCGTCGTCGCCGGCGGGACCGAGATGATGAGCTATACCGCCAGCTCGATGCAGGAGGAGATGCAAGCGGGGATCATGCCGCTGGGCATGGGTTCGGGCAACGAGCGGCTGCGCGAGGTGCACCCGCAAAGCCACCAGGGCGTCTGCGGCGATGCGATCGCGACGATGGAGGGCTTCACCCGCGAGGAACTCGACGCGCTTGCCCTGCGCAGCCAGCGCAACGCCGCGCGCGCGATCGAGGAGGGGCGGTTCGACAAGTCGCTCGTCGCCGTGACCGACGCCGACGGCAACGTCGTCCTCGACCGTGAGGAATTCCCCCGCCCGCAGACCACGGCAGAGGGGCTGGCCGAACTGCAGCCGAGTTTCGAGAAGATCGCCCGAACCCCGCTGGATGCCGATGGCACGACATTCGCCGGGCTCATCAACCAGAAATACCCCGATCTGGAAATTCGCCACTTCCACCATGCCGGCAACAGTTCGGGCGTGGTCGATGGCGCCGCCGCCGTATTGCTTGCCGGCAAGGAGTATGCGCAGGCCCATGGGCTGAAGCCGCGCGCGCGGATCGTCGCGACCGCCAACCAGGGCGACGACCCCACCTTGATGCTCAACGCACCCGTTCCCGCTGCAAAGAAAGTGCTCGCCAAGGCCGGCCTCTCCAAGGACGATATCGACCTGTGGGAAATCAACGAGGCCTTTGCCGTCGTGGCGGCGAAGTTCATTCGCGATCTCGACCTGCCGGAAGACAAAGTGAACGTGAACGGCGGCGCGATTGCGCTGGGCCACCCGATCGGTGCAACCGGATCGATCCTGATCGGCACCGCGCTCGACGAGCTGGAGCGGACGGGCGGCCGCTATGCCCTCGTCACAATGTGCGCGGCGGGCGGAATGGCGCCGGCCGTCGTGATCGAACGGGTCGACGATTTCGTCGATTGAGGATAGCGACCTGCCCATGGACCTGATCGGACCCGTATCGCGCAGCTACATCTCGCAGCGCACCAAGCTTCACTACGCCGACTGGGGCAATCCCGAGGCGCCGCCGCTGATCCTGCTCCACGGCGGGCGCGACCATTGCCGCAGCTGGGACTGGACGGCCAAGGCGCTGCGCGACGACTGGCACGTGATCTGCCCCGATTTGCGCGGCCACGGCGACAGCGGGTGGAGCCGGACGGGCTATTACCCGGTCATGGGTTATGTCTTCGACCTCGCCCAGCTCGTCGTGCTCAACGATCTCGCTCCGGTAACGATCGTCGCCCATTCGCTGGGCGGCAACGTGGCGCTGCGTTTCACCGGGCTTTACCCGGACAAAGTCCGCAAGATCGTCGCGATCGAAGGCCTCGGCTTTTCCCCCGAACGGCAGGCAGAGCGCGAGGCGATGGGGCCGGAAGCGATCTGGGGCGAATATTTCGACAAGAAGCGTGAGGCGGCAGCCCGCCAGCCGCGCCGCTATGCCACGTTCGATGACGCGCTGAGCCGCATGCACGAGGCGAACAGCTATCTGTCGAAAGAGCAGGCGCTGCACCTCACCCAGCATGCCGTCATGCGTAACGAGGACGGCACGTTCAGCTGGAAGTTCGATCCGCACCTGCATGCCTGGCCGCCCGAGGACATGACCTATCCGCAGCTCGAGGCGTTGTGGAACCGGATCGAATGCCCCACGCGCCTGATCTACGGCAACGACAGCTGGGCCTCCAATCCCGAAAAGGACGGGCGCATTCGCCATTTCCGCAATGCGACCGTCAGCGCCTACGACAACGCCGGGCACTGGGTCCACCACGACCGCTTCCCGGATTTCCTGGAGGAACTGCGCGCGTTCCTGTGACCGCGCGCGAACCGGTATGGACCTGAGCCCCCGCGACAGCGAAGATTTCCCCGAAATCCGCGAAGGCGTGCGCCGGCTCTGCACGCAGTTTCCCGGGGAATACTGGCGCAAGCTCGATGCCGCGCGCGAATATCCGACCGAATTCGTGCGCGCGCTGACAGAGGCGGGCTGGCTGTCCGTCCTGATCCCGGAGGAATACGGCGGCTCCGGCCTGGGCCTGTCCGCGGCAGCCGCGATCCTCGAGACGATCCAGGCGGAAGGGTGCAACGGCGGGGCCTGCCACGCCCAGATGTACATCATGGGCACGATCCTGCGGCACGGGTCGGAGGAGCAGAAGCGCGAATACCTGCCCCGGATCGCCAGCGGCGAGCTGCGGCTCCAGGCCTTCGGCGTCACCGAGCCGACCAGCGGCACCGACACGACCGCGCTGCGCACCACGGCGGTGCGCGAGGGGGACGAATACGTCGTCAACGGGCAGAAGATCTGGACCAGCCGGGCCGAGCATTCGGACCTGATGCTGCTGCTTGCGCGCACGACCCCGCGCGAGCAGGTGGCGAAGAAGACCGAAGGGCTTTCGACCTTCATCGTCGACATGCGCGAGGTCGCGGGCAAGTCGCTGACGATCCGCCCGATCCGCACGATGATGAACCACGCGACGACCGAGGTCTTCTTCGACAATATGCGCATTCCCGCGAGCGCGCTGGTGGGCGAGGAAGGCAAGGGCTTCCGCTACATCCTGTCGGGCATGAATGCCGAGCGCACGCTGATCGCGGCCGAATGCGTCGGCGATGCCAAGTGGTTCATCGCCAAGGCCGCGGCCTATGCCGGCGAGCGAAAGGTGTTCGGGCGCGCCATAGGGGCGAACCAGGGCATTTCGTTCCCCATCGCCCGCGCTTACGCCAATATGCGCGCGGCGGAACTGATGGTGCAGGAGGCCGCGCGGCTTTACGAAGCGGGCAAGCCGATGGGGGCGGAGGCGAACATGGCCAAGATGCTCGCCGCCGACGCCTCGGTCGAAGCCGGCAACGCCTGCATCCAGACCCACGGCGGCTTCGGCTTCGCGGAAGAATACGACATAGAGCGCAAGTTCCGCGAAACGCGCCTCTACCAGGTGGCCCCGATCTCCACCAACCTGATCCTGTCCTATCTGGCCGAGCACGTTCTGGGGATGCCGCGCAGCTACTGATCCCCCGGTTCGCGGAACCGCGTTCCCCAACGCACATTACCCTTAGCGAGGGCGTGCGGCGGCAAGACCCGGAACCGGCCCGACCGTGCGCAGACCTCCCGAAGCATGGAGGATGCGAACGATGGACGACGTTTCGACCGCCACGGGAAGCGGCGGCCCCCGCCGCTGGGCAGCAATCGCACTGGGCATCCTGCTCGCGCTGATCGGCCTTGCGCTTTTCGCCGGCGGAGCCTGGCTCGCCGCGCTCGGCGGATCGATCTACTACCTGCTGGCCGGCCTTGCCGTCGGCGTCAGCGGCATCCTGATCGCCCGCGGCCGCGTCGCCGGCATCGCGCTCTATACGCTGGCATTCCTGGCCACGGTCGCCTGGGCGCTGTGGGAATCGGGGCTGGACGGCTGGGCGCTGGTGCCGCGCATCGTCGGCCCGGCCGTGCTGATGGTCCTGGTCATCCTCGTCGCGCCGCTGATGCAGCGGCGCCCGTTCGGATGGGCCGGGGCCGGCGCCCTGGCGGCGGGGTGCCTCGCGCTTGTGGCCGGCGGTTTCTTCCTCGTCGCGCAGGCCGGGGAGAGGACGACCCGCCCCCTTCCCCGGGCAGACTTCGCCGCGGCGGGCGGGTTCCAGGCCGCCGGGAGCGAATGGCGCGCCTATGGCGGCACGGCCGATGCGCAGCGCTATTCCACGCTCGCCCAGATCACGCCGGACAATGTCGGTCGCCTCGAACGGGCCTGGGTCGCGCACACCGGCGATCTTCCCGCCGATATGAACGACAACAGCTATGGCGCGGAGACCACCCCGCTCAAGATCGGCGACACGTTGTACCTGTGTTCCGCGACGAACATCCTGATCGCGCTCGACGCCGCGAGCGGCCGTGAGCGCTGGCGCCACGATCCGGGCGTGTCGGACGACTGGATTCCCTATACCGCCGCCTGTCGCGGGGTTGCCTATCACGAGGCGAGCGAGGGCGATCCCGATGCACCGTGCGCGCGCCGGATTATCGAGGGCACGCTCGATGCCCGGATCGTCGCGGTGGACGCGCGCACCGGCCGCCCCTGCCTCGATTTCGGCGACGGTGGCTCGGTCGATATTACCGAGGGCATGGGGCCGGTGGTGCCGGGCATGGTGTCGATCACTTCGCCCCCGGTCGTCGTGCGCGGCAATATCGTTACCGGCCATCAGGTGCTCGACGGGCAGAAGCTGGATGCACCCTCGGGCGTGATCCAGGCGTTCGACGCGGTTACCGGCGAGCTGGCCTGGGCCTGGGACCTGGGCGCGCCCGATCGCCAGGGGCGCCCCGAAGGCGACGCGACGTACACCCGCGGCACGCCCAACATGTGGACGATGGCCTCCGCCGACGAGGAACTCGGCCTTGTCTACCTGCCAATGGGAAATTCGGCGGGCGATTACTGGAGCGGGGCGCGCAGCGCGGCGGAAAACGAATATGCCACCGCGCTGGTCGCGCTCGACGCCGAAACCGGGCGGCCGCGCTGGCATTTCCAGACCGTGCACAAGGACGTGTGGGACTACGATCTCGGCTCGCAGCCGACGCTGATCGATCTGCCCGGAGGAATCCCCGCCGTCGTCCTCGCCAGCAAGCAGGGCGACATCTACATTCTCGACCGCCGCGACGGCCGGCTGATCTCGCGGGCCGAGGAGCGCCCCGTCGCCCAGGGCGGCGTCGAGCCGGAAGAGCGCGCCGCGACCCAGCCTTTTTCGCTGTTTCATACGCTCGCGCAGCCGCGGCTGGAGGAGCGCGACATGTGGGGCATGTCGCCGCTCGACCAGCTCGCCTGCCGCATCCAGTTCCGCCGCGCCGCCTATGACGGGATGTACACGCCGCCGACGGCGGACCGGCGCTGGGTCCAGTACCCGGGCTACAACGGCGGTTCGGACTGGGGCGGTATCGCCATCGACCCGCGGCACGGCGTGATCGTGGCCAACTACAACGACATGCCGAACTACAACCGCCTCGTCCCCCGCGCCGAAGCGAACGAGAAAGGTTGGGCGCCGCGCGGGGAGGCACGCGGCGGCGCGATGAGCGGCGGCGCGGAAGGCGCGGGCGACCCGCAGATGGGCGCGCCCTACGCGATCGACGTCAACGCCGGCTGGCGCCTGCCCTTCACCGGCCTGCTGTGCAAGGAGCCGCCCTATGGCGGCATCCGCGCGATCGACTTGCGCACGGGCGAGACGATCTGGGACCGGCCGTTCGGCACGGCCCGACGCAACGGCCCCTTCGGCATACCGTCCATGCTGCCGCTGGATATCGGGACGCCCAACAACGGCGGCAGCGTCGTCACCGCCAGCGGGCTGATCTTCATCGCCGCGGCGACGGACAACCTGTTCCGCGCGATCGACCTGCGCACCGGCGAAACCCTGTGGCAGGATGTCCTGCCCGCCGGCGGCCAGGCCACGCCGATGACGTACGAGGCGAACGGCCGGCAATACGTGGTCATCATGGCCGGCGGGCACCACTTCATGGAAACGCCCGTCGGCGACGAACTGGTCGCCTATGCCCTTCCGCGCGAGTAGGCTCGTCCGTCCCGTCGCCGCGCGCGCAGAGGGCGAGAGAGCACCGGAATGACTCTGGCGACCGTGCTTCTCCTCGCCCTGTTGCCCGCAGCGGGCAGTCTGTTCGGCTTCGGTCTGGCGGAATGGCGCAAGCCGCCGCCGTGGCTGACCGGGGCCGCGCTGCACATGGCGGCAGGGATCGCCACCGCCGTCGCCGCGATCGAACTCGTGCCCCGCGCCCAGGAGCGCAGCACCATCTGGGCCATGGCGATCGCGATCCTCGTCGGCGCCGTCGTCTCGGTCGTGTTGGTCCGGTTGAGCCGCCGTTTCCAGGGCAAGGCGCGCCATTCGGGTTCGTTCGTGTGGGGCGCCTACACCGCGATCGCGGTCGACCTGTTTACCGACGGCCTGATGACCGGCGGCGGCGGCGCGGTCGCGGCCGAACTCGGCCTCCTGCTCGCGGCCTCGCAGGTCCTCGGCAACTTGCCGGGCGGCTTCGCGATTGCCGCCGCCCTGCGCTCCAACCACGTCGCCCGGCGCAAGCGCCTGATCGCGGCCCTGGCCTTTCCGGTCGCACCGATCGCCGGCGCGTTGGGCGGCTTTCTGGTGCTGGAGGATGCGAGCGAGGCACTGACCGGGTTCGTCCTCGCCCTGTTCGCCGGCCTGCTGCTGACCGCCACGATAGAGGATCTCGTGCCCGAAGCCGACGCCCCCGGCACGGCGCGCAAGGTTTCGAGCCCGGCATTCGCCGCCGGCTTCGTGCTTCTGCTGTTCATGTCGGCTTACCTGGGAGGGTGATCGATGCCCGATTTGACCGCGCTCCCGATCGGATGGCTGGCCATGCTGTTCCTGGCCGGAGCCGCCATCGTCTGGTTCGCCGGGGCGCGGCTCGCGCGCTATGCCGACGAGGTTTCGCACCGATCGGGGATCGAACAGGCGGTGATCGGCGTGCTCCTGCTCGGGGCGATCACCTCGCTGCCGGAAATTTCCACCACCACGGTCGCCACGCTGTCGGGCAACCCGGCGATGGCGGTCAACAATCTGCTGGGCGGCATCGCTTTCCAGGTCGTGGTAATCGCGCTGGCCGACCTGTTCGTCGGCAAGAGTGCGCTGACCAGCATGGTGCCCGGCACGCGCACCATTCTCAACGCCGGGATCAGCATCGTGCTGCTGGTCCTGGCGGCAATCGGGGTGATGATCGGCGACTGGGAGCTGCCCCTGGGCAGCGTGGGCTTCTTTCCCGTTCTGATCGCAGTGGTCTATGCCATCTGCCTGTCGCAGCTCAACCGCGAAGTGGCTGCGGGCGGTTGGGTCCCTGCAACGGAATCGCGGGTGGAAAGGCAGGCGCTCGACCGGCCAGAAATCGGCAATGCACGGCTGGGGCTGGCCGTAGCGCTTGCCGCCCTCGCCATCTTCGCCGGCGGGACCGTGGTGACCCTCTCTGCCGAAGGCCTTGCGGAGCAGACCGGCACCGATACCGGTATCGTCGGCCTGACCCTGCTCGCGGTGGCGACGTCGCTGCCCGAACTGAGCACGGCGATCGCCGCCGTGCGGCTGCGCCGGGCGGAACTGGCGATCGGCGACATTCTCGGCGGCAACATGTTCGACGTCGTCCTGATCCTGCTGATCGACGTGCTCGACGGAGGGCCGCCGGTGTTGCAGCAGGTGGACCGGGCATCGATGACGATGGCGTTGATCGGTGTCCTTCTCACCGCGCTGATAATGATCGGGCTGGTCGAAAGGCGCGACAAGGCACGGCTGCGCATGGGATACGACAGTATCGCGGTCCTGGTGGTCTACGCCGCAGGGATAACCGCAATCCTGAGCGGAATCCTTTCGGGCTAGTATGATGAGAAAGGCGTTTGCATCTTTGAAAGATGGTCACCCTGAACTCGGTATCGGGAAACCGGCGTCAGGCCATCAGGGCGGGCAGGAAGTCGTAGAGCACGCCCAGCGCGGCGAGCGCGATCGCCAGGCCGGCCACCGAAACCGGGGAGCGAACGCGGCGCCAGCGCCACAGGCCGGCAAGCGCCGCCAGCGCGGCTATCGTTATCGCGAGTGTCAGCCACAGGACGATCGGGCGCCCGGGAAGGATCGAACCGATCGACCATGCCGCCATGAAATGCGCGGTCCACACCGTGAAGGCGCCGCCCAGGGCGATCCAGTCGAGCCGATTGTCGAAATGCGGGTTCATGCGATCGTCACCCCGGGATCAGCCGCATGAGAAGGCTCAGCGCCAGGCCCTGTGCGGCGGCGTAGAACAGGAACCGCCCGACCACGTCCATGGTCACGTTCGTCGGCGTGGTCAGCAGCCCGCGGCCGCTGCGCAACCCGAGATAGAGCGCCATGACGATGCCGACCGCGGCCAGGCATCCCTGATAGGCGAGCATTGCGAAAACGGTAGCCCCTTGCCCGCTGGCCGCCGGAGCAAGGCCCGCCGCCTGCCACCCCGACACGTCGAGATAGAGTGCACCCGTCGTCACGAGCGCGCTGGCGGCCGCGGTCAGCCAGGGCCCCTGCCCCGGGAACACGCCCGCTTCGTGGCGGGCCAGCAGGCGGCGAGCCGCCCAGGCCAGCGCCATCGCGGCAACCAGCAACCCCGCAACCAGCAATGTCTGGTGCAGCGGCGGCGCGTCGATCCAGACCTCCGGGTGAATGCCGTAGAGGTAGAGATAGCTGAAACCGCCCATCACCGCGATCATGCCCATGACCACGATCAGGGTGTTCAGCGCCCACCAGCCGTGGCTGTGCGGGCCGGTAATGGCGATCGGCACGATGATCCCCGCGCCGATGTCTGCGCTCTTCTGCCCGATCGGCCGGTCGGTTTCCCACAGCCAGCGCAGCACGCAGACCGTCGCCACCACCCCGCTGAACCAGGCGAAGGCATAGGCCTGCACGGTCAGCGACAGGAAGAAGAATGCCGTGAACGCAGCCGCCCCGACCGGCCAGGGCGAAGGCCCGGGCATGAGCTGGAGGTATTGCGGCTCGGCATTGACCGGCGAGGTGATGATCGTTTCGCGCAGGCCGGTAACGCTGTTGGGCAGAAAATATCTGCCCGCGGCCACGTCGTCGCAGATCGCCGGATCGTCCCACAGCGGCTCGCGGCTTTTCACGAGGGGAATCGAGCGGGTCGAATACATCCCCGTCGGCAGCCATTCCAGCGTCCCGCCGCCGTAGACATTGCCCGCGTCGTGATCGGTCGTGAAGCGGAAATTGCGCGCCAGGTCGAACAGGAACAGCAGGACCCCGGCGGCGATCGTGAAGGCGCCGAGCGTCGAAACCAGGTTCAGCAGGTCCAGCCCGCGGTCGGGCAGATAAGTATAGACGCGGCGGGGCATGCCCATGAACCCGGTCAGGTGCATCGGCAGGAAAGTGATATGGAGGCCGGTGAACATCAGCCAGAAGACCCATCGCCCCAGCCGCTCGCTGAGCGGATTGCGGCTGGTCATCCCGTTCCAGTGATAGAACGCGGCGAACATCGGGAAGACCATGCCGCCCAGCAGCACATAATGGAGGTGTGCGACAATGAAGTAGGTATCGTGGACCTGCCAGTCGAACGGCACCATGCCGACCATCACCCCGGTCAGCCCGCCCATCACGAAAATGAGGATGGAGCCGACCACGAACAGCGCGGGAACCGACCAGCGTATCCTGCCCGCTGCAAGCGTGGCGATCCAGCAGAACACCTGAATTCCGGCGGGCAGGCTGACGGCCATGCTCGCCGCGCTGAAATAGCCGGCCGACACGCGCGGCATGTCGGTCGTGAACATATGGTGCGCCCAGACGCCGAAGCTGATGAACCCGGTCGCCACCAGCGCCAGGACGTTGAGGCGATAGCCGACCAGCGGGGTCCGCGCGACGGTGGCCACCATCATGCTCATCAACCCGGCGGCGGGCAGGAAGATGATGTAGACTTCCGGGTGGCCGAAGAACCAGAACAGGTGCGGCCACAACAGCGGATCGCCGCCGCGCGTCGGATCGAAGAACGGCCAGTTGAAGGCCCGCTCCAGCTCCAGCAGCAGCGTGCCCAGGATCACGCTGGGGAAAGCGATCACGATCATCACGGCGAACACCAGCATCGCCCAGGCGAACATCGGCATCCGGTCCAGCGTCATGCCCGGCGCGCGCGTGCGCAGGACGCCGACGATGATCTCGATCGCGCCGGCGATCGCGCTGATTTCGATAAAGCCGATCCCCAGCAGCCAGAAATCGGTGTTGATCCCGGGGCTGTAGGCGATCGAGGTCAGCGGCGGATACATGAACCACCCGCCATCGGGTGCAAGGCCGACGAAGAGCGAGGCGAAGAAGCACAAGCCGCCGACGAAATAGGCCCAGAAGGCATAGGCCGAAAGGCGCGGGAACGGCAGGTCGCGCGCGGCCAGCATCTGCGGCAGCAGCATGATGCCGATCGCTTCCACCATCGGCACCGCGAACAGGAACATCATCACCGTGCCGTGCATGGTGAAGAACTGGTTGTAGGTTTCCTGCGGCAGAAATTCCTGCAGCGGCGCGGCCAGCTGCACCCGCATACCCAGCGCAAGAATCCCCGCCAGCAGGAAAAACAGAAACGCCGTCGCGACGTAGAAAAACCCGATGTAATTGTTATTGACGACCGTCAGCAGGCCCCAGCCCTTCGGATTGTCCCAGATCCGCTCCAGCTCCTCCACTTCGCCTTCGGGGCGTGGACGATGGGTGGGAAACAGCCGATAGAGATCGTGGTCGAAGCCGGTTTCGGACTTCATTTCTGCTGCTCGAGCCAGATTGCGATAGCCTCCAGCTCGTCGGCCGAAAGCATGTCGTAGCTGGGCATGCGATTGCCCGGCTTGATCGACTGGCTGTCGCCGATCCAGCCGATCATCGTGCCGCGGTTGTTGGGCAGGATACCGGCGCCCAGCGTCTCGCGGCTGCCCACATGGGTCAGGTCCGGGCCTGCCAGGCCGGTGGCCTCGGTTCCCGCAACGCGGTGGCAGGCCGCGCAGCCGCTGTCCATGAACAGCCGGCGACCCGCGCTGGCGCCGGGCAGAGCCGGGGCCGCCTGCCGCCGCGCCCGGCCGGCAAGCCAGGTGCGGTATTCGCCCTCCTCGTGCGCGATCGCGACGAAGCCCATCAGCGCGTGCGGGCCGCCGCAATATTCGGCGCACACGCCGCCGAAGCGGCCGGCCCGGTCGGCCTGCACCCTGAGCAGCGTCGTGCGCCCGGGGATCATGTCCTTCTTGCCCGAAAGGTGGGGGACCCAGAAACTGTGGATCACGTCGGCCGATTGCAGCTCGATCACCACCGGCTTGCCCACCGGCAGGTGCAGCTCGTTCGCGTCGGCCACCACGACATTGCCTTCGCGATCAAGATATTCGACGCGGAACCACCACATCTCCCCCGTCACGCGCACGCGCATCTCATCGCCCGTTATGTCCTCGGTCAGCGCGGCGGTGAGCGTCAGGCCCCAGATCAGCAACGCGGTCAGAACCACGGCCGGGAAAGCCACGCCGCCGATCCACACGGTCTTTTCGCCGCCCAGCTTCCGCTTCAGCGAAGCGGGGCCGCGCAGCGCGATCCACAGCGCGGCGACGACGATCGCGGTCACCGCCAGCCCCATCGCGAGCAGGACCCAGGCCAGCGTGGTCACGCTGGAGGCATAGGGCCCGGCCGGATCGAACACCGGCGGCGGCCATCCCCAGAGCGCCTCAATCACCGTCGAGCCCGTAGAGATAAGCCGCCACGGCGTGGGCTTCCTCGGCCGAAATCGGCATGGGCGGCATTGTCGATCCAAGCTTTGCCGACGGCGCGTCGCGCACGAAGCGGGCGAGATTGGCCGGCGTGTTGGGCAGCGCGCCCGCGATCGGGCCGATATCGTCGAATCCCGCGAGAGACGGGCCGGTGCGCCCTTCGGGCCAGTCGATTCCGGGAATTTCGTGGCAAGCGGCGCACCCCGCCCGCTCGATCACCTTGCGCCCGTGTTCGCGCACGGAGGAATCGAAAGTATAGCGCGATCCCGGCGGCTGCTTGCACGCGGCCAGGGTGACTGCGCAGGCGAGTGCCGCGGCGTGTCCCAATACCCGTTCGACAGTTCTCATGCCACGCCGCCCCGCATGCCAATGGGAACCGCGCGGCCCGGCGCATGTTCCCGGATGGCATGGTTTTCGCCGTCAACAGCGCCCTCGCCAGAGTGATCGTCATCGCGGCGGCGGCGGGGATTGCGGCCTGCGACAACGTCGCGCCGCAACCCAGCGCGTTCGAGGCCAGCGGCGAACTTCTGTCGCTGAGCGGGGGTGCGGCCGGCCCGGCGGGGGCCTGCGTCACCTGCCACGGCCTCGACGGCGCAGGCGACGGCACGCTCGTTCCGCGGCTCGCGGGGCTCGACGCGGGCTATATCGTGCGCCAGCTCGAATTCTACGACAGCGGGCAGCGGCGCGACCCGCACATGCAATGGATCGCCGGGAGGCTCGATAACAGGGCCCGGGTATTGCTGGGCGAATATTACGCCGCCCTCCCCGTCCCGCCGCAGGAGGAAGGGGACAGTGCGGAGCCCCCGCCCCGCAGCTGCACGCCGGACATCGTCGCGCTCTATCACCGGGGCGATCCCGATCGCGGCCTGCCCTCGTGCGCCAGTTGCCACGGCGACGACGGGCGCGGCGTCGGCCACGGCAATCCGCCGCTTGCCGGCCAGCCCGCCCGCTACCTCGAACGCCAGCTGCGCCTGTGGCGTACAGGCAAGCGTTACGGCGACCCGCTGGGCGCGATGATCCGTATCAGCCATCGTCTGCACGAGCGCGAGCTGGCGCCTCTTTCGGACTATAGCGCGGCCCTGACGGATGGCCGTAATCGTCGGGGACTTCCGGCAACATGCCCTCGAACACGTCGTCCCGATCCCAGAAATGGTGCTTGATCGCCGCCGCCGCGTGCGCCGGAACGAGCAGGGTGAGCGCGACGATGCCGACGACATGCACGTCCTCCGCCATGTCGAGCAGCCGATATTGCCATTCGACGTCGAGCGTCTGGAACGGCATGGCGGGGACGGGAACAATTCCCGCAAGATAGAGCGGGCGGGCGGGCTGAATCGCCGACCACATGATCCATCCCGAAATCGGGACAATCACGAACAGGGCGTAGAATGCGGCATGAATGGCATGGGCCGCATCGGCGCGCCAGCCCGGCTGGTCCGCGTCGTTGATCGGCCCGGGCACCATCAGCCGCCAGGTCAGGCGCAAGACGCCGAACAGCAGCAGCGTCAGGCCGATCTGGCTGTGATCGGCATAGGCCTCCAGCTTGTCCGCGCCGGCCAGGTTGCGCTGCATCATCCAGCCGGTGAACAGCTGGTAGAGCACGACGCCGGCCATGAGCCAGTGGAACGCCACCCCGACGGGCGTATATTTGCCCCGGCTGCGGTACCGGTCCGCCCAGTCGCGCAGGGCGCGGATCATCGGGCCGGTTCTGCCGCGAACGAGCGGTAGAGGATCGCCAGGGCGCAAAGCAGGTAGATCGCCGATGCCGGCGCCCACATGACGATGCCGGCGATCTGCTGGTCCTCCATCGGCGAAAGCCCCCAGGGCTGTGTCGTCAGCCAGTGCGGTGCATAATAGGCGCGACCCGCGAATGTGAGGATCGCGCCGAGAAGGCCCATCTGCACCATTGTCGCGAGCAACGAGAGGACGGCGGCGCCCGCCTCGGCACGAAGCACTTTCGCCCACCAGAGCGCGGCGCTAAGCGTAATCGAAAGCTGCATCGCCCAGAACACCGCATCGCTGGAGAGCGCGGCGGAATAGGCCGCCGGCAGATGCCAGGCCCAGAAGACGAGCGCCTGGATCGCGGTCCATGCGGCCAGCGATCCGGGCACGCGGCGGATATCGAACGCGGCCACCAGCAGCGGCGCCAGCAGGGTCGCCAGCAGAACGTGATGCACCACGCGCGCGGTGAAGAGGGCCGAACTCAGGGCGCAGAGCGGCGTGACGAACAGCAGCAGCATGACGGCCAGCGCCGCGGCTGCCGGCTTGCGGGTCGCCCGGTCGCGGCCGTTGCGACGCCACCATACGACGCCGGCCAGGCCGATCGCGGCGAACAGCACGGGATCGGGGTTCCAGCTTGCCCACCATGCGTCGGGCACCGGCGCAACGCCGCAATAGGGATGCCACGCGGGAGGAGACACAGCCATCGCAGGGGTGAACGCACGGCCGGCAAAGAGGGTCCGAACGAATTTCCGGCCCCGCCGGCCGGGCACGTCGGCCGGGCAAGCGAAGGGCGGCCGGGTGGTGGACCCGGCCGCCCCGATAGGCCCGTGTCTATCCGCGCGCTCAGTCGTCGGTGGCGGCGACCGAACCCGCGCCCTGCGCGATCACCAGCGCATCGGCACCGGCGGCGAGGTTGCCGGCGGGAATCGCGAGATCGCGGCCCCGCGTCTCGACGATCACCTGCTCGACCCGGCCGCGCGAATCGCTCACCACCTGGCTCACCGTGCCGACTGTCGCACCGTCCGGCGCGACGACCGGCATCCCGGGCGCGACCGCGAAGGCGCCTTCGCCCGCGGCGGCCGCGCTGCCGGCGGCTGCGAACACGCCGCCAAGGCCGTTCGCCGAACCCTCGCCCGCGGCGGAACCGCTGCCGCTGGCCGACCCGGCCGCGCTGGCAGCGCCCATGGCCTGGCCCGCGACGCCGGTTGCGCTATCGCGCGCCCCGGTCGCGGCGGGCACGGCGACATTGCGGACGGCGGCGACACCGCCGCGCACCTGCTGGACGCCTTCACCGGCAACGGCGCCCACGGCGTCCGTGCCGACGAGCTGCGCTTCCGCGCGGCCCGAGCCCGACGCGGCGGCATTGCCCGAGGCCGAGCCGCGGGTGGAACCCAGCGGCGTTTCGAGCAAATCGCTCGTCGCCGCGGTGACATCGGTATCGATCGAACGATCGGCCGAAACCCGGCCCGAACGGCGATCGACCCTCTGGCTGCCGCGCGTGCGGGCTTCGCCGCGGGCCTCTCCGCGCGCTTCGCCGCGCACGGTGGAGCGCAGGGTTTCGCCGGGCAGGCTGCGAACCGTGTCGAGCGGGGAACCGATGGAGCCGGTCACCTGGCCGATACCGCTGCCCGAAAGCAGCTGGGCCTGCGCCTGGGGCACGGCCATGAACGAGAGAGCCGAAGCGGCAAGAAGAAGCTTTTTCATGATGACTTCCTTTCCTTTCGGCGGGCACCGGAATGACAGGTGGCACCCGCTTCGAAAGGAAAACGAACCGGCCCGATGCTTTAATCCGCCGGCGGCGAAAAAAGCGGCTCAGTATCCGCGGCACCCGGCGCACAGGAGGCCGCGGCCGAACGTGTCGTCGCGCCCCTTGCGCCCGAGATCGATCGCCTCCTCGTCGAGCACGGCGCGCCAGTTCGGGCCCGCTGGCAGAGCGCGCGCGACGCGCGCGGCGGCCAGCGGGGTGGCGAAGGAGGTTCCGCGCAGGCGGACACGCTTGCCCTTCGCGTTCAGCCCGAAAACGTCCGCCCCGGGGGCGGCATAGTCGAGATCGCGCGCGCGCCCCGCCTCGATCAATGCGCGGCGCCGACGGTCGACCGCGGTGACGGAGACGACCCCGTCGTAGCTTGCGGGATAGGCCAGCGGCGCGGCCGGTCCGCCGTTTCCGACCGCGGCCACGACCACCACGCCTTTCGCCCGCGCAGCGTCGACCGCACGCCGGAGCACGGGATTGTTCGGTCCGACCAGGCTGACGACGACCACCCGGCTGCCCTGCCCGGTCAGCCACCCCAGGCCGCGGGCGATCGCGAGCGCGTTCCCCCCGGCCTTGTCGGTGCCGTAGACGTCGGCCACATGGATCGGCCCGGCCCCGGCGGAAGCGAGCAGCGAGGCGACCGCGCTGCCGTGGTTGCTGGCGATCGGCGCGCCTTCCGCGAAGCCGCGGACGGCGGCAACCGGCACGGCCTTGCCCGGGGCGCCGTCGATCACGCCCACCGGCACGCCCGCGCCCTGCCCGCCGGCGGCGGCAGCCGCGCGGCTGGCCATCGGGAGCGGCGGGGGCGTCGCGGCGCCCGACTGGAAATAGAGCGTATCGGCCGAAACGGTAGCATCGGGCAGCAGCCGCGCAAGATCGCGCTCTGCCTCCGCCAGGTCGCTCTTCGCGGGCGTGCCGAGCCGGGCGAAAGGAATGCCCAGCCCGCCGATCTCGCCCGTTTCGACGACGCGGTATCCGGCGGCCCGGGCGCGGTCGAGCATCGCGCGGTCGGCGTCGAGCACCAGCAGTTCGCCGCGCCGCGCGGGATCGCCGTTGGCGTCGCGCTCCACCAGATCATCGTGACGGCGCACGAACCGGTCGATATCCCGCAGCCGGTCCTGCGCCAGGCGTGTGGCAAGCCGGGTCGTGCGATCCAGCCGCGCATCGATCTCGTCCGTCAGGGGGCCGACCACATCGCCCACGCGCGGAACCTGCACCCCCGGCAGCGCGATCTGCGCCGCGAGCGGACCCGCGAGCAGAAAAAGCGCGGCCGAGATGAGGAAAATTCTGAGCATCGGCTGTGAATTATCTCCTGAATCGGATTAAGCATGGATGAAACGGATCGCTTCGCACGTTTAATCCACGGAAGGCAGAGACACTGAGCGCATCGTTCGACAAGGACTTGCTGGCCCTGCTACCCCGGTTGCGCCGCTTCGCGACCGGGCTGGCCGGCACCCCCGCGGACGGTGACGATCTCTGTCAGATGACGCTCGAGCGCGCTTTGGCGAACCGGCAGAAATGGCGGGAGGGCACACGGCTCGACAGTTGGGTGTATCGCATCATGCGCAATATCTGGATCGACGAAGGCCGGGCCGCCACGCGACACAGGCAGACGTTCGTGGCGGACGAAGCCGGCCTGGCGGTCGGCGCCGACGGTGCCCAGGAATCGACGGTCGAGCTGTCGATGGTGGATCGCGCGATGCAGTCGCTTCCGCCCGATCAGCGCGAAGCCGTGCTGCTGGTGATGGTCGAAGGCTATGCCTACAAGGAAGCGGCCGAGATCGTCGGCTGCCCGGTGGGGACGCTGAATTCGCGCCTGGTTCGCGGGCGCGACGCGCTGCTCGAACTGCTGGGAGAGGCATCATGACCATCGCGCGCGAGGAACTGGCCGCTTTCGCGGACGGCGAAATGCCGGAAGCGCGCGCCGCCGAAGTCGCCGCGGCGGTGGAGACGGATCCGGCACTGGCCCGCGAGGTCGAGGCGCACCGCGCGCTCAGGGCCCGGCTTTCCGGCCATTTCGCGCCAATGCTCGACGAACCGGTGCCCGATCGGCTGGCGGCAATGCTGCAGGCCGGCGAAGCGCCGCCGCAGGCCGAAGTCGCCGATCTGGCGGCAGCGCGCGAGCGGCGCCGCGAACGGCGCGCGGTCCCCCGCTGGGGCTGGGTCGTCGGCCCTGCGCTCGCCGCCTCTCTCGCGCTGGTCGTGTTCCTCCCCCGCGGGGAGGAGGACCCCGCCTATGCCGGGGCCTCGCTCGCCGCGGCGCTGGACAGCACGCTGGTCGCCGAACAGGCACCGGACGCCGATACGCGCATCCTCCTGAGCTTCCGCGACGCGCAGGGCGAATTCTGCCGCGCCTTCAGCCGAACGCAGGGCAGCGGAATCGCCTGCCGGGACGAACAGGGCTGGCGGATCGAAGCGCAGGGCGAGGGATCGGCCGGCGCGCAGAGCGAATATCGCATGGCCGGCGCCGACGAGGCTTCCATACTGGCGCGCGCGCAGGAAATGGCGCAAGGCCCGGCCCTCGATGCCGAAGCGGAAGCCGCGGCACGCGCGGCCGGCTGGCGCTGATTGCACCTCTCCGCCGGTGGCTCGACCGGGCGTTCGCGTGCAGTTTCGGACAAGAAAAAGGCGATTGTGCCGCCAAAAAAAGGGGGAAGGGCCGGGGGGGACGGCCCTTCCCCGCAGCGCACGGAGCGCTGCAAAGGCAGCGGTGTTATCGGTCGATATAGACGTTGCCCTGGCGATAGCCGCGCTTGGCCATGTCGTGGATATAATCCTCGCGCTCGTGCTTCAGTTCGCGGGCATATTCTTCCCAGGCGTCGCGCCGGTCCTCCAGATCGCTCGCCCGGCGCAGGTCGCTCGCCAGTTCCTCCTGCGCCTCGGTGATGTCGATGCGGTAATCGAACCAGAGGCCGTTTTCGATGCCGGCGATCGGGCTGGTCAGAATCCGCGCTTCTTCGGCGCGCGCGAGCCGTTCCTCGGCGAGCGCCGGGATGGCGGCGGTGGCCGCACCGGCGGCGCCGAGCGCGAGCAGCGGGAGAAGAAACTTGATATTCATGAAAGGCATCTCCTTGGTGCGCGGACCGCTTCGCGCGGCCGCTCGCCGGAGAAACGAATGGCCCGCGCCGTTTAATCCATCCTCGGCGGCAAATTTGCATGTGCGCCCGGCCCGGCCGAAGCGCGCCGCCAGGTGTCGAGATGGCGCAGCTTGTCCGGGTTGCGCATGACGTAGATCGCCGCGATCCGCCCGTCGTCAATCTCGAAGGCGGTCGTCTGAAGCTCGCCGTCGCTCTCGCGCGTGACGAAACCGGGCAATCCGTTGATCACCGCGGTTTCGAGCAGTTGCGACGGGTGCTTGGCGAAAATGATCGCCAGCGCCTTGTGCAATTGCAGAACCTGTTGCCGCCCGATCACCGGCACGATCGCGGCCGGGCGTTTCCCGCCACCGTCGGAATGCACGGTGACATCGCTGGCGAGCAAGGCGCCGAGCGCTGCGATATCCCCACTGCGCGAAGCGGCGAAAAACTCCTCCGCGATGGCCAGCCCCTTGCTGCGGTCGACCGCGAAGCGAGGGCGCGCCTCGCGGACATGGGCACGAGCGCGCGCGGCAAGCTGCCGGCAGGCCGCCGCATCGCGCTCCAGAACCGCGGCAATCGCCTGGTAGCTTTCGCCGAAGACGTCGTGCAGCAGGAACGCCGCCCGTTCGAGCGGCGACAGACGCTCCAGAGCCAGCATGAGCGGCAGGGTGACGTCCTCCGGCTCGTCCGGCTCGATCACCGGATCGGGAAGCCACGGCCCGACATAGGTTTCCCGCCGGCGCCGCGCGGACTTGAGCTGGTCGAGGCAGAGCCGGGTAACGATGCGGCGCAGGAACGCCTCGGGCCGCTGCACCGGCGCGCGGTCGGTGTCGAGCCAGCGTATGAAGCATTCCTGCACCACGTCCTCGGCATCGGCAACCGAGCCGAGCATCCGGTAGGCCACGCGCAGCAGCATGGGACGGTGCGGCTGAAATACCGCAGCCGCGTCCACCGGATCCCCGGCCCCGGTGTCCGCGCCAGTGGCCGCCCCGGCCTCCGCCCCAGAGCCCTCCAGGTCCGTCACACCAGCGCCCTGGCCTCTTCCGGCTCGATCCACAAGCTGAACCCGACCGCGAGCCGGTTCCAGCCGTTGATCACATTGATCATCAAGGTCAGCTTCACCTGCTCCTCTTCCGTGAACTGGGCCTGAAGCGCCGCGTAGGCCGCGGCATGTTCGTGCCCCTGGGACAGGCGCGTGAGCGCATCGGTCCAGGCCAGGGCGGCGCGTTCGCGCTCGGTATAGCACGGCGCTTCGCGCCAGGCGGCAAGAAGATAGAGGCGCTGTTCGCTCTCGCCTTTCGCGCGCGCCTCGATCGTGTGCATGTTGATGCAGTTGGCGCAGCCGTTGATCTGCGAGGCGCGAATCTTGACCAGTTCGATCAGGCTCGGCTCCAGGCTTTCCGCAATCGCGACGGAGGCCGTCGTCCAGGTCTTCATCAGTTGCGGCGCGGCGGCATAGGGGTTCAGTTTCACGGTCGTCATCCAAGGATCTCCTTTGCGCGTATCGCTTGCATGACGAGGCTCGGGCACGCGGTGTGACATCGCGGCCCGATTTTTTTCGAACGCATCGGCCCCGCCCGCGGCCGGCGATCGGCACATCGGGGGAGACCGCAGGCGGCCTCCCCCTCTCGCTGTCAGAACCGCACGCCGAGGCCGAGCAGGACCTGATGCCGATCCGTGCTCATGTCGAAGGCAACTTCGTCTTCCTCGTCGAGCAGATACGAGCCTTCGCCGAAGTCGGTATAGGTATATTCCAGCTTCGCGTAGACGCTCGACGAAATGCCGACCTCGACGCCCGCGCCGGCGTGATACCCGTCGCGCGTGTCGGAAAATCGCGCGACTTCGCCCGGCTCCTCGTCGTCGTTGTCGGTCACGTCGGGATCGTAGCTCGCCTTGAACTTGCCGTTCGAATACCCGCCCTTGGCATAGATCAGCGAGTTCTCGCCGATCGGCACGCCGGCGCGCAGGCCGACGGTGAACGTGCGATCGAGTTCGCCGCAGGCCAGATCGTCCTCGACCAGTTCGGAACACATCGAATTGCTCGAGAAATCGGCACCCGCATAGGCGCCGACGACAAAACTGCGCCCGATCTGGGCGTCGTAACCGATTTCCGCGCCGTAGGACGGGCGGTCGTCGTCCGCCGAAGCCAGGAGGAACTCGTCGCCCTCCTCGTCTTCGTCGTCGTCGGGGTTGGGAATGGCCGCGTCGACGCTTCCCGTTTCCCAGCCGACACGCCCTTCGACCCGGAAACCCGATACGTCCTGCGCATATGCGGAAGTGCTTGCGAGGGCGAGTCCAGCAGCACCGATCAATACGATGACCTTCATTCTTCTTCCTTTCCAGACATGGCGAGGCACGGAAGCCCGAACGCGAGAAGCCGCCCCTCCGCTGGCGTGCCCGCGCCGTGATGTCGAACCCGAACCTCGCCCCTTGGACGGAGACCTCGCCCCTTCGCCTTGGCCGGCGCGAAATTTTTTCGCTGTGGCGCGGATCGGCAAGACGTTCTCGTTCGACTTGCGGCGGGGCGATTTCCCGATCCGGCCGACCGGCAAGCGGCTCGTCATCCTGTCGGCACGCGGGAATTCGGCTTCGCGCCCGGAAGCATCCGGTCGCCCCCTTTTGTCGCTATTGACATGCACTCGCATCTCTATAGGTGGCCGGTTCCGACCGTAGAGGGGGTTTCCAATGCCATTCGTTTCGCGCGCCGTCCTGTTCGCTTCCGCGGCGATCGTCCTGCCGTCGCTTGCCCAGGCGCAAGACGCCTCGCCGCCGGAAGGCGATGGAGCCCCCGTCGCCCTGCCGGTGGAGGGGGGAGAGCCGATCGTGGTCGTGGGCAAGCTGACCGATGCCTCGATCGATCGCGAGGAGATCGAACTCACGCAGGCCAACGACTTGCGCGACCTGTTCCGCCGCGTGCCATCGGTCGCGGTCGGCGGGTCGCTGGGGATCGCGCAGAAGATCTACGTCCGGGGCCTGGAGGATTCGCTGCTGAACGTCAGCATCGACGGCGCGCAGGTTCAGGGGACGCTGTTCCACCACATCGGCCGCGTCGCGATCGAGCCGGAGCTTCTCGAACAGGTCGAGGTCCAGACCGGCGCCGGAGAGGCGACCTCGGGATTCGGCGCGATCGGCGGCGCCATCCGTTTTCGCACCCGCGACGCCGCCGATCTCCTGACACCGGGCAGGACCGTCGGCGGCATGGCCAAGGCAGGCTGGTTCTCCAACGACGGATACAAGCTGTCGGCCACTCTCTACGCCCGGCTGATCGGCGATGTCGGAATCGTGGGTTCCTACGTCCATTCCGATCTCGACGCGTTCGACGACGGGGCGGGCAACACGATCCGCGGCACCGCGGCCGAACAGAACCTCGGCTTCGTCAAGATCGGGGGCGAGGTCGGCGGCGGCCATCGCTTCTCGCTCAGCTACGAACAGCGCGACGAGGAAGGCGAATTCGGGGCGCGGCCCAACTGGCCGGTCCGCGCCGACGATACGCTGTTTCCGGCCGAGGCGAAGCGGCGCACCGCGATTGCGAACTACGGCTATGACTTCGGCGGGCCGCTCTCGCTCGAAGCCACCGGGTACTGGACGCGGGCGGAATTCGAACTCGACCGCTTCGACCGCTGGGGCCTCTACGGGGCCGAAATCGAGAACTGGGGCGGCGATCTGCGCCTGCGCGCCCGCGCGGGGGCGCACGACCTGACGGTGGGCGCGGAATATCGCAGGGATGCGGTCTTCAGCGAATATCGCGACGATCCCGCCATGTGGCAGGACTGGGCCTGGGACCCGACGGTGGGCCGCTTCGAGGAGGAAGGCGAGCTGTTCGGCCTCTACCTGCAGGATCGCTGGCAGGTCCTCGACCCCGTGCTGGTGAGCTTCGGCGTGCGCTACGATTCCTACGCGCTCGACTTGCGCACATATGGCGCGCAGACCGACAGCGACGGCCTGTCGTTCAATGTCGGCGTCGATTACGAGATCGCGCCGGCGCTGACTGCCAATATCGGCTATGCAGAGGCCTTCCGCGGCAAGGAGATCGGCGACGCCTTCACCCTGGAGCACCGCCCGGGCCGCGACATCCTGCAACCCGGCCTGCGGCCCGAACGGGTCGGCAATTTCGAAGCCGGCCTCGCTTACGAGGCGGACGGCCTGTTCGCATCGGTCGCCTATTTCAACATGGAGATCGAGGACGTGATCCTCGATCAGCTCTATAGCGGCCCGGCCCCGCAGGACGGGGCCTATTTCGAGAACGTGGGGACATTCCGGTCCGACGGCATCGAACTGCGCGCCGGCTATCGCCGCGATGCGTTCGGCCTGCGCGCGCATTACAATCACTATTCGCCGCGGCTGAACGGCCGGCCCATCAACGGCTACGAACATCTCGCGCTGGGCAACACGCTGGGCGACAGCTGGAACGTGACGGCAAGCTACGACCCCGCCCCCGCGCTCGGTTTCGAAGCCAGCCTGACCCGTTTCGAACGGGTCGACGATCTCGAGGTCCTGTTCCGCGATGCCGAGCTGTTCGGGATCGACACCGCCACGATCGACAAGCCCGGCTATACCGTGGTCGACCTGTTCGGGCGCTGGCAGCCCTTCGGCGACGAGCGCCTCTCGCTTCTGGCCGGCGTCTACAACCTGTTCGACGAGACCTACATCGCCCACGCCAGCGTCGGCGATTACACCGCCATCCCGGACTACGGGATCGTATCGGGACTGCCCGAGGCGGGGCGCAACGTCCGCCTGAGCGCATCGGTCCGTTTCTGACCGCGATGCGGATGCGGCCCGCATTCCGGTTCTGGCATCGCTGGTTCGGAATCCTGGCCGGCGCCTGGCTCATCCTGCTCGCCGTTACCGGAATCGCGATCACCTGGTACGACGAGCTGGATCGGACGCTCAATCCCGATCTGCGCAGCGCGCCTGCCGCCGCGGTCCCGCCGGCGTCGCTCGACGCGGTGGTCGCGGCGGCGGAGGCGGCGCTTCCCGGCTTTGCCGCGAACAACATCCTCCTCGCGCAAAGGCCGGGGGATACGCACTGGCTGCTGGGCCGCCAGTCGCTGGCCGACGGGAGCAGCCGGGCGATGCAGGTCTTTGCCGACCCGGGCAGCGGGGCCATCGCCGGATGGCGCGAAAGCGGCGCGCTGAGCCTGCACCGCCACAATCTGCCCGACCTGCTCTACGGCCTGCATACGGACATTCTGGCGGGCGAGCCGGGGGTTGTCCTCGTGGGCCTCGTCGGCCTGGCCTGGCTTGTCGATCACCTGATCGCGCTATCGCTCGCGTTCCCGCGGTTGCGCGGCGCTGTCCGGGCCTTTCGCATATCCGGCCCCGGCGGCAGCCTGCGACGGGCCTGGGACCGCCACCGCGCCTGGGGCCTCTGGCTCTGGCCGGTCACGCTGGTCCTGGCGGTTACCGGCGTGACGCTGACGTTCGGGGAAGAGAGCCGCGATATCGTGCGCACCGTTTCACCTGTCGGCGAGCGGCTGCACTACGCCATGCCCGAACGCGATCCCCCGGCCAACCCCGTCGGCATCGACCGCGCTCTGGCACAAGTATCGCCGCGTTTCGGATCGCCTTATGCGGTGCGGCCCCACGCCGATCGGGGCGTCTATGCGGTGCGCACTTTCGACCGCCGCGACATGGATAACCAGGGCCGGCTGTGGACTTACGTCGACATGGCCAGCGGCACGATCGTGGCGCAGCGGCACGACCGGGGCGAGAGCGCGGGCGATGCGTTCTTTGCATGGCAGTACCCGCTCCATTCGGGCCATGCGTTCGGCCTTCCCGGGCGGCTGCTGATCACGCTCGCCGGGGCGGTGACGCTCTACCTGTCCTGGTCCGGCTATCGCCTCTGGTGGCGGCGCAGGGCGTCCGCCGCGCTCCGCCGGCCCCGCGCCCGCCCGGCCGAGGCGGGACGCTGACGCCGCGGCGGATCGGGCGATGTTCGCGGCACGCCCTCCGGGTCGAAATTCGCCGGCATTAACCGTCCTTTTCCTTTCCTCGCGCATGGGGCCGGTCATCGCGTCGAAAGGAGTTCGATGACTGCCGCTTTCGTTCTTGGCATCAACACGTTCATTGCAGCCATCTTCGCCATTGCTTTCGGCGTCGTTGCCACGATGAACAGGTCCGCACGCGGCGCCCGGTGGCTCGCGGTCGGCTATGCCACGGGCATTCTGACGGTCCTGCTCGAATTCGCCATTCCCTGGCAGGCCAATCCGCTGCCGACGGCGGCCACGATCTTCCTCGTCTACCTGCTCACGCTGACCATCTGTCTCGTCGGCGTCGCGCGCCATTACGGGGTGGAGCCTTATGCCAACGTGCTGGCGGCGATCTGGCTCGCCAGCATCCTCGCGCTTCCCGTGATCTTCAGCCTTCCTTACGGCACCGCGCTGCGCGGCCTGATCTACCAGTTCCCCTATTTCGCCATGCAGGTCCTCGCCTGCTTCGTCATATGGCGCTCCGGCCGGCGCGAACCGCTCGACCTGCTGTTGATCGCGCTCAACGCGCTCGTCGCGCTGACATACTTGTCCAAGCCCGCGATCGGCTGGCTGGTGGGGACCGCGCGTTCCTCGCAAGAATACATGACCAGCACTTATGCCGCGATTTCCCAGAGCATCGGCGCAATAACGCTCGTCGCCCTGGCTCTCGTGCTGTTGCTGGTGATGATGCGCGATACGACCGCCGAGATAATGGCGCGGTCGGAAACCGACGCGCTGTCGGGGATTCTCAATCGCCGCGGGTTCGATACCCATGCCCGGCACACGCTGGCCTCGGCGCGGTCGACCGGCGATCCGCTGACGCTGGTGGCGGCCGACATCGATCACTTCAAGAACGTCAACGATACGTATGGCCACGCGACGGGCGACGCCGTCATCGCGCATTTCGCGGCCCTCCTGAAGGAAACCGCGAGCGGCGGGGCCGTGGTCGGCAGGCTCGGCGGGGAGGAATTCGCGGTCCTGCTGGCAGGCACGAATCTCGCCGACGGGCGCCGCTTCGCCGAAAGCGTGCGCGAACGGTTCTCTGCAGCGCCCCCGGTCGAACTCGGCGTCGAACATGTGGTTACGGCTTCTTTCGGCGTCGCGCAGCTGACCCTCGCCGACAGCCTGAACGACCTTTCGCGCCGCGCCGATACCGCGCTCTACCGGGCAAAGCGAGCGGGCCGCAATCAGGTCAGCCTGGCATTGAACCCCCTGCCCCGGCTGCCGGCATCGCCGTCGCAATCCCTGTCGGCGTAAGCCCGACCGGCCCGAAGTTGTTGCCGAGCCCCTGCGCAGGCAGGGGCCTCAGGCCGCTGGCGCTATGCCTGATACCTCCCCGAGCCCCAGCGCAGGCTGGGGCCTCAGGCCGCTGGCGTGTCGCCTGCTAGCACGAGACCCCAGCCTGCGCTGGGGATCGGAGAGGGGGAAACGGAGGGGGGAGAGGAAGGTGGAGAAGGCGACCACCCACACCCCACCATCCGCTGGCGAGTGCGGACCTTGCGCCGGGGCATACAGGCAAGCGGACGGAATCGGCCGGTGCCGCCTGGGCATCACAGGATTGCCACCTGGGCGTCACAGGGTTGCCTTGGTAACATCGTTGCGAACGGCGAAAGGGGTTACGGCAACCTTTCGCTCGGCCCTGAGGGCTGCGAGGCGAGATACGGCCAGGGCTCGCCGGCACCGTATCCGTCGGGGGTATCCCTGGCTCTGCGGCGTTGAGGCCCACCGCAGGGCGGGAAGGGACAGGTCCCCCGAAAACTCCTCGCATACCGGCAAAGGGGGCTTTCTCTGAAGGTCACTAGCCCCCCGAGGCACCGGCCGTCTGGACGAAGCGGCCTGCGTGACGCGTACACGCTCCGCCCCCGTCGCTTTTGCCAGAGTGGACTGGCGGGGCTCCTATAACCCAATGGGTTACAATTGTCAAGCTATTTTTGCCATAACCCGCCCCCCATTCCGAGTCCCAGCGCAGGCTGGGACCTCGTGCTATCGGGCGCAGCGCCAGCGGCCTGAGGCCCCAGCCTGCGCTGGGGCTCGCGAGGGTATCGGGCGGTGTGCCGGCGGCCCGGTCCCCAGCCTGCGCTGGGGTTCGGGAGGGTATCGAGCGACACGCCAGTGGCCTGAGGCCCCAGCCTGCGCTGGGAGAGTATCGAGCGACACGCCAGCGGCCTGAGGCCCCAGCCTGCGCTGGGGCTCGGGAAGTTTCAAACGCAGCGCCAGCGGCCTGAGGCCCCAGCCTTCGCTGGGGCTCGCGGCATCGGCGATGCGCCTCAATCGGCCTGCGCGACGATTCCCTTGTCGACGAGGCGGGAGAACGCGCCCGAGTCCAGCCCGGCGATGTCCATCAGGACGCGTTCGCTATCGGCGCCCAGCGCGCGCGCCGGTTTCGGGTCGTGCCGGTCCAGCCCGGGCAGGGTCGCCATGGCGCCCGGCACTGCGTAGCGTTCTCCGCTGGGCTGCGCGATTTCGGAGAACAGCGGGTTGTCGCCGACCATCTCGGGATCGCGAACCGCCTGCTCCATCCGCCGATAGGGGCCCCAGCAGCAACCGGCCGCGTCCAGCGCGCGCGCCAGTTCGCCGCTGTCGCGGCGCGCGGCCGCCTGTTCGACCAGGGGGAACAGGGCGTCGCGATGGCGGAAGCGTTCGCCCTCGTCGGTCGCGAACGAAGTGTTCCGCTCGGCCTCGATCCGCGCGACATCTTCCCCGATGCCCAGCACGGACACCAGGCCCCTCCACTGCCGCGGGGTGATCGCCATCAGCATCATCCGCTCTCCGTCGCGGGTGACGAAGTCGCGGCCGAACGCGCCGAACACCGCGTTCCCATAGCGCTTGCGGTCGCCGCCCTGCAGCGTTTCGGCCAGTTGGCCGAGATTGGCGATCGTCGCGATGCCCACATCCGCCAGCGGCACGCGAACTTCCTGCCCTTCGCCGGTCGCGTCGCGGTGCCGCAGCGCGGCCAGCGTGGCGAAGGCGGCATAGGCGCCGGTGAGGAGATCCCACGCCGGCAGGACGGCATTGACCGGTTCCTCGCCCAGGCTTTCGGGGCCGGTGACGAAGGGAATGCCCAGCGCCGATGCGACCGTGTAATCGAGCGCCGGCCCGCCGTCCGGCCGGCCCATCACGCGCGTCAGCACGAGGTCGGGGCGCAGGGCGGACAGCTTCTCCCACGACAGGAATCCGTTCACCGGGAAATTGGTCAGGAAGACGCCCGCCCCCTCCCCCGGCAGGGTGGCGAGCCGCGCGAGCAGTTCGCGCCCTTCGGGAGCGGACAGGTCGATCGCCACCGACAGCTTGCCCTTGTTCAGCCCTTCCCAATAGAAGCTGCCGCCGCCCGGCGCCTTGGGCCAGCGGCGATAGTCGGGCCCTCCCCCCACCTGGTCGACCCGGATGACCTCCGCCCCCATCTGCGCCAGATAGAGCCCGGCGGTGGGACAGGCGACGAAGGAAGAGGCTTCCACCACACGCAACCCCGGCAACAGCGAATACATTGGCGTTCGGCTCCCTTTCCCGTTCTCTCGTCATCCGGCGGCACGGAGCGGACCGCATGCCGCAGCGTCGCCCCCGTCGTTGCCGGGCGCTGGCCTGGCGATTTGGCGGCATCGAATGCGCGATATCAATGAAAATCGCGCGATCGGGGCAGGATGCGCACGTCGCGGGGGTGGCGGGAAGGGACGGTTTCATCCGTCTGCGGAAGCCGAGGGCTCGCCTCGCGATCCTCCGACAGGCGAGCGAGTTCCGCCGTGCGGTCGTGGATGCGGCTGGCCATCAGATGGATCACCCCCTCGGGGCTTTTCTGCACTTCGCCTTCCACCACCATCAGCCTGGCCGCCATTACCTGACGGCGAAACCGTTCGAACAGGCGCGCCCAGATCACGATATTGGCGATCCCCCCTTCGTCCTCCAGCGTGACAAAGATGGCATTGCCCTTGCCGGGGCGCTGGCGTACCAGCACCACCCCGGCCACTTGCGCGCGCGCGCCGTTGCGGCAACCGGTCAGCGCGGCGCAGGGCAGAACGCCTTCCCGCTCGAACACCGGGCGCAGAAACGTCATCGGATGGGCTTTCAGCGAAAGGCGGGTGGTCTGGTAATCGGTCGCGACCTGTTCCGACAGGGGCATGGCCGGCAGGGCGGCGGGCGGCTCCTCGCCCAGTTCGCGCGCCCGCGCCGCCGCGAACAGCGGCAGCTCGTCGGGCGGTGTTCGCCGCGCCTCCCACAAGGCATTGCGCCGGTCCAGCCCGATCGAACGCAGCGCATCGGCGCCGGCCAGCAGGCGCAGCGCGCGCTGCGGCAGGCGCGCTTTTCGGGCAAGCGCCTCCATGCTGTCGCAAGGCGCGGCGGCGGCGATGCTGCGGGCCCACTCTTCGCGAAATCCCTCGATCTGGCGCATCCCCAGCCTGAGCGCCAAAGCGCCGTCGGGGGCGCGTTCCAGCGTGCAGTCCCAATGGCTGTGGTTGATGTCGATCGCGCGCACGTCGACCCCGTGCTCGCGGGCATCGCGCACGATCTGCGCCGGCGCATAGAATCCCATCGGCTGCGAGTTGAGCAGCGCGGCGGCAAACACCGCCGGATAGCGGCACTTGATGTAGGAAGAGACCCAGACCAGCTGGGCGAAGGCCAGGGCATGGCTTTCGGGGAAGCCATAACTGCCGAACCCTTCGATCTGCCGGAAACAGCGATGGGCGAAATCGCGCTGGTAACCGCGTGCGACCATCCCTTCGACCAGCTTGTCTTCGAAGCTTTCCATCGTTCCCAGATTGCGGAACGTCGCCATCGCCCGGCGCAGCTTGTTGGCTTCCGACGGAGTGAATCCGGCGGCGACGATGGCCAGTTTCATCGCCTGTTCCTGAAACAGCGGCACACCGTTGGTTCGCCCCAGCAGGCCGCGCAGCTCGTCGGGATCGTGCGGCGGGGCGGGCGAGGGATATTCGACTTTCTCCACCCCCTGTCGGCGGCGCAGATAGGGATGAACCATGTCGCCCTGGATCGGGCCGGGGCGGACGATCGCCACCTGGATCACGAGATCGTAGAACTCCCTGGGGCGCAGGCGGGGCAGCATGTTCATCTGCGCCCGGCTTTCGACCTGGAACACCCCGATACTGTCGCCCCGCTGGAGCATGGCGAACACGTCGGGCGCATCGTCCGGCACGCTGTCGAGCCGATATTGCTTGCCCAGATGGGTTTCGATCAGGGCGAAAGCCTTGCGGATGCAGGTCAGCATGCCCAGCGCCAGGACATCGACTTTCATCAGGCCGAGCGCGTCGATATCGTCCTTGTCCCATTCGATGAACGTGCGATCGTCCATCGCGGCGTTGTGGATCGGCACCGTCTCGTCCAGCCGGTCCTGCGTCAGCACGAACCCGCCGACATGCTGCGACAGGTGGCGCGGGAAGTTCAGGATCCGCTCCACGAAGCCATTGACCCGCGCGATCGCCGGGTTGTCGGGGTCCAGCCCGCCTTCGACACAGCGCCGGCGGTCGTAAGTGGAGGCATAGCTGCCCCAGACCGTGTTCGCGAGTCGTGCGGTGACATCCTCGCTCAGGCCCAGCGCCTTGCCCACCTCGCGCACGGCGCTGCGCGAGCGGTAATGGATCACCGTGGCCGCGATTCCCGCCCGGTGGCGCCCGTAACGCCGGTAGATATACTGCATCACCTCTTCGCGCCGCTCGTGCTCGAAATCGACGTCGATATCGGGCGGCTCCTTGCGTTCGGGCGAAATGAAGCGGGAAAAGAGCAGGTTGTGTTCGGCCGGATCGACCGCCGTGATGCCGAGCACGAAACAGACGGCCGAATTGGCCGCCGAGCCGCGCCCCTGACACAGGATCCCCTTCTTCTGCGCGAACCGCACGATGTCGTGCACGGTGAGGAAATAGGGCGCGTACTGCGCGGCCGCGATAATGCCCAGTTCCTCGTGCAGCAGGGCCTCCAGCTTCGCCGGCATCCCTTGCGGCCAGCGGGCCCGGGCCTCGCTCCAGACGAGTTCCTCGAGCCATGCCTGCGGGGTATATCCGGGCGGGACCGGCTCGTGCGGATATTCGTAGCGCAACTGGTCGAGCGTAAAATCGACGCCCGCCAGGAAATCTTCCGTCGCCGCCAGCGCCTCGGGCGCGGCGGAAAAGAGGCGCGCCATCTCCTCGGGCGATTTCAGGTGGCGTTCCGCATTGACGGCGAGCCGGCGCCCTGCCGCCTGCACAGTGGTCTTCTCGCGGATCGCGGTCATCACGTCGTGCAGCGGCCGCACGCCGGGATCGGCATAGAGCGCATCGTTGAGCGCAATCAATGGCACGCCGGTGCCGGCAGACTGTTCGCGCAGCCCGGCAAGGCGGCGCGCGTCGCATCCGTGGCGCAGCATGGCAGCGCCCAGCCACACGCGGCAAGGCGCGGCTTCGGCAAGGCGCTTCAACAGCGCATCGTCCGCCGGCGGCAGGACGATAAGCTGCAAGTCGTCGAGAAAATCGAACAGGTCGCTTTCGTGCAACAGGCAGGCGCCTTTCTCGGCGCGCAGGTTGCCGGTGGTGAGCAGGCGCGTCAGCCGCCCCCATCCGCGGCGCGAAACGGGATAGGCGAGGATGTCGGGCGTCCCGTCGGCAAAGGCCAGGCGCGCGCCCACCAGCAGACGGAAGCGGGGCGGCGTCCGGCCCTCCTCCTCCGCCTTGTCGAGCGCGTCGCGCAGCGCGACGTGCGCGCGCACCACCCCGGCCACGGTGTTGCGGTCGGCAATGCCGATCCCCGCATGGCCCAGTTCCAGCGCGCGGGCGACCATGTCCGCAGGCGGGCTGGCCCCGCGCAGGAAGGAGAAATTCGTCGCCGCCGCCAGTTCGACGTAGAAGGGCCGGGCCGCGGTCATGCGAACAGGCCGTGCAGATACCACTGCGGATGGTCGCTCTCGCGTCCATAGAGGCCGTGGCGGAAAAGCCAGAAACGCTGCCCGGTCTCGTCCTCCACCCGATAGTAATCGCGCGTCGGCCCGCACCCTTCCGGGTGCTTCCACCACGGATAGGCGATCCGTTCAGGCCCTTCGTGGCGAACCACGCGGTAATGCTTTTCGCGCCAGACGAAACGGCGCGGCGGGCCGTCGGGCACTTCGGCCACCACGCTGACCCGTCTCGGCGGGTCGTAGAGGAACAGCGGGCGCAGCGGCGGCTCGCCCGGTTCGGGGCGGGGCCAGGGGCAGGTGTCGCTTTCGGGCGGCACGGCGCGGGCCGCATATTCCGGCAGGTGCGCGTCGCACGGATGGAAACGGCTGATGCTGCGGGGGCCGAAACGGACCGTCAGCCGGTCGATCAGCGGGGCCAGATCGGTTCGCGCGCGCCCCTTCCCCCCGTCCGCCAGATCGGGCTGCTCGCTCTCCATCCGCTCGGCCAGCGGGACGGTCATCCTCGCCATGTCGTACCCGAAGCCGGGGTCGAGCGGGTCGGCGAGCGATTCCAGACGTTCGGCGAACAGACGCCGGATCGCCGGGGGATCGCGCAAGGGGCGGCCGCATGTCACCGTGAGCCGCGCGACGTGGCCGTCGGTGCGGAACAGCGCGACATCGAACCGGCGCCCTCCCGCCCCTCGCCCGGCAAGCCGGGTTTCGAGACGTTCGGCGAGATGCTCGATCACGTCGAGCAGCGGCGAAACCGTCGCCATCGGTTCGGCAAAGCGGTGTTCGGCGCGGATCGTTCCTGCCGGCCGATGGGGGGTGATCCTTCGGTCTTCCTCGCCCAGCAGACGCGCCAGCCGCACCGGCAGTTCGCGGCCGAAGCGCGCGGCCAGCGGTGCGCGCGGACGATCCCTGAGCGCGCCGATCGTCCGCAGTCCCGCACGACGGAGCGCCAGGTGGGTTTCCGCGTCCAGGGCCAGTGCGGCCACCGGAAGATCCTCGGCAGCGGAGACGGCGAAACGCGCCAGGGCCAGCGCGGCATCGGGCGTCGCCCCATGGGCTGCCCTGCCCCGCAGGCCCAGCCGCGCGAGCCGGGCCGTGGCATCCCGCGCGATCGTTTCCTGCGTCCAGCCCGCGGCCGGGAAACAGCCCGTCAGGTCCAGCACCAGGGCATCCGCGCCATCCGCGGCCACCATCGGGGTATAGCGTTCGCAGGCCGCCACCACGCGCATCAAGACGGCCCGATCGGTCCCCGGATCGTGGGGGAAGGCAGGCAGATCGGGAACCAGCGCGCGCGCATCGGCCAGGGCCATCGCCGGTTCCAGGCCCAATGCCGCCGCCGCCGGAGACAGCGCCACGATGCGAAGCGCCCCGCGCTGCTTCTCGATAATGGCGAAAGGCGTGTCAGGCGGCGCGGCGCCGTCTGCGATCCTCCGTTCCGCGGGCAGGAACGGCAGATGAATCGCCATATAGCGGCGTTCGGAAGGCAGCTTGTTCACGGTTCCATTCCAGTTGCACGTGGAGCCCTTCCGGCCCTCCGCGCTGGCGCAGCAGGCGCAAGTCGAAGACCGGGTGCCCCGGGGCATTGGCAGGCAAGGCGGGCGAAGGCGCGGCCGATACCTGCCAGCGGGTATGCGCGGCGCTGGCCACCGGCCGGGCCTTGCCGCGAATCACCAGAACCGCCGTGCCGCTGCGCTCCGCCGCCAGGGCCAGCCGGCGCGAAGCGGTGAGGTCGAACGGCCGGGCCCGCCCCTGCATTTCCAGGATGACCGCCCCCGCGCCGCCATGCCGCACGCTTTCCACTGTCGCCACCAGCAGGTCGGCCAGCTCTGCCAGCTCCACCAGAAACACGGTGTCGGGATCGATCCCCAGTTCGGCCAGACCCGGCGCATAGGGCCGCTCGTTTCGATTGCCGCGGTTCGTGCGCAACCATATCAGCGGCAGGGTTGCATCGCAGATCAGGCGGCCCACCAGCAGGGCAAAGGCGGTCGCGCCTGCCCCCTCGCCATCGGACGGAGCATAGAATTCATGCACTCCGTCGCGCCGCAAGCCGCCCTTCAGCCACCGGTCGACAGCGGGCACGCCGAACCCCAGCGCCCCGGCAACTTTCGCTGACGAAGGCCCCGGCACGAGCATCGAGGCCCTGCGCAGGTTTGGCGAATCGGACATATGTTCTCATTATGTTCCAATCGGTGCAATATGCAAGTCGCCCCAAAGCGCCACGCGCCCGAATGGAATCAGCACCCGTCAATTAAAACAAAATTATTCCGAAAGCGGAGAGATCTTACCGATTGCTGTTGTCACTTCAAAATCGCACATATATTTCAAGATTCGAGGCAGTAGCCATTGAGAACACATTCGTTAAACAGGGTTTGTTAACCGAAGTTTATTGTAAAATATCTATAACATTGTCCAACTTCTGGCAGAAGGGGCTCGCGTATGCCTGCCGAGATTTACGACAAGGTGACCGGTGAAGTTCGCGTCGTCGAGATGGATGCAATTGCTCTCGATAGGCCGAGCGTCGTAAAGCTATCCCTCGAGCGGGCAGACATCGCCAGCATCGTTCGCGAAGGCGACGACCTGGTCATTCGCCTCCATTCGGGTGAAGTCGTCAGAATCGCAAACGCCTTCGTCGGCAGCGAAAGTGTGGGCGAAATCGTTCTGCAGGAAGCGGACGGCAGCCTCTGGATCGCTCGCCCGGGTCCGCTGGAATTCGAGCAACTCGTGCAGATGGATGATCTGCTGCCGGACGTCGCAGCAAGCTCGTCGCAGGCAGGCACCGGCGCCGGCGTGGTCCTCCCCCTCGCCGGCCTTCTCGGTGCAGCCGGCCTGGCTGCAGCGGCCAGCGGCGGCGACAGCAACCGCCGCCCCGACGATACGGATGCAGACGCGGATGCTGACGCTGATGCCGACGCAGACGCTGACGCTGACGCGGATGCCGATGCCGACGCGGACGCGGACGCGGATGCTGATGCCGATGCTGATGCCGACGCGGACGCGGACGCGGATGCGGATGCGGATGCAGACGCTGACGCGGACGCGGATGCGGATGCGGATGCCGATGCGGACGCGGATGCTGACGCGGACGCTGACGCTGATGCGGATGCCGACGCCGATGCTGACGCTGACGCAGACGCTGATGCGGATGCGGATGCGGACGCCGATGCGGACGCCGATGCGGATGCGGACGCCGATGCGGATGCCGACGCCGACGCCGATGCGGATGCCGACGCCGACGCGGATGCCGATGCGGACGCTGATGCAGATGCCGATGCGGATGCCGACGCTGACGCGGATGCCGATGCGGACGCTGATGCAGATGCCGACGCAGACGCCGATGCTGATGCGGATGCCGACGCCGACGCCGACGCCGATGCTGACGCAGACGCTGATGCTGACGCCGATGCAGACGCGGATGCCGATGCGGACGCCGATGCAGATGCTGACGCCGATGCCGATGCGGATGCTGACGCCGATGCAGACGCGGACGCGGACGCCGATGCCGATGCAATCGACGACAGCGCTGAGGTCGAGTTCGCGATGACTGTCGAGACGACGACCGACAGCACCAGCACGAGTTATCTTCTGGCGGTCGGTACATTCAGCGAAACCTATGACTTCACGGTCGCCGACCGGACCGAAGTCGATACCGTGTTTACGCTTTCCGTAGACAGCATCGCGACCGTGCTGTCGGACGTCGAGTTCACTTTGCAGCGCGAATTGCCCGACGGTTCTTTCGAAGATATCGCGAGCACGTCCGGCGGCGGCTTGCTAGACCTGCTCACGCTGGACATTCTGGCGGACAACCGGGTCCAGGTTACGGCCGACGACCTGTCGCCCGGCAATTACCGCGTGATCTACGAAGGCGGCGGCCTGCTGGCAGCCGGTATCACGCTTACGCTCGATAGCGAATTCCACACGACCACCGCAGACGGCGATCCCGTTAGCGGCAATATCCTGGCGAACGACGATCTGGCATCGGGCAGCGCGGTGCTGGAAATCGACACCGGCGGCGGGACGTTCGTCGCCGTGACCGACGGCCTCGTTGTCGACGGCCAGTACGGGACGCTCCTCATCAATGCCGACGGCAGCTATACCTATACGCCGAACGACGATACCGCCGCAGTCGGCAACGCGGAGGTCTTCACCTATCGCCTCGTCAATGCCGACGGCACCAGCGACACGGCCACGCTGACGATCGACCTGGTCGCCGCCGATACGACCCCGCCCGAGGCTCCCACCGCCGAGATCGACGATACCGGCACCACGGTGACCGGAACCGGCGAGGCCGGGGCGACGATCACCGTCTATGCCCCCGACGGCACGACCGAACTCGGAACCGGAACGGTCGGGGCCGACGGCACTTACACCGTGACCATCCCTGCCCAGACCAATGGCGAAGACCTGCTCGTCACGGCGACAGATGACGCCGGAAACGAATCCCCGGCGACGCCTGTCGAGGCGCCGGACCTCACTCCGCCCGATGCCCCCACCGCCGAGATCGACGATGCCGGCACCACGGTGAGCGGGACCGGCGAGGCCGGAGCGACGATCACCGTCTACGCCCCTGACGGCACGACCGAACTGGGCACCGGAACAGTCGGGGCCGACGGCACCTACACCGTCACCATCCCGGCGCAGACCAACGGCGAGGACCTGCTCGTCACGGCGACAGATGGCGCGGGTAACGAATCCCCGGCGACGCCTGTCGAGGCGCCGGACCTCACTGCGCCCGATGCCCCCACCGCCGATGTCGACGATGCCACCGGCACCACGGTGACCGGAACCGGCGAGGCCGGGGCGACGATCACCGTCTACGCCCCTGACGGCACGACCGAACTGGGCACCGGAACGGTCGAGGCCGACGGCAATTACACCGTGACCATCCCTGCCCAGACCAATGGCGAAGACCTGCTCGTCACGGCGACAGATGACGCCGGAAACGAATCCCCGGCGACGCCTGTCGAGGCGCCGGACCTCACTGCGCCCGACGCCCCCACCGCCGATGTCGACGATGCCACCGGCACCACGGTGACCGGAACCGGCGAAGCCGGGGCGACGATCACCGTCTACGCCCCTGACGGCACGACCGAACTGGGCACCGGAACGGTCGGGGCCGACGGCACTTACACCGTCACCATCCCGGCGCAGACCAACGGCGAGGACCTGCTCGTCACGGCGACAGATGGCGCGGGTAACGAATCCCCGGCGACGCCTGTCGAGGCGCCGGACCTCACTGCGCCCGATGCCCCCACCGCCGATGTCGACGATGCCACCGGCACCACGGTGACCGGAACCGGCGAGGCCGGGGCGACGATCACCGTCTATGCCCCCGACGGCACGACCGAACTCGGAACCGGAACGGTCGGGGCCGACGGCACTTACACCGTGACCATCCCGGCGCAGACCAACGGCGAGGAGCTGCTGGTCACCGCGACCGATGCCGCGGGCAACACATCGGCGACGACAACGGTCACCGCGCCCGATCTGCTCGTCGCGGTCGACAACGAAGTCACGCTCTTCCTCGATGTGACGCCCGATACGTCGACCCAGCCGACGCAGACTGCCAACATCGGCGGACTGCTCAACGTCGGGCTGCTTGGCGACACCATCGACGCAACGCTTCTCGGCGGCAGCGACTTCCTGACATTCGATGTCGCGGAGAATGCCACCAGGCAAGTGAGCGTGGATGGAGACGGCAGCGCTCTCCTGGACCTCAGCCTGTTCGGCGACGTCGACTTCGACCTGATCGTCTACCGGGTCGAGCATGGCAGCAGCACGGCAACCCGCGTCCACCTCGAAGCCGACTGGCTTCAGGGAAGCGGCGGAATACTCGGCGCCAGCTGGGCGGCAGACGAACTGGTCCTGCCCGAATTTTCCGGCGGTGCGACCTATTACGTCACGCTCGGCAATGACGGCGGGCTGCTCGACGCAACCTTGCTGGGCAATCTGTCGATCGAATCCACGTCGGATACGATCACCGAATATGAGCCCCCCGCCACAGTCAGCGGAACCGTGTCGGGCAACGTCGTCACCGATGCGGGCGCTGGCGGTGCGGATGTCGCGCCTGCCGGATCGGTCGTTTCGCAGGTCAACGGCACCCTGGTGGCCGGCGCCGGCACAGTCGTCGCCGGAACCTACGGCACGCTGACGATCGATCCCGACGGCACATATTCGTACGAAGCCAACCCCAGCTTCACGGGCGCATACGGGGACGTCGATACGTTCACCTACACGCTCCTGGCGCCGAACGGCGACACGGAAACGGCAACGCTTTCGGTGACGCTGGACTTCGCCGGTCCCCCCGATGCCGCTGCGGCCTTCGCTGCCTTCGGCACGATGGAACAGGATATCGTGCCGCTGGACGCGTTCGCTCTCACGAACGAGGACAGTACGGACCTGTCGGCCCTCTCGCCGATGTCGAGTAACGGCTTTATGACATCTCTAATTCAAGAAGATGATGGAAGCCTCGATCCCGTTCTCGATCACTATTTGCTCGAAAACAGCGACCAGGAAGCATTCCAGATCGCAAATACCGGCGACAATGCTGCACCGGTTTCCTCAACCGGACCGGACGTTACGCTCGACCCGCTCAGCTATCTGAATACCGATCGTATTGATGAACTCGAAAATAGTAACAGTTCAGTAATCTGATCCATTGTACCGAGGAAGCAGTGGTTAACTGTGCAAGTCGAATCGAGCGACGCGCACCGCGACAAGGCGGTACAAGTGAGGTGTGGGAAGTCTGAACGAGAAATTGTAAAGTATCGATGGTTTGCGGTATTCGTCTTGACCTGTGCGCCCTGCTTCCCCTCAGGTCTTGCCGCCCTGCCGCCCGACCACGGCTCGCCCCTCACGATCGGCGCCGCGGCGCGCGAAGCCGTCGCCTGGCATCCCTCGATAGAAGAGGCGGAGGCCGATCTCGCCTCGCGAACAGAGGAGATCGACGTTGCCGAAGCGGGATACCTGCCCCGGATCAACGCCGGGGTGGGATCGGGCTACGACAATATCGGCCAGAGCCGCTGGCGTCCGCGCGCCAACATCTCGGTGTCGCAGATGCTATACGACTTCGGCAAAGTCCGCAGCACCGTCGCCGCGGCAGAGGCCGATACGCGCATCGGGGAGGCCCGGCTTCTGATCGCCGTGGACACGCTGATCCGCGACACCGTCTATGCGGTCATCGAACTTCAGCGGATCGAGGCGCTGCGGCAGATCGCCGTCGACGAGCTGGAAAGCGTCAGCAGCATCAGTGAACTCGTGCAGCACAGGTACGAACGCGGCGCGGCGACCAAGGCCGACCTGCTTCAGGCCGATGCCCGGGTTTATTCCGCACGGGCCACGATCGAGGAGATCGAGGCCCAGCGCCAGCGCTGGCAGGCATCGCTCGCCCATCTTCTCGGCCGCGATCGGGCGCCCCCGGTCTCGATGGAGTTTCCCGAAAACCTCATGCAGTCGTGCCAGCGCGGAACGCCGGACTGGGCCGCCGTGCCGGCCATCCGCGAAGTGAGGGCGCAGCGCGACCGGGCCCTGGCCGAATTCGAGCGTTCGCAGGCCGAAAGCCTGCCGACGGTGTCGCTTTCCGTAAGCGGCGCCACCGACATCCACGACCCGTTCGGCGATCGGGAGGAATACAACTTCGGCATCAACGTATCGACTTCGCTCTACAACGGCGGGGCCAACCGTGCCCGCGTGCGCGGAGCCTCCCATGCCCTGGGCGCGGCCGATGCGGCCGAAGCGCGCATACACAACGAAGTCAGCCGCCTTCTGGCCGAGGGGCAGCGGCAGGTCGAAAGTTTCGATCGCGTGATCGACACTCTGGCCTTCCGCGAGGCGAGCATGCGCGAGACGGGCAAGCTCTATCGCCTGCAATACCTTCAGATGGGCACCAAGACGCTGGTCGATCTGCTCAATGCCGAACAGGAACTGCACCAGGTGCGGTTCGACCGGGCGAACACGCGGCACGACTTGCGCCGATTGCAGATCGATTGCCTGGTGACCTCCGGCGCCGCGCGCGACGCCTTCGGTCTGAGCGGAACCGTTGTCGGGGGGGCGATCCTGTGACGGCGGACGTCGTTCACGAAAGGGCGTTTCGGCCCGGCAACTGGATCGAGGCCTTTCGGCAGATCGCGCGGCAATATGGCCTGCCCGTATCGGCGGAGGCTGCGCGCCTGTCCGACCAGTGGCAGGACGGCCGGGGGTGGGAGGCACGGGTTCGGGCGCTCGCGCGGCATGCCGGCCTGCAGGTGCGCTTTGCCGAACCCGGATCGCTTTCGCTCAGCAGCTGGCGCCTGCCGCTCATCGCCCAGTTCGGCGACGGCGACCTGGCCGTGGTGACGGGGGTGGGCGACGACGGAACCGTCAATCTCTCCGTCGCCGGCGAAGACGGGTTGCACCAGCGGATGGCGCTCGCCGATCTGGTCGAGGCAAGCGCCGTCTTCGTCATCCCCCGCCCGTCCGGCGCCGTCCCCGATGCCAGGGTCGACACCTATATCCGCCCTTACGAAGATCACTGGCTGCGCCGGATCCTGCTGCTGGACCGCCGGATGTACCCGGGCATCGTGATCGCATCGCTGGTCACGAACTCGCTTGCCCTGGCCGGGGTGCTGTTTTCGATGCAGGTTTACGACCGGGTCGTGCCGGCCGAATCCTTCACCACCCTCTATGTCCTGTTCATCGGCGTGCTGGTCGCCATCGGATTCAGCTTTACGCTGACCAAGCTGCGAACGACGATTATCGACGTGCTCGGCCGGCGGGCCGATCTGCGCATTTCCGATCGGGTGTTCGGCCACGCGCTGCGCGTGCGCAACAGCGACCGCCCCGCGTCCACCGGCACGTTCATCGCCCAGTTGCGCGACCTGGAGCAGGTGCGCGAACTGCTGACCTCGACCACGGTGGCGGCCATCGCCGACATTCCGTTCTTCCTGCTTTTCCTGGGCGTCTTCTGGTTCATCGCCGGCCCTCTGGCGCTGGTGCCGCTATGCGCCCTGCTGTTGCTGGTCGTGCCCGGCTTGCTCGCGCAACGAAAGTTGCGGGCGCATGCGACCGAAGCGATGCGCGAATCCTCCCTTCGCAACGCGCTTCTGGTGGAGGCGGTGCAGCGGATCGAGGATGTCAAGACGCTCCAGGCCGAGGAACCGCTGCAACGCCGGTGGAATCACTTCAACGCCGTTGCCAGCGAGGCGCAGCTGAAACTGCGCAGCCTGACCAACGCCCTCACCGCCTGGGCGCAGAATATCCAGAACGCGGTCTATGCCACGATCGTGTTTTTCGGCGCCCCCATGGTGATTGCCGGCGACATGACCACCGGCGCTCTGGTGGGGGCCTCCATCCTCGGTTCGCGGATGATGGCGCCGATCGGGCAGGTGACCCAGGTTCTCAACCGGCTTCAGCAGGCGAAAGTCGGCATTCAGGGCGTCGATCAGATCATGGCGCTTCCGGTCGATACTCCCGAGCAAGGCCAGCGCCTGCAAGTGCCGGCGATCAAGGGCGATTTCGAACTTCGCTCGGCGGTTTTCGCTTACGGCGACCTCAGCGCGCCCCCCGTGCTGACCGTGAAGCGGTTGCAAATCGCGGCCGGCGAAAAGATCGCGCTGCTCGGTCGCAACGGGGCGGGCAAGTCGACTTTGCTGCAAGGGTTGTCCGGGTTGCTCCCGCCGATCCGGGGCGAGGTTACGGTCGACGACCTGGCCTTGCATCAGATCGATCCCGCCGACGTGCGCCGCGACATCGGGCTGCTGGGGCAGAACAGCAGGCTGTTCCACGGCACCCTGCGCGACAACCTGACGATGGGCGCCCCCCACGCCTCCGACCGCGAGATCGCGGACATGCTGGATATCGTCGGCGCCGCCGATTTCGTCCGCCGCACGCAATCGGGGCTCGACTACATCATCCAGGAAGGCGGTATAGGCTTGTCGGGAGGGCAGACCCAGGCCCTGCTGCTCGCCCGGCTGCTCTTGCGCCAGCCCTCGGTGGTTCTGCTCGACGAACCCACCGCCTCGATGGACGAAGCCACCGAGCGGCATTTCATCCGGCACTTCGGCGAGTGGAGCCGAAGCCGCACGGTCGTCATCGCGACGCACCGCATGCGCGCGCTCGAACTGGTCGACCGGATCGTCGTCCTGCACAACGGCAGGATCACGCTCGACCAGCCCAAGCAGGCCGCGCTCGCAACGATGCACGGCGCGGTGAACGGCAAAGGCCAGGCAGCATGACCGCGCTGGCTGCAACAGACGAAGGGCTTTTCGACGAGCGGAGCGATCCCCGCCTCAAGCTGTCGAACCGCCTCGTCTGGATACTGTGCCTGCTGTTCGCAACGGTCATCGCCTGGGCCTGGTTTGCCACCCTCGACGAAGTGGCGACCGGCAGCGGACGCGTGGTGCCGACGATGCGCGAACAGGTGATCGAAACGCTCGAGGGCGGAATCCTTGCCCGGCTGCACGTCCAGCAGGACGATATCGTCGAGACCGGCCAGATTCTCGCTCAGCTCGATCCGACCCAGGCCAGTTCGACGTTCGAGGAGAGCGCGGCCAAGTATCGGGCCGCGCTGGCGGCTTCGGCGCGGTTGCAGGCGGAGGTCAACCGGACGCCGTTGACCTTTCCGGCCGAGCTGGACGATTTTCCCGAGCTCAAGCAGGCGGAGCGGCGCCTCTACGATACCCGGCGGGCCAGCCTGGCCGAATCCGAACGTCTGATCGACCAGTCGATAGCGCTCATCCGGCGCGAGGTTGCGATCGGCGAATCGCTGATCGAGGTCGGAGCCGCCAGCAATGTGGAGGTCATTCGCCTTCAACGGCAGCTGGCGGACCTGGAACTGAAGAAGGCGGATCTGCGGTCCCAATATCAGGTCGAGGCACGGCAGCAACTTGCTCAGGCGAACGAAGAGGTCGAGGCGCTGGCACCGGTGGTGCGCGGCCGTTCCGACACGTTGAACCGGTTGACCCTGCGCTCGCCGGTCAAGGGAATCGTCAAGAGCATCCAGGTTTCCACCGTGGGCGGCGTGATCCCGCCGAACGGCCGGTTGATGGAGATCATCCCGCTGGAAGACCGCTTGATGATAGAGGCGCGCATGTCGCCGCGCGACATCGCCTTCATTCACCCCGGCCAACGCGCCACCGTCAAGGTCACCGCATACGACTATTCGATCTACGGCGGGCTGGAGGGCGAAGTCGCGACGATATCGCCCGACACGATCCGCGACGAGGTGAACCCCGAAATCTACTATTATCGCGTGTTCATCCGCACAAAGTCGAATGCCCTCGTCAACGACGCAGGCGAACGGTTTCCGATCGTACCGGGCATGATCACCACCGTCGACGTTCACACCGGGCAGAAGACTGTCCTGCAGTATCTGATGAAACCGATAAACAGGGCGCGGGAGGCATTGCGGGAGCGATGAGCAATGGCCTGGCCACCCGCCTCGACCGGCTTCGGCCATGCCTCGGCGAGGCAGCGCCGACGCTGGTCGAGGGGGAAGCGCGGGCGATTCTGTTCTTCTCCTTCACGGACGGTCACAGGCGCGCGAAAACGCTGACGGCGACCGGGCGAACGGCGGAAGAGGCCTGGGATGTCGGAACCCGCCAGGCCCTGGCCCAGGGCGCGGACGCCCGATGGGTGCGGGTCGACTGGGTCGATGCGGTCGAACGTCGAACCTGGGCCGAACTGAAAACCGCGCTGCGCAATATCAAGCGCAACTATTTCCGCCTCGGCATTTCGCTCGACCCGGAGTTCCGGCACGCCTTCCTCGAAACCGAACTCAACGCGAACGCCATGCTCTACGGCGGGAACCGGACCGCCGCCGCAGTGCTGAACGAGAAGAACTTCGCGATCTATGCCGCCCGGCGTCACGGCCTGACGGATCTGTCGTTCGCGGACGGGGACCCGGTCTGGCTGTTCACGACGCGGGGGGCCTTCGCCGGGGACGATCGGACGGTGCACCCGATAGCGAACGCAGGTCTCGATTCCGGACGACGCACGATCGATCGTCTCGGCCCGGACGAGGTGACCGGCTTGATCGAGGCGGGAAGCACGTATCTCGCCTCGCAAGTCGGCGAGGACGGAAAGTTCCACTACGGCTGGCACCCCTGCTTCGACCGGCCGATCCGCGCCTACAATGCGCTGCGCCATGCGAGCACGGTCTATGCCATGCTCGAAGCGTGGGAGGTAACGCGCAGCCCCGACCTGAAACGGGCTGTCGAGCGGGCGCGGGCGTTTCTGACCGGAGAGCTGATCGAAACTGTCTCTCTCGCCGGCGAAAGTGACGCGGCGTTCCTCGTCGACGTGGGCGGAGAGATCAAGCTCGGCGGCAATGCCGTCGCCATCCTCGCGCTGCTCAAGCACCATGCCCTGACCGGCAGCGAAGAGAGCCTGGCGCTGGCCGAGCGGCTGGGTCTGGGGATCCTGCACATGCAGGACGATGAAACCGGCACATTCCGCCATGTCCTCGTCCATCCTACGCTGGAGGAGAAGGAGCGCTTCCGGATCATCTATTACGACGGCGAGGCCGCTTTCGCTCTCATGCGGCTGTACGAAGCGACCGGCGACGAGCGCTGGCTTGTCGCAGTCGAAAAGGCCTTCGATCGCTTTATCGCGCAGCAGCACTGGAAAGCGCACGATCACTGGCTGAGCTATGCGGTCAACGAGCTGACCCGATATCGGCCCGAAGACCGCTATTTCCGGTTCGGCATCGACAATTTTCGCACCCATATCGACTTCGTGCTCGAACGGATCACCACGTTCCCGACATTGCTGGAGCTGATGACGGCGGCGGAGAGCATGGTTTCGCGGCTGCGGCGGGATCCTGAACGGAGCCGGCTTCTGGAGGGCGTCGATCTGCCGCGATTCTACCGTGCGCTCGATCATCGCGCGCACTACCTGCTCAACGGCCACTTCTGGCCCGAGTTGGCGATGTTTTTCGCGCGTCCGGCCAAGATCGCCGGAAGTTTCTTCATCCGCCACCATGCCTTCCGCATTCGCATCGACGACGTCGAGCATTACCTCTCCGGCCTGGTCGCCTATCGCAAATATCTCCTCGCGCGGGGGGCGGAAGACAGTGGGGCTCCCCATGCCTCCGCGGGAGAGGAGCGGCACTGGGCCGCCGCGGACATGACACGTGCGACGGGAGGACGCTGGCACACCCCCCCGCCGCCGGACTGGAAGGCGAGCGGCCTGTGCACTTATGCGCCGGCCTTCCGCGAAGGCGACGCCATCGTGCTGCGCCCGCCCGAAGGCGTCAGGGGCGTCGCCCCGGCCTCCGCCCGCCATCTTGCGGACAAGGCAGCCGCCCTGATCGGCGAGGATGCCGAACGGTTTCCCGACTCGGCCACGCCCTCGATCCAGGTCGAAGATGTCAATGCCGCGATCCTCGATCTGGGGCGATATGCGCGCGAGCAGATGTCCGGCAAAGTGATCGGGGTGACGGGCAGCGCGGGCAAGACCAGCACGGTCGCGATGCTGGCACACGCGCTTTCGGCCTATGGTCCGGTCGGGCAGACGCGGCACAGCGCCAATCTGCCGCACGGCATCGCGTGGAATCTGGCGTCGATCCCGTGGGGCGTGCCGCATGTCGTGCTGGAACTAGCGATCGGCCGCATGGCGCAGAATTCCCGCCTGACGCGTCCCGACATTGCGATCTTCACCAATGTCCTGCCCGCCCATCTGGAATATCACCGCGATCTGGCCACCATAGCCCGGCGCAAGAGCGCGATCTTCGAAGGGATGCGCGCCGGCAGCGTGGCGATACTGAACCGCGATATGGCCGAATGGGAAAGGGTGCACCTGGCCGCACGAAGCCGCGGCCTGCGCGTCGTCAACTTCGGCCGATCGGACAAATCCCACGTCCGGCTGATCGACTACGACAGCGGCTCCAGCCGTGTCGCGGCGGAAGTGGGCGGCGAGCGATTGACCTTCACCCTCGGCGCGGCGGGCGAACATATGGCCTTGAACGCGCTGGCCGTGGTCGCGACCCTTTCCGCCCTCGGCCACGATCCCCGGCCGGCCTTGTCCAGGCTGGCGAGCTTCTCCGCGCTGGAAGGCCGGGGCCGGGAACTCGCTGCCGAGATCAACGGCGCCAGAGTGGCGATCCTGGACGAAGCCTACAATGCCAACCCCGGATCGATGGAAGCCGCGATCGCGCTGCTCGGCTCCAGGGCCGGGGCCAGGCGGCGTATCGCGGTGCTGGGGGAAATGGCGGAACTGGGTCCGAATGCGATCGAATATCACACCGCTCTCGCCCGGCGGATCGCGCGCGAACCGATCGACCGGATCTATGCGCTCGGCCCGCTCTACGACGGCTTCTGGGCCGAACTGCCCGAACATTGCAGGGCGGGCCGCCCCTCGTCGCTTGCCGGATTGAAAGAGGCTTTGGCTGCCGAACTGGCCGATGGCGATCTTGTCCTGTTCAAAGGATCGCACAGCACCGGGCTGCACCAGATCGTGTCAGATCTGACATATGGCGACAAACAAATTAACAAATGTTAGTAATATTTCTTTCTAAATCGTGAAGGCAGAGAAATGGTATAGAAAAAGTTATGAAGATTATGAGAACTAAACCCTATAATGAAAAATCGAATATTTCACCGACATCCCGCAGAACGGTGGAATCTCTGGCCCGCGCCGGTGAAGGCCGGTCGGTGGAGGAGCGGCAGCTTGTCGAGCACGCGCGGCGCTTTATTCGGGCTCGCAAGACGATAGGCGACGTGATCCCTCCAAACCTGGTGAAGGATGCGGCGTGGGACATTCTTCTCGAACTGTTTGTAAACGGTGAGGAAGGCGGCATCGTCTACGTCAAGCATCTGATGCTGGCGTGCAATACCACGCCAACTTCTGCGATGCGTCTTATCGATCGGCTCGAAGACGCGGGGCTGATCGAACGCCGCACCGATCAACTCGATCAAAGGAGGGTCATCGTCAATCTCTCCGATCGGGGACGCGAGGCGATGATAGCGCTGCTTCGCAGCGTCTCCGACCAACCCGATTGCAAGCAGGTACCCGCCGCACCGCGATCGTTCAGCCCCCGGCGGGGCTGAACGCGGCGGCAAGAAGGCACCGCGGGCACTGCCGCCGCAGTGCACCGGATATGCGAACCGGCCGCGGGCCTGGCGGTTTCGATTTTTCGTCCGGCAGACGGATACGTTCGCCTTTCCCGCCTCCAGCGGGCGTTTCGGTTCGTTCAGATCGCCCCCGGCGCGGAACACCTTCGGCGCGATCCCGTTCGTCGGACATGCAGCATGCGAATTTGAGATTCGGGGCCGCACCGCACGGAACAGACGCGCCGGAAAGCGAACGAGCCGAAACGATCCGGGCAGCGCCGCCCTGGGACGCCGTGGTCCAGCCCGGGCCGGTCATGATCGCCGCAATCCATGCCGGCCATACGATCCGCCCTTCGCTTCGCCCTTGGCTCGAGATCGGCGAGGACGAGCGTCTGCGGGAGGAAGATCCGCTGACCGACTTCTTCCTTCCCGCGGGCGATACGATCGTCCGTGCCAACCGGTCGCGCTTCGAATTCGACCTCAACCGGCCGCCGGACAAGGCCGTGACCACCGATCCCGAAGACACCTGGGGTCTGCGGATCTGGAATGCCGCACTGCCGGATGCCGAGAAGGACGTCTCGCTGGCGCTTCACCGGCAATTCTACGACTGGATCGCCGCCCGCATGGAGACGATGATCGCGGCCCACGGCCGGGTCCTGGTGCTCGACCTGCACAGCTATAACCACCGCCGCGACGGTCGGCACGCGGAGCCGTCGGATCCGCGTGCCAATCCCGATATCGATCTGGGCGCAACCACTTTGAACAAGGCAATCTATGGCGGTCTCCTCGACCGTTTCGCCGCGGCGCTGCGCTCGCGTCCCGTCGCCGGGCGCCCACCCGACGTTCGGATCAACGTCCGGTGGGAGGACGGGGGACACTTTCCCGAATGGCTGCATGCCGAATTCGGCGATGCCGCCTGCGTCCTGACGCTCGAGTACAAGAAGATCTTCATGGACGAATGGGGGCACACGGCCGACATTCTCGCCCTCCAGGATCTGCGCGCCGGCTTCCATGCAGCAGTGGACCAGGCGCGCCGTTGGCTTGCCGCTCACCCGGCAGAGCGCGGTGAGCGCGGGAACGGCGGGACGTGACAATGCTCCCCGGTTCCGCCAATCGTCGGGAAAGTCCCGGCAACGGCCTTTGCCCGGCCGCTCTGGCGGTCGATCGCGCACTGGCCGAAATGGACCGCAGGATCGACTGGCTCACTCGCCTGACGCCGACGAATATCGACGAGATCTGGGAAGCGTTTCGCGCCTCCTCGTTCCGTTCGATGCCCGATAGCCGGTTCGGCGAAGGGCTCGAGCAGGACGCGCCCGTCCTGCGGCGCGAACTTTTCGCGCTGCCGGTCCGCGACATCGAAAACCCGCTGATCGAAGCACTCCTGCTCGAAAAGCAGCGCGAACTGGACCGTCAGATCGAATTGGTTCGGATGCGCGGCAAGGACGGCTTTATCCTCGCCAGTATCGACTTGTTCGGGCACGTCAGCGAACGCTTGCTGCAGACCGCGCTGGACGTGCTGGAGGCGGTCCCGATTCTTCCCCCGGACGAGGAGGACGTCGGCGTCGAGGAAGTATGCGAGGCGGCCCGGGCCGCCATCGCCGGCTATCGGGAGCGCTGCCCCGACTTCCGCTGCGGGGTCGTGGTCGATCCCACACCCGGCACATCGATGTATGTCGCGGGGGACGATTTTCACGTTGCCCACGATTACCGCGTGTCGGGCCATCGCGTGCGCCCCCTGATCGAGCACGAGATCGGCACCCATGTCGTGACCCGTTACAACGGCAGACGGCAACCCCTTCATACGCTGGCCGGCGGCCTCGCCGACTATGACATTCTGCAGGAAGGGCTCGCCGTCCTCGGCGAATATCTCGCCGGCTACCTTCCCGCCGAGCGCCTGCGGATCATCGCCGCCCGCGTCGTCGCGGTGCACATGGCCGTGGAACGAAAGGCGGGACCGGAAATCTACGCCTGCCTGGTCGAAGAGCACGGCATCCGATCGAAGGAAGCGTTCGACACGGCCGTGCGCGCCAAGCGCGGCGGCGGCCTGACCAAGGACGCGCTCTATCTGAAAGGCCTCGCGGAGCTTCTCGCCCATCTGCACCACGATGGCGATTTCCCGATCCTCTTCCTCGGCAAATTCGCGCTCAAGCAGTTGCCCAGCCTGCAGAAGCTGATCGCGGACGGCATCCTTCATCCGCCCGATCTGCTGCCCTCGTACTACGCGGACGCAGCGGCCCGCGACCGGCTCGGGCAAGCGCGCGAACTGCCGCTTGCGGCCCTCTATCAGGAAAGCCCCGAACGATGACGACCGAGACGATCAAACTGGCCTTCGTGGTCAACGACGTGGCGACCGAGCAGGACAACTACACCACGGTCCGCCTGGCGCGCAAAGCCGTTGCGCGCGGGCACGAGGTCGCACTCGTCGGCCTGGGCGATTTCATCTACGACTGGGAGGACGGCATCTGTGCCATGGCCACTCTCAGCAAGATCGAGACGTTCGAGGACGATACCGGCTATCTGGCGCATCTGCAGGCCCCGGAAAGGGAGCGAACCCGCATTCGCCTGGCCGATTGGGACATACTCATGCTGCGCAGCGATCCGGCCGAAGAGCTGACCACGCGCAGTTGGGCGCCATCGTCCAGCCTGCTGTTCGCGCAGCTCGCCTCGCTCGGGCGGACGATCGTGCTCAACGATCCCCGACATCTCACCGACGCGGTCAACAAGACGTATTTCCAGGGATTTCCCGAAAGCGTGCGGCCGCAGACCACGATCACCCGCGAACCCGAGGAGGTTAAGCGATTTCTCGACGCGCACGGCGGAAAAGGCGTGATCAAACCCCTTCAGGGTTCGGGCGGTCAGGGTGTCTTCATCATCGACAAGAAGAGCCGGCAAAACCTCAACCAGATCACCGAAGCGGTAATCCGCGACGGCTATGCCATCGTGCAGGAATATCTTCCTGCGGCGAAAGATGGCGACTTGCGGATGATTACCCTGAACGGCCACCCCCTCAGAGTCGACGATACCTATGCCTGCCTGCACCGGTTCAGCCAGACGGAGGATCACCGGTCGAACGTTTCGGCCGGCGGCGGCGTCGAAATGCGGGCGCCCGACGAAGCCGCGCTGACGATCGCGGAAATCGTCGGGCCCAAGCTCATCGACGACGGCATGTACCTGACCGGGCTCGACATTGCCGGAAACAAGATGATGGAGCTGAACGTCGATACTCCGGGTGGAATCAGCTTCATGGAAGACCTCAGCGGCGTCGATTTCAGCGGTGCGATCATCGACGATCTCGAACGCAAGGTGCGGCTGCAGCGGCAGTACGGCGGTTCGCTGACCAACCGGCAACTGGCGGTGATCTGAGCGGATCGGGGATCGGCGCCGCGACACTCGGGCAGCCGACGGGAGGGCGCAAGACAGGCACTGCTAGCGCGATCGCCCCACGGTCGGTAACGCCGCCTTCGTCCGTGGAAAAGAAGAGAAGCCCTGCCCAAATGCCGAGACGCATCGCCTTGTTCTCCTTGCTCGTGCCCGACTACGACGAGGCGCTGGCCTTCTTCGGAAATATCGGTTTTCGGTGTCTCGAGGATACCGATCTCGGAGGGGCCAAACGCTGGGTCAGGATAGCGCCGCCGAGCGGCGAAACCGAAATCCTGCTCGCCCGGGCCGCGAACGAACGGCAGATCGCCGCGATCGGGGAGCAAGGGGGCGGACGTGTCTGGCTCTTTCTCGAAACCGAAGATTTCGACGCCGACTATCGCATGATGCAAGCGGCCGGGGTGCAGTTCGAAGAGGCGCCCAGAGACGAGCCCTACGGCCGTGTCGCGGTCTGGGCCGATCCATGGGGCAACCGGTGGGATCTGATCGAGTTCGCACGCCCGGATCGCGGCGGCACCGACCGTTAGGGGCATTCCCGGCGAGACGGCGCCGGTCCACCGTCTCAGTCGAACCGCCCTTCGCGTCCCGCGCCGCTGACGAAGCGGTGTGCGCCGGCTTCCGCTTCGGCGGCCAGCGGCACCGCGCCTTCGCGCCCTTCGAAGCGCAGCGCTTCGGCAAGATCGAGGTCCCACTGGCGATAGGCGGACATTCGGTCGGTGCGCAGGCACTGCGCGGGAAATCGCGCGATCTCCGCGGCCAGCGCCTGAGCCGCGGCAAGCGCGCTGCCTTCGTCGACCACGCGGCTTGCGAGCCCTATCGCCAGTGCCTCGGCCGCATCGACCGGGCGACCTGTAAGGATCATGTCGAGCGCACGCGCCTGCCCCACGATACGGGGCAGACGAACGGTGCCGCCGTCGACCAGCGGAACGCCCCAGCGGCGGCAGAAGACGCCGAAGATCGCGCTACGCGATGCGACACGCAGATCGCACCACAGCGCGAGTTCGAGGCCGCCTGCCACCGCATAGCCCTCGACCGCCGCGATCACGGGTTTGGTCAGCAGCATTCGCGATGGCCCCATCGGCCCCTCGCCTTCGGGTTCGTAGCGGTCCTTGCCGGCCCCCACGGTCTTCAGATCGAAGCCTGCGCAGAAATGGCCGCCCGCGCCGGTCAGGACCGCGACCGCCGCGCTGTCGTCGCTTTCGAAATCGACGAAGGCCTGCCGCAACAGGTCCGCAGTGGCCGGGTCGACGGCGTTGCGGCAATCGGGGCGGTCGATGGTGACGGTACGCACTGCGCCGTCGTTGGCGATGCGAACGCTCACGATGCGGGCATCGCGCGGTCGATGATCGGCCGCACGTCCAGCGCCGCATCGAATGCACCATAGGCGCTGCCCCGCGGGGCCAGCCGAAGGCGGCAGAAGGCTTCCGCCATCGGGTTGTCCTGCCCAATGAGGGTCGCGGCCTGCGCTGCGAGGGCGAGCCGTTCGACGAGCAGCCGCGCCGTGCCTTCCTGTGCGCCGGTCAGGTCGATCGCATCGACCCAGGCGTCATAGGCCGCATCGCGTCCCCGCTGGGCGGCCAGGAAGGCGTGAAGCGCCTCCACCCCTTCGGGTTCGCGCCCGATAGCGCGCAGCACGTCGAGCGCGATGACATTGCCCGACCCTTCCCAGATCGCGTTGAGCGGCGACTGGCGGAACAGGCGCGGCATCGGCCCCGTTTCCACGTAACCCGCGCCGCCGAGCACCTCCATCGCCTCGTAAACGAAGCCCGGCGTGCGCTTGCAAACCCAGTATTTGGCGATCGGCGTCAGCAGCCGCGCGAGCGCATCGCCTTCGTCGAACGTCTGCGCGAGCCGGAAGCCGAGCGCGGTCGCCGCCTCGCTTTCGACCGCAAGGTCGGCGAGCACCGCCGCCATCGCCGGCTGATCGACCAGCCTTTTCTGAAAGGCCGAACGGTGCGCCGCATGCCACAGCGCCTGTGCAAGCGCGCCGCGCATCTGCTGCGCCGATCCGATCACGCAATCGAGCCGCGTGTGCTGCACCATCTGGATAATCGTCGCGACCCCGCGCCCTTCCGGCCCCAGCCGCTGCGCCAGCGCGCCGTGATATTCGATTTCCGACGAAGCGTTCGAACGGTCGCCCAGCTTGTCCTTCAAGCGCATGACGTGGAAACCCGCGTTGCGCGTCCCGTCGGGCAGCCAGCGCGGAACCAGGAAACAGGTCAGCCCCCCTTCGGAATAGGCGAGCGTCAGGAAGGCGTCGCACATCGGCGCCGAGCAGAACCATTTATGCCCGGTCAGGCTGTACCAGCCCTCTTCCCCCGTCGGCTCGGCGCGGGTCGTGTTGGCGCGCACATCGCTGCCGCCCTGCTTCTCGGTCATCGCCATGCCGACGGTGACGCCCGCCTTTTCGGTCGCCGGGCGGGATGCCGGGTCATAGCGGCCGGCCGCGATGCGCGGCACCCAGGCGTCGGCGACCGACGCCTCGGCGCGCAAGGCGGGCACGGAGGCATACGTCATGGTCATCGGACAACTCGTGCCCGAATCGGCTTGCCCGGTCAGGAAGAGGATCGCGGCGTGGAGCGTATGCCCCCGCGCGCTGCCGTCCCACGCCGATGCCGCAAAGCCGCTGTCGAGGCCGAGGCGCAGCAGTTCATGATAGGCGGGGTGGAAGCGCACCTCGTCGATACGGTGGCCATAGCGGTCGAACCTTTCGAGCACCGGCACCTGCCGGTTCGCCTCCACACCCCATTCGATCACCTCCGCCGAACCGCAACGCGCGCCGAGCGTCGTCAGCCGGTCGCCATGTTCGCCAGCCCCCGCCCGTTCCACGGCATCGACCAGCGCGCGGTCGCCGGTGAACAGGTTCACATCTTCGAACGGCGGCGGCTGGTTGAACACCTCATGCGTGTCGAGGCGCTCGATCGGCTGGATCGCGGTCATTTTCCTTCTCCTCAATCGTCGGCGGGCAGGCGTTTCGACACCTGGCTTGCAATGGGATCGCCGCTGTCGCGTTCGGCGACCGCCTGCTTGAAACCGACTTCCTGCGCGCGCTCGCGGAACCAGATGCCCTCCGGCGAATGGCGCGAGACCCCGTCGAACAGCGTCGCGAACATCTGCGTGTTGTTGAGGCCCATGTTATCATAGGCTTGGTTGACCACGGTCTTGGTCATCATCAGCTGGTTGCGCGGCACGCCGCGAAGGCGGCCGACGAGCCGCTCGACCGCATCGTCGAGTTCGGCCTCGGGCACAGCCTCGAGCGCGAGGCCGATGCGTTCCGCCTCGCGCCCGTCGATCAGGTCGCCGGTCATCATCATCCGCTTCGCCATCTGCGGCCCCAGCCGATAGACCCACATCGCCGGCGTGGGCACGCCCCAGACGCGCGCCGGGGGATAGCCGATGCGCGCATCTTCGGCCATGATCAGGAAGTCGCAGCACAGCGCGATGTCGGACCCGCCCGCGACCGCCGCACCGTGGACGCGCGCGATCGTCGGCTTGGTCGCGCGCCACAGCGCCATGAAATCCTGCGTATTGCGCCACATCATCTGGAAATCGAGCGTCGGGTCCCACGGCATGTCCTGCGATCCGCTGATCTCGCCCTTGCGCTCGGCATAGTGCTTGAGGTCGTATCCGCCGCAGAAGCCCGGCCCCGCCCCGCATACGACGATGACATGGACGTCGGGGTCCGCCTCCGCCCGTTCGACCGCCGCGCGGATCTCGCGCGGCATGCCGTGCGCGATCGCGTTGAAATGCTCGGGGCGGTCGAGCGTGATTGTCGCGACCCGATTTTCGACGGTGTAGGACAAGGTCTGGAAGGGCATCAGTCGGTCTCCTGCGGCGCGCGGACGGCGCCGGTCTCGAAAGCGGCCGCAATCTCTTCGGGATCGAATCCCGCGGCTGCGAGCACTGCCTGGCTGTGTTCGCCGACGCGCGGAGCGTGGGCATCGAGCCCTGGCCGCGCCCCGTCGAAGCGGGCAACGGCGCGGGTGCGGCGCACCGGCCCTGCCTGCGGATGATCGGTCAGGACGACGAAATCGTCGTGAACGATCTGGGGATGGTCGGGCAGTGCGGCGGAACGGTTGACGACGCCGCAGGGCACCCCTGCGTTCGCCAGCCGCGCGACCGCCTCTTCCGTCGAAAGCGCGGCAATGCGCGGTGCCGAAAAGGCGCGAAGATCGCTCCAGTTGAGAAAGCGCGTCGTCATATCGGCATAGCGCGGATCGGCGAGCAGTTCGGGGGCGTCGATCGCTTGCGCCCACCCTTCGAACTCGGCCTGCGACAGCATGACCACGACGATCCAGCCGTCGGCGGTCGCCCATGGACGATAGACCGAGGCGATGTCCGGCATACGCGACTCGCTCTCCGGGAAAGCCAGGTCGCCGTGAAGATCGATCCAGCCGTAGGCGACCGCGGCCTCGAGCATCGACACATCGACTTGCGCGCCTCTGCCGGTCCGGCCCCGCGCGACCAGCGCGGCGGTCGCGGCTTGCGCCGCATAGAGCCCTGCGTTCTTGTCGCAGATCCACTGCGGCATCAGCGTCGGCCCGTCCTCGCCCCAGGCGACCATGCCGGATTCGGCCTGGACGATCGGGTCGTATGCGCGCGCATCGGCCTTCGGCCCGTCCTGGCCGAAGCCGCTGATACGCACGACCACCAGATCGCCTCGCAATTCGTGCAAGGCAGAGGGCCCAAGCTCCAGCCGCTCCATCACACCGGGCCGGAAATTGTGAATCAGAACATCGGCTTGCGGGATGAGACGCCGAAAAAGCTCGCGCCCTTCATTGCGCGTCAGATCGAGCGCAATCGACTGCTTGCCGGCGTTGAGCGCGACGTGAGCCGAGCTGAAGCCCGGCGCCGCGATCGCGCCCAACAGACGCGCCCGGTCGCCTTCGAACGGCTCGACCTTCCATATTCGCGCGCCCTGTTGCGCCATCACCTGCGTCGCAAGGGGGCCCGCGACAACGCTGGTGAGATCGATTACCGTGACGCCTTCGAGGGGCAGCATCTTCCACTCCCGTTCTATTTATTACGTAAAATGTCGGATATGGACGAAAAACGCAATACAATAATGGCCGACGGCAATGCGATGAGCGCGCGGATGCTGATCCTGGATCTCCTCGATACCGGCGATCCGCCGACTTTCACGGCCGGCGATCTGGTGCGGGCGGGCGCCGCTTTCGGGATCGAGGCGCCCGGAATCCGCACCGCCCTCACCCGGCTCAAATCCGAAGGGCAGGTGCAGTCCGTCGCACGGGGACGCTATACCATCGGCGCGAATGCAGAGCCGCTGAAGCAGCGCATCCTCGGCTGGCGAAGCCGGCTCGACCGGCGCCAGGCCTGGGCCGGACATTGGCTGCTCGCCATCGCCGGCCCGCAGGATCGCGCCGACCGCACCGCCTGGCGCCGCACGCTGCGCGCGCTCGAGCTCGAGGGATTTGCAGAAGCCGAGGTCAATATCTGGGTTCGCCCCGCCAATCTGGCGGACGGGGCCGACGGGATGCGTCACCGGCTGATCCGGCTCGAAGCGGCAAGATCGCTGTTGGTTGCGGAAGCGCGCGCGCTGGACGACGAGCGCAACGCACGTTTTCGCACCCTGTGGGACGTCGATACGCTGCAGGCATCGTACAAGCGGCTCGCGTCGCTGCTGGAAGAGAGCGCCGCGAAGATCGAAACGCGCGACCTGCCCTCCGCGGCTGCCGAAACCCTGCTGCTGGGACGGCAGGCGATCCGCGCGATCATGCGCGATCCTCTGCTACCCGAAGAACTGTGCCCCAGCGATGCCCTCGCGGGCCTGATCGCGGCGATGATCCGATACGATCGCCTGGGAAAACGGATATGGAAACGGTATCTGGCGGAATAGCGAACCGCGCGTCCCGCAACGCGGAGAACCTCGTCCCTGCAGCGTCGGGTATTCGGCAGCGCCAGGGAACGGCCGACAGGGCCGAAGCCCCGCACGCGGGCGTAGAACTCGGTGTCGGCGTAGTCGTTAGCACTCTCGGCATATTCGATCGGTTCGCCGGCTTGCGGATGGAGATATTTGCCGGTCGCATGATCGCGCGCGCCAGCTCGGCGCCCAGCGAAAGCCGTGGGGCCGGCTTCGCGAAGACCGGGCGCCGGTTTGAAAGCGGCTTTCCCGAAAAAACATCGGGCGCGATAGATTTCCGTTGCCGGGCTTCGAAAAGCGATTAAATCACGGCGTTGCAGGCTGGCAGGGCGGAACCGTTCCGCTGCGGGCCGGTGAGGGTCTCCGCCCGATGCTTCTGGACAGGATTAAGCCGCTCGACGCGATTCTCGCGACGGCGAAGAAGACGTCGCTCAAACGCACCCTGGGGCCGATACAGCTTATGCTGTTCGGCATCGGCTGCATTATCGGCACCGGGATCTTCGTGCTGACGGCAGCCGGCGCGCAGAAGGCCGGTCCCGGCCTGATGCTCGCCTTCGCGATCGCCGGACTGGTCTGCATCGTCGCGGCGCTCTGCTATGCGGAAATCGCGGCGATGATTCCGGTCGCCGGGTCCGCTTACACATATTCCTATGCCACAATGGGCGAGCTGCTCGCCTGGACGGTCGGCTGGGCGCTCATTCTCGAATATGCGATCGCCGCCTCGGCAGTCTCGGTGGGCTGGTCGGGCTATTTCACGGGGACCATTCTCAACCAATTCCTCGGGATCGAGCTGCCGCAATGGCTGGCCGCCGGCCCCCTCGCGCTGGGCGGAGAGCCGGGCGGCCTCGTCAATCTGCCGGCGATGGCGATCGCGTTGCTGATCACCGGGCTGCTGATGATCGGCACCAATGAAAGTGCCCGCGTCAACGCCGTGCTCGTCGTCATCAAGGTCGCGGCGCTCACCGCCTTCATGGCGTTGACTTTCACCAGCCCGGAGTTCGACGCGGACCGGTTCAATCCATTCCTGCCCGCAGGCGTCTTCGGCGGCTTCGGCTCGGGCCTCGGCGCAGTCGGCGCGGCGGCGACGATCTTCTTCGCCTATGTCGGTTTCGACGCGGTTTCGACCGCGGCGGAAGAGACCAGGAATCCGCAGCGCAACGTGCCGATCGGCCTGGTCGGTTCCCTGCTGTTCTGCACCGTCTTCTATATCCTCGTCGCCGCAGGCGCGATCGGCACGATCGGCGGGCAGCCGATCGTCGGCCCGGACGGCATTCCCTTTCCGGCAGGTTCCGAGCAGCTCGCGCTGCAATGCGCGATGCCGCAATATTCGGCGGCGCTGGTCTGCTCGGACGAGGCGCTGGCGCATGTCCTGCGCCAGATCGGCTTTTCGGGAATCGGCAATATGCTGGGGATCGCAGCCTTCCTCGCGCTCCCGTCGGTCATTCTGGTCCTGCTGTTCGCGCAGACCCGCATCTTCTTCGTGATGAGCCGCGACGGGCTCCTTCCCGAAGGACTGTCCAGGATCCATCCGCGATGGAACACGCCCTATGTCGTGACCGCCATCACCGGGACGATCGTGGCGTTTGCCGCGGCCTTCTTCCCGGTCGGCCAATTGGCCGACATCGCCAATGCAGGCACGCTCTACGCCTTTCTGATGGTGGCCGTGGCGGTCATGCTGCTGCGCCGCAGCGCCCCCGATCGCAAGCGCGATTTCCGGGTGCCGGCGCTATGGCTCGTCGCGCCGGCGACGATCTTGGGGTGCGGTTTCCTGTTCCTCAACCTGCCCGCCGAAGCGATGCTGGTCCTGCCGATCTGGTCGCTGATCGGGCTGGCGGTCTATTTCGGCTACAGCCGCAGAAGGAGCCATCTCGGCCGCGGCATTATCGAGGTTCACGAGCCCGAATATGCGGAAATCGAACCCGGAATTCCCGGTGTCGACGATCGCAAGGGGGCGTAGGCGCCCCCGCCCCATCGCAAGACGGCGGGGAGGATCTGCGGACCGCCTACCAGCTCTTGTAGGGAAGGAACTTGCCGCTCATCCGCACTTCGATGCGGTCGCCGTTTGCGTTCGGGACCTTCTCCACGCTCATGTCGAAATCGATCGCGCTCATGATCCCGTCGCCGCCTTTCTCCTGGATCAGTTCCTTCAGCGTCTCGCCGTAGACGCCGACGATTTCGTAGAACCGGTAGATGCACGGATCGGTCGGCACCGCCTGCTCGAAGGTCTTCTTGGGAAACTCGGCCAGCACCACCGCCGCCTCCTGCGGCAGGCCGAGCCCGGTCGCGATCTTGCTCGCCGCCTCGCGCGGGAGGCTGTTCATGCCGAGGCAGGCGGAAGTGACGAACACCTCGCCGAGGCCCGCCATCGCGGCGATCTCGGCCCAGGTTGTGCCGCCGGCGCGCTTCTTCTCCATAATCATTTCGGTGACGTCGGCCTTGCTCATCATCGTGCAGTCTCCTGTGGCGGGGGTGAGGTGAAGAGGCCCAGGTCGGGCCGGGTGAGGATCGCCAGCGCCAGCGCCGCCGCCAGCACCAGCGCGATCGTGCGCCACTGGTCGGCGGTCCCGCGGGCGAGCAGCGGCGGCCGCCCGTTGCCGGCGAGCCGGGGATTGGGATGCGCCAGGTCGTAGAGGAACTCGCTCAATTCGGCGTAGCGCTGGCGCGGGTCGACCGCCACCGCGCGGGCGAGCGCCGCGTCGACCCACTCGGGCAGGTCGGGCCGGTGCTCGCGCGCCGGGCGATAGCGTAGCCGCCGCTGCGCCGCGGCCGTTCGGGCGGCGGCCAGCTTGCCGCCATAGGGCAGCGCGCCGGTGAGCATATGATAGGCGATCGCGCCCAGCGAGAAGAGGTCGCTCTGCGCGCTGGCGGGTTCGCCCAGCAGCAACTCGGGCGCGGCGAACTGCACGGTCCCCGCGAACACCGCCGGCTTGGCGACGGCGGGCGCGATCTCGTCCAGCCCGGCGACCGCGACCGAGCCGAAGTCGATGATCCGCACCGTGCCCTCCCCATCGATCATCACGTTCTTCGGCCTGAGATCGCGGTGGAGCATCTCGCGCCGGTGCAGCGCCAGCAGGCCGGCGGCGATCTGGCCGACCACGTCGCGCACCGCCGCCAGCTCGGGCTGCGGAGTGTCGGCCAGCCATTGCTCGAGCGTCTGCCCGTCGAGGAACGGCGCCACCGCGTAGACATGGCCGCGCGGCCGGTGCTGCGGCGCCGCCGGCAGCAGGTTCTGATGCGACACGCGGCGCGTGACCCATTCCTCCAGCAGCAGCGCGACCAGCGCGCTTTCGTCGCCGGCATGTTCGGTGGAGGGGACTTTCAGCGCCACCCGCGTGCCCTCCGCCTCGTCGCGCGCCAGATAGACATGGCTGCGGCTGCCCGAATGGATTTCGCGCAGGATGCGGTATCCTTCGAACACCTGCCCCGCCGTCAGCAGCGGCGCGGGCGGCAGGTGCAGCTCCGGGCCGAGCAGTTCGTCCACTTCGCCGCCCGGCAGGGCGTCGATCCGCACCAGCTGGACGGTCAGGTTGTCGCCGCTGCCGTTTGCCAGAGCCTCCTCGACAATCGCCCGCGCCGCCCAGTCGAGATCGTCGGCGGCGGCGATCAGCGCCATCGTCCGCGCCGGGCCGACGAATTCGTGCACCCCGTCGGTCGACAGCATCAGCAGATCGCCGGGTTGCAAGGGCACGGCGCGATAATCGATCTCGACCGCGCGATTGGCCCCGAGCGCGCGGCCGAGATAGCGCTCGCCGCCGCCCAGTTGCACGGTGTGCGGCTCGGTCAGCGCCTCGATCCGGCCGCCGGCGATCCGCGCGATCCGCGCATCGCCGATGTGGAAGACGTGGGCCGAGCGCGACTTGAGCACCACCGCGCTGAACGTGCTGATCAGCGCGGCGCGTTCGCGGTTCTCGCCTTCCTCGCGCGGGCGGATGCGGGCGTTCCGCGCGTGCATCCACGAGTTGGTGGCGGCGATCACCCGCTCGGCGGCGGTCCGCACCGACCAGGCTTCGGACGTGCAGTAGTAATCGGTCAGGAAGCTCTTCACCGCGGTTTCCGCCGCCGCGGCGCCCAGCCGGCTGGTGCTGATCCCGTCGGCGATGGCGACCGCTATGCCCTTGGTCAGCCGGTCGGCGCCCGCGGGTTCGAGGGCGCCGTGGAAATCCTGATTCTCGGGCTTGGCCCCGGCGGTGGAATATTGGCCGATGGAGATCTCCAGCCGGTCGGCGTTTGGGCCACGCGGGCCAACGGGAAGGACCTGCACGTTCAACAGGCCATGCCCTTCTCCTCCCCCTTGAGGGGGAGGCTGGGTGGGGGTGTGCCACGCCGCCGGCCTGGACGCGCGCCTTGCGGCGCGCTCCCCCGCCCCCGACCCCTCCCCGTCGGGGAGGGGAGGTTCGGCCGCTTCGCCATGTTCACGCCGCGCGCGACAGCACCGGCTCGGCCGTTTTGCGGCTCGGGCTGGTGCGGACATGGGTGGCGTAGAGCGTCAGGCCGGTGAAAGTCAGCCCGCCGACGAGGTTGCCGAGAACGGTGGGGATCTCGTTCCACCAGAAATAGTCCCAGACCGAGAAGGCCCCGCCCATCATCAGCGCGCTGGGGAAGAGGAACATGTTCACGATCGAATGCTCGAACACCATGTAGAAGAACAGCATGATCGGCATCCACATGGCGATCACTTTGCCCGAAACGTTGGTCGAGATCATCGCCCCGACCACGCCGGTCGACACCATCCAGTTGCACAGCATCCCGCGCACGAAGATCGTCAGCCACCCGGCAACGCCGAACTCGGCGTAACCCAGCGTGCGCCCTTCGCCGATCGAGGCGATCCGCTGGGCGACCTCGTTGGGTTCCGTCTGGAAGCCGTACGTGAAATAGATCGCCATCATCACGGCGGTGGTCAGCGCGCCGGCGAAATTGCCGGTGAACACCAGGCCCCAGTTGCGCAGCACGCCGCCCCAGGTGCAGCCGGGCCGCTTGTCCCACACCGCCAGCGGGCAGAGCACGAACACCCCGGTCAGCAGATCGAAGCCGAGCAGGTAGAGCATCACGAAGCCGACCGGGAACAGCACCGCGCCGAGCAGCGCATCGCCGGTCTGGACCGTGATCGTGATGGCGAAAGCTGCCGCCAGCGCCAGCGTGGCGCCGGCCATGAAGGCGCGGATCAGCGTGTCCTTGGTCGACATGAAGATCTTGGATTCGCCGGCGTCGACCATCTTGGTGACGAATTCCGAAGGTGCGAGGTAGGACATTGAAAATTCTCCTCGATTGGAAGCTGGGGTTAGAAGCCGATTTCGGCCTGGAGCCAGAATTTCTCGGTATCGACGGCGAACCCGTCGGCCTGGTAGTTCGCGTATTTCGCCAGCAGCGCCGCCGGTCCGAGCGTGAAGCCGAGCGAGGCGTCCCATTCGTGGCCGTAGTCGAGCCCGCCGAAGGCGCTGTCGAATTCGTGATAAGTGAGACCGGCCTTGAGGCCGGGCAGGAACGGCACGCCGATCGCGCGGCCGACGGTGACGTAGTGGTCGCGCAGGCCCGCGGCGGGGGTCGTCAGGAACACATCCGCCCAGCCGTTGAAGGCGTGGAGCGTGGCGAGCGGGGTCTGGATCGCGGCCGTCCCGCCATCGCTGCCGAGTTCCTCGTAACCGGCCTTGAGGTCGAAACCGAACACGCTCAGGCCAAGCTGCGCGTTCCAGTAATCGGCATCGTAGGCGACCGGATTGCTGCCGTAGTCGCTCTGGCGCGCGTAGCTGGCCTGCGCTTCGAGCTTGCCGACCGCGGGGATCGCGATCCCGCCGCCGACCCGCACGCCGTAAGTCTGGCTCGAGAACGCCAGCCGCGTGTCGTAATCGATCAGGTAAGCAAACGCCTTCGCCTCGACCGCGGCAAGATCGACCCCGCCGTTGAGCAGCACGAGATCGCCGTCGAAATGCGCGTTCGGGCTGTCGGCGCCGAATATGGTGCGCTGCGAGTTCGCGTAAGTCGCGTCGAGCGAGACCGGGCCGACTTTCGCCTGTCCGCGCACGGCATCGAAAGTCTGCTCGTTCTGCCGCCAGCCGACGTTACCGACAAAGCGCGCATCGTCGAGAATGATCCGCTGCCTACCGACCGTAACGCCGGTGCCGTCCCGCATCCACGACACCTGCAACCGGTTGAGTTCGACATTCTCCGGGTCGGCGACAACCGGGAACGGCTCGACGCCGTTGCCGGGGAGCGTGTCGTTGTAATCGTCGACCAGCACCGCGGTCCCCTCGCCCTCCGCCAGGATCGTGAAATCGTCGACCTTGAACGCGGCGCCGGCACGGACCCGCAGGGTCAGCGCCCGGGCCTCGTCCGGCGCACCGGCCTGGTCGACGACTTCATGACGCAGCCGGGCGGCGAGGATCGGATCGAGCGACGCGCCGCCGCCGATCTCGATCGTGTCGCCCGGTGCAGCCGCGGCCATCTGCGGCCAGGCCGCGGCGAGGACCGGCGCAAGCGCCGCCGGCAGCTTTCGCCAGGACCCTGTTTTTCGCTGAGAACCTGCGTCGTAGTCGCTCACTCGAACCCCTCGCGATCGGCGCGCAACGCAAAAAAGCCGCCTCGACCGGGTCCCGGGTTGGGAGCCAGATCGGGCGGCGACGTTGCCACGCAATGTCAGAACAGAAACGGAAGCGCTATCTGCCCCGACGGTGGGGCAACTCCCGGTCCGCGACGAGTGTTATCGAGTCATATCGCGTTCGCCAAGCAGTTTTTTGCGGTGCAGCAAAATCGGCGGCCGGCGCAGGCGGCAGCGAATCGCACTATCGGGAGCATCGATGTAAATAACCAAATAGCGTCACGATGTCAAGTAAAAAATACCGGTTTGGTTCGTTAGCGACGCCAAGGCGCCAAATGATCCTCCCGATCCCCAGCGAAGGCTGGGGTCTCAGGCCGCCTGGTCGCCCCCGGGCTATCGGGCGAAGCGCCAGTGGCCCGAGGTCCCGGCCTTCGCCGGGACTCGCAACGCCTAGGGCAGCCGCACAAGATACTCTTCGATCTTCTCCGGGTCGAAACTGTCGCCGTCGAAGAAAGTGTTCGGGGACAATGTGATAACCCCCTGCTGCGTACCCACGGTCGTAAGCTGGGCGACGCTCCCCTCGACCTTCGAGCTGGCGCCGGGAAGCGGGTCGCCGGTGTCGTGCATTGCGCTGCGGTATACGTCCGGGCGGAACACCGAGGCGGCGGCGGCCGCCTCCCCGGGCGAGAACGGAGTCCGGTCCCAGCGGGTCATCTGCGAATAGAGCCACAGCGCCTGGCTGACCCAGGGAAAATTCGCCGCCTCGCTGTGCTGGAACATGAAATCGGGGAAATGCACCGGCTCGCCGCCTTGCCGCAGGACCAGCCGGTCGGAGATCGCTCGGCGAATCAGCGCGGGATCGCCGCCGACATATTCGGGCCGGGCGAGAATTGTCGCATTCCCGTCCCAGTTCTCGGGGTCGACGAAGTGCCTGCCGGCCTTGCGCATCGCCCGGATCAGCGCTTCGAAAGCGGGGCGCCGGGCTTCGAGCACGGGGCGGCGCACCGCCAGGACTTTCTCCACGCCCCGGCGCCAGATCTGCGCGGTGGCGAGCACGATCCTCGCCACGCCCCGCTCCACCGAAAGGGTGTTCCACGGCTCCCCGACGCAGGCGCCGTCGATCTCTCCGCTGGCATAGGCGTCGGCGACGAAGGGAGGCGACACGGTCATGATCTCGACATCCTCGTCGGGCCGGATCCCGCATCGGGCGAGCCAGTAGCGCAGCATGTAGTTATGGCTGGAATAGCGATGGACGACGCCGAAGCGCAGCCGGTTTCCCGCCCGCTTGCGCGCCGCGGCCTCGCTGGCGAGCGCGGCGCCGAGTTCGCGCGGGTCCTCGAACCTTTCCGAACGCGCGATCCGGCTTGCCAGGGCGGTCGACATCGTGATCGCGTTGCCGTTGAGGCCGAGCACGAAGGGAACGGCCAGCGGCTGCGCGGGGCGCCCGCGGCCCAGCGTGGCGGCGATCGCCAGCGGCGCGATCAGATGCGCGGCATCGGTGTGGCCGTAGAGCAGGCGGTCGAGAACCGTCGCCCAGCTGACGTCGCGCTGGAAGCCGAGCGAAAGCCCCTCCTCCTCGGCGAAGCCGTGCTCGTGCGCCAGAATCGGCAGGCAGGCGTCGGCCAAGGGGAGGAATCCGATCGTCAGATGTTCGGTCATGCGCCATCTCCCAGCAGATCGTGCGCCGTCACGACCGCTTCCGCTATCTCGGCGATTCGCCGGCTCGAACTCATCGCCTTGCGGCGCAGCTCGGCATAGGCCTCCGGCTCGCTGAGGCCCTTGCCGTCCATCAGGATGCGCTTGGCCCGGTCTATCGTTTCGCGCTCGGCCAGCTTGCCCTCGGCCGCCGCCAGATCGGTTTGAAGCCGGGCGAAGGCGTTGAAGCGCTTGATCGCAAGATCGAGCAAGGGCCTGATCCGGTGGGCCGAAAGCCCGTCCACCACGTAAGCGGACACGCCGGCGTCGATCGACGCCTCGATCGCCTCGTCGTCGGCCGCGTCGACGAACATGGCGATGGGGCGGGCAAGCGCCCGGCTGATGGCGAAATACTCCTCGAGCACGTCCCGCGACGGATTGCCCAGGTCGATCAGGACGACATCGGGCGCGATCGCCTCGAGCCGCGCGATCAGGCCCTGCCGTTCGGTCAGGATGGAAATCTCGCTATCGGGCAGCTGCGCCAGCCCCTCTTCGATGATCGACGCCCTCGTGGTGCTTTCATCGATGATCGCGATCCGCATTCCCTCGTATTGCAACCCCCGGTGCGGGCAATGCAAGCCTCCTCTCGGCCCGATGTACCGACCGCCGCCCATCGCGCGCGCGCCATGGGCTCCGCGCGGCGCCGGAGCGGATCGCAGTCCGGGGGTTTGCGAGGTCGCGGCGGCGAGCCGGCCTGCGAATGCCGGCACCGTCCGCTCCCGGGAATGAAAACGACTCTAGCCGGGCGGCTCGCTGCCCTGGGAACCCCGCCCTCGTTCCGACGGATCGTAGGCGATCAGGCGCGCGCCGCTCTGATAAGTGATCCATCTCCAGAGCCATTGCAGGCTTACAAGCATTCGCTGCTCGAATCCGACAAGCAGGTATACGTGGACCAGCGCCCACAGCATCCAGGCGAACCGGCCCTTCAATCGTCGCTTTCCGAAGTCGAAAATGGCGGCGTTCCGCCCTACGATGGCGGTGTTGCCTCTGTTGCGGAACCGGAATGCAGCAGGCGCCGCGCCTCTTTCCAGTTGGGCGACCAGCGATTTGCCGAGGTGCGCCCCTTGCTGCGTTGCCACCTGGGCGAGGCCGGGCAGCGGCTCTCCGCGATCGTCGAGCGTGAGGGCCGTGTCGCCGATGGAATAGATGTCCTCCGTTCCCTCGACTGCCAGATCCTTCCCGACGGGAATCCGGCCCTGCCGGTCCGCCTCGATTCCAAGCCATTGCGCTGCCGGCGAAGCCTTGACGCCGGCGCCCCAGACCATGGTGCTGGCCCTGACGAATTCGTCGCCGATCAAGGCGCCTTCCGGGCCGATGTCGCGGACAGCCTGGTCGGTGAGAATCTCTACCCCCATGCGCTCGAGGCTGGCGTGGGCGTATCGGGCCAGTTCCTCCGGGAAAGGCGCGAGAATCCTCGGGCCGGCCTCCACCAGGATGATCCGCGCGGAACGCGGATCGATATTGCGGAAATCGCGCCGCAGGCTCCAGCGAGCAAGTTCGGCGATGGCCCCCGCCATTTCCACGCCCGTCGGGCCGCCGCCGACGATAACCGACGTCATCAAAGCCTTCTGCCGATCGCGATCCCGGCACATTTCGGCACGCTCGAAGCCGAGCAGCACGCTGGCGCGAATCTGCCGGGCATCGGCCACCGTTTTCAGGCCGGGGGCATATTTCGCCCAGTGTTCGTTCCCGAAATAATCGTATTTCGATCCGGTGGCGAGGACGAGCCGGTCGTAAGGGACATAGCCCGCCTCCTGGATGAGAACGCGGCGGCGCGCGACATCCACTCCGCCGACCTCGCCCATGACGACATCGATGTTTTCGTGCCGGCGCAGTATCTTGCGGATCGGTTCGGCGATGTCTGCCGGCGACAACGCTGCCGTGGCAACCTGGTACAGCAGCGGCACGAACAGGTGGTAGTTATGCCGGTCGACGATCGTGACCCGGACGGCGTGGCCCCCCATCGCCCGGGCGCAGGCCAGTCCCCCGAAGCCGGCCCCCACGATGACCACGTGCGGGCGCTTGTCCGCTCCTGACGGAGTGAGGTCGATATCGGGGTAGTCGTTCGCGTTCAGCTGCAAATCCGAATCCAGAGGCCACGATGCGCCAGGCTGCTGCCGTTCGGCAACCCGCCTGCATTCCCAAGAGCGCCCGGCCCGGGCAAATGTTCCTTTCGGGCACGAATGGATCAGGCCGGGGCCAGGGCGCCGAACTTGCCCGAGTTGAACTCCGCGATCGCTTCGCGGATCTCGGCCTCGGTGTTCATCACGAAGGGGCCGTAGCCGAACACGGGTTCGTCGATCGGCTCGCCGGTCATCACCAGCAGCATGGCATCGCCGTCGGCCCTGATCGCCGCGCCTTCGCCATCGCGGGAAAGCCACGCGATTTCGGCCTCGCCCACGCCCTTGCCGTCGATGGTGACATGGCCGGAAAGCACCGCGACCATCGCGGTGTGGCCATTGGGCAGCGGCAGCGTGACCTCCGCATCGGCATCGAGCCGAACGTCCCACAGATTGATCGGCGTAAAGGTGCTGGCAGGCCCCTTGGTGCCTTCGAACTCGCCCGCGATGATCCGCGCGCGGCCGCCGTCGAAGGCGACCTCGGAGATCGTGTCGCGCGTGATCGCCTGGTACTTGGCCGGGGTCGCCTTGTCCTTCGCAGGCAGGTTGACCCATAGCTGCACCATGCGGAACGGGCCGCCGGTCTTCGAATAGCCGGGCGAATGGAATTCCTCGTGCAGCACGCCGGACCCGGCGGTCATCCACTGGACTTCGCCCGCGCCGATAGTGCCGCCACCGCCTGTGGAGTCGCGGTGGCTGACCTCGCCGTCATAGACGATCGTGACCGTCTCGAAGCCCTTGTGCGGATGTTCGCCCACGCCGCGCGGACGGCCCTTCACGGGCTCGAAATTCCACGGTCCGGCATAGTCGAACAGCAGGAACGGGCTGATAGCCGCAGCATCGCCGTGATAGCTGAACAGCGAGCGCACGGGAAAGCCGTCGCCGACCCAGTGGGGGCTGTCGTTGCGCAGGATAGTGTCGAGTGTCTTCATCGCTTCGCCTTTCAAGGGGACGTATTCTCGCCCCGCCCCCGGGGCATTGCTTTCGTGTCGACCGGAACATATGTGTGTGCTGACATGTCGGCAAGTACGGTCCAAAAGGATACTGCAATGAACCAGCCCGAAACCCGGCCGGACGGCTGGCATTGCCCGGCAGAAAGGACGCTCGACTTCCTTTCGGGCAAATGGCGCCCAATGGTGATCTTCTGGCTCATGGAAGGCCCCCTGCGCTTCAACGAACTGCAGCGCCGGCTCGGCGCGATTACCCATCGCACCCTGTCGAAGACGCTGAAGGAGATGGAGGCGGACGGACTGGTCCAGCGCAAGGACTACGGCGAGATTCCGCCCCGCGTCGACTACTCGCTGACCGACCGCGGCCGCAGCCTCAGGCCGGTCCTGCAGGCGATGGAAGACTGGGCGCAGGCCCAGGCCGGGAGAAGTCACGGAGAACTGCGATGAGCGGCAATGCCGGCCGGCCGACCGTTCGCTCGTTCGAACCATGGAAAGCCGGTCGTGCCGGCCAGCACCTCGGGCCTGCGTTCCCGATCGACGATCGGGTTCGAATGACCGTTGCCTCCCCCGGCGCTCCACGCGGGAGAACTTCGGCACCGTGGTCCGCCAGCGGCATCGCACGATGCGGCACCGGTCGATAGCGGCGAACGCGATGACGCGCAGGCCGGCCAGCGGGCCCGCTGTCCGGCGGTTTCAGAACTGGCGGCGCTCATGCATTTCCGGTGGCCCGTTCACACCATCAGCCCCATCGGATTCTCGACGAGGCTCTTGAACGCTTCCATCAGCTGCGCGCCATCGGCGCCATCGATGGCGCGGTGGTCGAAGCTGCCCGTCGCGCTCATCACCGTGGCTGCCTGCAGCGCGCCATCGACGACATGCGGACGCCGCTCGCCTGCGCCCGCGGGACATTGTGCAGATGGATAGTGGTAAAGCGTGCCATCGTGGTTCCTCTCATGATGCCGAACGCTACCATCCGGCCATTATGACAAGAAACGAAAATCCAGCGCCGCGCTCCTCCATCGTCCGGGCGAAAAGTTCAGGCGATTTCGCGGGAAAGGAGCTGATGCGCCAGCAGCCGATGGCCGAAAACGAATTGCACGGGTCGATGGCGGGTCGGATACTCGTTCGCCGAACCGCTCCGTCCGGTTGCTCACGACAATATCGTCGCCCGGCATCGAAGCCCGTTCCGTCTGTTGGCCGCGTTCAGGAGGGCGCAGCGCCGCTCGCTTCGATCAGCGTCCGCCACAGCTTCATCCGCGTTTGCGCCAGATCGGCATCGGTCGCGACGCGATAGTTCGACACGATCGCAACGACCATGCGCCGTTCGGGGATCACGGTGATATACTGCCCGAAGATGCCCTGCCCGCCGAAGAAGGCGCCGGGATAGGACCACCACTGGTAACCGTATCCGCGCCCCTCGCCCAGATCGACCATGGCGCCGCCGGCCCGTTCGAACCACCCGTCCGGCACCGAAGGCTGCCCCCCTTCGAGCACCCATTGGCCCATGCGCGCATAATCGGACAGGCGGATCGACAGGCAGCACCCGCCCACATTGCCGCCGGTAAGATCGGTCATCCAGAACAGGTTGCCGGCAAAGCCGGCGGGATCGACGATCTTCTCCTTGGCATATTCCGCCAGCGAGCGCCCGGTGGCCGCAGCGACGATATCGCCCAGCAGGTTCGTCTCCAGCGTCTTGTAAAGCCATTTCTCGCCCGCCGGCGCCTCGCGCGTCAGCGTCTTCGCGAACGTCACCGACTGCGTCTCCCCTTCCTGCGGAGCGATCATCAGCATCCGCGCGACATCGCTGTTCGGATCGGCGTAGTCCTCGTTCCACGCCACGCCCGAAGTCATCGTCGCGACCTGCTCCACGGTCACGCCGTCATAGGCCGTGCCTGCCAGCTCGGGCAGGTAATCGGTCACGGGGTCGGACAGGCTGGCGATATGCCCGTCCTTCACCGCCGCGCCGAGCAGGGTGGAGGTGAAGCTCTTGGCGACCGAGAAGCTGGTCCAGCGCTGGTCCCGCCCGAAGCCCAGGCGATACTTCTCGAGCCGCACCTTGCCGTCCTGGATCACCATGATCCCGGCCGCGTTCATCTCGGCCAGATAGGCATCGACTTTCGCCAGGGTATCGCCGTCGAACGGCTCGCCTGCGGCAAATTCGCGCGGATCCGGGGCGGCGGCGACTTCGGTGCCGGCGAAGTAGTCCTCCATCCGGCGGAACCGGTCGGACCGGGTCGCCTCGTCCCAGAACAGGACCTGCTGATCCTCCAGCGTGACCGATTCGGGCTGCCGCGTCTGATAGACCTGCGGCTCCCGAGCAACGGGCGTGCCCGCGCAACCCGCCAGCAGCGCCGTTGCCAGCGCCAGTTTCCATTTCGCCATTCCCTCACCCCTCCTTGACCAGCGTGACCTGGTGAACGTCGATCCCGCCGCCACGGAACCCGCCTTCGCAATACATCAGGTAATAGCGCCACAAACGCCGGAACCGTTCGTCGAACGCCGCGGGCAGGCGTCCTCCGGCGACCGCATCGTCGAACCGCTGGCGCCACGCCTTCAGCGTGCGGGCATAGTCCTGTCCGAAGGCCTCGCAATCGGCCCACCGCAGCCCCCGCTCGCGCGCGAGGCGTTCGAATTCCTTCGTGCGGATCAGCAGCCCGCCGGGGAAGACATAGGCCTGGATGAAGTCGGCGCTTCGCGCATAGGCTTCGAACAGGCTTTCCTTCATCGAAATGAACTGGATCGCCGCGCGCCCGCCCGGTTTCAGGCAGCGCGCGATACAGTCGAAATAGCTCGGCCAGTATTCGCGCCCGACCGCCTCGACCATCTCGACGCTGACAATGGCATCGAATTGTTCGTCGACATCGCGATAATCCTGATGACGGAAGTCGATGCCCGGATCGTGCCGTTCGCGCGCCCAGGCCAGTTGTTCGTCGGACAGGCTGATCCCGGTCACTTTCGCGCCCGAATGGACGAAATAGTGCGACAGCGCCCCCCAGCCGCAACCGATTTCGAGCACCGAAGCAGGCGTGCCGACCCGTTCGGCGAGCCGTGCCCACTTGCGCCGCTGCGCAGCTTCGAGGTCGTCGCCCTCGCCCCAGATCGCGCTCGAGTAGCTCATCGTGGGGTCCAGCCACTGGCGGTAGAAATCGTTGCCGAGGTCGTAATGGGCATGGATATTGCGCGCCGCGCCCTCGTGCGTGTTGCGGTTCATCCAGTGCGCCAGCCGCGCCGCCCAGCGGAAGGGGCCGCGCGCCCGGCCGGTGTCGCCCAGCGCATCGCCATTGGCCATGAACAGGGCGAAAAGCGGGACCGGATCCGGGCTGTCCCACTCGCCCGCTTCCCATGCCTGATACCAGCCGATCGAGCCATTGGTGGCCAGCCGCATCAGCGCGCGCCAGTCGTGCAGCGTGACTTCCGCCTCGAAGCCGGGCGCCCGCCCGCCGAGCACGCGCGTCGACCCGTCGGGCAAATGTCCGATGATGGACCCGGTTTCGAGGCCTGCATCGACCCGGTCGAGGATCTTGTGGAAACCCGGCGCGATCATGCGAGCGAAAAGCCCCGGGCTGCGCTCGAACCGCGCGCCGCCGGTGAGAAGGGTTTCGCCCCTGCCTATCCCCTCCGCCTTCATGGCAACGCGCTATGGACCGGGCGCCGGACCGGTTCAAGTATCGTTGCGGGACGATTTGCGAACGATCGCGATATGATGCAGGCAACACCTGAAGGAGAATGGCGATGGCGAATCCGGCATTGCGCAACATCGTGGCAACGATCGGCGGGATCGTGGTGGCAGTCGCCGGGGTCTTCGTGGTCGAAGGGATCGGCCATGCGATCTTTCCCCCGCCCGAAGGCTTCGACCTCGCCGTGGCGGACGATCGGACCCGGTTGATGGAATTGATGCCGATGGGGGCCAAGATCTCGGTGGCCGCTGCCTGGTTCCTCGGGGCGCTTGCCGGCGCCTGCACCGCCATCGCGGCGTCGGGCCGCGTCCTGATGGCGTGGATCGTCGGCCTGGTAATCGCACTGGCAGGGCTGTGGACCACGCAGATGTTCCCCCATCCCGACTGGATGCTGGCGGCGGCAGCGGTCCTCCCGCTAGTGGCCGTGCTCGTCGCCAAGCGCCTGATGATCCGCCGCATCGTTTCGGCCTAGGATCGCCTTTCGATGAACGACAGGCATCACTTGCCCGCCGAAACCGTCCGCCTGCCCGAACGCGGATTTGCCCTGGACCGGCGCAAGGCGCTGGCGGCAGGCGTGCTGTGCTGGATCGGCTTTGCTCTCATCGTCTGGCTGGTCGCGAGCGGCCACGCGGACCGCTTCGACCGTGCGGGCCTCCTCATGGCGCGCAGCGGCGAGCAGCTCGGCCTCGCCGGGCCGGCGGCGCTTCGCGAGATCGTGCGCGATGTGACGGCGCTCGGCGGAGTCGTCCTGCGCAACCTGTTCGCGCTCGGCGCGGTCGTCGCGTTGCTGTTCCTGAGGTTGCGGCGCGAGGCGGTGCTGCTCGCTATGACGGTGATCGCGGGCTGGCTGGTCAATAGCGCGCTCAAGCATCTCGTCGGGCGCGAGCGGCCGCAGATCGTGCCGCATCTGATGGACTCGGTGGGGCAGAGCTTCCCGTCGGGTCACAGCTTCAACGCGGCGGCGGTCTACGTCGCCATGGCGCTCGCCTTCGCCGCCATGAGCCGGCGCCAGTGGGTTCGTCTTGCGATTATCGGCACGGCGATGGGGTTGAGCGCGATGGTCGCATGGAGCCGCGTGCTGCTGGGCGTCCATTTTCCGACCGACGTGGTGGCGGGCTGGCTGGGCGGGACCGGTTGGGCGTTTCTGGCGGCGGCGCTGCTCTATCAGCCTGCGAAGGCGGCCGCGGACAGTACTCCGCTTCCCCACCCCCGTTTCTCATGAGGAGCAGACGAAGCCGCAGGCTGAGCACACGTCTCGAATGACCCACGCGGTGCTTCGAGACGGCGCCTCGGCCCTTCGCAAGCTCAGGACCTTCCCGCCTCCTCAGCACGAACGGAAACGGGAAGAGATTCGCAGCGAACATCAGGTAGCGCTACGCTGAACCTGTCGCGCGCGCGCGGATGGTAGAAGCGCGCGTCGCGGATTAGCACTGAGCCGTCAGGCGCACGCTCGGCGAAAGGCGCGCGGGACCAAAATAGAAAAGCGTCTAAATCCCTATTGGATCGACGGAGAAGAACGGTGTCGGGCCAAGCGCATCGCATTTCATCTGGAACGATTGGCACCCATGCTTCCGCGGAACCATCGAGATAGTGCCAGTCGTTCACTTTTCCTGACAACTCGTCTCGTGCGAACGAGAGTACTGGAAGCGGGCTACTGATTGTTTTGGCACTGTCGGATAGCGGGCTAGCGGAATGCCAGCCATGCGATGCCGAGATCGCCCCGTTCAATCCGATATACCCCAAGGCCACCGCAATCGCGATCCGCGCCGGCCGCCGCCACTCCCCGCCCCGCCTCTCCCGCCGGAGCGAGAACCAGGTCGCAAAGCCCAGCAGCGCCCAGAGCCAGACGTCGATGATGAACAGCGTATCGCCGTAGAACCACTGGCTGGAAAACGGCTCCAGCAGGCGAATGCCATAGACGTTGAGCCAGTCGAGCGCCGGGTGGGTGAGGCAGCCGATGAAGGCGAGCGCGTAGAGCCAGCCGAACCGCACCGGCAAGCGCCCTTCCGGCCGCGTCCCGCGTTTCGCCTGCCATCGGTCGAAGGCGTAGAGCAGGCCGGCCAGCACCAGCGGCAACAGAACCCATGCGATCGGCCCGTGCGTGATCCCGCGCCGGAAACCGAGATGCTCGACCCCGTCGAGCCACAGGAAGCATGCCGCATCGACGTCGGGCAGGTTCGCCCCGACGATCAGCGCCGGCATCGCCAGCCCGGTTTTCCGCTTGAGCCCCGCCTGCCCGATCAATGCGCCGACAAGGCTGTGGGTGATGTTGTCCACGTGGTCTCCGTAAAACTCGTGCGTCCCGCCCATCGGGCTGCCGGGACGTACCGTGGATCGCGGGAATCAAAAAGGGCGACGGAGCATGTCCGCCGCCCTTTTTCTTGGCAAGGTTACCCCTGTTTCGGATCAGCCGACGTCGGCACCCGTTCGCGCGGCCGAGAATTCGGACTGCGACAGGTAAGTGTCGCCATCGCGGTCGTAGTAGAAGAACGAATCCGCGGCCTTGTTGGCCTGATCCGCCGTCACGTACGGCGCGTTCTCATCGTTGGGTTTCGGCTCGGTGGGATCGAGCGGAATGGCCCAGATGGCATATTCGGCGACCGACAACTGCCCGTCGTCGTTCCGATCGAGGTACGAGAACGTCATGTTTTCCCGCGCGCGCATATTGGTCTGCGGATCGCGCGGTTCGGAAGCGGCCTGCGCTTCGGCCGGGTCCTGGTCCTCCCCGGCGCCTTCATCGATCAGGCGGACCTGTTCCGACATGATCTCGTCGCGATAGCTGCCGTATTCGTCCTGGAACGCACCCTCGTCGAACGCATCGCGGCGGGCCTGAGCTTCTTCGTTCAACGTGTAATCCCGGCCGGACGGGTCGTAATCCGCGACTTCGGATACATCGTCTTCCACCGCGGAGTCTTCCACCGCGGAACTGTCGGTTTCCGCAACGTCCGGTTCTCCGCACGCGGCCAGCGCAAATGCGAGCGCGGTCGCGGTGGCGAGGGACAAGTGGTACTTCTTCATCGCATGCTCTCCTTCGTGTTGCCCGCCGGGGCGGGTTTCACGATACGAACCAACGAAGCGGCAGAAAGTTCAGAAAAAGATGCCGATTTGCTCAAACCGGGTCGGCGGCGGTTCCGCTGACGGTCCAGGTCTGCCCCTTGCCCAGCAGCCGGGCGAGATCGGGTTCCTTGCCCTCGCTTGCCCGCGCGCGTTCCTCGACCACCGCGGTTTCGAAAGTGGGCCGCGGATCGTCGTAGAGAACGCCCAGCGCCATCGGAAACGGGCCGAACGGCATTTCGACCAGCATGTGCGCGATCGAGCGATTGGTAACGTCGTGCACCAGAACGTCGGCCACCTGCCAATCGCCGTCGACGACATCGACCACCTTGAGTTCCAGCCGGTCGCGGTCGAGCGCGATCCCCTTTGTCTCGCCGGCGAACAGCATCGGCGCCCCGTCCTCGAGCCACAGCTGCCGGTCCTCCGCCCCCTTGGGCGCGGCGAAATCCTCGAACACGTCCTTGTTATAGACGATACAATTCTGGAAAATCTCGATAAAGGCCGCACCCTGGTGAGCATGGGCCGCCTTGAGCACGTCGGGCAGCTTCTTCGACACGTCGAAACCGCGCGCGACGAACCGCGCACCCGATCCCAGCGCGAAGGCGGCCGGCCGCGCCGGATGATCGTAGCTGCCCAGCGGAGTCGAGGGGGACTTCGTGCCCTCGCGGCTCGTCGGCGAAGCCTGGCCCTTGGTCAGCCCGTAGATCTCGTTGTTGAACAGCATGATCTGCATGTTCACGTTGCGGCGCAGCACGTGCATCAGATGGTTGCCGCCGATCGACAGGCCGTCGCCGTCGCCGGTGACCAGCCAGATGTCGAGATCGGGATTGGCCAGCTTCACCCCGGTCGCCACCGCCGGCGCGCGGCCGTGAATGGTGTGAAAGCCATAGCTTTCCATGTAATAGGGGAAGCGGCTCGAGCAGCCGATGCCGCTGATGAACACGGTGTTCGCCGGATCGGCGCCAAGTTGCGGCAGGGTGCGCTGCACCGCCTTGAGGATCGCATAATCGCCGCAACCCGGGCACCAGCGAACCTCCTGGTCGGTTTCCCAGTCCTTGAGCGTGGTCTGCACGGGGGTCATGTCGTTCATTTCTCGACTCCCACGGGATTGGGAAGCTGCTGGTCGTTGGGCTCCACGTCGCCGCCCTCGTTGCCCGGAATACCGTCGAAGTACTTGCCGATCGCCTCTTCCAGCTCCGCGATCTGGAACGGCTGCCCGCTGGTCTTGGTCAGCGGCTCGGCATCGACCAGAAACTGATCGCGCAGCACGGTCTTGAACTGGCCGGTGTTCATTTCGGGCACCAGCACCTTGTCGAAACCGCGCAGCAGATCGCCCAGGTTGCCCGGCAATGGCCAGATATGGCGCACATGGATATGGCTGACGTCCTGCCCCTTGCGCCGCGCGCGGCCGACCGCCTGGTGGATCGGACCGAACGTCGATCCCCAGCCGACCACCGCCAGACGTCCGCTCTCGTTGCCGAGGCAGACGTCCTGATCGGGCACCGCCACGCCCAGGACCTTGTCCCTGCGCGCGTCGGTCATAGTCTGGTGGTTTTCGGGCGAATAATCGATGTGGCCGGTGTCCACCGCCTTCTCGATCCCGCCGATGCGGTGCATCAGGCCAGGCGTGCCGGGCTTGATCCAGGGGCGCGCGCCCTTCTCGTCGCGCTTGTAGGGGAGCAGGTCGTCCCCCGCGTTCTTTTCCGCCAGGAAGCTGACCGGGAACTTTGCGTAGCGGGCCGGATCGGGCACTTTCCACGGCTCGGCCGCATTGGCGATATAGCCATCGGTCAGCAGCATCACCGGGGTCATGTATTCGACCGCGATGCGGCAGGCCTCGATCGCGCAGTCGAACGCATCGCCCGGGCTGCGCGCGGCGATCACCGGCATCGGTGCATCGCCGTTGCGGCCATAGACCGCCTGGTAGAGATCGCTCTGCTCGGTCTTGGTCGGCAGACCGGTCGAGGGGCCGCCACGCTGCGAGTTGACGATCACCAGCGGCAGCTCGGTCATGATCGCGAGGCCCATCGCCTCGCCCTTCAGCGCGATGCCCGGGCCGCTGGACGAGGTTACGCCCAGGCTGCCGGCATAGCTGGCACCGATCGCGGCGCAGATCGCGGCAATCTCGTCCTCGGCCTGGAAGGTCGTGACGCCGAATTCCTTGAGCCGCGCGAGATGGTGCAGGATCGCGCTTGCCGGGGTGATCGGATAGCCGCCGAAGAACATCGGCAGCTCGGCCAGCTGGGCACCGGCAACGAGGCCCAGCGAAACCGCCTCTGCCCCCGTTATCGTGCGATAGAGGCCCGGCTCGCTCGGCACCGGATCGACGTGGACCTGCTTCAGGGGGCCCGACAGCTCGGCGGTTTCGCCATAGGCATGGCCGGCGTCGAGCGCCGCGATATTGGCGTTTGCGATATCGGGTTTGCTGCGGAATTTCTGGCGCAGCCAGTCATGCAGCGGCTCGCGCGGGCGATCGAACATCCACAGCGCCAGGCCCAGCGTCCACATGTTCTTGCAGCGCAGCGCATCCTTGTTGCCCAGCCCGAACGGCTTGACCGCTTCGATCGTCAGCGCGCTGATGTCGAACGCCAGCAGATCGTATTTCGCGAGGCTGCCGTCTTCCAGCGGATTGGCCTCGTACTTCGCCTTGTCGAGATTGCGCTTGGTGAATTCTCCGGTGTCGGCGATGATCAACCCGCCCGGCTTCAGCGCCGCCAGGTTCACTTTCAGTGCCGCCGGGTTCATCGCCACCAGCACGTCGGGCGCATCGCCCGCGGTGTTGATCTGGCGGCTGCCGAAGTTGATCTGGAACGCGGAAACCCCGAACAGCGTGCCCTGCGGGGCGCGGATTTCCGCCGGAAAGTCGGGGAACGTGGCGAGATCGTTGCCCGCAAGCGCGGTCGACAGAGTGAACTGCCCGCCCGTCAACTGCATGCCGTCGCCGGAATCGCCGGCGAAACGCACCACTACGGCATCGGGGGAATCGGCTTCGTGCGGCTTTACGGCGGCCTGGCTAGCCATCGGAATTCCTTTCGCGCACCGCGCCCTGGCGATGCAATCTTCTCGGGGGGCGGCACGTATGCACCCTCCCCCTCTCCCGCAATGAAGTTTTTCTCCCCGGGGAGCAAAATGTCGAGTGGAAAAGCCTTGCCCGCGCGCTAGGATTGCGAAAAGCAACCGATTTGCCGGAGGGGATTATGGCCAAAGCCGATCACTACGTACGCGACGACGTGCGTGCATTTCTCGACATGCTCGAACAACTGGGCCGCCCGGGCGTCGAAGAATTGCCGGTCGAGGAAGGGCGCGAGGGGATGCGCGCGATGGGCCTTCTGGCCGAAGCCGAACCGCGCAAGCTGCCGGTGGTGCGCGACCTCTCCTGTCCCGGCCCCGGCGGCGAGATTCCGCTGCGCTTCTACGACACGCGCGAATCGCGCGAACCCGGCCCTTGCGTCATGTTCATCCACGGCGGCGGGTTCGTGATCGGCGATATCGAAGTGTACCACGCGCTGTGCACGGAAATCTGCCACCAGCTCGACCTGCCGGTCGTTTCGGTCGACTATCGCCTGGCCCCCGAACACCCCTTCCCCGCCGCGCCCGACGATTGCGAGGCGGTGGCGCGCTGGATAGCGACCAGTCCGGCCGAGCTGGAACGCGAATTCACCGGCCTCGTCATCACCGGCGACAGTGCGGGCGGCAACCTGACCATCGTCACCACCAACCAGCTCGGCACCGAACCTGCCGACGTGCCGGTGATCGTGCAGGCGCCGATCTACCCGGTGGCGGACGATCCTGCGCAGCATCGCAGCTTCTTCGACTTTTCCGACGGCTTCCTGCTGACCGGGGCGGCGATGGCGTGGTTCACCGCGCAATATGCCGCCGATCCCGACGACAAGCGCAACATGCCGATGATCGGCGACTGTTCGAACACCCCGCCCACTGTGATTTGCACCGCCGGGCTCGACCCGCTGCGCGATTCGGGCCGCAACTATGCCGCGCACCTGATCGGGCTGGGGATCGACGTCACTTATCTGGAGTTCGCCGGGAACATTCACGGCTTCACGACATTGCGCAAGGCGATCCCGAGCGGGCAGAAAGATCTGGAATCTTTTATCGCCGCAATCAAACTGATGCTGACTCGGCGAACGACCTGAGGCAAGGCGGACGCATGGAAGAACTGGGTTATCGCCCCTGCGTGGGGGTCATGCTGGTCAACGCCGAAGGTCGCGCCTTCGTCGGCCGGAGGATCGACAACAAGGAAGGCGACTGGTGGCAAATGCCCCAGGGCGGCGTGGACGAAGGGGAGGACCTGCGCGAGGCCGCAATGCGCGAGCTGGCCGAGGAAACCGGCGTGCGGCCCGAACATGTTTCCATTCTCAAGCAGATGGACGAGCCGCTTCGTTACGACCTGCCCGAAGAGCTGATGGGCAAGCTGTGGGGCGGCCGGTATCGCGGGCAGGAACAGGTCTGGTTCCTCGCGCGCTTTTCCGGCACCGATGCCGACATCGACCTCGACGCGCACGACCCGCCCGAATTCTGCGACTGGAAATGGGTCGACCCCGAACAGCTCCCCGAGCTGATCGTGCCGTTCAAGAAGCGCGTCTATCGCACCGTGCTCGAGGCTTTCCGCGAGCTGGTATGATGGCTGGCCGGCCCCGGCCGGGCCAAGCGACCTAATTGGTCTGTGTCACCTGCGCTTCGGGCATGACGGCTTCGGCGGTCAGCACCGGCGCACTCGGTCCGCGTTCGATCGCGGAGGCGAGCTTTTGCGCCTCGGCACAACGTTCGCCGCACATGCTCTTGAGCTTGGCCAGATTGGCTTTCGCCTTTTCCACCGCGCCCTTCTCGACCAGTGCTTCGCCCTCGCCGGTGATCGCGGCAAGATTGCCCGGATCGCGCGCCAGCGCCTCCCGGTAATAATGGATTGCCTTGCCCTGCAACCCTTCGGCGCGAGCGGCGCGGGCCAGTTCGAGGTAAATGGCGGTATAACCGGGGTCCACCGCCAGTGCCGCCTCGAAGGCGTCGATCGCCCGCTGCGGTTCCTGCACCTCCAGCGCTGCTCGCCCTTCGGCCATCAGCGCCGCAGCACGCGGATCGGCCTCGCGCTCGGCCCCTTGCCCGACGCTCGCGGTGATCGCGGCGACCAGCATAAGAGCGGCGGCGGCAGGGGCAAAACGCATGATCGACTCCTGAAAGGAAAGGGAAACTGCAGATAGATCGTCTGCCATAACTCTCAGGTTAACACGCCAGTGTGGCGCGCGCGATGAAAAATCCGTCGGTGCCGTCGTGGGCGGGGGTCAGGCGGGTGCCGTCCCCCCGAACCCGGCCGAGCGGCAGGGATACGTCGTCCCCGCGCCAGTCGCGACGATCGGCAAGAAAGCGAGCGATGCGGTCGGCGCCTTCGGCATCGAGCAGCGAACAGGTCACATAGATCAACCGGCCACCGGGACGCACGAGCTGCGCGGCAAGGTCGAGCAGGCGATCCTGCGTTTCCGCAAACCGCGCCAGATGCACCGGATCGAGGCGCCAGCGCGCTTCCGGGTTGCGCCGCCATGTGCCGGTGCCCGAGCAGGGCGCATCGACCAGCACCGCATCGGCCTTGCCCCGAAATCGCTCGAGCGCTTCCAACTCGCGCCCGGGATCGAGCAGGACGCTCTCGATCATTCCGGCACCCGCCCGCGCGGCGCGGGGGTCGAGCTTGGACAGCCGCCCGCGGTCGGTATCGCTGGCCACCAGAACGCCCCGATTGCCCATCGCCGCGGCAAGCGCGAGGGTTTTGCCGCCTGCGCCGGCACACAGATCGATCACCGTCTCGCCCGGCCGGGCACCGACGGCAAGGCAGGCAAGCTGGCTGCCGTGATCCTGGATTTCCACCAGGCCCTCGCGATAGGCCGGCCACTGGTCGACCGATGTTCCGGCCGGGAACCGCAAGGCGTCAGGCGCGGCGAGCGGCTCGCCCGGCGCGGGCAAATCGAGGTTTTCGCGCTCGGCCTTCAGGGTATTGACCCTCAGGTCGAGAGGCGCGCGATCGAGCAGCGCCGCCGCCTCCGCCCCTGCGATGCCCGAGGCTGCGAGAGCATCGACAAGCCAGTCGGGGGCCAGGCCGGGTTCGGCCACGGTCTCCTCTGCAGCAATCGGCCGGGGACCGTGCCGGGAACCGTCGAACAGCGGCAACAGCGAAGCATCTTCGCGCGCGAGCCGTACCATCGCGGCCCGCCCGCTCGCGGGAACCGGGCCGCAAGCACGGATCGCGCGATAGACCAGGTCGCGAACCGCGCGCCGGTCCTTGCTGCCCGCATAGCGCCGCTGGCGAAAATAGTCCGCGACAAGGCGGTCGGCCGGCGCACCGCGGCCCTGCGCGCCGGCGACGATCGCGTCGAGCAGTTCGATGGCCGCCTGGACACGCGCGGCGGGGGTCACGTTCCCGCTTCCCGGGCAAGACCGGCCTTGCGAACCGGCGCGGGCGTCCGCACGGCCCGCTTACCGGGAGAGGACGACCCCCTCATCGCGTGGGATAGTTGGGCGCCTCGCGCGTGATGGCCACATCGTGGACGTGGCTCTCGCTCAACCCTGCATTGGTGATGCGAACGAAGCGCGCGCGCGTGCGCAAGTCGTCGATCGTCGCGCTGCCGGTATAGCCCATTGCGGCTTTCACCCCGCCGACAAGCTGGTGGATCACGTCGGCCGCCGGCCCCTTGAACGGAACCTGGCCCTCGATCCCTTCAGGCACGAGCTTCATCGCCGAAACGTCCTGCTGGAAATAGCGGTCCGCACTGCCGCGCGACATTGCACCGACGCTGCCCATGCCGCGGTAGGCCTTGTAGCTGCGCCCCTGGTAAAGGAACGTCTCGCCCGGGCTTTCCGCCGTTCCGGCGAGCATGGAGCCGACCATTACGGTCGATGCACCGGCGGCAAGCGCCTTGGCCGCGTCGCCGCTGGTCCGCAAGCCGCCGTCGGCGATTACCGGCACGCCGGATTTCGCGGCTTCTTCCGCACAGTCCATGATCGCGGTCAGCTGGGGCACACCGACACCGGCGACGATGCGCGTGGTGCAGATAGAGCCCGGCCCGATCCCGACCTTGATCGCATCGGCGCCTGCGTCGATCAGCGCCCGCGTCGCTTCCGCGGTGGCGACATTGCCGGCGACGATCTGGACCGAGTTCGACAGGGCCTTCGCCCGTTCGACCGCCCGCGCCACATCCTTGTTGTGCCCGTGCGCCGTGTCGATGATGACGACGTCCACTTCCGCCTCGACCAGCGCCTTCGTGCGTTCCAGTCCATTGTCGCCCACGGTAGAGGCGGCCGCGACGCGCAACCTGCCGGCGGCATCCTTGGTCGCGTGCGGATAGTTGACCGCCTTCTCGATGTCCTTGACCGTGATCAGCCCGATGCAGCGGTAATCGTCGTCGACCACCAGCAGCTTCTCGATCCGCCGCTGGTGCAGCAGGCGGCGCGCCTCGTCCTGCCCGGTGCCCAGCGGCACGGTGGCGAGATTGTCGGTCGTCATCAGTTCGCGCACCGGCTGCGCCAGGTTCTCGGCGAAGCGCACGTCGCGGTTGGTCAGAATGCCGACCAGCTTGCCCCCGCGGTCGGTCACGGGAATGCCGCTGATGCGATGTTGCTGCATCAGCGCCTGTGCATCGCCCAGCGTCGCATCGGGCGAGATGGTGATAGGATTGACCACCATGCCGCTTTCGAACCGCTTGACCGCACGCACCGCCGTGCACTGCTGCTCGATCGTCAGATTGCGGTGGAGCACGCCGATCCCGCCCAGTTGCGCCATGACGATCGCCATGTCGGCTTCGGTCACCGTGTCCATAGCGGCCGAAAGAACCGGAATGTTCAGCGCGATCTGGCGGGTCAGCTGCGTGCGCGTATCCGCCATCGAAGGCAGAATGTCGCTTTCGCCCGGCCGCAACAGAACGTCGTCGAACGTCAGGCCGAGGGGGATGTCGATGGAAGCCACGTGAAAATCTTTCGCCGGGAGAATCGTGGCGGCCCATGTAACCGCATGACCCGCCAGCCGCTAGGGGTGCAGGCCAATTAATCGCGCAGGCTCAACGCGCAGGGGCGGGATAACTCTCGATACTGGCGAAATGGCGCACCAATGCCACGTGCAGCAGAACGTCTTCCGCTGCGCCGCCCAGTTCGAGGCGGTCGTCGGCCACGTCCCCCGCGCGGTGATATCGCTCGCGCATGAAAGTCTCCAGCGCCTCGCGATCGGCAAAGGCGGCGGAAACGGCCAGGGCGGGTACATCGTGCTGGAGCAGCGCCCAGCCGTCCTGCCGCCGAAGATAGCGGTTGGCGTATGCGTGATCGCCCGCCTTGCGCCCGGTCGCGGCGATGATCCGCGCGACATCGTCGTCGAGAGCCGTCATCGCATGGCCGACGATGGCGACCGGCCCGCCGCGCGGAGCGATCGCCACGGTATCGACATTGAACGCGGCCACGATGGTATCGAGCGGCAGCGCCGGATCGCGCGCGAACGCTCGCGCGCCCAGCAGGCCCCATTCTTCGGCCGTGGTGGCGAGGAAGTAGACATCGCGGTCGAGCTGCGCCGGCTGCCCGGCAAGCCGCCGCGCGACCGCGCTCAGAAGGGCGAGCCCGCTGGCATTGTCCACGGCACCGTTGCAGATCGCGACCGGCTGATCGCCTTCGGCGCAGTGCCCGAAATGGTCCCAGTGGGCGAGCAGCAGGACCGCGCCCGCATCGGGGCGCCTGCCCGGCAGGCGGGCGATCAGGTTGTGCGTGCGCACCTCTGCCTGGAGCGACGTCGCCTCCAGCCGGGCTTCGAGATCGAGCGGCCGCGGGCGGAAGCCGGGAAGCGCGGCCGCGGCGGAAAGCGCCGCGAAACGATCCGCCCCCAGCAGCGCGCGCGCACCCGCCGCCGATATCAGCCCATCCAGCCTGGCACCGTCCTCGTCATGCAGCAGGCGATAGGAACCCTTGCTGCGGCGGTCGGTCAGTTCGCGCAACTCGGCATCGTCGGGCACGACCGCCAGCACCGCCGCCGCCCCTTTTTCCAGCAACGCGTCGTGCTGTTCGATCTTGCGCGGGTGATCCCACAGCATCAACGCGACGCGACCGGCCAGCTCCGACTGGTCGAGCGCCTCCCCGGCCCGGCCCACGAACACGACGGGACTGCGTTCGAGAAGCGAACGACGGCCGGAGGTGTAGAGGTGCACCGCACCTTCGGGCACCGCGATTTCGCGCCCCCCGCGATAGAAATGCGCAACCGACCGGTCGGGCGTATTGAGCTGCAGCGCGACCGGAGCGAACCAGGGATTGGCGGGGTCGTTGGTACCCGATTCGAGGCCGGCGGCCTGCCAGGTCTGCGAAAGATGGCGCAACGTCTTCGCCTCGCCCGGCGTACCCGGCCGGCGCCCTTCGAACTCATCGCCGGCCAGCACGGCGATGTCGGCGGCAAGCTCGCTTTCGATCGCGTTCAGCGCATCGGCGGGTGTCGGCGCAATACGCGCAGGGGCGCAGCTCGCGGCGACGAGCGCGCAAACAACTGCCAGCGCCCGGCGTGCCGCATGTGCCCCCGTCGCCATCGCTCCTCCTACTCGGCGGTCCAGCCGCCATCGACGCTCCAGTTGGCGCCGGTAACGTTGCTCGCCTCCTCACGGCAAAGAAACACTGCCAGGGCCCCGAGTTCCTCGGGCTGCACGAAACGCTTGGTCGGCTGCTTGGCGAGCAACACGTCGTTGATCACCTGCTCGCGCGTCAGACCCCGGGCCTTCATCGTGTCGGGAATCTGGTTCTCGACCAGCGGCGTCCAGGCATAGCCGGGGCTGATGCAGTTGGCCGTGACCCCGCTCTGCGCCAGTTCGAGGGCGACGGTCTTGGTGAACCCGTCCAGGCCGTGCTTGGTAGCGTTGTAGGCGCTCTTGAAAGGCGAAGCGGTCTTGGAATGGGCGCTGGCGGTGTTGATGATCCGTCCCCACCCCTGCGCCTTCATATGAGGCACCGCGCGGCGGACGGTGTGGAACGCGGCCGAGAGATTGAGCGCGACGATCGCGTCCCACCGCTCGACCGGAAATTCCTCCACCGGGGCGACGTGCTGCATTCCGGCATTGTTGACCAGTATGTCCACCGGACCGGCTGCGTCCATCAGCGCCTCGCATCCTTCGGCAGTGGTCAGGTCGGCACCGACGTGTTCGGCCCCCAGCTCATCGCACAACGACGCAATTTCGTCCTCGTCGCCAAAGCCGTTGAGCACGACCTGCGCCCCTTCGCCCGAGAGCGCACGCGCGATGGCGAGCCCGATGCCCGATGTCGATCCGGTAATCAGAGCCCGCTTGCCGGTGAGGAACATGTCAAAACTCCCGTGGATTTCAATTGCGTCGCACTGCATAACCGCTTTCGCGACCGCAAAGGCCTCTGTCCAGAGGATATCATCGCGCAGGCACCGGCAGGGAGGAAACGATGCGGCTCAAACGGTTCGATCCAGGCAATATCCGCGTCCGGCAGGGCGGCACCGGCGGGGGTTTTCCGGGTGGCGGCGGAGGCAAGCTGGGTTGCGGATCGCTGGTCGTCGTCGTGATCGCGGCGCTCGTGTTCGGCGTCGACCCCGGGCAGATGCTGGGCACGCTCGACAGCGTGCAGCAAACCGCGCCGAACGGCCAGCAGCAGGCCGGGCTTTCGGAAACCGAAGTCTGCCAACAGAACGCCTATGCGCTCGAAGCGTGCAACGCGCTCGATTCGCTCAATCGCACCTGGCAACCCGAATTCGCGCGTGCCGGAATCGCGTTTCAAGACCCTGTGCTGGAATTCTACCAGGGCGGCACGCCGTCCGGCTGCGGCGCGGCCTCGAGCGCCAGCGGCCCGTTCTACTGCCCGGCGGACCAGGGAATCTATATCGATACGAGCTTCTACGACACGCTCTCCGGGCAATTGGGAGCCGGAGGCGACTTCGCGCGCTATTACGTCATGGCGCACGAATACGGTCATCATATCCAGAACCTCACCGGCCTGGCCGCGCAGGTCCGCAGCGCCCAGGCGCAGAATCCGGGCAGCGCGAACCGGTTGCAGGTCCTGATGGAATTGCAGGCCGATTGCTACGCCGGTGTGTGGGCGGGCAAGAACCGCAATCTGATCGAACCCGGCGACATGGAGGAAGGGCTTCGCGCAGCCAGCGCCATCGGCGACGACACGCTGCAGCGGCGCGCGGGACAACAGGCCAATCCGGAAAGTTTCACACACGGATCGAGCACGCAGCGCATGGATGCGCTGCGCCGGGGCATGGAGAGTGGCGATGACACGGTTTGCGATGCCTATTTCCAAACGCGCTAGCGCCAGCGCAAGCACCTTCCTCGCCATCGCCGCGAGCGCGGCGCTGCTGGCAGCTCCGCTGTCAGCCCGAGCGCAAGGCGGCATGGGCGGGGAGCCGGATGTCGAGGACGTCGCAAAGACGCCGCTGACCGATCTCAATCTGGCAAAGGACCCGATACCGGATCAGCTGCTGGCGGCGACGAAAGCCCCTTACGCAAGCGACGGCCTCGACGATTGCGGCGAGATCGGCGGCGCGATCGCGGAACTCGATGCCGTGCTGGGGCCCGACCTCGACGTGGCCGACGCGGAAGGCGGCGCGATTTCGGTGGGCCGCATCGCCCAAAGCGCGATCGGCTCGTTCATTCCTTTCCGCAGCATCGTCCGGGAAATCACCGGAGCCGCCGATCATCAGCGACAGTTCCAGGCCGCTATCGTGGCCGGCGCCATCCGACGCGGCTACCTGAAGGGGTTGGGCCAGCAGATGGGCTGTTCCTATCCGGCGCGGCCCGCATTTGCCAAAGTGCGCGTCGACGAGGAAAAGGGCGTCGAATGGGAAGACCGGGACAGGCCTCCCTCCCTCGCCACGCCGCCGGCGCCGAGAGACCGCGAAGGCGGCGGGACCGACGAGATCATCTTCGTCTCCGAGGAAGTCGTTCAGGACATCGGCGGCTAAGGTGCGCGCCGGCATCCGCGGCAATCGTGCCACGGCTCACTGCTACCGGGGCGTTCGGGCAATGGCCTCGTCGATCGACTGCAGGGCGCGCGCGCGGACTTCCGCCGAAAGCGCTTGGTCGCGGGCGACTTCGGCCCGCGCCTGACGCAACCCGGCGCGAGCCTCGGCATTGATCCGTGCGGTACAGATGCGGATAACCTCGCGGCCGCTCTCGCGACTTTGGTGGACGATCTCGTCGCCACGGCATCCCTCGATCACTTTCGGCGCGTTCGCCAGCGCCAGCCGCACTTCCCGCTCGATCCGCCGATCGAGACCGTCGAGTTCACGCAAGTCGGCTTCGAGCCGCGCCATGTCCGCCGCGAACTCCGCCCGATCGGCTTCCGACATGGCCGACATGTCGCGACCCAGCTTCGCCTTCAGGCGCGCCTGTTCCGCTGTCGTCCACGCCGTGTCGCGTTCGATCCGGCGGACGTGAGCCGAGCGAGGGTCGTCATCGTCGATGTCGATCCGTTCGACCTTGATCCGGCGCGCATCTTCGCTCGGCTGCGGCACCGGCGGCGCAGGCGGCACAGGCGGTGCGTCGGGCGCAAGCGGAACGGCGGGGGGCACAGGGGGTTCCGGCGCCCGGGGAGCCTCCGGGGGTGCGGGCGGCGGCGCTGGCACTTCCATGCTCTCGGCATAGGACACGGTCGCGGTCAGCGGCAGGGCCAGCAGGCCGGCTGCCAGGATAGCGCGACCGGCCATCCGGCGGCGCCGGGTGATATCGTTCATCGTCAGGCTCCTCAGGCGGTGAATTATCGACTTGTCCCCCAGCACCGGGCAGGCCATCGGCGCGGCGAGCGCCACACGCGGTCCGGCGGCGAAGCTGGCGATCACCCGCCCATATTCGGCGCGCGCCTGCCGATCACGTGTCTCGATCACCCGCGCATCGCACGCCGCCTCCTGATCCCGGCGCATGGCCTGCCAGCCGAGATAGGCGAGCGGGTTGAACCAATGCAGCGCGAAGAGGAACTGAGCCGCGAAATTGGCGAGCAGATCGTGGCCGCGGTGATGTGCCAGTTCGTGCGCCAGCGCCAGATCGCGCGCGGCACGGTCGCGCCAGGCCATGAAGCCGGGCGGGAGCGCGACCACCTTGTCGAGCACGCCGAACGCGATGGGCGCCCCGGTCTCGACCGTTTCGACCAGGCGGACCCGGCCTGCTTCCCCCACCGGCACGGCATCGGCGAGCAGGATGCGGCGGGCGCGATGATAGGCGGAAAACCGCAGCCACAGGAATCCCGCCACCCCGGCCAGCCACAGTGCAAGCAGCGCCGCCACCCAGGGGATGTTCGGCGACGCTGCCTGCACCGGGCCGCTCCCGTCCGGCAGGAGTGAGGGGTCGAAAGCGAAGTACGCGAATTCATCGACCGGCGGGGCACTGTCGGCCACCTCCGGCTGCGGCGCGAGCCAGGCCGGCAGGACCACCGGCGGCAGCAGGAGCCGCGCAAAGGGGAGCAGCCACAGGCCATAGGCGGCTTTCGCGCCGAAATGGCGGGCCACCGGCCGCCGCAACAACAGGACCAGCGCGATGAGTGCCGCGGTCCATACGAGCGTTTCGATCAGCCAGCTCATTGCCGCAGCTCCTTCAGCAGAGCCTCGATCTCGGCAAGATCGTCCTCGGTCAGAGCCTCTTCCTGCGCGAGATGCGCGAACAGCGGCGCTGCACGGCCGCCGAACAGTCGATCGACCAGCCGGCGCGATTCGCCCCCGACATAATCGGCGCGCGCCAGCAAGGGCGAATAGAGGAAGCGACGACCATCGGGCCGGGTCGCGACCGCTTGCTTCGTCACCAGGCGCGAGAGCAGCGTCTTGACTGTCGGCAGGCTCCAGTCGCGCTCCTCGCAGACTGCGGCGCAGACCTCTGCGGCGGTCAGCGGGTTTTTCTCCCACAGCACTTCCATCACCGCATGTTCGGCCTCGCTGATGCGATCGGGCCTGTCGTCATCGGGTCTAGCCATCGAACCCTCCCTTGCCTACACTTGTAGACATACCGATTACGTTTGTAAACATGAAGCGTGGATGAACCGATTGGCGGCGGCTCATGCCGCTGGTAGAGCCGGATCATGCGTCTGTCGGACTGTCACAATGTCGAAGATCTGCGCCAGCTGGCGCGGCGCCGCCTGCCCTGGCCGGTGTTCGACTATATCGACGGGGCGGCCGACGACGAGGCGACCAAGGCGCGCAACACGGCGGCGTTCGACGATGTCGACCTGGTGCCCAACGTGCTCGCCGGCGTGGCGCAGATCGACACCGGCTGCACGATCATGGGACGGCACAGCGCCCTGCCGCTGATCCTCAGCCCGACCGCGCTCCAGCGGGTTTTCCACTGGCAGGGCGAGCGTGCGGTGGCCCGCGCGGCCGAGCGTTTCGGCCTGTGGTTCGGCATCTCCAGCCTCGCCACGGTGAGCATTGAGGAAATCGCAGCGCTCGTTTCCGCACCCAAGATGTTCCAGCTCTACGTCCACAAGGATGCCGGCCTCAACGCTTCGATGATCGCGCGGTGCAAGGCGGCCGAATTCGACGCGCTGGCGCTGACGGTGGACACGATCGTTTCGGGCAAGCGCGAACGCTGCCAGCGCAGCGGCTTCACCACCCCGCCCCGCTTCACCCCATCCGCCGTCTGGTCGTATGCCACGCGGCCGCGCTGGACGCTCGATTACGTGCTGCGCGAAAAGTTTCGCCTGCCCAACCTCGACACGCATGTCAGCGAAGGGACGGGCAAGGCGGTGAGCATTGCCGAATATTTCAACACCATGCTCGACACCGCAATGGACTGGGACACCGCAGCGCGTATCCGGCAGGACTGGGGCGGGACCTTCTGCCTCAAGGGTGTGATGAGCGCGGCCGATGCGCGGCGGGCGGTCGAGATCGGGGCCGACGCGATCATGGTTTCGAACCACGGCGGCCGCCAGCTCGACGGCAGCCGCGCGCCGTTCGACCAGTTGGCGGAGATCGTCGACGCGGTCGGCGGCGAAATCGAGATAATCTGCGACGGCGGCATACGCCGGGGCACGCATGTCCTGAAGGCGCTGGCGACCGGCGCAAGCGCGGCATCGGGCGGGCGGCTCTATCTCTACATCTCTACGCCCTTGCCACCGCGGGGCAGCCGGGGGTCGAGCGCGCGCTGACCCTGCTGCGCGACGAGATCGAACGCGGGATGCGCCTGATGGGCGTGACGCAGGTCGACCAGCTGGATCGCACGATGTTGCGCAGCCGCCATGGCGGCTGAACCCGTGCGGCCATCTGGGCCGATCCCGCCGCGGGCGCTACGATAAGCGCGATGTTCACGCGATTCGCCCTTCTCGCCGCGCCATTCGCGCTCGCCGCCGCCGCCAGCGCGCAGGACGACCCTGCGCCCGCTCCGCCCCCTGCACCCGCCGGCACCCACGAAACCGCGCTGGTCGTGATCGAAACCGAACTGGGCGATATCACCGCTCGGATCGAAACCGAACGCGCGCCGGTGACCGCGGCCAACTTCCTCCGCTACGTCGACGAAGGGCGGTTCGACGGGACCGTGTTCTATCGCGCGATGCCGCTGGAATGGGGGGAACAGCCGAACGGGCTGATCCAAGCCGGAACGCAGCATGATCCCGAACGCGTATTGCCGCCGATCGCGCACGAACCGACCAGCGAGACCGGCGTTACCCACGTGCGCGGCGCGCTGTCGATGGCCCGCAACGCGCCGGGAACGGCGACCGGCGACTTTTCGATCGTGTTGCAGGAACAGCCGGGGATGGATGCAGACCCGGCTTCCGACGATCCCGAACTGCGCGCCGGCTATGCCGCCTTCGGGCGCGTGGTCGAGGGCATGGACGTGGTCGAGGCGATCCACGCCGCGCCGACCGATCCCGACGCAGGCGAAGGGTGGATGAAGGGCCAGATGCTCGACCCTCCCATCGAAATCGTGAAGATACGGCGCGTGCCCGCGGACGAAAGTTGAACCGCGGTCAGACCGGGCGCCGATCGAATTCCGCGCGCGCCGCCTCGATCGTCTCGCGATTGGCCATGGCCCAGCTGCCAAGCGCCAGAACCGGCTCGCGCAGCGACCGCCCCAGATCGGTCAGCGAATAATCCACCCGCGGCGGCACGCTGGGGGTAACCGCGCGCGACACCAGCCCGTCGCGCTCCAGCGCGCGCAGGGTGCGGGTGAGCATGCGCTGCGAGATGCCGTCGATCGCGCGGCGCAATTCGTTGAACCGCACCGGCCCGTCGGCAAGCGTCATCACGACCTGCATCGACCACTTGTCCCCCACCCGGGCGAGAATGTCGTTCACCGCCCGGCAGCGAACCGCGACATGGTCGCCCCCGGTCACATCGATGTGCCCTGCGGACGACGATGTGCCTCCTTGCAGCGATGTGGCGACAGTATCCATATGCCTCCTAGTTATCATCCGTAACCAGGGAATCAACGAGCCATGCAAATCCTCCGTATCGATAGCGCAAGCACCGGCGACAGTTCGGTCAGCCGCGTGCTGACCCAGGCGATCGTCGATCATTTCCGGGCCGCCAATCCCGGCGCGAACGTGATCGAGCGCGATCTCGTCGCCGACCCCCTGCCGCATATCGACGTGGCGCGCACCGGCGCGATTCACCAGCCGCCCGAAACCCACGACGCGGCCATGGCCGACGTCTTCCCCGAGGAACGCGCAGTGCTGGACGAGTTCCTCGCGTCGGACGTCGTGATCGTCGGCGCGCCGATGTACAACTTCTCCATCCCCAGCCAGCTCAAGGCATGGATCGACCGGCTCGGCGTGCCCGGGGTCACGTTCACTTACAAGGACGGCGCTCCGCAAGGGCTCGCCGGCGGCCGGCGGGTGATCGTCGCCTCGGCGCGCGGCGGCGCCTACGAAATGGGCGGCCCGGCCGAGCATCAGGAAACCTTGCTGCGCGATTTCTTCGCGTTCATCGGCCTGCCGGATGTAACCTTCGTCCGCGCGGAAAAGACCGGCTTCGGACCGGAGGTTCGCGATCAGGCCATTGCGGATGCCAGGGAGCGGATCGCGCAGCTCTGACGCTTTCCGACGCTTGCGCAACGGTTCGCCGCACGCCCGCATCGGTTTGTCGGAGGTCTCCCTCAGGCGCAAACCCGTTCATCTGAGGTTGGGGATCGATGAACAAGGTGGGTCGTAATGGCACCGCAGGCCCAGTTAGGGAGTCGAAAGATGAAAAAGACACTGTTCGCAATCGCCGCCGCCTCCATGGCGGTCACCGCAACCCCGGCGATGGCCGATCCGCCGCCTTGGGCACCGGCGCACGGCAAGCGTTACAAGGATTCGCGCTACGACGATCGCGGCCGCTATTACGAGCCGCGCCGGATCACGCGCAGTTCGTACATGTGGCGCGGCGACGACGGCCGCTACTACTGCCGCCGCGACAACGGCACCACCGGCCTGGTCATCGGCGCGGGTGTCGGGGCGCTCGCCGGACACGAGATCGCAGGGCGCGGCGATCGAACGCTGGGTGCGATCCTGGGCGGTGCCGTCGGCGCGGTGATCGGTCGCGAGATCGACCGCGGCACGCTCAAATGCCGCTAGGCTGAGGGGTTTCGGCCTCATCTGCGATTACAGTGAGGACGCGCCGTTCGCCCGAACGGCGCGTCTTTTGCTTTGCCCGCCGGCCTCGCTGTGCTTGAGTGGAGGCGATGAACGAGCCCGAGCAACACCGGCCGGCTGTCCTGGTCACCGGCGCCGCAAAGCGCATCGGGGCCGAGATCGCGCGCCATTTCGGCACCAAGGGCTGGCACGTCGTGGTGCATTTCCACCAGTCCGCGCGCGCGGCCGATGCGCTTGCCGCCTCCCTCCCCTCCGCCGAAACGGTCCACTGCGATCTTACGGACAGCGAAGCGGCGGTGGGAATGATCGACGATCTCGCCGCGCGGCTGCCCGATTGGCGGGTGCTGATCAATTCCGCTTCGATATTCCGCCCGGACGACGTGCGCGCGCTCGATCCGTCCATCTGGTCGCGCGCGATGCAGGTCAACGCCCTGGCCCCCGCGCGAATGGCGCAGGCCTTCCTCGCCGGCGCCCGCGCCCGGGGCGGACGGCGGGTCATCCAGATCACCGATCAGAAACTCGCCAATCCCAATCCCGACTTCTTCAGCTACACCATGAGCAAGCACGCCGCTGCGGCCACCGTGCCGATGCTGGCGATGGGCGCCGCCCGGGCGGAAGACCGGGTCTATGCGCTGGCCCCCGGCGCCATCCTGGCGAGTCACGACCAGAGCGAGGCGGAAACCGAAGTGTCGCACCGTCTCAACCTGCTGCAGCGCAAGACCGGGGCCGACGAGATTGCCCGGGCCTGCCTGTGGCTGGCGCAGGGCTGGCTGGCGAGTGGGGAGACGCTTTACGTCGACAGCGGGCAGCACCTGCTCTCGCAACCGCGCGACGTCATCTACCTCGCGCGCGAAGGCGCGGCCGGGTGAAGCGGCACGCCCTCTCGACCCGGCTGTGGCACTGGCTCAACCTCGCCTGCGTGGTCGTGCTGTTCATGTCGGGCCTCAACATCTCCAATGCGCATCCGCACCTCTACTGGGGCGATTGGGGCTTCGATCCGCGCGACGCCTGGCTCAGCGTGCCGCGCTTCCCCGGATGGATGACGATACCGGGCCATTACAGTCTCGCCGCCGCGCGCGACTGGCACATCCTGATGGCCTGGCCTTTCGCGCTGGGCCTGCTGTTCATGTGGGCGGCAATGCTCGCCAACGGGCATTTCCGGCGCGATATCGCGACCGCGCCGCGGGAATGGCGCTGGAGCGCGATCCGCGAGGATATCGCCGCCCACCTTCGGCTCAATTTCCACCACGACGGGGGCAAGTACAATTTCCTTCAGAAGCTCGCCTACGGCCTCGTGCTCGGCGTTCTGCTGCCGCTGATGGTCGTGACCGGCATGGGCATCAGCCCAGGCTGGGAACCGCACCTGTCCTGGCTGATAGAGGCCATGGGCGGGCGGCAGTCGGTTCGCACGATCCACTTTCTCGCCGCCTGGGCGCTGTTCGCCTTCTTCGTGGTCCACGTTCTGCTGGTGCTGGTCTCCGGCCCAGTTCGGCAGTTGCGCGACATGATAACCGGGGGCCGCGAATGAGGCGTCGCAACGTCCTGATCGGCATGGGCGCCGCTTTTGCCGCCGGCTGCTCGAAAGTCGCCGACAGCGGCCCCGGGGCGAAGGCCCTCGCCGCCGCCGAGGACTGGCACCGCAAGGCCCAGCGGCTCTTCGCCGCCCGGACCGCGCTGGCGCCCGAATACGACCGTTCGGCGATCTCGCCCAGTTTCCGCGGCAACGGCTCGCTCACGGTGGACAGCGATGCCTATCGCGCGGCGCTGGCGCAGGGGTTCGCCGACTGGCGCCTCGAAGTGCGCGGGCTGGTCCGCCACCCGCTCTCGCTGAGCATGGACAACATCCGCCGCCTGCCGCAGCGGACCCAGGTCACCCGGCACGATTGCGTCGAGGGGTGGAGCGCCATCGGCGAATGGACCGGGCCGCAGCTCGGCACGATCCTGCAAGGCGCGGAGCTGTTGCCGGAGGCGAAATACATCGTCTTCCGCTGTGCCGACCGGCTGCGCGACGCCCCCTATTACGAGAGCATCGACCTTATCGATGCCTATCACCCGCAGACGATTATCGCGCACCGCCTCAACGGCGAGCCGCTGCCCGAACGCAACGGCGCGCCGCTGCGCGTGCGGATAGAGCGCCAGCTCGGCTACAAACATGCCAAGTATCTCACCGCGATCGAGGCCGTCGCCAGTCTGGAGGGGATCGGCCGCGGCGAAGGGGGATACTGGGAAGATCGCGGCTATCAATGGTATGCCGGGGTCTGAGCCGGGCATGACGGTGCCGTCCGCAGCGTCGCGCGTTATCACCGACGCAGTTCGGCAAAACGCCGTCGGTCGTTGACAGGCCCCGGCGGCTCGGGCGAAGCCTGTCGCGAAGCAAGGGGAGATACCGCCGCGATGTGGCTGCTCGACAAGTTCCTGACCCAGGCGATCAAACGCGGCCGCATGGTCGTTACCGACCACGACGGCAAGGAGCGTAGCTACGGCCCCTCGCCCGAGGACATGGACGCGCGCGGGCCGATCCGCATCACTCTGACCGACAAGCGCGCGGCCGGCCATATCGCCCGCTATCCGCAACTCGGCGCGGGCGAGGCCTATATGTGGGGCTGGCTGGTGGTCGAGCCGCCGCACGACATCCGCGACCTGGTGCTGTTCGTGACCGAGAACACCAAGTCCGTCGGCGACCGGGCGATCCAGTCGCAAGGCTTCCTGCGCAAGGCCGCGCAGAAAGCGATCGCGAAGCTGGACGGCGTCAATCTTCGCGGGAAAGCGCGCGCCAACGCCGAACACACCTACAACCTCACCCGGCAGCTTTACGAACGGTTCCTCGACGAAGACCGGCAATATACGATGGCGTATTACCGCGATCCGTCGAACACGCTGGAACAGGCGCAGATGGACAAGAAGGCGCACATCGCGGCCAAGCTCCATCTGGAAGCGGGCAAGTGCGAGGGGATGCGCGTGCTCGATATCGGATGCGGCTGGGGCGGTCTCGCGCTCTATCTGCACAAGATGTACGGGGTGGAAGTGCTCGGCGTCGCCCTGGCGCCCGACCAGATCGCCTTCTGCCAGGAGCGCGCAAAGGCCGAAGGGGTGGACGACAAGGTCAAGTTCGCCCTGATGGACTATCGCGATGTGGAGGGGCAGTTCGACCGGATCACCAGCGTCGGCCTGCTCGAACATGTCGGCACGATCCACTATCCCCAGTTCTTCCGGCACACGCACAAGCTGCTCAAGCCCGACGGGGTCATGTTCAGCCACTGCTGCGGCCGCGCGGGCCCGCCGGGCTACACCGACGCCTGGACGCGCAAGTACATCTTCCCCGGCGGTTATATCCCGGCGCTGAGCGAGCTGGTGACCGAAAGCGAGAAGGCGGGCTGGGAAGTCGCGGATGTCGAGGCGATGCGCTTCCACTACGCGCATACGCTGGAGGAATGGTACGCGCGCACCGTCATGCACAAGGACGAGATCGTCGCGATGTACGACGAGACGTTCTATCGCATGTGGCTGTTCTACCTCGCCGGGGCGGAACAGAGTTTCCGGCACGGCAATATGGTCAACTGGCAGGTCCAGTACGTGAAAGATCGCGGCGCGATCCCGATGACCCGCGATTACATGTACGAGGAAAGCGCCCGCCTGCGCGATCGCGGCGATATTCCCACCTGGCGCTTCGATCCGGCGCTGCGCGAAGCGGCGGAGTAGCCCCCCCTTTTCGACCGCGGAGAAGGACACTATTTCTCTCCGCGATGAATGCCGCATCGCTCTTCGACAAGGCAATCGGCCGGGCGATAAAGTCCGGCCGGCTCACTGTGGTTCATGCGGACGGGCGCCGCGTGGAGTTCGGCGAACCCGCACCGGATTTCCCCGAGGTCGCCATCCGCCTCGCCGATGCCCGGGTCGCGCGCGACATCCTGCTCGATCCGCGCCTCGGCGCGGGCGAAACCTTCATGGACGGGCGCCTGGTGATCGAGCAGGGCGATGTGATGGACCTCGTCCAGCTCGTCAGATCGAACGCCCGGTGGGAGGCGAACGCGGATCTGCGGAAGGCCAGCCCCCTGCGCCGCCTGGGCAATTCGGTCGGGTTCGCGCTCGAATCGGTCAACCAGGCGCGATCCTCCCGTCGCAATGTCGCGCATCACTACGACATCGGGAACGCGCTCTACGAACTGATGCTCGATGCCGAGCACATGCAATACAGCTGCGCCTACTGGCCGCGCGAAGACATGACGCTGGCCCAGGCGCAGGAGGCCAAGCTCGCGCATATCGCCGCGAAGCTGGCGGTCGAAGGCGCGCGGACGGTGCTCGATATCGGATGCGGCTGGGGCGGAATGGCGATCTATCTCGCGCGCCATTTCGACGTGCGGGTCAAGGGCATCACGCTGAGCGAGGAACAGATCGCTCTCGCCCGCACGCGCGCCGCCGCGGCGGGCGTTTCCGACCGGGTCGATTTCGAGCTGGTCGATTATCGCGAACTGGCCGATCGGGGAGAGTCCTTCGACCGGATCGTTTCCGTCGGCATGTTCGAACACGTCGGCCGCCCGCAGTTCGAAACCTTCTTCCGCGCCTGCGCCCGGATGCTGGCCGACGACGGCGTCATGCTGCTCCACACGATCGGGCGCATGGGCGGGCCGGGCAGCACCGATGCCTTCACCCGCAAGTATATCTTTCCCGGCGGCTATATCCCGGCGCTGAGCGAGACGGTCGCGGCGAGCGAGAAAGTCCGCCTGATCGCTTCCGATGTCGAGACGCTGCGGCTGCACTACGCGCGGACGCTGCGCGCATGGTATGCCAATTGCATCGCCCATCGCGAAGAGATCGAGCGGATGTTCGATGCGCGCTTCTATCGCATGTGGATGTTCTATCTCGCCGGGGCCACGTCGGCTTTCGAAAGCGGTGGGATGTGCAATTACCAGATCCAGTTCATCCGCGACCGCCACGCGCTGCCCCTCGCCCGCGACTACATGCGCGAGGCCGAGGCGCGCCTGCTCCCGCCCGAGCGGTAGGGCACCGCCCTGCCAAGGCACGGTTGCAGGCGAACAACAGCTTCCCCGTTGCCCCCGCGCCCGCCCCCTGATACCGGCCCCGCCGATTGACGGAGTGCTAGCGAAATGTCCGAAGTGAAACGTGTCGTCCTCGCCTATTCGGGCGGTCTCGATACCAGCGTGATCGCCAAGTGGCTGGAGGTGGAGCGCGGGCTGGAGGTCGTCACCTTCACCGCCGATCTCGGCCAGGGCGAGGAGATCGAGCCGGCGCGCGAGAAGGCGCGGGCGATGGGCATTCCCGACAAGCACATCTTCATCGAGGATCTGCGCGAGGAATTCGTGCGCGATTTCGTCTTCCCGATGATGCGCGCCAATGCCCGCTACGAAGGCGACTACCTGCTCGGCACCAGCATCGCCCGCCCGCTGATCTCCAAGCGGCTGGTCGAGATCGCGCGCGAGACCGGCGCCGACGCGATCGCCCACGGTGCGACCGGCAAGGGCAACGATCAGGTGCGCTTCGAGCTGTCCGCCTACGCGCTCGCTCCCGACATCACGGTGATCGCCCCGTGGCGCGAGTGGGACCTCAACAGCCGCAGCGCGCTGATCGCCTGGGCGGAAAAGCACCAGATCAAGGTGCCGACCGACAAGCGCGGCGAAAGCCCGTTCTCCACCGACGCCAATCTCCTGCACACGTCCTCCGAAGGCAAAGTGCTGGAGGATCCGTGGGAGGAGACGCCCCACTACGTCTATTCGCGCACCGACCACCCCGAAGACGCGCCCGACCGGCCCGAATACATCACGATCGACTTCGAGCGCGGCGACGGCATCGCGCTGAACGGCGAGGCGATGAGCCCGGCGACGCTGCTCGCCGCGCTCAACGATCTCGGCCGCCGGCATGGCATCGGCCGGCTCGACCTGGTCGAGAACCGCTTCGTCGGGATGAAGAGCCGCGGGATGTACGAGACCCCCGGCGGCGAGATCTACGCCCGCGCCCACCGCGGCATCGAACAGATCACGCTCGACCGCGGCGCGGCGCATCTCAAGGACGAGCTGATGCCCAAGTATGCGGAGCTGATCTACAACGGCTTCTGGTTCAGCCCGGAACGCGAGATGCTCCAGGCCGCGATCGACCTCAGCCAGGAGAAAGTGAGCGGCACCGTCCGGCTCAAGCTCTACAAGGGGCTGGCAAGCGTCGTCGGGCGCAAGTCCGCCAACTCGCTCTATTCCGAGGCACACGTCACGTTCGAGGACGATGCCGGCGCCTACGACCAGGCCGACGCGCAGGGCTTCATCAAGCTCAACGCGCTGCGGCTGAAGCTGCTGGCGAAGCGCGACCGCTGAGGGCTTGCGACGGACGGTGGACTTATCCACCCCTGTCCACAGAGAAATCCGGGCATAGTGGATAACCCGGGGCTTGCCAGCTTGCGCGACTCGCTTTCGCGGCGCAGTCTCGAGACATCGAAAGGGCGCAGAAAGCTTCGCGTTTGACGGTCCAACGACCTGAAAACACAGAAACTTTTTGCACCAGTTCGACGTGGCGGCATCTGTCCGCGCGGTCTTCGAGGGACACCTGCAAAAGGTTTCGGCCGGATGCAAGGGCACCGTTCGAGAAGGACGCGAAAGCATTGCCGTCACGGGCCGGACGATCCGGCCGGAAGTCGAGGACCTGCAAAGGCGCGAGCCGGAGCAGGGCTGTTCGAGACAGCCGGCCATCGGCGATCGACCGGTCTCGGAACCGCCGGACGGCATGGCGAAGGCTTTCGGGCCGGAGCCGCCCCCGGCGGAACCGGATGCCGGTGCGAGCGCCGGTGACAGACGCGGCGGTCCGGTTCGCCGGACGGCTTGCGAAAACACCGGGCGCCAAGCGCTTCCGCAAATGGCCTCGCCAGGACGGAAGACCACGCATCGGTGAGAGTGGGGTCGGCAGCGATGCCGGCCCCATTTTCTCTGTCCGTTCCCGCGCCCGATCCGCCCCGCGCCCCTCCGCCGCCAACCGATTCGCCGCCGCGAAACCGGCCGATCCGTTCCCCCGATCGCGACGAATCGAATGCGATACGGGGTAAGCGGACCCGCAGGTGGTCCCGCCGGCGCCGCGCAGAGGGTATAGCGGGCACCGTCATGGACGGGACCAGACCATACCGCCGCACGCCGCTGCGCAAGCTTGCCGGGCTCGCCGCCACGCTGATGCTGACCGCCCCCGCGGGCGGGCCGGCGCTGGCCGAAACCGGCGCGCAGGCGGGCGCGTTCGACGCCAGCTTCGCCCATCTCCCCGCCCCGCGCCCGCTCGCCGCCCCCAGCGTCGGCGCGGTGGACATCGCCGCGATCGAACCGCCGGTGGAGGTCGAGCCTGCCGGGCAGGCGCTCGGCCGCGGAGTCGCCTCCTACTACGGCCGCCGCTTCGCCGGCCGCCCGACCGCGAGCGGGGAGATCTTCGATCCCGGCCGGCTGACCGCCGCGCACCGCACCCTGCCCTTCGGCAGCCGGGTGAAAGTGACCAATCCGCGCAACGGCAAGTCGGTCGTGGTGCGGATCAACGACCGCGGGCCGTTCCACAAGGGCCGCACGATCGACCTCTCGCGCGCCGCGGCGGACGAACTGGGGCTGATCCGGCGCGGCCACGGATCGGTCGAGCTGGTCCTGCTCGACTGAGCGCGCGCTACCGCCGCCGCCGTCAACGGCCGTCATCGCCCTGCCCTGCGCGCCGCGCGCGGGGATGGCAGGGACCCCGCGCAAGGCGAAGCCCCTGCCGCACGTCCGCCCGGTGGTTTTTGCGGACGCGCTCCTGTCCCGAAGGGACGGGAAACGACGCGCGAAACCTCGGGAGGGGAAAAGGGAGAGGGAGAACAAAGGCCGCGCGCCGTCTCCTCATCCGCCCCAATGATGCCCCGCCGCGCAGGGTCCGCGCCAATCGGCGAACCGTGGCTGCGCTGCGACGACGGCGCGCCGGGTTGACACGCGCGACACGGTTCAGGCGCCCCGCCCAGGCCGGCTGACGCAAGCCCGCGTTCGCGCGACTTGTATTCGACCGGCGGCCCGGCCGCGCCCGCAACGCCGGCGGCGGCACGCGCCCGACGCGCCGCGCGAACCTTCGCCGCCCTGCGCCGCCGCGCCCGCTTGCCGCACCGGGCGGCGGGAGCGGACCGCGCTTTCGCAGCAGGCGCGTCCTCCCCCGAGCCCCAGCGCAGGCTGGGGCCTCCCTCCGCCTGGTCGGCCGGTGTGGGCGTGTCCTCAGACGGAGCGCCGGGGGCATGAGGTCCCTGCCTTCGCAGGGACTCGGGTGGGCGGGACGCGGGCGCCCCTCCCCCCTCTTCCGAGCCCCAGCGCAGGCTGGGGCCTCCCTCCACCTGGTTGGCCGGTGCCGGCATGTCCTCGGGTGGAGCGCCGGGGGCACGAGGTCCCTGCCTTCGCAGGGACTCGGGGAGGGTCTTGGATCGGGACGCGGGCGCCTCCCCCTCCTCCGAGCCCCAGCGCAGGCTGGGGCCTTCCTCCGCCTGGTCGTCGGGTGCGGGCGTGTCCTCGGGCGGAGCGCCAGTGGCCTGAGGTCCCTGCCTTCGCAGGGACTCGGGTGGGCGGGACGCGGGTCGGGACGCGGGCGCCCCCTCCCCATCCTCCGAGCCCCAGCGCAGGCTGGGGCCTCCATCCGCCTGGTCGGCCGGTGCGGGCATGTCCTCGGGCGGAGCGCCGGGGGCATGAGGTCCCTGCCTTCGCAGGGACTCGGGTGGGGACTCGGGTCGGGAGGCGGGCGCCCCCTCCCCCTCCCCCGAGCCCCAGCGCAGGCTGGGGCCTCCCTCCGCCTGGTCGTCGGGCGCGGGCGTGTCCTCGGGTGGAGTGCCGGGGGCACGAGGTCCCTGCCTTCGCAGGGACTCGTTGTCGGCCTCCTCGCCGCCTTCCGCTTCGGCGAGGATTGCGTCGAGGTGGGCGTGGGCTTGCGCCTGCCAGGTGTCGTAGAGCGCGGCGGTTTCGCTCTCGGCGCTGGCGACGGCGGCGCAGCGGGCGGCGTGGCGTTCCTCCTCGGCGCGCAGGGCCTCGGCCTCGGCCGCGCTTTCCTCGGCCCCCTCCTCGCCCTCGTCGTCCGCATCCGCGCCGGCATCGCCCCACAGCTCCCACCGGTCGTCCGGCTCGGCGAAGCGGGCGAGCGTGCGGTCGCGGGTGTGGGCGAGGCATTCCTCGCGCGTCGGCGGCAGGTTCTCCTGCGCGGCCACGGTATAGGGATCGCGCGCCCGCGCCGCCCCGGCCAGGTCGTCCGCCAGATCCGCGGGCGGCGCGTGCCCGGCCAGCCCCGCGAGCAGCTCGTCGAACCGGTCGGCGCGCGCGGCGGCGGCATGGTCCTCCTCCACCCGCCGGTCGAGCCGGCCGAGGTGCGCGAGGAGCAGCCGCGCGTCGTGCCGGCGCCAGGTGGCGACATGCTCGCCGCGCACGAAGACCGGCACCTCGACCCCGTGGAGCGCGCGGGTGGCCAGCTCCGATTCGGCCTGCGCGCGCGCGTGGATCAGCGCCGCCTCCCACAGCCGCCGGAAATCGGGATCGCGCCGCCGCGTGCGATAGACGGTCTCGCGGCTCACCCCGACCCGCGCCGCCGCCGCGCGCACTTCGCCGCAGGTCGCCAGCGCATCGAGGAACCGCACCTGCCGCGCGCGGTCGAACACGCGCGAGTGCGCGTAAGGATCGGCCGCATCCCCGGTGTCGCCGAGGCCGGTGTCGATCAGGAGCGGCGGATCGCCCGGCAGCCACCCGCCCGGCCACGGCTTGCTGCCCGGCTCCGGCCGCAGCGCGACGCCGTATTCGGCAAGCCGGGCGTCGAGCGCGCTGTGGGAGAGCGGAGCGCCCGCGTCCTCGGTGCGCCCCCGCGAAGGCGGGGGCCTCAGGCCGTCAGGCGAAGCGCCAGATTGCACGAGGTCCCCGCCTTCGCGGGGGCTCGCACCGGAGGCAGGCTCCACCTCCCACCCCCGCCCCGCCGGATGCCTGAGCCCGCGCGCGAGCCAGTCCTGCGTGGGGACGCGACTTTCCCCCGACACCTGTCCCCGCGAAAGCGGGGAGCTGCGGGAGGGGCCGGGGGTGGGCCCGTCCTCGGGCGCCCCATCGGAACCCACCCCGCTGCGACTAACCGCGACTGCGTCGCGGCAAGTCTCGCTCCCCTCCCGCACGCGGGAGGGGGCGGAGCCGGGATCGTCGGGAATGTCGCCGGGGAGCGTGAATTTGTCGAAAGATCGATCGGACATCGGTTCTACTCCTATTGGAACAAAGAGAGAACTGTGTCCTTATGCGGAATGGAGGGGTGTAGGAAAATGGTTTTTTGGGGAGTAGAGGTTCAATCAATTCCCACATGGGCGGCGAAACCGAGGTCGCGGTAGAGGGGTGATGCTATAGACACCAACCCCTGCGCTCGCCTTCCATCACGGGTTGGGGCTAGCGGTCGGAATAGTCGAAAGACCGGCCTCCCGGAGAAGCAAGCCGGGTCTTTAGCAGGCCTCACCTACTTCTTGCCAATGTGCCCTTCAATACTTCAAAATAGGAGTTTTGCATAATTGAACTTGCCTTATTGGCTTTGCTTAAGGCATTTTGAAAATGACACTCTCTCCATATTTGGAGTTCATCGTTCATAGATGATGAAGCTTTTTTTATTCGATCTTTGGCATTTTTTTGTCCTGCAGCATGTAATACTTCTACAGAGAAACGTGCTGCTACATTTGATCTAGCTAAAACCACCCCATCCAAAATACTCTCATCTAGCCCCCACATACAATGAGCCAAAGTGTTTCGATTCTCCGCAGATTCTTCGAACACTTTCAGAACAGGTTTCAACATCTCCGTGCTCTCTTTACCCAAGACGACGGCAGCAACACTAGTGATCGCTTTCATTTGAAGATGATTCGCTTTGAGTAAATTGAATATTGCTGCGCCAGCAGCAGGTTTCGCACCAAAAAGTGAAACCATCAGCAATGAAAGGTACGATTCCGCCTCGGAGTGCGTTGCAATCACCGCCATACCGAGCGCGTAGAGCCTCGGTCGCGCTGCTATCGTAGTGGCAGTTTGAAAGGTAATTTTCGGGTTAACGTCATTTGAGTACCTATCTGACACCTTTTCCCCCATTCTCGCCACTCTCTTTTCGACTTCAACTTTAAATACATTTCCGATACTCGCTGACACCGGTAGCACATCAACCTTCCGCGCCTTCCTCGCCCTCTTCCCCTGCGTCGTCCCAGTTCTGCCCGGCATGAACCAGTCGCAGAATTTCCACAGCGCCATCGACGACACGATAGGCAATCACGGTTCGCCCGCGATAGGGGCGCGTTCGCATCCCCGCGACGAGATCGTCGCGTGGGGTGCCGCGTTCGGGGAACGTCGCGAGCCGGTCGGCACAGGCCTCGATGCCCGAGGTATAGGCAAACGCAGTATCGGGATCGGCGCGCTCGGCAATCCAGTCGTATAGCGCGAGGAGATCGGCCCGCGCCCGCGGTCGCCAGACGACCGGGCGGCCTGTCACCCCTGGGTGCGCCGGGCGTGGCGAGCGGCCAGTTCGGCGAATACCTCGCTTTGGGGGATCGAGGGAGCAGGGTCGGCCAGAGCTTCCTCTACCCGCGCCTTCAGGATCGCGTCGAGAGCCCGTTCTTCGCGCTCGAGCGCGCGCAGGCCGGCGCGAACCACCTCGCTGAGCGAGCCGTAGCGGCCCGATTCGACGCGGCCCCGCGCCATCGCGGCGAGCGGGCCGAGAGTGACGGTGACGGGTTTGGCGGAGCGGGTGGTCATGGCGCGATTATATGACAGTGTCATAGGCGAGGCAAGCAGCGAGCCGGGCAAAGGCCAATGTGCCCCTCCACCATCCTGCAGATGGTCCCCCTCCCCATCGCGAGACGATGGGGAGGATTTCACTCCGCCGCCGCTTTCTGCCGATCCAGCATCGGCTTCAAATACCGCCCTGTATAGCTCGCCTCCACCGCGGCAACTTCCTCCGGCGTGCCCTCCGCCACGATCTCCCCGCCCCGCACGCCGCCGCCGGGGCCGAGGTCGAGGATGTGGTCGGCGGTCTTGATCACGTCGAGGTTGTGTTCGATCACCACCACGCTGTTGCCCTGGTCCACCAGGCGGTGGAGCACTTCGAGGAGCTTGCGGACATCCTCGAAATGGAGACCGGTGGTCGGCTCGTCGAGGATGTAGAGGGTCTGGCCGGTGCTGCGGCGGCTGAGTTCCTTGGCGAGCTTCACCCGCTGCGCCTCCCCGCCCGAGAGCGTGGTCGCCTGCTGGCCGACCTTGACGTAGCTGAGGCCCACTTCGTTCAGCATGTGCATCTTGTCGCGAATCGGGGGGACGGCCTTGAAGAACTCCTCCGCATCCTCGATCGTCATGTCGAGCACGTCGGCGATCGAGAGGCCCTTGAACTTCACCTCCAGCGTTTCGCGGTTGTAGCGCTTGCCGCCGCATTCCTCGCAGGTGACATAGACGTCGGGCAGGAAGTGCATCTCGATCTTGATGAGGCCATCGCCCTGGCACGCCTCGCACCGGCCGCCCTTGACGTTGAAGCTGAAGCGGCCCGGCTTGTACCCGCGCGCCTGGGCTTCGGGCAGGCCGGCGAACCAGTCGCGGATCTGGGTGAAGGCGCCGGTGTAGGTCGCCGGGTTGGAGCGCGGGGTGCGGCCGATCGGCGACTGGTCGATCTCGATCACCTTGTCGCAGAATTCGAGGCCGGTGACCTTGTCGTGCGGGCCGGCGATCACGCGCGCGCCGTTCAGCGCGCGGGCCGCGGCGGCGTAGAGCGTGTCGATGGTGAAGCTCGACTTGCCCGAGCCGGAAACGCCGGTGACGCAGGTGAAGGTGCCGAGCGGGATGCTGGCGGTCACGTCGCGCAGGTTGTTCGCCCGGGCGCCGTGGACGGTGAGCTTGTGCCCGTTGCCCTTGCGGCGCTGGGCCGGGACCGCGATTTCGCGCCGGCCGGTGAGGTAGTCGGCGGTGAGCGAGCCCTTGGCCTTGAGCACCTGTTTGAGCGTGCCCTGCGCGACAACCTCGCCCCCGTGGACGCCGGCGCCGGGGCCGAGGTCGACCACGTGGTCGGCGGCGCGGATCGCATCCTCGTCGTGCTCGACCACGATCACCGTATTGCCGAGATCGCGCAGGCGCTTGAGGGTTTCGAGCAGCCGGTCGTTGTCGCGCTGGTGGAGGCCGATGCTGGGCTCGTCGAGCACGTAAAGCACGCCCGAGAGGCCGGAGCCGATCTGGCTGGCGAGGCGGATGCGCTGGCTCTCCCCGCCCGAGAGAGTGCCCGACGTTCGATCGAGGTTGAGGTAGTCGAGGCCGACATTGTCGAGAAAACCGAGCCGCTCGTTGATCTCTTTCAGGATCGCGCGGGCGATCTGCGCCTGGGTCTCGCTCAGGTGATCTTCCAGCGCGAGGAACCAGGCCCGGGCGTCGGCGACGCTCATCCGCGTGGGGGTGGCGATGTCGGTCGGGCCCTCCCTGCTCGGGACCTTCACCGCCAGCGCTTTCGCATTGAGCCGCTTGCCGCCGCAGGTCTCGCACGGCTGCGCGGTCTGGAACTTGGCCAGCTCCTCGCGCATCCACGCGCTCTCGGTCTGGCGCATCCGGCGGTTGAGGTTGCCGATCACGCCCTCGAACGCCTTGTTGACCGTATATTCCTTGCGCCCGTCCTTGAACGTGAGCGGCACCGCGCGGCCCTTCGTGCCGTGGAGGACGATGTCGCGATGCTCGTCGGAAAGTTCGTTCCACGGGGTGGTGAGATCGAACCCGAACTCCTTCGCCAGGCTGGCGAGGACCTGCATGTAATAAGGCGATGGCGGGTTGGACTTGGCCCAGGGCACGACGGCGCCCTGCTTGAGCGTCAGCGCCTCGTTCGGGACGACGAGCTGCGGGTCGAACAGCTGCTTCTCGCCCAGCCCGTCGCACGTGGCGCAGGCGCCCTGCGGGGCGTTGAAGCTGAACAGCCGCGGCTCGATCTCCTCGATCGTGAAGCCGCTGACCGGGCAGGCGAAGCGTTCGGAAAAGACGATCCGGTTGGGCGGCAGGCCGGCGCCTTTCATCTTGCCGCCCGTGGTGCCCGCGGTGCTCGTGGCGCCCCCTCCACCAGCCTTCGGCTGGTCCCCCTCCCCCGGAGGGGGAGGAGTTTGCGCTGCGCCTTCCCGATCCTCCCCCACTGGGGGAGGGGGACCGCCGGGCGCAAGCCCGGTGGTGGAGGGGGCCCGCGCCAAAACCTCCGCCACCGTCCCATCCGCCAGATCGACATAGGCCAGCCCGTCGGCCAGCTTGAGCGCGGTTTCGAAGCTGTCGGCCAGCCGCGTCTCGATCCCCTCGCGCACGGCGAGCCGGTCGACCACAACCTCGATATCGTGCTTGTATTTCTTGTCGAGCGCGGGCGCTTCCTCGATTGCGTACATCTCCCCGTCGATGCGCACGCGCGTGAAGCCGGCCTTCTGCCATTCGGCCAGCTCCTTGCGATATTCGCCCTTGCGCCCGCGCACCACGGGCGCGAGCAGGTAGAGCCGCGTGCCTTCGGGCAGGGCCATGACCCGGTCGACCATGTTGGAGACGGTCTGCGCCTCGATCGGCAGGCCGGTGGCGGGCGAATAGGGCACGCCGACGCGCGCCCAGAGCAGGCGCATGTAGTCGTAGATCTCGGTCACCGTCGCGACGGTCGAGCGCGGATTGCGGCTCGTCGTCTTCTGCTCGATGCTGATGGCGGGGGAAAGCCCGTCGATATGTTCGACATCGGGCTTCTGCATCATTTCGAGGAACTGACGCGCATAGGCGCTAAGGCTCTCGACATAGCGCCGCTGCCCTTCGGCATAGATCGTGTCGAACGCGAGGCTCGACTTGCCCGAGCCCGAAAGCCCGGTGATCACGATCAGCGAATCGCGCGGCAGATCGATATCGATGCCCTTGAGGTTATGCTCGCGCGCGCCGCGGACGGAAATGTGGGTAAGTGCCATGCGAAGCCGTGTTCCCGAATTGTTCGCTGCCGTCAAGAGGCGTGCGGGCAGGTCAGCGGTGAGCGTGCCATATGGCCGCGGCAGGTCGATTTGCAACGGGCCGGAACCCGCGCGACAGTCGCACATTGGCGACAGGAGCGGCGCTTTCCGAAGGAGAGGACCCATGGATTCCACGACCGAAACGCCACCCACCGGCGCCGCCGACGGCGCCTTTGTCGACCATCTCCCCGCGCGGAACTGGGGCTGGTTTGCGTTTCGCGGCGGGTTGTTGCTGGTGCTGGGCGCGCTGGCGCTCGCTTTTCCGCGGCCGGCGCTGTTCGCTTTCGCGCTGGTCTTCGCCGCGTTCTGCTTCGTCGATGGGATTTTCGCGGTCGCCAGCGGAGTGCGCGGGGCGCGGCGGAAGGAGGAGCGGTGGTGGGCGCTGATCCTCGCGGGCATGCTCGGGATCGCCGTGGGCGTGATCTTCGTGCTGTTCCCCGCCCTCGGCACGCTCGCCTATGCCCTCACCGCCATCGCGCTGATCGCCGCCTGGGCGGTGGCAAGCGGCGTGCTCCAGATCGTCGCCGCCTGGCGCCTGCGCCGCGCGATCCGCGGCGAATGGCTGCTGATCGCGTGCGGCGCGCTGACCGTGCTGCTGGGCGCGGGCCTGATCGCGCTGCTGATCGTCGCGCCGGAACCGACGCTGCTGTCGGTCGCCTGGATGATCGGCATCTGGGCGTTGATCGCCGGCGTCGCGCTGCTGGCGCTGGCGTTCCGCCTGCGGCGGCATGGGCGCGAGCACGGGGCGGAGACTGCGCGGGAATGACGGGCGATTCGGTCGGCCCGCACCGGTGCCCGGCCTCGCGCCGCGGATGCCGTTCGCCAGGGGAACGGGAGGGCGCCCGAATCGTTTTCCGCAGCGGAACGAGAGGCGGCCGGCGCGTCCCCTTTTGATCCCGCGGCCGCCTGCTCTTCCGCCGTTTTGCAGAAAGAGGAGGAAACATATGGCACTTGGATATCTGACACCGTTCGATCGCCGTTCCGGCCTCGCGCGCGGCGGCCCCGGCGGCGGATCGCTGTTCGACCTGCATCACCGGATGAACCGCCTGTTCGACGACTTGTTCGACCGGGACGGCGACACCGGATTCTTCGGGCGGTCCGGCATGGCGGCCCCCGCGATGGACATCCACCAGGACGACGACAAAGTGGAGATCGCCGCCGAACTGCCGGGGGTGAAGGAAGAGGACATCGACCTCACCGTGGAAGACGGCGTCCTGACCTTGCGCGGCGAGAAGCGCAGCACGCGCGAGGATGCCGACGGCGGCTATCGCGAGCGGAGCTACGGCAGCTTCGAACGCCGTATCGCCCTGCCGTCGGGCATCGACGAGGAGGCGTGCAGCGCCGACTTCTCCGACGGGGTGCTGACGATCACCCTGCCCCGGACCGCCGAGAAGAGCCGCGGGCGGAAAATCCCGCTCGGGTCCGGCGGCGCCAGACAGATCGAGCAGGACGGCGGGAAGAAGAAGGGCTGAGGCGATCTTCGCCGGCCCGCCCCGCTGCGACTAGCTTCGCCTCCGGCTCAGCAAGTCTCGCTCCCGCGAGCGCAGGGGCCCACCCCGCTGCGACTAGGTTCGCTGCGCTCACCAAGTCTCGCGCCCCTCCCGCAAGCGGGAGGGGTGGCCGCGTGGATATACCTCGCTGCGAGAGCCTCTCCCCTCCCGCTTGCGGGAGGGGTCGGGGGTGGGCACAGTGCTACGGTGACGACATTCAAACCGCGGAACACGAAGCGCGCGCGGGAGCTGCGCAATCGGGCCACTCTCGCGGAACGGACGCTTTGGCAGTATCTCTCCAAGTCGCAGCTTGGTGTGAAGTTCAGCCGGCAGATGCCGGTCGGGCCGTACTTTGCCGACTTCCTGTGCCGCGAGCACAAGCTGGTCGTGGAACTCGACGGGTGGTCGCACGACGTGGCGCCGGAGCGGGATGTCGTGCGCGATCGGTATTTGCGCGGCCAGGGGTACCGGGTGCTGCGTTTCATGAACGAAGACGTTCGCGACAATGTCGAGGGGGTTGTGACGGCGATTCGGCTGGCGTTGCGCGAGGGCCCACCCCGCTGCGACTAGGTTCGCTGCGCTCACCAAGTCTCGCTCCCGCAAGCGCTGGGGCCCACCCCGCTGCGACTAGGTTCGCTGCGCTCACCAAGTCTCGCTCCCCTCCCGCTTGCGGGAGGGGACGCGCCTTCGCTGTGAGAGACCTCCCCCCTCCCGCTTGCGGGAGGGGTCGGGGGTGGGCTGGCCTGGACGGTCAACCGCTACGGATGCGGCCCCGCTCACGACCTGCTAAAGCCGCACCATGCACCGCCTGTTCGTTGCCCTGCCCCTGCCCGAAACGATCCGCGATATTTTGCTCGACACCATGGACGGGATCGAGGCCGCGCGCTGGCAGTCGGAGGAGCAGTTGCACCTGACCTTGCGCTTTGCCGGCGAGCTGGATCGGCGCGCCGCGGAAGATCTGGTCGCGGCGCTGGCGCTGGTCCGGGCCGAGCCCTTCGTGCTGGATATCCGCGGGGTCGGGCATTTCGCGCGCAAGCGGCGGCCCCATACGCTCTGGGCCGCGGTGCCGCCGACCGAGCCACTCGCGATTCTGCAACGCCGGGTGGAGCGCGCCTGTCGCGCCGCCGGCCTGCCGCCCGAAACGCGCAAGTTCGTGCCGCACGTCACGCTCGCCCGCCTCAACGCCTCCAGCGGCCCGATCGGCGCATGGCTGGCGAGCCATACCCTGCTCGCCGCCGGGCCGTGGCCGGTCGACCGCTTCGCGCTCTACGAAAGCCGGCCGACGCCCTATGGCTCCGAATACGAGCGGCTGGAGGATTTTCCCCTCGACTGACGCGACAATGCCCGCTCGTCGGCAAGTCCTTGCATTCGCGCTCGATCTCCGGTTCAAGCGGCACCAGCAAACCCGTTCCGCCGACTTTGCGGGCGCGCGCGCCGCGCCGCCCGAGATACGATTGGAGAGACCATGAAGGCCCATATCCTGGCCACGACCGCCATTGCATTCGCGCTTGCCGGATGTTCCACCATCGAGGAGGGTGCCGTGAATTCCGCCGCCGATACCGCCCCTGCCGCCGCTGCCGACATTCCCGAGGCCACCGGCTATTTCGCGCAGCCGAGCGACCTGCCTTTCCACGCGCCCGATTTCACGCAGATCGACGACAGCGATTTCAAACCCGCGTTCGAACAGGCGATGGCGATCCACAATGCCGAGATCGCGGCGATCAAGAACAATCCCGCCCCGCCGACGTTCGACAACACGATCGTCGCGCTCGAAACCTCGGGCCGGATGCTGGGCCGGGTGGCGACGGTGTTCTTCGCGCTGACCGGCGCCAACACCAACGACACGCTGGACGCGGTCCAGGCCGAAATCGGCCCCCGCCTGTCGCAACATTCGGACGCGATCACGCTCGACCCCGTCCTGTTCCAGCGGGTGAAGGCGGTCTACGACAACCGCGCGGCGATGAGCATGACGCCGGAAGACGCCAAGCTGCTGGAGGAAACCTACGACCAGATGGTCCATGCCGGCGCGCTGCTCGACCCGGCGCAGAAGGAACAGGTGAAAGCGATCAATTCGCGCCTGTCCGAACTGACCACCGAGTTTTCGCAGAGACTGCGCGAAGCAACCGTCGACGGCGCGCTGGTGGTGGACGACCGGGCGAAGCTCGCCGGATTGTCGGACGCCGATATCGAGGCTGCGGCCAAGCTGGCGACCGAGCGTGGGCTGGACGGCCAATACGTGATCGCGCTGCAGAACACGACGCAGCAGCCGCTCCTTCCCGAGCTGGAAGATCGCGCCACGCGCGAGGCGCTGTTCATGAACAGCTATCACCGCGCCGACCGGGGCGGCGAGAACGACACGCGCGCCCTGCTTGCCGAAATCGCCAGCCTGCGCGCGCAGAAGGCGGCGCTGTTCGGCGAGCCGGACTGGGCCAGCTACGTCATGTACGATCGCATGGCGAAGAACCCGAAGACCGCGCTCGATTTCATGGAGCAGATGGTTCCCGCCCTCGCCGCGACCCAGCGGCGCGAGGCGGCCATGCTGAACGAGCAGATCAGGGCCGAAGGCGGCGATTTCGAAGTCCGCCCGTGGGACTGGTATCGCTATGCCGAGAAAGTCCGTAAGGCGAAGTACGACATCGACGAAAACGCGGTGAAGCCCTATTTCGAAATCACCAACGTGCTCGAAGACGGTGTGTTCTATGCCGCCAACAAGCTCTACGGCCTTACGTTCGAGAAGCGTACCGATCTTCCGGTCTATCACCCCGACGTGACGACTTATACCGTGTTCGATGCCGACGGCAGCGAGCTGGGGATCTTCTATTTCGACCCCTATCAGCGGCCGAGCAAGCGCGGCGGCGCGTGGATGAGCAACTTCGTCGATCAAAGCCATCTCTACGGCACCAAGCCGGTGATCTACAACGTGCTCAACATCCCCAAGGCGGCGGAGGGCGAGCCGCAGCTCGTGAGCTTCGACAACGTCAACACGATGTTCCACGAATTCGGCCACGCGCTGCACGGGTTTTTCGCCGATCAGAAATACGCCAGCCTTTCGGGCACCGCGACCGCGCGCGACTTCGTCGAATACCCGAGCCAGGTGAACGAGCTGTGGGCGACTTATCCCGAGGTGCTGCGCAACTATGCCAAACACTATCGGACCGGCGAGACGATCCCGGCCGAACTGGTCGAGAAGATCGAGGCCGCAGCGAAGTTCAACCAGGGTTACGATTTCGGCGAAGTGGTCGAGGCCGCGCTGCTCGACATGAAGTGGCACGCGCTGAGCCCGGCCGAAGCGGCGGCGATCGACACCCCGGAAGAAGTCGACGCCTTCGAACGCAAGGCGCTGGAGGAGCTGGGGCTGGAAGTCGATCTGGTGCCGCCGCGTTACCGCTCGATCTATTTCAACCACATCTTCTCAAGCCCGGCCGGCTACAGCGCGGGATACTATTCGTATCTGTGGACCGAGATGCTCGACCGCGACAGCCGCAAGTGGTTCCTCGACAACGGCGGCCTGACCCGCGCGAACGGCGATCACTATCGCAAGACCGTGCTCAGCCGCGGCGGGACGATGGACTATTTCGAAATGTTCGAGAACTTCGCCGGACGCCAGCCCGACGTGACCCCGATGCTCGACGCGCGCGGGTTGCTGGGCGGCGAGGCGGAGGCGGAACCGGCCACCTCGGACGGCCCGCTACCGCCGGAAACGACCGAGGACTGAAGGCCTTTTGGGGGTGGGGCGGATTGCGCCACCCCCGTCACCCTGAACTCGTTTCAGGTCCATTCCGCCCCGTCGGGACTCGGCCCATGAAGGCGCGATGGATGCTGAAACGAGTTCAGCATGACGGGAAAGAGGACAGAAAAGAAAAGCGCCCGACCTCACCACGAGGCCGGGCGCTTTTTCGTGCTTCAGACTTTGCGGCGGATCAGAACCGCGCGCGCGCGCCGACGTAGGCGCTGCGACCGGCGGTCGCATAGCCGGCGGCGGTCTGGTAATCGGCGTCGAACAGGTTTTCGACCCTGCCGAACAGCTCGAACCGCTCGCCGAACGGCAAGGACGCGCGCAGATCGGCCAGGGCATAGCCGTCGAGCGGCGTCAGGTTGCTGGCATTATCGAACGAATCGCCCACCAGCCGCACGTCGCCGCCCAGCGTGAAGTCGGCCAGCGGGCTGACCCAGTCGGCAGACAGCGTCAGCGTATGGCGCGGACGGCGCGCAAGGACGTTGCCTTCGTTCACCGAACCGGCGGTGCGGTTTTCGGTGTCGACCCAGGCATAGACCGCGCGGGTCACCCAGCGATCCGACGGGCGCGCGCCCAGCTCGACCTCGATCCCCTCGGCCCGCACGCGGCCGATGTTGTCGTAGTAGCCGAAAGGACGCTCCTCGCAGATCGGGGCCGGGTTCTGCCAGCAGCTTGCGAACTCGATCTGGTTGCGCGCATCGCGGCGGAACGCGGTCAGCGCGCCGTAGAAGCGCGATTTCGCGAGCGAGCGGTCGCCGTGGACCAGCCCGATGTCGTAGCTGGTGCTGCGTTCGGGCTGAAGCTCCGGGTTCCCGTAGTCGGAATAGAGCTGGTAGAGCGTCGGCGCCTTGAACCCCTCGCCCACACTGGCGCGCAGGCGCAGGTCGCCGGCAAGGACATAGCTGATGTCGCCGCCGAAGCTCGTTTCGCTGCCGAAGCGGGCGTGATCGTCCAGCCGGGCGCCGGCGTGGGCCGAGAGCGGCCCCATCTCGATCCCGAGCTGGGCATAGGCGCCGAAGATCCGCGTGCTGTGCCGCGCATCGTCGGAAAGGGTGCGATAGTCGCTCCACTCGTTCTCCGCCCCGAAATTGACCAGCAGCGGGCCGATCGGGCGCCATTCGCCGCGCAGTTCGACGCGGTCGGAATGGCCGTCGCTGGAGAAAGTCGGGTCGGCACTGTCCGCGCTGCGGTTGACCCGCTCGGTATCGGCGAAGGAATAGGCGGCGCTGACGAACAGCGGCCCGGCGTCGTAGACCGCACCTGTCGAGGCCGAATACTGGCGCGTGTGCTGCGTGTCGCCGGTGTCGGCAAGGACATAGTCGGGCGCCGGGAAGCCGTCGAGGTCGAGGTCGCCTTCGGCCCAGCGGCCGCGGGCGAAGACTTCGAAACCGGGCGTGAGGTAGAGCCGGCCATGGCCGTTGACGGCCCACTGCTCGAACCCGTCCGCCTCCGTCCCGCTCGCCGCCTGCGAGAAGCCGTCGGTGCGGTAATAGCTGGCCGAACCGCCCAGGAACCCGGCATCGCCGCCCACGCCGCCCGAGACCGCGCCGGTCAGCGTATCGCGCGAACCGTATTCGGCGCTCGCCTGCAGGCCGCTTTCGCTGCGCGTGCTGGCGACCAGCACGCCGCCGATCGCGTCGGCCCCCCAGACCGTGCTGTTCGACCCGCGCAGGACCTCGACTTTGCCGAGATTGCTGGCGAGCAGGTTGCCGAAATCGAACCCGCCGCCGGGCGCGGCCGGGTCCGACACGCGCACGCCGTCGAGGATGACGAGCAGCTGCTCGCCCTCCGCCCCGCGCACGCGCACGTTGGTGACCGCGCCGGGGCCGCCGTTGCGGCTGAAGGAAAGGCCGGGCACGCGTTCGAGAACGCGCGTCAGATCGGCGCCCTGGACACTCTCGATCTCGTCCTGCCCGATCACGGTGACCGGCTGGCCGGTGTCTTCGACCTCGATCCGGGTGCCGGTGGCGGTGACCGTTATCTCGGTCTCGGCCGGGCGGAACTGGCCATAGGGGTCGGTGGCGCTGTCCTGAGCCGCGAGCGGCGCGGATAGCGCGAGAATACTGGTGCCGAAAATCAGGTGGTTACGCATGGAATACTCCTGTCATGAACGAACTGCCGCTCATGACGGAACAAGGCATACGCCTTTTCCGCTTGCTTCCGGTGCACCCCGCCCGGCAGCACGAACGACCGTCATCGGGCAGGTCTCCTGGCTCCCGGATCGTCGCGCCGCGTTTCGTCTTCCCGGTTCCCCAGTGACGTGTCGAACGGGCGCTCCCCGGTCACAGTTGCGGGGGCAGCGGGGGCCTCGGGAGAAATGCTCCCTACCCCCTTCCCTCTTCGGTCCGTCGTTCCGGCAGGAACGGGTGGACAACCCGTGACGTGCGGCGGCCCTTAGCCGCCTCGCCCCACCCCGGCAAGACGCATGCCGTTAACCTTGCGACAAGCATGTCGCTTAACCGCCGCTTGCGACTTGTGCCGCCAAGGGACGGGGGCAAGGGCGCGCTCGAGTTTCAGCTTTCGCGCTGCTACGCGCCGGGGCCGCGAGCCGACAGGCAGCCATCGGATCGGAAAGGACGCAGCTTGAGCAACGGCCCCGCCGGAACGACCCGCGCACGCCGCACGCCGGCGAGCCTGCGGTCGCGCCCGATCGGCGGGGGCGGACCGGGCAGGCATCGCGGACGGCGCATCCTCGCGCTCGTGGCGGCGCTGGGCGTGCCGGCGATGGCCGCACCGGGCGACTGGCACGCTTTCGGCCGGCCGGTGCCTCAGACTGCCCCGGCCGAAACGGTCAAGCCGATGCCGTTCGAGCGCGCCGGCCACAGTTTCCCCGGCTCTGCCTTCTACTTCCTCGAAGACAGTCCGCGCGTGGTGCCCGCCGCGCGCGACGATCTGGCCGCGGTGTTCGATCCCACCGGCACCGGCGACGGAACCGCGGCGGAACTGGCCGCCGCACGCACCGCCGGCCCCGCGGCGCGCAGCTTCGCCGGCGGCGGCACGGGCGTCGACCGCGCCCGCGCGCTGCACTGCCTCGCCAGTGCGGTCTATTACGAGGCGGCGAGCGAGACGCCGGGCGGCCAGAAGGCCGTGGCGCAAGTCGTGCTCAACCGCGTGGCCCATCCGACATATCCCAACAGCGTGTGCGGCGTGGTTTTCCAGGGTTCGGACCGCAGCACCGGGTGCCAGTTCACCTTCACCTGCGACGGGTCGCTGGCGCGCAAGCCGATGAAGGCGGCGTGGGACCGTGCGCTGGGCATTGCGCAGGCGGCGCTGGCGGGCGAGGTCTATACCCCCGTCGGGCTCGCCACGCACTACCACACGATCTGGATCGATCCTTATTGGGCGGCGAGCCTCGACACGGTGGGCACGATCGGCGCGCACCGGTTCTATCGCTGGCGCGGCAGGGCCGGGCAGCCGGGCGCTTTCACCGCGGCCTATAGCGGCCGCGAACCGGCGGCCGCGCCGAGCGCCCGGGCCGTGGCGGAAAGGTTCGCCCGACCCGCCCCGCCGGCGGCGGCATTCGCCAGCCCCGCCGCCGAAAGCGCGCGCGCAACCGCCGGCCGCAGCCCTGCCCGCGCATCCGTTCCCGCACAGTCCGCCGCCGGCGCAGCGGAAACCGGCGACACCGCGCGCCCTGCCGACCGCCTGCCTTCGGCCGGAACGGTGCGGCCCGAATATGCCAACAGCGGCCGCTGGATCGCCGATCCGCGATAGGGCGAACGCCGGCCGGCACGAGGCGGTTAAGCTCTTGGAAACCCTGGCAAAGAACCATAATTTAGGAGAGCGGCGCTAGACCTTGTGGGCAAGTCGCAACCGGCCTTCGTCCTCCAGCCACGAAGAGCCATACCGGAAGGCCCAATTCGTCATGACGGTCCATTTCGCACCATCGCAATCCGCTGCACAGTCCCTGCTCGCGCAGGCGTTTCGCCGGCGCAAGCCCGCGCGCGCGGCAAACGACAATTGCCTGGCGCGGCCCGACGACCGGATGCTCCATGCCGCCTTGCAGCACTTCGCCCGTCATGGCCTCGGCGCGGCGCGGGAAGCGCGCCGGCAGGCCGAACGCGCGTTCTTCGCCGGCGACCGCCAATCGTACGACTGGTGGCACGGGATCTGCCGCACGCTGGACGCGCGCCTTGCCCGCGGCCTCGAACGCACCACGCGCACCGGGCTGCGGCCGGCAGACGATCGCGGCGCGCCTTCGGCCGTACCGGTGCCCTGAACCGCCCCCCGGTCCGGCCGCCGAGCGCGGCACCGGGCCATCATCGGTTTCTTAACTATGCGGTGACCACTTTGGGCTATCGCCCGGAGCATGGCGAACTGCGATCCCCGGGGGAAGGTCACCAGGGCCTTGTCCTATTTCCAGAAAGGCGATGCGCTGTCGGATCGCGTGCGCCGGATGCTGGTCCGCACCCTCTATACGCAGCCCAGCAGTCTCGCCGCCGGCGCGGCCAGCGGCATCGTCTGCGCGCTGGTCGTCGCTTACCTGAGCGCCTCGCTGGTCATGTACGGGCTCACCGCCGCGCTGTGTGTCGTGGCCGCCATCCGCATCATGCTGGCGTTCGCGATTTCGCCCGACAGCGACGCGAGCACCAGCACGCTCGAAAAGATCTACGAGATCGGCGCATTTACCTATGCCCTGCTTCTGGGCACCGCGACCGCCGCGACGCTGGTGATGAAAGTCGATCCCGCCGCCGAAGTGATGATGGCCGCCAATGCGATCGGTTACGGCGTTGCGATCTGCGCCCGGAATGCCGGCCGCCCGGTGATCGCGATCGGCCAGCTCGTTCTGGTCTGCGTGCCGATCAGCCTGGCCTGCATCTATCTCGGGTCGCTCCCGCTCGCGGTCTTCGCGGTCACCATCCTGCTGATGGTGCCGGCGATGGCGTCGATCACGATGAACGTGTTTCACCTGCTGCGTGACAATATCGCCGCCGCCGAAACCAGCGCGCGCCTGGCGGCCAAGATGCAGCAGCTCGCCCGCACCGATACGGTGACCGGCCTCGCCAACCGCGCGGGCCTGAATCACGAGATCGTCGAAAAGCTGATGGAGATCGAGCCCGACCAGATGATGGGCATGATCTGGATCGACCTCGACCGGTTCAAGGAAGTGAACGACCTGCTGGGCCATCCGGTCGGCGACCGCGTGCTGCAAACGGTGGCGCGGCGGCTCCAGGAAATCACCCCGCCGGGCACGACGGTCGCCCGCTTCGGCGGCGACGAGTTCATCGTGTTCTGCGAAATCGATAGCCGGGCCGACTGCATGCGGCTGGCGAGCGAAGTCCATGCCGAAATCATGCGCCCGGTGCGGGTCGACGGGGAGCGGCTGGAAATCGGCGCCTCGCTGGGCGTGGCCGTGCTGCCCGAAGACGGGCCGGACGCCGACAGCGTGATGCAGGCCGCCGATCTCGCGCTCTATCACGCCAAGGTCAACGGCCGGCGCCAGACCTGTTTCTTCGACAGTTCGATGAGCCGCGACCTGGCGCGCCGGCGCGAGATCGAGGCGGAGCTGCGCCACGCGATCCAGAAGAACGAGCTGTCGATCTTCTTCCAGCCGATCGTGGACCTTGCGACCGGCCGGATCCGCACGTTCGAAGCGCTCGTGCGCTGGTTCCACCCGCAGAAGGGCGAAATGCGGCCCGACGAATTCATTCCGGTCGCCGAGGAAACCGGTGTTATCGTGACGCTGGGCAACTGGATCACCGCGCAGGCGGCCAAGGCGGCGGCGCAATGGCCCGACGACGTGACCATCGCGGTCAACCTGTCGTCGCTGCAGATCAAGGCGCCGGGCGCGGCGCTGGGGATCGTGAACGCCCTTCGCGAAGCCAAGCTCGACCCGACCCGGCTGGAGCTGGAGGTGACCGAAAGCCTGTTTCTCGACGACAGCGAAGCGACCGACGCCTTCATCAGCGAGCTGTCGTCGCGCGGCGTGCGCTTTGCGCTCGACGATTTCGGAACCGGCTATTCCTCGCTCGCCTATGTCAACAAATACCCGTTCAGCAAGATCAAGGTCGATCGCAGCTTCGTCTCCGGCCCCGACGTGTCGAACCGGACCGAGGCGATCATTCGCGCGGTGGCGGAAATGGGGGCCCAGCTCGACATGGAAATCGTCGCCGAGGGGCTGGAGACGATCGAGCAGGTGACGGCCGTGCGCGACGCCGGCTGCACGCTGGGCCAGGGCTATTACTTCAGCCGCGCCGTGCCCGACTATCTGGCGGCGATGCTGCTGGCGCAGGAACGCGACGAGGAACCCCCGCGCCGGATCGCGATCTAGAGACGTTTTCCTTGAGACGGCACCGGCCCGCATCCAGCGTGCGGCGTGGGAACCGGGCGTGGTTCGCCCGCGTTGGTGGGGGCCAGTGCGACGATGAATGCCCGGCGCAGGACAGCGAGCCCTGCAGCCGCAAATGGCGCTTGCTATTGCAATTGCAAACCATTTGCAAAGATAGTTGCCATACTTGCATCGTCACGGGTTGCAATCGCTTTTTCCGCGGCCTAGGTCGCTTGCCGTTGGCCGGGCGCGGCCTTCCCGCGGGACAGGGGGCTGCGCGCTCAACGGCCAGGCATCGGCTGTCCCGCGCATCGTGAAGGACACACAGCACAACCATGGCCCGCAAAAAGATCGCCCTCGTCGGCGCCGGCATGATCGGCGGCACTCTCGCCCACCTCGCAGCGATGAAGGAAATGGGCGACGTCGTCCTGTTCGACATCGCCGAAGGGATGCCCGCGGGCAAGGCGCTCGACCTCAGCCAGGCCGGCCCGGTCGAAGGCTTTGATGCGCAGCTCAAGGGCACGAGCGATTATAAGGACATCGCCGGCGCGGACGTGGTGATCGTGACCGCAGGCGTTCCGCGCAAGCCGGGCATGAGCCGCGACGACCTGCTCGAAATCAACCTCAAGGTGATGAAGGCCGTGGGCGAAGGCATCAAGGCCAACTGCCCCGACGCTTTCGTGATCTGCATCACCAACCCGCTCGACGCAATGGTCTGGGCGTTGCGCGAATTCTCCGGCCTGCCGCACAACAAAGTCGTCGGCATGGCCGGCGTGCTCGACAGCGCGCGCTTCCGCCACTTCCTGGCCGAGGAGTTCGACGTTTCGATGGAGGACGTCACGGCCTTCGTCCTCGGCGGTCACGGCGACACCATGGTGCCGATCCTCGAATACTCGACCGTCGCGGGCATCCCGGTGCCCGACCTGATCAAGATGGGCTGGTCGACGCAGGAGAAGATGGACGCGATCGTCGACCGCACGCGCAAAGGCGGCGGCGAGATCGTCCAGCTCCTCGGCAACGGCTCGGCCTACTACGCGCCGGCGACGAGTGCGATCCAGATGGCCGAAGCTTATCTGAAGGACAAAAAGCGCGTTCTCCCCTGCGCCGCGCACCTGACCGGCCAGTACGGCGTCGACGGCCTCTACGTCGGCGTGCCGATCGTGATCGGCGCGAACGGCGTGGAACGGATCGTGGAAATCGACCTCGACGAAAAGGCCAAAGCCAACTTCCAGGTCAGTGTCGACGCGGTCAAGGAGCTGCTCGAGGCGTGCAAGAGCATCGACGAGAGCCTGAAGTAGAATGCTGCGCTACGCCCTCGTTGCCGGCCTTTTGCTGGGCTCTTCCGCGCAGGCCCAGCTGCGGATCGCCTCGCTTCCCGATGTTTATGAAAGCTACAACGATTGCTTCTCGGCGACGGAAGAGGGAATCGATCTAGCAGCGCTCGAAAGCCTGGGATGGAAGCGTGCGACGATGCAAAGCGGAAATGGCGAACCAATCGCCGATGGCCCGATAATCTACGGACATGCCGAAAGAGCCCCGGTCATCTTATTCAGCGGGGCCGAGGGGAAGGGCGTGTGCGTCGTTACTGCAAGACTCAAGGATATTGAGCAGTTCAAGAAATTCAAATCCGCCTGGGGCGACGCGCTGCCCCAGCCCAACGACGAAGGCGAGATTTGGTTCATGGCCGAAGGACGCATGGTCCAAATGGCCCTGACGGGTTCGCGTGAAGAGCCTTCTGTCCGTCTTATCGTCGCAACACCTTCGGAGAGCGAATAGAAATGTCCATCCTCGTCGACAAGAACACCAAGGTCATCACCCAGGGCATGACGGGTGACACCGGCACATTCCACACCCAGCAGGCGCTCGATTACGGGACGCAGATGGTGGCGGGCGTGACGCCCGGCAAAGGCGGCACCGAGCATATCGGGCTGCCGGTCTACAACACCGTTGCCGAGGCGAAGGCCGCGACCGGCGCGACCGCGAGCTGCATCTACGTCCCGCCGCCCTTCGCCGCGGACTCGATCCTCGAGGCGATCGACGCGGAGATGGAACTGATCGTGGCCATCACCGAGGGCATTCCGGTGCTCGACATGGTCAAGGTCAAGCGCGCGCTCGACGGTTCGAAGTCGCGCCTGATCGGCCCGAACTGCCCCGGCGTGCTGACGCCCGGCGAGTGCAAGATTGGCATCATGCCCGGCTCGATCTTCAAGAAGGGCAGCGTCGGCGTCGTCAGCCGCTCGGGCACGCTGACTTACGAGGCCGTGCACCAGACCACGCAGGTCGGCCTGGGCCAGACCACCGCTGTCGGCATCGGCGGCGACCCGGTCAACGGCACCAACTTCATCGACGTGCTCGACATGTTCCTCTCCGACGACGCGACCAAGTCGATCATCATGATCGGCGAAATCGGCGGCTCGGCCGAGGAAGAAGCGGCCGAGTTCATCGCCGACCAGGCGAAAAAGGGTCGTAAAAAGCCGATGGTCGGCTTCATTGCCGGCCGCACGGCCCCTCCGGGCCGCCGCATGGGCCATGCCGGCGCGATCGTCAGCGGCGGCCAGGGCGGTGCCGACGACAAGATCGCCGCGATGGAGAAAGCCGGCATCCGCGTCTCGCCCTCGCCCAGCGAACTCGGCACGACGCTCGACGCGATGCTGAAGGAACTTGCGTGACATCCGATCTGAATAGCGTGTGTCCCAGCGCAGGCTGGGACCTCGTGCAACTGGCGCTCTGCCGGATGGACGGAGGCCCCAGCCTGCGCTGGGGCTCATGCATGAGGCGGAACGGTTGAGCGAAGGCTTCGTCTATATTCTGACGAACCGAAAGGACGGAGTGCTCTACATCGGGGTGACGAACGATCTGGCAGAACGCATCGAGCAGCACCGGTCCGGTGCTGTGAAGGGTTTTACCCACCGGTATCAGTGTCACCGCCTCGTATGGTTCGAGCAGTTCGAGAATATTCACGACGCCCGCGAAGTCGAACAACGGATGAAGGCATGGAAGCGCGAGTGGAAGATCAAGCGGGTCGAGGAGGTGAATCCCGGATGGGAGGATTTATCGCACCTTCTCGCCTAGAAGCGAGTCCCAGCGCAGGCTGGGACCTCATGCCACCGGCGCTCCGCAGGCGGAGGGAGGCCCCTGCCTTCGCAGGGGCTCATCGAGTGATTGAGTGATCGAATGAGTAACGAAAACCACGATTTCCTCCCCGAACTGGCCGGTCAGGACGGGCCGCAGCCGGGGCCGAGCTGGGGCAACCCGCGCTGGCCGCTGACCGGGATCGATTCCGAAAGCGACCTGACCCAGGCGCTCGATCCCACGGCGATGAAAGTCGCGGTCAAGGCCGCGGCGGAAAAAGCGGGCAAGGCCGCCGATCCCAAGGCGGTCGAGGAAGCGGCATCGGATTCGATCCGCGCCATGCTGCTGATCCGGCTCTACCGCGTGCGCGGGCACATGGCGGCCGATCTCGATCCGCTGGGCCTGGGCAATCGCGAATTGCCCGAAGACCTCCGCCTCGAATGGCACGGGTTCGACGGGCAGGAGGACAAGGAAGTCTACGTCGGCGGCCTGCTCGGGCGCGAGTGGGTCAAGGTCGGCGAGCTGGCCGAGCTGCTGCGCGCGAATTACTGCGGCAAGGTCGGCCTCGAATACATGCACATCGCCGATGTCGAGGAACGGCGTTTCCTGCAGGAAAAGTTCGAAGGGCCCGAAGACGTCATCCAGTTCACGCCGGAGGGCAAGCGCGCGATCCTGGCCGCCGTGGTCCGCGGCGAACAATACGAAGCGTTCCTCGCCAAGAAATACGTCGGCACCAAGCGCTTCGGCCTCGACGGCGGCGAATCGATGATCCCCGCGCTCGAGGCGGTGATCAAGTATGGCGGCCAGTCGGGCGTGCGCGAGATCATCTACGGCATGGCCCACCGCGGGCGGCTGAACGTGCTCGCGAACGTTATGGGCAAACCCTACAAGGTGATCTTCCACGAATTTTCCGGCGGCAGCGCCAACCCGGAGGACGTGGGCGGATCGGGCGACGTGAAATACCACCTCGGCACCAGCACGGATCGCGAGTTCGACGGCATCGATGTGCACATGAGCCTCGTGCCCAATCCCTCGCATCTCGAGGCGGTCGATCCTGTCGTGCTCGGCAAGACGCGCGCCCAGCAGGCGATCCGCGACGACCTGAAGAAGCACGAGCAGGTCCTGCCCGTGCTGATCCACGGCGACGCGGCCTTTGCCGGCCAGGGCATCGTGTGGGAATGCTTCGGCTTCTCCGGCGTGGCCGGGTACAACACCGGCGGCTGCATCCACTTCGTCATCAACAACCAGATCGGGTTCACCACGAGCCCCAAGTTCGCGCGCTCCTCGCCCTACCCGTCCGACGTGGCGAAGGGCGTCCAGGCGCCGATCCTGCACGTCAACGGCGACGATCCGGAAGCGGTGACCTTCGCCTGCAAGCTGGCGGTCGAATATCGCCAGCGCTTCGGCCGCGACATCGTGATCGACATGTGGTGCTATCGCCGGTTCGGCCACAACGAGGGCGACGAACCCAAGTTCACCCAGCCGCTGATGTACGACGCGATCAAGAACCACCCCAAGGTGAGCGAGATCTACGCCGCGCGCCTGGTGGAACAGGGCGTGATCGACGAAGGCGAGCGCGATCGGCTCTGCGCCGAATTCGTCAAGGAGCTGGAAGAAGAGTTCGAAGCGGCCAAGAGCTACAAACCGAACGAGGCGGACTGGTTCGGCGGGCGCTGGGCCGGGCTCAACAAGCCGGCGGACCCGGAAACCGCGCGCCGCAATGTCGAAACCGCGATTTCGGACAAGCTGTTCGACAGCCTCGGCCGCACGCTGACCGAAGTGCCGGAGGATCTGACGATCCACCGCACGCTGGGCCGCGTGCTCGAGGCCAAGCGCAAGATGTTCGACACCGGCGAAGGGTTCGACTGGGCGACCGCCGAAGCGCTCGCTTTCGGCAGCCTGGTGACCGAAGGCTACGGCGTGCGCCTGTCGGGCCAGGATTCGGGCCGCGGCACTTTCAGCCAGCGGCATGCTGTGTGGATCGACCAGACCGACGAGCACAAGTACATCCCGCTCACGCAGCTGCCGCACGGCAAGTTCGAAGTCTACGACAGTCCGCTTTCGGAATATGGCGTGCTCGGCTTCGAATACGGCTTCGCGATGGCCGACCCGAAAACGCTGGTCCTGTGGGAAGCGCAGTTCGGCGATTTCGCCAACGGCGCGCAGATCATGATCGACCAGTATATCGCCAGCGGCGAGGTCAAGTGGCTGCGCGCCAACGGGCTGGTGATGCTGCTGCCGCACGGTTACGAAGGCCAGGGGCCGGAACACTCCTCCGCCCGGCTGGAGCGGTTCCTGCAACTGTGCGCGAACGACAATATCTGCGTGTGCAACATCACCGTGCCGGCGAACTATTTCCACGTCCTGCGCCGGCAGATGAAGCGTTCGTTCCGCAAGCCGCTGATCATCATGACGCCCAAGTCGCTCCTGCGCCACCCGATGGCCAAGAGCGCGGCGGAGGAATTCCGCGGCGAAAGCCATTTCCGCCGCATCGTCAGCGATACGACGGAGATCGAGGACGAGAAGATCCGCCGCCTCGTGCTGTGCAGCGGCAAGGTCGCCTACGACCTGATCGAGAAGCGCGACGAGGCCGGGCTGGACGACGTTTCGATCGTGCGGATCGAGCAACTCTACCCCTTCCCCGGCGAACCGCTGGCGGTGCGCCTGGGCCGGATGACCAATCTGGAAGAGGTTATCTGGTGCCAGGAAGAGCCGAAGAACAACGGCGCGTGGTTCTTCGTCGAAAGCCAGATCGAGGAAGCGCTCTCCGCCGCCGGGCATGACGGCATGCGCCCGCGCTACGCGGGCCGCGAAGTCGCCGCCTCCCCCGCAACCGGCCTTGCCAAACGGCACGAGGAGCAGCAGCGTTGCCTCGTCTCGATGGCATTGGGCCTCAACGACGGCGGCGAGGCCGCGCGCAACGGCAAGACTGCCAGCAAGAAAAAGGCTTGAGGAACGCGAAAATGGCCAGCGAAGTCAAAGTCCCCACCCTGGGCGAATCGGTTACCGAAGGCACGATCGGCGAGTGGCTGAAGAAACCCGGCGACCCGGTGAAAGTCGACGAACCGATCGCCAGCCTCGAAACCGACAAAGTCGCGGTCGAGGTTCCCTCCCCGGTCGCCGGCGTGATCGGCGAGCTCAAGGCGGAAGTCGGCGACACGGTCGAAGTCGGCGCGGTGATCGCGACGGTCGAGGACGACGTTGCCGCGGGCGAAAGCACCAAAGTCGCCCCGCGCGAACAGGATGCCGCGCAGGCCGAGACCAAGGCTTCCTCCCCTCCCCCGGCGGCAGCCAAGGAGGCCGCGCCGGGCGACACCCAGACCCTGTCCCCCGCCGTGCGCCGCGCGGTGCTGGAACACGGGGTGGACCCCAGCACGATCAAGGGCACCGGCAAGGACGGCCGCCTGACCAAGGAAGATGTCCTCGCCGCCGCAGAGGCGAAGAAATCGGACGGCGGCACGGTCGAGGATGCCGCGCCCGACCAGGCGAAAGCGGCCAGCCCCGCGCCCGCCGCCACTGGCGAGCGGCGCGAGGAGCGCGTCAAGATGACGCGCATGCGCCAGACCATCGCCCGGCGGCTGAAAGGCGCGCAGGAGAATGCGGCGCTGCTCACCACCTTCAACGACTGCGACATGAGCGCGGTGATCGAGGCGCGCGAGAAGTACAAGGACCTGTTCGCCAAGAAGCACGACATCAAGCTCGGCTTCATGGGCTTTTTCGCCAAGGCCGCCTGCCTTGCGCTGAAGGACGTGCCCTCGGTCAACGCCTATATCGAAGGCGACGAGATCGTCTATCACGACTACGTCGACATCTCGGTTGCGGTCAGCGCACCCAACGGGCTGGTCGTGCCGGTGATCCGCGATGCGCAGGCCAAGGGCTTCGCGCAGATCGAGAAGGACATTGCCGACTTCGGCAAGCGTGCGCGCGACGGCACGCTGACGATGGACGACATGAAGGGCGGCACTTTCACGATCTCCAACGGCGGTGTGTTCGGATCGCTGATGAGCACCCCGATCATCAACCCGCCGCAAAGCGCGGTGCTCGGTCTGCACCGGATCGAGGATCGGCCGGTCGCGATCGACGGCAAAGTCGAAATCCGCCCGATGATGTATATCGCGCTCAGCTACGACCACCGCCTGATCGACGGGCGCGAAGCCGTCACCGCGCTCAAGATCATCAAGGAAGCGATCGAGGATCCGACCCGGATGCTGATCGATTTGTAAGTTCCGACCCACCCTTGTGTCTTCTCCGCAAAGCGGGGATCCAGGGTCCGGCGTCACTCCATGGGTTCCCGGCCTCGCGGGAATGGCAACGGAAGGAAGAAGCCGAAATGGCTGACCAGAACTACGACTACGACGTCCTCGTCATCGGTGCCGGCCCCGGCGGCTACGTCGCCGCGATCCGCGCGGCGCAGCTCGGGCTGAAGACGGCCTGCGCCGAAAGCCGCGAGACGCTGGGCGGCACGTGCCTCAACGTCGGCTGCATCCCGTCGAAGGCGATGCTCCACGCCTCCGAGTATTTCGAGGCGGCGAGCGGCGGCGCGATGAAGGCCATGGGTATCGAAGTGTCGCCCAAGCTCAATCTCGACACCATGCACGCGCAGCGCCGCGACGCGGTCGAGGGGCTGACCAAGGGCGTCGCCTTCCTGTTCAAGAAGAACAAGATCGACTGGAAGAGCGGCCACGCCACGTTCCAGGATGCGCACACGGTCAAGGTCGGCGACGAGACGGTGACCGCGAAGAACGTGGTCATCGCCACCGGGTCTTCGGTCACCCCGCTGCCCAATGTCGAGGTCGACAATGCCAAGGGCGTCGTGGTCGACAGCACCGGCGCGCTGGAGCTGCCCAAAGTGCCGAAGAAGATGGTCGTCATCGGCGGCGGGGTGATCGGGCTGGAGCTTGGTTCCGTCTGGCGCCGGCTGGGGGCGGAGGTCACCGTGGTCGAGTTTCTCGACCAGCTCCTGCCCGGAATGGACGGCGACGTGCGCAAGGAAGCGGGCAAGATCTTCAAGAAGCAGGGCATGGAGCTGAAGCTCTCGCACAAGGTCACCGGCTGCACCGTGAAGGGCAAGAAAGCCACGCTGACGGTCGAGCCGTCGCAAGGCGGCGAGGCCGAGACGATCGAGGCCGACTGCGTGCTGGTGTCGATCGGCCGCAAGCCCAATACCGAGGGCCTGGGCCTCGACGCGATCGGGCTGGAGACCAACGAACGCGGGCAGATCGAGACCGATCACGAATTCCGCACCGCGGTCGACGGCGTCTGGGCGATCGGCGACGTGATCCCCGGCCCCATGCTGGCGCACAAGGCCGAAGACGAAGGGATTGCCGTGGCGGAGAATATCGCCGGCCAGACGGGGATCGTGAACCACGACGTGATCCCCAGCGTCGTCTACACCTGGCCCGAAATCGCCGGCGTCGGCCTGACCGAGGAGCAGGCGAAAGGGAAGGGCAAGGTCAAGGTCGGCAAGTTCCCGATGCTCGCCAACAGCCGCGCCAAGACCAACCACGAACCCGACGGTTTCGTGAAAGTCATCGCCGATGCGGAGACCGACCGCGTGCTCGGCGTATGGTGCATCGCCAGCGTCGCGGGCACGATGATTGCCCAGGCCGCCCAGGCGATGGAGTTCGGCGCGACGAGCGAGGACATCGCCTACACCTGCCACGCCCACCCGACGCATTCGGAGGCGATCAAGGAAGCCGCGATGGCGGTGACCAGCAAGCCGATCCACATCTGACGATCTGGCGCCGGGACAGCAGTGGGCAACCGGAGCTGTTTGCCGCATTGAGGGCAAGGCCGATGTTTCGCACTGGAAGCGCCTGAATAAAAAGGTATATCTGCCTCCAGAGTAGCAGGATGCAGATATCGATGGCGTCTGGTCGAAATGCCGCCTGGGCGGTGCTCGTGGCCGCGTTTGCCCTGGCGGGCTGCAAGAAGGATGCGCCCGCCGGCCCTCCCCCGCGGGCGCAGAGCACCATCGAGATCCCGCCGCAATCGTCCGTGATTGCCGTGCCGGTCACCGCCGATCTGTCCGCGCTCGGCACCGCTCTCGAGCGCGAAGGGCCGCGCACGTTGTGGACGATCAACCGCAAGGACGAAACCTGCATCGCCTCCGAACGGGTCAAGGTCGCTTTCGTCAAGCTGAAGACGCCGCGGATCGAGTGCGACATCGTCGGCCGTGTGACACGAGGGCGGCTGACATTCGAAGGGCGCGGACAACAGATCGTGGTTACGATGCCGATCCACGCCGAAGTGCGCGCCCAGGATATTGGCGGCGTGCTGAAGCAGGAAACCGCAACCGCCGATGCACAGGTGCGCGCCGTGGTCGACATCGCGCTCAACCGGGACTGGAGCCCGCGCGGCACAGTCGACATCCGGTACGACTGGACCGATCCGCCGCACATAGACTTTCTGGGCCAGCGCATCGAATTCACCAGCGAAGCGGACGCCAGGCTCAAGGATGTGGTGGCGCGGCTGGAACGCTCACTGCCACGCGAAATCGCAAAAGTGCAGCTTCGCGGCGAGGTCGAGCGGCTCTGGAAAAAGGCTTTCACCTCGCTCCAGCTCAACGAATCGAACCCGCCGGTGTGGATGCGCATCGCCCCGCAGGAGCTGCAATACGGCGGCTTCACTCTCTCCGGCAAACGGATCGAGCTGCAACTCGGCCTGAAAGCCCGCACCGAAACTTTCGTCGGCGACCGGCCCGCCGATCCGCCTGCCACGCCGCTGCCCCCGCTCGAGGAACTTGACGGGGAGCCGGGCAAGCTGGTGTTCTTCATTCCGGTCATCGCGGACTATGCCCAGCTCGAACCGGTAATTGCCGAGGCCCTGGCGAAGCGCGCGCAGCGGCCCTTCACTCTCCCCGGGATCGGCGCGGTAGACGCGCGTTTCGGCAAAGTCGAGGCCTATGGCGCGCCCGGCGGTCGTCTGGCGGTGGGCGTCACGTTCGCCGCAACGCCGCGCGATCGCACGATCGGCTCGGCCAGCGGCACGGTCTGGTTGACGGCGCGCCCCGTCAACGCAAGGAATTCGCGCAAAGTTTCGTTCCGCGATCTCGAAATCACCGGCGATACCGACCGCGCGGGTGCGGATCTGTTGCTCGACCTCGCCAACTCGCCGGGCTTTTCGCAGACGATCGCGCGGGCGCTCGCGCAGAATTTCGAGGACGACTACGACGAACTCCTCGCCAAGATCGAGCGTGCGATCGATAACAAGCGCGAAGGCGACCTGCTGATCCGCGCAACGATCGAAGACGTGCAGACCGGCCGGCTCACCGCTGCCGGGCAAGGGCTCTACCTGCCGGTCCGCGGAACCGGGACGGCATCGATCACCCTCGCACCGCGTTGATCGCCGCGCTTGCAAATCGAGCCCGTTTGCCCATGCTGCGGCGGCAAACGGGAGACAGCTTCGAATGATACCGACACTGACCGATCAGCCCGGCGCCATTGCGCTGGCGGCGCAGATTCGCGCGGGCGAACTGTCGCCGCGCGAAGCGGTCGATGCCGCGATCGCCCGGATCGAGGATCGCGACATGCAGATCGACGCGGTCGTCGTGTGCGATTTCGAACGCGCGCGCACTGCCGCCGAGGCGCTCGACGGCCAGGTTCCGGGCGACGACCAGCCGCTGTTCGGCGTGCCGATGACGATCAAGGAAAGCTTCGACATTGCCGGGCTTCCCACCTGCTGGGGCCACGAACGTTTTGCCGACAATATCGCGCAGCGCGATTCCTTCGTGGTCGAGCGGCTCAAGGCAGCGGGCGCGATTTTCGTCGGCAAGACCAACGTTCCGCCCGATCTTGCGGACTGGCAATCGCGTAATCCGGTTTACGGGCGCACACGCAATCCGCACGACACCGCGCGCAGCCCCGGCGGCTCGTCCGGAGGCGCGGCGGCGGCGGTGGCGAGCGGCATGGTCCCGTGCGACTACGGCTCCGATATCGGCGGGTCGGTGCGCGTGCCGGCGCATTTCTGCGGCGTATGGGGCCACAAGACGAGCTGGGGCCTGGTGCCGATGCGCGGCCATGCCCATCCCATGCTGGGCCAGGACGAGCGGGCCGAAGTCGCGCTCGGCGTGGCAGGCCCGATCGCCCGCAATGCCGACGATCTGAGCCTGCTCCTGCGCCTCACCGCCACTATCGCGCTGCCCGAACAGATCCGCCCGCTGGCGGGGTGCAGGATGCTGCTGGTGACCGACTATCCCGGCAGCCCGGTGGACAATGCCGTTCTTCGCCCGATCGAGGCGGCCGCGGCTGCGCTGGAAGCGGCGGGCGTCCACATCGACCGCGCGAGCGATCTGCTGCCCGACCTCGCCGCGCAACAGCGCAGCTATATGAAGATGCTCAACATCGCGCTCGCCCGCGGCATGCCCGCGCCCGACGGCAAGCGCGCGAGCGCGACCGACTGGTTCGACCTGCTCGATGCCCAGGCGCAAAACGAAAGCGCGTGGCGCGCGCTGTTCGACCGATACGATTTCGTGATCGCCCCGCCGGCCCCCGTGCTGGCCCTGCCGCACAGCGAAACGCGCGTGTTCGACGGCACGCTGACGATCAACGGGCGCGAGGAAAGCGCCGGCGCGGCATTGGCCTGGGCCGGCATCGCGACGTTCCCCAACCTGCCGTCGACCGTGCTGCCGGTGGGCGAGAGCGAGGGGCTGCCGTGCGGGATGCAGGTGATCGGCCCGCGTTGGCACGATCTCGGCTGCATCGCCGCAGCCAAGGCGATCGGCGAAGTGCTCCACGGCTGACCCTCCGCCGCGCAGGGTCCGGCCGCGTCCGGGCGACGAGCGAGGCGTTCGCCGCGGTTTTATATAAACCTGACTTCAGGTTTATGGCCCGAACCGCAAGAATCTCCCGTGCCGCTCCGCCGTTCCCTCGCCGGACAAAGGCGCCTAAGGCCTTGCGCCATGTTCACTGCGACCCCCGCCCTGCCCCCGATCCTCGACCTTGCGGGCACCGCGATCTTCGCGCTGACCGGCGCGCTGCTCGCCGCGCGCTTGCGGCAGACATTCGTCACGATGGCATTCTTCGCGCTGGTGACCGGCGTGGGGGGCGGCTCGTTGCGCGACATGCTGATCGGCGCGCCGGCCTTCTGGCTGCGCGATCCGTGGGTGGCGCTGGTGGTGTTCGGAACGGCACTGGCCGCCTGGTTCACCCCGCGCCGCTGGTGGGAGGGGAGCTTGCTGGAATGGGCCGACGCCGCGGGGCTTGCGGCCTTTGCCGTGCTCGGCGCCGCCAAGGCCCTGGCGTTCGGAGTCGATCCCCTGCCCGCTGCGGTTCTGGGCGTGGTGACGGGATGCGCGGGCGGCGTCGTGCGCGATGTGATCGCAGGGGTCCCCTCGATCATCATGCGGCCCGAACTCTACGTCACGGCAGCGGCGCTATCCGCCGGGCTGACGGTCGCCGGCAGCGTCGCCGGATTCGGGCCGGCGTGGATCTGGGGCATCGCCTGGGTCGCCGGCTTCGCCCTGCGCGGCGCGGCGATCCAGTGGCAGCTCGCCCTGCCCGGCTATCGCGAGCGTGAGCGCAAACGCAGGGACGGGGACGGGGAAAGCTGAACCCGCGCGCGACCCGGCGCGCGATCAGTAATCGTCGTAACCCGGTTCGCCCGGCAGCGGACCGCCGGGATAGGCCGGACGGGCGGCGGAAGCAGGCGGCCCGTCCGCATTGTTCCAGGCGGCCGAATAGACCTCGTCGCTATGTTGTCCATTGCGCGCCTGCGTCCGATAGGTCACGCCGCGCCGGCCGTAATCGATATCCTCGATCCGCCCGTCGTTTCCGATGCGGCAGGTGAAGGCTTGCCCGTCGTAGAGCGTTCCGCGAACCTGCCAGCCCCGGGATGTGCGATCGACCCCGTCGACCGAGGCCACCCGCGCATCGCGCTCGATTTCCGCGACGCACATGTCGGCCGCACGGTCGAGACCGTCGCCGCGATACCCCCGGTCGGGCGAGCGATAGTCGCGTCGCGGCTCGTATCGGTCGTTGTCGATCGAACTCGCCACCGCGGCGATGCCGCCCAGGATCAGGGCCCCGGCAATCACGTCGCCGGCGTCGATTCCCCTGTCGCGGTGGCGATGATGACGATGCCGGTGGCGGTCGCGCCGGTGATGCCAGCGCGATCGCTCCGCAATCACGCCGGCGTCGCCCCATGCCGGATCGGCCTGCGCGGCACCGACCGGGCCCGGCGCGGGAAGCTCCGCCGCAGCAACGGGCGCGGCAACGGGCGCGGCGGCCATCGACAGCGCGGCAAGCCCGGCAAAGGCGAAGGTCGGTTTGCGGTGACGAATCATGGGCGTGAACCTGTTACATACAAAAATGCGGACCGGGCCGGCGTTCGGGCGCGGGCCGGGCGATCCGGCATGTCGCCACCCGGAACGCCGGCGCTTCCCCCGGATATCCTTAGCGAAGACCGCGGATACCACTGTAGTCGATGTCGTAAACCCGCCCGCGGCTGATGCGGCAGGTGAACTTGCCACGGTCGTAACCCCGGTTGCGGTCGTAGCGGCCATAACCGCGGCGGTCATAGCGGTCATAGCGGTCATACCTGTCGTAGCGATCGTAACGGTCATAGCGGCCGTAGCGGCCATCGACCACGAGCCGGCCCCGCACGCGCAAGTTCCCCCGGCGGCCGTCCACATCGCGAATTTCGGTCACATTCGCGGAACGATAGCCATAGCGGCGCGCATCGTTCTCCACCGCGGCGACGCAGCGCTGGACCGCACCCCGCGCGCCGTAGCGATATCCGCGGCGGTCGCGGTAACGATCGCGCCGGTCGTCGCCGTCGAACGCACCGGCAAGGGCGGCAATGCCGCCGATAATCACGGCCCCGGCGATCACGTCGCCGGCGTCGATTCCGTCGTCATGGTCCCGCGCCATTGCGGGGGCGGCCGAAGTCATCGCCATCGCGCCTGCCGCGACGGTCCCGACCAGGGCTTTGGTAATGGTCTTCATGGCTCTTTCCTCGCTGGCCGGAACGGGATTGCTCCGGATCACGCGTGCCGTTGTAGAACACGGGCCGTGAGACGAGGCTGAACTGGCAAGACAGCGGGAGTTCAGGAAAAGGGGGCTTAACCTGAACGCCGCTGTCCTGCAGCCTATTCGGCGCCGGCTTCGCTCGTTTCCGCGGCGGGCGTTTCGAGGCCGGTCCAGTGGGCGAGGAAGCCGAGCACGTCGGCCCCTTCCTCGATCGCCTTGTCGGTCGGCTTGCCGCTGCCGTGGCCCGCCCGCGTCTCGATGCGGATCAGCCGCGGCTTGCTGCCCAGATCGGCGGCCTGGAGCGCGGCGGCATATTTGAAGCTGTGCCCCGGCACCACGCGGTCGTCGGTATCCGCCGTGGTGACCAGGATCGCCGGATAGTCCACGCCCGACCGGATGTTGTGATAGGGGGAATAGGCGCGCAGGATGCGGAAATCGGCCTCTTTCGAAGGGTCGCCGTAATCGTCCACCCAGTACCGTCCGGCCGTCCAGCGATTGAAACGCAGCATGTCCATCACGCCCACGGCGGCATTGGCCGCATCGAACAGGTCGGGCCGCTGGTTGACCACCGCGCCGACCAGCAGGCCGCCGTTGGACCCGCCCTGGATCGCCAGCCCGCCATCGCTCGTATAGCCGTTCGCCTTCAGATATTCGCCGGCGGCGATGAAATCGTCGAACACGTTCTGCTTGTTCGCCAGGCGGCCGGCATCGTGCCAAGCCTTGCCATATTCGCCGCCGCCGCGAATATTGGCGAGCGCGAACACGCCCCCGGCCTGAAGCCAGGCCATGCGCGAGGCGGAGAACCCGGGCGTCAGCGAAACGTCGAACCCGCCATAGCCGTAAAGCAGCGTCGGCGCCGGACCGGTCACGTCCTTGCGGCGGACGATGAACATCGGCACCCGGGTGCCATCCTTCGAGGTGTAGAACTTCTGCTCGGTAACGAAGCGGTCGGGATCGAACGTCAGTTCCGGCGCGGCAAAGGTGCTCGTCTCGCCGGTGTCGACGTTCAGCCGATAGATCGTGCCGGGCCGGTTGAAGCTGGTAAACGTATAGAACGTTTCCGGGTCGCCCGACTTGCCGCCGAACCCGCCGGCCGTTCCCAGTTCGCCCAGCGCGATATCGTCGAGCGGATTGCCCTGCAGGTCGAACACCGCGGCGCGTGTCGTCGCGTCTTTCAGATAGGTGACGATCAGCTTGTCGCCGACGATCGACGCGCTGTCGATCGGCTGCTCGCTTTCGGGCACCACGGTCGTCCACTCCGGCGTGGCGGCGGAAAGGTCGGTCGTGACGATGCGATAGCGCGGCGCATCCTTGTTGGTGACGAAGAATGCCCGCGTGCCGATCGTGTCGATCGGGTTCCACGCGTTCTCGAACCCGGTCACCAGCGGGCGCGCCTGCCACGCGCCGCTTTCATCGGCAAAGTCGATCACATGGACTTCGTACTTGGCATCGGTGCCCAGCGAGCTGATGACGAAGCCCCAACGCCCGTCGTCGGACACGCCGAGGCCGTGGCCGCGCTCGGGGTGGTCGGGCGTCGCGAAGACCATGCGATCCTGCGACTGCGGCGTGCCCAGCTCGTGATACCAGACCGCCTGGTTGTAATTGAGCGCCTGGAAATCCTGCCCTTCCTCCGGCTCCGGGAAGCGCGAATAGAAGAAGCCCTTGTTGCCCAGCCATGAAATGCCGGTGAACTTGGCCCAGCGGATCTCGTCCTCCAGCGGCTCGCCCGTCTCGACGTCGAGCACGCGGATGATGCGCCAGTCGGTCCCGCCGTCCTGCACGGCATAGGCCAGCCGCGTGCCGTCTTCGGAAGGCTCCCACCCGGCGAGCGCGGTCGCGCCGTCGTCCGCCCAGGTATTGGGATCGATCAGCAGGCGCGGCTCGGCATCGAGGCCGTGGCGAACGTAAAGCGGGCTCTGGTTCTGCAAGCCGCTGTTACGGGTGTAGAAATAGTATTCGCCCGCCTTCTGCGGGATGCCAAAGCGCTCGTAATCCAGCAGCGCGCCGATCCGCTGTTTGAACCACTCGTTCGCAGGCAGGGCCTTGAGATAGGCGTCGGTAAATTCGCTCTGCGTCTTTACCCAGGCGGCGACTTGCGCATCGTTGCGCACGTCCGCCTCCAGCCAGCGATAAGGATCGGCGATCTCTTCGCCGAACAGCGTTTCGACCACCTCGCCGGTGCGGGTCTCGGGGTATTCGGGCAAGGGAACCTCTTGAGCGGAAAGCGGGGCGGCGATGGCAAGCGTGAGTGCAGATGCCGCAAGCGCGGCGGAACGGAGGCGCATTGTGATCTCCCGAAGAGCCTGTTCGATGGTTGCCGATGTAACCGTCACGCGCCCGTTTGCAATCGAAACGGACCGGCTAATCCGCCGTCGCCGCGAGCACGTCGCGGGTGAACGCCGCGATGTCGAAGCGCGTCCCCGCCGGATCCTCCCCGCGGCGGACGATCACCACGTCCCGACTGGGCACGATGACCACGAACTGCCCTCGGTTGCCCATCGCGGCGTAAGTGTCGGGCGGCACGCCGTCGCTGTCGTTGAACAGCCAGAAGCCGGCGCCATAGCCGAACGGCCCATCGGGCTGCGGGCCGCTCGGGCTGGAGACATAGCGCGCCCAGCCTTCGGGCAGCACGCGCTCGCCGTTCCACATCCCGTCGTCCAGATAGAGCTGCCCGAGCGTGGCGAGATCGCGCGCGGTCGACCAGACCTGGCTGGAAAGGATGTAATTCCCCTGCCAGTCGCGCTCCGCCACCGTGTCCGTCATGCCGAGACGGGCGAAGAACGCTTCGGGCGGGTTCTGTTCGAACGTGCCCTCGATCGCCTTGATCGCCATCAGCGTGTCGTTGTTGGCATAGCGATAGACGGTGCCGGGGGGATGGATCAGCGGCCAGGTTGCGGCGCGCTCGTCGACGCTCGCGCCGCCGAAATAGACCGGATCGGTGCGATTGCCCGCGGTGTCGGAATAGCGGCCCGAGGCCATGCGCAGCAGGTGATCGATCGTGATCCGCGAACGCGCGTCGGCCGGCCCCTGGCCCAGCCCGGCCGGTTGCGCCGTGTCCACATCTCCGCGCTGGACGGCGGCACCGACGAGAGTCGCCGCGATGCTTTTCGCCACCGACCAGGTGCGCTGCGGCACGTCGGGACCGAATCCGTCGGCATAGATTTCGCCCAGGGTTTCGCCGTCGCGGCGCACCAGCACCGCCGTCGTGCGCGTTCCTTCGCCGTACTGCGGCGAAAAGCCTGCCCGCATCGCCCGCGCCAGAGCCGTGCCTGGCGGCGCGACGAGCGGCGCGGACGGGGCCGGCTCGGCCGTTCGCACGGTGTCGATCGGCGGTAGCCCGCCCCCGATCGGCAGCAGGTGGCAGCCTCGCTGCGAATCGTGATCGGCGATGCGCGGGGGCATGTCGTCGGCCCACGCGACCCTGACGTGGCTGACCTGCCCGTCCCCCTGGCCCCGAACGACTTCGAATGGCAGATCGGGCACGATCGTATCGAGCGGGGCCTGAATGCCCGCCAGTTCCCATTCCGTCACGCTTTCGGGCGTCCGCTCCGCCCCCGCGCGCTCCGCATTGGCGATGGCGCTGCACAGGAACAGCGCCTTGTACCCGGCGGCCAGCGCGCGGTCGTAGCGGGCGTCGAGCGCCTCCTGCTGGCTCTGCGCGAGTGCGGGTATGGGGGCGAGAAGCGCGGCTGCGGCGAGGATATGGCGGATCATGCGCCGTCTTGTGCCACGCGTTTGCGCGCAGTCAAACGAAAGGGCCGCAGAGTTTCCCCCGCGGCCCTTCGCGCGAGTCCCCGCGCAGGCGGGGACCTCAGGCAATTCGAGAAGCGCTTGTTGCACGAGGTCCCCGCCTTCGCGGGGACTCACCTTTTGCCTCAGGCGTCTTCGAGATCGTCCTCGTCGCTCGTGACGGGGCCCGAATCCTGGCCCTTCGCCTCGACATCGCGGTCGACCAGTTCGATCACCGCCATCTGCGCCGCGTCGCTTTCGCGATAGCCGGCCTTGATCACGCGGGTATAGCCGCCCTCGCGGTCGGCATAGCGTTCGGCGAGAACGTCGAACAGCTTCCTGAGCTGCGTCTCGTCGCCCAGGCGGCTCATCGCCAGGCGGCGATTGCTGAGGCCGCCGCGCTTGGCCAGCGTGATCAGCTTTTCGACATAGGGGCGCAGTTCCTTGGCCTTGGGGGCCGTGGTCAGGATCTGCTCGTGCTTGATCAGCGCCGCCGCCATGTTGCGGAACAGGGCCTTGCGGTGCCCGGTCTTGCGCTGCAGCTTGCGGCCGGAAATCTTGTGACGCATTTCTCGTTACTCCGTTCGTAAGGGGCCCGTATGAGGTAGCCCGGTCCTGGCCGAATTGCGGGTCGGCCGTTTGCCCTCGGGTCGCGTGTCCCCGCGAAGGCGGGGACCTCAGGCAGCAGGCGAAGCGCCAGTGGCCCGAGGCCCCGGCCTTCGCCGGGGCTCACGCTATTCATCAGCCAAGCAGTTCCTGTTCGAGCTTCTTGGCCATTTCCTCGATGTTCTCCGGCGGCCAGCCGGGGATGTCCATGCCGAGGCGCAGACCCATCGACGAGAGCACTTCCTTGATCTCGTTCAGCGACTTGCGGCCGAAGTTCGGCGTGCGGAGCATCTCGGCCTCGGTCTTCTGGACCAGGTCGCCGATATAGATGATGTTGTCGTTCTTGAGGCAATTGGCCGAACGCACCGACAGCTCGAGCTCGTCGACCTTCTTGAGCAGGTAACGGTTGAGCTGGTTGGCGTCGCTTTCTTCCGGCTGCGCCGCCTGCCCGATCATGGTCGAGCTCGGCTGCGGAATGCCTTCCTCGAAGTGGACGAACAGCGTCAGCTGGTCCTGCAGGATGCGCGCGGCATAGGCCACGGCATCTTCCGGGGTGACGGTGCCGTCGGTTTCGACCGTGAGGTTCAGCTTGTCGAAGTCGAGCTCCTGCCCGACACGGGCGGCCTCGACCTTGTAGCTGACCTGGCGAACCGGCGAATAGAGCGAGTCGACCGGGATCAGGCCGATCGGCGCATCGGCCGGACGGTTCTGCACCGCGGGGACATAGCCCTTGCCGGTGTCGGCGGTCAGCTCCATGCTCAGCGTCGCGCCTTCGTCGAGATGGCAGATCACCAGATCCTTGTTCATCACCTCGATATCGCCCGACACGGCGATATCGCCGGCGGTGACTTCGCCCGGGCCGGTCTTGCTCAGCTGCAGCCGCTTGGGGCCTTCGCCTTCCATCTTGAGCGCGATCTGCTTGACGTTGAGCACGATGTCGGTCACGTCCTCGCGCACGCCGGCGAGCGAGGAGAACTCGTGCAGCACGTTCTCGATCTTGATCGAGGTGATCGCCGCGCCCTGGAGGCTGGAGAGAAGCACGCGGCGCAGCGCGTTGCCGAGCGTCAGGCCGAAGCCGCGCTCCAGGGGTTCCGCGACGAAAGTGGCCTTGCGCGATTTGTCGCCGACGGCCTTGATTTCGAGGCTGTTGGGCTTCTTGAGTTCCTGCCAGTTCTTGGTGTTGACGGCCATGGATTTCCCCTAGGGTTCGAATACGGGCGGGACCGGCTGCGCTGGTGGGCGCGTCCGGTCCGTCAGGGTCGGCGGCCTCGCGTCGTGCGCCAGGCCGCCGGGCAGGTACGGATCAGACGCGGCGACGCTTCGACGGCCTCACCCCGTTGTGCGGGATCGGGGTGACGTCGCGGATCGAAGTGATCGTGAAGCCGACCGCGGCGAGACCGCGCAGCGCGCTCTCGCGGCCCGATCCGGGGCCCTTCACTTCGACTTCCAGCGTGCGCACGCCGTGCTCGGCGGCTTTCTTACCCGCGTCGTCGGCAGCGACCTGGGCGGCATAGGGCGTCGACTTGCGGCTGCCCTTGAAACCCATCATGCCGGCGCTGGACCAGCTGATCGCATTGCCCTGCGCGTCGGTGATGGTGATCATGGTGTTGTTGAAGCTGGCGTTGATATGCGCGACGCCGCTCGAAATGTTCTTCTTGTCGCGCCGCCTGATCCGGCCGGGTTCGCGTGCCATTGGTTCGGTATCCTGTTCTTGAAAAGAAGTGACTGGAAGCGAAGCTTTGCGAAAAGCCTCCGCTTACTTCTTCTTGCCCGCGATGGGCTTCGCCTTGCCCTTGCGGGTGCGGGCATTGGTGTGCGTGCGCTGTCCGCGGACGGGCAGGCCGGCGCGGTGGCGCAGGCCGCGATACGAACGCAGGTCCATCAGGCGCTTGATGTTCATCGCGGTGGTGCGGCGAAGATCGCCTTCGACTTGGTAATCGGAGTCGATCGTTTCGCGGATCTGCAGGATCTCCGCATCGCTCAGGTCCTGAACGCGGCGGGAATGATCGATGCCGAGCTTGTCGGCAATCTGCACGGCCGTGGTGCGGCCGATACCGTGAATGTAGGTCAGCGCGATGATCACGCGCTTGTTGGTGGGGATATTTACCCCGGCAATACGAGCCACTTACTTCTCCATGCTCCACAGGGGCGGACCTGCCGGTTCGCCAGGCGAACGTGCGGCCTTCCCTATCTCATCGCTATCGTTCATCGGCGAAAGACGAATGCCGGAAATGGCAAAAAGTCCGAATGGCGCGCTTTCCATGCTGCCGCCTCTCGAACTACCCCGCAAATGCCGAATGAAGAGCGCGCTTAGGGCGATTCGCCGCGCGCGTCAACCGCTATGCGCGCGCATACGAACACGCCGCCCGATATGGGCGGTGGGGGGCCATAATGCAAGCGCAGCGTATATCAGCTTTTGGGCCGCGTCAAAAGACTAACGGGAATTTACCGGGATCGCGGCGGACCGCTGCCGTCTCAATGAAAACGGCTCTAATCGCCGGAGATGTCGCCGAACGCGTCTTCGACGCTTTTCCGCCCCGGGGTGTCGGCGGCGCTTTCCGATTCCTCTGCCGTATCTGCCCTATCCGCCTCGCCAGTCTCGGCCTTATCTGCCTGGGCCTTGTCCGCCGCCGGCCCGTCGCGCGGGCCGAGCAGGTCGGCCAGCCCCTCGATCTGCTGCGCCATCACGCCGTCGACGGCCTTGGCGATCGTTTCCGTATCATACCGCATATAACCGCCGACGACATATTCGAAAGTGATCGCGGTGCCTTCCCCGGCTTTGTCGAAAGCGATCGTGAGAACGCCGGTCGCCGCCTCGCTCTGCAACGGCCCCAGGGCGCCGCGCAGGCGAAGCGCGCTGTCCGGCGCGGCATAGATCACTTCCATGTGCTGAACGCTGCCGGCGAGACCGACGGTCTCGGCCGTCTCCACTTCGGGGATCCGTTCGCAGAAACAGCCGCCCGCCTGCGGCGTCAGAGTCATATTGGCCGCATCGCCCGACCAGGTGTGGTCGTCGCTCCACCACTTGGCCGGAGAGATCAGCGCCATCCACGCCTCGCGCGGGCCGGCCTCGACCGTCCGGGTGACACGGACCACGAACGAATCGTCGCCACGCTCGACCACTTCGGCAGAAGCCGGCGCCGAACAGGCGAGAACGCCGCCGAAGACCGCGGCGAGACAGCCGGACGGACGGGGCCACCGGATGGCGGGCAACGAGTATCTGGGCATCGGCATGTTCTCCCTCCACCCTGCCGCTATCTCACAGCCGCCGGGGAAGGCAAAGCCCCGGCGCACGACCGCAGCGGCGGACGCGACGGCGGTCCGGTCAGCCGAGAACGGCGTCGATCGCTTCGGTAACCTCGTCGATGCTCGCCATGCCGTCGATGCGGTTCACGATTCCGCGTTCGTCGTAGATCGGCAGGATCGGGGCGGTCTTGGCGCGATATTCGACCATTCGCGTGCGGACCGTTTCCTCGTTGTCGTCCGGGCGCCGCTTGAACTCGGTCCCGCCGCATTCGTCGCAAACGCCGGGCTTGGCCGGCTGCTTGAACGTATCGTGGTATCCCGCCCCGCAGTTGGCGCAGGTGAAACGGCCGGTGATCCGTTCGACCAGGGCATCTTCGTCCACCACCAGCTCGATCACATGGTCGAGCGACCGGTCGTGGCGGGCGAGGATCTCGTCGAGCGACCGGGCCTGCGCGGCGGTGCGCGGATAGCCGTCGAAGATCGCGCCCACTTCGGCGCCCATCGCGGTCAGCTCGGCATCGATCAGTTCGGAGACGATCTCGTCGGAAACCAGCTCGCCGCGGTCCATCACCGCCTTGGCCTTCATCCCGATCGGCGTGCCCGCCCTGACGGCACCGCGCAGCATGTCGCCGGTCGAAAGTTGCCGCATGCCGCGGCGCTGCTCCAGGCGTTGTGCCTGCGTGCCCTTGCCTGCCCCCGGAGGCCCGAGAAGGATAATATCCAAGCCGCTTCCCCTATTTTCTTCGCGGTTTCGATCAGCGCATGCGACCTTTCAGCTTCGCTTTCTTGATCAGGTCGCCGTACTGGTGTGCCAGCAGGTGCGACTGGATCTGGCTGATCGTGTCGACCGTGACGTTGACCACGATCAGCAGGCTGGTGCCGCCAAGGAACAGCGGAATGCCGGTCTGCGCGATCATGTATTCGGGGATCACGCAGACCAGGGTCAGGTAGATCGCGCCGATCACGGTAATGCGGGTCAGAACGTAGTCGAGGTAATCGGCCGTTCGCTTGCCCGGGCGAATGCCGGGAATGAAGCCGCCGTTCTTCTTCAGGTTCTCGCTCGTCTCTTCCGGGTTGAAGACCACGGCGGTGTAGAAAAAGCAGAAGAAGATGATCCCGATCGCATAGAGCAGCATGTAGATCGGCTGCCCGTGCGCCAGATACTGGTTGAGCCAGACGATCACGCTGCCGAACGTGCTTTCGGTGTCCACCTGATTGCCCGCGAACTGGCTGATCGTCAGCGGCAGCAGCAGCAGGGAACTGGCGAAAATCGGCGGGATCACGCCGGCGGTGTTCAGCTTGAGCGGCAAGTGGCTGCGATCGGCCTGCATTCCGCCGCGCTGGGTCGCGCGCTTGGGATACTGGATCAGCAGACGCCGCTGCGCGCGCTCCATGAAGCAGATGAACAGGATCAGGATCACGACCATCGCGACGAAACCGACGATGATGACCGGCGAGATCGAGCCGCTGCGGCCGCCTTCGAACATGTTCGCGGCAAAGCCCGGGAACTGCGCGACAATGCCGGCCATGATGATCAGCGACACGCCGTTGCCGATCCCGCGGCTGGTGATCTGCTCGCCCAGCCACAGCAGGAACATCGTCCCGCCGACCAGGCTGACCACGGCGCCCACGCGGAACATCATGCCCGGCTGGACCACCGCCTGCAGGCCGCTCTGCGCGGCATAGGCTTCAAGCCCGGAGGCGAGGAACCAGCCCTGGATCGCGCACAGGAACACCGTGCCATATCGGGTATACTGGTTGAGCTTCTGCCGCCCGGTCGCGCCCTCTTTCTTGAGCGCAGCGAGCGAGGGATGGAGCGCGGCGGCGAGCTGCACCACGATCGAGGCGGTGATGTACGGCATCACGCCCAGCGCGATCAGGCTCATCCGTTCCAGCGAACCGCCCGAGAACGTGTTGAAGAGATCGAGGATGCCGCCCCGCGCGGTATCGTACAGGTCCTGCAGCACCAGCGGGTTCACACCCGGCAGCGGAACGAAGCTGAGAAACCGGAACACGACCAGCGCACCGATAGTGAACCATATCCGGTTCTTGAGCTCGGTCGCCTTCGAGAAGTTGGCGAGGCTGAGATTGCTCGCGATATTGTCCGCGCGTGATGCCATGAGAAATGCTTGTGCCCTAACTCGGCGCCGGACCCTCCCGGCTCGGAAAGGCTAGATAGGGTGCGGGGGGCACGTTGTCGAACCCCCCGCCCCTATTTTTGCCGCTTACTCGGCCTTGGCGGCCTTGTTGGCCTCGCGCCGAGCGGTCTTCTTCTCGTCTTCCGACGGCTTCGCTTCGGCGACTTCCACCGAACCGCCGGCCTTCTCGACCGCCTGGATCGCACCCTTGCTGGCGCCGGTGACCTTGAACTGGACTTTCGCCTTCAGCTCGCCCTTGCCCAGCAGGCGCACGCCGTCCTTGCCGCCGCGCGCCAGGCCCGCGGCCTTGAGCGCCTCGTGGTCGACGACCTTCTTGGCATCGAGCTTGCCCGCGTCGATGAACTTCTGGACCATGCCCAGGTTCACTTCGGCATAGTCCTTGCCGAACGGATTGTTGAAGCCGCGCTTCGGCAGGCGCATGTGAAGCGGCATCTGGCCGCCTTCGAAGCCCTTGATGGCAACGCCCGAACGGCTCTTCTGCCCCTTCTGGCCGCGGCCGCCGGTCTTGCCCTTGCCCGAGCCGATGCCGCGCCCGACGCGGATGCGGCCCTTGCGGGCACCGGGGTTGTCACGGATGTCTGTCAGTTTCATGGTCTTGCACTCGCTTTCGCTTTTGTTCGCGCTTGATGTTCCATGCGGAAGAATGAGAACCCGCCCTGACGATCGGGCACATCGCTTTCTTCCACTCGCTCAACTTCTTCCCAGCTAATCGTCGCACCGCACCCGGCGGAAACATCAGCCAGCAGTGGCTCGGATCGGAGCGCTTCCAGCGCAACAGCCCTCGCCTCCTCTGGATCGGCTGCCTCGACCCATCGGGTCGTGTACCAGCCCATCAGTACCGGCACCCCATCCTCCTCCAGGGGAAAGTCATTCCCAAGGATGAGGAGGCGGTACCAAGTCAATCGACGATCGCAACCAGGTGCTGCACCTTGGCGATCGCGCCGCGCACCTCGGGGGTGTCCTGGCGCTCGACGATCTTGTGCATCTTGTCGAGGCCGAGCCCGACGAGGATCTTGCGCTGGCTTTCCGGCCGGCGGATCGGCGAACCGATCTGCTTGATCCTGATGGTCTTCTTCTTGTCAGCCATCGATCTTACTCCGCAATAGCCGCGGCGTCGGCCTCGGCCTCCGCCTCGCTGGCGCCACCGCGGCCGAGCAGGTCGGCGACCTTCTTGCCGCGACGCTGCGCAACCGACTTCGGCGAAGTCTGTTCCTGCAGCGCATCGAAAGTGGCGCGGATCATGTTGTAGGGGTTGGACGTGCCGACCGACTTGGTCACCACGTCGGCCACGCCCAGGCTCTCGAACACGGCGCGCATCGGACCGCCGGCAATGATGCCGGTGCCCGGAGGCGCGGTGCGCAAGGTCACCTTGCCGGCACCGAAACGGCCGTTGCCGTCGTGGTGCAGCGTGCGGCCTTCCTTCAGCGGAACGCGGATCATCTTCTTGCGCGCCGAAGCGGTCGCCTTCGAAATCGCTTCGGGCACTTCGCGCGCCTTGCCGTGGCCGAAACCGACCCGGCCCGAACCGTCGCCGACCACGACCAGCGCCGCAAAGCCGAAGCGCTTGCCGCCCTTCACCGTCTTCGAAACGCGGTTGATGTGGACGAGCTTCTCGATGATGCCGTCGTCTTCTTCCTCGCGGCGGCCGCCGCGGCGATCGTCGCGACCGCGCCCGCGGCCACGACCGCCACCGCGGTCGCCGCCGCCGTCGCGCCCGCCCCGGCCGCGTCCGCGCGGCTGGGAAGGATCGCCGCCGGCAGCGGACTGGTTCTCGCCCGCTTCGGTCGGAGCCGTGGTCGAAATCGGGGTGGAGCCCGCATTGTCGATCTTCGGCTCTTCGGTCACGGCGTGTTCGGTCTCGGCCTTGGCCTCGACCGTTTCGACCTTGGTTTCTTCCGCCTTGGTCTCTTCGACCTTGGGCGTCTCGGTGTTTTCGGTCTTGTTTTCTTCAGCCATCATCAAAACTCCAGCCCGCCTTCGCGGGCGGCGTCGGCCAGCGCCTTGACGCGGCCGTGAAACAGGAACCCGCCGCGATCGAACACGACAGCGGTCACGCCCGCCTTCTTGGCAGCCGCGGCGATATCCTTGCCGACCTGCTTTGCAGCATCGACATTGGCGCCCGAGGCCTTGCCGCCCAGGGTCGACGCAGCAGCCAGGGTCCTGCCCTGCGTATCGTCGATAATCTGGGCATAGATATGCTTGCCGGTGCGATGAACCGACAGGCGCGGGCGATCGCCGGCACGACTGCGCAAAGCCGTGCGAACACGGCGACGGCGGCGTTCGAAAAGGGAAAGCTTGGCCATCTTACTTCTTCTTCCCTTCCTTGCGGAAGATGTACTCACCGCGATACTTGATGCCCTTGCCCTTGTACGGCTCGGGCTTGCGCCAACGGCGGATCTCTGCGGCGAACTGCCCGACGGACTGTTTGTCGATCCCGCTGATCTCGACCGTGGTCTGGTCGGGGGTCTTCACCTCGATACCCTCGGGCACGTCGAGATCGACGTCGTGACTGAAGCCGAGCTGCAGCTTGAGCTTACGCCCCTGAGCCTGCGCGCGGAAACCGACGCCCGAAATCTCGAGCACTTTGGTGTAGCCTTCGGTCACGCCTTCCACGAGATTGGAAACGAGCGTGCGCTGCATCCCCCAGAAATCGCGCGAACGGCGGCTGTCGTTGGCCGGCTGCACCGAAATCTCGTCGTTCTCGAGCTTGTAGACCACTTCGTCCACAAGCCCCATCGAAAGGGTGCCTTTCGGCCCTTTCACGGTCAGCGTTCCGTTATCGATCGTGGCAGTGACCCCGCTCGGGATCGCTACCGGCTTCTTGCCGATGCGGCTCATCAGAACACCTCCGCCAGCACTTCACCGCCGACGTTCTGAGTGCGCGCCTCGTTGTCCGAGAGCACGCCCTTGGGCGTCGAGACGATAGTGATGCCGAGGCCGTTGCGGACGGTCGGAAGTTCCTTCGAACCCGAATAGATCCGGCGACCCGGCTTGGAGACACGGGCGACATGCTTGATCGCAGGCTCACCCTCGAAATACTTCAGTTCGATCCGCAGCGCGGGGTGCTTGCCGGTCGAATCTTCGCTGTAGCCACGGATGTAGCCTTCGCGCTGAAGAACCTCGAGCACGTTCGCACGCAGCTTGGAAGCGGGCGAAAGGACGGAATCCTTCTTCGCCTGCTGGCCGTTGCGGATACGGGTGAGCATATCACCCAGGGGATCGGTCATAGCCATTTGTCAGTCCTCACCAGCTCGACTTGGTCAGGCCGGGAATCAGGCCCTTGTTGCCGAGGTCGCGCAGTTCGATGCGGTTGAGGCCGAACTTGCGGTAATAGCCGCGCGGGCGGCCGGTGGTGGTGCAACGGTTGCGCACACGGGTCGGATTTCCGTTACGCGGGATTTCCGCCATCTTCAGGCGCGCGATCAGCCGCTCGCTTTCGTCGAGCGACTCGTCATTGGCAATCGCCTTCAGTCGGGCGTACTTGCCCGCGTACTTCTTGACGAGCTTCTTACGACGCTCGTTCTTGTTGATGGAACTCAGTTTCGCCATTGGACTTAAGCTCTCTTTGCTTTCCTTGCGTTCAAGGGGCTGCTCACGCGGCCTCCTTCTTTTCGGCGGCCTGCTCCGCAGGGAACGGGAAACCGAACAGGCGCAACAGTTCGCGGGCTTCCTCGTCGGTCTTCGCCGTCGTGGTCACGATGATATCCATGCCCCGGACCTTCTCGATCTTGTCGTAGCTGATCTCGGGGAAGATGATCTGTTCCTTCAGACCCATCGCATAGTTGCCGCGCCCGTCGAAACTCTTCGGGTTCAATCCGCGGAAGTCGCGGATGCGCGGCATCGCGATAGTCACCAGGCGGTCGAGGAACTCATACATGCGTTCGCGGCGCAGGGTGACCTTGCAGCCGATCGGCATACCCTCGCGCAGCTTGAATTGCGCGATCGATTTTTTGGCCTTCGTGATAACCGGCTTCTGGCCGGCGATCAGAGCCATTTCCTCGGCCGCCACCTGGACCTTCTTCTTATCCTGGCTCGCCTCGCCCACGCCCATGTTGAGCGTGATCTTCTCCAGGCGCGGAACCTCGAGCCGGTTCTTGTAACCGAACTTCTCGGTCATCGCCTTGACGATCTGCTCGTCATAGCGGGCGCGCATGCGCGGAACGTACTTGTCAGCCATCGATAGTCTCCCCGGACTTGACGGCAATGCGGACCTTCTTCCCGTCCTTCTCTTCGAAACGGACGCGGGTCGGCTTGCCGTCCTTGGGATCGGCCACGGCCACCTTGGAGATCGGCATCGGCGCTTCGAAGCGGTCGATGCCACCTTGCGGGTTGGCCTGGCTCGGCTTGCGGTGACGGGCGGCGACGTTGATGCCCTCGACCACGATCTTGCCTTCCTTCGGCATGACCTTCTGGACAGTGCCGGTGCGGCCCTTGTCCTTGCCCGAGAGCACGACGACGCTGTCGCCCTTCTTGATCTTCGCGGCGGCCATTACAGCACCTCCGGAGCGAGCGAGATGATCTTCATGAACCCGCGGCCGCGCAGTTCGCGCACCACCGGGCCGAAGATACGCGTGCCGATCGGTTCCTCGTTCTTGTTGACGAGGACGGCGGCGTTCGAATCGAAACGGATCGCGCTGCCATCGGGACGGCGCACGTCCTTCTTCGTGCGCACGATCACCGCGCGGTGAACGTCGCCCTTCTTGACGCGGGCGCGCGGCTGCGCCTCCTTGACGGAGACGACGATCACGTCGCCGACGCTCGCGGTGCGGCGCTTCGACCCGCCCAGCACCTTGATGCACTGGACGCGCTTCGCGCCGCTGTTGTCCGCGACGTCTAGGTTCGATTGCATCTGAATCATCGATGCGGTTCCTTCTCAATGGCTTGCCGGAACGTGTCCGGCAGTTCCTTCAAATCGCTCAATTGCCGGTGGCTTCGACGTCGAGATCGGCCTCGACCGCCTGGACCCCGCCGGCCTTGACCGTGTCGATCACGCGCCAGGTCTTGGTCTTGGAGATCGGTCTGGTCTCTTCGATCCGGACGGTGTCGCCCAGCTTGTATTCGTTCGCTTCGTCGTGCGCGTGGTACTTCTTCGAACGGCGGATGATCTTCCCGTAAAGCGGGTGTTTCACCTTGCGCTCGACCAGCACGGTGACGGTCTTGTCGGTCTTGTCGGAGGTGACAGTCCCGATCAGGATACGCTTCGGCATTGTCTAGCTCCTCAAGCCTTGGCTTCGGCCGCGGCCGCGCGCTCGTTCTGCAGAGTCTTGATCTGCGCGATTTCGCGGCGGACCTGGCGAATCCGCGCCGGGGCTTCCAACTGGTTGGTCGCCGCCTGGAAGCGGAGGTTGAACTGCTCGCGCTTCAGCTCGGTGAGCTGGGCGTCGAGCTGGTCGTCGGTCTTGGTGCGGAGGTCTTCCATCTTGCTCACGATCAACCCTCCAGGTGCGAGTTGTCGCCGAGACGGGCAACAACCTTGGTCTTGACGGGAAGCTTCATCGCGGCGCGCTCGAACGCCTCGGCCGCGAGCGGGCCGGCAACGCCGTCCAGCTCGAACAGGATCCGGCCCGGCTTCACGCGGGCGGCCCAGTATTCGACCGAACCCTTGCCCTTGCCCTGGCGGACCTCGGCCGGCTTCTTCGACACCGGCACGTCGGGGAAAATGCGGATCCACAGGCGGCCCTGGCGCTTGATGTGGCGCGTGATCGCACGGCGCGCGGCCTCGATCTGGCGGGCGGTGATGCGTTCCGGTTCGAGCGCCTTGAGGCCGTACGAGCCGAAATTCAGCGTCGTGCCGCCCTTGGCGTCGCCCTTGATCCGGCCCTTGAAGGCCTTGCGGAACTTGGTTTTCTTCGGTTGCAGCATGTTATCTACTCAAGTTCGATGCTCAGCGCGCCGGACGGACGCCGGAGGTCTGCGATTCCATCATCAGACGGTCCTGCGCCGTCGGATCGTGGCCCAGGATCTCGCCTTTGAAGACCCACACCTTGATCCCGATGATGCCATAGGCGGTCAGCGCCTCGGCTTCGGCATAGTCGATGTTGGCGCGCAGCGTGTGCAGCGGCACGCGGCCTTCGCGGTACTGTTCGACACGGGCGATTTCCGCCCCGCCGAGACGGCCGCCGCAGACGATCTTGATGCCTTCGGCACCCAGACGCATGGCCGACTGCATCGCGCGCTTCATCGCGCGGCGGAAGGCCACGCGGCGCACGAGCTGGTCGGCAATGCCCTGCGCGACGAGCTTGGCATCGACTTCCGGCTTGCGGATCTCGACGATGTTCAGCTTCACCTCGCTCTCGGTCATCGACGAAAGCTTGGTGCGCAGCTTCTCGATATCCGCGCCCTTCTTGCCGATGATGACGCCGGGACGCGCGGCATAGATCGAAATGCGGCACAGCTTGGCCGGACGCTCGATCACGACCTTCGAGATCGCCGCCTGCGGCAGGCTCTCGATGATGTGCTTGCGGATCTCGATGTCTTCCTTGAGCAGCTTGGCATAGTCGCGCCCTTCGGCGTACCAGCGGCTGTCCCAGGTGCGGTTGATCTGCAGGCGCAGACCGATCGGATTGCTCTTCTGGCCCATCTTACGCCTCTTCCTGCTCGCGAACCACGATGCGCAGCCGGCTGAACGGCTTGAGGATGCGGGTGCTCTTGCCCCGTCCGCGCGTGTGGAAGCGCTTCATGGTAATCGACTTGCCGACGGAAGCTTCCGCCACCACCAGCGCGTCGACATCCAGGTCGTGGTTGTTCTCGGCATTGGCGATCGCCGAGGCGAGCACTTTCGATGCGTCCTTCGCCATCGCCTTCTTCGAGAACGCGAGAATGTTCAGCGCGTCCTCGGCCTTCTTGCCGCGGATCAGTTCGGCGACGAGATTCAGCTTCTGCGCCGAACCACGGATCGTGGTGCCGACGGCCAGAGCCTCGTTTTCGCCCACGCGGCGGGGAGCTTTCTGCTTGCCCATTAGCGCTTGCCCTTCTTGTCGGCGGCGTGGCCGGGGAACGTGCGCGTGGGCGCGAATTCACCGAGCTTGTGACCGACCATGTCTTCGGAGACCGAGACCGGGATGAACTTGTGGCCATTGTAGACGTTGAACGTCAGGCCGACGAATTGCGGAAGGATCGTGCTGCGACGCGACCAGGTCTTGATCGGCGCACGGCCACCCGCTTCCTGTGCGTCCTCGGCCTTCTTCAGAAGGCTGAGTTCGACGAACGGACCTTTCCAGACGGAACGAGCCATGTGACGATTACCTCTTCTTCTTCGCGTGGCGTGAACGGATAATCATCTTGTCCGTCGCCTTGTTCTTGCGGGTCCGGGCGCCCTTGGTCGGCTTGCCCCACGGGGTAACCGGGTGGCGGCCGCCCGAGGTGCGGCCTTCGCCGCCGCCGTGCGGGTGATCGACCGGGTTCTTGGCCACGCCGCGGGTGAGCGGCTTGACGCCCATCCAGCGGCGGCGGCCGGCCTTGCCCAGGTTCTGGTTCTGGTTGTCGGGGTTCGACACCGCGCCGACCGTACCCATGCAATCGGCCCGCAGGTAACGCTGCTCGCCCGAGTTGAGGCGCACGATCACCATGCCGCGATCGCGGCCCACCAGCTGGACGTAGGCGCCGGCGGAACGGGCGATCTGCCCGCCCTTGCCCGGCTTCATCTCCACGTTGTGGCAGATCGTGCCGACCGGCATCTGGCCCAGCAGCATCGCGTTGCCCGGCTTGGTGTCGGTCTTCTCGCCCGCCACCACCTTGTCGCCCACGGCAAGCCGCTGCGGCGCCAGGATATAGGCCAGCTCGCCATCGTCGTACTTGACCAGCGCGATGAACGCGGTGCGGTTGGGATCGTACTCGATCCGCTCGACCGTGCCCGCCACGTTCCACTTGCGACGCTTGAAGTCGACGTAGCGATACTTCTGCTTGTGGCCGCCGCCCATGCCGCGCGAGGTGACATGACCCTTGTTGTTGCGGCCGCCCGTCTTGCGCTTGCCTTCGGTCAGCGACTTGACCGGCTTGCCCTTGTACAGGCCGGACTTGTCGACAAGAATGAGGCCGCGGCGCGCGGGGCTCGTCGGTTTGTAGTTCTTGAGTGCCATATCCCTAGCCTCAGATTCCGCCGGTGACGTCGATCGAGTCACCTTCCGCGAGCGTCACGACCGCCTTCTTCAGGTCGCTGCGCTTGTAGGGCTTGCCCCGCCAGCGCTTCGACTTGCCTTTGACGACCAATGTATTCACGCCCGTCACCTTGACATCGAACAGCGCCTCGACCGCTTCCTTGATCTGCGGCTTGGTCGCATCGTTCGCCACCTTGAAGACGACGCCGTTCTGCTCGGACAGCAGAGTCGACTTCTCGGTGATGTGGGGGGCGAGGATCACGTCGTAATGACGCGCATCGATTTCCTGCTTCTTAGCCATTGAAGCGCGCCTCCAGCTTTTCGACCGCGTCCCTGGTCAGGACCAGCGTGTCGTGCTTCAGGATGTCGTAGACGTTGGCGCCCACCGCCGGCAGGACGTTGACGCCCTTGAGATTGCCGGCTGCCTTGCGGAAACCTTCGTTCACCGCATCGCCGTCGATCACCAGGACCTTGCCGTTCCAGCCGTTCTTGCCGAACGCTTCGGCAACGGCCTTCGTCTTGGCGTCTTTCAGATCGAGGCTGTCGACGACGACCAAGCCGTCCTTCGCCTTGCTCGAAAGCGCCATGCGCAGGCCGAGCGCGCGGATCTTCTTGTTCAGCGAGGGGTCGAAGTCGCGCTTGCGCGCGCCGTGCGCCTTGCCGCCGCCGATGAAGATCGGAGCGCCGCGATCGCCGTGGCGAGCGCCGCCCGAACCCTTCTGCCGGCCGAACTTCTTGCCCGTGCGCGCCACGTCCGAACGCTCGCGAGTCGGGCGGGCCGTGCCGCGCCGGTTCTCGAGCTGCCAGGTGACGACGCGATGCAGGATGTCGGCACGCGGTTCGACGCCGAACACGGCATCGTTCAGTTCCACGTCGCCGGCCGCCTTGCCGTCGAGTTTCTGGACCTTGACCTTCACGATCAGGACTCCTTGCTCTCACCGGCGGCCTGGCCGTCGGTGCTGTTCTCGGTTGCTTCGCTCTCGGCGCCGGCTTCCTGTTCGGCGAGCAGCTTCTTCTGCTGCTCGGCATCGACCTGCTCGTTCACCTCGTGCTCGGCCGCGCTCTCGACCAGGCCGGCATCGGCCTCGTCGTGTTCGGGCGCGGTCGTCTTCTTCTCGAGGATCGCGCCGGGGAACGGTGCGCCTTCGGGAAGCGGCAGCTTCACCGCGTCGCGCACCAGCAGCCAGCCGTTCTTCGAGCCGGGGACCGAGCCCTTGACGAACAGCAGGCCGCGGGTCGCGTCGGTGCGCACGATCTCGAGGTTCTGCTGCGTCCGCTGGCGGTCGCCCATGTGGCCGGCCATCTTCTTGTTCTTGAAGACGCGGCCCGGATCCTGGCGGTTACCGGTCGAACCGTGCGAACGGTGGCTGAGCGAGACGCCGTGCGTCGCGCGCAGACCGCCGAAGCCCCAGCGCTTCATCGCGCCGGCAAAGCCCTTGCCCTGCGTGTGGCCGGTGATGTCGACCTTCTGCCCGGCAACGAAGTGCTCGGCGCTGATCGTCGCGCCGACCGGCACCAGGCCTTCCTCGTTCTCGACGCGGAATTCGGCGACTTTCATCTTCAGCGGAACTTCCGCCTTGGCGAAAGCTTCGCGCTGCGGCTTGTTCACGTTCTTCTGCTTGGCCTCGCCCGCGCCGAGCTGGACCGCGAAATAGCCATCGCGGTCGGCGGTGCGGTGCGAAACGACCTGGCAGTCTTCCAGCGCGAGGACGGTCACGGGAACGTGACGTCCATCCTCCTGGAACAGGCGGGTCATCCCGACTTTCTTTGCGATAACGCCGGTGCGCATCGTTAAGACTCCTAAAACAGAGGCACCCGGACCCATTCCGGGTGCTTGCCAGCCCTGATTGTGATGCGTCGCCCCGCCCGGGCTGAATGCCTCCCGAAGGAGGCGAGACGGGGGACGCTTGCCCGGTAAGAACCGGAGGTATCCCTATGTCGTCGAGAGTCCCTGCGAAGGCAGGGACCTCAGGCCGCCTGGAGCGACCTGCAAACTCGCCCGGTCATTTTAACGTCCGACCAGGCGGACGTAAGACCCCCGCTTTCGCGGGGGCTGCGCTCGCAGAAACCTTCGGTTTATGCGAGCTTGATCTCGACATTCACGCCCGCGGCCAGATCGAGCTTCATCAGCGCGTCGACCGTCTGGGCGTTCGGCTGCACGATGTCCAGCAGCCGCTTGTAGGTGCGCACCTCGAACTGCTCGCGCGACTTCTTGTCGATGTGCGGGCCGCGGTTCACGGTGAACTTCTCGATACGCGTCGGCATGGGAATGGGGCCGCGAATAAGAGCACCCGTACGACGCGCGGTGTCTGCGATTTCGCCAGTCGCCTGGTCGAGAACGCGGTGGTCGAACGCCTTGAGGCGGATGCGGATGTTCTGAGCTTCCATTACCTGTACCGATGCGAAAGAGCCGAGGAGCTTTGCCGTCGCCCGGCATCGCTCCCAACAAAAAAGAAAGGCCTGCCCCGCCTCCCGGAAAACCGGTCAGGGGCGGCCCCCTTCGAAAATTCGACCGGCGGGGAACGAATCCCCCGCCGGTCGCGCGCCTATATTACTTCGTGATCTTGCTGACAACCCCCGAACCGACGGTGCGGCCGCCTTCGCGGATGGCGAAGCGCAGACCTTCGTCCATCGCGATCGGCGCGATCAGCTTGACGCCGATCGTCACGTTGTCGCCCGGCATGACCATCTCGGTGCCCTCGGGGAGGATCACTTCGCCGGTCACGTCGGTCGTGCGGAAGTAGAACTGCGGGCGATAGTTGGCGAAGAACGGCGTGTGACGGCCGCCTTCGTCCTTCGACAGCACGTAGACTTCCGCGCTGAACTCGGTGTGCGGCGTGACCGAGCCCGGCTTGGCCAGAACCTGGCCGCGCTCCACGTCGTCACGCGCGGTGCCGCGCAGCAGCGCACCGATGTTGTCGCCGGCTTCGCCCGAATCGAGCAGCTTGCGGAACATCTCGACCCCGGTGACGGTGGTCTTCTGCGTGTCGCGGATACCGACGATTTCGACTTCGTCGCCGACATTGACCTTGCCGGTCTCGACACGGCCGGTGACGACGGTGCCACGGCCCGAGATCGAGAAGACGTCCTCGATCGGCATCAGGAAGTCCTTGTCGACCGGACGGTCGGGCTGCGGGATGTGCTCGTCGACGGCCTTCATCAGTTCCTTGATGGAGTTCTCGCCGATTTCCGGGTCGCGCCCTTCGAGCGCGGCCAGGGCCGAGCCCTTGATGATCGGAATGTTGTCGCCGTCGAAGTCGTAGCTCGAAAGCAGCTCGCGCACTTCCAGCTCGACCAGCTCGAGGATTTCCTCGTCGTCGACCTGGTCGACCTTGTTCATGTACACGACCAGCGCCGGCACGCCGACCTGACGGGCGAGCAGGATGTGCTCGCGGGTCTGCGGCATCGGGCCGTCGGCGGCGTTCACGACCAGGATCGCGCCGTCCATCTGGGCGGCACCGGTGATCATGTTCTTGACGTAGTCGGCGTGGCCCGGGCAGTCGACGTGCGCGTAGTGGCGCGCGTCGGTTTCATATTCGACGTGCGCGGTCGAAATCGTGATGCCGCGCTCGCGCTCTTCCGGCGCCTTGTCGATGTTCGCGAAATCGACAGCCGAACCCTGCACTTTGGTGATGGCAGCGGTCAGCGTCGTCTTGCCGTGGTCGACGTGACCGATGGTGCCGATGTTGCAGTGCGGCTTGTTCCGCTCGAATTTTTCCTTGGCCATTTGCTTGTAACCTCTGTCTGTCAGATTGAATTTCACCAAGTCGCGGACGGCACCGAGGTGAATCAGGCGCCGCCCCTAGACGCTTGCCCGGTCTTAGGCAAGCTTCTCCTTGACCTCCTGAGCGACGTTCGCCGGCACTTCGTCGTAGTGCGAGAACTGCATCGAGTACTGCGCACGGCCCTGAGTGAACGAACGCAGTTCGTTGACGTAGCCGAACATGTTGGCGAGCGGCACGAATGCCTCCACGGCCTGGGCATTGCCGCGCGTGTCGGTGCCCTGGATCTGGCCGCGGCGGCTGTTGAGGTCGCCGATAACGTCGCCGAGGTAATCCTCCGGCGTCACGACCTCGACCTTCATCACCGGCTCGAGGAGCTTGATGCCGGCCTTGGCGGCCGCTTCGCGCATCGCGCCGCGCCCGGTGATCTCGAACGCCACCGTGCTCGAGTCGACGTCGTGGTACTTGCCGTCGATCAGCTCGATGGTGAAGTCGATGATCGGGAAGCCGACCAGATAGCCGCTTTCCGCCTGCTCGCGCATGCCCTTCTCGACCGAAGGGATATATTCGCGGGGAATATTGCCGCCCTTGATCTGGTCGTCGAAGATGATGCCCTGGCCGCGTTCGCCGGGGATCACGCGGACCTTGGCTTCGCCGAACTGGCCCGAGCCGCCCGACTGCTTCTTGTGGGTGTAGGTGACCTCGACTTCCTTCGCCAGCGCCTCGCGATAGGCGACCTGCGGCGCGCCGACGTTCGCCTCGACCTTGAACTCGCGCTTCATACGATCGACGAGGATGTCGAGGTGCAGCTCGCCCATGCCCTTGATGATCGTCTGGCCCGATTCGTGGTCGGTCGACACGCGGAAGCTCGGATCCTCGGCGGCCAGGCGGTTGAGCGCGACGCCCATCTTTTCCTGGTCGGCCTTGGTCTTCGGCTCCACCGACAGTTCGATGACCGGCTCGGGAAATTCCATCCGCTCCAGAATGATCGGCGCGTTCGGCGCGCACAGCGTGTCGCCGGTGGTGGTTTCCTTCAGGCCGGCGATCGCGACGATGTCGCCCGCGAACGCTTCCTCGATGTCCTCGCGGTTGTTCGAGTGCATCAGCAACATGCGGCCGATCTTTTCCTTCTTGTCCTTCACCGAGTTCAGGACCTGCCCCTTGGACAGCTTGCCCGAATAGATGCGGGTGAAGGTGAGCGTCCCGACGAACGGGTCGTTCATGATCTTGAAGGCCAGCGCGGCGAACGGCGCGTCGTCGCTCGACGGGCGGGTATCCTCTTCCTCGCTGTCGGGCTTCACGCCCTTGATCGCGGGCACGTCCACCGGCGAGGGCATATAGTCCACGACCGCGTCGAGCAGCGGCTGCACGCCCTTGTTCTTGAACGCCGAGCCGCACAGCACGGGCACGAACGACTGGTTCAGCGTGCCCTGGCGGATCAGGCGCTTGAGCGTCGCCGCATCGGGCTCGTTGCCTTCGAGGTAAGCTTCCATCACCTCGTCGTCCTGCTCGACGGCCGTTTCGATCAGCTTCTCGCGATACTCGGCAGCCTTGTCGGCCAGGTCCTCGGGGATGTCGACATAGTTGAACTTCGCGCCCAGGCTCTCGTCTTCCCAGACGATGCCGCGGTTGTTCACCAGGTCGACGACGCCCTTGAGGTCGCTTTCCGCGCCGATCGGGAGATAGAGCACCAGCGGGGTCGCACCCAGGCGGTCGACGATCGACTGGACGCAGTAATAGAAGTCGGCCCCGGTGCGGTCGAGCTTGTTGATGAAGCACATCCGCGGAACCTTGTACTTGTCCGCCTGGCGCCACACGGTTTCGGACTGCGGTTCGACACCGGCCACGCCGTCGAACACCGCGACCGCGCCGTCGAGCACGCGCAGCGAGCGCTCGACTTCGATGGTGAAGTCGACGTGCCCGGGGGTGTCGATGATGTTGATGCGGTGCTTGGGCCCTTCGCCGTCCTCGGCCGACCAGAACGTGGTCGTCGCGGCGGAGGTGATGGTGATCCCGCGCTCCTGCTCCTGCTCCATCCAGTCCATCGTCGCGGCGCCGTCATGGACTTCGCCGATCTTGTAGGACTTGCCGGTGTAGTAAAGGATGCGCTCGGTCGTGGTGGTCTTGCCGGCATCGATGTGGGCCATGATGCCGATATTGCGATAGCGCTCCAGCGGATAGTCGCGGGCCATGATGAATTCCTCGGATCGTGTGGGGGCGCCCGTTCAAGGGCCAGCCCCCATATGGTTGTTTTTGTGACCGGTTGAAGACCGGCCGCGCCCTTACCAGCGGTAGTGCGAGAAGGCCCGGTTGGCGTCCGCCATGCGGTGCGTGTCTTCGCGCTTCTTGACCGCGTTGCCGCGATTGTTGGCCGCGTCCAGCAGCTCGCCCGACAGGCGCGCCGCCATCGTGGTTTCGGCCCGGCCGCGCGCGGCGGTGATGAGCCAGCGGATCGCCAGCGCCTGGGCGCGCTCGGGGCGCACTTCGACCGGCACCTGGTAGGTGGCGCCGCCGACGCGCCGCGAACGGACCTCGACCTGCGGCTTGATGTTGTTCAGCGCATCGTGGAACAGCGCGATCGGATCGGCCTTGGCCTTGGCCTCGACCGTGTCGAGCGCGCCATAGACGATCCGCTCGGCAACCGACTTCTTGCCGTCGAGCATGAGGTTGTTCATGAACTTCGACAGCACCTGATCCCCGAACTTGGGATCGGGCAGGATTTCCCGCTTCTCGGGACGACGACGACGTGACATTGCACGAATTCCTTTTTTTACCGCCCCGCACGAGTCCCTGCGAAGGCAGGGACCTCAGGCAGCAGGGCAAAACACCAGCGTTCGACCGGGTGGCACGAGATCCCCGATAAAATCGCCTATGGCGATTTTTCGAGGATGACGTTCACCCCGTGAACGTCACTTCGGCCGCTTGGCCCCATACTTGGAGCGCGACTGCTTGCGGTCCTTCACACCCTGCGTGTCGAGCACGCCGCGCAGGACGTGATAACGCACGCCGGGAAGGTCGCGCACACGGCCGCCGCGGATCAGCACCACGGAGTGCTCCTGCAGGTTATGCCCTTCGCCGGGGATGTAGGAGATGACCTCGCGCTGGTTGGTCAGGCGAACCTTGGCCACCTTGCGCAGCGCCGAGTTCGGCTTCTTCGGGGTCGTCGTATAGACGCGCGTGCAGACGCCGCGCTTCTGCGGGTTCTGCTCCATCGCAGGGACCTTGCTCTTGGCCTTCTGCGGAACGCGGCCCTTGCGGACCAGCTGGTTGATCGTCGGCATTAAGACTTTCTCTCTTCACCGTATGGAGGTGCCACTGAGGCCAGGGTGAAGAGATCGGGCTGCCCTGAGTCCCCGCGAAGGCGGGGACCTCGCGCCGCCGGCGAAGCGCCTGCGGCCTGAGGCTCCCGCCTGCGCGGAAGCTCGGTAGCGAGCCTGAAACACTCCACCCGGGCCACGGACACCGGGTTACTTTGACGGCTGCCCCAACGATCCCCATGCGCGAGTCCCGGCGAAGGCCGGGACCTCGGGCCGCAGGCGGACCCTCAATAGAAAAGAGCCTCCAGCGCTCCAGATTTCTCCAGCGCGCCAAGGCCCCCGGGACATGACCGGCAATGTTCAGCTCTATCTGACCGACGCGGAGCGCACCCCGTTTCGGATGAGCGCGCCCTTAGGGGGATTCGGGGGTGGGGTCAAGGGGAGGCTCGGCCAGCCGGGCGCCCCGCTCCCGCCGCCGGAAGGCGGTAGGTGTCAGGCCGATTTCGCTCGAGAAACGCTCGGTGAAATGGCTCGACGAGGAAAAGCCGGTGTCGAGCGCTATCGCAGTTACGGGCAACTGGCTGGACGCCAGCAACTGACGAGCCCTTGCAAGCCGTTCGTCGAGCAGCCAGCGGTAAGGCGTGGTGCCAAAGTAAAGTTTGAAACGGCGCAGAAAAGTGCTCGGCGCAAGGCCGGTGAACTGCGCCATCTCTTTCACCGTATGCCGCGCTTCCACAGTGTCGCGAAGATATTCTGCAAGTCGCGCGAACATCGCGCTGTCGTGATCGCGCGGAAGGTCGCGCATCGAACCTGCCCGATCCTGCAGATGCAGGCCGATCGTCTCCACGATACTCTCGCGCAGAAGGCCGGACAAATCGTCGCTGCGCCCCAGCAGCTCATTCAGACGCTCGACCGCCTGGGCCAGGAACGGATCGTTGATACCGGCGCGAGGCGCCAATCCAGCCGGGCTCTTTCCGGGGGGCAGGTGGATCTCGCAATATTCAACGCGCGATCCGACCGCACGGGCCGCATAGCGGCACTCCGCAGGCACGGTCCAGACATCCCCTTTCCGGGGGCGCTGCAAAGTCGAATATCCGGGCGAAAACTCGGATTCGAGCGATGTCATCCTTCCCCGACGATGAACTATGAATATCGGATGGTCCTCGTAAAATCCCCAATCGGTGGGGCTGTCGATCCGCTCTTCCGCCATCCTGATACCCAAGCCGAGCGCGGAGAATGTCCTCTCCTTCAGTATCCGGCCCATTCGTATCCTCCGCTTGCGGCGTGAATACGATACGACATTTTGGCGCAATCGCGAAAGTTTGCCGCCAAGCGCCCTGCTAGATGTCTGAATCCAAGACAGGATCAGGAGACAACATGCCCGACAACACCATCAAGGGAAAAAACGTCCTCATTGCAGGCGGAGCGAAAAATCTGGGAGCGCTCGTGGCGCGCGACCTCGCCGCACAGGGGGCGAAGGCCGTGACCATCCATGCGCATAGCGCCAGCGGCGATTGCGAGAAGGCGCTGCAGGCAATCCGCGACGCAGGGTCGGAAGCCCATATATTGTATGGCGACCTGACGACCGCCGATGCCATGCGGCAGCTCTTCGACCAGGCCATCGCGGCGATGGGCGGCATAGACATCGCGATCAACACCGTCGGCAAAGTCCTCAAGAAACCGATGGCCGAAATTTCCGAGGCGGAGTTCGACGAGATGTCGGCGGTAAATTCCAAGGCCGCATTCTTTTTCATCAAGGAAGCCGGACGCACGCTCCAGGATCACGGCAAGATATGCACCCTGGTCACCTCGTTGCTCGGCGCATTCACGCCGTTCTATTCCTCGTATGCAGGGACCAAGGCCCCGGTCGAACACTATACTCGCGCGGCGTCGAAGGAACTCGGCGATCGCGGAATATCGGTAACCGCAATCGGCCCCGGCCCGATGGACACGGGGTTCTTCTATCCGGCCGAAGACGACGACGCTGTCGCCTATCACAAGACCGCGGCCGCCCTTTCGCCACACTCGAAAACGGGTCTCACCGACATCGAGGACATTGCGCCCTGGATCAGGTTCCTCGTGTCCGATGGCTGGTGGATGACCGGCCAGACGATACTCGTCAACGGCGGCTATACGACCAAGTAGATCAGGAGGCAGGCATGGCGGAAATCGGACGTCCGACGGTGGCCGCCCGGCCGATGGTCCCGCGCGATCCCGGCGAACCCGGGCGCGCGGCCACTCCTCTCGAACTTCTGTTCGATCTCGTGTCGGTGATCGCGATCGCGGCGGCGGCGGCCGGCCTCCATCACGCGATCGCGGGAAATCACCCGATCGACGGCGTTCTGCGCTTCGGTGCAGCTTTCTTCGCGATCTGGTGGGCCTGGATGAACTATACCTGGTTTGCTTCGGCCTACGACAACAACGACACGCTCTTCCGTCTTCTGACGATGACGATAATGGGGGGCGCACTCGTTCTGGCAGCGGGGGTCGAACCGCTGTTCGCCACGCTGGACATTCGCCTCACCGTCGCCGGCTACGTGATAATGCGGGTTCCGATGGCGGTGCTGTGGCTTCGCGCCGCACGATCCGACCCTGCGCGCCGCCGAACCAACCTGCGATACTGTGTCGGGATTCTCGTCGCGCAGACGTACTGGATCATCGTTTCCGTGATCGCGAGCGGATCTGCGTCTTATCTGGCGCCCATGCTGATCGCAGGGATACTGCTGGAACTTGCCGTACCCGTTTTCGCCGAACGATCGAGCGAGACCCCGTGGCATCGGCACCATATCGTCGAACGCTACGGCCTGCTCAATATCATCGTCCTGGGCGAAATACTGCTGGCCGCCGTCATCGCGATCCGCACTGCCACCGAAGGGACGTTCGACGTTCGCCAAATTCACATCGCCATCTCGGCTCTGGCGATCACATTCTCGATGTGGTGGCTCTATTTTTCGGATGAAGATCACCTGCCCACACAGGATCTCGGGCGCGCGTTGCAATGGGGTTACGGCCACGTCTTCATCTTCGCTTCGGGCGCAGCGGTCGGTGCCGGTTTCGCGGTGCTGGTCGATATCCTCGCCGGCAAGGCGCACGTCGACGTGCGCACCGGCGATCTGGCAGTCGCTATCCCGCTGGCGATCTACGTGCTCGGGTTATGGTGGGTGCGCGACAGGTTCTTGCTCCCCCGGCGAACGGTGTGGATTCTGCCGGTACTCGCTGCCGCCCTGATAATCATGCCGTTGATCGTGCCGGCACTGGAGCTGATTGCGATCGGTATTGCAGCGATTGCCTTGATCCGAACGCTGCTTTGCCGGCGCGGCCAAGGCGCGCTCGTCAAATAACCATTTTCCTACACGCCGGAAATTTGCAATCTGCTTGCGGGCTATGGTCGACCGAGTCGCATGCCCCTTCCTGTCTTCGCGCCTTTGCGCAAACCCAATCAGCGCCGATGGAGCCGCAGGCTGCGCCGTGGCAGGGGCGGGCCTGCCGGGGCGGCGCGTGTCCGGGTTTGGGTGTTTGCGCCCTCGAACGCCGGGCGGAGTGCGTTCGCGCTGCCCGGGCTGGCGCTTCGCGCCGTCGCCGCCTTCGGCTCCGGCCCGCTGCGCGCGGAGCGCTCCGGGCGGCGGTGCGGGTGGCCTTCGGCCGTCGCCGCCTTCGGCTTCGACTCCGGCCTTGCGGTTCGCTGGTCGCGGACCGGTTCGCTGCCATGGGCGCGGGCGCGCTTTGCGCGCGGGGTTGGCCGCGCGGCGCGTCGTCGGGGCGCCGGGCGGGCTGCGCCGCGCGCCGGGGCGGGAGGGGGCTCGGCAGGGGCGCAAGGTTACACATGACACGCAAGGTGACACTTGGCCGGTGAACCGTGTCATCCGTGTCAACACCCCTCCCCGCCCGCGGCTTTCCGCCCGTCCGGCGGAACGGGACCCGGCCCGCGGGGTCGGGCGTTGGCTCTGCAAGGAGACGAGCGATGAACGAACCCGAACAGGACGAGGCTGTCCACATCGATGCGCGGGACGCGCGCGGGGCCGAGGTGATCCTGCGCAAGCGGCGCAACCGCACGATCTTCATCGCCGGGCTGGTCGCCTTCGCCGTTCTGGCGATCGCCCTGCGGCTGTTCGGCTGAGCGCGTGGGCCGGGGTCGGGGCCGCGCCGGGTGCGCCGTCAGTCGGCGGTGAGGAAAGCGACCAGCGCCTTGACCTTCTTCTGCCGCCACTGCGGCGTCGGCGCGACCAGCCAGTAGGCGCGGCGCCCCTCGTCCGGCCCCTCCAGCGTCATCAGCCGGCCGTCGGCCAGGGCGTCTTCCACCAGCAGGTAGGGCAGGATCGCCTTGCCCAGCCCGGCGATCGCGCTCGACAGCGCCTGTCCGGCATTGCCGACTTCGACCGTCGCCTCTGCCCCTTCGGGCAGCGGCGCGCCGGGCCAGTCGATCCAGCTCTCGAGCACTTCCTCGGGCGCATCCTTCGCCGCCACGACCACGCGGCGCGCGGGGGCCAGCTCGACCCCTTCCAGCTCGCCCGGCCCGTCGACCAGGCGGACGGCGAAATCGAGATTGGTCTCGGTAAAATCGGCGTTCTCGTCGGCGACGAAACGGAAGCGGATGCCGGGATTGGCCTTGCGAAACGCGGCGAGGCGCGGGGCCAGCCACTGGGCGTAGAATTCGCGCGGGGCGGCGATCGTGTAGCGGTCGCTCGCCTGCCCGGCCTGCATCGACTGGACCGACTCCTCGAACTTCAGAAAGCCTTCGCGCAGCGAATCGAGCCCCGCCATCCCCTCTTCGGTCAGCTCCAGCCCCTTGGACGTGCGCCGGAACAGGACCGTGCCGAGGTGATCCTCGAGCGCGCGAATCTGCTGGCCGACCGCGGCGGGCGTCACCGCCAGCTCGTCGGCTGCGCGGGTAAAGCTCAGGTGGCGGGCGGCCGCGTCGTAGACGCGCAGGGCGTTCAGGGGCAGGTGCGTGCGCTTCATCGTGCCGATGCGGATAGCGGCAAGCCGCTGGCGCCGCAATCTTGCCGAATGTAACACATATGTAACACGCGGTCAGCAAGGGGGCGGCGGAGCTTGGCACGTCGGATGAACGCATTCACGCAAGGTGCGGCCGAACCGGCCGAGGGGGGCAGTGCCGCAACGGCAGCGGCCGAGCGCTACGTCAACCGCGAACTTTCCTGGCTCTCGTTCAACCGCCGCGTGCTCGCCGAGTCGGAAAACGAACGCTACCCGCTGCTCGAACGGCTGCGCTTCCTCTCGATCTCGGCCAGCAATCTCGACGAATTCACGATGATCCGCATTGCCGGCCTGGAAGGCCAGGCGACCCGGGGGATCGAGACGACCGCGATCGACGGGCTCGATCCGCGCCAGCAACTCGCCGCGATCCGCGAGCTGCTGCTGGCGGTCGAGTCGCGCCAGCAGCGGGCGCTGGGCACCCTGCGGGAGCTGCTGGCCGAAGAAGGCATCCTGATCGCCGAGATCGACCAGCTCGACGAACGGCAGCAGGCCTGGCTGGAGGAGTATTTCACCACCGACATCCTGCCCCTCATCACCCCGCAGGCGATCGACCCCTCGCATCCGTTCCCCTTCGTCGCCAACCTCGGCATGGGGGTGCTGTTCCGCCTCAAGCGCGGGCGCCGCCAGCCCGACCTGGTGGAGATGGTCCTGATCCCCAGCGGCGCGCCGCGGTTCGTGCGCCTGCCGGGCAAACGGGCGGTCTATGTCGCGATCGAGAAGCTGATCGGGCGCTATGCCGCGCAGCTTTTCCCCGGCTTCAAGATCCTGGGCGACGGGCTGTTCCGCGTCCTGCGCGACAGCGATATCGAAGTGGAGGAAGAGGCGGAAGATCTGGTCCGCTATTTCCGCACCGCGATCCAGCGGCGGCGGCGTGGGCGCGCCGTCCTGCTCGAGCTCGACCGCGATTGCGACCCGGCGGCGGAGGCACTTCTGCGCGAGCAGTTCGAAGTCGATCCGGCGATGGTCGTGAAGTCCGAAGGGATGCTGGGCCTGCGCCATCTCGACGCGATCTGCGCCGAGCCGCGCCCGGACCTGAAGTTCGCGCCCTTCTCCCCCCGTTACCCCGAACGCATTCTGGCGCACGACGGCGACTGCTTCTCCGCGATCCGCGAGAAGGATATCGTGATCCAGCATCCTTACGAAAGCTTCGAGGTGGTGGTCGATTTCCTGCATCAGGCAGCAACCGACCCGGCGGTCGTCTCGATCAAGCAGACGCTCTATCGCGCCGGCGACCAGTCGCCGGTGATCGCCGCCCTGATCGACGCGGCGCAAGCGGGCAAGGCGGTGACCGCGGTGGTCGAGCTGAAGGCGCGCTTCGACGAAGAACGCAACATCCGCTGGGCGACCGAGCTGGAACGCGCCGGGGTGCAGGTGATCTACGGCTTCATGGAGTGGAAGACCCACGCCAAAGTCAGCCTCGTCGTCCGCCGCGAGGAGGAAGGCTATCGCACCTATTGCCACTTCGGCACCGGCAACTATCACCCGATAAACGCGCGGATTTACACCGATCTCAGCTATTTCACCGCCGATCCGGCGCTGGGGCGCGATGCGGCCAAGCTGTTCAATTTCGTCACCGGCTACGTCGAACCGCGCGAGACCGAGCGGATCGCGATCTCGCCGATCGGCCTCAAGGCCAAGCTGTTCGAACTGATCGATCGCGAAATCGCCAACGCACGCGCCGGGCAGCCGGCGGGGGTCTGGGCCAAGCTCAATTCGATCACCCACCGCGAAGTGATCGACAAGCTTTACGAAGCCAGCGCTGCGGGGGTCGAAATCCAGCTCGTCGTGCGCGGCATATGTTCGCTGCGCGCCGGGGTGCCGGGCCTGTCCGAGAATATCCAGGTCAAGTCGATCATCGGCCGGTTCCTCGAACACAGCCGGGTCTGGGCTTTCGGCAACGGGCATCGCCTGCCGAGCAAGCACACCGAGGTCTTCCTCACCTCCGCCGATGCGATGAGCCGCAATCTCGACCGCCGGGTCGAGGTTCTGGTGCCGATGGTGAACAAGACCGTGCACGACCAGGTGCTCGAACAGGTCATGCTGGCGAACATCCTCGACACCGAGCAAAGCTGGCAACTGCGCCCCGACGGACAGTACGAGCGAATGCGTGTCGCGCCGGAGGCCGAGGGCGAAGGCTTCAACTGTCACGACTATTTCATGAGCAATCCCTCGCTTTCGGGTCGTGGTGCCGCGCTTAAAGCGGGTGCGGTTCCCAAGCTGAGGCTGGAGGACGATCCCGGATGACAGCCTATCGCCCGTTTGGCCTGCGCACGCAGCACGGCGATCGCCGCGCGGTGATCGATATCGGCTCCAACACCGTGCGGCTGGTCGTCTACGACGGCCCGCAGCGCAGCCCGCGCACGATGTGGAACGAGAAAGTCGTCGCCCGCCTCGGGCGCGATCTGGCGACGACCGGAAGCATTCCCGACGAGGCTTGCGAGCAGGCCCTCGCCGCGCTCGCGCGTTTCGCCCTGCTGACCCAGGAACTGAAGGTTCACGACGTGCAGACCGTGGCCACCGCGGCCGCACGCGAGGCGGAAAACGGGGCGGCGTTCCTGGACCGGGTTCGCAGCCTCGGCCTCGAACCCCGGCTGTTGAGCGGCGAAGAGGAGGCCGTCGCTTCGGCTTACGGTGTGATCGGCGCCTTTCCCGAAGCGCGCGGGGTCGTGGCGGACCTGGGCGGCGGCAGCCTGGAACTGGTCTCAGTCGAGGACGGTGCCTGCCACGATGGCGCCAGCCTGCCGCTCGGCACGCTGCGCCTCCCTGCCCTGCGCGCGAAGAAATCGGCCGCGTTCAGGCGCGCGGTGCAGAAGGCCTTCCAGAAAGCCGGATGGGCCGCGGCACACGCCGGCCCGCTTTACATGGTCGGCGGAACATGGCGCGCATTGGCGGCCTATGCCATGCGCAGCGGCGACTATCCGCTGACCGATCCGCACGGTTTCCGGCTGAATGCGGAGGACGCAATGCGGATCGCGCGCAAGGTCGCGCGCAGCAGCCCGGACAAGCTGGTCGATATCGAAGGTATCGGCTCGCTGCGCGCAGGCGCGCTGCCGGATGCCGCGGCGATGTTGCAAGTCATGCTGGCGGAGCTGGAGCCCGATGGGCTGGTGTTCTCCAGCTGGGGGCTGCGCGAGGGGCTGCTCTACCAGCGGCTGGATTCGCTCGAGCGCGCCAAGGACCCGCTGATCGTGGCAGTCGCCGACTTTTCCGCCCCGATGAAGAGCGCGATCACCGACGCCGCGCTGATGAGCGCCTGGGTCGTCGACATTGCCGAGGGCGGCGGGGCGGAGAACGAGCGATTGCGGCTCGCCGGGGCGCTGCTTTCGCTCGCGCTCCATCGGGTGGAGCCGAACTTCCGCACCGCCCAGGCTCTCGAATGGGCGCTGGACAAACGCTGGGTCGGGCTCGACGCGCGCGGACGCGCGATGATCGCCGCCATGCTGCTCGGCAGCTGCAACAAGGCCGGCTGGCCCAGGCGTGTCGCCGCTCTCGCGAGCGAAGACGACTTGCGCGAGGCGATGGGCTGGGGCCTCGCCATGCGGCTCGCCCGCCGGCTCGGCGCGACCTCGCGCGTGTCGCTGATGACGAGCGCGCTCGCCCGGAAGAAGAAGAAGCTGATCCTGCGCCTCGACGAAAGCCGCGCCGCGCTCGCGGGCGAGAGCGTCATGCACGACCTTTCGGGCCTTGCCCAATGGCTGAAGCTGGAGCCGGAACTGCAGATCACGGCCTAGGGCCGGACGGCCGACCGGAGATGGCCGGAAACCGGAGCGCCCCTGCCTCAGCGGCGCCCGGCACAAAGACACGCCTCGCAGCGAAAGCGGGGCGTGCGCCTCACTTCTCGTCCGCGGCCTTCTTCTTTTTCATCGTGTCGTGGAAACGGTCGGCCCAGCCCGGCTTCACCAGCTGTTCGGCGCGGACCATGCGCAGTTCGCCATCGGCGACGTCGCGGCTGACCGCGCTGCCGGCGGCGACGATCGCATCCGCGCCGATCTTTACCGGGGCGATCAGGGCGCTGTTGCTGCCGATGAAGGCGCGCGGGCCGATCACGGTCTTGTATTTGAAATAGCCGTCGTAATTGCAGGTGATCGTGCCGGCGCCGATATTGGCCCCCGCGCCCACTTCGGCATCGCCGAGATAGGTCAGGTGGTTGGCCTTGGCCCCTTCGCCCAGCACGGTCTTCTTCATCTCGACGAAGTTGCCGACTTTGCTGCCCTTCTCCATCACCGCCCCGGGGCGCAGGCGGGCATGGGGGCCGACTTCGCAGCCCGGGCCGATGCTGGCCCCCTCGATATGGCTGAAAGCGCGAATGGTCGCGCCGTCCGCGACGCTCACGCCCGGACCGAAGACGACATTGGGTTCGATGGTCACATCGCGCCCGATCACGGTATCCCAGCTGAAGAACACCGTTTCCGGCGCGCGCAGCGATGCGCCGTTGGCCATCGCCTCTTCGCGCTTCAGATCCTGCCACTGCGCCTCAGCACGGGCCAGCTCGGCGCGGCTGTTGATCCCGGCGACCTCGCGCGGGTCGTCGGTCACGACCACCGCGCTGTGCCGCCCGTCGGCGTTGGCGACATTGACCACGTCGACCAGGTAGTACTCGCCCTGGCTGTTGTCGTTGCCGACCCGCGCCAACAGGTCGAACATATCCGCCGCCCGCGCCGCCATCAGCCCCGAATTGCACAGCCGGCAGGCGCGCTCCGCCTCGCTCGCGTCCTTGTGTTCGACCATCTTCGTGATCCGCCCATCCGCATCGGCGATCACGCGACCATATTGCAGCGCATCCTCCGGCTCGAACCCGAGAACGACCACTGCGGGCTTGTCCTCGGCATGGAGGCGATCGAGCATCGCCCGCATCGTCTGCGCGCGCACGAAGGGCACGTCGCCGTAGAGAATCAAGACGTCGCCCTCGAAGCCATCCAGGCTCGTCTGCGCCTGCTGCACCGCGTGGCCGGTGCCGAGCTGCGGCTCCTGCAAACAAGCCTCGGCGCGATCGCCGAGGGCCGTTTCCAACTGCTCGCGCCCGCTGCCCACCACCACGACCGTGCGCGCGGGCCCCAGCTGCGCGGCCGAAGCCATCAGGTGATCGATCATCGGGCGTCCGGCGATCGGGTGGAGGACCTTGTGCAGGTCCGATTTCATGCGCGTGCCCTTGCCCGCGGCGAGGATGATCGTTGCAAATTCTGTCATGCGCGCGGCCATGCCAGCAAACGCTTGCGGTTTGAAGAACCTTGCGCCACCCCGTCCGCCATGGCGGATTTCCCTTTCGACATCGTCGGCTTCGATCTCGACGGCACTTTGCTGGAAACGCATCGCGATCTCGGCGCGGCGGTCAATCACGCGCTGTCGCTGGGCGGGTTCGCATCGGTCCCGGCGGACAGCGCGAAGGATCTGATCGGCGGCGGCGCCAAGATCATGCTGCGCCGCGCGATCGACGACCAGGGCGGTATGCCCGACGACGAATTCCATGCGCTCTACAAGAAGATGCTGGCGTTCTATGGCGCCAACAACGCGGTCCACACCCGCCCCTATCCCGGCGCGATCGAGGTGCTGGACGAACTGGCCGCCCGCGGCGTGCGGGTGGGCGTGGTGACCAACAAGTTCGAAGGGTTCGCGCGCGACATCCTGGGGGCGCTGGGGATCGTCGACCGGTTCGACTGCGTGATCGGCGGCGACAGCCTGGGCCGCGACGCCCAGGGCCGGCACCGCGCGAAACCCGCGCCCGATCCGCTTCACGAAGCGCGCAAATGCTGCGGCGGCGGACGCATGGTCTACGTCGGCGACAGCTCCTACGACGTGCGCGCCGCGCGCGCGGCGGGCGTGCCGGTGGTCGCCGCCTGCTACGGCTATTGCGATCTCCCGCGCGAGGACATGGGCGCCGATGCGATGATCGATTCGTTCGGCGAGCTGATTCCGGCGCTGGAAAGACTGTAAGGAGGCACGCCGCCCGCACGGTTGCATCGCCGCGCGGAACCTGCCAACTCGCTCGCAGATTGACGCAAACGTAAGGCCGGACGGCCTTCGGACAGGAGAGAGCTGATGAGCATCGATTTCAAGGACAAGGTCGCGATCGTTACCGGCGCCGGCGGCGGATTGGGTCGCGAATATGCGCTGGAGCTGGCGCGGCGCGGGGCGAAAGTCGTGGTCAACGACCTGGGCGGATCGCGCGACGGCACCGGTTCGTCCGACGCGGCGGCGCAAGTGGTCGAGGAGATCGAGAAGGCCGGCGGCGTCGCGATGGCCAACGGCGGATCGGTCACCGAATACGAACAGATGGAAAAGATGGTTGCCGACGCCAAGCAGAAGTGGGGCGGCGTGCACATCCTGATCAACAACGCCGGCGTGCTGCGCGACAAGACATTCGCCAAGATGGACCCGGCCGACTTCGAATTCGTGGTCAAAGTCCACCTGACCGGTTCGGCCTATGCGACCAAGGCATGCTGGGAAACCTTCCGCGAGCAGGCCTATGGCCGGGTGCTGATGACGGCTTCCTCCACCGGGCTGTTCGGCAATTTCGGCCAGGCGAACTACGGCGCGGCCAAGCTGGGACTCGCCGGCCTGACCAAGACGCTCCAGCTCGAAGGCGCGAAGTACAATATCAAGGTCAACACGCTCAGCCCCGTCGCGGGCACGCGCATGACCGAAGACCTCTTCCCCGAAGAGGCGTTCAAGCTGTTCGACCCGGTCAACGTGGTGCCGGCCGCGCTTTTCCTGGTCAGCGAGGATGCCCCGACCAACGCCATCGTGGGCGCAGGTGCCGGCGGCTTCCACTCCGCCTGGGTGGTGATGAACGACGCGGTCTGGCTGAAAGAAGACGAGCGCACGGTCGAAGGCTTCGCCGCCAACTGGGACAAGATCTCCGCCATGAGCAATCTCAAGGCGCCGCAGTCGGGGTCCGAGCAGTCGGGCGCCATTCTCAAGGCGATGCAGGGCGTCCTGGGCGCCGACGGCGGGCCGTCTTCCGCACGCGGGTAACGGTCGGGGTGGCGGCGGGGGCACGGCAGGTGTGCTCCGCCGCCCCGCCGGCCCTCCCCATTCAGCCTGAAACGGGCTTCAGCAGCTTGCGCTCTATCGGCGCGAGCACGCCGGCGAGTTCGTGCCCGCGCTTGAGCACCTGGCCGTGTTCGCCGAACAGGGTCCACATCCCCTGCCGGTTGCGCAGCGCAGGGCGCTTCTCGATCCGCGCCTGCGGACATTCCGCGGCCCGGCGAAATGCGGCGAAAGTGGCGGCGTCGCGGGCGAATTCCATCGCGTAGTCGCGCCATTGCCCGGCGGCGACCATCCGGCCGTAGAGGTCCAGGATCCGTTGGAGTTCCTCGCGCGCGAACGCGACCTGGCCCGGCTGCCGCGCAGGGAAGGTGACGATATCGGCAGAGGCCGCGCCTCCCGCCGGCGGAGCGGCCATCAGCTGTCTGTTCCGCTGCGTTTCACAGGTGCGGCACCGGCGGCACGCAGTTCGTCCAGCTCGGCGCGCAGCGCGGCCACCTGGTCCTCAAGCTCCGCGATCCGGCGACCGTTGCCCGCGCCGTTCCCGTTGCCGCCGATCTCCTCGCACGGTTCGTCGCACGGGGTGCCGTAGGGGATGAATTCGCGCAGCCATTCTTCCGCCGGAACAAGGGTGGAGCGGGCCTTGAGCCCGATCATCGTCGCGCCGTCGGGCACATCGTCGGTGACGACCGCATTGGCGCCGATCCGCGCGCGTTCGCCCAGCGTGATCGGCCCGATGATCTGCGCGCCCGACCCGATGATCACGCCGTCGCCGACGGTCGGGTGCCGTTTGCCCCCCTTGCCGTTGGTGGGGTTCGTGCCGCCCAGGGTCACGCATTGATAGATCGTCACGTCGTCCCCGATCTCCGCCGTTTCCCCGATCACGGTAAAGCCATGGTCGATGAACAGGTTGCGCCCGATCTTCGCGCCGGGATGGATATCGATGGCGGTCAGCCAGCGGGCGAAATGGTTGATGAAGCGCGCGAGAAAATAGAGCCGCGCCTGAAACAGCCAGTGCGCCGCGCGATGCAATCCGACCGCCAGAACGCCGGGATAGAGCAGCACTTCCCAGCGCGAACGGGGCGCCGGATCGCGTGCCTGGATCGAGTCGAGATAGGCGGCGAGGCGGTCGAACATCGGCCCGATAGTCCCATTTCAGACCCGGCGAGGCAAGCCGGACCTAGTTCTCGGGGTCAAAGTCGAGCTTTTGCTGCTCCGGCCCCGCTACCGCCTCGAGCGCAGCGCGCCAGATCGACATCGTCGCCGGCGCCTTGCGTTCCAGGCTCAGCCGGTCGATTTCCGCAACCAGCCGCTCGATACCCGCAAAGCCGCGTTCGGCCCGGGGCACGAGATAGGTAAGCGCCCCTTCGCCCAGTGCAAGGCCGCGCTGCATGGCATGCGCTTCGATCAGGTCGGCGACCATGGCATCGTCGGGCACGCCGATTTCCAGGTGGAGCGCGGCGCCGATCCGGCTGCGCAAATCGGGCAAGGCAATGTCCCACGTCGGCGCCGATGCCGTCAGCAACAGCGACTGCGCGCGTTCCTGCGCCCGGTTCCAGCGGTGGAACAGTTCGGTTTCGTCCAACGTGTCGGCATCGTCGATCGCCTCGCCCGGCCCGCTCGCTGCGAACCAGCGCGCGAACAGCGACTTGCCCGACCGCGCGGCGCCCAGCAGGACCGCCGTGCGATAGGGCCAGCGGCCGGGCTCCTGCAGAGCCTCGGCCACATGGAGGTTGGCGTTGCCGAGCACGATCCGCGCGGGATCGCCGCGCCTGCGCACCACCAGCGGCAGGGCAATCTGCGACATTCCCCGACCTAGCGACTGATGGCCAGCGAACTGCCCGACTGGCGCACGGTGAACCCGCGCGCGCGCAAGGCGGCGGCGAGTTGATCCTGGCTGCCGGCGAAGGTCACCGACATCACCGAACTTCCGCCGATCGCAGTGCTCGTCACGGCAGCGCCGCGCACGCCCGGCGCCGCCCGCACGGCGGACAGCGAGGCATCGAAGGCGCCCGCATCGGGGGTTGCGAACTGGACCGAATACGTCGCGGCCTGGGCCTGAGCGGGCTGCACCGCCTGCGAAGCGGCAGCGTCCGCACCGTTGCCCCCTTCCGCCGCAGCATCGCGCGCGGCGGCTTCCGCACGATCGCGAGCCAGCGCGGCGCGGCCGAGTTCGATCAGGCGCTGCACGGCAGGGTCGGGCTCGACCGCGCCGAGATCGAGCGTGGGATCGGGCTTCAGCTTTCCTTCGGCCAGCGCGCGTTCGAAAATGGCGTTGAACCGCTCCACCGCCTGCGCCAGCATGGGCTGGAGCTGTTCGGGGCTCTCGGCGCGCAGGGTGAACCCGTCGAGATAGGTGTTGTCGGGACCGTATCGCGCAGTGAAGGTCCCCTCGATCGGGCCGCCCGGCCACTGGTGTTCGAGATGGGCGACGGGCACGAGCACGTCCGCCGCGCTGAACTGGTCGAGGATATTGCGCCACCACAGCCGGCTCCTGCGGTTCGTCTGGCCGTAGGAGATCAGCAGCGAATCGCCGCCTGCGCCGGAGGGGCGGACGTAATTTATCCGGCTCGCCCCGGCCTGGTATTCGGCCCAGGCGCGCTGCCAGGGGTTGCGCCGCTCGTAAACGGTATAGGCCCCGGCCGACCGCGTGACCGGTATCAGCAGCATCGGGGCCGAACCCGGCCCGCGCCCGCTCGCCCCCAGCAGCGCACCGGCCCGGCCGCGGTCGAACGTGACGCCGAGCCGCGCGATATAGCGCCGCGGGCCGATGTTCTCCCGCTCGATCACCACCGCGACGACGAGGCCCTGCAACTGGCTGTCGGAAATGCTCGGTCCGCCGAGCTTTTCCCAGGCCTTGCGCTGCGCCTCGCGCCAGCCGTTCTCGCGCGCATCCTCGGCGTTGTCGCCGCGCACGTCCACTTCGATCCCGCCGATTTCGATATCGCCGCTGCTGGCGACAGGCGCGATCCCGCGATCCCCCTCCACCTGCGCCCACAGCGCGGCCCCGCCGGCGACGAGCGCGACGATTGCCGCGGCAACGAGCGACGGGCGCGAGAGGCGGGAGGGCGAGAGGGGATGGGCCATAGGGGAAAACTCGCGGCCTTTTGCCCAAACGGGCATGGAAATCCAAGCGCGAAAGTCTAAAGCCCTTATCCGATGTCTGACCAAGAAAATACGACCGGCGGCTATACCTACGCCCAGGCCGGTGTCTCGATCGATGCCGGCAACGCGCTCGTCAGGGCGATCGGGCCGCTGGTCAAGGCCACGGCGCGCCCCGGCGCCGATGGCGAGATCGGCGGCTTCGGCGGCTTTTTCGATCCGCGCGCGGCCGGCTATTCCGATCCGCTGCTGGTCGCCGCGAACGACGGCGTGGGGACCAAGCTCAAGCTGGCGATCGATCACGACCTGCACGACACGGTCGGCATCGATCTGGTCGCCATGTGCGTCAACGATCTGATCGTCCAGGGTGCGGAACCGCTGTTTTTCCTGGATTATTTCGCCACCGGCAAGCTCGAGACCGGGGTTGCCGAGCGCGTGATCGCGGGCATTGCCGGCGGCTGCCGCGAGGCGGGCTGTGCGCTGATCGGCGGGGAAACCGCCGAAATGCCGGGCATGTATGCCGCCGGCGATTACGATCTTGCCGGCTTCTGCGTCGGCGCCGTGGAGCGCGGCGAGCAGCTGACCGGCGAAGCGGTGGCGCCCGGGCAGGTCCTGCTGGGGCTGGCCAGTTCCGGCGTTCATTCGAACGGCTATTCGCTCGTCCGGCGGCTGGCGGGGGACAAGGGCTGGCGCCTCGGCGACGCTGCGCCGTTCGACGACACACGCACGCTGATCGAGGCGCTGATCGCGCCGACCCGGATCTACGTGAAGCCGCTCCTGCCCGCGATCCGCGCAGGGAAAATCGCGGCGCTCGCGCACATCACCGGCGGCGGGCTGCTGGAGAACATTCCGCGCGTCCTGCCGGACGGCGCGCATGCGCTGGTCGATGCGGACGGCTGGCCGCAACCGCCGCTGATGGCGTTCCTTCAGGAACAGGGCGACATCGCGCCTGGCGAAATGGCGCGCACGTTCAATTGCGGCACGGGCATGGTCCTGGCGGTGGAGGAGGCCGCCGCCGACGATCTCTCCCGCGCGCTGGAGGCTGCGGGCGAGCGCGTGCTGCGCATCGGCAGGATCGAGGCGGGCGAGCGGGGCTGCACGGTGCGCGGCAGCGCCGGAACATGGCACGCCGGCGAGGCGTGGGAGGCGCGCCACCTTGCCTGACAGCGTGCGTGCCCCGGCGAAAGTCGCCGTGCTCGTATCGGGCAAGGGCACCAATATGGCCGCCCTGCTCTATGCCGCGCGCCAGCCGGGCGCCGCCTACGAAATCGTGCTGGTCGCCAGCAACGATCCGGCGGCGGAGGCGCTGGCGCTGGCCGAGGCGGAAGGGGTGCCGACGTTCGCCCTGTCCCACCGGGGCATGAAGCGCGCCGATCACGACGCGGCGATGGATGCGGCGATCCGCGCCGCGGGGGCGGAATATGTCGCGCTGGCCGGCTACATGCGCATTCTCGGGCCAGATTTCGTGGCCGGTTGGGAGGGGAAGATGCTGAATATCCACCCCTCGCTGCTGCCCCGCTATCCCGGCCTCGACACCCATGCGCGCGCGATCGCGGCGGGCGACAGCCGCGCCGGCGCTTCGGTCCATCTCGTGACCGACGATCTCGACATGGGCGAAGTGCTGGGCCGGGCCGAAGTCGCCGTGATCCCCGGCGATACGCCGGACACGCTGGCGGAGCGGGTCAAGCTGGCCGAGCATCAGCTCTATCCCCGGGTGCTGGCGCAATATGTCTCCCGCCCGTTCGACCCGGAATGGCTGGTGGCGCGCGTGCGCGAACGGGCCATGGCGCTTCCCCGCGCGGAAGAGACGCTGAGCCACGGGATGCCGTGCTTCGGGATCGCAAAAGGCAAGAAATTCGCCTGGGTCAGCGTCGATCATCACGGCGACGGGGTGACCGCCCTGCTCGCCAAGATCGGCGGCGCGGACGAACAGGCGCAGCTGATCGAGAACGATCCGGCGCGCTATTACCGCCCGCCCTATTTCGGCGACGGCTGGATCGGCATTCGCCTCGACCTGGGCGATACCGACTGGGAAGCGATCGACCAGTGGCTGGCACGCAGCTGGCGCGCGGTCGCCCCGAAGAAACTCACCGCCCTGATGGACGCGGCCGACGAATTCTAGCCTCGCTTTCGGCAGGGCCGAGACGGCACCGGCCCCCCTTCCCGAACCCCTGCGAAGGCAGGGGCCTCCCACCACCGACACAACACCAATAACCCTCCCGAGCCCCAGCGCAGGCGGGGACCTCAAGCCGCTGGCGCTGCGCCCGATACCCTTCCGAGCCCCAGCGCAGGCTGGGGCCTCGGGCCGCTGGCGCTATGCCCGATAGCATGAGGTCCCAGCCTGCGCTGGGACTCGGGAAAGGGGGCAGATTGTGGCAAAAATGGCTTGACAATTGTAACCCATTGGGTTATAGGAGCCCAGCCAGTCCACACTGGCACAAAGCGACGGGGGCGGAGCGTGTACGCGTCACGTAAGTCCGCTTCGTCCAGACGGCCGGTGCCTCGGGGGGCTAGTGACCCTAGAGAAAGCCCCCTTTGCCGGTATGCGAGGAGTTTTCGGGGGACCTGTCCCTTCCCGCCCTGCGGTGGGCCTCAACGCCGCAGAGCCAGGGACACTCCCCGACGGATACGGTGCCGGCGAGCCCTGGCCGTATCTCGCCTCGCAGCCCTTAAGGGCCGAGCGAAAGGTTGCCGTAACCCCTTTCGCCGTTCGCAACGATGTTACCAAGGCAACCCTGTGACGCCCAGGTGGCAATCCTGTGATGCCCAGGCGGCACCGGCCGATTCCGTCCGCTTGCCTGTATGCCCCGGCGTATGGTCCGCATTCGCCAGCGGATGGTGGGGTGTGGGTGATGGGCTGTGCCTGCTTGCCTGCCTTTCCGTTTCTCTCCCCTTCCTCCCCCCTTTCCTCCCCCCCCCCCCCTTTCCTCTCCCCCTCTCCGATCCCCAGCGCAGGCTGGGGTCTCGTGCTGTCAGGCGACACGCCAGCGGCCTGAGGCCCCTGCCTTCGCAGGGGCTCGGGGAGGTATCAGACACAGCGCCAGCGGCCTGAGGCCCCAGCCTACGCTGGGGATCGGTCGGGCTTCCCGCCCTGCCCCCTCGACGGGGCGGGTCGCCACCGCTACCCGTTCGGCCATGGATATTCTCGTTTCGACCGGCTGGCTGGCGGAGAACCTCGGCACCGTTACCGTGCTCGACGCCAGCAAGCACCTGCCGGCGGCCGGGCGCGATGCCCGGGCGGAGTTCGCCCAAGGCCACATTCCCGGCGCACGCTTCCTCGACCTTGCCACCCTGCAGGACGAGACCTCGCCCGTCCCCGCCGCCGTCCCGCGCGCCGGGCAGTTTGCGGAGCGTCTTGCCGCCCTGGGCATCGAGGACGGCAGCCGGGTCGTTCTCTACGACGACAGCGCCTTGCGCAGCGCGGCCCGGGCCTGGTTCGTCTTCCGCCTTTTCGGATGGAGCGATGTCGCGATCCTCGACGGCGGGCTGGCCCGGTGGCGGGCCGAAGGGCGGGCGCTGGAGACGGGCGACGCCCCGCCCGCGCGCGCGCCGCAAGGGCCTGCCCCCCGGCCCGACCCGGCGCGGATCAGGACCAAGGCCGAAATGCTCGCCAACTTGCGGGAGCGGCGCGAACAGGTGGTCGATGCGCGCGACGCGGCGCGCTTTACCGGGGAGGCGGAGGATGCCGTCCACGGCCTGCCCGGCGGCCACATCCCCGGCGCGCGCCACTTGCATTACCGCGCGCTTCTGAACGACGACGGCACTTTCAAATCCGCGAACGAACTGCGCGCCGCCTTCGCCGCGGCGGGTATCGACCTCGACCGGCCGGTCACGACGACATGCGGCAGCGGCGTGACGGCGGCGGTCGTCCTCTTCGCCCTCGAGCTGTTGGGCAAGGCCGATATCGCGCTATACGACGGCAGCTGGAGCGAATGGGGCGCGGACCCCGATACGCCCAAGGAAGCGGGAGCGGTCGCGTGAATTCCAAAGACGGACCGAAGGGCACCAACACCCGATTGACCGGCGCGGGCCGGCGGCCCGAGTGGACCGGGCCGGTCGTCAATCCCCCCGTGTGGCGCGCCAGCACCCACCTCTACCCCGACACCGCCGCGCTGAAGGATGGCGGCAAGGCGAACGAGGACGGCCGCTTCTTCTACGGCCGCCGCGGCGCGCCGACCCAGTGGGCCCTGGCCGACGCGCTGACCGCGATCGAGCCGGGCGCGGCGGGCACGGTGCTCTATCCCAGCGGCGTCGCCGCCATTGCGGGGGCGCTGCTGGCGGTGCTCAAGCCCGGCGATGTCCTGCTGGTGACCGACAATGCCTATGAGCCAAGCCGGATCATGGCCAATGGCCTGCTCAACCGCATGGGGGTGGAGGCGCGGTTCTTCGATCCGCTCGACATCGACGGTTTCGCCGGCCGCTTCTGCGACCGGACCAAGGCTGTCCTGTTCGAAAACCCGGGCAGCCTGACGATGGAGGTCTGCGACGTTCCAGCGCTGGCCGCGATTGCGCGCGAGAACGGCGCCGTCAGCCTGATCGACAACACCTGGGCCTCCCCCCTCGGCTTCCCCGCGCTCGAACGCGGGTGCGACATCGCGATCATGAGCCTGACCAAGCACGTCGGCGGCCATTCGGACCTGATGATGGGATCGGCCAGCGGGGGCGAGCGCTGGTATCGCCGCCTGCGCCAGACCGCGCAGGCGCTGGGCCAGGTCGTCTCGCCCGACGATGCCGCGCTGGCCCTGCGCGGCCTGCGGACGATGGGCCTGCGGCTCGAACGCGCGAGCGCGACGGCCCTCGCGCTCGCCGAATGGCTGGCCGGTCGGCCCGAAGTCGCCCACGTCCTGTGCCCGATGCTGCCGGGTGCGCCGGGGCACGAGCTGTGGCGCCGCGACTTCACCGGCGGCTGCGGCCTGTTCAGCTTCGTCTTCGCATCCGACGAGGCGCAGATTGCCGAACGCTTCGTCGACCGCCTGTCGCTGTTCGGAATCGGGTTCAGCTGGGGCGGATACGAAAGCCTGGCCCTGCCGGTCGATCCCGCCGCCATCCGCACCGCCACCGCTTGGCCGCCGGCGCACTGGAACCCGGCCCATCGCCGCGGCGTGCGCCTGTCGGTCGGGCTGGAGGATGCCGCCGACCTGATCGCGGACATGGAGCAGGCATTCACCGACACGAGGCAAGCATGACCCAGCCCCTTCCCACCGCAACGCCCGAGGCCGAAGCCGCGACCGACGGCGCCGCTCCGCTCTCCCCCGACCCCGCCGGGGGCACCGCCGTGGCGGACGCGCCTGCCACGGCCCCTGCCCCGAGCCCTGCCCCCTCTCCCACCGAGCCGGTCGGCGCGGCCGAGGACCTCGCGCAGGCCGTCGCGTCGAAGAGCGAGACGGTGGGCGGCGTAGTCGAAACGCTCGACGCGCTCGCCCTCAGCGTGGGCGACATGCGCATATCGCTGTGGGACGCGCTGGTGGTGACCGCGGTGATCGTCGGCATCTACCTGCTGGCGCTGTTCGGCAGCAAGCTGGCGCGCGCCGTGCTGCGCCGCATCTCGCGCTTCGATTCGACCCAGCAGCTCCTGGCGGAAAAGCTGGTCTCGATCACCGTCTGGACCATCGCCGTCCTGCTCGGCATCGACGTTCTCGGGATCGACCTCACCGCCCTTGCCGTCTTCTCCGGCGCGTTCGGCCTCGCGATCGGTTTCGGCCTGCAGAAGACTTTCGGCAACCTGATTGCCGGGATCATCCTGCTGATGGACCGGTCGATCAAGCCGGGGGACGTGATCGCGATCGCCGACCAGGCAGGCAATTCGACCTTCGGGCAGATCCGCAAGATCGGCATTCGCGCGGTCTCGCTGACCACGCGCGACCAGAAGGAATATCTGATCCCGAACGAGAACCTGATGATCAACCAGGTCGAGAACTGGTCCTATTCCTCGCGCAACGTCAGGGTCCAGGTGCCGGTGGGCGTATCGTACAACTGCGATCTCGACCTGGCCGAGAAGCTGATGCTGGAGGCCGCGCGCGCCGCCCCGCGGGTGCTCGACACCCCGCCGCCGACGGTCTGGCTGGACCAGTACGGCGCAAGCTCGGTCGATTTCGTCATCCACTGCTGGATCACCGACCCGGAAGCCGGCATCGGCAACGTGCGATCGCAGGTGCTCAAGAACCTGTGGAACCTGTTCCAGCGCGAAGGGATCGAAATCCCCTTCCCCCAGCGCGACATCAACTTGCGTGGAAACGAACAGTTCGAACAGCTTATCGCCGCCATTTCCCAAAGGATCGAAAGCCGCGAAAGCTAGGCTTGCGGGGTCGCTACCGCCGCTATCAAAACCAATCCTAGCTGCACTGACATGCATTCTCGTTGGCGCCGGCGCCCGCCCCCGCGCATCTTGCAGGCATGGACGATGTCGGAACCGTATATCTGGTCGGCGCGGGACCGGGCGACCCGGACCTGCTGACGCTGCGCGCCGCGCGCCTGCTGCAAGGCGCGGAAATCGTGATCCACGACGGCCTGGTCGATCCGGCCGTGCTCGCGCTCGCGCCCGAATCGGCGGAACTGGTCTCGGTCGCCAAGCGCCGCGCCCGTCACACGCTGCCGCAGGACGCGATCTGCGATCTGCTGGTGCGCGAAGCGCGCAAGGGGCGCGATGTCGTGCGGCTGAAAGGCGGCGATCCCTTCATCTTCGGCCGCGGCGGCGAGGAGGCGGAGGCGTGCCGCATCGCCGGCGTGCCGGTGGAAATCGTGCCCGGCATCAGCGCCGCGAACGGCGCGGCCGCGGCAGCGCAGATCGCGCTGACCCATCGCGATGCCGCGAGCGTGGTCAGCTTCGTCGCCGGCCAGTGCAAGGGGCTGTCCGAACAGAACTGGGCCGGGCTGGCGGGCAAGGGGCGGACTCTGGTGATCTACATGGGCGTCAAGACCGCCCCGCAGATCGCCGAGAAGCTGATGGCCGACGGCCTTGCCCCCGACATGCCGCTGGCGGTGATCGAGAACGCCTGCCGGCCCGAAATGCGCGTGCTGCGCGGCCCGCTCGCCGCCTTGCCCGGGCTGGTCGCGCGCGAACGGGTGAAGAGCCCGGCGCTGATCGTGATCGGCGAGGTCGCTGCGCGGGGCGACGCCTTCGTCGCCGCGCTGGCTGCGGAGGCTGCACAATGAAGATCGTGACCGGAAACGACCTCAAGACCGGGGCCGTCGTATGGTGGACCGGCGTGGACTGGTCGATCCATGTCGAGGATGCGGTCGACGCGGGCGAGCAGGCGGAAGATATCGCTCTGCGCGAAGAAGCCGCCCGCCGCGTCAACGCGCCTTACGTGATCGAGGGCGAGAAGACCGCCGACGGCGTGCGCCCCGCCCATATCAAGGAACGCATCCGCGCGCTCGGCCCCACCGTGCGCCCCGACCTCACGCTCAAGCCGGCCGATCCGACCGCCGGGAACTGGGTGATCTGATGTATAGATACGACCGATACGACCAGGCCATGGTCGACGCCCGCGTCGCCGAATTCCGCGACCAGGTGCGCCGCCGCCTCGAAGGCAAGCTGACGGAGGACCAGTTCAAGCCGCTCCGGCTGATGAACGGGCTCTATCTCCAGCTCCACGCCTATATGCTGCGCGTCGCGGTGCCCTATGGCACGCTCAACAGCCGGCAGATGCGCGCGCTGGCCGATATCGCGGAGAAATACGACCGCGGATACGGCCATTTCACCACTCGCCAGAACATCCAGTACAACTGGATCAAGCTGGAGGATGCGGGCGACATTCTGGCCGATCTGGCCAAAGTGGAAATGCACGCCATCCAGACCAGCGGCAACTGCATCCGGAATATCAGTTCGGACCATTTCGCCGGCGCCACGGCCGACGAGCTGGTCGATCCGCGCCCCTATGCCGAGCTGCTGCGGCAATGGTCGAGCTTCCACCCCGAATTCATCGCCCTGCCGCGCAAGTTCAAGATCGCGGTGATCGCGAGCGAGACCGACCGCGCGGCAATGAAGCTGCACGATATCGGCATTCGTATCGTGAAGAACGGGGACGGCGCGCTGGGCGCGGCCTTCTACGTCGGCGGCGGCATGGGCCGCACGCCGATGATCGCGCCGCGCATCCGCGAATTCGTTCCGCTCGACCAGCTGGTGACCTATGCCGAGGCGTGCCTGCGCGTCTACAACCGCTACGGCCGGCGCGACAACAAGTTCAAGGCGCGGATCAAGATTCTGGTCCACGAACTGGGCGCGGAGGAATACACCCGCCAGGTCGAGGAGGAATTCGCGCACCTTCTGGCCCAGGATATCGAGCCGCCGCTGGCCGAGCTGGAACGGATCAAGGCCTATTTCGCCGATCCGCCGTTCGAACAGGGCCTGCCCGATGCGATCGACCGGTCGGACCCGGATTTCGCGCTGTGGGTCGATCGCAACTGCGTCGCGCACAAGGCGCCGGGCTATGCTTCGGCGGTCATCAGCCTCAAGCCGGTGGGCGGCATTCCAGGCGATGCCAGCGCCGACCAGATGCGCCTGATCGCCGATCTGGCCGAACGGTACAGTTTCGACGAGCTGCGGGTGATGCACACGCAGAACATCGTCCTGCCCCATGTGCGCAAGGCCGATCTGCACACGCTGTGGAGCGCGCTCGACGAAGCCGGCCTGTCGACCCCCAATCTCGACCAGGTGGACGATATCATCGCCTGCCCCGGCCTCGATTACTGCAGCCTCGCCAATGCCCGCTCGATCCCGGTGGCGCAGAAGATTTCCGAACGCTTCGCCGCCAACGGCAAGAGCGACACGCTGGGCGAGCTGAAGCTCAAGATCTCGGGCTGCATCAACGCCTGCGGCCACCACCATGCGGGCCACATCGGGATCCTGGGCGTCGACCGCAAAGGGGTCGAGAACTACCAGCTCCTGCTGGGCGGGAGCGAGGCCGACGATACCTCGCTCGGCAAGATCACCGGCCCCGGTTTCGACGAGGCGGGAATCGTCGACGCGGTCGAGAAAGCGACCGACGTCTATCTCGCGCAGCGCCGGGACGGGGAGCGTTTCCTCGACACTTATCGCCGGATCGGCATGGAACCGTTCAAGGAGGCACTCTATGGCTGAGCTGCTGCGTTTTCGCGACGACGAGACGGTCGACCATCCGGCGGTGACGGTCGATGCCTTCCTCGACCAGACGAACGCCGCCGCGGTGCGGGTCGAGCCGGGCGACGATGCGCGCGCGCTGATCCCGCATCTCGATCAGATTCGCCTGGTCGAAGTGAACTTCCCCGCCTTCACCGACGGGCGCGGCTATTCCGCCGCGCGCGTGCTGCGCGAAGCCGGCTATGCCGGCGAACTGCGCGCGGTGGGCGACGTGCTGGTCGATCAGCTTTCCGCCATGCGGCGGTGCGGGTTCGATTCCTTCGCGCCCGACCGCCCCTTCGATCCGGGCGATGCCGAGGCGGCGTTCGGGCGCTGGCCCGAAGTCTACCAGCCGGCGGCGGACGAGCGGGTGCCCATCTGGAACCTTCGTCATGGAGCCGACAATGGCTGACGCCGATCCGATCCGCCTGCGCGACCGGATAGAGACCGGGCCGCGTTTCACCGATGCCGATGCGATCCGGCTGAACCGCATGTTCCGCGGCGCCGATACGGCAGAGATGCTGCGCGCGGTGATCGCGGACGGGCTGGTCGGGCGCCTCGCCACGGTGTCCAGCTTCGGCGCGGAAAGCGCTGTCCTGCTTCATCTTATCGCGCAGATCGACCCCTCGCTGCCGGTCCTGTTCCTCGAAACCGGGAAGCATTTCCCCGAAACGCTGGCCTATCGCGACCAGCTGGTCGAACAACTCGGCCTGACCGGGCTCGTCAACCTGCGGCCCGACCCGGAACTGCTGGCCAGGCGCGACGAAAGCGGGCTGCGCTGGTCCTACGATCCCGATGGCTGCTGCGAGATCCGCAAGGTCCTTCCCCTGGCCGCCGCGCTGTCCGATTTCGATGCGACGCTGACGGGGCGCAAGGCGTTCCAGTCGGCGACCCGGGCGAACCTGCCCCGCTTCGAAATCGATACCTCCGACGCGCAAGGGCGACTCAAGATCAATCCGCTGATCGACTGGAGCGCGGACGATCTGGCCGCCTATATCGCCGAGCACGAATTGCCCCCGCACCCGCTGGTGGCCGAAGGCTATCCCTCGATCGGGTGCAGCCCCTGCACGCACAAGGTCGCGCCGGGCGAGGACCCGCGTTCGGGCCGGTGGAAAGGCTGGGACAAGACCGAATGCGGCATCCACACGCCGCTGACGCCCGATGGCGAATTGCCGCCGGGATACGACCCCGCGTTCTGATCCGTTTCGCGGCGGCGGCCGCTACAGCCACCCTTTGTCGCGATACCACTGCGCCGTGGCGGCTAGCCCGTGCGGCGTGGGAATGCGCGGCCGCCACCGGTCCGTCGGCACCGCGCGCGCAGGGTCCGCGACCCAGTCCGGGTGGCACATATAGCCCACCCGGTCGGGCGTGAGGCGGGCCTTGTCGCGGCGGACCGCGCAATCGATGCGCGATGCCCAGTCGAGCACGCCGCGCGGCAGATGCGGCACCCAGGGGCGCCGGCCGACCGCCGTGCCGATGGCCAGCGCCAGCTCGCGATGGGGCCAGCCGCCCTCGCGCCCGTCGTCGGGTTCGAAGACGGCGCCGCTCACCCCCTCCCCGCCCGGCACGAGCGCGAGCAGGAGGTCGGCCAGATCGTCGACGTGGATCATCGAGGCGCGCCCCGCCGGCGGCATCGGCACCACGCCGCGGCGCGCGGCGCGGAACAGCTCGAACATGTCCCTGTCGCGCGGGCCGTAAACCGCGGGCGGACGCACGATCGTCCAGTCGAGACCGCTGGCCGCAACGACTTTCTCCGCTCGCGCCTTCGACGCGCCATAGGCCGAGAGATCGGGCCGGCGCGCGGCGAGCGAGGAGACGAACACGAACCGCCGGACCCCGGCGGCCTTCGCAGCCTCGATCAGGGCCAGCGTTCCGGCGACGTTCGCCGCCTCGAACTCGGCGGGGACCAGCGTGCTGGTGAGCCCGGCGATGTGGATCGCCGCCTCGGCGCCATCCACCAGCCGCGCGAGCGCGGCGCGGTCGGACAGACTGCCGCGAACCCATTCGATCCCCGGCCTGCTGTCGCCCGGAACCTTGCGCGCCAGGGCACGCGCCGAAAGATTGCCGCGCGCGATCGCGTCGAGCGTCGCCTGGCCGACGAACCCCGTGCCGCCTGTCAGCGCCAGCATCACAGCATCACCATATGATCGCGGTGGACGACCGCCGCGCGCGGGGAATAGCCCAGCACCGCGGCGTGCTCGGCGCTGCGCAGCCCTTTCAGCGCATCGCATTCCGCCGCGCCGTATTCGGCGAGGCCGCGCGCGATCGCCGTGCCGGCCGGGTCGCGGATCGCGACCAGGTCGCCGCGCTCGAAAGCGCCTTCGACAGCGGTGATCCCGGCGGCCAGCAGGCTGCCGCCCTGCGCCAGCGCGGCGGCGCAGCCCGCGTCGACCGTCAGCACCCCCCGTTCGCGCAGGCGGCCGCCCAGCCAGGCCTTGCGCGCGCCGTCGCGGCGGCGGGGCAGGAACACCGTCCCCACGCCGCTTTCCAGCGCCCGGGCGATGGGTGCGGGGTGCGCGCCATTGAGGATCGCCAGCGCGATCCCCGCGCGTTCGGCGATCTCGGCCGCCTGCAGCTTGGACGTCATCCCGCCCGATCCCAGGCCCGAAGCCGAGCCGCCGTCGGCCATCGCGCGAACCGCATCGTCGATCCCGTCGACCACGGGCACCAGCCGGGCGCCCGCTTCGCGCGGGTTGCGATCGAACAGACCATCGACATCGGACAGCAGCAGGACCGCGTCGGCCCGCACCGCCTGCGCCACCCGCGCAGCGAGCCGGTCGTTGTCGCCGAAGCGGATTTCCTGCGTCGCGACGCTGTCGTTCTCGTTCACCACCGGCACCGCCCCGCTTTCGAGCAGGCGCGCGAGGGTCGAAGAAGCGTTGAGATAGCGCCGGCGATCCTCCAGATCGTCGAGCGTCAGCAGAAGCTGGGCCGCGGTCAGGCCCTGCGCCGCGAGCTTCTCGGACCAGAGCGATGCCAGCGCGATCTGTCCGACCGAGGCGGCGGCCTGCGCGTCGGCGAGATTGCCGCGGCCGCCCCGCTCCAGCCCCAGCCGCGCGGCCCCCAGCGCGATCGCGCCCGAGCTGACCACGACGACCTCCCGCCCGGCAGCGCACAGGCCGGCAATCTCGCCGGCGAGCGAATCGAGCCACGCCGCGCGCGGGCGGCCGGAGCCGTCGACCAGCAGCGCGGAGCCGATCTTGATCACGATCCGCGGTGCAGCAGCCGGATCGGACAGGTCCTGGAGGGCAGAGATCGCCATGGCGGGCGCTTAGCCCAGCCGTTTCCGCCCGTCATCCACAACGTGGGCGCATAAGCGGCGGAACGGCCGCCTGTGGCGCCTAGCCGAGCGGAGACCAGTCGCCCCGGTCTTCCGATGCGTCTTCGACTTCGGCGCCCCTGGTCTCGGTCGCGGTGTTGTCGGGCAGATAGGCGAGAACGGCGTCCAGCAGGGCCTCGACCCCGGCACCGGTGGCACCGGACACGCCGAACACTTCGTCCGCGCCGGCCGCGCGCAGCTCCTTCGCGAAGCCGGCGACAAGTTCGGCATCGGCCAGGTCCACCTTGTTGAGCGCGACCAGTTGCGGCTTGTCCGCCAGCCCCTCGCCATAGGCGGCCAGCTCGGCGCGGACCGTCTGCATGGCCGCCGCCGGGTCCTGCCCGGCGATATCGATCAGGTGGATCAACACCCGGCAACGCTCGATATGGCCCAGGAACCGGTCGCCGATCCCCGCCCCCTCGGCAGCGCCCTCGATCAGTCCGGGAATGTCGGCCAGCACGAATTCGCGCCCCTTGTGGCGCACGACGCCGAGCTTGGGGACCAGCGTGGTGAAAGCATAGTCGCCGACTTTGGCCCGGGCATTGGTCACCTGGTTGATGAACGTGCTCTTCCCCGCATTGGGCAGGCCCAGCAGGCCGACATCGGCGAGCAGCTTCAGCCGCAGCCAGACCCACATTTCCTGCCCCGGTTCGCCCGGCTGGTGCTGGCGCGGCGCGCGGTTGGTGCTGGTCTTGTAACTGGCATTGCCCCGGCCGCCCATGCCGCCTTCCAGCAGGACGAGGCGCTGCCCGACCTCGGTGAAGTCGGCCAAGACCTGTTCCTTGTCTTCCGACAGGATCTGCGTCCCGACGGGGACCGGGATCACGAGATCCGGCGCCCCCGCGCCCGTGCGGTCCCTGCCCATGCCGTGCCCGCCGCGCTGGGCCTTGAAATGCTGGGCATAGCGGAAATCGATCAGGGTATTGAGACCGGCGACCGCCTCGAACACGATGTCGCCGCCACGGCCGCCATTGCCGCCGTCGGGCCCGCCGTATTCGATATACTTTTCGCGCCGGAAGCTGACAGCGCCCGGCCCGCCCGCCCCGGACTTGAGGAATATCTTCGCCTGGTCGAGGAAATGCATAGTCGTTCAGCCTCAAGCGCCGGCGGGGGCCGCTCGCCCCCTTTGGCTATCCTCGCGCGTTCGGCCGCAAAAGCAAGCGACCCGCCCGGGCCGCGTTCCTGAACCGCATTCTCGCCACGGCGGGTTGCCTGGTGGAGCCGAGGGGAATCGAACCCCTGACCTCGTCATTGCGAACGACGCGCTCTCCCAACTGAGCTACGGCCCCGTTCCAGGTCTGCTTCCGGGCGCTCGTCGGCCCGGGGAGCGCGCCCCTTAGCGAAAGCGGGGCGGGCTGCAAAGGGCAAATTCGCCCGGCCGGCGCGCCTTGCGCTATCGGCCGCCGTTATCGTCGTCCCCCTCGCCCGCCGCCTCGGGCACCGGGGTGAGGACGATGGCCGGCGTATCGTCGGTCTCCGCCGGCGGGGTTTCGGCGGTCAGCGTCGGCCCGAAGCCGGGCTGCGGGGCTGTCTCTTCGCCCTGCACGACCGGCCTCGACACCATCTGCACCGGCGGCTCTTCCACGGGCTGTACCGGCTGCTCCACGGTGGGCATCGCGGCGGTATCGACCGACTGGACTGCGCCGGACAGCGAACCCGCCGCGCTCGCGGCCGGGGGTTGCGCCGCAAGGCTGGGCGCCGGTTCGAAAGTCGGAATGGGCTGCACCGCCGCCTCGTCCGCGTCCCGATAGGTCGCGCCGAGCGAAACGGTTGCATCGGCCTGTCCACCGACCGGGTCCGATTGCGTCGCAACCATCGTCGCCCCCGCTTGCGGCGGACCGTATTCGGCATTCCAGGCGGCGAGCGACGCGCGATACTGCTCGTACGAGCGGAAGAAATCCTCGAACACGGCCTCCAGCACGGGGAGGCTGCGCAGCGCGAAACTGTCGAAGTTCTCCGGCTCCACCAGCAACGATTCCCGCGCGATCTGCTGCGAGGCGTCGCAGAAGTCGTCGAGCGCCGGCGGGAGCGCGAAGTAGTTGTAAACCTGCGTCATATAGCGGTCGTAGGCGGCCTGCCCTTCCGACCCGTGGTTTTCGCGAAATTCGGCCAGGAGGTTGCGGTTGGTCCGCCTCAGCGCCTTCTTCCCGCGCTCGAGGAGCGACTTGTAAGCCGGCAGGATTTCCGCGTGTTCGGCCTCGAGACAATTGAGCGCCGCGACGTTCAATGCCGAACGGACATTCCAGATCGTCTGCGCGGTCGAGAGGCCGTAATTCACCGTCCGCCGCACGCCGTCGGGGCCGACAGGAGGGATGAACATGGCGCCGGTCGCACCGTCGGGCGGTGTAGGCTTGGGCGGAATGACCTTCACCGGCGGCGGTGGCGGAGGCGGCGGTGGGGGCGGCGGCGGCGGCGCGGCGCACCCGGCCAGCATCGCCATGCCGCCGGCGATCGCCAGCAGCTGAATCCGACCCGTGGTCAGTCCGAACATTGTAAATCATCCTCCTTCGCCCAGGCGCCACGATCGCCCATCGCGGATTGCGCCAGCATTAAGCGCGCAACCCTAGTCCCTGACGGAGGCAAAGAAAATGCCCGAGGCGCATGGAACGCCCCGGGCACGATAGAACGAGTCCTGCGTGCGATTACTCGCGGTTGCCGAGAAACTGCAGCAGGAACAGGAACATGTTGATGAAATCGAGGTACAGGCTCAGCGCGCCGAGCACGATCGCCTTGTTCGCCCACTCGGTGCCGCGGACCTGGAAATACTGCGTCTTCAGGCGCTGCGTGTCATAAGCGGTGAGGCCGGCGAAAATCAGCACGCCGAGAGCGCCGACCGCGTAGTGCAGCGCCGGCGATTGCAGCCACCAATTGAGCAGGCTGGCGATGATAAGGCCGACGACGCCCATGATGAGGAAGCTGCCCCAGCCGCTGAGATCCTTCTTCGTGGTATAGCCCCACAGGCTCAGCCCGGCGAAGGCCGCGGCCGTGGCGAAGAACGTGACCGCGATCGAGGGGCCGGTATAGACGACGAAGACCGACGAGAGCGACAGGCCCATCAGCACCGCGAAGGCCCAGAACAGCGCCTGCAGCGTGGTTTTCCCGAAGCGATTCGCCCCGAAGCTCATCGCAAACACGATTGCCAACGGCGAAAGGGCGACGATCCAGCGCATCGGGCCGGAAAAGAGATCGTAGGCCAGCCCGCTCATGAACGTGAGCAGCGCGACGATCCCGGTCAGCAGGACGCCCGAGGTCATGTAGTTGTAAATCGACAGCATATGCTGCCGCAGCCCCGCGTCGAAGGTCTCGCCGGTGGCGACCTGGCCGCGGTAGGCGGGGGAGGCGCCGAATCCCGTCTGAGATCGGCGGGGTTCGTTCCAATCAGCCATTGTAATCAGCTCTCCATTGTCGGCGACGGAATAGCCGCCGGTCACACCCGCAATATCGCCTGCGCAGCGCACTATTTCAAGGGATCACTGCATTCGATCGGCCGGGCGCGCTTTCAGGCTTCGCCGGCGGCGTCGACCAGCGCCGCCGCCAGGGCATCGCGCGGCGACTTGTCGCTCCACAGCACGAACTGAAACGCGGGATAGAAACGGTCGCATTCGTCGATCGCGGTTTCGACCAGGGCCTGCGCCTGGTCGAGGCTGAGCAGCCCGTCGTCGCCCAGCATCACGCCGTGGCGATAGACCAGCATGTCCCCCTGCGACCAGATGTCGAAATGGCCGAGCCAGAGCTGTTCGTTGACCCGCGCCAGCAGCTCGTAGGCATCGGGCATCTTTTCGCGCGAGAGGCGGATGTCGGGCAGGCTGATCAGCTGGAGCACCCGGTCCTCCCGCCGCCAGACGCCGCGAAGCTGGTATTTCCCCCAGCTCCCCTGGATTTCCCCCAGAATTTCCTCTTCGGACAGCGACTGGCACGGCCAGCCGCGCGCCTCGAAGAGCGCGGCGAGCATGTCCACGGGGGCGGCGTCGTCGCCCAACAACATGCTTTTCGCGCCTGTTCCCATCGCCGTTAAATCCCGGTTAGTGTTTACAATGCGCTGGATGCAGCGAGACGGGGCGGCGTTGCAATCGCGGACCCGTCGGCTGCTGGGGAGAACCGCACAAGACTGTTCAAAGCTTGTGCAAAAGCCGGGCACGGCGCGGCGCCGCCGACCCTCAGAGCGGCGAGACTTCCTGCCCTTCCTCGCTGGTGAAGGGGAAACTGTCGAGCCCGGCCTCGCGCAGCTTGCTCACTGCTTCGGAAGCCGCCTTCTCGCTCGGGAAAGGCCCCGCGAGCAGGCGGTTCGCCTCCCCCCAGGGCGTCGTCATCGGTTCGAAGTCGCCCAGAACTTCGGGAGCCTTGCGGCTGATCCGGCGCCAATCGAATTTGAACGCCGCCAGGTCGCGGCCGGTCGCCACCTGCACCCAGAACCGCCGCGGATGCGCGGGCGGAGCGGGTTTGGCGGGCGGGGCCGGCGGCTCCTCGCGGACCTCGCGCGGAGGTTCGATGGCGGTAATATCGACCGCGTCGGGCGACCGCGCTGCAGTGGCCCCGGGCGGGAGCGTGAATGCGGCGAAAGCGTCGGCGACGCTGGCCGGGACGGCGGGCGCGCTATCGGCGATGTCCTCGCCCGATACCGCGCCCAGATCGAAGCCCGGCGCCAGCGAAGGGGCGCTGTCGGACACTGCCGGTGCAGCCGAATCGGGCGGGCCCGCCGCTTCGGTGGCGGGCTGCGCAGGGTCGGACGCTGCGGGGAGATGCTGCACGACAGGCTCCGCGATCACCGCGAGGGCCGGTGTCGGGGCCGGGGCTGGGGCCGGAACGGAAGGCTGTGCTTCGGCCGCCGGCGGCGGGGCTGCCCCTTCCGTCTCAGCCGGGCGGGCCGGGGGCAGTTCTTCGGGCGAGGGTTCCGCTGCTTGCGCGCCCTGCGCCGGCTGCGGCGGCGGTTCGGAGCCCTGCCGGCCCCCCGCCCGCTGGCGCCCGCGCCGCGCGCTTCGGGAATCCCCCCGCTGCGCGGTTTCGCTGCCGGCGCGCCGACCCAGCGGCTCGCCGCGCGGTTCGAGCCGCGAATCGGCGGACGATACGGGCGGCGCGTTCGTGGCCGAATATCGGGCGATACGCGGATCGTCCCGCCCGATCTGCGCCGCCCGGGGAAACATCCCGAGATTGGCGGCCGCCGCCTGCTGCGCCCTGGTCAGGCGGCCCATATACTGCAGGTAGGGGGCGATCCGCGCCGACAGGTCGCGCGGCATCACCGCCTCCGCAATGGCGACGGCTTCATCCTCGTCCCCCAGGATCGCGAGGCCGAAGGCGCGCGCGCGGAACGCGGCGAAATCCTGCCGCTCGAGCAGCGGATAGAGCGTCTGTTCGAACCCTTCGCGATCGCCGGCGATCGCCTTGCTGATGGCCAGGCGCCGCCGGGTCTCGTCGTCCTCCCCGCCGGCCAGGGCCTGGCTGTACTGGGCCTGTGCAGCCGCGGCATCGCCCACCAGGTCGTAAGCCAGGCCGCGCTCGCTCGCGAAAGCGCGGGTCGACACGCCCGAACGCTCCGCCTCGTCGAACAGGCGAAGCGCCTCCAGCGGACGCTCCGAACGCACGAAGGCACCGGCAAGCCCGAGCTTTATGCGCGGATTTTCCGGCGACAGTTCCTGCGCCCGGCCGAAGAAGCCGATCGCAGCCTCGATATCGTTCAGTTCCAGCGAGGCATTGCCCGCGTCGATCAAAGCGTCGACATCGCGCGAATCGCGCGCCAGCCGCTGCAGGGCGTCGGTAAGCTCGCCCACCGCGGGCGACGGCAGCGGCTGGACGACCGGGCGCGACACCGCATCCGGTTGCGCGGCCAGAGGAACGCCGCAACCGAATGCAGCGAGCGCGCCGATCAGGACAGGGACGGATAGGTTTCGCATTGCCGAAACGCCGCCATAGCCCCTGCCGAAGCCGGTTCATAGGGGCGGCGTCGGGGTGACGGTCGAGACGTGGCGCAGCGACGCCGGACGGCGTTACTGGTTGTTCTGGCGCCCCAGGAAACGCGGGATATTGAGCGACCCGCCTTCGTCGTCGTCGCTGTCGCTCTCGTCCTCGTCGCGCGGCTGCGGCTTGCCGTTCTTGTCGGCGGACCCGCGCGAAAGGTTGGCCATCCGTTCGAACAGAGTCGATCCCCCGGTCGAACCGCCTTCCTCGCCGGTGATCAGCCCGCGCCGACGCGCCGCGCCGACGCGCGGCGGCTGAATCGGGCGATCCTCTTCCGCAAGGCGGTCGGCATCGAGCAGGAGTTCGTCCTGCGTCGCCGGCTTGTCCCGATCGGGCCGGCCGGCGCCGCGGTCGAGCGGGTCCCGGCTTTCGCGCGGTTCGGGCCGGGCCGGTCCTTCGTCGCGCGCAAAGCCGCCGCCTTCGCCGGCCGCGGCATAATCCGAATCGTCGGCCGGATCGGTCGCGCCTTCGCGGGATTCGGGGCCCTGGCGCGCTTCGGCAATCTCGTTGCGCAGGCCGGCGAGCGGATCGACGATATCTTCGACATCGTCGTCCTCGCCCTCCTCCGCCTGGTCGAAGCGCGGGGCGGGGGAGCTGTCCTGCGAAGCGTGGGCCGGGGCGCTATTGCCGGCGGTCTGCGGGGCCGGCGAAACGCTCCCTTCGTCCTCGTACTCGTCTTCGCTGGGAAGCTCGAGCACGGGGCGTTTCGGCGCGCGGGCGCCGGCGAGCGACATCGAACGGTTTTCCGGCGCGCTCGTCTCTGCATTGGCATCGATGCCGGTGGCGACGACCGAGACCCGGATCTTGCCGTCCAGCTCCGCATTGAAGGCCGAGCCCCAGATGATGTTCGCGTCCTCGTCCACCAGTTCGCGGATGTGGTTGGCCGCCTCGTCCACTTCGAGCAGCTTCATGTCCTCGCCGCCGATGATCGAGATGATCACGCCCTTGGCGCCCTGCATCGAAACCCCGTCGAGCAGCGGGTTCGCGATCGCACGCTCGGCCGCTTCCAGCGCGCGGTTTTCGCCTTCGCCCTCGCCCGTGCCCATCATGGCCTTGCCCGCTTCCTGCATGACCGATTCGATATCGGCGAAGTCGAGGTTGATAAGGCCCGGCATGACCATCAGGTCGGTGATCGAGCGGACGCCCTGCTGCAGAACTTCGTCCGCGAGCTGGAACGCCTCCTTGAAGGTCGTTTCCGCCTTCGCGATCAGGAACAGGTTCTGGTTCGGGATGACGATCAGCGTATCGACATGCTTCTGCAGCTCGACAATCCCGGATTCGGCCGCGCGCATCCGGCGCGTCCCCTCGAACAGGAACGGCTTGGTCACGACGCCGACCGTGAGCACGCCCTTCCGCCGCGCCGCCTCGGCGATGACCGGCGCGGCGCCGGTGCCGGTGCCGCCCCCCATGCCGGCGGCGATGAAGCACATGTTCGCGCCGTCCAGCGCCTCCTCGATCTCCGCGACGGTTTCTTCCGCCGCGGCCTTGCCCACTTCGGCGCGGGCGCCAGCGCCCAGGCCGCCGGTAATGTCCGGCCCGAGCTGAATCCGCGTCGGCGCGGCAGAGTTGCTGAGCGCCTGCGCGTCGGTGTTGGCGACGATGAACTCGACCCCCTCGATCTTCGCCGCCATCATGTTGGCAATGGCATTGCCGCCGGCGCCGCCGACGCCGATCACCGCAATGCGGGGGCGCGGATCGTCGGATGCTGCGGGACCGATATTGATACTCATGGGATGTCGCTCCAAGGGATGGTATGCGCGTCGATTACTAACCGCACAGTCTGACACAAAGCGAATCGGGGTTGCATAGGGCGCAACCGCTTATCCACAGTGGTTAAGCATCCGGCCATCGCGTCAGAAATACTCGCGCACGGCGCGGACCACGCGATTGACCAGCCCCAGACCCGAATAGCGCATCGTGGGCTGATAGCTCGGACCGACCGAACGAATGTCGATCGGATCGTCGGCCGCATAGAGGCACAGACCCGCCAGCGTCGCGAAGCCTGCGGCGGAATGTGCTTCAGGCAAGCCGCGCAGCGCTGGCGGCTTGCCGATTCGCACCGGCCGGCCCAATGCGCCCTGCGCGAATTCGGCAATGCCGGCCAGCTCCGCGCCGCCGCCGGTGAGCACGACCTGGCTGCCGCCCGCCCCCGAAAAGCCCATCGACTTCAGCGCGCGCGCGATCTCTTCGGTCAGCTTCGCGAGCTGTTCGGTAACCACGGAGACCAACTCCGCGCGCGGGATGCGATTCTTCTCGTCGGCCCCGCGGGCGGCCGGCCCCGCCGATCCTTCGTCCGGGCCGTGGACGGGGATCATCTCGCGATGATCGGTCGGGCTGGCGATCGCCGAGCCGGCGACGCATTTCAGCCGCTCCGCCTGAAACCGGCGGATGCCGAAGCTGGAAGCGATCGCATCGGTGATATCGGTGCTGCCGAACGGAATCGCCTGCAGGCCCAGCAGCATCCCGCCGGCATAGAGCGAAACATTGGTCACCTCGCCGCCGATTTCGATCAGCGCGGTGCCAAGCTCGCGCTCTTCATGCGTGAGGCAGGAATAGCCCGCGGCGATCGGCGCGGCGACGACCGCCTCGACATCGAGATGCGCGTTCTGGACCGCTTCGATCAGGTTGCGGACCGGCGCGCCGTCGGCCAGCATGACATGGACGTCGACCCCCAGCCGTTCCGCATGCAGGCCCTTGGGGTTGGCCACTCCGTGCGCCCCGTCGAGCGTGTAATGCGCAGGCTGGGCATGGAGAATCATGCGCCCGTCGGGCTGGATCGAATCGCGGGCGGTGACGAGCAGGAGTTCGATATCCTCCTCCTCGATCCGGCGTCCGCCGATATCGATCTCGACTTTGGCGACCTGGCTCGCCAGCCCCGCCCCGGCGCATCCGATCCACACGCTCGACACGCTGGTGCCGGCGTTCTTCTCGGCCCGTTCCACCGCGTCGCGTATGGCATACGTCGCCGCCGCCATGTCGGTGACATAGCCGCGCTTGATCCCCTGGCTGGCGCGGTGGCCGGAGCCGAGGACGATCATCTCCCCGGTTTCGGAGAGGCCCATGATCATCGCGGAAATGCGAAACGATCCGACATTGACCGCCCCGAACACCCGGGTGATGCGCGGCAGGCCCACTTACTCGCCCTCCTGCGTCGCCATGGCCTGCGCCGCGCGGCCCGGCACGCGCATGTAGATGCGATCGGGCGCGCGCATGTCGAACGTCGCGACTTTACCGCCGAGCAGGCGATTGACCCCGTCGAGCCGCGCGAAGGCGATCAGCGCCCCGGCGGATTCGTCCTCCCCCTGCGGCAGAGCGAGCACCTGACCGGTGTCGAAAGTGAGGTTCCAGCGCCGGTTGCCGATCCATTCGGCTTCGGCCACCTGCGGTTCGATCGCCGGTGCCGCGGCCAGCAGGTCCGACAGCGGGCCGACCTGCTTGCTCGCCCCCGGCCCCGACACGATCAGCATCCCTTTGGCATTGGCCGGCGAAATCGGCTCCAGCTCCGCACCGGTGCTGTCGATCAGGACCAGACGGTCCGGCTTGCGCAGCACGGCATGCGGCGTGCGCTCGACGATGTCGATGACGAGACTGTCGGGCAGCTGGCGCGAAACCCGCGCATCCTCGACCCACGAGAGTTCGAGCAGTTCGGCCCGCAGCGCCTCGAGGTCCACCAGCGGCATCGGGCGGTCGCGGCGCGCCAGGGCCCGCTCGTAGACCTTGAGTTCGTTCATCCGCTCGACGCCGGTAACGCGGACCTTGCGGACCTCGAACCCGGCATCGGCGGCGAACGATGCGATCTGCTGCTGCGCCAGCGCGGGCACTCCGGCCAGGCTGGCGACGAACCAGGCGAGCGCGGCCGCGGCGCCCAGAATGGCGACCAGGAATATGCGGTGCAGCTGCTCGTCGGTGAAAGGCAGCGCCGCCATCGCCGAATCGAACAGCGAACCGGTCCTGGCGCGCGCGCGGCGCGCCGTCCGGGCGCGGCCTTTCGCCGCCGTCGAGCGGCGCACGCCTTTCGCCTTGCGATTAACCGTGGGCACCGCTCCCTCCTTCCTCCTGCCGTGCCAGGGCCTCCGCCACGAGGGCTTCGACGAGGTCTTCGTAACTCATTCCGCACTGGCGCGCCTGCTCGGGCACGAGGCTGAGCGGCGTCATGCCGGGCTGGGTGTTGGTTTCCAGCACGAACAGCCCGTCTTCCCCCTGCTCGTCATCCCACCGAAAATCGGTTCGGCTACATCCCTTGCAGCCGAGCAGGCGATGGGCGCGGACCGCGATGTCCATGCACAGGCGCGCGATCTCGTCCGGCACCTGGGCCGGGCAGACGTGCTCGGTCATGCCTTCGGTATACTTGGCATCGAAATCGTAGAAACCCGATTTCGGCACCAGCTCGGTCACCGTCAGCGCACGCGGCCCCTCCGCCCCGTCGATGACCGCCACGGTCAGCTCGCGCCCGCGGATATAGGGTTCGGCCAGCAGGCGGCCGAATTCCTGCCACGGCCCCTCGGCATCGCGCGCGATCGGGTTGCCGTGGTTGCCGTCCTCGGTGACGATGGCGACGCCGACCGAGCTGCCCTCGTTCACCGGCTTGAGCACATAGGGGCGCGGCAGCGGGTCCTTTTCGAACAGGCTCTCGCTGTCCACGATGCGTCCGCCGGGCATAGGGATGCCATGGGGCACGAGCGCCTGCTTGGTCAGTTCCTTGTCGATCGCGATGACCGAGGTGGCGAGGCCCGAATGGGTATAGGGGACGCCCATCAGGTCGAGCATACCCTGGACCGTCCCGTCCTCCCCCGGCACGCCGTGGAGCGCGTTGAACACGACATCGGGCGCGGCCTTTGCGATGCGCGCCGCGACCTGGCGGTCCATGTCGATCCGCGTCACGCGGTGCCCGCGCGTCTCCAGCGCCTCGGCGACGCCTTCGCCCGACATCAGCGACACCGGCCGCTCGTTCGCCCAGCCGCCCATGAGCACGGCGACGTGGAGCCTGCGAAGCCCGCTCACAAACACCTCCCCCGTCGGGGAAGGGGGAGCGGCTTTCCGGAGATCCAGGTACTCACGGCCGTCCCACCCGCTGGATTTCCCATTCGAGCATCACCCCGGTTTCGGCATAGACGCGGCGACGCACTTCCTCGCCCAGCTCTTCGATATCGGCGCTCGTCGCGTCGCCGGTGTTGATGAGGAAATTGGCGTGCTTCTCGCTCACTTGCGCGCCGCCCTTGCGCAGGCCGCGGCAGCCGGCGGCGTCGACCAGCCGCCAGGCCTTGTCCCCTTCCGGGTTCTTGAAGGTGGAGCCGCCCGTCCTGGTCCGCAGCGGCTGCGATTCCTCGCGCGCCCGGGCGATCCGGTCCATCTCCACGCCGATCTCCGCCGGGTCGCCGGGGGTGCCCTGCAGGCGGGCGGAGACGACCACGGCCCCTTCGGGCAGCTCGGAGTGGCGATAGCTGTAGCGCAGATCCGCCGCCGGCAGATGAACCAATTCGCCGCCGGGCAGGATCGCCTCGCAATCGAGCAAGACGTCCGCCACTTCACGCCCGTAGGCGCCGCCGTTCATGCGCACGAAACCACCGACCGTGCCGGGAATGCCGCGCAGGAATTCCAGCCCGGCGATCCCCGCGTCGCGCGCGGTGGAGGACACCAAGATGCCGCTCGCCCCGCCGCCGCAGCGCAGCACCTGTTCGCCCTCGTCGGCGACCGTGGCGAAGGCTTTTCCGAGGCGGACGACCACCCCGGGCACGCCCCCATCGCGCACGATGAGATTGGACCCGAGGCCGAGTGCCATCACCGGCAGCTCTCCGCCAAGCCGGGCGAGAAACTCGCGCAGGTCGTCCAGATCGGCCGGTTCGAACAGCCAGTCCGCCGCCCCGCCCGTCTTAAACCAGACGAGCTTCGCCAGCGGCGCGTTCGGCGTCAGCGTCCCGCGCACGCTGTCCACCGGCACGGGCGCGGCGACGGCGCCCTCCACCGCGCAATCGGGAGCCATGCCGTCGTCCAGCTCCGGCCAGTCGGGGGAACTCTGCCTCATCGGCCGCGCTCCCGCAGTATCGCATCGGGCAGGGCCGCGGCCCACTTGGTAATGTCGCCCGCGCCGAGGCAGACGACCAGGTCGCCTTCGCCCAGGTCCTCCGCCAGCGCCCGGGCCAGTTCGTCCTGGTCGGCAACGGTCGTCGCCGCACGATGGCCGCGCGACTTCAGGCCCGCGACCAGCGCCTGCGCATCGACCCCCGGAACCGGGTCTTCGCCGGCGGCATAGACCGGGGTGACATAGACCCGGTCGGCATCGTTGAAGCAGTTCTGGAAGTCGTCCATCAGATCGTTCAGGCGCGAATAGCGATGCGGTTGCATGACCGCGATCACGCGTCCGGAGACATGGCCCGCCACGCTCTCGCGCGCGGCGGACAGGACGGCCCGGATTTCCACCGGATGGTGCGCGTAGTCGTCGATCACGGTCGCGCCGGCGACTTCGCCGACCCGGGTGAAGCGCCGCCGCACGCCGCCGAACTGACCGAAGCCGTTGCAGATCGTCTCGTCCGAACACCCCATCTCGATCGCCACCGCGATCGCCGCCAGCGCGTTCTGGACGTTGTGGCGGCCCGGCATCGGCAAGTGGACGCCTTCGATCCGCCGATCCTCCCCCATGCGCTGGCGAACCACGACGTCGAAGCGGTTGCCGCCCCCGTTGGGCTGGACATTGACCGCGCAGACATCGGCCTGGAGCGAAAAGCCGTAAGTCACGACCCGCCGGTCGCGCACTTTGCCGGTCACCGCCTGCACTTCGGGATGATCGATGCACAGGATCGCCGCGCCATAGAACGGCACGTTGTGAATGAACTCGACGAAAGCGTCCTTCACCCCGTCGAAATCGCCGTAGTGGTCGAGGTGCTCGGGATCGATATTGGTCACCACCGCGATCGTGCCGTCGAGCCGCAGGAAACTGCCGTCGCTCTCGTCGGCCTCCACCACCATCCAGTCGCTGTCGCCCAGGCGCGCGTTCGAACCGTACTGTTCGATAATGCCGCCGTTGATCACCGTCGGATCGATCCCGCCGGCATCGAGCAGCGCGGCGATCATGCTGGTCGTCGTGGTCTTCCCATGCGTGCCGGCCACCGCAACGGTGTTCTTCAGCCGCATGAGTTCGGCGAGCATTTCCGCCCGCCGCACCACGGGTATGCGGTTTTCCAGCGCGGCGACGACTTCGGGATTGGTGCGCTTCACCGCGGTCGAGGTGACCACGACCGCGGCGCCTTCCACGTTGTCGGCCGCCTGTCCGATCGTGACCTTTATCCCGCGCGCGCGCAGCCGCTCGACCGTCGCGCTTTCGGCCAGGTCCGACCCCTGCACGGAATAGCCGAGGTTGTGCATGACCTCGGCAATGCCCGACATGCCGATCCCGCCGATGCCAACGAAATGGATCGTCCCGATATCGGTTGCGACCCCCTTCATGCCGCCGTTTTCCCCTGGCTGTCGCGCGCCGCGCCCTGCCCGGCGGGAGCGCCCTGGGCGGTGCCGCGGGCGGTGCCGGCGCCGACGCGGATGACGTCCATCATCTCCGCCCCGCCGAAACTTTCGACCAGGTCCGCAAGGTCTTTCGCCGCATCCGGCCGGCCGCAGTTCCACGCCGCATGGGCGGCATTGGCGAGCGCTTGCGGATTCTGCGCCAGGACCTGGATCTGCTTCGCGAGTTCCTTGGGCGCGAACTTCTCCTGCCGGATCATCCGCGCGCCGCCGGCTTTCGTCACCTCGCGCGTGTTCGCCGCCTGATGGTCGTCGGTCGCGATCGGCAGGGGGATCAGGATCGCCGGGCGGCCCACGGCGGTCAGTTCGGCAATGGTCGACGCGCCGGCACGGCCGATGAACAGGTGCGCATCGGCAAGGCGGGCGGCCATATCCTCGAAATAGGTGCCAAGCTCGGCCGGAATGTCGTGGCTGCGGTAACGGTCGCGGACCGCCTCGATATCCTCCGGCCGGCACTGCTGCGTCACCTGGAGCCGCTGACGCAGCGCCGGGGGCAACATGGCGAGGCCATCGGGCACGATCTCGCTCAGCACCCGTGCGCCCTGGCTGCCCCCGGTCACGAGCACCTTGAACAGCCCGTCCTCCGCCAGCGGCGGAAAATCCTCGTCGCGCAGCGTCAGGACTTCGGCCCGCACGGGGTTGCCGACAAGGTGGACCTTGTCCGCATGGCGGCCCTTGAGGCGCGCGATTTCGGGATAGGCGGTCGCGATCGCCTGGACCCGGCCGGCGAGCAGGCGGTTGACCCGCCCGAGCACCGCGTTCTGTTCGTGCACGACGCTGGGAATTCCGGCCGATGTCGCCGCCAGCAGCGCCGGCAGGGCGGGATAGCCGCCGAACCCGACGACCGCGCTCGGCTCGAAACTCTCGAACAGGCGCAGCGCCATCTTGCGCCCTTCCAGAACGGCACGCAATCCGCCCGGCCAGCGCAGCGGGTTCTTGCCGAAACGGCCTGCGGGCAGGACATGTGCGGGCAGGAACGACGGCTTGCCGGGGATATCCGCCCCGCGCCGGTCGGTGATGAGCGCGACGTGGTGGCCGCGCCGCTCCAGTTCGGTCGCCAGGGCGAAAGCGGGGATGAGATGCCCGCCGGTGCCGCCGGCGGCGAGAACGTAGTGCCGGTTCGCTCCGCCCGTCATATCTGCGCCTCCCGTCCGAAAAGTCGCTGCCACAGGCCCGGCGTACCACGTTTCAGGAAGGGATTGCGCCGGGTGATCGCCAGCAGAAGGCCGACCGTCAGGCAGACCGCTATGGTCGAGGAGCCGCCGTAGGACACGAGCGGCAGCGTCATCCCTTTCGACGGGGCGAGTTGCAGGTTGACGAGGATGTTGATGAAGGCCTGCCCCCCGATCAGCACCGCCAGGCCGGCCCCCGCCAGCAGGGTGAAAAGGTCCTCTTCATCGGCAAGGCGGACAAGCACGCGCACCACGATTGCCAGATAGAGCAGGACGATCACGCCGCATACGAGCAGGCCGAATTCCTCCCCGATGACGGAGAAGATATAGTCGGTATGCGCTTCGGGCAGGCTCATCTTGCGAATGCCCAGCCACAGCCCGCTGCCGGTCCATCCCCCGGCGAGAAGCGTGCGCTGGGCCAGGTCCACCTGGTCGAACGCCGTCCCGCCGCCGAGGAAATCGTTGATCCGATTGCGGCCGTTTTCGTAGAACAGGTAGATCAGAACCGCGGTCGCCACGCCCGCACCGATCACCGCGCCCAACCGCCGGGTCGAAACGCCGGACAGGACGATCAGCGCGAACCATACGCCCGCGAACAGAACCGTGTCGCCCAGATTGGGCTGAAGCATCAGCATAAAGCCCACCGCCGCCATGATGCCGGTGACGATCGTCAGCACCGGAATATTGGGATCGCGCGTGCGCCAGGCGATGATCCAGGCCAGGGTAATCGCGAATCCGGGTTTCAGAAATTCCGACGGCTGGAAGGAAAATCCCACGTCGATCCATCGTTTCGCGCCGTTCACCTCGAACCCGGCAAGCGGCACCAGCATCAGCATCGCGAACATTCCGGCGAACAGCAGAATGCCGACGCGCCGCGCATTCTCGCGCGAGAGCATTGCCGCGCCGAACATCGCGCCCAGGCCCACGACCTGCCACCGCAGATGGGCCCAGTAGAAATAGAGGTCCGGCAGCGATTGCGTCGCGGTCGACAGGCGGCGCGCGCTGGCCGGCGATGCCGCGGCCACGGCGGCGGCGCCCACCGCCATCAGGGCGAGGATCAGGAACAGCAACACACGGTCGATCTCGCGCCACCAGATCTTCAGTTCCGCACGGCGGGAGGTGCGGAAACGGTCCTGCCGCGGGCCGCGTTCGCCCGCGCGCGGGATATAGGGCTGGGTCGCGCTCATGCCGCCGATTTCCCCGAAAACGATTCGTCCGGCCGCGCCGGCTCGCCGATCAACATGGCCACGATCTCGCGAAAATATTCGCCCCGCTTCTCGTAATCGCGGAACTGATCGAAACTGGCGCAGGCGGGCGAAAGCAGGACGACGTCGCCGGGCCGCGCAGCGGCATAGGCAAGGCGCAGCGCCTGGCACATCAGCTCGGCCCGCTCCACCCGCACTTGCCCGCTCAGCAGTTCGGCAAAGCGGGGTCCGGCCTCGCCGATGGTATAGGCGGCGGCGACATTGCCCAGATGCGCCTCGCATTCGCCCAGCCCGTCTTCTTTCGGCAACCCGCCGACGATCCAGTGCACCCGGGGGCGTGCGCCGCCCGCCGCCCCGGGTTCGGGCGGATAGGCCGCGAGCGCGGGGGCGGTGGAAGCCTGGTTGGTCGCCTTGCTGTCATTGACGAACAGGACGCCGCGATGTTCGGCGACCACTTCCATCCGGTGCGGCAAGCCGCGAAAGCTGGCCATCGCGGCGCGAATCTCGTCCCGGTCGACGCCCAGCTCGGCACACAGCGCCGCAGCGACCGCAGCGTTCTCGAGATTGTGCGGCCCCTGGAGCGCTGGCCATTCCGCCTGCCGCTCCGCCAGGCCGGCACGATCCGCACAGATCGCGCGCCCGGCTGCGCGCCGCGCCCGTTCGGCGGCGCAAACCGCCTCGGTCGGCGCATCGGCGCAGCCGAAGACGGCGAACTGGTCGGGCGTCTGCATCGCCAGCAGGCGCGCCTTCGACGCGGCATAGGCCGCGAAATCATCGTATCGGTCGAGATGATCCGGCGTGATATTGATCAGGGCCGCCGCCTCGCAGGCCAGCGAGCGGGTCAGGTCGATCTGGTAGCTCGAGAGTTCGAGCACATAGGTCCCGCCTTGCGGCAGCGGCTCCTGCGCCAGGATCGGCAGGCCGATATTGCCCCCCATGCGCGCCGGAATCCCCGCGCTTTCGAGGATATGGTGGACCAGCGCCGTCGTGGTCGATTTCCCGTTCGTACCGGTGATGCCGATCACCTTGTGCGGCGCCAAAGCGGCGCGCGCCTGCGCGAACAGTTCGATATCGCCGATCACCGGCACCCCGAAACGCCGCGCACGCTCGGCAATCGGATGCGTGTTGAGCGGCACGCCGGGCGAAGCGACGATCCCGTCGAACCCGGTCAGATCCAGCTCCAGCGGATCGGCCAGACGCGCGCGGCCCGCCAGCTTCTCGCGCGCGACATCCTGCCGGTCCCACGCGACCACTTCCGCCCCGCTCGCCAGCAGGGTTTCCGCCGCGGCCAGACCCGATCGGGCGAGGCCGAGGACGGCAAAGCGCTTGCCGGAGAAGGCCGGCGAGACGATCATCGCAGCTTCAGCGTCGCCAGGCCCATCAGCGCGAGCACGATCGAGATGATCCAGAACCGGATCACGACCTTGCTCTCGCTCCAGCCGAGCTGTTCGAAATGATGGTGGATCGGGGCCATGCGGAAAATCCGCTTGCCCGTGCGCTTGAACCAGAACACCTGGATGATCACCGACAGCGCCTCTGCCACGAACAGGCCACCGACGATAGCGAGCACGATTTCGTGGTGGCTGGCAACCGCGATCGCGCCCAGCGCGCCGCCGAGCGCGAGGCTGCCGGTATCGCCCATGAACACGGCCGCCGGCGGCGCGTTGAACCACAGGAACGCAAGCCCTGCCCCCATGATCGCGGCGCAGAAAATCGCCAGCTCGCCGGCGCCGGCAACGTGCGGAATGCCCAGATAGGCAGAATAGTCGACCCGGCCGACGAGGTAGGCGATCAGGGCAAAAGTGCCCGCCGCGATAATCACCGGCATGATCGCCAGCCCGTCCAGCCCGTCGGTCAGATTGACCGCATTGCCCGCGCCCACGATCACCACGGCGGCGAAGACGTAGTAGAACCAGCCGAGTTCGAACCCCAGGTTGTTGAAGAACGGGACGTAGAGGAACGTGTTGATCTGCCCCACGACGATCCATGCGGCGACGCCGGCGACCGCGAATTCGAGCAGGAGGCGCACTTTGCCCGAAACGCCGCGATGGCTGGCCTTCGTGATCTTGTCGTAATCGTCGAGAAATCCGATCGTGCCGAACCCGGCCGTCACTGCCAGGCAGGCCCAGACGAAGGGATTACGCAGATCCATCCACAGCAGCATGGCGATCAGCAGCGAGGCGAGGATCATCAGCCCGCCCATCGTCGGCGTCCCGCGCTTGGCGAAGTGGGTCTGCGGCCCGTCTTCGCGGATCGGCTGCCCCTTGCCCTGCCGCACGCGCAGCATGTTGATGAAGCGCGGGCCGATCAGCAGGCCGATCAACAGCGCCGTCATCAGCGTCGCCCCGGCGCGGAACGTCTGATAGCGGACGAGATTGAGAGCGCCTTCGAAACCCAGCCATTCGGCGATAAGGTAAAGCATTCAGCCTTCCCGGCCCCCAGCATTCCTGGAGGCGAAATGTGTCACCAGCCTGCCCAGCCCGACCGAATTGGAGCCCTTGACCAGGATCGCATCGCCCGCCGCGATGCCGAATTCCTCGAGCGCCGCGATCGCTTCGGCAGGCCCATCGCAATGGGCGAAGGTCAGCCCGCCCGCAAGCGCATTACCCGCGCCTTTCCCCAAGTCCCGTGCCAGCGCGCGCATCTCTTCGCCGACCAGCACCGCGTGATCGACCTTCCCCTCCGCCAGCGGCTCGGCCAGCTGGGCGTGGAATGCCGGGGCGAAATCGCCCAGTTCCTTCATGCTACCGAGCACCGCGATGCGCCGCGCGGCGGGCGTCTGGCCGAGCTGATGCAGTGTCGCGCGCATCGATGCGGGATTGGCGTTGTAGCTTTCGTCGATCAGCAGGGCGTGGCCGCCGCTCGCGGCGATCCGGTGCCGCGCGCCGCGCCCTTTCAGCCCGCCCATTTCCGCCAGCGCGATCCCGGCGGACGCGAGATCGCCCCCCGCCGCACGCACCGCCGCCATGACGCAGAGCGAATTCGCGATCCAGTGCTCACCCGGTTCCGCCACCGAATAGCACAGCCGCGTGTCGCCGAAATCCGCGGTCACCAGGGCGCCCCCGTTCGCGGAGGGGATCGCGTCGAGCAGGCGCACGTCGGCATGGGCCGCGCGGCCGAACGAAAGCACTTTCGCACCGACTGCCAGCGCGCGGTCGCGCAGGCGCTCGTAATGCGGCGAATCCGCCGGAATGACGGCAAACCCGCCGGGTTCGAGGCCGGCGAAGATCTCCGCCTTGGCGTCCGCGATCGCCTCTTCGCTACCGAGGTTTTCGATGTGCGCGGGCGCGATCGCGGTCACGACCGCCACATGGGGCCGAACCTGCCCGGTCAGCGCGGCGATCTCGCCGGCGTGGTTCATCCCCATCTCGAACACGCCGAAGCGGCTGCGCGCGGGCATCCGTGCCAGGCTGAGCGGCACCCCGACGTGATTGTTGTAGCTGCGCACCGAACGATGCGCCTGCCCGCGGCTGGCACGGTCGAGCGCGGCAAAGATCGCTTCCTTCACGCCGGTCTTGCCGACCGAGCCGGTGACGCCGATACGCGTCGCTGCCGAACGCGTGCGCGCCGCCGAAGCGAGCGCATCGAGCGCGGCATTGGTATCGGCCACCAGGATATGCGGCCAGTCGACCGGGCGGTCCACCACCGCCGCGGCCGCGCCGTTGGCGAAAGCCTTGTCGATAAAGCGATGGCCGTCGGTGCTTTCCCCCTTGAGCGCGAAGAACAGGTCGCCCGAGCGGACATCGCGCGAATCGATCTCCACGCCGGAGACCTGGAACGGGCCGCTGTGCGTGCCGCCCATCGCCTGCGCCAGCGCCGGCGCATCCCACAGCGCCAGGCCCATGCGGTCGCGCGGGCGAACGGGCCAGGCGCGCAATGCGCGATGGGCGTTCATGCCGCGCCTCCCTGCGTACCGCCCGCGCATTCGCGCGCCACGGCGACATCGTCGAACGGCAATACGCGCATGTTTTCTCCCGTTCCGATGATCTGGCCCTGTTCGTGACCCTTGCCCGCCACCAGCACGATGTCGTCCGCACCGGCCATCGCGATCGCCGCGCCTATCGCAGCGCGGCGGTCGCCGATTTCCCGCGCACCATCGGCACCGGCCAGAACCGCGCGGCGAATGGCCGCCGGATCCTCTCCGCGCGGATTGTCGTCGGTGACGATAACCGCATCGGCCCCTCTGCCGGCAACTTCGCCCATGGCCGCGCGCTTGCCCGCGTCGCGATCCCCGCCCGCGCCGAAGACGACGATCAGGCGGCCCGCGCAATGGGGCCGCAGGGCCGCGATCGCGGCTTCGAGCGCATCGGCGGTGTGGGCGTAATCGACATAGACGGGGGCGCCCGTCGGCGCGATCGCCGCGCGCTCCAGCCGCCCGCGCACCGGCTGTAGCCGGGAAAGATTGTCCAGCGTGGCGCCCGCTTCGCCGCCGGTGGCGAGAACCAGGCCGGCAGCCACCAGCGCGTTGGCGGCCTGATAGGCGCCGATCAAGGGCAGGCGGATCGTGCGCTGCGCCCCTTCGTGAACGACGGTCAGGTCCTGCCCCAGTTGAGTCGGCGTACGGGCGAGCAGGCGAATGTCATCGCCATGCTCGCCCACCGTGAACACGCGCAGATGCCGCTTGTGCGCGTGTTCGGCGGCCAGGCCGGCCCACTCGCCAGCGTCGGCCCAGACCACCACGGTCGCACTGTCCGCAACCACCTCGTCGATCAGCCGCATCTTCGCCGCGAAGTATTCTTCCATGCTGCCGTGGTAATCGAGATGATCGCGGCTGAAGTTGGTGAACGCCGCCGCCGAAACGTGCAGCCCTTCGTTGCGGTACTGCGAAAGGCCGTGGCTGGACGCTTCGTAGGCGACATGGGTCACCCCCTCGCGCGCCAGCCCGCTCATGTTGGCGAGGAAGGTGACGATGTCGGGCGTGGTGAGCCCGGTCGAGATGCTCTCGTCCGACGTCGTGACCCCCAGCGTCCCAATCGAAGCCGCGCGTTCGCCTGCCATGCGCCACAGCTGGCGCGCCATCTCCACGGTCGAGGTCTTGCCGTTGGTCCCCGTTACCGCAACGACGGTCGGCGGGACGGGTGTGAAGAATCGCGCCGCGAGCCGGGCGAAGGCGCGGCGCGGTTCGGCATCGGCGACATGGACCGCGCCTGCCACCGCCACTTCGGGCCGCGTCACGACCGCGACCGCCCCGGCGGCAATCGCCGCGGGGATGAAATCCTCGCCGTTGAACGCGGCCCCGCGGAACGCCCCGAACACGGTCCCCGGGGCCACCTTGCGGTGATCGATCGCAAATCCCGTCACCTGCAGATCGGGATCGCCGTCCAGCACGACGCCTGCGGCGGCCGCGAGCTTGCCCAGCCTCACTTGTCGATCCCCCCGATAAGCGGCCGGAGATCGCTGATATCGACATCGCGGGCGTCGTCCGGGCGGACCCCCAGCAGCGGCCCGATCCGGGGCACGAGGTTGCCCACGATCGGCGCGGCGTTCCAGGCCGCCGTGCGCTGGAACGAACTGGCGGTCGTGCCCTTGGGCTCGTCCAGCATGGCGATGACGACATAGCGCGGGCGATCCATCGGGAACGCCGCCGCGAAAGTCGAAACGAGGGTGGAGCGCCGATAGCCGCCTGCGCCCGGCTTCTCCGCCGACCCGGTCTTGCCGCCCACGCGATAGCCCGCGGCATTGGCATTGCGCCCGGTGCCGTAGACGGCGATCATTCGCAGCAGCTGGCGCATGCGCGCGCTGGTCGATGCCTTGAACACGCGCCGGCCGCGGGGCGCCTCGCCCGGCTCCAGCCGGCGCAGGGTCGCCGGCCGCCACACGCCCCCGTTGACCATCGCGGCATAGGCGCTTGCGAGGTGAAGCGGGGTGACCGCGATGCCATGGCCGTAGCTGACGGTCATGTTGCGCAGCCGCGGCCAGTTATCGCCGGGCCAGATCGGATGGCCGCGTGCCGGCAGTTCGATATAGGGGCGCTCGTTCATGCCGAGATCGATCATCGTCTGACGCATCTTCGCCGGTCCCAGTTCGTCGGCAATGCGCGCGGTCACGGTGTTGGAGGAATGGATCAGCGTTTCGGGCACGTTCAACGTGGCGCCCAGCGGGTGGCTGTCCCTGATGGTGAAACGTCCGATAGCGATCGGTTCGGCATTATAGCGGCGTCCGAAGTCGCGCACCACCCCGGCATCGATCGCGGCGGCGACCGTCAGCGGCTTGAATGTGGAACCGAGTTCGTAGACCTGGTTGGTCACCCGGTTGAACATGTACTTTTCGCCTTCGGCGTCGATCTTGTTCGGGTTGAATTCGGGCAGGGAGGCAAGCGCCATGACTTCGCCGGTATCGACGTCGAGCACGATCCCGGCCGCGCCGAGCGCGTTGACCGCCAGCATGCCGCGACGCAGTTCATCCTCCAGCGCGCCTTGCACGCGCATGTCGATCGACAGCGCCACGGGCTTGCTGCGGCGCGCCGGATCGGTCAGGCGTTCGTTCAGCACCCGCTCCATGCCGACCTGCCCCCGCCCCTCGGCATCGACATAACCGAGCACGTGGGCGCCCATCGATCCTTGCGGGTAGTAGCGATCGGTTTCCTGCGGCATTTCCAGCGCCAGTTCGCCGATCGCCTGGACGCGATTGGCATCCTCGGGCAGCACGCGCCGCCGGATATAGCCCGGCCGGCCCGCGGCAAGCTGCTGCGCCACTTCGGCCTGGTCGAGGTCGGGGAAGATGGCCGCCAGTTCGGCCGCGACCTCGGCCGCGCTCTTGACCAGCGGCGAGCCGTCTTCGCCCAGCGCGTCGGGATTGTACCACAGGGCGTAGGCGGGGAAAGCGCGCGCCAGCGGGACCCCGTTGCGATCGGTAATCTCGCCGCGCGGCGGAAGCAGCGCCTCTTCCAGCGAGGCGACCGTCGCCGGGCCGTCGCTGACCCCGAGCACCCCGATCCGCACGAGCGCGGCCGCCGCCACCGCAGCGAACACCAGCGCCAGCCACAAGACACGCCAGCGCGCGACGGTGAGCGAGCGCTGGCGGCTGGTGATGAGGTTGACGCGGCCGGTCGAGATCGCCGTGCTGATGCTCAGCGCATTCATTCGGCGACCTCTGCGAGGCTCGCGCCCAGCCGCGTTCCATCCGAAAGACGTTCCGCCAACGACCGCGGCGCGGCCATTTCCTGCCGCTTCTCGCCCTCCCCGTCCGTCCGCGCCGGCTTTCCGGCAAGCGGCGATACCATCGCCGCCAGCTCGATCTCTTCCGACCGGGGCGCGCGGGCGACGCGGATCGGATCGGGCGCATCCAGCGCCCGCGGGAGGCCGAGCGCGGCAAGTTGGCGTTCGCTGTCGAGATACTGGTCGGACCGGGGGGCCTGATAACCGAACTCCACCCGGTTCCACTCGGCAAGCTGCCGCTGGTTGGCCCGGGTTTCGAATTCGGTTTCCAGCATCAGCTTCTCGCGCTCGAGCGCCACGATCTGCCGCTCGGCCAGGCGCACCTGGCTCTTCACCGCATTCACCCGGAAGGTCAGGACCACGAATGCGGCCATGCACACGCCCAGAACGACGGCCCAGCCGATCTGGCGAAGGCGGCTCCCCCCGATCATCACGCCGCCTCCCGCGCCGGCGCGGCGGTCCGCACGGCATGGCGCAAAGTGGCCGAACGCGCGCGCGGATTGCGCGCGGTTTCCGCTTCGGACGGGCGGATCCCCTTCGAAACGCGGGTGAATAGCGCAGGAGCGCTTTCGGCCAGGGGCAAATGCCGCGAACCGCCGGTCTTTGCCGAGGCTTCGCGCAGGAAGCGCTTGACGATCCGGTCTTCCAGGCTGTGGAAGCTGACCACCGCCAGCCGGCCGCCTTCGCGCAGCAGCGTCTCGGCCGCCGAAAGCCCGGCGGCAAGCTCCTCCAGCTCGGCATTCACGTGAATCCGGATCGCCTGGAAGCTGCGCGTGGCGGGGTCTTTCGGCGCGCCGGGGCGATAGCCGAGCGCCTTGCGCACGACGCGCGCGAGATCGCCGGTCGTTTCCAGCGGACGCGCGGCGACGATCGCGCGCGCGACCCGGCGCGACTGCCGCTCCTCGCCATAGCGATAGAGCACGTCGGCGATCGTGCTTTCGTCGGCCTCGTTGACGAAATCGGCTGCGTTCGGCCGGGTGCGCCCCATCGTCATGTCGAGCGGACCGTCGACGGAGAAGGCGAACCCCCGCTCGGCCTGGTCGAGCTGCATCGACGACACGCCGATATCCATCGCCACCCCGTCGACGCGGGCCACGCCCACTTCGGCAAGCGCCGCGACCATCTCGGAAAAGCGCCGCGGATGAAGCACGAGGCGGGGCGGCTGCTCGCGCGTTTCGGGCCAGGTGCTGCCTGCCGCGATCGCATCCGGGTCGCGGTCGAAAGCGTGCACGGTCGCCCCGGCGTCGAGCAGCGCGCGGGTATAGCCGCCGGCGCCGAACGTGGCATCGACCATGACCGATCCGGGCCGCGGGGCGAGCGCGGCCAGAACTTCGTCGAGCAGCACGGGAACGTGCGGAGTGTCCTGCGATCCGCTCATTTGCGTTTCGCCTTCGCCTTGTGCTCGGCCACGAAGTCGGCACAGGCCTCTTTCGCGCCGGCCCAGTCGTCGCTCATGCGGGAGAGTTCGACGGGATTCCAGATCGTGAAGAAACGGCCCAGCCCGTGGAAATAGAGCTGGTCCTCGATCTTCCCCAGCCGGACGAGGTGCGGCGGCATGATGAAACGCCCGCTGTCGTCGAACGGCACCCTGAGGTAGCCGAAAAGCTGCGCTGCGCGGGTATCGCGGTCGAAATCCTGCTGGCGCCTCCATGCCAGGTCTTCCTCGCGGTCGAGCTGCGCCTCCAGCTCGTCGTGACGCGAGAGGCCGAAACCGACCAGGCACGTCAGCTTGGGATGCTTGTCGATGCACAGGATCCGGCCGTCGCTCGATTCCTTCACCAGGTTGCGGAAAGCGGGCGGCAGGACGTAGCGCCCCTTTTCGCCGAGCAGCGAAAAGGCCTGACCGCTAAATCCTGTGAAGTTCTGCGCCTCCGGCACCAGGCCCGCCCTCAATCGCCCCAGGGTTGTTCGTCCGGCCACGCCTTCCGCGCCGCCGCAATCGCGCAAACGAGTGCGGTTCGCCCCCGCGAATCGGGGCGCGACGCGAAATGACCTGTCCGATGGAAGACATTCCTACCCCGGAGAAAGCCGGGAAGGAAGGGAAAATTAGGGGATTACAGGGGATTGAGATATAACATATTGTTTTTATGTCATATTTATGGACCTCAAATCTTGTTTCGAGCGCCAAAAACCTGCGCAATATCGCGCATTTACCGCGCAGGATGCGGTGCGATCCCCAAAAATCCCCGATTGAGACTCAGCGTGTTTCGCCGAACGCGCTTTCGAGCAGCCAGGACAGCGCGTCCTTGCGCGCATCCAGCCGGTCGCCCACGGCCGGTTCGAGCACGGCGGCGTCGGCGATCACGGTCGCTTCGCCCCTGCCGATCGCGCACCGGGCGAACACGCGATCGTAGGCGATCCAGCAGTCTTCTGCCGATGCGGAATAGTCTTCCACCGGGTGGAGCGTGCCCGCCAGCCGGACGGGCAGCGGCGCGAGATCCGTCGCAATCGTGCGCTCGCCGGCATCCTGCGCCGCGTCGTACCGCATCTCCAGCCCCCACCGCCCGAGGATGGGCGACAGCAATACGACGTCCTGCGGCCGGCGACGATCGCCGATCGCGAAGCGCGATTCCGCCGTCAGCATGGGATCGGCAAAGACCAGCACGCGGCCGCCGGCGCGCACCCATTCGTCGAGCGCGACATTCTCGTACGGCGACAGCGCCCGGGGCTGGGCCAGCAGCAGATGGTCGAGTTCCGCCAGCTCGCCGCTGATCGCGCCATCGTCGTCGGCCAGAGTGTCGAGCGGAATCAGTTCGAACCGGCGTTCGATGGCGGTGCGAACCCAGCCGGTGTCTGTCTCGCCGCCAAGCAGTTCGGACATGCCCGCCGTCTCACCCCAGTAGATCGGCAAGGTCGTGAACAGGCCGAGTTCGCCCCGCGGTCTGCCGGCGCCGCTCAGGGCCCATGCAGCAACCCCGATGGCGAGGGCGGCGAGCCCGGCCAGCCAGACCAGCCTATTGCGCTTCGAGCGCATCGTCCTGTCCGGCAATCGGCGGCAGGGTCGGCGATGCGGCCGGCGCGGGCGCGGGGGTGGCCTTGGGACCGGGGACCACGCCGGCTTCCGCCAGGGGGTCGTTCTGCTGGCTGTGCACGGTCGGGCCCGGGGAAACCGTGGCCGCCGCTTCGGGCACGCTGCCCGCCTCGGTCCGGTTGGCCCGATCGGTGATGACGTCGGCAAGCGCCAGCATCAGGACGATGCCGACCAGTCCCGAGGCCCCCACCTGCAGGCGATGAAGCGAGACCGAACGGCCGCGCGCCATGGCTTCGAGCCGCTGCTGCGCCGTGCCGGAGCGCCTTTCGCCGATGATCGTGCCGATACCGCGCATATCACGAGGCTAGAGCAAGTTGCCGGGCAGTCAATCGCGTTGCAGCCAGTCGAATACCGGAAGCCCCTTCGCTTCCAGCCATTCGCGGTCGTAGAGCGTGGAGAGATAGCGGAAGCCGGTGTCGCACAGGATCGTCGCCACGCGCGATCCCTTGCCCAGTTGTCGGCCCAGTGCGATCGCGCCGGCGACGTTGATGCCGGAGGAAAGGCCGAGGCACAGCCCCTCTTCGCGCAGCAGCCGCGCGACCCATTCCAGCCCTTCCTCGTCCGAGATGCGGAACTGGGTGTCGATCGGCGCGCCTTCCAGGTTAGCGGTGATCCGGCCCTGCCCGATCCCTTCGGCGACGGAGCTGCCTTCCGCCTTGAGTTCGCCGTGAGCGTAGAAGTTGTAGAGCGCCGCGCCGTGCGGATCGGTCAGCGCGATGGTCACGTTCTCGTCGCGCTCCTTCAAGCCCATGCCCACGCCGGCGATGGTTCCGCCGGTGCCCGCCGCACAAGTGAAGCCGTCGATCCTGCCGCCCATCTGTTCCCACAATTCGGGCGCGGTGGTTTCCAGATGCGCCTTGCGGTTCGCGGTATTGTCGAACTGGTTGGCCCAGACCGCGCCTTCGGTTTCTTCCGCCAGGCGGCGGCTGGTGTGGACGAAGTGGTTGCAGTCCGAATACTTGGTCGGGGGAACCAGCACCAGTTCGGCGCCCAGGGCGCGCAGAGTGCTCATTTTCTCCCGGCTCTGGTTGTCGGGCATGACGATGATCGTGCGATAGCCCAGGGCATTGGCCACCAGCGCGATGCCGATCCCGGTATTTCCCGCCGTCCCCTCGACCACGCAGCCGCCCGGTTTCAGCTCGCCGCGCGCCTCGGCATCGCGCACGATGCCCAAGGCCGCGCGATCCTTCACGCTGGCGCCGGGATTGGCGAATTCGCACTTGCCCCAGATCTCGCAGCCGGCGGCCTCGCTCGGCCCTTTCAGGAAAACGAGCGGGGTATTGCCGATAAGATCGAGGGTGTCGGTCCGGGGTGCGGGTAAGGTCATGATGAACGAGCTAGGATCGCTTGTCGGCGCGCGCAACGCATTTGCGGTTTGGATGCGGATACTGCGCCTAATCCCCGGCCCGGCCCGCGCGCCGGCCGGGCAGCGTCATACCGTGCAGGTCGTGCGGCGCGGGGGCGTCAGTCCTCCTGCGCGATCGAGACTTTCAACCCGTCGAGATCGGCGGTGAAGGGTATCTGGCACCCCAGGCGCGAGTTCTCGTCGCGATGGTCGCTCGATTCGAGCAGATCGTCCTCGTCCTCGCTCATTTCGGGCAGCTTGTCGCGAAAGGCCGGATCGACATGGACATGGCATGTCGCGCAGGAACAGCACCCGCCGCAGAGCGCGAGCAGCTCGTCGAAGCCGTTGTCGCGGATCGCTTCCATCACGGTCAGGCCGTCATCGACGTCGATCGACGATTCTTCCCCACTGCGATTGACGACGATCAGCTTGGGCATTGCGCATGTTTCCCTTATGGCGTGCGGCCGTTGCAGGCCGGATGCGCGGGCCTGCTAGGCAATCGAACCGGGGAAGGCAAGCGAACGCAATGGGACTGACGGCCGATCAGTTGCGAGAAGGGATCGATTTTGTTGCATCGCGCGAAGCGCGGCTTGGCGCGGCGCTGGAACGCGTCGGCTATCCCGAACCGCGCATTCGCGAACGGGGGTACCGCACCTTGCTGCGTACCATCGTCGGGCAGCAGGTTTCGGTCGCGGCCGCCGCGTCGATGTGGAACAAGCTGGAAGCGGAACTGGGCGAAGACATGCCCCCCGATGCCTTGCTGGCACGCGATTTCGACACACTGCGCGCCTGCGGCCTTTCGCGCCAGAAGCAAGGATATGCCCGCTCGCTGTGCGAACGGGTGGTGAGCGGCGCGCTCGACCTCGACAGCCTGCCGGCCGGGGACGAGGAAGCGATTGCCGAACTCACGCAGATCAAGGGCATCGGTCGCTGGTCGGCCGAAATCTACCTGCTGTTCGCGGAAGGGCGCGCCGACATCTGGCCGGCGGGCGATCTCGCCGTCCAGGCGGGCATCGGCCGGATCCTCGATCTGGCAGAGCGCCCTTCGGAAAAGGAAACGCGCGCGCTCGCCGAAGACTGGCGGCCGCATCGCGGCGCGGTCGCGATCCTGACCTGGCACTGCTACAACAATCCGGCCCTGTGAACGGTTCGTCGGTTTACCGATGAAAGCCTGTCCGCATTTGCTGTAGGCTGACGCGTTACGAACAGGAGGGAAAACCATGAAAATTCGTTCGCTTTCGCGCAGCCTGCTTGCAGGCACCGCACTCGCCGCGCTGGCAATGACATCGCCCGCCACTGTCGCGGCCCAGGAAACGGAGAGTATCTCGGGAATGACCAATCCGGCCGAAGCCGCACCGCTGATCCCGCGCGAGGATCTGTTCGGCAATCCCACCCGCAGTTCCGGCAGGCTCAGCCCGGACGGCAAGTGGCTGAGCTGGCTGGCGCCGAAAGACGGGGTGATGAACGTCTGGATGGCGCCGGCGGACGATCCCGACGCCGCGCGCGCAATGACCGACGCGACCGAACGCCCGATCCGGTCCTATTTCTGGGCGCCCGACAGCCGCAGCCTGCTCTATATCCAGGACAAGGGCGGCGACGAGAACTTCCTGCTCTACGGCATCGACATCGCCAGCGGCAGGGAAACCACCCTGACCCCGTTCGAGAACACCCGGGTCCAGATCGTCGGCACTTCGGAGAATATCCGCGACAAGATCCTGGTCGGCCTCAACAACCGCGATCCGCGCTATCACGACGTCCACCTGCTCGATCTCAACACCGGCGAACTGACGCTGGTGCAGCAGAACGACGCCTTCGCCGGCTTCCTCGCCGACGACAACCTCGCCCTGCGCATGGCGCTGCGCCCCAACGAAGCGGGCGGGATGGACTTCTTCCCCATCGTCGACGGCGAGATCGCGGACGAGCCGAGCGAAAGCACGGGGCTGGAGGATTCGCTGACCACCCAGCCGGTCGGCTTCACGACCGACGGCAAGACGATGTACTGGATCGACAGCCGCGGGCGGAACACCGCCGCGCTGATCGCGCAGGACATGGAAACCGGCGAAAAGACGGTGATCGCGCAGAACGACAAGGCCGATATCGGCGGGGCGATGACCGACCCGAAGACCGGCGAGATCGAAGCCTACAGCTTCACGTACCTGACGACCGAATGGACCGCGATCGACCCGGAGATCGCGCAGGCGCTCGACTGGCTCGACGCGCGGCTCGACGGCGAATTCGGCGTCCAGTCGCGGACCGACGACGATCGCAAGTGGGTGGTGTGGAACGATCCGCTGACCGCGCCCAGCAAGGCCTATATCTTCGACCGCGACGCGCAGACCCTGAACGAATTCTACACCAGCCGTCCCGAGCTGGAAGGTGCCCCGCTCCAGGCAATGCATCCGCTCGAACTCAAATCTCGCGACGGCCTGACGCTGCCTTCGTATCTGACCCTGCCGCCCGGCTCCGACGCCGACGGTGACGGCCTCCCCGAAAACGAAGTGCCGATGATCCTGCTGGTCCACGGCGGGCCGTGGGCGCGCGACGATTACGGATACAACTCCTATCACCAGTGGCTGGCGAACCGCGGCTACGCCGTTCTCAGCGTCAATTTCCGCGGCTCGACCGGTTTCGGCAAGGACTTCATCTCCGCCGGCGATCTCGAATGGGGCCGCAAGATGCACGACGACCTGATCGACGCGGTGGACTGGGCGATCGAGAACGGCGTGACCGCGCCCGACAAGGTTGCGATCATGGGCGGGTCCTACGGCGGATATGCGACGCTGGCGGGCCTGACCTTCACGCCGGAGAAATTCGCCTGCGGCGTGGACATCGTCGGCCCGTCGAACCTCGAAACGCTGCTGGAAACCATTCCGCCCTACTGGGCGCCGCTGGTCGAACAGTTCCACCAGCGCATGGGCGACCCCGACACGCCCGAAGGGCTTGCCCTGCTCAAGGAACGCAGCCCGCTCCATTCGGCGGATCGGATCACCAAGCCGCTGCTGATCGGCCAGGGGGCCAACGATCCGCGAGTGAAGCAGGCGGAAAGCGACCAGATCGTCGCAGCGATGCAGAGCCACGGCATCCCGGTCACTTACGTCCTGTTTCCCGACGAAGGGCACGGTTTCGCCCGCCCCGCCAACAACATCGCCTTCAATGCGATCAGCGAGAATTTTCTCGCCACCTGCCTGGGCGGCCGGGCCGAGCCCATCGGCGACACGGTGGCCGCCTCCTCGGCGGAAATCGTCGAAGGCGAAGAGTTCGTGCAAGGGCTGACGGAAGCGCTCGCCGACTGACGCTTACGTAAAGCGCTGGCAAAACCGACCGCACGGGATTACTCCCGTGCGGCTATTTTGCGGGGAGAGGCACAATGGGCGATCGCAAGGCGATCTTCATCACCGGCGGCGGTTCGGGCATCGGGCGCGCTATCGCGCATCTGTTCGGCCAGCGCGGCTGGTTCGTCGGCGTGGGCGACATCGATACCGCCGGAATGCAGCAGACGCTGGCCGGCATCGGAAACGGCTATACTTACGCGCACAAGCTCGACGTGCGCGACCGCGCCGCCTGGGATACCGCGCTGGACGCTTTCGCGACCGCGGCGGGCGGGCGGATCGACGTGGTCGTCAACAACGCCGGCATTCCGCTGGGCGGATCGCTGTCGGACAACAGCACGGAGGAAATCGACCGCTGCATCGACATCAACCTGAAAGGCGTTCTCTACGGCGCGCAGGCGGCCCTCCCCTGGCTGCAGAAGACGGCGCCCGGAAGCTGCCTGCTCAACATCGCGAGCGCGGCGGGCATCTACGGCACGAGCGGGGCCTCGGTCTATTCGGCGACCAAGTTCGGGGTGCGCGGAGCGACCGAAGCGCTCGATGCCGAATGGGCCGAACTGGGCATCGGGGTCCGCAGCCTGTGCCCCGGCTTTATCGACACCCCCTTGCTCGAACATGCGCCGAACCAGCAGAGCAACGAGGCGATCCGCGACCGGGTCCGGGCGGCCGGGCTGGAGATCACTCCGGTCGAGCGGGTCGCCGAGGCCGCCTGGGAGGCGGTCCACGGCGACAAGCTGCACACGCTGGTCGGCCAGACCGCACGGCGGCTGGCGTTCGGCGCGCGCTGGATGCCCGGCAGGGTCCGCAAGATGGCGCGCGCCACGGCGCGGCCGCTGGGGCAGTAAAGCAGCGCTTCAGAGCGCGTCGATCGCCTTCGCCATCTCGGCATCGCGGCGCGACAGCCCGCCCGCGTCGTGCGTCGTGAGCACGATCTCCACCCGGTTGTAGACATTCGACCACTCGGGGTGATGGTCGGCCTTGTCGGCGAGCAGCGCGACGCGGGTCATGAAGCCGAACGCCTCGTTGAAGTCGGCGAACCGGAACGTCCGCTGGATCGCATCGCCATCGCGCACGAGCGACCATTCGGGATGCCTGCGCAGCAGCTCTTCGCGTTCGGAATCGGTCAGGCGGGCAACGGCCATTTCGTGTCTCCTTGTTAGGCCCGGCGCTTTCGCCTAACCCGCGCGACCATGCAAGCGCACCTCGCCGCGACCGATCTCGCCTGCCGCCGTGGCGAACGGTTGCTGTTTCGCGGCGTCTCGCTCGACCTCGGCCCCGGCGCCGCCTGCCGGGTGGCCGGCCCCAACGGCATCGGCAAGACCAGCCTGATCCGCATTCTGGCCGGACTGCTGCGGCCCTTCGCCGGCACGGTCGAGCGGCGCGGCGCGATCGCATTGCTCGACGAGCGGCACGCGCTGGACCCGCAGCTCCCGCTGGGCCGCGCGCTGGCCTTCTGGGCGCGGCTCGACGGTGCGAGCGCCCGCGAGCACATCCGCCGCCTGGGGCTGGAGAAGCTGGAGGACGTACCGGTGCGCTATCTTTCCACCGGCCAGAAGAAGCGCGCCGCGCTGGCGCGCCTGATCGCCCAGGATGCGCCGATCTGGTTGCTGGACGAGCCGCTCAACGGCCTCGACCGCCAGGGCCTGGCGCTGTGCGAAACGCTGGTTGCCGAACATTGCGCGGCAGGCGGCATTGCTCTGGTGGCAAGCCACCAGGAAATGGCCGCACCGGCGATGACCACGCTTGCGCTGGCGGACTTTGCGCCATGAGGACGATCGCCACTCTCCTGCGCCGCGATCTCGCCCGGTTCCTGCCCGGCGGGCGCAGCGGCGGGACGCTGCTGCCGCTGCTGTTCTTCCTCGCGGTGGCGATGCTCTACCCCTTTGCCGTCGGCCCCGATGCGCAGTTGCTGGCGCGGACCGGCGGGGGGGTGATCTGGATCGCCGCGCTGCTGGCGGCGATCCTGCCGCTCGACCGCCTGCTCGCCCCCGATGTCGAACAGGGATTGTTCGACCAGTGGGCGCTTCGCGGCATTTCGGAAGAGCTGGTGGTTGCGATCCGCCTGCTCGGCCACTGGCTCAGCTTCGGCCCTTTCCTGATGCTCGCCGCGATCCCGGCCAGCGTGCTGGTCGGGATCGACGGGGAAAGCCTGTGGCTGGTCGAACTCGGCCTGCTGGCGGGCACGCCGGGGCTGGCCGCCATCGGTATCGTGATCGCTTCGCTGACCATCGGACTGCGCGGCAGCGCGGCCCTGGCCGGCCTGCTGGCGATCCCGCTCGCCGTACCGTTGCTGGTCTTCGGCGCAGGGTCGCTTTCCCCCGACGGCGAGGGCGGCCTTGCCCTTGCCGCCGCGATCAGCCTGCTGCTCGTGGCGATCGCACCGTTCGCAGGCGGAGCCGCCATCCGCGCCGCGCGCGAGGGATAACCCCGTCGCCGCAGGCCCCGGGCGCGATGCCGAGGGCTCAGCCGTAAGGCGGCTTGTGCAGGCCTTTCTCGCTCAGAGTGAAGATCTCGTTGCCCGTTTCGGTAATGCCGATCGAGTGTTCGAACTGGGCCGAGAGGCTCTTGTCGCGGGTCACGGCGGTCCAGCCGTCCTTCAGCAGTTTCACCCACGGCCGGCCGAGGTTGATCATCGGCTCGATCGTGAAGAACATGCCCGGCCGCAGTTCCGGCCCGGTGCCCGCGGCGGCGGCATGGACGACCTCGGGCGCATCGTGGAACAGGCGGCCGACGCCGTGGCCGCAGAACTCGCGCACCACGCCGTAGCGGAACTGCCGGGCATGGTCCTCGATCGCGGCGCCGATATCGCCCAGCCGTGCACCGGGCTGGGCCTTCTCGATCCCAATCATCAGGCATTCGTGGGTCACGTCGACCAGGCGCCGCGCCTTCAGCGGCACGTCGCCCACCAGGTACATCCGGCTGGTGTCGCCGTGCCAGCCGTCGAGCAGGGGGGTGACGTCGACGTTGACGATGTCGCCGTCCTTCAGCGCCTTCTCCCCCGGAATGCCGTGGCAGACGACGTGGTTGATCGAGATGCAGCACGAATGGGTGTAGCCGCGATAGCCGAGCGTCGCCGGCACCGCGCCGCCGGCCAGCATCAGTTCGCGCACCTTGTCGTCGATCTCGGCCGTTGTGACGCCGGGCTGCATCAAGGGGACGATGGCATCGAGAATGCTGGCGGCAAGCCGGCCGGCGCGGCGCATCCCTTCGAAGCCCGCTTCGTCGTGGAGCTTGATGGTTCCGTCGCGGATTACCGTCTCACGGCTGTCGATCACCTGATATTCGGTCATGACAGGCGATGTAGGCGCCTTGCCGCGCAATTGCCAGCTTATCGGGCCGCGAACGCCGCCCGATATTCGGGCTTCACGGCCGCGACCACCGCCGCGTCGACAGGGAAATCGAGCTCGTACGCCCCTTCGGCATAAGGGCCGGCGACATAGGGGCCGAACCAGATTCCGATGCGATCGAAGGCCTCCCCGCCGGCCGACCCGACGAGGACCGTCGCGTCCTTCACGTGCTGGCAACTGTCGAAGCCGGAATCGTCGCCATCGGGCACGGCAGGCACCGGCGCGCCCCGGCGTTCGGCGCGCTGGGCGTTGAGCGCCTCGCAGAGCTTGTCGCCCAGCGCATCGTCGAGCGCGCTTGCGGAGCGGAACATCGCCGCCCCGTCCATTGCCTCGCCGGCCTGCTTGTCCCAGACCAGCGATTCGAGGCCGTACATGCCGTGCGCGCCGCCCGAGTAGGTGGAAAACGCGCCCGAGAGGCTGAGATAGCCGGGAGTATCGGCCACGACCTTCCATTCCTGCGAATAGCTGTGCGGACGATAGGGATAGTCGTTCGCCTGCGCCTGTTCGCGATCGTCCGAGGCCTGCGATTCCAGCGCGGCCTTTGCCGATTCGCGCCGCTCGTCCAGCATTGCCGCCAATTCGGGAATCCTGCCGGCTTCGGCGGGATAGGAATAAGCGAAGCTGTAAAGGTCGTTCTCCTCCTTCACGGCGCTCGCCGCGCCCGAGGCGCTCGCGCTGGCCGAAGCGGTGCCCGCCTCGTGCTCGGCAACGCCGAGTTCCTCGCTCACTTCGTCGGGAGAGGAACAGGCGGCCAGCCCCAGAACGATCGAAGAGGCCAGGGCGATTTGACGAAACGGCATTGGATTTTCTCCCGCGAATGGCGCTATCGGAACAGTATGGGCCACGACAGCATTCTCATTCAAGACGATCGCGGGCAAGACGCGGTTCCCATCCACCTTGTGAACACGGAAGGGTTCGAAGCCTGGTCGAAGAAACTCGCCCCGGGCCAGCGCGCCGCTCTCGCCGCGCAGAAATTCGACGGCACCCCCCACCAGGTCGGTATCGTGCCGGATGGCGACGAATGGTTCGCCGTCGGCGGGGTCGCCGATCCCGACGATCTGTCGAGCTGGTGCATGGCGAGGCTGGCCGAAGCTCTTCCCGCCGGGACCTATCGCCGCGCGGGCGGCGATCCCGGCCCCGCGCTGCACGGCTGGCAGCTCGGGCAATATCGCTTCGAACGCTATCGCCAGGAAGACGAGCCCACCGGGCCGCGCATATTGCTGACAACGCAGGTCAAGCGCATCGAACCCGCATTGGCGGAGGCGCAGGCGGTATGCCTGGTGCGCGACCTGGTGAACACGCCCGCCGAAGACATGGGCCCCGCCGCGCTGGAAGAAGAATGCGAACGGCTTGCCAAAGTGCACGGGGCGAAGCTGTCCACCACCCGGGGCGACGCGCTGGAGCAGGGCTTTCCGATGGTCCACGCGGTCGGCCGCGCCGCCGCGCGCCACCATGCGCCGCGCCTGATGCACCTGACCTGGGGCAAGGAAAGCGACCCCGTGCTCGCGCTGGTCGGCAAGGGGGTCTGTTTCGATTCGGGCGGGCTGGATGTGAAATCGTCGTCCGGCATGTTGCTGATGAAGAAGGACATGGGCGGCGCGGCGCACGCGATCGCGCTGGCGGGGCTGGTGATGGGCGCCGGGCTGCCGGTGCGGCTGCACCTGATCGTGCCGGCGGTCGAAAACGCGATTTCCGCCAATTCCTTCCGCCCCGGCGATGTCCTGCGAAGCCGCAAGGGCCTGACGGTGGAGATCGGCAATACCGATGCCGAAGGGCGCCTGATCCTGGGCGATGCGCTGACGCTGGCGAGCGAGCACGGGCCCGACCTGGTGATCGATTTCGCCACGCTGACCGGCGCGGCGCGGGTTGCGCTGGGGCCGGAGTATCCGGCGCTGATGACCCGGCGCGACGAAACCGCCGCCGCGCTGATTGCCGCGGGCAAGGCGCATGACGACGAGCCGTGGCGCCTGCCCCTGCCCGAAGCCTATGCCGAGTGGCTGAAATCGGACATCGCCGATACCAACAATGCCCACGCCAATTCCTTCGCCGGGGCGAGCGTCGCCGGGCTGTTCCTCGACAAGTTCGTCGGAACGCTGGACGACGACACGCCTATCGACTGGGCCCACTTCGACACCTTCGCATGGCGGCCGACGGCCAAGCCCGGCCGGCCCAAGGGCGGCGAGGCCTATGGCCTGCGGGCCGCGTGGCACATGCTCTGCGCCCGCTATGCCCACGGGTAGCGGGCGGCGCGCCGCGCTTGCCCGGCGGCCTGCCAGCGAGTAAGCGCCCGGCTTTCAGACTTTCGAGGTCCTCAAGAAATACCTGTGACGGCGCACGATATATACCAGTTGCCCGAAGGCCCCATCGGCCTGAAGGGACCCGTTGCGCGTCCCGCGCCCGGCACCCTGCCGCTGCGCGGGGACCTGGCGCATATCGCGCTTGCGGGGCGCTACCTCGCGGCGCACTACGTCATGCCGCAACCGCGCACGGTCGGCGCGCAGGGGGCCGCGCTGCATCTCGCCCCGGGCGAGGATTCCGAAGCGCTTGCCCAGCTTGCGGCGGGCACCGCGGTCGAAGCGCTCGATTATGCCGGAGACTGGTGCTGGGCGAGCTGCGGGCCGGAGGGGCCGAGCGGCTATCTGCGGATCGATCGGCTGGCGCAATGACCGTCTCTGTATTCATCGACGGCGCGGCGGGCACGACCGGGCTCGAAATCGTGGAGCGGCTGCGCGGGCGGCCCGAGTTCGCGCTGGGCGTTCTCGAAGGCGAACGGCGCAAGGACGCCGCGGCGCGGCGCGAGGCGCTGAACGATGCCGACATCGCGATCCTGTGCCTGCCCGACGACGCCGCGCGCGAAGCGGTGACGATGATCGATCCAAATGCGCGGACGCGGGTGATCGACGCCTCCAGTGCGCATCGCACCGCGCCCGGCTGGACATACGGGTTCCCCGAACTGGTCGGCCGCGACACGGTGGCCTCGGCCGCGCGGGTCAGCAATCCGGGGTGCTACCCCACCGGCTTCCTCGCGCTCGTCGCCCCGCTGGTGCGCGCCGGGCTGATCCCGGCCGACTGGCCCTACACCGTCAACGCGGCGAGCGGATATTCGGGCGGGGGCAAGGCGCTGATCGAGCAGTTCGAAGCCGGGGGCGCGCCGGCATTCCGCGCCTATGGCTACGACATGGCGCACAAGCATCGGCCCGAAATGAAAGCCCACGCCGGCCTGGTGCACGACGTGATCTTCGCCCCCTCGGTCGTCCCGGCCTATCGCGGAATGATCGTCGAGGTCCCGCTGCACCTGGGGGCGATGGCGGGCGATCCGACCGCCGCCGGTCTGCGCGATGCCCTGCGCGACTTCTACCAGGATTCGCCGGTCGTCTCGGTCCGCGACGAAAGCGGGATCGGCGCACTGGTGCTCGAAGAGAGCGCCCGTCCGTCCGACGCCATGGAGCTGTTCGTGTTCGGCAACGAGGGTGGCTGGCACGCGCGCCTCGTCGCCCGCCTCGACAACCTCGGCAAAGGCGCGAGCGGCGCTGCGGTGCAGTCGCTGAACCTCATGTGCGGGCTCGACGAGACGGCCGGCCTGCGCCTCGATGCCTAGATTTTAGGCAGCGGGTGGATTCGGTTTAGGCAATCGGCGCGCCCGCGATCGGCCGTTCCCGGCCAAACCCGGCGGGCGGCCGTATTGGCACGCTTCTTGATTTGCCGGCAGGGGTAAGCGATGAGCCGAACCGGGCGGGCACGCGTTCCGCACGGGTCGGCACATTGCGCAGGGATCGAAGGCTACATGAAAAAGATCGAAGCGATCATCAAACCCTTCAAGCTCGACGAGGTGAAGGAGGCGCTGCACGAAATCGGGGTGTCTGGGATCACCGTGCTCGAAGCCAAGGGCTTCGGCCGGCAGAAGGGGCATACCGAGCTGTACCGCGGCGCCGAATACGTGGTCGATTTCCTGCCCAAGGTTAAGCTGGAAGTGATCGTCGGCGACGAGATCGCGGAGCGCGTGGTGGAGGCGATCGCCGCCGCCGCGCAGACCGGCCGCATCGGCGACGGCAAGATCTTCGTCTCCACCATCGAGTCGGCGCTGCGCATCCGCACCGGCGAGAAGGACGACGATGCGATTTAGAACTATCCCCTCCCGCTTGCGGGAGGGGAGCGAGACTTGGGCTTGCACAGCAAGTCCTAGTCGCAGTGGGGTGGGTTTCCGACCGCTGCGACTGGCCCACCCCCGCCCCCTCCCGCAAGCGGGAGGGGAGAAATGAAGGAAGAGCACACATGTCCAAGGCCAAAGATGTCCTCAAGCAGATCGAGGAGCAGGAGATCGAATGGGTCGACCTGCGCTTCACCGACCCGAAGGGCAAGTGGCAGCACCTGACCATGACTGCCGCCATGCTGGGCGAAGACGAGCTTGAGGACGGGCTGATGTTCGACGGCTCCTCCATCGCCGGGTGGAAAGTCATCAACGAAAGCGACATGATCCTGAAGCCGGACCTCGAGCGGACTTATGTCGATCCGTTCAGCGCCACGCCGATGCTGATCCTGTTCTGCGACATCGTCGAGCCTTCGACCGGCGACTGGTACGGCCGCGACCCGCGTTCCACCGCCAAGCGGGCGGAGAATTACCTCAAGAGCACCGGCATCGGCGACACCGTCTACGTCGGGCCCGAGGCGGAGTTCTTCATGTTCGACGACGTTCGCTTCGAAGACGGCTATGCCGGCTCGGGCTACGCGATCGACGATGTCGAGCTGCCGACCAACACCGGCAAGGAATACGAGGCCGGCAACCTCGCGCACCGTCCGCGCGCCAAGGGCGGCTATTTCCCCGTCGCGCCGGTCGACAGCGCGGTCGACATCCGCGGCGAGATGGTCGCGACGATGACCGAAATGGGCCTCAAGTGCGACAAGCATCACCACGAAGTCGCCGCCGCGCAGCACGAGCTGGGCCTGCTGTTCTCGACTCTGGTCGAAACCGCCGACAACATGCAGATCTACAAGTACGTCGTGCACCAGGTCGCCCATGCCTACGGCAAGACGGCGACATTCATGCCCAAGCCGATCAAGAACGATAACGGCAGCGGCATGCACACGCACATGTCGATCTGGAACGAAGGCAAGCCGACTTTCGCCGGCAACGGCTATGCCGGCCTGTCGGACACCTGCCTCCACTACATCGGCGGCGTGATCAAGCATGCCAAGGCGCTCAATGCCTTCACCAACCCGACCACCAACAGCTACAAGCGGCTGGTCCCGGGGTTCGAGGCGCCGGTCCTGCTCGCCTATTCGGCGCGCAACCGCTCGGCCAGTTGCCGCATCCCCTACGGCGCGGGCGACAAGGCCAAGCGGGTCGAGTTCCGCTTCCCCGATGCCATGGCCAACCCCTACCTCGCCTATTCCGCCCTGCTGATGGCCGGGCTGGACGGGATCCAGAACAAGATCCATCCGGGCGAGGCGATGGACAAGAACCTCTACGACCTGCCGCCGGCCGAACTGGCCGACGTGCCGACCGTCTGCGGCAGCTTGCGCGAAGCGCTGGAGGCGCTTTCGGCCGACCACGACTTCCTGCTCAAGGGCGACGTGTTCACCAAGGACCAGATCGAAGCCTATATCGAGCTGAAATGGGAAGAGGTCATGCGCCTCGAGACCACCCCCTGCCCGGTCGAATTCGACATGTATTACAGCGCCTGATCCGCATAGCCCGATCACCGAGGGGGGGCGTCCGGACGCGAGTTCGGGCGCCCTTTTTCGTGCCGCAAGCGGATGCCTCGCGCTCCGGCCCACAGCTTGCCGAAAACGACTTTTTTCAAAAAACCATTTTCCTACACCCCCATTTGTTGCCTATTTGTTCTGCCTCGATTCGTTTTCGACGAGGTGACTGCATGCAACGCAAGACGATTTTCGACGCTGTCCGCGCAATGCTCGGGCGCGCAGTAGCCCCTCCACCACTCGCTTCGCGAGCGGTCCCCCTCCCCAACGCAAGTCGTTGGGGAGGAACGGTGCCTGAATCCTCCCCAACGACTTGCGTTGGGGAGGTGGCAGCCGCGACAGCGGCTGACGGAGGGGCCAGCGAAACCACCCCCGAACCTCCCCGATCCCACACCGTCGGCCCCGCGGGCATCGCTCTCATCAAGCGGTTCGAGGGATGCGAGCGACTGCGCAAGGACGGGCTGGTGGAAGCCTATCCCGATCCCGCCAGCAGCCTGGCCCGGACCGGGGCCGGGAGCGGCGCACCGTGGACGATCGGCTGGGGCGCGACCGGGCCGGGGATCGGCCCGGGAACCGTGTGGACGCAGGAGGAATGCGATGCGCGGCTGGTGCGCGACGTCGGACGCCATGCCGCCGAAGTCGCCGCCGCCATCGGCGATGCGCCGACCACGCAGGGCCAGTTCGATGCGCTGGTCAGCTTCCATTACAACACCGGCGCGATCGCCCGCGCGACGCTGACCCGCAAGCACGTGGCGGGCGACCACGACGGCGCGGCGCGCGAGTTCGCCCGCTGGAACCGCGCCGGTGGGCGGGTGCTGACCGGCCTTGTCCGCCGGCGCGCCGCCGAAGCCCGGCTCTATGAAGGCAAGCGGGCATGACCGCCGCGGCGCTTCGCACGTCAGTAGTCGCGGCTGACTTCCGCCCGCACGCTCTCGCGGCCGATGGTGGACACGCTGGCGAGCAGCGAGAGCCACGAGGTCACCCGGAACTCCACCTCGGTCGCGCTGTAGCCCTGCCCGTCGGTGATGATTTCGGCATAGAACCGGCGGCCGAAGTTCTTGCCCACCGCAACCGCCGTACCGCGGTCGAGCGCCGGATCGGGGCCGACGATGCGCAGGCGGTCCAGCCCGATCGCGGAGCGCAGCTGGTTGATCGGGTCGAGCCCGCCGCCGCCCCGCAGCGATGCGACCGCTGCGCCGAGCTGGAGCGCGTCGGTTGCGGAAAGGTCGGTGATCGACCCGCCGAACAGCAGCCGGGCGAGAATCTCCTCCTCGGGCAGCGCGGGCGACGAGGTGAAGCTGATTTCGGGCTGCATGGCATTGCCCTGGACCTGGACGATGACGTCCAGGCCGTCGCGCTCCGTCTCCGCCCGGATATCGAGCCGCGGATCGATCGGGCCGGTCTCGTCGAAATCGATCTGTCCGCGGGTCAGTTCGAACCGCGCGCCGGCGAACGTGTATTCGCCCCGGACGACCGAGGCCTCGCCGCCGATACGCGGATCGTCGGTCGTCCCGCGCACCCGCACGTTCGCGCGCCATTCGCTTTCCAGCCCCATGCCGTCGACATCGACGCGCGACGGGGCGCGGGCGTCGATCAGATAGCGCCAGGGGGCGCTGGGGACGGCGCGTGGGGCAATATCGGCCGGGGCGTTGATCTCGCGCGTGCTGATCTGCGGCAGGTCCTGCGCCTCCTCCATCGCGCCCAGCGACCAGCTTGCCCGGTTGACCAGCAACCGCCCGGCGATCGTGCCGCCTATGCCGTCGGACACGATCCGCAACGGTCCGGTGACAGTGGCCTTGAGACCGTTGGCATCGAGCAGGCTGGCGTTGCGCGCCGCGATGCGGATATCCATTTGCGGCCCGCGCTGGCCGAGGTCCTGCAAGGTCACGGTGCCGCTGCCCGACACCGTGCCGCCGCCGGCCGTGTTGCCGGCGAAGCGGGTCAGCCGCAGGCGCGCCCCCGCGAAGTCGCCCCGTGCGCTGACCCCGGTAACGTCGGTGCCCGACAGGCCGCTGCGCAGCCGCAGGTTGTCGCTCGCAAGGGAGCCGCGCACTTGCGGATCGGCCAGCGTGCCGGTGACATTGGCGGCGACCGAAAGCGGCCCTGTCAGGTCGAACGTATCGATCGCGGCGAGCCGCCACAGCGCGTCGGCGGGGCCGGCATAGCGCAGCTGCGCCGCCAGGTTGCCCGCGCGCAGCCGGTCGAACAGCGCGCCGCCTGCCGGCAGGCCGGAAATGCGGCCCTGCAGGCGCCCGCGCCGTTCGCCGCCCTCGTCGATCACGGCGCGCGTTTCCAGCTGGTCCGCGCCCAGCCGCGCGACCAGCGACAGGTCGATCGGGCGCGAGGTCAGGACCATGCCGGAACGGGTCAGCCCGTCCACCTGCACCCGCGCGCTGCCGGTCGGCAGGCCGTTCTCGCCCGTGCCGAAATCGACCACGCCGGAAATCGTGCCCCCCAGCCCCAGATCCTCCACCGCCGCATCGGCGAGCGACAGCGGCATCTTTGCCATTTTCAGTTCGAGCGAGGTGGGGCCGGTGCCGCCGAAACGCCCGGATGCGATCGCGATCCCGCCGCCATAGCCGACCTGCGTCGGCTGGAGCGCCCAGCCGCCCCCCTCCTGCGCGAGGAAGATCGCGCGGCGCGGCATCGAAATGCGGCGCCCGGCGAAGAACCCGCGCGCGGCAACGGCAATCCGCTGCGAGGCGAACTCGGCATCGAGCTGCATTCCCAGCCGGCTGCCGCGCCGTCCGGTGAAGGCGACGTCGACGTCCCCTTCGCCGTTGCGCACGCGCGCATCGGCGGTCAGGCGGCCGAGGAACAGGGTGCCATATTGCAGGCCCTGCGCGGTGGCGTCGCCTTCGATCGTGGTGTTCCCGTCGGCCAGCAGGCCGCTGGCCTCGACATGCGCGCGACCGATGGCAATCGGGGTCTCCCCGCCGAAACGGGCGCTTCTGGCGTCGATGGCGACATCGAACGCCTGCCCGCCGGCGCGCGGCGCCAGCGCGATCGTACCGTCCAGCCCGCCGCCGGCAAGCGCGAGATCGCCCGACACCCCGTCGTCGCCCAGCAGCAGGTCGCCCTGCACGCGGGTTTCCCAGACGTCGAGCCGGTCGATCGCGATCCGGGTCGGCCCGCCTTCGGGCATCAGCAGTTCCAGCGTGCCGTCGAACGGGCCGAGCATCGAACCGCCCTCCGTCTCGATCAGGAAGCCGTTCTCGCTCGGCACGATCGCGACGCGTACGTCCTTCAGCCCCGCGGCCGGCAGCGGATCGGCGAAGACGAGCGCGGCGCGCGGCCCCTCCCCGTCCAGCCCCGCCTCGACGGTGAAGGGCCCGTATTCGCTATGCGTCCCCTGCCCGGCGACAGTCGTGGTGCCATCGCGAACCTGGCCGTCGAGCGCGAGCTGGAGCTTCTGCGAATCGACCGTCAGATCGCGGAACACGATCGGCCCGGCACCGCCCAGGCCCACCCCGCCGCGGAAGGCGATCGTCGGCCCGGCAAGGTTGGCCAGCGTGGCATTGGTCACATCGCCGATGCGCCCGGCGAAATTGGCGCGCAGCGACCAGGGCACGCCGTCGGCGACCTTGAACAGAATCTTCGCAGTGCCGCTGGCCGCCCCGACGTTCTCTATCCGCAACCCGCGCAGCGCGACCGGCCCGGCAAGGGCATAGGCCCCGGTGCGGGTATCCCCCCGCAACGAGAATCGCGCGCTGGCGTCGGGGAAGACCAGCCGCAGATCGTCCGACACCAGGCGCGTGCCTGCGTAGACGATCTCGCCCGAAAGACGGCCGCGGACGAGGCGCGGATCGATCAACTCGTTGCCGACCACGACCCGCTGTGCGCGCAAGTCGAGCGGCACGGTCCAGCGCACGCCGTCGTAAGTCGCGGTCCCGTCCTGCACCAGGCCGCGCGCCTCGGTCGTCCCGCTGGCGAAGCGATCGACCACGATCCGGTGGCCGATCGTGAGATCGCGGAACGCCCCGTCGAGCGTGGCGACGATACGCGCCCCTTCCACGCGCATGTCCGCCACGGGCGCGGCTTCGGCCAGCCGCAGGTCGAAGGCGAAATCGTCGAACGCATTGTCGGCGAGATCGACGGCCCCCTGCGCATCGCCGACGATCCCGCGCGCGCGAACCGCCAGCTCGCCATCGAGCACGCTGTTTTCCAGCGTGCCGAAGGCAGCCAGCGAAACCGGGCCGGAAAGAAGGTCGGCCGCCACGCCTTCGAGCACCGGCGCCGGCGTCGCCTGCCCCACGATGCCGTAGCGGCCCGAACGATTGGTGATGCGGAAGGCGGCAAAGCGCTCGCCCTCGCGCTCCACCAGCAGGGCGCCGCGCCACCGGCTCCAGGTCCCGTCGCCGGTGATGCGCGCGCGATAGCCGGCGTCGGCACCGACAAGGCCGGCGATCACGCCGCCTTGCGGCGCGCGGTAATCGAGTTCGAGGTCGAAACGGTCGCCGTCGGGCTCCGCATCGACCAGCAGGCGGACGGTGTCGCGCTGTCCCAATTGTCCGTCAGCGTCGAGGAAGACGCGGCCGTCGCGAATGTCCGCCCTGGCGGCGAGGTCCACCCGGTGTTCGGAATCGTCCACCACACCGCGCGCGACCCGGAAATTGTCCAGCTCCAGCCGGTCCACCCGAATATCGAAATCGGGCAGGATCGGTGCATCGGGATCGCCCGGCAGCAATTCGGGCGTGCGCAGCAGGACCCCGCGGCGGGCGACCAGGTGCCGCACGTCGAGGCCGCTCCACAACCATTTCAGCGGGCGCCAGTCCAGTTCGGCCACCGGGACCGTGAGGAAGCGGCCTTGCGGATCGGAGAGCACGACATCGTGCAGCGTGGCCTGGCCGTATATGTCCCCCTCGATCCGGCCGACCGCGATGCGCAGGCCGGAAGCGGGTGCGACCTCGGCTATGCGGTCGACGATGAAGCGCTTGCCGATCGGGCTGTTGAGCGCGGCCAGCGCCAGCAGGACGACGGCGACCAGGCCGACGACGATGCCGACGCCCCACCGCGCCGCTTTCCCCAGCCGGGACCGCCGCGCGGGGGCCGCATCCTGCCCGGCCGCGTCGTCGGGACCGGCGGCATCCGGGGTGCTTTCGTTCGCCATCAGAACGCCTGCCCCAGCGATACGTAGACCGCAACCGGGCTATCGTCCGGGCCGGGGTTGATCGGAACGCCCACGTCCACGCGGATCGGGCCGAACCCGGTGTGGTAGCGCACGCCCAGCCCCGCGCCGACGCGGAACGTTTCGAAATCGGGCAACGTGCTGGTGCTGACCGTCCCGGCGTCGACGAAGGGCACGACCGACAGCGCGCCATCGAAGAAGCCGGTCTTGATGCGCGCCTCCAGGGCGACCTCGGCCAGCGAGCGCCCGCCGGTGGGGTCGCCCAGCTCGTCGTGCGGCCCGATCTCGCGATAGCCGTAACCGCGCACGGACCCGCCGCCACCGGCGTAGAGCCGGCGCGAGGGCGCGATGTTCGCGATCGCCGTCCCCGCGATCGTGCCGAAGCGCGCGCGCCCGGCGACGACGACCTTGTCGCTCACCTGCCGGTAATAGCTCGCATCGAACTGGCTGCGCAGATAGAAGCTTTCCACCCCCCTGCTGCGCGACACCTCGGGCGAGAAGCGGCCCGACACGCGGAACCCCTCGGTCGGGTCGAGCAGGTCGTTGGTCGTGTCGAGCTGGAGATAGAGCGGGATGGCGCCGACGAAATAGGTCTGGCGCGGCTGTTGCGGCGTATCGTCGTTCGCCGGGGGGCGCTCGCCCGTCGCCACTGCCTCGAAACCCACGCTCCAGCTGATCGGTTTCTGGAACAGGAGGGTCGACGAACGCTCGTAGCTGGCGACGAACGCGAGCGTGCGGGCGTCGAAGGCCGGGCTGTCGATCGTGCTGGCATAGGCATCGACGTTGAGAATGCGGTCGCGCCCGCCGAAATTGTTGCGGCGGAAGGTAACCCCGGCAAGCTGTTCCTGCGTGCCGACGATCCCGCGCACGCGGATGGCGCCTTCCGGCGGGAAGAAATTGCGGTGTTCCCAGCTTGCCTCGACACGGAAACCTTCTTCGGAACCATAGCCGACAGCCCCGGCAATCGTGCGCAGCTTGGCCCTGGTCATCTCCACATCCAGCGCGATTTCGCCCGGCCTGGTCGCATCGGGCGGCGCCACTTCGCGCTTGGTGATCGTGACGGACGAGACCAGCCCCGTGGCCACGATCGCGCGGCGCAGATCCTGTTCGAGGCTGCGCTGGTAGATGTCGCCGCGGTCGAACCGGGCGATGGTCTGGAGATGCCGGCTGGGCAGAAAATCGGGGGACCCGCTGACGATCTCGCCGAACGCATATTTGCCGTTCGGGCGGACCGGCATGGTCAGATCGCCCTCGATCCGCGCGTGATCGACCAGCAGCTGGGGCTCGTCGATCTCGGCGAAGGGATAACCCGTTTCGCCCAGCGCCCGGTCGAGATCGAACTGCTCCTGCACGATCGCATCGCTGGACAGCGGGTCGCCGGTCTCGATCTCGAACGCCGAACGCAGCGCCGGACCGTCGGGCGCCTGCTCGATCTCCCCCAGGTCGATCGCGCCGAACGAATAGCGCTCGCCCGGCACGATGTCGAAACGCACGTTCGCCCCGCGTTCGGCGGAATCGCCGCCGGGGCGGGTTCCGCCGACCGTGCGGATTATCTGGGCGTCGTAATAGCCGTATACGCGCAGAAGCTGTGCCAGAAGCTCCTCGTCCGCCCGCGCGCGCGCGGCAAGCTGGGCGATATTGTCGTCGTTGTCGTCGTCCTGCAGTTCCTCGACCGTCGACAGCGCCTCGAACCGTTTCGCGAGTTCGTCGCGCTGAGGAAAGCTTCCCTCTTCGGCCGGGAAACCGAGCGCCAGTTCCGGCCCCAGAGTGATCACTTTCATTTCGGGGGCCCCGCGAAAGAACTCGCGGTCGATGTCCGCAAATTCGATCTCTTCCTCGGGCGCAAGGGGATCGGGTTCGGGGATCGGCGTTTCGTCGGGCCAGGCGACCTGGATCGCAGGATCGTCGACCAGCGGATCGCCGGGATCGATCGCCGGCGATTGCTGGGCAGCGGCCCGCGCCTCCGGCTCGACGCCTTCTTCGGCCCAGGCCTCGGGATTGTCGACCGCCGCATCGGGGATCAGATCCTCGAGCGTTGCGGGAGCCTGGCGATCTTGCGCCAGCAGCGCCTGGGGCGCGGTCGCCAGCCCCAGCGCCGCGAGCGCGGCAGCGAGCCTATTCGGCCATGCGATACTGGCTGGCGGTGCCGTCCTTCGCGGGACGGGCCTCGCCGCCCGAATCGCTCCGGGCGCCGACGGCTGCGGCGATGAGCGCATCCTGCTCTTCGCGGCCCAGCCGCCGCCACCCTTCCGCCCCCAATCGCTCCATGGGGCGGAAGCGGATCTTGTACTGCATGCTTTGCGACCCTTCGACCCAGTACCCGAGGTAGACATAGGGCAGGCCCTCCTCGGCAGCTCGGCGAATGTGATCGAGAATGATGTAAGTACCAAGTCCAGACCGCGCCTCATGCTCCGGGTCGTAGAAACTGTAGATCATCGACAGCCCGTCGCCCTGGCGATCGGTCAGGCACGCTCCGACGAGGCGACCCGGGCCCGAACCGTCGGAGGGCTCCCGATATTCAACCACATAGCTGGTTACGGGCGTGTGTTCCACCATATCCGCGAAATCGAGTTCGTCCATCGACGCCATGCCGCCGCCCGGGTGGCGCACGCTCAGATAGCGCTGCAGCAGGTCGAACTGCTCGTCGGTCGCCCAGGGGCGGCACTCGGTCACCTCGAGGTCGCGATTGCGCCGCGCGATCCGCTTCTGCGAGGATGACGGGGCGAACTCGCCGGCGACCACGCGGACCGAGACGCAGGCCTGGCAATCGAGGCAACTGGGGCGATAGGCCACCGTCTGGCTGCGGCGGAACCCGATCCGGCCAAGCGCCTCGTTCAGCTCGTCGGCATTCGCGCCCTTCAGCTCCGTGAACACCTTGCGCTCGCTGCGACCGGGCAGATAGGGGCACGGGGCGGGGCTGGTCACGAAGAAGCGGGGGAAACGAACGGGGGCCGTCACGGCTTGGCGTTTACCTCTCTCGGCTGAATCGGCGTGCTGCGAACTTCTTCCCGACTATGCCGACATGCCGGCCGCGGTAAAAGTCCCTTAACCATATAACATGGTCGGCGAGGGGTTATTTTGCACAATTGAGGATCGGCGAATCGCCTGACCTGTGCGGCCATGGCACGCTTTGCGCGCCGTGCGGGAGGCTGCGCGGTTCGGAATTCAGGCCAGTTCCACCTGGCTGACCGAATAGCCCTGCCCGCGCAGCGATTCCACCAGCGCATCGATCTGTTCCCGGTCGCGCGCTTCGCATTCGATGTCGGTTATCAGCCCCTTGGCCGGGAGACTGGTGAATATCCGCTGGTGATAGATCTCGATGATATTGACGTTGTGCGCCTCGAACTCGCGCATCACCCGATAGAGCGCACCCGGCCTGTCCTGCAGGGTGATGCGCAGGCGCGCGAGCCGGCCCGAACGGGCCAGATCGCGCAGCAGCACGTTGGCAAGCAGGCGGGTGTCGATATTGCCCCCGCACAGGACGAGCCCGATCTTGCGCCCGGCAAAGCGGTCGCGGTGTTCGAGCACTGCCGCAAGGCCCGCCGACCCGGCCCCTTCCACGACCGTCTTTTCGATCTGGAGGAGGAGGGAAACCGCCTTTTCCAGCGATTCCTCGCTCACCAGCAGGATATCGTCGACACGTTCCGCAATCACCTCGGACGTGAAAGCCCCCGGCGCCTTGACCGCGATCCCTTCGGCCAGGGTGTCGCCGCCGCAATCGCGATCCTCGCCCTTCACCCGCGCATACATCGACGGGAACAGGGCGGCCTGCACGCCGACCACTTCGATCCCGGGGCGAAGCGCGCGCGCCACGGTCGACATGCCGGAAATCAGCCCGCCGCCGCCGATCGGGGTGACCAGGCAATCGATTTCGGGCGCGTCCTCGAGCATTTCCAGCGCGACAGTGCCCGCGCCGGCCGCCACATCGGGATCGTCGAAGGGATGGACGAATGTGAGGCCCAGTTCCTTCTCCAGCTTGCGCGCATGGGCATAGGCCTCGTCGAAGGTCTCCCCCTCCAGCACGACCTGGCCGCCGACGCTTTCGGTCTGCATGATTTTCACCGTCGGCGTCGGGCGCGGCATCACGATCGTCACCGGAACGCCCAGGCGCGTTCCGTGATAGCTCAACCCCTGCGAATGATTGCCGGCCGAGGCGGCGATGACTCCGCGCTCGCGCTGCTCCGGCGTCAGGAGCAGGAGCGCGTTGAGAGCGCCGCGTTCCTTGTACGCTGCGGTGAACTGAAGATTTTCGAACTTCAGCCAGATGTCCGCGCCGGCAATGTCGGATAGGGTCCTGCTGTACATCGTCGGCGTGCGGACCACGGCGCCTGCGATCCGCGCGGCGGCCGCGCGGACGTGATCGACGGTAAGCTTGTCGGCGGAGGATTCCGCGACGGAAACGGCTTTGCTCTGACTCATGACCCAGCGCCCTAGGGCAAAAGATCGGGCCAGGAAACATGCCTCTTGCATCACCCCCGCATTCGCGCCGTGCAGGCATTTGCAACGCCGGCGACTTGCCGTAATTGCCGGCAGGGTCCGGCGCCGTCTGCGCCGGGTGTGCCACAGGAGAGACGATGATCCGCCTTGCCCTTCCCGCCCTTTTGCTCGCCGCCTTCTGCAGCGCTGCGCCCGCCGGCGCAGACACGCTGGTCGACAACGTCCAGGGCGTCACGATCGACGCAGACGGCGATATCGACACTTTTACAGGGCTCGTGATCGACAACGACGGGCGGATCAAAAAGGTGCTGGACCGGCGCGACAAGCGCCCCCGCGAGGTCGACTTTCACGTCGACGGCAAGGGGCGCTTCGTCATCCCCGGGATCGTCGATTCGCATCTGCACGTCATGGGGATCGGCCTGGCCGCGCTGACGCTCGACCTCTCCGACACCGCTTCGCTGGCGGAAGCGCAGGCGAAAATCGCCGACTATGCCGCTGCGAACCCCGGGAAACGGTGGATCGTCGGACGCGGATGGAATCAGGAAAAGTGGGGGCTGGGGCGGTTTCCGACCGCGGCCGAACTGGACGCCGCCGTGGCCGACCGTCCGGTCTGGCTCGAACGGGTCGACGGCCACGCCGGCTGGGCCAACAGCGCCGCGATGCGGCTGGCCAATGTCGACGAGGCGACCCCCGATCCGGCAGGCGGACGAATCGTTCGGATCGCGGGCACGCGCCGGCCGGCCGGCGTGTTCGTCGATGCGGCGAGCGAACTGGTTGCATCCAAACTGCCCGCGCTGCGCCCCGAGGATCGCGATCTGGCGTTGCAGAAGGCGCAGGACATTCTGCTGCGTCACGGGATCACGGCCGTTGCCGATATGGGCACAACGATCGAGGACTGGCAAACCTACCGCCGCGCCGGCGATGGCGGCTGGTTGAAGATCCGGATCATGGCCTATGCCGCCGGCACCGGCGCGATGGAACTGATCGGCGGCCCCGGCCCGACGCCGTGGCTCTACGACGACAAGCTGCGGCTGAACGGGGTGAAGATCTATCTCGACGGCGCGCTCGGCTCGCGCGGAGCCTGGCTCAAGCGCCCCTATGCCGACGACCCCGACAACAACGGCCTGCCGCTCCTGACCGGGTCGCAGCTTCGCAATCTGATGAGCCGCGCCGCGCTCGACAGGTTTCAGGTCGCCGTCCACGCCATCGGGGACGCGGCAAACGCCGAGGTGCTGGCAGCGATCGAGGAACTCTCGTCGACGTACCCCGGCGACCGTCGCTGGCGGATCGAGCATGGACAGATCGTCGACCCGGCGGACATTCCGCAGTTCGCCCGACATGGCGTGATTGCCTCGATGCAGCCGGTGCATCAGACGTCCGACAGGCAAATGGCAGAACGGCGTCTCGACCCGCCGCGGCTTCAGGGGGCCTACGCCTGGAAATCGATCGCCGAAACCGGCGCTCCGCTGGTGTTCGGATCCGACGCGCCCGTCGAATCGCCCGATCCATTCGCCGGCCTTGCGGCGGCGTTCACCCGGCGCGATGCACAGGGCCGGCCGTTCGGGGGGTGGTATCCGGCCGAAGCGGTCAGCCGCGAGCGGGCTCTTGCGGCCTTTACCAGCGCCGGCGCCCACGCCGGCTTTGCCGAAGGACGTTTCGGGCGCCTGATCGAAGGCGAACGGGCGGATTTCGTGATAATCGACCGCGATCCCCTGCTGTCCACGCCCGAGGAACTGCGCGGCACGCGGGTGATCGAAACCTGGGTCGGCGGGGAGCGATTCGTGCAGAGCGAATCGCCCCGCCACGCCGACTGATATGCGCGCCGCGGGCGAATCCGTCGGGATTCGAATAAAAAATGCAATTGGCATTCTTTAACTTTCCTCGGGCATTGCCCGGGCGTGGCGAGACTTTTCGGCCACAGTGCCCCGGTTATTGAAAGTTGCCGGGAATTTTGGGTTGTCACTCGAATTCGCCTGTCCTACGAGGGGCGACGAGTTTCGAACTATTGAAGTGCTCAGGAGACGTATCGATGAAATTCCGCAATGTTCTTGCCGCCACGGCTGCTCTGTCCCTGGCCGCCTCGCCGGCTCTTGCTCAGTCGGCCCCGGTTGCCGATCGTTCGGCGGCCCCGGTTGCTGAAGAGAGCGAACTTGGTGGTGAAGGCGGTTCGGGCATCATCCTCGCCATCCTGGCGGCAGCTGCCGTGATCGCGGGCATCGTGATTGCCGTCGACGGTGACGACGATCCGGTCAGCGCCTGATCCGAACGGATCAGACGAGAGTTTGAGAAAACGGGGCCTTCCGGCCCCGTTTTTTTGTGCGCGGGAAGGATGCCTTCCCAAACCTGTCGGTTTTGTATCGAGAGACAAGCCCCGCAAGCTCGCAGACAACGCAAAGACCCGGGAGGTTCGCCTGTTTCCGAGCCCCGGTGCAGGCTGAAGCCTCCGGTCGCACGATCATCCGATGCCGGTCGCTCCCTCCGAGGAACGTCGGTGGCATGAAATCCCTCCCCTCGCGGGGAACTTGGGTGTAGCGGCACTCTGCCGCCCGGATGCTATCAGCTCTCCTGCCCGGCGCCCTCGGCCTCCCCTTCGCTTCCTGCCGACAGGCGTTGCCGTTCGGTAATCCGCATCAGCGCAAGCGACCCTTCGAACAGCAGGAGCAGCGGAACCGCCAGGATCAGCTGCGAACCGGGATCGGGCGGCGTCACGACCGCCGCGATCGCAACCACGAGCACGACGACATAGCGACGCGCCGAAACGAGCTGGGCCCGGGTGACGATCCCCGCGCGATTGAGCAGCAGGAGCAGGACCGGCAGCAGGAAGCTGATCCCGAAGGCGAGAATGAACTGCATGACCAGCGAGAGATAGTTGCCGGTGCCCGGCAGAGCCTCGATATCGAGCCCCCCGACCCTGCCCTCGAACCCGAGGAACCAACGGAAGGCCGTGGGCATGACCACGTAGTAGGCGAGCGCGGCGCCGATCACGAACAGCACCGGCGTCGCGATAAGGAATGGCAGGAACGCTCTTTTCTCGCGGGCATAGAGACCCGGCGCAACGAAAGCCCAAAGCTGGTTGGCGATGATCGGGAAGCTGATGAAGAACGCAGCGAACAGCGCGACCTTCAACTCCACGAAGAACGCCTCGTACAGCTGGGTATAGATCAACCGGCCCTCACCGTCGGGAAAAGCGGCGGTCAGCGGGCGCACGAGAAACCCGAAGATATCGTCCGCAAAATAGAGGCAGACGGCGAACGCCACCGCGAGCGCCGCGACGCAGCGCACCAGACGGGTTCGCAGCTCGATCAGGTGATCGAGCAGGGGGGCTTGCGTATCGTCGAGATCGCGTAACTTCAGCGCCATTGCGGCCCTATCCTGCCGGGGGCTTGCCAAGCGGAAGGCCGGGCTGATCGCCGTTCGCGCCCGACTGCTCGTCGTTCGCGTCCGTCTTCGCCCCCTCTTCCGGCGGTTCCGCCTGTCGAGGCCTCGACTCGGCCGCGGTTTCGCGCTGGTCCAGCGGTTCCATCTCCTGTTCCGGGTGCCGGGCCATGATGCGCGCGTTCTGTTCGCGCCACTTCTTCTCCATGTCTTCCATTTCGGCTTCGCGAACCATCGCGTCGATGCCGGTGCGGAAGTGCGCCGACACCCGGCGGATCTTGCCGATCCACCGGCCTGCCGTGCGCAGCGCGAGCGGCATGTCCTTCGGGCCGATCACGATGATCGCCACGATCGCGATTACGAGCAGTTCCGTTGCGCCGATATCGAACATGGGGTCAGGCGGCGCGCGTCGGCCGCGTCACTTTGCGTTGTCGCGCGTTTCCGCCGGCTTGGCTTCGGATGCGGCGTCGGAGGCCGGCTTCGCCTCGTGCCCAGGCCCTTCGATGCGCGGAGCAGGCTTGGCCGCCTGACCGTCTTCCTCGTTCATGCCTTGCTTGAAGCTTTTGATGCCTTTGCCGAAATCTCCCATCATCTCCGAAATGCGGCCGCGCCCGAACAGGACGAGAATCACGAGCGCGATGATGATAAGCTGCCAGGGGCCGAGCGACATGGGGAACCTTTCCGATTGCGTTGCCACCGATATAGGCGTTCGCCCCGCCTTGTGCCAGCGGCGAACCGCGCCGGTTCAGCCTTCCGGTGCCTGCCCGGGCACGGCCGGCGAATCTCCCTCGCCCTCGTCGGTCGCAACCAGCGCATCGTAGGCCTGATCGACCGGATCGAGCAAGCCCGCAGCGCGCAGTTCGTCGATCCCCGGCAAGTCGCGTCGCGATTCGAGGCCGAAATGCTGCAGAAAGTCGGGCGTCGTTGCATAGATCACCGGCCGCCCCGGCACTTCGCGCCGCCCCGCGACCCGCACCCAGCCCGTCTCCATCAACACGTCGAGCGTGCCCGACGATGTCTGCACCCCGCGAATCGATTCGATTTCCGCGCGGCTGACCGGCTCGTGATAGGCGACGATCGCCAGAACCTCGGTCGCTGCCCGGCTGAGGCGGCGAACCTGTTCGCGTTCGCGCCGCAAGAGGTGGGCGAGGTCGGGCGCGGTCTGGAAATGCCAGCGCCGCCCGCGTTCGACCAGTTCGATCCCGCGGCCCGAATATTGGCCGGCGAGCGCGTGCAAGGCGGCCCGGACCTCGGCCGGATCGGCATCCCCCAGATGGCCGGCAAGCGCATCGACCGTCATCGGTTCTTCCGCCGCGAACAGCGTGGCCTCGACCGCGCGCTGAAGCTCGTCCGGCGCGCCGCTCATGAAGTCGCCCTGCGCAATCGAAGCGCGCCGAAAGTTTCCTGCTGGTCGATCTCCGCCTTGCCCAGTCGCGCAAGTTCCAGCGCGGCGACGAAACTGGAAGCCAGTGCCGAACGTCGCAGGCGCGGTTCGGCATGGGGCGGCAGGAAATCGCGCAAGTCCATCCAGTCGAGCGTCACGCCCAGCATGGCCGATACCCGGTCCAGCGCGGATTCGAGCGTCATGACCGGCCGTTCGCGAACCATGTGAATAGCGGGCGCAGTGCGCGCCTTCACGCGTCCATAGGCCTGGACGAGCGAATACCAGTCGCATGTCCAGCGGGTCGTCCGGTCGATCCGCAAGCCTTCGGGCCGCGCCCGCAGGAACACGTCGCGCCCGATCCGGTCGCGCGCCATCAATCGCGCAGCCGCCTCGCGCATCGCGCCCAGTCGCTGCAGGCGCAATTGCAGGCGCAAGGCCAGTTCTTCCGGGCTCGGATCCTCCTGCTCGTCGCGCGGCAGCAGCAGCGCCGATTTCAGGTATGCCAGCCACGCGGCCATCACCAGATAGTCGGCCGCCAGTTCCAGCCGCAACGCTTCGGCCCGTTCGATATAGTCGAGATACTGATCGACGAGCGAAAGGATCGAAATGGAGCGCAAATCGACTTTCTGCCTGCGCGCCAGATCGAGCAGAAGATCGAGTGGACCTTCCCATCCGTCCAGCTCCAGATAGAGCGACGTTTCCTCGGCCTCGCGCGTTCCCGGCCCTTCCCAGTCGCCGCGGTTCGCGTCGAAGGCCGGATCATCGGCGGCAATCGTCTCCGCCTCCGTCATGCGGTCTGCTCCGCCTGGGCGAGCAACGCATCGCGTTTGGCGAGAAGCGCTCGGCGGTCGCCCTCGTCATGACGGAGAGCCGTGCCTTCGAGCGCACGATCGAGCCGCTCACGCCCACGCTGGCCCAATTCCGGCAAGCGGCTGGCGATTTCGACCATGTCGTCGATTTTCGCCCAGCAGTTCAGTACCAGGTCGCAGCCGGCGGCAATGGCGCGCTCGGCACGCTCGGGCACCGAACCGGCGAGTGCCTCCATGTCGATGTCGTCGGTCAGCAGCAGCCCGTCGAAGCCGATCTGCCCGCGGATGACTTCCCCGATGACGGTCGGCGACAGCGTGGCCGGGTTCTCGCTGTCCCAGGCCGTGAACAGCAGGTGCCCGGTCATGCCCACGGGCGCATTGGCCAGCGAGCGGAAAGGCGCAAGGTCGGTTTCCAGCTCGGCCGCGCTGGCGGTGACGGTCGGCAGTTCCTTGTGCGTGTCGGTGCTCGACCGGCCGTGGCCGGGCATGTGCTTGATGCACCCCGCCACCCCGCCCCGGGCCAGCCCGTCCAGGATGGCGCGGCCGATTGCGGCGACCTGCATCGGCTCGCTTCCCAGCGCGCGGTCGCCGATCACATCGTGCGCACCGTCCCGCCGCACGTCCAGCGGCGGATGGCAGTCGACCGTTATGCCCATGGCCGACAGCTCCAGCGCCATCGCTTCGGCATTGACGCGGGCGGCCTCGATCGCGCTGGCCGGGGCGAGGCGATAGAGGCGGTCGAATGCCTCCCCCGCCGGGTATTCGCCCCAGTGCGGCGGACGCAAGCGAGCCACCCGGCCCCCTTCCTGATCGATGCAGATGAACAGACGCTCCCGCCCGTGGAGTTCGCGCAGGCTGTCGGTCAGCGCGCGCAGCTGATCGCGCGTATCGCAGTTTCGACCGAACAGGATGTAACCCGCCGGATCGGCATCGCGGAAAAAGTCGCGCTCCCCGGCATTCAGGGAAGTGCCGGACAGTCCGAAAATGGCGGGCGTCATGCCTTGGGGAATCGCAGCTATCGCCGGTTATCGCAAGCGCGACACGCCGCGGCGATGTGCAAAACGCCGCCCTATCGCTCTATCCCGCGTTCACCGGATCAGGGCTTTACCTGGCAGGCCACCCCATCGGCCTGCAATGTCTCGCACAGCTGGCGGGCGGAGGCCAGGTCGTCGGCGATCGCCTGGAGACGATAGACCTTGCCGATATCGGCCTGCCCTTCGACGATACGGTGGCGAACCCCGTTGAGAGCGTCGGTCTGGCGCATGAGAGTGGTCCACCCGCGCTGTGCGGTTTCGCGGCTGGAGAACGCGCCGACCTGCACTCCGACGCCTTCCGGGGCGTCGCTCGCGTCCGCGGAACCCTTGCCACCCCCGGCAGAGGGCTGCGCGGCGCTGCTTTCGGCCAGCCTTCCTTCCCGCGTTTCGCCCTCGCCGATCGCCGGCGCAACATTGCCGGTCCCGTCGGCAATCCGGCCGCCGGGGTCTTCGGGCCTTTCCTTGTAGGGCCCCTCGGGCGCCTCGATCGTGCTGCCGTCGGCCACGACGTCGCCGCCCGAATCGCGATTGAGCAGATACCAGCCTCCGCCCACCACCGCGGCCAGGATCAACAAGGCGATGAGCACGAAACCGACGATACGGCCGGTATCGACGCCCGGCTCCTCGTAATCGGCCGATTCGAGCCAGGGCAGGCGTTCGTCCTCGTCGAGTTCGAGGCGGCCGTTGTCTTCGGCGTCCTCCCACGCTTCGGTCCCCGGTTCCTCGCCTTCGTATTCCCCTTCGCGCCCCGCCATGACTACATCTCCTCCACGGCCTCCACTCCAAGCAGAGCCAGGCCATTGCGCACTACCTGCCCGATCTGCGCGGCGAGGAAAAGCCTCGCCGCAGTCAGCTCGGCGTCTTGTGCCACGATGAAGCGTTTTGCGGGGTCGTCGTTCCCCAGGTTCCAGTAAGCGTGGAATGCCGCCGCGAGATCATAGAGGAAGAAGGCGATACGGTGCGGCTCGCGCGCCTGTGCAGCGGCTTCGACCACGCGCGGGAACTGCGCCGCCTGCTTGACCAGCGAAAGCTCCTCCGCACCCAGCCGGTCGAGCGCGGAAGCCGAGGGTTCGACACCCTCCGCCGCCCCCTTGCGCAAGGTCGAGCTGATCCGCGCATGGGCGTATTGCACGTAGAAGACGGGATTGTCCTTCGACGCTTCCACCACTTTGGCGAAATCGAAATCCATCTGCGCTTCGGGCTTGCGCGTCAGCATCGTGAAGCGGACCACGTCCTTGCCCACTTCGCGCACGACATCGGCCAGCGTGACGAAAGTGCCGCTGCGTTTCGACATCTTCACCGGTTCGCCGCCGCGCAGAAGCTGCACCATCTGGACCAGCTTCACGTCGAAAGGAATCGGCTTGCCGCCTTCCTCGCTCTGGCCCTCGCTCAGCGCCGCGACGGCGGCCTTGATCCGCTTGACCGTGCCGGCATGGTCGGCGCCCCAGATGTCGATCAGCGCATCGGCGCTTTCCGCCTTCTGCATGTGATAGGCGAGATCGGCGCCGAAATAGGTCCATTTGCCGTCGCTCTTGCGAATGGGCCGGTCCTGGTCGTCGCCGAACCGGGTCGAGCGGAACAGCGGCAGTTCGACCGGCTCCCAGTCCTCCGGCGTCTTGCCCTTGGGCGCTTCCAGCAGTCCGTCGTAGACGAGATCGTGCTGGCGCAGCCAGGCTTCGGCCGCTTCGGGCTTGCCCGCCTTTTGCAGCTCCGCTTCCGAGGCGAAGACGTCGTGATGGATGCCCAGCAGCGCCAGGTCCTCGCGAATCAGCGCCATCATCGCCGCCACCGCGCGCTCGCGGAACAACGGCAGCCACTCGCTTTCGGGCCGGTCGCGATAGCTGTCGCCGAACTCGGCGGCGAGCGCTTCGCCCACCGGCTTCAGATAATCGCCGGGGTAGAGACCTTCGGGGATCGCGCCGATATCGTCGCCCAGCGCCTCAAGATAACGCAAGTGCGCCGAACGCGCGAGCACGTCGACCTGCGCGCCGGCATCGTTGACGTAGTATTCGCGGATGACCGTATGGCCGGCGAACTCCAGCAAGGCGGCGAGCGCATCGCCCACCACCGCGCCGCGGCAATGCCCCATGTGCATCGGACCGGTCGGATTGGCGGATACATATTCGATGTTGACCCGCTGGCCCTGCCCCAGGACGGACCGGCCATAGTCGCCGCCAAGCCGGGCGATCGCGTTAAGTTCCCGGCGCCATGCGGCATCGGCCAGCCGCATATTGATAAATCCCGGGCCGGCGATTTCCGCGCTCTCGATCTCCACGTCGCGCTGCAGGTGTTCGACGATCTTTTCCGCCAGTGCGCGGGGGTTGGTCGCAGCCTGTTTCGCCAGGACCATCGCGGCATTGGTGGCCAGGTCGCCGTGGCTGGCATCGCGCGGAGGTTCGACAGCGACATGGGCGCGCGAAGTGCCGGCCGGCAGCGCACCTTCGGTTTCGAGCGCGGCGAGCACGGCATCGACTTTCGCCGCGAAAGCGGCATGGAGGGTCTTTCTATCCGACATGGCCCGCGCGGTTAGACGAAATGGGACAAAGCGCAAGCATGCGCCGCCCCCGCCGCGGGCCGGCGCCAGTTCAACGCGTGGCGTTGTAAGCGAGCTGTTCCTCGGTCAGCTGGAAGCCGACCAGGAGTTCGAACGTCGCACGATTCAGCGCAGCCCGAACTTCCGGGTTGGCCAGCGGATCGAGGGCAGCATCGGGATCGCCGGGCTCGCGGCGACGCGTGATCTGTTCGCGGATATCCTCCGGCAAAGTGGCTGCGGCGCGATCGACGAAAGCGCCGGCAACGCCGCGTCCCTGGGCCCGCTCCTGCCCCGGGGCGAAATCGATCACCACGGTGCCCACACGCTTCGACTGAACGGCCGAACCGCCGCGCAGGACCGTGGCGAAATAGGGCAGTTCGACCCGGCGTGCCTCGCGCGTGTCGCTGCGCCGCGCGAGCACGTCGAACGTCGCTTCGGCGTAGATCCGCTCCGCCCCCTGCTCGTTGCAGGTCGAACGAAGATTCGTGATCGATGCCGTGACGTCGATGTCGGCCGCCGTCCTGCTGCCGGGCGTGCGGAATGTCGTGATGTCGCCGGTATAGTCGGGAACGCCGACTGCGGGGCACGGGGTGCGGACGGCGGTAATGCCCACGCCCTGGTCGATGACGAGATCGCCCTCCCCCGCACAGGCCGCCAGTGCTGCGGCGAGAGCGACGGGGGCTAGGGCGCGGCGGCTCGGGATCATGCAAGGCTTCCTTCGAATTCCAGTGAGGCCGCCCTAGCGGCGCGAGCGGCAAAGCGCTAGAGGCGCAGACATGAATGCCCCATTGCAGACCTCTGCGCGCACGGACCGGCGCCCTGCGCTGACCCTGCTGATCGCCGCACCGCGCGGATTCTGCGCCGGCGTAGACCGGGCGATCGAGATCGTGGAACGCGCGCTCGAGCGCTACGGAGCCCCCGTCTACGTGCGGCACGAGATCGTCCACAACCGCTACGTGGTCGACAATCTCAAAGCCAAGGGCGCAGTGTTCGTCGAAGAGCTGGACGCGGTGCCCGACGGCGCACCGGTGGTGTTCAGCGCCCATGGCGTGCCCAAGGCGGTGCCGGCGGAAGCCGAGCGGCGCGGCCTCGATTACCTCGACGCGACCTGCCCGCTGGTCAGCAAGGTCCACCGCCAGGCCGAACGCCAGATCGAGGCGGGCCGCCATATCGTTTTCATCGGGCACAAGGGGCATCCGGAAGTCATCGGCACGATGGGCCAGGTTCCCGAAGGCACGATGACGCTGGTCGAAACGCTGGAGGATGTGGAAACTCTGGGCTTTTCCCAGGACGAACCATTGGCCTACCTGACGCAGACCACCCTTTCGGTGGAGGATACGCGCAACATCGTCACCGCGCTCAGGGAACGGTATCCGCAGATCGTCGGCCCGCGGGCGGAGGATATCTGCTATGCCACGTCCAACCGCCAGGCCGCCGTCCGGGCCGTGGCGCCGAGCAGCGACCTGGTGCTGGTGATCGGGGCGCCCAATTCCTCCAACTCCCTGCGCCTGGTGGAAGTCGCCGAACGCTGCGGCACCGATGCCAGGCTGATCCAGCGCGCCAGCGACATCCGCCCCGAATGGCTCGACGGCGTGGGCACGATCGGCCTGACAGCCGGTGCCTCCGCCCCCGAAACGCTGGTTCGCGAAGTCGTGGACCGGCTTGCGCAATGGCGCGCGGTGGAAGAGCACACGCTGGTCACAGCCGAAGAGAAAATGGTGTTCAAACTGCCGCGGCAACTGGCGGACTGACACACGCGTGGCGGTCTATACCCACCTCGGAGCCGAGGACCTGGCAGATCTCATCGCGCACTACGACGTCGGCAATCTGGTGTCCGCCAAAGGGATTGCCGAAGGCGTTTCCAACAGCAACTGGCTGATCGAAACCGATCGCGCGCGCTACATCCTGACGATGTACGAGCGGCGGATCGAGCTGGACGACCTGCCCTTTTTCCTCGGCTTGCTCGACCATCTTTCGGCAGCGGGGTGCCCCGTGCCGCGCACGATCCACGATCGCGAAGGGCGCGCCTGGCGGATTCTCGACGGCAAGGCCATCGCTCTGATCGAGTTCCTCCCCGGCGTTTCGGTCGATCGGCCGACGCCCGGCCAGGCCTATGCCGTGGGCGCGGCGCTGGCGGAGCTTCATCGCGCCTCGGCCGACTATCCCGGTTCGCGCGCGAACGACTTGCGCCCGCGCGACTGGCAAAGCCTGCTCGACCGGTGCGGCGGCGATCTCGGCAGCATCGATCCGCACCTTCCGGCGCTGACCGCGCGGCATATGCCCGACCTGCTCGAACAATGGCCGAACGACTTGCCCGAAACCGTGATTCACGCCGATCTGTTTCCCGACAACGTCCTGATGCTGGGCGACCGGGTCGGCGGATTGATCGATTTCTACTTCGCCTGCCGCGATTTCGCCGCTTACGACGTGGCCGTCACCCATGCAGCCTGGTCGTTCGACAAGGCGGGCTCGCGCTATCGCGAGGACGTGGGAAGCGCGCTGATGGCCGGTTACGAACGCGCACGGCCGCTTTCGTCTGCGGAGCGCGCCGCACTGCCTTTGCTGGCGCGCGGCGCCGCGATGCGCTTTGTCGCGACGAGGGCGTTCGACTGGCTCGACACCCCGGAAGATGCTCTCGTCACGCGCAAGGACCCGATGGATTTCGCCCGGCGGCTGGAATTCTACGCCGAAGCGGGCGACGCCCCCTTTGCCCCGAAGGCATAAAGCGGCAACAGACGATGGAAATGAAACAGGTCGAAATCTTCACCGACGGCGCGTGCAAGGGCAACCCGGGCCCTGGCGGCTGGGCAGCCCTCTTGCGCATGGGGCAGCACGAAAAGGAACTGGCCGGGGCCGAAAGCGACACGACCAACAACAGAATGGAACTGACCGCCGCGATCCGCGGCCTTCAGGCCCTGACCGAACCGTGCCGCGTGACGCTCTATTCGGACAGCAAATACGTGCTCGACGGCATCACGAAATGGGTTGCGGGATGGCAGCGCCGCGGATGGCAGAACGCAAGCAGGAAACCGGTTCGCAACGCCGACCTGTGGCACGAACTGATCGACGCCGCCGCGCGGCACGAGATGAGCTGGCGCTGGGTCCGCGGCCACAACGGCCACCCGGAAAACGAGCGGGTGGACCGCCTCGCCAGCGACGAAGCGGACCGTATCGCCCGCGAAGAAGGAGCGGGCTGACCCGCCCGAGCGTCAGCTTTCGTCGATGGTTTCCGCGTCCGGGCCATTCGCCTTGATCGATTCGATCGCGTTCTTGGCGCCGGCCTTGCTCGAATAGCCTTCGGTCCAGAAGATCGGTTCCGAATTGTACATGAAGTACGCGACGAATTCGTCGGCCTTGTTCTTCTTGATCTTGAAGTGGTGAGCCATCGTAGAAATTCTCCCGAAGGGTGGAAACCGGGCGGCACCCTAACAAATGTCGGGCCGATTGCCAGCCGCCTCCGATCGAAGAAATCGCGCCGGGGTATAGAGCCGCGGATCGAGCGCGGCGGTCATCGCGTCGCGTTCATGCCCCAGCAGCAACTGCGCCCCGAGGCGCGCCGCCGCGGGGGAGGTCTGGATCCCGAAGCCGCCCTGCCCGGCGAACCAGAAGAAGGCGTCGTCTGCCGGGTCGAACCCATAGACGGGCCGCCGATCGGATGCGAAGCTGCGCAGTCCGGCCCACTTGCGCTCGACGGCCTCCACCTGCCAGTCCACCACGGTTTCGAGGCTGGCGATCGCCTGGGCGACGGGCAGTTCGTCGGCCGCGGTATCGCACGGCGGCGATGGCGTTTCGTCCTGCGGGCTGAGCCAGAGCCGGCCGTTCTCCGGCTTGAAATAGAAGCTCCCCGAAATGTCGAGCACCAGCGGGAGGTCGTCCGCCGGGGCCGGATCGACCCGCAGCTGCGCGACCGTTCGCTGCAAGGGCACGATGCCCAGAGGGTCGACTCCTGCGAGCGTCGCCACCTCGTCCGCCCAGGCCCCCGCCGCGTCGACAAGGATGGCAGCCTCGAACCGGCCCCCGCACTCGGTCGCGATCGACCATCCCCCTTTGTGCCGTTCGAGGCCGGTGACGCGCGCGCGCACCTCCAACCGGCCGCCCGCTCTGCCGAATGCGGCGAGGTAATGGGCATGGAGACCGGCCACGTCGATATCGGCGCAGGCCGCTTCCCATACCCCGCCGGTCCACGCCGGGCGAAGGCCCGGTACGATTTCCTCGAGCCGCGCCCGACCAAGACGTTCCAGCGTCGCGCCGCTGCGGGTGAATCGTTCCACGAACCTGTCCAGCGCTTCGGTCTCGCGGGCTCGCCCGATATACAGCGCGCCGCGCTGCGCGAGGAAGCCGCGCTCGCGCAAATAGGGGCCGGAAGCGAGCGTGAGCGGGACGATCCCCTCCCCGCCGTAACATTCTTCCCAGAACGCGGCGGAGCGCCCGGTGGCGTGGTAACCGGGGCGATCTTCCGCTTCGAGGACCAGAACCCGGGCATGGGGCGCGAGTTCGGCCGCCAGGCTGGCCCCTGCCATTCCCGCACCGACAATCGCAATATCGAACCGCTCCGCCAATCCGCCTCTATCCCTCATCGTGCCGGGCCACGGCCGCTCGGTCGAGGAAATCCGCGATCGCCGTCATCGCCCGGTCGCGAACGGGGTCGACCTCGCGCAGGATTTCATGCCGTGCTTCATCGCCGAACGACAGCAGTTCGCCCGCCGGCAGGCGGCGCGCGGCGGCCTCTATCGCGATCATGTCGACCAGCTTGTCGTTGGAGGTTCCGAGCAGAAGGACCGGCACCCGGATGGCTTCCAGCACGTCCGGCCGGTCGAGCGCACGCATCGATTCGTAAGCGCGCTCCACCCAGCCCCAGCTGCCCGGCCCCATGACCAGTTCGGGCCGTTTCTCCCGCCACCACAGCTCGTCCTCGTACCGCTCGGCATCGTGGGTCAGCAGGTTTATCCGTGTGACCGGAACCTCGCCCGGTTTCTCGCTCCATTTCCAGGCCGGACGGGCGGGATCGCCGAACCGCTTCATCACATCCGCCACCCGATGCATCCAGCTGACCGGCAGGATGCTTCCGTAGAAGCCGAGCATCGGCGCGGACAGGATCGCCGCATCGGGATCGACCCGGCGTTCGGCCATTGCGCGCAGGACCAGATGTCCGCCCATCGAATGGCCCATGAGGACATGGGGCGCGGGGGTCTGCGCCTTCCAGTCCTGCCAGAGGTGCGCCAGGTCGTCGACCCACCGTGCGAAATCGTCGATATGGCCCGTCACCCGGTCGTTGCCCAAACGGCCGGAGCCGGCCTGGCCGCGCCAGTCCGACGCGGTGACGCGCCAGCCCGCGCGATGCCACTGCTCCAGCGCTTCCAGATATTTCTCGTAACAGTCCCCGCGCCCCGGCAGAAACAGGATCGATCCGCGCGGGGTCCCGCCGGCCCCCGGCCAGTCGATCCTGCGAATGGCATGTCCGTCCGGCGCCATCCAGCGGCTTTCCGCCGCGTGCGGGGGAATGGCGCGGCGATCGATCGGGCCGGGTTCGGGCTGGACGTTCTCGGTTCGATTGATGCCCGCTCTCCTGCACGTGGTTACTGTTTGGTAAGCGATAAACTTTAGCACCGGGGCCCCAGGGGAATTATCGGGGGTTTCGATGCCGGGAGGCCAATTCCACTACGTACTGCTTGCAGGCTTGGCAATCGCGCTGGTCGTTGCGGCATGTACCGATATCCGGCGGCGCCAGATCGACAACTGGCTGACACTGTCCATCGCGCTCGGCGCGCCGCTGTTCTGGTGGGCCAGCGGGGCTTCGCTCTGGCCCGGCGTGGCCGCGCAACTGGGCGTGGCGCTCGCCGTGTTCGCAGTGCTCGCCGGCCTGTTCGCGCTGGGATGGATGGGCGGCGGCGACGTCAAGTTGCTGACCGCGCTCGCGCTGTGGATCGAACCGGGGGCGTTCCTGCAGTTGCTGATCGTCATGGCTCTGGCCGGGGGCCTGCTCACGGTCGTTCTGGGCGCCTGGCATGTCATGCGCCGCCAGCGCGATCGCCTCGCCGTGCCTTACGGGGTCGCGATCTCGTTCGGCGGCCTCTGGGTTCTTTGCACCCACTATCTGCCGCCTGCCGGAATCGGTCCGATTCCGGGGTGAACCCGATTTTAACCAGTCGGCCACTAGAGCCGGAAACCATATCCGCTCGCATCGGTCGCGGGCAATACGAGGGGGCTTGTTAAGCCATGGACAGGAAGAAGCTGGTTCTGCTGCTCGGCGCGCTGGTGATCGCGATCGCCACGGCCCTGGCGGCCCGCAGCATGTTTGCCGGGGCCTCCACGCCCCGGGTCGAGGCGGCGCCGATTCCGCAAGGGCCCAAGGTGCTGGTCGCGCAACGCGCGCTGCCGACGGGCACGATCATCACCGCCGACGCGCTCGGGTTCCAGATGTGGCCCGAAGAACTGGTGAAGGACGCCTATTTTCTCGACGGCGAATCGGACATCTCCAAATTGCTCGGCACCGTGGTGCGCCACCCGATCACGGCGGGCGAGCCGGTAACCCAGGGTTCCCTCGTCAGCCCGGGCGACAGCGGTTTTCTCGCAGCCGCCCTCGGCCCCGGAATGCGGGCCGTGACCGTGCCGGTTTCGGCCAAGACCGGCGTTGCCGGCTTCGTCTTCCCGGGCGACCGGGTCGATCTGGTGCTGACCCAGTCGGTCAAGGGCGAGGACGGCCAATCGCTGAAGGCTTCCGAGACCATCCTGCGCAATCTGCGCGTCCTCGCAACCGACCAGTCCACGACCCAGGAGACGGTCGATGGCAAGACGGTCGTGCGCGCATTTCGGACCGTCACGCTGGAAGTGACGCCCAAGATCGCCGAGAAAGTCGCAGTTGCGCAGACGATCGGCACCCTCAGCCTGTCGCTGCGCGCGATCGCCGACAGCCAGTCCGAACTCGAACGCGCGATCGCGGCAGGCGACATCAAGGTGCCCGACGACGCGAGCCCCGAAGAGGAAGAAAAGCTGCTGCGCGAAGCGATGGCGCGCCCGATCGACCAGGGGACGACTTACGTGACCGGCGGCGACGTCTCGCGCTTCCAGCGCTCGAGCATGCCCGCCATGCGCTCGACCGCCCCTGCCGCGCCCGCTCCACGCAATTCGGGCGGCGGCTATTCGGTCGGTGCCCCTGCCCCCAGCGGGCCCGTCGTGCGGGTAACGCGCGGCAAGGACACTGTCGAAGTTCCGGTCGGGAAGAATTGACCATGCGCCCGGACCGCAAACTTATCGCCTGCCGCCGCCGCGGCACGCAATCGAAAGGCAAGACTATGGAATGCCGCCTTCTCGCAGCCGCGCTGTTTGCGGGGGCCGCGCTGGCCCCGCTCGGGACTTTGCATGCCCCGGCCGCCCACGCACAGGCCGTCTCCCGCCCGGCGCAGAGCATCGTGCTGTCGATCGGCCGGGGTGAGCTGATCAGCGTGCCCGGCACGATGGCCGATGTTTTCGTGGCCAACGACTCGATCGCCGACGTGCAGGTCAAATCGCGGCGCCAGCTCTATGTCTTCGGCAAGGCAGGCGGCGAGACCACGATCTACGCCAGCAATGCAGCCGGCGATGTCATCTGGTCGGCGAATGTCCGCGTGGGTTCGAACATCGACAGCATCCCCCAGATGCTGACGCTCGCCATGCCGGAGGCGCAGATCTCCGTCGCGACAATGGGGACCAACACGGTGCTGCTCACCGGCACGGTGGCGGCCCCCGAAGACGCGGCCGAAGCGGAACGCCTCGTGCAGGCATTCGTCGGCGAGGAAATGAACGTCATCAGCCGGCTGAAGATGGCCACGCCGCTTCAGGTCAACCTGCAGGTCCGGTTCGCCGAAGTCAGCCGATCGCTGGTTCGCGCCATCGGCGCCAACCTGGCATCGTTCGACGGTTCGAGCGGCTTCAAGTTCGGCGTCACCACCGGCCGCTCCCCCTTCCCCCAGTATGCGCCCGGCGGCGGAGTGTTCACCGGGGTGACCGAAGCCACCGAAGGCACCAGCGTGGTGACCGGGATCGAAGGCGGAACGACCCTCTCGGGCTTCGGCAAGTTTCTCGGCCTCGATCTTGCCGGCGCGCTCGACCTTGCCGAGCGCAACGGCTTGCTGACGACGCTTTCGCAACCGAACCTGACCGCGCTTTCCGGCGAGACGGCCGAGTTTCTGGCGGGCGGGGAATTCCCCATTCCGATCAGCCAGGGTCTTGGCACCACGGCAGTGGAGTATCGCAAGTTCGGCGTGAGCCTGGCGTATACGCCGACGGTTCTTGCCAACGGACGGATTTCGATCCGCGTGCGGCCGGAAGTATCCGAACTGTCGAGCCAGGGCGCGGTGACGATGGAGGGTTTCCAGATTCCCGCGCTGACGATCCGCCGGGCCGAAACCACCGTCGAACTCGGCTCGGGCCAGAGTTTCATGATCGCCGGATTGATGAGCAACAGCGCCCAGAGCACGATCGACAAGGCGCCGGGAATCGGCGACGTGCCGATCCTCGGCAACCTGTTCCGCTCGCGCCAGTTCCGCAAGGGCGAAACCGAGCTGGTCATCGTGGTGACGCCGTATCTGGTGAACCCCGTCGACGCCAACGACATCCGCTTGCCGACCGATGGCTTCCACGCCCCCGACGAAGCCACCGGCCTGTTCGGGTATCAGGAAAATGCCGGGGTGAGCGGAGAACGCCGTCCCGCCCCCACGGCCGTCGATCGCGATGCGCCCCAGCCCGAAGTCTCGCGGGCCGATCCTCAGGCGGTCCTCCCCGGATCGTCGGGGAGCAAGCGGCGCGAGAGCGGAAACGCCGCCCCCGGCTTCAGCCTGAAGTGAGAAAGGTGAACTCCATGCCCAAGGCAATCAACCGCACATTCGCCGGCGCGCTCGCCGTCTCGCTGGGGCTGTCGCTGGCAGCCTGCGGCGGCATGCCGCAGAATGCCAGCCTCTATTCGACCAAGCAGCCGGTGGTGGAACGGACCAATTACACGCTCGACCTTCAGTCCGGCGCGGGCGGCCTGCCGATTTCCGAACAGCAGCGCCTGGCCGACTGGTTCGAGACAGTGGATCTGCGCTACGGCGACAGAGTCGCGATCGACGATGCCACCGCCAGCGGCCCAGTGCGCGAGGCGATCGGCAAGCTCGCCGCCCGGCACGGCCTCCTGCTCAGCGAAGGCGCCCCGGTTACGGTCGGCTTCGTCCAGCCCGGCACCGTGCGGGTCGTGGTGACGCGGTCTGTCGCGGAAGTGCCCGGATGTCCCGACTGGTCCGCAAAATCGGACATGAATTACGCCAACGGCACCCATCCCAACTACGGCTGCGCCGTCAACAGCAACATGGCCGCGATGGTCGCCAACCCGGAAGATCTGATCAGCGGACAGACCGGAACGGGCGAGACCGTGATCATGAGTTCGAGCAAGGCGATCAACAGCTATCGCGAGCAGGCTCCGACGGGCGCGGGCGCACTGACTTCGTCGGCCACCGGAGGAAACTGAACCATGAACGCACCCTGGAAACCCAGCGGGAACCGCGATCCCTTCGCCGCCTTCCTGTGCGACGAGGCGGCGCTCGACATCGTGCGCCCGGTCGTTGTCGAAATGGGCTGGCAGCCGGAAAAATGCGCCCGCGGGGGACTGCGCAACGCCATCCAGTCGCTCTCCGTCACGGCGAGCCCGAATATCCTGATGGTCGATCTGTCCGAAAGCGGCGATCCGCTTAACGACATCAATGCCCTGGCCGAAGTCTGCGAGCCGGGCACGGTCGTGATCGCGATCGGCCAGGTGAACGACGTGCGCCTCTACCGCGATCTGCTCGCCAGCGGCATTCACGACTATCTGCTGAAACCCCTCTCGGCCGGTCAGCTTCGCGACGCGCTCAACCAGGCCCAGGCGGTGTTCGCGGCGCCGCGTCCGAACGATCCGGCGACGGCCAAGCGGCACATCTCGACCGCGGTCGTGGGAACGCGCGGCGGTGTCGGCGCCTCGACCCTGGCGACTTCGCTCGCCTGGCTTTTCAGCACCGATCACGACCTGCCGACCGCGCTGTTCGATCTCGACGTGCACTTCGGCACCGGTGCGCTCGCGCTCGACCTCGAACCGGGTCGCGGGCTGACCGACGCGATCGAAAGCCCCAGCCGCATCGACGGGCTGTTCATCGAGCGCGCGATGATCCGCGCGAACGACAATCTCGCCATCCTTTCGGCCGAGGCACCGATCAGTGCCCCGCTGATGACCGACGGCTCGGCATTCGTGCAACTGGAGGAGGAATTCCGTCAGGCGTTCGAGATGACGGTGATCGATCTGCCCCGCAACATGCTGATCAATTTTCCGCATCTCCTGGCGGAAGTGAACGTCGTTGTCCTGGCGACCGAAATGACGCTTGCCTCTGCGCGCGATACGATCCGCATCCTGTCGTGGCTGAAGACCAATGCCGCGCACGCCCAGACCATCGTCGTGGCGAACAAGGTGCAACCCGGCGTGACCGAAATCAGCAAGGCGGATTTCGAAGCGTCGATAGAGCGCGCGATCGATTTCGCCGTCCCGTTCGACCCGAAAGGCGCCGCCAATGCCGCCAAGCTGGGCCAGGCATTCGTGGATGCGAACCGGGCGAGCAAGGCCGGCGCGGCGCTGCGGCAGGTGGCCGAGCGGGTTATCGGCGCCAGCGACGACGGGGCGCTCGACGACGAACCGGCCAAGACGTCGCTTCTCGGCAGCTTCGATTTCAAGTCGCTTCTGGCCAAGAAGGGCAAGAAAGTCGCGGCTCCGGCCGAGTGACCGGAAGGAGCGGCCGGCTGCACGGATAACCGCCCGCAGCCGGCGGGGAAAGGCAGGACACGCGCATGAATATCATCCAGCTTCTGCTGGTCGGCTGCGGGATCATGGCCCTGATGGTCATCGGCTATATGCTGGTGGCCGGCCCTTCCGCCGCGAAGGCGGCGCAGCGGCGGATCGACGCGCTGCGTTACCGCCATTCGGAAAGCACCGATACCAAGGTCGAATCCCAGCTCAAGAAGGCGATCGCAGCGCGCAAGCCCCCCGTCCACAGGGTCGCCGGGTCCACCTCGCGGATCGACGCGCTCGCCCTGCGGCTCGACCGCACGGGCAAGAAATGGACCGTGTCCCAGTATATCTACGCCTCGCTGGGGCTTGCCCTGGCAGTGGCGGTCGTCGTCTATCTGCGCTCCGGCGCACCCTTGCTGTCGCTCGGCCTGGGCCTGCTGCTGGGTGCGGGCATTCCGCACCTGGTCGTAGGCCACCTGATCAAGAGGCGCACCAATGCCTTCAACGCCCGCTTCCCGGATGCCATCGAACTGCTTGTTCGCGGCCTGCGTTCGGGCCTGCCGGTGACCGAAACCCTGCAAGTCGTGGCGCAGGAAGTACCCGGACCGGTCGGGATCGAATTCAAGGGCGTCGTCGAGCGGATCAAGATCGGCCGTTCGATGGAAGAGGCGCTGCAGGAAACCGCCGATCGCCTGGCGATCGCCGAATTCAACTTCTTCTGCATCGCGCTCGCGATCCAGCGCGAGACCGGCGGCAATCTCGCGGAAACGCTTTCCAACCTGGCCGACGTTCTGCGCAAACGCTCGCAAATGAAGCTCAAGATCCGTGCGATGAGCTCGGAATCGAAAGCCTCCGCCTATATCGTCGGCGCTCTGCCCTTCATCGTCTTCGGCCTGATCTGGTGGATCAACCCCGGTTACGTCGGCGGCTTTTTCGAAGACGACCGGTTGATCGTCACCGGCCTGGGCGGCCTGGTCTGGATGTCGATCGGCGGGTTCATCATGGCCAAGATGGTCAGCTTCGAGATCTGAACGAGGACGACAGGACATGCCCGATACGCCACCCGGCCCCACGCTCCTCGGCTTCGACGTCATCCTCGTCGGCTCGATTCTCGCCGGTATTGCCGCCGTCGCCGTGATGCTCGCAATCTATGCCGCGGTGACGGTGAAGGACCCGATGGCTCGCCGCGTCAAGGCGCTCAACGCGCGTCGCGACGAACTGAAGGCGGGCATCGTCAAGGTCAATGCGCGCAAGCGGCAAAGCCTGGTCCGCAAATCCGAAGGCACGGAGCGGGTCAAAGACACGCTGGCCGGCATGAAAGTCCTTCAGCAAAGCCAGATCGAGAGCATCCAGCAGCAGCTGGCGCACGCCGGTTACCGCAACAAGGAACTGGCGGTCTACGTCGTGGCGGGCCGGATCGTTCTCCCCCTGCTGCTCGGCGGGCTCGCCTTCGTGATGATCTATCTGGTCGACTACTTCCCCGACTGGGGCGGTATGAAGCGTTTCGGCGCGGTCGCCGCCCTGTTGATCCTCGGATACAAGGGGCCGGAAATCTTCCTCAAGAACAAGGCGAGCAAGCGCACCGACATCATCCGCAAGGGCCTGCCCGATGCGCTCGACCTGCTGGTTATCTGCGCCGAGGCCGGCCTTACGGTCGACACGGCGTTCAACCGGGTCGCCAAGGAACTGGGCCGCGCCTATCCCGAACTGGGCGACGAATTCGCGCTGACCGCGATCGAGCTGTCGTTTCTCACCGAACGCAAGATGGCGTTCGAGAACCTTGCCTATCGCGTCGATCTGGAGGCGATGCGCGGGGTGGTGACCACGATGGTCCAGACCGAACGCTACGGCACTCCGCTCGCTTCGGCGCTGCGCGTCCTGTCCGCCGAATTCCGCAACGAACGCATGATGCGCGCCGAAGAGAAAGCGGCGCGCCTGCCGGCGATCATGACAGTGCCGCTGATCCTGTTCATCCTGCCGGTCCTGTTCATCGTGATCCTCGGGCCGGCAGCCTGCTCGATCGCCGACGCTTTCGCCTCCAATCCCGGGCGCTGACCCGTCCGGCGTTCGGCGCGACGGTGCGGCTTACCCTGTGGCGGGATCGTCGAAATCGTCTTCGGGATCGAGCTCGCCCGCGCGTTCGCGCACCCGCGAGAGCATACGGCTGAACGTCGCGCGCTCTTCGGGCGTGAAGGCGGCGAACAGGCGCTGTTCCATCTCGCGCGCAAGCGGCATGATGCGGTCGTACATCGCCCTGCCCTCCCCGGTAAGCGCGAGGTGGTGCGATCGGCCGTCGGTCGCATTGGGCTCACGCGCCACCAGGCCGCGTTCCTCGAGGCTGCGGCAGGCACGGTTGACCGCCACTTTGTCCATAACCGTGCGGATCGCCAGCTCGCGCTGGGTCGCGGAGCCGGCATCGCCCAGAACCGCCATGATCCGCCATTCGGGGATGCGCAGGTCGAACTGGTTGCGATAGACTTCCGCAATCCGGTTGCTCGCCGCGTTCGAGGCGATCGACAGCTGATAGGGCAGGAATTCGTCGAGCTTGGTCGGGCGGTCCGTGGAAGTCATCGGATGGTTTCTAAGGCAACCGGTCGCCTTGGCAAGCCGGCTAACGATATTCGGGCTCGTCCCACCATGGGTAGAAATCGGGCATGTCGCGCGTCGGCTGCATGGGGAAGGCCGGCGCGCGCTTTTCGAGAAAGCTCGCCACGCCTTCGGCGGCGTCGGGTGTCCGGGCCATCGAATAGATCGCCCGGCTGTCCACCCGGTGCGCTTGCATCGGGTGGTCGGCGGCCGACAGGCGCCACATCATCGCCCGCGTCAGCGCGACCGATACGGCCGAGGTATTCGTCGCGATTTCGCGCGCAAGCGCCCGCGCTTCGCCCAGCAGTTTGTCCGCCGGATGGACCGACCGCACCAGACCGGCATCGAGCGCTTCCTGCGCGTCGAAAATGCGCCCGGTATAAGTCCACTCGAGCGCCTGCTGCATGCCCACAAGGCGCGGCAGGAACCAGCTGGAGCATGCTTCCGGCACGATCCCGCGGCGCGCGAAGACGAAGCCGTAGCGGGCGGTGTCGGCCGCCAGGCGGATGTCCATCGGCAGCTGCATCGTCGCGCCGACACCCACGGCGACGCCGTTGCAGGCCCCGATCAGCGGCTTGGTCGCGTTGAACAGACGCAATGCCAGGCGCCCGCCCCCGTCGCGCACGACAGGGTCCGACAGGTCCTCCACCGGCTCCTGCGAGGCAAACGGCGTCGCCCCATCCTCCGGCGTCAGGTCCGCGCCGGCGCAGAATGCCCGATCGCCGGCCCCGGTGAAAATCACCGCCCGCACCCCGTCGTCGCCATCGATCGCATCCATCGCGTCGACGATTTCGTCCATCATCGTCCGGGTGAAGGCATTCATCTTTCCCGGACGATCGAGCGTGATCGTGGCGATCCCTTCGTCGATGTCGAGCCCGATCTGGCTGTAGCCGCTCATCGTCCTCTCCCTTGGCCTTCTCCCCTGCCAACCGCAAGACACGGACCGCCCTCTACTTTGTGCAGGCGCGGAAACGGCCGGATCAAAGGCGCCGGTTCTCGTCGTCCGCCCCCTTGAAGCAGCAGGGGCGGTGCGGGAAGGCGATCAGCGCGGGGCCATGCGGATCGCCCCGTCGAGCCGCACATCCTCGCCGTTGAAATAGCCGTTCTCGATCATGCACAGCGCCAGCTTGGCATATTCGTCCGGGTTGCCGAGCCGCTTGGGAAACGGCACCGAGGCCGCCAGTGCTTCCTTCACCTGCGGCGGGGCGGCGTTCATCAGCGGGGTGTTGAAGATGCCCGGCAGGATCGTGTTGACGCGAATGCCCTCGCCCATCAGGTCGCGCGCGATCGGCAGAGTCATGCCGATCACCCCGCCCTTGGACGCCGAATAGGCGGCCTGGCCGATCTGCCCGTCCTCGCCCGCGACGCTCGCGGTGTTGACGATCGCCCCGCGGTCGCCGTCGTCGCTCAGCGGCTCGAGCGTCATCATGCCCGCGGCCGACTTCGCGATGCAGCGGAACGTGCCGACCAGGTTGATCTGAATCACCCAGTTGAACGCGTCGAGCGGGAAGTGGCTGATCTCGCCGGTCTGCTTGTCGCGCTTGGCGGTCTTGATCGCATTGCCGACGCCCGCGCAGTTGACCAGGATGCGCTCCTGCCCGTGCGCCTCGCGCGCCTTGGCGAAAGCGGCGTCGACCGAAGCCTCTTCGGTAACGTTGCATTCGCAGAACACGCCGCCGATCTCCTCGGCGACCTTGGCCCCCTTTTCCTCCTGCAAGTCGAAGATCGCGACTTTCGCGCCCTTGGCGGCGAGCGCGCGCGCCGTGGCCTCGCCCAGGCCGGATGCGCCGCCGGTTACGACTGCCGGGGTATTGCTGCTGACTTCCATTGCTTCATCCTCTTCCTGATCCCCCGCAAAAGGCAGGGGCATCGTGCGATAATGTCTGAGAGCCCCGCTTATGCCGGGACTTGCGAGCGGTTCAAAGCGCCTCGACGATGGTGACGTTGGCGACGCCGCCGCCTTCGCACATCGTCTGCAGACCGTAAGTCTTGCCGCGCGCCTTCAGCGCGTGGATCAGCGTCGCCATCAGCTTGGTCCCGCTGGCGCCCAGCGGATGGCCGAGCGCAATCGCGCCGCCATTGACGTTGAGCCGGTCCGGGTCCGCCCCGGTATGCTTCAGCCAGGCAAGCGGCACCGGCGCGAAGGCCTCGTTGACTTCGAACAGGTCGATCCGGTCGATCGTCATGCCGGCCCGCTGCAGCGCCTTGTCGGTGGCGAACAGGGGTTCTTCCAGCATGATGACGGGATCGCCGGCGGTGACCGTCAGGTTGACGATCCGCGCCAGCGGGGTGAGGCCCTGTTCCTTCAGCACCTTTTCCGAAACGATCAGTGCGGCGCTCGACCCGTCGCAGATCTGGCTCGACGTCGCTGCAGTGATCGTGCCCTTCTCGCTCAGCAGCTTGACCGACGCGATGCTTTCCAGCGTGGCGTCGAACCGGATCCCTTCGTCCACCGTGTGCAGTTCCGTGCCCTCGGGGGTCTCGATCTCCACCGGGACGATCTCCGCGTCGAAGGCGCCCGCCTCGGTCGCGGCGATTGCCTTGCGATGGCTTTCGAGCGCGAACCGATCGAGATCGTCCTTGGTCAACCCGTGCTTGTCCACGATCATCTCGGCGCCCATGAACTGCGACCACATGACGCCGGGATACTTTTCTTCCAGCCCCGGCGACTTGTAGGTGCCCAGCCCTTCCTTCATGTGAAATGTCGCGGTCGAGCCCATCGGCACGCGGCTCATGCTCTCCACCCCGCTGGCGATCACGACGTCCTGCGTGCCGCTCATCACCGCCTGCGCGGCGAACTGGATGGCTTGCTGACTCGACCCGCATTGCCGGTCGATCGTCACTGCCGGGGTGGATTGTGGCAGGGTCTTCGATGCCAGTACGGCGTTGCGGCCGACGTGCATCGACTGCTCGCCCGCCTGGCTGACGCAGCCCATGATTACATCGTCGACGCTCGCCGGATCGATCCCCGTGCGCGCGACCAGGGCATCGAGCGCCTTGGCGGCGAGATCGACCGGATGCACCCCGGCGAGCCGACCGCCGCGCCGCCCCCCGGCCGTCCGCACCGCATCGACGATGTAAGCTGCTGGCATAGTTCCCTCTCAAGTTTCGTTTTGCCACCGGTTACGCAGCAAGTTGGCCACGGTCAAGCGCGCCAGCGGCACGGTTGCGCAGGAAAACTGCGCTTTTTCCCAATGTTGCAAAATGGCGACATGTGTGGCCAATCTTTCACGGGCGCGCCATTTGGATTTGCGAGGCGCGCCAAGGTGGCGCATCCCTGTCCCCAGCGGGGCGAGCGTGTGGAGTGCACCCTCGTTCTCACGCATAAAATGAAGTCCGCAATCGGGCGGATCCAAAGGGGATAGAGATCTCATGAAGAATTCAACCATTCTCAAGGCCAGTGCAGCGCCTCTCGCGCTCGGCCTTGCCCTGTCGAGCGCTCCGGCGTTCGCGCAGGATGCCGAGGGCGAAGCGGCGGCCACGACCCCCGTGACCGGTCCGACGATCGTCGTCACCGGTTCGCGCATCACCAATCCGAACCTCGAACAGTCGAGCCCGGTCCAGGTCGTTTCGGCCGACGACATCGCGATTGACCAAGCGACCAACGCGGAAGAACTGCTGGTCGACCTGCCCGGCGTGGTCCCGGGTTTCGGCAATAACGTCAACAATGGCAGCGGCGGCTTCGCGGCGCTGAACCTGCGCGGCCTGGGCACGAACCGGAACCTCGTGCTGCTCGATGGCACGCGCGTGGTGCCCAGCACGCTGACCAGCACGACCGACCTTAACATCATCCCCGTTGCCCTTGTGGAGCGGGTCGAAGTCGTCACCGGTGGCGCTTCGTCGGTCTATGGTGCCGACGCGATCGCAGGTGTTGCCAACTTCGTTTTGAAGAACGATTTCCAGGGCGCCGAGATTTCCAGCACGATGGGGATTACGGAACGCGGTGACGGTCGTCGTTTCCGCACCGACGTCACGCTGGGTGCCGGCTTCGACGATGGCCGCGGCAACGTCGCGCTGAGCCTGGGTTACCAGAACGTCAACCCGGTCCTGCAAGGTGATCGCGAAATCTCGCGCAAGACGCTGTTCGTCGGCGGTCAGGAAATCGGTTCGGGCACCTCGGTCCCGACCCGGATCAATGGCGACCAGTACGATCCCGAGACGGGCACGCTGGTTGACACCTACAACACCTTCAACTTCGCTCCGTTCAACTACTTCCAGACTCCTTTGGAGCGGTTCAACGTCTTCGCCACCGGGAGCTACGAAGTGACCGACGGCGTCGAGCTTTACACCAAAGGCATGTTCACAAAGGCAACGGTGCAATTGCAACTCGCGCCTTCGGGCCTGTTTGGCGATGCCTACCAGTTCCCGCTGAACAACCCGTTTCTGACCGACTCGATCCGCAACAGCATCTGCGCTGAGAACGACATCGACCCGGCGACTTGCGCTGCGGCTGGCGCCGCCACGGATCCCAACGATCCGAACTACATGGAAGTGCCGACCACGATCAATCGCCGCCTTGTCGAGATGGGGCCGCGTCAGACCGACTATACCACCAATCAGTTCCAAGTCTGGGCTGGTGTTCGTGGCAACCTGACGTCGCTACTCGAATACGACGTTTACGGCACGTACGGCGAATCCGACCGTAACCAGCGGAACCAGAACTGGGGCCTCAAGTCGCGCGTCCAACAGGCTCTTCGTGCCAACGATGCCAATACCTGTTCGGATGCATCGAATGGCTGTGTTCCGATCAACTTGTTCGGTGACGGCCAGTCGATTTCGCCGGAAACCGTAGCGTTCATCAATCAGCCGGCCGGCAATACCGTCTCGACTTCACTCGCCGTGGTCAGCGGCAGCATCAGCGGCGACCTGACGGAAGAAGGCTTCCTGGGCGCCCAGACGCCGATCGGCATCGCCATCGGCGCCGAGTACCGCGACTATTCCGCGTCGCAGATCTCGGACGTTTCCTTCGGTACGCAGGACGAAGTTCTGGGCACCGGCGCACCGTCGCCCAGCTATTCGGGCGGCTACGACGTCAAGGAAGTGTTTGGCGAGGTTATCATCCCGCTGATCGAGGATTCCTTCATCCGCAGCGCCACGATCGAGGCCGGTCTGCGTTATTCGGATTATTCGAATACGGGCGGCAGCCTGACTTGGAAGGCCGGTGGCAGCATCGAGCCGTTCGACGGTTTCAAGTTCCGCGGCATCTACCAGAAAGCCGTTCGCTCGCCGAACATCGCGGAGCTGTTCCTGCCGGTCACGACGGGCCTCGCCACTCTGGCTAACGATCCCTGTCAGGGCGCCGCGCCGGCCAACGACGCAACCCTGCGCAGCATCTGTCTGGCTCAGGGCGCCCCGGCCAGCTCGATCGGCTCGATCCCGGCGCCTTCCGCTGGTCAGGTGAACGCGACCAGCGGCGGCAATCCTGATCTCGATGTCGAAACGGCCAAGAGCTATACGCTCGGCGTCGTTCTCACGCCGAGCTTCGTGCCGCGTTTGGTGATCACGGCCGACTACTACAACATCAAGATTGAGGACGCGATCACCACGCCGACCACGAACGACATTCTCGATCCGTGCTTCGGCCCGAACTTCGATTCGCCAAACCCGTCGGCTCCGGAATGTGCGCTCGTCGGGCGCAACCCACTCAACGGCTCGCTCAACGGTGGTGGCGAAACGACCGGCCTACTCCTCGCTCTCACGAACCAAGGCACGATCAAGACGAGCGGCGTGGATGCCCGTATCACCTACGGCATGCCGACTGGCTTCGGCGGTCTGGACTTCGATTTTGGTATGAATTGGGTGGACCAGATCAGCTTCAATGGCCGGGAATGCGTCGGTCAGTACAGCTCGAACTGCAGCTTCTTCAACGGCGAAATCGTTCCCGAATGGACGGCCAACGGACGCGTTACCGCCAATGTGGATGACTTCGGCGCGATCTCGCTGCGCTGGCGCTGGATCGACAAGGTCGTGTACGAGAAGGGGCTGTCGACTGACGGCATTCTGGAGGATTATCTGGAGATCCCGTCGGCGCACTACTTCGATCTGAACGTCCGGGCCGATGTCAACGACAATATGGACCTCACCTTCGGTGTGTTCAATTTGTTCGACAAGGATCCGCCGAACGTCAGCTCGTATATCGGCACGACCGCCCAGAACTCGGGCAACACCTATCCGTCGACCTACGATGTGCTGGGACGCCGTTTTTCGGTTACCGCACGTCTTCGCTTCTGATCAGAAGCATAACGACGGCAAGAAGCGGAACGGCGGGCCTTGTGCCCGCCGTTTTCTTTTTGCGTCGTGACAAGCGCAGTCGCCCCCGATATGTTTATTCTCGTTCTCATCGAGGGAGGAACTAGTGCGAATTTCGACTTGTCTCGCCGTGCTCGGAGCTATGGGTGCAGCGTTGGCTACACCATCATCGGCAACAGGTGCGACGATCTTGCCAGTCGTTCTCGCTCAGAGCTCGCCTCAGGCAACCGCAGAGGCGAACGACGAAAAGGCCGATCCGAACACGGTCGAATGCCGACGGCTCAAGGTCACGGGTTCGCGCATCAAACGCAAACGCATTTGCATGACCCTGGCACAGTGGGAAGAACAGGGTCGGCAGTCTCGCAGGATGGCGACCGACATTCAGGATGCTGGCTTGATCGATCCCGGGGGCGATTCGGGCGGGTGAGCCAAGATCGGGCATTCTCAAAATGGTCCTGAATTGCCAACCGGCGACGAACACCTGATCAGGGCCGCGATTGCCGCGCGCAACGCCGGCGATGCGCGCGAATGGATCGCTCGGCTGGAAAGGCGGCTCGACGAGGCACCCGACAACTCGCGTCTCTGGCACACACTCGGAACGCTCCACCGTGCTGAGCTGGAAACCGAACAGGCGATCGCCGCCTTTTCTCGGGCTCTCCAGCTCGATGCGGCAAGCGCGGTCACCGCCCATGCGCTGGCGCGCGCTACGCTTGAGGCGGGCCGGCCAGCCGTCGATCTTTACGACGCAGCGCTCGCCCTGGCCCCCGCCGACGGCACGATCCTCGTTGGGCGGGCTGCCGCGCTGTCGGCCGAAGGCCAGGCCGGGCGAGCCATAGAGGAACTCCGCACGCTTCTGCATTCCAACCCCCGCTGGGCCGACGGTCACAAGCACCTTGCCGAAATGCTTGTTGCAGAAGGGCGCGCCGACGAACAACTGGCGACGCTCGATGCCGCGATAGGCCAGTATCCGCGCGACCCCCAGCTTCGCGCGACGCGGCTCGATATCCTCTACCGCGGCCAGCAATTCGCCGAGCTTGCCGCCTTCGCCGAGGCTTGCGAACGCGCCTTGGGTGCAAGCGACGGTCTCACCATCTACAAGGCCATTGCCCTGTCCGAACTTGGCCAGTCGGCAAAAGCCGACAGTTTGTTCGCATCGATCCTGCCCACCAGCTCCCCGGAACTGGCAAGCCACGCGATGCGCCATCATCTGCGCTGCGGCCGACCGGAAACCGCGGCGACCATCGGCGAGGCTTTGCTGGATGCTCCGGGTTCGAACCATGTGTGGTCCTGGCTGGGCACCGCCTGGCGCCTTCTGGGCGACAGTCGCGCAGAGTGGTTCTACAGACCCGATCTCGTGCAGACTTTCGCCTTGCTCGATGGGGAACAACTCGAAAGGCTGGTGGAACTCTTGCGAGGCCTGCACCGCACCCGGTCGGCACACCTGGGCCAGTCGGTTCGCCAGGGTACGCAGACCGATGGGCCGCTCCTTGCCCGGACCGAACCCGAGATCGTGGCCTTGCGCAAGGCGATCGTAAGCCAAGTGGCCTTCTACATGGCCGCCCTGGTCGACGATCGAACGCATCCCGTCCTGGCCGCCAAGCCATCCCGCCCCCGCATAGCCGGCTCATGGTCGGTGCGCCTGCAGGGCGGCGGCTATCATGCGAACCACGTTCATCCCGAAGGATGGATCAGCGCGGCACTCTATTTCGTGACGCCCGACAGCGCAGCCGACGATCCGCACGCGGGATGGCTATCGCTCGGCGAACCACCGAAGGAGCTCGATCTGGCGCTGGAACCGCTGCGCCTGATCGAGCCCGTTCCGGGAAGGCTGGTGCTGTTTCCTTCGACAACCTGGCACGGCACACGCCCCATCGATGGGGGAGAGCGCCTCACTGTCGCCTTTGACATAGCTCCGGCCCCACCCCCTGCGAATCACGGTGAGTAACGCCGTCGAAAACTGCATTCGATGGCGGCCGACTGTTGCATTTTCGCTACATCGCGACGCGAACGTTTCGGAGGTAACCTGTTTTCATTTGCGACCAATCCCATGCTATCGCATCGGTTGTTTCTGAACAGGCCGAAAGCTTCGTGCGTCCGGCATGTTTGACGACCTAACCAGCGCGCCATTCCTTCGGCGCATCAGGGGGACTGAACAGCATGAAATATCCACGACTAGTTGGCGGCAAGGCACGTCTGTTCGCCGGCGTCGGCGTGGCAGCCCTGTCGCTCGCCGCATTCGCAACGCCCGCGTTCGCGCAGGATGCCGAAGTCAACGAGGAAGCCGAAGACCTGGTAGCCCCGGCAGCGGCCGAAGAGGCGACCATCGTCGTGACGGGCTCGCGCATCCGGCGGCCCGAGATCGTCGGCACGGAGCCGACCACCTCGCTCTCCAACGAGTACTACGAGGCCCGTAACATCACGAACACCGCGGACGCACTCAACGAGCTTCCGCAGTTTCGTGGCAGCGTCTCCCAGCGCGGCGACCAGGCCAGCTTCGGCGCCGGCGTGAACTTCGTCAACACGTTCGGCCTCGGTTCCAACCGTACGCTGAGCCTGGTGAACGGCCGCCGCGTCGTTTCGTCCAACCTGCCTTCGCTGTTTTCGGCCGGCGGCCCCGGCGTTCAGGTCGACCTCAACATCATCCCGACCGTCCTGATCGAGCGTATCGACAACGTCTTTGTCGGCGGCGCGCCCGTTTATGGTTCCGACGCCATTGCCGGCACCGTCAACATCATCCTCAAGGACCGGTACGAAGGCCTGGAGCTTTCGGCAAACACCGGAATCACCGAGCGCGGCGACGGGTTCAACTACAACGTTTCGGGCGTCTTCGGGCAGAACTTCGACGATGACCGCGGCAACGTCACCGTCGCCCTGTCCTACGACGATGCGGACGGAATCCGTGGTTCCGAACGGCAGCACGTCCGCGACAACGTCGGCTTCCTGAATAACAACTGCGCCCCCGGTAGCGACCAGCCTGCGGACGACGGGCGGATCAATCCCAACATCGGCTGCAACACCGGCCCCGACGATGGCGTGCCGGCACGCGTTCTTTTCCCGAACGTCATGTCGCCCTATCTCTCCACCGGCGGCGTTATCACCAGTGCCGGCTTCGGCCTGGCCTTCGGCCGCGACGGGAACATCATCGACAACATCTTCCCGGGCACGAACCTCACCGGGTTCTTCGGCACCGGTCTCAGCCCGACAGCTTACGACACGGCTGATCAGACGAACCTGACCGCGACGCTCGAACGTTTCACCGGCAACCTGTTCCTGACTTACGAACTGGTACCCGGCCTCGAGTTTTTCGGCGAAGGTCTCTACTACAAGAGCCGTTCGATCGAGGAAGGCAACAACCCGTCGTTCAACACGTTCGTGTTCGATCCGGGGGTCAGTGGCGGCCTCACCTATGACGTTGCGACCAATCCCTTCCTGACCGACCAGGCGCGCCAGACGCTCACCGACCTGGGGCTGACGTCGTTCAACGTGTCGCGTTCGAACGAGGACCTGTTCGACAACGGCACCATCACCGAAAGCGAACTGAAGCGCGGTGTCTTGGGCGTGCGGGGCGACTTCGGTGGCCTGTTCGACCGTCGCTGGAACTACGAAGCCAGTTTCAACTACGGCGAGAACGAGATCGAGAACTTCGGTCGGGAAATCAATCAGCAGCGTTTCATCAACGCCGTGAGCTACACCACGGACGTCAATGGAAACGCCGTCTGCACGACCACGCCGGCCGTCCCCGTGGCACCGAGCCAGGCCGTGCAACCTGTCGCTGACCCGAACTGCGTTCCGCTGAACCTTCTCGGTGTCGGCGTGGCCAGCCAGGCCGCCCTCGACTACATCAGCGAAGACGTGGTCGAAGTCGCCAAGATTCGTCAGATCGTCTTCAACGCGAACGTCGGTGGCGATCTCTTCGATCTCTGGGCCGGACCGATCGGCTTCAACGTCGGTTTCGAATATCGCGATGAAAGCGCGGCGTTCACGCCTTCCAGCTTCACCCTCAATGGTGAAGGCCGCGGCGCGGCCGTGGCAGCGATTTCGGGCAGCTACGACGTCAAGGAAGTCTTCGGCGAGATCCTGGTTCCGCTTGCCGGGCCAGAGAACAACATCCCGCTGCTCTACAGCGCCGAGGCATTCGGCCGTATCCGCTACGTGGATAACAGCGTGAATGGCGGCTTCACGGCCTACGCCGTGGGCGGCACGATCGCTCCCATCCGTGATGTGCAGTTCCGCGGCAACTTCACCCGGTCGTTCCGTGCGCCGGCGATTACCGAGCTGTTCCTGCCGCAGAGCCCCACGTTCGTGCGACCGCCCGACCTGTGTACCGCATCGGCGATCGACTCGGGCCCCGTTCCCGAAACGCGCTCGGCCAACTGCAGCGCCTTCCTGGCGGCCACCGGCAATGATCCGGCCACTTACACCCTCCTGGCGGCTCAGGCCTCGGTTGCCGGCCTCAACGGCGGTAATCCGAACCTAGAGAACGAGAAGGCTGACAGCTTCACGTTCGGTGTTATCGTCCGCCCGCGCTTCGTGCCGGGGCTGACGATCACCGCCGACTACATCGACATCGAGATCGACGGACCGATCGCGAACCTGGCGGCTGCCGATCTCGCGAGCGGGTGCTTCGACAACGAGAACTTCGATGCCAGCGATCCGGTAAACGGCAATAGCTTCTGTGAAGCGCTGGGCTTCGGTCCGGACGGCCAGATTCCGAACGATCCGTCGAACCCGGCGGTCGTCTCCGGCTTCGTGAACGGCCAGTCGATCCTCTTCGAAGGGATCACCGGTGCGCTCGACTACGGTACCGATCTCTCGGGTCTGGGCCTGCCGGGCTCGATCCGGATTGGCGGCGACATGCTCTACGTAAAGCGTCGGATTGAAGACATCACCGGCGTTGCCCCGCAGCGCTCCGATGGGATTCGCGGCGACCCCGAGTTTTCGGGCCAGGCGCGCCTGATCTACTCGCTCGACAACTGGGGCATGGGCATCTTCGCCAACTACACTGGCGAGCAGCTCTATTCGCGGTTTGACCGCGGGCCGAGCCCGAACGATACGCGTGAGATCGACGAGTTGGACGATTACGTCACCGTCAATCTCAACACGTACTTCGAAACCGAGAACGGCTTCCGTTTCAATTTCGCGGTGACCAACCTGTTCGACCGGATCGGCCAGAAGTACTACGGTTACATCATTCCCGGTTCGGAGAATGATGACGTGGGTCGTCGCTTTAGCATCGGCGTTTCGAAGAAGTTCTGATCGAACCGAAGCGCCCAATGCGCACAAAGAAAAGGGCCCCGGGAAACCGGGGCCCTTTTTTGTGGAGTGCGGGCGCCGTCGGAGCCCCCTACCCCACCACCATCTCCAACGCCCCATCCCCCTCGTCGACCTTCACCGTCGCGCCATCCGGCACTTCGCCCGCCAGGAGCTTCTCCGCCAGCGGGTCCTGCAGATAGCGCTGCACCGCGCGTTTCAGGGGCCTTGCGCCATAAACCGGATCGTAGCCCACGCGGCCCAGCCAGCGGCGGGCGGCGTCGGTCAGGTCGAGTTCGATCTTGCGGTCGGCGAGCAGCTTCTGCACGCGCGCGACCTGGATATCGACGATCGGCGCCATGTGTTCGGCCGCGAGGCGGTGGAAGAGGATGATCTCGTCCAGCCGGTTGAGGAATTCGGGGCGGAAGTGCCCGCGCACCACGTCCATCACCTGCGGCTCGACGCTTTCGACGCCCTGCCCGTCCTCGATCTGGGTGAGGAACTGGCTGCCGAGGTTGCTGGTGAGGATGATGAGCGTGTTGGAGAAGTCGACCACCCGGCCCTGCCCGTCGGTCAGGCGCCCGTCGTCGAGCACCTGGAGCAGGACGTTGAACACGTCGTTGTGCGCCTTCTCCACCTCGTCGAACAGCACGACCTGATAGGGCCGGCGCCGCACCGCCTCGGTCAGCACGCCGCCTTCCTCGTAGCCGACATAGCCCGGAGGGGCGCCAATCAGGCGGGCGACGGCGTGCTTTTCCATGAACTCGCTCATGTCGATCCGCACCAGCGCGTTGTCGTCGTCGAACAGGAACCCGGCCAGCGCCTTGGTCAGCTCGGTCTTGCCGACGCCCGTGGGGCCGAGGAAGAGGAAGCTGCCGAGCGGCCGGTTCGGGTCCTGCAGGCCGGCGCGCGCGCGGCGCACGGCCTTTGACACCGCCTGCACGGCCTGTTCCTGGCCGATCACCCGCTTGCCGAGGATCGATTCCATCTGGAGCAGCTTCTCGCGCTCGCCCTCCATCATCTTGTCGATCGGCACGCCGGTCCAGCGGCTGACGACCGAGGCGATGTCCTCCTCGGTCACTTCTTCGCGCAGCAGGGCATTCTCGGTATGGCCCTGGGCCTCGGCGAGCTGCTTTTCCAGCTCGGGAATGCGGCCGTAGGAAAGCTCGCCCGCTTTCGCCAGGTCGCCGGCGCGCTGCGCCTGCTCCAGCTCGATCCGCGCCTGGTCGAGTTCTTCCTTCAGCCGGCTTTCCGCGTGGATCTTGTCACGCTCGTTCTGCCAGCGCGCGGTCAGCTCGCCCGATTGCTGCTCGAGATTGGCCAGCTCCCCGCGCAGCGCCTCCAGCCGATCCTTCGAGGCCTGGTCGCTTTCCTTGCCCAGCGCCTGCTCCTCGATCTTGAGCTGGATGATCCGGCGGTCGAGCGCCTCGATCTCCTCGGGCTTGCTTTCCACTTCCATGCGGATGCGGCTCGCGGCCTCGTCCATCAGGTCGATCGCCTTGTCGGGCAGAAATCGGTTCTGGATGTAACGGTTGGAAAGCTGCGCCGCGGCGACGATCGCGCCGTCGGTGATGCGCACGCCGTGGTGCAGCTCGTACTTGTCCTTGATCCCGCGCAGGATCGAGATCGTGTCCTCCACCGTCGGCTCGTCGATATAGACGGGCTGGAAGCGCCGCTGGAGCGCCGGATCCTTCTCGATATACTTCTGGTATTCATCGAGCGTCGTGGCGCCGATGCAGTGCAGCTCGCCGCGGCTGAGCGCCGGCTTGAGAAGGTTGGACGCATCCATCGAGCCTTCGCTGGCGCCCGCGCCGATCAGCGTGTGCATCTCGTCGATGAACAGGATGATCTGCCCTTCGGCGCCCTTCACTTCGTCGAGCACGGCCTTCAGCCGTTCCTCGAACTCGCCGCGATACTTCGCGCCCGCGATCAGCGCGCCCATGTCGAGCGCCATCAGCGTGCGCCCCTTCAGGCTGTCGGGCACGTCGCCATTGGCGATGCGCAGCGCCAGCCCTTCGGCGATCGCGGTCTTGCCGGTGCCCGGCTCGCCGATCAGCGCGGGGTTGTTCTTGGTCCGGCGGGCGAGGATCTGCACGGTGCGGCGGATTTCCTCGTCGCGCCCGATCACGGGGTCGAGCTTGCCGTCGCGCGCGGCCTGCGTCAGGTCGCGCGCATACTTCTTCATCGCGTCGTAGCTTTCTTCCGCCCCGGCGCTGTCGGCGGTGCGGCCGCCGGTCACGTCCTGGATCGCGGCTTCCAGCCCCTTGGCATCCACATTGGCCGCCTTGAGCGCGCGGCCCGCGGCATTGTCGGTCGACAGCGCCAGCGCCTGAAGGATGCGCTGGACCGGCACGAAACTGTCGCCGGCTTTCGTCGCCAGCTGTTCCGCCTGGTCGAGCAGGCGAACCGCGTTGTTGTCGAGGCCCGGCGTCTGCTGCGCGCCCGATCCCGACACCGCCGGCACTTTCGCCAGCGCGGCATCGACCTCGTCGACCGCGAGCCGCGGATCGCCGCCCGCGCGCGCGATCAACTGCCAGGCCATGCCCTGGTTGTCCTCCAGCAAGGCCTTCAGCAGGTGCTCGGGGCTGATCCGCTGATGGTTCATGCGGATGGCAATGGTCTGCGCCGACTGGAGAAAACCCTTGGCGCGATCGGTGAATTTTTCGAGATTCATCGGTGATCCCTCATGCTGAATACCGGCCGGATATGGTGTTGCGCCTTTGCAACACAAGAACGTGCCGCGGGAAATTTTGCAAGACGGTTTGCGGGCTACGGGACAGTGTATAACCTATATGGTTCATTTTGTCAAGTGATTTTTCTGAAGAGGTGAAGCTGGCAATGCCTTGGCCGCGCTCACGAAGGCGCAGGGCGCCAAGGGCTTTGCGCGAGAGGGCACCTCTCCTCGTCCCGAGCCCCCGCGAAGGCGGGGGCCTCCGGCCGCTGGCGCTTCGCGTGTTTGAAAGCGGCGGGGCCGAGAAGCGCCGCAGACGGAGCGCCAGCGGCCTGAGGTCCCCGCCTTCGCGGGGACTCGGGGATGGCAGGGAGTCTGTGAGCGCAGCCCGCCCTAGGCGTCCCCGCTCGCGGCCGGCTCCAGCCCCGGCACGATCAGCGTGCGGCCGCCGCCGAAATCCTGCCGCACGACGACCAGGCCGAGCCGCTCCATATGCTCCAGCAGCCGGCGGATGCGGCCGGGCGAGTTCGAGCCGTAGACGCGCGCCAGCTCCTCGTCGTCCGGCGCCGAAAGCCCCTCGGCCGCGGCGGCGGCGATCGCCAGATAGGGGGCGAGCACGTCGTCGGGCACCGCCTCGGCCAGGGCGAGGATGCGGGCGCGCGCCGGATCGTCGAGCCGGTCCAGCCCGGCGCTGGCGATGGCGAAACGGCGACGGAACGCGGCCATGTCCGGCAGCGGGCCGACCAGCCGCTGCTTGCGGCAGCGGAGCAGGAAGCCCTGGAACAGCGCCGAGGCGGACTGGAACGTCGCCCCGTCCTCGCGCGCCATGGCCGCGATGATCGCGCCGATTTCCCCTTCGGCGTCGGCGGCAGGCGCGCTTTCGCCCGGATCGGCGGCGGGCGCCGCCTCGCGCGCGGCCATCGCTTCCACGAGCTGTTCGGGTGCGGGCGCCGGCGGCGGGGGCGATGCAGGCGGCGCGGGTTTCGCCGCCTCGTCCGCCAGGTCGCCGAGCAGGAGCGATTCCATCTCCTCCGGCGCGGCCTCGGGCAGCGGCATCAGCCCGTCCTTGCGCGCGGCGCCGCCCGATTTGACCGGGCCGATCTTCACTGCCAGCGGCCGGCGGCTGATCGCCGGGCCGAGCGCGAGGAAATGGCCGCGCTCCAGCTCGCGGATGCGCTCGGCCTGCCGCCGCTCCATTCCCAGCAGGTCCGCCGCGCGCACCATGTCGATATCGAGGAAGGTGCGCCCCATCAGGAAGTTTGACGCTTCGGCCGCGACATTCTTCGCCAGCTTCGCCAGGCGCTGCGTGGCGACGACGCCGGCCAGCCCGCGCTTGCGCCCGCGGCACATAAGGTTGGTCATCGCACCCAGGGTCATCCGCCGGGTATCCTCGGCGATCTCGCCCGCCACCGAAGGGGCGAACATCTGCGCTTCGTCGACCACGACCAGCGCCGGATACCAGTGTTCGCGCGGGGCATCGAACAGCGCGGTCAGGAACTGGGCGGCGCAGCGGATCTGCTGCTCCACCTCCAGCCCCTCCAGCGCGAGGACGACCGAGGCCCGGTGCGCGCGGATACGGCGCGCGAGCGCCTCGATCTCCGCCGGGGAATAGGCGGCCCCGTCGATCACGACATGGCCGAACGGTTCGGCGAGCGAGACGAAGTCCCCTTCCGGGTCGATCACGATCTGCTGCACCATCTGCGCGCTTTCTTCCAGCACGCGGCGCAGCAGGTGCGACTTGCCGCTGCCCGAATTGCCCTGAACGAGCAGGCGCGTGGCCAGCAGCTCCTCCACGTCGAATTCGACCGGCGCCCCGCCCGCATCGTGGCCTATGGTGATCTGCGCTTTCACGGCCTGCGGGGTAGCGGGCCGAATCCGCGCGCAGGAAGGGGCGGCGGCAAGTTATCCCGAGGGTATTTGCGTCCTTCGCGCACAGGGCACGGCGATCCGCGGCCCGCGTTCCCCCCGGTCCCCCGATCCATGCAGTTTGCCGATAAAAGCGTGGCGAATCGCGGCCCTGCGCCTAGGATCGCCGCAGTATTTTTGCGAATCGTTTCCCGGGGGAAAGCCATGAAATTCAAACTCGCCACCGTCAGCCTTGCCGCGCTCGCGCTTGCCGTCGGCACCACGGTCCAGGCCCGCGCCGCCGCCGATCCCGCAACCGACCCCGCAGCGGCGGCGGCCGCGGTCACCGGCGAGCCGGCCCCGGTATCCGAGCTGATCGAAAGCGTTTCGATCCCTTACGAACAGTTCCAGCTCGACAACGGGCTGACCGTGCTGGTGCACGAGGATCGCAAGGCGCCGGTGGTCGCCGTTTCGGTCTGGTATCGGGTCGGATCGAAGCACGAGCCGGAGGGGAAGACGGGCTTCGCCCACTTGTTCGAACATCTGATGTTCAACGGCAGCGAGAACGCGCCCGGCGATTTCTTCGAGCCGCTGCAAGAGGTCGGCGCGACCGATTTCAACGGCACGACCTGGTTCGACCGCACGAACTATTTCGAAACCGTGCCCACCGGCGCGCTCGACCGAGCGCTGATGCTGGAAAGCGACCGGATGGGCTACCTGCTCGGCGCGGTGACTCAGGAGAAGCTCGACAACCAGATCGGCGTGGTCCAGAACGAGAAGCGGCAGGGCGACAACCAGCCTTACGGCCTAGTCGAGTACGAGCAGCTCGAAAACCTCTATCCCTCCGGCCATCCCTACCACCATTCCACCATCGGTTCGATGGATGACCTGTCGGGCGCGACGCTGGAGGATGTGAAGAACTGGTTCCGCGACCATTACGGCCCCAACAATGCCGTGCTGGTCCTCGCCGGCGATATCGACACCGCGACCGCGCGCGAGAAAGTGACCAAGTGGTTCGGCGCGATCCCCGCCGGCCCCGCGATCGAACCGGTCAGCGCCCCGGTACCGACCCTGCCCGAACCGAAGGCGAAAACGATCTACGATCGCATCGCCAGCCCGCGGATCTATCGCATGTGGGCGGTGCCGGGGCTCGACAATCCCGAATACCTGCCCCTGTCGATGGGCGCGACCGTATTGGGCGGCCTCGCCAGCTCGCGGCTCGACAATGCGCTGGTGCGTGAAAAACAGCTGGCCGTTCGGGTAGCCGCAAGCGCGCAGATTTTCGAACAGGCCGGCCAGTTCGTGGTCTATGCCGATGCCAGGCCGGGGGTGGACCGGGACGAGCTGGCCGCCGCGCTGGACGAAGAAATCGCCCGCTTCCTTGCCGAAGGGCCGACCGCCGACGAGCTGCAGCGCGCCACGACGACTTATGCCGCCGGCCAGATCCGCGGGCTGGAACAGGTCGGCGGCTTCGGCGGCAAGGCGCCGACGCTGGCCCAGGGGCTGCTCTATTCGGACAATCCCGCCGAATACAAGAAAGTGCTCCAGACCGCCGCCGCGATGACGCCGGAGCGGGTTCGCGACGTGACCGCCAAGTGGCTGTCGCGGCCGGTCTTTGCCCTCACGGTGGAGCCGGGCGACCGGCAGGAAGGCGGCGAGCACCGCGGCGGCTTCTTCACCGGGGCAGACGCCGGGACCGACAGCGGGCTGGCCGGCCCTGCGTTCTATTCCGGTCCGTTCGCGATGCAAGGCGGTGCGCAGGCGGCAGAGGCCGACCGTTCCCGCCTTCCCGAAGTGGGCGAGCTGAAACCGCTCGACTTCCCCGATATCGAACGCGCGACGCTGTCGAACGGGATGGAAGTCTTCTTCGCCCGCCGCGACGCAGTGCCGACCGTCAGCGTGCGGGTGAATTTCGACGCGGGATATTCGGCCGATCCGAAAGACAAGCTGGGCATCCAGTCGCTGATGCTGTCGCTGATGGACGAGGGGACGGCGCGTCTCAATTCGACCGCGCTCGCCATTGCCAAGGAGCGGCTGGGCGCCAGTCTCTATGCCTCTGCCGATGCCGACACGACATCGATCGGGCTCGACGCGATGGCCCCCAATCTCGCCCCTTCGCTGGAGCTGATGGCCGAATATATCCGCCAGCCCGCGTTCGACGCGCAGGAGCTGGAACGTGTCCGCGCCCGGCAGCTGGCCCGGATCGAAAACGAGCTGAACAATCCCAGTGCGATCGCCCAGCGCGCGCTGGCGCCGGTCCTGTTCGGGGAGCGGCATCCTTACGGCATTCCGCCGTCGGGCACCGGCAGGGCCGAGGTGGTCGAAACGGTTGCGATCGGCGAGATTCGCGATTTCCACCGCACCTGGCTGCGCCCCGACAAGGCCCGGGTGTTCGTGGTCGGCGACACCTCGCTGGCCGAAGTCACGCAGCTGCTGGAGGCGAGCTTCGGCGACTGGCAGGCGCCGGCCGAACCGGCGCCGGAAAAGAACTTCGATACTCCGATCCCGCCCCAGCAATCGCGGGTGATCCTGATCGACCGGCCCAATTCGCCGCAGTCGGTAATCATGGCCGGGCGCGTGCTGGAGCATAAGGGGACCGACGACCTCGTCGTGCTCAACGCCGCGAACGAGGTGTTCGGCGGCAACTTCCTCAGCCGGATCAACATGAACCTGCGCGAGACAAAGGGCTGGTCCTACGGCGTGCGCAGCCTGGTGCGCCAGCCGCTCGACCGGTCGAGCTTCATGATCTACGCCCCGGTCCAGGCCGACCGCACGGCGGATTCGATCGTCGAACTGCGCAAGGACCTGGCCGCCTATACCGACGACAAGGGGGTGACCCCGGCCGAGCTGACCCGGCTGATCAACGGCAATGTGCGCGAATTGCCGGGCCGGTTCGAAACCTCGGGCGACGTGCTGGGCGGGATGGTGAACATCGTCACCTACGACCGGCCCGACGACTATTACGAAACGCTCGCCGCGAAATATTCCTCGCTCACCGCCCCCCAGCTCGATGCGGCGGCGCGCGCCGCGCTGCTGGGCGACGATCTCGTCTTCGTCGTCGTCGGGGATGCTTCGGTCGTCGAACCCCAGCTCGAAGGCATCGGCCTGCCGGTCGAAGTGCGGCGATCCGAATCGGGTTCGGGCGAATGAGCTTGTTGACATCGATGTAAGCGGAGGCGATTGCTAGGGCCGAACTTCAACCGAGGAGATGACAATGTCTGTTGGCGGAACTTACGACTGCGTAACCAAGACCCCGATGGGGGAGCAGAAGAGCACGTTCACCGTGGTCCCGAGCGACGACGGCACCACGTTCACCGGCCAGAATGCGGGCACGCTCGGCTCGATGGACGTGAAGGACGGCAAGATCGACGGCAACACGCTGACCTGGAAGATGGACATGACCGTGCCGATGCCGATGACGCTGGAAGGCAAGGCGACGGTCGAGGGCGACCAGCTCACCGGCACCGTCAACGCCGGCGCCTTCGGCGCCATGCCGATGACCGGCCAGCGCACGGGCTGATCGCACGATCAAAGTGTGGGCGCAGAACAGGCCCCGCGACCTCGCCGAGGTCGCGGGGCCATTCTTCTGCTCAAACGATCAAGGCTGCCTTTCGGCATCCTCCACGGCCATTTCGATCTGAGCTTCAGCTGTCGGTGCAGCCGCTGCAGCTTCGACGGCGTTCTTCGCCGCGAGCCCCTTCAAATCGATCGGCGTATCACGATCGTAGGCGAGCACCCCCTCGATCGGAGGCATCCGACCGATCATCACGCCGAGGAAGTTGTCGGTCTTCCCTGCCGCGCGCAAATCCGCAGGTGCAGCGCCAAACTCGGCCAATTCGGGAGGAACCGAATAGTCGACCGGCACGACTTCCGCCGCCAACTGCTCCACCGCAGGTGCGACCGAAGCCTGTCGGGCGGCATCCGCGTCGACCCAGCGAAATGCGAGGAAATCTCCGAGACTGGTAACCTGCCCCGCCGGCACATCGAACTGCACCGAGCCCATGCAATAACACACACCGGCGACCGGATTTCCGGGCGCGTAGGACACCGGACCCAGATAGGTGTAATTGCCGGGTTCGGTTTCGATGAGATAACTGAACCAGCGCTCTCCGCTTGCATTCTTACCCTTGTCGTAGATGTATTGTGGCCCGAAGCTCACGATAAGCCGCTGCTCGAGCGGACCGATCGAGAAATTCTGGGGGGTTGGCTCGATCGGTTTCGATCCGGCATTTCGGCCCGATTTGGCAACCCGCTCCCAGGTCTTGAGTTTGCGGGCATACTTCCTCTGCTCGTCCGCGAATTCTTCTTTCCACTCGGCTTCGTACAAGGAGATATCCTGCGCATCGGCGGTCTTGATGAAGACCCCCGCCGTGCGCGCGGGCCCCGTGATATAGATATAGGCTTTGGACGGATCGAGCTTCGCCTTGCCCGAATCGAGATGCTTTCTTTCGATCGCGCGACTCTCGACCTCCTGCGCCTGCCCGGCAGGGGCGAAAGCAATCGCAACGGTGCAGGCGGCGAGTATGGCAATTCGACGGATCATGGTTCGATGGCCTCCTGCTCCGGCTTGGGGCCCGAGGCGACGCGCGCCTGCATCAGGATTGCGCGTTCGCGATCTTCCGCGTTCTCGCGCGACAACCCTTCCTCGAAATTGAACTCCTGCCACAAATCCTTCTCGAGCCCGTAGCGGTCGTAACCCTTGTAATACATGCAGTTGCGCAAGTTCATGCGCCGTTGCTTGCGACGCTCGGCGGAACCGAAGATGGCATCGGCCATAAGCCCGCCGACAACACCCCCGATACCGCCGGCAAGGACGCCGTATTGCGCCATTGCTCCGGCGATCGCAGCGTCGTTCGCGGAGTAATAGCTAAGCCCGCTGCTCAGCGCATCGCATTCGGTGATATCGGCATAGGCTTCATCGAAGCTCGTATCTTCCCGGTGGAAGTAGAAATACTTCTCGTAATCGTCGGCAATGGCCGGCGTCTCCTCGAAGGCGAGGGCCGGCATCTGGACGGCTTCGATTTCTGCTTCGATAAATGCGCGCTGCGGCGGTTCGTTCTTGATGGCTTGCGCCTGCGCCATGCCGGCAAGCGGCAATAGCAGCAGAGCTGAGAAAAGCGTTCTCATCGCACCCCCCTGTTTAGACAACCCCGCACTCTTCTTAGATCATGAAGAAAAACTCGCAATCGGATATTGCGCCATTCCGGGGATTCACCCGAGCTTCGCCTTCAGCAACTGGTTCACCACCGCCGGGTTGGCCTTGCCCTGCATGGCCTTCATCGTCTGGCCGACGAAGAAGCCGAACAGCTTGTCTTTCCCGCCGCGGTATTCCTCCACCTTGTCGGCGTTTTTGGCGAGGATATCGTCGATCGCCGCCTCGATCGCGCCGGTGTCGCTGACCTGCTTCAGGCCTTCGCTCTCGGCGATCTCGCCCGGTTCGCGGCCGGTCTTGAGGACGATCTCGAAGATTTCCTTCGCCTGCCCGCCCGAGATTTCGCCGCGCGCCTGCATGGCAAGGATCGCGGCCTGGGCCTCTGCCGTGGCGTGCGCGGGGTTCGCCTCGTCGCCGAGCGCGTTCATCACCCCGGGGGCGACGGAAAGCGACCAGTTGGCGACCTGGGTCGCGACTTCGCTCTCGCTCTTGCCGATCCCCTTGGCGGTCGCGGCCAGCAGCGTTTCGAAACGCGCGAAAGTCTCCACTTCGGCCGTCAGTTCGCGGGCGTTGTACTCGCTCAGCCCCAGGTCCTCGACATAGCGGCGGCGCTTGGCATCGGGCAATTCGGGCAGGCTGGCGCGGCATTCGGCGAGGAAGTCCTCGTCCAGTTCCAGCGGCAGCAGGTCGGGATCGGGGAAATAGCGGTAATCGTGCGCGTCTTCCTTGCTGCGCATCGATCGCGTGGTGCCGCTGTTCGGATCGAACAGCCGGGTTTCCTGCACCACTGTGCCGCCATCTTCGATCAGGTCGACCTGGCGGCGCGCCTCGTGCTCGATCGCCTGCATGACGAAGCGCACCGAATTGACGTTCTTCGTCTCGGTGCGGGTGCCGAACTCCTCGCCCGGCCGGCGGACCGAAACGTTCACGTCGGCGCGCATCGAGCCTTCCTCCATGTTGCCGTCGCACGAACCGACATAGCGCAGGATCGTGCGCAGCTTGCGAAGATAGGCGCCCGCCTCGGCCGGGCTGCGCATATCGGGGCGGCTGACGATTTCCATCAGCGCCACGCCGCAGCGGTTAAGATCGACGTAGGACATCGTCGGGTGCTGGTCGTGCATCAGCTTGCCCGCGTCCTGCTCGACATGGATGCGCTCGATCCCGATCACCTTGTCTTCGGCAATGCCGGCTTTCTCGTCCGCTTCGATCAGCAACTGCCCCTCGCCCACCAGCGGGTGGTAGAGCTGCGAAATCTGGTAGCCCTGCGGCAGATCGGCATAGAAGTAGTTCTTGCGATCGAACCGGCTCCAGGCGTTGATCTGCGCCTCGATCGCCATGCCGGTGCGCACCGCCTGGCGGATGCACTCGCGATTGGGCACCGGCAGCATCCCCGGCATCGCCGCATCGATCAGGCTGACCTGCGTGTTCGGCTCGGCCCCGAAGGCGGTGGAGGCGCCGGAAAACAGCTTGGCGTTGGACGTGACCTGCGCATGAACTTCGAGGCCGATCACGACCTCCCACTCGCCCGTCGCGCCCTGGATGCGATACGTGCTCATCGTCTCGGCCCCCGTCACCACCACTTCTCCGGCCGGGCATCGAACCCGGCGCGCCGTTCGATCGCCAGGCCGGCGTCGAGCACGCCCTGCTCGTCGAACGGCTTGCCGACCAGTTGCAGGCCGAGCGGCAGACCGTCGCCGTTGAGCATGGCGGGCACGCTCATCGCCGGCAGACCGGCCAGGCTGGCGGGCACGGCGAAGACGTCGTTGAGATACATCGCCAGCGGATCGTCGGTCTTGTCGCCCAGCGGGAAGCTGGCGGTGGGCGTCGTCGGGGCCAGGATCACGTCGCATTCGGCCCAGGCCTGCTCGAAATCGCGTGCGATCAGAGTGCGGATCTTCTGCGCCTGATTGTAATAGGCATCGTAGAAGCCTGCCGAGAGCACGTAAGTGCCGATCAGGATGCGGCGTTTGACTTCGTCGCCGAAGCCCGCGGCGCGGGTCGCGGCATACATGTCCTGCAGCCCCGCACCCTTGCCCGCCGCGTCGACCGGCAATTCGCGAAGGCCGTAACGCACCCCGTCGTAACGCGCGAGGTTGCTGGAGGCTTCGGCCGGCGCGATGATGTAGTAAGCCGGCAGCGCATATTTCGTGTGCGGCAGCGAGATATCCACGATCTCCGCCCCCGCGTCGCGCAGCCATTCCTTGCCCCGTTCCCAGCTTTCCAGGATCTCGGGGTCGGTGCCCTCCATCCGGTACTCGCGGGGAATGCCGACTTTCCTGCCGCGCAAGTCGTCCGACAGGCTCGCCTCCCAGTCGGGCACCGGCAGGTCGAGGCTGGTCGCGTCCTTCGGATCGAAGCCGGCCATCGCGCCGAGCATGATCGCGCAATCTTCGACGCTGCGCGCCATCGGCCCGGCCTGGTCGAGGCTGGAGGCGAAGGCCACCACGCCCCAGCGGCTGCACCGGCCGTAAGTCGGCTTGATCCCGCAGATTCCGGTGAAGGCGGCGGGCTGACGGATCGAGCCGCCGGTGTCGGTCCCGGTCGCCGCCGCCGCGATACGGGCCGCGACCGCGGCCGAGGAACCGCCGGAGGAGCCGCCGGGCGCAAGGTCGGTGTCGCCGCCGTCCTTGCGCCGCCAGGGGCTGACCACGTTGCCGAAATGGCTCGTTTCGTTGGACGAGCCCATTGCGAACTGGTCGAGATTGAGCTTGCCCAACATGCCCGCGCCCGCGTTCCACAGGTTCTGCGACACCGTGCTTTCGTAACGGGGCACGAACCCTTCGAGGATGTGGCTCGCGGCGGTCGTGGGCACGCCTTCGGTGGCGAACAGGTCCTTCATCCCGATCGGCACGCCGGCCATCGGGCCGAGATCGCGGCCGGCGGCGCGGTCGGCATCGACGCGCTCGGCGGCTTCCATCGCCTTTTCGGGCGTCGCCACGATGAAGGCGTTGAGCGCGCCCGCCCCCGCGACCGCCGCGTTGAAGGCTTCCGCCACTTCGCGCGCGGTGAAATCGCCCGCGGCGACCCCGTCGCGGATCGCCTTGACGCCGAGTTCGGTAAAGTCGGTCATAGCGCCGAGCCCCAGCGAAGGCCGGGGCCTCGTGCCGCCAGCGCTCCGCACGATAGAGGGAGGCCCCAGCCTTCGCTGGGGCTCATGAGGGGGCTGGGGCTCATGAGGGGGCCGGGGCTCATGAGGGGGCCGGGGCTTGTGAACAGGGCCAGGCACATCATTCGATCACCTTCGGGACACCGAAAAAGCCGTGCTCCGCCGCAGGGGCATTGGCCAGCACGTCGTCGCGCCGGTTGCCGCCGGTCAGCGGATCGGCGTCGATCTCGTCGGCGCGCAGGCGCAAGGTGTTGGGGATGACGGCGGTCATCGGTTCGACCTGCGAAGTATCGACTTCGCCGAGCTGTTCGACCCAATCGAGAATCTGCGACAGCTCGGGCGCCATGCGCGCCAGTTCCTCGTCGCTCATCTCGATGCGGGCCAGCGAGGCGATTTTCGCCACGGTGGTCTGGTCGACGGACATGCGGATTGCCCTTCGTCTGGAAAGGATTGCGATACCCGGCGCTAGCAGCGCGCCGGGCGGCGTTCAAGCTGGCACTGGCGGACTGCCCGCGCTGCGGTCACTCGGCCGGTTGCGGCACGCCCTGGGCCCCGCCCTGCTGCTGCTGCATTTCCATCATCTGCTGCATCGCCTGCATCCGCTGCTGGAACTGCTCGAACGGCATGAAATCGAGCAGCTCGACCTCGAACACGAGGGCGCTGCCCGCGGGGATGGCGACTTCGCCGGTCATCGGATTGACCTTCTCCTCGTCGCCATAGGCTTTCTCGGCCGGGATCTCGATCAGGTACTTGCCGCCCTTCTGCATCTTCACCGCGCCTTCGCGGAACCCCTCGATCATCCCTTCGAGCGGGAGCGGCGTGGCCTGTCCTTCGTCGAACACCGTGCCGTCGGCCAGCTTGCCGGTATAATTGACCAGCACGACATCGTCCGCCGCCGGGTTCGCACCCTCGCCCGCCTCGATCACCTCGACCGAAACGCCCTGGGGCACCGCCGCCCAGGCCAGTCCGCCGGCGAGAAGGATCGCGACGAGGACGCCCAACCACAACTTTGTCAGGCTGCCCTTGGCGATGGGCTGGATCGGGACGCGGGTTACTTCGGTCATGCAAGGTTCCTGAACTGCGAAAGGGCGCGGGAATCGCTTCCCGCGCCCTGTAGGCTTATCGCTGCTGTGGGTTCAAGCGCGAAGCGCCGCCGCCGCCTGCGCGGGGGCGGCGCGCAGGGCCTTACTTGGCGCCGTCGCGCTCCGCCCGCTTGCGTTCCAGCTTGCGCGCGCGGCGCACGGCGGCGGCCTTCTCGCGCGCCCGCTTCTCGCTGGGCTTTTCGTAGTGGCGACGCAGCTTCATCTCGCGATACACCCCCTCGCGCTGCAGCTTCTTCTTGAGCGCGCGCAGGGCCTGGTCGACATTGTTATCGCGAACGATGATCTGCATGAATTCAAACACCTCACAGCAATGGCGCAGAGCCCGCACAGCGCGGGGGGATGCGCCTTTACGAATCAAACGAAAAACGCGCCGAATCCGTTCCGGACCGGCTCGAACCAGCGCGCACATAGGCAAATCGCGGCGAATTGGCAAGCCGCCACGCGAATATGCCTCGTTCTCGCCACCCGCCCCCGCGCCCTACCCCTCGTCGCGGCGAACTTGCGCGGGTGGGATGACGAACGGCGCATTGCCGTCTAAAGGCGGCGCATGACGAGCATTTCACCGATTGCGGCCAGCCTCTACGTCTTTGCCGGGGGCGGGGCCGGGGCCGTCCTGCGTTACCAGGTCGGGCGGCTGCTGACCCACCTGCTCGGCCCGCAGGCGGTGACCGCCTTTCCCTGGGCGACGCTGGCGGTCAATGTCGTCGGCAGCTGTGCGATGGGCCTGCTTGCCGGATGGCTGGCGCGCCACGGTGCCGGCGGCGGCGAACAGTGGCGCCTGCTCGCCGGCGTCGGCCTGCTGGGCGGGTTCACGACGTTTTCCGCCTTCAGCCTCGAACTCATGCTGTTGATCGAGCGCGGCCAGCCCTGGCTCGCCGCCAGCTATGCGCTCGTTTCGGTCCTCGCCGGGCTGAGCGCGCTCTATATCGGCCTTATCGCCATGCGGATCGCGGCATGAGCGTGCCCGCCGGCCCCGATCCGCACAAAGTCCGCCAGTTCGCGGTCGAACCCGACGACGACGGCATTCGGCTGGACCGGTGGTTCAAGCGTCACCTGCCCCAGATCGGCTTTGCCACGATCTCCAAATGGGCGCGCACCGGGCAGATCCGCGTCGACGGCGGGCGCGCCAAGCCGGAGGATCGCCTGGCGGCCGGCCAGACCGTGCGCGTGCCCCCGGGGGGCGAGGCGCCGCATCGCAAGCCGCGCGCAAAGCGCGCCCTGACCGACGCGGAGATCGCGGAAGCGAAAGCGATGGTCATCGCCGAGACCAAGACCGCGATCGTGCTCAACAAGCCCCCGGGCCTTGCGACGCAGGGCGGCAGCAAGACCCATCGCCACGTCGACGGGCTGCTCGACGCCTTCGCGCCGGGCGAGGACGACCCGCGCCCGCGCCTGGTCCACCGGCTGGACAAGGACACCAGCGGCGTGCTGCTGGTCGCGCGCACCCCGGGCAGCGCGGCCGCCTATTCCAAGCGCTTCGCCGGGCGCAGCGCGAAGAAAGTCTACTGGGCGCTGGTGGTCGGCGTTCCCGATGTGGCGGAAGGGACGATCGATGCCCCCCTGGCGAAGCAGCCGGGCACCGGCGGCGAGAAGATGCATGTCGATCACGAGGGCGGCCAGCGCGCCGTGACCCGCTATCGCGTGGTCGACCGCGCGGGCAAGAAAGCCGCCTGGGTGGAGCTGGAGCCGCTGACCGGGCGCACGCATCAGCTGCGCGTCCATATGGCGGCGATCGGGCACCCGATCGTGGGCGACGGCAAGTACGGGGGGCAGGACGCATTCCTGACCGGCAGCGTCAGCCGCAAGATGCACCTCCACGCGCGCCGCCTGATTATCGAACAGCCGGGCAGCGCGGGGAAAACGGGCGGCAAGCTGGACGTGACCGCGGACCTGCCCGAACACTTCGCCGCCAGCATGGAGCAACTGGGGTTCGACCTTGCCTTGAGCGAGGCGGAGCCGCTGCGCGAATCCCCGCCCGAACGCTCGCGCGCGGAAAAGAAGCAGGCCGCGCGCCAACATGCCAAGCAATATCGCAAGGGGCGGCGCGGCGAACGGCGCCAGCGCGGCGCAATGCCCGCGAAGGCGAAAGGGCCGGGCGGGCCGAAAGGCAGGCGCAAATGACCGTTCGCCTGGCGGTTTTCGATTGCGACGGCACGCTGGTCGACGGGCAGGCGCCGATCTGCACCTCGATGGAAACGGCCTTCGCCAGCGCCGGCCTGCCTGCGCCCGCCCGGCACGACGTGCGCCGGATCGTGGGGCTGAGCCTGCCGCAGGCCGTGCGCCTGCTGGCGCCCGATGCGGAGGAACAACGCCAGCGCCATGCGGTGGAGGCATACAAGGAAGCGTTCCGCGCCTGCCGCCTCGACGGTACGCTGGAAGAGCCGCTGTTCGACGGGATTGCCGAAGCGATCGCCGGGCTGGCGGCGCGCGGATGGACGCTGGGCGTCGCAACGGGCAAGTCCGACCGCGGGCTGGCAAGCTGCCTCGCCGCGCACGGCCTGACCGAGCGCTTCGTCACCCTGCAAACCGCCGACCGGCACCCGTCCAAGCCCCATCCCGCCATGCTGGAAGCGGCGCTGTTCGAAGCCGGCGCGCTGGCCGGCGATGCCGTGATGATCGGCGACACCACGTTCGACATGGAAATGGCGCGCGCGGCCGGCGTGCGCGCGATCGGCGTCGCCTGGGGCTATCACACCGAAGACGAACTGCGCGAAGCGGGGGCGGCGCACGTCGCCTCCAGCCCCGCCGAACTGGGAGACCTGTTGCCATGACCGATCCCGCCATGGGGCGCCATTTCGCGATCGTCGCGATCCGCTTTACCGGCATCGCGTTCATCCTGCTCGGCATTCTCGCGGTGCGCGGCGCGATCGATCTGGCCGAAGGGGTCGGTTATGTCCTGATCGCCGTCGGGCTGGTCGAAGTGTTCGTCGTGCCGCTGTTCATGGCCCGGCGCTGGCGGACGCCAAAGGAATGAAGCGCTTCTATCGCGACGTTTCGGTCGCGCCGCACGATGACGGCTGGCGCGTCGCGCTGGACGGGCGCCCGATCAGGACCGCGCTCGGCGCGCCGCAAGTCGTGCCCACGTGGGCGCTGGCCGACGCCCTGGCCGCCGAATGGGCGCGACAGGGGGAAACGGTCGACCCGTCCGATTTCGTCCTGCGCGATCTGGCCGACTATGCGATCGACGTGATCCGCCCCGATCGCGACGCCGCCATCGCCGGCATCCTGGCTTTCGCGGAGACCGACACGCTCTGCTATCGCGCCGACCCCGACGAGCCGCTCTATCGCCGCCAGCACGAGCTGTGGGAGCCGCTGGTCGCCGCGCTGGAGGCGCGCGAGGGGGTACGGCTGGAACGGGTCAGCGGGGTTATCCACCGGCCGCAGCCCCCCGCCACCCTCGCCACCCTGCGCGCCCGGCTGGAGAGTGCGGACGACTTCACGCTCGCCGGGGTCCAGGCCATGGCCTCGCTCGCCGCCTCGCTCTGCGTGGCGCTGGCCGCGCTGCACGACGATGCCGATCCGCAGGCGCTGTGGAACGCGGCGAACGTGGAGGAGGACTGGCAAGCCGAGCTATGGGGCCGCGACGAAGAGGCCGCCACGCGCCGCGAACGGCGCCGCGCGCGGTTCATGACGGCCAGCGAATTCACGAAGCTGGCGCAGCGCTCCGACCTGTCCTGACCGCACCCCGCGCGGCGCAGGGCTCGGCACGACCGGCCTTCGCTCCGGCTCCGTGCTTCGGCGAGCGTCTCGCGCGCCTCGCCACGCCGGCACGAAAAAACCATTTTCCTACAGGCCCCCGGTTGTGCCACCAGACCGGCATGAACGCCCTGCCCCGCCCTTCCGGTCGCATCGCCCCGCCCGCCCGACGGCCCCGCCCCGCGGGCCGCCGGGCGGACGCGGCCCGGCCGAAAGTCACACCCGGGTGCGACCCCGGGCGCGGAAGGTCACAGCGGGGCGGCGCGCACACCGCGCCGGGCCGAGGGGACAAGGGCGAAAGTCACAGCGCACAACAGACCCTTCGAGTGTCAACCATGCCGCTCGGTTTCGCTTGCCTTTTTCGGCTATCTGGCTTAGGCGCCCGCCCGTTCGACGGACGCATGGGTCCGGTCGGAGGCAGGCTTCCTTTGGCATTGCCGGTCACATTCGCGCGGTTCGACCGCCCGGCCTGCATTTCCCGCCCCTCCCCCTCCCCGCGCATTCGAAGAACCTCCGCCACGGCATCCGGCCCGGCGGAGAGTCTGGCCACAAGACCGGCGGACCCAACCGCCTGGCCGGAAAAAACGTGAATTAGGAAACTTCAACTCATGGCAACTTCCGCCAATCCCACACGCGCCGATTTCGAGGCGCTGCTCAACGAACAGCTCGGCGGTGCGGGCGACGAAGGCTTCGAAGGCCGCGTCGTCAAGGGTACCGTCACCGCGATCGAAAACGGCATGGCCGTTGTCGACGTCGGCCTGAAGAGCGAAGGCCGCATCAACCTCAAGGAATTCATGCGTGTCGACGACGAGCACGGGCTCGAAGTCGGCAGCGAAGTCGAAGTCTACGTCGACCGGGTCGAGAACGCCGAAGGCGAGGCGATGCTCAGCCGCGATCGCGCCCGCCGCGAGGCCGCGTGGGACAAGCTGGAAAGCGAATTCGGCGAAGGCAAGCGCGTCGAAGGCCGCATCTTCGGCCGCGTCAAGGGCGGCTTCACCGTCGACCTCGACGGCGCCGTGGCCTTCCTGCCCGGCAGCCAGGTCGACATCCGCCCGGTGCGCGACGTCACCCCGCTGATGGACATGCCGCAGCCGTTCCAGATCCTGAAGATGGACCGCCGCCGCGGCAACATCGTCGTCAGCCGCCGCGCGGTGCTCGAAGAAACCCGCGCCGAACAGCGCAGCGAGCTGATCGACAAGCTGTCCGAAGGCCAGGTGATCGACGGCGTGGTCAAGAACATCACCGACTACGGCGCTTTCGTCGACCTCGGCGGGATCGACGGCCTGCTCCACGTCACCGACATGAGCTACAAGCGGGTCAACCACCCGAGCGAGATCATCGAGATCGGCCAGACGGTGACCGTGCAGATCATCCGCATCAACGAGGAAACCCAGCGCATCAGCCTGGGCATGAAGCAGCTCGAAAGCGATCCGTGGGAAGGCGTCGGCGCCAAGTACCCGGTCGGCGCAAAGCTGACCGGCACCGTCACCAACATCACCGAATACGGCGCCTTCGTGGAACTGGAACCGGGCATCGAGGGCCTGGTCCACGTTTCCGAAATGAGCTGGACCAAGAAGAACGTCCATCCGGGCAAGATCGTTTCGACCTCGCAGGAAGTCGAAGTCATGGTGCTCGAAGTCGACAGCGAGAAGCGCCGCATCTCGCTCGGCCTCAAGCAGGCCCAGCGCAATCCGTGGGAAGAGTTCGCGGAGAAGCACCCGATCGGGTCCAAGGTTTCGGGCGAAGTCAAGAACGCGACCGAATTCGGCCTCTTCGTCGGCCTCGACGGCGACGTGGACGGCATGGTCCACATGTCCGACATCGCCTGGGGCATTTCGGGCGAAGACGCGCTGGCGCTGCACCGCAAGGGTGAGCAGGTCGAGGCCGTCGTGCTCGACGTCGATGTCGACAAGGAACGCATCAGCCTGGGCATGAAGCAGCTCGAAAAGGGCGCGCCGAGCGAAGGCGCCGCTTCGGGCAGCCTGCGCAAGGGCGAAACCGTCACCGTCACCGTGCTCGAAGTGCGCGACGGCGGGCTGGAGGTCCAGGTCGGCGAAGACGGCGCGACCGGCTTCATCAAGCGCTCCGACCTCGGCCGCGACCGCGACGAGCAGCGCCCCGACCGCTTCCAGCCCGGCCAGAAGGTCGACGCGCTGGTCGCCGGCTTCGACCGTTCGAAGAAGCCGAACTTTTCGATCAAGGCGCGCCAGATCGCCGAAGAGAAGGAAGCCGTGGCCCAGTTCGGTTCGTCCGACAGCGGCGCGTCGCTCGGCGACATCCTCGGCGAAGCGCTGAAGAAGAAAGACTGACCCTGCCGCATGTCCCCGCGACGGCGGGGACACGAGGCGACAGGAAGGCCCGTCTGCCACCCGGCAGGCGGGCCTTTCCTACAGGGGCGGGGACGCGTAGGATGCGGGCCATGTTCGAAGTTCACCAGTTCCCCTGTCTCGACGACAACTACGGCTATCTGCTGCACGACCCGGACAGCGGCGAAACCGCCTGCATCGACACTCCCGACGGCGCCGAATACATGCGCCAGGCGGACGCGAAAGGCTGGCGGATCACGCAGATCTGGAACACGCACTGGCATCCCGACCATGCCGGCGGGAACCGGGCCATCGTGGACGCGACCGGGGCCACGGTCGTCGCCCCGCGCGAAGTCGAGAAACTCGCCCCGATCGACCGCGTGGTCGCCCACGGGGACCGCGTGACGCTGGGCACGCACGAGGCGCGCGTGATCGACGTCGGCGGGCATACCGAGGGGCACATTGCCTACCATTTCGCGGACGCGGGGATGGCTTTCGTCGGCGACAGCGTCTTCGCGCTCGGCTGCGGCCGGATGTTCGAGGGGACGCCGGAACAGTTCTGGGCCAGTCTCGAGCGGATCAGGGACCTGCCAAGCAAAACGACGCTCTACTGCGCCCACGAATATACCCAGGCCAACGCCCGCTTCGCGCTCCACGCAGACCCGGACAACGCCGCGCTGCGCCGCTATGCCGAGGAAATCGACGCGCGCCGTGCGCGCGGCGAGCCGACCGTGCCGATGCCGCTCTCGCGCGAGCTGGAGACCAACCCCTTCCTGCGCGCCGACGACGCGGCGCTGCGCGAACGCTGGGGCGGCGGCGCCCCGCACGAAACCTTCGCCGCGCTGCGGGCGGCCAAGGACAGCTTCTGAGCCGGGCGGCTATCCGTCCTGCCCGGGATAGGGCTTGTCCTTGAGCAGGCCGGCGAGGTGGGCCGCGTTGGCGGCCACTGCCGCGGCGGTCTGCGAAACCTTGTCGGGCGTCTGCTCCAGATCCTGGAAATCGGTGGACCCCATCGCCTCGCCGACCCAGTAGCAGGCCGCGGCCGCCGGGATCGTCCAGCCCAGATCGTTGAGGCTCTGGAACAGTTGCGAAGTCGACCAGTGCGCGCCGTCCTCGTTGCCGACGATCGCCGCAACCGCGACTTTGGAGTAGCTGGGCATCCGCCCCCTGTCGTCGGTTTCGCCGAGGAAAGCGTCCATCCGTTCGAGCACCCGCTTCGCGACCGAGCCGATCTGCCCGAGCCAGATGGGACCGCCGAAGATCAGGATGTCGTGGGCGAGGATCTTTTCGCGCAGCGCCGGCCAGTCGTCGCCCTCCCCCTCGTCGGAGGTTACCCCCGGCAGGACATTGTAGTCGACGACGCGCAGCGTTTCGGCGAGCGCAACGTCATGTCCGGCGAAAGCATCGGCCAGCACCGAGATCATCGCATCGGTCGAACTCGCCTCGCCGCCCGAAGGCTTGAGCGTGCAGTTGAGGGCGATTGCGGAAAGAGCCATGTGATTCTCCTGTCGTCACAGGAAGAAGCACACGGCCCTTCGATCGTTCCGGCGCCTTGCCGGCCCCACCGCAGATCAGAGACCGGCGATCAACTCGTCGGCCAGCTTGCGGTCGGCATCGGCGTCGTGCTTTTCGGCGATCAGCTTGCGCGAGGCGGCGGCGGCGGCGGTGGCGGCGCGATTGCGCACATCCTTGATCGCTTCGCGCTCGGCGGCGGCGATCTTGTCTTCGGCCATCCGCTTGCGGCGTTCGACCATCGCCTTGCTGTCCTCTTCCGCCTTGGCGAGGATCGCGTCGGCTTCGCGCCGGGCATTGTCGAGCATCGCCTCGGCGTCCTTCTCCGCGCCGGACACCTTGCGGCGATATTCGTCGCGCAGCGCTTCTGCCTCCGCGCGAAGCGTCTTGGCTTCGTCGAGCTGCTGGCGGATCGCGGCGATCTTGTTGTCCAGCCCACCGACGATCATGCCGGGGACTTTCTTCCACACCGCGATCAGGATCAGCACGATCATCGCCACGGCGACGACCTGGAACGGCGCCAGGCCGAACAGCTCCGGCTCCACGTGGTGGGCCGTACCGTGTTCGACCACTTCGGTCTGGGCCGCCTCGGTGGCGAAGACCTGGGGCGTGTTAGCCATGGTTCAAGGCCTCCTTCACAGCCTTCTTGGCGCTGGCAGCGGTCACGCTGGCGCCGGCGAGGCGCTGAACGATGTCGCGCGCCGCCTCGGCCGCGACATCTTCCACTTCGGCCAGCGCCGAAGTGCGCGCCTCGGCGATTTCGGCTTCGGCCTTGGCCAGCTTGGTATCGAGCCGCTTCTGCGCGGCGCCGAGCTTCTTTTCGCTGGCGGCCGCCGCCTCGGCCTTGGCCTTGGCGATCAGCGCCTGGGCCGCGGCGCGATTTTCGTTCTCGCGCTTGCGCCAGGCTTCCTCTTCCTCGTCCGCCTGCGCGCGCGCGGCCTCGGCCGCGGCGAGATCGGCGGCGATCTGGCTGTCACGCTGGGAAACGGTGTCCATCACCTTGGGCACCATGCCCCGGCCGACGACGAAGAAGACGATCCCGAAGAACACCAGCAGCCAGAATATCTGGCTGGAATAGGTATCTGCGAGCTGGGCTATCTGGGGCATCGAAGCGCGTCCCGGAAATCAGCGGAAAGAGGCGTGCCGGCCGGCACAAGTCCGGCCGGCGACGGGTATCGGTCGATCAGGCGACGAAGATCAGGATCATCGCCACGACGAACGCCAGCAGGCCGAGCAGCTCGGCAGCGGCGAAGCCGATGAACAGGCGGCCCTGCTGGCCGTCGGCGGCACCCGGGTTGCGCAGCGCGCTTTCGAGGAACGAGCCGAACACGTTACCCACACCGATCGCGGCCATGCCCGCACCGATCGCGGCGAGACCGGCGCCAACCAGCTTTGCAGCTTCTACGTCCATTTCAAAAACTCCTTTGGATCGAATTCGTTAATTCGGGTTGGTAAAACTCAGTGAAGGTTCTCGGCGTCGTTGATGTAGAGCGACGTCAGGAGAGCGAATACATAGGCCTGAATGCCCGCGACCAGGATTTCCAGCGCGCAGATGCCGATCATCAGCAGGAAGCTGGGCAGGCCGACCAGGGCCGCGAAACCGACGCCCGCGTTGGTGCCGTCGATCACGAAGCTGGACAGCACCTCCAGCAGGACGTGCCCGGCCATCATCGCCACGAACAGTCGCAGCGCGAGGCTGAAGGGGCGCACGGCGAAGCTGACCAGCTCGATCAGGAAGATCGCCGGGATCATCGGCAGCGGCGTGCCGTGCGGCACGAACAGGCTGAAGAAATGGAAACCGTGCTTCCAGAAGCCGACGATCAGGACGATCGAAAAACTGATCGCGGCAAGAACGCCGGTGATCGTGAAATGGCTGGTGAAAGTGAACGGGTGAAGGCCGACCACGCCGAGCGGCAGGAGGCCGAGGAGGTTGGCGAAGAGGATGAACATGAACAGCGAGAAGACATAAGGCACGTACTTGCGCCCGGCCTTGCCCACATTGGCTTCCAGCATGTTGTCGACGAAACCGGTGAAGGTTTCGACCGCCATCTGCCAGCGGCCGGGCACGAGCTGGCGCTTCGTCCCGCCCCATACGAAGACGCCCAGGACCACGGTGGTGATCAGCATCCACAGCGCGCTGTTGGTGAAGGCGATGTTGTAGCCCGCCAGTTCCCAGTTCTGCGAGCCGAACATCGGCTCGATCGTGAACTGGTACATCGGGTCGACCTTTGCCGGTTCGGCTGCCACGGCTGTTACGTCCCTACCTCATGAACATTCGCGCTCGCGGCTACCCCTCGGGCGAGGAGTCGTCGGAGCGCGTGTTCGCCATCCGGAAAATGTTCCTGAAGGCCACCACTATTCCGAGGAACAGGCCGGCCAACAGACCCCAGGGCGACGTGCCGGCGAAGGTATCGACCAACCAACCGAGCACGAGGCCGCCGAGAATACCGCCCAGGAGATCCGCCAGCACCCGGTTGCCGCTGCGATAATTCGCATCGGCGCTCTGCACTTGCGGCCGGTTGCGTTGATCTTCACGCTCGCGTGCGGCCCTGAGCCGCTCTTCGAGCGCGTCGATCCGCGCATCCTCGGCGATTGGTTCTCGTGCGGGCTTTTCGTCGTTCATGCCGTGTTCCTTAGGGAAATACGCAGCATGCGCAACACCTGCCCGCCGAGGGCGCCGCCCCCTTAGGCTGCCCCTTTTGGCGAGTCAATCGGCGGCTTGCCCCGCCTGGCCGGAACCGGCGGCAGGGTCAGCCGGGGCAGCGGCTGTCGCGCTGCGGCGGGGCGCTGGTGCGCGTCTTCCACGTACCGTCGGGCGCCTGGTACTTCTCGCCGGGCGAAGTCTTCGCGATGGCGATGCACCCCGCGGTCAGGGCATATTCTTCCACCGTCGCGTTCGCCGCCCGCGCCTTTTCCGCATAGACCGCGCGCCGCTTGATATTGATGTCGTTCACTATCCGCTGCAATTCCGGCGTGGAAGCGCCGACGATGCCGAGGTAGCCATCCATCTTCTCGCCCACTTTGCCGCTGGCGCGCGCGGCCTCGTAGGCCGGATCGCGCTGCGCCTGCACGGGGGCGGCGAGACCGCCTGCGGCAAGCGCGAAAGCCGCGGCAGCGAGCGAGACCTTGTGAAACATATTCCTGTTCATGACGGTTCCCATCAGAAGATATCCGCGTTTTCCTCGATCGTATTGCCCGCGTCTTCCGCGAGCCGGTAGATCACTTCCTGCCGGATATTGATGTTCAGCTCGATCACGATCGGCTTGTCCGGGGCCTCCACCGAAATGCAGCCCCCCAGCGCCGCCGAACCGGCCATCACCAGCACCAGCGAACGGATCGCCCGCGACCATGGCTTTGCTTCCCCCTGCATCGGCAGGGTTGTCGCAGCCGCGCGGCGGGCAGTCAATTCAGCGGGCTTCATGGCATTGTCTCGCTTTCCTGGGTCTGAACGGATGGTTCGTCGGGCGTTGTGTTTTCGGGCCGAAGCGCATCGTCGGGCGGCCGCGCGCGGCGCTGCAGCCGCTCGCCGTCGTCCGACAGCAGGCCCAGCTCGCGCGGATCGCGCACGAAAGCCGGATCGTAGAGCGAGCGCAGATTGGTCAGCAACTGGGTGAAGGCGGCGCGGATATTGACGCGAAATTCGAGCGGCAGGCCCGCGATCTGCCGGGTGACGAAGTTCTTGCTGGTCCCTTCGCCCTGGCTCACGCCCTCGAACCGGACCTGGGTGACGATCTCGCCCGACAGGCTGCCGTTCATTTCCACGGTCATCCGCCGATAATCGAGCGCACGCAAGGCGTCGAAGGCGAAATTGGCGATCGGCGACAGGTCCTCGTAAGTCAGCTCGCCGACATAGGAGACATTGCCGCCCGGCGCGCGCGAGACCAGGCGACCGCCCTCTATGCGCCCGTTGCCCGCCTCGTCGAAGACGATCGGCACTTCGCCGTCGAACGTGCCGGTGGCGGAAATATTGCCCAAATCCATTTGCTGGACGAACGTCGCGGCATCGAGGCCTTCGATTTCGAAGACGTAGGCGCGCCGCTCGCTCGCGCCGATATTCAGGTCCACCGGGCGCAATGTCAGGGTTCCGCCCATGAACGGCCAGGTGCCCCCGGCAACCGACAGAAACTGCCCCTCGCGCAATGCGAATTCGACCTCGCCCGCGGTCACTACGACCCCGGGGTTGATCGAGGCGACCTGCAGGCGCTGGCCCGGCACGGTTGTCAGGCCGATCAGGTCGGAAAAGACGATCGTGCCCGAAGCGCCCCGAACCGGGCCGAAAGCGGCAGCGAAGTCGAGCCCCTCGCTGGAAAACCGCCCGGAACTGGTCACGCCTTGCCCGTCCCAGTCGATCCGCCCGGTGCCGGTGACGGTGCCGCGGGTGTTGGCGATGACGCCCAGCGCCAGCTCGCTCAACATGTCGGGTTGCAGCGCCTCGTCGAACACCAGGCTTGCGACCGAGAGATCGGCGTGGCCCGCACCGCGCGCAAGATCGTGGACGATTGCCACGCGCGCCACTTCGCGATCGCTGGTCGGCTCGCGCAGCAACGCGCCGGCACGAATCGTGTCGGTTTCGAGCGACAGGGTCGCATCGCGGGCCACCAGCGGCTTGAAGCGATCTTCCTCGCTCCGGTCTTCCAGGACGAAGCTTCCCTCCCCGATCGCGAAGATCCCGTCGGCATAGCGCCAGCGCCCGGCCGTCTGGCGCAAGTCGAGCGGGACGGCGAACAGCGCGACGTCGGCATCGGCGAAGGTCCCTTCGATCTCGCTTCCGAGCGTTGCCTGAACGCTGCTGATGCGGAAAGTGCTGGCTTCGCTTTCGGGTCCGAGCGCGACGGACACCTCGCGTGCGGCGAGGTTGCCGGGCCAGGCGAACCCGACCGCACCCGTTTCAAGCCGTATCGCGGTGCCCGCCAGCTCGCCCGCGAGATCGAGCGAAGGTGCGCCCGCCGCGATCCGCAGCCCGCGCGCGTCGTAAGCCAGAATCGGCCCCCCGCGCGGCGGGCACAGGCGCAGGCCGCGGCGCTCGAGCACGAGATCGGCCAGGGCGAGGCGGCCGAACCGGAAATCGGTGCATTCGTGCCACAAGGCCAGCCCGCGCGCGGAGGACCAATGGCCGTCGAGCGGCACGACCAGGTCGCGCGCCGCGCCGCCCGGCAGCGCGCCCGACACCACCGCGCGGCCCGAGAAGCCGAGCTGCCCGCCGGCGCCCTGGGCCAGCACGAGTTCAGGCAGGGCGACACGCGAATCGCCGGCGGCATAGTCGGCCATCCGTAAGCGCAGCACGGCGTCGCGACCCGCAATCTGTTCCATCCGACCGACCATTTGCGGCAACCCATCGCCGCCGGTGCGCAAGTTGCCGGTCAGCCGCGGCGCACGGCCGCGCCCGCCGAGGTAATGGACGCGCGAAAGCGCCAGCAGCGTCGCCCCGCTGCCCCCGCGCAAAGTGGCATTGGGCACCACCGCCGACACCGCATCCCCGTTCCTGCGCCAGATCAGGTTGCCCGTCAGCCGGCTGCCGCGCTCTTCGCGCCGGAGCGCGCCGGCCATGCGCCGGGCAAGCGGCGCGATCAGGGTATCGGCGCCGCCGCGCGCGAGATCGTCCAGCGTTTCCGCCACCGCGCGGCCGGTGCGCAGCCCGTTGCCTTCGACATCGGCCTCGACCTCGATCCGAGAGAACCCGTCGCGCGCGCGCAACCCTCCCCTGGCCGTAAGCACCGCGAACTGCGCCTGCGGGTGCGCAACGCCGCGCCCGACCAGCGAATAGCGCGCGGTAAGCCGCCGGTTCCGCCAGCTTGCACGCAGATTGGCATTCATGCCGTTGATGCGCGTTTCCTCCAGCGCGATGCGCCCGCCGGACACGCGTGCCTGCCCTTCGTAGCCCGCCAGATCGGCATCGCCGGTCGCCTCCAGCGACAGCGCAAGATCGGCCAGCGCCACGCCCCCATCCTCGCAGGTCAGGGCGGACAGCCGCAGCGGCCCTGCGAATGCCGGCTTTCCCGCGCTCGTGGTCAATCGGCCGTAAAGCGATGCCCCGTCCGCGCGGCACCCTGCCCCCTCCAGCTCCGGCGCAACCATGGCCAGCTGCCCGTCGAAACCGTCGTCCAGCTCGCCTTCGCCTTCGGCCTTGATCCCGACCGGGCCATAGTCGGTTTCGACCAGCGCGCGCCCGTCGATCAGTTGCAGGTCGAGATCGGGCAGGCCAGGGGGCGCGTCGCTTTGCGCGAAAAGGACGCGGTCGAGGCTGCCGAAGCTCGCTCGCCCGCCGCGAACGCTGCCGAACAGGCGCGGCCGTTCCAGCACCACCCGGCCGATCGCCGGGGTGCCGAAGCGATAGCGCAAGTTCACGATCACGCGCTCTACCGTAAGGTCGGGCCGCGCCGGATCGCCGACGACCACGTTGCGCAGGATCTGCTGCTCCGGGCCGATACTTTCGATTTCGTACTGCGCGGGAAGGTCGTATTCCTCCAGCATCCCGGCGATGACGTCCTCGGCGATCCGCTCGCGCGAAAACCACAGCACGGTCAGTGTGACGACCGTCAGAGCCAGGAGGAACAGCGACAGGCGCACTCGCCAGCGCGGCGCTCGCCGGCCGGATGCCGCCGTTTCCGGCCCTTCGCCCTTCTCGTCTTCGGCCAGCGCCATCGGCCCCCACTTGCGCGCATCGCCCGCCAAAGGCAATGGATCGCTGTCGAACGCGCCGAAGGGGGAATGGTTGCCGCAGGAGGGGGAGAAACCGGCGAAGTCCGCGCCGCCCCATGCGGGCACCGGCCACCGCGCGCGGCTGCGCCGGCGGCTGCTGGCCGGCGGGGCCGAGGCGCTGGCGGATTACGAAGTGCTGGAATACCTGCTGTTCGCCGGCAACCCGCGCGGCGACACCAAGCCGCTGGCCAAGGCCTTGCTCGACCGGTTCGGCACGCTGCCTGCCGTGCTCAACGCCGATCCCGCGGCGCTCACGCAAGTGAAGGGCATGGGCGAGACGGGCACGGCAATGCTCAAGGCCGCCGCACTCGCCGCCCGGCGCATGGCGCGCAGCGAAGTGCAGGGCAAGCCGGTGCTCGGATCGTGGCAGGCGCTGCTCGATTATCTCACCATCGACATGGCGCATCTGACCGTGGAGCGGGTCCGCGTGCTCTACCTCGACACGCGCAACCGCCTGATCCTCGACCACCATGTCGGCGACGGCTCGATCGACGAGGCAGCGATTCACCCGCGCGAGGTGGTCAAGCGCGCGCTGGAAGTCGGCGCGAGCGCGCTGATCCTGGTCCACAACCACCCGAGCGGAAACCCCGAACCGAGCACGGCCGACATCCAGATCACCCGGCGTATCGCCGAAGCCGGGCGCCTGTTGGGGATCGTCGTCCACGACCATGTGATCGTGGGACGCGAAGGGCACGCGAGCCTGCGGGCCAAAGGGCTGATCTGACGATCGCGGGCCGCTGCCCTACCTGGCGGTCAGCTCCCGGAAATCGAGGCCGCTGGGCTGCTGGAAGATCCGCAAGCCGAACTCGGGCAGGATCGCCAGCAGATGATCGAAGATGTCGGACTGGATCCGTTCGTATTCGAGCCACGCGGTCGTGTCGGTAAAGCAATAGATTTCGAGCGGCAGCCCCTGCGGCCCCGGCTCGAGCTGGCGCACCATCAGCGTCATCGCCGGCGATATCCGCGGATGCGCGCGCAGATAGGCGAGGACATAGGCGCGGAACGTGCCCACGTTGGTCACCCGGCGGGCATTGACCGCCTCGCGCCCCGCCTCCCCCAGCTCCGCGTTCCATGTGTCGATCTCGCGCTGCTTGTCCGCAAGGTAATCGGCGATCAGCGCGAAGCGTCGCAGACGGGCGATTTCCTCTTCGCCGAGGAAGCCGATCGCGTTCTGGTCGATGAAGATCGGCCGCTTGATCCGCCGCCCGCCCGATTCGGACATGCCGCGCCAGTTGCGGTAGCTTTCGGAAATCAGCCGGTGCGTGGGGATGGAAACGATCGTCTTGTCGAAATTCTGCACTTTCACCGTGTGCAGCGCGATATCGATCACGTCGCCGTCCGCCCCGGCCTGCGGCATCTCGATCCAGTCGCCCACGCGCAGCAGGTCGTTCGATGTGAGCTGGACCGAGGCGACCAGCGAGAGGATCGTGTCCTTGAACACCAGCAGGACGACCGCCGCCATCGCGCCGAGGCCGGACAGCAATATCAGCGGCGACTGTTCTATCAGAACCGCGACGATCAGGATCGCGGCGCCCGAATAGACGACGATCTTGAGCACCTGGATATAGCCCTTGATCGGCCGGCTCGCGCTCTGCGGCTTGCGTTGATAGAGCGCGTTGATGAAGCTCAGCCCGGCGCTGATCGCCATCGCTATGACCAGGATGGTCACCCCGTTGGCAACGTTGGCGATCACCGACGCCACGGGCAGCGGGAGATGGGGCACTGCGTGGACCCCGTATGCGACGATCACCGTTGGCACGATATTGGCGAGATATGCCGCCATCTTGCCCGGGTTCGGCCGATCCTTCGGCAGAACCCGCGCGATCAGGACGCGCAGAATGATTTTCTTGGCAACGAAATTGCCCAGCCAGGCAATCGCCGCCAGAATGCACAGCCCGATCGCCGCTTCGGCGGCGGGGGCCAGGCCGGCAAGGCCGATGTCCTCGAAAGTCGGAAGCTCGATCATGACGTCTCGTTGCGCTCGGTCCCGCAAACGGTCCCCGGCCATTCGCCGCGAACCCATGTTCTCGATCGGTGATGCGGGGCCTAGGTGGACGTCGCCGGAGCCGCTGTCAAATGAAGCGGAACCGGATAGCGGGAGGATGCTGAGCCTCCCGCCCTGGCGCGATTGCGAGCGATCGCCTCGCGCACTTGCGCCTTCACGCGGACCGGCCGGAACCGGTCATTTGGCTCCCGCTCCCCGGGCAGGGCGGAACCACATGTACATGCCCGAAAGGATCAGCGCGAAGAGGAACGGCAGCGGGGTGTAGTACACCCATTCGGGCGGGACCATGACCGCCTGGAGCAGGAAAATCGCGGCTACGGTGGCGACGAAGGCCATCGATATCCAGCGGTGCCATTGTCTGATCGTTGCGCGCATCAATCGATCCTTTCCAGAAGCGTTTCGAGTGTCTTGAGGAACCGCGGCCAACCCGCGCGGGCGCCGTAATAGGCCTGCCGATCCTCGGGCCGGAAACCGGTCTGCTCGAGCAGCAATCGCGTGCCGGCGCCGGTCGGCTCCAGCGTCCATTCGACCTGGCTTTGCAGGCCCGACCCGTTCCAGGTGTAGCGCAACCTGCGCTGCGGCTCGACGGCCAGGACCTCGCCTTCCACTCTGCCCCATTCGGCGTCCATCGAAAACCGCGCGCCGACCTCGGCGCGAAAGTCGTTCGGCATGATCCATTCGGCCAGCAGCTCGCTCTGGGTCAGCGCGCGCCAGACGCGCTCGGGCGGATGGGCGAACTCGCGTTCCATCGTCAGCGTTCGGGTTCGGGTGTCGTTGGCGGTCAATTGTCCATCCTTCCCAGAAGATCGTCGAGCGCGTCGAACCGCGCGTGCCAGGTTTCGCGCATGGCCCGTGTCCAGTCGTCGAGCGTCGAGAGCCGGTCGGCGCGCGCGCGATAATAGGTCGCCCGGCCCGCCCGGCGGGCATCGACCAGCCCGCTATCCTTCAGAATCGCGAGATGCCTGGAGACCGCGGGTTGCGAAATGCCCGAACCGTCGGTCAGCCCGCCGACGGTCAGTTCCCCGTTGCGGCAGAGGCGCTCGAACAGCGCCCGCCGGCTGCGGTCCGAAAGGGCCCTGAACAGCAGATCCGAAGCATCGGGAGACATGGCTTATTCATAACCAAACAGTTATGAATTGGTCAAGCGCCCGGTCGCGCTAGTTCGGCGGAGCCAGCCCATAGGCGCGATAGATCGCCTCGAGCGCAGGTTCCGCCGAGAGTGCCAGGGCAATATCCTCCCGCCCCGCGGCGTCGCCCAGCTCCAGTCGCACGATCCCGCGCAAATAGCGCGAGGCATGCTCGCCCGGGGAAGCGGTCAGCACTTTGTCGAGGTCGGTCAAGGCCTGTCGGGCCTCGCCAAGGCGAAACAGCACCAGCGCCCGGCTGTCGAGCGCGCCGACCCCGCCGGCGGACTGTTCCACCGCTTTCAGGCAGACCGGCAGCGTGTCGCGCGTGGCGAGGTTCCAGATGCCGGCGTACCAGCACAGGGCATTGAACGCTTCCGATCCCGGTGAGGCGAGATCGGCCAGATCGGTAAGGCGATCGAGGCCGTCCTGCGTCTGCCCCGCCCATCCTTCGGCATAGGCGAGCTGGATGTCGCCCCAGTCGGGATCGTTCGCCACCAGCGCGCTTTCTTCCGCCAGGGCAATCGCTTCGTCCCCGCGCCCGAGCTGTCCGAGTATCTCGATCTGGCTGTAGTGATCGGGGTTGGCCGGATCGAGCGCTTCGGCGGCCTGGAGGTCGGCAAGCGCGCCTTCCAGGTCCCCCAACTGCCGCTTCGCCGCCGCGCGCGAGCGATAGGTCCAGGCGGCAGGTTCGCGTTCGAGAGCAATGTCGAGATCGGCCAGCGCCGCCTCCCAGTCGCCGATACCGGCGCGGAACGCCGCCCGGTTGGTATAGGCGCCCGCCTTGTCTTCCTTCTCGCGCTCGATCAGCAGGGCATAGGCTTTCTCGAGTTCGGCCAGCATACGCCGGTCGCTGCCCCGATAGTCCCAGGCGCGGCGCACCTCGGCAGGCGCGACGATCGTCGGCAAGCGGCGTTTCATGCGGATCGTTTCGCGCTTGACCGCGGCCAGCTCGCTGGCGGGAATCTCCCACGCGATGCTCTTGACGTCCTGCACTATCGCGACGCGCCCGCTCTCGAGCCCGCCCGAGGAGCGGATCAGGTTGCCGCCGATCTCGCGTTCGAAGGTGGGCTCCCCGCGAACCGCGAAACCTTCGCCGCCGTCGGGCAGCAACCACTCGACCTCGCCGCGCCAGAACAGGGGCCCGTTCACGGTCACCGGCAGATCGCGCCACTCGGCCCGCGCCCGGTCGTTCTCGAAGCTGAAGCTCGCTGCCGGCAGATAGGGCATTTCCAGGCGATAGCGGCCGTCGCGCATTTTCCAGGGCGTCGTCATCAGCCCTTCGACCGCGATCGTGGCGGTGCCTGTCTCGTCGTCGTAGGCGATCGATTTTTCGATCTGTCGGTGCTCGCCGATCACCGAAGTCACCGTCGCCTGGATCGCCTCGTCACGCTGCTCCCCATCCTCCAGCTGCGTCAGCATACGGAAAGGCGAGGCGTTGGGGCCCGTCACCGTCAGCTCGAAATCGAACAGCGCGGGCACGGCCAGGCCGGCACTCTGGTCGACCGTAAGGCGAACCGTGCGATCGGGCACCGGCAGGGGCCGCGCGGCGATGGGCTGCAAAGCCGCGCCTTCCTCGCGCAGCGGCAGGGCATGGCCGAAACGCGGGACCGCTCCGATCGTCTGCAGGCGCGTGCCGAAACTCGTCCCGTCGAGCCAGTAGGATTGCCCACCGATGTCGGCGCGCACGATCATGTGATTGAAATTGCCCGGCAGCGGCAGCAACCCGGGCACGGCGTCGCCTATCGTCGTGCTGACCAGCACCGCTTCGGCCTCGATACCCAGCTCGCGCAGCATGGCGAGAAGCAGGAGCGACTTGGCCTTGCAGTCGCCGTAGCGGTGCTGCCAGGTTTCGGCCGGCGATTGCGGCAGGTAGTTCCCTCCGTCGAGGCCGTTCATGAGATAGCCGATCTCGTCCTGCACCAGTTGCACCGCCAGCGCCGCGCGGGCGAGCGGGTCGGCCGTGGCCGCGCGGATCTCCTCCACCTCGCGCGCGATATCGCCGTCCGGCGCTATCGTCCCTTCGGTGCGGAAATAGGGGGCCATCGTGGCCGAGACGGCTTCCCAGCTGTCGAAAGTGCCGACCTGCACGGACGGCGGCATCCGAAAACGCATCGGTGCGTCGTCCGGCATCTCGGGCGGCTCGGCCAGGGGCATGTCGATCGTCAGGCGAGTCATTCCGCCCTCCTGCACCACCTTCGCGGCATCGTCCGCGCGCAAGACCCGGTGCCTCACCGGCTGGCCGGTCGGCCACGACAGGACGATCCGTCCGGCCGCCACCGGCAGCGGTTCGGCAAGGATCGCCGAACTCCATTCCATTTCGTTGTCGAGCGCCTGATCGCGGCGGGTCACCGAATAGGCGACGCGCACGGTGTCGCCGACCCGAAGACCCGGCACGGCCAGCGTTGCCGTCAGCCCGCCGTCGAGGATGCGCTGTTCCAACTGCCGTTCGCGCCGGAGCACTTCGAACCGGGCGCCATCGCCCAGGACGTCGAGCGTTTCGCCGTCGCGCACCAGCTCGATCCGGTGAACGATCAGGTCACCCTTGTCGGGCAGCCAGTTCGCCGAAACCGTGCCCAGTTGGCTGAGCATTTCCGGGGTTTCGAGCGCGAGAGCGAGGTCGGTGAATTCCCAGACCGTCCCGCCGTCCAGCAGAACCTGCGATTCGACCAGCCGCATCGGCTTGCCCGGATGGCTGTCGGCCGGCGGAAGCTCGGCCACGTCGACCCATTCGGGTTCGGGTTGATAGAGGATTTCCTCTCCCGCCCAGGCAGGCGCAGCGAATGCGGTCGCTGCGATTCCCCCGGCGATAAGACGGCCCAAACGATGCATATGCCCCCCAGCGATGCAGTATCGGAGCCATGCACCCTACCGCCAATCTGGCGGGTTGCCAATCAGCCTTCCCCCCTATAGCCGCGCGGCGACACCCGTTTTCCCGCCCCGGAGTTTGCCATGGTCCCCCGTTACGCCCGCCCCCCGATGTCCGCGATCTGGGAGCCGGAGGCGCGCTATCGCATCTGGTTCGAGATCGAAGCCCACGCGACCGAAAAGCTGGGCGAGCTGGGCGTCGTGCCGAAAAGCGCGGCGAAGGCCCTGTGGGACTGGTGGGCGACCGATCCGAAGATCGACGTGCCCGCGATCGACGCGATCGAGGCGGTGACCAAGCACGACGTGATCGCTTTCCTCACCTGGGTCGCGGAGCAGGTGGGCGACGAGGCGCGCTTCATGCACCAGGGCATGACCAGTTCGGACGTGCTCGACACGACCCTGGCGGTGCAACTTGCCCGCGCGTCGGACATCCTGCTGGAAGATCTCGACCTTCTGCTCGCCGCGATCCGCCGCCGCGCGGAGGAGCACAAGTATACCCCGACCATCGGCCGCAGCCACGGCATCCATGCCGAGCCGGTCACTTTCGGCCTCAAGCTGGCGCAGGCCTATGCCGAGTTTTCCCGCTGCCGCAAACGCCTGGTCGCCGCGCGCGAGGAGATCGCGACTTGCGCGATTTCGGGTGCGGTGGGCACGTTCGCCAATGTCGATCCGGCGGTCGAGGAACATGTGGCCGAACGGCTCGGGCTGGCGATCGAGCCGATTTCCACCCAGGTCATCCCGCGCGACCGGCACGCGATGTTCTTCGCCACACTGGCCGTGATCGCCGGATCGATCGAGCGCGTCGCCGTCGAGATCCGTCACCTTCAGCGGACCGAAGTGCTGGAGGCGGAAGAATACTTCTCCCCCGGGCAGAAGGGGAGCAGCGCCATGCCGCACAAGCGCAACCCGATCCTGACCGAGAATCTCACCGGCCAGGCGCGCATGATCCGCGCCTATGCCCTGCCCGCGCTGGAAAACGTCGCCCTCTGGCACGAGCGCGACATCAGCCACTCCTCGGTCGAGCGCTTCATCGGCCCCGACGCGACGATCACGCTCGACTTCGCGCTCGCGCGGCTGACCGGGGTGATCGACAAGCTGGTGGTCTATCCCGAACGGATGCAGAAGAACCTCGACCGCATGGGCGGCCTGGTCCATTCGCAGCGCGTGCTGCTGGCGCTCACCCAGGCCGGGGTCAGTCGCGAGGACGCCTATGCGATCGTCCAGCGCAACGCGATGAAAGTCTGGGAATCCGACGGCAAGCTGGCGCTGCTCGACCTGCTGAAGCAGGACGGCGATGTCACCGCCGCGCTGAGCGAGAGCGAGCTGGAGGAGAAGTTCGACCTCGATTACCACTTCCGCCAGGTGGACCGGGTGTTCGAACGCGTCTTCGGCTGACTCGTCACCCTGAACGCGTTTCAGCATGACGGGAGTGGGGGGCGGACTTCGACGCCGGATGACTAGCGCGGCGCGGTGTCGTCCGCCGGGGGATCGCGCGGCGTAGCGCCCGGCTCCAGCGCGACCCCGTCCCGGTCCAGCCGGACATCGACCGGAACCCCGTTGACGTCGGTCGAAATGATCACGCCGCTATCGTGCACGCGCAGCCGCGAACCGCCCTCGTCCAGCGGGATATCGCCGATCTGCGGCACGTCCTGCGGCTGGACAGGGCCGCTTGGATCGGGGCTCGGCGTCGGGCGCGGGCGGGCCGGAGCGCGCGCCTCGCCCAGCGCCCGGCGCATGAAATCGCGCCAGATGCGCGCGGGCAGCCCGCCCCCGCTGATCCCCGCGAGCGGCGAGTTGTCGTCGTTGCCGATCCACACCCCGACCACCAGGTCGCCGGCATAACCGACGAACAGCGCGTCGCGATTGTCCTGCGTCGTCCCGGTCTTGCCGAAGTTCGGGGCACGCAGCATCGCCGCGCGCCCGGTGCCGCGGTTGATCGCGCTGCGCAGCAGGCGCTCGATCGCCGCGTGCCGCCCGCGCGAAAGGCGCTCCTTGCCGCTCCACAGCCAGTCGAACCAGCCCGGGGGCTGCTCCACGAACGCGTGCGGCCGCACGGGAAATTCGTTCGCCGCAATCCCGGCATAGGCGGCGGTCAGTTCCATCAGGGTCATGGTCGAAGTGCCGAGCGCCAGGCTCGGGTCTCCTTCGGCCAGCGGCGAGGTGACGCCCAGGCGGCGGGCCATGTCGATCACCGCCTGGTCCCCCACCTGCTCGAACACGCGCACCGCGGCGACATTGCTCGACCGGGCGAAGGCCTGTTCCAGCGTCAGGCTCTGCGAATAGGCGCCGCCGGCATTGCGCGGGCGATAGGTGCCGGTCTCGATGGCGCGGTTGTCGACCGGGTCGTCCGGGTCCATCCCTGCCTCCAGCGCGGCGAGATAGACGAACAGCTTGAAAGTCGACCCCGGCTGGCGCCGCGCCTGGGTCGCGCGGTTGAACGGCGACTTGGCATAGTCGCGCCCGCCGATCATCGCCACGACCTCGCCATTGGGCCGCATCGCCACCAGCGCCACTTGCGCCGTGCCCAGCGGCGCGCGCGCGACCACGTCGCGGGCGATCCCCTGCAGGCGCGAATCGAGCGTGGTGGCGATCGTCTGCTCCGAATAGCCGCCGCCGACCAGCTTGCGCGCTTCGGGCAGCGCCCAGTCGGCGAAATAGGTGCCGGTGGGCAATTCGTTGCGCGTGCGCACGTCCAGCCGCGGGGTCGGCAGCCGGGCGGCCTCTTCCGGAGTCAGGTATCCCGCATCGACCATCGCCGCGACAACCAGCCACATGCGCTGTTCGGCGAGGTCGAAATTGCGCGTCGGGGCAAGGCGCGACGGGGCCTGGAGCAGACCGGCGAGCATCGCTGCCTGCTCCGGCTTCAGGTTTTCCGGGTGGCGGTAGAAATAGTGGAGCGAGGCCGCGCGCAGACCATAAGTGTTGTCGCCGAAATAGGCGTTGGAAAGATAGCGTTCGAGGATCTCGTCCTTGGTCAGCCAGGCTTCCAGCCAGAAGGCGATCAGCGCCTCGCGCGCCTTGCGCGTCAGGCTCTGTTCGGGGGTAAGAAACGTGAATTTGGCGAGCTGCTGGGTGATCGTGCTGCCGCCCTGGGTCGGCCCGCCGGTCGCGTTCGACCACAGCGCGCGCGCAATCCCGCGCGGGTCGATCCCCCAGTGGCTGTAGAACCGCCGGTCCTCGATCGCCAGAAACGGTTCGATCACATGCGGCGGAAGGTCGGCGACACGCACCGGCTCGTCCACCACCGCCCCGTTGCGCGCGATCGGCGTGCCGTCCGACGCCAGCAGGGTCAGCTGCGGCGGGGCGATCGGTTCGAGCGAGCGCGAAAGCGGCGCAGTCACCGCCAGCCAGCCGATCAGCAGGATGAAAGCGAACAAAACGCCCGCCACGCCCCGCACGATCCAGCGCCGGCGCCGGCGCTTGCGCTCGCGCTTCGGCTCGTCCTCCATATAGCGGTCGAGCTGTTCGAGCCGTTCGGCCCAGGGATCGCCCCCGGCGCCGGAAGAGCGCCCCATCGCCCCGGCGCGCGCGCGATCGGGGGCGGCGTCCGCATCGGTCCAAACGCCGCCGGGCGCATCCTGCAAAGCGTAGAATCCCGGCCCGTCCGGCTCGTCGCCGCCGGTGCGCCGCTTGCGCGAGGGCCAGGGAAAAATCCGGTTCATCGAAAGCTGTATTAATTACATAACACAGCCACGGACCGCATCAACCCGTCACGCGGCGGATACCACGCTCTCCGGCAGTTCCTCGCCAAAGACGCGCTGGTAGTATTCGGCCACCAGCATCCGTTCGGCCTCGTCGCACTTGTTGAGGAAGCTGAGGCGGAAAGCGAAGCCGACGTCCTTGAAGATGGCGGCGTTTTCCGCCCAGGTGATAACCGTGCGCGGGCTCATCACGGTCGAGATGTCGCCGCTGATGAAGCCCTGCCGGGTCAGGTCGGCGACCTTGATCATGTCGGCGATCGTCTTCGGGTCGGTGTCGGGATTCTTCGCGGCGACGATTTCCTGCTCGGTCTCCGCCGGCAGATAGTTGAGACCGACGACGATGTTCCAGCGGTCCATCTGCCCCTGGTTGATCGCCTGCGTGCCGTGATAGAGGCCGCTGGTGTCGCCCAGCCCCACGGTGTTGGCGGTGGCGAACAGGCGGAAATTGGGATCGGGGCGGATCACGCGGTTCTGATCGAGCAGGGTCAGCTTGCCCGCCTGTTCCAGCACGCGCTGGATCACGAACATCACGTCGGGCCGGCCCGCGTCGTATTCGTCGAACACCAGCGCCACCGGGTGCTGCAGCGCCCAGGGCAGCAAGCCTTCGCGAAATTCGGTCACCTGCAATCCGTCGCGCAGAACGATCGCGTCGCGCCCGACCAGATCGATCCGGCTGATATGCGCGTCGAGGTTGATGCGGATGCAGGGCCAGTTGAGCCGCGCCGCGACCTGTTCGATGTGGGTCGACTTGCCCGTGCCGTGATAGCCTTGGACCATCACCCGGCGGTTGTGGGCGAATCCGGCCAGGATCGCCATCGTGGTCTGCGGTTCGAACACGTAGGCATCGTCCAGATCGGGCGTGCGCTCATCGGGTTTCGAAAACGCGGGCACTTTCCAGTCGATGTCGATCCCGAATGTCTCGCGCACGTCGACTTCGGTGTCGGGCGCGGCGATTACGGTCTTACTCGCCTGATCGAAGCTCTTGTCGGTCATGTCGTTCATCTCGCGCGGGTGACTATACGCGCGGCCGGGCCGCTGCAAGCGCCACGCGCGGAGATTTCGCGGAGATTTCATTGTCGCCACACAAGGCTATAGGAGTCCTATGCCCGACCGCCCTCCCTCGGAGCGCCTGCGCGCAGAGCTGGTCCGGCGCGTGCGCGCGGTGTTCAATGAGGACGGCCAGCAGCCGGTGCCGCCGTCGGAAGAGGCGCTGTTTGCGCGCGACACGCCGATCCGGCTGGTCCATGCCGACATCGTCGGGATGATGGTCGGCGGCATTCGGGGCCTGCTGCTGCAAATGCTCCATCCCCACGCGCTCCAGGGCGTGCTCGACCATTCGGATTTTCGCCACGACATGCACGGGCGGCTGCGGCGCACCGCGCGCTTCATCGCGGTGACGACGTTCGGCCATCGCGACGATGCGCGCGCGGCGATCGATCGGGTCAACCGCATCCACCGGCAGGTCGGCGGAACCCTGCCCGACGGGACGCCCTATTCCGCGCGCGACCCGCGCACGCTGGCGTGGGTTCATGTCGCGGAGGCGACCAGCTTCCTCGCCGCCTATCTGCGCTATGTCCGCCCCGGCCTGCCGCACGCCGCGCGCGACGAATACTATCGCCAGTTCGCCGTGATCGCCCGCGCGCTGGGGGCCGACCCGGTGCCCGAAAACCAGCGCGAGGCGGAGGCGATTTTCCGCGAGTTGCGCGCCGACTTGCGCGGATCGGCGGAGGCGCGCGAGGTGGCGCGCTTCGTCCTCACCCAGCGGCCGGAAGCGGCGCCGGCCGCGCTCCAGGCCACGCTGGCGGCGGAGGCGGTCACGCTGCTGCCGCCCTTCGCGCGCTCCATGCTGGGGCTGGAGCGGCCCGGCCTCGCCGCCCTGCCCGCCCGCGCCGCGGCCTGGGGCATGGGGACGACGCTGCGCTGGGCCTTCCGCCAAGGGCCGCGCCACCGGGTGAAAACCGACTCGCCCTAGCCGCCGGCCTGCGCCGCGTCCTGCTCCAGCCGGCGCAGAACCCGCGGGCCGGGGCCGGCTTCGGCAGCCCGGTCTTCGGGGTTGTAGAGCTTGCAATGTTTGAGGCTCAGGCACCCGCAGCCGATGCACCCGTCGAGGTTGTCGCGCATCGCCTCCAGCTGCGCGATCCGCCGGTCGAGCCGGTCGCGGATCGCCTCGCTGATCTTCCACCAGTCGAAACTGGTCGGCGTGCGCTTGTCGGGCAGACGGGCGAGCTGTTCGGAAATCTCCTCCAGCGTCAGGCCCAGTTTCTGCGCGATCAGGATAAAGCTCAGCCGGCGAATGTCCGACCGCAGGAAGCGGCGCTGATTGCCGCCGGTGCGGTGAGCGGTGACCAGCCCCTTGTCCTCGTAAAAACGAATCGCCGAAGGGGAAAGGCCGGTGCGGCGCGCCAGCACGCCGATGGGAAGCAGGTCGTTCGCACGCATGATTCGCCCCTAGCGCATTTCGTTCTTGACCTCAAGTTAAGTTGAAGTTGCATTGTCCTTCGCACCGATTCGCAAAAGGCGGCGCAGCGCCGCCGGAACCGCAAAGGAGTGCACATATGCCCAAGGGCCAGATCGAACACGCCAACCTCACCGTCACCGACCCGGATCGCAGCGCCGCGCTGTTCGAGAAGCTGCTGGGCTGGCACGAACGCTGGCGCGGCCCGGCGATGGCCGGCGGCGAGACGATCCACGTCGGCAGCGAGACGACCTATCTCGCGCTCTATACCAACCCGGAGGCCGGCGGCGGCTATGCCAAGGGCGTGCCGCTCAACCATGTCGGCCTGCTGGTCGACGATCTCGACGCGGCGGAGCAGATCGTGATCGAGGCCGGGCTGAAGCCGTTCTCGCACGCCGACTACGAACCCGGGCGCCGGTTCTATTTCCTCGACTGGGACGGGATCGAGTTCGAGGTGGTCAGCTACGGCTGACCACCTCCGCGGCGGCGCCCTTCAGGCATTGCCCACCACGAAGCAGGCGGCGGCGACCAGCGCCCCGGTCCAGCGGTTCGCCCGGAAGCGGTCGAGCGGGTTGGCCGGGTCCGCCGGGTCGAGCGTCGCCACTTGCCAGGCGAGGTGCGCGGCCGCCGGGATCAGCGCCAGCAGCGCCACCCAGTCGGCGCGCAGCAGCCAGAAGGCGAGCGCCCACAGCGCCACCGCGCCGGCATAGAACAGCGCCACGCCCGGCTTCACTCGCGCGCCCAGCCGCAGGGCGGAGGAGCGGATGCCGACCAGCGCGTCGTCCTCCCGATCCTGCAAGGCGTAGATCGTGTCGTAGCCGATCACCCACAACACGCACCCGGCGTAGAGCGCGGCCAGCGCGTCGAGGTTGTCGCCGCGCAGCGCGATCCAGCCGACCGGCGCGCCCCAGCTGAACACCAGCCCCAGCCAGGCCTGCGGCCACCAGGTGATCCGCTTCATGTACGGATAGGCGGCAACCATCGCCAGGCTCGCCAGCGCGACCAGCTGCGCCTGCCAGCGGAGCTGGAGCAGGACCACAAGGCCCACCGCGCACAGCGCCAGCAGCCAGGCCCAGGCCAGCCGCTTCGATATCCGCCCGCTCGCGACCGGCCGCACCGCGGTGCGCGCCACCTTGCGATCCAGATCGGCGTCGACGATGTCGTTGTAGACGCAGCCCGCCCCGCGCATCGCCACGCTGCCCAGCAGCAGCCAGGCGAGCAGCGCCCATTGCCCGCCCGCGCCCGCCAGCCACACGCCCCAGGCGCAGGGCCAGAACAGCAGCCACCAGCCGATCGGCCGGTCGAACCGCGCAAGCTGCGCCAGGTCGCGCGGGACCTGCGGCAGTCGCGCCACGAGGCCGCGATGTTCGCTGTCGGGGACGATGCTGTCGCTCATCCTGTCTGCCCTAGCCAGCCGGCGCGGTCGGCGAAAGCCGCGATCGCGCACTTGATCGCCCGCCGCGCTCGGCTAGGCCGTCAATTCGTACGACGCACGCACGAGGACTCCATGCCCGCCACCCCCGCCTGGCCGCCCCGCTCGACCCCTCGCCTCTATATCGACGGCGAGATCGGGCCGGGGGCGACCGTCGCGCTCGATCCGGGCCAGGCGCGCTATCTCGTCGCGGTGATGCGCCGCGGCGAAGGCGATCCGGTGCGGCTGTTCGACGACCGGACCGGCGAATACCTCGCCCGGCTCGGCCCCGGCGGCGCGCGCGCCTGCACGGTCATCGTCGAAGAGCGCCTCGCCCCGCGCGAGGACGTGCCCGACTTGTGGCTCTGTGCCTCCCCGATCCAGCGCGACAACTTCGCGCTGATCGCGGAAAAGGCCTGCGAGCTGGGAGTGCGCCGGTTCGTGCCGGTCGCCATGCGCCGCTCGGTCGTGCGCAAGGTCAACGAAGAGCGCCTGCGCAAACGCATGGTCGAAGCCGCAGAGCAGTGCGGGCGCACCGCGCTGCCCGAACTCGCCCCCGCGACCGACCTCGACCGCCTGCTCCGCGACTGGCCGGCGGGCCGCACGCTGTTCTTCGCCGACGAGCTGGGCGGCACCCCGGCCCCGCAGGCGTTCGCCGGCCATCCCGGCCCGGCCGCGCTGCTGGTGGGGCCGGAAGGCGGGTTCGACGATGCCGAGCGCGAGGCGGTCCGCGCCCTTCCCGCCGCCCGCCCGATCGCGCTGGGGCCGCGCATCCTGCGCGCGGAAACCGCCGCCATTGCCGCCACCGCCGTATGGATGGCGACTTGCGGCGACTGGCAAGCGCAGAAAAATTCGTAGAAGAATAATTTCCTTCCCACGAAAGGTGCGGTTTCCTACCCCCTCCCGAATGAGCACACGCGAGGCTGCCGCCGCCGAGGACCCGATCATCGAGAGCCGCGACCAGCTGGTCGCGCCGATGCAGCGGGGGGAGAAACCCAGGGATGCCTGGCGCATCGGGACCGAGCACGAGAAGCTCGTTTACAAGCGCGAGGATTTCCACGCCCCCAGCTACGACGAGAGCTGCGGCATCCGCGATCTGCTGCTCAACCTGAAGCAGTTCGGCTGGGAACCGGTCGAGGAAGGCGGCAAGGTCATCGCCATGCGCGGGGCGGACGGCACGGTCAGCCTGGAACCGGCGGGCCAGCTCGAACTGTCGGGCGCGCCGCTCGAAAACCTGCACGAAACCTGCAACGAGACGGGGCGCCACCTCGAACAGGTCAAGGCGATCGGCGAATGCTGCGGGGTCGGCTTTCTCGGCCTGGGCATGTGGCCCGACAAGACTCGCGAAGAGCTGCCGGTCATGCCCAAGGGGCGCTACGACATCATGATCCGGCACATGCCGCGCGTCGGCAACCTCGGGCTCGACATGATGCTGCGCACCTGCACGATCCAGGTCAATCTCGACTACGGCAGCGAGGCGGACATGGCGAAGAAGTTCCGCGTCGGCCTGGCGCTCCAGCCGCTCGCCACCGCGCTGTTCGCCAATTCGCCCTTTACCGAAGGCAAGCCCAACGGTTTTCTCAGCTATCGCAGCCATATCTGGTCGGACACCGACCCGCACCGCACCGGCATGTTGCCGTTCGTGTTCGAGGACGGCTTCGGCTACGAACGGTGGGTCGATTACATGCTCGACGTGCCGATGTATTTCGTCTTCCGCGACGGGAAATATATCGACGCCGCGGGGCAGAGCTTCCGCGATTTCCTCGACGGCCGGCTGCCCGCGCTGCCGGGGGAAAAACCGCGCGAGGGCGACTGGTGGGATCACCTGTCCACCGCCTTCCCCGAGGTGCGGCTCAAGAGCTTCCTCGAAATGCGCGGCGCCGACGGCGGGCCGTGGAACCGGATCTGCGCCCTGCCCGCCTTCTGGGTCGGCCTGCTCTACGACCAGACCGCGCTCGATGCCGCGTGGGACCTGGTGAAAGGCTGGACGACGGAAGAGCGCGAGGCGCTGCGCGGCGCGGTGCCGAAACTGGCGCTCGACGCGCCCGTGCCCGGCGGCGGAACCTTGCGCGAACTGGGCCGCGAAGTGCTCGCCATCGCACGCGCCGGCCTCGCCGCGCGCGCCCGGTTCAACACCGGGGGCGACAACGAAACCGGCTTCCTCGAAACGCTCGACGAAATCGTCGCCAGCGGCAAAGTCCCCGCGCAACGCCTGCTCGACCTCTACCACGGCGAATGGGCAGGCGACGTGACGCGGGTTTACGAGCAGAGTTTCTAGCCGCCCCCGATACGACACCAAAACTCCCGAGCCCCAGCGCAGGCTGGGGCCTCAGGCCGCTGGCGTGTCGCCCGATAACCCTCCGCGCACCCACGCAGGCTGGGACCTCAGGCCACAGGCGCTATGTCCAATACCCTTCCGAGCCCCAGCGCAGGCTGGGGCCTCAGGCCGCTGGCGCTCCGCCCGATAGCACGAGGTCCCAGCCTGCGCTGGGACTCGGAAAGGGACTCGGGAATATGGCAAAAGTAGCTTGACAATTGTAACCCATTGGGTTATAGGAGCCCAGCCAGCACACTCTGGCACACAGCGACGGGGGCGGAGCGTGTACGCGTCACGCAGGCCGCTTCGTCCAGACGGCCGGTGCCTCGGGGGGCTAGTGACCTTTTAGAGAAAGCCCCCTTAGCCGGTTTGCGAGGAGTTTTCGGGGGACCTGTCCCTTCCCGCCCTGCGGTGGGCCTCAACGCCGCAGAGCCAAGGGACACCCCCCGACGGATACGGTGCCGGCGAGCCCTGGCCGTATCTCGCCTCGCAGCCCTTAAGGGCCGAGCGGAAGGTTGCCGTAACCCCTTTCGCCGTTCGCAACGATGTTACCAAGGCAACCCTGTGACGCCCAGGTGGCAATCCTGTGATGCCCAGGCGGCACCGGCCGATTCCGTCCGCTTGCCTGTATGCTCCGGCGTAAGGTCCGCACTCGCCAGCGGATGGTGGGGTGTGGGTGGGTGTTTTTCCGCTTCTCCCCCTCCGTTTCTCTCCCCTTCCTCTCTCCCCTCCGTTTCCCCCCTCTCCGATCCCCAGCGCAGGCTGGGGTCTCGTGCTAGCAGGCGACACGCCAGCGGCCTGAGGCCCCAGCCTACGCTGGGGCTCGGGGAGGTATCAGACGCAGCGCCAGCGGCCTGAGGCCCCTGCCTTCGCAGGGGCTCGGAGGGGGCCGCCTTGCGGAATGGCCTCAGTCCGGCTGTGCGAAGTGGCTGGGCAGGTGCGCGTTGACGATGCCGCCGTCGACGGTGAGCGTTTCGCCGATCGTATAGTCGCCCGCGCGGCTGGCCAGGTAGACCGCGGTTCCGCCCATATCGAACTTGTCCCCCACGCGCCTGCTGGGGATGCCGGCGGCCGATTGCTCCTCGTGATCGCGCGCGGCGCGGTTCATCCTGGAAGGGAAGGCCCCCGGCGCGAGGCTGGTGACGTAGACGTGATCCTTCACCAGCCGCGCGGCCATCCGCCGCGTCAGATGGATCAGCGCGGCCTTGCTCGCCTGATAGGAATAAGTCTCCCACGGGTTCACCCGCTGCCCGTCGATCGAGGTGATGTTGATCACTTTGGCCGGCCGTTCGGCGCTCGCCGCCGCGGTCAGCAGGGGGTGGAGCTTCTGGGTGAGGAAGAACGGGGTCTTGACGTTGAGGTCCATCACCTTGTCCCACCCGCTTTCGGGGAACTCGGCATAGTCGGCGCCCCAGGCCGCGCCGGCATTGTTGACGAGGATATCGAGCCGGCTTTCGCGCCCCGAAATCTCCGCCACGAGTTCCTCGATGCCGGCCATCGTCGAGATGTCGCCCTGAATCGGCACGACTTTCTCGCCCAGTTCCTCCGCCGTTTCGTGCAGTTCGCCGCCCTTGCGCGCGGTGATATAGACTTTGTCGATTCCGGCGGCGAGGAACCCTTCGACGATCATGCGCCCGATCCCGCGGCTGCCGCCGGTCACCAGCGCGATGCGTCCTTCGAGGCTGAACAGGTCTTCGAGGGTCATTGCCATTCCTTCCACCGTCATCCCGGACTTGATCCGGGATCCCGCTCGTTTTTTTTGCCCGCCGCGGGAAGAAAGCGGGACCCCGGCTCGGTGGCCGGGGTGACGACACGTCCTAGTAGCCCGAAAGCTCCGCCACGCGGCCGGCGTGGTAGTGAACGTCGCCCATGAATTCCGCCAGGGCGCGGTCGCGCTTCATGTAGAGGCCGATGTCGTATTCGTCGGTCATGCCGATGCCGCCGTGCATCTGCACGCCTTCCTTCACCGCCAGCCCTGCGGCCTTGCCGACCTTGGCCTTGGCGACCGAGGCCATCAGCGAAGCGTTCTCCGCCCCCGCGTCGAGAAGCTGCTGCGCCTTGATCGTCGCGGCGCGGGCGATCTCGACTTCGGAATAGAGATGGGCGGCGCGATGCTGGAGCGCCTGGAACTCGCCGATCAGCTTGCCGAACTGCTTGCGCTGCTTGAGGTAATCGACCGTCATATCCATCGCCCCGCGCGCCACGCCCACGCCTTCGGCAGCGGCGCCGACCCGGCCGGCGTCGAGCATCCGGTTGAGAATCTCGCGCCCGCCGTCGACTTCGCCGATCACGGCATCGCCGTCCAGCTCGACCCCGTCGAGCGTCAGATGGCTCGCCATCGAGCTGTCGACCAGCCGCACCGCATTGTGATCCAGCCCGGCCGCGTCCTTGGGCACCGCGAACAGAGTCACGCCGTCGGCGTCATCCTCGGTGCCCGAAGTGCGCGCGGCGACAACGATCATGTCCGCGCTCGCGCCCTGGACGACGAAATCCTTGCGCCCGGAGAGCTTGAAGCCGTTGCCCGACTTCTCCGCCCGGGTGGCAATGCGTTCTGGCCGGTGCTTCGCGCCTTCGTCGATCGCCACGGCGAACACGCTGTCGCCCGCGATCAGGCCGGGCAGCCAGCGACCGCGCAGATCGTCGTTTGCCTGGCCGAGCGCGGTGGCGGCGACCACCGAACTGGTCAGGAACGGCGAGGGCGTGAGATTGCGGCCGATCTCCTCCAGCACGATGCCGGCCTCGACATGGCCCATGCCGAGCCCGCCGTCGGCCTCGGGCACCAGAATGCCGGTGAAGCCCATTTCGGCCATCTGTTTCCACAGCGCATGGCCGAAGCCGTCCTTGCACTCGCGGTCGCGCCAGTGGCGCAGCTGTTTGGCGATCGCGCCTTCCTCGGCCATGAACTGGCTCGCGGTATCGGCAAGCATCGCCTGATCGTCGTCGTGATAGAGCGGCATTTCTTTCTCCCTAGCCCCCCTCCCGCCTGCGGGAGGGGAGCGAGACTTGCGCTTGCGCAGCAAGTCCTAGTCGCAGCGGGGTGGGCTTGTCGGCCGAGGCCCACCCCCGGCCCCTCCCGCAAGCGGGAGGGGAGATTGGCTCAAGCCCCCGGCAGCTCCAGAATACGCTTGGCGATGACGTTGAGCATGACCTCGCTCGTCCCGCCTTCGATCGAATTGGCCTTGGTCCGCAACCAAGACCGCGCTGCCGAGCCGCCGCGCGATTCCTCGCTGTCCCACTCGAGCGCGGCGGACCCGCCCGCTGCCATCATCAGTTCGTGACGGCGCTTGTTCAATTCGGTGCCGGCATATTTCATCATGTTGGGCTGCGCCGGGTGCGCCTTGCCCACTTTCACCTCGTCGAGGAACTTCTCGGCCATGGCCGAGAACGCGAGAGCGTCGACGTCGAACAGCGCCAGTTCCGCGCGCAGGACGGGATCCAGCTCGCCCGTCTGGCGCTTGAGCATCGCGCCGATGCCGGCACCGCGTTCCGAATTGTCGGCGCCCGAAATCATCTCGCGCTCGTGACCGAGCAGGTACTTGGCCACGTCCCAGCCGCGATTGATCTCGCCCACATACTGGTCTTTGGGCACCTTCACGTCGTCGAAGAACGTCTCGCAGAACGGGCTGTTGCCGCTGATCAGCTTGATCGGCTTGGTCGAAACGCCGGGCGATTCCATGTCGAACAGCATGAAGGTGATGCCCTGATACTTGTTCGACTTGTCGGTGCGGACGAGGCAGAAGATCCAGTCCGCCTTGTCGGCATAGCTGGTCCAGATCTTCTGGCCGTTGACGATCCAGTGATCGCCCTTGTCCTCGCCGAAGGTCTGCAGGCTGACGAGGTCGCTGCCCGAGCCCGGCTCCGAATAACCCTGGCACCAGCGGATTTCGCCGCGGGCGATCTCGTTCAGGTATTTGCGCTTCTGTTCCTCGGTCCCGAATTTCAGCAGCGCGGGACCGAGCATCCAGATGCCGAAGCTCGACAGCGGCGGGCGCGCGTTGATCCGCGCCATTTCCTCGCGCAGGATCTTGGCTTCGGGCGGGGACAGGCCGGCCCCGCCGTATTCGCGCGGCCAGGCCGGCACGGTATAGCCCTTGTCGCGGCACGCCTCGAACCAGGCCTTCTGCGCGTCGCTCTTGAACGTGGCCTTGCGGCCGCCCCAGTACACGTCCTCCTCGCCCTGCACGGGCTCGCGCATCTCGGGTGGGCAGTTGGCTTCCAGCCAGGCGCGCGTTTCGGCGCGAAAACTGTCTAGGTCGGACATGTCAGGCAGGCTCCTCTCGGGAAAATCCGGCGGCAGGTCGATGCCGCCTGCTTTACGTGCAGGTTAAGGTGATTCGGCCCCTTTCCGCAAGCGCGTTCGTGCCGCTCCGCCATGCCGTAACGTCATCACAACCGCGTTGACGCGAGTTTACCTTCCCGTAAGCTTGGCGGCGAAATTCGGGAGGAGAGGCCCTGCATGAGATACCCTGCCCAGACGACGGCAACCGGCGGTCGCGCGCGCCGGCTCCGCTGCGAAGCGGCATCGTGAACGCCCCTGCGCACAGCGGCCCGCTGCCGCTGCGGATCAAGCTTGCCAACGGCTTCGGCGCGATCGCCTTCGGGGTGAAGGACAACGGCTTTTCCGTCTTCCTCCTGACGTTCTACAATCTCGTCCTGGGCATGGAGGCCTGGCTGGTCAGCCTCGCCCTCGTGCTCGCTCTCATCATCGACGCCTTCGTCGATCCGGTGCTGGGCAACCTTTCGGACCGCACCTACACGCGCTGGGGGCGGCGCCTGCCCTGGCTCTATATCGCGCCGATACCGCTCGGCATCGCCTGGTACGTGCTCTGGTCGCCGCCGGTCGACGGGCCGCCCAGCTTCGCGCTGCTGCTGGGCATGGCGGTGCTGATCCGGCTGCTGCTTTCCGCCTGCGAAGTCCCCTCCGCGGCGCTCGTGCCCGAGCTGACCCGCGATTACGACGAACGCACCACGCTGTTCCGGTTCCGCTACCTGTTCGGCTGGACCGGCGGCCTCGCCCTGCTGTTCCTGACCTACAGCGTGTTCCTGAGCGACGGCCTGCTCGATCGGGAAGGATACGAGATCTACGGCCTGGTCGGGGCCGTCGTCATCGTGGTCACCACGCTCCTGTCCGCGCTCGGGCAGCACAAGTTCGTGGCGCGCTATCCCGAAACCAAACCGCCCTCGTTCAGCGTGAAGACCGCGTTCGGCGAAATCGTCGAATCGTTCTCCGAACGCGCGTTCCTGATCTTCGCCCTGGGGGCCGTGGCGGCCTATATCACTCAGGGGATGACGTTCGCGCTGTCCAATTACCTGTTCTATTTCGTGTGGGAATTCACCGAAGGCGCGCTTGCGATCTATCCTTTCGTGCTTCTCGCCAGCGTCGTCATCGTTTTTCTGACCCTGGGCACGCTTCATCGCCGCTTCGGCAAGATCCGGGTCGCCTCGGGCGCCACGATTCTGGCCACGGTGTTCTGGCTGATCCCCTATGGCCTGCGCCTGGCCGGGGTCTGGCCGGAAGTCGGCAGCGCCACCTCCACTGCGATGCTGTTCGCGTTCGTCCTCGTCAGCAACAGTTTCACCGTGATGGTGCTGGTTTCGGCATCGTCGATGGTGGCGGAGATCGTCGAGGCGTTCGAGGAGCGCACGGGACGCCGGGCCGAAGGCGCGTTCTATTCGGGCAACTGGTTCGTGCAGAAATGCGCCACCGGGCTGGGCATTCTGACCGCGGGCGTCATCGTATCGCTGTCCGGTTTGCCGAGCGACGCCAGCCCCGGTAATGTCGCGGCGCCGGTTATCGACAGCGTCATCGTGCAATATTGCATCATGATCGCCGCGCTCGGGCTGTTCTCCGCCTGGTGGCTCGCCCGCTTCCCCATCGACCGCGCCGATCACGAGGCGCGCCTGGCGGCGCTGGACGCCGCGGCCCGCGGAGACCTGGACGCAAACACGATGGCCCCGTGAACGGCGCGGACGAATGCGCTTGGCGCGCCCTTGCGCCTCTGCCAGTTTCACCGGGCAACGAGATCGAGATCTAGAAGAGGAACAGCGACAAAATGAACTTCGAACCCACCGAAAGACAGCAGTACTGGCGCGACCGGGTGCGCGATTTCATCGAAACGAACGTGCGCCCCAACACCGGCACATATGCCGAGCAGGACGCGCAGGGCGATCGCTGGAAGGTGATCCCGATCGTCGAGGATATGAAGGCCAAGGCCAAGGCGCAGGGCATCTGGAACCTGTTCATGCCGCCGCAGGGGCAACTCAGCCACGTCGACGACACGTTCGAATTCGACGGCCCCGGCCTGACCAACCTCGAATATGCCCTGTGCGCCGAGGAAATGGGCCGCATCGGCTGGGCAAGCGAAGTCTTCAACTGCTCCGCGCCCGACACCGGCAACATGGAAGTCTTCCACCGCTACGGCACGCGCGCGCAGAAGGATCGGTGGCTGAAGCCGCTGATGGAAGGCGAAATCCGCTCCGCCTTCCTGATGACCGAGCCGGACGTCGCCAGCTCCGACGCGACCAATATCGAAACCCGGATCGAGCGCGACGGCGACCACTACGTCATCAACGGCCGCAAGTGGTGGTCGTCGGGTGCCGGCGACCCGCGCTGCAAGATCGCGATCGTCATGGGCAAGACCGATTTCGGCGCGCAGCGCCACGCGCAGCAGTCGATGATCGTCATGCCGCTCGATGCCGAAGGGGTCACGATCGAACGGCACCTGCCGGTGTTCGGATACGACGACGCCCCCCACGGCCACATGGAAATCACGCTCGACAACGTGCGCGTTCCGGCGGACAATCTGCTGCTCGGCGAAGGGCGCGGTTTCGAAATCGCGCAGGGGCGGCTCGGCCCGGGCCGCATCCACCACTGTATGCGCACGATCGGCGTTGCCGAGGAAGCCCTCGCCAAAATGTGCCGGCGCCTGCAGGCACGCGAAGCTTTCGGGAAGCCGATCTACAAGCACTCGGTCTGGGAAGAGCGCGTCGCGCGCGCCCGCATCGATATCGAGATGACCCGCCTGCTGTGCCTCAAGGCCGCGGACATGATGGACAAGGTCGGCAACAAGACCGCCAAGCAGGAAATCGCCATGATCAAGGTTCAGGCTCCGAACATGGCGCTGAAGATCATCGACGATGCCATCCAGGCGCACGGGGGCGGCGGCGTGTCGAACGACTACGGTCTCGCCAAGGCTTACGCCCACCAACGCACGCTGCGGCTCGCCGACGGGCCGGACGAAGTTCACGCCCGCTCGATCGCGCGGATGGAATTCGCCAAACATGCGCCCCGGCCGGATGGCGACGCCGTCAGCTCGGGCGATATGGGAGCGACACGGTAATGGCAAAGGCAGCGATCCTCGAGAAACCCGGCGAGGGCCTCGTCATCGGCGAGATCGAAGTGGCGGAGCCGCTGGCTCATGAGGTGCTGATCGACACCAGGGCCTGCGGCCTGTGCCATTCGGACCTCCACTTCATCGACGGCGCCTATCCCCACCCGCTGCCGCTCGTGCCCGGGCACGAGGCGGCGGGCGTGGTCCGCGCGGTCGGCAGCGAAGTGAAGACGGTGAAGCCGGGCGACCACGTCGTTACCTGCCTCAGCGCGTTCTGCGGGCATTGCGAGTTCTGCGTCACCGGGCGGATGGCTCTCTGCCTGGGCGGCGACACCCGCCGGGCGAAAGAGCAGGCCCCTCGCCTGACGCGCGGCGATGGGGAGCCGGTGATGCAGCTGCTCAACCTTTCCGCCTTTGCCGAGCAGATGCTGATCCACGAACACGCCTGCGTGGCGATCGACAAGGACATGCCGCTCGATCGCGCCGCCGTGATCGGCTGCGCGGTGACGACCGGGGCCGGGGCGATCTTCAACGCCTGCAAGCTGGTCCCGGGCGAGACCGTGGCGGTCATCGGCTGCGGCGGCGTGGGGCTGGCGACGGTGAACGCGGCGAAGATCGCGGGTGCGGGCAAAGTCATCGCCATCGATCCCCTGGCGGAAAAGCGCGAACTGGCCGAAACGCTGGGCGCGACCCACACGGTCGACGCCGCGGCCGACGATGCCGTGGAGCAGATCGTGCGGCTGTCCGGCGGCGGGGTCGATCATGCGATCGAGGCGGTGGGCCGCCAGGCCAGCGCCGACCTCGCGGTCAAAGTCCTGCGCCGCGGCGGTACCGCGACGATCCTGGGCATGATGCCGCTCGACTGCAAGGTCGGCCTGGGGGCGATGGACCTTCTGTCGGGCAAGAAACTGCAAGGCGCGATCATGGGGATGAACCATTTTCCCGTCGATCTGCCGCGCCTTGTCGACTTCTACATGCGCGGTCTGCTCGATCTCGACACGATTATTGCGGAGCGCATCTCGCTGGAGGAGATCAACGCCGGTTTCGACAAGATGCGCGCAGGCCACAGCGCGCGCAGCGTGGTGATGTTCGACCGATGACCGACACGTCGCAACCCGAGATCGACTACGAGAAAGAGATGGTCGGCACGATCGAAGTGCCCGACCGCGACAAGCTGGACGAGGCCGCGCTCTCCGCCTGGATGGAAGCCAACGTCGAAGGATTTTCCGGGCCGCTGACGCTCTCCAAGTTCAAGGGGGGGCAATCGAACCCGACCTATCGGGTCGATACGCCGCACCGCACCTACGTCCTGCGCCGCCAGCCGTTCGGCAAGTTGCTGCCCAGCGCCCATGCGGTCGACCGTGAGTACAAGGCGATGTCCGCGCTCGGCCCGACCGGCTTTCCGGTGCCGAAGACTTACGGCCTGTGCGAAGATCCCGAAGTGATCGGGTCGAAGTTCTTCGTAATGGACCTGGCCGACGGGCGGTCGCTGTGGAACGGGGCGCTTCCGGGATGTTCGCCTGCCGAGCGGCGCGCAATCTACCACGCGATGATCGACACGATGGCCGATCTTCACCTGAAGGACCCCCAGGCCATCGGCATGGGTGATTTCGGCAAGCCGGACGATTACTGCGCTCGCCAGATCGCGCGCTGGGCGAAGCAGTATCGCCTGTCCGAAACCGAGCATATGCCGCAGATGGAGCGGCTGATCGAATGGCTGCCCGAAACCGTGCCCCCGCAGCACGAATCGAGCGTGGTGCACGGCGACTACCGGCTCGACAACATGATCTTCCACAAGACCGAAAGCCGGGTGATCGCGGTGCTCGACTGGGAACTGTCGACGCTGGGCGATCCGATCGCCGATTTCAGCTATCTCATGCTCAACTGGTTCAGCCCGGCCGACGGACGGGCCGGGCTGGAGGGTCTCGATCTCGAGACGCTCGGCATTCCTTCGGTTGCAGAGGCGGTCGATCGCTACGTGGCGCGGACCGGGTATCCGGTGCCGCCGATGGACTGGTATTTCGCCTATAACCTGTTCCGCCTCGCCGGGATCATGCAGGGGATCAAGAAACGGGTGATCGACGGCACGGCATCGTCGGCCCACGCGAAAACGATGTCCGAACGGGTCGGGCCGCTGGTCGAACGCGCCTATCGGTTCGCGCAGGCGGCGGGGTTAGATTAGCTTTCTTGCCGCACCGGCACGAGGCGGCTAGCAGCCAGGGCCACTTTCAATCCACCGGAGCGCCGCCATGTCCGCCGAACTCGAATCCGCCATCGAAGCCGCCTGGGAAAACCGCGCAGACATCGGCCCGCAGTCGGGCGAAATCCGCGAGCAGGTGGAAGCGGCGATCGCGCTGATCGACAGCGGCGAGGCGCGGGTGGCCGAACCCGACGGCGCGGGCGGATGGAAAGTCAACCAGTGGCTGAAGAAAGCGGTGCTGCTCAGCTTCCGCCTGCGCGACAACGCCGTGATCGAGGGCGCAGTGGGTGCCCCCGCCTACGACAAGGTGCCGAGCAAGTTCGAAGGCTGGGACGATGCCCGCTTCGCCGCCGCAGGCTTCCGCGTCGTGCCCGGCGCGATCGTCCGGCGCGGCAGCCACATCGGCCGGGGCGTGGTGCTGATGCCCAGCTTCGTCAACATTGGCGCCTATGTCGGCGACGGCACGATGGTCGACACCTGGGCTTCGGTCGGCAGCTGCGCCCAGGTGGGGAGCAATTGCCACATCTCCGCCGGCGCGGGAATCGGCGGCGTGCTCGAACCGCTGCAGGCCAACCCCACCATTATCGGCGACAACTGCTTCATCGGCGCGCGCTCGGAAATCGTCGAAGGCGTGATCGTGGGCGAAGGCAGCGTGGTCGCGATGGGCGTGTTCATCACCCAGTCGACCAAGATCGTCGATCGCGCCACCGGGGCGGTCACGCGCGGGAAAATCCCCCCCTACTCGGTGGTGGTGCCCGGCACCCTGCCCGACCCGGCCGGCGGCCCCTCGCTGGCCTGCGCGGTCATCGTCAAGACCGTCGATGCCCAGACGCGCGCGAAGACCGGGATCAACGAGCTGCTTCGCGACTGAGGACCGTTTCCGTCGCGGCCGCACTGCCGGCGGCCGCCACCGGCAGCAGGAACGTTCGCCCGCTCCGAACGTAAATGCCCCATCAGGGTCGCTTTACGGGAGCAAGAACGATGGAACGACAGGGCGATGAGGTTCACATGAACGAGACCGAGGCGAGCGGCGGCTCCAAGGAAGGCGTCGTGCGCTGGGTCCTGATCGTCGGCACTCTCCTGGCGATCGCGGCGCTGACCGTCATCTGGGTGACAGGCGCGCTGACACAGGGCGAAGTCGAAAGCGAAGGCTCCGTCAGCGGGCGGATCGAGGCATCCGAACGCGATACCGGAACCGACAGCATCGTCGACGACCGGTTCGAGGAAATCGAAGGCGCCCCCGAAGGCGGCGACAGCCCTGCCGACGAACCCGGCCGCGTCGGCACCTGATCGATCGGTGGGAAGAAGGGCCGGTAGCGAACCGAGGAAAGGATTCTATCATGCCCGCACAATCGAAGGCCCAGCAACAGGCCGCCGGCGCCGCGCTTTCCGCCAAGCGCGGCGAGACGAAGGTATCCGAACTCCAGGGCGCATCGAAACAGATGTACGATTCGATGAGCGAGAGCGAGCTGGAGGATCTGGCCGAAACCGACCGCGAAGGCCTGCCCGAGAAGAAGTCGGACGACTGACCGCCTCCGGGACGCCGGCCCGGCTCTATTCGGGAACCGGCGTCTCGATCGGCGGCATGTCCGCTTGCTCCGCGGCGACCGCTTCCGCCGCGCGCATGACGCGCAGCACGTTGCGCATCGCGATCTTTTCCAGATCGGCCTGGCTATAGCCGCGGCGCGCCAGCTCGACGAACAGCGCGGGATAGCCGGACACGTCCTCCATCCCCACCGGCCCCGTCGGCATTCCGTCGTAATCGCCGCCGATCCCGATGTGGTCGATCCCGGCAATATCGCGAATGTGATCGATATGATCGGCCATGTCGGCGATTGTCGCCTCCGGCGCCGGATTGGCCGCGTCCCATTCCTCGAGCGCCGCAGCGGCCTGCTCCGGGCGCCCCTGCCACAGCGATTCGAGCCGCGCCTTTTCCGCCTGGCGCCGCGCGTTCCACTGGCGCATGTCTTCGCTGAGATAGCCCGGCAGGCCCACGACCATGACCACGCCGCCGTTTTCCGGCAAGCGGCGCAGGATGGAATCGGGCACGTTGCGCGAATGGCCGTTGATCGCCCGCGCGCCCGAGTGGCTGAAGATCACCGGAGCGACGGCGATGTCGAGCGTGTCGGCCATCGTCGCCTCGCTGACATGGCTGAGGTCAACCAGCATGCCGAGCCGGTTCATCTCGCGCACGACCTGGCGGCCGAACTCGGTCAGCCCGTCGTGCTCGGGATCGTCGGTCGCGCTGTCTGCCCAGGGCGTGTTGCGCGAATGGGTCAGGGTCAGATAGCGCGCGCCGATCGCGTACATCTGGCGCAGGACCGCGAGGCTGGACCCGATCGAATGGCCGCCCTCCATCCCCATCAGCGAGGCGATCCTGCCCTCTTCCACGGCCCGCTCCACATCGTCGGCGGTCAGGGCCAGGGCCAGCCTGTCGGGATAGCGGTCGATCAGGCGCCGGGTCACGTCGATCTGTTCGATCGTCGTCTGCACCGCCGCGGGCTCGTCCAGCGCGGCCGAGACGTAGACCGACCAGAACTGCGCCCCGACTTTCCCCTGGCGCAGGCGCGTGAGATCGGTGTGCATCGTGCGCCCGTCGGCGTGGTCGGCGCCGGTATCGGTCGTATCGACGAAGTCGAAATCGCCGATCATGTTGCGCAAGCGCGCGCGCAGCTGGATCGGCACGTCGTTGTGCCCGTCGAACACCGGCGCCCCTTCCAGCGCGGCCTCGGCCACCTGTTCGGGCGTCTGGGCGAGCGCGCCGGAGGAGACGGTTCCCGCCGAAGCCAGGATCAGCGCGGTCAGCGACAGCGACGACAGTATTCTCATTGCAACCCTTCCAGTTGTTCGGCGAGCGCCATTGCGGCGGCCGGCGCGCGCTCCTTGGCGCCGTTGATCATGAAAGCGAAAACGTCTCCGCCATATCCCGTGCTGCCGGCGCGGTCGTGGGCATAGGGCAGGCCGTCGGGGGCCGTCCCGGCCGCCCATTCGCGGCACATCTCCGCGATCCGGGCCAGACCCTCGCCATCGTATCCCGTTTCGCATTCGGAGCGCATCTTCTGGCACCGCAGATAGGCGAATCCGGCAGTGCGGTCGGCGATCGGCGCGCGTCCTTCGTCTTCGGACCAGACGATGGCGACCCCCGCTTCGCGCGCAAGGTCCACGAATTGCGGGCAGGCAAAGCTGTCGTGCCCCACTTCGATCGCATGGCGCAGCGGCAGCCCGGCGACCTCGGCCGGCAGCAACGCCAGGAAGGCGGCCGTCTCGTCGCGTTCGAAACGCTTGGTCTTGGCCAGCTGCCACAGGATCGGGCCGAGCTTGTCGTCCAGTTCGGCAATGCCCTGCCCGATGAACTTGTCGATCGATTCGCCGGCTTGCGACAGGTCCTTGCGGTTCGTGACGAAGCGCGAACCTTTCAGCGCGAAGACGAACCCCGCCGGGGTCTCGTCGCGCCATTTGGCGAAGCTTTCCGGCTTCTGCAGGCGATAGAACGTGCCGTTGACTTCGATCGCGCCGAGCCGCTCCGCCGCATAGGAAAGCTCGTCGGCCTGACGCAGCCCCTCGGGATAGAAAGTCCCGCCGCGCCAGTCGGGATATGTCCACCCGCCGATGCCGGTTCGGATTGTCATAAGCCCCCAATAAACCTTCGTCGCCGGGTGCCGAGCGTTAAATCCCGGCAGCCCCGGCGGCAACGCCTGTCGGCGGCAGGGCCGTCGCCGGGCGGGGAAACGGATCCGGGCGGCACAGGGCCGCGCCGTATCCGGCGGCGTCAGCGACAGGCGCAACGCCGCCGGCGGACACAATCAGCTGAGGTGCTTCGACACCGCAGCCGTCATCTTGAACATCGAGATCTGCGAATTGCCGATCACCGCGCCCAGCTTGGCATCGGGATTGATCATCCGCTTGTCCTGCGAATCCTGCAGCCCGTTGGCCTTGATGTATTCCCACACCTTCGAGGTGACCTGGGCGCGGGTCATCGGCCCCTTGCCCACGACATTCTCGAGGTCCGATGACAGGGTCACCGGCTTCTGCAGTGCATTGTTCTTGCCAGCCATTTTAAGGTCCTTTCCTTCTTGGCTTGTTGCTGGTTACACAAAATCGTCTTCGTCCCAAGCGCCTTCCCCCGCATCTTCGGGCTGGCGCTTGTACTTGCCCGTCAGCGCCGCGACCGCGACGACATGGTTCTTCATCGCCGCGACCAGATCGTCGCGCCCGGCCCCGGGCATGAGCGTCAACGGCAGATCGAGGGCGAAAAGCTGGAAAACATACCGGTGCGCCCCGTCCTCCCGCGGCGGCTCCGGCAGGAGCCATTCGGAATTGCGATGCGCATTCTTGCCGACACGCGGGGGCGCCTCGCCTTCGAGCAGCTTGCCGCGCTGTCCGGCCAGCCCCCACACGAGCCAGTGGCACGGCGGGGAATCGCCCGGCGCATCGGCATCCTCCACCACCAGGGCAAGTTCCTGGGTGCCCGGCGGCGGTGCGGTCCATTCGAGAGGGGGAGCGACGGCATCCTCCTCGTCCGCGGTGAAACAGGGATCGAGTTCGCCGCCGTCCGCGAATGCCGGGCTGGAAAGAGCAAAGCCCCCGCGCGCCAGACTGCGCTCGTCGCCCAACTGTGCGATCGTCAGGCGCCCGTCACCCGGACCCGAGCCTTTGAGCGCTCCAGCAAGCCAGGACGGGACGGTACTCGACATCGGAACTCCTGTTGTTTCAGGCGATGCAGCCTAGGGGCAACCGCCCGGTCTCGCGAGAGCGGTACGGCGCAAATGCGGGGTTTTCCACCGATCAGAGCCCGATTTCGGCCAAACGAGCCCAAAAACCGTGCCGTTTTCGCACTTTACAACGCCAACCCGCTTGCGCAGCCCGCCGGTGGCAGGCATCGTGGGGCATCGCGAACCGCCCTGCGGCACGCCCCCGGGGCACGAGGGGAGGGTATATAATGGGTCGAGGTCGCACCGCGCTCAGCATCGTTCTTGCAGGCTCGCTCGCCGCTTGCGGCGGCGGAGGGAGCGATTCCAGCGGCAGTGGGCCGATCGGCAGCAACCCGACGTCGACGCCGACCTCGGGCGCATCGGAATGCTCGTTGTCGGCGCGGCAGGATTTCGTCCGCGCCGTGCTCGACGAATGGTACCTCTTCCCCGACTTGCTCGACACCGGCGTGAACAAGAGCGCCTATACCGATCTGCAATCCTATATCGACGCCTTGGTGGCACCGGCCCGGGCCGAGTCGAAGGATCGCTTCTTCACCTACATCACTTCGATCGCGGAAGAAGAAGCCTACTACAACTCGGGCTCCAACGCAGGCTTCGGCATTCGCCTCGGCTACGATACCGGCAGCAACCGCGTGTTCGTGATCGAGGGGTTCGAAGGCGGCCCGGGGCTGGCGCAGGGGCTCGACCGCGGGGTCGAACTGCTGGCCGTGGGGGCCAGCGCGTCCTCGATGCAGACCATCTCCGACCTGATGGCGTCGGGCGGGCCGCGGGCCGTGATCGACGCGCTCGGACCGTCCGATCCCGGCGTGCAGCGCGTGTTCCAAATCCGGGAAACGAGCGGCACCGAACGTCAGATCACGGTGACCAAGGCGGAATATCCGCTCGACCCCGTGTCCGACCGCTATGGCGCCAAGGTCCTCGACGATGGCGGCAAGAAGGTCGGCTACATCAACCTGCGGACCTTCATCGGACCGGCGGAAACCGACCTGCGCGAAGCCTTCGCCGACTTTCGCGCGCAAGGCGTGACCGAAGTGATTGTCGATTTCCGATACAACGGCGGCGGGCTGGTCCGTATTGCGGAGCTGATGGGGGACCTGATGGGCCGCGACTACGTTGGCCAGGTCTTCAGCCACACCACGCTGCGGCCTTCGAAATCCAGCGAGAACGAAACCGACCTTTTCGGCGCGCAGAACCAGTCGATCGCGGCCACGAAGATCGCCTTCATCGGCACCGGCGGCACGGCCTCGGCCAGCGAACTCGTCACCAATGCCTTCATCCCCTATCTCGGCACCGACATGGCGCTGGTGGGGACGAACACATACGGCAAGCCGGTCGGCCAATATGCCTTCGACCGCAGCAATTGCGACGACCGGCTGCGGGCGGTGACGTTCAAGACCGAGAATGCCGACGGCCAGGGCGAATACTTCACCGGCCTGGCAAGCGTGGTGCCGGTAACCTGCCGCGCGACCGACGATATTCTCAGTCCGCTGGGCGATCCGGGGGAAGCTTCGATCGCTCAGGCGCTCGCCTTCCTGCGCGGCGGGGCGGGCGTGTGCAGCGCGATCGGCGACCGGGACGCCACGGCCGCGCTGCGCGACCCGACCGCCCGGTCGATCACCGCCCGGCGCGAGGTGCTCCAGCCGGACCGGCCCACGCCGGCTCAGCGCGAGACCCCGGGCCTGTTCTGATCTCCCGCCGGTTGGCGGCGATTTGCCTGCGCCGTCTGCGCGTGGCATTATCGCCGCCATGGCGCGCGCCTATTCCACCTTTGCCGAATTCTGGCCGTTCTACTTGCGCGAGCATTCGCGGCCGCGCACCCGCGCTCTGCACTATGTCGGCACGACGCTGGTGGTTCTGATCGCTGCCTTCGCCCTGGCGACCGGGCGCTGGTGGTGGCTGCTGGCGCTGCCGGTGGCGGGCTATTTCTTCGCCTGGGTCGCCCATTTCGGCGTCGAGAAGAACCGCCCCGCGACGTTCACCTACCCGCTGTGGAGCCTTGCCGCGGACTTTCGGATGTGGTGGCTGTGGCTGACCGGCCGGCTGAGGCCCGAACTCGACCGGGCAGGCGTTACGGGTTCGCCGGACCGCTGAAGGGCGTGTCTTCGCTCCAGGCGCAGCCGTGCCGCTGCTCTTCGCCGATCCGCAAGGTGACCGTGAACGGATAGGTCCGGTCGCTCATCCCGTCGGAGCATTCGCCGGGCGTCACGGTCATGTCGAACGGCTGCCCGTCGAGCGATCCCGAATAGCCGAGCCCGTTGTTGCCCGCGAAGCGTTCGACCGCGATCGTGGTGCCGTCGATGTTCTCGGGCGTGGAATAAGTCAGCGACTGGCCGGTGACTTCGCCGCCCCAGAACGGCTCGGTGCCGGTGAAGGTCACCGTCTCGTCCACCCCGATATCGGAGAACGCTTCACCCGGCGCATCGCGCGCTGTCCCGCCCGGCCCTTCGGGTCCGGACTGGCAGGCGGCGAGCGACAGCAGGGCGGCGGCGGCGATGAAAGAACGGGTCATGCCCTCCATTCTATGCCCCCGCGCGCGCAATGGCCAGCGGGAACGGCCCGGCAGGCGGCGGATTGGCCTGTCGAAAGGAGAATCGCGAATGAGCGGGAAATGGTCGCAGGACGAGATCGCCCCCGACCGGAAGCGGGTGCTGGAAGACGCCAAGGACGAGCTGCGCAAGCTGTTCGACCGCGAACCGTCCGGCAGTTGAGGCCGCGGCGATGACGCAGCAACTCTGGTGCGGCTGGAAGCTCGACCGGGGCGAACGCGCGGCGTTGCTGGCCCGCCATCCGCCGCGCTATGCCCGCACCGTGGCCGATCACGTCACTTTCGGACCGGCGGAGGAGACCCGGGCCTTGCCGGAGGCGTCCACGGCGCGGATCGTCGGGCGGGCCGACGACGGCGAGGGGGTGGAGGCGATGGTGGTCGAGATCGGCGGGTCGACCGCGCGGCCGACGGGCGGCACCTATCACGTCACCTGGTCGCTCGCGCCCGGACGCGAAGCGCGCGAAAGCAACGACGTGATCGCCCGCTGCGGATGGGACGGCATGGAGGGCGGCGGCGGCACCTTCCGCCTGATCGCGGCCCGCTGGCCTTATTGAAGCGGGCAGGCCCTATTGCGGCGGGCAGGCTTCGAGCGCCTCTTCCGCACGGCGGACGGCCTTCTCGTGCTCCACCCGGATACGCTCCTGCGCCACGGCGCGCGCCTGGTCGGCCAGCGAGCGCCAGGTGGCTTCCGAACGCAGCGCGCGGTCGCGCACGTTGGCGAGCACCGCGGCCCGCGCTTCGGCAGCCGCTTCGTTGGCGCGTGCTTCGTAGAATTCGAAACCCTGGCTCATCGGGGAAGTCCTTTGCGGAGCGGATGGGGGGCGGATGGAATGCCGGGCGCGGCCGGGTGGGGCGCGCCCGGCAGACCGGATCAATCGGCGGTGGAAAGGTTGATCGCGCTTTCCTTGCCATTGCGGCCGCGCTCGACTTCGTAGTTCAGGCGCTGATCCTTATCGAGCGACTGCATGCCGGCGGCCTGGACCGCGGTGATGTGAACGAAGCTGTCGGCCGAGCCGTCGTCGGGCTGGATGAAGCCATAACCCTTGTCGGCATTGAAGAATTTTACGGTGCCAGTCTTGGACATCGGGTGTTTCCTTTCAAGAAACGGTATTGCTGGCGGACGGAATTGCCCGCCGGTCGTGCGTCGGGTCGTCAAATGAAAGGAAGTCGCCGTCTGGGTTGCGCCGGAGCCGCGCGAAGCGGCGAAAGGCGGTCGTCAAAAGCCGAAGTCCGTCGCAATTTTCGACGTCAGCGCCGCCCATCTAGCACACCTGCGGCGATTCACCTAATCCTCGCTGCGCCGGCGCCGCGCACCTTCTTCGTCGGGGCCGAGCTTGCGGATCATGCGCACCGGGCAGACCCGGGTGCCGTAGGCCGGGTCGGGCACGACCAGGTCCACGTCGATCCCCCGGCAAATCCGCCCGATCCCGCGGTCGCGCAGGCCGATCCGCCACGAGAAGTTCAGTTCCGGGCACCGGCCGAACATCTCGAACAGATAAGTATCGCGCGCGCCGACATCGACATAGATCCGGTCCGCCCCGTCGTCGCTGTCGGGCGCGGAGCGATAGCCGGTGACCGAGCGCGCGTCGAAACACTCGCGCGCGCCGGCCGGCGCTGCGCCGGCGCCCGCGGGCCCGTCCGCCGCCGGGGTGCAGGCGGCGGCGAGCGCCAGGCCGAGCGCGCCCAGCGCTGCGGCGGGAAGATGGGATGGACTGGTCATGGCAACCTCCGTTCTCTCGCTTCGACATCGGCCATGCGGCCGCATCCCGTCAGACGGCGCCCGTTCCCACCGGCCTTGCCAGCAGGTCGTCGGTCACCTCCATCAGCAGCAGCGGATCGTCGGCGGTATCGGCGATCGCATCGGTGAAGGCGCGCCGGGTCTCCGGCTCGTCGTAAACCATCTTCGCGTCGTAGGCCGCCTGCCAGGTCGCGCGGTCGGGCCATTCGGCAACCCCGACGAAGCGCGCGTTGTCGGCATCCCAGTGCAGGCGCGAGCCGAGCGAGCCGTACTTGCGCGCGATCAGCTCGGTCCCCCGCCGCCAGGCCGCGCGAAACTGCGCTTCCTTGCCCGGATGAACTTTCCACCAGTACGCGGCGACGAACATCGGCGCTCTCCCCTTTCCCGTCCCAACACGCGCGGCGGGCCGAATGTTCCGGCGGGCAAGCGGGCGGCGCGGTGTTGACACATGCGACACGATCCAGCGCCCCACTGTCACCTTGTGACCCGGACCTGTCATCTTGTGCGCCCGACCTGTCACCTTGCGCGTCCCGAGTGTCACCTTGTGCGCCCCGCCCTGTCACCTTGCGCCCCCGCGCATCCGCTCCGCCGCGCGCCGCGCATGGCCGGCCCGGCGCGCGAGGTCCCAGCCTTGCGCGAAGCGCCCGCCGGCCCGCGCGCGCAGGCGATAGGCGGACTGGCGGCTCATCCCCACCAGGCGCGCGGCGGCGGCCACGCTCTCCCCCGCGGCGAGCGCATCGAGGAAGGCGATCGCCTTGGGCGAAGTCCAGCGATAGTCGGCATTGGCCCGGCGGCCCGGACGGGAGGCTGCGCGGGCGGCGGCGCGGGGCGCGGCGTCGGGGGGAATCGATTCGTGCGTCATGGGGGAGTTTAAGGCACAGGCGCAGGGGTGTAGGAAAGTCTTTTCCGGCACCCCGCCGGCGCTATTCCGCCACGCGAAAGGAGTTCCCCATGGCCGATCCTGTTTCCCTCGACCCGCCGCTCGAAGGCCGCTGCCTGTGCGGCGCGGTCACCGTTCGCCTGCACGAGGCGAAGCCGGGGGTGGAGGTGTGCCACTGCGACATGTGCCGGCGCTGGACCGGCGGCCCGTTCTTCTCGCTGCACGGATTGCAACCCGAAGCGTTCGAGCTGGCGGGCGAGGATGCGGTGAACCGCTACGATTCGTCCGAATGGGCCGAACGCGCGAGCTGCGGGCGCTGCGGCAGCAACCTGTGGTACCGCTTCAAGCCCGCCGGGACGGTCTCTTTCATGGCGGGCCTGTTCGACCTGCCGGCCGACTGGCCGATCGACGAGCAGATCTTCGTCGACGAAATGCCGCCCCACGCCGCGCTCGCCGCCGACACCCCGAAGAAGACCGGCGCCGAAGTGATCGCCGAAGCCAGGTCCGCGGGGTTCGACTTCGGCTGACCCCTCGCGCGGGGACGGCCGCGGCGCCGACCGCCCCCAGCGCCACAGCAGCGAGACGGTCGCGCAGACAAAAGGCGGCTACACCGTTTGCAAATCCGGCCAGGGCGTGCGGAGGAAGCCCCCTCCCCCTGTCATCCTGAACTTGTTTCAGGATCCATTCCCCAAATCGTGCCGTGCTTGCCGGTGGCACGATAGATCCTGAAACGAGTTCAGGATGACGAGAAGGGAACGGTGCGCTTCCTTGCCAAAACCGCGCTCAAGCAGCGCAGCGATAGCGCAGGCAAAAGGCGACTACACCGTTTGCAAGTCCGGCCAGGGCATGTGGAAGAAGCCCCGCCTCCCTGTCATCCTGAACTTGTTTCAGGATCCATTCCTCAAATCGTGCCGTCCTTGCCGGTGGCACGATAGATCCTGAAACAGGTTCAGGATGACGAGAGGGGAACGGTGCGCTTCTTTGCCGAAACCGCGCTCAAGCAGCGAAGCGATAGCGCAGACAGCGAATCGCACTTCGGCTGCGCTACCGGCGCCGCCCTGCGCTACAGCGCCTTCTCGGGGCGCGGGTCGTGGCTGTGCTTCGCTTCCTTGCCGAAGTGCCGTTCCAGGCGCTGGGCGAGCGTGCTGGCGGCCTTGCGCGCGGCGGCGTCCACTTTGTCGGCATGTTCGGTGACGCCGATCGCCCGGCCGCCGCGCGGGCGCGCCTCGATGGTGCAGGCCTTGTCGTCCGTCCCGCCTTTCGATCCGTTCTCGTCGCGAACATGGATTTCGAGCCGGGTCAGCCGGTCGGCGAAGCGCGCCAGCTTCTCGCGAACCTGCGCCTCGATCCGCTCGGCGACGTTTTCGGTGCCCATGACGGAGCTGTCGGAATTGAACTGGACCTGCATATCGGAATGCTCCTCTCGGTTGTGGTTCTGTCATAGCCCGAGATGGGGAGGACCGGCGCGCGATGCCAGCGGAATCGGCGGCCCTGCGATGCCCGCAGCGCGCGGCGCCGGGCGGGCCAAGCGGCGCGGGCGCTCGCTTTGCCGCAGGGCAGGCGATTTCATGCAGGGTGCGCGGGCAAAAGCGCCTACGCTGCGCGGCGGGGCATACCGCCCCGATGGGAAAAGACCATGGCCAAGGGCCAACGCAAGTCGAACAAGGAAATCCGCAAACCCAAGGCCGACAAGGGCCCCAGGCCCAACGCCAGCCAGCCGAGCCTGAAGCCCGGCGGGATCAAGGGGCTGGAGAATATGAAGAACGGCTGACGCGGCGCGCGCCGCGCGCCCGCCTCACCCCGCGCCGCCGGCAGGGCCGCCCTCGCGCCCCTGCTTGCGCGCGTGGGCCGCGATCGCTTCGTCGAGTTCGGCGATCCGGCGGCGTTCGGGGGTGTCCCTGGCCAGGCCCTTGAGCCGGCAGGTCGCCCACAGCGCCTTGCGCTCGGACTGCATCGCCTTGAGATAGAGATCGGCCATCGCGGGCCTCCTTTCGCCGCCGCCTATGCGCGCGGCGGCGGGGAATGGCCAGCGCCTCAGTCGATGATCTCGGCCCCGCCCTCGGCCTCCATGCGGGCGAGGAAGTCCTTCATTTCCCTGATGCGCTCGGGCGGATGCGGCTCCCACTGCGCGACCTCGCCGACGACCTTGAGCGGTTCGCGCGAGCGGTAGGACTCGGTCGGATTGCCGGGGAAGCGCTTGTCGGTGAGATTCGGATCGTCCTCGAACGCACCGGTCGGCTCGACGATATAGATGCGCTGGCGGCCCTCCCCCTTGGCCAGCTCGCACCCCCAGATCGCCGCATCGAGCGTGCCGGAGAAGTAAATCCACGACAGCTTGCGGTCGGCGTAGTTGGAGGTGAATCCGGGCGCGAGCAGGTCGCCCGGCGCGAGATCGGCGCGAGTGCCGTGGTAGAAGGGGCCGGTGGCGTTGGCGGCGTAGGTCATGGGGCCATGTGAAACGGAAGCGGCTTTGGGGCAAGAGGGAGCTGCACTTCACGCTTCACCAATCGTCAAAATATTGGCGCGATACTATTCGTCATGGAAACGGTGAACTTCCTGCTCGACCGGCCTGTGGCCTTGCTTATCGTGCTGGCGATTGGCGCCATTATGGGCATGGCGGTGGAACGCTTCGTGCAGAAGGCGGATCGCGAAAAGCGCAAGGCCTACTGGCGCGGGCGGAATGCGGGGCGGTTCGGCAAGAAGGGTCCGAACCTCAAGACTATCGAGGCGGCAGAGCACAGGCAGGCCGTCGGTGCGGACATGGCCGCCGATCAGCTCAAGCTGGTGAGCAAGGCCAGCTTTACCTCGCGCGCGCTACTCAACCGGTCGGAGGCGAAAGTGTTCGAGGCGCTCGACAAGGCGGTGATCGCCCGCAATCCCGGCTGGCAGGTGATGGCGCAGGTGAGCCTCGGCGAGTTCCTCGCCAGCCCCGACAAGGACGCCTATTTCGCGGTCAATTCCAAGCGCGTCGATTTCGCGCTGATGGACGAGAACTGCCGTGTGGTCCACGCGCTCGAATACCAGGGCTCAGGCCATCACACGAGCGACTGCACCGCCGCGCGCGACGCGGTGAAGAAGGAAGCCCTACGCAAGGCCGGCATCGGCTATCACGAGGTGGTCGCGGGGCACACGACGCCGAGCGAGTTGCGGGCGTTGGTGGAGAGGTTGGTGGCGGGTGGCTAGATGTGTTGCTTTAAAGGCTTCGGTACTGCGCCTTCAGGCATGCCTCATCTGCTTTTGCAGCTCGCTTGGCCGCCATACTCGCGAATGCGTGGCTAGGGAATTGACGGCTCTTCCGAAATATTTATCCGCCCACTCCCAATCTTGGTATTGATCAGGTTCAATGGCAAAGGCCTGCAACCGCCCTACAAGCGTGGCTATCCAGTCAGCTGCCTGGATAGTTTGATATAAGTGACTTTCCACTTGGAATGGCGGCTCTAACAAGCATCGAGCTGGCGCCTGCGGGCTGAACATCGTTTTTGTTGCACTCTCGAGAAGCTTCAAGCGATCAGAGTGCTCATCCAAAATCATAAGAAACTGCGAGTTTCTTTTACAGCAAAAATCATCAATGCTTCTGATAGTGTGTGAAAGCGTTGTGGTATAAAGTCCCGAGGAATTACCATCTTCCGGTTTCATATATTTTTCGCGACCGTAAAAGATAATTTTCCCATCGCATTTTCGCATCTCATTCAATAGCCGTAAGATGCCTTCGCGTACGTGCCTATACCTCGTGACATTCTTGGTCGTAATGAGATCAGCGCCCTTCTTCTCCCAAGTGGCTGGATGCCTCCCATTCCGCCTGAGCTCCCGGGCCAGCACGTTCGACTTTAATTGCAGGAAGAAGGTTGCAAAATGCCTTATTTGGCGATGCGGCATAACGTAACCGGCTAAGCCAAAAACTGGACTCTGGTTATATTGACGATCGGTTCGCGCCTTGAAAGGACCGATATGCCCAAACTCGTCCATAAACGCGATGTGCATTTTTGCCCCCCAAGAATCGCGGAAGCCCGCGCGATAAAATCGCGCGGGCTCCGGAATTGGACACGGTAATGCATGCCGTGGCCGAAAACCTACATAGTGGAAAGAATCTTAAAGACAACTTAACAGGCTTCGAAAACAGCCTCACCCTGCTAGAGGCGCTTGGCGCCTCTAGCAGGGTGAGGCTGTCTCGTCAATCCGCCCAAAAATACGATGGCCTGAGTGGATAAGCGTCGATATAGGAAATTTCCTATAAAGATCAAGATCGGAACATCAAAAGGGGCTATCCGAGAAAGCCAGTTCCAACACAGCTTCTGTGGCTACTCCTCCGGCAGATACAACCGCTCCCCCTTCTCGCGATACACCTTGCTCATCTCCTCCATCCCCTCGCGCGCTTCCTCGGCCTCCTCCGCTGAGGTCTCGCGTTTGATGCTCTCGCTCGCCAGGTAGCTCTCCGAGTTCTGCTTCGCCGCAAAGTCCCGCACTTCCTGCGTGATCTTCATCGAGCAGAACTTCGGGCCGCACATCGAGCAGAAATGCGCGGTCTTGGCGCCTTCCGCGGGGAGGGTCTGGTCGTGGTATTGCTCGGCGGTGTCGGGGTCGAGGCTGAGGTTGAACTGGTCGCGCCAGCGGAATTCGAAGCGGGCCTTGCTGAGCGCGTCGTCGCGGACCTTGGCGGCCGGGTGGCCCTTGGCGAGGTCCGCCGCGTGGGCGGCGAGCTTGTAGGTGACGACGCCGACTTTCACATCGTCGCGGTCGGGCAGGCCGAGGTGCTCCTTGGGGGTGACGTAGCAGAGCATCGCGGTGCCGTACCAGCCGATCTGCGCGGCGCCGATGCCGCTGGTGATGTGGTCGTAGCCCGGGGCGATGTCGGTGACGAGCGGGCCGAGCGTGTAGAACGGCGCCTCTCCGCAAGCCTCGAGCTGCTTGTCCATATTCTCCTTGATCTTGTGCATCGGCACATGGCCGGGGCCCTCGATCATCACCTGCACGTCTTGCGCCCAGGCGCGCTTCGTCAGCTCGCCGAGGGTGTAGAGTTCGGCGAATTGCGCCTCGTCGTTGGCGTCGGCGATCGAGCCGGGGCGCAGGCCGTCGCCCAGCGAATAGGCGATGTCGTAGGCCTTCATGATCTCGGTGATCTCGTCGAAGCGTTCGTAGAGGAACGATTCCTTGTGATGCGCGAGGCACCACTTGGCCATGATCGAGCCGCCGCGGCTGACGATGCCGGTGACGCGCTTGGCCGTCATCGGCACGTAGGGCAGGCGCACGCCGGCGTGGATGGTGAAGTAGTCGACGCCCTGTTCGGCCTGTTCGATCAGGGTGTCGCGGAAGATCTCCCAGGTGAGGTCCTCGGCCACGCCGCCGACTTTCTCCAGCGCCTGATAGATGGGGACCGTGCCGATGGGGACGGGCGAGTTGCGGATGATCCATTCGCGGGTGTCGTGGATATTGCGCCCCGTGGAGAGGTCCATGACGGTGTCGGCGCCCCAGCGGATCGACCAGACCATCTTGTCGACTTCGGCGGCGACATCGCTGGCGACGGCGGAATTGCCGATATTGGCGTTGATCTTGACCAGGAAGTTGCGGCCGATCGCCATCGGCTCGGCTTCGGGATGGTTGACGTTGCTGGGGATGATCGCGCGGCCGCGCGCCACTTCGTCGCGAACGAATTCGGGGGTGACGTAGTCGGGGATCTCGGCGCCCCAGTCCTGCCCGTCGCGTTCCTGCCGCAGCATTTCGCGGCCCAGGTTCTCGCGCTCCGCCACATATTCCATCTCGGGCGTGATGATCCCGCGGCGGGCGTAGTGCATCTGGCTGATGTTACCGCCGGCTTTCGCGCGCAGCGGGCGGCGCAGCGCGGTCGGGAACGGGGGCACGCCGCCGGAGCGGTCGGGCCCGAGCTGGCCGTTGTCCTCCGGCTTGACTTCGCGCGGTTCGTATTCCTCGACATCGCCGCGGGCGAGCTGCCATTCGCGGCGCAGCGGCGGCAGGCCCTGGCGAATGTCGATCTGCGCCTCGGGGTCGGTATAGGGGCCGGAGGTGTCGTAGACGCGCACCGGCGGCTCGCCGCCCTCGAGCGCGATCTCGCGCATCGCCACGCGGCGCGGCCCGACGTGGATCTTCCTCGAACCGCGGATCGGGCCGGTGGTGACGCCGATTTCGAACTGGGAATTGATGTCGGCCATGAAATTTCGCTCTCCGTTCAAATCGGAGCGAGGCCACGGTTTCCTGGAGCGAAAGCCGTTCCCTCCCTCCGCCCGTATTACCGGGATCAGGTTCGACGGGTCGCGGCATATTCCGCTCTCAACCTGCGTTTGCGCGCCAGGCTCCCCGGGGATGCCGCGCAACTTAGGGCATCGGCCGCACGCCGTCCAGCCAAGCGTGCAGGTCACGCGCCTCGCGCGGAACGGAGCGCGCCCACAGGCATTGTGTGACCGGGCGACCGGAGGGTTGCGACTTCGCCACCCGTCCGGCCCCTGTTTTCAGGAGCCTTGGCAGAATGAAGATCGCACAGATCGCACCCTTGATGGAAAGCGTGCCGCCCAAGCTCTATGGCGGTACCGAACGTATCGTAGCCTATATCGCCGACGAACTCGTCCGGCAGGGTCACGAGGTGACGCTGTTCGCGAGCGCCGATTCGGCCACGTCGGCCGAACTCGTTCCCATTTGCGAGACGGCCCTGCGGCTCGACTCGCAAGTGCAGGACACGCTGCCGCATCATCTCGTCCTGCTCGACGAGGTGCGGCGGCGCGCGGCGGAATTCGATATCCTCCATTTCCATATCGACCTGCTGCACGGGCCGCTGGTCAGGACCCTGGGCGTGCCCACGGTGACGACGCTGCACGGCCGGCTCGACCTGCCCGACCTGCAGCCATACTATCGCACGTTCGGCGACCTGCCGCTGGTTTCGATCTCGAACGACCAGCGGCGGCCGCTGCCCCCGGTCAACTGGGCGGGAACCGTCCATCACGGCCTTCCGCGCGACCTGCTGACGCCGACGTTCGAGCCGAAGGGCGACTACCTCGCCTTCCTCGGCCGCATTTCGCCCGAGAAGCGGCCCGACCGGGCGATCGCGATCGCCGCGGCGGCGGGCATGAAGCTCAGGATCGCGGCCAAGATCGACAAGGCGGACCAGCGCTATTGGGACGACGTGATCGCCCCGATGGTGCGCGCCTATCCCGATATCGAATTCGTCGGCGAGATCGGCGAGGCGCAGAAGGCCGATTTTCTCGGCAATGCCCGCGCGCTGCTGTTTCCGATCGACTGGCCCGAACCGTTCGGCCTGGTCATGATCGAGGCGATGGCCTGCGCCACCCCGACGATCGCGTTCCGCTGCGGCTCGGTCCCCGAAGTGATCGACGAAGGCGAATCGGGCTTCATCGTCGACAATGTCGAGGAGGCGGTCGAAGCGGTCGGCCGGCTCGACGGTCTCGACCGGCGGCGCGTGCGCCAGACCTTCGATCGCCGGTTCACGGCCGAACGCATGGTCGACGATTACCTGTCGATCTATCGGGAGCTTTCCGGCGTGCCGGCGCAGAGCAGGCCGATGCGTCTGGGCGCGGACAAGGTCGATTTGCCGATCATGGCCTGATCGGCGACAACGGGCCGAGAACAACGGGAGCGATTACGGGATGGACGCATCTGCGACCCCCCGCGGGGCGGACGCCGCCATCGAGGAGGCGGGCGCGAACCCGGAACGGTTCGCGATCCCCGCCGCCGCCTCGCTGCACGAGCGGCGCCCGCGCACGCTGAAACACGGCGACACCTTCGCCGTGTTCGACCACAGCGGCGATGCGATCGCCGGCCCCGGCAGCCCCGAGGGCATCTATCACCGCGACACCCGGCACCTGTCGCACCTGCACCTCACGCTCGGCGGAAAGCGCCCGATCCTGCTGAGTTCGTCGCTGCGCGACGACAACATCGCGCTGCTGTGCGATCTCAGCAACCCGGACTTGCCCGACGCGAACGGGAAGACCGTGCTCACCAACGACCTGATCCACATCCGCCGCGTGCGGTTCCTGTGGCAGGGGGCGATGTACGAGCGCCTGACCGTCGGCAATTACGACAGCGTGGCGCACAGCCTGTCGCTGGAACTCTATTTCGAAAGCGACTTCGCCGACCTGTTCGAAGTGCGCGGCAGCACGCGCGAGCGGCGCGGGACGCTGCACGAGCCGACAGTCGGGGCGGACCGGGTCCGCCTCGCCTACGACGGGCTCGACGGGGTTCGCCGCACGACAAACATCCGCTTCGAGCCTGCCCCGGCTTCGCTCGCCGCCAACCGGGCGCTGTTCCGCCTCGACCTCGAACCGCGTGCGCGCAAGACGCTGATCGTGCGGATCGGCTGCAGCGACGTGGACGAAGGCGCGTCGCTGAGGCGCGAGCTGATCCGCGCCTATCGCAGCGCCCGGCGCGCCTTGCGCGATTCGTCATCGCGCGCCGCCTCGATCCTGTCGTCGAACGAGGTGTTCAACCGTTCGGCCCAGCGCTCGGTGGCGGACACCTACATGCTGATTACGGAAACGCCGTATGGCCCCTATCCCTACGCCGGTATCCCGTGGTTCAGCACGGTCTTCGGGCGCGACGCGCTGATCACCGCGCTCGAAACGCTGTGGCTCGATCCCGAGATCGCCCGCGGCGTGCTGCGCTATCTCGCGGTGCACCAGGCGCGCGAGTTCGATCCGGTCGCCGATGCCGAACCGGGCAAGATCCTGCACGAAGTGCGCCAGGGGGAGATGGCCGAACTGGGCGAGGTTCCGTTCCGCCACTATTACGGCAGCATCGATTCGACGCCGCTGTTCGTGATGACCGCCGGCGCCTATCTCGAACGGACGGGCGACACCGCGCTGCTCGAAACGCTGTGGCCCAATATCGAGGCGGCGCTGACCTGGATCGAACAGCACGGCGACCGCGACGGCGACGGCTATGTCGAATACGGCCGCCATACCGACGAGGGGCTGATCAATCAGGGCTGGAAGGACAGCCACGATTCGATCTTCCACGCGGATGGCTCGCTCGCGACAGGTCCCATCGCTCTCGCCGAAGTGCAGGCCTACGTCTACGGCGCCTGGCAGGCCGCCGCGAGCATTCTGTCGCGCCTCGGCAATGGCGAGGAGGCGGCGGTCTACCGCACCAGGGCGGAGGCGCTGCGCGACCGGTTCGACCGCGACTTCTTCGACGAGGAGCTGGGCACTTACGTCCTCGCGCTCGACGGGGGCAAACGGCCGTGCCGGGTCAAGGCATCGAACGCGGGCCACGTGCTGTTCACCGGGCTCGCCTTCCCCGAGCGCGCGCGGCAGACGGCGCGCACGCTGATGGCGCCGGCATCGTTTTCCGGCTGGGGCATCCGCACGATCGCCGCGGGGCAGCCGCGCTACAACCCGATGAGTTATCACAACGGGTCGATCTGGCCGCATGAGAACGCGATCATCGCCGCCGGTCTGGCGCGCTACGGCTTTCGCAAAGAGGCCACGGCGGTGTTCGAAGGGCTGTTCGCCGCGTCCACTTACGTCGACCTGCGGCGCCTGCCGGAGCTGTTCTGCGGCTTCGCCCGCCGGCCGGCGCAGGGGCCGACGTTCTATCCGGTCTCGTGCATTCCCCAGGCCTGGGCGGCGGCGGCGCCGCTGTTCCTGATCCAGTCGAGCCTCGGCCTCTCGCTGGACGGCGCGGCGGGGCAGATCGCGTTCGACGAACCTTATCTCCCCGAATTCCTCGACGATGTCCTGCTGCGCAACCTGACCGTAGGCGAAGGCCGCGCGGACATCATGCTGCACCGGTCGGGGAACAAAGTGCTGGTCGACGTCCGCAAGCGCGAAGGCGACGTGCGGGTGATCACCCGGGTCTGACCCAGGCGGTATCGCCATTCGGACGAAAGCGGGCGCTACTGGCAGGCGAGCACCGGATCAGTGCCAGAAGACCCAGAATGTCGTTCCCGCGCACGCGGGAATCCATGGAGGAAAGGCCGCACCATGGATCCCCGCGTGCGCGGGGATGACAAGTGGGGGAAGCGTGTTCCCGTTTCAGCGCGATCAAGGCTGAATGCCGATACAACCTAGACCCGGACCGGGTCCCGCGGCCAGCCCGCGCGGCCGTGCGTCAGGCCCCGCCCGTGGCGATCCAGGCGTCGATCTTCTTCTCCAGCACCGGCAGCGGCAACGCGCCTGTGCCGAGTACCTGGGCATGGAACGCCTTGATGTCGAAATCGTCGCCCAGCGCCGCCTCGGCCTTCTCGCGCAGTTCCTGAATCTTGAGCGCGCCGATCTTGTAGGCCAGCGCCTGGCTGGGAATGGCGATATAGCGTTCGACCTCGGCCACGACTTCGGTGCGGGTCATGCCCGAATTTTCGAGCATGAAGTCGATCGCCTGCTCGCGCGTCCAGCCCTTGGCGTGCAGCCCGGTATCGACCACCAGCCGCATGGCGCGCAGCTGTTCGTCCTGCAAGGTGCCGTAGCGGTTCCAGGGATCGTCGAAGAAGCCCATCTCGTAACCGAGCGTTTCGGCGTAGAGCGCCCAGCCTTCGACATAGGCGGTATTGCCGCCGAAGCGCATGAAGGCGGGCAGCGCGTCGTTTTCCTGCGCCAGGCTGATCTGGAAATGGTGCCCCGGCGCGCCCTCGTGCAGATAGAGCGTGACATTGCCCGTCGTCAGCCGGCTCGGCAGGTCGTAGGCGTTGAAATAGAACGTGCCCGGCCGCGATCCGTCGGGCGCGCCGGACATATACGATCCTCCGGCCTCGAACTTCTCGCGGAACGGCTCGTAAGGCTTGATCTCGAGCGGGGTCTTGGGGACGAGCGAGAAATAGTCGCCGATCTTCGCATCGACCTGCTCGCCGATGTCGTAATAGCTCTGCGTCAGCGCCTCGCGGCTTTCCGGCGCGAACCGGGGATCGGTGCGGACGTAATCGAAAAATTCGTTGAGCGTGCCGTCGAAGCCGACTTCGGCCTTGATGTCCTCCAGCCCGGTCTTGATCCGCGCGACTTCGGCCAGCCCCAGCCGGTGAATCTCGTCGGCGCCCAGCGGCAGCGTGGTCGTGCTCTCGATCAGGCGTTCGTAGAGCTTCGCCCCGCCCTTCATCTGCGACAGCCCGACGGATTCGCGCGCCTGCGGCAGATAGTCGTCGCGCAGATAGTCGCGCAGCCGGGTATGGACGGCATAGATCGCTTCGACCGAGGCGCGATAATCCGCGGTCAGGCGGGCCTTGTCGGCCTCCGAGAAATGCTCGGGAAACATGCCGATCGGGCCCCACAGCGGCGATTCCTCGATCGGCATCGCGAGCTGGGTGTCGAGCTGTTCGACCACATTGCCGATCGTCAGCTTCGTCGCATAGACGCCGCTCGCCTGCCCTTCGCGGAACCGGGCGATCGCGCGTTCGATCAGATCGACATATTCGGCATGGCGGCTGAGATTGTTCTCGTAATCCTCGACCGTCTTGAACGGCGCCGCCCCCTGCCCGCTGGCGAAGGTCGGGTAGAACGTGTGAAAGCCGGAAAAATGGTTGATCGGGCGAACGTCGGTCAGCGCGAGGATTTCGGGCGCGTGGTTCTTGAGCGTGTTCTGCTGATCGTATTCGAAAACCTCGTAGGCAAGCCGGTCGGTGGGGTTCAGCGCCGCGCGGTCGATCTTCGCCAGGGCGGCCAGGTTTTCCCGCGCATTGGCAACGGTGCGGGCGTTGTATTCGTCGGTCAGGTAATTGCCGAGCCGGTCGGCATAGCGCATGTCCCCGCGAAAGAGCGCCATGATCGGATTGAGTTCGAGATGCTTCTCGTTCGCCGCCGCGAACAGGGCGAAGAGCTTGTCGTGCTCCGACCGGGCCGCCGCCTCGGCGGAGGCCGCGTCGGCGGCCTGGGCGAAAGCCGGCGCGGCGGGCATGGCGGCGGCAAGCGAAAGCGCGGTGGTCGCGGCAAGCGCGAGGCGAAGCGTGGTCATGCGAAATCTCCCCTGAATTCTATGCGGTCGGTCGTTTGCAGCACGGCTGAAGCGGCACCGGCCCGATAAAAACGACTCTAGAGCCGCCGCGCCGCGGCGGCGGGCGCGCTTCGATGAGCGGGGCCCGCCAGTCGACGAGCGGTTATTCGATCACCCGCCCGCGAACCATGACCCAGTCGACGGTCTCCAGCACGGTCGCGTCCTCCAGCGGGTTGCCGGCAACCGCGATGATGTCGGCCGAATAGCCGGGCGCAAGGCGGCCGATCTCGTTCTCCATTTCGAGCACTTCGGCGGCAACCGTCGTCGCGCTGGCCAGCGCCTCGCGGCTCGACATCCCCTGGCCCATCATCAGGCGGAATTCCTGCGCATTGCGGCCGTGTTCGTAGACGCCCGAATCGGTGCCGAAGGCGATCCTGACGCCGGCATCGTGCGCCTTGCCCATGAAGACCTTGGCAGCTTCCGCCACGGCGCGCACTTTCTCCTCCACCACCGGGGTATACGTGCCGGTGCCGAGCCGCTCGGAAATGCCCTGGAACGCCATCAGCGTGGGCACCAGCACGGTGCCGTTGGCCTTCATCGCACGGATCGCGCCGTCGTCGAGGTAAGTGCCGTGCTCGATCGTATCGATCCCCGCCATGCTCGCCGCCTCGATCCCGCGCGCGCCGTGGGCGTGAGCCATGACCTTGAGGCCGAGCGAGTGCGCGGTGTCGGCGATCGACTGCATCTCCTCGCTGGTGAAGTGCGCGCCGAGGCCGCGACCCTGCTGGCTAAGCACGCCGCCGGTGGCGGTGATCTTGATCCAGTCAGCCCCGTTCTGGCTCGCGCGGCGGACTTTCTCGGCGCATTCGACCGCGCCGGTGCAGGCGTAGCCGGAGGCGAGGATCGCGTTGATCTCGGGCCGGAAGCCGGTGACGTCGCCGTGCCCGCCGACGATCGCGAGCGCCGGGCCGGCAGCGATAATTCGCGGACCGGCGATCATGCCTTCGGCCGTCCCGCGGCGCAGCGAGAAGGCGGAATGCTGGCTGCTCCCCGCTTCGCGCACGGTGGTGAAGCCGGCGAGCGCGGTCAGCCGCGCGTTCTTCGCCCCGACGACGACCCCCCATTCTTCGGGCTCGACCGCTTCCTTCCAGAAATCGCCGCCCGGATCGCCGGTCAGATGGACGTGGAGGTCGATCAGGCCGGGCAGCACGGTCTTGTCGGTCAGCGCGACGACTTCGGCCCCGGCGGGCGCGGGCTGGATGCCGTCGGCGATCGAGACGATCCGCCCGTCGGTCACCGTGATCGTCGAGGGGCCGCGCGGATCGCTTTCGGCATCGGTCACCACCGCGCCCGCGTGGATGACGATCGTTTCGGCAAGCGCCGGCGCGGCAGCGAAGGCGGCAGCGGCGGCAGCCAGCAGCATCTTGAATTGCATTGGGGTCTCCTCCCTATCCGGCGCGAGTGATGCCCGCACACGCCGTCCGGCGCAAGGGGGGCACGGCCTGCCGTTTGCCCTCGCCGCCCGAGCCTGTATGACCGGGCAAGGCAGTTTCATTCGAAAGGATATCCATGACCCGGACACTGGTAAGCGCCGCGACCCTGCTCGCATCGGTCTCGCTCGCCGCCACGGCCGCCGCGCGGCCGATGACGAGCGAGGACGTCGCCAAGCTGGAAATCGTCGGCGAACTCGCGGTTTCGCCCGATGGCAACCGCATCGCCTATACCACTTCGCGCCGGCCCGACGTGACCGAAGGGGAGAAGAACGGCGGCAGCAGCGACCAGCTCAAGCTTGCCTACGGCCCCGACAGCGCGCGCGATTTCCTGCCCCCCGACATCGACGTGTCGGCGGTGCGCTTTTCGCCCGACGGGCGCATGGTCAGCTTTCTTTACAAGGCGGACGACGAGAAGCGCGCGGTCTGGGGCATTCCCGTCGACGGCGGCGGGCACCGCAAGCTGGCCGCGATCGAGGACGCCAACGTGCGCGGCTATGCCTGGGCACCCGATGGCGCGACGCTCTACCTCCTTGCCGGGGCCGCGCCCGACGAAGCGCTCGACAAGCGCAAGAAAGCGGGCTTCGATGCCGTCGTCTACGAGGAGGAGGCGAAGCTGAACCGCCTCTTCGCCGCGCGCGTCGGGGCCGAAGTGGACAGCGCCCCGCGGGCGATCGAGATCCCCGGCCATGTCAGCAAGATCCAGATCGCCCCGGACGGGACGACCGCGATCGTCGAAAGCGCGCCCTCGCCGCGGGTGGACGACAGCTACACCTCCAAACGGGTGCACATCGTGGACCTCGCCCGCGGGCGCGTGCTGCGCGCGATCGAAACGCCGGGCAAGCTGGGCGATGTGGAAATCTCGCCCGACGGCAGCCGCCTGTCACTGATCGCGGCGGTCGACCGGCACGATCCGGCGGCGACCACGCTGCACCTGGCCGATGTCGCCACCGGAACTTATCGCGCGCTCAACGCCGGCGCGCCCGAGGCCGCCGGCGATGCCGAATTCCTGCCCGACGGGCGGCTGGCGGCAATCGTCGATATCGGCGCGCAGAGCGTGCTGCGAATCTATTCGGCGGAAGGCGAAGTGCTGGAAGAGCACGATCCCGGCGCGCTGATCCTGAGCGACCTGGAAGTCGGCGGCGACACGATCGCGGTCGAGGCGCATTCGCCCGCGCACCCGCCCGAACTGTTCGTGATGTCGGGCGGCCGATTCACCCGCTGGACGCAGCACAATCCCTGGCTCGCCGAAATCGACATGGGCGCCCAGCGCACTTTCACCTACACCGCGCGCGACGGGCAGGAAATCGAAGGCGTCCTGATCGAGCCGGTGGGCGGCATCCCGCGCGGCGGAGCGCCGGTGATCTTCGATGTCCACGGCGGGCCGGAAGCGCACGAATCGAACGGCTGGCAGACTTATTACAGCTCGCCCGGACAAGTCGCCGCCGGCCGCGGCTATGCCGTGTTCATGCCCAATTACCGGGGATCGACCGCCTACGGCACCGCCTTTTCCAAGCAGCACCAGGGCGATTATGCGGGCAAGGAATTCGACGATCTGGTCGACGGCAAGCGCGCACTGGTCGAAGCCGGAATCGCCGATCCCGACCGGGTGGGCATTACCGGCGGTTCCTACGGCGGCTTCGCCACCGCATGGGGATCGACCTACTACTCGCAGGAATTCGCCGCCGGGGTGATGTTCGTCGGCATTTCCAACAATATCAGCAAGTTCGGCACCACCGACATTCCCAACGAGATGTACCTCGTCCACGAACGCAAGTGGCCGTGGGAGGAATGGGATCATCTGATGGAGCGCAGCCCGATCTACCACGTCGACAAGGCGGAAACGCCGCTGCTGATCATGCACGGCGACAGCGACACGCGCGTTTCGCCGACGCAGAGTTACGAGCTGTATCGCCACATCAAGACGCGCAAGCCCGAAACGCCGGTGCGGCTGGTGCTCTATCCGGGCGAGGGCCACGGCAACACGAAGGCCGCCGCACGCTACGACTACAGCGTGCGGATGATGGAATGGTTCGACACTTACCTGAAGCCGGGCGACCGCGATGCGCCCCTGCCCCCGCCCCGGCCCGAACTGAAGATCGACGAGGCGGACGACTGACCGCGGGGCGGGGGTGCGGTTTCCGGCCGCGCCCCGCCCCGCAGGCCGCACCGGTCAGAAAGCGTAGCCGATGCCGAGCGATGCGATCCACTGGTCCGCATCGCCGCGCACGCTGGTATAGGGGGTGCGCTTGGCATCGCCGAGCATACGCGAATAGCCGCCCAGGCCGTAAAGCGCCAATCCGCCATTGGCCAGATTGCCGTCGAGATCGACGCCGAGCAGGACGGTCGCCCCGGCCTTGGTGAAACCGCTGTCCGCTTCGTAAAGCGGCAGGCCGCTGGCCGCGCTCTGTGCCGGCGACACCGAGTAGTAATAGCCGGCATAGTCGTCGTCGACATATTCGGCGCTGATCGACAGCGCGCTGGCCACGCCCCGGCCGAGCGGCGTGAAATACGACACGCTCGGGCTCGCCACCATGCCTTCATGCGCGCCGGCAACGTCCCACCTGGCATCGACGCCGACCGAAAACCGGTCGTAGGGGTTGAGCATACCGGAGACGCTGACCCCCGCGCTCGGCCCGATCTCGACCGCGCGGTCGAGCTTGCCCGCGGCCTTGACCACCGGGTCTTCGATCTTGCTCGCACGGTTGGAATTGAGGCCGACGACGAACCCGAGGTCGAGCCCGACGCCCCGGTCGGGGTTCTCGATGAAATCCAGCGCCACGCCGCCCGCGCTGGGCACGATGCTGACCGGCCCGACTTTGCCCATGATCGCCGGAATGGGGAAGACGACGTAATCGTCCGACCCGTCGTAGCTGGGCGAATAGACCGCCCCGCCGCCGATCATGATCCAGTCGCCGGAATAGATGCTGTCTTCCATACCGGGCGGTCCCGCGGCCTCGCCATCCTGGGCGAGCGCCGGCGCGGCGGCCAGCGCCGACAGCGCTGCGCCGGCAAGCATGAGTGTCGATTTCATAACCTGAGATATTCCCGCAATTGTTCTGTCGGCAACGTATGGTTGCATCGCATGTTCCGAAGCGCAATCGGGCCCTTGCGTACGGGTGCGATTGCCCGGCAGGGCTTTACGCCCTACCCCACACGGCATGAACGGGCGCCGGGTGGAAATCGCGATCGTGGGCGGCGGACTGGCCGGCGGGCTGATCGCGCTGGCGCTGCACCGCGCGCGGCCCGACATGTCCGTGCTGCTGATCGAACGGGGCGAGGTGCTGGGCGGCAACCACCGGTGGAGCTGGTTTGCCAGCGACCTCGATCCTGCCGGCGCGGCCCTGCTGGCACGGTTCCGCACGACCGGCTGGGACAGCTACGCCGTGCGCTTCCCCGCCTATCGCCGCACGCTCGCCACCGGTTACGCCTCGCTCGCTTCGGCCGATTTCGACGCCGGCCTGCGGCGCGAGCTACCCGCCGCGGCCGTCCTGGCCGGGCGCGATGTCGCCGCGCTCGACGCCGGGGGCGTGACGCTGGACGGCGGCGAGCGGATCTCCGCCCGCGCGGTGATCGACTGCCGCGGGTTCGCATCGGGCGAGGGGCTGACCGGCGGCTGGCAGGTCTTCCTCGGCCGCCACTTGCGCACGCCCCGCCCCCACGGCCTCGCGCGCCCGGTCGTCATGGACGCCGATGTCGCCCAGCACGGCGGCTATCGCTTCGTCTATCTCCTCCCGCTCGGGGCGGACGAGCTTTTCGTCGAGGACACCTATTACCAGGACAGCCCCGTGCTCGATCGCGGCGCGCTGTCCGCGCGGATCGACCGCTATTGCGCGCGGCACGGGCTGGAGGGCGATATCCTGGGCGGCGAAGCCGGCGTCCTGCCGGTCGTGACCGGGGGCGACTTCGCCCGGTGGCAGCGCGGGCAGGCGACGGAGGGGGTCGCGCGGGCCGGCGCGCGCGGCGGGTTCCTGCATCCGCTCACCAGCTATACCCTGCCGTTTGCCGTCGACACCGCGCTCGCCGTGGCGGCGGAGGCCGATCTGCCGGGCGAGCAGCTGGCCGCGCTGCTCGCCGCGCGGGCGCGGCGGACGTGGCGGCGCACGCGGTTCTATCGCCGGCTGGGCGCGATGCTGTTCGGCGCTGCGAAGCCTGCCGAACGCTACCGCATATTCCAGCGTTTCTATCGTCTCGACGAAAAGCTGATCGAACGATTCTACGCCGCGCGCTCGACGGCGGGGGATAAAGCCCGCCTGCTGCTCGGAAAGCCGCCGGTTCCCGTGGTGCGGGCAATGGGCGCGCTTGCGCGGACCGGCCCGCCGTTGCAGGGTCCGCTGCAATGATCGACACCGACCGGCAGACCTCGTTCCTGCACGACGCGCCCGCCGCCGCCGGGGCGCCCGTGCCCGATCGCGTCGACGGGAAGCGCGCCTGCGTGATCGGCGCCGGCTTCGGCGGTCTGGCGCTGGCGATCCGCCTGCAATCGGCCGGGATCGCCACGACGGTGATCGAGGCGCGCGACAAGCCCGGCGGCCGCGCCTATTACTGGGAACGCGAGGGCTTCACCTTCGATGCCGGTCCCACCGTCATCACCGACCCCGCCTGCCTGCGCGAACTGTGGGCGCTGACCGACAGCGACATGGATGCCGATGTCGAACTGATGAAAGTCGCGCCGTTCTATCGCCTCAACTGGCCCGACGGGACGGTGTTCGACTATTCGAACGACGAGGCGCAGCTCAACGCCGAAATCGCACGTCTGAACCCTGCCGATGTCGCGGGATATCACGAATTCCTCGCCTATTCCGAAAGCGTCTATCGCGAAGGGTATTTGCGGCTGGGCAGCATCCCGTTCCTCGATTTCCGGGCCATGATCCGCGCGGCACCGGCCCTGCTGCAGCACCAGGCCTGGCGCTCGGTCTATTCGATGGTCGCGCGCTATATCGAGGACGAACGGCTGCGCCAGGCGTTCAGCTTCCACACGCTGCTGGTCGGCGGCAATCCGATGACGACGAGCGCGATCTACGCCCTCATTCACAAGCTGGAGAAGGACGGGGGCGTGTGGTGGGCGCGCGGGGGCACCAACCGGCTGGTGGCCGGCATGGTGCGCCATTTCGAACGGCTCGGCGGGACCGTGCGGCTGGGCGACGCGGCGGTGCAGGTCCATACGATCGGCAACCGCGCGACCGAGGTGGAGACCGCCAGCGGCTGGCGCGAAACGTTCGACGCCGTGGCCAGCAACGCCGACATCGTGCACACCTATCGCGACCTGCTGCGCGGGACCAAGCGCGGGACGGAGCAGGCCCGCTCGCTCGCGCGCAAGCGGTTCAGCCCCAGCCTGTTCGTGGTCCATTTCGGGCTGGAGGGGACATGGCCTGGCATTCCCCATCACACGGTCCTGTTCGGGCCGCGTTACGAGGGGCTGCTCGACGACATCTACGAAAACGGCGTCCTGCCGGCCGATTTCTCGATCTACCTGCACCATCCCACCGTGACCGATCCGGGCATGGCGCCGCCGGGCCGCTCCACTTTCTACGCGCTGGTCCCGGTCGCCCACCAGGGCAAGCTGGCGGTGGACTGGGAACAGATCGGCCCGATGCTCGAACGGCGCATCCTCGACGAAGTCGGGCGGCGGCTGATCCCCGACATCCACGACCGCATCGTCACCAGCTTCCACTACGCCCCGCGCGATTTCGCGCTCGACCTCAACGCCCATCTCGGCAGCGCGTTCAGCCTCGAACCGATCCTGACGCAGAGCGCCTGGTTCCGCGCGCATAATCGCGACGATGCGATCGCGAACTTCTACCTGGTCGGCGCGGGCACGCACCCGGGGGCGGGCATTCCCGGCGTCGTCGGCAGCGCGAAGGCGACGGCCGGGCTGATGATCGGAGATTTGAGCGCATGATCCTCCCCGCCACGGGGAGGGGGACCATGCGCAGCATGGTGGAGGGGCACGCGCCGTGATCGGGATTTTGGAGGAGGCGCGATCGCCATGATCACAGGTCCGCGCGACACGATCAGGAAGGCTCGCAAGCTGCGCAGCGAGATGTCGCTGCCCGAGGCGCTGCTGTGGCGAGAGCTTCGGAAACGGCCGGGCGGATTCAAGTTCCGCCGCCAGCACTCCGCGGGCGACTACATTCTCGACTTCTATTGCGCGAAGATCAGGCTTGCGATCGAGGTGGACGGCTGGACGCACGACAACGAGATCAGCGCGCGCAAGGATGCACGCCGTTCGGCATTTCTGCGTTCGCAAGGCATTGCGACGACACGCATTCCGGCCAAACTTGTGCTTGAAGATATCGAGCCGGTAGTTAGGCGCATTGTCGAAATTTGCTCCCAACGGACGGAGAAACCGATGGTACCCCTCCACCAGCCGGCGGCTGGTCCCCCTCCCCGTTCCGGGGAGGATCTATGAAACGTCTTGCCGTCTATTGCGGGTCCGCCACGCCCGCCGATCCGCGTTATATCGAACTCGCGCGCGAGGTGGGCGCCACGCTGGCGCAGCGCGGCATCGGGGTCGTCTACGGCGGCGGGCGGCTCGGCCTGATGGGCGCGGTTGCCGGCGCCGCGCTCGAGGCCGGGGGCGAAGTGATCGGGATCATCCCCGAGGCGCTGGCCGGCAGCGAAGTCGCCAACACCGATTGCACCGAACTGCACACCGTATCGGGAATGCACGAGCGCAAGCAGCGCTTCACCGACCTGTCCGACGGGTTCGTGACCATCCCCGGCGGCGTCGGCACGATGGACGAGCTGTGGGAAGCGGTCAGCTGGGCGCAGCTCGGCTATCACACCAAGCCGGTCGGCCTGCTCAATGCCTTCGGCTTCTACGACCACCTGATCGCGTTCTATCGCCACATGGCCGAAGTCGGCTTCGTCCGGCCCGCGCATCAGGGGATCATCGTCGCCGAAGCCACCCTGACCGCGCTGCTCGACCGGCTGGCGGCTTACGAGCCGCACACGCCGATCTTCCGCATGCGGGCGGACGAGTTGTGAAGGGGCGCTGATGGCACGGGCGCGCCGCATAGTTCCGCGAATGCTCGCGCCCTCGCGCATCCTGCGCACCACCCCGGCCCAGCCAGGCGGCGGGCGCAGCCGCGAGGCGCTGGTCGAGCGGGCCCGCGAAGCGATAGAGCAGGGTTCGCGCAGCTTTCACACCGCCAGCATGCTGTTCGACCGGGAGACGCGCGAACGGGTCTGGCTGCTCTACGCCTGGTGCCGGCGCTGCGACGATCTCGCCGACGGGCAGGATCACGGCCGGCCGCCGGAAGGCCATCCGCCCCAGGACCTCGGCGATGCCGGCAAGCGGCTGCGCGCCATCCGGCTGCTGACCGGGCGCGCGTTCGACGGCCTGCCGACGGCCGAACCGGCCTTCGACGCCTTCGGCCTCGTCGCCCGCGAATGCGGCCTGACCCGCGAAATGGCCGAAGACGTTATCATGGGTTTCGAGCTGGACGCGCTGGGCTGGCGCCCGCGCACCGACGCGGACCTGGCGCGCTATTGCTATCACGTGGCGGGCGCGGTCGGGGTCATGATGGCGGTGGTGATGGGCGTGCCCGGCAGCGACAGCGAGACGCTGGACCGGGCCTGCGACCTGGGCATCGCCTTCCAGCTTTCCAATATCGCGCGCGACATTGCCGAGGACGATGCGGCCGACCGCTGTTACCTGCCGATCGAATGGCTGGTGGAACAGGATATCGAACCGGGCCAGCACATGAAGCCGCACCACCGGGGCGAACTGGCGGCAATGGCCGCGCGGCTCGTCGGCCACATGGAACGGCACGAGGCCGCGGCCAGGCTGGGCGTCGCGCGCCTGCCCTTCCGCAGCCGCTGGGCCGTGCTCGCGGCGGCCCGCATATACGGCGCGATCGGGCGCGAGGTCCGCGCCCGCGGCCCGGCAGCCTGGGATCGCCGGGTGACGATCGGCCGGCGCGAGAAGGCCGGACATATCGCCGGGGCGTTCTGGGAAGCGCTGAAGAACCGTCCGCCCGAACCGGATGCGATGCCCGAATGGACCCGCGGGTCGATCCTGATCGACGTGCGCATGGCCGGCCCGATCGCCAAGCCGCCGATGGACCCGCTGCCCGACGACGAATGACGCTTCGCGCCTCGCATTGGCGAAAGAATTGGGCTAGCGAGCGTGCCCATGATCACCAAGCTCCTGATCGCCAATCGCGGCGAGATTGCCTGCCGCATCATTCGCACTGCGCGGGAAATGAATATCGCGACCGTCGCGGTCTATTCCGATGCCGACGCACAGGCCTTGCACGTTCGCCAGGCCGACGAGGCGGTGCCGATCGGCCCTGCCCCGGCAACCGAAAGCTACCTCGTCGGGGAGCGAATCATCGCCGCCGCAAGGCAGACCGGCGCGCAGGCGATCCATCCCGGATACGGTTTCCTGTCGGAAAACGCCGGTTTTGCGCAGGCCGTGATCGACGCGGGCCTGATCTGGGTCGGCCCGAAGCCGTCGAGCATCGAGGCGATGGGCCTGAAGGATGCGGCCAAGAAACTGATGCGCGAGGCGGGCGTGCCGGTCACCCCCGGTTACGAGGGGGAGGACCAGTCGCCCGAACGTCTCAAGACCGAAGCCGACGCGATCGGTTATCCGGTGTTGATAAAGGCCGTCGCGGGCGGCGGCGGCAAGGGGATGCGCAAGGTCGATGCAGCCCTGGACTTCGAGGCGGCGCTCGAATCCTGCCGCCGCGAGGCCAAGGCCAGCTTTTCCAACGACGAAGTGCTGCTGGAAAAATGGATCACCACCCCGCGCCATATCGAGGTGCAGGTGTTCGGCGACAGCCACGGCAATGTCGTCCACTTGTTCGAACGCGACTGTTCGCTCCAGCGGCGCCACCAGAAAGTGATCGAGGAAGCGCCCGCGCCGGGCATGGACGAGGCGACGCGCGCCGAAATCTGCGCCGCCGCCGTGCGTGCCGCCAAGGCCGTCGATTACGAGGGTGCGGGCACGATCGAATTCATCGCCGACGCCAGCGAGGGGCTGCGCGCCGATCGCATCTTCTTCATGGAAATGAACACCCGCCTGCAGGTCGAACACCCGGTGACCGAGGAGATCACCGGCGTCGACCTGGTCGAATGGCAGCTGCGCGTCGCGAGCGGCGAGCCGATCCCGCTCAAGCAGGATGAGCTGTCGATCGACGGGTGGGCGATGGAGGCGCGGCTCTATGCGGAAGATCCGGTCAGCGGCTTCCTGCCCTCCACCGGCGATCTCGACTTGTTCGAACTGCCCCACGATCGGCTGCGGGTGGACACCGGCGTCGTGCCCGACGACACGGTCTCGCCCTTCTACGACCCGATGATCGCCAAGCTGATCGCGCGGGGCGAGGACCGCGACGAGGCCATCGACATGCTGCTGGAGGGCACGCGCGACGTGCGGGTCTGGCCGGTTCGCACCAATGCCGCCTTCCTCGCCCGCTGCCTCGACGCGGAGGAATTTCGTGCCGGGACGGCGACGACCAATTTCATCGGCGATCGGATCGACGATCTCGTCGCGCGGCCGCAGCCCAGCGAACTCGCCTGGCGCGAGGCCGCGATCGCGCGGATGGCCGTCGACGGCAGCAGCGAGGCGGCGCCGGACGAGGCGGCGCCGTGGCTGTGGATCGACGGCCTGCGCCTCAACGCCGAATCGCGCGCGCCCGTCGCCGTCGTGCACGACGGGGAAACGCGCAGCATCGACATCATGGATGCCCATGCCCTGGGCATGGCCGAGACAGCCGCCCAGCGGATCGTCGTGTTCGAGGATGGCAACGCCTTCGCCTTCGATACGCCGCGCGTGCTGGGCGAAGCGACGGCCTCCGCCGCCGATGGTGCCATCCTGGCGCCGATGCCGGGCAAAGTGATCGCGGTCGACGTTGCCGAAGGCGACACGGTCACCGCGGGCCAGCGGCTGATGGTGCTCGAAGCGATGAAGATGGAACACGCGCTGACCGCGCCGTTCGACGGCACGGTGACCGCGCTTTCGGCGAGCGAGGGCGCACAGGTCCAGGTGGAGGCAGTGCTGGCAGTGGTGGAACCGGCCGGCGAATAGGCTCGCCGGCGCGCTCCCCCGTCCGGCTCAATCCTCGTCGGGCACCGGCGGGCCGAACAGTTCGCCCTTCTCGCTGAACAGCACGAACAGCAGGCTCAGCACGGCCGTCGCCAGCAGCGCGAGCGCGAGCGGGCGCGCCGTGCCGTCGTAGGCATAGCCGATGAACCCGCCCAGCGCGGCACCGCTGGTCATCCGCAGGAACCCCTGGGCGGACGAGGCCGCGCCCGCGATATGGCCGAACGGCTGCATTGCGATCGATCCGAAATTGGCGCCGATGAAGCCCAGCAGGCTCATGTTCGCGGCCATCAGGGGAACGAAGGTCCACAGGCTTTCGTCCGGCTGGCTGGCGAACCACAGCTGCGCGGCTGCCACGGCGATGAAGGCGAACAGCGCGACATGGCTGACGCGGCGCGCGCCGAAGCGTTCGACGATGCGCGAATTGGACCAGTTCGACACCGCCATGCAGGCCGCACAGATCGCGAAAATCATCGGGAAGGCGTCGCCCGCCCCGAACGCCTCGCCGATCAGCTGCTGGCTGGAATTGATGAACCCGAACAGGCCGCCGAACACCAACGCGCTGCCCAGCGTATATCCGATCGTCGCGCGCAGCGTCACCGCGCTGGTCATGTTGCGCACGATCGGCTTCAGGCGGATTTCCTGCCGGTCGGCGGCGTGGAGCGTCTCCGGCAGGCGGAAATAGACCCAGGCCGTCATTCCGATCCCCAGCGCGGCCATCGCGCCGAAGATCCACCGCCAATCGCCCATGACCGCGACGATCCCCTGCCCGATGCTGGGCGCGATCGCGGGGACGAGCAGGAAGATGACGAAGATCAGGCTCATCATCCGGGCCATGCGGTCGCCGCCCACCCGGTCGCGGATGATCGCGGGCGGCAGGGCGATGATGCCGGCGGCGAAGATGCCCTGCACGGCGCGCAGGGCCACCAGCATCGCGAACGAGGTGGCCAGCGCGCAGGCGATCGACAGCAGGATATAGGCGCCCAGCGCCACGAACAGGATCGGCCGCCGGCCGAATCGGTCGGCGAAGCTGCCGGGCAGAAGGGTCCCCACCCCGCTCGCGAGCAGGTAAACCCCGACCACGAACTGCCGGTCGTTGCCGCTCGCCCCGAAATCGCGCGCAAGATCGTCGAGCGCGGGCAGAATCGCGTCGATGCCGAAGGCGTTGAGCGCCATCAGCAGGGCCATCATCCAGATCAGCTCGCGCTCCCCGATCGGGGCGCGCCCCGCGAGGCTGGAATGCCGCCGGACTTCGGACTCGTCGCCGGCCATGGTTCGATTTCGCATCTGCACAAGATGCCTCTGCTGCGAACGGTTCCGCTTTGCAACCCGGTGGCGTAATCTGCACCGAATGGACGTGACGATGGACGACAGCGACGGCGACGCCGACGAAGCGCAGGGCCTGCGCAAGATCATCCACGTCGACATGGATGCCTTCTTCGCCAGCGTCGAGCAGCGCGACCACCCCGAATTGCGCGGCAAGCCGGTCGCGGTCGGCGGAGCGGGCGGGCGCGGCGTGGTCGCCGCGGCCAGTTACGAGGCACGCAAGTTCGGCGTCCGCAGCGCGATGCCGTCGGTCACGGCAAAGCGCCTGTGCCCCGACCTGATATTCGTCCGCCACCGGTTCGAAGTCTACAAACAGGTCTCGCAGGAGATTCGCGCGATCTTCCGCCACTACACCCCGCACGTCGAACCGCTCAGCCTCGACGAAGCCTACCTCGACGTGACCGAAGACCTGCACGGGATCGGCTCGGCGACACGGATCGCGCAGCGCATCCGGGCCGCGATCCGCGAACAGACCGGCCTGACGGCCAGCGCGGGCGTTTCCTACAACAAGTTCCTGGCCAAGATCGCCAGCGACCAGAACAAGCCTGATGGTCTGTGCGTGATCCGCCCCGGCGAAGGCGCGGCGTTCGTCGCCACTCTGCCGGTCCGCCGGTTCCACGGGGTCGGGCCGAAAGGCGCGGAAAAGATGGCCCGGCTGGGGATCGAGACGGGGGCGGACCTGGCGGCGAAGGATATCGCTTTCCTGCGCAGGCATTTCGGCAGTTTTGCCGACTACCTCTATCGCGCCGCGCGCGGTGTCGACTTGCGCCCGGTGCGGGCCAACCGCATCCGCAAGTCGGTCGGCGGCGAGCGTACCTACGGCGAGGACATCTCCTCCGGCCACGCGCTGCGCGAGGCGCTCGACGCGATCGTCGACATCGTATGGGACAGCATAGAGCGGACCGGTGCCAGGGGGCGGACCGTCACGCTGAAGATGAAGTACACCGATTTTCGCATCGTCACCCGGTCGCGCAGCCTCCCGCGCACTGTCGCCGACAAGCGGGAGTTCGCGCAGCTCGGGCACGAGCTGCTCGACACCCTGCTCCCGCTGCCGCTGCCGATCCGGCTGATGGGGCTGACGCTGTCCAACCTCGACCGGGGCGGCCCGGCGCGCGAGGACCGGTCGCAGGATACCGCACAGCTCTCGCTGCTATGACCGATTGCGCCAGAGGCCGATCTTGAGCCGGGTGCGCGCGTCGAGCGGTTCGGGCAGCGAATGCGGCGGGAAGAACCGTGCCTCCACCACCTCCCGCCGGTCGGGCCGGGGATGATCGGACACATGCGTTGCGAAAATATGGAGCCGGTTCGCGGCGCCGTGCAGGTTCTCGTTGCGCACGCCGAGCAGCGCCATGGCGTGCGCCCGGCATCCGGTTTCATCGCGCAGCTCGCGCCGCGCCGCGTCCTCGGGCGTTTCCCCCCGGCGCACGCCGCCCGAGGGGAACGCCCAGTTTCCCGCGCCATAGCTGAGCCGAACCAGCAGCAGGCGGCCATCGATGTCGCTGGCGATAACCGCGCAGCTTTCCAGCTCCGGCCGCGCGATGCGCCACCACCGCTTGCGCACCGCATGGGCCAGACGCAGCGCGAAGCGGTGCGCCGGAGGGGGGATCAGGCGAAGCACGTTACCGGCTGCCTCGCAGCGGACAGCAGGCGCGCCACGGGCAGATCGTGCGCGCCGCGCATGGCCGCTTCGAACACCGCGCGCTTTTCCGCGCCGCGTATGACGAACATGATCTCGTCGCTCGCCAGCAAAGCGGGGATGGTCAGGGTCACCCGGTCGAACGGCGCCTCGGGCGGCAGGGGATCGGGGGTCAGCCGCCGCACCGGCACCGGATCGTCCGCCCTGGGGTCGGTGTTGGGAAACAGCGAGGCAATGTGCCCATCCGCCCCCATGCCCAGCCATGCAATCGCAAAGCGCGGCGGCTGTGCACCTTCGGCGAGCGGGACGATCCGCGCGCCCAACGGCTCCAGCGCGGCGCGGATGCGGCCGGTGTTGCTGGCCGGATGATCTTCCGCCACGATACGGTCGTCGCCCGGCCACACGCAGACGCGCGACCAGTCCAGCCCGCGCGCGGCCAGCCGCTCGAGGATCGGGAACGGAGTCGAGCCGCCGGGGACAGTGACCGCCACCGTCCCGTCTTCCGCCGCAAGCGCGGAGCCGAGCCGATCGCCCAGCCAGTCGGCGACCCGATCGTCGTCGGCGTCTTCGATCAGTGCAACATCGGTCACGCGCGAGCGAATAGCATAAAGCCCGCCGCGGCCAAGCGCCGCGACGGGCTTTCGCCATAAAATTTCGATGTTTTTACTTCAGCGTCTGGGCAAGGAACCAGATGCGTTCTTCGGTCTGGTCGATCCAGTCGTCGACGATCCCGCTGGTGGCATTGTCGCCCACCTCTTCCGCCGCTTCCTTCACCTGATTGAGGCGTTCGTGCAGCTTGCGGTTATCGTCGCGCAGTTCCGCCACCATCTTGTCGGCATCGATCGAGGTATCGTCCTGGTCGGCAACGCCGGTCGCCGTGGCGATCGAGCCGATCGAGGTCAGCGTCCGTTCGCCGATCTTGCGCACCCGCTCGCCGATCAGGTCGACCGTGCCGATAAGCTGGGCCGCCTGCTCGTCGAACAGCAGGTGGAGGTCGCGAAAGCGCGGACCGGCAACGTGCCAGTGAAAATTCTTGGTCTTGACGTAAAGCGCCAGCGTATCGGCCAGCGCCCCGTTCAGCGCGTCGACCAATGCCTTCTTCGAATTGTCGCCGGTCTTGCTCATAAATGTACCCTCCTTGCTGAATTCAACGTTCGGCTTACGAACGGACGAAGCCGGGATCGGTTTCGCCAAATCTGACTGACGCTGTGATCGCAAAAGGCGATCAATCGACAATTCCCCGCGCATCCAGGCCGATCACGATTGCTGCCAGCAGCGTTATCGCCGCCAGCGCCACGCGCAACGGACGCAAGGGGAGGCGCGCCAGGTCGTTTTCCCCCAGGGCCCATCCCGCCGCCAGCGCGAGGATGCCCCCCACCGCCCCGCCCATACCCGCCAGCAGCGGCGCCCCGGTGGCCGCCGCGACGGCAAAGACCAGAAACCGCGCGCCATCGCCGAATTGCCGGGCCACGAGCACGATCGCGATCGCCGCGACCGACCGGCTCGGCTCCTTCGCCTTGGCCTGCCGCACCGGCCAGGCCAGCTCGAGCGCGGCAAACAGCAGAGCGATGGCGACCAGCATCGTCTTGCCCGGCCCCGGCAGGATTCCCGCAACGGCCTGCCCCGCGAGCGCCATTGCAAGCGCGGACAGCGTCGCGCTGGCAATCGCGGCGCAGAGCACGCCGGGCCCGCGCTGCGATGCGCCGGAAACCTGCGCCACGATCAGCTGGTCGCGGCCGCCGAGCGTTCCCAACAGCACGGCGACGAAGGCGAAGAACAGCGACGACATCGCCCGTTCATGCAGCCGCCGGGGGCGGCGGACAAGCCGCTATCGCTGTCGCAACCGAAGCCGCGCGCCCGTTTCAGGCAAGCCACGGCCCGGTGATCGCGAACGTCATCGTGGGGCTGTATGCGTTGACGAACAGAGTCTTGCCATCGGGGGAGAAGCAGGCCCCGGCCCATTCGGTCTGAAGGTGCAGCAGAGCGAGCGGATAGGCCTCTCCGGCCGGGGTGATCCCGCGCAAGTGGTTGGTCACGACATCGGTATACTGATCTTCGCACACCACCAGATGCCCGTTGGGGCCGACGGTGAGGTTGTCGCCGTAGTTAAACTGGTCGGGGCTGGTCGATTCGAAGAACAGCTGCAGCCGGTCCGCTGCGCCGCCCCGACCGGGCACCAGGCGGAACACCTGGCCCAGCCTGGCCGCGCCGCCGCTGGTGCAGCAGAAATACAGCTCGCCTTCGCCCATGTGGATGCCCTCGCCGCGGGCGAACAGTGCCGCGCCGCCCGCGGCGCCGCGCTGGCGCAAGTCGTCTTCGGGCGCCTCCACGTCGTCGAGATCGATCCAGCGCACGGCGGCCCAACTTCCCGTCGGCCAGGGCGCCCCGGCCCAGTTGCGCGTATCGGCCGGTGCGTCGACGATCGCCAGCGCCTGCAAACGCCCGCCTTCGGCCAGCTTGCCCGGCACCGCCGGGATGAAGCGATAGAGCAGGCTGTCGTCGCGATCCTCGGTCTGGTAAACGATGCCCGTCGCCGGATCGACGCAGGCCGCCTCGTGGTTGAAGCGGCCCATCGCCTTCAGCGGCACCGGGTCGACCAGCCCGGGTGCATCGGCCGGAACTTCGAACGTCCACCCGTGATCCTGGTTGATCCGTCCGTCGGCGCGCACCGGCGCCTCCTCGCACGTCAGCCAGCTGCCCCAGGGCGTGACCCCGCCGGCACAGTTGCGGATCGTCCCGGCGAGCGAGCGATACTGCCGCTCCACCGCCAGCGTTTCGGCATCGAGCACCAGCGTCGTCGTCCCGCCCGGCAGCGGGACCAGGCTCCTCCCCACGGTATCGAACGCCGGCCCGGTGACGCCGCCGCCGTCCTTGCCCGGGACCAGTTCGTGATTGCGCACCAGCGCCAGCTTGCCGCCGCCGAGGTCGAAACAGCCCATGCCGTCGGCCGCATCGGGCACGGTGAACCCGTCGCTCATCGTTTCGCCAAGCCGGGAAATCGTGCGATAGCCGAACCCTTCGGGCAGGTCGATCAGCCCGGCCGGATCGCGCCGCAGCGGTCCGTAGCCCGCGCCGCCGCCCTGCCCGCCGGTGGCGATCGTGGCGGTGGTGCAGCCGCTGGCGGCCAGCGCGGCGAAAGCGGAACCGGTGGCGGCGAGAAAGGTACGGCGATCGGCAGAGGGAGACGGCATGAGCAACGATATCCTGCGTGGTTGAGCGGGTGGCCATGCCTTAGCATCGTGAAGGCGATGTGACAGCCATCGCGACGCGCTGTGCCCGAAGAATGCCCAATGCGCCGCGGACAAGGCGGGAACTTTCCGCGCCGCCGCGAATTCGATGCTGAATGTACCCGCAGCATCGCCCGCAAGAGAAAGATAACAACTCGCCCGTTATCGGTGTATACCCGATGCGGAACCGGAAGGGGCCTGCCCCGATGGCAGACAACAATACCGCCTGTCTTGATACGGCGACCTGGATCGAAAGCCTCGTCAGGCTGTCCGATCGGACGGGCGGCGATGCGCCAGTCGAGAACTGCCTGCGTCTGTCGCGCCATCTCTGCGTTCTGGCCCCGCCCCCGTTCGATCGCATCGTTGCCTGCCGGATCGACGAGGCGGCGTTCGAAGAACTGCTGACGCAGGAAGCGTTCGAGGCCGCGGCAGCCGCGTTGATCGGACCGCCCTTGTCGCACGAAATCGTTTCGCGGAGCGCGTCGACGGCTTCGGCGCGGGTCTGGAGCGAAGGGCAACCGGGCGAAGCGCTGGCGCATGCGCCCACTGCGGCGCGCGCGCTGGTTCTGGCATGGGCGGGCTTCCTGCTGTCGCTGCAACCCGGGCGCGACGTTCAGGCCACCGGCAATTCCCACAGATCGGCATAGATGCCGATCCGCACGGCGTCGGACGTCGATCTGGCGTCCAGCTTGCGCATCACGTTCTTGCGATAGATCTCGACCGTTCGCGGGCTGAGATCGAGGAGCGCGGCGATCTGCTTGTTCGAATTGCCGTCGAGCAGCGAAACGAGCACTTCGCGTTCGCGCCCCGTCAGCTGTTCGACCCGCGCGCGCGCATCGGCCCGGACGCGTTCGAGCCGCCGCTGCCGGTCGCCGGTCTCGTTCAGCTTGCGCAGGGATTCTTCGAACAGGGCGGGTTCGAAAGGCCAGGCGAGATAGTCGAGCGCCCCTTCGCGCAAGGCGCGCACCACCCGTTCGGGGCGCGGCGCGTCCGAATAGAGCGAGACGGGATAATAGCGCTGCCGCGCGCGCAGGCTCTCCATGAATTCGGCGAGGTCGCCCTCACCCGATTCCACCAGCAGGACCGCGCCGCGCGCGGGCAGCATCCGCAGGAATTCGCCGGTATCCTCGTAGATTTCGGCATGAACGCCAAGCGCGAGCAGCGTGCGCGAGACCTCGGCGCGGCGGCGCGTATCGGAGTCGATAACATGCACGAGAACCCCGCCCGCGACGTCGGTCACTTGCATTGCCAGCTTCACCGATCGGTCCCAATTTCCGCGCAGATGATGCGACGCACTTCGTTATGCGAGGCCGATGATGCAGCGGGTCTGCGCCCCCAAACCCCAATCGAACCCCCGTTCAATGCAATGTAAACTAACGTAACGGGAAGTGGGCCGCAATCGTTTCATTACGCCACTTGCCGATTTCCGCCCGCTCAATCGGCTCCGCGCAGGGCCGATTCGATATCGAGGAAATCCTGCCGCACCGATCGCAGCAGCTCGGGATTGAAATCGGTTACACTGTCGAGCACCGCCTTGCGCGCGGCGCCGTAAACCTGGAGCAGGGCCTGCGCCAGCGGCGCATTGCGGTCGACCCCCATTTCGAGCGCGGTGATCGCGGTAAGCGTGCGGGTCAGCGCCTTGCTGCGCAGCGAGGCATCGCCGCGCTCCTGCGCGAACAGCGCCGAGCCGAGACCGGCAATGGCCTGTTCGAGGCACAATTGCACCAGCGCGGCCGAATCTCCGCCTTGTATCCGCGCGTCGAAGGCGCTGCGGCGATAGGCCTCGTGCGGATCGGTCAGCGCCAGCATGTCAGTCGCGCGAAGCGTTCCAGGCGTCGATCTGCGATTGCAGGAACGACAGCGTCGATTGCGAAGCCGCGATGCGGGTATCCGCCTTGGCGAAGCGCGCGATCATGTTCGCGCGCAGCCGCTCCTGCTGGTCGGCCAGCTTCGCAGCCTCTTCCGAAATGTCGGCCGACTGCGACTGATAGCGCGCGATCGAGCCGGCGAGCGATCCGGGATCGCCGGTGCGCGAAGCCGAGCGCGCTATCTTGTCGACCGTGGCATAGACCCCGTAGAGGCCGGTGGTGAACATCGCCGCCGCGCCGCCGGGGTCGCGCGCGAGCGTGGCGTCCAGCCGCGCGCTGTCGAGCCGGAACGTGCCGTCGCGCTGAATGGCCAGGCCCAGATCGGCGAGCGTGCGCGGGGCGCCTTCGGGCGCGTTGGGCATGATCTCCATGCCCGCAAGCCCCGACAGGGTTTTCTTGAGCGCGTGGGCGCCGGGATCGCGGGCGAGGTCGCCCGACATCGGATCGGTCGCGGCGTTGAGTTCGCCGACGACTTCGTTCAGCGCGCTCACGATGTCCTGCATCGCGTCCGCGATCGTCCCCACAGGGCTGGGGAAATCGATCGTCGTCGGCGCCCCGGCATTGGTTCCGGTGAGCTTGAGCGACAGGCCGGGCGCGACGGTGCCGACATCGTTGGACGCGCTGGTCATCGCCAGCCCGTCCAGCCGGAACTCGGCATCGGCGGACGCTGCCAGAAGGCGCGCCGGATCGTCCCCGGCAGACGGGTTCCAGGCAAGCGCGGCAAGCCCTTCCTCGCCGGGCGTTTCGGTCGCCTCTACGATAAAGCCGTTCTGCGCCCCTTCGGCGCCCTTGAGCACGAGCTGCGCCCCTTGCGCGGTCTGTGCGACATAGGCCGTGACGTCGGCGTTCTTCGCATTGATCGCGCCGGCAATGTCCGACAGCGTGGCGCCGCTGGCGATATCGACGGTCAGCGCTTCGCGCCCGGGGTCGGCAGCGAACGCCGTGCCGTCGGTCTCGCCGAAACGGATGGTCAACGTCCCCGACCCGACCGCGGCCGCCGGATCGGCGAAAGCCGGGCTCGCCAGGGTCTGCGTGCGGGCGAGCGCCAGAACCTCGAGGCTGTAGGACCCCGAGCCCATCGTGCCGGGCGGGCTGGTCGCCGTGGCCACCGACGGGTTGGCGATCTGCGGCTTGACCGCCAGGTCGCCCGCGCGCACCCGGTCGCCCAGCGCGCTGGCAAGCAGCGACAACGTGTTCTTGAGCGAGGAAGCAGCGGAAATCTGCCGTTCCAGCACTTCGCTGCGCGCGCTCAGCCGGTCGTTGCGCAGCGCGAACTGCGCGTCGGCGAGGTCGCTGGCCAGCGAGACCATGTCGATGCCGCTGCCCGCGCCCAGGCCGGCGATAATGGACGATACTTCGCTCATGCCGCTGAGAACGGCCGTGTGCCGCGCGGCTTAAGAGGCCGCGCCGAAGTTCGGCAGCGCCGACGATTTCGGCGTTCACCCCGCACGGCGCCCCTCCGCGTCGAAGCGCAGCTCCACCGGCACCTCGATGGCCGGGGCCGGACGCCATTCGCCCCGCTTGAGCGAGAAGACGAAGGCCAGCACCGCGGCCAGCGCGGCGTAAAGCTCTTCGCGGATGGTCTGGTTCTCGCGCGTTGTGAAATAGACCGAGCGCGCCAGTTGCGGGTATTCGAGCATCGGCACGCCGTATTCGCGCGCCAGCTCCTTCATCGCCTGCGCCTTGTCGCCGCGCCCCTTGGCCAGGACCAGCGGCGCCGCGGCCTTGTCGGGATCGTAAGTCATCGCCACCGCGAAATGGGTCGGGTTGGTCAGCACGAACTGCGCCTCGCGCATGGCGTGGGCCACCCCGCCGGCGGCGATTTCGCGCTGGCGCTGGCGGCGATGGGCGCGCGCCTCGGGCGAGCCTTCGGCTTCCTTGTGCTCGTCACGCATTTCCTGGTGGCTCATTTTCAGCCGCTGGTTGCGCCGGACCCACTGGATCGGTGCATCGACCAGCGCGATCACGACCAGCCCGCCGCCGAGCGCGAGGAGGAGCGAGATCACCGCGCCCCAGGCGGCGGAAAGCTGCTGCGACAGGTTGCCGCTGCCCAGTCCGACGATCGTGTCCAGCCAGGCGCGCGCCCAGAACCAGGCGATCGCGCCGAGCAGCGCGACTTTCAGAATGCCCTTGCCCATCTCGATCCAGCCGTTGGTGCCGAACATGCGCTTCAGGCCCGAAAGCGGATTGATCCGCGATCCCTTGAAGGCCAGATTCTCGTTCACCCAGCGGCCATCGGCGCTGGGGCCGAGTTGGGTGATCAGGGCGATCAGGATCATCGGCCCGGCGATGGTCAGGATCGGCGGCAGCGCGGCGAGCAGGCCGGTCAGCATCATCTGCCCCGGCTGGAAATCGATCATCTCGCCCCGGTCGAACACCAGCGCGTCGCGCACGATCCCGGTCATTTCCTCCAGCAGCCAGGGGCCGCCGAACATCAGCCAGCCGCCGCCAAACAGGATCGCGGCCGCCGTGGTGATCTCGCGCGAGCGCAGGACATCGCCCTTGCGGGCCGCGTCGCGACGGCGCTTGTCGGTCGGGGCGAAGGTCTTCTCGCCGGCGGTTTCGCTCATCGCACCAGCACCCCGGATGCCTGATCGATCGAAAGCCGCACGATGTCGCCGAACTGGTCGTAGATCATCGGCGCGGCGATGATCAGCGCCGCGATCCCCGCGAGCACGCCGGCGGGCAGGCCGAGCGCGAAAAGGTTGAGCGACGGGGCCGAACGGCTGAGCACGCCGGTCACCATTTGCACCAGCAGCAGGACCAGCGTGACGGGCAGCGCGATGCGCACCGCGGTTTCGAACATCGCCCCGGCGAAACCCGCCACTTGCGCAAAACCTTCCGCCCCCATCCAGGTGTCGCCCGGGGGGAAGACGCGATAGCTTTCGGCAAGCAGCGCGATCCATTGCAGATGCGCGCCCAGCGCGAGAAAGATCAGCGTCAGGACGATGGTGAAATACTGGCCGAAGGCGGTGGTCTGCCCGCCGCCGTTCGGATCGGCCGCCATCGCCATGCTCATGCCCATCGCCCCGCCGATCACTTCGGCCGCGATGACCGGCGCGGCAAAGGCGATCTGGAGCACGAAGCCGAGCGCGAGGCCGATCGCGACTTCGCCTGCGACCGCCAGCATGCCGGCGGCGGAAAACAGCGCTTCGGGCGGCTGGACCGCCGGCATCCACACGCCGACGAAGATCGCCAGCGCCCCGGTCAGGCACACGCGCACCGTCATCGGCACCGAGGCGGCACCGAAGAACGGCGCGGCCAGCAGGCCGGCGCCGATCCGCGTCATCAGGAACACGATGCGCCAGAAATCCTGCTCGATCGCGCCGAGGCCGAGGTCGAGTGCGATCACTGCCCGATCCTGGCGATTTCCATGAAGATTTCCTGCATGAAGTCGCTCAGCAGCGCCATCATCGAAGCCCCGAACAGGACCAGCACCAGCGCCACGGCGGCCAGCTTGGGCACGAAAGTCAGCGTCTGTTCGTTGACCGAAGTGGCGGCCTGGATCAGGCCGATGACCAGGCCGATCGCAAGGCTGGCGAGCAGGACCGGCGCGGCCACCAGCGCGGTGATCCACAGCATCCGGTCCGCCAGCGCCAGAAGAATGGGCAGTTCGTCCATCGTCGTCGCCCCCGGCTAGATGAAACTCGATGCCAGCGAGCCCATCAGCAGGGCCCACCCGTCGACCAGGACGAACAGCAGGAGCTTGAACGGCAGCGAGACGAGCATTGGGCTCATCATCATCATGCCCAGGCTCATCAGCACGCTCGACACGACAAGGTCGATCACCAGGAACGGCAGGAACAGCATGAAGCCGATCTGGAACGCGGTCTTCAGCTCGCTGGTGACGAAGGCCGGCAGCAGAATGGAGAACGGGACATCCGCCGGGCTGGCGAACTGCGGCGCATCGGCGATGTCGGCGAACATCTGCAAGTCGCGCTCGCGCGTCTGGCGGATCATGAAGCCGTGGAATTCGTTGCCTGCCAGCTCGATCGCCTCCTCGGCGTTGACCTGTCCTGCGGCATAGGGCGCGATCGCGGCCTCGTTCACCCGCTCCAGCGTCGGCGCCATGACGAAGAGCGACAGGAACAGCGACAGCCCGATCAGGACCTGGTTGGGCGGCGACTGCTGCAGGCCCAGCGCCTGGCGCAGGATCGCGAGCACGACGATGATCCGGGTGAAACTGGTCATCATCAGGATGAGCGCGGGCAGGATCGTCAGCAGCCCCATGACGAGGAGCAGCTGGAGCGACATGCTCAGCGGTTCGCCACCGGATCCGCCGAGTTCGCCGAAGGCACGGTCGAGCGCGCCGGGGACAGCGGCCTGGGCCCGCGCCGCGGCAGGCAGCGCGAAGGCCGTGGCGGCAGCGGAAAGGGCGGCAAGCCGTTTCATTCGCCGCGCTCCGCCACGGTCGTGCGCGCCGGCGCCTCGGCCAGACGGGTCAGCCCCGCGCGCGAGGTGGAGACCAGGATCTCGCGCCCGTGGAACTCGATCACCGCCAGCCGCATGGTCGGCGACAGCATCGTCGTTTCGACCACCCGCACGGCCTTGGCCCCTCCGCCTTGCGGCGCGCCGAACTGGCCCTGCATCTTCTGGGCGAGCTTCAGGCTGCCCCAGATCATCAGGCCGATCAGCGGCAGCAGGATCAGCAGCTTGAGAATGTACCAGCCCATCAGGCCGCGCTCCCCTCCGGCTGCTTGGTCGTGACTTCGATCGGCGGGGCGCGGCGTTCGCGCTGGGCGCCACCGCGTCCCTCGCCGACGAGTTCGAGGATGCGCAGGCCGAACCGGTTGCCTTCGGCAACAACCTCGCCCTTGGCGATCAGCTTCCCGTTGACCAGCACGTCGAGCGGCTCGTCGGTCAGGCGGTCGAGCATGACCACGCTTTCTTCCGCCAGGTCGAGCACTTCGCGCAAGTTCATCTGCGCCCGGCCGAGTTCGACCGTCAGGCGGACGTCGATGTCCTGGATCAGGCCGAAGCCCTGGGTTGCGTCGGTCATTGGGAATCCTTTCCGGTGAAAGTCTGGGTAATCTGGAGAGCGACCTGGTCGTCCACTTCGCCCACCGTGCCGCGGGCGACGACGGCTTCGCCGATCTGCAGCGGCACGTTGCGCGCAACCATGATCGGCAGGACGGTGCCCGCCTCGATCGCGGCGACGCGGTGGAGCGGGATCGCCATGTCGACCAGCCGCGCGCTGGCAGCCAGCGGCAGCTCCGCGAACGGCGCCTCGTCGATCCCGCGCTTGCGCCGCGACACAGGGGCGCGGCGGGCGGAGGCACGCTTGGGCAGAAGCGATGCGAGCGCGGCGGTTTCGAGCGCGAGCACGAGACGCCACTCGCGCCCGTCCGATCCGGTGACGGCCAGAGCCAGCGCGGTCAGCTCGGCCTCGGGCGCGAACGGGGTGGCGGTGTCGGTCGACGACGCATCGTCTTCGGTGCGGAATTCCAGCCCGGCCAGCTCGCCGGCGACCGCCGCGATGACGCGCTTTTCGAAACGGCGCGAGAGCAGGCGCGCGGTATGCGGCAGCGCGGCCGGCAGATCCTTGCCGATATCGCCCGACCCGCCGAACGTACGGTCGAGCTGTTCGAGGATCGCGCGGCCATCGACCGCCAGCGCCAGGACATGGCCGGCGACGCCGAAGCGGTGGCGGCTGATCGCCGCCAGCGGCGCGCAATGGCCGGCGAACTGGCTGCCCTGGAGATTCTGCGTATCCTGCAAGGCGATACGCACCCCGGCATCGTCGGCCAGTTCGGTCACGCTCGCATGGAGCGCGCGGCACAGGCGGGCACCGAAGCGTTCGAACTCGGGCCCGAGATCGGCCGAGGGCTCGCGCTGGCTGAGCAGCGCGGCGCAATGGCTGGCGGGCCGCCGGGGCGAAGAGGTCGCGGGGCGTATCATTGGACGATGAAAGTCCGGAAATAGATGTTGTCGACCCCGCCGAAGCCTTCCTGTTCGACCAGCACTTCGTTGACCGCGTCGGTCAGGCGCTTCTGGAGCCGGGTCTTGCCTTCGCTGGAGATCACCTCTTCTTCGGGCGTATCGGCCAGCTCGACCAGCAGGCGCGAGCGGATCGCGAGCTGGTGTTCGTCGAGCCACATGAGCACGCGCCCGTCGCGCCGGGTCGAGGCGGCGAGGCTGACCTGGATCAGCCCGTTGCTGTCCCTGAGGTTGGAAGTGAAATCCTCGGCAAAGCTGAAATAGGCGGTGCGATACTTGGTTCCGCCCTCGCCGTGCACCAGCTTGGCGGCCTCCTTGCCCTTGGCGACCGGGGGAGCATAAGGGTCCTTCTCGCCCTTGAGCACGAATTGCGGGCCGGCTTCCCGGGCGCCGGCATCGGCGGTCTCGATCACGCCCGCGGCCATCAGGCCGAACACGGTCCCGCCCCCGGCGCCCGCCAGCGCCAGGCCCAGCAGCGCGATCTTGAGCAGGCCGCGGCTCTTCGCCGGCTGGTCCTGCTTGCCCTTCTTGTCACTCATCGTTCGGTTCCTCGATCTGGCTGTTCGTTGGGGGGTCAGGCGTAGATCGCCGCGCGGCCATTGCCGGAAGCGGCCTGGCCGCCGGGCTGCCCGCGCCCGCCGGAATGGCGGTCGGCATCGCGGCCCGGTTCGCGGCGGTCGCGGCCCGCGGCGCGGTCTTCGGCGAAGCCGCCATCGCCGCGCTCCGCGCCTGCACGGGCCGAGGCATTGCCGCCGGCCTGTGCGCCGTTCTGGCCACTCGCGGCGCCGGCATCGCCGTTCGCCACAGTCGGACGCTCGGCAACCGCTGCGGCGATCGCGCGGTGCGCCTCGGGATCGGTGGCCGAAAGCTGGACGGCCAGCTGCCCGTCGCGGCGCTGGTCGAAACGCAGCGAAAGCTCGCCGAACTCGGCATGATCGAGCGCCAGCGTGGCCGCCCTGGCAGTGAAAGCTTCGCGGGCGGAGGCGAGGCTGTCGACGATCCGCCCCAGTTCGCGCGCGACCTGGGTTTCGATTGCCGGCCTGTTCGCCGTGAAGGGGTTTGCGGTTTCGACGCTCGGCGCGCCGGGTGCGGGGATCGCCGCTGCGTTCGGGGCAAGGCCGCCTTGCGCCCCGCCGGATGCACCGCCACTGGCGGCGGTCGCGGCGGCGGCGGTTGCCGCGAAAGTCGCCTGTTCGGCGGAAGGTTTCGGATTCGCGGCCGCGGCCTGTTCCGCCGTCGCGCGGGGGGCCGGCTGCGCATCGCTCTGGTTCCGCATATGGCCGCCCCCCTCGCGCTGCCCGGCTTCCCGACCGGCGGAAACGTCCAGCGCCGTGCCAGCGGCCTGATGCAGCGGACCGGTCCCGCCGATCTCGCCTGCCAGGTTGGACGGGCGCGGCGCGACCTCGATCGCCACTGCGGGGCGCGCGGCCTGCTGGATCGCGGCGGCACCCGGCGATGGCGCGTTTTCGGCTGACAAGGCGGGTGCCCCCGTCGTGCGCCCGGCCGGGATTTCACTCGCGACGGTTCCGGCTCCGCGCCCCAGGAGGGTCGGCATCGCCGCCGCGGCACTGCCGCCTTCGGCCGGCGGCACCGTGCCGGCCGGCAATTCTGCGGCGGAAACCGGCAAGACCTTGCCGGTCCCGGCAATCGCCGGCAATTCCGCATCCACCGCGAGCGCCAGGGCCAGCGGGTCGGGCGCCTGTTCGGCTGCCTCGCCCTCGTCGGCGGCGCCGGAAACCGCGAGCATATCCTCGCCGGCGTTCTCGCCCGACGCGGCGCCGCGAACGGCGCTGCCGAGTGTGGCGAGAAGGCCGGAGAACCCCCCCGCTTCTGCGTTATCCTCGCCGGGGGCCGGACGCGGCTCGCCTTTCGTGGGCGTGGCGGACATTGGCGTGTTGGAAAGAAGCTGAGAGATCATCGGCCTGCCGTTTGCGTTCATGACGCAGACGGTTATTCAAGATGCGTGCCAGTTCTTCCGCATTCGGGGGATTTCGTCGCGATCGGCCTTCTCGTCGATCGCACGCGCGAGATCGCGGCGCCCCTCCTCCGCGTGCTGCAGCCGCCGGTCGGCCACTGCGAGGTCGGCCAGCCGGTCGTCGGCTTCGCGCCGGGCATCGGCCGCCTGACGGGCCGCGGTCGCGCCCAGATCGCGCAGATGGCTGCCGAGCACGCTGGCGCTGCGCAAGTCGGCCCCGTCGCGCGACGTGTCGCGCAGCGTGTAGAGTTCGGCCAGCGTCCGGGTCCGCGCCGAAAGCTGTTCCAGTTTCTGCCGCACGGCTTCCGCCCGATGCGCTTCGGCAGCGGCCTGGCGCTGTTCGGCGGAGCGCATCCTTTCGATCAGCCGCGCCCGGCGCAGGCGCGCCGCGTCACTGCTCATCGCCGATCAGCCTTTCAAGCTCGGCCTTCGCGCGGTCGAGCGGGACGCGCTCCTCCATCGCCTGGGCCAGGAACGCCGCGATCTGCGGCTGGAGCGCGATCCCGCGGTCGATCAGCGGGTCGGCCCCGGCGCGATAGGCGCCCATCAGGAGCAGGTCGCGATTGCTTTCGTAGGCCGAGACCAGCGCCCGCAGCTTGCGCGCGCAGGCGTTGAGGCGCGGATCGGCGACATCGGCCATCACTCGGCTGAGCGAGGCCCCGACATCGATGGCCGGATATTGCCCGCGCTGGGCGAGATCGCGCGAAAGCACGATATGGCCATCGAGGATCGACCGCGCGGTATCGACCACCGGATCGTTCTGATCGTCGCCGTCCGCCAGCACGGTATAGATCGCGGTGATCGATCCGCCGCTTTCGGCCGAGTTGCCGGCGCGTTCGACCAGCTTGGTTACGGTGGACAGGGCCGAGGGCGGGTAGCCGCGCGCCGCGCCCGGTTCGCCCAGCAGGATGCCGATTTCGCGCGCGGCATGGGCGATGCGGGTCAGGCTGTCCTGGATCAGCAGGACGCGCAGGCCCTGGGCGCGGAAATACTCGGCCAGCGAAGTCGCCAGCATTGCCCCGCGCAGCCGCAGGTTGGCGGCATGGTCGGCAGGCACCGCGACAACCGCGGTGCGCGCCGCGGCTTCGCCGTGCATGTGCCGCTCGACGAAATCGGAAACCTCGCGCGCACGCTCCCCGATCAGGCCGACCACGACCACATCGGCCTGGGCCCCTTGCGCGATCATGTCGATCAGGACCGACTTGCCCACGCCCGATCCCGCCATGATGCCGACCCGCTGGCCGACGCCGAACGTGGTCAGCGCGTTGATCGCGCGAATGCCGGTGTCGAACGGCTCGCGCACGCTCGCGCGGTCCAGCGCACCGGTGCGCTTTCCGCCAGCGGGCCATTGCGCGCTGGCGTGCAGAGCCGGGCCGCCGTCGATCGGTTCGCCCAGGCCGTCGACCGCGCGGCCGAGATAGGCCGGGCCGACCGGCAGCATCCCCGGCCGCCCTTCCGGTCGGACGGCAACGCCAGGGCGCAGCAGCACACTGTCGCCCAGCATCATCATCATCGTGCGCCCGTTGCGAAAGCCGATGGCCTCCGCCGTCAGGGTCGTCCCCTTGCCGTCGTCGATCCGGCACAGTCCCCCGATCGGGACCGACAGGCCGCTGACCTCGATCAGCCCGCCGTCGCACGCCGCGACCCGCCCGAAGCGGCGCGGCGCGAGGTCGAGCGGCGCAGCGGCCAGCTCGCCCAGGGTCGCCTCGGCCAGGGTCAGCATTCGCCGAACGCTTCGGCCAGGATGCGCCGCCATTGTTTCGGCCCGTCCTCGATTCCGCCGTCCTCGCTGTCGATCCGCAAAGCGCCGCGTTCGACCGCGGGGTCGGGGACCAGTTCGAGGTCGGCGGGAAGGCGATCCCTGACCAGAGCAATATCGTCGGGATGGAGCAGCACGCGCCGCTCGTCCTGCGCGCGCTGGAGCATGGCCACGGCCTTTTTCACCCGCGCGGCGAGGCCTTCGGGGTCGATAGCCAGCGGCAGAACGGCCTCCTCGCACAACGCGAGCACGGTCTGGCGCAGGCGTTCGCGCAGCGCCTCGGCGCTGGCGGCGTCGAAGCGGGCGAAAGCCAGCTCGATCGCCTGGCGCTGCGCCTCGCGTTCGCGCTCGCGCTCGGCGGCATGGGCTTCGGCTTCGGCCCGGCCTTCCTCGAACCCCTTGCGATAGGCTTCGGCGACCGGATCCGGCTCCGGCGCGGCGGCAGCGGCGGCCGCCGCCTCGGCCGCCGGATTGCGGAACAGGCCGGAAAAGCGCGGGTCGCGGGCGAAACCGCCGCCGCCGCGCAGGCGATCGAGCGGCAGACTGGCCTTGAGCGCGGTGGCGCTAGACATAATCGTCGTCTCCCCCCGCCCCGATCACGATCGTACCGTCGGCGGCCAGTTTCTTCGCGACGGCGATGATGGCCTTCTGCGCCGCCTCCACATCGGCTCGCTTGATCCGGCCGCGTTCCTCGATTTCGTCGCGCAGGCCGTCGGCCGCGCGGCTTGACATGGCGCGGAAGAAGACTTCGCGCTGTGTCTCCTCGATGCCTTTCAGCGCGTCGATCAGCAGCTCGCTTTCGACCTCGCGCAGCAGCTGGCCCATCATCTGCTGATCGAGATCGAACAGGTGCTCGAACTTGAACAGCTCGCTTTCCAGGTCGCGCGCCAGCTTCTTGTCCAGCTTGTTGAGCCCCGGCATCACGCGCTTTTCCACGCTGCGCGCGGCGCTGTTGATGATTTCGGCCGCTTCGCGGACGCCGCCCATTTCCAGGCGCTTGATGCCGTGGACTCCGGCGATCCGCGCGGCGAGCGTTTCCTCCAGAATCGCGATCGCTTCGGGCGAGACCGGCCCCAGCTTCGCAATCCGGTGAACGACCGGGGTATGCAGCGGTTCGGGCAGGCCGGCCAGCACCGCCGCCGCGGTCGCCGGTTCCAGCTGGACCAGCAGGACGGCGATCGCCTGCGGGTGCTCGTCCTGCACCAGCGGGATCAGGACTTCGGGTTCGAGCCACTGCGCGATTTCGAGCGCCGGGGTGCGCGGTGCACTCTCGGGCGGAGCGACGCGGCGCATGATGCTGTCGGCCTTCACTTCGCCCAGCGCGCCGGTCATCAACCGGCGGACTTCGTCGATCCGGCCGTGCGCGGAAATGCTCGCGCTGCCGGCCGAACTGGCGAAGTTGGCAATGGCATCGGCAATCGCCGCGGGGCCGATATCGCCCATCTCGCACATCTTGGCGCCGAGCGTCCGCAGCTCTTCGGGGGAAAGCCCGGCCAGCAGGCGCGCGGCCTCTTCCTCGCCCAGCAGCATGACCATCACGGCGGCGCGGTCCGCGCCATCGAATTCGATCGGCGCGCTCATCAGGCCACCCCTTCGGTGCTGCGCGTTTCGCCCAGCATCCGGCGCAGGGCCTGGAGCGCATCGTCGGGCTGCTCGCGCGCGATGCGCTGGGCCAGCTCGATCTGGGCGGACAGTTCCTCGCGGCTCGGTTCGTCCGACCGGGCAGGCAGCGCGGTGCGGCGTGTCTGGGTAATCAGTCCCGGCTCGTCGCCCGCCTCGGTATCCTCGTCCTCGCCCCCGCGGTTCCTGTCGGTCACGGTGCGCATTATCGGGCGGACGACGAAGAACAGGATCAGCAGGACCGCGATCAGCGCGACCGCGTGACGCACGACCATCGCGAACCACGATTGCTCCCAGAAGGGTATCTCGTCGGCCACCACCGGTTCGAACGGGCGGACCACGACCGCGACCGTATCGCCCCGATCGGGGTTCGCCCCCACCGCCGCGGCCACCAGTTCCTCGAACTTCTCGAGATCGGCCGGGTTGGCGCCCTTCAGGGCATCCTGGTTGAGCGCGACCGCGACCGAGAGGCGCTTGACGCTGCCCGGCGCGATGTTCGACACGGCGACCTCGCGCCCAAGCTCGTATGTCCGGGTGGCGCTGCTTTCGCCGATTTCATTGGCCCCGCCTTCCGCCGGGCCGCCTTCGGGCGCGCCCTCGACCGCCTCGGGCGCCGGGGGCGGAGTATTGGCGAGAACGCCCGGCACGCCGACCGCGTTGCCGGCGGCAGTGGCGGTGGAGGTCTGCGTCGTCTCGCGGCGGACCGCCCCGTCCTTGTCGTAACTTTCGCGGGCCGAGGTCACTTCGTTCATATCGAGCGCGACCTGGATTTCGCTGGAGAAATTTTCCGCCCCGATCATCGGGGTCAGCAACTGGTCGATCTGCGAGCGCAGCTTCGCTTCCATCCGCGTCTGCAGTTCCAGGCCGTCGGAATCGGCGCCCTGCGGTTCGGACAGCAGGCGCCCGTGCTGGTCGACGATGCGAACCGAATCGATCGACAGCCCCGGCACCGAACCGGCGACGAGGTTGGCGATCGCGGTCACCTGCGAATCGGACAGCTGGCGTCCGCGCGCCAGACGCAGCATGACCGAAGCGGTCGGGGCCACGGTGTCGCGCACGAAGACCGAGCGTTCGGGCCGGGCGAGGTGGACGCGCACCGATTCGACGCCGTCGATCTCCTTGATCGTCAGCATCAGGTCGCGTTCCTGCGCCGCGCGCAGCCGGTCGCCTTCCAGCGTACGGCTGGCGCCCATCGGCAGCGAGTCGAGCAATTGCTGCCCCGTTTCGGGCGTCGCCAGCGCGCCGTCGGCGGCGACGACCATACGCGCACGATAAAGATCGTCCTCGCCCACGCTGAGGGCGCCGGTATTGTTGTCGATCGTATAGTCGATCGACGCGGCATCGAGCGCGCCGACGACGCCGGCACGCTCCGCATCGCCGAGCGAGGAATAGAGGATCCGCTGCGGAGCCGGCGACAGGCCGGCCCAGACCAGCGCGAGCAGGCCAGCGAGCGCGAGGCCGGCGAACCACGGCAGCGCCTTCCTGACGGCCGGCTGGCCGACGAAGCGCGCGGCGCGGTCCCTGAACGAGCCGCCGCTGCGCAGCGGTGCGAGCACCGAGCCTTGCGCGGCATTGGCGGGAACGAGTTCGCTCATCTATCAGACCCCCATCCGCATGATGTCCTGGTATGCGGACAACAGCTTGTTCCTGACCTGCAGCGTCGCTTCGAAGGCGACGCCGGCTTCCTGGCGGGCGAGCATGACTTTGGCGATATCGGTCACCTCGCCCCGTTCGTACCCTTCGGTCAGCGTCGAGGCGCGCGACTGCGCGTCGTTGACCCCGTCGAGCGCGCTGCGCAGCGTGTCGGCGAAACCGCCACCCGCCGGCTCGGTCGCGGGTGCGGCGGGTGCCCCGGCCTCGCGGCTCCGGTGAATTTCCTGCAGCGTGCTCGACCGTTCGAGGATCTGCTGGCGCAGCGACATGATCTGCTGGACCGAACCCGCGCCGCCGAGGCCGTCGATGCCGCTCATCGCCGGCCTCCCACCGCCAGCCCGGCCTCACGGAACGAGGCGAGGCGATAGCGCAGCGTGCGTTCGCTGATGCCCAGCTGGCGCGCGGCCTCGGCCCGCTTGCCGCCACAGGCGTCGAGCGTCTCCATGATCGCGCGCGCTTCGGAAAGCTGGACCACTTTTGCCAGTTTTCTTCCGGTTCCGGCGCCGTGTGGCTCGGCCGGGGCGGCCAGGGGTTCGGCCGGGGTGGCGGCCGCGCTCCCGGCTTGCCGTTCCACCAGGCGCGCGGGGCGGTCGAACACGATATGACCGGTGCCGATCGTCCCCGCGTCGCCGGCCAGAACCAGCGCGCGCCGCATGACGTTTTCCAGCTCGCGAATATTGCCCGGCCAGCCGTGCTGCTTGAGCATGGCGATCGCGCCGTCGGTCAGCCACGGCACCCGTGCGCCCTGCGGCGCATGGCGCAGCAGCATCGCGAAGGCGAGCGGAACGATGTCGGTCGGCCGCTCGCGCAGCGCCGACAGATTCATCGGAAAGACGTTGAGGCGATAGAACAGGTCGGCGCGGAAGCGGCCTTCCTCCACCTCGACCGGCAGGTCGCGGTTGGCACAGGCGATGATCCGCACGTCGACCTTGACCGGCGTGGTCGCGCCGACGGGCACGACTTCGCCTTCCTGCAGCGCGCGCAGCAGCTTTGCCTGAAGCGAAAGCGGCATCTCGGCGATTTCGTCGAGCAACAGCGTGCCCCCTTCGGCCGCGCGGAAGAACCCTTCGCCCGCCGCGCTGGCGCCGGTGAAGGCGCCCTTCTGATGGCCGAACAGCAGGGCTTCCAGCATGGTTTCGGGGATCGCGGCGCAGTTGACCGCCACGAACGGCTTGGCGCGGCGCGCGCTGCGATCGTGGATGAACCGCGAAAGGACTTCCTTGCCGGTGCCGGTGGGGCCGTTGATCAGAACGGGAATATCCGTCTGTGCCAGCCGGTCGGCAAGCGCGAGAACGGAAAGCGATTCCGGGTCGGCGGCAACCGGCCCGCCGCCCCGGCCGGCGACCAGCGCGACAAGCGCGCCGAACGTCGCTTCGGACACGGGATCGGCATATGTGAGAACGGCGCCCGTTCCCCTCCGCGCGATCGACGGGGTTTCCCCCCGTGCCAGCGCAATCGCGTTGGGCAGCTTGCCCGCGCCGCTTTCGGCGTGATCCGCCAGGTGCACCGGCTGGCGCGGGAACAGCGAGGATGCGATCCCCGCGAACTTGCCCGCCACCGGTGCGTGAGCTTTCTCGAAGCCTTCCGTCTGCTCGATCGATCCCACTTCAGCCCCCTGCTGGTTAACCAAGTTCCGTTCGCGAGCGGTATTGGAGCCGGCATGGGCAAGATCGCCTTAATGGTTAACAGCGATTGACCCTTAAGTATAATTACGTAGCGGTCGAATTCGGTCGCCTTCCCCCTAAAACTTTCGCCTCCCCTGCCGGTCTTCGCTCCAGCTACCGCCCAGGATGGGTTTCTCGGGGGGAGCGTTCGAAGAGCATTGTGGGAGTTTGAACAATGGCTGTTATCAATACCAACATCAGTGCGATGCGGGCGGCAAATGCCTCCACTGCGGCGGACAAGGCGCTCGGCACTGCCATGGAACGTCTGTCGACCGGCAAGCGCATCAACAGCGCCAAGGACGACGCCGCCGGCCTCGCGATCGCCACGACCATGACTGCGCAAGTGCGCGGCATGAGCCAGGGCATTCGCAACGCCAACGACGGCATCTCGATGGCGCAGACCGCCGAAGGCGCGCTGAGCGAAGTCACCAACATGCTGCAGCGCGTGCGCGAACTGGCCGTGCAGTCGGCTTCGGGTTCGTATCAGGACGCCGACCGCGGTTACATGAATTCGGAAGTGACCGAGCTGAAGGCGCAGATCGCCAGTGTGATCTCGGATACCGAGTTCAACGGCAATGCCGTGTTCGACACGATGGCCGACGTTACGCTGGACATCCAGGTCGGCGCCAACAGCGGCGACACGGTCACGCTGACGTCCAAGGCGATCACGACCGACATGTCGACGCTCGCCGTCGATACGGCGGCCAATGCCAACACCACGATCGACACCGTCGATGCCGCGCTGGCCGAAGTCGCCGCCACCCGCGCTTCGCTGGGTGCCGGTCAGAGCCGCCTGGAATCGGCGGTCAACAACCTGACCAACAATGTCACCAACCTCTCCGACGCGCGTTCGCGCATCGAAGACACCGACTATTCGGCTGAAACGACCGCGCTCGCCAAGGCGCAGATCCTCAGCCAGGCTTCGACCGCGATGCTGTCGCAGGCCAACCAGAGCCAGCAGAACGTTCTCTCGCTGCTGCGCTGACTTCTTCTTCTCGAACCGACTTCGGGCCCGGCGCTGCATGCAGCGCCGGGCCATTTTCTTGTTAGGGCACCCCGCGCCGGACCGGCTGGGCCAGCAGGGCGGCGTGGCAGCGCGCAAAATCGACCGCTTCCAGCCGTTCCGCGAGCGCGCATCCGCCCGCCGCGACATACGCTTCGTCCAGCACGACGCCCCCGTCGAGCGGCATGACCAGCAGCGGCCCGTCGTAGCGCGCGGCCACCTCCGCGCCCGGCGCGCCGGCCACCCGATCGAGCCGGAAGTGCGGCCCTTCGACCAGCGCGGCCGCCCCGCCGCCCGCGTGCCGGCGATGGCGCGTGCTGTCGTAAGGTTCGCCCCGCGCGACCGCGATCGCCTGGTCGAGATGCAGCGCGCGCGGGCGGCCGTAATCGTAAAGGCGATAGGTCACGTCGCTGTTCTGCTGAATCTCGACCAGCGACAGCCCCGGCCCGATCGCATGGACCGTTCCTGCGGGGAGATAGAAGAAATCGCCCGCCGAGACCGCGTGCCAGGCGAGCAGCCGCTCGATCGATCCGTCGAGCGCTGCCGCGCGCATCGCCTCGCCCGTCACCGGCCGGTCGAACCCGATCGCGAGCGATGCCCCCGGCTCGGCATCGAGCACCAGCCAGCATTCGTCCTTGCCGCGCGCACCGGGCGGAGCATGGGCATCGTCGGGATGGACCTGGACCGAAAGCTTTTCGCTGGTGAACAGATACTTGGCGAGGATCTCCGGCAGTTCGCGCGGGGGATCGAACCAGATCTCTCCGATCCGCTCCCCCTCCGGTGCGGCAAAGGGGGCGGGCAGGCGCTCGCGCCCCCAGACCTTGGCCACTGCCCTGGGGGAAAGCGCGCGCCCGCTCATTGTTCGCGCGCGCCGCCCAGTTTGCCCACATCCTGCGCGGCGGACGCGCGGATCACCAGAACCTCGTCGCCATCGACCACGACGACGACATCCTCCAGGCCGATGCACGACACGCGCGGCCCGTCGCTGTCGACCATGACATTGCGGCAATCGACCAGCTCGGCCTTGCCGCGCACGATATTGCCCGCCCCGTCGCTGCCCGCCCCGTCGCCGCCCGCTTCGCTTGCCGCGCGCGCGTCGCGCAGCGCGGCCCAGTTGCCGATGTCGGACCAGCCCATGGCCGCCGGCACCAGTGCCGCGCGGCGCGTGTTCTCCATCACGGCGTAATCGATCGATTCGCCCTCGATCCGCGCGAACGGCGGCGCTGCGGGCCGGAACCGACCGCCGCTCCACGATCCGCCCGCCACTGCCTCCGCCACGGCCTGCGCCATGTCGGGGCGAAAGGCGGCAAGCTCTTCGCGCAGGACATCGGCGCGGAAGGCGAAAATACCGCCGTTCCAGTCGAACCTGCCGGCGGCGAGGAACTCGCGCGCGCGCGTCGCATCGGGCTTTTCGACGAAGCGCGCGATCGCGAACCCGCCCTCCATCGGCGCCCCGCGTTCGATATAGCCATAGCCGGTCTCGGGCCGGTCGGGCGCGATCCCGAAGGCGACGAGGTGCCCGCGCGCGGCCAGCTTCGCCGCCGCCTCCACAGCCGCCCCGAAGGCGTCGACATCCGCGATATGATGGTCGCTGGGGCAGACGAGCACGATTGCATCGTCGGGAAGAAGGCCCGCCGCAAGCGCAATCGCCGGGGCCGTGTTGCGCGCCGCCGGCTCGACCACCAGCCGCGTGCCCGGCGGCGCCTGTTCCTCGACCGGCGCCACATGCCGCTCCCCCGCCACGACTATCGGCGGGGCGAAACGCGCCCCGGTACAGCGCGCCAGGGTCTCCTCGAACAGCGAGCGTTGGCCGAGCAGCGGCAGGAACGGCTTGGGGCGACTGGCCCGACTTCTGGGCCAGAGCCGGGTGCCGCTGCCGCCGCACAGGATCACGGGATGGATTGCCTCGGTCATGCGGGCATCGTCATCGACCACCTCGCGCGCGAGGGCAAGCCGGGGCGTGCGATCCGACCGGCAGAACCTAGAACCAGCGCTGCCGCCAATAGAACGGCGCAGGCACGGGATTGCCGGCTGCGTCGGTCGCCGGGCGAAAGCGGAGCCGTTCTTCGACCAGGCGGCAGGTAATGCGGTCCGCCTCGGGATCGGGGCTCGGGCGATAGACGGTGCAGTTGGATGCGCGGCCGTTTACGCCGACGATCGCTCGCACGATCACCTCCGTCCCCCGCCGGGCGGCGCGACCGCCTTCGGGCACCGGAAAATCGCGGGCATCGTCGATCGTGCCGGAGATGTGAACAGGCCTGGTCACCGCGCCGCCGCCGGTGCCGCCGCCACCCTGCCCGCTGCCGGTGCCGCTCCCGGTCCCGCCGGCGCCCGTTCCCGCGCCCGTCTCGCGCGCGCCCGAGCTGTCGGCAGTGCCGGTGGACGCAGCCTGCGGCACGGGGACGGGGGGCTGGACAGACACGGGCGGTTCGGGGGCGGTCACCTCGCGCGGGGTCGCCTCGCGCCCCGCTTCTCCCGCGGCGCCGGGATCGGGCTCGGGTTCCGGTTCGGGCAATTCTTCGGGCGGGGTCGTTACGGTCACGGCGATCGCCTCGATCACTTCCCGCTCGACGATGCCGGTGAAATCGGGCGCGAAAACCTTGGCGAGACCGTAGATGGCAAGGCCATGCAACAGCGCGACCAGCGCCAGCGTGCCAAGGCGGGGCCGACGTCGCATGGCCGCGTATCCGGTCCGCTCCGCCTCCGGCCTCGTCCCCCCTTGCCCGTCTGCCATCGTGCCCGGATCCTCCCTCCCGCCAAATCCGCGGCGGGCCTGCGCGGTTCCCGGACGCAATTGGGACAGAACCAGACGCGAGAGACAAGAAAAAAGCGGCGGCGCCCCGCGAGGGACGCCGCCGCGTTTTTGTAGTTTTTTGTAGTAGTTGCCGCTTACATCAGAAACCAACGATCAGCGAAGCTACGACCGTACGCGGTGCGCCAATGTTCACGTACTCCGATTCGCTGACAAGATCGGTCGGGGCAGAGCCGATGTACACCTCGTCGAAGAGATTGGTGACATTAAGCTGCAGGTAGGACCGATCGAGTCCGGCGTCTGCGAGCGAATAGCGCAGGTCGAGGTCAGCTACGGTGTAGCCAGGCAGGGTTATCGTATTGATATCGTTCAGGAAACGCGAACCAGTGCGTTTGACCTGGGCGCCGATTTCGAACGCGCCAAGGGTGGCCTGGAGGCGGGCGCCGTAGGTGTACTCTGGGACACCCGATTCACGCTTGCCAGCCGTCTGTGCGACTTCATCCTCTCCGAGCAAAACATCTTCCTTGATCTCCGAGTCCTGATAGGAACCGAAGACGTAGGCGAGCAATTGCGGGATCGGCTGGACCGCGATCGACCCATCGATACCGTACTTTTCCACCTCGCCTAGGTTGCGAGTGACCGAGCAGTCGCATTCGAGGCTGTAAGCCGAGGCCAGTCGGTCTTGATACTTGGTGTACCAGCCCGAGATCTGCGCTTGCACAATGCCGCTCTGGTACCGCAGTCCCAAGTCGAAGCTGTCCGATGTTTCAGGCGCAGGCTGCGCTGCAGGATCGGATTCGTCGAAGTAGAGCGCCCCGTAAAGAGCGTCAGTTCCCGGAACCGAGAGGTTCTTGGCGTAGCTGGCAAAAATGCTTGCCGCATCGGTGAAATTGTACGTGAAGCCGACGTTCGGCAGGAACTTGTCGTACTTGAACACCCGCGAGGTCGGCAACGCCGCATTCGGGTTGGCCGCCGCATAGCCGGCTTGATCTTCAGGCGAAACGCAATCCACAAAACCACTCGAAGAGGTCGTGAAGCAGTACTGGTTCAGGTCACGCTCGAAGAACGGCATGCGCCCTCCCAGCAAAACAACGAGATCGTCATCGAAAAACTCACCACGATATTCGCCGGAAACCTGATGCAGCGTCGCATAGGAAAGCCGATTTCGCTTGTTCAGCTGATTGCCGCCATCGTCGAGGATGGGGTCGTTGATCGGAAACACGTCCGCAGGTTCGCCGCTCGGATAAAGGAAACCGGCTTGCCCCGTCTGGCGATGTCGCGCTCGATCGTAGGTGTAAGCAAAACGGACGCGGTGATTGTCGCTGATGTCGTATGCGATATTTGCGATGACCCCGTAACGATGAGTCTGGGTCTGACTGGGCGAAAGAATACGCACTGCGTCGAGCGTATCCCCGTCGCCGTTCAGATCGCGATCGCCAGCGAAGTAGTACACCGCACCCCGGCTGCTGACGAAGGGCACGGTATCAAACATTACACCGGTGAAGCCTTCGGAACTCGTGCCTTCGATCCCGATGCTCGTGCCGCCGCCATTCGCCTTAACGTACTGGTAGCTCGGGTCGACGGTGAGCACGAGTCCGTCAGACAGGGTAAAGCGCGAGCTGCCGCGGATATTGCCGGTGTTGGATGGATTGTACCGACGCTCGAACGGCGAGCCGCAGCTGTTCGGCGTATCGACTTCGCCTTCCACTGCAGGAGCGGTCGTGCAGGGGGTACCATCATAAAGGTCGTAGAAACGATCTTCCGGCTCCAGCGAGAAGTCGCTGTTTCTGTTCGGAGAGCCGTTGAAGTTATTCCGGTTCTGATTGTAGTGCCCGGCAATCGCGATGAAATCGCCGTTTGCGCCAAGCTCCTGATAAATCCGGCCGTTGTACTGTTGCTTGTTGACGCCGCCGTAGTTCGAGAACGTACTATCATTGACCGCGCGCGAGGCGGAGAACCACGCCTTGGTGCCGGCGCCGGTAATGTCGCCGGTATGGATCATTCCGAACACGCGGTGGAACGGACGGCTGCCAGGATCGCCGCGCGCAACGAGATCGCCGTAGCTGACCGAGGCCATCGCGCCGAACTCGTCGCGCGGCATCAGGGTGCGGATATTTATCGTGCCACCAACAGCCGAGGCGGTGGGGCTATCGACGTCGGTGGAGCCGAGAGACACCGTCACGGATTCAAGCGTTTCGGGGTCAGGCTGCTGGTTCGTGTAGAGGGCATAATTGCCTGAGTCGTTGAGCGGGATGCCGTCAACCGTCTGCGAAATCCGGTCCGAACCGAAACCTCGGATGGTGAAGTTGCCGCCCAGCGAACCGAACGGGTCATTATTGGTGAAGCTGACACCGGGCACCAGATTGATGATGTCATTGACTGTTTGGCCCGGCGTTTGCCGCAGCATCAATTCGCGTTGGATTTCGACGCGCGCTTTGGGTGTTGCGGGAATATCGACACCGCCGACATCCGTTTCGCGGCTGCCGGTGACAATGATCTCGGTGTCTTCGAAATCGACGGAGCCGGTCGACTGCGCCTGGGCCACGGTCGGCATGAGCGCCGATGCGGACAGGCTGACGACACTGGCGGCGAGCAAATATTTGAGCTTCATGTACGGTTCCTTCGGTGAGGCTCGGTGGGCAGATGAAAGTGACTGCCGGCCCGATAGTTTCGAACCGCGACGCTAGGAAGTCGGTTTTGTTACCGAAAAGTGACAGTGGTGGCCTGGCCGCCGCCGCCCTATCCCCCCGACCTCGGGAATGGCGGAATTCCGGGAATTTCGGGCTGTTGCTGCAATGCAACAATATCGAGAAATCGGGTCCCGGCCCGCGATAAGGCCGAATCAGGCGAGGTTTATCTCACGCAGGCGCTGCATCAGGAAGTCGTGGCTGGAGATCGGCTCGGGCCGATCGCCGGGGGCATCGGGGTCGATGCAGCTTTCCAGCGTCTCGATCGTGAAATCGGGCCGGAAATGGAGGAAGAAGGGCATCGAATAGCGCGAGCGATAGGCCGCTTCGCCGCGCGGGTTGACCACGCGGTGGGTGGTCGAGCGCAGCTTGCCGTTGGTCAGCCGTTCCAGCATGTCGCCGATGTTCACCACCAGCGCGCCTTCCGGCACGTCGATCGCTTTCCACTCGCCGCTGGCGGTCAGCAGTTCCAGCCCCGCCTCTTCCGCGCCGAGCAGCAGCGTGATCGTGTTGATGTCGCCATGCGCGGCGGCGCGGATCGCGCCTTCTGCGTCGGCCCCGGAGAGCGGCGGATAGTGGAGCAGACGCATGACGGAGTTGCCGTCTTCCACCGTCGGCGCGAACCAGGTGCGTTCCAGCCCCAGGTGCAGCGCGATCGCTTCCAGCACACGGCCCCCGGCTTGCTCGAACGCGGCATAGAGCGCTTCGAACGTCTCCTCGAACCCGTCGATCTCGCGCGGCCAGACATTGGGCGCCATGAATTCCGACAGCGGGTGCCCTTCGGGCAGTGTGCGGCCGACGTGCCAGAATTCCTTCAGATCGTGGACCTCGGCGTCTTTCGCCTTCTCGGTGCCGAACGGGGTATAGCCGCGCGCGCCGCCCCCGCCGGGGATGTGATACTGGCGCTTGACCGCGTCGGGCAGCGCGAAGAACGCCTTCGACAAGTCTTCCGCCCGCGCGATCAGGTCGGCCGGGATGCCGTGGTCGCGGATCACCGCGAAGCCGTATTCCTCGAAACTGCGGCCGATCTCGGCGGCGACCTCGCTCAGCGGACGGGCGATGGAAACGGAAGCGATATCGGACATGGGCAAGCCTCTATACGCGGCTCAATAGGGCAGGAACAGGCCGGCCAGCGCCGCGCTCATCAGATTGGCCAAGCTGCCCGCGGCGAGCGCGCGCAGGCCGAGCTTCGCGATGACGGGGCGCTGATTCGGTGCAAGCCCGCCCGTAACCGCCATCTGGATGGCGATCGAGGAAAAATTGGCGAAACCGCACAGCGCGAACGTCACGATCGCCCGGCTGCGCTCGGTCAGCGTGTCGATCTGCCCCAGCTCGATGAAGGCAACGAATTCGTTGAGCACGATCTTCGTCCCGAACAGGCCGCCGGCGACGCCCGCCTCTTCCCACGGCACGCCGATCAGGAACATGACCGGCGAGAAAAGCCAGCCGAGCGCCATCTGGAACGACAGCTCGGGCATGCCGAACCAGCCGCCGACCGCGCCCAGCAGGCCGTTGGCAAGCGCGACGAGCGCGACGAAGGCGAGCACCATCGCGCCGACCGCCACCGCCAGCTTCACGCCGGTCTGCGCGCCCTGGGCAGCCGCTTCGATCACATTCGCGGGGCGCTGACCTTCCTCGAACGTCTCGGCCACTTCGACTTCATGCGCCTTGCCCCCTTCGGTGATCGCTGCCGGGCCTTCGGCGCTGATCCGTGTGCGCGGCAGGGCGATCTCGCCTTCCGCCTCGGGCGAAGCCTCGTCCTCGTCGGGCATGATGATCTTGGCCATCAGGATGCCGCCGGGGGCGGACATGAAGGCGGCGGCGAGCAGGAAAGGCAGGTATTCGGCGCCCAGCAGCCCGGCATAGGCGGCCAGGATCGTGCCCGCGACGCCGGCCATGCCCACGCTCATCAGCGTGAACAGGCGGCTGGGCGCGAGCGCGGCGAGATAGGGGCGCACGACCAGCGGGCTCTCGCTCTGGCCGACGAAGATATTGGCTGCGGCACCGAGCGATTCGACCCGGCTGATCCCGGTGACCCAGCCGATCGCCCCGCCGACCCAGCGCACGATCCGCTGCATGATGCCGAGGTGATAGAGGATCGAGACGAGCGAGGCGAAGAACACGATCACCGGCAGGGCGCCCAGCGCGAACGTGTTGGCCAGCGGATTGTCGGCCCCGAACAGGAAGGCCGTGCCCGCATCGGCATAGGACAGCAGCGCCGCGACCCCGTCGCTCATCCCCCTGATCGCGGCCCGCCCCCAGGGTGTTTGCAGGACGAGGAAGGCGAGCAGCGCCTGGAGCGCGAAGGCCGCGACCACGATCCGCAACCGAATCCGCCGCCGCGCCGTGGAAAGCAGGACCGCGATCGCCAGGATCGCGACGATCCCGAGCAGGCTGGCAACGACTGGGTGCATAGGGGTGAGAATCCGTTTGCTCGCGACAGGGCAATGTCCCTCTCTTGCCTGCCGGGCATCCACAGTCAAACGCGCACGCCGCTTTGGCCACGCTTCCCTTTTCGCCCGCCAGCCCATAATCCGGGGCGATGCACGACACCCCCGACAGCCATGTCCCCGCCGCTTCCCTGCCCCGTTCGCTGTTCGTCTTCGCCCTGCTTTACGGCGGGATGACGGTGCTGGCCGGGTTCCTGGCAGTGAAGCAGGTCATGCTCTGGCCAACCGGGCTGGGAGTGGAGGCGGGCATCTTCGCCTTTCTCGTGCTCGTCGTGCTGTCGAGCGCGACCGCGCAAGTCCACGGCTCCGCGGCGGCGAACCGGCTGGTGGTCTGGGGCTTCCTGCCGCTGGCCGTGTCGATCGTCCTCATCCTGCTGGTCCTGCGCCTGCCGGCCGATCCGGCGATGTGGCCCGAAGGGCTGGAGGCGTTCCAGCTGATCCATGCCACGACCCCGCGGATCATGGCCGCGGGGCCGGTTGCCTATCTCGTCTCGCTGCTGCTCAATGTCTGGATCTTCTCGCGCCTGCGCGGCAGCGAAGAGGCGCAGGGCAATATCGGGTTGATGATCCGCGGCGCTGTCGCCTCAGCGCTCAGCCAGGCGATCGATTCGGTCATCTTCATCACTCTCGCCTTCGGCGGAGAGCGCGAGATCGGCTCGCTGATCGCGGGCCAGGCCCTGGCCAAGATCGTGCTCTCGCTGGTGCTCGTGCCGCTGCTGATCGCGATCGCGGTCAAAGTCGCCCGCCGGCTCGACCGCGCCGCCTGACGGCTACGACGGCCTGGTCGCGTCGAGCAGGTCCATGAAATTGCGCGCGGCCTCGCGCGCGGCCTCGTCCTCGAACGCGACGTCGAGGTCGGGCGCGGCGCCGAGCATGTGCAGAAGCGCCCAGAGCGCGAAACGCTTGCCCGCGTCCCGCTCCAGCCCCAGGTCGACCTGGCAGCGCTCGATCCCCGCCGCCAGCACCGCGGGGCTTGCCGCGGCAATATCGTCGGTCGCGAAATAGCGCCGCAGAAGGTCGTCGAATTCCATCGCGCGGGCTTAAGACGCGGCGGCGCGGCCGGCAAGCGCGGCCGCGCCCGGCAACGCTATCCCAGGGGCAATTCGTTGGTCGCCTTGATTTCGGACAGCGCGACGGTGGAGTGGATTTCCTGCACGCCCGAAAGCTTGCTCAGATGCTCGAAGAAGAACCGCTCGTACGCATCGATGTCCCTGGCCACGATCCGCAGCATGAAATCCATCGTGCCCATCAGGACATAGGCGTCGAGCACTTCGGGAAAGGCGCGGATCGCGGCGCTGAATTCGTCGAGATTGGCGCGCCCGTGGGCGTTGAGCTTCACTTGCGCGAAGACATGGGCGTTGAGCCCGACCTTGCGCCGGTCGACCACCGCGATCCGCTTGCGGATATAGCCTTCGCGCTCGAGCCGGTCGATCCGGCGCCAGCAGGGCGAAGGCGAAAGCCCCACCCGCTCGGCAATCTGCGCCGTGGTTTGATTCGCGTCCCGTTGCAATTCGCGGAGAATCTTTATTTCGAATCGGTCAAGCTGGGTCATCCATGCCCCATATTCCTGAATTGCAGGATAATCCATCCACCATCAGCCGATTTCGGGTGCCATCGGGACGCGGATTGTTCGGCGCCGCGGTGCAATACTCCGGCCAGCGAAAAATGGAGACGCTTGCAATGGTTACCCACCCCACCCGCCTGACACCGCCCGTCCAGTGCGTGCCGCTGCACGATCCCGAAAGCCGGCTGGAAGGCGTGATCGTGATCCATTCGACGGCGCTCGGCCCGGGCGCGGGCGGCTGCCGTTTCTGGAGCTATCCCGACATGGATCGGGCGCGGGCCGACGCGCTGCGGCTGGCCGAGGGGATGAGCTACAAGAACGCGCTCGCCGGTCTCCCCCTCGGCGGGGCCAAAGCGGTCCTGCGCCGGCCCGAGGGCGATTTCGACCGCGCCCGCCTGTTTCATGCCTTCGGCAAGGCGGTCGCCGAGCTGCGCGGCACCTACGTAACGGCGGAAGATGTCGGCACCTCGGTCGCCGACATGCAGGACGTCGCCCGCGCCACGCGCCATGTCGCCGGCCTGCCGGCCAGGGACGGGCGGGCCGGGGGCGATCCGTCGCCGTGGACCGCGCAGGGCGTGTTCGAATCGATCCGCGAAGCGGCGGCCTTTGCCCTGGAACGCGATCTCGGCGACCTGACCGTCGCCGTTCAGGGCGTCGGCCATGTCGGCGCGGACCTGTGCCGCCGCCTGGCCGAAGCCGGCGCGCGGCTGGTCGTCGCCGATGTCGACCCGGACCGCTGCGAAAACCTGCGCGCGCTGCACGGCGCGAAAGTGGTGGACGTCGACGCCATCGTCGGGGCGGAGGCGGATGTCTTCGCGCCCTGCGCCCTCGGCGGCGTGCTCGACGCGCGCAGTGCGCAACGGATCGCCGCGCGGCTCGTCTGCGGTGCCGCGAACAACCAGCTCGCCCGGCCCGAGGTGGCGGAGACGCTGCGCCGGCGCGGCATTGCCTACGTGCCCGATTACGTCGCCAACGCGGGCGGGATCATCAGCGTTTCGGCCGAGTATCTGGGCGAGGACGCGGCCGATGTCGGCCGGCGCGTGGCGGCGATCGCTCCGCGGGTCGTCGCCCTGCTCGAACGCGCCGCTCGCGAAGGTCGCTCGCCCGCTGCAGTTGCCGACGACCTGGCCGAAGAGGTCATCGCGGGGGCGCGGCGGCCGGCGACGGCAGCGGCATAGCCCGCCGCGTTGCAATGCACCGCTTTCGCATCCACGCTCTGGCCGATCCCGAAACGCTTCCCCGCGTGGTCGGCGCCTTCGCCCGGCGCGCCCTCGTCCCCATCGCGCTTGCGGCCCGGCGCGAGGGCGACGGATGCCGGATCGAGGCGCATATCGCCGGCCTGGACCCGCAGCAGGCGGCAATCGTCGCCGCCGGTCTGGGCGAGACGTTCGCGGTCCTATCGGTGGAATGCGACACGCTGCACCACGGGGGACAGCGCAGCGGCGACACGGTCTGTCGGCATGGAGGACATCGCCTGGCAGGGGTGACAGGATTCGAACCCGTGGCCCTCGGTTTTGGAGACCGATGCTCTACCAACTGAGCTACACCCCTGCAGGCGGAGCCGCCCTCTAGAGCCAAGCGCGGGCGATGGCAAGGCGGCGCGAACGCGGGCCGGGCGCGCCGCACGCACGGTGCGGGCCGCCGCGCGCGCCCTAGGCACCGGGCCGCGCGGGCGGTAAAGGCAGCGGATCATGCACGCGCCCGCGCAAGGCCCGATCCCGCCCGACCTGCTGCTGCACGCCTATCGCAACGGCATTTTCCCGATGGCCGACAGTCGCGACGACGACGCGCTGTTCTGGGTCGAGCCGCGCCGGCGCGCGATCATCCCGCTGGACGGGTTCCGCTGCGCGCGATCGCTGCGCAAGGTCCTGCGGCGCGGGGCCTATACGGTCACCTGCAACGCGGCGTTCGAGGATGTCCTGCGCGCCTGCGCCGCCCCGCGCGACGACCACGAGGGGACCTGGATCAGCCACCGGATAGAGGCGAGCTTCGCCGCCTTGCACGGCCAGGGCCATGCCCATTCGATCGAATGCTGGCGCGGCGACGAACTGGTCGGCGGGCTCTACGGCCTCGCGGTGGACCGGGCGTTCTGCGGCGAAAGCATGTTCAGCCGGGCCGACAACGCATCGAAAGTCGCGCTTGCCTGGCTCGTCGCGCTGATGCGGCGCGCGGGATTCGTTTTGCTCGATTGCCAGTTCATGACCGCGCACCTCGCCTCGCTGGGCGCGGTGGAAATCCCGCAGCCGCGCTACCGCGCGCTGCTCGCAGAAGCGCGCGGCGCGCCGGGACAGAGCCTTCCCGAAGCCTATTCGGCGCTATTGGCGGAGGCGGAGGCGGCTCCGTCGTCCTCGCCCGGAAAGCTCATCGCGCAGTCTTTCACCCAGACGTCGTAGATCGGGTGCTCGACAACATTGAGACTGGGGGAGTTGCGGAACAGCCAGCCGGAGAAGATCTTTTGCCACTGGCCCTCGCCCGAAGACGCGGCATTGCGCACCAGGACCTGGACAAAGGCCCCCGTCTCGCGCGGCATTTCCCAGGGGGCGGTGCGCTCGCACGCCGCGAGGCGGACGATCACGTCGCCCACCCGGCGCGATTCGCCCGGCTTCATTTCGAGGTCCTGCGACAGATTGTTGCGCTTGTTGAGCAGTCCGAGCGTTGCCACACGCTCCTCCATCGGCGTCCCTTCGCTGCTCTCCTGCACGACCTCGGGCGCCTGGGGCGTGGCAAGCTCTTCGGGCACTTCGGTTTCGACCGGCTCGGGCGCCGGCGGCTCCTGGGCGCAACCGGCCATGGCCACCGCGAGAGGGAGCATGGCGGCCAGTGCGCGCATGTTCAACTGTCCGGCGACCACGCTTCGTAATCGCCTGTCGCCGCCGCCCGCCGGCCGCCGCGCTGCAGCGCCCCTTGCGGCAGATAGGCCGCCGGCGTGCCGGTGGCATTGGGGGTATAGTCCGCTTCCCAGATCCGCGCGGGGGGCAGATAGCTTTCGGGCACGTCGTCGAATGCGCCGTGCAGCCAGCCGTGCCATTCGGGCGGCACCCGGCTCGCGTCGTTCGATCCGTCGTAGATCACCCAGCGCCGCTCGCGCCCGTCGGACGATTTCCGGCGCGAACGGTAATAGCGGTTGCCCTGCGCATCGGTGCCGACATGCTCGCCATGGCGCCAGCTGTGCAGCAGCGTGCCGATGGTCGCGCCATCCCACCAGGTGAAGATCTTGGCCAGGAATTTCATGAAGCGGGCGGTTAGCCGATTCGGCCCGCGCGGCCAAGCGCGCAATCGCAGCGACGCGGCATTACCATTCGACCCGGTCGCCCGGTTCGATCCCCAGTTCGGCCGCCCGGCCGCCGCGAAGCTCCAGCACGGCGCTCGTCAATCCGGCGGCCCCCACGGGATCGAGCGAATAGGGCACGGTGCGCGCGGCGATGTTGATGATCCGCCCGTCCTCGCCGATAAAGATAATGTCCAGCGGCAGCGGCGTGTTCTTCATCCAGAAGCTGGCGATATCGGGCGGGTTGCGCGGGAACAGCATTCCTTCGTTCGGCCCCAGCTCGGTGCGGAACATCAGCCCGCGCGCCTGTTCCTGCGCCGTCCTGGCGACTTCGACGGCGAAGACGTGCCGCCCCTCGCCGGTCACGACCGCCAGATCGACGACTTCCAGCCCCGACACCGGGTGCCGCCTTTCCGCCGCCTCCGCCCCGGGGGTGGCCGTCGCGGCCCCGCCCGCACCGGCCGGCGGCGAACAGGCGGCGGCGAGCGCCAGAACGAAAACGGACATCATGCGGCGCATCGGTCGATCTCCTAGCAGTCTTCGGCTTGAGCTTCGGCGGCCCATTGCTCCGCCTCTTCCGTGCCTGCCGCGTTCACTACCGCGCGCGCGATGTCGAATCCATGCCCCGCGCGCACCAGCGCCGCAATCTGCTTCTCGCGCCGGTCGCGGTCGGGCGGTTCGGGGGCGAAGGGGCCGAAGCGCCGCTTGCGCGCCAGCCGCAGGGCGGCCGCGCGGCGCGCGCCCTCCCCCGGCTCGACCGCGCCGCGCAGCGCATCGTCGATCCCGGCGCCGCGCAGCGTCTCGTCGATCCGGCGAGCGCCGTATCCGCGCCGCAGCAGTCCTTCGGCCCGGCTGCGGGCATAGCTTTCGTCGTCGATATAGCCGCGCGCTGCGAAACGCGCGGCGATCGCGGCGGGATCGGGCTGCTCCTCCCCCTCCCACCCCCGCTCGCGCAGCTTGCGCGTCAGATAGGCTTCCAGCCTGGCCGTGCTGGTGGCGAAACGGGCGACATAGCCGAGCGCCAGTTCCTCGATCCGGGCGGGATCGAGCGGCCCTGGCGCACGGCGTGTTCGCCGCTTGTTCATCGTGTGGTCGACCATGCGGCCTTATTCGTGCCACACTCGTTAGGAAATGGGAAAGTTTGAAACGTCGCCGGGCACGGGATAAAGAGCGTCGCTTATAGGGGACAATGCACGCGCCATGTTGCGCGCAAATGACGGGTAACACCTCCAAACATGACAGAAACCAACCTGCTTCCGACCCCGAACGACTGCGCTCTGCCGCGCCGCCGGTCGGACTTCGCGACCTTCAACGAGGCGGTCGACTATGCCGCGCGGAGCGAGAAGGGGCTCAATTTCCACGATATGCGCGGCACGCTCCAGCGGCCCTATCCCTATCGCGAGATGCGCGAGGATGCCCTGGCGATGGCGCGCCGGCTGGTCGCGGCGGGGATCGGGAAAGAGGATCGCGTTGCGCTGGTCGCCGAAACCGGGCCGGAATTCGCGGCCCTGTTCTGCGCCTGCGTCTATACCGGGGCCTGGCCGGTGCCGCTGCCCCTGCCGACCAGCTTCGGCGGCAAGGAAAGCTATATCGACCAGCTCGCGGTGCAGCTCGAAAGCTGCGATCCCAAGATGCTGATCTACCCCCCCGAGATCGCCGAGATGGCGCAGGCCGCGGCCCGGCGGCAAGGGTGCGAAGGGATCGACTGGGGCAGCTTTGCCGAGCGCGCCGCGCCGGAGTGCGAACTGCCCGAAGCGAAGCCGGGCGACATCTGCTATCTCCAGTATTCGTCCGGCTCGACCCGCTTTCCGACCGGAGTGGCGGTGACGCACGAGGCGCTGCTGCACAACCTGTTCGGCCACGCGACCGCGGTGGACCTGGGCGAAAACGACCGCGTGGTGTCGTGGCTGCCGTGGTATCACGACATGGGCCTGGTCGGCTGTTTCCTCTCGCCGATCGCCAACCAGGCTTCGGTCGATTATCTCAAGACCGAACATTTCGCGCGCCGCCCGCTCGCCTGGCTCGATCTGATCAGCCGCAACAAGGGCAACACGCTCTCCTACTCCCCCACGTTCGGCTACGACATCTGCGCGCGCCGGATCTCCAGCCAGAGCAGCGTCGCCGAACGCTTCGACCTCTCGCGCTGGCGCACCGCGGGCAACGGGGCGGACATGATCCGGCCCGACGTGATGCAGAATTTCGTCAACGCTTTCGCCGATGCGGGCTTTCGCGCCAGTGCCTTCACCCCGTCTTACGGCCTGGCGGAAGCGACCCTGGCCGTTACCGTCATGCCTCCGGGCGAAGGCATCCGCGTCGAACTGGTGGAGGAAGAGCGGCTTTCCGGCACCCGCGCCGATTTCTCGCGCCCGGCCCGCTATCGCGCGATCGTCAACTGCGGCAAGCCGCTGCCCGGCATGGAAGTCGAGATCCGCGGGGAAGACGGGAAGGCCAAGGGCGATCACAAGATCGGCAAAGTCTGGTGCCGCGGCAAGAGCGTGATGCATTCCTATTTCCGCAACGAGGAAGCGACCCGCGACTGCCTGGTCGCCAGGGAAAACGGCGATGTCTGGCTCGACACCGGCGACATGGGCTACATGGCGGGCGGCTATCTGTTCATCGTCGGCCGGGCGAAGGACATGATCATCATCAACGGCAAGAACCACTGGCCGCAGGACATCGAGTGGGCGGTGGAGCAATTGCCCGGCTTCAACCACGGCGACATCGCGGCCTTCGCGGTCGAGACCGAGAACGGTGAGGAAGCGCCCGCGGTGCTCGTCCATTGCCGCGTCTCCGACCCGGAAGAGCGGGTGCGCCTGCACGAGCAGATCCGCGACAAGGTCCGCTCGATCACCGGCATGAACTGCGTGGTCGAACTGGTGCCCCCGCGCACCCTGCCGCGCACCAGTTCGGGCAAGCTCAGCCGGGCCAAGGCCAAGCGGCTCTACCTTGCCGGGGAAATCCAGCCGCTCTCGCTGATGCAGGCGGCCTGACGGCGCAGACCGGGCCGGCGAACGGGAAAGGCGGGCGGGGCTTCGGAGGGGAGCTGCCTCACTCCGCCGCGAAGTCGCCCCAGGCCAGCCGCAGCGTGCCACCGGTTTCGCCGAGGCGCGCCTCCGCCCCCTGCTCGGCCAGAAGCGCGCGGACCGCTTCGGCGCGCGCTTCGGGGCCGGAGACGATCAGCGGACGGCCCAGCCGGCGCGCGGCCCAGCCCGCCAGGGCGATCGCCTCGCGCGCGGCGGCATCGGGCTCCTCGCCCTCGAAAGCGATCGGCGGCAGGGCCGAAACCGGCGGCACCAGCTCGATCCGCCATTCCGGCTCGGTCGCGGCGACCCGGCGTTCGAGCGCGGCATATGCCGCCAGGCCCGCCCCCGGCAGCGGCTCGGCGCGCACCAGCGCCCGGCGGCGCTGCCGGTCGAGCAGGACGTCGTCCTCGCTGGTCCCCGCCGCCACCGCCAGCCGCGTGGCGAGATCGTCGAGCCGGTCGCGCGCCGCCCTCTCCTCCGCTTCCTTGGCCGAAGCGAGCTGCGCTTCTTCGGCGCTCTGTTCGTCGCGCACCAGGAACTGCTTGAGCTGGACATCGACCGGCGTGCCCAGCCGCCGCGCCAGGCTTTCCTCCGCCCGCACTTCGGCATCGGGCTGCAGCCGGGTGGTCCAGACGAAGGCCGAAACGCGCATCGGTTCGGTATCGAACTCGATCTCGGGCTGCGAGAGGCGCGCCGCGCTGCCGAAATTCTGCGCCAGTTCGCTCCGCACCTGGCGCGCCGCGGCCGCTTCCCAGGCGATCTGGCGCAGCGAGAGGCCGAGCGGCACGACCAGCGCGACGAAAACCGCGCCGAGCACGAAGTTCTGCCAGCGCGACTGGCGCTCGGTCAGCGTGACGCTGAAGCCATAAAGCCGGGCCATCGCCCAGACGGTGAGCGCGATGGTCACGAAGTTGGTGATATAGAGCAGCAGCGCGCCCCAGAAGACCGTCCAGTTGGCCGTCGCCAGCCCGAAGCCGACCACCGCCAGCGGCGGCATCAGCGCGGTGGCGATGGCGACGCCGACGATCGTCCCCTCGCGCCCGCGGATCATGGCATAGGCCCCGGCAAGCGCGGAAAACAGCGCCACCAGCAAGTCGAACAGGTTCGGCCGCGTGCGCGAGGCGATCTCGGGCGTGATGTCCTGCAGCGGCGACATGAACACGATTACCGCGCACAGGCCGACCGCCATCGCCGTGCCCCAGGCCAGCGAGCGGGCCGACTGGCGCAGCCAGCGATAGTCGCCGATCGCCAGCGCGAAACCGAGGCCCATGATCGGGTCCATCAGCGGCGAGAGCAGCATCGCGCCGATCACCACCGCGGGGGAGGAAAGCAGCAGGCCGAGAACGGCGATCCCCGCCGACATCGCGGTCATGAACAGATAGCGCGAGGACAGCGCGCATTCTTCGCGCCGCCGGGCGATCACCTCGCCCTGCTCGACCGTGCCGACCACCATTTCGCGCCACCAGCGGCGAAAGCTCACCACCACGCGCAGGAACGACCACTGGGGGTTTCGGACCGCCGCCGCGACCTCGCCCGCCGGGCGGCCTTTCTCGCCTGTCGTCTCACCGTCCATCAGCGGTCTTTAGCGCTTGCCTTGGCATGAAAAAAGCCGACATTCGCAAGACCGCACCGGGCGCGATTGTTGAATTTCGTGTCTTACGCCATTAATACACTATGCGAAGGGCCGGACAGGCGGCCCGCGAGGAGCGAAAAGCAGGTATGGCCACGAATCAGACCGCCACGGCGACCGAAACCGACCTGGAACTGACCCCGCCCGATCCGGTGCCGCAGGTCGCCCCGGAAAAGGCCGCCGGCCTGGTGCCGGTGAGCGAGGAGAAGAAATCAAAGCTGGACGAGAAAGTCGACGCCTTTGTCGCCGATCTCGTTTCGGTGGACGCCAATTCGCCCGAATTCGGAACCAAGGTCGACCAGATCACCAATATGGGCCGCAAGGAGATCATGGCCGCCTCGCAGCATTCGAACCGCTTTCTCGACCGCCCGGTCCGGGCGATGGACAAGGACGAAGGGGTCGGCGCCAATCTGGCCGAGCTGCGCCGCACGGTGGAAGAGCTGGACCCCTCGCGCCGGGGCAAGCTGACGGGGCCGAAAAAGCTGCTCGGCATCATTCCCTTCGGCAACAAGCTGAACGACTATTTCCGCAGCTACCAGAGCGCGCAGACGCATATCCAGGAAATCCTGTCCAAGCTCGCCAACGGCAAGGACGAGCTGCTGATGGACAATGCCGCGATCGACGTCGAGCGTGCCAAATTGTGGGAAGCAATGGGCAATCTGGAACAGATGATCCACATTTCCCAGACGCTCGACCAGCGGCTGGAGGACAAGGCGGCGGAACTCGACGCGACCGACCCGGCCAAGGCCAAGGCAATCCGCGAGACCGCGCTGTTCTACGTCCGCCAGCGGACGCAGGACCTGCTGACGCAGATGGCGGTCAGCGTGCAGGGCTATCTCGCGCTCGACCTGGTGAAGAAGAACAACGTCGAACTGGTGAAAGGCGTCGACCGCGCCAGCACGACGACGGTAAGCGCGCTGCGCACGGCGGTGACGGTGAGCGAGGCGATGACCAACCAGCGGCTGGTGCTGCAGCAGATCACCGCGCTCAACGACACGACCGCCGGGATCATCGATTCGACCAGCACGATGCTGCGCGAACAGACCGGCAAGATCCACGAGCAGGCGGCGTCGAGCACGATCCCGCTGGAAACGCTCCAGCGCGCGTTCCAGAACATCTACGACACGATGGACGAAGTCGACCAGTTCAAGCTGCGCGCGCTCGATTCGATGAAGCAGACGGTGACCGCGCTGGGGCAGGAGGTCGAGAAGTCGAAAGGCTATATCGCACGGGCCGAAGGGCAGGCGCAGGCGCAGGCCAAAGTCGGTTCCGAACCCTCGCTCCTGGCTCTGGAAAGCTAGGGCCGGGCATGGCGGACACGACACGGGACAGCGATGCCATCCTCGCCGATGCGCGCCGCTCGCTGGCGGAAAACCGCGCCGGCGGGTATCATCGGCGCGCTTCGATCGGGCGCGGATCGGCCGATCTGAAGACGCGCCACCTGGTCGGCAAGATCAAGCGTATCGTGCTCGCCGTCGGGGCCATCGTCGTGGCCGCGATGGTCGCCGGGCTGATCGTCGGCGGGATCGGCTTTGCCGGGGTCATGCTGACGGCCCTTGCGATCGTGATCGCGGTCGGGGTCTTCGCCGCCTTCCCGAAAATCAAGGTGCCCCGGCGGGCCGAGCTGAACAAGGGCAGCGCGCGCGAGCTGGTCGGGCGGACCGAGCTGTGGCTCGAACACCAGCGCCCCGCCCTGCCCCCGCCGGCGGCGAAGATCGTCGACGATCTCGGCGTGCAGCTCGATGCCCTGGGGCTCCAGCTCGAAACGGTGGACCAGGACCATCCGGCGGTGCGCGAGGTGCGCCAGCTCGTCGGCGAACACTTGCCCGAGATGATCGATTCCTATCGCAAGGTGCCCGCGCACTTGCGCGGCGAGGAACGCGCCGGCGCCACGCCCGACGCGCAGCTGGCCGAAGGGCTGGGCCGGATCAGCCGCGAAATCGATTCGGTCACCCGGCAGTTGGCCGACGGCGCGCTCGACGATCTCGCCGTGCGGCACCGCTATCTCGATTACCGCTACGGCGAAGGCGCTGGAAAGGACGAAAGCTGATGCGCGTCGCGATCCCGCACGATCTTCCGCGCGAAACCGTGCGCGAACGGATGCGCCGCCGCAGCCACGAGATCGCCGGCCATATCCCCGGCGGCATGGCCGAAGTGACCACCGACTGGCCGAGCGAGAACCGCATGACCATGCGGATCAGCGCGATGGGCCAGAACCTCGACGGGCGAGTCGATATCGAGGAAAGCGAGCTGGTGTTCGAAATCGACCTCCCGCCCGCGCTCGGCTTCCTCGAACCGATGATCGCGGGCGCGGTGCGCCAGCAGGGCCAGAAGCTGATCGGCAAGGGCTGACGCGCCCGGCGCTTGCGTCGTCGCGCCCTGCCGGCCGGTGGGGCGCGGAACGGGCGGCGTTGGGGCAGGGGCCCCTCCGTCAGCCGCTTGCGCGGCTGCCACCTCCCCAACGCAAGTCGTTGGGGAGGAACGGTCCCGGCCTCACCCATTCCTCCCCATCGTCTTGCGATGGGGAGGGGGACCGCGCGCGAAGCGCGTGGTGGAGGGGCCTTGTCCCAACCGCGCCACCCGCTCCCACCCGCCGATAGAACCCTGCCCCCCGCCTCCCGGGCGGGCAACCGCCCCACCTGCTCCTACCTGCCCCAACAGCAACAAATCGGCACGTCGATCTTGACATTGCGAACCATTTGGGTTATGCACACCCCCGCCCGGTGGGCCTCAACGCCGGGCAACGAGGATCGGGGCCTGCGCCTTGTCGACGGCGACAGGTCTCTATTCCGCCGGCGCGGACAGGGGCTTCCCTTCCCGCTCACGGCGGCGCGGCCGGTGCGGCTGGCGTGCGATGCATTCGGGCTCGGGCGTTGATCTCCCATGGAGCCGGAAGCTCGCTCCCTTCCGCCGGAAGCCGGGATATGGATGTTGGCGGTGTCTGCCCGTTGCCCTTGCGAACCCGGCGATCAGCCCCGGGTCTCCCGGCAGCGGCTCACCCGCACGTTGGCGTGGCCGATCAGCCACGGGGCATGGGCGGACTTTTGGCGAGTCCCGGCCGTCCGCGCCCGCCAGTCCCGGAAATCGAGGGATCGAACCGGGCCCCACCGCGGCGGCGGCGGGCAAGCGGATGTGTGCGGCGAACCTCACGCCGTGGCGCGTCCGTCGGTCGTTCGCGAATAAACCGCCAACCGCCCGACCCGCGCGCACGCCGCCTGGCGTGCCGCACCGGCCGCGCGATCCGAGTTCCAGGCGTCACGCATCCGGGTTCGCCGCCGGAGGATGCGGCGTGGACGCGCTCATGCCGGCGCAGACGCAGGGGCGGGGGAAGCCTCAGTCCGGCCGTTCGCCGTCCCGGCGCGGTTCTTTCTGTGATCGCGGCGTAAGTCCCCCCGTCGCTCTCGCGCAACTCCCCCCTGTCATCGCCGGGCGATTCGCTCTGTCATCGCCGGGCGATTCGCTCTTCCAGCCCCAAGCGATTCCCTCTGTCATTCCCGCACAACTCTCTCTGTGTCATCCCCGCGAAAGCGGGGATCCATTGTCCGGCGGCAGAAGCTGGATCCCCGCTTTCGCGGGGATGACAAGAGGTGGGGGCAAGGGCCGGATGACAATGCGCAGGGATGGCAAGGGGCGCGGCTGACAAAGGGCGGGATGACAAGGGGCACGAATGGCAAACGGGCACCGCCGCCAAAAGCGGGCACGCCGCGCCTCCCTCCCCATTCTGCGACGCCCCTGCGGGCGGTTCTTCTCAGCCGGCACCCGTCAGCAGGATCGAGATGCGCCGGTTGCGCGGGTCCTGCGGGTTGTCGCCGACCAGCGGCTCGCGGTCGGCCACGCCCTCGATCCGGCGGAAGCGCCGTTCGCCGATGGCGTTGCGCATCAGCGCCTGGCGCGTCGCCTCCGCCCGGCCGGCCGAGAGCGACCAGTTGTTCGCCTGGGCCCCGCTCTTCCACGGCAGGGCATCGGTGTGCCCGCGGATGGTCAGGGTCCCCGGCTCGGGCCGCAATGCCTCGGCAATGACGTCGAGCAGCTTGCGCGCGTCGGGCGTCAGCACCGTGGTGCCGAGCACGAACATCGAAAAATCGGCATCGTCGACCAGGTCGATCCGCACGCCTTCGGTGGTGTCGACCATCCGCACCTGGCGCATCAGGCGGCGCAGGCTGCGGTCGCTCTGCACTTCCGCCTCCACCCGTTCGCGCATCCGGCGCACGCGGTCGAGCGCTTCCTTCTGCCCCCCGGCCGCATCGCGCGGGACGGTAAGCGTGCGCCGCCCGGTCTGCGCGGCGCGATGCGGGTAGTTGTCGGGATCGACCAGCGAAGCCCCGCCCAACAACCCGTCCGACCCGGCGCTCTGTTCCTTCAGCTTGACAAGCGTGGGGGTGAAATAGTCGGCCAGCCCCTTGCGCTGCGCCTCGGTCGTCGAACCGAGCAGCCACAGCAGCAGGAAGAAGGCCATCATCGCGGTCACGAAATCGGCATAGGCCACTTTCCACGCGCCGCCGTGATGGCCGCCGCCTTCGACGACGGTGATCTTCTTGACGATGATCGGCGCCGGGTCGTTGCGCCCTGCCCCGCCGGGAGCGGCCATTACCGCCCCCTCAGGCTATCGAGCAGTTCCGACAGGCCGGGGCGGAACGCATGGCCGAGGCCCGAACGCGCGCTTTCGACCACCAGCGGCTGCGGATAGCCGTTGAGCGAGGCGATCATCACCTGCTTGACCGCGTGGAATATCTGCTCGTCCTGGTCGATGATCTGCTTCAGCCGGCTCGCCAGCGGGCCGACCACGCCATAGGACAGCAGCACGCCCAGGAACGTGCCGACCAGCGCCGAGCCGATCATGCCCCCCAGCACCGCGGGCGGCTGGTCGATCGATCCCATCGTCTTGACCACGCCCAGCACCGCGGCGACGATCCCCAGCGCGGGCAGCGCGTCGGCCAGCGATTGCAAGGCGTGCTGCGGCTCGCGCATTTCGTGGAACTGCGTCTTCATCGCATTGTCCATCACGTCTTCCACCGCGTGGGTTTCCAGCGTGCCCGACGATACGACCAGCAGGGTGAGCGTGTCGCAGATCAGCGCGGTCAGCGCGCGGTTGGCGAGAAGGTTCGGGTATTCGGCGAAGATTTCCGAATCCTGCGGGTTCTCGACATGGCTTTCCAGCGCGATCGGGCCTTCGGTCCGCATCAGCTTCATCAGCCGGGTGGTCAGCGCGATCGCGTCGATATGATCCTGCCGCGAATGGCGCGGCCCCTTGAAGATCTTCACGAACGAGGTGCCGATGGCCTTCAGCTCGTGCAGCGAATTGCCCGCGATCAGGGCGCCGATCGCGGCGCCGCCGATAATCATCATCTCGTGCGGGACGGCCTCCATCACGGGGCCGAGCGCGCCGCCGGTGAGGGCGAAGCCGCCGAACACCATGACCAGCAGGACGACGATACCGATTGCAGCGTACATCTGTCTTGAACCCCTGTTAAAAGCCGTCTCAGCGCATCATGTCGAACAGCGAGAGCCCCGCGAGCCGGACGAAACTCGCCTGGCTCGCCTCGAGCACGGTGGTCACTTCCTGCAGCCGGGTCATCGTCACCGCCAGATCGGCGCCGCCCACGGCGAGCTGCTCGTCCGCCACCCGTTCCGACGCGGCGGTCCGGCGGTCGTCCATCACCTCGACCCAGCCCATCCGCGCACCGACCACGGTTTGCGCGGTCGTGACTTTCTCCAGCCCGGCGGCGAGCCCGTCGAGCGCGGTGCGGCTGGCCCCGGTCTGGTCGGCGCCGCTGCGCAAGGCGGTGGCAAGATCGCCCAGAACGGCGAAGAAATCGGTCGGCGTCCCGTCGACTTCGAACGAAAAGACTTCCGGCCCGGTCAGCCCGGGCACGACCGATTGCCCGTCGCCCAGGTCGACCGCGTCCTTGCTCGCGGTGCCGACATAGGCGACGCCGCCCGGCCCTTTCTCGTAAGCCGCGCCGGTCGCCTGCCCGCCGAACAGCGCATGGCCCGCGCTGTTGCGGCCATTGGCGATAAGCAGTGCGGCATCCTGCAGGTTTTCGATCTCGCTCGCGATGGAGGCGCGCTGGGCGCTGCTCAACGTCTCGCTCGCGGCATGGGTCGCAAGCTCCTGCGCGCGGATCGCCAGATTGGCGAGCGCGCCCAGCGCATCGTCGGTCATCGCAAGATCGTTCGACGCGACGTCCGAATTGCGCTGGTCGACTTCGGCCAGCCGCTCGCTGCGCGCGAGCGTGCGCAGGCGCGCCGCGGCCACCGGGTCGTCGGACGAGCGCGACAGGCGCTGCCCGGTCCCCATCTGCTGCTGCAGCTTTTCGGCCTCGGCGCGGAGCGAACCGACCTGGCGCGTGGCGCGTTCGTAGAATGCGGAAGTGCTCAGGCTGATCATCGCGTCACCTCAATCCCAGCACGGTGTCGAAAATATCGCTCGCCACCTGCATCGCCCGGCCGGAGGCCTGGAAGGCCTGCTGGAAGCGCATCAGGTTCGCGGCTTCGGTATCGAGATCGACCCCGGCCTGCTGTTCCAGCGAAATGCGCGCGGACGAGGCGATCGCGTCGAGCGCGTCGCGCGTGACCCGGCGGCCCGAAACCGCGCTGGAGACATCGAACAGCAGCCCGTTGGCCGTCCCGGCGAGGTCGGCGGTGCCCAGCGCCTGACGCAATGCGGCAAGGTTCGATCCGTCGATGCTGCCTGCCGGCGCGCCGGCCGGGGCGGTCGCGATCGCGCTGCCCTGCGTGGCGACGACGCGGATTCCGGCCGCGCCGGCGCCGGCGAAGATCGGCTGGCCCGGGCTGCCGTCGAAAGCGACCCCGTTCGCCTGCGCGGCATTGACCGTTCCGGCAACCTCGTCGGCCAGGGTGTCGAGCCGCGCGCGCACGCCGGTCGCCGATTCGAGCGCGAGCGCGGCGCCCGCCAGCGAACCGCCGGCCGGCGCAATGTCGGCGCCGCCGAGCTGGAAGGCGATCGTCCCGTCTGCCGCTTCGGTCATCGTCAGCGCCGCCGACTGTCCGCCGTCGACCATCGTCGAGCCCCCGGTGGTGACCGTAACGGCGCCGTCCGGGGCGAAGCTGGTGGAGATATCGACGATCCCGCTCATCTTCTCGAGCAGGGCGTCGCGCTGGTCGAGCAGGCTGGCGCGGTCGCTGCTGCCTTCGCCCGCGCGCGAAAGGCGCAGGTTCACGCGGGCCAGTTCCTCGCCGATCACATTCGCTTCTTCGACCGCGGCGGCGGCGTCGAAGCGCAGCCCCTCGCCCGCGGCGTCGAGCGAATCGACCGCGATGTTGAACTTGCTGGCCAGCGTATCCGCCCCGGCCAGGACCGCGGCGCGCAGCGAGGGATTGCCCGGGTCGCCGGACAACTGCTGCAGCGCGGCCTCGAACTCGACGATCGAATCGTAGATCCCCGACTGCTCGACCGCGGCCTCGATATTCTCCAGCCCGCGCAGCTCGGTATTCGCGCGCTCCAGATCGCTGTTCGTGCGGCGCACTTCGGCCTGGCGGAACATGTCGGCGTTCCGGTGAATGCCGGAAACCCGCGCGCCCGACAGCGAAATGTCGCCGATGCGGCCCTGCCCGCCCGCCGCCGAAACCTCGGACATGCGCGCGCTGCGCCGGACATATCCGTCGCTCGAGGCATTGGCGATGTTCTGCGCCGTGACGTCGAGCGCCGCGCGCGCCGCGCGGGCGCCGCTGGCCGCGATGGAAAGAAGGTCGGACGCCATGGCTCAGCCTCCCTCCGGTCCGACGAAGCGCGCGAGCTGCGCCTCGATCGTCGCGGCGAGGCCCAGCGCGCCGGTGCCGGAAGCCAGTTCGGCAAAGCGCGCGTCGCGCATTTCGCGGAAAGTCTCCTCGCCGCTGCTGCCGAACAGGTCCTCGCCGCCGAAATCGGCCTTGTCCGCAGCGGCGAGCATCTGGCGCACGAAGATCGCCTCGAACTGGCGGGCCGCTTCGGCCAGCCGCTCGCGCTCGGTCCCGCCCGGCGCGCTGGCCGAAACGATCGCCGGGTTGGCCTGCGACAGGGTGATCGCGTCCGTCATATCACCACCATTTCCGCCTTGAGCGATCCCGCCTGCTTGAGCGCTTCGAGGATCGCGACGAGGTCCGGGGGCGACAGGCCGAGCATGTTCAGCCCGTCGACCAGTTCGGCCAGCGATGCGCCCGGTTGCAGCATCGTCACCCGATCGCCTTCCTGATAGGCGTCGATCGCCGTGTCCTGCTCGACCGCCGTTTCGCCGTCGCTAAAGGGGGCGGGCTGAACCACCGTGGGGTTCTCGTCGATCCGCACGACCAGGCTGCCGTGGCTGATCGCGGCGGGCGCCAGGCGCACCGCGCTGGAGATCACGACCGTTCCGGTGCGGCTGTTGACGATCACCCGCGCGGCCGCTTCGGCCGGGTCGATGTCGAGCATTTCGATGTCGGCCATGATCCCGGCCCGCTGGTTGGCGCCGCCGGGCAGCCGCAGCGCCAGGGTCACGCCGTCTTCCACCTGGGCCATGCCGGGATAGCGCGCGTTGATCGCGTCGCGCACCCGCGTGGCGGTGAGGAAATCGGCCTGGTAGAGGTTCCAGCGCAGGACGTCGGACGTCTCGAACCCGGTGGCGACCGCGCGCTCGACGCTGGCCCCGTCGGGGATGCGGCCGACGGTGGGCACGTTGACGGTCAGCCTGGACCCGTCGCGGCCCGACACGCCGAGCCCGCCGACCGCCAGATTGCCCTGCGCCATGGCGTAGATCTGCCCGTCGGCGCCATAGAGCGCGGTGAGGATCAGCGCCCCGCCGCGCAGCGACTTGGCCTTGCCGATCGCCGAGACGGTCACGTCGAGGCGCTGGCCCGGCTTGGCAAAGGCAGGCAGGTCCGCCGTCACCATGACGGCGGCGGCGTTCTTCAGCGCCGGGTTGACCCCGGGCGGCAGCTGCAGTCCGAAGCGGTCCGACACCCCGCGCATGGCCTGGGTGACATAGGCGAAGTTGTCGTCGCCCGTCCCGTCGAGGCCGACGACGATGCCGTATCCGGTCAGCTGGTTGGAACGGACCGACTGGAACGTGCCCAGGTCGCGCACGCGCTCGGCCGAAGCCGGGGCGGCGGCGAGGGCCGCGAATGCCGCAAGGGCGAGAAGGATGATCCGGGTCATGGCGTCCCTCAGAACGGTGTCACGAAATTGAAGAATTTCGACAGCCAGCCTTCGCGGCTGGCGCGCTGGACCGCGCCCTTCCCGGCATAGGCGATCCGGGCGTCGGCGATCCGGTGCGACGGGATGCGGTTGTCCTGGTCTATATCCGACAGGCGGACGATGCCCGACAGCTGGACCCATTCCTCGCCCTGGCTCAACTCCATGACTTTCTCGCCGCGGACCAGCGCGGTGCCGTTGGGGCGGACTTCGGCGATGGTCACGGTGATGTCCCCTCTGAAAACGCTGGTCTGCGAGGCGTCGCCCTGCCCCTTGAACGACGACTGGCCCGAAGGATTAAGGATATTCGGATTGAACGAGAGCGGGCCCGCGCTGGGGGGAGTCAGCGAAAAGCCGCCGTCGCGCTGGGTGTTGGAACTGGCCGACTTGCTGGTCTGCGTGCGTTCCATCAGCACCACGGTGACGAGATCGCCGACGCGGCTGGCGCGGTTGCCGTTGTACAGCGGGGTGAAGCCGCCGGTCGGCTGGAAGATCGCGCCATTGGCGGGCGCCGCCGCGAGCGGCGCGGGCGCGGGCGGCAGCGCGGCCTGGAAACCGGCGGCGCGCTCGCCCCCGCAGGCGGCGAGCGCCAGCGCGCAGGCGGCCAGCGGGGCGGATCGCACGGCGCTTCGGGCGGCGGGTCGGGTGAAGACTGTCGGGTTCATCGCCTGGCTCATAATGTCTGGTTGGCGTTGCGCAGCATCTCGTCGACCGACGAGACCATCTTCGAATTGATTTCGTAGGCGCGCTGGCATTCGATCATGTCGACCAGCTCCTCCACGATGTTGACGTTGGAGGCCTCCAGCATCCCCTGACGGATATTGCCGCGGCCCAGTTCGCCCCCGGCGCCGAGCTGCGCCGCGCCGCTGGCGGCGGTTTCGACCAGGAAGTTGTCGCCGATCGCGCGCAGGCCGGCGGGATTGGCGAACGCGGCGACCTGGAGCTGGCCCAGCTCGGCCGGCTCGGCATCCCCGGCCACCATCGCCGAAACGATGCCGTCGGGGGATACCGAGATCGACGACGCCCCTTCGGGAACGGTGATCGCCGGCTGGACGACGTAGCCCTGCTGGGTGACGAGCTGCCCTTCGGCCGAGCGGGTGAAATTGCCCGCGCGGGTATAGCCGAGCTGCCCGCCGGGCAGTTCGACCTGGAAATAGCCGTCGCCGTCGAGCGCGAGATCGAGCGCATTGCCCGTCGTGCTGAGCGCGCCCTGGGTGACGATCTGGCTGGTCGACTGGACTGCGACGCCGGTGCCGAGGTTGAGCCCGGTGGCATAGGCCGTTTCGCCCGAAGACCGCTGCCCGGCAACGCGCGCATCCTGATAGGCGAGCGTCGCGAAATTGGCGCGATCCTTCTTGAAGCCGGTGGTGCCGACGTTCGCGAGGTTGTTGGCGATCACGCGCATCCGCGCGTCCTGCGCCTCGAGCCCGGTGCGGGCCACCTGGAGAGCGGAAGTTGGCATTGGCTGTTCCTTTCGTCAGCGGGTTTCTTCGGCGGCTGGCTCAGCCCAGGCGCAGGAGTTGCGCGCCCGACTGGTCGCAGTCGCGGGCGGTCGCGATGAGCTTGCTGCGCATGTCGAACAGGCGCTGCGCATCGATCATCTCGACCAGCACTTCGGTGGGTTTCACATTGGATTGTTCCAGCGCGCCGGTGATCACGCTGGCTTCGGCATCGGCCGGGAGCACGCCCCCGCCCTCCACGCGAAACAGGCCGTCCAGCCCCTTGGCGATCGGGCTGCCCTGCCATCCGGCGAGCTTGATCCGCCCGACTTCGACCGGGGGCTGGTCGGGCACGGCCGGGTCGCTCACGCTGACCACGCCGTCGGGCGCGATCGCGACTTTTGCCCCCAGCGGCACCGTGATCGGCCCGGCCTCGCCCAGCACCGGCCGGCCCTCGCCGTTCACCAGCGCGCCGGTGGGCGAGATCGAAAGATCCGCACGCCGCGTATAGGCTTCGGTCCCGTCCATCGCCTGGACCGCCATCAGCGCATCGCCCTGGATGAACAGGTCCAGCTCGTGCCCGGTGCGGATCATTTCGCCTGCGCTCATCGTCGCACCGCGCACCTGCGCGCGCTGCATCGCCCGCACGTCCAGCGTCTCGCCATCGACCGTCACCGGCCGCTGGTCGATCAGCTCGGCACGGAAGCCAACCGTCTGGGCGTTCGCCATATTGCTGGCGATCACCCGCTGGCGCTCCATCGAGGCGTTCATGCCGCTCAGCGCGGTGTAGATCAGGCGGTCCATCGGATCAGCTCCGCAGGTTGATGACCGTCTGCGAAATCTGGGTCGCGGTGTCGATCGCCTTGGCATTCGCCTGGAAGTTGCGCTGCGCGGTAATCAGGCCGACCAGTTCCTCGGCGATGTCCACGTTCGACCGCTCGATCGAACCCGACATCAGCGAGCCGTATTGCCCGGTGCCCGGCGAACCGTAGTTGGCCGGCCCCGAAATCCCGGTCGCTTCCCAGTTCGACGAGCCGATCTGCTTGAGGCCGGTCGGCGTGATGAAGGATGCGAGCGCGACGCTGCCGACCGCCTCGGTCGAACCGTCGGCATAGGAGGCCGAGACCAGGCCGTCCTCGCCCACGACGACGCCGACATATTCGGCGCCCGCCGCATTGGTCGGCGCGATCTGCGCATCGACCGGGGTGGTCGAAGTGACCGCGCCGCTGGCGTCGGTCGGGAAGACCTGCAGGCGGTTGGGGCCGCCGTCGGTGATGAAGCCCGCCTCGTCGACGCCGAAGGCGCCGTTGCGGGTATAGACCGTGTTGCCGCTGTCGGCCGAGCGCATCGCGAAGAAGCCGTCGCCGGTGATCGCGAGATCGAGCGCGCCGCCGGTCTGTTCGATCGGGCCGAGGCCGAAGTTCTGCGTGATCCCTTCCACGGTCGCGCCGATGCCCTTGATCATCCGCGGGTCCGACTGCGCGGAGCCGGCGACGATGTCGGCGAACTGGGTGCTGCCCTTCTTGAAGCCGTTGGTTTCGACGTTGGCGATATTGTGGGCGATGACGCCCAGCTCGGTCTGCGAATTCTTCAGGCCGTTCAGCGAAGTGTAGAAAGACATTGCCGTGTGCTCCTGTGCATCATTCGGTGGGGTTCGTGGCCGCCTGCGCGGCCGCGAGAGCATCGAGCTTGTCCGAAATGCCCTGCAGCGTTTCGTTCATCTCGGTGATCCCGGAAAGCGAGGAGAACTGGGCCATCTGCGCCAGCATCTCCTTGTTATCGACCGGGTCGAACGGGTCCTGCTGCTGGACCTGGACGGTCAGCAGACGGAGGAAGTCGGCCTGGCCGAGCGAGGCGTAGTCGCGCCCCGTGGCGGCAGAGCCGGCCGCCATCGCGGCGGCATCGGAAGTGGCTGCTACGCTTGTCATTTCATCCTCATCGTTTCGAGCATCAGTTGCTTGGCGGTGGACAGCGCCTCGACCATGTTCTGGTACTGGCGCGAGGCTTCGAGCATCTCGACCATCTCGGCGTTCTCATCGACCGGGCTGGCCCAGACATCGCCGTTTTCGTCCGCCAGCGGGTGGCCCGGCTCGTGCCGGCGCACCGGCGCGACATCGGCGCGATAGACGCCGTCGACGCGCACAGTGCTCATCCCGCTCGCGGCGTCGAGCTGTTCGGCGAAGACCGGGCGCAGCGGGCGGTAGGCCTCCTGCTCGCTGGCAGCGACGCTGCCGGCGTTGGCGAGGTTGGACGCGGCCGCGTTCATCCGCACCATCTGGGCGGACATGGCGCGCTGGCCGAGTTCGAAAAGCGTCATCGGGCCGGCCATCGTCACTCGCCCTTGATCGCGCGGGTGAGCGTTTCGACCCGGCCGCGCAGAAAACCCAGCGTGGCGGTATAGGCGACGGCGTTCTCGGCAAAGGCGGCCTGCTCGGTCGCCATTTCCACCGTATTGCCGTCGAGGCTGGGCATGACCGGGACGCGGTAGCGCGTGGCGGAACCGATCGCCCGCTCGTCGCCCGCCCCGCCCAGCTTCGCCTCCAGCGCGGCGGCGAAATCGATGTCGCGCGCCTTATATCCGGGCGTCGCCGCATTGGCGATGTTCGATCCGAGCATGCCCATGCGCTGCGCCCTGATCTCCAGCGCCGCACCGTGAATTCCGAAAAGGCCTTCGCTCATGACAGTCTCCTGACGTGTTCGCTGCCCTTTCAGCAAAGAGCGTGCCAGTTTCGGTCCGCGGGACCGTTTGCCGGGGGCGCGGCAGCGAAGGCCGGCAAGCGCTTGCCGGTTGCGGCAAATGTCCGCCGGGGGCTGAATTGCCCGCGCGACAGGGCGTTCTTTCGGTTCGAGGAGATATCGATGAACGTCCTGCAATTGCTCGATCCCGTTTCGCTCGCGATCGTTTTCGGCGGCACTCTGGCGGCGACCCTGCTTCGCTGCGGCTGGCGCGACACGCGCACGGCGCTGATCGCCCTGGCGCAGCTGCCCAACCGCCCGTTCGACAGCGCGCGCGTGCGCGCCGAGCTGGCGGCCCAGGTGCGCGAGATCGAGGAAGACGGCATCCTGCGCGCCGAACCGCACAGCTTCGGCGACGGCGAGTTCGACGATCTCAGCGACGCGCTGATCCGCCATCGTTCGATCAAGGCGCTGCACGACGAACATGCGCGCCACAGCAGCCGCCGCCGGACCGCCGCCGAAACCGCGACCCGCGTGCTTGGCGAAGCGGCGGAACTGGCGCCCGTGCTCGGGCTGGTCGGCACGCTCGTGGCGCTGGGGGGCTTCTCCGCCGCCGCGGGGGGCGACTATGCCCGCTCGATCGGGACCGCCGTGGTCACCACGCTCTACGGCCTCGTGCTCGCCAACTTCGTTTTCGGCCCGCTGGCCGGGGCCATCGCGCGCCGCGCCCGGGCCGAGGAAAGCGAGCGGGAGGCGCTGATCGCATGGCTCGCCGCGACCGTCGAACGCGCGATCCCGAGCGCGCCGCCCCCGCGCGACGCGGATACGGACGCGAAGGCGGCGGCATGATCGGCGCTTCCATCCGCGGCGGCTGGCAGACAACGCTCGCCGATCTGGCGATGATCCTGTTCATGGTCACCGCAGCGGCAATGGCCGAGCGGCCCGAGGCGGACGCCCGAACGGCACGCTCGGAACCGTCCCGGGCCGATGTGCCGGCCTTGCCCGCCAGCGGCGAACCGATCGCGATCTACCGCGCGGCGCCAGGCGCGCCACCGCTGGCCCAATGGCTGGCCGAACAGCCGCGCGATCCGCGCCAGAACCTCACGATCCTCGCCCGTCACGCCCCCGCCGGCGGCGAGCGGGCGGCTGCCGCGGCGCTGGCCCTGGCGCGCGAGGCGGGCAGGGCCGGGCACAGCGCGCGGATCGTGATCGAACCGGCGGAGCGCGACGATCTGAGCGCGGTTCTCGATTTCGACGGCCGGCAGGCAGACGCGGGGGAGACTGGCACGGCGATTGCAGGGCAGCGCGCGGACACGGCGCGCGATGCGCCCAGCGAAAGGTGATGTCATGCGACCCATTCGGACACTTCTCGCCGCCGGCGCGATCGCCGTCGCGGCCCCGGCCCTGGCGGCCGGATTTCACGATCTTTCGAGCATCGACCGCGAGGTCGAGCGCTTCACCGGCGCGCCGCAGGGCAGCGAGGGCGGCGCGCGGCTGCCGGTCGACCGCCGCCTGAAGCTGACCCAGTGCCCGACCCCGATCGCGCTCGAATGGTACGGCAGCGGCAACCGCACCGTGCTCGTGCGCTGCCCGGTCTCGGGCGGGTGGCGCCTGTTCGTGCCCGTTGCCGCCACGCAAGCCGCTGCGGCGCAGGCCCGGCCGGTCATCGCGCGCGGGGAATCGGTCTCGATCGCGATCCAGGGCAGAGGCTTTACCGTGTCGCGCCAGGGCGAGGCGCTGGAGGCCGGCGCGGTCGGCGAATGGATCCGCGTGCGCCCCGCGGGCGAGAAACGCGAAGCGATCCGCGCCCGCGTGATCCGGCCCGGCCGGGTCGGCATGGATTTGCCGTAGACCCCCTTAAACATCGCCCGCCGGCGCCGTTATCAATCCCGCTACAGCAACGGAGCGGACCGATGGATCGGATCGACATGCAGGCGGCAAACGGGATCGCGGCGCGGCTGAGGGCGCGCAGCGCCTCTCCCGTCGCGCAACCCGAACGGGTCAGGCCGACAGCCAACGAGGCCGACCAGGCCGGCGCCGCCGCGCTCGCCGCCGTCGCGCTGGCGAAAGGCGATGCGCCCGTCGACCACGAGCGCGTTGCCGCCATCCGCCAGGCGCTGGACAGCGGCACGTATTCTCTCGATCCGCGCAAGACCGCCGACGCGATGATCGCGGCGGGCTTCCTGCCGAGGAACACGAAATGACGACCGAACGGCCCCTGCGCGACACATTGCGGCAAATGCTTGCCCTTCTGGAAGACGAGCGGCAGGCGCTTGCCGGTCTCGACCTCGACGCGATCATGCAATCGTCTGACGGCAAGCTGGAGCTGTGCGAAGCGATCGAGCGCCAGGCCGACGGCCCGCTCGACGAGGAATGCCGCGGCCTGCTCGACGCGGTCGCGCGGCTCAACGCGGTCAATCGCAAGATCCGCAACCTGATCGCCGCCAATGTCGAGGCGCGCCTCGGCACGCTGGCCGGGCGGATCAGCCTTTACGGATCGGGCCGGCCCGCGGTTTCGCGCGAAGTTCCCTACTCCGCCTGAGCGTTCGGCACTGCCCGCGCGGCGAGAAAAGCCCGTTCTGGCACACCTCTTGCTTAAACTCCGGCGAGTTCAACCATGCCGGGGGCCATCTTGCCAGAGGTCACATCAGTTCAGCGCAGCCCGGCACAGGGCGACGCCGTCCAGGCGTCGATCGCCCGTGCCTCTGCCGCGACCGGAGTCGATTTCGACTACCTGCTCGCGCAGGCGAAGATCGAATCCAACCTGAAACCCGATGCGCGGGCGCGCACGTCCAGCGCATCGGGGCTTTACCAGTTCATATCCTCCACCTGGCTCGAGACGCTCGACCGCCATGGCCGCGCGCACGGGCTCGACTGGGCGGAAGCGGCGATCACCCGCGACGGCGGCCGCGCGGCGGTCGGCGATGCGGGTATGCGCTCGCAGATCATGGCGCTGCGTTTCGATCCCGAGGTCTCCTCGCTCATGGCGGCGGAGCTGGCGCGCGACAACGCCAGCGAGCTGCGCGGCTTCCTCGGCCGCGAACCCGACCATGCCGAGCTGTACCTCGCCCATTTCCTCGGCGCGGGCGGCGCCAAGAGCTTTCTCGGCGCGCTGCAGGACAATCCGCTGACGCCGGCGGCATCGCTGTTCCCCAAGGCGGCGCAGGCCAACGGGGCGATCTTCTACCAGGGCGGGCGGGCGCGCTCGGTCGGCGACGTGATGGAGCTGGTGCGCGGCAAGATCGAACGCGCCAAGGAAAGCGGCGCCCTTTCGCCCGAAATCGTTCCGGGGAACGCGGGCAGCGCCATGCCCGCCACCCCGGCGGCGGCCTTCATCCATGCCCGGCGCAGCTTTGCGAGCGAGCCGGAAGCGGTACCCTCCCGCCCCTCGATGGCCGAAACGCTGCGGGCGACTTTCGGCGGATCGGATGCCCTGGCCGGGCGCGCCGCGCGCCAGGTGGGTGAGGCCTATGGCAAGTTCAGGGCGTTCGGGCTGTGACCTGGCGTTCCTTCCTCACGCCCTCGATGGCGCTGCCGGTCGGCATTCTTGCGGTCATCGTGCTGATGGTCGTGCCGATCCCGGCGGCCATGCTCGACCTGTTCTTCGTCCTCAACATCGCGCTTTCGGTCGCGGTGCTGATGGCGGCGATGAATGCGGAAAAGCCGCTCGACTTCTCCTCCTTCCCCTCCGTCCTGCTGTTCGCGACGCTGATGCGCCTCGCGCTCAACGTCGCATCCACCCGCGTCGTGCTGATGAACGGGCACGAGGGGGAGGCTGCCGCGGGCAAAGTGATCGAGGCGTTCGGCGCCTTCCTGATCGGCGGCAACTTCGCGGTCGGCCTGTTCGTGTTCATGATCCTGATGATCATCAACCTGGTCGTGGTGACCAAGGGCGCGGGCCGCGTGTCGGAAGTCTCCGCCCGCTTCACGCTCGACGCCCTGCCCGGCAAGCAGATGGCAATCGACGCCGATCTCGCCGCCGGGCTGATGACGGCCGAGGAAGCCAAGGCCCGCCGGCGCGAGATCGCGACCGAGGCGGACTTCTACGGCTCGATGGACGGCGCCAGCAAGTTCGTGAAGGGCGACGCAATCGCCGCGCTGCTGATCCTGCTGGTCAACATCGTGGCCGGTTTCGTCCTCGGCATGGCGACCCACGGGCTGACCGCCGCCGAAGCGGGCCAGGTCTATGTCACGCTGGCGGTGGGCGACGCGCTGGTCGCCTCGATCCCGGCGCTGCTGCTGTCGATCGCGGCCGCGGTGATCGTCACCCGCGTGGCCGACTCGCGCGACCTCACCGGCCAGATCGGCGGCCAGTTGGCGGAGCCGGGCATCTGGCTGCCCGTCGCCTGCATTCTCGCCGCGATGGGGACGATCCCGGCCATGCCGCAATCGGTCTTCCTGCCGCTCGCCGCCGGGGCCTTCGCGCTCTGGCACATGCTCAGCCGGCGCAAGAAATTCGTGCCGGCGGAAGAGCCGGAGCCCGCGCCCGATGCCACCCGCATCGCGATCGAGGACGTGTCGGAACAGGCGCTGGTGACGGTCGAACTCGGCTTCGGCCTGGTCCACCTGGCGGACGAGAAGCGCGGCGCGCCGCTGGTCGCCCGGCTGACCGGGCTGCGGCGGCAGCTGTGCCAGGCCTTCGGCTTCGTCGTGCCGCAGTTCCGCATCAAGGACAGCTTCGACCTCGCGCCCGATTCCTACCGCGTGACGCTGGGCGGTGCGCCGCTCGGCACCGGCAAGCTGCGGGCCGACCGGATGCTGGCGATCGATACCGGCGAGGCCGGTCGCCTGGCCGAAATCCCGGGCGAGGCGACGCTGGACCCCAGCTTCGGCTGCCCGGCGATCTGGATCGAGCCGGCGACGCGCGACCTGGCCGTGGCCGAGGGATATCTGGTGGTCGACGCCGAAAGCGTCGTCGCCACCCACGTCAACCAGCTCCTCTCCGCCCGGCCGCAGGAACTGCTCGGCCCCGACCAGGTGCGCGAGCTGCTCGACATGGTCCGCGAGCGCAACGCGCAGCTGGTGGAAACGATCACGCCGCAGCCGCTTTCGCTGGCCGCGATCACCCGCCTGCTGCGCACGCTCCTGGCCGACGGGATCGCGCTCGCTCATCCGATTCCGGTGCTCTCCAGCCTGTCGCAGGCGGCGCAACAGACGACCGACCACGACAAGCTGGTCGACATGCTGCGCGCCGATCTCGGCCCGATGCTGGTCGGCAGCCTCTGCCCGCCCGACCAGCGCCTGCCCGTGATCACGCTGGCCGCGCAGCTTGAGGAAATGGTCGTCGGCGGGATGCAGGACCCGACCAGCGGCGCGATCGTGATCGAACCGGACCTGGCCCGGTCGATCGGCGAACGGATCGCGGCGATTCTGGCCGAGCGCCCGGCCGGCGCCGGCACCCCCGCTCTGATCGTGCAGCCCCGCGCACGCCGCCCGCTGGCCAGCCTGCTGCGGCTGCGCGCGCCGGGCTGCGCGGTGCTGTCGATCAACGAACTTCCCGTCTCCCAGCCGATCGAGGTGATCGCGGTTGTCGGGGGCGAAGACCAACCCGCTCCGCAGGCCGAACCGGCCGGACAGGCCGAACAGCCCGCGGCGGGCGCAGAGATGAGAACGGAGGCGATGGCCGCATGAAGCTCGATCATACCCAGTTCGCGGCAGCGGAAGCCTATCGCGGCAATGTCGGCGACCGGGTGACCCGGTTCCTGCCGATGGTCCGCAAGCTTGCCTGGCACCTGTCGGGCAGCGGCGGCCCGACGGTCGATGTCGAGGATCTGATTCAGGCGGGCCTGGTCGCGCTGACCGAATGCGCGCAGAAGCACGATTCGCCCAGCGACGACGGCTTTGCCGCCTATGCCAAGATGCGCGTGCGCGGCGCGATGGTGGACCTGCTGCGCAGCGCCTCGCCCGATTCGCGCGGCGCGCGCACGCGCCGGCGGATGCTTGAGACGACGCGGGCGAAACTGCGCCGCTCGCTCGACCGCGAGCCGTCGGCGCCCGAACTGGCCGAAGCGCTCGACATGCCGGTGAAGGATTTTCTCCAGTTCGAGCGCGATCTGGCGGAAACGCGGATCGCCTCGCTCGACGAATGCTATTCGGAAACCGACGGCGCCTTCGCCTCGGCCGAACCCGACGCCGAACGGCAGGTTCTCCAGCAGGAAGACCGCGAAAGCCTGATCGCGGCGCTCTCGGGCCTGGGTGAACGGCACCAGCTGGTGATCCAGCTCTATTTCGTCGAGGAACTCAACTTGTCCGAAATCGCCGCCGTTCTGGAAGTCAGCGTGCCGCGCGTGCACCAGCTCAAGGCCGCCGCGCTGGCGAAAATGCGCAAGGCGATGGCGGATGCGGATAGCGGGTCGGTTTGAATTTCTGCGATCAAGTGGAGGCGGCCACCAACACCTCCGTCACCCCGGACTTGATCCGGGGTCCCGCTTGTTTCGTTCGTACCAAGGCCACCTCCCCCCGCTCGCGGAAGGTAGCGGGACCCCGGATCAAGTCCGGGGTGACGACGGTAAAGTTGCCGCAGCATTCGCCAGAGCTGCCAAGACACGGATATGCAAACCGACCCGCTACCGTGCAGCGCTGCGCAGGATTGACCCGCTCCGCCATTGACAACCCGCGCCTCGCGGCCGCAAGTGCCGCGCCAGACGGTGCCGCTTTTGCGGCGAAGAGGGAAGCCGGTGCAAAGCCGGCGCTGTGCCCGCAACTGTAAGCGGGGAGCCCCGGGCCACCGCGTCACTGGACACCGTTTCCGGCAACGGAGCGGCTTTCCGGGAAGACGGCCCAGGGCGCCGATCCGCAAGCCAGGAGACCTGCCGTCGCGTCGTTCGTCCGGGAGCCGGGTCAGCTCGATCGGACGGGAAACGCGTTTTCCCGCAGAAGCGACAGCCATCGGCCGGGCTATCGGCGCCGGAGCGAGAAGCCCCCGGCGGGCCAAGACTGTCCAGGCGATGCGGGGCCCCGAGCCTCCCCGCGCCGCGAACGGGGTTCCGCCATGCGCGATGCAGGATGGCCGAAAAGCGCGCCAGGGCCAATCGGCATTCAGCCCCGGCGGTCTGCAAATGGCGGCTTTCAGCGTCACCGGTCCTCGAAAACGGGGACATCTCTCACACCCGTTTGTCATTCCCGCGCACGCGGGAATCCATGGAGCAACCGCCGTACCCTGGATCCCCGCTTTCGCGGGGATGACACCGGGCACAAATGGCGATCGGTCCTGAGGCGAAAGCACCGGCTTGCCGGCCTCGTGGCGTTGTTCCTGGCATCCTGCGCTCCGGCGCCGGAACCAGCCGCCCCACCGGGCACCGAACCGCAACGCATCGTCAGCCTCGATTATTGCGCCGACCAGTACGTGCTCCGCTTCGCCGATCGCGACGCGATCCTCGCGCTCTCGCCCTATGCGGGGGAGCGGTTCTCTTACATGCGCGCCGAGGCCGAAGGGCTGCCCATGGTGCGGCCGCGCACCGCCGATATTCTCGCACTCCGGCCCGACCTCGTGATCCGCTCGTTCGGCGGAGGGGCCGACGTGGTGCCCTTTCTCGAAGACCTCGGCGTGCCGGTGGTCCAGATCGGCTTCCCGCAAACGATCGCCGAAGTGCGCGAGGAAGTGGTGCGCGTGGGCAGCGCGCTGGGCGCCGGGGCGGAGGCGCAGCGCGTGGCGGCCGATATGGACCGCCGCCTCGCCGCCCTGCCGGCCCCGCCGGACAGGCCCCGCACCGCGCTTTACATGACGCCGGGGGGCATGACCTCGGGCGAAGGCACGTTGGTCCACGAAATCCTGCGCACCGCCGGGCTCGCCAATTTCCAGGACCGGGCCGGCTGGAACATCCTGCCGCTCGAGCGGCTCGCCTACGAACGCCCCGACGTGGTCGCGCCGGCCTTCTACGAAGGCGTCGAAAGCCAGGGCGACATCTGGAGCGCCGCGCGCCACCCGGTGGCGCAGGCGCAGCTCGAAAACCGCCCCGTCGTGCCGCTCGAAGGCGCCTGGACAAGCTGCGGCGGATGGTTCCTGATCGACGCGATCGAGGCGCTGTCGCACGCGGCACAGAGAGACGCGCCATGACCGCGCGTGCGAACCTTCTCCTCGTGCTCGCGCTGATCGGCGCGATCCTGCTCGCCCTCCTGCTCGGCTCGGTGCCGTTGTCGTTCGCGCGCGTGCTGGGCGCGCTGAGCCTGCAAGGGAGTGCGGGCGATAGCCTCGTGGTCTGGCAGATCCGCCTGCCCCGCGCGCTCGCCGCCGCCGCGGTCGGCGCGGCGCTGGGGATGAGCGGCGCGGCGCTGCAGGGCCTGCTGCGCAACCCGCTCGCCGAACCGGGCATTCTCGGCGTCTCCGCCACCGCCGCGCTGTTCGCGACCTTCGTGCTCTTCTTCGGCCTCGCCGGCGCCGGTCCGCTGATCCTGCCGCTGGCCGCGATTGCCGGAGCGCTGGCGGCGACACTGGTGGTCGCGATCGCTGCACTACGGACCCGCTCGGCGGTGACGCTGATCCTGGTCGGCGTCGGCCTGTCGAGCTTTTCCGCCGCGCTGATGGCGTTGCTGATGAACCTCGCGCCCAATCCCTTCACGCTGGCCGACATGATCAACTGGACGCTGGGCACGGTCGCCAACCGCAGCTTCGCCGATCTCGCCTACGCCGCGCCGTTCCTTGTCGTGGGTTTCGGCACGCTTCTCGCCACCCGCCGGGGTCTCGCCGCGCTGGCGCTGGGGGAGGAAGCGGCGGAGGGCGTCGGGCTGGACCTCAGGCGGCAGCGGCTCGCGGTGATCCTCGGCGCGGGGTTGGCGACCGGCGCGGCGGTCTCGCTCGCGGGCGCGATCGGCTTCGTCGGGATCGTCGCGCCGCACCTCGTCCGGCCCCTCGTCGGCTACGATCCGGCGCGCCTGCTGGTGCCCTCGGCCCTGCTCGGCGCGCTGGTGCTGGTCCTGGCCGACATTGGCGTGCGGCTCCTGCCGACCGACAGCGAACTGCGGCTGGGCGTCGTCGCCGCGCTGATCGGGGCGCCGATCTTCGTCTGGATCGCCGCACGCGGGAGGCTCATGCGATGAGCGTGCTCGAAGCCCACGGGCTCACCTATCGCGCCGGGGGGCGCCCGCTCGTCGAAAATGCCGGCTTTCGGCTCGGCCCGGGCGAGCTGACCATGCTGATCGGTCCCAACGGTTCGGGCAAGTCGACTCTCCTGCGGCTCGCACTGGGCCTGCTCGCGCCCGACGCGGGCGAGGCGCTGATCGACGGCACCAGCGTCCGCAGCCTCTCGCCGATGGCCCGCGCGCGCAAGATCGCCTACCTGCCGCAGACGCGCCCGCTCGCCTGGCCGATGCCGGTGCGCGACGTGATCGCGCTCGGCCGTTTCGCCTATGGCGCGGCGCCCGGCCGGCTCTCGGCGGAGGATGCGGCGGCAGTGGCACGCGCGGTCGCGGCCTGCCGCCTCGCCGGGTTCGAGGAGCGCGCCGCCGACACGCTCTCGGGCGGAGAGCTGGCACGGGTCCATCTTGCACGCGCATTCGCGGCGGAAACGCCGCTGCTGGTGGCGGACGAGCCGGTCGCCGCGCTCGACCCGCGCTACCAGCACGAAGTCGCGCAGCTCTTCGCCGCCGCCGCGCACGCGGGGCGCGGCGTGCTGACCGTCGTTCACGACCTGGCGCTGGCGGCGCGCTACGCCGATCGCCTGATCTGGATGAAGGACGGGCGGATCGTGGCGCAGGGCTCTGTCGAAGAAACGATGACCGCGGCGCGGCTGGCCGATGTCTTCGGCGTTGCGGCGCGGATCGAACGGAGCGAGGGCGCCCTCGCGCTGACCGTCACCGGGCCCGCCTGAGCTGCGCCAGACGCGCCGCCGCGGCAGTCACGATCGCCCGCCGTTCCGTTTCCTCCGCCGTCTGCCAGCGGCCAATCTCGTCGAGCGTGCGCCCGCATCCTTCGCACAGCGCGCCGTCGGCGGAAACGCGGCAGATATTGCGGCACGGGGAAGCGACCGGTGTGTCCATTCCGGCCCCGTGCGCGATCCGGCCCGGCAATTGCAATCCTTTCCTCGCAATGCCCAGAGCGGGAGCGCATCGACGGCCTAGAACTGCTTGCGGATCGAGACCTTCACCGTTCGCCCCAGAGGGTCGATCTCGTAACGCGCGAACCCCGGCGGAACGGTGCCGTCGGACAGCGTTACCCGGCGGTAGGAGTCGAACAGGTTCTCGACATCGAGCGAAAGCCGGAGATCGGCGAGCCATCCGGCATTTTCGGCATCGGCCGCGAACTCGGCCGGTTCTGCAAACAGGCCGAAATCGACCGATAGCGGCGGGCGATAGCGGAAATCGGAAGCGGGCGGCGCGGCAGCGGTCGCTCTTACGCGCGACGGGCTGCTCCAGGTCGCCTGCAGGTTCGCACCGATCGCCTTACGCCCCACCGTCGCGCGCGCCGAAAGCGCGTGGCGCGACTGGCCGGTCTCCGCCAGCCGGTCGATGACCGGCGCCCCGGGGTGGATCAGCAGCTCGTTTTCCAGCTTCCACGTATGGTTGATCGACAGCGTATAGCGCAGCGGATCGCGCCCCGATATCGCGCCGCGGCCCGACGCCGCGGACGGATCGGGCAGGCGCAGGTTCACGCCCGACACCAGCTCGCTTTCCGAACTGCGCGCGATATTGATCGCACGCGCGTCGACCGCGACCAGCCGCCCGGCATCGTCGCGCGTGACCCGCTCCGGGAAAGCCGCCTCGGTCGCCGGGGTCAGCTCGGGAAACGGCGCGATCCCGCCCTGCCCCTCGCGCCGGCGATAACGGACATCGAGCGTCAGCGCCAGGCTGTCCAGCGGGCGGAGCTGGGCGGATAGCGAGAGGGTGCGGCGGCTGCCCCGATCGAGCGCGGGATTGCCGCCGGTGATCCACAGGGGTTCCGCCAGTTCCTGCCGCACGAAATCGTAAAGCAGCTTCACCGTCTCGACTCGCGGCGCCCCCAGGTCGTCGCTCGACGGGGCGGTTTCGCGATGTTCGAAAGAGCCGCGCAGCCGGACGAAGGACGCCGGCGACCAGGTGAAACCCGCGCCATATTGCCGGCGCAGCGCGCTGCCCGAACTGGCCCGGCCGCCCGCCGACAGATCGAGCGACAGGTCGCCCAGCGGCAGCAGGCCGGCATCGCCGCGCCGCGCCAGCGGAATGTCGAGCGCCAACTCTCCCCCGCCGCGGCGATGGGTGGTGCGGCTGCTGCCCGGCTGCGCGTTGCCGAGGCGGTCGAGCGGGGTGAACCTGCTCTCGCTGCCCATCGCGTCCACGGTGACGCTGGCGTTGACCGGTGCGTCGGCCAGTTCGAACACCTGCTTCGCCGCATTGATCCTGAGGCTCAGGCTGTCGCTGGCCGACCGGTTGCGGGTCGCCGAGAGCAGGCGGCGCGACCATGGGCGATAGGGATCGAAACCGGCGGCATCGCCGTCCAGCAAGCTCTGCACCTGCGCCGTATCGATCCCGCTTTCCCGCAGATTGCGCCCGCGATTGTGCCCGTAAACCGCCGACAGCTGCGTTCGCCAGCCGGCCAGCTGGCCCGACAGGGACACCGACAGGCCCAACGATCGGGCGTGGTTCTCGTTGCGCAGAGCGGCGTCGCCGTCGAGCGGCCGGACCAGCGCGACATCGCGGACGAACGGCGACCACCGGCTGTCGGCCGGCAGAATCGCCGAGACGACCGGCAGGCCGCGATGATCGACGCTTTCGCTGGCCGATGCGGTGAGGTTGACCGCCGCATTGAACGCGCCGATCCGGCGGCCGATGCCGAGGTTAAGGCTGGCGTTGCGCTGGGCGGGCAGCAGGTTGGCGAAACGCGCCGCGTCGACAACGGAGGCCGGGTCGCGCGGCCGGGCGAAATCGGCCAGCGCGGGCCGCGATCCGGCAAAAGCGCCGGGGAGCGGAGCCACCGTCACGATCCGGCCGGCGACAGCGCTCAGCGCCGGATCGATCTCGCCGCCGTCGAGCGCGGCGACATAGCCGGCGAGGTCGACCGCTTCCCGGCGAACGTCGCGGGCGCTTTCGCGCAGGGCGCTGTCGAACGAGACCCGGCCCTGAACGTTCCACCGCGTGGGGCCGGAGATCGCGACCTGCCCGATCGAGAGATCGCCGCCGTGGCGCCCCCCGCGGGTGGGTGCTCGCGCGGCGAGGTCGACGGTGCGGCGCGCGAATTGCTTCTTGAGCACGAGGTTGATCACGCGCTTGCCCGCCGGGTGGCCATAGCGGGCCGCGGCGCCGGGTTCGAGCACCCCCAGCCGCTGCAGCGCCTCGGGCGGATAGGCGAGGATCGACCGGTCGAAGCCGACATCCTCTCCATTGACGAGGATCACCGGCTCCTCCCCCGACGGGTCGATCAGCGGGCTCAGGCGTTCGAGCAGTTCGGAGATGCTGGCGGCCCCCTGGGCGGCGATCTCGTCTTCCGCGATCTCGGTTTCGGCCGCGACCACCGCTTCGCCATATCGCGGCGCGGTGACGACGATGTCCGCATCCCCGCCGCCTTCGCCGCCTGCCGGTTCCGAGGTGTCGGGCGCCGCCTCGGCACGGTCGCGGTCCTGGACCGCCGTGGCCGCGGAAACCGGATGGAGCGGGAGGAGTGCAGCGAAAACGATCACGAGGTCGCCGCCCCGCCGCGCGGCGAGCCCAGCGCCTCGCGCGTCGGCGCCCACGCGGCCGCTGGCTGTCGAAGACGCACCCGGTCGCTTCATACGGGCACACAATGCCCTATCGCGGATTCATTCGCCAAGGTCGGTCGCCGATGCACTGACACCCGAAAAGCGACGCCAGCGAAGGCGGCGCAACAAAAAAGTGGTGCCGCAGCCCGGGTACGGGCCGCGGCACGAGTCTAGGCCTGGTGAAGGCCTCGCGCGCTGGACAGGCGCGCGAGTTCAGGAGAGTGTGCCGATCACCGTGCAATCGCCGGTGCCGGGATCGACTTCCGGAAGGACGGCGTTGACGCTCACGACGCCGTTGCTGACAGTCCCGGCGAGGTCGCCCTCGCAATCGCCCCCGGTGATGTACGTACGGGCGTAGACGTCGTTTACGGTAAAGTTGCCGCCACCTTGGGTGATCGAGTGCGGAACATTGGGAAATTGAACTGTCGAGCAAAGCCCAAAACTGCCGCTGAGCGATAGCGAGGTAACCTGCGTGGACGTTTCCGGGGTTGAGCCATTGAGCCCAACAGTGGCAGTGCAGGTCAACTGCGGGCCGGTCCCCTTTTGCACTTGCACGGTTCCCGAAATGGTGGAGCTCTGTGCCATCGCAGTCGCCGGAAGTGCGCAAAGCGCTGCACCGGCTGCCAACAAAGCAAATCCTCTCATAATCCTACTCCTCTTCCTTCTAGTTACACCGATCTTTCGCCGGCGACTCGGGAGATTATCTCCAGAGTGGAGCCAGAGTCACTTACATGGATGTCAATGTCAACATTCATGTGGCGTGGGTCGATGTTTCCAGGCTCGGCCCATCAAGAGCAAGTGCCGCCTCGCAGGTTAGGACAGGTCCGGCTCCCTTCTGAATTGCTAAAATATCGGAGACGGTCGAACTCTGCGCTATCAGACTTGCCGGCGCGAATGCGTAGAGGCCGCACCAACTGCTACCAAAGCTAATAGCTTCAACATACCCTCCCTAAAACTTCCATCTATTTTATTCTATGGCGTAATTCATAAACTGATGAAAATCGGACAGTATAGCTTGCATATATTTGCCTGTATATCTATTGTATTGGTGCGAAATTAAATTTCAACTTTTTAAGAGAAAAAACCCTTCACTAAACAATCTCCGGTTCCTGGATCGACTTCCGGGATAACTGAATCAATGGTGAGAGAATTTCCATTTATTGTGCCTGTAAGATCTCCTTCACAACCACCTGGAGTCCAATAAGAATCAATATAGACACCTTTTACTGTCAATTGATTTCCATCACGCTCAATGTCATAAGGCGAATTCAAGAACGACACTAACTGGCATATGGAGAATGGCCCACCGGTGACCGAAATATCTTCGATCTTAGTGGATTCTTGAATATTAGAACCGCTTAACGTTAAAACTCCATCGCAAATCATTTGATCATTTTTCTTCATTATACCCATCAAGCCAGATACTTCCGAATTCTGCGCTTGAGAAGGTGTAGATGCAGCGCAGAGTAGCGCTATGAATGACGTCGCCTTAATAATCAATCTCATACAAGTTACCTCAATGATACTAAGTTTTGCCCGAAGTTTTCTCTTTCTGACACAGTTTTAGAAACCCACCGTCGCCCTCAACCCGATGATACGCGGGTCGAGCGTGAAAACGTTGGCTGTCAGGCCGGTATCGTCGCTGTTCAGGAAGAAGTCGGTGATCGGCGCGTCGTTGAAGACGTTCTTGACGTAAAGCTGCAGCGAGAAGTCGTCCTGCGGGCGCGTGAGCGTAAGCGCGGCGTTGACGTTGTCCCAGGCCTTCAGCCGGTCGATCTCGGTATTGTAGACCCGGGCATAGCTTTCGGACTGGCGGTAATAATCGCCGCGCAGCGTCAGCTGCCAATCGCCGCCATCGATCGGGAGCGTGTATTGCGCCCCGATGTTGAATGTCAGATGCGGTGCATTGGGCAATTCATTGCCGGACAGGTCGGCAAAAAAGCCCCTTCCCCCGTTCGGCGCATCGGTCAGCGGATCGTAGGTAAAACCGAACATCGCATAGAGAGGCAGCCCCTCTCTCTCCGGATCCCAGCTGCCGTATCGTTTCGATCCGGCGCACAAGGACCCCAACGCCATATTGGAGAGGCTCCCATCCGGCGGCGCAGTAAACGGGCTATTCAATATTGCCTCGACTTTGTCCCGCGGCGCGATGCAGTTCGACGGTACCGCCGGTGAGGGCCGGACCAGTACCCAATCTTCGTTGCCCTGGGTGCGATTCATCACGTCGATCGATTGCTCGCCGTCGCCGATGCGGGTTTGCAGAAAGCCGAGCGTTGCGTCGACCCGGAAGCGCTCGGTCGGGGCCCACGCCGCTTCCAGCTCCGCCCCCCAGGTGGTGGCATCGAAATTCTCGTTGAGGGAAATCCGGTCGACGATCTGCGAAACCTGATAATCCTTGTACAGATTCAGGAACGCCGTTGCGTTCAGCGAAAAGCGCCCCCCCGCAAAGACGTTCTTGGTTCCGATCTCGAAGGCCGTGACATATTCAGGTTCGAAATCGGCGGGGAGCGGTTCATACTGGATCACCTCCGGGTCGACATCGATCCGGGGCGGGTTGGTTCCGCCTGCCTTGTATCCGCGCGAGGCAGAGGCATAGAACATGGTGTCATCGGTGAAAGACGTTACGGGCCGCCAATCCACCACGAAACGTCCGGTGAAAGCGTCGGACTTCAGCACCGTGTCGGGAAACTCCCGAAATCCGCGACTGATATAGCCGCCTGAGGTAGTGCCTGTGCTTTGGCCGTAATCTTCCGCGCCGAGCAGCAACTGGGTCGGGATCGGCGTAGTCGTCTTAGTGTCTTTGGTATAACGCCCGCCGAGCGTAACCTTGAGATCTTCGGTCACGTCCCAGTACAATTCGCCGAACACGCCCCAGGATTCGATCTCGACAACGTTCTTGCTGCGGAAATAATTGTGCCCCTCCCCATCGATCTGATCGATCGGATTGGGATCGACGTAGACGCACTCCCCCGGCACTGTTTCGGGCTGGGAGCAATCGATTATGTCATTTCCACGCCTGTTATACAATAACTCTGCAATATATGAGAATACATTGCTCATGACATAATAATCGTCTTGCGTGTCGAAGTTAAGGTAGTTGGCCCCAAGGTTGAAATTTAAGGGGCCATCCATATCCGATGTCAGACGAAGTTCCTGAAACCACTGTTCATTCTCGGACTGGCTTATATCGACCGCGACCCAGCGGTCGGATGGGCCAAGTTGGGGATCGGTATAGATCCCCCCCGGGGTTAACCCATCATTGGGCAACGGAATCCCCAACGCGTTGACTAGACCGGCGCTATCGGGAAAAATCGGCACGGATACAAAGCGATTATAGTCCTGCGAGGAATAATAACTGTCTTTGGCGAACGTTGTCTGCGAATAGAGACCGACATCACCCATCGTGAATTCGAAATTGAGTTGAAAGATATCATTGTTGGCCCGGAACACCGGATCGTACGCGGTTTCAATTTCGCGCAAGTTGCGCGACTGCGTGATACCACGGTAGGGCGGCGAAAGTAGTGACAGCCCATTCACCGGCTCTCTCGTGTCTGGTTTATAACCAACCAAATTGATGGCTGCAGCAAAGAATTGCGAAGACCCTAACAGATTAGGCGCGCCGTACGCTGCATCGTCATAGAGGCTCGCAGCCAGACAGCCCTGACTCAGCTTCGCCCGCGTATAATCGAACGGCACGGTCGTATCGCCGATCTGAGTCGGTCCCGGATCGCGGGTGCAGAGCTGCTTGCCGGTTCGCGAGCGATTGTCGTCTTCCTCGAAATGTTGCCAGATGAAGCTCGCGCGGAAGTTCTCGCTCGGCTCCCACGCCAGCGAGAGACGCGTCGACCACAAGTCGCGCCCGTTGACGCGCTTGTTGGTGTAGGTGTTGAAATCGTACCCGTTGCGCTTGGTCATCATGCCCGCCGCGCGCACCGCCAGCGTATCGCTGAGCGGGACGTTGAGATGCCCACCCAGCCGGCGCGTAGCGTAGCTGCCGGCTTCCGCCCGCACTTCGCCGCTGACCTCGGTAAATTCCGGCATCGCCGGGATCATGTTGACCACGCCGGATGTCGCATTGCGGCCATAGAGCGTGCCCTGGGGTCCGCGCAGGACCTCGATCCGCTCCATGTCGAAAAATTCGGATTCGAACAGGCGATTGCGAATGAGCGGAATATTGTTGAAGCTGACCGCCACCGCCGGATCGCTCGCCGCCGAAATCGCCTTCGTCCCGATCCCGCGGATCGAGAAGTTGTACATGCTGAAATTGCTTTTCGAGAAATTGACGTTGGGCACTGCACGCAGCAGTTCCGATCCGCCTTCGATCTTGTAATCGTCGAGCGCCTCGTTCGATAGCGCGGTGATCGCGATGGGCACGTCGATCAGCCGTTCGACCCGCTTCTGCGCGGTGACGATGATCACCGGGCCTTCGGTCCCCTGTGCGGAAGTGGAAGCCGATGCCTGCGCCTCGCTATCCTGCGCCAGGGCGGCCGATCCGCCCCCCGCGATCAGAGCCAAAGTGCTGCAGGCGCAAAAGCAACTACGGGCAATCCCCATGATGTCCTCTCCCTTGTCGAGCGCGAATCCTTTTTCGGATTCGTCGTTCCTTGTTCCCCCGGCATCTGTAACCCAACTGACATTGATGTCAATGTAGTAGATGCAGTCGCTCGGAATCGGATGGGAATGCCGGGCAGGGGCGGGCGGAGCGCGCGAGGGAAGGCGGTTTCGAGAGGGGAGAAGAGGGCCGCGCGCCCGGCCCTCCTCTCCTGCATTCTCCGGCTCAATCGCCGTCGAGCGAGGACGGCGAATAATCGGTCGGGATAAGCGTCCGATCCTCGATCCCGAGGACGAACGTTCCATGCTTCGCGGCAGTCCGCCGCTTGATTTCCGACCAGCGTTCGTCGGCCATGAAGGCATCCCAGGCCGCGGCCATTGTCGCCTCGTCCGGCCAGGAGAGGAGATAAACGAATTCGGTCTGGCCCTCGTGCCGCGACCGCCAGGTGGCGACGAATTCGAAGCCGTGGCCGCGCATGATGGGGATGGCCTGATCGCGGAAGCGGCGGTGAAACACCTCCTCGTTCTCGGCCGGGACCCGGTAAATGCGCAACTGCTGAACGGGCTCGGCCTGCAGGCCGGCAGGCGCCGCGACGGCAAGCGAAAACGCCAGTGCGGCCCGAACGGCCCGATTCGCGAAGACACGATCCTTCGACCCGAGCGGCATGAGTCTCTCCCTCGTCGCGGCGTCCTGACTCACAGGGATTATGGCAGCCGGCCCCGCGCCGGACAAGCGCGCGGGAGCCCCCTCATCGGCGCATCATCGAACCGCCGGCGCGCTCGCTTCGGGCTGGGTATCGGGGAGACGCTCGCGCTCGAAATCGATCGTCCGAATATTCGCGTCGAGCGCGCGCACCACGTCCGCTGTCAGATCGTTGGCAAAATTGCCGCCAAGCGCCGAATTGCGATCGAACAGCAGCCCGCAGTTCTTCTGCGCGTAGACTTCGGCAATGACGGGCTGCGCCTCGTTGGCGATGCGTTCGAGCGCCTTGGCCCGCGTGGCGTCGATCTCGCGACTGGTGTGTGCGGCCTTGCGCTGAAGCGCCTGCCAGTTTTCCGCCAGCGCCTGCCGCCGTGTACGGATCTGCGGACTGTCGGCCTGTCCTTCCAGGGCCTGCGCTTCGGCTTCGAGCGGTGCGCGCTCGGCGTCGATTTCGGCCTGGGCGGCGCGGGTCAGTTCGGCGAGGCGCGCGGAGGCGGCCTTGCCCACCGCGGCATTGGCGAAAATCGCCTCGCGCGACAGCAGGCAGACGCCCGGAACGACCGGACCGCCGAGGGGCTGCGCGCCGGACGCCAGTGGCGCCGCAGGCCGGTCGCCACCGGCCGTTTGCGCGGACGCAGCCGAACCGGCCGCGAGAACCACGAGAGAAGCGACAAGCGAACGGACGATCATGATGCGGCTTTCTTTTCTACGGCAGAGGATTCCCGGCGAGCCGGTGGCGAAACATTTTCTTGTGACTTGGGCGTGACGGCAATGAGCGCCGACTGGCGCTGCAGCAGGACTTCGAACCGGTCCAGCGAGGCCAAGTGAAAGTTGACCCACGCGAGATAGCCCCTGCGGTGCCAATCGAGCACGATCTCGTCCGGGAGATCGGCGAATTTTTCCCGGTCGACGATCTTGAAACCCTCAAGGCCGAACTTGCGCCCGTCGGGAAGTGTGGCGTCGGCACGGCGATCGATCAGGAGGTCCTGCGCCGCCAGCGCTTCGGCGAAGGCACGGGTGGCGGCCGCTTCGCCCTGGAAGGCCTCGCAGAAGGCGAGGGCACGCCTGGTCAGGTCCGAAGGTTCGCCGTCCTCGAACAGGGGCGTGCCCTCCTCCCCGTCCTGCACCACCCGGTCCGAACCGGCGTCGATCGCCAGTACGAAGCGATCGGAATCGACAGGGCCGATGAAGCCGAAGGGATAACGGCGGATATAGGCGGGCATATAGGCGTCGGCGGCCCAGCGGCCCTCCTCGACGAACAGGTTCCGCCGTTCCAGCCCCAGCATGGCGATCGGCTGCCCATCCCCGGCGGCGAACACGATCGGATAATGGCGCGCCGCGGCCGCCAGTTCGCCGGCCACGATCGGCACGAAAGGGGCCTGGGCGGCGAAATCCGGTCCACCTTGCTTGAGACGCCATTTCGCATGCGTCTGCGACGATAGCGGCCGCGGGTCGCCATAATGAACCGGAAGCCCCGCCCCGGGTTCGGACTGCGCAGGAGACCGCTCCTGCGCAAGAGAGGAAGATTGGGAGGCCATCGAGTTTGCTCCGAAAAATTGCCGATGCGATGTTGTTGCCAAAGCGGCCTGTTCTAGGAACGGCGCCGCAGGACGATGCTTTGCGGCCCGACCTTGACCGGTTCCAGGCCAAGCTCCCTCACCATCCGGCGCAGCGCCTCCTCGACCGTCATCCTTCCCTGCACGCCGCGGGTCGCCCCGGCCACCGGCACATCGCTGTCATAGATGACATCGGTGCCGGTCTTCCGGCTGACCTCGCCAATAGCCTGCTTGAGCGGCTGGGGCGGAATGGAAAGCGTGTGGATCCGGTCGACGGGAGCGGGAACCGCCGCCTTCCGCACCATGGCAAGCCGCTCGGGCCGTGCCTCGGCCGCAGGTGCGGAGCTGGCCGAAGGGCCTTCGCAGGTCAGGTCTTCCGGCGGACAGCCATATCCGGTGACCCGCACTTCGATGATCGAAGGCGCCATGACGGAAGCATTCTCCTGCGCCTGGGCCATCGCGTCGGTGATCGCCTCGATCGCCCGATTGGCCTGGGCGGCGACATCGCCGGTGTCGAGCGAGGTCGGCGGCGCGGCGGGCGGCACGGGCAAGCCGGTGGAGATACCCGAGACGTCGATATTGTCGGTGCCGAGGATCTGAACGGCGAAGACATTGAAATTGCCGCTCACCCGAATACCCGCGTCCCCCGCATCGACGATCCCGTTGGGCGCGATCAGGTCGACGTCGGCCGCCGGCGCGCCATCGACGCTGGCCAGCGTCCCGATGCCGGCACCGGTCGGGAGGCCTGCGGGAGAGCGGTCGCGATCGTACCAGTCGTCATAGCTGTAGTCGTAGTAGGCGGGCGAGATCGAGGTCTTCGCGCCCGCCCCGGCGGCAATATCGCCGTAGGACGACCAGATCAGGACATTGCCGCCCTTGGCCGTCAGAACGCGCGAACGGTTTATCGTCACGCTGTCATGCGCAAAGACGTTGATGGCGCCGCCATTCTCCGTGATCAGACCCGCTCGCAAAGCATCGCCTTGTTCGCTGCCGCCCCATTCATCGGTCGGCTGTCCGGTCTGCGCATCGGTCGCCGCGACATTGGCGAGCATCAGTTCGCCGCCCGGAATGACGAAGTCGATATCGCCACCCCCGCGCGAGAGCACGCGGCTGGCGAAAGTTTCGAAATCGCCGTCCCAGCGCGCCTCGCCTTCGGCCAGTTCCTCGTCGGCCCGCTTCTGCGCGCCAGGAAAGAGCTTCGCGATCGCGTCGTATCCGCGGAAAGTGGAATTGTAGCGATCGCTGTCGGGGTCGTTGGCCTCGCGCCCGGTCGTGCGCAGTTCCATGTTGAGCACCGAGCGATAGAAAGGCGTCTTGTCCTCGATCGCCATCGATTCCCACATCGCCCAGGCATCGTCGAGCCAGGCGAGCTGCTCTTCCTGCGTTTCAAGGATGTCCATGCCGTTCACACGGCGGACATAGTTGACGAGGCCCTCGCTGGTTTCGGGCAGATAGAAGACCGGATCGACCGCTTTCGCCGCTTCTCCGCGCGGGAAGAAGGCGTCGAAGGGCGTTTCCTGTCCCGCCGGAAGCGCGACCCAGTAATCCCACGCCTCGCCGAGATAGAGACCCTGCTCGGCCTCGCTCTCGAGCGCTTCCAGACCCTGGAGGCTGCGGATGTAGTTGACGAAACCGGCGCGCAGATCGGCATCGAACAAGGCCGGATCGGTGCCGCGGTCCGCACGGGGGTTCAACCGGTCGAACAGATACATGGGCAGCTCCCGCCCGTCGCCGGCGTCGATCAGCGCATAATCCGGCGTATCGGCGCCCTCGGGGTTGAACAGCCAGTCGGCAAAGCCGGCATAGTCCGGCTCCCGCTCCAGCCCCACGGTGATTGCGATATCGGCCGCCTGGCGGCCGGGATAGGCTTCCACCTGCTCGCCATAGGATGAACTCGGATTGGGCCATACCATGATCGGTTGGGACACGATGCCCTGGGCATTGTCCGGGATCCAGAAATCGCCGCCGGCCTCGAACTCCAGCCGTCCTTGCCCGGCCACCGTCACGAAGGAGGAGCCGCCGAAATAGATGCCGCCACCGGCTTTCAGCAGGGTGAGATCGCCGGGATTGTTATGCTGGACCGAAATCCGCGGGAAATAGATTTCCCCGGCAGAGCGGACCCGAACCGCCTTGGGCAATGTAAGCTGTTCGGTGAGAACCACCTTGCCCTCGCCCGCATAGACACGCGCCGGCTCCAGGTCCCCAACATGCAGGTCGGGCAGGATGTCCGGGCCGAACGCCCCGACACCCGCGTGCAATATGCCGTACCGATCGCCGCCAGCGAGCGGGATTCCCCCCCTGACAAAGACGTTGTCCGGCGTACGAACATATTCTGGCAGAGCCTGGCTCATTTCGATCCCACGCCGCAAACTCAGGAGATTGCCGTATATCCGGTCGGGATAGCTGAGCGTGAGATTGGGGTTGTCCATGGCTCCGAGCTGGACGCTCCCGCGCGCGATCAGTTCGAGATTGCCAGTGGCCGAAGGCGCCAGCGCGATGCCGCCCATGAACTGTATGTCCCCGGCTGCGGCAGTGGCTCGCAATGTGGCCGGCCAGTGGTCGAAACCCCAATGCTCCGCACGCGGAGCATCTCGGCCGCCCATCAGGTCGATGCTCAGTGGCACGGACGCCGGCATATAGCTGATGCGATCGATCATCCCGCCGACCACGTCGTAATGCGCAATGTTGTAGACATTGTCCCAGATACGAATGTCGCCCCCGGACGAGAACATCTCGACCGAAGCGTCCGGCGTGAGAGTCACCAGCGCATTGTCTATATTCCATGTGGAGTCGCCCGGTCCGCCGAACGGATCGAGCACCGCCTCCACATTCAGATCGCCGCCGCTGCTGAGCCGCAGCGTCCCGTTCGACGTATAGAAGAGCGGATAGAAATCGTATTTGAGCGTGGCACCGCGCGGATCGGCATGGAAGTTTCCGGCCATAGGATGGGGCGCGAAGGGATCGAAGCGCTCGATCGCGCCGGGCGTTCCGGTGAAGGCCCCGCCGGCCGTGAATTCGCCCAGCCCGTCGCCGACATAAAAGATGCCGCCGCGAATGTTGCCGCCGGCACGAAGGCTGAGATTGCCGCCGCCGGTCTGGTGGAACTGCGTGCCTTCATCGCCCGGACGGCCGCCGGCAATGCGGCCCGTGGTGGGAATGTTGACCGTCAGCTCGTTGATGTCGCCGCCCGCGCGCACCGTGACATTGCCGCCGCCCAGCGCGCCGATGCCGGCGCGATAGCGGTCGAAACGAACATGCCAGGTAAGCTGGTTGTATTCCCGGTCCGTGCCCGGAGAGAAGGTGCCGTTGTTCCGATCCACATCGCCAACCATCTCGAGCCAGGCCGAAGGAAGCTGAAAGCTGGTCGTCCCGTCGATCGAACCGGCGACGTTCAGCGTGATGTCGCCGCCATTGGTGGGCGTATAGCCGCCTGGCGCGGCCTCGAAATTCGTGACCTCCGCTGCCGGCACGCCGGCGGTGTAGAGCACGGACGGGGCCTCTTGCAGCACGAAATCGCGGCCGCTGGCGACGTTGATGGCGCCCGTGCCGGTGCGGACGAGATAGCCGGTACTGTTATCGGTTTGCATATAACCGACCGCCTCAGTGAAATAATGCCCTTGGCCCGGAGCACCGGTGACCCGGTCGATTTCCGTCATATCCTGGCGGGGCAGTTCGAGATTGGTGCCGCTGGCCACAGCCCAGGGAAGCGGACGGCGTGCATAATAGTCGGTATCGACATAGTCGCCGGTCTCGGGGTCCTGATCGATCAGTTCGCCGGTACGCGGATCGATATACTTGCCCGTGTCCCAGTCCCGCTCCAGCTCGACAAAACCGAGCGAGGGGCCGTCGCTGCCGTCGCGAACGAAGCGCCCGTTCTCGTCCAGCAGGAACAGCCTGTTCTCGATGCCGTAGAAGGGCGGTGCCGGCCTCTCGGGTTCCTCGAGAACGACACCGGCCAGAGTGACGGGCCAGGCTGCCCGCAACTCATCGGCTGTCATTTCGTCGTTCAGATACGCTGCCCAGTCGCCATCGAATGCCGCCCTTGCTCCGAGATACGCGAAGAAGGCTTCGTTGAATTCGTCGAGCGAACAACCGCCCTCAAACACGCAACGCTGGTAGTTTGCGACGATGTCAGCGGGAAGGTCGCTGTCCGCAACGTCAGGCTTCTCCGGCTCCCAATCGCCGACCTCGTCGCTCACTTCCGCCGTCTGGTAATATTCGATCGTATCGGGCGTGCCGCCGATGACGACCGAGCCCTTCCCTTCCGCAAGCTGCCCCTGCGGCAGCACGGCGAGCGAATTGGGGCTGGCGATATTGGCGCCGCCGGTAAGGTTGATGGTCCAGCTTGTCCCATCCAGCATGGCGGCTTCGGGCGATGTACCGTCGAAGCCGTCGGACAGGTTGGCATTGATCAGCAGATCGCCCGCCGCGCGCAGTGTGAGCACGCCCGCCGCGCCATCGTAGCGCATCGTGGAAAGGTCCCAATCGGTGACCAGTTCCATGTCGCCGTCGTTGCGCAGCTCGATACCCGGCGCGAGCTGGACCTGCTCGCCCAGCCGCGCGTTGATCGCCGGCGCGTTCTGCATAAAGTCCGCGGCATCGCCGCTGACGAGATCGATCACGTCCTGATCGATCGTCTCCACCTCGTCATAGACGCGGAAGGCTTCGGCGATCACGGAGCGGGCGCCGGTGATGGTGCCGTCGATCCGGTCGATCGCGACATCGTTTCCACCGACCTGCGGCGCGCGCAGGCGCACGGTGCGTCCGCCTTCCCCGCTGCCGCTGACATCGATCAGCGATCCTGCGGCAATGTCGATCGTCCCGCCCTCAAGGCCGACCGTCTCCAGGAACACAGTGCCGCCGGAACCGCCCTCGGCCCCCGCCCGCGCCAGCAATTGCGCGCTGCCCGCCAGCGTCACGTCGCGCGCGGCGGATAGCTGGATGCGGCCGCCATTCTCGCCCGGCGTTTCGATCGTCCTCGAAACATCGATCGAACCGTCATTTGCGACGACGGTGAATTCGCGAACCGTGACATCGCTGTCGATGGAGACATTGCCGCTGTTGATCTCGAAAGCGCGCGCCTGACGGAAGCCGCCCTGATCGAGAATGGCGTTGAAGCCGCCGAAATCCTCCATCGCCAGGCTGGTCATCCGCAGCGAGCCGGAACGGTAGCCTTCGGCCGCCTCACCGCGCAGCGTGCCGGCAACGCGCACATCGCCAAGTCCCGCCGTGAGGGTGAGCCTGCCCGCATCGCCGCCGGCCTCCGTGCCGGAGACATCGACCAGCGCGCCTTCGCCGACAAGGATATCGCCGGCATCGGACACCAGCGAGATATTCCCCGCACCGACGCCGACCAGCTTGTCGAAGATTTCCACCTGATCGCTGGTCACGTCGACCGAACCGCCGGCGAGCACGACATCGCCTTCGCGCGCGCGCAGTTCCACCGTCCCGCCGGTGAGGGCAAGCTGCCCTTCGCTGACGATGCTGGCGCCGGTGAAGCCCAGGGTGGCGCCGAAGGTCGGAAGGGGATCGAGCGCTGCATTGCCATTGGCGGTCAGCGAAATCGCGCCCTCGGCATCGAAGAACTGCCGCGCGCCGCTTTCCGCCGTCACCGCCGCCGCGTCGATGGCCAGCGCGCCGGGAACGTGGAGCGTGTTCTCGTCGCGGCCGATCACGCGCTCGCTGGCGACGAGGTCCACCTTCTCCACACCGGAGAGCCACTTGTCGCCCCCGCTCAGATAGATGTTATCGGCTTCGACGCGCAGCGCAGCGCCGCCGGTCTCGCCGATGGCCGTGCCGCCATTGCTGTTGGCGAACGTCACCGTCGAACCGGCGAGCGTTACGGTGGCGCCATCGCCATCCACGGCGCGGAAGGTACGCGCATCGAGCGTCAGGCCGCCATCCGCGCGCAGCGTCGTTTCGCCGTAGAAGTCGATCGAGCTGTAGCTCTTGAGGACGATATCCTCCGCCGCCGCCAGGGCGCCGAGCGAACCTTCGGCAAAGACAAGCCCTTCCGTACCGGCCGGCACCGCGCCCACGCTGACGCGCGAGGAAGCCGCGCTGATCTGCGGTGCGCCGACCGAAGCCGATTGGCCGATAAGGGTGTCGATAGTGCCGTCCAGCGTCAGCGAGGCGCTGCTGACCACGCTCGCCCCGTCCTCGATGTCGAGCACGCCGCCCGTTTCCAGCGGACCCAGGCCGAATTCGGCGCGGCGCGCATTGAGCGCGGCGAGCTGTTCCGGGTTGGCCGTCAGCTCGGCCATGCGATCGACCGCGTCGGAATCGCGCAGCAGGTCGATCTGCTCGTTGGCCGAAAGCCGCATGATCGCGCCCCGGTCCAGCGCGAGATGGACCGGCACGTCGTCGGCTTCGTCGGCCGTTCCCCGGTCGTCGATGAGTTCGCTCGTCGCGGCAATGACGCGCAAGTCGCTCGCCTCGCCGGTCATGGCGCCGCTGGTCTCGATGCTGCTGCCCGACTTGACCGTAACGTCGCCGAGCGAGGCGAAGATCAGTTCCGGCCCCGAAAGGACGGCCCCCTCGTTGTCGATCACGACATCGCTCGCGCCGACGGTCAGTTCCAGATTGACTTCGCCCTGCCGGCGAATGCCGCCCAGCAGCAGGCTTTCCGCGCCAAGACTGTTGAGCTGCTCGCTGTCGAGCTGCAGATAGCCTTCGTATTGCGTGCGATCGGTCGCCTCGCCGACCACGGCGATCATGTCCGCCTGGATGTCGGCCAGGCCGCCCCGCCCGCCTTCGCCGGCCGCGGTGTCGAGCGTGGCCGCCAGATTGAGCGAACGTGTCGCCGCGAGCACGATGCTGCCGCCGTCGAGCGGCGTGCGCGGGGCGTCGGGCACCTCCTTGTTTTCGCGCAGCGCCTTCTCGATGAATTCGGCCGATCCGAAATACTCGCTGGCAAGCTGGGTATTGTATTGCGAACGAGCGAACAGCGTCTCGCGCGGCATGACCAGGAAGGCGCTGGTGCGCTGGTCCCGGTTGTTCAGATCGCCGACATAGGAATAGCCGGCCTGAAGCGAGGAACCGTCGTTGAGCGGCCGCGATTCGCCGAGCCGGACGTCGGTGTAATCGCCGTCATACTGGTGATGCGCGGTGACTCTGAACGCGCCGGGGAGCCGGGCGAACTCCGCCGGCAGCAGCGTGTAATAGCCGGCCTCCAGCCCGCTGCCGCCCGACAGATAGACCTTCTGCCCCACGGCCGGGCCGGCGTCCCCTACCCCGACCGGGGCGACATCGGCATCGTAGCCAGGCAAAATGGCATAGACCTCATCCGATTCGACCCAATCGTAATTCTGATCGAAATAGCCGCTCAGCCAGTCCTGCGTGCCGCCCACGCCGGGCGTGAATTCGCCCGCAAACAGATCGCCGCCGCCGGACAGGTCAACCTGCGCCCCGGCTTGCAGATCGATATCCGCGCCCTGGATCGTCACCGCGCGTTCGGGCAGGATCCGCAGCTCGCGATCGTCGACCGAGCCGCCGGTGTTATCCAGGGGATCCCGCACCCAGAGAGGGTCGAGCCAGGTGTCGCCATTGTTCAGCGCGCCATAGGGCACGACATTGCCGTCCGACGACACCGAGGTCACGCTGCCCGCCAGCAGCGAGACGGTGCCGGCGCCTTCGCTGCCGTCGTCGATCGCGTTGAACACGATCGCGCCGAGCGGCGAGCGGACGGTCCCGCCCTGGACGATGCGCGGCGCCTCCAGCGTCAGGATTGCGGCGGCTTCATAAGGCGTGCCATTGATGGCCTGCCCGTCGGTCTGCGGCAGCACCGTTATGCTGCGATCGGCCTTGACCAGGAAGTCCCGCCCGCTGGCGGCATAGAGCTGATCGGCCCGGATACGCAGATCGCCCGTGGTGCGAAGATGGCCGGGGAAAGCCACCAGCTCTGGCGAATCCGTGAACCGGCTGTATCCGCGCAAGCGAATATCGCCGTCGCTCTCCAGCCCGACCGTGCCGAAGCCGGTGAAATTGGCTTGCGCGATATCGGTCAGCACGCCGCTGCGCGCGGTGAAGACGGCCTGCGAATCCGCGCCTCCGGCATTGGTGCCGCCCAGCGCCGCGATATAGATCGCCTGGTTGAGATTGAGCTGCGCCAGGGTGCGAACCTCGGGCAGCTTGAGATCGACTGTCGTGGCTTCCAGCGTAACGTTCGCGCCTTCCAGCCCCACGATATTGGGCGTGGCGAGCGTGATATTGTCGAACTGGTATCCGCCGTCCGCATTCCTGCCGCCGAGCGCGACGTCCCCGGCGAAGACGATGCCGGGCGAGGCACTGAGCGTGAGGTTGGAGAAACCGCCTGCGAGGATCGAATCCACCGGGAGGCGGGCCACCGTCTCCGGCCCGTCGTAAGGCGGGCTGGGCTGGAAGCCGACGATGCCGGCGGCCTGGATCAGCCCGGGATCGACGCTGGCGCTCGCGCCGCTGAATTCGAAGGGGATGTCCGGATCGCCGACGACCAGAGCCGGTGGCATCCCCGCCGCATCCAGATTGACGAGCGAGAAATAGTCGACGAATTCCTGCCTGCTGTTGAAGATCAGCCCATCGCCGATATCGACGGGCCGGAACAGGATGGAGGCAATCTGCCCGAGATCGACTCCGACAATCGAGCTGACCTCGTTGCCCTCCTTGTCCACGATGAAGCCGCGGCCGGCATATTGTTCGAACGCGTCGAACACCCCGCCGATATCCGCGCCGTCACCGCCTTCGTAGCTGGCACGGAAATCGACGAGGAAGCTGCCGCCGCTGGCGCCCGATCCGCCCGCCTGCGCGAAATACCGTGCGCCCGCGATGTCCAGCTCCTGCGCGGTGATCTCTATCGATCCCCCATCGGAGGCGATGGTCGTGGGAACGCGAAGCCCGCCATTCCCGTCTTCCGGCACAATGTCGAACGTCGCTTGCGCGCCGCTTACGTCGAGAACGGCGCCTTCTTCGATTGCGACCGCCAAGATGGGCAGAGTGCTTCCGGTTCCCGTTACGGTCTCGCCAAACTGTATGGTCCCGCCGTCGAGCACATAACCGTCGCGCCATTCGCCGCCATCGGGGCTGGTCACGATATCGGTGGTGACCGCGGCGCCGCGCGCGAGCAGTCGCGCCTCGCTTCCAAGCCGGATCGTCGCCCCGTCGCCCTGGCTGGTCAGTGCGATCGTGCCGCCATCGGCTTGGACAGTCCCCCGGATGTCGAGCGTCTGGCCGTTCCGCACAGTGAACCCGATCGTTCCGCCCGCCTCGGTGACGATGCTGCTGCCTTCGCCCACCAGCACCGCGCCGGGATTGTCGGCGTTCTGGATGTAGCCGAAGTTGGCGGCGGAGAAAGACAGGTCCATCCCCCGGCGCAGGCCCTCCGGGCGCATTCCGAGCGGGCGATGCGTCACTTCGACGAGGTCGCTCATCGCGGTCCCCGTCTCGGCAAGCTGCCAGGGGGCCACGCCATTCTCGATGCCCGCCGGCTTGAGCCGCAAGGCCAACGGAGTCGCCTCGATCCGTGTGCCGGGGGCAACCATCAGCCGTTCGCCGGAAAGGTGGATCGCCGAAAAACCGCTATCCTTGAACAGGTCAGGGGAAATCACGATCGGATCGCGCGGAATCTCCGGCCGTTCGGGTCCCGGAACGCCGGGTATCGGCGGCTCCGGCTCGCCTTGCTCCCATCCGGGAGGAAGCGGAAAGTCCGTTCCGCTCTCGCCAATGAAGAGGCTGCGCGACGTCGACAGCGACAACGCGCCGTTTCCGCCAAGGCCCAGAGCCTCGGCATGGTCGAGCGCCGATAGATCGACTTCGGTGACATTGAAGGCGGTGACGCTGAGCGAGCCGCCCTTACCGCGCACGATCGTGCCGTCGCGCTTCGCCCAGGCGCCGCCGCCGAGATTGAGCCGCAGCGTTTCGGGCAGGATCATCACCCCGTCTTCCAGCCACTCGGCGATCCCTCGGCCGTTCACCTGGCCGAGCGAAATGTCGCCACCATCGACCCGAGCATTGTCGAGCAGCGGCCGGCTATCGAGCAATTCGTACTCGCTGTACCAGCCCGCGCTGGTATCGATCGCGGCTTCGGCACCGAAGATCAGGCTCGCGCCGGAGATGGAAACGTCGCCGCCCAGGGTGCGGATCGTGCCGTCGAACTGCACGCCGCCACGTTCGGAGCGCAGATCGAAAGAAGCGGTGCCCAGATCGAGCGCTACGCCGGATTCCACGAACACGGACGATTGCGGAAGATTGCCCTCCGCGTCGGGCTCCGGCCCGCTCTGGATCAGCAGATAACTGCCCATTTCGGAGCGGTCGAAGAACCCGGCGGACAGCAACGCCGTGTTGTCGTAAGTCTTTTCCGTCGGTGGCACGACAATGCCATCGGCATAGTTCTCTTCGTCGAACTCCTCGCCGAAGAGGTCGCCGAACTCGTCCTCCAGATTGTCGGTGATCCCGAAATTGGCCGAAATGAGCTGCTCCTGCGCAGCGATGATCAGCGAGTTGGCCTTGTATTCGTTCTCTTCGGTGCCGGCATCGTTGAGCGTGAAGCTGCCCATCTCGGGCGTGTCCTCGCGCTGATACTTGCCGACGGTGACGCCGCCGAGCACGGTTCCCTGCAGGATCGCGTCGGGCGCCAGGATATCGATGCTGCCGGCATTGCCGCCTTCGACATAGCCTTCCTCGTATCGCGTAAGGGTCGGCGAAACGAAGGGGATGAGGTAGGTTTCCTGCTCACCCCATTTCAGGTCGTACTGGGTGAACTCGTTGGCGAGCCCCATATAGAGCTGGTCGGGATCGGCTTCGCGAATGTCGATCACCCGCCCGTCGAGTGTGCGCACCAAGGTGGTCGTGACCGTCCCGGCCTCATAGGTGATCTTGCCGCCGGACACGTCGATCAGCGAGCCCGACTTCATGATGAAGTCGTTGTCGGCGTCGATGGCGAAGCTGCCGCCGTCGGTCAAGAACCAGTCCAGCGTGCCCTGGGTGAGGTTGTCGAAGCTCTCCCAATTGGCGAGATCGGTGCCGTAGCGGCGGTCGACGGTGATTTCCTTGCGGTAGAACGGCCCTTCGCGCTGCAGCGGAGAATCCGCGAGCTGCGCGGCGAACAACTTGCCCGTCACCTGATGATAGCCCATCGGCAGAACGGTCGATTCCCACCCCGAAAGGTCGATCGTCGCCCCGCGCTCCATCATGAAGCGCGTACCGGTTTCGTTGTTCTGATTCTGCCCGATCCCGCGGCCGCCACTGACGAGGAACTCGGTCTCGTCCAGCCAGACATTGACCGTGCCGCTGGGCATATAGACCATCGAATCGTCCTGCATATGCACGCGGAATGCGTTGAGGACGAGCGACCCGACCGACTGGTCGCCTTCGGTGAGCGGAATGGTATCGGTGGCTTCCAGATCGGGCGTGATCTGGGTCAGGCTCCCCTCGCCGAAGACGATGGTGCCGTTGTTCGGAACGGGCGGGCCATCGCCGCGCTCCGTCCAGTGCCTCTCATGGGCATAGAGCCTGGCGTCCAGATTGATCTTGCCCCTGAAACTGGCGGTCGAGGTCATCTCGATCGCGCCCATCTGCTCGAGCCGCCAGCCACGGAAATCGACATTGCCGCCACGCGATGCGCGGATGATCCCGCTATTGCGCGCCGTGTTCTGCACGGACAGCGCATGCTCGAAGCCAATCCGCTCTATGCGTTCCTGCAGCAGGGCGGGCATCGGCCCAATGTCCCGGCTGCTGTTTCCCCACTCCTCGCGTGAAAACGTATAGCCGATCGGATAAAGTGTTCCTGTCAGTTCCAGCCAGAGCTGCTGCTCCGCCTCGCTCAGAACGGTCTGCATCTTTCTGGCAAATACGGGACTGCCGCTGAATGCGACCGGGTCCCATTGGCCGGCGAAGGCTTCGAAGCGATTGCCGTCCCGGCTGTCCAGGTTGAGCCAGATATTCTCGCCCGCCGCGAGGATAACCTGACCTTCGTCCCGGACCGAAAGAATGCCTTCATTGGTGACGTGATTGCCGAACAGCATGATCTTGCCGAGCGCGCCGGTGGCGATCGTGGCGCTGTCTTCAACCACCACTTCGCTGACCGCCGTCGGCCCGGACGAACTCAGCCATTCGGCCATCTGCTCGCCGGTCACGACGGACGCCGAGACGTTCGGCATCCAGCTATTGCTGAAATGCGGGGTGTGGCGAGAGTTGTTGCAGTCGAGGCACCGGTTGAGCCCCTCCTCGAACTGCCTGTCGCTCATGTTGAGCGACGACGCGATGACCTGCTGCGCTTCGACCGATCCGGCGATGGCGAGGCCTTCGGGGGCGATGAGGTAGATGTGGCCGTCGGCTTCGATGTCGCCGGCGAGGCGGGTGGTGCCGTCCGCGAGCGAGCGGTTCATCGCGATCCAGTCGCTCTTTTCCTGCTGGAAGCGCAGGATTTCGCCGGCCTGGCTCGACATGTCGGACCAGTTGAGAATGGCGCGCTCGTCCTTCTGGACGATGGTCGTGGTGGCGCCGTCGACCAGCACGTCGGACACGCCCTTGCCGGTGACGAGCTGGCGCACGTCGACGTTCGCGCCTTCGCCGAACAGCACGCCGTTATCGTTGAAGATGAACACGCGGCCGGGCGCGCGGATGGTGCCGTCGATCTGGCTGGCCTGTTCGCCATGCACGCGGTTGACCGCGATCCAGTCCGCCGCCTGCTGCTGGAATTCCAGGATTTCCTCGGTCTTGAGGCTGAAGCTCTCCCAGTCGAGCAGGGCCTTCTGCCGGGTCTGCTTGATCGTCATTAGCGGGCTGCCGTCGGCATCGGTGCCGATGACCGGGTTCTCCGCCCCCTGCCACTTGGCATACGTGCCGTCGGGCAGTTGGACATTGCCGCCGGTCAGCGCGATCATGTCGCCGAAGACCACGTCCTGGGGCACGTTCTGTGCCCGGGCCGGGCCGGTCCCGAAAGTCGCAAGGGCGGCGAAGCTGGCGCCGGTCAGCAAAGCGGTGCGAGAGAGGCGGTGGAACTGCATGGGATGTCTCCGCAGGGGGGGCCGAAGGCTTATTCCGGTTGGGTGTCTTGGGTGCTTTGGGGCGGTGGGCCGGCATCGTCGCCGCGCGCCCGGGCCAGTTCTTCGCGCATCCGCGCCTCGACGCTGGGCGGCAGCGTGTCCCCGGTGAAGCGGGCCGCGCGCAGCGCGTCCTCGTAATCCTGAACGCTGTTCTCGAGTTCGACCCGGCCCTTCTGAACGAAGGGTTCGCGCGCCGAAACGACATCGCCGAAATCCATTTCCGCATAGCGCTGCAGGATCTCGTTGCCGGTCTCGTAGAGTTCGCGGTTACGCTGCCGGCCGAGTTCGAGCAGCTCGTCTTTCAGCGCGATCTCGGCGCGCAGCCGCTCGACCTGATAGCGGGCGTTCTCGGCGATCCGGCGCTGGCGTTCGAGTTCGGCCTCGAGACGTTCGAGCGCGGGATCGCCCGCTTCCTTCCCGGCTGCGCCATCCTGCGCAGCGGAAGGGTCGGCGACGGCCGCCGGCGCCTGGGGCACCTGTGCGGCCGCCGCCGTCTGCATGGCGGAAGGGCCGAACGCCAGCAGAATGCCGATGAGACTGGATTTGCGGAGCATCGTTTTCATGTCCCTCAGAAGGCTGCGTTGAGATCGATCATCAGAATGTCGGCGCCGTAGACGGGGACCAGCGCGGCACGGTCGATCGCGTCGGCGGACAGCCAGCGGGCGCCCAGCCAGGTGTTGCGGTAGAGGCCGAAGCCGCCCTCGAGGACGTAGCCTTCGAGGTCCGTGCCGCCGGCGCCGAAATCGCTGTCGGTGAAGATGTCGAGCACCGAGTCGGTCTCGAGACGTTTGTAGGCGCCGGCGACGAACCAGTCGCCGAAGTCCGCCATGACCGGCGTGCCGAGATCGAAACGCACCTGCCACGCGGTGTCGCCCGGATCGGCGGAGCTGGATTCGAGCGCGGCGATCGCCTCGGCATCGAAGGCCAGGTTGCGGGCGAAATCGCCGGTCAGGCGCATTTCGACATCGCCGAACATCCGGTAGCCGATCGAGGCCGTGACATTGAGCACGTCGAAATCGGACGACAGGCCGATCAGCTGGGTGGTCGCATCGTTGCGGATGTTGAACTTGGAATTGCCGATGCCGACGACCGACAGCGCGGTATAGTCGGTCAGGCGCGAATCCTGCGCGTTCTTGATCCCTTCCATATTGCGGTAATCGTAATAGGCGACGCCGGCCTTGAACGAGAGATCGCCGGCCTTCACCTCGCCGCCGGCCTGGGCACCCCACATCCAGCGTTCGAGATCCACCACATTGGTCTGGCGCGATTCCAGGGGAAACGCTCCGGCAGTCGCGAAAACCCTGACGTCGCCGGTTACCGGCACGCGCAGATTGGCGGCCACGCCTTCGGGATTGATATCCTCGTCCCAGACCAGATCGGTCGAGAAGAAGGGGTTGGGCATTCGCCCGCCGGTGAGCGTCAGCTCGTCGAGCGGACGCACCGACAGGTATGCCCGGTCGATCCACAGACCGTCCTTCTGGAAGTATTCGCCGAGCAGCGCATTGGTCGAGATCGGGCTGCGGTCGCGGCCGGCGGCGAGCCGCAGGCCGAACTCCACGGTATCGGCGACCCGCGCCTTGACGCCCAGGCGGGCGCGGTAGAGCGAGCGCCCGAAATCGTTGGTCGTGTTGAGCGTGGGCACGCCCTCGCCTTCGACGACGCCGCCGGCATCGTTGATCGCCTGGAGATCGGGAAAGCCGAAGTAGTTGTCGTCGCTGAAATAGACCTGTTCGCGCCGCAGGCGGATGTCGCCGGACAGTTCGATGCCGTCGATCCATTCGGGGATCGGGTCGGCGGTGATCCAGCGCTCTTCCTGCGCCTTGGCGATGACCTCGGCCTTCACTTCCTCGCGGATCTGCTCGCGCACGACTTCGGGCACATAGGGCACCTCGATCGCATTGGCCTCGGCCATCTCGCGCGCCTTCTTCTCCTCCACGCGCGCCTTCGCCCGGTCGAGCAGGCCTTGTGCCTTCTCGGCGGACAGAAGCCCTTCGTCGACCATCAGCTGAAGGAGTTCGAGCGAAAACTCCGGATCGTCCGATTGCGCCGAGGCCGGGGCCGCGGCGGCCAGGGCCAGCCCGGCGCCGCAAGACATCAGAATGCCTCGAAAAGAGATTTTCATAGATTCGATTCCCTGGATCTGCGGCCCTGCCGGGCCTCAACTGCGTTTCATATCGATGATGGCGAAGGTTTGGGGTGGTCTGTCCTGTGGTCGTCCGACGCTGAGGCGCGGGAGGTTCTGGAGGACTCTCCGGACGGCCTCGTCGAGTTCGGGGTTTCCGGTGGAGGACTGGAGTGTGGCGCCGGTGAAGCGGCCGTCCTCTGCGATGGAGACCCGGACCCTGAGCGAGCCCCTGGCGACGCGGGTTTGCGGATCGCGCATGAGGGCGCGGCGGATATGGCTTTCGATATAGGCGCCCCACTGGCCGCCGCCGCCGCCGCCGGTGCCGCGGCCGAACAGGCCCCCGCCGCCGCCGGCTGCGAGGCGGAAGTTGTCCGAGCCCGCATCGGCCGGCCGGTCGAGCCCGGCAAGCTGGTTCGAGGCGCTGGTGTCGGGCGCGTCCTGCGGCTGGTCGACCGGCTCTTCGCTCGGCGTCTCGCTGGGCGGTTCCTCGCTCGGCTCGACGATCTCCTCTTCTTCTTCCATGATCGGCTCTTCCGGCGCCGGCTCGGGCGGCGGCGGGGGCTGGAGCATCTCGATCTCGGTGACGAAGCGCTCGCTGCCCGGCGAGAGATCGCCGTCGGGCCAGATCAGCCAGGCCAGGAGGCCGATCAGGGCAATCGGGGCCAGGATCGCTCCCGCCTGGCGGGCGCGTCCCTTCCTCTCGGACCGGGAGGGGGGGACCGGCTCGCTCATGACGGGCGCACCCGCTCGCTGACGAGGCCGAGCTGGTCGATGCCGACGCGGTTGCACACGTCGAGCACTTCCATGATCCGGCCGTACTGGGTGACCCGGTCGCCCTTCACCACGACCGGGAACTCCTCGGTCGTCGCCTTGAAGGTGCGCAGCTGCGATTCCAGCTCGTCGAGCGTCACCGGGAACGTATCGAGATAGATCTGCCCCTGCTCGTCGATCGTGATCGCCTTGGTCGTCGGCTTGGCCAGGCTCACCGAGGAGCTGGCCTTGGGCACGTTGACCTTGATCCCCTGCACCGCCGCCGTCGTCAGCAGGATGAAGATGATCAGCAGCACCAGCGTGAGATCGACCATCGGCGTGACGTTGATCTCGTCATAGGGCTTGCGCTTCTTCTGGACTTGCATCGCTCGTCTCCCCGTTCGGCCCCGCGCTCAGCCCGACACCGATGCGGCGGCGGACGATGGGCGGTAGGTCTCGGCAAGACGCTTCTCGAGCTCGTCGACGAAGACCTGGTTGTCGGTCTCGATCTTCTCGACCCGGGAGAGCAGCCAGTTGTATCCGAACAGCGCCGGGATCGCGACGGCAAGGCCCGCCACGGTCGCCAGCAGCGCGGCGGCAATGCCCGGCGCGATCGCGTTGATGTTGACGTCGCCTGCCGCCGCCACGCTGGCAAAGACGATCATCACCCCGATCACCGTGCCCAGCAGCCCCAGGAACGGACCGCCCGAGATGGCGATCGTCAGCAGCACCAGGCGCGCGTTCAGACGCTGCCCCTCGCGCGCCATCTGCGCATCCATCGCCGCGCGGATCGCCGCCACCGATTGCGGCGCCAGCGCGAACTGGTCGCGCGCCGAGCGGCGCCCTTCGGCCAGCCGCTGGCGCGTCTCCTCGCGTCCGACGGCGAACAGGCGGCCCAGCGTCGACACTTCGGGCCAGCTCAGCTTGTCCGAGTTGACCAGCCCGTCGTGCAGCCCCGCCTCGCCCGAACTGCGGTAGAAGTCCTGGCGGAAGGTATCGTTCGCCCGCTCCACCCGCGACAGCAGGCCCGCCTTCGCCACCATCACCGCAATGGCAATGGCCAGCATCGCCGTGAGGATCGCGATCACGATCCAGGCGTCCAGCGTCAGCGCGCCGAACAGGATGCTCACATAATTGTGCCCGCCGGCCTCCTCGGCCGCCTGCGCCTCGCCGCTGGCCTGGACGACAGCGGCATCGCGCCCCTGCGAGTTGGCGGCAAAGGCGACGAAGTCCGCAGACCGCGCGGTGTTGGCGCGCCACAGCTCGTCGATATCGCCCATGAAGCCGGGCAGCTCGCCATTGGCGCCGACGATCTCGCTGCCGCCCAGCGCCGGCAGGTCCGCCGCCAGCTGCGCCGCTTCGGCGCCATCGACATAGAGCCTCACCGCGCCGTCCCCGGCGGTCACCGCCAGATGCGCCCAGCTGCCCGAAGGCAGCGGCGCCGGCGCCGCCGCTTCCGCCCCGTCGACGCTGACGTAAGGCGTCGCGCCGCGCAGGCCGATCACCAGGCGCGAACCCGCCGCGCCGAGCTTGGTGTAAAGCGCGGCATCGGCCGGCATCTCGCCGGCCGGCTTGATCCAGGCCGACACCGTCATCTCGCCGCCGGCCGGCACGGTCAGCGACGGGCTCGCCGCAACCTGCATCCGGCTCTCGCCATCGAAGCGCGCGCCGCCGGCGACCAGGCCTTCGGGAACCAGTTGCCCCGTGAAGCTGCCGATCGTGTTGGCATTGGCCGTCTCGTCGCGCGGGGCCGCGCCATCGGCAAAGTGCACGACCAGCGATTGCTCGCCGTCATAGGTATCCGCCGGCGAAAGCGCCGACGAAGCCCCCTCGTTGCCGTAATAGGCATAGATCGTCCGGCTCCCGGACGAAACTTCCGGCAGCTTCACCCAGGCCAGCGCAATCTCCGCCTGGCGGTTGAAGCTCTCCAGATGGAAATCCAGCGGCGTGCCGTCCGCCGCAACAAAGCGAAGATCGCTGCCATCGTCCTTCAGCCGCGTGAAATCGACGTTCCCCGCATGAAGCCGAACCAGAACCGGCGCATTCTCAACCTCCCCCGCAACAACACCCGTGGCATCCACCGAAATCGCCTGGCGATACCCCCAATCGTCGCTCCACCAATCCTGCGCCGACGCCCCACCAGGTACAAACATGGCCAGAATGGCCAGGGTCATCAGTAGTTTTTTCATAGTCCCCGCTCCGAAGTCTGAAATATGGATTAGAAGTCGAGCCACAGCCGGAACTGGCCGCGAAGTCCGCCGAAGTCCGTGTCCACGGACTCTTCGTTCAGCAGCGGCGCAGCCAGCAGCAGCATCAGATTGGCATTGTCGAAGAACCGCGCGCGCAGGCCCCCGCCCACGCTCAGCAGGCGCGTCCCGTCATCCACCACGCCGTCGTAAGCGAGGGGCTTGCGGATGGTGGTCAGGCCGGCATCGGAAAAGGCGAAAAGGCGCAGCTCGTTCAGATCGCCGCCCGACAGCGCCGGGCTGCGCAGCTCCACCTGCTGGGCATAGCCCAGGTCGCCCAGCGCGTGGCTTTCGGGATAGCCGCGCACGCTGTCCAGCCCGCCGATGGCGAATTCCTCGTTGCTGATCAGCGGCTCGCCCGAAAGCTGGCCGGCCATCGCGATCGACAGCTGCAGGTCGGCCGGCAAGCGGTACAATATGTCCAGGCTGGAACGCAGATAGATCCAGTTCGCGCTGGCCCGCGAACGCTTGGCGCGAAACTCCGCATTGGTCGCGTCCAGCCCGCGCAGCCCCATGTTCAGCGAGAGGTTGAAATTGGCGTCGAGCTGCTCGCCCCGGTGGTTCAGCCCATAGGCGAAGCTCAGCGGGACATAGTCGATCGGCGTCGACGCCGTATCGCCCCCCAGCACCAGATCTTCGCCGAAACTCTTGTAGTCGATCCCCGCGGTCAGGCTCTGATAGACGCTGTCGCCGGGGATCGAATAGATCGCCCGCAGACCGGCGATGTCGCCCGAGCCCAGCACGTTGATCCCGCCGACCGCGGCAATGTCGCTGTCGTTGTGCACCGCATAGGCAACCAGCGTCAGCGGGGTGCCCGAAACCGGCGCGACATAGGAGCCCGAGACAAGCCAGCTCTGATCCGGGTCTTCGGGGGTGAACTGGCCCTGCAGACTGATCGAATGATCGCGCTGCCAGAGATTGGCGTAAGTCACCGAAGCCGAAGCGCGCAGCCGCTCGGTCCGCGACGAATAGCGATCGTTCAGCTCCGCCGTCCAGTGAAACGGCGCGCTTTCGGTCACCTCGAGATCGACGTCGACCGTGTCCGGCGTCGCCCCCGCCCGCAGCGCCGGCGCGATCACCCGGTCGCGCGAGGTGTTGAGCGCAGCAATGTCCTCGCTGACGTCGTTGTAGTTGGGCACCGTGCCTTCCGCCAGCGACGGCGCCTTCTCCCTGATCTTCTGCGGAGAGGTCCATTCCGCACCGGTCACCCGCAAGCGCCCGACGCGCAGCTCGGTCACCTCGAAACGAACGACCCCGCCGCGCACGTCCTGCTGGGGCACGCGGACCGCAACCGTCTGATACCCGCGATCGCGATAGGCCTTCTCCAGCGCAGCCCGCGCCTCCTCGACATCCCCGATCGGCCGCCCCGGCCCCAGAAAGGGATAGATCGCACGCTCCACCTCGATCTGGGGCAGAACCGTGTTCCCCTCCACGCGATACCGCAAAATATCGACGCGGCGGTCGCCGGCCTCTTCTTGCGCATAAGCCTGGGCGGAGGCCGCGCCGGACAGCAAAACCGCACTCGCCGCGCGAACCCAGAACGACGTCGACATCAACAGAGCCCCACTTCGATCCCGTTTTGCGAAAGACGATCTCAATCGATCCCTTCCGCTCCAATCTCGAGGCGGCAGCTAGGCTTTCAGTATGACGATTCGAAGACTCTTAATGAAGATAATCTTGGATTGTTCGATTTGTATAAATACAAATATAATACAAATAGGAAAAGGTGGCGCCAAACATAAGTGTTTGACGCACCGATTACCTGAACAGGTAAAGTCTTCATTATTACCCTGCCTTTACAGGCAGGGCACAGCAGCGGCCAAAGCCGCCTTCTCTTTCACGGCAGTGAAAGATTTCGGCGCCGGATTCCGCTGCCCGCCATGCGGCGGACTGTCTGTAGACGTTCGGCCCCGGCCAATCCGCATCATCTGCGAAAAATTTTTTTAGCGGGCCGGCTCGAGCACGATCGAATCCTCGCGCCGCTCGGCCTTCAAGCCGTAAAGCGCGGCGATGCTCTTCGCGAACTCCTCGCTTCGGTGAACGCGGAAAGAGCCTGTCACATGGCGGCTGCGGGCCTGCGGATCGTTCACGACGATCGGCGTATCGGTGTACCGGTTGATCTCGTAGACCGCCTCGGGCAGCGGGGTCCGGTCGAACACCAGTTCGCCGTGCCGCCAGGCGGTCAGCCTGTTCAGTTCCGGGCGATCTATCCGTGTCGCATCGTCGGCGAACATCAGCCGTTCACCCGGCTTCAGGACCGTCTCCCCGGCGCCGGCGCCGGTCACGCGCACGCTCCCCTCGATCAGGGTGACCCAGGCCCCTTTCGCGTCGCGGCGAACCACGAAGGACGTGCCGAGGGCAGTCACCCGATAGTCGTCGACCGCAACGACGAAGGGACGCGCGGGGTCGCGCGCCACGTCGAACAGCGCCTCGCCATGGTCGAAACGAACGACGCGCCGCTGGTCCCCGTACGATACCTTCAGCCTGGTCGCGGTGTTGAGCGAAACCCGCGTGCCATCGTCCAGCACGGCGACCTGCTGCGCACCGACCGCGGTCGAGAACATTTCCCCGCCGGGGCGCAGGAAGAAGACAGTGGCCAGCAGAATGGCAATGCAGGCGGCACCGAGCGCGGCCCACCGGCCTGCCCCCTTGGCCAGGAAACCGGACCGTGGCGGCACGCTTGCCGGAGCGGGCTCCCTGTACGGGGCCAGGACCGTGTCGAGGTCCGACCAGATCGCTTCGGCGGCGGCATAGGCGGCCTGGTTGGCCGAATCGGCCGACAGCCAGGAATCGAAATCTTCCGCGGTTTCCGCGGACGCGGACGTCCGGTTGCCGGCAAACCAGCTTGCCGCCTCCATCGCGGCGACATCCTCGCGCGTCGGTTGATCCGATGAACCGCTCATTCTTCCATCCAGGTCATCAGAAACAACATTCCCTTTCTCAGCCGCTTCTCCACTGCACTCACGCTCAGACCTTCGCGGCGGGCGATCTCTGCAACCGAAAGCATCTCCAGCTTCTGCGCCTTCACGATGGCGCGCGTGCGTTCATCGAGGGCCGAGAAGCCGGCCTCCAGTTTCTCTAGACGTTTACGACCTTCCAAAACCGCATCGGGAAGCGGTGCGGGATCGGCGATCGGCAGGTCTTCGACCGGCCGGTCGCTCCCCGACCAGCGCCTTTTCCGCCGGCCGTCGTCGATCGACAGGTTCATGGCCGTCCGGTACAGGAATCCCGATGGCGCCTGCACTTTGCCTTTTGCCTGCTGCTCCGAAAGCCGCAGGTACGCGGACTGGACGAAATCTTCCGCATCCTCCGGCGAGACGCCGCGCCTGAGCAAAGCACGTATGGTCTTGGCCATGGCTTCACGATCGGGGTGCATGCCGCGCTCTTAGGGGAGAAGCCGGACCACAACCAGCCCGCGATCTTCACCGGTAGCATATACGGGCAATCCGCTGCGCGACCCGGCGAACGGACAAGCGCTGCCGGGAGCCGCCCGTGCGCGGTGGGTGCGAATCGAACGCTTGAAAGGAATGGTGCCGCTTACGTGACTCGAACACGTGACCCCATCATTACGAATGATGTGCTCTACCAACTGAGCTAAAGCGGCACTGATCGCGGGCCTTTATCGGCACCGCGGGCGGGCCGCAATGCCTGGCTTCGCGAAGAGTGGAGGCCCGAGCCGGAATCGAACCGGCGTGCAAGGATTTGCAGTCCTCTGCGTAACCACTCCGCCATCGGGCCTCGTCCCCTTGCATCGGCGGAATGCAAAAGGAAGCGGCCCCCTAGCGGCTCGGCCGCGCCAAGGCAATCGGTTAGCTGCACGGGCGGCGCAGGGAATGCTCTGCGCGGGCGGCGGCAAGAGGTGCTGCGGCCCTTCGCTCCTGCGACCTTCCGTAACGTCAGTCTGGACCGGGCCTGACGAATACGTAAAGCTGGCGCGCATGAGCATTGCCAGCCTGATCGACCCCGTCACCGCCGCCGGCGGCCCCGCCAACCTGTCGCAGGCCGAGGCCTGGATGCAGGGCCGCACGCTTTACGGCGGGGCCTCGGCCCTGGTGGCCTATACCGCCGCGATTCGCGCTTTCCCCGATCTCCCGCCGCTGCGCGCGGCGCAGGTGGGCTTTGTGGCCCCGGTCGGCGGCGAGATCGAGCTTCGGCGCGAGATCGTGCGCCAGGGGCGCAACGTCGCGCAGGTCCGCAGCGAGATCTGGGTCGACGATCGGTGTGCGCTGACCGCGCTGTGGCTGTTCGGGACCGCGCGCGAGCCCAATGCGGTTCACCCCGCCGCCAAGCCGGAAAACTGGCCCGGCGGGCCGGAAGGGGCGGAACCGGTCATGACCGATGCGGGCCCGGCGTTCATTCGCAACAATTTCGAACTGCGCCGGGCGCAGGAGGAGCGCGGCCCGGGCGCGCCGGTGGTGCGCCGATGGGCGCGGCTGACCCAGCGCGACCTGCTGGACCCGGTGTCCGAGCTGATCCTGATGGGCGACGTCCTGCCGCCGGGCGCGATGCGCGCAATGCAGCGGCAGGGGCCGGTCAGCTCGATCAACTGGTCGTTCAACCTGCTCGACACCGCGCCCGCGACGCGCGAGGGCTGGTGGCTGTCCGAAAACGCCAGCCAGCATGCCGACGAAGGCTATTCCTCCGAACGGCTGCGGCTGTGGAACGCCGACGGCCGGCAAGTGCTCGACGCGATGCAGGCGGCGGCGATTTTCGGCTGATCCGGCCGGCTTACACGTCGGCGAACTTCGGCGGCCGCTTCTCCATTCCGGCCATGACCGCCTCGACCTGATTGGGCGTGCGCATGACCTTGTGCTGCTCGATGCTTTCCTCGAGCAGGATTTCGTCGGTCGGGCGGTCGGTCATTGCCGCGAAGAGGCGCTTGGCGGCGCGGATCGCGTGGGGGCTGCGGTTGGCGATTTCGTGCGCGATCGCGGTCGCGCGGGCGACGGGATCGGCATCGACATGGGTCGCCAGGCCCAGCTCGCGCGCTTCCTCGCCGCTGAATTCGCGATTGGTATAGACCAGCTCGCGCAGCACGTCGTCGCGGACCAGCCCGCGCCAGAGCGCGAAGCCGGCCATGTCGGGCACGAGGCCCCATTTCATCTCCATGATCGCCATGCGCGTGTCGGGCGCGGCGACGCGGATGTCCGCCCCGCTGGCGATCTGCAACCCGCCGCCGAAGCACACGCCGTGGACCGCCGCGATCACCGGCACCGGCAGCTTGCGCCACTGCATCGCCACCTGCTGGAACAAGTTGGCGTTGCCGTGCGTGCGCTCGGTGAGCCGGGGCGCATCGGGGTCGCGCGGCTTCGCGAAATTCGACAGGTCCAGCCCCGCGCAGAACGCCCGCCCTTCGCCCGAAAGCACGACCGCGCGCAGGCCCTTCATTTCGTAGAGCGCCTGCCCCGCCTCGACGATGCGGGCGAACATTTCCGGGTCGAGCGCGTTCATCTTGTCGGGCCGGGTCAGCCGCACTTGCGCCACCCCGTCGCCCCCGAGTTCGACCGACACCCGCTCGTTCTCGCGAAATTCCATGTTCGTCCCCGCCTCTTCTGCCGTTCGGTTCGATCCGGCGCGCGGCGCGCGGGATCGACTGTCAGGCGGCATCGTCGCGCAAGCGTTCGGGGCTGTCCAGCGCTTCGTTGGCGACGCGCAGCAGATAGCCGCGCGCGGGAACGGTCGCGATCAGGCCCTCGACCCCCACCGCGCGCAGGCAGGCCCTGATCCGGCATACGGCCACTGCCACGCGATTGGTCGCCGGATCGAATTCCAGCCGCCAGACCTGCCGGAGAAGCTGCCTGCGCGAGACCGGTTCGCCCGCGCGTTCGGCCAGATGCCACAGCACCGCAAATTCGCGCGGGTGAAGGCCCAGCCAGCGCGCGCCCACCTGGGCGTCGCGATGGAACATGTCGAGCAGCGCCGGCCCCGCCCGGATGGTGCGCGGCAACGACGAAAAATCCGTCTCCTCGCCGCACCACGTCACGTCCCGACCCCGCTTTCCATAAGTTCCCCCGGCCGCACAGTCTTGCGGCGGCCGGCCGGAGTTGTTTTCAGCAAGGCTGAGGCGGCACCGGCCCGGTGCCGTCTCGATGAAAGCGACTCTAGGAAGCGCGCGGGTGCAGCGTCAACGCCCGCTGCATCCGATCCGAAGGCAATCGCGCGGGAAACGCCGTCAGCCGGTGCCGGCGGCGGCGTTGATGCCGAGCGAGGCGAAGTAGCGCTTCACGTTGCGCGCCGCCTGGCGCAGGCGCTGTTCGTTCTCCACCATCGCGATGCGCACATATCCCTCGCCCTCCTCGCCATAGCCGACGCCGGGCGCGACCGCGACGTCGGCATGGGTCAGCAGCTGCTTGGAAAATTCGAGGCTCCCCATCTCCCGCAGCGCGGGCGGCAGCGGGGCCCAGGCGAACATCGACGCCCGGGGCGGCGGAATGTCCCACCCCGCGCGGCCGAAAGCCTCGACCATGACATCGCGCCGCTTGTGATAGAGTTGGCGGTTGGTCTCGACGATATCCTGCGGGCCGTTGAGCGCGGCGCAGGCGGCGGCCTGGATCGGGGTAAAAGCTCCGTAATCGAGGTAAGATTTCACCCGGCTCATCGCCGCGATCAGATTGCGGTTGCCGACGGCAAAGCCCATGCGCCAGCCGGCCATCGAATAGGTCTTCGACATCGAGGTGAATTCGACCGCGACATCCTTCGCCCCCTTCACCTGCATGATCGAGGGAGTCGGGTTGCCGTCGAAATACAGCTCCGAATAGGCGAGGTCGGACAGGATCCAGACCTTGTTCTCCTTCGCCCAGGCGACCAGCCGTTCGTAGAACGCGAGGTCCACCACCTCCGCCGTCGGGTTGGAGGGGTAATTGACCACCAGCACGCTGGGCCGCGGAACGGTGAAATACATCGCCTTTTCCAGGCTGCGGAAATAGTGCTCGTCGGGCGTGGTCGGCACGCTGCGGATCGTCGCGCCGGCGATGATGAAGCCGAACGTGTGGATCGGGTAACTGGGGTTGGGCGCCAGCACGACGTCGCCCGGCGCGGTGATCGCGGTGGCGAGACTGGCCAGCCCTTCCTTCGACCCCATCGTCACCACCACTTCGGTTTCGGGATCGAGATCGACCCCGAAGCGCCGGCCATAATAATTCGCCTGGGCGCGGCGCAGGCCGGGAATGCCCTTCGACTGCGAATAGCCGTGCGCGTCGGGCTTGGCCGCGACTTCGCACAGCTTCTCGATCACATGGGCGGGCGGCGGCTGGTCGGGATTGCCCATCCCCAGGTCGATAATGTCCCGTCCCGCGCGCCGTGCCGCGTGCCGCATCGCGTTGACTTCGGCGATCACGTAGGGCGGCAGGCGCTTCATGCGGTAGAATTCGGTGTCCATCGACCTCATCTCGTTACGGTGTTGGCGGAACGCGAGAAAACCTCGCGCATACGAATCGTAACCGAATAGCGGTCGCGGCGAAATGCGCTTTTGGCTATTGTGGGACGAACCGCGACTTCGAGGGAGCGCATCGATGCCCGAACGCCAGGACCCGTTTGCGACTTTCTTCGACATGCAGGCGGAGGCGATGCGCGAGATGATCGGCCGGTTCGCCGGCCCGGCAGGCGCGCCGGCCGGCGGGGACGTGACGCAATGGACCGAAACGGCCGAGCAGCTGCGCACGATGTGGTTCGATTTCGTCCAGGAGCGGCTGGCCGGCGGCGGCGATCCGGCCAACCCCCTCGATCCGGCGCACTGGATGCTGATGGCGCAGGGCTGGACCGGCTCCGCCCCGTTCGACCCCGCCGCCGCGCAGCGCATGATGGCCGAGGGGGTGGAGCTGTGGCAGAGCGTCGCCGGGGCGATGCTCGACGGCGGCGACGGCGACGCGGCCGGCCGCGAGAAGGGCGCGCCCGCCCTCCCGCGGCAGGACCGGCGCTTCGCCGACCCGGCCTGGCGCGAACATCCGGCCTATGCGCTGCTGCACCAGACGTACCTGATGCTGGCCGACCACTTCACCCGCGCCGCGCGGGAAGTCGACGGCGTTCCCGATGAGCAGAAGGGCCAGCTTGCCCTCGCCACCCAGGCCCTGCTCGATGCGATGAGCCCGGACAATTTCCTCGCCACCAATCCGGTCGTGCTGAAACGGACGGTCGAAACCTCCGGACAGAATCTGGTCAAGGGTATGCAGCACCTGATCGCCGACTTGCGGCGCGGCCAGCTGACGCATACCGATGCCGGGGCCTTCGCGCTGGGCGAAAACCTCGCCACCACGCCCGGCAAGGTGGTGCACGAAACCCCGCTCTACCAGCTGATCCAGTACAGCCCTTCGACCCCGGACGTCCTGGCCGTGCCGCTGGTGATCTTCCCCCCGTGGATCAACCGCTTCTACATCCTCGACCTTTCGCCGAAGAAGAGCTTCGTCAAATGGGCGGTGGATCGGGGGCTGAGCGTGTTCATGGTCAGCTGGAAATCGGCCGACGCCAGCATGAAGGACGTTGTCTGGGACGACTATATCCGCGCCCAGATCGACGCGATCGACCATGTCCGCGCGCGGCTGCGCGTCCCCGCGGTCCACGCGATCGGCTATTGCGTAGCGGGCACGACGCTGGCCGCGACGCTGGCGATCCTCGCGCGGCGGGGCGAGGCGGACAAAGTGGCCAGCGCGACGTTCTTCACCGCGCAGGTCGATTTCGAAAAGGCCGGCGAGTTGCGCAGCTTCGTCGACGGGGCGCAGCTCGAAATGATCGGCAAGCTCTCGCCCGAAGGCTATCTCGACGGGCGCTATATGGCCGCGACCTTCAACGCCTTGCGCGGCAAGGACCTGATCTGGAACTACGTCGTCAACAACTACCTGCTGGGGGAAGATTACCCGGCCTTCGACCTGCTGCACTGGAACGGCGACGTGACCAACCTGCCCGCGAAGTGGCACGGCGATTACCTGCGCGATCTCTATCGCGACAACAAGCTGGTCGTGCCCGACGCGCTGGAAGCCGACGGGACGCCGATCGACCTGACCCGGATCGAGACCCCGGTGTTCATCCAGGCCGGGCGCGAGGATCATATCGCCCCGGCCGAAAGCGTCTGGCGCGCCACCCGCCATTTCCGCGGCGATACCACCTTCGTGCTCGCCGGGTCGGGCCATATCGCCGGCGTGGTCAATCCGCCCGCGGCGAACAAGTACCGGTACTGGACCGGCGACAGCGCGGCCCCGTCGCTGGAGGCATTCGTCGACGGCGCGCAGGAGCATCCCGGTTCGTGGTGGCCGCACTGGCTCGAATGGCTGGCGCGGCGCGACGACGCCAGAGTGCCGGCGAAAGGCAAGCGCAAGCCCGGCGGCCGCGGCGACAAAGTCGTCGAGGACGCGCCCGGACGCTATGTCATGATGCGGTGACACGGCGGCAGGCCGCGGCACGCGCGCCGAAAGTGGAACTTTGGTCTTGACATCGTAACCGACTTGGTTATATGTCGGTCCCGGATCGGGAGCGCGCGGTCGACCGTGCTTCCTCCTTTGCCCGTCGCGCCTCACGGCGGGCAGCGTGGCCGGTGCGGAGCGCGCGGGGCGGCGGCACACTTTGCTGCCGAGCTCGGTGACTTCGCCGGACACCGCGAATGGATGCGCGGGCCCTCGCCCGCCGAGGCCGCCCCGGCAGTCCCCGGCATCGGCCGGGAGTACGCGGCGGCGGTCCTTGGGCGGGAACGACCAGGCCCGGCAGCGATGCGGCGCAAGCCGCATACACCTGCGGTCGTGGCAGCGAGCCCCCACCGACGCAGGGCACCCCGTTCGCGGATTATCGGGCCGAGCCGGACGCGAGCGATGGCGCGACCCGGCCGTTCGCCAAAAGCCCTTCGCCCGTTGCCCCGCGATCCGCCATCCGGCGGCGCACCGGCCGCGCGATCTGCTTTTCCACCAGGCGTCATGGTCCGGGTTCGCCGCCGGATGCCCGGTCGCATCCCGCGCCGTTTGCGCGGCCTTCGCGCCACATGCTGCACTGCACAAAAATCGCTTGACTTCGCGCACCGCTCACCTATTTTGTGCAGTGCAACATAACCGAAGCATAGGCCGGGTATGGAACCCGCAGGCACAGGATGATCGTAATGGCGACGCAGGATGAAGCCAGCAACGACGCAGCGGCCGAGAAGGCTTACGCCGAAGCCGCAGCCAGCCAGAACGCCCGGATCGCCGGGACGGGCGATGCGAAGACGGGGAATGCGGCGCCCGCCGCTTCGGGCAAGCCCGCAACGCCCGCCGACAGCGAGACCACGACTGCCATGAAGACCGAGAAGACCGAGACCGAAACGACCCCGTCGCCCGCCCCGTCGAAGAAGACGCCGGCCGGCGATTCGAAATCGAAGACGGCGCCGGTCGCGAAGACCGCCGCGAAGAAAGCCACTGCCAAAAAGACCGCAACCAAGAAAACCGCCGCGAAGAAGGCCGCCGCTTCCCAGCCGGCGGCGAAAGTCGCGGCCCAACCCCGTTCGAAGGAAACCGACATGTCCAAGACCCAGACCAGCACCGATTACGCCGCGCAGATGAAGGAAGGCCTCGCCGAACTTCAGACCCACGCCCAGACCGCTTACGAGAAGAGCGCCGAATATGCCGCGGAGGCGCGCGAATTCTCGAAGGGCAACCTCGAGGCGATGGTCGAATCGGGCAAGATCTTCGCCGCCGGCCTGCAGGACCTGACCCGGGCCGCAGTCGAGGACAGCAAGTCCGCCGTCGAGACGATGACCGCCGACGCGAAGGAATTCGCCGCGGTCAAGTCGCCGACCGACTTCGTCCAGCTCCAGGGCCAGATCGCCAGCCGCAACTTCGATGCCGCCGTCGCGCAGTTCTCGAAGGCGACCGAAGCCTGGGTCAAGCTCGCCGGCGACGTCGCTGCGCCGCTTTCCAGCCGCGTCAGCCTGGCGATGGAAAAGGCCCGCACCACCGCGGCCTGATCGCGCGCCGGGCAGGCCGCGCCTCCCTCGCGGCAGGCCCCGGCACCATGAACACGGCACGGGCCGGCCAGCCACCACGCTGGCCGGCCCGTTTCGTTTTGCGTTTCCCCTTTTGCCGACGGGCCGGGCGGGGCATTAATCGTCCCGCAACCGCGCCATGCGATAGCTGCACCGGCACGCCCTACTTGCGAATGCCGGATACGATACGATATTCATTGTCCCATGCCGATCGACCGATATCCCTTGCAGACGATGCCCCTGCGCCCGCTGTGCGCGGGCGATGGCGATTCGCCCGACGGCGGACCGGGCGGGGGCGAAGGCGACGGCCAGGTCGGCATCGCCACCCGGACCCGAACCCGGCCGCAGAAGCCGAGCCAGTACAAGGTTCTGATGCTCAACGACGATTACACTCCGATGGAATTCGTCGTCATGTGCCTCAAGCGGTTTTTCCGCATGGACATGGAACAGGCCACGCGGGTCATGCTCCACGTCCACCAGCGCGGCGTGGGGGTCTGCGGGATCTTCCCTTACGAAGTGGCGGAAACCAAAGTGAACCAGGTGATGGATTTCGCGCGCCAGAACGAACACCCGCTGCAGTGCACGCTGGAAAAGGCCTGACCGATCGGCCCGTTCCTGCGCCGTTGGGGCATGACCGGCAGCGCAATTCGCGCTAGGGCATCGGCGAACCACCCCGAGCCGGACCCTTGCTGAAATCGATCCCCTCCCTCGACCGCTATATCTTCCGGCTGGTGATGCTGCCGATGCTAGGCGTGTTCGCGATCGCCGCCTCGCTGCTGCTGCTCGACAAGATGCTGCGCCTGTTCGATTTCGTCGCGGTCGAAGGCGGGCCGATCGGCGTCGTGTTCAAGATGCTCGGCGCGCTGATCCCCGAATATGCCAGCCTGGCGATTCCGCTCGGGCTGCTGCTCGGCATCCTCCTCGCCTTCCGCAAGCTGGCGACATCGAGCGAGCTCGACGTGATGCGCGCCGTCGGCCTCGGCTATGGCCGCCTGCTGCGCGTGCCCTATATCATCACCGCGGTGCTGATGGCGGTGAACGTCGCGCTCGTCTTCTACGTCCAGCCGGTCAGCCGCTATTATTACGAACAGCTCGAATACGAACTGCGTTCCGGCGCGCTGGGCGCCTCGATCAAGGTGGGCGAGTTCACCACCCTGGCCGATCGCATGGCGCTGAGGATCGAGGCGAGCGAAGACGAGGGGCGGCGGCTGCAGGGCATTTTCGCGCGAGTCGCGGACGAGAAGGGGCAGGTCCTGTCCATCTCCGCGCGCGAGGGGGCCTTCCTCGCGACGACCGACAGCCCCGACACGATCATCCTGCGGCTGACCGACGGCACGATCGTGCAGGACACCGGCAACACCACCCCGCGCGTGCTCAGCTTCACCCGGCACGACCTGCCGATCGACCTGCCGCAGATCGAGGCGTTCCGCGAACGCGGCGATGCCGAGCGCGAATATATCCTGCCCGAACTGCTCAAGATCGGGTGGAGCGACAGCACGACCCAGGCCAAGCGCGACGCCAGCCAGGCCAGTTTCAATTTCCGCATGGTCGAAGTGGTGATGATGGCCCTGATGCCGCTGCTGGCGGTGGCGCTGGCGATCCCGCCCAAGCGATCGACCAGCGCGCTGGGCGTGTTCGTGTCGATCGTGATGGTCGTCGCCTATCACAAGGTGAACCAGTATGGCGAGGATATCGCCGCGCTCGGCCGGTTCGACCCGGTCCTGGCGCTGTGGGTGCCGTTCGCGGTGTTCGCGGCGCTGATCGTGTGGATGTATCACAAGGTCGCCTATGTCCCCGGCGGGCAGCCGATCGGCGCGCTGGAAACGGCCTTCGCCAAGCTGGCGGAGCGCCTGCGCAAGCTGTTCGGCCGCCGGCGCCGGCCGCGCCCCGGCGAGATGGCTCCGGCGGAATAAGGCCCGGCAATGCAGCTCGATTTCTTCCCCTCGCGCACGCTGACGCTTTACCTGGCGAAGCTGTTCGTCGTGCGGATCGTGGCGATGCTGGCCGTCCTCGTGCTCGTGCTGATGATGCTCGACCTGCTCAGCACCAGCGGCAAGATCCTGGCCGCGCCGGGCAATGGCCAGGGCGAGCTGTGGACTTATGTCACCCTGCGGGTGCCCCAGCTTGTCGCGCGTTTCCTGCCCTATTCGGTCCTGCTGGCGACGATCATCGCGCTGGTCACGCTCAACCAGAACAGCGAAGTGATCGCGATGAAGGCCGCCGGCCTTTCCGCGCATCAGGTGCTGGCGCCGCTGCTGCTGACCGCGGCGGGGGTTTCGGCGATCAGCTTCGCTTTCAACGAGGTCGTCGTCACCCGCGCCACGGCCACGCTCAAGGCGTGGGAAGCGAACGACTTCGGCGCGATGCCCGAGGAGTCGGGCGTGCGCGCGAATGTCTATTTTACCGAGGGGAACGACGTGCTCACCGCCGCATCGCTGTGGGGCACGGGCGAGAACATCCGTATGCGCGGGGTGACCTGGTACCGGCGCGGCGAAGGCAGCGCGCTGATCGAGCAGGCGCGCGCGCAGACCGCCAGCTATGCCGCGCCAGGATGGCGGCTGGAGCAGGTGGAGCGGTTCGACGTCGCCACGGTCGACACGACCCGGCTCGACAGCCTGGTCGTCGCCAGGGGGCTGACCCCGGCCCGGATCGAGCTGGAGAGCGTCGATCCCGATACGCTGGGCGTGGTGCCGCTCTATCGTTCGATCATGGCCTACGAGGAAAGCGGTCGCCAGACCGACGAACTGCGCGCCAAATGGTGGCACAAGTTTTCCGGCCCGCTTTCGGCCTTCCTGATGCCGCTGCTGGGCGCGATCGCCGCCTTCGGCCTCGCGCGGTCGGGCCAGCTGTTCCTGCGCGCGATTATCGCGATGGCGCTGGGCTTCGCCTATTTCGTGATCGACAACGCCGCGCTGGCGATGGGCAGCTTCGGCGGATACCCCCCCTTCCTCGCGGCCTGGGCGCCGTTCTTCCTGTTCCTGCTGGTCGGCGAAACCGTGCTGATCCGCACCGAGGAATAGCGCCGGTCTCGTCGCGGCGGCGCCGGCCCACGCCCGCTGGCGGAACCGCGCCGCCGGCTCGCGAGTCTATCGCCATAGTGCCGCTATCGAGGAGACGCGATATGAAGACGCTCGCCCTGCCCGTTCTCGCCGCCAGCGTATTCGCGCTCGGCGCGTGCAGCGAGGCCAATGCGCCGACGCCGACGGAAACCGACACCGTGGCCGACGAGACCGTGCTTCCGGCGGCCGAGGAAACCCCCGCCGTCACCGAACAACCGGCCGAAGAGCGCGGCGACACGGTGTCGATCGACGAAAGCGGCGTCGAAGCCGACATCGGCGATGACAAGACCCGCGTGCGCGCGGATGTCGACGGCGATCCGTCGCTGAGGGTCGAAACGGACTGACCCGGCGATCCGCCGCCGACAGGAAAAAGGGCCGCCGCTCCAAACCGGAGCGCGGCCCGTTTTTCTGTCCGCCTGGCTCTGCCCGCCGGCGCGCGCCCGCGTCAGGCCCCGGTCCGGCGCCTGCCCATCGTGCTGCGGGCAATGCGCATGACCAGCGGGACCATGCCCGGATGGTTCGCCCCGGCATAAGTCGAATCGGTCCCCAGGTGCGCGGCGAGCCGGCGATGCGCCTCGCCCAGCGAGTGATAGGGCATACTCGGCAGCAGGTGATGCAGCGCGTGATAGCGCAGGCCGACCGGCGCCCAGATCTCCGCCATCCAGCCCGGCGGGGGCACGTTGACCGAATCGAGGAACTGCGCGGTTACCGTCATCGGTTCGCCGTCGTTCTCCCACAAATGCGCGACCAGTGTGCGCAGCTGGTTGAGCACCGCGGTGAGCGACAGCACCGCCAGCGCAATCAGCAGCGGGCGCCAGCCGATCGCGAACGTGCTGGCGATCAGCGCGATCGCCCACAGGCTGCCGCCCAGCTCCTGCCAGAAAACCCGCTTGCGCAACTCGCCTTCGGGCGGGCGGCGGCGGAATTCGGGGTTGATCGACAGCGCGGAGAACCGCTCCCACACCAGCTTGCGCACCGCGGGAAAGACCGCGCCCAGTGGCACCAGAACGGCAAAGCGGAACAGCAGCGCGGGCGGCGCCAGCAGCGCCACGGCGACGAACAGCGGCAGGCTCCACGGCTTCATCAGCGCAAGCGGCAGGTACTCCGGGTCCTCCACCGTGCCATACCGGGTGCGCGCGTGATGCAGCGTGTGCACCCCTTCGTACATGAACGACGGGGTCAGCACCGGAATGCCGACCAGCAGGTTCCACGCCAGGCGATAACCGGGCAGCGCGTCGCGGTGGATATGCGACAGCTCGTGGATGAACAGCAGCGCGCGATAGAGCGCCAGCGCGGCGACCACGCCCAGCGCGATCGCCAGCGGAACGCTTTCCACCAGGATCGCACCCGCGAGCGCGCCATAGCCGAGGCCCGCCGATAGCAGCGTGTCGGTCCAGTAAATCGCGGGCCGCGCGGCGGCGAGATCCTTCGTCAGGTCGCGCGCGGCGCGCAGCATCGCCTTGTCGTCCGCGATCGCAGCCTTGCCCGCCACGCGCGCCGCAGGCGGCGGAGCCGCGATATCGGCAGGATCGATCGTCTGATGCAGGTTCATGGTCGTGTTTCCCGGAAAGCCGCGTCTACAGCAAAAACGCCGCCGACGGAACAATCGCCGGCACGGGGCGCGAATATCGCTGTCGCTTGACAAGCCGCAGCAAGCACACACAGGGCTAACCCAAACTGAACAGGATGGCCCGTGACAGACGCCGAAATAGTGATCGAACCGGTTGACGGCAAGTCGGGGCGTGCGGCGTTCGTCGACCTGGGCCGCCGCTTTTCCGCCGAAACGCCCCATGCCGTGCCCCAGTTGCGCGGCGAGCAGATGGAACTGCTCGACCCGAAGAAGAACCCGCTGTTCGACCATGCCGAAGTGCAGCTGTTCATCGCGCGCCGGGGCGGTCGGGCGGTCGGGCGGATCGCCGCCTGCATCGACCGGCTGATGCTGGACATGCCACCGGAACAGGGCTTCGGCCCCGGCACCGGCATCTTCGGTTACTTCGACGCCGACGACGAGCCCGCGGCACGCGCCCTGCTGGCCGAAGCCGAACGCTGGCTGCGCGAGCGGGGGATGACCCGCGTGCTCGGCCCCATCTCGCTGTCGATGTGGGAAGAGCCGGGCCTGCTGATCGCCGGGCACGATCAGCCGCCCACCGTGCTGATGGGCCACCACCCGGCCCGCTATCGCGAATATATCGAAGGCGCGGGGTACGAGGTGGCCAAGCGGCTGTTCACTTACGCGCTCGACGTCACCGAGGACTTCCCCCCGCTCGTGCGCCGGATCGTCAAGTCGGGGCAGCGCAATCCGCGGATCAGGATTCGCCCGGTGGATCATGCCAACTATACGCAGGACGTGCGCACCGTGCTGCATATCCTCAACGATGCCTGGTCGAAGAACTGGGGCTTCGTCCCCTTCACCGAGCGCGAGATCGCCTATGGCGCGAAGAAGCTGCGCCCGCTGGTGCGCGAGGAACTGACGCGCATCGCCGAACTCGACGGCAAGCCGGTCGCCTTCATGCTGGCCCTGCCCAACGCGAACGAGCCGCTTGCCCGGATCGGGGGGAAGCTGTTTCCCTTCGGCTGGCTGACGATGCTGCGCTGGCTGCGCAAGCCGCGCGCGCGCGTGGCCCGCGTGCCGCTGATGGGGGTGCTGAAGGAATTTCACAATTCCCGGCTCGCCAGCCAGCTCGCCTTCATGATGATCAGCGCGATTCGCGAGGATACGACCCGCGCGAACGGAACGCAGCGCGGAGAGATCGGCTGGATCCTGGAAGACAACCAGGGCATGGTCGCGATCGCCGATGCGATCGAGAGCGAGATCAACCGCGAATACGCGATCTATCGCAAGCCCCTCTGACCCTTCGCCCCCTTCGCCGTAACGCCCCGGCAACGGCACCGAACTGTTGCGCGCGCGCCACCGTGCGGGAGAACCGACCGGCGGCGGGAACTGGCGCAATATGCCCGCCGTTTCGCGACAGGGGCAGAGGCGCCCGTGTCGATTGAAGTGAGCATGAACAAGCCACCCAGGACAAGATCGTCGCCGCGCGTTCCGGACCACGTGCTGGTGGTCGAAGACGATGCGATCCTCTCGCTGGCGATAGAGGCGCAACTGCTCGACGCCGGTGCCCGGCAGGTCGAGATCTGCCATACGACCGATGCTGCGCTGGAGGCCCTGCGACGCGCGCGCCCCGATGTGATCGTGCTCGACGTGCAGCTCGCCGACCGCGACGACGGCTGGGCCATCGCCGAACTGGTCAGCAGCATCGGGCCGCAAGCGCCGCGGATCGTCTTTTCCACCGGCGCGCCGGACCGGATTCCGCCCCGCGTGGCCGAACTCGGCGCGATCCTGGAAAAGCCTTACGACCCGCGCGATCTCGTGCAGGCCATTTGCGCCCCGCCGCGGCGCGGGCTGCTCGCCCGACTGCGCAAGCCCGCCGGGTGACCCCTTCCCGCCGCCCGCCGAAGACGAAGTTGCAACGGCAAAGGAAAGGCGATTATGCCCTTTGCAAATCCGGCCATACGGTAGACAAAGAGGCGCTCCGGCCCCTTTTCGTCATCCTGAACTTGTTTCAGGATCTATCGTGCCACCAGCAAGGACGGCGCGATTTGAAGAATGGATCCTGAAACAAGTTCAGGATGACAAGGGATGGGCTTCCTCCACACGACCTGGCCGGATTTGCCAACGGCATAGTCGCCAAAGAAAAAAGGCCTCCGCTCGCATTGAGCGGAGGCCCTTCGGGATCGTATCACCTGCCGCTTGGACGGGAGGGGGGTCTCGGCGGTGACATTGGGATAATGTTCGACCCAAAACCTGGTTCCCGCACCGGCGCAAATTTTTTTGCGGCCCCGATCGGACGCCGCCGAAAGGCCTCCGAATGCTTGCACGACAAGCACTTGTCGTTCACCAGCGCGCCTTTGGAACCAATGCTACGCGCGCGCGTTCTAGCGACGCCATTCTAGGGAAGGGAATACATGCCGCTTGGAGAACAGGTAGCCAACAATCTGCCGTACCTTCGTCGTTATGCCCGCGCGTTGACCGGATCGCAGTCGACCGGCGACGCGTTCGTTCGCCAGACACTCGAAGCGGCGCTGGCCGACGACGAGCTGAAGGCATCGCTCGCCGACGGGCGCGTGCCGCTCTACCGCGCATTCAACAAGGTCTGGTCCAGCGCCTATCTGGAAACGGCCGGAGACGCACCGGAAACCGGTGCCCACGAAAGCGCCGCGCACGACCGGCTCAGCGCGATCACCCCGCTCAACCGCCAGGCCCTGCTGCTGACGACGCTGGAAGATTTCACCATCGACCAGACGGCCGAGATCATGGATCTCGACAGCGATTCGGTGGAAAAGCTGGTCCAGGAAGCGATCGAGGAAATCGACCGCGAATCGAGCACGAGCGTACTCATTATCGAGGACGAGCCGCTGATATCGATGCAGCTCGAAGACCTCGTGACTTCGCTCGGCCACGAAATCTGCGGCACGGCCGCCACGCGCACGCAAGCGCAGGAAGTGGTCGCCGAACGCACGCCGGGCCTCGTGCTGGCCGACATCCAGCTTGCCGACGGGTCCTCCGGCCTCGACGCGGTGGACGATATTCTCGCGCTCGACAGCGTGCCGGTGATCTTCATCACCGCCTACCCCGAACGCCTGCTCACCGGCGACCGGCCCGAGCCGACTTATCTGGTGACCAAGCCGTTCAAGGAAGCCACGGTGCGCACCGCGATCAGCCAGGCGCTGTTCTTCAATTCCAGCCAGCCGCTGGGCTGACCGGCAATCCGGCGGCGACCGAGAGGCCGCGTGCTCTTCAGCGCGCGGCCTGTTCCCTGCGCTGCGCCGCGCGGATCGCGAATTCGCTCGGCCGCCGGACCGGGACGCGCAGGGTGCAGCGCACCCCTTCGGGCGGGAATTCCAGTTCCACTTTCTCGTTGAGTTCGTGGGCGACGATCTTTTCGATCAGGTCGAGACCGAAACCGCGCCATTCCGGGCGGCCGGACAGGCGCGGCCCGCCGGATTCGGCCCATTCCATCCGCACCACGTTCTTGCCTTCGAGTTCCCAGGTCACCGAAACGCGCCCCTCCGGCACGCTCAGCGCGCCATATTTGGAAGCGTTCGTCGCCAGCTCGTGAATGGCCAGCCCCAGCGTCAGGGCATCGCCGGGGGCGAGTTCGACATCGGGCCCCTCGATCGTGAAGTCCGCCCCCGAATCGTGGGCATGCGGCGCCATTTCGGCCTCGACCACCGCGCGCACCGGGGTCGTGCCCCACTCCGACTGGGTCAGCAGGTCGTGCGTCGCGGAGATCGCGCGAATCCGCCCGTCCAGCCCGTCGGCGAATTCTTCCAGCGAGTCGGAACGCCGGCGAGTCAGCGCGACGATCGACAGGATGTTCGCCAGCGTGTTCTTGACCCTGTGATTAAGCTCGCGCGTGAGCGAATTGCGGATCGAATCCTGCTCCTCCAGCCAGTCGAGCTTGAGCTGGTCCTCGCGCGTCTGCTGCGTCACGAGGCGGGCCACCACCAGCAGGAGGCTGGCCACGAGCAGCCCGAACAACAGGGTAACCATCGACAGCGCGGAAAGCGAGTAGGACGCCGGCGACGCGACTTCGACCACCATCGGCCGGTTGGCGACCATGATCCGCTGCTGAACCGCCTTGCCCGCGCCCGAAGCCGGCGCGATCTGCGCGAGCAGCCGGTCCGGTGTCGCTTCGCCGTCGTAGAGCTTGACCCCCCGATCCCCCGCGTCGGCCAGGTCGAGCGCGGAGGCGAGGAAGTTTTCCGCGTTGAACGGGCTGTAGATGAATCCGCGCACCCGGCGCCCCGCCTCCCCCCGGAACACCGGCATATAGACGATGAACCCGGGCGCGCTGTCGGGATCGGGATAGGCGAGCTGGACTTTGCCGCTGGCGGTCGGCTGGGCCGTGGCTTCGGCCTCCTCCATCGCCGCCCGCCGCGCCGGGTCGGAGAACATGTCGTATCCGAGCATCTGGCGGTTGCGATCGTTCGCGGGCCGCAGGAACGTGACCGGGACCACCCGGCCGGTCATCGTGGTCGGAGCCGGCCAGATTCTGATCGGATCGGGCAATGCCGCCGGCGCCTGGCCGGCGGGTTCCGGCGGATCGGCCTGGCGGCCCGCCGCGGCAGGGTCCTGCCCCTCCGCCGACGAATCGCCGCGGCCGGCCGCATCGGCATCGGCCGCATCGGCATCGGGCCCGGCATCGTTGGCGCCGATGCGGAACTGGTCGAGTTCGTAGGGGCGCAGGCTCTGCGCCCAGCCGATCCCTTCGGTTCCGCGATAGTCGAAGTCGAGCTGAAGCTCCGCCACGAAGCGGTCGAACAGGGCCTCGTCCACGCGGTCGACCGCCGCGAACATGGCGGCTCCCGCGCGCAGATAGGCGGTATTGGCGCTGGCGCGCCGCTCCAGCGCCGATGCGACGGCGCGCGCGCGATCGCTCAGCCGGGCGGCTTCGCGCTGCGCCTCCCCCCGTTCGATCGCGAACACGCTGAGCGCGGTGATTGCGGCGATCAGCAGGAAGATGGCCACCGGCGCGGCGCGCGGATATTCGACCAGCCAGCGGCGACTTTTCCCCCGTCGAGACGCTTGAACTGGCATCAGGCTGCGCCGCACTCCACCGACAGATCCAACACTACACTGGCGGGCACCCCGCTTAGTTCCGGGAACCAAGCAGGGGCGCCTTCGTTCCCTCGCGGAGACCACGAGTTGGAAAACTGGAAAAGCCTCCGCGTGGGTTCTAGGGCTCCCGCCGGGGTTCTACGTATATTTCGAAGGATTGCGAGCGTACATGCATATTGACGGGGATCGGCGCGCGGGGGAAACCGGAAAAGGCGAGTCAAAGATCGGAAAACGCGATAATCCAGGATGGGCCGACGGCCTGCGCCAGCTTTACGACTCGGTTGTCGAGGAACCGCTTCCCGACAGCTTCAAGGAGCTTCTGTCGAAGCTGGATGAAAAATCCTGATGACCCGCCCCGAACGGACGGCCTCCGAAAAGGCCGATTTCAAGCGCGAGCTGACCGAAGTCGTCCCGCATCTGCGCGCATTCGCCCGCGGACTGTGCGGGCGGCCCGACATGGCCGACGACCTGGTGCAGGAAACCCTGCTGAAAGCCTGGGCCGCGCAGGAACGGTTCGAACCCGGCACCAGCATGCGCGCCTGGACCTTCGTGATCCTGCGCAACGCCTACCTCACCGACATGCGCCGCAACCGCTTCCGCGGCGAATACGACGAGAACGTTGCCGAACGCTTGCTGACCCAGCCCGCCGGGCAGGAAGAGCCGATCCATCTGTCGGACATGCACCGCGCGCTGCTGACCCTGCCGCCCGAGCGGCGCGAGGCGCTCTTGCTGGTCGGCGCCGGCGGCTTTTCCTACGAAGAGGCGGCGACCATCTGCGGCTGCGCGGTGGGCACGATCAAAAGCCGCGTGGGCCGCGCCCGTGCGTCGCTCAATGCCATGCTTCAGGACGGTTCGATACCGCGACGCGCGATCGGCGACGACGGCGCGCATCGCGCGATTCTGGAAGAGTTGGACGATGTTGCAGCCGGCCGCGGCGAGTCCTCCCCGACCCGCTAGCCGCTTGCTAGCGCATATGCCGGCCCGCTATGCCGGCTGCCCCCGCAGACAGGATCCGACAGCCGCATGACCGACAGTCCATCTGCATCGCGTGGCAGCACGGAAGGGCGCACCGCGCGGCGAAGGACGCGCGCCGCCTTTGCAGAGCAGGAGCTGCGCCTGATTTCCGCGCTGGTCCTGCTGATCGGCCTCGGCCTGTTCCTCGCGCTGCCTTTCGTGCTTTCGATCGGCTCGGTCGTCTTCCTGCCGCTGGTGACGGCGCTGGTGCTGACCATCATTCTCTCCCCGCTGGCCGACAAGCTCGCCGGCTGGGGCCTGCCCAACGTCCTCGCCTCGCTCGTCGCTCTCGGCGCGTTCTTCGGCGTGCTGATGCTGGCGCTCGCCCTTATCCTCCAACCCGCGATCGCGCTGTTCGACAGTCTTCCGGCGATGGCCGACCAGGTCGTGCACCGCTTCGGCGAACTGCGCGACCAGTTCGCCTGGGTGGCGATGGCGAACGAGCGCCTGGCCGACCTGATGGGCCGCTCGACCACGCGCGAAGTCGTGCTCGCCAGCCCTTCGGTGATCGAACAGCTCGCCTTCGCCACGCCCAGCGTGGTTCTGGAAGTGCTGCTGACCTTCCTGATGACGTTCTTCATGATCGAGGCGCGGGTGCGGCTGCGCCGCCACCTGCTGTTCGATCGCGCCAGTTTCGGCACCAGCATCAAGGCCGCGCGGGTCCTGCGCGAGGTGCAGGACCGGGTGGCGGCCTATATCCTCACCGTGTCGTGGATCAACGCGGGGGTCGGCGTCATCGTCGCCCTGGGTGCATGGGCGCTGGGGGTGGAGGCGCCGGTGATGTGGGGCGGGCTGGCCGCGCTCCTCAACTTCCTGCCCTATATCGGGCCGCTGGCGATGACCGCGCTGCTCGCCCTGTTCGGGATCGGGACCGGCGATACCGTGCTGCTCGGCATCATACCGGCGGCGGCCTATCTGGCGTTGCACACGGTCGAATCGAACATCGTCACCCCGTCGATCCTGGGCGCGCGGTTCACGATGAACCCGGTGATGATCCTCATCGCGCTCAGCTATTTCTCGTGGATCTGGGGGGTGTTCGGCGCATTGCTGTCGGTGCCGATCCTGCTGATGCTGACCGCGTTCTTCGACCATGTGGGGCGCCCCAATCTGGTCGGCTTCATATTCGGCGAACCGCTGTTCGCGACCAACTTCATGGAACTGGGCCAGGAAGAGGAACCGACCTGATCCGCGAAAAGGGAAAAGCCCGCCCCGCACGAATGCGAGGCGGGCTTTCCTTTTGCGATCCGGCGCAGGATCAGGCGGGGTATTTCCAGGTTTCCCCGCGCGCGAGGTTCTCCGAAGCGAAGCCCCAGTTGAGCTTGCTCTTGATCACCTGATCGAGATATTCGGGCCGCTTGTTCTGATGATCGAGGTAATAGGCGTGCTCCCACACGTCGATCGTCAGCAGCGGGTTGAAATCCTGGTCGGCCAGGGTGTCGCCGTCGTGCGTTTCCTCGATCGAGAGCTTGCCGCCCTTTTCCGCCAGCCAGACCCAGCCGCTTGCGAAGTGCCCGGCACCGCGCTCGGCCAGCTTGGTTTTGAGATCGTCGAGCGAGCCGAAAGCCTCGTCGATCAGCGCGCCCAGCTCGTCCGACGGCGAACCGCCTTCGGGCGCCATCGAATGCCAGTAGAACCCGTGGTTCCAGCTTTGCGCGGCATTGTTGAACAAACCCTGGTTGCTGCCGCGCGCCGCAGCGACGACCTCTTCCAGCGACTTGCCGGCAAGGTCGGTGCCTTCGATCGCGGCGTTGGTCTTGTCGATATAGGCCTGGTGGTGCTTGCCGTGGTGATAGCTCAGCGTCTCGGCCGAAACGGCGGGCGCGAGGGCGTCGCTGGCGTAAGGCAGGTCGATCAGTTTGAAGGCCATGGATTGGTTCCCCTAATGTCCAGTGTTGAAATTCTCGGGCTTGCCCGACCAACGCGCGGGCGGGCCATGGGTTGCATGTTCTAGACGGATTCCTCTTCCGGGCGATCGGTCGCCGCCGCTACTGCCACATCCAGGGTGACATTGGCGAGGGTTCGCATGATGTCGGGCAACATTTCCACCGCGACCAGCAGCGCCAGCGGTTCGATCGGCACGCCCATTGCCAGGGCGATCGGGCCGATCGAAATGACGAAACTGATCGATCCGGGCAGGCTGACCGATCCCACCGAAATGACCAGCGCCACCGCGATCCCGGCGGCCAGCGTGGCCGGGGTCAGCTCGACCCCGGCCAGCGTGGCGACATAGATCGCCACCGCCAGGTTCATCGCCGGGCTGGTCGCGCGGAAGATCGCCACCGCCAGCGGCAGGACGAAATCGGCCGTGCTCTCGCGAATGCCCAGCCGCCGGGCGACCGCGAGCATGGCGGGCAGGCTGGCGAGCGAGCTTTGCGTCGAAACCGCCACCGCCTGCGCCGGGATCATCGCCCGGGCAAAGCGCAAAGGCGCGATTCCGCCGCCGAACCAGGCGAGGGCATAGCCGGCGACAAGGACGATCCCGCCCATCGCGGAAACGACGAGGATGTAATGGACGAGGGTGGCGAAGGCCCCGCCCCCCGCGCGCGAGGCGACCCCCAGCGCGAGCGCAAAGACGCCGAGCGGCGCGATCCACAGGACCCAGCCGATGATCGTCAGCATCGCGTTGGCCAGCGCGCGAAACACGCGGAGCAGGGTGTCGCGCTGGCTGTCCGGCAGGCGCGCGACGGCAACGGCGAACAGCGCGAAGAAGATGGTCAGCGGCAGCATCGTCGTTTCCGCCGCGGCGGCGATCACGTTGGGTGCGATCAGCGAAGTGACGAATTCGGCCAGTCCGGGCACCTGCTGGGGCGCGATGTCGCCGGTTTCCAGCAGCGTTCCGGCCGAAGGCGGGATCGGAAAGAGATTCAGCAGCAGGGGCATGAACAGGGCCGCCGTGACGCCGGAAAACAGCAGGACCGCGAAGACCCAGCCGAGCATTCGCCGCGCCGCGCGCCCGGCCCGCGCGGCCTGCACCATCTGCGCGATCCCGATCACCAGCAGGGCGGAAACGAGCGGGATGATCGTCATCTGCAAGGCGCGCAGCCACAGCGCGCCCGCCGGCTCGGTCACCGCCAGGACAGGCTCCAGCGCCGCCGTCCCCGACAGGACCAGCCCGGCCAGCAGACCCGCGACGAGACCGCCGAACGTCCACCAGACGGGCAGCCGGATCGCCAGGAGTTCGTTAGAGTCTGCCTTTTCGACGACCATCCGTTTGCGGGTCCCCTTTTCTTTGCCGCCTAACCGCGCCAGAAGCGCCTGGCAAATCGCCCGGAGATAGAATTCGAACATGACACGCAAGTTTTTCGGTACCGACGGAATTCGCGGGCGCACGAACGACGGCGTGATGACGGCGGCGACGGCGATGCGGGTGGGCCAGGCTGCGGGGCGGCATTTCCTGCGCGGCGACCATCGCCACCGGGTGGTGATCGGCAAGGACACCCGCCTTTCCGGCTATATGATGGAAAGCGCGCTGGTCGCCGGCTTCACCAGCGTGGGGATGGACGTGATCATGACCGGGCCGCTCCCGACCCCGGCGATCGCGCTGCTGACGCGCGAGATGCGCGCCGACCTGGGCGTGATGATCTCGGCCAGTCACAACCTGTTCGAAGACAACGGGATCAAGCTGTTCGGCCCCGACGGGTTCAAACTATCGGACGAAGACGAACTGGCGATCGAGGCGTTGCTCGAATGCGAGCCGCCGCTGGTGGCCGCGCCGATGGTCGGGCGGGCGCGCCGGATCGACGATGCACGCGGGCGCTACATCCACGCGGTCAAGCAATCGGTGTCGGACGAGATCCGGTTCGACGATCTCAAGGTCGTGGTCGATTGCGCGCATGGCGCGGCCTATCAGGTCACGCCCTCGGCCATCTGGGAGCTGGGCGCGGACGTGGTCACGCTGGGCGTCGAGCCCGACGGAACCAACATCAACGACGGCGTCGGCTCGACCGCGCTGGAGGCGGTGCGCGCCGCTGTCGTGCGCGAGAACGCCGATATCGGGATCGCGCTGGACGGCGATGCCGACCGCCTGATCGTGATCGACGAACGCGGGCGGACGGTCGACGGCGACCAGATCATGGCGCTGATCGCGACCCGCCTCGCCCACCGCCAGGCGCTGCGCGGCGGCGGCATCGTCGCCACCGTCATGTCCAACCTGGGGCTGGAGCGGTACCTCGCCGACCAGGGCCTCTCGCTCGAACGGACCAAGGTCGGCGATCGCTACGTGCTCGAACGTATGCGTCAGGGCGGTTTCAATGTCGGGGGCGAGCAGTCGGGCCACATGATCCTGCTCGATCATGCCACGACCGGCGACGGCACGGTGGCGGCGCTGCAGGTCCTCGCCAGTCTCGTCCGTTCCGGCAAGCCGGCGAGCGAGCTGCTGCATCAGTTCGAGCCCGTCCCGCAACTGCTGAAGAACGTGCGCTATTCCGGCGGAGCGCCGCTGGAGGACGCGAACGTCAAAGCCTGCATCGCCGATGCCGAAGGCGAACTGGCCGGCAAGGGCCGCGTCGTCATCCGCGCCTCCGGCACCGAGCCGGTGATCCGGGTGATGGCCGAAGGCGACGATGCGGCCCAGGTCGAACAGGTTGTCGACCGGATCTGCGCCGCGGTGCAGGACGCGGCCTGAGGGGATAGAAGGACGCCCATGCTCGAGATGCGCCCCGACTGCGAACGCTGCGGCACGGACCTTCCGGCCGAAGCGCCGGGCGCGTTCATCTGCAGCTTCGAATGCACGTTCTGCGCCGCCTGCGCCGAGGCGCTCGACGATCGTTGCCCCAACTGCGGCGGCGAGCTGATGGACCGCCCGACCCGGGCGAAAGCGCTGCACGACCGGCATCCGCCGGGCACGGAGCGCAGGTTCCGTCAATGAAGACTCCTCCCCGTATTCTCGCCATCGCCGGGTCCGACAGCTCCGGCGGGGCCGGCATCCAGGCCGACATCAAGACCGCGACGATGCTGGGCGGCTATGCGATGAGCGCGATCACCGCCATCACCGTGCAGAACACGACCGGCGTGCAGGGGGTCGAAACGCTGTCGGCCGAACTGGTCGTGGCGCAGGCGCAAGCCTGCCTCGACGACATCGGGGCGGACGCGATCAAGATCGGGATGCTCGGATCACCCGAAACGGCCCGCGCCGTGGCCGATTTGCTCGCCGGTTTCGAAGGGCACGTTGTGTTCGATCCGGTCATGGTCGCGACCAGCGGGGCGGTGCTGGCCGACGCGGAAACGATCGACGCCTTCGCTGCGCTGATGCGCCGTGCCACCCTGGCGACACCCAACCTGCCCGAACTCGCCGCGCTGACCGGAATGGCCTGCACCACGCCGGACGAGATTGCCGCTGCGGCGCACCGGCTCGCGCAGGATCACGGCTGCGCAGTGCTGGCCAAGGGAGGGCATGACGCGGGCGAGCGGGTGATCGACCGGCTCGTCTATACAAACGGCGATTTCGCCTCGTTCGAAGACCAGCGGATCGACACCCGCCACACCCACGGGACCGGCTGCACGCTGGCTTCGGCGATCGCGACGCTGCTCGGCCACGGCCTGCCGCTTGACCACGCGGTGCGGCTGGGCCGGCGGTTCGTGATCGAGGCGCTGCGCAAGGCGCCCGGTTTCGGTGCGGGCCACGGCCCGCTCGGCCATCAGGCGGTGCGGGGCGGCGGCGATGCCTCGGCAGAATCGGCCTCGTAACCGTCGAGCTGATAGAAGCGCGCGATCTTTTCCCAGGCCTCGTCCGCGGTTTCGCACCAGCGGAACAGGTCCAGATCCTTGTGGCTGATCGTCCCTTCGTCGGCGAGCGCCTCGAAATCGATCACCCGGTTCCAGAAATCCTTGCCGAACAGCAGGATCGGCATCGGCTTCATCTTGCCGGTCTGAATCAGCGTGAGCAGTTCGAAGAACTCGTCGAACGTGCCGAACCCGCCGGGGAACACCGCGACCGCCTTGGCGCGCAGCAGGAAGTGCATCTTGCGCAGGGCGAAATAATGGAACTGGAATGACAGGTAGGGGGTGACATAGGGATTGGGCGCCTGCTCGTGCGGCAGAACGATGTTCAGCCCGATCGATTCCGCGCCGGCATCGCTTGCCCCCTTGTTGGCCGCCTCCATGATCGAGGGCCCTCCGCCCGAACAGATCACGAACTGCCGCTTGCCCGATTCGATAATCGACTTCTCGCTGACCATCTTGGCCAGCCTGTAGGCTTCGCCGTAGTATTTCGCTTTCTTCGCCAGATTTTCGACGATCCGGCGTTCGTCTTCGGGCAGGTCCTTCGCGCCGGCCAGCGCCTCGTCGACCGCTTCGGGCGGCGGAATGCGCGCGGATCCGTACATGACGAGGGTGGAGCCGACCCCCGCCTCGTCCAGCAGCATCTCCGGCTTGAGCAGCTCGAGCTGGAACCGCACCGGCCGCAATTCGTCGCGGAGCAGGAAATCGGTGTCGCGAAACGCCAGGCGATAGGCCGGGTGGCGCGTCTGCGGAGTGTGGGGCATCGCCGCGTCGGAGAAGGCGGCTTCCTGATCGGCGGGGTAGAACTTGCGATCGGCGAGATCGCGTTCACCCTTGGTCTCGTGTTCTTCGCTCATCGCCAGCGCCATAAGGTCCCCGGTGCGGGGCGGCAATGCCCGCGATGACTATCTTGGGCGGCGCAACCGACGAGAGCCGCCGTGCTGGCCGGCCGACCCCGGCCATTGCGCCGAAATCGCGGAAAAATCCGCGGGCCATTTCCGCGGCTTGCGCGATTCCTTTACCGTTGCAGCCAGGCCGAGGTTGACGTTGCCCGCCTTCTGATTCTACTGCGAGTCATTATCAGTAGCAACAACAGGGCAGTTTTCATGGTCTATCGGCTGGGCGGCGGACGAAGCGATATCGGAAGGCGGAGCGCACTAAAGCGGGGCGCCCTGCATTGTTCGGCCGGCATCGCCGCCATGGCGCTGGCGGTCGGCGGCGCCCCCGCCTTCGCCGAAGACGCCGCCGACGAACGTCCCGGCGAGAGCCACATCGTGGTGTCGGCAACCCGCACGCCGATCGCGATCGAGAACGCGCCCGCAACGGTCACGGTCATCACGGCCGAGGAGATGGCCGATACGATCGCGACCGACATCAGGGATCTCGTCCGTTACGAGCCCGGGGTCACGGTCCGCCGCGCGCCGGCCCGCTTCGGCGCGGCGCTCGGCGCCACCGGACGCGCCCGGAACGAGGATTTCGCCATTCGCGGGATCGGCGGCAACCGCGTCCTGATCCAGGTCGACGGCATCCGCACGCCCCAGGGTTTCGCCTTCGGCGCGCAGGATTCGGGACGCGGCGGCTATACCGACGTATCGCTGGTCAAGTCGGTCGAGATCGTTCGCGGCCCCGCCTCCGCCCTCTACGGCAGCGACGGCCTGGCCGGGGCAGTGAGCTTTACCACCAGCGATCCTGTGGACCTGATCGAAGCGGGGAATGCGGTCGGCGGGTTCGTCCGCGCATCCTATTCGAGCGAGGACGAGGAGTTCGCCGAAACGGCCGCGATTGCCGGGAAGGCCGGGGATATCTCCGCCCTGCTGGCCTATACCCGGCGCGATTTCAAGGAACTCGACAATCGCGGCGACGTGGGCGGGATCGGTGAAAGCCGCACCCGTCCCAATCCGCAGGATGGCGAATCCAACGCCCTGCTCGGCAAGCTGGTGTGGGACAGCGGCCCGCACCGCCTGCGCCTGACCGGCGAGTATCTGGAAACCGAGGTGTTCAGCGACATCCTGAGCGGGCAAGGCCCCGCTTTCCTGTTCGGCCCTATGCCGAGCTGGATCGTCGACGACCTGACCGCAAACGACGAAAGCGAGCGCACCCGCATTTCGCTCGACTGGACATATTCGGCCGAGGGCGCGATCGAGTACGCTCACGCCGCCGTCTATTTCCAGGACGGCAAGGATATCCAGTTCACCGACGAGGACCGATCCCCGGTCGGGGCGACGCCGCGCCCGGATCGCGAACGCCTGAACACGTTCGAAAACCGCGTCTACGGCGCCGCGGCAGAGGCCCGCAGCACATTCGCCACCGGCGGCCTGTCGCACACGCTCGCTTTCGGCGGCGACATCAGCTTCACCCGGCAGGAGGGGCTGCGCGACGGGACCGAACCGCCCGCAGGCGAAACCTTCCCCACCCGTGCGTTCCCTGTGACCGACTTCATGCTGGGCGGCGTATTCCTCGCCGACGAGATCGCGCTGTTCGATGGCGCGGTGACGATATTTCCCGCGCTGCGGTTCGACTTCTACGACCTCGACCCGACCGACGACCCGCTGCTGCCCGATTTTGCCGGTGCGGCGCAAAGCGACAGCCGGCTTTCGCCCAAGCTCGGCGCGACCGCGCGGCTGGCGGACGACGTGCTGCTGTTCGCCAATTACGCGCAAGGGTTCCGCGCACCCACGCCCAGCCAGGTCAACAACTTCTTCGGCAACCTGGCCTACGGCTATATCTCCGCGCCGAATCCCGATCTCGGCCCCGAACGGAGCGAGAGCTGGGAAGGCGGCATTCGCTTTACCGGCGACCACGTCTCGCTGTCGATCGCGGCCTTCCACGCCGATTACGACGACTTCATCAGCCAGCAGGTCGTCAGCGGGTCGTTCACCCCGGCCGACCCGGCAATCTACCAGTTCGTCAATTACGACCGGGTCGAGATCGAGGGGGTCGAGGCCAGGGCGGCTTACCGGGCGGACAACGGTCTCTACGGCCGCTTCGCGATCGCCTATGCCGATGGCGATATCCTTTCGCCGGGCGAGGCGCCCCGCCCGCTCGACACGATCGATCCGCTCAATCTCGTGATCGGCGCGGGCTATCGCGAGCCCGCCGGGCGTTTCGGGGCGGAGCTGATCGCATCGCACCACGCGCGCAAGCCGCTGGACGAAACCGCCGGGCTCTGCACCGACGGATGCTATCGCCCGGACGCCTTCACCATCCTCGACGCGACGGCCTTCGTCGCCCTGACCGATTCGCTGAAGCTGCGCGCCGGCGTGTTCAACCTGCTGGACAAGAAACACACGTACTGGAGCGACGTGCGCGGGCTGTCGCTCGTGCAGTCGGACCACGATCCTTCGGTGTTCGTCCCGCCGGCGAACGTCGATGCCTACACGCGGCCCGGCCGCAACGCGAGCCTGTCGCTCAGCTATCGCTTCTAGAAACCAAGGGGGATTTACCATGACCACGACCAGGACATTCATCGGCTCGGCACTGCTGGCCATCGCGCTGGCGGCGACACCCGCGCTGGCCGACGGGCCGATCGCCGATCGCGGCGAGGCCGTCGAAACCGCGATGTTCGAACAGGATCGGGCCACGATCCTGGCGATGGCGGGCGATTACAAGGTGCGCTTCGACATGCAGGAATCGACGCCCTGGACCGAAGGCTACACCCCGCTCGAACGCAAGATCTCCGGCGGCCACGAATCGGTCCGCGTGATCGAGGACACGGGCACGCGGATCGTCCTCCAGCACCTGCTCGTCGCCGAGCATGAGGGCGAGACCTTCGTGATCAAGCACTGGCGGCAGGACTGGGAATACGAACCGGCGCGCATCCTCGCCTATACCGGCCCGGACCGCTGGGAGTGGGTCGACGTGCCCGAGCGAATGCGCAACGGGCGCTGGTCGCAGACCGTCTATCAGGTCGACGACAGCCCGCGCTATGCCGGGTGGGGCCAGTGGGAAACCACCCACGGCATTCGCCGCTGGCGATCGAACTGGACCTGGCGCCCGCTCGCCCGGCGCGATGCGGTCCGCGACCCGGTTTACGACCGCTATGCCGCGATCAACCGTCACCAGCTGACCCCCACCGGCTGGATCCACTGGCAGGACAACACCAAGATGAAGCCTGCCGAAGGATCGGCGGAGGCGCTGGAACCCGTGGTCCAGGAATATGTCCTCAACACATATACCCGGTTCGACGGCTACGACGTCGCAGCCGCCGACGCATATTGGGCGGCGACCGAAGACTATTGGGCCGCAGTGCGCGCCAAATGGGCCGAGGTCGCCGAACGCAAGGGCGGGATCGCGCTGGAGGAAGAAGCCCAGGCCGGCACCGTGATCAGCGGGCGGCTGCTCCAGATCGCCGACGAATTGCGCGATGGCGAAATCGCGCAGGCCGCCGCGATCGAGGAAGCGAACGGACTGATCGAGGCCCATACCGGGTGATCCGGCAGGACTGGCTCGAACCGTTCCGCCGCCGATTCCGACGGGCGGCGGAACCGGGGCGGCACGCATAGGGGAGCGTGCCCCCCACCCTTTCACACCCCGGTCTTACGCATTCGATCTTCGTTCTGGCGCCGTCGACGGCGGCAAGCCGAAGTTTCGCAAAACGGCACTTGCAATTGCGATTACGTCGCATTAGCCGGGCACCCAACTTCTGGATCAAGGATTTTTCATGCGAATCGTGCGCTTCTCGCTGCTCTGCGCCACTGCTCTGGCGTCCACTCCCGCTCTCGCCGAAACCGCGGAAGATACCGCGTTCGATGCCGCCGAACCGCGGCAGATCGTCGTCACCGGCGCGCGCGAGGAAAGCAGCACCGCGACCAAGACCGACACCCCGATCATCGAGACGCCGCAGCCGATCACGGTGATCGACGACGAGCTTTACCTTGCGCAGGGCGCCGTCTCGGTCAGCGACACGCTGAATTACGTCTCGGGCGTGACGGCCAACCCCTACGGCCCCGACAGCCGCGTCGACAGCACCTTCGTGCGCGGGATCAACGCGCTGCAGTTCCGCGACGGGATGCGCGACATCTTCAGCTACTACGCCAGCATCCGGTCCGACCCCTACAATTTCGACCAGGTGGAGCTGGTGCGCGGCCCCGCCTCGGTCCTGTTCGGCCAGGGCTCGCTCGGCGGGATCATCAATCTGGTTTCGAAACGGCCGGAGTTCGAGACCTCGGGCGAAATCGCGGTCCGCTACGGCTCGCACGATCGCAAGGAAGTTCTTGCCGACCTCACCGGCGGGCTGACCGACACCGTCGCCGGCCGGGTCGTGGCGCGGGTCCGCGATTCGGACACCCAGACCGATTTCGTTGCCGACGACCGGGTGATGATCTCCCCCTCGGTCACGTTCGCGCCTTCGCCCGATACCGAGCTGACGCTGATCGGCCTCTATCAGGAGGACGATAGCGGTTCGACTTCGCAGTTCCTCCCGCTCGTCGGGACGATCCTGCCGAATCCCAACGGGCGGCTGCCCAACGACCTGTTCGTCGGCAAGCCGGGCTGGGACCGCTACGACGGCCGCCTCCTGCAAGGCACCGCCCTGTTCGAGCAACGCTTCGGCAACGCGGCGAAGCTCAACCTCAAGGCGCGCTACATCGACAGCGACGTGACCTATCTCACGCATTACGCCAACAGCTATTCCAATCCCGCCAATCCCTATCTCGACCCGGACCAGCGCCTCATCGGCCTCTATTCCGACGGCAGCATCGCGCGGATGGAGATATTCTCGTCCGACAACAACCTGCAGTTCGATTTCGACACCGGCGCCAATGTCGAGCACGTCCTGCTCGCCGGGGTCGACTACAGCTGGAACCGCGTGCGCAAGACCGGCGGCATGGGCTTCGAGATAATCGACATCTACGATATCGATTACGATGCCCTGTCGGACTACGGCGGCGGCTTGCCGCAGCCGTCCGGCCCGTCGGAGGACGTGAAGCAGGACCAGATCGGCCTCTACCTGCAGGACCAGATCCGCTTCTTCGACCGTGTTTCCCTGGTGCTCGGCGCGCGGCGCGACTGGACCAGTTCGCGCAGCTTCAACGACCCGCGCCAGGAAGACGCCGCGACGACCTTCCGCGCCGGTGTGATCGCCGAAGTCCTGAACGGTGTCTCGCCTTTTTTCAGCTACACGGAGAGTTTCGAACCAATCACCGGCACCGATGTCTACGGCGAGCTGTTCGTTCCCAAATCGGGTCGCCAGTTCGAGGCCGGGCTGAAGTTCCACCCGACCGACGCCATCCTGGTCACCGTCACCGGCTATCACATCGAAGAGAGCAATCGTCCGGTTTCGGTAGTCGTGCCCGACCCGACCGACCCCGACAATCTGCTCAGGGGCGAATTGCAGGTCGGCAGCATGACGTCCAAGGGCGCTGAGTTCGAAGCCAACGCCACCTTGCCCGGCGATCTGAACCTGATCGCCAACTTGAGCTACAACGAAGCCGAGATCGACGGGACAAACCAGCAGCTCGACAACGTGCCCAAGTTCAACGCCTCGCTATGGAGCACCAAGCGCTTCGCCCTGTCCGAAGACGCCTCGCTTCTGCTCGGTGGCGGGGTCCGGCACGTGGGCAAGAACCGATCCTACGGCCGGGCCTTCCCCGACGGCATCGTGACGCCCGCCTTCACCCTGGTCGATGCCTTCGCCGAAGTGACCTTCGACCGGTGGAGCTTCGCGCTCAACGCGACCAACCTGTTCGACAAGCGGTACTATTCCGCCTGCCTCGCGCGCGGCGACTGCTTCATGGGCAGCGAGCGCAACGTGTTCGGCACTGTGAGCTATCGGTTCTGATGGCAAGCGGGGGGCTTCTTGCGGCGGGGTCGGCGCTCGCGGTCGTCGCGGTGATCGTGCTGCGATATTCGTGGGGCCGGCCCGGCCGCTCGCGCGTGCTCAACGGCGCCGGCTGGGCCCTGGCCGCCGCGGCGCTGGCGCTCGGCTGCACGATCGCGGGCGCCTGGGGGATCGCGGTCGTCGCGCTGTGGGCAATGGGCGCGGCCTGCGCGATCCTTGCGCGGGAGGCATGGCGTTCGACGCCGGGGCGCGAGCGCGCGTCCAATCGCCGCGCCCACGTCATGCCCGACGGCAAGGCCCCGCTCAACCTCGGCCGCCGCCTGGTGACGTTCGCACTCGTGGCTCTGGCCGGGTTCGCCGCATCGGTCTGCTTCGCCATCGGCACCCGCTGGGCTGCCGCTGCGCTCGGCGCGGCGGAAGCCGACGCCAACGTCCTCGCGCTGCTCGCCTCGCCGGTTGCCTGGACCGTCGTCGCCTTCCTGCTGTTGATGTCGGCCAGCAGGGGGCGACAGATCGCCATTCTGGCAGTGGCCGCCGCGCCGGCGCTGACGACATTTCTATAGGGAGCGGCAGGATGAGCGCCAGCATCGAACCGGGCACGGTAAAACGCGCATTGTCGGCCCATGCGGCCATCGGCCTGCTGGCCGGCGCGGTCCTCTATATTCTGTGCCTGACGGGCACTATCGCGGTCTTCTACGTCGAGATGCAGCGCCTCGAACAGCCGAACGCGCCGGAAATGGCCGAGATCGCGCCCGAGGCCGTGCAACGCGGGGTGGAGAACGTGCTCGCCCGCGAGGCGCAGGAAGGGCTGCCGGCGACGACCCACCTCTATGTCCATATCCCGGTGGAGGAACTGCCGCGCGCGACGATCACGACCGACAGCAACGCGTTCCATCTCGACCCCGAGGGCAATCTTGCAATGCCCGAGATGATCGAATGGAACGACTTCCTCGTCCATCTGCACTACACGCTCAACCTCCCCTCGCTGGTCGGGATCACGATCGTCGGGATATTCGGCGTGATGATGCTGGCGCTCTCGCTCTCGGGCGTGATCGCGCATCCCCGGATCTTCCGCGACGCCTTCCGTCTGCGCGCGCGCAACAACGCGGGCGTGGGCCTGACCGACTGGCACAACCGGCTCAGCGTCTGGACCCTGCCGTTCGGCATCGCGATCGCGCTGACCGGCGCGCTGATCGGGCTTGCCACCGTCACTGCCTACGGCCTTGCCGAAAGCGCCTACGACGGCGATGTCGAGGCGGTCTTTGGTCCCGTGTTCGGGGCGGAAAGCGCGCCCGACCCGGCGCCCGCACCCGTTCCCGACGTCGCCGCCGCGCTGCGCCACATGGCGAGCGAATATCCCGAGGTGCGCCTCACGTATGCCATCGTCCACGACCCGCTGACCGCCGGGCAGCACGTGCAGATGGTGGGCGAGCACGAACGGCGGCTGATCTTCGGCGAATACTACGCATTCGACAGCGACGGCGCATTCCTGGGAACCACCGGCATGGCCGACGGAGCATTGGGCCAGCAGGCCGCCGCCTCGACCTACAAGCTGCACTTCGGCAATTTCGGCGGGGTCTGGGTCAAGATCGCCTATGTCGTGCTGGGCGCGGCGCTGACCGCGATCTGCGCCACCGGCACCTATATCTGGCTGGGCAAGCGCCGCCGCCGCGGGATCGACGAACCGCGCCTGCGCGCCACATGGACCGGCGTGATCGTCGGTACGCCGGTGGCCCTGGCCGCAACCGCGCTCGCCCGCATCGTTATCGGCAACGAGGCCCCGTTCGCCGCGATCTTCTGGATCGGCCTGGCCCTCTGGATCGCCGGTTCGATCGCGCTCGCAGGCAGGCGCCGGCCCCTGGCAGAGGCACCCGCCGCCTGACGCCTATCGCCGGCCGCGTCGCGCGCTATTCGCGCTCCTGCGCGAGAGTATAGGCCACCACTGCGTTTGCGTGGCCATGCCCCATGCCGTGCTGTTCCTTCAGCAGCGCGACCGGTTCCATGGGCCGGGCGGGAGGCGGTTTCGCCCGCCGCCCGGGCTTCCCCGACCAAAGCCCGCGCCAGATCGGGACGCCGGGATAGACGCCGAAGCGCGTATGGCTGAACGGCGAACTGTCGACGCGCATTTCCGCGAAAGACAGCGAGGACCGACCCCCGGCAGCAGCGCAGACGCGCGCCTCGGCTGGTTTGCCATTTGGCCCGGGTAAGGAGAAAAACTGGATGCCCCGTGAGGATTCGAACCTCAATTGACGGAGTCAGAGTCCGTAGTCTTACCATTAGACGACGGGGCATTGCGCGAGTGCGGTCGCGAGGGGGCGCATCTAGTTTTCCCCGCTGCGCAGGTCAAGCCCGTGCGTGCCGCCATGCGGGCATGATTTCGTGCCGCGCTTGCCCCCACCCCGCGCGCGCGCTAGCATCGGGTCAGGTCCCCGCGCGATCTTGCGCGGGAGGATAAAGAAAGCATTGGGACAATGGCGGATCTTTCTCCGCCGGACAAAGACAGGAGATCAGGCGCGCACAAGGGCAAGACGTCCGGCAAAGTAGCTGATTTCCGCTACAAGCGCCCCGCGCCAACCGATAGGAAGTCTTCCGGCAAGCGCCCGGCCCCGCGTGGCGATTCCCGCCAGGGCCCGCCGTCGCGCCGGCAGGCTTACGCGGCGCTCGATCTCGGCACCAACAATTGCCGCTTGCTGATCGCGCGCCCCTCGGGCGAGAATTTCACCGTGATCGACGCTTTCAGCCGCGTCGTCCGGCTGGGCGAAGGCCTCGCCATGTCCGGGCGGCTCAGCGACGAGGCGATGGACCGGGCGCTCGGCGCGCTTCACATCTGCGCCGACAAGCTGCGCCGGCGCAACGTCCATCTCGCCCGCTCGGTCGCGACCGAAGCATGCCGGCGCGCAGCCAATGGCGAACACTTCATCGAGCGCGTGCGGCGCGAAACGGGGATCGTGCTCGATATCATCTCCGCCCAGGAAGAGGCGCGCCTGGCGGTCCTGGGCTGCCATGTCCTGCTGGAAAACGGGGCCGGCCCCGCGGTGATCTTCGATATCGGCGGCGGCTCGACCGAGCTTGTGCTGATCGAGCCGGGCGGGCGCGTGCCCCGCATCCTCGACTGGCAGAGCGTGCCCTGGGGCGTGGTGTCGCTGACCGACACGGTCGGCCGCGTCGAAGGCGAACCGGCGGTGCGCAGCGCCCGCTATGCCGAAATGCGCCGCGTGGTGGCGGACAGCTTCGCCGCCTTTGCCGAGCGGATCGCGCCCGTTGCCGCGACCGGCACCGACATCCGCCTGCTGGGCACCAGCGGCACCGTGACCACGCTCGCCAGCGTGCATCTGGAACTCCCGCAATACGACCGGCGGGCCGTCGACGGGCTTATCGTGCCCTCCACCGCGATGCGCGCGGTCAGCACGCGGCTGGCCGCGATGTCGCCGGAGGAGCGCGGCGGGCTGCCGTGCATCGGCAGCGACCGCGCCGAACTGGTCGTCGCGGGTTGCGCGATCCTGGAGGCGATCCTCGACATCTGGCCGGCCGAGCGGCTGGGCATTGCCGACCGGGGCATTCGGGAAGGGATCCTGCGCAGCCTGATGGCTTCCGAAACGGCAGCCGCCGACGCCTCCGCCGCGGCAGACCGGCGGGCACGCGGCTGATGGCGCGTTCCGGCCGCAACCCGGACAAACGGGTCAGGAGCGCGCGCGGGCGCACCGCCTCGTCCACCCGCTGGCTCGAACGCCAGCTCAACGATCCCTACGTCCGCCAGGCGAAGGCCGACGGGTACCGCAGCCGGGCGGCTTACAAGCTGATCGAGCTGGACGAGAAATTCGGGCTGCTGCGCGGCGTTCGCCGCGTCGTCGATCTCGGCATCGCGCCGGGCGGCTGGAGCCAGACGGTGCGCCGGCGCGCGCCCAGGGCGGCGATCGTGGGAATCGACCTGCTCGAAGTCGAACCGATCGAGGGGGTCGCGATCCTGCAGATGGATTTCATGGCCGACGAGGCGCCCGGCGCGCTGGCCGCGGCGCTGGACGGCGAACCCGATCTCGTGCTGTCGGACATGGCCGCGAACACCGTCGGCCACAAGCAGACCGACCACTTGCGCACGATGGGCCTGGTCGAGGCGGCGGCCTGGTTCGCGGTCGAGAACCTTGCCGAAGGCGGCGCGTTCGTGGCCAAAGTGCTGGCCGGTGGCACCGATAGCGCGCTGCTGTCGCTGCTCAAGAAGCATTTCCGCACGGTCAAACATGCGAAGCCGCCGGCGAGCCGCAAGGGTTCGTCCGAGTGGTACGTCGTGGCGCAGGGGTTCAAGGGGCGCGCATAGCCGCGCGCTTGCCCCGTGCGAAATGTCGCGCGCCTTTATTCGCCGACCGGGTTGGTCTGATCGGCGCCCGGCACGACCATGCCCGCTTCGGGCGTGTCGGCATCGCCGACGGCGTTCACGGCCGCGGCTTCGGCTGATTCGGCGGCGGTCTCGCCTTCGGCGGCCTCTTCTTCCGGCAACGGTTCGGGCAGCGCGGGGCCGCCGCCGTTTTCGTACATGAAGCGGATGATATTGGCGCGGTCTTCGGGGCTGGACAGCCCGGCGAAGCTCATCTTCGTGCCCGGCGCGAAAGAGCGCGGGCTTTCGAGCCAGGCGAACATGTTGTCGTACGTCCACGAACCGCCATGGCCGGCCAGCGCCTCGCTATAGGCGAAGCCCGGCGCATGCTGGCCGATCGGCGTTCCCATGATGCCAAACAGGTTGGGCCCCTGCCCGTCCGCTCCGCCGGAATTGAAAGTGTGGCAGGTGCCGCAGCGCGAGGTCGCGGCCGCTTCGCCCATCGTCACATCGGCGTTGGCCAGCAGCGCGCCGATATCCAGCACCTCTTCCGCGCCTTCGCCGTCCTCGGCCACGCCTTCGATCGGATACCCCCCCTCTTCCGGGGCATGGACCGCGAAGTAGCGCGAGCTTACGCTCGACAGGCCGAGGCCCACGATCCCGGCGAAGAGCACCCATCCGGCAGCGGTGTTGAAACGGTCGTTCATGCGTCAAAAATCCGAGGAATACGGTTGTGGCGGTTTTCGCGCGCCGCTCTAGTCGGCACCCCCGGCGAGCGCAAGCCATATGTCTTGCCGCGCCCCGGGCGGCGGTCTACGCGCTGGCCGCTATGCACAGCTTTCCCACTCCCGCGCTCGCAATGGTCGAGCGGATGCGCGCCGCCGCGGCCGAGGACCCGGACCGCGCAATCGCGTTTCAGGGCGCCCCGGGCGCCAATTCCCACCGCGCGGCGTGCGAGGCGGCGCCCGATCACCTGCCGCTGCCCTGTTTCGGGTTCGAAGACGCGCTGGAGGCGGTGAAGGACGGCCGCGCGGGCTGTGCGATCATCCCGATCGAAAACAGCCAGCACGGCCGCGTGGCGGACATTCACTTCCTGCTGCCGCGCAGCGGGCTTTCGATCGTGGGCGAGCATTTCATGCGCATCACCCATGCCCTGATGGCCGTGCCCAACGAAGACGGCGGCTTCGGCCCGTTCGAGGCCGCTTACAGCCACCCCCAGGCCCTGGGCCAGTCGCGCCTGTTCCTGCGCGAGCGGGGGATCGTGCCGCTGAGCCATGCCGACACCGCCGGCGCGGCGGCTTTCGTGGCGGAGAAGGCCAACCCGCGCCTCGCCGCGATCGCGCCGCGCCTGGCGGGGGAGCTATACGGGCTGCAAGTGGTGGAGGACCGGGTGGAGGACGCCCCCGACAACACCACGCGTTTCGTCGTCCTGTCGCGCGAACCGCTCGACCCCGCGGCGCTCGACGGCAATACCGCGATGACCACTTTCGTGTTCGAGGTGAAGAACGTGCCCGCCGCGCTCTACAAGGCGCTGGGATGTTTCGCCACCAACGGGGTGAACATGACCAAGCTGGAAAGCTATCAGCAGGGCACCAGTTTCGCCGCCTCGATGTTCTATGCCGATATCGAGGGCGCCCCCGGCGATCCGCGGGTCGATCGCGCGCTGGAAGAGCTTGCCTTCCACTGCAAGGCATTGCGCCTGCTCGGCAGCTATCGCCAGGCCCGCGCGCGCGGCTGATCCGGCGGTGCGGTTGCGGGCTTGCGCCCCCCGGCGCGACCTGCCACCACCTGCCGTGTGACCACGGCGGCAGGGGATATCGCGAACGCCAGCGAACAGCCGGCGCCGGACGTTTGGGGAAGCGTGCGCGCGGACGAGACGATCCAGTTCGCCCCGGTCGACATCCCCGAACGCGCCCCGCCCCCCGGATGGCTGCAGGCGATTTTCGAGTTCCTGGCCAACCTGTTCGCGCCCGTCGGCCGTGCGCTCGGCATGTCGTGGCCGGTGTTCAAATGGGTCTTGCTGGCGCTGGCGATCGCGCTGCTCGGATATCTCCTCTGGCGTCTCCTCGCCCCTGCGCTTGCTGGTCGTTCGCAGGCGGAGAAGGATCGTTCCGATCCCGCATGGGCGCCCGAGCGGGCCGAGGCTCTGGCGCTGCTGGAAGACGCCGACCGGCTCGCGGCCGAAGGGCGTTACGACGAGGCGACGCATCTCCTGCTCCAGCGCAGCGTGGGCCAGATCGCCGCGGCCCGCCCCGGCTGGGTCGAACCGTCGAGCACCGCGCGCGAGCTGGCCGCGCTGGCCGCGCTGCCCGACGCGGCGCGCCAGGCCTTCGCGACGATCGCCGAGCGGGTCGAGCGCAGCCTGTTCGCGCTGCGCAGCCTGGGCGAGGACGACTGGCAGGCCGCGCGCGAGGCCTATGCCCGTTTCGCGCTCGAACCGCTTGCGGGGAAGGCATGATGGCGGCTGCCCCGCCCGCGCCCCTCCCCGCATCGGCCCCGGCGGCGTTCAACCCGCGGGTCGTTCTGGGCATGTTGCTGTTCGGCGCGATCGCATTCGTCGCGACTCTCTATTTGATCGGCGCGGGCGAAACCTCGCGCGGCGAGAACGACGGCGGCGGACATGCCGCCTCGCGCGGGCTGACCGGATATGCCGCGCTGGCCGACCTGCTCGAGGGCGAGGGGCACGACGTCGCGCTTTCGCGCAGCCAGGGGGCGCACGACGACGAGAGCCTGCTGATCCTGACCCCGCCGCACGGCGCCGATGGGGAGGAGATCGCGGCGCTGATCGAGAAGCGGCGCTATATCGGCCCGACGCTGCTGGTCCTGCCCAAGTGGTACGCCATCGAAGTGCCCGACTGGGCGCCGGTCGACACCGGCGAGGGGTGGGTCGTGCTCGCGGGAACCGGCAAGCCGGCGTGGATCGCGCAGTTCGAAGGGCGGTATGTCACCGAAGTCCAAACCGGCGCGCTGGATGGCGGGCACGGGTTCGACTGGGAATGGGGGGCACGGCGCGGCGCGATGCCCGATCGCGAAAACGTCCAGACGATCACCAATGCGACGATGATCCCGCTGGTCACGGCCAGCAACGGCCATATCCTGGCCGGATACTACGACGACGGGGGCTATTATCCCGTGCTCGACGAGGCGGCGGGGCTGGCGCCGGCCGACGCGGAGGATCTCGACGCGGACCGCTGGAACCTCATGGTCGTCGCCGATCCCGACCTGCTCGACAACTACGCCATGGCCGATCGCGAACGCGCGCAGCTGGCGCACGAACTGGTCGATGTCGCGATGGAAGGGCAGGATCTGCCGATCGTCTTCGATCTCACGCTCAACGGCCTGGGCCGCAGCAGGAACCTCCTGACCCTCGCCTTCGCGCCGCCTTTCGTCGCGGCAACGCTGTGCCTGCTGATCGCGATGGCGGTGGTCGCCTGGCGCGCCTTCCGCCGGTTCGGCCCGCCGCATGCCGAAGCGCGCGCGATCGCCTTCGGCAAGGGGCGGCTGGTCGCCAACAGCGCCGCCTTCACGCTGCGCACGCGGCGACTGCACCTGCTGACCGGCCCCTATGCCGAGGCGGCGCGCCACCGGATTGCCGCGGCCCTGCACTTGCGCCGATCCGACGACGAAACGCTCGACCGCGCGATCGCCCGGCGCGTGCCCGGCGCCCCGCCCTTTGCCACACTCGCCGCGGCCCTGCGCGAGGCGGAAAAACCCCACGAAATCCTGCGCGCGGCGCGCGCGCTGAAGTCTCTCGAAAGGAAGCTGGTCCGATGACGATGACGCTCGACGATGTCCGCGCAATGGCGCAGGCGATCCGCGCAGAGGTGGGCAAGGCGATTGTCGGCCAGGAGGAAACGGTCGACCATCTGCTCGTCGCTCTCGTCAGCGAAGGGCACGTCCTGCTGGAAGGGCCGCCGGGGACGGCCAAGACCTTCCTGGCGCAGTGCTTCGCCTGCGCGCTCGGGCTCGACTACGGGCGGATCCAGTTCACGCCCGACCTCCTGCCGGGCGACATCCTCGGTTCCAACCTGTTCAACTTCCAGACCAGCCAGTTCACGCTGACGCGCGGCCCGATCTTCTGCGATCTCCTGCTGGCGGACGAGATCAACCGCACCCCGCCCAAGACCCAGGCCGCGCTGCTGGAGGCGATGCAGGAACGGCGCGTGACGCTGGACGGCGAAACCCATGCCCTGCCCGACCGGTTCATGGTGGTGGCCACGCAGAACCCGATCGAGAACCAGGGCGTCTATCCTCTGCCCGAGGCTCAGCTCGACCGGTTCATGTTCAAGCTGCTGGTGCCCTACCCCAGCGCGGAGGAAGAGGCCGCGATCGTGACTCGCTTCGGCGAGCGTCAGGGCCCCCCGCGCCCGGCCGAATTCGGCGTTTCCGCCGCCACCGACGCGGCGAAGCTGGCGGCGGCGAGCGCTGCGCTGAACGGGGTGACGGTGGCGAAGGAGATCGTCGATTACGTCGTGCGGCTGGTGCGGGCCACGCGCGATAGCGGCGACTTGTCGAGCGGCGCATCGCCGCGCGCCGCCGTTGTCCTTGCCAATGCGGCGCGCGCGCGGGCGGCGCTCGACGGACGCGACTATGTCCTGCCCGACGACGTGAAGGCGCTCGCGGTCGCCGCCCTGCGCCATCGCCTCGTGCTCAGCCCCGCGGCGGAGATCGAGGGGCGCGAGATGGAAACGCTGGTTACGGAACTGGTCGAAAGCACCGAGGCGCCCCGGTGACGCGGCCCCGCCCCACGGGCCGGGCAAGGCCGTGACGTTTCCGATCGTCCCCACCGCGCGCGCCGCCTGGCTGGCGGCCCTGGCCGCGCCGCTGGCGATCGTGATCGCGGCCGCTGCGCCCCAGGCGTGGGTCGTGGCGCCCGCGGCCGGGGCGGCGCTGCTGGCGATCGTGCTGCTCGACGGCATTCTGGCCGGCCGCATGGCCGACTGGCGCGTCCACGTTCCGGCCGATGCCGAAGTGGGCGAGCCGCTGACCGTACTGGCCATGGCGGAGATTTCCGGGCGGGCGTCGCGCGCGCCGGTCGACATCGCGCTGGCGGTCGATCCGCGGCTCGATCCGGCCGGTAGCGTGCGGTTCGCCGCCCCCTTCGCGCCCGGGGCCGGGGTCTGGCAGGGAACGGTGCGCGTCGCGCCCTCCCGGCGGGGAACGGCCGCGGTGGAGCGGGTCTGGCTGCGCTGGACCGGCCCGCTCGGGCTGGGGGCGCGACAGGCGAGCCATGCGCTGGAGAGCGAGGTACGCATCTGGCCCGATCTGGCACCGGTGCGCAGCCCGGCGCTGCAGGCATTCCTGCGCGATGCCCAGTTCGGCCTGATCGCCCGGCGCATCCGCGGCGAAGGCACGCAGTTCGAGGCGCTGAGCGAATACGAACCGGGCATGGACCGCCGCCGGATCGACTGGAAGGCAAGCGCCCGGCACACGCGCCTCTACGCGCGCGAGAACGAGAGCGAGCGCAACAACCAGATCGTTTTCGCCTTCGACTGCGGACAGGCCATGTGCGAGCCGGTCGGCGGCCTGCCGCGCATCGACCGGGCGGTGACGGCCGCGCTGACCGCCAGCTACGTCGCGCTCAAGGGCGGCGACCGCGTGGCCCTGTTCGGATTCGCCCAGCGGCCGGAGCTGTCGACGCCTTTCGTCGGCGATTCGCGCAATTTCCACCGGCTCCAGCGCGCTGCCGCCGGGCTGGACTATCACGCGCAGGAACCCAATTTCACTCTCGCGCTGGCGACGCTCGCCGCGCGCCTCCAGCGCCGCTCTCTGGTGGTGCTGTTCTCGGACTTCACCGACCCGACCGGGGCGGAGCTGATGATCGAAAGCGTCGGGCGGCTGGTCGACCGGCATCTGGTCTTGTTCGTGACGATCGAGGACGAGGATCTGGCCAGCCTTTCGGATACCGAGCCCGATACGCTCGACGCGCTTGCAACCGCCGTCGCGGCCGACACCCTGCTGCGCCAGCGGGCGCTGGTGCTGGAGCGGCTGCGGCAGATGGGCGTCGATATCATCGAGGCGCCGTGGGACCGGATCGGCTACCGGCTGATCGACCGCTATCTCGAGATCAAGCGGGCGGAGGCCATCGGATGAAGCCTCCGATCCTCAAAACGCTTTTCTCCCGCGCCGAAGTGGCGCCGCCCGCCGATGTCGAGGCCGCGGCCCTGCGCTCCGACCGCTTCCGGCTGGAGCGGGAGGGCGACTGGCGCCGGCTCGACGCGATCGTCACGCGGATGGAACAGGGGCGGTTGCGCGGGCTGTCGGACGACGATGTGCTCGCCCTGCCCGCGCTTTACCGCACGGCCGCCTCCAGCCTGGCGGTCGCACGCGAGACGTCGCTCGACACGGCAACGCTCGACTATCTCGACGCGCTGGTCCAGCGCGCCTGGTTCCAGGTCTATGGCCCGCGCCAGGGCTTCGTCGCCTGGCTGCGCCAGTTCCTGGGCGGCGGCCTGAGCCGCGCGATCCGGGCGATCTGGCTGGACATCTGCGTCGCGCTGGCGGTGATGGTCGCCGGCACGATCGTCGGCTGGCTGCTGGTGATGCGCGAGCGCGAGTGGTTCTACGCCCTCGTCCCCACCGGCCTGGCCGACACCCGCGTTCCCGGCGCCAGCCGCGAGGTCTTGCTGGAAAGCCTGCAGGTGGAAAAGGATGCGCAGGGGCTGTCGGCCTTCGCCGCCTACCTGTTCAGCAACAACGCCGGGGTAGCGATCCTCGCGTTTGCGCTCGGCTTTGCCTTCGGGATCCCCTCGCTGATGCTGCTGATGCACAACATGGCGCTGCTCGGCGCGATGCTGTGGCTCTATCACGACGCGGGGCTGACGCTGGAATTCGTCGCCTGGCTGAGCGTTCACGGAACGAGCGAGCTGTTCGCGATCCTGCTGGCGGGCGCGGCGGGCGTTCATATCGGGCGGTCGATGGCCTTTCCCGGCAACCGCCCGATCCTGGCCGCGGCGGCCGAGAGCGGGCAGCGCGCGGCGCAGGTCATGGTCGGGGTGGTCTTCATGCTGATCGCGGCGGCCGTGCTGGAGGCTTTCCCGCGCCAGTTGCTCGGCACCGAGGGCCGGCTGCTGATCGGGGTGACGATGCTTCTGGCGTGGCTCGCCTATTTCTTCGCCTATGGCCGCAACCGCCCCGACAGCGGGCCGCACGCCGCCGGCCATGCCGCGGCAGGTGCATCGTGAGCGCCGAGCGGACCGCCCCCCACCTGGCCCACCGGGCAAAGCGCCGGCGCGACGTCGTGACGCCGGAGGGAATCGCCCTGCCTTTCACCGTCGCCAGCCGCAGCGCGCGCGCCGGCGCCCTGATCCTCGACCTCACGATCATGCTGGTGGCCGCGATCGGCGTCACGCTGACGGTCATCTGGGTCGCGGGCGGGCTGTTCGAAGGCGACTTTGCCGAACAGAGCGGGGCGGGCGAATTCGTCGCGGTGTTCTGGATCCTGTTCTGGTTCCTGCTGTGGAACGGTTATTTCATGGTCCTGGAGATGGGGCCGCGCGGGGCGACGTTCGGCAAGCGCGCAGCCGGGATCCGGGTCGCGGCACGCAATGGCGGGCGCCTGACGCCCGAAGCCGTGGTCGCGCGCAACCTGCTGCGCGATATCGAGCTGTTCCTGCCGCTCGTGTTGCTGATCAATGCGTCCAGCGGGGCGATGGGCCTGGCGGGGATCGCGGCGGCGACCTGGTTCCTCGTCTTCGTGCTGTTCCCGTTCTTCAACCGCGACGCGCTGCGCGCGGGCGACCTGATCGCCGGCACCTGGGTGGTCGAGGCGCCGCGCGCCGCGCTGGCTGGCGCGCTGTCGGCCGAGGGGGCGGCGCGCGAAGGGGCGAGCGCGCTGACCGGCGCGGAGTACCGCTTCGGCGATGCGGAACTGTCGATATACGGCGAATACGAGCTTCAGACGCTCGAGCGCGTCCTGCGCGACAACAAGGCCGAAACGCTGGAATCGGTGCACGAGGCGATTTGCCGCAAGATCGGCTGGAACCCGGGGCGCGGCGACGAGCGGGCGTTTCTGGAAGCGTTCTACGCCCAGTTGCGCGCCCGGCTGGAGGGGGACATGCGCTTCGGCAAGCGCAAGGCGGACAAGTTCAGCTAGAGTCGTTTGCGCAAGGCTGAAGCTCGATGAAATCGACTCTGGACGCAGCGGCACCGCGGCTTCGCCCTCGACTTGCCGACGCCAAGCCCCTAGTTCCCCGGCAACCAAGGTGGGCCTGCAATGAAGCTGATTATCGGCAACAAGAACTATTCGAGCTGGAGCCTCAGGGCCTGGCTCGCGCTCAAGCAGTCGGGCCTCGCGTTCGAAGAGCTGACGGTCAATATCGGCGGCGACGACTGGGCCGCGCTGAAGCGCGAATCGGGCGAGATCATGCCCTCGGGCAAAGTCCCCGTGCTGTGGGACGGCGAGACCGTGATCTGGGACAGTCTCGCGATCATGGACTACCTCGCCGACAAAGTCGGCCGCGAACGCTATTGGCCGAAGGACGACACCGCGCGCGGCATGGCGCTGTCGATGGTCGCCGAAATGCACAGTTCGTACATGGCGATGCGCAGCGAGTGCCCGATGAACGTGCGCAAGCGGTTCGACGGCGTGCAGCTGACCGACGCCGCGCGCGACGACATCGTCCGCGTGCTCCAGCTCTGGGCCGAAGCGCGCGCCCGGTTCGGCAAGGGCGGCCCGTTCCTGTTCGGTACGTTCGGCGCGGCCGACATATTCTATGCCCCGGTCGTCTCGCGTTTCGTCACCTATGGCATCGCGGTGCCCGGCTTCGCCCGCGCCTATATGGAGGCGGTGTGGGAACACGAATGGATGCAGGCATGGATCGCGGGGGCGGAAGACGAGCGATGGATCATCGAGCAATACGAAACCGCGCCGCGCGTCTGACCGCCGCGCTCGCGCTGCTGCTGGGCCTGCTGATCCCGCAGGGGGCGGGGGCATGGGGCTATTTCGGCCATCGGACCACGGCGCAGATCGCGCTGGCCAATGTCGCGCCCGAAACGCGTGCCGCGATCGCGCGGCTGGTCGCGCACGATCGCGCGCTGGGCACGCCCGAATGCCGCATCCGCGACCTGGCCGACGCTGCGACCTGGCCCGATTGCGTGCGGCGCGATTACTGGCGCTGGGGCTATACGGCCGCCTGGCACTATCGCACGGCGCCGGTGTGCGAGCCCTATGACGCCAAGGCCAACTGCGCCGGCGGCAACTGCGTGACCGCGCAGATCGAACGCAATTTCCGCATTCTTTCGGACGAGAGCCTGCCGGCGAACGTGCGGCTGGAGGCGCTGGCCTTCATGGTCCATTTCGCGGGCGACGTGCACATGCCGCTCCACTCGGGCGACAAGGACGACCGCGGCGGCAACGATCGCGAAACCGCCTATGGCATCGTGCCGGGGCTCAATCTCCATTCGATATGGGACACGGCGCTGGCCGAACGGGCGATCACCGCCGCCGATCCGCCGCTCGTCCGGCGCTATAGCGCGACGGAGAAGCAGGCCCTCGCCGGCGGGCACCCGGCCGACTGGGGGCGCGAATCGTGGCAGCTCGCGCGCGATTTCGTCTATCCCAACGCCTTCGACCGCCCGGCCTGCGACGGCGATCTGCCCCGCGAAACCGCGCTGACGCAGGAGGATATCGTCGCCGCGCTTCCCGTGGCCGAGCGGCGCGTGACCCAGGCCGGCCTGCGGATCGCCGACCTGCTCGACGCCGCCTTCGCGCCCGGCAGGATGGACCGCCTGCCCTAGGGCGCGCGCTTCGCGGCGTAAGGCGTGCCGTCCTTGTGCGCATAGCCATCGGGGCCGAAGACCATGTCGATATCGGGATATTCCCCGTGATCGGCAGCGCTGTCGCCCGCGCTCACCACCACGAACACGCAATCCTGCGTTCCCCGGTTCTGAAGGTGGTGGCCGTCGCGCACGCCCATCGGCCAGGCCGCGACATCGCCTGCGCGCAGGACGGTTTCGCCGCCGTCTTCCACCAGCACCGCCTCTCCCGCCAGCATGATGAGCAACTCGTCTTCCGCGGCGTGCCAGTGGCGCTGCGACGACCATGCCCCGGGTTTCAGCACGACGTGGCTCGCGCCGATCGCGGTCAGGCCGCAGGCCGGGGCGAGCCGGCGGTACCAGCGCCCCTCCACCGCCGCATCGTAAGGCGCGGGATAGCCGGTCGCGTTGGTCTGGGCGATGGCATCGAGATCGATTCGGGGCATGGCGGCTCTCCACTGGCTGGTCAGTCAACGCGCCGTGGTTTACGTCGCCTGCCATGACAGACGCCAGCCTTCTTGCCGAGCACCTGATCGCCGCCCCCAGCGTCACCCCCGCCACCGGGCCGGTGTTCGACGTGCTGGAAAACATGCTCGCCCCGCTCGGCTTTGCGGTTCACCGCTTTCTGGAAGGCGAAGCGCCCGATGGCCCGGTGGAGAACCTCTTCGCGATCCGGCAGGGGCCGCCCGGCTCGCGCCACTTCGCCTTCGCCGGCCATCTCGACGTCGTGCCGCCGGGCGAAGGCTGGACCAGCGGCCCGTTCGCGCCCGAGCGGCGGCCGGCGCCGGGGGGCGAGCTGCTCTACGGGCGCGGCGCGGTCGACATGAAGGGGGCGATCGCGGCCATGGTCGCCGCCGTCGCCGCCGTGCCGCCCGAAACGGGAACGATCAGCTTCATCGTTACCGGCGACGAGGAAGGGCCCGCAATCCACGGCACGCGCGCGCTGATCGCCTTCATGCGCGACCAGGCGATCCGGCCGGATCTGTGCCTTGTCGGCGAACCGACCAGCGTGAACCGCCTGGGCGACACGATGAAGATCGGCCGCCGCGGCTCGGTCAATATCTGGCTGGCGGTCGAGGGGACGCAGGGCCACGTCGCCTATCCGCAGAACGCCGACAATCCGATCCCGCGCCTGGTCGCCATGCTGGCCGAGATCGACGCCCTGACGCTCGACGAAGGGACCGACTGGTTCCAGCCGTCCAATATCGAGATCACCGATCTCGAAGTCGGCAACCCGGCGCACAACGTCATTCCGGCAAAGGCCACGGCGCGCATCTCGATCCGTTTCAACGACCTGCACAGCGGCGCCTCGCTGTCCGACAGGATCGCAGCGATCGCGCAACGGCACGGCGGAACGGCGCGGCCGGTCGTCTCCGGCGAACCCTTCCTGACCCCGCCGGGCGCATTCTCGCGGCTGATTTCGGACGCGGTGGAGGCCGAAACGGGCATCGTGCCCGAAGCTTCGACCGGCGGAGGCACGTCCGACGCGCGGTTCCTGAAGGACCTGTGCCCGGTGATCGAGTTCGGCCTGTGCAACGCCACGATGCACAAGCGCGACGAAGCGGTGGCGGTCGACGACCTCGCCACGCTCTCGCGCATCTACGCCCGCATCGCGCTGGCCGCGCTCCACCCGCAAGCGGCAGGCTAACCCTCCCGAGCCCCAGCGCAGGCTGGGGCCTCGGGCCGTTGGCGCTATGTCCGATACCTTCCCGAGCCCCAGCGTAGGCTGGGGCCTCAGGCCGCTGGCGTGTCGCCCGATAGCACGAGGTCCCAGCCTGCGCTGGGACTCGGGAAGGGGGTCGGGTTATGGCAAAAATAGCTTGACAATTATAACCCATTGGGTTATAGGAGCCCAGCCAGTCCACTCTGGCAAAAGCGACGGGGGCGGAGCGTGTACGCGTCACGCAGGCCGCTTCGTCCAGACGGCCGGTGCCTCGGGGGGCTAGTGACCTTCAGAGAAAGCCCCCTTTGCCGGTATGCGAGGAGTTTTCGGGGGACCTGTCCCTTTCCGCCCTGCGGTGGGCCTCAACGCCGCAGAGCCAGGGGATACCCCCCGACGGATACGGTGCCGGCGAGCCCTGGCCGTATCTCGCCTCGCAGCCCTTAAGGGCCGAGCGGAAGGTTGCCGTAACCCCTTTCGCCGTTCGCAACGATGTTACCAAGGCAACCCTGTGACGCCCAGGTGGCAATCCTGTGATGCCCAGGCGGCACCGGCCGATTCCGTCCGCTTGCCTTCATGCCCGGCGTAAGGTCCGCACTCGCCAGCGGATGATGGGGTGTGGGTGATCGCCTTCTCCCCCTTCCTCTCCCCCTTACCGATCCCCAGCGCAGGCTGGGGTCTCGTGCTAGCAGGCGACACGCCAGCGGCCTGAGGCCCCTGCCTACGCAGGGGCTCGGGAGGGCATCGGGCACAGCGCCAGCGGCGGGTCTAGCGCGCGCTCTTCTTGCGCCCTGGCGGCGGTTCCAGCACTTTCTTGCGGAAGGCGCACAGGTCCACCACCGGGCACCGCCAGCATTCGGGCGTGCGTGCCTTGCAGACATAGCGGCCGTGCAGGATCAGCCAGTGGTGGGCGTGCAGGCGGAAGGGCTGCGGCACGCGCTTGTCCAGCTTGGTCTCGACCTGTTCCGGCGTCTTCCCGCGCGCCAGCCCGGTGCGGTTGCCGACGCGCAGGATATGGGTGTCGACGGCGAAGGTTTCCTGCCCGAACCAGCAGTTGAGCACGACATTGGCGGTCTTGCGCCCGACGCCGGGCAGGCGGACCAGATCCTCCCGGTTGTCGGGCACCTCGCTGCCATATTCCTCCACCAGCATGCGCGACAAGGCGATCACGTTCTTCGCCTTGGAATTGAACAGGCCGATGGTCTTGATGTGCTCCTTCAATCCCTCCTCGCCCAGCGCCAGCATCTGTTCGGGCGTCTCGACTTCGGCGAAAAGGCGCCGGGTCGCCTTGTTGACGCCGACGTCGGTCGCCTGGGCCGAGAGCGCGACCGCGACCACGAGCTGATAGGCATTGCCGTATTCCAGCTCGGTCTCCGGCGCGGGATTGTCTTCCGCGAGCCGGCGGAAGAATTCGAAGATCTGGTCTTTCGTCATCGGGCGGATCGGGCGATCTCGGGCATCAATCGGGCACGGGCGCGAGAATATCGTCCATCGCATAGCGGCCGGCTTCGCGACCGATCAGCCAGGCGGCGGCCTTCACCGCGCCGCGCGCGAAGATCATGCGGTTTTCGGCGCTGTGCGACAGGATGAGCCGCTCCTCCTCCCCCGCCACGATCACGCTGTGCTCGCCCGCCACCGTGCCGCCGCGCAGCGCGGCGAAGCCGATCGCCCCGCGCCGGCGCGCACCGGTATGGCCGTCGCGCCCGCTCTCGCGATTGTCGGCCAGCGCGATTCCGCGCCCGGCCGCCGCGGCCTCCCCCAGCAGCAGCGCGGTGCCCGAAGGCGCATCGACTTTCATCCGGTGGTGCATCTCGACGATTTCGATATCCCACTCGGGGCCGAGGCTGGCCGCCGCCTCGCGCACCAGCCGCGCGAGCAGGGTGATGCCGAGCGAGGTGTTCCCGGTCTGCAGCACGGCCACCTGGCGCGCCGCGTTGTCGATCGCGACATGATGGCGCTCTTCCAGCCCGGTCGTGCCGATCACGATCGGTATGCCCGCGCCGATCGCGGCGTGAATGTTCGCCTCCAGCGCGACCGGCGCGGAAAAGTCGACCAGCACGTCGCTGCGGTCGGCCAGCGCGGCGGGGTCGCCGCCGCGGTCGATCCCGCCGGCCGGTTCGTGCCCCCCGTCCGCGATGGCGCGCGCCAGCGCCTGCCCCATGCGCCCTTCGCTGCCGATAATGCCGATCCGTGCCATTGCGCTTCCCCGAAACCGCGTGCTTCATGGCCGCCATGGCAGACATTCGCAACATCGTCATCCTCACAGGCGCGGGCGTGAGCGCCGAGAGCGGCATCGACACCTTCCGCGGCGGCGGCGGGCTGTGGGAACGGCACCGGGTGGAAGACGTCGCCACCCCCGAAGCCTTCGCCCGCGATCCCGACCTGGTCCTGCGCTTCTACGACATGCGGCGCGCGGCAATTCAGGAGAAAGCGCCCAACCCGGCGCACGCGGCGCTGGCCCGGCTCGACGCCGACTGGGCGGGCGAGCTGCTGATCGTGACGCAGAACGTCGACGACCTGCACGAACGCGCCGGCGCGCGGCGGGTGCTGCACATGCACGGCACCCACCTCAACGCCTGGTGCACCGCCTGCGACGTGCGCTCGCGCTGGACCGGGCCGCTGATCGACCGCCCGCCCTGCCCCGCCTGCGGGCAGAGCGCGCTGAGGCCCGACGTCGTGTGGTTCGGCGAAATGCCTTACGAGATGGAGCGGATCTACGCCGCGCTGCGTTCGGCCGACCTGTTCGTCTCGATCGGAACATCGGGCGCGGTCTATCCGGCGGCAGGCTTCGTGCGCGACGCGCGCGAACTGGGCCTGCGGACGCTGGAGCTGAACCTGGAGCGCAGCCAGGGCTCCGCCTGGTTCGACGAGACCCGCCTCGGCCCGGCAAGCGAACTGGTGCCGGCATGGGTGGAGGAAGTGCTGGCGTGAGATCCCGCCATCCCTTGTCATCCCCGCGAAGGCGGGGATCCACGGCGTGACCGACGAACCCTATTGTTGGGTCTACATCCTCGCGAGCCGGAAGCGCGGCACGCTTTATATCGGTCTCACATCCCGCCTTGCCGGGCGGATGGACGAACATCGCAGCGGCAAGGTTCCCGGCTTCACCAGGCAGTACCGCGTGACCCGTCTGGTGCATCTTGAGCCGTTCGGCGATATTCACGAGGCCATCGCGCGCGAGAAGGCGCTGAAGAAATGGCGGCGCGCATGGAAGATCGAGCTGATCGAAAGCGGCAACCCGGAATGGCGCGATCTCTGGTACGACCTGAACCGCTGAACCGACGGGCAAGCCGGGCCCTGGATTCCCGCGTTCGCGGGAATGACACTGCTGCTCTTATTGCCATCCGCGCGAAGGCGGGGATCCATCGTCGGACGCTTTTCCGGCAGAACTGCACGCGCGGCAGGCCGGGTCCCTCGCGATGCGCAGCGTGCGCATCTCCGCCTTGAGGCCGTCGAGAAGGTGCAAGCGGCCCCATTGCGGATCGCCGAAAGCGGCCTTGCCCGCGAGCAGGACGCGCACGGCCTGCATGGCGGCGAAGGTGCCGGTCCAGCCTGCCATGGCGCCGAGCATCCCGTCCTCCGCGCAAGTATCGCAGTCGTCGGCATCGAAAGCGTCGCCGACGAAGCAGCGGTAGCAGGCCTCGCCCGGCAAGTGCCCGGCGAAAGCGCCGACCTGCCCCTGAAAGCGCCCGACGGCGGCCGAGAGGAGCGGGATGCCGGACGCCACGCAGGCATCGGACACTGCAAGCCGGGTGGCGAAATTGTCCGTCCCGTCGAGCACGAGATCGACCCCCGCGATCGCGGCGCCGGCATTGTCGCGAGTCAGGCGGCGGTCGACCAGCGCGACCGCGATCGCTCCGTCGAAATTGGCGAGCCAGCGCCGCGCCGACACCGCCTTGCCATGCCCCACGTCCCGCTCCGCATAGAGCGTCTGGCGCTGCAGGTTGGACAGTTCGACTCGCCCGTCGTCGATCAGGGTGAAGCGCCCGACGCCGGCACCGGCGAGATATTGCAGCGCCGGGCTGCCGATCCCGCCCAGGCCGACCAGCGCGACATGCGCCCCGGCGAGCGCGACCTGCCCCGCCCCGCCGATCTCGGGCAGGACGATATGGCGCGCGAAGCGGTCGATGCGGTCGGGGGGCAGGGCCATGGCAATGCTGTTGGCAGGCTGTGGAGGGACTGTCGATATGAGACTGAGTCCCAGCGAAGGCTGGGACCTCGTGCCACAAGCGGAGCGCCGGGTTGCCCGAGGCCCCAGCTTTCGCTGGGGCTCGCAGCCGTGGGTCAGCTCTCGAGCTGGCGGAGCAGGCTGCGCACGTCGCCGTCCATGTCGGCATCGCGCTGGCGCAGATCCTCGATCAGGCGGACGGCGTGGATCACGGTCGAATGGTCGCGGCCGCCGAACTTGCGCCCGATCTCGGGATAGGAGCGCGGGGTAAGAACCTTCGACAGGTACATCGCGACCTGGCGCGGCCGCACGACCGCGCGCGCGCGGCGCTTGCTCGACATCTCCGCGCGGTCGATGCGGTAGAACTGGCACACGGTGCGCTGGATCTCGTCGATCGTGATCCGGCGGCGATTGGCCGAAAGAATATCGGTCAGCTGCTCCTCGGCCAGCTGGAGCGAAACCTCCTGCCCGGTGAGCTGGGCATAGGCGACCAGCTTGTTGAGCCCGCCCACCAGCTCGCGCACGTTGCGCGTGATCGTGCGGGCGAGAAAGTCGATCACGTCCTCGGGCACCGAGAGCGGGGCGAACCGGGTCAGCTTCGATTCGAGGATCGAGCGTCGCAGTTCGATATCGGCCGGGGCGATATCGGCGACGAGGCCCATCGACAGGCGCGAGAGCAGGCGCGGTTCGACCCCGTCCAATGCCTGCGGCGCGCGGTCGGCGGCGAAGACCAGCCGCTTGCCTTCGGCCAGCAGCGCGTCGATCGTATAGAGAAGCTCTTCCTGCGCGCTCGCCTTGCCGATGATGAACTGGATGTCGTCGACCAGCAGCAGATCGAAACTGCGCAGCCGCGCCTTGAACTCGATCATCTGGTTCTGCTTCAGCGCCTGGACGAATTCGACCATGAAGCGCTCGGCGCTGCAATAGAAGATGCGCGCGCGCGGATGGCTCGACAGATAGGCATGGCCGATCGCATGGAGCAGGTGCGTCTTGCCCTGGCCGGTCGCCGCCTTGAGGTAGAGCGGCGAAAACTGGGGTTCCTCGTTCGCCGCCATACGCTGCGCCGCGTTGCAGGCGAGCACGTTCGATTCGCCGGTGACGAACGCGGCGAACGTCAGCGAGGGATCGAGCCCGACCGACGAAGTGAAGCCCTGCTCCCCGATAGTGCCGGCGGCGACCGCAATCATCGACGAATCGGCATCGTTGGCCGCGCGGTGACTATCGCCGCCCAGGTGGATGTCGGGAAGCTTGCGCCGCCCGGGGTGGACCGAAATCCGCACGTTGCGCACTTCGTTGCGCGCGATCTTCCAGGCCAGCGAAAGCCGGTCGGCAAAGCGGTCCTGAACCCAGTTGGCCGAAAATTCGGTCGGCAGGTAGAGATCGAGCGTTCCGGTTTCTTCGCAGAAGCCGCCGAGCTGGATCGGCTTGATCCACTGGCTGTGAAGCTGGTGACCGAGATCCTTTCGCAGGCCCTGGCTGATATCCGACCAATCCGCCGCCAGGTTCACCGCTTCGAGATCTTCCATCGAATCGCCTTGCCCTTTCCTTGCCCGAGCGCTCGCTTCGCCGACTTTGCTCGCCATTATCCTGCCTCGTCGCTCCCCAACCCCGAACGGGGCCGGCACTATATTCCTGTGCACCGGGCAAAGCCTCTCCCCGCCCGGGAATCGCCTCCATCCCGGGCTGCGTGCCATGCGACCAATGCTTTAGAGGCACCAGCTGTCCCGCCCCGTGCCGAAGTTCCCCTTATTGAAGGGGTTCGAGTGAGTCGCAAGAGGCGGCGCTGCAAAAAATCCGAAATAAACAAGTTGACTCGCTGCAAGGCCGCAGGCGTCCGTTCAAGTGAATGAAACTCCGGCATAAACTGGAAAGCGGCATCGCGAATCGTGCGCTTCTGCGGGTTTGCAGGCGAACCGATGTCTTCATTCTGTAATGGAAAGGGGCCGGCGCTTTACACGCCGGCCCCCATGCCGTTTCAAAACTGTCACGCTCCGCAATGGAGCGCGCGAATCAGAGCGCCGCGACCCGCTTGGACAAACGCGACAACTTGCGCGCTGCCGTGTTCTTGTGGATCACGCCGCGGGCCACGCCGCGGGCCAGCTCGGGCTGCGCGGCACGGAGCGCTTCGGCCGCGGCCTTCTTGTCGCCGCCTTCGATCGCGGCTTCGGCCTTCTTCACGAAGTTGCGGATGCGGCTCATGCGCGCACCGTTGATCTGGGCGCGGCGTTCGTTGCGGCGGATGCGCTTTTTGGCTTGCGGCGTATTGGCCATGTTCGTCCTTGTCTCGGGCTTCGTTGCGGAAGCCGGATTCCTTCGAATAATCTTGCGGCAAAGCGGCGGTTCGCCCGCCGGAAAGCGCGCGCCTTAGCGGCGGCAGTGCGAATCGTCAAGCATCGCCGGCAGCAGGCGGCCGGCCGTTCGAAGCACGCCAGCGATCCGCGGCCGGCTGTTGGCCGGCCTCGCCCCGCCCGTCACCGCTGGCACCGGGGGCAGAACCATGTGCTGCGCCCGCCCTGGGCCAGGCGGCGCACGGTGCCGCCGTCGCAGCGCCGGCACGGCTCCCCCTCGCGGCCGTAGACGTCGAACCGGGTCGCGAAATAGCCGAGTTCGCCATCGGGCCGGGCATAGTCGCGCAGGGACGACCCGCCGTCAGCGATCGACTGTTCCAGCACGTCCCGGATCGCCGGCACCAGCCGTTCCAGCGCGGCGCGCGAGACCCTGCCCCCTGCCTTGCGCGGATCGATCCGCGCGCGGAAGAGCGCCTCGCACACGTAGATATTGCCCAGGCCGGCAACGATGCGCTGGTCGAGCAGCAGCAGCTTGATCGCCTGTTTCCGGCCCGCCAGCGCGGCGTGCAGGTGGCCCGCGGTCAGGCCCGGCCCCAGGGGCTCCGGCCCCATCGCGGCGAACGCAGCCAGGCGGTCGAGCGAATCGGTGGCGACCAGATCCACCCAGCCGAACCGCCGCGCATCGTTGAGCGCGAAGCGGTGCGCACCGGTTTCGAGCACGAGGTGGTCGTGCCTGTCGGGCGCGGCCGGGTCGATCCGCCAGCGCCCGCTCATCCCCAGGTGGAAGAGAAGGGTCTGGCCGCGGTCGGTGTGGATCAGGCCGACTTTCGCCCGCCGCCCCAGCCCCGTCACCCGCGCCCCGGTCAGCATCTGCGCGAGTTCGGCCGGGAACGGGCGGCGCATGTCGGGCCGGTTGACCGCCACGCGCGCGATCCGCTCCCCTTCGAGGTAGCGGGCCAGCCCGCGCACGGTGGTTTCGACTTCGGGCAGTTCGGGCATGGCCCCTGCCTCTAACACCCTTTGCCCGGGCGGCAATTCCCCGTAAGGCCGGGGCCATGAGCGAACTGGATGGCGAGCGGGTTTCCTTCGGCTACGAAGACGTGCCCCCCGAGGAAAAGACCGCCCGCGTGGGCGCGGTCTTTTCCCGCGTGGCGGCGAAATACGACGTGATGAACGATGCCATGTCGGGCGGGATGCACCGATTGTGGAAGGACCGCTTCGTGCGCCGGGTCAAGCCGCAGCCGGGCGAGGCGATCCTCGACATGGCCGGCGGCACCGGCGACATCGCCTTCCGCCTGGCCGAACGCGGCGCCGAAGTGACGGTGGCCGACATCAACCGGGACATGCTCGACGTCGGCATCGAACGGGCGATCGACCGCGGCCTGACGGGCCTTGCATGGTCGTGCCAGAATGCGGAGGAGCTGGGCTATCCGCGCGGCATGTTCGATGCCTATACGATCGCTTTCGGCATCCGCAACGTGACCCGGATCGACAAGGCCCTGGCCGAGGCGCACCGCGTGCTCAAATACGGCGGGCGCTTCTTCTGCCTGGAATTCTCGACCACCGAATGGCCCGGCTTCAAGGAAGCCTACGACCTCTATTCGCACAAGCTCGTGCCGCAGATCGGCAAGGCGATCGCGGGCGACGAGGACAGCTATCGCTACCTGGTCGAATCGATCCGCCGCTTCCCCCCGATGCCCGAGTTCGAGGCGATGATCCGCGCCGCCGGGTTCGCCAATACGCGCGTCGAACCGATCATGGGCGGGCTGGTCGCGATCCATTCGGGATGGAAGGTATGAGCGTCGCCCTGCAATCCCCCTCCCGCTTGCGGGAGGGGTTAGGGGTGGGCATGGGCCGCAAGGCCCACCTCCGGCCCCTCCCGCAAGCGGGAGGGGAGAGCGCATGACCAAGCCGGCGACCCATATATTCCGGCTGCTGAAATGGGGCCGCACGCTCGCCCGGCACGGGGCGCTGCGCGGGATCGAGAACGATCCCAACACCCCCGGCCCGGTCAAGCGCCTGGCGCGCGTGGCCCGTTTCGGCACGTTCCAGCCGCGCCAGCCCGACTATGCCGGCGCTTTCCAGGAAATCGGGCCGGCCGCGATCAAGCTGGGCCAGTCGCTCGCCACCCGGCCCGACCTGGTGGGGGAAGAGGCGGCGCACAACCTCCTCTCGCTGCAGGACAACCTGCCGCCGGTGCCCTATCCCGAGATCGAGCGGGCGATTTCGGCGAGCTTCGGCCAGCCGGTCGACACGCTGTTTGCAGAAATCGACCCGGTCCCGGTCGGCGCCGCCTCCATCGCACAGGTACACCGCGCGGTGACCGCCGACGGGCGCCAGGTCGCCGTCAAAGTGCTACGGCCGGGCATACGGGAGCGTTTCGCGCGCGACATCCAGACGTACGAATGGGCCGCCGCGCATCTGGAGGCGCTGGGCGGCGAAGCGGCCCGGCTGCGCCCGCGGCTGACGATCGCCAATTTCAAGCGCTGGACCAACCGCGAGCTGGACTTGCGGCGCGAAGCCGCCTCGGCAAGCGAGCTGGCCGATGCGATGCACGGCGTCGAACGCTACTGCATCCCGTCGGTCGACTGGGACCGGACCAATGGCCGGGTGATGACCGTCGAGTGGGTCGACGGGATCAAGATTTCCGACCGCGACGCCCTGATCGCGGCAGGTCACGATCTGCCCGACATTGCCCGCCGGCTGGTGCTCGCGTTCCTGCGCCAGGCGATCAGCGCCGGGTTCTTCCACGCCGACATGCACCAGGGGAACCTGTTCGTGCAGGCCGACGGCACGATCGTGGCGATCGATTTCGGGATCATGGGCCGGATCGACCGGCGCGCGCGGCAATGGCTGGCCGAGATCCTCTATGGCCTGACGACCGGCGATTACCGGCGCGTCGCCGAAATCCATTTCGAGGCGCAATATGTGCCGAGCTATCACTCGGTCGACGAGTTCGCGACCGCGCTGCGCGCCGTGGGCGAGCCGATGCGCGGCAAGCCGGTGAGCGAGCTTTCGGTCGGCCAGATGCTCGACGGGCTGTTCGCCATCACCCGCGATTTCGACATGCAGACCCAGCCGCACCTGCTGTTGCTGCAGAAAACGATGGTCATGGTCGAAGGGATCGCGACCCAGCTCGATCCCCAGATCAACATGTGGGACGTTTCGGCACCCTTCGTGAAAAGCTGGATCCGCGACGAGCTGGGACCGGAAGCGGCGCTGGCCGACCGGATTCGCGAAGATACCGCGACCCTGCTGCGCATCCCCGATCTCGTGCGGCGGATAGAGGAGCGCTATCCCGCCCGCGGCGGCGCGCCCGAACTGCCGCCGCTGCCGCCGATCGAGCTGATGTGGCAGCGGCGCGCGCGCAAGCGCGGCGGCTGGCCCGGCTACCTGCTGGCCGCGCTCGCCGGCGGCGGTGCGGTCTGGGGCGCGACAATGCTCGGCTGGATCGGCTGAGCCGCGATGGGCTGGGGCCAGGCCTTCCGCGCGATGCTCGGCCCCGCGCTGCTGACCGGGCCGGCGCTGGGCGTCGTCGGCGGACTTGTTCTGATCGTCATAGCCCTCGCCACAGGTGACAGCGGAACGGGCGGCGGGATTCTGATGGTCGTTCTAGTCATGGGTGCGGCATTCGGGCTGATCGTCGCCACGCCGGCGGCGCTGATCGCAGGAACCCCGATGGTTCGCCTGGCCGCCAGCGATTCGCGTTGGGCCCGGTGGAAAGCATGGGCCGCCGCCGGTACCGGCGTGGGTGGCATTATGGGAACCCCGTTCGGCCTATCCATCTACGAAAGTGCCGCAACGCTTCTGGTCGCCATCGCGTTCGTGGCAACGTTGGGCCTGCTGGGCGCGCTCATGTGCCGCCGGATGGTCGACCACAAAATCTCTGCAATGAACGCGGTCGACACCGATATCTTCGCCTGAACGCGGCTCAGGTCGCCGGATGCGGCAGGATGCGGCTCGCCACCAGCAGCACGATCACCGTGATCGCCTCCGCCGCCATCGGCAGCCAGAACCCCGGCTCCGTCCCGTCGGCCGCGACGCTGACGACCCTGCCCAGCAGCGCGATGCCGAACAGCGCCGCCGGCACCAGCAGCACGTCGCCGTTGCGCCGCCATGCCCCGAACAGCATGCAGGCCCCGGCGACGAGGAAGAAAGCCGTCATGTCCGCGCGCATCGTCGCAAGGCCATCGGGGCCGGAAGCGCCGAGGCCGAATGTCGCGCCCGAATTGACCGGGTCGACCAGGAAGCCCAGCCCGGTGACCAGATAGAACAGTCCGCCCACGAAAATGAGCGCCGTCAGCAAGATCCGCATGTCCCCTCCTCCATATGTCTTGCCGGGGTGTTTACAGGTTCGCGCCCATAAACCACCAGACAATTCGTCGCCGCGCGCCGCACGGGGGTGGCACGCGGCAGGCGGCGCGGCTAGGTTCGCGCGGTGAGAAGAAGGACGATCTGCGATGACCGGTGACAATGGGGCCAAGGCACCGCGGATATTGCTCGTCGTCGGCGGGGGCATTGCCGCTTACAAGGCCTGCGAACTGGTGCGCCTGATCCGCAAGGGCGGCGGATCGGTGACATGCGTGGTGACCGAAGGCGGGCAGCAGTTCGTGACGCCGATGACGCTCGCCGCGCTGTCGGAGAACCCGGTCTATACCACGCTGTGGGATCTCAGGAACGAGGCCGAGATGGGCCACATCCAGCTCAGCCGCGAGGCCGATCTGGTCGTGGTCTGCCCGGCAAGCGCGGACCTGCTGGCCAAAATGGCGGCCGGGATCGCCGACGATCTCGCGACCACGCTGATCCTCGCGACGGACAAGCCGGTGATGGCCGTGCCCGCGATGAACGTGCGCATGTGGCAGCACCCGGCAACGCGGCGCAACGTCGCCTGGCTGCGCGAAAGCGGGGTCGATGTGCTCGAGCCCGACGAAGGGCCGATGGCCTGCGGCGAATACGGCCCCGGCCGCCTTCCCGAACCGGAAGCGATCTGGGCCGCCATCGTGGCACGCCTCGAGGCTGGCGACGGCCCGGACCTGCTTTCGGGGCAGCCCGATTTCGATGCCGCCCCCGATCATCGCCCGCTCTATGGCCGCCATGTGCTTGTGACCGCGGGGCCGACGCACGAACCGATCGATCCGGTTCGCTATATCGCCAACCGGTCGAGCGGGAAGCAGGGCTTCGCCATCGCCGCGGCCGCCGCCGCCGCCGGCGCGCGCGTGACGCTGGTGGCCGGCCCGGTCGCGCTGGAAACGCCGCATGGCGTCGACCGGATCGACGTCGAGTCCGCTCGCGAAATGGCCGAGGCGGTCGAGGCCGCGCTGCCGGCGGACGTAGCGGTGATGGTCGCCGCCGTGGCCGACTGGCGCACGCGCGATATCGCCGGGCAGAAGATGAAGAAGGCCCGGTCCGGCCTGCCCGAACTGGTGCTGGCGGAAAATCCCGACATTCTCGCCGGCCTCGCCGCGAACGACGCGCGGCCGGGCCTGCTGATCGGCTTTGCCGCCGAAACCGAAAACGTGATCGACAACGCGAAGGCGAAGCGCGCGCGCAAGGGCGCCGACTGGATCGTCGCGAACGACGTTTCGGGCGCGCCCAAGGACAGCGTGATGGGCAGCGACCACAACCGGGCGCATATCGTCACCGCCGACGGTGTCGAAACGCTGGAGCGCATGCCGAAGACGGAACTGGCGCGCGCCCTGGTGGCGCGGATCGCCGCATACCTGGAGACGGACGAAACCGAATGAACGATGCCATTCCCGTACAAATCAAACGCCTTCCCCACGGCCAGGGGCTGGAGCTGCCGCGCTATGCTACGCAAGGGGCCGCGGGAATGGATGTCGTTTCGGCGGAGGACGTGACTCTGGCGCCCGGCGCGCGCCACGCGGTCGCGACCGGCCTCGCCCTCGCCATCCCCGCCGGATACGAGATTCAGGTCCGCCCCCGATCGGGGCTGGCGCTGAAACACGGCATCTCGGCCCCCAACGCGCCGGGGACGATCGATTCCGACTATCGCGGCGAGCTGAAGGTCATTCTGATCAATCACGGCGACGAGCCTTTCGCGATCGCCCGCGGCGACCGCGTGGCGCAGCTCGTGCTCGCGCCCGTGACGCGGGCGGCGTGGGACGAAGTCGACGACCTCGACGAAACCGTGCGCGGTGCGGGGGGATTCGGCTCGACCGGAGGGCACGCCGCGCTCGTCTGATTGGCGAAGCGGGGCGGGCCCTGCGAAAAGGCCCGCCCCGCACGCGGTCACAACATGATGTAGAGCGCCGCGATGCCCGAGAGCAGAAGTGCGCCGACAATCCACACCGCCGCCTTCTCGCGCGGGCTGAGGCGGTCGAGATGCTCGTCGCGCAGTCGCCGATAGGGTTCGGCGAGCGCTTCGTTGCTGGCGAACATCGCCGCCTCGTAAGCGGTTGCTTCCTTGCGGAACCAGTGGAGCACGTCCTTCAGTTCCGCCTCGTCGAGGGCAGGGTAGCGCGCGACGCTGGCTTCGATCGCCAGCCGTCGCTCTTCGGGCGAGACGGCCCGGTCCTGTGTCTGTTGCATCGTATCACCTGAATTGGTCCATCGTTTCGCCGCCGGCATCGGCCGGAGCGGTGGGCAATTCAGGCGAGAGGCGGCCCCCGGGCTGCGTGCGTGAGGCTGGCGACGTCTCGCGCACGCGGCGGCCCGGTCTGCGGGGGCCGGCCGAAACGCAGGAACCGGCTGGTGCGCGCGGCAGCGTGTGCGGACGCGGACCGCACGGGCGCCATCGCCACGGGCGGCTCGATCCGCTGGACCTGACCCTGCTCGGCCTTGCACTGGAAGGGCGCGGTCGACACTTCGACCGCCGCGATGTCGAATGCCGATCCGTGCCGCCGCTCGAACGCGACCGCTTTCGTCGGCACGGCCTGCAGGCACGCAACCGCCAGCAGCACGGCGGCGACGAAGCGGAAACGGATGAGAGCGGGCGACAGCGTCATGGCAACGCAACGTTAGATGCGCGCTGGTGAAGACAGCGACAAGAGGCGCGCGGCGCTAAAAAAGGCGATTATACCGTTGGCAAATTCGGCCATACGGCAGACCAAGAGGCGTTCCGTTCCCTTCTCGTGGGCCTCCTCCACACGACCTGGCCGGATTTGCAAAGGGCATAATCGCCAAAAAATTGGCGGGCCCGCTCGCACAGGCCCGCCTTTCGGCGATCGGTGGGCGTTCGCCCGATCAGTCGATCGGGCGCACCGTTTTCTCGCCTTCCGGCTTGATCGAAATGCGCACCGTCTCGCCCGAATTGCCGGGGAAATCGGTGAACATGGCTTCGACCAGGTTGGGCACGAGATACTGCAACCGGTTGGACGTCGAGACCGCTTCCGCCTTCCCTTCGAACAGGCGTTCGCCATCGGCGGCGCGGTCGATCTTCAGGTCGATCCCGCTGGTATAGACGGTATAGCTGCGAATGTCCGGCCCGCCGAACCACGGATCGTAGAACCCGTAACCCCACGGCCGCGAGGGGACATAGGCCACGCGATAGCCATCCGGCGTGCGGACATAGACGGGCCGGCGCGAGAAGCCGTACCACGGATCGTAGAACGGATCGCGATAGCCGGGAGTCGAGCGAACCCGCTCGCGCCCGTTGTCGACGCCGTAGTCGAACCGGACCAGCAGAGTCGCATCGTCGGGCGAAGCCCGGGTATAGCCGAGCCGCGTCATCTCCGCGGCGACGAGATCGGCATAGTGAGCGAATTCGAGACCGCCGGCGAGCGCCGGGTCCTCAGCCACGACCGCGAAAGTCTGCCCCTGCGGCGCCGGAAGCTGCGACTGGAAGCGCGAAACGTCGGCCTTGAACGGCGTGGCGCAGGCGGCCAGACCGGCGAGCAGCACCGTTATGGCGGCAAGCTTGACGGCGCGACCCCAGCTCTGGTTGCGGGTGTTCATCGTGTTTTCCCCTTTGGAAACAGAAACGCATAGCGCGGCCGTCCCTCACACCGGTTGCACGCTGTCATCGATGGGCCGTGCTGTAAAGCAGGCGGGCTGAACGGGAATTGAATGCCCGCTGCGCGAAACGTTTGTTTACCAACCGTTTGTGCGCAGGTGCACCGCAGGCTGGGACCTGCCGCACTGGCTATCCACGCACCAGCCCCAGCGCGGCATAGGCCGCATCGAGCGTGGGCACGGCCCGTTCACGCGCCCGCGCCGCGCCTTTGGCCAGAATCGCGTCGAGCGCTTCGCGGTCTTCGCGCAGGGTACGGAACCGCGCGGTAATGGGCGCGATCGTTTCGACCATCAGCTCCGCCAGCGCGGGCTTGAACACGCCGAAGCCCTGCCCCCCGAACCGCGCGAGCACTGCATCGACCGTCTCGCCCGACAGCGCGGCGTAGATCGAGACCAGGTTCAGCGCCTCTGCCCGGCCCACCAGGCCGCCGGCCTCGGCGGGCAGAGGCTCCGGGTCGGTTTTCGCCTTCTTGACCTTCTTCACGATCGTATCGCTGTCGTCGGTCAGGTTGATGCGCGCCATGTCCGACGGGTCGGACTTGCTCATCTTCGCGCTGCCGTCGCGCAGGCTCATGATCCGCGCCGCCTCGGGCGGGGTGATCGGTTCGGGCAGGGTGAACACCGGCGCGCCTTCGGCGGCGAAGTCGTTGTTGAACTTCTGCGCCACGTCGCGCGCCAGCTCCAGGTGCTGTTTCTGGTCTTCGCCCACGGGCACATGGGTCGTCTGATACAGCAGCACGTCGGCGGCCTGGAGCACGGGATAAGTGAACAGCGCGACGCTGGCGCCTTCGCGGTTCTTGCCGCTCTTGTCCTTGAACTGCGTCATGCGGTTCAGCCAGCCCATCCGCGCGGTGCCGTTCAGCAGCCATTGCAGCTCCGCATGGGCCGGAACCTGCGCCTGGTTGAACAGGACCGAGCGGTCGGGATCGATCCCGCAGGCGACCAGCGCCGCCACCATTTCCAGCGTCGCACGATGCAGCGCGGCCGGATCGTGCGGCATGGAAATCGCGTGCAGGTCCGCCAGGAAGAACAGGCATTCGTCCCCTTCTTCCAGCGCGTCCTGCATGCGCACCCAGTTGCGGATCGCCCCCAGGTAATTGCCGAGGTGGAGATTGCCGGTGGGCTGGATGCCGGAAACGATGCGCATGACGATCCTGTCGCTGGGGGCCGCGCCCCCGTTGGGTTGAACGGAACCGGCGCTTCCGGCCCCGGCCGCGCGATGTCAACCCTCGCGGCGCATCAGCCGCCGCACCGTCGCGCGGTCGAGCACGCCCAGCGCCGCCGCCAGGGCGAAATAGATCGCCGCCCCGACCGCCACCAGCGCGGCGATCGCCGCGACCCGTTCCAGCACGCTCCCGGCATAATAGCCCGCGCCATAGGGCATGGCATACCACAGCGCGGCGCCCATCAGCAGCGCGGCCAGAACGATCCGCGCGATTCGCCCGGCGACGCGCGCCGTCAGGCGGAAACGGTCGCTGCGCGCGAGCAGGAAATAAAGCAGCGCGACATTGGTCCAGGCCCCGATCGATCCGGCCAGCGCCAGCCCGACCACGCCCAGGCGCGGCACGAGCAGGAAATTGAGCGCGACGTTGAGCACCAGCGCGGCAGCCGCAGTATAGACCGGGGTGCGCGTATCCTTGCGCGCGAAATAGTTGGGGACCAGCACTTTGATCAGCACGTAAGCCGGCAGGCCCACGACCAGCGCCGATGTGACCGCGCCCGTCGCCATGGCATCGGACAGGGTGAACGCCCCGCCGGTGTAGAACGCGCGGGTGAAGGCGCTGCCGGTCACGAACAGCGCGACGGCCGCCGGCACGGTGAGCAGCATGGCCAGCTCGATCGCGTTCGACTGCAGCCGCTGGGCCGCGTCGTGATCGTCGCTGGCGATATGGCGCGACAGCGCCGGCAAGATCGCGGTGCCGAGCGCGATCCCGATAATGCCCAGCGGAAGCTGGTTCAGCCGGTCCCCCATCGCGAGGAAGGTATAGGCGCCGTCGGGCAGGGTCGCGAGGAAGAACAGGTCGATGAAGCGGCTGATCTGGTACACCCCCGCGCCGAACACCGCGGGCAGGATCAGGATGCCCAGTTCCTTCACCCCCTTCGTCACGCGCGGGCGCCGCAGCCGCATCCGAAAGCCCGAGCGCCGGGCCCAGGCCCAGAGCCAGACGAGCTGGAGCACGCCCGATGCCGTCACCGCGATCGCCAGCAGCTCGCCCGTCGCGCGCCGCGCCTCGACCCCCTCGCCCATGGTCATGCCGGTCGCCAGGGCGGCGATCAGGCAGATATTGAGCAGGATCGGCGCCGCGGCGGCGGCGGCAAAGCGCGAGAGCGAGTTGAGGATCGCGGCGAACAGCGTCGCCAGGCTCATGAAGGCGAGATAGGGAAACGCGATCCGCGCCATCAGCACGGCGAGATCGAACAGCTCGGGGTCGCTTTCGATCCCTTCGTTCGCGAACAGGCCGGCGATCCACGGCATCGCGATCAGCGCCAGCGCGCCGAACACGATCAGCACCGGAATCAGGAAGGCAAGCACTTCCTCGGCGAACCGACGCGCTTGCGAAAGATCGTCGGTGCCGGCCATGCGCCGGTTGAACAGCGGCACGAAGGCGCTGGCGAAGGCGCCTTCGGCGAACAGGCGGCGGAAGATGTTGGGCAGCTGGAAGGCAAGCTGCCAGGCATCGGCCACCCCGCCCGCGCCGAGCGCGCGCGCGAGCAGCATGTCGCGCACGAAGCCGAACAGCCGGCTGACCATCGTCAGCCCGCCGATCGTCCCGACGTTTTTGAGCAGGCTCATGCCGCGGTCCGCCCGGGCACCGGCCGTGGCCGCCGGCTCAGGCTTCGCCGGCTGGCTGACCGGCGGCGGCCGCTTCTTCCGCCTTCTTGGCCTGGAGCCGCTGGAGATAGAGGCCGTTGAAGTCGATCGGGTCGATCACCAGCGGCTGCTGCCCCGCGTCGCGGCTGGCATCGGCCAGGATCCGGCGGGCAAAGGGGAAAAGCAGGCGCGGCGCCTCTGCATAGAGGAACGCGTGGGCCTGATCCTCGGGCAGGTTGCGCATGCCGACCAGGCCGCAATAGGCGACCTCGACCAGGAAGACATTGCCCTGTTCCGCCTTGGCAGTCGCGTTGATCTTCAGTTCGACCTCGTGCACCTCGCCCTCGATCTGGCGAGCGGCGATATTGAACTGCACGTCCACCTGCGGCGCGTCCTTCCACTGGAACGACGCCGGCGCGTTCGGCACTTCGACCGACATGTCCTTCACATACTGGGTGATGATCCCCGCGGCGGGCTGGTTGTCCGCGCCGTTGGGTGCGGGATCGAGATCGAGGTCGGTAAGCACGTCGCCTTCGTCGGCCATGATGGATACGCTTTCGTCGAAAATGGATACTGCCCCCGCACTCGGGCGGGTCCGGGGGCGCGCCTAGCACCCCGGGCCGGTGCCCGCAACTCGCGCATGGCGCGCACGCCGGGCGGGCGGAGCGGGGGCATCACGCGTTGTTCATTTGTATTTTGACACTATCTAGGGCACGATTGGATCGGGCGCGGCGCCTTGCCGCCCCGTCAGGCAAACGGACAGCAATTAGTGATCTACGAAATCGTCATCCTCGCCATGATCGCGGCCTTCCTGGGCATGCGGCTCTATTCGGTTCTCGGCCGCCGTGCCGAGCACGAGGAAGAACCGATTCCCACCCGATTCGACAAGGGCAAGCAGGATACCGAAACCGCGGCCATCCCCATACGCCGGCAGGCCATTCCGGCACCGCGCACGGGCGGCGCCGTGCCCGCGGTGGATCGCGGCGTGCAGGAAATTGCCGCGGCCGATCGCTCGTTCGACCTGATCGCCTTCCTCGAAGGCGCCAAGGGCGCCTATGCGATGATCCTGGAAGCTTTCTGGAAGGGCGACCGCGAAACGTTGAGGGAACTGTGCGACGACGATGTCTATGCCGGCTTCGACGCCGCGATCGCCGCGCGCGAGGAAGCGGGCGAAACGCTCGACAACCGCCTTATCCGGATCGAGGATACGACGGTCCACAGCGCCCATCTCGAAGGACGCCGGGCGCGTATTGCCGTCCGTTTCGTCGCCGATATCGCCGCGGTGACGCGCGACAGGGACGGCAACGTCGTCGCCGGCTCGCTCGACGATGCGATCGAAAGCCGCGATGTCTGGACGTTCAGCCGGAATGTCGATTCGTCCGATCCCAACTGGCTGCTCGACGAAACCGACGAGGGCTGACACGCCGCTGAGGGGGAACGGGCATGCGCCGCTGGGGATTTCTGGCCGCGCTGGCGGCCCTGCTGACAAGCTGCACCATCGTTCCGCGCGGCGAGGCTCCGCGCCCGGCGGGGCCGGGCGTCGTGCCGCCGAGCGGCGTGGCGAGCGCCGCCTTCGCCGGCGTGGCGGCAGGACCGGACATCGCCGCGCTCCCGATCGCGGAAAGCGACGCCGGCACCGCCCTCGCAGCCTTTCTGGAAAGCTGTCCGCGGCTCCTCGGCCATCCCGACGCAAGCGGGCTCACATACCCGGAAGACTGGCGCCCGGCCTGCGACGCCGCGCGAACCTGGCCCTATAACCGGGGCCGCGAATTCTTCGCGCGCTTTTTCGAAACCGCGCGCGTCGGCGATGGCGCGGCTTTCGCCACCGGCTATTTCGAACCGGAAATCCGCGGCAGCCGCACGCGGCGCCCGGGTTACGAGGTGCCCGTCTACGGCCTGCCGCCCGATCTCGTGCGCGCCTGGCCGAAGGACGTGCCCGAAAGCGAACGGACCGGTCGCCCCCCGCTGGGCCGTTACGACGCGGCGGGCAATTTCGTGCTCTATTACGATCGCGCCCAGATCGAGGCCGGCGCGCTGGCCGGGCGCGGGCTCGAAATCGCCTGGGCCGCCGATCCGGTCGAACTCTTCTTCCTTCAGATCCAGGGATCGGGGCGCGTTGCCTTGCCCGACGGGGGCGTGATGCGGATCGGCTATGCCGGGCAGAACGGCCGCGAATATGTCGGCATCGGCCGGATCATGCGCGAACGCGGGCTGATCGGCGACGGGCCGGGGCAATATCCCGGATCGATGCAGGGCATCATGGCCTATATCCGCGAAAACCCGGAAGAAGGCCGCGCGCTGATGCAGCTCAACAAGTCCTGGGTGTTCTTCCGCGAGCTGACCGGCGACGGGCCGCTGGGCTCGATCGGCGTGCCGGTGCGGCGCGAAAGCTCGGTCGCCGTCGATCCCGCCTTCGTGCCCTATGGCGCACCGGTGTGGCTGGAGGTCGACCGGCCCGAGGCGAACGGCCTGTGGGTGGCGCAGGACACCGGCGGCGCGATCAAGGGGCCGAACCGGTTCGACACGTTCTGGGGCGCGGGCGCGGATGCGCGCACCATCGCCGGCGGCATGAGCGCGCACGGCCGGGCGCTGATCCTGCTGCCCAGGGGAACCGTCGCGCGCCTCAACAGGCGATGAGCGCCCCGCGCGGCCTGAGCGAAGCGGAGAAGGCGGCGTGGCAACGCCTTGCTGCGACAGTGACGCCACTGGCAGGCCGAAAAACCCCTCCCCCTCTGGGGGAGGTGGCAGCGCGCAGCGCTGACGGAGGGGGGAAGCAGAGCGCGCCATCAAGACCCCGCCCAGCCCCCTCCACCGCTCGCGATGCGAGCGGTCCCCCTCCCCCAAAGGGGGAGGATGCGGGGCTCGACTCGCATTGGGAGCGGCGCTTCAGGGCGGGCAGCGTTGCGCCCGATTTCACACTCGATCTGCACGGTCACACGCTCGATGCGGCGCATGCACGGCTGGAGAGCGGGCTATTCCAGGCCAAGGCGATGGGCGCGCGCGTGGTGCTCCTGATCGCCGGCAAACCGCGCCCGGTCGACGCCGCCGACCGCGGCAACCGCCGCGGCGCTATCCGGGCGAAGATCCTCGACTGGCTCGCCGCCGGGCCGCACGGTTCGGATATCGCCGCAATCAGAAAAGCGCACCGCCGCCACGGGGGCGAGGGTGCGCTCTATCTGGTGCTGAAGCGGCGGCGATAATCGCGGGCCCCTGCGAAGGCAGGGGCCTCAGGCCGCTGGCGAAGCGCCAGATTGCACGAGGCCCCAGCCTGCGCTGGGACTCAGGAATATCGTTCCCTCAGGCCGCCTCCGCCACCTCGACCGGCTCGTTGCGGATCAGGTAGTCGAAGGCGCTCAGCGCCGCCTTGGAGCCTTCACCCATGGCGATCACGATCTGCTTGTAGGGCACCGTCGTGCAGTCGCCCGCGGCGAACACGCCGGACAGGTTGGTGGCCGCATCGCCGTCGATCTCGATCTCGCCGAACTTGCTGAGCGCAAGGCCGCTGTCCTTCAGCCATTCGGTGTTGGGCACCAGCCCGATCTGGACGAACACGCCGGCCAGCTCCACCCGATGCTCCGCGCCGCTCGCGCGGTCCTTGTAGACGAGGCCGTTCACACGGCTGCCGTCGCCGGTGATCTCGGTCGTCTGCGCATTGGTGAGCACCTCGACGTTGTCCATGCTGCGCAGCTTGGCCTGCAGCACCTCGTCGGCGCGCAGCTGTGTGTCGAACTCGATCAGGGTGACGTGGTCGACGATCTTGGCGAGATCGATCGCCGCCTCGACGCCCGAGTTGCCGCCGCCGATCACCGCGATGCGCTTGCCCTTGAACAGCGGGCCGTCGCAGTGCGGGCAATAGGCGACGCCCTTGTTGCGGTATTCCGCCTCGCCCGGCACGCCGAGATTGCGCCAGCGCGCCCCGGTCGCGAGGATCAGCGCGCGCGTCTTGAGCGAAGCGCCATTGGCGAACACGACCTCGTGCAGCGCGCCAGGCTCGGTCGCGGGGATCAGCTTCTCCGCCTGCAGGCGGTCCATCAGGTCGATCTCGTATTCGCCGACATGGCTTTCGAGCTGCGCGGCGAGCTTGGGCCCTTCGGTATAAGTCGTGCCGGTCAGGTTCTCGATCCCGAGCGTGTCGTGGAGCTGACCGCCGAAGCGCTCGGCCGCAATCCCGGTGCCGAAGCCCTTGCGCGCGGTGTAGATCGCCGCCGAGGCCCCCGCCGGGCCGCCGCCGACGACGAGCACCTCGAACGGCTCCTTCTCGGCCAGCTTGGCCGCCTGGCGCTCGTCGGCGCCCGTGTCGAGCTTCGCCACCACGTCCTCCAGGCTCATCTTGCCGTTGAAGAACGGCTCGCCATTGAGGAACGTCGCGGGCACCGCCATCACGTCGCGCGCATCGACTTCGTCCTTGAACGTGCCGCCTTCGATCAGCGTGGCGGTCACGCGCGGATTGGTGAGCGCCATCAGCGTCAGCGCCTGCACCACGTCGGGGCAGTTGTGGCAGCTGAGCGAGAAATACATCTCGAAGTTGTAATCGCCCTCGAGCCGCTGGATCGCCTCGATGGTCTCGGGATCGGCCTTGGGCGGGTGGCCGCCGGCCCACAGCAGCGCGAGCACCAGCGAAGTGAATTCGTGGCCCATCGGCAGGCCGGCGAAGCGGACCCACTTTTCGGCATCGGACGCGCGGCGGATGACGAAGCTGGGCCTACGCTCGTCGGTCCCGTCGAACTGCGCCGAAACGTGCTCGTGCAGCTCGGCGATCTCGGTCAGGAGCGTGCGCGTCTCGTCCGACTTGGCATCGTCGCCGAGCGAGGCGACAAGCTCGATCGGCTCGCGCAGGTTGGCGAGGTACTGCTTAAGCTGCTGCTTCATCGCGGTGTCGAGCATGGCGAAACTCCTGATTCGGTAAGTCGTCATTGCAAGCCGCCGAAGGCGGCGCAGCAGTCCACGGAGCGACCCGGCCGACGCGATGCCGGCGAGTTCGGACCATCGATTGCTTCGTCGCTCGCACTCCTCGCAATGACGGGAAGAGGCGGCGTATGAAGGCCCGGGGCGGGAGGGGGGCGGTGCCCCGGGCCTTCCACGTGACCCGGGGCACCGCCCGGGTTCCTGTGTTCGGTGGCTAGGCTTAAAGCTTGCCGACGAGGTCGAGCGAAGGGGCCAGCGTGTCGCTGCCTTCTTCCCACGCGGCCGGGCAGACCTGGCCCGGGTTCTCGCGCACGTACTGCGCCGCCTTGATCTTGCGGGTCAATTCGTTGGCATTGCGGCCCACGCCTTCGCAGGTGATTTCCATGATCTGGATCACGCCATCGGGATCGACCACGAAAGTCGCGCGATCGGCCAGGCCGGCACCTTCGCGCAGCACGCCGAAGTTGTTGGCGAGGATGTGGTTCTGGTCGCCGAGGAAAGCGAACTCGAGCTTGCCGATCTTCTCCGACGTGTCATGCCAGGCCTTGTGGCTGAAATGCGTGTCGGTGCTCACCGCATAGACGTCAACGCCCATCTGCCGGAGCATGGCATACTTCTCGCCGAGGTCTTCCAGCTCGGTCGGGCAGACGAACGTGAAATCCGCCGGGTAGAAGAAGAACACGGCCCACTTGCCCTCGAGGTCCTTCTCCGAGACCTCGAAGAAGTCCTTGCCCTTCTGGAAGGCGGTGGCGGTGAACGGTTTGATCGTGCTTCCGATGATACCCATGTCTGAAGTCCTCTTTTTTCAGGTGTGAAACTCGAAGCCCCAGATAGTGACTGTTGCGATGCACAAAAGCGTTTTTGTGCGATAGCTAACATCGAAATTTTCGATCAACGGGCCGGTCGTTCCGAAAAGTTCGGCAGATGTTTGGTTTCCCGGCTCGCACCTGCCCGGCGGGCAGGCGGCATCTCGGCAAAATTTCTTATTGCAAGGGGTTCGCAACAGCTCCGCGCCTGCTAAAGTGCCCGCCCACACAACCGAAAAGGATTTTTCCGAATGCGCAAGATCGTACTCGCCGCTCTGACCGGCACGGCCATGACCCTCGCGGCCTGTTCGGAAACCGCCGAGGATACGGCCGCACCCGCCGGGGAATCGGCGGCCGAGGTCGAAGATACGGCAGCCGATACCACCGCCGCCGTGATCGATGCCAATACCGCCACCGCCGCGCAGCTGGCCGGCGTCGAAGGCATCTCCCCCGAACTGGCCGAAGCGATCGTTGCCGGGCAGCCCTATGCCGACGTGACCGGCCTGCACGCCAGGTTGCTGGAAAACGTCTCGCAGGAAGAAGCGAGCGCGATCCTCGTCAAGGTCTTCGTCCCGATCGACCTGAACAACGCCAGCGAGGAGGCGATCGCGCTGGTCCCGGGGATGACCGACCGCATGATCCACGAGTTCGAGGAATATCGCCCTTACGAGGACATGGCCGAATTCGACCGCGAGATCGGCAAATACGTCGATGCGGAAGAAGTCGCGCGCTTCCGCAACTACGTCACGCTCTAAGGGTCGTTTTCATCGAGACGGCACCGGCCCGCACTCCCGCTCGAATACCCTGCCGTTGGGTGGCCGGACGGGGGGCTGCGGGCCGGTGCCGCTTCAACCTTGCTGCAAACGACTCTGGCGGCGCTGCAACCAGATTCGCAGCAGTTCGACGGCGGCCAGCACCCCGATGTGGATGTAGGCCGTGGTCGGATCGAAGGCCGCCAGCACCCAGTGGAGGAAGGTCAGGATCGCGGCCGGATAGACCAGCCGGTGCAGCACCTTCCATGACCGCTTGAGCGCGCGCACGGCCAGATCGTTGGATGTCGCCGCCAGCGGAACGAACAGCGCCAGCGCCAGCCACCCTGTCAGCATATCGGGCGAACCCGCCGCCTCGATCACCACGCTTGGCGAAGCCCTGTCCGCGACATAGATGACCGTGTGCCCGACCGCATAGGCGAAGCTTGCCACGCCCAGGTCGCGCCGCCGCCGCATCAGCCAGGCGGTCCAGCGCTGCCGGCGGAACAACAGCCGCACCGGCGTCACCGCCAGCGTCACCATCAGCAGCCACGCCGCCCAGTCGCCGCTGTCGCCGATCGCATGGCCGAAGCCATAGCTTTCGGGCGTCGCCCACCAGCGCCACAGGATCCTAGCGCCCGGCAGCGCCAGTATGGCCCAGAGAAGCGGGCGCCGGTTCGACATTGCGCTGCCCCTCCCCGCGGCTATCCGCACTGCGCGCGATGGAGCAGCTTGTGGTCCGCCAGCACCAGCGCCATCATCGCCGCCACCACGGGCGCGCCGCGTATGCCGACGCAGGGATCGTGGCGCCCCCTGGTGCGCACCTGGGTCGCTTTCGAGATGCCATCGGCATCGGGGCGCGTGATCGAATCGACCGGCGTCAGGATCGAACTGGTCGGCTTGAACGCCACGCGGCACACGACCGGTTGCCCGGTGGAGATGCCGCCGGCGATCCCGCCTGCGTGGTTGGCCGCGAACTCGGGCCCGTCGCGGCCGGGGCGCATGGCGTCGGCATTGTCCTCGCCGCGCAAGGCCGCCGCGGCGAAGCCGTCGCCGATCTCGACACCCTTGACCGCGTTGATCCCCATCATCGCGCCGGCCAGATCGGCGTCGAGCTTGGCATAGACCGGCGCGCCCCAACCCGCGGGAACGCCCGAGGCGACGCATTCGACCACCGCGCCGAGGCTCGACCCGTCCTTGCGCGCCGCGTCCACCAGCGCGGCCCATCGCTCCGCCGCCTGCGGATCGGGGCAGAAGAACGGATTGGCGCCCACCGTCTCCAGGTCCATCGCCGCCCGGTCGATCCGGTCCTCGCCGACCTGCACGACATAGGCATGGATGGTCACTTCGGGGATCGCCAGGCGCGCCACGGCCCCCGCGGCGACCCGCGCCGCCGTCTCGCGCGCGCTCGACCGCCCGCCGCCGCGATAGTCGCGAAAACCGTATTTCGCGTCATAGGCGTAGTCGGCATGGCCGGGGCGATAGGTGTTGGCGATTTCGGAATAGTCTTTCGACCGCTGATCGGTGTTCTCGATCATGAGGGCGATCGGCGTACCGGTGGTGCGGCGTTCGAACGTGCCCGACAGGATCTTCACCCGGTCGGCCTCCTGCCGCTGGGTGGTGAACTTGGATTGTCCGGGCCGCCGCGCGTCGAGGAACGGCTGAATCGCCTGCTCGGTCAGTTCCAGCCCCGGCGGGCAGCCGTCCACCACCGCGCCCAGCGCGGGGCCGTGGCTTTCGCCCCAGGTCGTGAAACGCAGCACGCGTCCGAAGGTGTTCCAGCTCATGCCGATGCCTTCTGTCCGATGGTGCGGGAGCTGTCCACTTTACCTTTGCTGCGGCTGCGCGAAGAACCGTTTTCCTTGCCGGCACCGGCCCGTGCGACGGTCGCGGCGCTCCCCCTTTCGACGTGCAGTGCAACAGGCATATCCCCCGATTGCGCGGATTTGCGGACAAATGCGCCGCAGCGCTGGCCAAACCGCGCGCACTCGGGCAGGAACAAAGCATGATTGCCAAGCTCAAGGGCCTGCTCGACGAAACCGGCGCCGACTGGGCGGTGATCGACGTCGCGGGCGTCGGCTATCTCGTCCACTGTTCGTCGAAGACGCTGTCGGCGCTGGGCGAGACGGGCGAGGCCTGCACCGTCTACACCGACCTGCAGGTGAGCGAGAACGACATGCGCCTGCTCGGCTTTGCCGAGGCGGCGGAGCGCGACTGGTTCCGCCTGTTGACGCAAGTGCAGGGCGTGGGCAGCAAAGTCGCGCTGGCGATCCTCTCCACGCTCTCGCCGGGCGAACTGCAGGCGGCCTGCTCGGGCGGCGACGCGGCAATGGTCGCCCGCGCGCAAGGCGTCGGGCCGAAGCTGGCCGGGCGGATCGTCAACGAGCTGAAGGACAAGGCTGGTGCACTGCCGGGCGGCGGCGTGGCGGGCGCGGTGCCGGCCACCCCCGCCGGCGGTGCCAGCGCAGATGCGGTCTCCGCGCTCGAGAATCTCGGCTTCAAGCCCGCCGTCGCCGCCCGCGCCGTCGCTGCCGCCCAGGGCGAACTGGGCGAAGACGCCAGCGAAAACGACCTGATCCGCGTGGCGCTGAAGAGGGCGGCGGGATAGTGCTTCACTCTCTCCCCCGTCATCCTGAACGCGTTTCACGATCCATTGCGCCCCCCGCGCAAAGCCGGCGGTTCGAAGCCGAGCCCTGCCGCCAGGTCCGCCCAATGCGGGTTGTCCCGCTCGATCAGGTTGATCTTCCACTGCCGGTGCCAGCGTTTGAGCTGCCTCTCGCGCAAGATGGCCCCCTCCATGTCGCCGAACATTTCGTAGCGAACGAGGCGGTGGACCCGGTATCGCTTCGTGAATCCGCCCGTGATTCCTTCGCGGTGTTGACAGAGCCGCTGCATCAGATCGCTGGTGACGCCGATGTAATGGGTGCCGTAGCGACCGCTCGCGAGGACGTAGACGCAGGGGTTGCGCTCGAACGGCATGGGGCGGAGGGTGCCGGGGGATGGATGCTGAAACGAGTTCAGCATGACGGGAAAGGGTCGGGCCTCGACCAGGTTCTCCCTTTCCCTCCCCGTCACCCCGAACTCCACCTCCGTCACTCTGAACTCCCTCCCCGTCACCCTGAACTTGTTTCAGGGTCCATTTAGCGTCTAGCGCTGCACCGGCATGACCGACCCCGCCCCCCTCCACACCCCCGATCGCCAACCCGACGATCCCGACGCCGCGCTGCGTCCGAAGTCGCTCGGCGAGTTCATCGGGCAGGAGGCGGCGCGCGAGAATCTGCGGGTCTTCATCGAAAGCGCGCGGTCGCGCGGGGAGGCGATGGATCACGTGCTGTTCTTCGGCCCGCCCGGCCTCGGCAAGACGACGCTGGCGCAAATCGTCGCGAAAGAGCTGGGTGTCGGCTTTCGCGCCACCAGCGGGCCGGTGATCGCCAAGGCGGGCGATCTGGCAGCTCTTCTGACCAATCTCGAGCCGCACGACGTGCTGTTCATCGACGAGATCCACCGGCTCAATCCGGTGGTCGAGGAAGTGCTCTACCCGGCGATGGAAGACCGCGCGCTCGACCTGATCATCGGCGAAGGACCTTCGGCGCGCAGCGTGCGGATCGACTTGCCGCCGTTCACGCTGGTCGGCGCGACCACGCGGCAGGGGCTGCTGACGACGCCGCTGCGCGACCGCTTCGGCATTCCCGTGCGGCTCAATTTCTACACCCACGAGGAACTGGACCTCGTCGTCACCCGCGGGGCGCGGCTGCTGGGGGTGGAGATCGATCCCGCGGGCGCGCGCGAGATCGCCCGGCGCAGCCGCGGCACACCGCGCGTCGCGGGCAGGCTGCTGCGGCGGGTGCGCGACTTTGCCCATGTCGCGGGCGACGGCGTGGTGACGCGCAAGGTGGCGGACGATGCCCTGACCCGGCTGGAAATCGACCGCCTCGGCCTCGACGCGATGGATCGTCGCTACCTCACCATGATCGCCACGACTTACCGCGGCGGCCCGGTGGGGGTGGAAACGCTCGCCGCCGGCCTCGCCGAACCGCGCGATACGGTGGAGGAAGTGGTCGAACCCTACCTGATCCAGCTGGGGCTGGTGGCGCGCACCGCACGGGGCCGATGCCTCAACGAATCGGGCTGGCGACATCTCGAAATGACGCCGCCCAAGGGCACGCAATCGGGGTTGTTCGAAGAAAACTCTTAACGCGGCGGCAAGGAATTGCGCGGTTTCCGCCCCATCGCGGGACAAGTCCGGCCGAGACCGCGCGCAGGGCCGTTTTTTCGCGACTTTCGGCGGCGCGAGACGGTTAATGCGATTGCCCTGGCACCTCCAATGCGTCTTCCTGAAGGCAGAGAGAACCGGTCGGGACGCCGAACGCGTCGGCCCCGGCCCACCCGAAGACGCAATGAAAGAGCTTGCCCATGTCGGTAAAAATGGCCCTGGCGAAATTGTCCGCGACTGCCGCGGGCGGTGTGCTGCTGGCAGGCGGCGCGGTCCATGTGGCCGAGAAGCCCGTCACCGATACGCCGTCGTACAAGTCGGCCAAGGGAAAGACCGAACCGGTGCGCTACGTCAAGCAGGCACCCAAAAAGATCGCCAAGCGCACGGTGCCCAAGGAAACCAAGCGCAAGCGCCGCATCGTGCGCCGCACGGTCGAATGCGTGCCTGCCGGTGCGATGGCGCCCGGCGCCGTCCCGCCCCCTCCGACCGCCGCCTATGCCGAGGAATGCCCCCCGGTCTACCAAATGGCGATGGCGCCCGTGCCGCTTCCGCCGGCACCGCCCGTGTCGGGCGGGAGCAGCGGCGGGGTGACGGTGATCGGCGGCAGCGGCGGGTTCGGCGGCTTCGGCGGCGGGTTCTTCGGGGGTTTCTTCGGCGGCAGCGGCGGAAGCGGGGGCAGCGTGGTCGTCACCTCGACCTCGTCCGGTGGATCGACGTCGACTTCGGGCGGCTCCACCTCGACCTCCGGCGGTTCGACTTCGACCTCGACCGGGGGCAGTTCCACGTCCACCTCGACCGGCGGCAGCTCGACTTCCACGTCGACCGGCGGCGTCACATCGACGACGTCGACCTCGACCGGCGGTGTGACTTCGACCACCTCGACGTCGACTTCGACGGGCGGTGTGACCTCGACCACGTCGACCTCGGGCAATGTCTCGACCAGCACCTCCAGCTCGGGCAACGTCACCAGCAGCACGAGCAGCTCGACGAGTTCGTCGACCAGTTCGAGCACGAGCAGCTCGACCAGTTCCTCGACTTCCAGCTCGACCTCGAGTTCGAGCAACGGCAGCACCAGCGGCACGCAAGTGCCCGCACCGCCGATGACGATCCTGTTCGGCCTGGCCGCGGCAGCGGTGCTCGGCCGCAAGAAACTGCGCCTCGTCCGGGGCGCCTAGAAGCACGCTCCCACGCTTCGAAACAGGAAAGGGGCGGCCCCGCGAAGGAAGCCGCCCCTTTTCTTTGACGAACCGCCAACGGCCAGGACCGATGTCACCGCGAAAAACCGCGGCCACCGGTCCGGCCGTCCCGGATCAGGCCGCCAGCTTGCGCAGCACGTAGTGGAGAATGCCGCCGTTGCGATAATACTCCATCTCGTTGGCGGTATCGATCCGGCACTTGGCCGAGAAGCTGAAGCTCTCGCCATTCGCGCGGGTCACTTCGACTTCCACATCCTGCCCCGGCTTGAGGTCGGCCAGCCCGCGGATCGAGAAGCTGTCATCGCCCGTCAGCCCCAGCGTCTCGCGCGTGTCGCCGTCCTGGAACTGCAAGGGCAGCACGCCCATGCCGACGAGGTTCGAGCGGTGGATGCGCTCGAAGCTTTCGACGATCACCGCCCGCACGCCGAGCAGGATCGTGCCCTTGGCGGCCCAGTCGCGGCTCGATCCGGTGCCGTATTCCTTGCCGGCGATAACGACCAGCGGCGTGCCGTTCGCCTTGTGCTTCATCGCCGCGTCGTAGATCGGCATCTGCTCGCCCTCGAACGCGGTGTAGCCGCCCTCGACCCCCGGAACCATCTCGTTCCTGATGCGGATATTGGCGAAAGTGCCGCGCATCATCACCTCGTGATTGCCGCGGCGCGAGCCGTAGGAGTTGAAATCCGCCTTCGCGACCTGGTTTTCGAGCAGGTACTTGCCCGCCGGGCTGTCTTCCTTGATCGAACCGGCCGGGCTGATGTGGTCGGTGGTGACGCTGTCGCCCAGGATCGCCAGCGGCTTGGCCTCGACGATATCGGTCACCGGTGCCGGCGTCATGCTCATGTCTTCGAAATAGGGCGGGTTGGCGACGTAAGTGCTGCCCGGGCGCCACTGGTAGGTGTCCGAACCGGTCACGTCGATCGCCTGCCAGTGCTCGTCGCCCTTGTAGACGTCGGCATAGCGCGCTTCGAACATCGCGCGATCGATCGCGCCCGAGCGGATTTCGGCGATCTCGTCGTTCGAAGGCCAAATGTCCTTCAGAAACACGTCGTTGCCTTCCCGGTCCTGGCCGATCGGCGTGTCGATCATGTCCTCGGTCACCGTGCCCTTGAGCGCGTAGGCGACCACCAGCGGCGGCGACGCGAGGAAGTTCGCGCGCACATCGGGGCTGACGCGGCCTTCGAAATTGCGGTTGCCCGAAAGCACGCTGGCGGCGACGATGTCGTTGCCGTTGATCGCCTCGCTGATCGGCGGCGCGAGCGGCCCGGAATTGCCGATGCAGGTCGTGCAGCCATAGCCGACGAGGTCGAAACCGATGGCATCGAGATGCTCCTGCAGGCCGGCTTTCTCGAGGTAATCGGTGACCACCTGCGAACCGGGCGCGAGGCTCGTCTTGACCCACGGCTTGGGCTTCATCCCGCGCTCGTTGGCTTTCTTGGCCACGAGGCCGGCGGCAACCATCACATCGGGGTTGGAGGTGTTGGTGCAGCTGGTGATCGCGGCGATCACGACGTCGCCGTCGCCGATGTCGTGATCCTTGCCTTCGACCTCGACGCGCTCGGGCTCGCTCTTGTCGTAGTGCTCTTCCAGCTCGGAATTGAACAGGTCGTCGACTTCCGGGAGGATAACCTTGTCCTGCGGCCGCTTGGGACCGGCCAGGCTGGGGACGACGGCGCCGATGTCGAGCTCGATCGTGCGGGTGAAGACCGGCTCGTTGTCCGGTTCGAACCACATTCCCTGCTCGCGGCTGTAGGCTTCGACCAGCGCGATCGTCTCGTCGCTGCGGCCGGTCAGGCGCATGTAGTCGAGCGTCTTGCCGTCGATGCCGAAGAAGCCGCAGGTCGCGCCGTATTCGGGCGCCATGTTGGCGATCGTCGCGCGGTCGGCAAGGGTCAGCGTCGAAACGCCGGGGCCGTAGAACTCGACGAAACGGCCGACCACGCCGGCGGCGCGCAGCATCTGCGTGCAGGTGAGCACGAGGTCGGTGGCGGTCACACCCTCGGCCAGCTTGCCGTCGAGGCGGAAACCGACCACTTCGGGAATCAGCATCGAAATGGGCTGGCCGAGCATCGCCGCCTCGGCCTCGATCCCGCCGACGCCCCAGCCGAGCACGCCGAGGCCGTTGACCATCGTCGTGTGGCTGTCGGTGCCGACGCAGGTGTCGGGGTAGGCGACCATCTGGCCGCTCTCGTCCTCGCTCGACCATACGCCGCGGGCGATATGCTCGAGATTCACCTGGTGGCAGATGCCGGTGCCCGGGGGCACGGCGGAGAAGTTGCGGAAGCTCTTCGAACCCCATTTGAGGAAGTCGTAGCGTTCGGCATTGCGCGCATATTCGAAAGCGACGTTCTGCTCGAAGGCCTTGGGGTGGCCGAATTCGTCGACCATGACCGAGTGGTCGATCACCAGATTGACCGGAACCTGCGGGTTGATCTTGGCGGTATCGCCGCCGAGCTTGGCAATCGCGTCGCGCATCGCGGCGAGGTCGACCACGCAGGGCACGCCGGTGAAATCCTGCAACAGCACGCGCGCCGGACGATACTGGATTTCCTGGCCGGTCGCCGGGTTCTTCAGCCAGTCGGCAATCGCGCGAACATGCTCCCGGCCCACGGTGAAGCCGTCGTCTTCGAAACGAAGCATGTTTTCCAGCAGAACCTTGAGCGAGAACGGAAGTCGCGAAACGTCGCCGACGTGTTCGGCCGCCTTGGCCAGGGAATAGTAAGCGTAATCCTTGCCATCGACGGTGAGCGTGGAGCGGGTTTCGAGCGTGTCCTTGCCGACCTGGGTCATGCTGTGCATCATCCTTTCATGGGTCGCGACCGCCGCGCTGCGCCCCGGCGGAGAGTCGCTATGTGCCGCGGCACCTGCGCGTTCGGGCGCGATGCGTCAAGGGGCAGGCGGCAACTACCGCGCCGGACGATTCACAGCGCGCTCTGCTCCGGCCGGCGCCGCGCCGCGATCCAGCAGCCGATCACGATCAGCGCCGCGCCGGCCACCGTGCCGGGGCCGAGACTTTCGCGGAAGAACAGCCATCCGAACAGCGCGGCCCACAGAAACGCGCTGTATTCCACCGGGACGAGGACTTGCGCCTCGGCCCGGGCATAGGCCCAGGCGAGCAGGATCGCCGCGCCGGTCGCCAGCAGGGCGGCCGCGCCGATATCGCGCCAGGCCTCCGCGCCCGGCATCGCGAACAGAAGCGGCGCCAGCGGCAGCAGCGCCAGCCCGACGATGCCGTTCTGGAACGTCGCCACTTCGACCGGACGCGCAACCAGGGCCTGTTCGCGCTGGATCACCAGGTTCCAGGCATAGAGCAGCGTCGAAAATCCCATGGCGGCCAGCCCCAGCGCGGTTTCCCGGTCCAGCGCCTGGCTGCCGAGCTTCCCCCCGACGATGACGACCACCCCGGCCAGCCCCAGCAGCGCGGCAACGATCGCGCGCCGCTCGATCGTCTCGCCCAGCAGAAGGGCGGCGAGATAGAGCGCGATCAGCGGCGCGACGAACGACAGGGCAATCGCGTCGGCCAGGGGCAGGCGCACCAGGGCGTAGAAGAACGACAGCGCCATGAACGCGACGACCACGCCGCGCTTGAGATGGATGCGCAGCACCGCGCGCCGCGGCCAGCGCCCGCCCAGCACAAGCCAGAGCGGCGCGACGAGCGCGAACCCGGCCGCGCTCCGCAGCAACAGTGCGCTATAGGCACCGGTGGCGAGCGACGCCGACTTCATGAACGCATCCATCGCCGCGAACAGCCCGATGCCGACAGCGGTAACGACAATCGGCATGAGGCGATGCTCGAAAAACATGAAGACGGCATAAGCCGCCTCTGCCTGAACGTCATCTAACTACAAACGATTCAGCCTTCAGTCAGACGGCATGCTTGAAGCTTGTCATTCAATGGGGCAAAATCTTGCAAGACCAACCGGATGCGCGCGCCCTAGGGTTGAGAAGGTATATGACCATCACACGCAAATCGAGTTTTCTTGCTGCCGCTTCGCTGGCGCTGATCATTCCCGGAATGGCCGCAGCGCAGCAGCGCACGCCGGACAACCTTCTCCCTGAATCGCAGCTGATCGGGGAATATCCGGTCGATCCCGACGACGATGCGGTGGCAAGCGCGCCTTCCGAAAACCCGCCCGCCGAAAGCCCGGCTGTCGAAAGTTCGCAGGAGGCCGGCGAGCCCGTACCCACGATCGCGCGCGAGGTCGTCCAGCAGTTCACCCCCGAGGTTCAGCCCTGGAGCGTGACCAATGCCGAACGGCTGGTTGCAGTGATCGAGGGGATCGGGGCCGAAGGTCTGGACCCGGCGGATTACGACCTTTCCGCATTGCGCAATGCCATCCTGGCCGGGCCGGGCGAGCAGCTCGACCGGGTGGCCAGCCGCGCCTTCGCCTGGCTGGTGGAGGATATGCGCGACGGCCGCACGCCGATGGACTCGCGGCGCCAGTGGTTCGTGGTCGATCCCGATCCCGACCGCTACCGCACCGGCGACGTGATGGCCGAGGCGCTGGCGAGCGGCGATATCGCCGGTGCGCTGCAGTCCGTCGCCCCGCTGCATCCCGATTACGCCCGTCTGCGCGAGGAACTGGCCGCGACGCCGGCCGATGCCACAGCGCGTCGCAAGCTGATCCGCGCCAACATGGACCGCTGGCGCTGGCTCGCCCGCGACCTGGGCAGCCAGTACCTGATCACCAACGTGCCCGAATATCAGCTGCGCCTGACGGTCAACGACAAGATCATGCGCACGTACAAGACGATCGTCGGCAAGCCGGGACGCACGGCGACCCCGCAGCTCGCCGAAACGGTCGAAGGGGTGATTTTCAACCCCAACTGGACCGTGCCGCAATCGATCGTGAAAGGCGAAGGCCTCGGCGCGCGCGTTCTCGGCAATCCCGCCTGGGCGCGCGCCAACGGCTACAAGGGCTGGCGGAACAAGGAAACGGGCATGATCACGGTCGTGCAGCAACCCGGCCCCGGCAATTCGCTGGGGCTGATGAAGCTCGACATGCCCAACCCCCACGCGATCTTCCTGCACGACACGCCTTCGCGCCATCTGTTCAACAACGCCAATCGCGCGCTGAGCCACGGCTGCATCCGCACCGAACGGGCGAGCGAGCTGGCGATCACTCTCGCGATCCTGGCGAAGAACCCGGAGACGGACGAGGAACGCAAGGCGGCCGCGCAGGAAGCGGTCGAGATCCTGAAATCGGGCGAATACACGCGCGTTCCGTTCGAAAGCCGGATGCCGGTCTATATCACCTATTTCACGATGGGGACCGACATCGACGGCAAGCTGCGCACGTTCAAGGACATCTACGACCGCGATGCCCCCGTGCTGGCCGCGCTGGACGCGCCGCGCGAACAACATCGTGCTCGCCGCACCAGCGAGGAAGCGGTCGAAATCATCGACGACATGAAAACGACCTGAGCGCTTCAGTAAACGCCCGGGTTCAGCACGTCGTCGCCGCGCGGCGGATCGGGCATCAGCGGCCTGATCTCGCCCATTTCCTGCTGCGGGCGGACGATCGTCGAGCCGTCGGGCGCCAGGCCCAGCCGGTCGGCGAACAGGACCCGCCCGCCGCCGAGCTGGAGCAGCGCGCGCTTGAAATCGGCATCACCCATGGCGAAGCAGCCGTTGGAGCGGCCAAGCCGGCCCCAGCGCGCGATATGCTCCGGCTCCGCATAGTCCGCGCGGTGCATCACGATCGCGCGGTCGAGCGCGTTCGAATTGTCCGCCTCCAGCCCTTCCAGCCGGATCGATGTGCCGAAACGGCCGGTGTACCAGCCGTAGGTCATATAGGCGCCGCGGCTGGTGCAGAGCGATTCGGGCACGTTGGAGAACCAGTTGAGCCACCCGTCGTGCTCGGGATCGGAACCACTGCCATGGGTGACCAGGTACGAATCGACCCGCCCGGCTTCGAGGTTCACGAAGTGAAACCGTGGCTCGGCGCTGTGCAGCCCGAAATCGGCAATGCCGACGATATCGGTGCGCCAGAGCATCGATCCGGCTTTCTGCTGCTCGCGTTTGGCGATCTCGACCAGGATCGCGTCGCGCGGCGTACCCATGCGCACCTGCGCGGGCAGGCGGGCGGGCAAGGCCAGCGTTGCGCCGAGAGCGAGAGTCCCTTTGATAATGCCGCGTCTGTCCATGCGCACACCTTAGCATAACAGGCGGTAACGGGAGCGTGAACGGGGCACGGAGTATTGGCGTGCGGTTCTCCGGAGCCAATCGCAGCGTATATCGTGAACCAAGGCAGGAATTCAGGAAATGTCGTGCAGGCGTGAATGCTTCACCATAGAATCGATCAAGATCGGAAGTTTATCAAAAATGATGCCTTCTAGTTCATTCGCCTCTTCATCCTCTTTTCCTGATTTTTCTATATTTCCACGCTTGAATTCTCTCTCAGCCCTAAGCCTCTTAAAGCGCAGCCGATAAGAAGCGAGGGCCACCTCCCTCAATCCTTCGACAACATCCTCTCTGAATATTAATTCAATCTCCTGAATAATAGAGAAAAGCTTGGCTCTGTCCTCATTAGGCAGCTCGCCTTCGGAGGTTATAGTCAGGTAGATCTCGCGGAGTTTCTGCACGCAGTTGGCGCGTCGCTCCATCAACCGGAGCTTTAAATCATTGGCACGAAGCTGGCGATCACTCTCTGCCTGCTCACGCTGAACCTCGATCTGGCGTTCAGTAATTTCCGCCTGTCTCAAACCAATGCAGGTGGCACCTATGACAGCCGCGAAGCCCGTCGCAAAAACAGCTACAGCATCCCAGGAAAGTGGGAGCAGTTCAAACTCCACTATTTCGCGACTTCTGCTTGTTTCACCGCCGCAGGCATTTCGTCGGCCTGCCCGGCGTCGCTCATGTCCGCTTCGATCTCGGCGGCCTTCTTCTCGACCAGGTCGACGATATGGTCGAGCATGTCGGCGTCGGAGACGTGGTGGTCGGTCACCCCGGAGAGATAGACCATGTGCTTGCCCTTGCCGCCGCCGGTGATCCCGATGTCGGTCTCGCGCGCCTCGCCCGGGCCGTTGACGACGCAGCCGAGGACCGAGAGCGACAGCGGCGTCTTGATATGCTGCAAGCGCTCCTCGAGCGCCTGGACGGTGCGGATCACGTCGAACCCCTGGCGCGCGCAGGAGGGGCAGGAGACCACGCGCACGCCGCGGGTCCTGAGGCCGAGCGCCTTGAGAATCTCGAACCCCACGCGCACTTCGTCTTCCGGTTCGGCCGAGAGCGAGACGCGGATCGTGTCGCCGATCCCGGCCCACAGCAGATTGCCGATGCCGATGCTCGATTTCACCGTCCCGCCGATCAGGCCGCCGGCTTCGGTAATGCCGAGGTGCAGCGGGCAGTCGACCGCTTCGGCGAGGCCCATGTAGGCGCTGACCGCGAGGAACACGTCGCTCGCCTTCACTGCCACTTTGTATTCGTGAAAATCGTGATCCTGCAGCAGCTTGATATGGTCGAGCGCGCTTTCGACCAGCGCTTCGGGGCACGGCTCGCCGTATTTCTCGAGCAGGTCCTTCTCGAGGCTGCCGGCGTTGACGCCGATGCGGATCGCGCAGCCGTTGGCCTTGGCCGCGCGGATCACTTCGGCGACGCGCGCGTCGCTGCCGATATTGCCGGGGTTGATCCGCAGGCAGGCCGCGCCCGCGTCAGCCGCTTCGAGCGCGCGCTTGTAGTGGAAATGGATGTCGGCGACGACCGGGATGTTCGCCGCCCGCACGATCGCGGGCATCGCGGCGGTCGCTTCCTCGGTCGGGCAGGAAACGCGGATGATGTCCGCCCCCGCGTCCTCGCACCGGCGGATCTGGTCGATCGTCGCCGCGGCGTCCTCGGTCGGGGTGTTGGTCATCGTCTGCACCGTGATCGGCGCATCGCCGCCCACGGGCACGTTGCCGACCATGATCCGGCGGCTCTTGCGACGCTCGATCGCGCGCCAGGGGCGAATTGCAGACATGGCCGCCATATACGCACGCAGGGATGACGGGGCAATGACCCCTGCCGCACGAGCGGGCCTGCCCCTGCGAGAAAGGGCGCGGACCCTGCCGGACCCGCGCCCCTTTCTGTCCGGGGGCGCAGACCGCGCGCCCCCCTCGATCCGCGTTGCTTACGCGCCGGGCGGCAGCGGATCGTTCCCGGTTTCGCCGCGTGGCGGGTTCGAAGCCGACGACGACGATGCCTCCGCGTCCCATTCCTCCAGCTTGCGTGCGGCCCAGTTGCGCCCGCCGAGACCGAAGGCGAGAGCCGCGGCCACCGCGCCGCCGATCACCATCGCACTGAAGAAGATACGGACGATTTCGTCGCCCACCTGCATGAAGCTCAGCCCCATGAAAGTGAAGACGAAGATCGTGGCCCACTTGATGATCGTGCCGGCGAGATTCGTCTCGCCCGCGCCGGAAATCATCCGCACCAGAAGCCGCGCGATGAGGAACCCGACAAGGATCACCACGGCACCGAAGACGACCCGACCCCCGAGTTCGAGCACCTGGTCGAGAATGGCGGTCAGTTCGGGGAACCCGAGCAGGCGCGTTGCGGCAATCGCGAAGAACAGGACGATCGCGATCTGCGCCACGCGTGCGATCAGATCGGTGGCGGTCGTGTTGTCGGGAAGCAGCTCGGTCGCGCCCAGCGCGCGGTCGACGCCCAGCCCGACCAGCACGTCCTTGATCAGCGGTACGAGGAACCGGCCGATCAGATAACCGATCCCAAGCAGCAAGGCCGCGCCGATGATCCGCGGGATCGCATCGAAGATGAGCTGCAGCATATTGCTTGCCGGAGCCGACACGCTCTGGAGATCGAGCGCATCGAGCGCGAGAATTGCGGCAAAAATCACGATCAGAGCATAAAGAATGGTCCCGATCGTCCGGCTGATCGCACTGTTCCCGGTAACCGTGTCGATCCCGCCGCGATTGGCCCATTTGTCGAAGTCGATCGTCTGCAGCGTGGTGACGACCAGATCGCGCACGATCCGGGCGATCATCAGGCCGATGAAGAAGATCAGCGCCGCGCCGACGAGACGCGGGATGAAGGCCATGACGCTGTCGAGCAAAGTGTTGAGCGGCCCGACGGCATTGCCGAGGCCGAGAACGCTGAGGAGAATTAGCAGGCCGAACAGCCAGATCAGCAGGCTGACGATCTTGCCGAGGGATTCGCCCAGGCTCGTCCCGTTGCCGGTACTGCGGCGAAAGATCGCGACATTGTCGACCAGTTTGGCAAAGGCCCATTTGGCGGCGCGCGCCACTGCCCAGGTGACGACCAGGATGACAATGGCCCAGATCGCCTTTTCCGCGATATGTAAAGCCAGTTCCTGGTCAAAGCGGTAGTTGCCGAATTGCATTGGCTATCTCCCTGCTGTGAGATCAAGACTTTAGCACTTTGTCGAGCCGCGCGAAACCTGCGCACGAATGGCAGTGGACAACACGTGCTTGCGTTCGGCGCGCCGGGCACTAGCGTGCCGTTCATGATCAAACCATTGGCCGCGCTTGTCGCGATACTTGCCCTGTTCCCGGCAACACTTGCCGCCCAGCCCGCTGCGGAAGAAGCGGAGCCGCCTCGCTGGTCGCTCGCGATCCATGGCGGTGCGGGCACGCTGAAGCGGGAGAATATGACTCCCGAACGCGAGCAGGCCTATCGCAGCGCATTGCAGGCGGCGCTCGACGCGGGGGCGCGCGTTCTTGCCGATGGCGGCGATGCGCTGGACGCGGTGGAGGCCGCGATCGTCCTGCTGGAGGACAATCCGCTGTTCAACGCCGGACGCGGCTCGGTCTTCACCTGGGAGGGGACCAATGAAATGGACGCCTCGATCATGGACGGGCGGACGCGCGCCGCAGGCGCGGTGGCCGGGGTGACCACGGTGCGCCATCCGATCCACCTCGCCCGCGCGGTGATGGACGACGGGCGCCATGTCTTCCTGTCGGGCGCCGGCGCCGAACAGTTTGCGACGGCCAAGCGGCTGGAACGGATGCCGGCCGAATGGTTCGCAACTCCGCATCGCCGGCAGCAGCTGGACGATATGAAGGCGAGGGAAGTTTCCGCGCTCGACGTCGAATACAAGTTCGGCACTGTGGGCGCGGTGGCGCGCGACCAGAAGGGGCATCTCGCTGCCGGAACCTCCACCGGGGGCATGACGGGCAAGCGCTGGGGACGGATCGGCGATGCCCCGGTGATCGGCGCCGGAACCTGGGCCGACGACCGCTCTTGCGCGGTGTCCGCCACCGGATGGGGCGAATTCTTCATCCGCGCCGGCGTTGCCCAGGCGATCTGCGACCGCGTGCTGCTGGCCGGCGAAGGCGTTCAGCAGGCGTCGGACACGGTCATTGCCGAAGTCGCGGCAATGGGCGGCGACGGCGGTGTGATCGTGATGTCGAAGGATGGCGAGGCGGTGTTCAGCTTCAATTCCGCCGGCATGTACCGCGGACGCGCGAACAGCAGCGGCGCCAGCGAGGTGGCGATCTTCGCACAGGAATAGACGCGCCCGGGGCGGGGCCGAAGAAGCGTCGGGATCGCCCGCTCAGCCTTCGGTCGCGTACCTTGCAATGATCCGGCCGACTTCCGCCAGCGCGCCTTCGGCCCGCGGGTCGACGCTCGTATGCTGGCGCGCCGCGCGAAAGTATGCCGCGAAGGTCAGCGGCGCGCGGCCCGCGGGCTCGACATAGCCGACATCGACATAGACGCTGCCCATGCCCGGCCAGAACGACGTGCCCGTCTTGTCCCCCGCAGGCCACTCGGGCGGCAATCCGGCGCGCACGCGGCGCATTCCGGTGCGGGTTTCCGCCATCCAGGTCTTCAGCGTCGCGCGCGCGGCATCGCCCAGCGCGTCGCCGTAGATCAGGCGGTTCAGCGTATGCACCGCTGCCGCGGGGGTGGTCGTATCCCGGATTTCCCCTGGCGGGACATTGTTGAGTTCGGGCTCCGTCCGGTCGAGCCGGCTTGTCTCGTCCCCGATCTCACGCCAGAAGGCGGTCAGCCGCTCGGGACCGCCGAGACGACGCAGGAGTACGTTGGCCGCGGTGTTGTCGCTCAGCGTCTGCGTCGCTTCCGCCAGTTCGCGCAGCGTCGCGCCCCGATCCAGCCGTTCCTTCGCAAATGGCGCGTAGTCGAGAAGTTCGCTCGCCTCCCAGGCAATGTGCTCGTCCGCGTCGAGGGCGCCGGTCTCGTCCAGATGGAGCACCAATGCCGCGAGCGAGAGCTTGAACGAGGAAAGCTGCGGGAAACGGGCATAATCGTTGTGGCCCCAGACCCGGCCGGTGCCGGTATCGAGAACGGCCACGCCCAATGTCCCATTGGCCGATTCCTCGGCAATGTTGAGCAAGGCGGCGAAGCGGCCGTCGCGCGCGCGCTCCACCGGCACGCAAGCGCTCGCCGCCAGCGCGATACCGCCCGCCAGCGCGGTCCGTCTGTCGAGGATCACAACCATTTCTCCATGCAGAGGCTGAATTCGTCGGACACGTAATCGCCGAAAGCTGGACACTCGGTGAATCCGTGCTTGGCATAAAGACGAACGGCAGGCTGAAACGCCGCCGGCCGGCCGGTTTCCAGGCCGACCCAGCGATACCCGCGCGCCTGCGCTTCGGCCAGCAGGTGCAGCAGGATCGCCTGCCCCGCCCCCTTTCCGCGATAGGCGGGCGCGGCGCGCATCGACTTGAGTTCGCCGCGGTCCGGCGCCAGTTCCTTCAACGCGCCGACCGCGGCCAGGACAGGTCCGTCGCGCACGACGAAGAACGTGACATCGGGCGCACGCAGACGCTCGGCCGGCAGAGCGTGGACCTTGCATGCCGGAGACCAGCGATGCATCTCGTCGAGATGGAGCTGGAGCAGCGCGAGCACTTCGGCATCGTCCAGCGGGTCCTGCGCGATCGTATAGACCATGGTCGTCTTCTGCTCCGCAGCGGCCCGGCCGGCAAGGGCCGCCGGCACCCTTTTCGCTATACCCGCGCGTCTTCCAGCACCGCGGCGCGCAATTGTGCAATCCCCATGCCCTTTTCGGCGCTGGTGACATGGAGAACCGGGTGCGCGGCGGGGTGCTTGCGCGCCTCCGTCGCCGTCGCTTCGGTCACTTTTGCAAGCTCGCTGGCCTTGATCTTGTCCGCCTTGGTCAGAACGAGGCGATAGCCGACGGCCGTTTCGTCGAGCATGGTCATCATCTCGCGGTCGACATCCTTGAGGCCGTGGCGCGAATCGACGAGCACCAGCGTGCGGTGGAGCACCTGACGCCCCTTGAGATAGGTCCGCACGAGCTGGCGCCAACGCTCGACCACTTTCACCGGCGCCTTGGCAAAGCCGTATCCGGGCATGTCGACCAGCCGGAACAGGGTCGGATCGCCAACCTCGAAGAAGTTCAGTTCCTGCGTGCGGCCCGGGGTGACCGATGTGCGCGCGATCGCGCGGCGCCCGGTCAGCGCATTGAGCAGCGAGCTTTTGCCCACGTTGCTGCGCCCGCAGAAGGCGATCTCGGGCACTGTCGGTTCGGGGAGGAACCTGAGCTGCGGCGCCGAGAGAAGGAACTCGACCCGGCCGGAGAAAAGCCTGGCGGCGCGCTGCTCCGGCTCGGTGCCTTCCGGCGTCACGCCTTGCCCTTCTTCGTGTCGGTATTCGCGCTCTGGCTCCGCTCCGCCTTCTCCTTCTCCGCCTGGGCCCGGAGCTGGGGATTCTTCGAATAGAGATAGCTTTGCTGCGCCAGCGTCAGCACGTTGTTGGTGATCCAGTAAAGCAGCAGGCCGGCGGCGAACGGCGCCATGACGAACATCAGCACCCAGGGCATGATGTTGAAAATCTGCTGCTGCATCGGGTCCATCGTCGACGGATTGAGCTTGAACGTCAGCCACATCGTCACGCCCAGCAGCACCGCCAGCGGGCCGATCGCGATCAGTCCCGGCACTTCGAACGGCAGGAGGCCGAACAGGTTCAGGATATGCGCCGGATCGGGCGCGGAAAGGTCGTCGATCCACAGCGCGAAGGGTTTGTGACGCATCTCGATCGAGAGCATCAGCACCTTGTACAGCCCGAAGAAGATCGGAATCTGCAGCAGCAGGGGGAGGCACCCGGCGAGCGGATTGACGCCCTCTTCCTTGTACAGCGCCATGATCTTCTGCTGTTGTTGCTGGCGATCGTCCTTGTAGCGTTCCTGGATCGCCTTCATCTTCGGCTGGACTGCCTTCATCGCGGCCATCGAGGCGAACTGCTTCTGCGCGATGGGGAACATCAGCAGGCGCACCACCACCGTCAGCAGGATGATCGCCACGCCGAAATTGCCCGCCAGATCGTAAAGCTGCTTGAGCAACCAAAGGATCGGTTTCTCGATCACCCCGAACCAGCCCCAGTCGATGGCATTGCCGAACCCGGGAATACCCGCTTCCTCGTAATCGTTCAGGACCGCGCTGTCCTTGGCGCCCACGAACAGGCGCGTGGTGCGCGAAACCTGGCGCCCGGGGGCCACGCTGACCGGCTGATAGACGAGCGACGCGCGATAGTGCTCATCGCCCAGGGCGCGGAATTCGGCGGCGGCATCGCTGCCCGCTTCGGGAACGATGGCGGAAAGCCAGTAGATGTCGGTAAAGCCGATCCAGCCTGCGCGCCCGTCGGGCGATTGCGCCCCCTCTTCGTCCAGATCGTCGTAGTCGGGGCCGAACTGCACGCCGTCGCCGAAATAGCCGATCGGGCCGGAATGCAGGATCCACTGGCTGGCGCTGGCGGTCCGGCTGGTCCGGTTGAGCAGCGCGAACGGCCGCACGATCACTGCGCCGTTCCCGGTATTGGCGACCGTCTGTTCGGCGGTGATCAGATAGTTCTCGTCGACCGTCAGGCGGACGGTGAATAGCTGCCCTTCGCCATTGTCCCACCGCATCGTGACCGGGCTGCCCGGCGCAAGCGGGCCGCCATCGACTTGCCAGACGGTCTCGGCATCGGGGGCGCGCAGCCCCTCGCCCACCCAGCCGAACTGCGCGAAATGCTGGGCCGGGGTGCCTTGCGGCGAGAACAGCCGCACCGGCCCGCTCTCGTCCTCCACCGATTCGCGGTGATTCTTGAGCGTGACATCGTCGATCCGCGCCCCGACCGGATTGATCGACCCGGCGATGGCCGGCGCGTCGATCGCCGCGCGGTCGGGAACCGCAAGCGCGGTTTCGAGATCGGCTTTCTCCTGCGCGATTTCGACAGGATCGGTCAGCCCGCCTTCGCGCGTGTGCTGCGCCTCCACCGCTTCGGCCGGGGTATCGATCCTGCCTTCGGTCACCGCACGATCGGTCTGCGGATAGAGCCAGCCCATGGCGGTATCCCAACCGAGGATCAACAGACCGCTCAGCAGGACGGCGAGCAGGAGATTGCGCTGGTTATGCAAGACGTTCGATCCCGTGTTTATCGCAACAGGTGTGTTATATAGGCACTACGGCACAGGATCATAGCCGTGCCCGCCCCATGGGTGGCAGCGCATTATACGCTTCACCGCCATCCATCCACCCTTGATTGCCCCGTGCTTCTCGAGCGCCTCGATAGCATATTCGGAACAGCTGGGGGCATAGCGGCAGGTGGGCGGGAGTATGCGCGACGGCCCGAGCTGCCAGGCGCGCGCCACCAGGATGAGCGCACGCCTCACTTGCCCCGCCCCCGGCGGCGGCGCGGCGGATCACCCTTGCCTGCGGCCGCGCGGCGCAGCGCTTCGCCCAGTTCCTCCGCCATTCGTGCGAAATCGCGTTCGACCCCGCCCTCCCGGCCGATCAGCACATGGTCGTGGTCGGGCAGCCCGGCGTCGGGCAGGGCGGCGCGCAGAAGCGCGCGGAAGCGGCGCTTCATGCGGTTGCGCACGACGGCGTTGCCGATCTTTTTGGTCACGGTGATGCCGAACCGCTTGCCCTGCCCGCCATTGGGGCGCGCCAGCAGCACGAAGCCCGGCCGCGCCACGCGCAGCCCGCGATTCGCGGCCAGAAAATCGGCGCGCTTGCGGATCGTCGCGAGTGTCATCGCCGAAAGAATAGGATCAAACGCAGCCGATGGTAAGCCTGCACGAAACGGGCTCCCGAAAGGAACCCGCATGGCCAGCCGGCCGCTTCTCGCGCCAAAAGGCGCCAGGATGTCGCGCGCCCGCCCGGCGGACGCATGCGAAGGAGATTACGCGCAGAGCGACTTGCGGCCGCGCTTGCGGCGTGCACGCAGGACCTTGCGGCCGCCGGGGGTCGCCTTGCGGGCGAAAAAGCCGTGGCGCCGCTTGCGCACGAGGTTGCTGGGCTGGAAAGTCCGCTTCATAATATCCTCGAAAAACTCAGATCGACGCCCCTTGCCGCAGCAATCCCATGCCACGGCAATCGGCGCCAATGAAAAGGGCCGCCTGCAACCAGACGACCGCCGTAAGGGCGCGCGACTAGGGCAGCGCGGCGCCCAAGTCAAGATAGGCGATGCGGGGCGCTGCCGGTTGCGGTGCCGGAGCTGCCGTGTCCGGCCCGGCCGTCTGCGGCGCCAGCCAGCGGCGCATTTCCTCCGCCCGGAGCCATCGGGCATCGGCGAATCCGACCGAATTGGTCATCGCATAGAACGCGCGCGCCGCCGCCTCGTCCATGCCCATCTCGCGGTAATAGGCGATGTAGGGGGCATGGATCGCCGCCCCGGGCGCGAAATCGCGCGCTTCGCGGCCATCCTCGTCGATCCACGAGTGGACGGCGAATTCGGCCCCGTCGTCGATCCGGCGGTCCGCGCCCGCCAGGAACAGCTCGACCGCGCCCGAGCGAACCGAGCCGCCGGCAGGAACATGGGTCGCGATGCCGGCCGCGCGAATCATCCGCCCCAGATCGAGATTGGCGCGGTCGTCCTCGGTCCCCGGACACTCGACCATCTCCAGCGTCGCGAGCGCGGGATAGTCGCGCAGCATGGCGGCGAACTGGGCGGGGCTGGCCGAATCGGTCACGTCGACAAGAGCCGCGCGCTGCCCGTCGAGCACGCGGAACGGGCCGTAACTGGCAATGGCGCGTCGCTCGACCGCGAGATCCGCCGGCACGAAGCGCGCCGAACCGCTCGCAACCCATTCCTCGACCACCACCACCGTCACCGTCTCGCGCGCCTGAAGCGGTGCCGAGAGCGCGGCGGCTGCGAGGGCAAGCAAGGGCAGGAGCCGGACCATGCGCGCAGTCTGCGCAGCGCCGCCTTGCCCAAGTGCAAAGCGAAATGCTTTCGCGAAGGTTAGCGATAATCGGTCCGGGCCGGAGAAAATCGCAAGCGGACCCTCGACAGCGCGCCCGGCCAGCGCCAAAACCCCGTGCCGGGGACGGGGGAGTTTACGCGTGGTCGCACTGGTCAGGACGGTCGCCTACCTCGGGCTGGAGGCGCGCGCGGTCGAAGTGCAATGCTCGGTCGCGCCGGGCCTGCCCAAGTTCAACATCGTCGGGCTGGCGGACAAGGCGGTAGGCGAAAGCAAGGAACGGGTGCGCGCCGCGCTGTCGTCGATGGGGCTGGCGCTTCCGCCCAAGCGCATCACGATCAACCTTTCGCCCGCCGACCTGCCCAAGGAAGGATCGCATTACGACCTGCCGGTCGCGCTCGCGCTGCTCGCCGTCATGGGCGTGACCGATGCCGAACAGCTTGCGGACTTCGTGGCCGTGGGCGAGCTGGCGCTCGACGGGCGCGTGGTCCCCTCCCCCGGGGTCCTGCTCGCCGCGCTTCACGCCAGCCAGCAGGAATCCGGGCTGATCTGTCCTGCGGCGCAGGGGTCCGAAGCCCGCTGGGCGAGCGACGTCCCGATCGTCGCCGCGCCCGATCTGATCGGCCTGCTCAACCATCTGAAAGGGACGCGGCGCCTGCCCGATCCCCCTCCGGGCGAAGTCGAGGCGGCCGCGCCCGGCCCCGATCTGCGGCAGGTAAAGGGACAGGAAACGGCCAAGCGCGCGCTGGAAATCGCCGCGGCGGGCGGCCACAACCTGTTGATGATCGGCCCGCCCGGCGCGGGCAAGAGCCTGCTCGCGTCATGCCTCCCCGGCATCCTGCCCGACCTGAGCAGCGCGGAGGCGCTGGAAGTCTCGATGGTCCAGTCGGTCGCGGGCACGCTGGAGGGCGGGCGGATCTCGCGCGCGCGCCCGTTTCGCGCCCCGCACCATTCGGCGAGCATGGCCGCGCTCACCGGCGGCGGGCTGAAGGTCAGGCCCGGCGAAGTCAGCCTGGCGCATCTGGGCGTGCTGTTCCTGGACGAGCTGCCCGAGTTCCAGCGCGTGGTGCTCGATTCGCTGCGACAGCCGCTGGAGACTGGCCGAGTCGATGTCGCGCGCGCCAACGCGCACGTCAGCTATCCCGCGCGGGTGCAGCTGATCGCGGCGATGAACCCGTGCCGCTGCGGCCATCTCGGCGACCCGGCGCTCGCATGCAGCCGCGCGCCGCGCTGCGCCGCCGACTATCAGAACAAGGTTTCGGGGCCGATGCTCGACCGGATCGATCTCCATGTCGAAGTGGAACCGGTCAGCGCGGTCGACCTCGCGCTCCCGCCCCCTGCGGAAGGCTCGGCCGAAGTCGCCGCGCGCGTCGCCCACGCCCGCGCGATCCAGACCGCCCGGGCAGACGAGACCGGTGCCCGCACCAACGCCGAACTCGACGGCGATCCGCTCGAACGCTTCGCCACGCCCGACGAAGCCGGCCGCGCGCTGCTGATGCAGGCGGCCGAGGCCATGCGGCTATCCGCGCGCGGCTATACGCGAATGCTGCGCGTGGCGCGGACGATCGCGGACCTGGCAGGCGCCGAGCAGGTGGGGCGCATCCATGTGGCCGAAGCGCTCGGCTATCGGCGCCAGCCGCCGCGGGCATAGCCGCCGCGAAACGCGCGTCGCCTCAGCTGTCGACAACGTTGACGAGGTTGCCGGCCGGATCGCGGAAGAAGAAGCGGCGGAGCCCCCAGGGTTCGGTGGCCGGGCCGTAGACCACTTCCGCACCCGCATCGCGAACGGCGGCTTCGGTGGCATCGAGATCGTCGACCCCGATCGAGATCACGGGCAGTTCGGTGCCGGACCCTCCCTGCGAAGCGGTATGCAGCTCGATCTTCTGAGTCGACTCGCGACTCAGGAACGCGATCCAGCCCATGTCGAAAGGCAAGTCCAGATCGAAGACCAGCCGGTAGAATTTCGCAAGCGCCATCGGGTCCGGCGCGTTCAGGTTGGCAACGATTCTGGTGACAACCATCGTGAAACGCCTCTTGCACTGGCCAGGGCCCGGCGGCGAAGGCGCGGATGGCGCAAGCGGCCAACAGGCCGCTTTCCAGGCTATTCCGCCGCCTGCACCCGGTCGTAGTAGGCCACGTCGCCGCGGCCCAGCGGTTTGCCCGGCTCGACGCGCGTGCCGTCGTCGCGCAGGCCCATCCGGTCGGGCTTGACCAGGCGGAGATCCTTGTGCGCCAGGATGCGGCCGTCGTGCGACAGGATCGAGGTCGGGCCGATCGGCAGGCGGTCGCGCTCGTCGACCAGCACCGGGTCCTCCACCACTTCGCTGCCGTATTTCTGGCCCCACTGGCGCAGCGCGACCATCGCGGGCAGGAGATCGGAGCCCTTGGCGGTAAGGCGGTATTCGATCCGCCGGCGATCGTCCGGGCACGGCTGACGATCCAGAATCCCGTGCTCGACCAGCTTGGCGAGCCGGTTGGAAAGGATATTGCGGGCAATGCCCAGTTCGCTGAGGAATTCCTCGAAATGGTGCAGGCCGTTGAAGCTGGCGCGCAGGATCATGAAGCTCCAGCGCTCTCCCATGACCTCGAGCGCTTCGGGAAGGCCGCAATTGGTCAGCTCGCGCAGCGGTTCTCTTACGTCACCCATAGGCTCATTTCTCCCGCGGCCATCTGTAACCCGAAGCCGCGCCGTCACAAAATTGAAATTAAGTTTCTGCTTGCAACCTATTGTGCAGTGCGGTAACCAGCGATTCGCGACGGGTTGTTATTCGAAACTCGTTGGGAATGTAAGCCCTCTGCGAAAAGGATCAGTCCGATGACCCTCTCCTCCCCTCTCCGCTCCGCCGGCGCGGCAACGCTGGCCGTCGCCATCAGCGCCCTCTCGCTCGGCGCGCTTGTCGCGCCCGCCCCCGCCCATGCGAACAGCGCGGCCTTCTACACCGTCGAACTGGCCGCACCGGCCGCCGAGCGCACCACCATTATCGGCGGCGTCGCCTGGCAGTGCCAGGGCACGAGCTGCGTCGCGGCCAAGAGCAATTCGCGGCCCGTCGTGGTCTGCCAGCGCGTCGCCCGCGAGCTGGGCGAAGTGACCGGCTTCACCGCCAAGGGCAAGGCTCTGGCGGACGAGGATCTCGCCCGCTGCAACGGCAACTGATCCCACCCGTCCTCTCCGAACAGGGTGGCACTTCTGGGCCTCCGGCAAACGCCGGGGGCCCTTTTTCATATCAGCCCGCGCGCTTCCAGATCGCGTTCCAGCGTGTCGGCATCGCGGAAATGGTGCACCTGCCAGCCCAGGGCGGCGGCGGCATCGATATTCGCGCGGTTGTCGTCGATGAACAGCATCGCCTCCGGCGGATAGCGAAAGCGTTCGGCGGCCAGCGCGAAGATCGCGGCGTCCGGCTTCATCGTCTTCTCGCGGCCCGACACCACGATATCGCCGAACAGGTCGAACAGCGGCTCGGTCGGGCGGAACATGTCCCAGAACTCGGCCCCGAAATTGGTGATCGCGAACAGCGGAACGTCGCGCGCCGCCAGCCGCCGGACCAACGCCGCCGTGCCCGGCACGCGGCCCGGCAAAGTTTCGAGAAAGCGTTCGGCATAAGCCGCGATCAGCGCGGCGTGCTCGGGAAATTCCGCCTGCCGTTCGGATATCGTTTCCGACAGAGGGCGCCCCGCATCGTGCTGGAAATGCCATTCCTCGGTCACGACTTCGGCCAGGAACCGATCGAGTTCGGCGGGGTCGTCGATCAGCTTCGCGAACAGCGCGCGCAGGTCCCACTCAACGATCACCCGGCCGACGTCGAACACGACAGCTTCCACGGCGGCGGTTTCCACGGCAGGATTTCCGGTGTCAGACATGCAAAAAGCCCCCGCTTTCGCGGAGGCTCCCCGTCGGCATTCGATTTGCGCCGGGGCCGCGAACGTGTCGCGGCGCACGGGGCATCAGCCCTGGCGGGCCTTGAACCGGCGATTGGTCTTGTTGATGACGTAAGTCCGCCCGCGGCGACGGATCACGCGGCAATCGCGGTGACGGTTCTTGAGCGACTTGAGACTGTTGCGGATCTTCATTGGTCTTTCCCGGGAACGAAATCGGCACCGGAGATGGCCCCCGATGCCGTAGAAATCAAGCGGCGCGCCTAAGCGGCACGGGCGGCAGAGTCAAGCGCTCAGGCGGCGGAAACGACCCGTCGCAGCCCGTCTGCCTCGCCCGCCGACTGCTCCGCCAGGACGCGCTCCCATTGCAGCGCGTGGGACACGATCCGGTCCAGATCGGCATATTTCGGCTCCCACGGCAGCGTCGCGCGAATGCGCGCGGGATCGGAGACGATCGAATCGGGATCGCCGGGCCGGCGCGGGCCGAACCGGCGTTCGATCGCGCCGCCGGTCGCGCGGTCGACCGCATCGAGCACTTCGAGCACGGAAAACCCCCGGCCATAACCGCAATTCATCGTCAGCGAGCGGCCCGGTTCGGCGATCAGCGCCTCCAGCGCGAGGACGTGCGCGGCCACCAGGTCGCTGACATGGATATAGTCGCGCACCCCCGTCCCGTCGGGCGTCGCATAGTCGGTGCCGTAGACCTCGACATGGCTGCGCCGCCCCGTCGCCGCCTCGCACGCCACCTTGATCAGATGCGTCGCCCCGGCGGTCGACTGCCCGGTGCGCCCCCGGGGATCGGCCCCGGCGACGTTGAAATAGCGCAGCGCGCAATAATCGAGCCGGTGCGCGGCTGCGGCATCGGCCAGCATCCGTTCGGTCATCAGCTTGGACCAGCCGTAAGGGTTGATCGGCCGCTGCGGCGCGTCTTCGCCGACCGGCGAGACATCGGGCATTCCATATGTCGCCGCCGTGCTGGAAAAGACGATGCGCGGCACGCCCGCCGCCACCGCCGCGGCGATCAGCGCGCGGCTCTTCACCGTGTTGTTGTCGTAGTATCCGAGCGGGTCGGCAACCGATTCGGGCACCACGACCGAGCCGGCGAAATGCATGATCGCGCCGATCCCCTGCTCGGCGAAAATCCGCGCCAGCAGCGCCGCATCGCCCACGTCGCCGCGATAGAACGGCACGGTCGGCGGAACGGCGAACCGGAAACCGGTCGAAAGATTATCGACCACCGCAACCGGCCAATCCGCGTCGAGCAGCGCGAGAACGGCGTGGCTGCCGATATACCCGGCACCGCCGGTCACCAGCACGGGGGGCTTGCAATCCATGGAAACATGCTAGGCCGCCTTGGTAAAGGAACCGTTTGCCCGCGCCCGCCGATCCGGGCACGCACGGGCCGGCCCGTGCGTTGTTGCAGGCACACATCAGGAGTCCCGCCATGGAAGCCCAATCGTTCAGGATACTGCCCGCCGCGCTCGCCGCCGCCGCCCTCTCCACCCTTGCAGCCTGTGCCACGCCCGCGGTCACCGGCCCCGTCGAAGTCACGCGGTTCGTCGAACCGGCGGCGAGCGCGCAGCTCGGCCAGGGCACGATCTTCGTCGAGACCGCGCCCGGGGCGCAGGCCGATTCGCTTGCCCTGACGCCGTACAAGCAGGCCGTCGCGCGCGAGCTGGCCCGGCTCGGCTATCGCGAGGCGCCCCGCGCCGATGCGGCGCAAGTCGCGCAAGTGCGGGTCGAACGCTTCGTGTCCGGCCCCGACGGCCAGCGACGCGGCCCGGTCAGCGTCGGCGTCGGCGGCTCCACCGGCAGCTACGGATCGGGTGTGGGACTGGGGCTCAACATCAATCTGGGCGGCGGCCCGCGCGAGACGATCGCCACCCGGATCGGGGTAATGATACGTGACAAGCAAAGCGGCACGACATATTGGGAAGGGCGCGCGCAATTTTCGGTAAGCGAAAATTCACAATATGCCGAGCCAGCAGCCAGTGCGAAAGCCGTGGCGGAGGCGCTGTTCCGGGACTTCCCCGGCCGCAACGGCGAGACGATAGAAGTAAAGGTTCCCGAGTGAGCACGAACGACATCCAGATCGACTGCAATTTCGACGGCGGCAATATCGAGGTGCTGTCGGTCGACGGCGCCAGCGCCGCGCTGGCCATTCGCCAAGACCATATGTCCGAATTCCGGCAGTGGTTTCATTTCCGCGTCAGCGGGGCCGCCGGGCGCGAACTCGTGCTCAGGATCACCGGCCTGGAAGCTTCGGCCTATCCGCTCGGCTGGCCGGGATACAATTGCCGGGTGAGCGAAGACCGCGAATACTGGGCGGTCGCGAACACCGCCTACGACAAGGATGCCGACGGCGGCACGCTGACCGTGCGCCATACCCCGGCCAGCGATCTCGCCTGGTTCGCCTATTTCGCGCCCTATTCGATGGAGCGTCATCACGATCTGGTGGCCGAATGCGCCGCCAGCGAAGGGGTCGGCTATCGCCGGCTCGGCACGACGCTGGACGGGCAGGCGATCGATTGCCTCGAACTGGGCGAAGGCGAAAAGCAGGTCTGGCTCTATGCCCGCCAGCATCCGGGCGAGACGCAGGCGGAATGGTGGATGGAAGGCGCGCTGGAACGGCTGATCGATCCGGCCGATCCGATCGCCCGGGCGCTGCGCGCGAAATGCCGGTTCCATATCGTGCCCAATTGCAACCCCGACGGGTCACGCCGCGGGCATTTGAGGACCAACGCCAAAGGCGTGAATCTCAACCGCGAGTGGGACAATCCGACGGCGGAGAATTCCCCCGAGGTTCTGGCGCTGCGCAATGCGATGGACGAAGCCGGGGTCGACTTCGCGATGGATGTCCACGGTGACGAGGCCATTCCGGCGGTCTTCCTCGCCGGTTACGAGGGGATTCCCGGGCTGACAGACGAGCATTACGCCGGCTTCACCCGCTACCGCGCGATCCTCGATCGCCGCACGCCCGATTTCCAGACCGAAAAGGGCTATGTCCCGGCCAAGCCCGGCCAGGCCAACCTGTCGATGAGCACGACCCAGGTCGCGCACCGTTTCGGCGCCACGGCGATGACGCTGGAAATGCCGTACAAGGACAACGACGACCTGCCCGATCCCGAGCAGAACTGGTCGCCCGAACGGTGCCGGCAGCTGGGCCGCGATTGCCTGGGCGCGCTGCTGGAATGGCTGGACGGGGGAAGCTGAGGCCGGCTCCCGAACGCCTCCGTGCGCGCGCTCAATCCAGGCTGGCCGGGCCGAAAGCCTCGGGCAGGAGCGCGCTCAGCCGGATGCGCCGCACTTCGGCCGGGCCGACGCACAGCACTTCGGGATCGGTGCCGCCGAGCGCGGCGAGTTCGTTGAGCACCTGGCGGCAGCGGCCGCACGGGGTCACCGGATCGGCGCCGGGTCCGGTCACCGCGACCGTCGTCAGCCCGCCGCGAATTCCCTCCGCCATCGCCTTCGCCGCCGCGACCGTTTCGGCGCAGAGCGCCAGGCCGTAGCTGGCGTTTTCGACATTCGTCCCGGTCACCACGCGGCCGTCGGCGAAACGCAGGGCCGCGCCGACAGGAAACTGCGAATAGGGCGAATAGGATTTTTCCGCCGCAGCGCGCGCGGCGGCGATCAGGTCTTCGTCGGTCATGGCCCCTGCTACCCCCTTTCCGACAGGCGCGCTACGGCCGCGCGACGACCCAGCGCAGCGGCCGGTCGACCGCCTCGGTATGCAGGGCGGTGTTGGCGGTCCAGAGCAGCCAGGGGCGGCCGGCATATGTCGGTTCGAACCGGGTCCGGGTGAGCCAGATATTGCGGTCCAGCATCCCGGCGAGGCGATAGCGATCCTCGAAGTCGGGATCGATCTTCAGTATCACCGGCTTGCCCGCGTGCATCTCGATCTGGTTGATCAGCGTCATCAGCTCGCTTTCGACCGCCGCGTCGCTCACCCGTTCGGCACAGTCGCCCGCGGTGCGCGCCAGTTCGATCGCGGGGGGCAGCAACGCGGGATCGCGCGGCACCATGGTGACGAAATTGGCCGACTGCCCGTCGGCCATCGTGCACGGATCGAACCGGTGGACGGCCCCGACCTGCAGGCCGGCGGCACGCGCGGCGGCGAGATGGCCACCCAGCGCCGGGTCCTGCCCGCGCGCCCCGTCGCTGGCGTCGAGATAGACGAAACTCGCCCCCAATGCGCGCAAGGTGCGGAAATTGACCGCGCCGTCGCCGGTCCCGATCTGCACCCCCTGGTCGGGAAACGCCGCTTCGGCCGGCCGCCAGTGGCGCAGATCCCACCACAGCCAGAGGCCGCCGGCCAGCACCACCAGCAACAGCGCCGCCAGTGCACGCGCGCGCCAGCCGGGCCGCGTCCGCCGCTTCGCTCTCCTGCCTGTCATGCGCCGCCCCCTACCCCTTGATATGCAGCACGCAGATCAGCGTGAACAACCGCCGCGCCGTGGCGAAATCGGTTTCCACTTTCCCTTCCAGGCGTTCCAGCAGCAGCTCGGCCGCATTGTTGTGAATGGCGCGCCGGGCCATGTCGATCGTTTCGATCTCTGCCGGGGTCGCCTTGCGGATCGCCTGATAATAGCTGTCGCAGATCGCGAAATATTCGCGGATGGGCCGGCGAAAGCGAGCGAGGCCGAGCACCAGCGTTTCCACCGGAACGTCGTCCATCGTCGCGATCGCCAGAGCCAGCCGCCCGTCCTGAACCGACAGGGTGAGCCGCCAGGGGCCGGTGTGGCCCTTCTCCACCGCCCGCAGCGGCTTGAACGTGTTCTCCTCGATCAGATCGTAGATCGCGACCCTGCGTTCCTGCTCCACATCGGGGTTGCGCCACAGGATCGTATCCTGATCGAGCGCGATGTGAGCGATACGCCATGAGTCAGCCGGGTCGGACATTGTCCCGTCGCTTTCGCAGATGCGAAGGGGCGGGGGCAAGCCTTCTTGCATCGCGCGTGCATCGCGGCGGCCGCCGGGTCCCGCACGGCCTTTCCCCGCTATCCACAGCCACGCCACCGGCCCTCGCTATTGCCATCGCGGGCGCGGCCTGCGCACAAGGCCGCCGATGGCCGAACAAGACCTCCTCTCCCGCCCCGACGCGGATTCCGTGCAGGGCCGAGCGCTGCCCGCCAATATCGAGGCCGAGGCGGCGTTTCTCGGCGCGGTGCTGATCGACAACCGGGTGATCGAGGAACTGCCGGTCGCGCTGCGGCCCGAACATTTCTTCGAACCGCTGCACCAACGCATCTACGAACGCGTGCTCACACTGCTGGATCGCAATGCCGTGGTGACCCCGGTCACGCTGAAGCCCTATTTCGAAGCGGACGAGGCGCTCAAGGAAATGGGCGGGATCACCTATCTCGCCCAGTTGACCGCCGACGGCCAGGGCCTGCTGGCCCCGCGCGAACTCGCCCAGCAGATCTACGACCTGGCCTTGCTGCGCGAGCTGGTCAGCGTCGGCCGCACGCTGGTCGAAGGGGCGCTCGACACCAGCGAGGACGTCGCGCCGATGGACCGCATCGCACAGGCGGAGGCCGACCTGTTCAAAGTCGCCGAAGGCGCTTCCGCGACCAGCGAGGCGTCCACTTTCGGCATGGCGACCAACAAGGCGCTCGGCATGATCGAGCTGGCGATCAATTCGGGCGGCCACATCTCGGGCAAGACGACCGGCTTCACCTCGATCAACGACAAGTGCGGCGGGCTGCACAATTCCGATCTCATCATCCTTGCCGGCCGCCCGGGCATGGGCAAGTCGTCGCTCGCGACCAACATCGCCTTCAACTGCGCCGACCGCCTGCTGCGCGACCGGCGCGACCAGATCGACGAAGCGAAATCCGTGGGCGCGGGCGTGGCCCTGTTCAGCCTCGAAATGAGCGCCGACCAGCTCGCCACCCGCATCCTGGCCGAACAGGCGGGCATCAGTTCCGAAGCTCTGCGCATGGGCAAGATCAGCCGCGACGACTTTCAGAAGCTCAGCTTCGCCAGCCAGCGCCTGGCCGAGCTGCCGCTGTTCATCGACGACACGCCCGCGCTCACGATCGCCGCGCTGCGCACCCGCGCCCGGCGGCTGAAGCGCAAGCACGATATCGGTCTGGTCATCGTCGACTATCTCCAGCTTCTCCAGGGCAGCGGCCGGGCGAACGACAATCGCGTGAACGAGATTTCCGAGATCAGCCGCGGGCTAAAAACGCTCGCCAAGGAACTCGACGTGCCGGTGATCGCGCTCTCGCAGCTCTCCCGCGCGGTCGAACAGCGCGACGACAAGCGCCCGATGCTGTCCGACCTGCGCGAATCGGGCTCGATCGAGCAGGACGCGGACATGGTCTGGTTCATCTACCGCGAGGATTACTACGTCGCCGCGCGCGAGCCGAAACGGCCGGTGGAAAGCGATGACGCCAAGACGCACGAGGCGCATTCCGCCTGGGCGGCGGAAATGGAGCGCGTCTTCGGCCTCGCCGAGCTGATCGTCGCCAAGCAGCGCCACGGCGCGACCGGCAAAGTCCGCCTGCGCTTCGAACCGCGGATCACGCGCTTCTCCGACCTTGCCGAGGAAGACCGGCGCACGGGCGAATACGACTAGAGCGCTTTCATCGGGAGCGGCCCTGGCGACAACGACTCGGTCAGAGCCCGAGGTTGAGCCGCCGCGTGACCGTGTAATCGACCACCGATACCAGCAGCCAGCCGAGGTTCCAGCGGACCCGGTTGAACAGGGTGGCCCGCGCCTTGTGCAGCGCCGGGGTGATCGCCTGCGAGGCCGCGATATGGTGCGCGATGAACGCGCGCATGCGTTCGGCCAGCGCGGCATCCTTCACCTGCAGCATCAGCTCGAGGTTGAGATAGAGGCTGCGCATGTCGAAATTGGCGCTGCCGACATAGACGACATCGTCGAGCACGATCAGCTTGGTGTGCAGCTTGCAAGGCTGGAATTCCCAGATCCGCGCGCGCTTGCGCAACAGGTAGTCGTAAAGCGAGCGCGCGGCGCCGATCGTCGCCCCGTTGTCGCTGCGCCCGGCCATGACCAGCCGGGCCTCCCCGCTGGATGCGATCCGCCCGATCCGCCGCAGCAGATGCGGCGGCGGGGAGAAATAGGCCATCAGCATGTCGAGCCGCCGGCCTTCGAGCAGATCCTGGCCGACCTCGCGCGCCCAGGTCGACAGGCCCCGCGTCGGGCCGCCGACGAGCCACCGCGCGCCGTCGTGCGACCAGTCCCAGCTCTTCACCGCCCGGTGGATCCGGCGGAACGTGCCGTCGTCGAGATCGCTCCATTCCGCCAGACGGGCGAACCAGTCGACCAGCCCGGCGACCGCCGGCCCCGCGATCCCCACCGCCAGGTCGTTCCATCCGTCCTTGGCCGGCGTGGCGAAATAGGAATCGGCGATGTTGAACCCGCCGAACATGCCCCGGCGATCGTCGGCGATCACGATCTTCTGGTGATTGCGGATCAGGTAGCGGTGGGTCCAGCGCGGGCTGAACCGGCGGACCGAGCCGCCCGCCGCGCGCAGGGGCGCGAAAAACGCGTCGCTGGCATCGGCGCCGAAGGAATCGAGCACCAGCGTGACCGCCACCCCGCGTCCGGCCGCGGCAATCAGCGCATCGCGCAGGGCCGTGCCGATCGCGTCTTCGGCATAGATATAGAAACAGAGCTTGAGCGAGGCCTGCGCCCCATCGATCATCGCGAACAGCGCATCGCGCCGTGCGCCGCCTGCCGGATAGAATGTCAGCGACTGGCCGCACGCCTCGACCGTGAACGGTTCGGGCGCGACGAAGCCGGCGCGGTCGGCATTGCTGCAACTGGGGTCCGCATCGGCCATCGCCGCGCTCTAGGCTGCCGCGCGGCGCCGCGCAAATCCTTGACTCTCGCGCCCCGAACGCCTAGCTCGCGCCCTTTCCGTAAACCCGTTTGATACCGGAGTGCCCCATGGCGCGCGTTACCGTCGAAGATTGCGTCGACAAGGTTCCCAACCGTTTCGATCTCGTCCTGCTTTCCGCGCAGCGCGCGCGCGAGATCTCCGGCGGGGCAGAACTGACCGTCGACCGCGACCGCGACAAGAACCCGGTCGTCGCCCTTCGCGAGATCGCCGAACAGACGATCCGCCCGAAGGACCTGAACGAATCGCTGGTGCTCAGCCTGCAGAAGATCCTCCCGGACGACGAGGACGAGGCGGACGAAGTCGGCTCGCTCAGCCAGTCGGCCGAAGCGCTGCGAATCACCGCATCGGCCCCGGCCCGCTCGACCTCGATCGGCGGCGATTACGAGGGCTGAGAATGCCGCCCCGCGCGCCGAACCCGCGCGCGGACGCCGACACCGCATCCGCCGAACAGCCATATCTGCCACCCGGGCCCCAGCGTAGGCTGGGGCCTCAGGCCACTGGCGTGTCGCCGGTAACCCTCCGCGCACCAGCGCAGGCGGGGACCTCAAGCCGCTGGCGCTCCGCCCGGTAGCCCTCGCGAGCCCCAGCGCAGGCTGGGGCCTCGGGCCGTTGGCGCTGCGCCCGATAACCCTCCGCGCACCCAGCGCAGGCGGGGACCAGGCCGCCGGCGTGTCGCCCGATAACCCTCACGAGCCCCAGCGTAGGCTGGGGCCTCAGGCCGCTGGCGCTCCGCCCGATAGCACGAGGTCCCAGCCTGCGCTGGGACTCGGAAGGGGGTCTGGTTATGGCAAAAATGGCTTGACAATTGTAACCCATTGGGTTATAGGAGCCCCGCCAGTCCACTCTGGCACAAAGCGACGGGGGCGGAGCGTGTACGCGTCACGCAGGCCGCTTCGTCCAGACGGCCGGTGCCTCGGGGGGCTAGTGACCTTTTAGAGAAAGCCCCCTTTGCCGGTATGCGAGGAGTTTTCGGGGGACCTGTCCCTTCGGCTCCGCGGTGGGCCTCAACGCCGCAGAGCCAGGGACACCCCCGACGGATACGGTGCCGGCGAGCCCTGGCCGTATCTCGCCTCGCAGCCCTTAAGGGCCGAGCGAAAGGTTGCCGTAACCCCTTTCGCCGTTCGCAACGATGTTACCAAGGCAACCCTGTGACGCCCAGGTGGCAATCCTGTGATGCCCAGGCGGCACCGGCCGATTCCGTCCGCTTGCCTGTATGCTCCGGCGTAAGGTCCGCATTCGCCAGCGGATGGTGGGGTGTGTCAGTCTGCCTTTCCGTTTCTCTCCCCTCCGTTTCCCCCTTTCCTCTCCCCCCTCTCCGATCCCCAGCGCAGGCTGGGGTCTCGTGCTAGCAGGCGACACGCCAGCGGCCTGAGGCCCCTGCCTTCGCAGGGGCTCGGGACGGTATCGGACATAGCGCCGGCGGCCTGAGGCCCCAGCCTGCGCTGGGGATCGGAGGGTCATGGGGCTAGCGCGGCAGGACGCTCGATCCCATCAGGGCTTCGTCCACCGCGCGGGCGCACTGGCGGCCTTCGCGGATCGCCCAGACGACCAGGCTTTGCCCGCGGCGCATATCGCCGCAGGAAAAGACGTTCGGCTCGCTGGTGGCGTAAGTCTGCGTGTCGGCCCGGACATTGCCGCGCGCGTCCAGTTCCACCCCCGCCCGGTCCAGCAGTCCGCGCCGTTTCGGCCCGGTGAACCCCATCGCCAGCAGGATCAGGTCGGCCGGGAGGGTGAACGTGCTGCCTTCGACTTCTTCCATCTTCCCGTCGCGCCATTCCACGCGCACGCATTCCAGCCCGACGACGTCGCCGCCTTCGGCCACGACGCGCCGCGCGAGCACCGACCAGTCGCGCTCGACCCCTTCCTCGTGGCTGGAGGAGGTGCGCAGCTTCAGCGGCCAGTCGGGCCAGGTCAGCGCCTTGTCCTCCTTCTCCGGCGGGCGGGGCATGATTTCGAGCTGGGTGACGCTCTTCGCGCCTTGCCGGTTGCTGGTCCCGACGCAATCGCTGCCGGTGTCGCCGCCGCCGATCACGATCACATGCTTGCCGGTCGCGGTCAGCGTGCCGCGCGGCGCCGCGCGCACTTCGTCGTCGCCCGCGTTGCGCTTGTTCTGCTGGGTCAGGAACTCCATCGCCAGGCGCACGCCGGGCAGTTCGGCCCCCGGAATATCGAGCTTGCGCGCTTCCTCCGCCCCGCCGGCGAGGACCACGGTGTCGAAATTCTCGCGCAGGGCCGAAAACGACACTTCCACCCCGACCTCGCTGCTGGTGCGGAACTGGACGCCTTCGGCCTCCATCTGCACCGCGCGGCGGTTGATCAGGTGCTTTTCCATCTTGAAGTCGGGAATGCCGTAGCGCAGCAGCCCGCCGATCCGGTCGGCCTTCTCGAACACCGTCACCGCGTGGCCGGCGCGGGCGAGCTGCTGGGCGCAGGCGAGGCCGGCGGGGCCGCTGCCGATCACCGCGACCGACTTGCCGGTGCGCTTCGCCGGCACCTGCGGCTTGATCCAGCCTTCGTTCCAGCCGCGATCGACGATCGCGCATTCGATCGATTTGATCGTCACCGGCTGGTCGACGATGTTGAGCGTGCAGGCCGCCTCGCACGGGGCGGGGCACACGCGCCCGGTGAACTCGGGAAAGTTGTTGGTCGAATGAAGCATGTCGAGCGCACGCTTCCAGTCCGCCTCGTAAACGAGGTGGTTCCAGTCGGGGATCAGGTTGTTCACCGGGCAGCCGGTGTGACAATAGGGAATGCCGCAGTCCATGCAGCGCGCCGCCTGGTTGCGCAGCTTCCCTTCGGGCAGCGCGTGCACGAATTCGTTGTAATGCGCGACCCGTTCCGCCGGATCGGCCGCGGTGCGATCTTCGCGATCGAATTCGAGGAAGCCGGTTTCCTTGCCCATGCCGTTAGATCCAGTTCGTTCGATGAAGGGCGCCCGCCCGAAAGCCGAAACGCATCATTCCGCCGCCACGCTTTCCGGTTTCCGCCCGTCCGCGCCGGTTGACGAGTCGCGCTCCGCTTCGAGCCGCTCCGCCTCGAGCTGCGCCAGTGCGCGGGCATAGTCGCGCGGCATGACCTTGACGAAACGCGCGAGGGCAGCGTCCCAGTTGTCGAGCAGCGCGGCCGCCTTCGCAGAGCCGGTGTGCCGCTTGTGCCGCTCGACCAGAATGCGCAGGCGTTCGGCGTCGTGGCGCAGCATGTCGCCCATGCCCAGATCGTCGACCGAGCGCGGATGGGCCTGGGGCCGGCCCGTGCCGTCCTCGGCATCGGGCTCGGGCGATATCGGCAGCAGGTCGACTTGCGCCGGGTTGCACAGCCGTGCAAACTCGCCGGCCTCGTCGTAGACGTAAGCGACGCCCCCGCTCATCCCCGCGGCGAAGTTGCGCCCCGTCGGGCCGAGGACGCAGACGACGCCGCCGGTCATATATTCGCAGCCGTGATCGCCCGTCCCCTCGACCACCGCGACCGCGCCCGAATTGCGCACGGCGAAGCGTTCGCCGGCGACCCCTTCGAAGAAGGCCTCGCCCGAGATCGCGCCGTAAAGCACGGTGTTGCCGACGATGATGTTCTCTCCCGGATCGCGCGCGACGCCGGCCGGCTGGCGCACGACGATGCGCCCGCCCGATAGCCCCTTGCCGACATAGTCGTTGGCATCGCCGACCAGATCGAGCGTGACCCCGTGCGCCAGCCAGGCGCCGAAGCTCTGCCCCGCCACGCCGGAAAGGTTGATGCGGATCGTTTCGGGGCCGAGGCCCGCGTGGCCGTGGCGCCGGGCGATCTCGCCCGACAGCATCGCGCCGACGGTGCGGTTGACGTTGCGGATCTCGCGGTGGATCCGGATCGGCGTGCCCTTGTCGATCGCATCGCGGCAGGCGGCGATCAGCTCGTTGTCCATCGCCGCGCCCAGGCCGTGATCCTGGGTTTCGGTGTGATAGAGCGCGCGGCCCTCGGGCGCCGGGACCGGGTGGAGAATGCGGCCCAGGTCGACCCCATGCGCTTTCCAGTGGCGTTCGACCCGCCGCGTGTCGATCCGGTCGACCCGCCCGATCATCTCTTCCAGCGTGCGGAAGCCCATTTCGGCCATGATCTGGCGCAGTTCCTCGGCCACGAAGAAGAAATAGTTGATCACATGCTCGGGCGTGCCGGTGAAGCGCTTGCGCAGGACCGGGTCCTGCGTCGCGACGCCGACCGGGCAAGTGTTGAGATGGCACTTGCGCATCATGATGCAGCCCGCGGCGATCAGCGGCGCGGTGGCGAAGCCGAACTCGTCGGCGCCGAGCAGCGCGCCGATCGCCACGTCGCGTCCGGTGCGCAGGCCGCCGTCGACCTGCACCGCGATGCGGCTGCGCAAGTCGTTGAGCAAGAGCGTCTGCTGCGTTTCGGCGAGGCCGATTTCCCACGGCGATCCCGCGTGCGTCAGGCTGGTCAGCGGAGACGCGCCGGTGCCGCCTTCGTAGCCGGAGATCGTGACGTGATCCGCCTTGCTCTTCGAAACGCCGGCGGCGACCGTGCCCACGCCCACTTCGCTGACGAGCTTGACCGAAACGCGCGCGGTGGGCTGCACGTTCTTCAGGTCGTGGATCAGCTGGGCGAGATCCTCGATCGAATAGATATCGTGGTGCGGCGGCGGGCTGATGAGGCCGACACCGGGCGTCGAATGGCGCACTGCGCCGATCGTCTTGTCGACCTTGTGCCCCGGCAGCTGGCCGCCCTCGCCCGGCTTGGCGCCCTGCGCCATCTTGATCTGGATATCGTCGGAATTGACCAGATACTCGGTCGTCACGCCGAACCGGCCGCTGGCGACCTGCTTGATCCGGCTGCGCATCGAATCGCCATTGTCCATCGGGATGAAGCGATCCGGCTCCTCCCCGCCTTCGCCGGTGTTCGAGCGGCCGCCGATCCGGTTCATCGCGATCGCCAGCGTCGTATGCGCCTCGCGGCTGATCGAACCGAAGCTCATCGCCCCGGTGCTGAAGCGCTTGACGATCTCGCTCGCCGGCTCGACTTCGTCCAGCGGAACGGGGGTGTCGGCGGGCTTCAGCTCCATCAGGCCGCGAATGGTCAGCAGGCGTTCGGACTGCTCGTTCACCGCGCGGGCGAAATCCTCGTAGCGTTCGCGCGAATTGCCGCGCACCGCGTGCTGCAGGCTGGCGACGCTGCCCGGGGTCCAGACGTGGTCCTCGCCGCGCAGGCGATACTGGTAGATGCCGCCGGCATCGAGCATTCCGGCATAGAGCGGGTCGGATCCATGCGCGAGCGCGTGGCGGCGCACGGCTTCCTCGGCCACTTCGATCAGGCCGACACCCTCGATCGTCGTCGCCGTGCCGGTGAAGTACTTGTCAACGAAGGCGCTCGACAGGCCGACGGCATCGAAGATCTGCGCCCCGCAATAGGACTGGTAGGTCGAGATGCCCATCTTGGACATGACCTTGAGCATCCCCTTGCCGACTGCCTTGATGTAGTTCTGCCGCGCGTCGCCCGCCGAAATTTCGGGGAAACGCTCGGCCCGCAGGCTCTCGATCGTTTCGAAAGCCACGTAAGGGTTGATCGCTTCCGCGCCGAAGCCGGCGAGCACGCAGTAATGATGCACCTCGCGCGCCTCGCCGGTTTCGACGACCAGCCCGGTCTGCATCCGCAGGCCCTGCCGCACGAGGTGGTGGTGCACCGCCGCGGTCGCGAGCAGGGCGGGAATGGGAATACGCTCGGGCCCCTGCGCCCGGTCGGAGAGGATCAGGATATTGTGGTCGAGCAGCACCGCCTCGGTCGCCGCCCAGCACAGTTCCTTCAGCGCCATCTCCAGGCCTTCGGCGCCGGTCGCCGCATCCCAGGTGATGTCGAGCGTATGGGTGCGGAAAGCGCCGTCGAGCGCCGCCTCCACCGAACGGATCTTGGCCAGATCCTCGTTGGTCAGGATCGGCTGGCCGACTTCGAGCCGCTTGTGCGTGCCGGCATCGCGCCCCAGCAGGTTGGGCCGCGGGCCGACCATCGACAGCAGGCTCATCACCAGTTCTTCGCGAATCGGGTCGATCGGCGGATTGGTGACCTGGGCGAAGTTCTGCTTGAAATAGTCGTAGAGCAGGCGCGGCCGCTGGCTGAGCACGGCGAGCGGCGTGTCGGTCCCCATCGAGCCGATCGGGTCGTCGCCTGCCAGCGCCATCGGCTCGAGGAAACGGGAAATGTCTTCCTGCGTATAGCCGAAGGCCTGCTGGCGTTCGAGCAGGGTGGTCGTGTGATCGGGGATCGCGGCCAGTTCGGGCTCGATCGTCTCGAGATCTTCCAGCTTGTACTGCGTGCGCGAGAGCCAGGTCTCGTAAGGATGCTCGGCCGCCAGATCGGCCTTCAGCTCGGCATCCTCGACGATGCGCCCCTGCTCGAGGTCGATCAGCAGCATCTTGCCCGGCTGAAGCCGCCACTTGCGCACGATGTCCTCTTCCGCGAACGGCAGCACGCCGCTTTCGGAAGCGAGGCACACGAGATCGTCCTTCGTCACGCAATAGCGCGCCGGGCGAAGGCCGTTGCGGTCGAGCGTGGCGCCGATCTGGCGCCCGTCGGTGAAGGCCACCGCCGCCGGCCCGTCCCACGGTTCCATCAGCGCGGCATGATATTCGTAGAACGCGCGGCGGGCCGGGTCCATCAGCGGATTTTTGGCCCAGGCTTCCGGCATCAGCATCATCATTGCATGGGCGAGGCTGTATCCGCCCGCCAGCAACAGCTCGAGCGCATTGTCGAGACAGGCGGTGTCCGACTGGCCGTGCGGAATGAGCGGCCACATCTTGTCGAGATCGACGCCCAGCAGCTCCGATTCCATCGTCCGCCGGCGCGCTTCCATCCAGTTCACGTTGCCGCGAACGGTGTTGATCTCGCCATTGTGCGCCATGAAGCGATAGGGGTGCGCCAGCCGCCAGCTGGGGAACGTGTTGGTGCTGAACCGCTGGTGCACCAGCCCCAGTGCCGAGACGCAGCGCGGATCGCGCAAGTCGTCGTAGAAGCTGCCGACCTGGTTGGCGAGCAGCAGCCCCTTGTAGACGATCGTGCGGCTCGAAAAGCTCGGGATATAGGTCTGCGTCAGGGCCGGCATGTCGTGCTTTTCGGCAAGCTTCGCCAGCGGGTTGAGCGTCTGCTTGCGGATCACGATCAGCTTGCGCTCGAACGCGTCCTGGTCGGCGCAGTCGGGGCCGCGCGCCACGATGCACTGGCGCATGACCGGCATCGAATCGATCACCGCGCGCCCCAGCCCGTCGAGCGTCGTCGGCACGTCGCGCCAGCCGACGAGGCGCTGCCCTTCCTTGGCCACGAACTTCTCGAGCTGCTCGGCAACGAACGTGCGCGCGGCCTCGTCCTGCGGAAGGAAGCACTGCGCGACCGCGTAATCGCCCGGCGGCGACAGGTCGTGCCCGGCCTGCCCGGCCCAGTCGCGGATCAGCGGATCGGGGACTTGCAGCAGGATGCCCGCGCCGTCGCCCAGCAGCGGATCGGCGCCCACCGCCCCGCGATGATCGAGATTGGCGAGAATCTCCAGCGCCTGCCCGATGATCGCATGGCTTTTCTCGCCCTTGATATGCGCGACGAAACCGACGCCGCACGAATCGTGTTCGTTGCGCGGATCATACAGACCTGTCGGCGTGGGAAATCCCATCCAAAAAACCCCGTTCTGTCAGGTGCCGAAGCGCGTACCCCCTGGCCCCTTCGGCAATGAAGCGCATATTTCGCCGCGCGAATGCGCACGAAAATTGTCGCGAAAGCGCTTCATGCAGATTGGAACGGCATTTTGCAACTGCGAAGGGGGCGCATAGGTATTAGTAATTCTTGCGCGCGCAAAAGCGCCCCGGGCGCGATTTCCCGGAGGGGCCGCGTCAGGCGGCGCCGCTCAGCCGCTGCAGCTTCTGCAGAGCTTCGCGCAGGGCGCGTTCGGCCTGCGCCTCGTCGACCGGCCCGGCGCACCGCTCGGCCCCGGTTTCCGGCGGTGCGTCGAAAGCGCGCGCGGCGGCGGGCGGCGGCGCCCCCTCGGCATCGCGCGGGGAGCCATCGGCGGCGGGTGCGGCGCGCCGTTCGTCCCGGCCGGGGAAGACCGCCGCGGGTGCGAACGGCCCCCCGCCATCGGCATCGGGATCGGCATCGGGATCGGCTTCGAACCGGATGAATTCGTGGTCCCGGGGCTGCGAGCGAATGTCGAGCAGCGAACCGCAACCGTCGTCGACCGCAAGATCGGCGAAGTCGGGGACCCATTCCTCCTCGCCCTCGGAATCGTCCAGTAGCGCGGCGTCGGACGGCGAATCGCCGGCCGGGGCATGGGCAGGCCAGTCGAGCGAACGGCTCTCGCGCGCCAGCGGCAGGGACAGCGCCAGGTCCTCGTCTTCGCTCTCGAACGCCCCGTCGTCTTCGGGCACGACCGGTCGCAGGGCGGCCGGAACCGCTTCGAACGACGCGGCAGGCGGCTCGGCCGGCGCGGCGCCGGGCGCGGCGAATCGCGGCGCCTCGCGCGCTTCGACCCCGAGGTCGGGGACATAGCGCGCCGATGAAGACGTGTCCGCAAGATCGTCTTCAAGCTCAGGTTCAGGCTCAGGCTCGGGCACGGGCTCGGATACGGCCTCGCGGCGCTCCGCCGCGCGTTGCAGCGAAAGGGCGAAGCGATCGACGAGTTCGGCGATCGAAAGATCGGCCAGCGCCGGCCTCGCGCTTTCGCGCTCTTGGTCCTGCCCGGCCGGCGCGGCGAATGCGGGTGCCGGCGGAGGCGCGGCGTCGAAGGGCCGCGCGGGTTCGGCTTCGCCGCTCGCCGGTTCGCCCAGCGCATCGGCAGGGTTGGCGAAAGGCGGATCGTCGGCCCAGGTGTCGGGGGGCAAGGTATCAGGCGTCCGGGCCTCATCGGCCCAGGTCTCGGCCGGCGAAGTCGCGCCGGACGGCGGCTCGGTTTCATCCGGCGCGATGGCCGCAGGCTCCGCCCCGTCGGCAAAGGCAGCGAGGTCGAGCGCATCGTCGGCCGCGTCTTCCATCGGCGTGGCGATTTCGGCGGCATCGCCCGGCTCGCTCTCGTCGGTCAGGGACAGCGCGCGGCGACGGCCGGCGATCGGCGCGGATGGCGGGGCGTCGACCGGATCGTCGAAGCTGTCCATGCCCAGGTCCTCGCGCGCGGAGAGCGGCCGCTTTGCCGCATCGTCGCGGCGGGCGGACGGGCCGGAGCCTGGCCGGCGCACGGCGGGCCGGACACCGCCCTGGGCCGCAGCGACCTTGCGCGCGATGAAAAGGCCGGCAAAGACGCCCAGTACCGCAAAGACCAGCGCGATCAGTATCCGCGCGGAAACGCCGAGCGGCGCGGCGGCGGCGGGAACGGCCGCGGCAATGCCGGTCGCGTCGAACAGGTTTTCGAACAGCGCGGCGGGCAGCACCAGGCTGCCGAGCCCCAGAAGCGCGGCGAACCACAAGGCGACGATCGCCGGAAAGACCGGATGCTGGCTGATCGGAACCTGGCTGGCGGTCTTGCCCTGATACTCGGCTGACACGTGGTACTTCCCCGTTGCGCAGGCCGCCCGCCTCACGCAGCGAGCGATGGCCCATTCGGTCCACGGGCTAACAGCAGATGGTAAACGTCTCGATAACGACCGACATTGCGCGCCCAGTCGTGATTTTGCGCGATATGGGCGCGGGCGTTCCGGCGCATGGCATCCCAATCGGCGCGGTCACTCAGCAGGTCGGCCAGCGCGTCCGCGCAGGCTGCGGGATCGTCGGGCGCGAACAGCGTGCCGGTGGTGCCGTGCGCGATCAGTTCGCGGTGGCCGCCCACGTCGGATGCAGCCACCAGCCGGCCCTGCGCCATCGCCTCCAGCGGCTTGAGCGGGGTGACGAGGTCGGTCAGCCGGCTTTTCTTGCGCGGATAGGCGAGCACGTCGATCAGCGCATAGTACCGCTCCACCTCCGCATGGGGCACGCGGCCGGTGAAACGGATCGCCGCGTGCGCCGGGCTGGCCGCGGCCTGGGCGCGCAGCGCCTCGTCCATCGGCCCTCCGCCAACCAGCAGCAGGCGCGCCCCCGGTTCGCGCGCCTGCAGCCGGGGCATGGCGGCGATCAGGTCGTCGAGCCCCTCGTAATCGTAGAAGCTGCCGACGAAGCCGATCACCGGCCCGTCGCCCAGACCCAGTTCGCGCGCAAGCGCCGGGTCGCGCGGCGGCGGGTCGCCGAACAGTGAAAGGTCGACGCCGTTGGGGGCCAGGCCGATCTTCTCCGGCGGCACGCCGCGCCCGATCAGATCGTCGCGCAGCCCGCGGCAAATGGTGAACACCGCATCGGCCCCGGCGACCGCGCGGTTTTCCAGCGCCCGGGTGAGCCGGTATTTCAGCGAGCCTTCATGGCCGGTGCCGTTGCCGACCGCGGCGTCTTCCCAGAATGCGCGGATTTCGTAGACCAGCGGGATCGCATGGCGCCGCGCCGCCTTGAGCGCTGCGAGGCCGCACAGCGCGGGCGAATGGGCATGGAGCACGTCCGGCCGCCACTGCGCGACAACCGCCTCGATCCCCCGTGCGAACCGCTCGATCTCGCGCCACTCGCGCATTCCCGGCGGGCCGGAGACCGTTCCCGCGGTGCGGTGAAAGGCAAGCCCCTCGATCGTTTCAATATCCGGCCCCTCTGCCGAATGGCGCAAGCCGGTTACCCCGCGCACCTCGATCCCGGCCGCCTGCTGGCTTTTCAGGATCGCCCGCGTACGGAAGGTATAGCCGCTGTGCAGCGGCAACGAATGGTCGAGGACATGCAGCACCCGGGTCATGCCGCCGCCTGTTGCCACGACAAGCTTAACGGCGCGTCAACCGACCCCGGCCGGCGCGCCGCGCCCCCATGGCTAGCGGCGCGATTCGCCGGCGCGGCCGGCCTGCCGCGCCGGGTGGTCGCGCGCACCGCCCCGTTCGGCTGGCGATGCCGTAGCGGCACCGGAGGGCGCGTTGCGCTGGGCCGCCGCATGCGCCATGAAGCCGCGGTTTCGCAGTGAATCGACGGTTCGTAAGGAGAGGCGTATGACTCCGCAGGAAATCGCGGAAAAGGTCGGCGAGAATATCGGCACCAGCGAATGGGTCGAGATCAGCCAGGAACGGATCAACCAGTTCGCCGAAGCGACCGGCGACCACCAGTTCATCCATGTCGACGAGGAAAAGGCGAAGATGACGCCATTCGGCGGCACGATCGCCCACGGGTTTCTGACCCTGTCGATGATCCCCTATCTCGCGGCCAATTCGGACCTTCCCCGGCCCGAAGGGGTCAAGATGGGCGTCAACTACGGCGGCAACAAGACGCGCTTCATCAACCCGGTCCGTTCCGGCAAGCGCATCCGCGGCCACTGGAAACTGGTCGAGATGGTCGAAAAGCGTCCCGGCCAGTGGCAGCAGACGACCGAGATCACGATCGAGATCGAAGGCGAGGAGAAGCCCGCCCTGATCGCCGAATGGATCACGCAGCTGTTCGTCTGAACACGCTCCACCCGCCCCCGGGGGGGGGCGATTGCGGCCGGCATCGGCGGCCGCGTCATTACTGAAAGGCCCGGCCAGCGCCGGGTAACGAGAGGTTTGAAATGCGCAACGCAGTTATCGTCTCCACCGCCCGCACGGCCATCGGCCGCGCTTACAAGGGCGGCTTCAACGACACCAAGGGGGCCACGCTCGGCTCCTATTCGCTCGCCCCGGCGATCGAACGCGCCGGAATCGAACCCGGCGATCTCGACGACGTCGTCTGGGGCGCGGCGCTCCAGCAGGGCGCGCAGGCGGGCAATCTGGCGCGCCAGGTCGCCCTGCGTTCGGGCTGCCCGATCTCGGTCTCCGGCATGACGATCGACCGCCAGTGCTCGTCCGGCCTGATGGCGATCGCCACCGCGGCCAAGCAGATCGTGGTCGACAACATGAACGTGGTGGCCGGCGGCGGGCAGGAATCGATCAGCCTGGTGCAGACCAAGGAAATGCGGGTCATGCCCGATCCCGAGCTGATCAACATGCACGGCGCGATCTACATGCCGATGCTGCAGACCGCCGAAACGGTCGCCCAGCGTTACGGCATCACCCGCGAGCAGCAGGACGAATATGCCCTGCAGAGCCAGCAGCGCACCGCCGCCGCGCAGGAAGCGGGCAAATTCGACGACGAGATCGTCCCCGTCACGACCACGATGAAGGTCCAGGACAAGGAAACCGGCGAAATTTCCGACAAGGAAGTGACGATCGCCAAGGACGAGGGCAACCGGCCCGGCACCACGCTGGAAGGCCTGGCCGGCCTGCAGCCCGTCATGGGCCCGGGCACGACGATCACCGCCGGCAATGCCAGCCAGCTTTCGGACGGTTCGGCCGCCAGCATCCTGATGGAAGAAAAGCTGGCCGAAAAGAAAGGGCTCACCCCGCTCGGCCGCTATGTCGGCATGGCGGTCGCCGGCACCGAGCCGGACGAAATGGGCATCGGCCCGATCTTCGCCATTCCCAAGCTGCTCGAACGGACCGGCGTGAAGCTGGAAGACGTGGGCCTGTGGGAACTGAACGAAGCCTTCGCGGTGCAGGTGCTCTATTGCCGCGACAAGCTGGGCATCCCCAACGAGCTGCTCAACGTCAACGGCGGGTCGATCTCCATCGGCCATCCCTATGGCATGACCGGCGCACGCTGCGTCGGCCACGCGCTGATCGAAGGCAAGCGCCGGGGCGCCAAATATGTCGTGGTGACGATGTGCGTCGGCGGCGGCATGGGCGCGGCGGGGATGTTCGAAGTGCTCTGATCGCCCTATAAGCCTTCACTGCGCGGGCGGCGCATGTGGTCTTTCCCGGACCGGGCCCGGCCGGGGAGACAGCCCATGCGCCGCCCGTTCGTTTGTGCGGGGGAGAGCGGCAATGGGCGTCATGGAAATCATCGGCATCGCGGGCAGCGTCAGCCTGCTTGCCGGCTGGCGGCTCTATCTGTGCATATTCGCGACCGGGATCGCGATGCGCATGGAGGTCCTGCCCCTGCCCGAGCATCTTGCCGCGCTCGACGCGCTCGCCAACCCGTGGGTGATGGGCATTGCCGGGATCGCGGCCCTGGCCGAATTTCTCGCCGACAAGGTCATGTGGTTCGATTCGGCGTGGGACGCGGTGCACAGCGTCGTCCGACCGGTGGGCGGCGCGCTGCTGGCGCTGGCGATTATCGACCCGGCGGACCCGGCGGTTCAGATCGTCGCCTTCGTTCTGGGCGGCGGCGCGGCCTTCGCGGCGCACGCGGGCAAGGCCGGCGCGCGCGGCGTGGTCAACACCAGCCCGGAGCCGGTCTCGAACGTGGCGGTTTCGACGGTGGAGGATATCGCCACGGCCGGCCTGCTGTGGACGGCGTTCGAATATCCTTACGTCGCCGGGGCGATCGCCCTCGTCCTGCTGGCCATCACCGTCTGGCTCGTGCTGACCGCGCGCAGGATGATCCGGCGGCTCTTCGCCCGGCCCGCGGGCGAAGGCGGGCAGCCTCCGCCCTGACCCGCGCCGCCGGCCCGCGCCCTCAGGCCGCGGCTTTCAGCCTGGCCTCGCCATGCCGGGCGATGAATTTCTCCACCACGGGGGCGATTTTCGTGCGCCAGCGGCTGCCGTTGAAAATGCCGTAGTGGCCGGCCCCCTCGGCGAGGAAATACTGCTTCTTCGCCTTGTCGAGCCCGGTGGCGAGGTCGAGCGCGGCCCGGGTCTGGCCGATGCCCGAGATATCGTCGCGCTCGCCCTCGATCGCCAGGATCGCGGTATCGCGGATCGCGCCGAGATCGACCGGCTTGCCGCGATGCACGAAAGTGCCGTTGGCCAGCGAATGCTTCTGGAAGACTTCCTCCACCGTCTGGAGGTAGAATTCGGCGGTCATGTCGCAGACCGAACGGTATTCGTCGTAGAAATCCTTGGTCGCCTGCGCGCTGTCCTCGTCGCCGATGGTGAGATGCTTGAACATCTCGAAATGGCTCATCATGTGCTGGCCGAGGTTCATCGACATGAACCCGGCAAGCTGGAGGAAACCCGGATAGACCCGGCGCCCCGCCCCGCGATGCTGCATGGGAACGGTCGCGATCACCGTGTGGCGAAACCATTCGATCGGCCGCTCCATCGCGAGGTCGTTCACCGTGGTCGGGCTTTCGCGCGTGTCGATCGGGCCGCCCATCATGGTCAGCGTGGCCGGGCGGCAGGGATGCTCCTCCGCATTCATCAGCGCGGTCGCCGCAAGGGCGGGCACCGACGGCTGACAGACCGCCATCACGTGCGCATCCGGCCCGATATGTTCGAGGAAGCCGATCAGGTAATCGATGTAATCGTCGAGGTCGAAGCGCCCCTCAGCCAGCGGCACCGTCTTCGCATCGGCCCAGTCGGTGACATAGACCTCGCAGTTTTCGACCATGCGCCGCACCGTGCCCCGCAGCAGCGTGGCGTAGTGCCCGCTCATCGGCGCCACGATCAGCAGGCGGGGAGCGTCGGCGGGCAGGCCGTCGCGCGCGAAACGCTTGAGATCGCCGAACGGCCGGTTGACCACTGTGGCTTCCTCGACCGCGAAGGACTTGCCGCCGACTTCGACCGTTTCGATCCCGAACGCGGGTTTCCCGCGCGGAGCGGCAGCATGGGCGAACACTTCCAGCGCGCTCGCCGCAACGGGGCCCAGGCCCATATATCCCATCGGCAGGTAAGGGCTGGAGAGCATTTCCGCCCCCATCGAGGCCCAGGCGCTGGCTCCGCCGAGCCAGGCGCGCTGCAATTCATAGGCGTGATAGAGCAAATCGTTTCCCCTGCTGGGCGTCTCGTCGCGGACGCTTCCCGTCGTTTTGTGCGCTGCACAGTGACGGGAGACGCTGCATTGTGCAATGCATCATTTGGTTATTCGTGCCCGAAACGCCAGGGGTGAGTGGATTTTGCGCCCGGCTGGCGCTAGGCCGCGCGGCATGGATGCGGACCAGCCCGAACCCGACGCGCCCCCCCGCCGCGGCTTGCTGCGCCGCCGCAAGGCGGTGGACGGCGAAGGCCGCCCGGCGCGGTCGCTCGCACCGCTCAGGATGATTTTCCGCGAGGCGTCCCGCTATCCGGGGAAAGTCGCGCTCGCCGTGTTCGCGCTCTTCGTCACCGCCGCCGCGACGCTGGCGATTCCCTGGCGCTTCAAGGTAATCATCGACCGGGCCTTCGGCGGCGAAGCGAACCTCGAGGAGATCGCCCTCGCTTTCCAGTGCCTGCTGATGATCGTGGTCGTGCTCGCGATCGGCACGGCGATGCGGTTCTATTTCGTAAGCTGGCTGGGCGAACGGGTGGTCGCCGACATTCGCCTGAAGGTTCAGCGCAATCTCCTTCGCCTTGCGCCGGGGTTCTACGAGGAGAACAGTCCCAAGGAGATTTCCAGCCGGATGACGTCGGATACCGCGCTGATCGAACAGGTGGTCGGCACCACCGTCTCGGTCGCGCTGCGCAACCTGCTGACGGCGCTGGGCGGCACCGCGATCCTGTTCTACCTCGCCCCCACGCTGACCGTCGGCCTGATCGTGGGCATTCCGCTGGTCATCCTGCCGATCGTCTATTTCGGGCGCCGCATCCGCACGGTCTCGCGCACGAGCCAGGATCGCGTCGCCGATGTCGGCGCGATGGTGACCGAAGTGCTCTCGGCGATGAAGATCGTCCAGGCTTTCAACCAGGAAGAGCGCGAAAGCAGCCGGTTCGCCCAGGCCGTGGAACGCACTTTCGCAACCGCACGGCGACGCATTGCGCTGCGTGCGGCGATGACTTCGATCGTGATCCTGTTCGTCTTCGGCGGGATCACGCTGGTCATGTGGCGCGGCGCGATCGCGGTTGCCAGCGACGAGATCAGCGGCGGAACGATCGCGGCGTTCGTGCTGACCGGGGGCCTCGTGGCCGGCGCCTTCGGGGCGCTGACCGAAGTCTACGGCGATCTGCTGCGCGGCGCGGGCGCGGCCAGCCGGCTGGAAGAGCTGCTGGCCGAAAAGCCCGAGATCGCCCCGCCGGCCCGCCCCCTCGCGTTGCCGGAGCCGCCCCGCGGCAGCCTGTCGTTCCGCGGAGTCAGCTTCCGTTATCCCACGCGCCTCGACGCGCCTGCGCTGAAGGATTTCACGCTGGAGATCGAGCCGGGCGAAACGGTCGCGCTGGTCGGCCCCTCGGGGGCCGGCAAGTCCACGGTGTTCCAGCTTGCCGAGCGCTTCTACGACCCGCAGGCGGGCACGATCCGGCTCGACGGCATTCCGCTCACGAGCGCCGACCCGGCCGACATCCGGCGCCGCATCGCCCTCGTCCCGCAGGACGGCGTGCTGTTTTCGGCCAACGCGCGCGACAATCTTCGCTACGGCGCATGGGACGCCAGCGACGAGGATATCTGGGAAGCGGCACGCGCGGCCAATGCCGACCGCTTCCTGCGCGACCTGCCGGACGGGCTGGATACCTATCTGGGCGAAAGCGGCACCCGCCTTTCCGGCGGCCAGCAACAACGCCTCGCGATCGCGCGCGCCCTGCTGCGCGAGGCGCCGATCCTGCTGCTCGACGAAGCGACGAGCGCGCTCGACGCCGAAAGCGAACAGCTGGTCCAGCAGGCGCTCGACCGGTTGATGAGCCAGCGCACCACGCTGGTCATCGCGCACCGGCTGGCGACGGTGCGCGCGGCCGACCGGATCGTGGTGATGGACGAAGGGCGAATCGTCGAACAGGGCACGCACGGCCAGTTGAGCGAGGCAGGCGGGCTCTATTCACGGCTCGCGGCGCTCCAGTTCGCAGCCGAGGCCGCCTGATCGAGCCGGCAGGTGCGGAACCAATCTATGAAGTTGCAACTGAAACCGACGAACGACTGCGAAGGCCGCCCGCACCCTTCTATGGTGAATGCCAAAGGATCGCCGCATCCTTGGGACTGACTGAAATTTCCGGGAGAAACCGAAGATGATCCGCACTCTGCTCGCCGGGGGCGCCAGCGCGCTCGCGCTCGTTGCCGCCGTTCCCGCCCAGGCGCAGCAATCGGCCCCGGCGCCCGCCGCCGAGGAAACGCCGCTGCCGACGATGAGCTTCGGCGAATGGGGTTTCGACCCGGCCTATATCGACGAAAGCGTCGATCCGGGCGACGACTTCTTCGCCTATGCCAACGACAAGTGGCTCGCGGCCAATCCGCTGCCGCCGGAATTCAGCCGTTTCGGCGCCTTCAACCTCCTGCGCGAGAAATCGACCAGCGACGTGAAGGCCCTGGTCGACGAACTGGTCGCCAAGGCCCCGGCCACCCTGTCCGCCGATGAACGGCGGATCGTCGATGCCTACAACGCGTTCTTCGACCAGACGGCGATCGACGCCGCCGGGCTGGCGCCGGCACGGCCCTATCTCGATGCGATTCGCGCGGTGGATACCCGTGCCGAACTTGCCACGCTGTGGGGCACGCCCGGCTATGCCTCGCCGCTGGGCGGGTTCGTGACCGTCGATGGCAAGGAACCGACCCGCTATTCGGTCTATCTCGCCTCGGGCGGGCTGGGTCTGCCCGATCGCGATTATTATCTCGACGAGAGCGAGAAGGGTCGCGAGATCCAGGCGAAGTATCGCGAATTCATGGCCTTCCTGTTCGAACAGGCCGGCTATGCCGACCCCGCCGCAACCGCGCAGCGGGTCTATGACTTCGAGGAAGCGATCGCGCGCACCGTCAGCTGGGATCGCGCGACCCGGCGCAACCGCGATCTGACCTACAACGCCGTGACCCCGGCAGAGCTGGCGGCGATGGCGAACGGCTTTCCGCTCGATTCGCTGGTCGCGGCAATGGGCTTTGCCGACACCGACCGCTTCGTCGTCTACGACCTGCCGCCGAGCGAGGCGGAAGCGGCCGAACTCGGCCTGGACGCGGAAACGCTGGGCAAGATCGGCGGCGGCACGCCGGCCATGACGGCGCTTCTCGCGCAGACGCCGGTGGAGGTGCTCCAGGCCTGGACGGTCAAGGAATTCCTCGAAGACAACGCCGCCGTCCTGCCGAGCGCGATCGACGCGGCCGACTTCGCCTTCTTCGGCCGCACGCTGACCGGCACGCCCGAACAGCGCCCACGGTGGAAGCGCGCGATTGCGGAGACCGAGGGGCTGCTGGGCGAACTGGTCGGCGCGTCGTATGTCGAGCGCTATTTCCCGCCCGAGAACAAGGCCGCGATGGAAGAGCTGGTGGAGAACCTGCGCAAGGCGCTGGCCAACAGCATCGCCGAAAACGACTGGATGAGCCCGGCGACCAAGCAGGAAGCCGTCGCCAAGCTGGAAAGCTTCGACCCCAAGATCGGCTATCGCGACAATCTGGAGACCTATCCCGGCCTGGCGATCGCCCCGGGCGCGCCGCTCGCCAACCGCATGGCGGCCGCAAAGTGGCAGTGGCAGGACATGCTGGACAAGCTGGGCGGCCCGATCGACCGGACCGAATGGGGCATGCTGCCGCAGACGGTGAACGCCTATTACAACTCGACCAAGAACGAGATCGTCTTCCCCGCCGCGATCCTGCAGCCGCCGTTTTACGGCATTTCGGCCGATCCGGCGGTCAATTACGGCGGGATCGGCGCGGTGATCGGCCACGAGATGGGGCATGGTTTCGACGACCAGGGATCGAAGTCCGATGCCAGCGGCGCGCTGCGCAACTGGTGGACCGACGCCGACCGCGCCGCGTTCGACAAGCTCGGCGATGCGCTGGTCGAACAGTACGGCAAGTTCTGCCCGCTCGACGACGGGGAAACCTGCGTCAACGGCCGTCTGACCCTGGGCGAGAACATCGGCGATGTCGGCGGGCTGAGCCTTGCCTATCGCGCCTACAAGCTGTCGCTGGATGGCAAGGAGGACAAGGTCATCGACGGCCTGACCGGCGACCAGCGGTTCTTCCTCGCCTGGGCGCAGGTCTGGCGCTCGCAACAGCGCGAGGATAACGCACGCCAGCGGCTGCGGACCGATCCGCACAGCCCGGAAGAATACCGCGTCAACGGCGTCGTGCGCCAGATGGACGCCTGGTACGATGCCTTCGGCGTGACGCCCGACGATGCGCTCTACCTGCCGCCCGAGGAACGCGTTCGCATCTGGTGAAGCGCCGGCCCATTCCGCCCCCGGCCGGTGCGCCGGGGGCGATTTTCCCCCTTCCCGACCGCATTAGCGTTTGACACGCGCCGGAGCCTTGCCATGAGGCCGACCCGATGAGCCTGACCCTGACCGCGATCCTGCTCGGCATCCTCGAAGGGCTGACCGAGTTTCTCCCCGTATCCTCGACCGGACACCTGATCCTGGCGCAGGCGTTCTTCGGGTACGATCCCGTGCAATGGCGCCAGTTCAATATCGTCATCCAGCTCGGTGCGATCCTGGCCGTGGTGGTGACATACTGGAAAACCTTCTGGACGATGGGTCTCGGCTTTCTGAAGCTGGAGAACGAGGCGCTGCGTTTCGTCCGCAATATCCTGCTCGGCTTCGTGCCCGCCGCCGTGATCGGGCTCCTCGCGAAAGATGCGATCGACGTCATGCTGGGCACGCCGCTGGTCGTTGCCGGGGCGCTGATCGTCGGCGGCATCGCGATTCTGGTGCTGGAAAAGACCATCCCCGCGCGCGAGGATGTCGGCGTCGCCGGGCTTTCCTGGAAAACGGCGATAGCGGTCGGCTTCGCGCAATGCCTCGCCATGATTCCCGGCACCAGCCGCTCCGCCGCGACGATTCTCGGCGCGCTGGCGATGGGCGTCGGGCGCAAGACCGCGGCCGAATTCTCGTTCTTCCTCGCAGTCCCGACGATGCTGGGTGCCGCGACCGTGAAGATTTTCGACGAACCCGCGCTGCTTGCAGGAGAGGCGACGGTGGGCTGGAGCGAGATCGCCCTGGGCTTCGTGGCGTCGTTTCTGGTCGCGATGGTCGTGATTCGCGCTTTCGTCGCCTATGTCAGCCGGCACGGTTTCGCACCTTTCGGCTGGTATCGGATCGCGCTCGGCCTGTTCGCTCTCGGGTGGTTCACACTCGGCTGAGCACCGGCCCGAGATGTGTAATATTCTGTCAAAACGTCGCAACAGGCGGAACGCGGCTCGCGCTCCGGGGTTCTTCCCCTATGAACGGTCGCGGATGCTGACAGACAATGGGTTTGTTGATCTTCCTCGTTACAGGAGCGCTTCTCGGCTGGCTGGCGGCGATCGTCGGCCGGATCGAGGACGGTCCGCGGATAACGGCAAATCTTGCGGCCGGCGGTGCGGGAGCATCGATTCTCGGCACGCTGGCCAACCGCGGTTCGGTGCTTTCCGGCGCCAGCGCGATTTCCATCCCGGCAGCCGTGGGCGGCGCGTTGATCGCGATCGCGATTCTCACTCTGCTGCGGAACCGATCCGCCGGAAAGTAATATAGGTAAACACTATTCACGCACGACCGAGTCCCGTGTATGGCTCGGTCACCCAACAAGCAAAGGGGAAGGACTGAGATGAAAAGCATTTTCAAAGGCGCGATGGTCGCGTCGGTTGCCGCCATGGGCCTCACTCTCGCCGCTTGCGACAGCCCGGCCGAGAACGCCGCGGAAGATCGAGCGGACGCGGTCCGCGACGCAACCGCGGCCCAGGCGGATGCGATGGAGCACGAGGCCGAGACCCTCGACGGCGCAGCCGAAGAGCAGATGGAAGCCGAGGCCGAGGCTCTGGAGAACGCCGGCGAAGAGAAAGCCGAAGCGATCGAGGAATCGGCCGAAGGCATGTAAGTCTTCGCTGACGATGAATGCGGGAACGGCCTCGGAGCGATCCGGGGCCGTTTCTTTTTGCGCGGTGCCTTGCGCGGGCGGCTGTTCCCTGCGCCAGCGCGGTGTCAGACCGGTTGCGCCCCGCTGCCGCGCCCGCCGCGCAGCAGATATTCCTGAGTGCCGCGATGGACCACGTTGTCGACGTCGATTATCGCGGAATTGGCATAAGTGAATGCCGGCGGCAGGTTGCGATAGAGGCGGTCGAAATCGCGCTCCACGGTTTGGCGGTAGAGATCCTCGAAGCTTTCGATGACGAAATAGGTCGGCTGCAGGTCGCTGATGACGTAGTCGGTCCGCATCACGCGATCGACGCTGAGCATGATGCGATTGGGGCTGCGCCCCTCCACCGCGAAAACCACTTCGGTCGGGCCCGACAGTATGCCCGCGCCATAGGCGCGCACTTCGCCCTGTTCGAGCATCAGCCCGAATTCCACCGTGTACCAGTAAAGCGCCCCCAGCGCCTTGAGCCGGTTGTAGCGCATCGCCTTCCACCCGGCCTTGCCGTATTCCTGCATATAGTCGGCATAGACCGGATCGGTCAGCATCGGCACATGGCCGAACACGTCGTGAAAGACATCCGGCTCCTGGATATAGTCGAACGTCTCGCGCGTGCGGATGAAATTGCCGGCCGGGAACCGCCGGTTGGCGAGGTGCCAGAAGAAGACGTGATCGGGGATCAGCATCGGCACCGGCACCACACTCCACCCGGTGAGCCGGTCGAGTTCTGCCGACAGCCGATCGAAATCGGGCACGCCGCCCTGACCGAGATCGAGCTTTTCCAAGCCGTTCATGAACGCGCTCGCCGCGCGGCCGGGCAGGACCTCCATCTGGCGGGCGAACAGGTCGTTCCAGATCGCGTCCTCTTCCGAGGAATATTCGGTCTGCTTCGGCTCGAGCCAATCTTCGCCGACGTGCGCCGGCCTTTTCAGCGGCGCAGTGAACACCTCCTCCGGCATTTCCGGGAGAGTGGTGAAATCCTGGGGTTCGGTTGCGGTCGTCGTCGTCATGGTTTCGTTTGTAACCAATAGCAGGTCGGCCGCACGCTGACAAATGCTGGCCGTCCCCATAGCGCAGCTTGCCCGCCATACCCGACCAGACGCCGCACCCGCCAGGGCGAAGCGAACACAAGCGAACCGGCAAATGGCGAAATCGGGAGAAATGGTGAGCCCTGCTGGGTTCGAACCAGCGACCTACTGATTAAAAGTCAGTTGCTCTACCGACTGAGCTAAGGGCCCTTGGACACGGTGTGTCGAGGCCGGTCACCTAGGCAGGGGGCGCGGCCGGGTCAAGCGGGCATGGAGCTGGCGAAGCGAAAGGCCTGTCGTCGGATCGCGCCAGCACGGGGCGATCGCGGCCGCAGGCTCCAGCACGAACCGCCGTTCGCGGAACGCAGGGTGGGGGATTTGCAGCCCCTGCGCCGCAAGGGCGCCGCCGCTCCACAAGATCAGGTCGATATCCAGCACGCGCGCGCCCCAGCGCTGCCCGCGCCGACGCCGGCCGAATGCGCGCTCGATGGCCTGCAGCGCCGCCAGCATGTCCTGCGGCGCAAGGCCGGTCGCAAGCACCGCCGCGGCATTGGCATAGCGCCGCCGCGAGGGGCCGAGCGGCGCGCTTTGCACCACGCACGATACCGCCCGGACGCCGAACTGCCGATCCAGCTCGATCAGCGCAGCATCGACCACGGCGCGTGGAGAGCCGAAGGCCGGATGGCGCATGTTGGAGCCAAGCGCGACCAGATAGCGATGCCGCGCGGCGCCGGCGGTCACACGTCCTCGCAAATGCGGCCGTAGAGCTGCGGCCGCCGGTCGCGGAAGAAGCCCATTCCCGCCCGATGCCGGGCTGCGCGCGCGAGGTCGATCGTGGCGACCAGCGCGCCGCTTTCGGCGGCGGCGAATTCCTGCACGATGTCGCCCCACTCGTCGGTGATGAAGCTGTGGCCGTAGAACGCCTGGCCGTCCTCGGTGCCGATGCGGTTCGCCGCAATCACCGGCATGCAGTTCGACACGGCATGGCCGAGCATCGCGCGGCGCCACATGCGGCTGGTGTCGAGGTCGGCATCGTAAGGCTCGGAGCCGATCGCGGTCGGATAGAAGAGAAGCTCGGCGCCCATCAGCGCCATGATCCGCGCGCCTTCGGGGTACCACTGGTCCCAGCAGATGCCCACGCCGATCCGGGTGCCGAACAGGTCCCACACCTTGAACCCGTCGTTGCCCGGGCGGAAATAGTATTTCTCCTCGTAGCCGGGGCCGTCGGGGATATGGCTCTTGCGATAAGTGCCCATGATCTCCCCGTCGGGGCCGATCATCGCCAGCGTGTTGTAGTAGTGGTGCCCGTCGCGTTCGAAGAAACTGGTCGGGATCGCGACCTTCAGCTTGCCGGCGAGAGCCTGCATTGCGACCACCGACGGGTGCTGCTCCACCGGCCGGGCGAGAGCGAACAGCGCCTCGTCCTCCACCTTGCAGAAATAGGGGCCGGAAAACAGCTCGGGTGGCAGGATCACCTGCGCGCCCTCGGCCGCGGCCCGCTCGACCAGTGCCGAGACGGCATCGATATTGGCCTGCTCATCCCCGGACGACAAGTCGAGCTGCAGCGCGGATACGGTGATTTCGCTCATGCCCGCCCGTTACCGGCGCACCGGGACAGAGTCCACGGGCGGCAGGTTCAGCGCTTGCGGAACAGCAGGGTCATACGGTCGCTTTCTCCCCGATTCTCCAGCTCCGCACGCTTGGTCGCAAGCGTCGGCGGCATTTCCCAGACCCCGCCGGGATGATCGGCGCTGTCCCGGGGATTGGCGTTGATCTCACTGGCCGCGACCAGTTCGAAGCCGAGCGCCTCGACGAAACCGATAACATCGTCCTGCCGCAGGTAGCCCTTGCTTCCATCGGCATAGTCCGCCGGCGCGTCGGCCCCGGCCCGATGCTGGACGATGCCGAGCATGCCGCCGGGCTTGAGCAGGTCGCGCATGGCCTTCAGCTCGCTGTCGGCGATGTTCCAGCGCATGAGGTTGTGCAGCATGCGCACGACCAGCACGCGATCGAACGTGCCCTGGTCCGCTTCGGTCATGCTATCCAGCGTCATGCCGGCGAAATTCGCCTCCGGCTTGCCGGTCCAGCCGGCAACTTTCCCCGCGAACTCGGCGGCACCCTTGCGGATATTGGCCTGCCTCTCGGCATCGAAGGGGCCGGATTCGGGCGTGAAATAGAGGCCGACCAGCTCGCCTTCGTCGGCCAGGTAATTGCCCAGCACGCGCGAGTACCAGCCGCCGCCCGGGGCATATTCGCCCACTTTCATGTCCGGCGCGATGCGGAAGAAGGCGATCGTTTCGGCCGGATGGCGGAAAGCGTCGCGCGCGCGGTCCGCGTCGCGGTTGGTCGCGGCGACCGCGGCCTCGATCGCGGCATGATTTTCGTGGCCGGCGCCGTCCTGCGCCGCCCCGGGCACGGCAAGCGCGGACACGGCAAGCGAAGCGGCGGCGGCAAGCAGGTAACGCATCGGATCTTCTCCATCGGCAGCAGGGGCGCCACTCTACGCCCACAGCCGCCGATGACAAGCAAGTCCGCGCTTCCTATCTCGGCCTTCGAAGGAGAATGGCGATTATGGCGAACAGCGAGCAGGCGATCGTTGCCGGCGGGTGCTTCTGGTGCACCGAGGCGGTCTTCCGCGACGTGATCGGAGTCGAGACGGTCGAGAGCGGATATATCGGCGGCACCGTGCCCAACCCGACCTACAAACAGGTCTGCTCGGGCGAGACCGGCCATGCGGAAGCCGTGCGCATCGCTTTCGACCCCGACACGATATCGCTGGCCGAGATTTACGATGTCTTCCTGGGCACCCACGATCCGACGCAGCTCAACCGCCAGGGGAACGATGTCGGCACGCAGTATCGCAGTGCGATCTTCCCGCTCGACGAGGCGCAGCACGCAGAGGCCGAAGCGGCCATCGCGCGCTGGAATGCGGAGCACGAAGGGCAGCAGGCCGTCACCACCATAGAGGGCCTGTCGGGGGGCGAGCAGACAGCGGAGTGGTATCCGGCCGAAGACTATCACCAGGAATACTGGGAAGGCGAAGGCCAGCGAAACCCCTATTGCCTGGCGGTGATCCCGCCCAAGATCATGAAGTTGCGCAAAAGCTTCGCCGCCAAAGCCAAAGGCGGCCAGGCCTGATCGGTTGACGCCCGGCGGCGGGCGTCGACACGCTTTTCTGCAGACACCTCCGGCCTAAGGCCCGGGCTGGCCGACATTGCTTTGCTCGATCCTTCACGATACATGCGGTGTTACGTGATTCGCCGAGGTTGCGCCATATGCAGAAGTTCGAAGATCCGGGCCATTGGGACGATACCGCCCGTCACTACGAGACGACCGCACACCCGTTTACCGCGCTCTATGCCGAAGTGGCTCTTTCGCGCGTGCCGATGGGGCCGGGCAGCGCGGTGCTGGATGTCGCGGCCGGCACTGGCGCCCTGGCGCTCGCCGCGGCGCGGACCGGCGCGCGGGTGCTTGCGACCGACTTTTCGCCCGGAATGGTCGCCGCCATCGCCGCCAAGGCAGTGCCCAATGTCGAAACGGCGGTTATGGACGGCCAGGCGCTTTCGCTGGCCGACGGCACGTTCGATGCTGTCTTCTCGATCTTCGGGGTGATCATGTTCCCGGACTGGCGCAAGGGGCTGGCGGAGATGGCGCGGGTGACCCGCCCCGGCGGGAAAGGCGTCGTCGCCACCTGGGAAGACAGCGGAGCGGCAACGTTCCTGCTGTGCCGCCAGGTATGCCGGAAACTGTTCCCCGGCCGGGAAAACATGCCGATGCCCGAAGGGGTAAGGGCTCTCGGCAGCCCGGACGACTTCAGGCGCGAAATGATTGCGGCGGGTTACGCCGAGGTGGCGATCGAGAAAGTGACGCGCGATTTCGAACTCGAACTCGCAGCGCTCGACACACCCGACGATCTGTTCGGAATGTCGCCCGATTGGATCGGCCTGGCCGATGGCGAACAGGCCGCGGTGATCGCAGAGATCCGGCGCATGGCCGGGGACCGCTCGATCCTGCCGGTTCCTTCCACCGCCCTCGTCGCCGTCGCGCGGCGCTAAGCCGCGAAGGATGCGCACCGCATTTCCGCAGGTGTGCCGAACGGAACGATTTCCTCGCTCGTTCGCTACGCTTTTCGTAAGCGCGGGTCGGTGCTTGTGCGGGGCAGTCGAGAGGACGCCGATGTCGAAAGGCAAACCGGAGCAGCTACACCGGCAAGCAGAAGCGCAAAGGCGGCAGGAAGAGCCGCTGATGGCCCCGTTCACTGGAAACCCGCGCTTTCCCCGAAGGAGGGGAGAGGATGCAGACATATAGACTGATTTACGAAAACGACCGTCACGGCGCCGCCAAGCGGATCGAATTCGAAGCATCGAACGCCACGGGCGCACTCAAGATTGCGGGCAAGGAAGCGCAGGGCCGCTGGGCGCAGTTGTTCGAGGGCGATCGCTTCGTCTGCCGTATCGAACGGATCGATCCCGACGGCGCGAACATCTGGATCGTGGCACACCGGGCGGAAACGCATCGCGACGAACCATCCACCGGCGCAGTCGCGGACGGGATCGTCGTCGTTCCCGCCACACGGCAATGAGCCGAGGCGGCGACGCGCGGCCTCTCAATCGCACCCTTGCCCGAGCCAGCGCGCGATGAAGAACCCGTCGAGACCGCCTTCGTCCGCCAGCATCCCCGGATCGGTCCGCAACCATCCGTCGTCATGCGGGGCGAGCCCCGCGGGCAGCGCGCCACCGTCGATCGGATCGGGGCGCAGGGGGACGGCGGCCGTCTGCCCTTCGCCTTCCTCGCGTTCCAGCGAACACGTCGCATAGACCAGCGTTCCGCCCGGCTTGAGCCAGCCGACCGCGCGCGCGAGCAGGGCGCTTTGCAGATCCCCCATCTCCGCGATCTGCCGCGGCCCGACCCGGTGCAGCACCTCGGGGTGGCGCCGCGCCGTGCCGGTGGCGGTGCAGGGCGCGTCGAGCAGGATCGCGTCGAAACGATGCTTCGGCTGCCATTCCAGCGCGTCGGCGCGGACCACGCCGGCCTCCAGCCCGGTGCGTTTCAGATTCTCGCGCAGCCGCTCCAGCCGCCGCTTGGAGATGTCGAGCGCGGTGACGCGCCAGCCCGCGGCGGCGAGCTGGAGCGTCTTGCCCCCGGGTGCGGCGCACAAGTCGAGCACCTGGCGCCCCTCGCCGGCACCGAGCAGGCGCGCCGGGAGCGATGCGGCAAAATCCTGCACCCACCAGGCCCCGTCGGCAAATCCGGCGAGCTTTTCGACCGCCGCGCCCCGCGGCAGGCGAAGATGGCCGGGCATGAGACTGTCGGCGCCCAGCTGCACCTTCCAGTGTTCGGTCTGCGCAGGATCGCGCAAGGTCAGATCCAGCGGCGGCGGTTCGGCCAGGCCGCGGGTGATCGCCGGCGCCCGCTCGCCCCATCGGGCGGCCACGGCAGCGGGCAGGGTCGGCGCTTCGGGGAGCCTGGCGTCCTGGCGCGAGAGCGTGGAGAAGACGCCGTGCGCCAGTCGGCGCGGCCCGCCCGCCAGCAGGGGCAGTGCGGTCGCGATCACGGCATGCGGCGGCGTGCCGAGCCGCATCCACTGGGCCAGCATCAGACGCAGCACCGCCCGCGGCTTGGTATCGGACGGCAGCGGCTGCCGGGTCGCGCTGTCGATCAGCGCATCGAAGTCGACCAGCCAGCGCAGGGCCTCGCTCGCGATCGCGCGGGCCAGCGCCTTGTCTTCTGCCCGGCGCACGTCGGCAGTCGCGCCGGCAAAAGCCTGATCGAGCGTCTCGCCCCGGCGCAAAGCGGCGTCGAGCAGACGAAGCGCCGCACGGCGCGCGTGAATTCCGGGGGGCTGGGCCATGCCCCGCGCCCTAGCTGCGCTTGAAACGGCGCGCCAGTGCGCGCATCTTCGGGCGATGACCAAGCGCGCAACCGAACGGCCACGGAAATTCACGAAACCGGCACACTGGAGCAACGATCCGGTGCCCGCGCCCCGGCCGCCGGACAACCCGGAAAGGCTCAGCCCCACCCGTTACGGAGACTGGGTGAAGGACGGCATCGCCATAGACTTCTGACCCCGGCGGGCCCGGTCGCATCCGGTCGCACCGCCCCGCGTCACAAAGCGCGAAACGTCACCTTCAGCCCGTCTTTCGGCCGCGGGATCGGCCAAGCCTGCCACTCGGGGGCATAGCCCTCTTCGATCGCGATCTCGTAACGGGTCAGCAACTGCGCCATCAGGATCTTGACCTGCATATAGGCGAAGTGAAGCCCCAGGCACATGTGCGCACCGCCGCCGAAGGGCACCCAGGCATATTTGTGGCGCGCCTTCACCCGATCGGGCGTGAAGCGCATCGGATCGAAGCGCTCCGGGTCCGGCCAGTGCTCTTCCATATGATGCACGTATTGCGCGTTGATGCCCACCGGCGCGCCTGCAGGAATACGGTATCCGCCGAACTCGAAAGCGCGCAGGGCGCGGCGCGGGGTGGACGGGACCGGCGGGATCATCCGCAAGGCTTCCTTGAACGCCATCTCGGTCAATTCCAGCTTGCCCAGATCGTCGTAGGCAATGTCGCCGCCGCCGGTGATCGCGACAATCTCGGCCCGCAGCCGTTCCTGCCACTCGGGATGCCGGGCCAGCAACTGCACCAGCGTCGTGGCGGACGACGTGATCGTGTCATGCGCCGCCATCATCAGGAAATTCATGTGGTCGACCACTTCGTCGACCGGCAGCAGGCTGTCGTCTTCGCGCGTGGCGGTGGCGAACTGGCTGAACATGTCCTGCCCCCCGCCTTCCGCCCGGCGGCGCTGCGTCTCACGCGTGAAATATTCGACCAGGAATTCGCGCCCCTTCACCCCCTTGCGCATCAGGGTGAAAGGCAGGGGCCGCCGGATCGGCGCGACCGAGGCCTGGACCATGTCGACGAAAGCTTCGTTGATCCGGTCCGCCTCCGGCCCCCAGGGGATGCCGATGAAGCTGTCGGCCGCAAGGTCGAGAGTCAGCGCCTTGATCGCCGGGTAGAACCGCATCTGGCCGCCGCCCCAGTGCTGCACCGCCTGCGCAATTCCGCGATTGAGGCTGCCGGCATAGTGGCGCATCGGCCCGGATTTGAACGCGATCGACAGCGCCCGGCGGTCGGCGCGATGATGGTCGAAGTCCATCAGCATCAGGCCGCGCGGGAACAGGCGGTCGAGAAGCGGGCCCCAGCCCTGCTCGCTCGAAAACAGCTTCTCGCGGTCGAACAGGACCAGCTCGTTCGCATCGGCCCCGACCAGCGCGATGTTCCAGCCACCGAAGGCCTTGTTGCGATACACCGGGCCATAAGTTTCGACCATGCGCCGGGTGAAGGCGTGCGGGTCGGCCAGCATACGGAAAGTATTGCCCACGATCGGCAGGCCGCCTTCTCCGGGAATATGGGCAATATCCGCCTCTGTCAGCGCGCCTTCGCGCCAGTGGCGTAGCCGGGGGGCCGACGGAGCGGCGGCGGACGCGCCTTCGCGTGCAAGCGTGGCCATGCTCGATTCTCCTTACTTACCCCAGTGTAAGTAGTTCGGCGCGCTAAATCCACCCCGCAAGTTCGCGGCGCACGATCGCCTCCAGCATGGCCATTCCCGGCGCGCGCGCGTTGAGGCAGGCGAGCGCGGCGAACCGTTCCCCACCCGCCTCCAGAAACTGTTCGCGCCCGGAGATCGCCAGTTCTTCCAGCGTTTCCAGGCAATCGGCGGAAAATCCCGGCGCGGCGACGGCGAGCCGCCGCGTTCCGCCCTGCGCTTCCGCCGTCAGCACCGCATCGGTCGCCGGCTCCAGCCACTTCGCCCGGCCGAACCGGCTCTGGAACGTGGTTTCGATGCGCAAGTCCGCGCGTCCCAGCGCCTCCGCCACCAGGCGCGCGGTCTTGCGGCAGTGGCAGTGATAGGGGTCGCCCAGGCGCAGCGTCCGCTCAGGCATACCGTGAAAGCTGAGCAGCAGCACCTCGGGCACGAAGTCGAGCGCATCGAGCTGCGCCCCGAGATCGTGTGCGAGGGCAGAGATGTAGTGCGGATCGTCGTGATAGGGCGGGAGGGTGCGCAGGCTGGGTTGCCAACGCATTGTCCGCAGCTTGTCCGCAGCCTTGTCCACAACCGTGGCCGTCGTCGCGGCGCAATATTGCGGGTAGAGCGGGGCGAGCAGGATACGCTCGCAGCCCGCATCCATCAGCGCCTGCAGCTCGTCGCCGATCGCGGGCTTGCCGTAACGCATGGCCCAGCGCACCTGCGCCGCGCCGCCGAGCCGATCCTGCAGGCCCGCCGCCTGTTCGCGCGTGATCGCGGCGAGCGGCGAGCCGGCATCGGTCCAGATCTGGCGGTAGGCATGCGCGCTTCGCCGGGGCCGCGTCGTCAGAACCGCGCCGCGCAATATCGGCTGCCAGACCAGCCGCGGCAGCTCGACCACCCGCCGGTCGGACAGGAATTCCGCAAGATAGCGGCGGACCGAGGCCGTGTCGGGCGCATCGGGCGTGCCGAGGTTGACCAGCAGCACGCCGATCCCCCCGCTTTCGACCGGCGCGTGATCGCGCGGCACCGTCTGTTCCGTCCAGGTCACAGGCCGCCCGATAGCAGGGGAAGGCGCCGGAGGCGAAGCCCCGTTGCCGAATGAAGAGCATTGGCGATCGCCGGCGCGGCCACTGCCACGCCCAGTTCGCCCGGATCGAACGGCGGTGCGTCGCTGTCGACGAAATCGACCGCGATCTCCGGCACGTCGGCCAGGGTGGGCAAGTTCATGTCGGCAAGCCGGGACTGCTCGGGCACGCCCTGGCGATAGGACAGCGCCGCGCCCAGCGCCTGAGCCATGCCGAAGACCAGCCCGCCCTCGATCTGCTGGCGCGCGATGTCGAGATTGACGATCCGGCCGATATCGACGCAGGCGGCGAGCCGCGACACGCGCACGCCGCCTTCCTCCTGCCGGGCAGTGGCGATGCAGACGATCCGCCCGCCACCCGCATCCCCGGCGCCCTCGGCACCCCCGGCATCCATGCGATGGCAGGCCAGGCCCTTGCCGCTCTGCGCCTGCCCGCCGTCCCATTCCGCCAGACGCGCGGCGCGCTGGAGGCATTCGGCCATGCGCGGATCGCCGCCGAGCATCTCCATCCGGTACGACAGCGGCTCGCGACCGTGGCGATGCGCCAGTTCGTCGATGAAGCTCTCGATGAAGAAGGCGGTATAGCCGTGCGCATTGCCGCGCAGGCGTCCGCTGGGCGCCCCGGTATCGGCCGGGACGTGCTCCACCGTGACATGGGGAATATCGTAGAGCGGCATGGCGCCTTCCACCGCCATCGGATCGGCTTCGCCGGCGCTATCGGCCAACGCGGCAGCGGCGGTCCGGTTGCCGAACAGGCGCCGCCCGAACTCGCGCGCCGACGGCTGCACCGCGATCCGCGCCTTGAGGCCCGCGATCCGCCCCTCCCCGCCCGGGGCAAGCCGCGCGGAAACGATCGCTGCGACAGGCGCACGCGGACGGCCGGCGAGCTGTTCTTCCCACCGCGACCAGATCAGCTGGACCGGGCGCGACCGCACCCGCCCCACTTCGCGCGCAATCAACGCAGCCTCGATCGCGTGGTCGTGTTCCAGCCGGCGGTCGAAGCTGCCCCCCGCGGCCATGGGATAGAAAATCACGTTCTCGACCGAAATCCCCAGTGCCTTGGCCGCGGCCCGGCGGGCGCGCTCGGGTGCCTGGCTGGCCATCCACAGTTCCAGCCGCCCATCGGCAAAGCGCGCCGTGACGCTGGCGGTTTCGGGAGTGACATGGGCACCGGGCGCGACATCGTAGCGCAAGGCCAGATCGGGGCCGTGACCGGGCTCCGGGCCCCACTCCACCCCTTCGCCGCGCACCGCGACCGCTTCCCCTTTCCCGCGCCGCACGGCGCGGTCCAGCCGTTCGTCGATCTTTCCCGTCTCCAGCGGGCCGACGACGCGAAACCGCGGTTCCATCGCGGCCAGCGCGCGGTCGGCCGCCCACCAGTTGGTCGCCACCGCGGCGAGCCATCGCTTGCCCTCGATCACTTGCACCAGCTCGCCGATATGCGCGGCGGCGCGCGGATCGAAATCGGTCAGTTCCGCCACTCCGGCGGGGCCGTGCTTGATCGCGGCATAGACCATGCCGGGCAGCCGCACGTCCGCTGCAAAGAGGAACGTGCCGTCCACTTTGGCCGGCAGGTCCAGCCGGGCGTAGGACGTCGCCGCATCGGCTTCGCCCGGAATCGGCGTTTCGGCGGGAGGCCGGGCCCGCAGCGGCGGGGGGTCGGGCGCGGTCATCTCCGCCGCCTCCGCCGCGAGCGCGGCGAAGCTCAGCCGCTTCCCGTCGTGCAGCACGAACCCGGCTGCGGCCTCGCATTCTTCCCATGCCACGCCCCAGCGCCCGGCCGCGGCCATGCACAGCACCGCGCGCGCGGCGGCCGCGGCCTCGCGACACGGCATTTCGTACGCCGCCAGCGTGGTGCCGTCGGCCGTCGCGGTGAAACGGCTCGATTCGGCGAATCGTCGGGCGAGAATGTCGTCGGGCCGGTCGGCCAGTCCGGGCAGGACCGGCATCCACAACGGCGCCCACCGGGCCGCGAGCGGCACATTGGCATAGGCCCCGCTGACCGGCGCCGGCTCGACCGCGACCTGCCGCCAGTCGGCCCCCAGTTCCTGCGCGACGACTTGCGGCAGCACGGTGGTCGCGCCCTGGCCCATTTCGAGCTGGGGGACCGCAATCGCGATCACGCCGTCCTGCGCGATCTTGAGCCAGGCGCCGAAAGCATGTTCGCCGCGGCCCGGCGGCAGCGGATCGGCGAACCTGCGCGGGCGCAGCGTCCATGCGGCGACAAGCCCTCCGCCCACAGCGGCACCGATCAGCACACCGCGGCGGCTGATCGGCACGGTCAGGCCGTTCCTTCCGCCAGACGCTGCGCCAGCCGTTCGGCGATCGCGCGGAAGGCATCGCCCTGCCCGCCTTCGCTCGCGGCCGGCGGCGTCCCCGCGTCGCTCGCTTCGCGGATCGCCAGCGCCAGCGGGATGCGGCCCAGGAACGGTATGCCCTTGCGCTCGGCCTCCGTTTCCGCGCCCCCGCTTCCGAACGGATCGCTCGTCTCGCCGCAATGCGGGCAGACGTAACCGGCCATGTTCTCGACCAGGCCGAGCACCGGAACGCCGCCCGCCTCGAACATCTGCGTCGCGCGCGTGGCATCGATCAGCGCGAGGTCCTGGGGCGTCGACACGATCACCGCGCCGGCGGGCTTGAACCGTTGCAGCATGGTGATCTGCACGTCGCCGGTGCCGGGCGGGAGGTCCACCAGCAGCAGCTCGGTATCGCCCCAGTTCGCGTCGATCAGCTGCCCCAGCGCGCGCCCCGCCATCGGTCCGCGCCAGGCGATCGCCCGCCCCGGATCGACCAGATGCCCCATCGACAGCACGGGCACGCCCCACTTGCTGGCGACCGGCACCAGCTTGTCGCCTTCGGCAACGGGGCGCTCGCTTTCGTTGTCGAGCAGCCGCGGCTGCGAAGGGCCGTAGATGTCGGCATCGACGATCCCGACCTTGTGCCCCGCCCGGGCGAGAGCGACCGCGAGATTGGCGGTGAGCGTGGACTTGCCCACCCCGCCCTTGCCCGACCCGATCGCGACGATCCGGCGCTGCGGCCGGTCGGCGATCGTGGCGACCCGGACGTCCCGCACGTCTTCGCCCTGGGCCAGGATATCCCGCGTCGCGCCTTCCAGACTGTCGCGCGCGGCGGCATCCAGTCCGGTGGCGTCGAGGATGGCGGTCACTTTGCCCTCCGCCACTTTCAGCGATTGGACCCGCGCGGCGATCGGCGCGGGCAAACGGGCTCTAAGCTCCTCTTCGGTCATCGTGGAGGTCCCTAGAGGATGTTCGGCACGCGCGGAAGCATTGCCGGCGAGATTCCCCGCCGCTGCCCCTGTTTTTCCCGGCATTGGCACCTATAAAGGGTGGCATGGACATCTTGGGCGGATTTCAAAAACGCATTGCGCTGGCAATGGCCGGCAAGAGCCCCTGGGGCGGCAAGCCGAAGGGCGGATCGGGCGGAGACGGGGGCGACGGGCCTGCCGACGATCCCGCGCCGGCCGGCGATCCCGGCCGCGGGCCGCGCAATCCCTGGCTGCCCGGCGGCAGCGGCGAAGAACCGCGCCGTTCCGCCAATATCGAAGATATTTTCAGGCATCGCGGGCCGGAGGGGCCGCGGCGTGGCGGCGGCGGGCCGCGGTTCCGCCTGCCCGAAGGTCCCGGCGGCCGCAACTGGTTCCCGCTGGCGATCGCCGCGATCGCCGCGCTGTGGCTGTTCGCCACCAGCGTCCACCAGGTCGCCCCGCGCGAACAGGGGATCGTCACCTGGCTCGGCGGCAAATATTCGCGCACGCTTTCGCCGGGCCTGAACTTCACTTTCCCTTGGCCGGTACAGGTCGTCGAGATCGAGAACGTCAGCCAGATCCGGTCGGAAAGCATTCCAGGGACGAACGAGGAAAAGCTGATCCTTACCGGCGACCAGAACCTGGTCGACTTGTCCTATCTGATCCGCTGGAACATCAAGGATCTGAAGCAGTTCAAGTTCCAGCTCGCCGACCCTGAGGAAACCATTCGCGAGGTGGCCGAGGCGGCGATGCGCGCGTCGGTCGCGGAGCAGGAGCTGGACTCCGTTCTTTCGGGCGAAGGCCGCGCCGAAATCGAAGAGCGCGTGCGCACGCGAATGCAGTCGATCCTCGACGCCTATCGCGCGGGCGTGGCGGTCCAGGGGATCGAGATCGAGAAGACCGATCCGCCGGCCGAAGTGGTGGAGGCGTTCAAGGACGTTTCCGCCGCGCAGCAGGATGCCGAAACCGCGGTCAACAGCGCGCGCGCCTATGCCCAGCGGATGCTGGCCCGCGCGCAGGGCGATGCAGCGGCGTTCGACAAGATATACGAAGAATACCGGATGGCGCCCGAGGTGACGCGCAGGCGCCTCTATTACGAAACGATGGAAAGCGTTCTGAGCAAGACCGACAAGACGATCGTCGAGGCCGAGGGCGTGACCCCCTATCTCCCACTGCCCGAAGTCAATCGCCGCGCCCGGGCGGCCGGAGCCGGCTCCCCGCCCGCAGTGGTAAACGCGCCGGAGGGGCAGTGACATGAGCAATATCTGGAACAATCACAAGGGCAGCGTGATCGCCGTCGGCGTCGCGCTGCTGGCCTTGCTCGCCTCGGTCGTCATCGTGCCCGAAACGCACCAGGCGGTCATCATCCAGGGCGGCCGCCCGGATCGGGTGGCGAACCAGTTCAAGTCCGATGCGGCATATGGCGAGACGGGGGCGGGCATCGTCTTCCGCGTGCCCGGATACGAGCGCGTCCAGATGGTCGACAAGCGCGTGCTCGATCTCGACATGGATCGCCAGCAGGTGCTCTCCAGCGACCAGCAGCGCCTGCAGGTCGACGCCTATGCCCGTTTCCGCGTCATCAACCCGGTGTTGATGGTCGAGAACGCCGGGTCGGAGGAGATCCTGCGCACGCAGCTTTCGCCGATCCTCACCTCGGTCCTGCGCCAGGAACTGGGCCGCCGGCCGTTCGCGGCGCTGCTGACGGCGGAGCGCGGCAGCGCGATGGCCAATATCCGCGACGCGCTCGACCGCGAGGCGCGCAACTATGGCGCGCAAGTGATCGACGTCAGAATCAAGCGGGCCGACCTGCCCGACGGCACCCCGCTCAACGCCGCCTTCACCCGGATGCAGACCGACCGCCAGGAAGAGGCGGCGACCATCCGCGCGCAGGGCGACAAGAACGCCCAGATCATCCGTGCCGAGGCCGACGCGCAGGCGGCCGCTACATATGCCGAAGCCTATGGCAAGGATCCGCAGTTCTACGATTTCTACCGCGCGATGGAGAGCTATCGCCGGACGTTCGAGCAGGGCAACGGCGAAAGCACGATGATCCTGTCGCCGGACAACGAGTATCTGCGGCAGTTCCGCGGCCAGCGTTGAGCCGGACCGGCGCCTATTCAAGGCGCATTAAGGGCCCGGGTTCATCTATCGCGCCGGGACTGCAAGCCGCCTCGCGGCAGAGGCATGGAAACGCACTGGACATGAAGAGGAAGCAAAGGAAGTGAAGCCCGTGAAATACGCCTATGGCCTGACTTCGGCACTCCTTGTCGGCGGCGCGGCGATCTCGCTCGCGACCGGCTATCCCGCGGGTGCGCAAGTCGCCCAGAACGACGAAAGCCGCATTGCCGGCGCCGTTCCGCGCGCCGGTGCCCCCGAAAGTTTCGCCGACCTGACCGCGCAGCTCCAGCCCGCGGTGGTCAATATCTCGACCAAGCAGCGGGTCGAAGTGCAGTCGATAAACCCGTTCGCCGGCACGCCGTTCGAAGGTTTCTTCGGCCGGCGCCGCGGACAGCAGCCGCAATATCGCGAAGGGCAGTCGCTCGGGTCCGGCTTCATCATTTCCGCCGACGGCTACGTGGTCACCAACAATCACGTTATCGCTCCCGGCGCGCGGGGCGCGACGGTCGAAGAGATCACGGTGACGACGCCCGACGGCACCGAATATCCGGCCGAGCTGGTCGGATCGGACGCGCAGTCCGACCTCGCGGTGCTCAAGATCTCGCGCGACGAACCCTTCCCCTTCGTCGAATTCGGCGATTCCGACCAGGCGCGCGTGGGCGACTGGGTGATCGCGATCGGCAATCCCTTCGGCCTCGGCGGCACGGTGACCAGCGGGATCGTTTCCGCGGTCTATCGCACACCGCCGGTCAACGGGCAGCAGGTCGTGGGCGCCTACGACCGCTATATCCAGACCGACGCCAGCATCAATCGCGGCAATTCGGGCGGCCCGCTGTTCGACATGCGCGGCAATGTGATCGGGATCAACAACGCGATCATTTCCCCCACCGGGGGCAGTGTCGGCATCGGCTTCGCGATCCCAGCAGACATCGCCGCCCCGATCGTCGAGCAGCTGCGGCGCGGCCAGCGCGTGGAGCGCGGCTTCCTGGGCGTTTCGCTGGGGCCGGTGGACGAGGACATCGCCGATTCGGTGGGGCTGGACCGGCGTATGGGCGAATTCGTGCAGAGCGTGCGCGAAGGCGACCCGGCCGATCGCGCCGGCATTCGCCCGGGCGACATCATCGTCGAAGTCGGCGGGCAGGCCGTTACGCCCGAACGCAGCGTATCCTACATCGTCGCCAACACCGCGCCGGGCACGCGCCTGCCGGTAACGCTCTATCGCAATGGGCAGCGGCGCACGGTCACCGTGACGCTGGGCCAGTTCCCGACCGAAGAAGCGCTGGCGCAGGAACAGCAGACGTTCGACCCGGAAGACGAGCCGGACATGAGCGACACCCCGCAGACCGGCGCGGTGGCGGAGCGGCTCGGCATCCAGGTGATCGAGCTGACGCCGCAGATCGCCCGCCAGCTGCGTGCGCCCAACGATACGCGCGGCGTGGTGATCGCCGCGGTCGATCGCTCGACCGACGCGGGCCGCAAAGTCACGCGCGGCGACATTATCCTGAGCGCCAATTACAACGATGTCACCTCGCCCGCCGAACTCGAAGAGATCGTCGACGAGGCGCGGCGCAACGGGCGCGATTCGGTATTGCTGCGCATCCAGCGCGTCGGCCAGATCAACCCGTTCTACGTCGCGGTCAGGATGCGCTGACGCCGACGGCGCGAGCGCACTGCCGAACCGACCGAAAGGCCCTCCCTTGCCGGAGGGCCTTTTTCGTGGGCCACTCTTCTTGCGCTTCTACTCCTCCGCCGCCGGCCCCGGCAGGCGCAGCGGCTGCGGCGCGGGCGCAGGCTGCGGGGCGGCGCGGGGCGGTTGCGGCGCAGTGCGGCTCTGCGGTTCGTCGCGCCCGGTCGCGCGGTCGAGGAAATCGTCGCTTGCCGCCTGTCCGTTGCCGCCGGCCTCGTTCGTCGGGGCGGGGCCCGGCTGGCGCGGGCGGTCGGCCGGCGGCAGTTCGCCTTCGATCGGGAAGGGCAGTTCGCCCGGCTGCTCCGGCCGGCCCGGCTCGATCAGGTTCCCCTGCTCGTCGATGTAGTAATAATCGTCCGGGTCGCCGTAATAATATTCGTCGTCCGGCTCCAGCTGCCATTCGGGCAATTGCAGCTCGGTATCGAACTTCTCCACCGGGCGATCCTTCACGGCATAGCGCATATAGGCGGCGAAGGCCTGCGCCGGCGCCCGCCCGCCCTGGAGGCCGGGAACGGCCCTGGCATCGTCGCGCCCCATCCACACGCCGGTCGTGATCCCGCTGGAAAAGCCGAGGAACCAGCCGTCCTTGTTCGAATTGGTCGTGCCAGTCTTGCCCGCCACCGGCCGCCCGATCTGCGCCGCCCGCCCGGTGCCGGTGTTGACCGTGGTCTGGAGCAGGTCGGTGATCCCCGCGGTCACGTAGTCCGGCACCAGCGGCGTCGAGCGCGGTGGTTCGTGCTGGTACAGCGTTTCGCCGCCGGCGGTCGTCACTTTGACGATGCCGTAGGGTTCGACCGAATTGCCCCCGGCCGAGATCGCGGCGAAAGCGCGGGTCATGTCGATCACGCGCACTTCGGAACTGCCCAGGACCATTGCCGGATAAGTGGAGATCGGGGTCGTGATCCCGAACCGCTTGGCCATCGAGGCGACGGTGCCGAAGCCCACTTCGTTGCCGAGCTGGGCGGCGACGGTGTTCTTCGAATAGGCAAAGGCCGTTCGCAGGTCGATTTCACCGGCGAAGCTGCCCCCCGAATTGCGCGGGCTCCACCCGTCGATCGTGACCGGTGCGTCGACCACCCGGTCTTCCGGGGTATAGCCTGCCTCCAGCGCGGAGAGATAGACGAACAGCTTCCACGCCGATCCCGGCTGGCGCACGGCGTCGGTGGCGCGGTTGTAATTGGTGGTGACGTAATCGGTGCCGCCGACCATGGCCAGGATCGCCCCGTCGCGATCGAGGCTGACCAGCGCGCCCTGCGCTCCGTCGGGAGTGTTCGACTTGATCGCCGCGGTCGCCGCGCGCTGCATTCCCACGTCGATCGTGGTCCAGACCTCGATCGGCTCGAACGTTTCGGGCAGCAGCAGGTCGAGCTGGGGCAGCGCCCAGTCGGTGAAATAGCGGACCGAGTTCTGGCCGCGGTCCTCTTTCAGCTTCACGGCCGAAGGGTCGACGTTCGCTTCGCTCGCCGAAATGCGCCCCTGTTCGCGCATCAGGCGCAGGACCACGTTGGCCCGGCCGACCGCGGCATCGACATCGGCAGTCGGGGAATAGCGGCTCGGCGCCTTGACCAGCCCGGCGATGATCGCGGCCTCCGCCGTCGAAAGCTCGGTCGCCGGATGGCTGAAGAACTTGCGGCTCGCGCTGTCGACGCCGTAAGCTCCGCCCCCGAAATAGACCTTGTTGAGGTACAGCTCGAGGATCTGCTCCTTCGAGAACTTCCATTCCAGCGCCAGCGCCAGCACCGCCTCGCGCAGCTTGCGGTCGAGCGTGCGGTTGGAATTGAGGAAGATGTTCCGGGCGAGCTGCTGGGTGATCGTCGAAGTCGCGGAAATGCGCCCGTCGCCGGTCACCGCCACCCACAGCGCGCGCACCAGGCCGTAGGGATCGATTCCGGGATGCGAGCGATAGCGGCGATCTTCGACCGAGATCATCGCATCCTTCATCACCTGCGGGATTTCCGAACTGTCCAGCCACTCCCCGTAACTGGGGCCGAGTTCGACGATCTCGGTCCCGTCGCGCGCGCGCACGACGATCGTCTGCCCGGTCTGCGACGCCTTCAGTTCGGAATAGGTGGGCAGCGAACGCGCGGCGAAAGCCACCGCGAGGCCCAGGAACAGCGCCCCCAGCAGCGCAAGCACGCCGCCCCAGATCGCGAGACGGCGCAACCAGCGTTTCCAGCCTGTCGGCCCGCCCTTGCCACCGGACCTGGCGCCTTGCCGTCGGCTGCCCCGCTTCGCCATCGATTCCTGCTTACCTCTTTGCGGGCGGACCGCCCGATTTTTCGCATCCCGCCCGATGCATAGGCGAGTTGTAACCCGGCGTGAACGGGCCGGGGCGACTATTCCTCAGGCTTGAAGTCGAGCGCGGCGCTGTTGATGCAATACCGCAGCCCGTCCGGCCCCGGGCCGTCGGGGAAGACGTGGCCCAGATGCCCTTCGCAGCGGGCGCAGACGACTTCGGTGCGAACCATGCCGTGGCTGCTGTCGCGGTGTTCCTCCACCGCCTCGCCATCGGCCGGCGCGGTGAAGCTGGGCCAGCCGGAGCCGCTGTCGTACTTGGCGTCGCTGGCGAACAGGACCTGGCCGCAGGCGGCGCAGCGATATTCGCCGGGCTGCTTGTTCTTTTCGTACTTGCCGGTGAAGGCCCGCTCGGTCCCGCCTTCGCGCAGGACCCGGAACTGTTCGGGCGTCAGTCGTTCGCGCCATTCGGCGTCGGAAAGCTCGATCTTGTCAGGCATCGCAGGCCTCCTGTGAATAGGCGGTTGCCGGGCCGCGGCGCTGGCTCAGACGTCCAGTTCCGCATAGTGGCGCGGGGGCTGGATCACTTCCATCCGTTCGGACAGAAGCGGGCGGAACGACGGGCGGCTCTTGAACACCGAATACCATCCGCGCGTCTGCTCATGCCCGGTCCAGTCGATCCCGCCGAGATAGTCGGCAACCGAGATCTGGGCTGCGGCGGCAAGGTCCGCAAGGCTCATCGTCGCCCCGGCCAGCCAGGTGCGATTGTCGATCAGCCAGTCGATATAGTCGAGGTGTCCGTGCGCCAGCTTCATCGCCTCGCGCAGGATGCGCGAATCGGGCGGCTGGCGCAGCACCAGCCGCTTCTTCATCCGTTCGTGCAGCAGCGGCATGGTGACGTCGCCGAAGAAATTCTCGTCGAACAGTGCGACCAGCCGGCGGATCTCCGCCCGGTTGGTGGCGGTGCCGTTGATCATCGGCGCCTTGTCCACCGTTTCTTCGAAATATTCGCAGATCGCGCGGCTGTCGGCGAGCGCAATGCGGCGTTCGGGATCGTGGAGCACCGGCGTCCGGCCAGCGGGATTGAGCGCCCAGAACTCGTCGCTCGCGTCCCACGGGTTCTCCCGCCAGAGTTCGTAGCCCACGCCTTTCTCGCTCAGAAGCAGGCGAACCTTGCGGCTGAACGGGCAGAGCGGGAACTGGTAGAGGCGCCACATATGCATGCATGCTCATGCCGCATGCGCGCGGGGCCGTCCAGCCCTGCGCGCATGCGGAAAAGGGCTTTCGGCGGCGCGCTACCGCCCCTGGCGGCGCGCCCGATCGAGCGCGAACTCGAGCTGGCCCGCCAGATCGCGCAGCGCGGGGGCCATCGCCTCGATACCGCCGGCCATTGCCGCCATCCGGTCCATCGCACGCGGCAGCTCCTCCGCCGCGCGGGCCGGCAGATCGCCCGCTTCGGGCCGCATCTTGCGCAAGGTGAGATCGGGATCGACATCGCCCGGATCGCGGCCCGCGGCTTCGGCCATCGGCTCGACGATCGGGGCCAGGGGGAGGTCGAGCAGGATTTCGCCGAGAACGGCCACGGTCGCGGCAAGGCCATCCTGCATCGCGGGATCGCGCAATTGCTGCGACAGGGGGGCATCGTCCGCCGAATAGTCGAGCACCGGCGGATCGCCCGCGGCCTGCGCCTGCGCGGCGGCCGGCAGGGCCAGCATGGCGGCGGCGGACAGGGCGAGAATGCGCATGGGACAGTCTCCGAATCGTTCGCACCGGCATTGCCGGCGCGCGCCTGACCCGGCGGTGAACGCCGCGACGAGCCGTGCGGTCAAAGCCCCGAGGCGTCGAGCAGCAGCAGGCAGGGCGGCATGACGTCCTCCAGCGCACCCCCGGCGCGCAAGTCCTCCAGTTCCGCCGCCAGCAGCCCGGCGACCGCCTCACGGTCGAGCCCGGTCTGGTCCATGATCCGGGCCGCGGTCCGAACGAAGAACTCGCGTCCGCGCTCGCCAAGCTGCGGGAAAGCGGCCATCGCCGGGTCGCCCCGCGCCTGCCCCTCCGCAACGAGCGCGAAAGCGACCGAACAGCGCAAGGCCGTTCGCTGGCTCACGTCGAGGGGAACATCCGCCCGCGGTGCGGAAGCCTGCGCCAAGGCAGGCGAGACGGCGAGGAGCGCGAGGGCGGGGAATATCGACCGGATCATTCCCGCCGTTTATACGCGGGCCGATGAACGCTTGCCAACGGGCCGGTTGACGCACTGCCCGCGCGCGGCCATCCCCCGCCCAACGACGAACACCGAGGAGCTGCACATGGCCGACTATCCCTCTCTCCACCTGCTGATCGGCGGGGAACAGCTGTCCGGCGGCGGCCGCGAAAGCGAAGACGTCGTCGATCCGGCGACCGGCGAGACGATCGGAACGCTGCCGCGCGCGACCGGCGAGGATCTCGACCGCGCGCTGGAAGGGGCGCGCCGCGGCTTTCGCGAATGGCGCGACACCTCCGCCGACAAGCGTGCCGCGATCCTGACCAAGGCCGCGGCGCTCATCCGCGAGCGTGCGCGCGACATCGGCCAGGCCATGACCCGCGAGCAGGGCAAGCCGGTCAAGGAAGCGATCGGCGAAACGATCTATTGCGCCATGCTGCTGGAATTCTACGCGCAGGAGATCAAGCGCATTTACGGCCGCACGCTGGTGCGCCCGGCGGGCCAGCGGGTCGAGGTGCAGTATCACCCGATCGGCCCCGTGGCCGGTTTCGCCGCGTGGAACTTCCCCGCGATCAACGTCATGCGCAAGATCGGCGGCGCGCTCGCCGCCGGCTGCTCGGTGATCGTCAAGCCGAGCGAGGAGACCCCGGCTGGCGGGATCGCGATGGTTCAGGCGCTGCTCGACGCCGGCGTTCCGGGCGACGCGGTGCAGTGCGTGTTCGGTGTGCCCGACACCGTCAGCCGCCACCTGCTGGCCTCCCCCGTCATCCGCAAGGTCACCTTCACCGGCTCGACCGCGGTCGGCAAGCACCTCGCCCGGCTCGCTGCCGACGATCTCAAGGTCGCGACGATGGAACTGGGCGGCCACGCCCCCGTGCTGGTGTTCGCCGACAGCGATATCGACGCGGTTCTCGATACGATGGTGCCGGCCAAATACCGCAACGCCGGCCAGGTCTGCGTCAGCCCGACGCGCTTCCTGGTCGAGGAGCCGGCGTTCGAGAAATTCCGCGACGGCTTCGTCGAACGCGCGAAGAAAGTCGTCGTCGGCAACGGGTTCGAGGACGGGACCGAGATGGGCCCGATGGCCAATTCGCGCGGGCTCGATTCGATGGAAAAACTGCTCGGCAACGCGCAGGACAAGGGCGCGAAGCTGCTCGCCGGCGGGTCGCGGATCGGGAACCGCGGGTTCTTCCACGAACCCACGGTGCTGAGCGAAGTGCCGCAAGATGCCGATATCATGAACCACGAGCCCTTCGGCCCCGTGGCGCTGATCAACCCGATGGCGGGCGAAGAGGCCATGATCGAGGAAGCGAACCGCCTGCCCTATGGCCTCGCCGCCTATGCCTGGACCGACGATCCGGCGCGCCGCCGCCGGCTCGCGGCCGAGATCGAGACCGGGATGCTGGCGATCAACGGCGCCAGCGTTTCGGCGGTCGACGCCCCGTTCGGCGGGGTCAAATGGTCGGGCTATGGCAGCGAGGACGGCCGCGAAGGCGTGATGGCCTGCATGGTGCCCAAGGCCGTCCACGAAGGCTGATCGCGACGTCATAACCTATTTGGCGTTTTTTGCTTGACTTTATCGAACTATTGGTTAGTTTGTCGCAACGATTCGACGACAGACCCCTGCAGGAGTACCCCCGATGAAAACCCGCGCCGCCGTTGCGTTCGAAGCGAAAAAACCGCTCGAAATCGTCGAACTCGACCTCGAAGGCCCCAAGGCGGGCGAAGTGCTGGTGGAAATCATGGCCACCGGCATCTGCCACACCGATGCCTATACGCTGGACGGGCACGACAGCGAGGGGATCTTCCCCAGCGTGCTCGGCCACGAGGGCGCCGGGATCGTGCGCGAAGTGGGCGCGGGGGTCACCAGCGTGAAGCCCGGCGACCACGTGATCCCGCTCTACACACCCGAATGTCGGCAGTGTAAGTCGTGCCTTTCGGGCAAGACCAACCTGTGCACCGCGATCCGCGCGACCCAGGGCAAGGGCCTGATGCCCGACGGCACGACCCGCTTCAGCTACAAGGGCGAGCCGATCTATCACTACATGGGCTGTTCGACGTTCTCGAACTTCACCGTCCTGCCGGAAATCGCGGTGGCCAAGATCCGCGAGGACGCCCCGTTCCAGACGAGCTGCTACATCGGCTGCGGCGTCACCACGGGCGTCGGCGCAGTGGTCAACACGGCCAAAGTCCAGGTCGGCGACAATGTCGTGGTGTTCGGCCTCGGCGGGATCGGCCTCAACGTGATCCAGGGCGCGAAGCTCGCGGGCGCGAACATGATCGTCGGCATCGACATCAACGAGGCCCGCGAGGAATGGGGCCGCAAGTTCGGCATGACCCATTTCCTCAACACCAGCGGCATGAGCCGCGAGGAAATCGTGGCGAAAATCGTCGAGCTGACCGACGGCGGCGCCGATTACAGCTTCGACTGCACCGGCAACACCGAAGTCATGCGCACCGCGCTCGAATGCTGCCATCGCGGATGGGGCACCAGCGTGGTCATCGGCGTGGCCGAGGCGGGCAAGGAAATCGCCACCCGCCCGTTCCAGCTCGTCACCGGGCGCAACTGGCGCGGCACGGCGTTCGGCGGCGCGCGCGGCCGGACCGACGTGCCCAAGATCGTCGACTGGTACATGGACGGCAAGATCCAGATCGACCCGATGATTACCCACGTCCTCGACCTCGAGGAAATCAACAAGGGCTTCGACCTGATGCACGCGGGCGAATCGATCCGCAGCGTGGTGGTCTATTGACCGCGGCCTCGCCATCGATATAGGTAGCTAATCGAAACTTACCTTGGGAGGTCCTGCAATGTTCAACCATATCATGGTCGGTGCGAACGACATCGAGCAATCGAAGACGTTCTACGACGCCGTGCTCGGCACGCTGGGCTTCACCGGCGAGGCGATGCGCAATGTCTCCGGCAGCGGCCATACCCGCCTGTTCTACGTCCACAACGGCGGCACGTTCTGCGTGTCCGAACCGATCAACGGCGAGCCTGCGACGGGCGCCAACGGCGGGACGATCGGCTTCAAATGCGATTCGCCCGAGCAGGTAAAGGCCTTCCACGACGCCGGTGTCGCCAATGGCGGCACGTCGATCGAGGACCCGCCGGGCCTGCGCGAGGGCAGCGCGCTCGGGGCCATGTACCTCAGCTACGTACGCGATCCTTCCGGCAACAAGCTCTGCGCGGTTCATCGGGCGAAAGCCTGAACGCACGCCCCACCTGACCGATTTATCCTCCCCATCGACTTGCGATGGGGAGGGGGACCGCGAGACGCGAAGCGGCTCGTGGTGGAGGGGCCATTCCCGGCACAGCCCCTCCGACCGACGCCTGCGGCGTCGCCCACCTCCCCATCGCAAGACGATGGGGAGGAGTGAAACGAGTGCGAGTCCCGCGCAGGCGGGGACCTCAGGCCGCTGGCGCTTCGCCCGATAGCTTGCGGCCCCTCGCACCCTTCGACATGCGCCGCCCGAACGGATAGGAGCCCCCCATGACTCTCGAAACCGTCAGCCAGACCCGCTCCCACGCCGGCACGCAGGGCGTCTATTCGCACCGTTCGGCCGAAACCGGCACCGATATGACCTTCTCGGTCTTCGTTCCCGACCATGCCGAGGGCGCGAAGCTCCCCGTGCTCTGGTATCTCTCGGGCCTCACCTGCACCCACGCCAATGTCACCGAAAAGGGCGAATACCGGCGGGCATGCGCCGAACACGGGGTGATCTTCGTCGCCCCCGACACCAGTCCGCGCGGCGAGGACGTGCCCGACGCGGCGGACGAATACGATTTCGGCCAGGGCGCGGGATTCTACGTCGATGCCACACAGGAGCCGTGGGCGAAGAACTATCGGATGCGCAGCTATATCGAGCGCGAACTGCCCCAGGTGATCGCGGCGAACGTCCCGGCCGCCGACATGGACCGCCAGTCGATCGCCGGCCATTCGATGGGCGGCCACGGGGCGCTCACCATCGGCCTGCGCAACCCCGATCGCTTCCGCTCGATCAGCGCCTTTTCCCCGATCGTCGCGCCGAGCGAGGTGCCATGGGGCGAAAAGGCCCTCGGCCGCTATCTGGGAAGCGACCGCGCGTCATGGCGCGAGTACGACGCCGTCGCCCTGATCGAGGACGGCGCGCGCCATCCCCACATCCTCGTCGACCAGGGCACGGCCGACAATTTCCTCGTCGAACAGCTGCGCACCCATCGCCTCGCCGAAACCTGCGACACTGCCGGCCTCGACGCCACGATCCGCCTTCAGCCGGGCTACGACCATTCGTACTACTTCATCTCCACCTTCATGGCCGAACATGTGAAGTGGCATGCGGAGCGGTTGGGGTGAGGGTTTGGTGCAATTGTCATCTTTAGGGAGTATCTGCCTGATCAAGCGATCGCTTGGCAGAGGCATCATGCTCCATTCGATGATTTCCGCGTTCCTGGTCCTTTCAGCCGGCTCCTTCGAAGAGGAATGCGTGAACGAGCGCCGTTCGGTCGACTATCATCTGGCCGACGTCTGCGATCCCGCGTTCGGCGACGGACCAGTCTACTCGGCGACGTTCGCGGCCAGCCTTACGCCGCCGCCGGCATCGCAACAGGTTGTAATCTACAGGCTCGAAGGTGAGTGGTTCGTTCGGATCGCAGGATTTCGATGGAAGGCGGGCGAAGTGGTCACGAGGCGGCTCGAACGACCGATCGCGGATTCGGACGCCGCAGAGATCTCCGAACGCATAACCGGCGCAGCGCTCCGGCGCCTGGGCGCGCTTCCGTATTACGGTGCCGACGATGCAATTTGCTCAGATGGCGCGTCTCTCACGCTGGAAACGGCGCGAAACGGAAAAAGAATCAGCGCCTCGCAGCATAGTTGCGCCGGCAAGACCGAGTTGAACGATCTGGCCGACGCCTTCCGTTCGCTCGCCTTGAAATATGATCCGGAATCTTCGGGTCTTCTATCGGGGTTGTCCAACTAGGCCCGACTTTCGCAGGACGCCGTGCATCACGCGGTCCATGCTTCGGCGCGGCGTTCAAAGGAATCGGGGCTACGACCATTCGTACTACTTCATCTCCACCTTCATGGCCGAACATGTGAAGTGGCATGTGGAGCGGTTGGGGTGACAACCCCTCTTACCGAGCCCTAGCGCAGGCTGGGGCCTCAGGCCGCTGGCGTTCCGCGGGTGGAGGGAGGCCCCAGCCTGCGCTGGGGCTCACAACTTGTCAGTGGCTGGATCAACGCCGCCGCACTTCGAACAGCGCGTATTCCGCGCGCCAGTTCGCGCCGCGCGCCGCCACTTCGCGGTCGGCGGTGAAGAACCAGCGGCTTTCGATCGCGATGCCGAGCTGCGCGGTCAGCTCCTCGAAGTCCTTCACCGTCACATGGTGGATGTTCTGCGTTTCGTACCAGGTCACCGGCAGGTGGCGCGTCACCGGCATGCGGCCGCGGCGCATCAGCGCCCAGCGCATCCGCCAGTAAGCGAAGTTGGGGAAAGAGACGAAGGCGCGGCGGCCCACGCGCAGCAGCTCCGCCAGCATCCGGTCGGGCCGCGCGGCGGTCTGCAGCGTCTGGCTGAGGATCGCGATGTCGAATGCGCCGTCGGGATAGAAGGCGAGATCGCGGTCGGCATCGCCCTGCACCACGCTGAGCCCGCGCGCGACGCAGCGTTCGACCAGCTCGGGGTCGATTTCGATCCCGCGCGCATCGACATTCCGGCTCTGCTGCAGCGCGGCCATCAGCGCGCCGTCGCCGCAGCCGACGTCGAGCACGCGCACGCCGGAGGGAACCTGGCGCGCAATGACCGCGAGGTCGGGGCGCAGGGTTGCCGCGTCAACCATCGAGGAAACCTTTCACCACCCGGTCGAGCGCGGGCACGTCGAGCAGGAAGCTGTCGTGTCCGAAGGGGGAGGACAGCTCGACGAAACTGACCGGCGCGCCCGCCGCGTTGAGCGCGTGGACGACGTGGCGGCTTTCGGCCGTGGGATAGAGCCAGTCGGTGTCGAAACTGACCAGGCAGAACCGCGCGCCCTTGCCCATCGCGTGGCCGGCGAAGGCATCGGCCAGCTTGCCGCCGTGCTCCTCGGCAATGTCGAGATAGTCCATCGCGCGGGTAATATAGAGGTAGGAATTGGCATCGAACCGCCGGGTGAAACCGCTGCCCTGATAACGCAGATAGCTTTCGACCTGGAAATCGGCGTCGAAGCCGAAGCTCTTGGCCGACCGGTCCTGCAGGCGGCGGCCGAACTTCTCGGTCAGGCCCGCTTCGGAAAGATAAGTGATGTGCGCCGCCATCCGCGCGACCGCCAGTCCCGCGTCGGGCGCGCTGCCGTGGGCGTAGTAATTGCCGTCGCGCCAGTTGGGATCGGCCATTATCGCCTGCCGCCCGACTTCGTGGAAGGCGATGTTCTGCGCCGAATGGCGCGCGGTGGTGGCAATGGCGAGGACTCGCGCCGCCCGCTCGGGGAAATTGGCGGCGAGGCTCAGCGCCTGCATCCCGCCCATCGACCCGCCGACGACCGCATGGAGCCGCGCGATCCCCAGCCCGTCGAGCAGCGCGACGAGCCCGCGAACCATGTCGCGCACGGTGATGACGGGGAAGCGCATCCCCCAGGGCTTGCCGTCGGGCGCCGTGCTCGCCGGCCCGGTCGATCCCATGCAGCTGCCGATCACATTGGCGCAGATGACGTGATACCGGTCGGTATCGATCGGCTTGCCCGGCCCCACCATTCGCTCCCACCACCCCGGCTTGCCGGTCACCGGATGGGCGCTGGCGAGATACTGGTCGCCGGTCAGCGCGTGGCAGACGAGGATCGCATTGCCCTTGTCCGCCGCAAGTTCGCCATAAGTCTGGTAGGCGATCGTCGCGCCTGCCAGCACCTGCCCGCCATCCAGCGGCAGCGGATCGGGCAGCGTATAGCTTTGCGAGGGATCGGCGGCGGTCATTGCGCCGCGGGGATTGGGCGGCGGCCGCGCGCGTGTCAACACATCCGCCCTTAGCCGGGGCAAGCAGGATTTGCTTCGATTCGCCGGTCAGGCAGGCTATGCGCCCGGCCATCATGGCCCAGCAACCTGCCCGCAAGCCCTGGATCGAGGGCATCCACGCCTATGTGCCCGGGCAGTCGAAAGACGCCGCCGGCCGCGAACTGGTCAAGCTCTCGGCCAACGAGAACCCGCTGGGAACCAGCCCGGCGGCGCTGGCGGCACTGGAGAGCGCCAGTCCGCCCGCCCGCTATCCCGACCCCGATTCCCTCGCCCTGCGCGCGGCGATCGGCCGGGTGCACGGCCTCGATCCGGCACGCATCGTATGCGGCACGGGATCCGACGAACTGCTCAACCTCGCCGCGCAGGGCTATGCCGGGCCGGGGGACGAGGTGCTGTTCCCGCGCTACAGCTTCGCGGTTTACGAGATCGCCGCCCGGCGTTGCGGCGCCGTGCCGGTCGAAGCGCCCGATGCCGACTACGGCGCCGACGTGGACGCGCTGCTCGCCGCGGTCACGCCGAGAACGCGGGTCGTGTTCCTCGCCAATCCGAACAACCCGACCGGCAGCCTGCTGTCCGCCGGGGAAATCGCCCGCCTCCATGCCGGATTGCCGGGCGACGTCCTGTTCGTGCTCGACCAGGCCTATGCCGAATATCTCGACCCGCAGGACGACGACCGCGGGCTGGAGCTCGCCGCGCGCCATGCGAACGTCCTCGTCACGCGAACGTTCTCCAAGATCTACGGCCTCGCGGGCGAGCGGATCGGGTGGGCCACGGGCGCGCCGGCGATCCTCGACACGCTCAACCGCATTCGCGGGCCGTTCAACGTTACCGGGCGCGGCCAGGCCGCGGCGCTGGCGGCCGTCGAGGACCAGGACTTCATCGAACGCTCGCGCCGGCATAATGCGGCCGAACGCGCGCGCTTTATCGAAGCGATCGGCGCGCTGGGCAACCGCGGCCTGCGCGCCCTGCCCAGCGCCGGCAACTTCGTGCTCGTACTGTTCGAAGGGGCGCCGAGCGCGGTCGAAGCGCACGAGGCGATCGCCCGTGCAGGCTATGCCGTGCGGCACCTGCCGGGCCAGGGACTGGGGCACGGGCTGCGGATCACGATCGGAACGCGCGCGCAGATGGATGCGATTGCCGGCGTTCTGCGCGATCTGGCGGACAAGGCGCGATGACGATCGAGCGCGTTGCCATCGTGGGGCTCGGCCTGCTGGGCGGTTCGGTCGGGCTGGCGGTCGCCGAATGCCTGCCCGGGGTCGCAACGACCGGTTACGACGCCGATCCGCAAGTCCGCCAGCGCGCCGCCGAGCGGGGCCTGGCCGGCACGATCTGCGAGACGCCCGAGGATGCCGTGCGCGACGCGGACCTGGTGCTGTTCTGCGTTCCGGTCGGCGCGATGGAGGCCGCCGCCCGGGCCTGTGCCGCCGCCCTGCCGGCAAGGGCAATCGTGTCCGATGTCGGATCGTCGAAGGCTTCGGTCGGCGAGGCGCTGTCGCGCGCCTTGCCCGGGCACCGCGTAATCCCCGCGCACCCGGTCGCGGGGACCGAACGCAGCGGCCCCGACGCCGGCTTCGCCAGCCTGTTCCGCCGGCGCTGGTGCATTCTCACGCCGCCGGACGATGCCGACCCGGACGCGGTCGAGGCGCTGCGCCGCTTCTGGGAAGCGCTTGGCGCCAAAGTCGAGATCATGGATGCCGCGCACCACGATCTCGTGCTCGCGGTCACCAGCCACATCCCGCATCTGATCGCCTATACCATCGTCGGCACCGCGTCCGACCTGGAGGAAGTGACCCGCAGCGAGGTGATCAAGTATTCGGCCGGCGGGTTCCGCGATTTCACCCGCATCGCCGCGAGCGATCCCACGATGTGGCGCGACGTCTTCCTCTCCAACCGCGAAGCGGTGCTGGAGATGCTGGGCCGTTTCACCGAGGATCTGACCGCGCTGCAGCGCGCGATCCGGCGCGGCGACGGGGAGGCGCTGTTCGACCTGTTCGCCCGCACGCGGGATATCCGCCGCTCGATCGTCGAACAGGGGCAGGACGATGCCCGCCCCGATTTCGGGCGCGCCGACCATACGGAGCCCGGAAACTGCCGGTGAGGCGCGCTACGACCGCCGCGAAGGGTCGGAGTTGAGAGCATTGATCGCTTCGCCGACTTTCGCCTCGATCTCGGCGCGCGGCAGGCCGGGCGCGATCGGCTCTCCGAAGCGATAAGTGATCGTCCCCGGCCGCTTCAGCCGGCGGTGATAGAGCGGGCCGCTGTCCACCGCGACCGGCACGACCGGCAAACCCAGCAACTTGTAAAGCCCGGCAAAACCGGCCTGTAGCGGGGCGCGATCGCCGTGCGCGACGCGGGTCCCCTCGGGGAAGATCACCAGCGGCCGCCCCTCGGCCACGAACCCGCGCGCCGCCGCGACCATCGCGCGCAGGGCCCGCGCCCCTTCGTCGCGGGAAACCGAAATGCAGCCATAGGCGCGCGCCGCGCGGCCCCAGCCGGGAATGGCGAACAGCTCCCGCTTGGCGAAAGGCACCGGGTGGCCGAACAGGCACGGAAGGTCGATCGCCTCGAAGAAGCTTTCGTGTCGAATGGCGTAAAGCGCCGGCCCGGCCGGCGGCGCGCCTTCGATCCGTATCTCGATACCCAGCAGGACGCGCGAACAGAACCGGTGGAACCGGCACCATTGCGACACCACGTTCGCCAGCGCGGAACCGCCGGCCGGCGCCATCGCCAGGGCGGCCAGCACGTAGAGGACGCTGCCGAGGTAGAACGCCGGATAGAATGCGAGGTTGCGCAGCAGGATCACCCCTTCGCCCCCCGCCACAACCGCGACACGACGCTGGCCAGCAGCTTGTGATATTCCAGAAACAGGATGCGCAGCGAAGGCTGCGAAGGAACCGCGTCGCGCACGACCTCCACCCCGTCGGGCAGAGTCCGCTTCAACTCCCCGGCTGCCCGGCGCATATGCCAGTCCGTGGTCACCAGCCGCAGCGAGCGAACCCGGCGCGCCCGCACCCACTCCGCCGTCTCGGTCGCATTGCCGCGCGTATCGACCGCGGAAAAGCCCAGCGAGACGCAGCATTCCATCGTTGCCACGGGCACGTCGAATTGCCCGGCGAACTCGGCCGGGCGCACTTCGGGGTCGACTCCGGTGACAAGCAGGGCGCGTGCATCGCCGGCGCGCAGAACCTCCAGGCCTCGCTCGATCCGGCCTGCCGCGCCGGTGGGCACGATGACGGCATCGGTCTTCGCCGCTTCGACCGGACCGGGCAGGGCGATCGCGAACCACAGGAAGCCCAGCGCCCATGCAAGCACCGCGGCGGAAACCAGGCGCCGGATCATAGTATCCTCCGAAGCGCCGACAGGACCGTAAACCGCGCAGTAACGATCGCGATCGCAACGCCGGCCAGCGGGATTGCGGCCAGCGCGATCCAGTCGCGGGTGTCCAGTCCGCCGCCGGCGACCATCCCGGATCCCAGCTGCGCGAACTGCCGCCCGAGAACCAACATCGCGCCGAAGCCGAGCGCCAGCCCGACAATTCCGCCGATCAGCGCGTCGCGCGCAATCGACCGCTGGAAAATGCGTGCGATCTGCCCGTCGGTGCCGCCGAGCAGGTGGATGATCTCGATCGTGTTGCGATTGCTCCCCAATGCCGAGCGTGCCGCAAGCCAGACCGCCGTTGCGCTGGTAAGGGCCAGCAGGACGACGAGAGCGATCGCGAGCCATTGCAGAGCCGCGATGACATCGAACACCGGGCCGAGCCAGCTCGACTGGGCATCGACCCGCGCATCGGGCGCGATTTCGGCCAGCCGGGCCTGCAATCCGGCCACGGCATCGGCATCCGCCGCCCCGCGCAAGCGCACGTCGATCAGCGCGGGAACAGGAACCGTCGCCTGGCCGATCCCGGTGCCCAGCCAGGGCTCGAGCAGCGCCTCCAGCTCGCCTTCGGGCACGCGCCGATAGCTCGCGACCGCGGGATCGGCGGAGAGGGCCGCCTCCACCGCGCGCGCCTGCTGCTCGCGCTCTTCCGGCAAAGCCTCGAGCACTTGCACGGTGGCCCCGCCGGCGAGTTCGGCGCGCGCCGCCTCGGCCATGTTCTGCAATGCCAGCCCGCCGGCTGCCGCGATCACCGTCAGCGCGACCATGATCGCGATAACCCACGGCATCGGCCCCGCCAGGCGCGCTTGCGGCACCAGGCGCGCCGCACGCTCGCCCGCGAACGGCGCGAAGCCCTTGCGCAGGGCGCGGTTGAGCCCGGGGCGGGCGGTCATGGCGTCCCCCGGCCCCCGCGTGCAGTGCGCGGGGGATAGCGCAACACGCCGGTGGGATCGGAAAGGCGCCCCTTGTCGAGCCGCATGATCAGGGAATCGGGCACTTTCTTCAACAAGTGAACGTCGTGGGTCGCCACCACGACCGTCGTGCCCAGACGGTTGAGCGCTTCGAACAGGCGGAGCAGTTTCAGCGCCATTTCGGGGTCGACGTTTCCGGTCGGCTCGTCCGCCACCAGCATATCGGGGCGGCCGATCACTGCGCGGGCAATGGCGACCCGCTGCTGTTCCCCGCCCGACAGCGTCGCCGGCCGCGCGTCGCGGCGGTGCGAAAGCCCGACCCATTCGAGCATGTCGGAGACCGGCTTGGCCACGTCCGCCTCGTCCACGCCCGCCACCCGCAGCGGCAAGGCGACGTTGTCGAACGCGGAGAGGTGCGGAACAAGCCGGAAATCCTGGAAGACGACGCCCAGACGCCGCCTGAACCGGGGCAGGCGCGCGCGGGGCAGAGTGATCACGTCGGTCCCGAACATGCGGATCGCCCCGCGCGAGGGGCGCTGCGCCAGATAGAGCAGCTTCAGCAGCGAGGTCTTGCCTGCCCCGCTGGCGCCGGTGAGGAAATAGAAGCTGCCCGGATAGAGCGTGAAGGACACATCGCGCAGCACTTCGCCATCGGTGCCGTACCGCAGCCCGACATTGTCGAACGATACGATCTCGCTGTCGAAATCGCTCGCGGAGTCGAAATCGTTCATGGCCGGGCGGTCGCCTGCATGGTCGGAGAAGGGCAAATGCGCATCTGCGCGCGGCTATAGCGGCGCTTCGATGTGGAAAAAAGCCGCTCGCGCACCTCGCCTCTCCGGCGGAGCCTTGTTGCGATTCGTCCGGCGCCGTAAGGATGGCGGTTACGATGATCATCGCCTGCCCCGCCTGTTCGACGCGCTATGTCGTTCCCGACAGTGCCATCGGCGTCGACGGGCGTACGGTGCGATGCGCCAAATGCCGCCACAGCTGGTTTCAGGATGGCAGCGGGGCCGACCCCGATCGCGCGGAGAATCGGGCCGAAGACCGCCCGGTCGCACGTCCCGCTTCCTCCCCGCCACCGCCGGTTGCACCGGCATCCGACGCCTCGCCGGCAAAGACAGGGTCGCCGACGGGTACGGGGCCCGGCACCGCCGCGCCCGGGCCGGAAGAAGCGGCGCCAGTGCATGGTCCTGATGCGGCGATACGGACGCCGCCGGTGGACGAGCAACCGCCTCCACCGGCACCGCCGCCCTCTTCGCCGGACGACGGGTGGCCGCAAGACGCGGAGCCGGGAGACGACGTCCGCTCGCCCTTCGCCGCCGAACCGCCGTTCCGCCCGCGCCGGAACCCTCTCAGGGTCTGGACTATCGCGGCGGCCGCATTCGCCGCCATCGCGGTCGGCACGGTTGCCGCGGTCAGCTATTGGGGCCTGCCCGACTGGGTGCCGATCAGCCGGCCGACCTTTGCCGTCGAACAGCCCGACCTGGTGCTGGAATTTCCGGCCGATCAGCAGGATCGCCGCACTTTGCCCAACGGCACCGAATTCTTCGGCGCCAGCGGCACGATCACCAATGTCGGCCGCGAAACCCGCAGCCTGCCTTCGATCCTGATCGTCATGCGCGACGCGCGCGACCGGATCGTCTACAGCTGGGAAGTGTCCCCGCCTCAGCGCCGCCTGGCCCCGGGCGAAAGCGTGACGATCAACGAGGCGGTGACCGACGTGCCCAAGTCCGCCAAGTTCGCCGAAATCGGATGGAAGCCCGACTGACGGCCGGGGCGGGCATCCACCCGCTCAAACCGCTTGCGATGCGGCAATCCTGTTGCTAGGGGCGCCCGCCTACCCCCCGAGGACGCCCGTCGTCCTTCTGACTGTGCGGTCGTGGCGGAACTGGTAGACGCGCAACGTTGAGGTCGTTGTGGGCTAACGCCCGTGGAAGTTCGAGTCTTCTCGACCGCACCAAGTTCACTTCCGGGAAAAATGCGCCGGTGGCTGCCGGCATCGCCGCTGCCGCCCGTGCAGACCTCAGCGTTTGGTTCGCCGCAGTTCCCCGGCCCAGCGGCGAATGTCCGCGGACAGCGCCGCCAGCCCCTCCGGGTCTTCGAAAACCGAATGGCCCGCGGGATAGAGATGGGTGCTGCGCCGGTCGAGCGGAATGCCCGCCTGGTCCAGCGCGAAGATTCCCGCATAGGCCGGCGTCGTTATGTCGTACAGTCCGCCCACAGTGAACACGGTCATCCCCGGCTTCTGCGCCATGGCTTTCGCGAGATGGGGGGTGAAGCGCGCTGTGCGATAGCTGGTCCCCTCTCCCCAGCCCCATTTGAAATTGATGCCCAGATTGAGACTGCGATAGGGGCTGGGAAGCGGATAGCCGAGTTCTCCGGCAAGATAGGCCTCGATCGTCTCGCTGGTCGATGTGCCCAGCGTCATCGAAGGATCGTCGAACGGCGGCTGGAAATTGGATTCGGCAATGCTGCGCGTCGCCCGGGCGTCCAGCTGCCCCGTGCGCAGCCCCCGATCGGCAAGGAGGCCGAGCATGAAGCCCTGCTTGTCCAGCCGCAGGTCGTTCTCCAGCAGAACCTCCGCCGGAAGGCCGATCAGGGCCGACAGGCGCGCGGCGAGGGCGCGCCTTTCCCCGTCGGGCAGCGAGGGGCCGCGGATCAGGGCGGTGGCATATTCGTCCTGCGCAAAGCGAAGCGCCGCATCGTAGACATCCCGCGCCGTCCGCCCCTCACGCGCCACCGCTCCATGATACCACGCCACCGCCGCCAGTGTCGGGAGGAGCACCACGTCCGCGATCACCGGCCCGCTGGTATCGCCGATCGACATCGAAAGCAGGCCAACCCCGTCGGGCAGCGGCAGTCCGGCTTCCATCTGTGCGCCGAGCATCGCCAGCGCGCGCGCCGAGCCGTAGCTTTCCCCGACGAGGGCATAAGGCGAAGCCGTCCGTCCGTTCGCCTCGCGCCATGCCTCCACCACTTCGGCCACGGCGCCGGCATCGCCGGCCACGGAAAAGAGGCTGGACGGGTCGGCCCCCGCAACCGGCATGCTGGCGCCGGTGCCGGGCGGATCGACGAACACGAGATCGGCGACGTCGAGCGGGCTGTACTCGTTGTTCACAAGCCCGCTCCCGTCCGACCCGATAACGCGCGGCCCGAATGCATGCATGTGCAGCGGAGACGACGATGCGCCGGGTCCGCCGTTGAAAATGAACAGGACCGGTCGGTCGGACGCATCGCCTGCGTTCCGCGCGACATAGGCATATGTGACGACCACCGCGGCGGTCTCCCCCGCCGCATTGGCCACTGGCGTTTCGGTCACGATGGCATCGTAGGCCACGGCTTTGCCGTTGAACGAACCCCGGTGCCGGGTGGTGACGGTCCGATCGCTCGCCCGCTCGCGGGGCACCATCGGCTCCATCGCCTTCAGGAACGACGGCGGCATCGGCCGGTCGAACTCTTGCGCGGCGGAAGGGGACGCCCCCAGCGCCAGCGAGGCGGCGGCAAGCGTCAGGATCAGGTTTCGGCCGGTTTTCATCGCATATCCTCATGTGACAGATCGGGGAGCACGTCGATCAGCCGCTCCACATCGTCGGCAGTGTTGAAAAACGAAAGACACACGCGGAAGCGGTTGCGCGACAGCGTGATCCGCACTCCGGCCCGGTCCAACGCCGGGGAGAGCCGCTCGTGCGCGCCCTCCAGCACGCAGGTCAGCAGCGGTGTCCGGCTGTCGCGCGGGGTCGCGACCCGGTATCCCTTGGCCGGCAGCGCCTCGTGCAGGCGGGCGAGCAGCGGCTGGCGGCTGGCGGCGATCCGATCGACCCCGATGTCGAGCAGCGCCGCAAGCGACCAGTCGAGCTGGGCCATCACCGAATGCGACCGGGTCCCCATTGCGAACAGCCCTTCCGCGTCGTTGCGCGGGGCCATGTCGGCAACACTGCTGCCGGGCGGATCGAAAGGGTAGACGTGAGATCGGAACCGGGCGAGCTGGTAATAGCCGAAGCGAGTGCGGCGAAGCTGTTCCAGCCGGTCGGCCCGGGCATAGAGGAAACCCAGCCCGAAATCGCCCATCAGCCACTTGTAGCTTGCGCAGGCGGCGAAATCGACGCCGGTTGCGTGCAGATCGACCGGCACCGTGCCGGCTGCATGGATGATATCGGCATAGACGAACGCACCGTGCGCGTGGGCAATCTCGCAGATCCGCGCAAGATCGTGCTCGAAGCCGTTGTAGGTCGAGACCAGGGACAGGCTGACGAGCCGGGTATTGCCGTCGATCGCCCGTTCGTAGGCCGCGGGATCGATCCGACCATCTTGCGGGTGCAACCAGACCACATCCATCCCGCGTTCGGCCAGTTGCTCGTACATCCAGAACGAGCCGAAGAAGTGCAGCGTGTCGGTCACGATCCTGCCCCCGCTGCTGGGGATGTCGAGCGCATCCACCACCAGCTGCTCGCCCGCAGTCGTGCTCTGAACGAAAGCCAGTTCCTCCGGCGCGGCATTGACCAGCCTGGCGAAAGAGGATTTCACGCGCCGCTCGACCTCTCCGCTCGGCCAGCGCGCTCCCCGCGCATGGCTATCGAGATATCGCTCGACAGACGCCTTTGCGCCCAGCGGTATCGGGTGCATCGTCCCGGAATCGAGGTAGGTCCCGTCCATCGGCGCAAACAGCGCAGCGGCCGAAGCCGTTGCGGGCACCGCGCGACGCGAGCGGGCGGCCAGCCCGGCGGCGACGGGAAGACAGGTGGCCCCGGCGATTAACCCGCGGCGTGACAATTTCGGTGCAGCCGTAATGATATCCCCACCCATTGTTTGCACAATATCGGCCCTCTCACGCATAAATAATCCCTAGTTGCAGCCGAAATGGATTCCTCCGAATCCAGCGCCGGACCGGCGCACCGGATCGGGCAACCTTTCGCATAAATTTGATCGAGGCGCCGGGTTACGATCGATCGCGGGAGGCTTGGCATGACGAAAACCCTTTCCATTTTTATCGCCGGCGCGGCCCTTGTGCTGGCCGGATGCGCCAGCGCCTCGCAGGATCGACGCGCGATGGCCCCGGCATGTGCCGAAGGTGCGGTGCGCACGGTGCATAGCGCCGTCATCGGCGGAAAGAGCCTGGACTATGCCGCCTGCGCCGGGACACTGACAGTGCGCGGCGACGACGGCGAACCGCTCGCCGACCTGTTCTATACAGCATACTTGGTGCCCGGCGCGCGCGACGCGGGCGAGCGGCCGCTGACCTTCGTCTGGAACGGCGGGCCCGGCGCGGACTCCCGCCTGCTTCACTTCGAGGCCCTTGGCCCCAGGGTGCTGAAAGACGGGGCCCTGGTCGACAATGCGGCCAGCCCGCTCGACGCCAGCGATCTGGTCTTCCTCGACCCGGCCGATACCGGCTTCAGCCGAACACGATCGGCGGAAGCGAGAAAGCGGCTCTATTCCACCGTCGGCGACATTGCCGCCACGACCGATTTCATCGTCGGCTTCCGCCTGGCTTACGGCCGCACGCATTCGCCGCTGTTCCTGATCGGGGAAAGCTTCGGCACCTGGCGTGCCGCCGGGGTGGCGGAACGGTTGGCGGATCGGGGCGAAAGCGTGGCGGGAATCGGCCTGATCTCGGGCGGAATCCCGCTGGGCGACTACGGCGACAGGGCGCTGATGCGCGCGCTTTCGCTTCCCGGCCGAACGGCATCCGCGGCAGCGCACGGCCGGCTGGCACCCGAACTCCAGTCCGATGTCGACGCCGCGATCGCCGAGGCCGAAGAATGGGCGCGCGAGGTCTGGCATCCGGCACTCGCCGATCCGGCGGCGCTGGACCCGGACCGGCGAAAGCGGACGGTTGCGGCGCTCGCACGGTATCATGGCATCGCTCCGTCCGCGGTCGACGCCGATACGCTGTGGATCTCGCCCCGCGACTTCCGCACGGCCCTCCTCGCCGACGAGGGATTGACTCTGAACGTGTTCGATATGCGCAAGACCGGCCAGCGCGCGGCCAGCCCGCAGGAGGAAAGCGCGGTTCTGCGCTACTACAACCGGACGCTCGGCTATCAGGCCGGCGACTACGCGGGGATCGAGGTGGATGCCTTTCCCGTCGGCGGGCAATGGCAATACGATCAGGCGCCGATCACCGAAGAGTCGCTGGCACGGGCGATGGCGGGCGAAGGCCCGCCCAGCCCCTCCCGGCCATGGACGCTGCGGGCCTTGCAGAAGATGCCGGCGATGCGCGTCTTCGTGGCCGCCGGACTTTACGATTCGCTCAACAGCTGTGCGGCCAACGAAGCAACGGTGGCCACGCTTCCGCGCGACGTCGCGCCGCGAATTCGGCTCCACTGCTATCGGGGCGGACACATGATGTACGACGATCCGGCAGTAGCCAAAAAATTCGGGTCCGACGTCCGTTCCTTCCTTGGCAATCCACGCCGAAGCGCGTTTGCGAGCTAAATTATGCCTATCCGATGCTAAGCCTCGAGCAGTTATGCAGACGACGCAGCCGCCCCACCCCTGTTTGCAACAATTTGCGCCGCGACCCGGCCTAGTCTTGGCAGTTGCCGCGGGGGACTCGGCAACGACAGCAATAAAATGATGAGGATCGACATGTTCATTCAACGCTACAGCCGGATCGGCGGCGCTCGCACCACACTCCTGGCGACATCCGCTCTGGCCGCTCTGGCCACGCTACCCGCCGCCGCGAGCGCGCAGGAACAGGAAAGCGATCCATTCGCGACCGCTGCGGCCGAGAATGCACCGATCGTCGTCACCGGGTCGCGCATTCGCCGCGATCCGGCCGACGAATCCGCACCGCGTGTCGTGCTGAGCGAAGAGGTTGTCGAAAGCCGTGGCTATACCAGCGCGGCCCAGGCCCTCAACACCCTCACCAGCAACTCGCCGCAGCTCAGCCAGGCCGACAACAGCGGCGAAAGCAGCGGGTCGGGCCAGCAGTTTCCCAATCTCTTCGGGCTCGGCCCCGGCCGCACGCTGACGCTGGTCAACGGGCGGCGCATGGTCACCACATCTTCCGGCCTCGGCGACGCACAGGTGGACGCGAACATCATTCCGCTCGGCCTGCTGGAACGGGTCGAAGTGATTCAGGGCGGCGGGGCCGCGGTCTACGGGTCGGACGCCATCGCCGGCGTGGTCAACTATGTCCTGAAGGACGATTTCGAAGGGCTGGAGCTGGACGCCCAGAACGGCATCTCGTCGCGGGGTGACTTTCACACCTACAGCCTGCGCGGCACCGCGGGGACCAATTTCGCCGACGGGCGCGGGAATGTCGCGGTCGACATCAACTATGCCAAGTCCCCCATCTTGCGCTTCGCCGACCGGCCGCTGTCCGCGCTCGGACGCCTGACGGTTACCAATCCGGAGAATGAGACCCCCGACGACGGTATTCCGTCCAGGAAGGAGCTGCTCGACGCCCATTTCTGGGAATTCAACGCGAACGGCGTGCTCTTCAACGCGCCCGCTCCGTTCACCCGGTTCCTGACCCAGCTCGACGGAACGCCGCTGCAATTCGCGCCCGACGGCGGCCTGATGGCCTTCGATCCCGGCGAAGAAGTCGGCATTCCCTTCGCCAGCGGCGGCGACGGTTTCGCCTATCGCGATCTGGTCGGCCTGCGGACCGGGGTGGAGCGGCTCACCGGCAATATGATCGCCAGCTACGAGCTGTCGAGCGCGGTCACGGCGAAGGCGGAGCTGCTCTATGCCCGGACCGAGGGCGAGGAAATCCCCCAGGGCCAGAGCCGCACGATCCTGAACGCCGGCAGCTATGCCGGGCCGGTGATCTTCACGATCGACAATCCTTTCCTGAGCGCTTCCGCCCGCAACACGCTGTCTGCGGCGAACCCCGGCTTCGCGGCCGGCGCGCCGCTGTTCCTTTCGAAATATTTCTACGACCTCACCCCGTCGAACAGCCAGACAACCGAAACCGAAACCTATCGCGGCGTGATCGGCCTGGAAGGCGACTTCGCCGCCGGGTGGCGGGACTTCTACTGGACCGTTTCGGGCAGCTATGCCCGCGTCGAAGGCTCCCAGCGCCGCTGGGAAGTCGACAACGCGAAATACAACAACGCCATCAATGCGGTCCGTTCGGGCGGCGCGATCGTCTGCGCGATCAATGCCGATGCCGACCCGGACAACGACGATCCGGCCTGCGATCCGATCAACCCGTTCGGCAACGGCAATGTCAGCCAGGGCGCGCGCGAATATGTCAGCCTGCAGGCCGGGCAGGACTACACCAACGAACAGATCGATTTCCTCGCCACTCTGGGCGGCGATCTCGTCCGCCTGCCCGGGGGCGACGTGCAGTTCAGCCTCGCTTACGAGCATCGCGACGAGCAGGTTTCCTTCATGCCGCTGGAAGCGAACCGTCTCGGCCTGTTCGGCGGGGGCACGATGGAACTGGCGCAGTCGGGCGGGTACAATACCGACGAGTTTTCGGGCGAGTTGCTGGTTCCGATCATCGGCAGCGGCATGGAGGTGCCGCTGGTCGAAACGCTCGAGCTGAGCGCTGCCGGCCGGTATGTCGACAACTCCATCGCCGGCAAGGAAGAGGTCTGGGACCTGAGCCTGCGCTGGCAGCCCGTCTACGGCGTAACCGTGCGCGCCTCGCGCAGCCGCAACTTCCGTGCACCGACCCTGACGCAGCTCTTTGCGCCGTCGACCACCTCGCTCGATTCGGCGGGGACCGACCCATGCGATGCGGATCGGATTTCCAGCGGACCCAACCCCGACGTGCGCTATGCCAATTGTCTGGCGCTGTTCGAGGCAAATCCCGGCTATGGCGTGGAAGCCGACGGGTCCAATGCCGGGGCGAGCGCCGCCGACCGGCTCGCCGGCTTTCAGAGCCCGGCGGAGAATTTCCAGCGGGCGACCATCACCACCGGCGGCAACCCCGATCTGCGCAACGAGGTGTCCGACACCTTCACCTACGGCATCGTCCTGCAGCCGGCGTTCATCCCCGGGCTCACGATCAGCGCGGACAGGGTCGAAATCGACCTGGAGGACGGCCTGTCGCCGTTCACCACGGAGGATTTCGCCGCCGCCTGCTACGACAACGTCAACCCCGATCCCGAGGTCTGCGCCGCATTCGACAGGATCGCCAATCCCGACGGCCTGAACCCCGGCGGGACCATTCTGAAGGGGACGACAACCACTTTCAACGCCGGCGTCGTCAAGTATCGCGGCGAGATCTACGCGATCGACTACCGCTTCGAACCGGCAGGCGGCGACCTCGGCCGGTTCCATGTCGGGATCGATGCGACCCACAACACGCTGCTGACCACCTCGGTCACGGGCGAGACGTTCGTGCGCACCGACAACACTTACCTGAAACCGACGTGGGAGGGGCGCTTCAACCTCGACTGGGAGAAAGGACCGGTCCGGGTAAGCTATCAGGCCTACTACCTCGACGAGACCAAGGCGGATTCCGATGCGACCATCGAAAACAACCCGCACCCGATCCTGTCGAGCAACCTGACGCACAGCCTCTCCGCGCAGTTCGAAGCCGGAGCGATGACCTTCCGTCTGGGCGTCGACAATCTCACTGACGAGCAGCCGTCCTATCCGCAAATCTCCTACGGCGACATTCTCGGCCGCCGGTTCTGGGCCGGAATCAAGGTTCGGATGTGACGATCGTCGAAACGGCGCGGGCACACGCACCAGCGTGAACCCGCGCCGACAAAAGAAAAAAGAAGGCACGACCGGAACGAAGCGTCCCCGGTCGGCAGCGACAACCGGCAAGTGAGATATTGATGACGTCCCGCCCCTCCGTCCGCCCGGCTCCGGTCTCGTATTCACAGTGGGTTCGGCAGGTGCTCGCCCGGATGGAACCGCAGCGCGACAGGCTCGTCAGTCTGTTCGAAAGCTCGGTCCCCGAGCCGCTCGAACTGCTGGCGGAGCTGGTGAGCGACAGCTTCGGCGGCGCTGTCACCAGGCATTACGAAAGCGCCTTCGCGAGCGGGAACCCGCACGTCATCGAGACGCTGGCGCGCGAATACGCCGTGGCGAAGGAACAAGTGCTCTCGACCACCGGGGCCACCGGTGCGCTGTCGCTGCTCTATCGCGCCCTGCTGAGGCCGGGAGACCGGCTGCTGGTCGAAAATCCGGGTTTCGACCTCTTCGGCATACTGGCGCGTTCCTATGGCCTGGGCGTCGACACTTTCGAGCGTTCGGGGCCGCGCTTCGCGATCGATCCGGAAACGGTCGAGCGGGCAATCGGCCCGGACACGCGGCTGATCGTGATTTCCAACCTGCACAATCCCTCGGGTTTCATGGTATCGGAAGACGTGCTGCGAGCCCTGGGCGAGATTGCCGACCGGCACGAGGTCTATCTCGTCGTCGACGAAGTCTATGCTCCCTACGCGGGCGATGCGGCGAAGCCGGCGGTCACCCTGGGCATTTCCCCGCGGATCATTTCGATCAACAGTCTCACCAAAATCTATGGTCTCAGCACGCTTCGCTGCGGATGGATCGTGGCGGACGCGAAAGTGATGGAACCGGTGCGCGCGCTCAACCGCGAGGTCGAATTTGCGATCTCCAAGCTCTCGCACGCCATTGCGGCGCGGATTCTCGAGGACCCGGATGCCTATCGCGAGCGGACCGCGGCGATCGTTTCAGGCGCCCGGCCGTTTATCGACGCCTATCACGCGCGCTGGCTGGCCGAAGGGCTGGTGGAAGGCGAACTGCCCGAACACGGGTGCATCGCCTTTCCCCGGCTGGTCGGGATCGAGGATACCGGGACGTTTTCCGAATGGCTCGCCGAGGAGCGCGGCGTTATCGTCGCACCCGGCGAGTATTTCGGCGCGCCCGGTCACGTCCGTCTGGGTTTCGGAATCGACGCTGCCCGCCTCGAACTGGGGCTGGAAGTGATGACCGAGGCAATGCACAGCTATCGCGATGCGCGAACGCGGGCCGGCGAAACCAGGATGAAGCAACGATGATGCGAACCGTCGCCGGAAGGCTGAAGAACCTGCGCGGAGCGGCCCGTATCCTGGCCTTTGCCGCGGCGACGCTCGTCCCGGCGCAGAGCCAGGCGGAACCGGCGATCCCACCGGGGATTGCGATCGAGGCCGACACGATAGCGGTCTCGAGCAACGGCGACGTCCCCGATGCCAGCGTCGGCTACATCGCCTACACCGCGGCGGACGATGCGAACCGGCCGGTCCTGTTCGCGTTCAACGGCGGGCCTGGCGCATCTTCGACGTTCCTCCATCTCGGCGTGCTCGGCCCCGCCAGACTCGAGGTTCCGCAGGACCCCACGGCGCACCTGCCCGCCAGGGCGCCGGTCGCGGCCAACACCGGCAACCTGCTGGACATCGCCGATATCGTGTTTCTCGACCCGCCCGGCACCGGCTTCTCCTCGCGCGAGGGGGCGGATGCGGAGGTCTACAACAGCGTATCGGGCGATGCGCGAGCGGTCGCGCAAGCCGTCGACGCCTGGCTTGCCGCGAACGGGCGGAGCGACGCGCCGGTCTATATTCTGGGTGAGAGCTACGGCACGATCCGCGCGGTGGCGATGCTCGACGCTTTCGCCGCGCTCGAGAGCGCGCCTTCGATCCGCGGCGTCGTCCTGCTCGGGCAAGCGCTCAACATGATCGAGACCTCGCAGCGGCCCGACAATATCATAAGCTACGTCGTCTCGCTGCCTTCGCTGGCGGCGATCGCCTGCTATCATGGCAAGGCGAGCCAGCCTTGCACCCCGCAAGCGATAGCCGACGAAGCGGCGCGTTTCGCGCATGAGGAATATCTGCCGGCCCTGTTCGCGGGAGAGACCCTGCCCGATGCGGAACGCCACCGGATCGCCGCCCGACTGGAGGCGCTGAGCGGCATTTCGGCCGCCTTCTACCTTGCGCACGACCTGCGGATTTCGAAGGAGCGCTTTCGGGTGGAGCTGCTGCGCGATGCCGGCAAAGTGATCGGCCGATACGATGCGCGCTATCTTGCTCCGCGGCCCGAGGACGCCGGTCCGGTCGTGGGGCCCGACGCCTTTTCCGCGGTGTCCGACCTCTATGCGGCTGCGATGCCCGGATACCTGGGCACGATCCTGCCGCACCTGGACGCCGGCACTTACAAGGTGATTGCCCGGCCGGAGGGCACCTGGCGCTACGGCGGCGCGGATTCGCCGTTCGCGGACTGGCCTTTCATGGAGATCGTGGAACAGGCCGCCCGTTCGAACGCGTGCCTGCGCCTCTTCGTAGGCACCGGAATCTTCGACCTGACGACGACGATCGGCGCCGCGGACTATCTTTTCGCGCAGACCTCGCTGCCGCCGGCTCGCTACCGCGCGGAAGAATACGGGGCCGGGCATATGTTCTACTCCGACGCCGCGGCGCGCGAGGCCTTTCTCGAAGACATGCGGTCGTTCATCGCAGCGGACGGCTGCCCGTGAGCGGGGGCGACAACCGGCTGCGCCAGGGGATCGGGCTGTGGGGCGTGGTGTCGCTGGGGCTCGGCACTGCGGTCGGCGTTTCGATATTCTCGGCGGTTTCGCCCGCCTCGGGGCTGGCGGGCCCGGGCATGCTGCTGTCCGTGCTGGTCGCGGCCCTGCCGATGTACCTGATCGCGGTCAGCTACGCCTTCCTCGGCTCGGCGTTGCCGGTATCGGGTGCCTCGTTCGTCTGGCCGTCGCGCTTCCTGCACCCCGCGCTCGGCTTCTTCATCGCCTGGATGCGGATCGTCGCGAACATGGGGGCGATGGTCGTGCTCGCGCTCGTCCTGACGCGCTATATCTCGATGATCGTTCCCCTGCCGACCAAGCCGGCGATGTTCGGCTTTCTCCTGCTCGCGCTGATCGCCAACCTTTTCGGCGTGCGAACCGCGGCGCGCAGCCAGACGATCATGATCGGCATGCTCGTGCTGCTGTTCGCGGTCTTCGTGGCATGGGGTGCGGGCACGGTCGAGACGGTGCACCTGACACCCTTCTTCCCGCAGGGCATATCCGGTGTCCTCGCCGCTGCGCCTTTGCTGATGGGCCTGTTCTTCGGCATCGAAGCGGCGACCGAAGCCGGGGCCGAAGTCCGCGAGAGCCGGCGCAGCATCCCGCTCGGCATCGCCTTGTCGATCGGCTCGGCCACGATCCTCTATCTGGCAGTGGCCTTCGTCGCCGTGGGTGTGATGGGCTGGGACGCCCTGGCCACCAGCGAAGCGCCGATACTGGAAGCGGCGGAGCGGTTCATGGGACCGGCCGCGCGGCCGCTGGTCGTGCTTGCCGCGGTGGTCGCGATCGGAACCAGCCTCAACGCGATCTTCACCCTCTTCAGCCGCAGCCTGATGGCGATGGGGGAAGCCGGCGTCCTGCCCCGTGCGCTCGCGCGGGTCCATCCGCGCTGGCACGTGCCCTATATCGCGCTGCTATCGGTGTTCGCGCTGGGATGCGCCGGTCTCCTGCTGCCGATGGAACTGACGTTCCTGTTCCTGGCGGTCAATATCCCCAACCTGGTGAAATACGGGAGCATCTGCCTTGTCGCCGCCAAAGTCGCCCGCCTGCATCCCGATATTCACGCCGCGGCCGCTTTCCGCCCTCGCCGCGGCGCGGTCATCGCGCTCGGCAACGCGGGCGCGATCTGTGCGGGTGCGCTGATTTTCACCGGTCTCGAAGCCGACTGGCGCCCCTACGCGCTGCTCGCGGTATGGGGGCTGGTCGGCGCGGCATGGTACTTCCCGCGCCGCGTCAACCGGCGCTAGCGCCCTTCCCGGCAAGACCGAAACGGCGCCGGCACTGCCTCACTCCGCCGGGAGGGTAACGGCGGGCGCCGCCGCGAACGGCCGGACGCCCACTTCCTTCCAGATCTCCTCGGGGAAATAGACCGTTCCCCCTTTCACGACCATCGCGATGCGATGAAGGGCGGCCATGTCGTCGAGCGGGTTGCCATCGACGAGGATGAAATCGGCCAGCTTGCCTTTCGCTATCGAGCCGAGCCGCTGATCCCGTCCGAGATACTGCTCCGGCCCCAGCGTCGCCATGTGCAGCACGTCCGCCGGCGCAATCCCGGCCTCGGCATAGATCTGCAGCTCGCGATGGACCGAAAGGCCGGTGGCGTCGTCGGTGCCGGGCAGGATCCTGATCCCGCGACCGTGCATCTCGGCCAGCAGGCGCTTGATGCTGTCGAACGCGCCGAGATAGGCGGCATCGTCGGCCGCGTTCTCGATCTTCGCGATACCCTGACGCCGCCGGCGCTGAAGGCCGATCGGCAAGTGGTCGAAATAGCTGGCCACCGCCGGGCTGATCGTCCCGTCGCGGCTGAGCATCAGCAGTTCCAGCGTGACGGCGGTCGGATCGATCGCGATCCCGCCGGCCTGCATGGTATCGAGCGTGGCGCGCACGCGCGGCGCCGACAGGTCCAGCCCGGCCGTGCGCTTCATCGCCGTGAGGCGCAGGAGAGTGCGCGTGTCCTCACCCGGCTCGAGAACCCAGCCGAGCATGAGCTGGTTGATATGGGTCAGTTCGTCGTAGCCGCCGGCGATCATCGCGTCGGCATTGGTGAACGCCGGGACATGTCCGGTGATCCCCAGCCCGTGCTTGTGCGCCTCGTCCGCTATGTCGCCGACCCAGTCCGGGTTCATGCTGTTGTAGATCTTGATCTGCCAGTATCCGCGGGCGGCGTACCAGCGCACCGCCTCGCGCGCTTCCTGCGCGCTGTCGACGATGAAGCCATTGCGCGACGAATACTCGCTGCGCCCTTCGAGGAACCCGTTGCGCACGATCCGCGGGCCGGCCACTTCGCCCCGCGCGATACGGCCGGTCAGGTCGAGAAGGAAGGCATTGTCGTTGCCCATGTCGCGCACCGAGGTGACGCCGGAAGCGATATAGAGTAGCGCCGATTGCAGCGAGACATGGGCATGCATGTCGTGCAGGCCGGGCAGAACGGTGCGCCCGGCGCCGTCGACCAGCACTTCGCCGGGCGTCGGGGGACTGTCGAGCGGCTCGATGGCCGCGATCTCTTCGCCGTGGAACACCAGCGACACGGGATCGCCGATCGTTCCGCTGGCCGGGTCGAAGATCCGCACGTTGTGCAGGCGCACCGGACCGTCGAAATCGTGCGCGACCCGCTCCTGGATCTGCGCGAACCGTTCCGCCCCCCGGCGCGCGGCAATCTCCGAAAGTTCGTCCGCATGGTCTTCGAACCCCTCGCGCACGGTGACCGAACCGGGCGATATGCGCGCGAACAGGGCGCCGTCGGCATCGAGCAGGACGGTATCGGGCGAAAGGCCGATGCCGTGGATCGAAACCGCGCGGAAGCTCCGCTCGCCCAGCGTCACCGGGGCCCCTTCGCTGAGGCTCAACGTCCCGCCGGGAAGCGCCGGGATCGTGCGATCCTCATCGGCAAGCAGCGCCCGGGCATAGAGCCCGAGAGCCCACGGACTGCCTTCTTGCGCAACGTAGATCGCGGGGCCTGCCACTTCGGCCGAACCGCTGCCGGTCGAATCGGTCCACCTGGCCCCATCCCCTTCGCGCCGGAACGTCTCGTCGATCGCGTTCTCGAAGGTGGACGTGCCCTCCAGATGCCAGCGCAGCGGCAGGCCGCTGTCGTCGAGAACGATCGTCTCGCGCATGGTCGGCCCGCGGCCGTTGTTCTTTACATCGTAGGTGACCTCGACCCGCTCGCCCTCGGTCTCGGCCACCAGGAAGCCGACCTTTTCGCCGTTGGCGACGACCGAGTAGCGCTCGGTTTCCGCGATCGCGGCCGTCGAAGCGCCGGCCATCATGGCCAGAATGAGTGCAGCGCGAAGGCAGCGGGGTCGGCTCATGCTCGGGAACTCCTGTAAAGGTGGGCCGCGGCGGCGAGATCCTGCACCGCGTGGCCCAGCGACTTGTAGGCCGTGATTTCGTCGTCCGCCTGGCGACCGTTTCGCTTGCCGAGCACGACTTCGCCGATCTCGGCCACGATATGGTCGTCGGTAACCAGCCCTTCCTCCCGCGCCACGAGGAATTCGGCCGCCGCGTCCAGCGCCGAGGCCCGGCTGTCGGCGAAATAGCGCGACCGGACAACCAGGTCGCTGTCCACTTCCACCGGGCCCGGCCCGCTGGAACCGACGATATTCACATGGCACCCCGGGCGCAGCCAGCGGCCGTGCAGAATCGGCTCGCTGGCACCCGTCAAAGTGCAGATGACATCGGCATTTGCCGCCTCAGCCGCAATGTCCCCGGCCGGTTTGACCGGGAGCGCGCCGGAAAACTCGCCGACCAGCTTGCGCGCTTTGGCCGGGTCCCGCCCCCAGATCGCGATCCGGTCGAAATTGCGCACCAGTGGCAAGGCGCGCAGATGCGTTCGCGCCTGCCCGCCGGTGCCCATTATCAACAGCCGCCGGGCATCGCGCCGGGCGAGGATGTCGGTCGCCATGGCCGTGGCGGCGGCAGTGCGAATATGCGTGACCTCTTCCGCATCGACGATGCAAACCGGTTTCCCTTCCTCCGGTTCGAACATTGCGATCACGCCCCGGTGCCTGCGCGAGCCCGGGTTGGCGGGATCGGGAAAGACGCTGATCATTTTCGCCCCGAACATATCGCTGTCGCCGAGCGCGCCGGGCATCTGCGCGAACGTGCGGCCTTCGCCCATCTGGAACATGGTCCGCAGCAACTGCCTGGTGCGCCCCTCGGACAAGGCGGCCATCGCCTCCCGAACGACCCGGATGCAGGAACGGTAATCGAGATGCTTGCGGACATATTTGCTGTCGAAAATCGCCAGTTCTGATTTCTGCATCCCGTTCCTCGTCGATCGCTGCCGCAAATCATGCCGAATACGGTTGAGATTAACCGACGCCGACTGCAGAGAATTGTTTTTCATGGCGTAAAGACGTAGATCGCGGCATCGTTTATCGCCGCCGAAGGCCTTGGGAGCATAATATGTCCAACGATCTCGATCGTCTCGATCTCAAAATTCTGGACAGGCTGCAAATCGATGCGGGCGAATCCTCCAGCGCGATTGCCGAGCATGTGGGACTTTCGCAATCGCCGTGCTGGCGGCGAATTCAGCGGTTGAAGGAAGAGGGGTACGTCAAGCGACAGGTCGCAATTCTCGATCGCGAGAAGTTCGGCGAAAGCATGTATATCTTCGCCCAGCTCAAGATGTCGCGCCTGAGCGACGACCAGCGCGAACGCTTCGTCAGCGCACTGCAGGATATCGACGAGGTGACCGAGGCCTATACCCTGTTCGGCGAAATGGACGTGATCCTCAAAGTTCTCGCCCCCAATATCGCCTGGTACCAGAATTTCACGTTCCGCCGCCTGTTGCGGCTGCCTGGGGTCGAGGATGTTCGCTCGACTGCCACGCTGTCCGAACTCAAGTGCACCCATCGCATACCGCTCCCCTCGAACTGAGGTGGACATCGCATCAATTATGCTTCTCCGCCGGCCGGGGACGGGCCTTCGCATAGGCTTTGCGGGCGCCGGCGCTGTACGCTGCCCGTCATGACTTTCCTATCCCGCACCGCCGCCCTGCTCGCCGCGCTCGCTATCGCCGCCCCTGCCGCTGCGGAGGAGACGCAGAAGACGCTCGACATCGTTCTTGCTCCGCACGATCGCGACGGCGACGGAACGATCGAAACGCTCGATATCGCGATGACCGTGACTGCGGCGCCGGCAACCTACCGCCTGCCGCTTGTCGCCAACAACGTCGAAACCTCGGCCCGGGACATTGCCGGGCTATCGTTCGCCGATCGGCGCGGGCCGCTGACCGCCAAGACGCGAGACGAGCGGGCGGACGGATCGAATGCCGTTCGCTACTGGGATATGGCGCGCCCGGCCGATGGCGCGGTCACGGTGCGCTACACTCTGGAAATCGACCCGGACCGGCCGTTCCTGGCCCTCCCCCAGTACGAGCTGCGCACTGGACCGCAGGGGGTGTCGGGCGCGGGGACGGCATTCCTGCTGCTGCCCGACGACGATCTCGCGCGCGAGGTCGCCATCGAGTGGGACCTTGCCGCATTGCCGGAAGGCGCCGTCGCGGTCTCCAGCCTCGGCGTGGGCGACGCCCGGTCCGACCGTCCGCTGCGGCCTGTCGAGATCGCCTCCACTTACTACATGGCCGGCCGACCGGGGCTCTATCGCTCCCCGGGCTTTTTCGCAGCCTGGCAGGGCACGCTGTCGTTCCCCGGGCAGGACCTGATGGCATGGGCTGCGCGGCTGCACGACTTCTACGGACGCTTCTTTCGCCACAAGCCGGAAAACTTCGGGGTCTTCGCCCGTACCAATGCGCTCAACCCCGGCAGCGGCATCGGGCTGACCGACAGTTTCGCGTTCACTTTCGACGCGAACGTTTCGGCGGACGACTTGAAAGGCCTGCTCGCGCACGAGATGCTGCACGCTTGGGTGCGATCGCTGGGCGATAGCATGGATGCGGCGAACGGGCTCGCGTCATCCTGGTTCGGCGAAGGGCTGGCAGTGCATTACCAACGGCTGCTGCCGTGGCGCGCCGGGCTGATCGACGACGAAGCGTTTCTTGCCGATCTGAACGAAACGGCGGGGCGCTATTACACCAATGCGCTGATCGGCACGCCCAACGACCGCATCCCCGAGGGATTCTGGCGCGATACGCGCATTCGGGTCCTGCCTTACGATCGTGGCTCGCTCTATTTCGCGACGGTCGACGAGCAGATTCGCGCCGCTTCGGATGGCGAGCGCAGTCTCGACGATATCGTGCGCACAATGCTGGCCGAGCGTCGGGCGGGCCGGCCGATGGACCGCGCATTGTGGGAACGGCTCCTGTTCGCCGAACTCGGCGAGCAAGGGCTGGCGGATTTCGAGGCCATGCTGGCCGGCGCGACGGTCCTGCCGTCTCCGGCCGCGTTCGGCCCCTGCTTCACGCGCGTGACAAAGCCCATGCGGCGCTTCGATCTCGGCTTCGATCCGGCCGTGCTCGTCGCCCCGGAGCGGATCGTTTCCGGCCTCAAGCCGGACTCACAGGCCGCAAAGGCCGGCCTGCGCAACGGCGACCGGATCGTGAACCGGTTTCCGCAGGACGCAATGCAGGGCGATCAAGAGGCCAGACTGCGCCTGGTCGTCGAGAGAAACGGCCGGCAGTTCGAAATCGAATACCTGCCGCGCGGCGAAACCGTGCAAGCCTACCAGTGGAAAGCCGTCGACTGCGCCTCCCGATAGCGGCCGTTCATCAACGGCCATTGTCGCATCTTGCCGTGGCTCGCCGCCGGCATCGGCATCTATCGCCGGGACCGATGACGGCGGCGGCGCGGAGCGGCCACGGGGCCGCCCCCGCGCCGGCGCTCCGTCACTTCGCCCGGGTCCAGACTTTGGTGCGGCAGAAGATCGCGGCCTTGCAGCCTTTGACCTCGAGCTTGCCGTCGCCGCGCAGCGTCAGATACCCCGTCGCGGCGCCGTCGCCCGATTCCGGGTCGTAGACCGGCCCGCCTTTCCATTCGGTCGGGCCGCCCTTGAAGCCGCGCAGAACCACCAGGCCCTTGAGCTTGCGGTTGCGCAACGACTTGTCGGGATTGCGCAAGTCGCGAAGGTCGGGATTGGCACGCAGCCGGCTGGCGTCAACGATCTTGCCGCACAGCGCGCTGCCGCAGCGGTAGATCTCGACTTTTCCGCCCTCGCTGCCCGTGGCCCAGACTCCGGTGATCCCCGATCCGGCCCAGGCCGCTGCCGGAACCGTCGCCATCGCGAGCGCGGCCAGTATCGTCAGCCTTCTCATGCCGGCACCTTTGCGGCAGCGGGCGGCGTCAGGCTTTGCAGCGCCTCGGCAACGAGCGCGCGGTCGTCGTGCTGCCAGGGGTGGAAGCCGGGCCGCATGTACCCGATCGCGCTCCTCACCAGCAGCCGCATCGCGCCGCCCTTGCCATAGAGGTAGGCAAGCAGCTTGCGCCACGTCCTGAAGTCGTTGAGCCCGTCCTGGGCCAGCAGATTGGCGGTATTGGCGAAGATAACGTAGTGGAACCGCACCGTGGCCGCGCCCATGGCGAACGAGCGCCTCAACCACCGGCGCCAGCCCGGCAGATGGCGCGTGGCATGCAGCCATGTATCGTAGGCCACGGCCTTGTGCTCGATCTCCTCGATCGCGTGCCAGCGCCACATCCGATGCGCTTCCGGATCGGCCCCGGCGAGATGCCTGGGATCGGACAGAACCGCGTTGGCCAGCGAGGCGGTAAAGTGTTCGAGCGCGCACGTGGCCGCCAGTTGCATGATCGGCGGCCGGCGCTTTGCCCAGGCGATCGTTCGCGCCGCCCGGTCCTCGGACGGGCCGATGTCGAACCCCGCCTCGCGCGCCTGCTTGTTGAAGAACACATGTTCGCGCGTGTGCATCGATTCTTGGTAGACGAAATCGTCGATCTGCGCGCGCAACGCCGCCGGCGCGTCGTCGCGATAGTGGCGCACCGCGGTCATGAAGAACTTCTCGCCAACCGGGAAAGTGGACGACAGGGCGTTGAAAAAGGCCGTGCGCCCGGGATCGCCGCCATGCCACCAGCGCCGGTGTGGCGAGCCGCGACCGAACTTCCAGTTGCGCTTCTGGATCGCGATATTGTCGGGTGTCTGGGTCGTGGACATAGTCGAACTCCTTCGCTGTCCCGACTCATATAGTTGACATTGATGTCAATGTAAATGCTTTTCCGAGGGTGACGCGCGCGGGCACATCTGTATGTGCTATCAAGCGCATACGTCAGATCGGCTGGCGCGAATACGGAGGGACAAATGGCACACCCAAAGGACCAGCGAGTCCGGCGGCGCAAGCGGATGGGTGAAGAGGTTCGCGAAGAGGCACTCGTCGCGGCGCGCAGGCTCCTGCTCGAGCGCGGGCCTTCTGCGGTTACGGTCGCCAATGTGGGCAGCGAGATCGGCATGTCGCATGCCAATGTCCTGCATCATTTCGGATCGGCGGCCAGCCTGCAATCGGCGCTGATGGGATCGATGATCCGCGATCTGACCGACGCGCTCGACAATGTCGTCGAAATGCTCAAGACCGATGCCGCCGCGCCCCGCGCGGTGACGGACAAAGTGTTCGACGCATTCGACCAGGGCGGGGCAGGCCAGCTGGCCGCGTGGATCATCCTGACCGGCGACGTCCAGCAACTCGCTCCGGTGCGCGATGCCGTGCGCGCGCTGGTCGACGCGATCGTCGGCCAGGCGCAGGACGACAATGCGGACAACCGGGTGCGGTCGGCCGTGCTGATGATGGCGGTCTGCGCTTTCGGCGACGCGGTTATCGGCCCGCACGTGCGCGAAATGCTGGACCGCGAGGACGACGCGATGCGCGACCTGATCGCGCGCATCCTGCCCTTGTTCCTCCTGCCCGGCGGTATCCCCCCGACAGCGAGCTGACCTTTCGGCGAGATTCTGGAGCGGGTGAAGGGAATCGAACCCTCGTCGTCAGCTTGGGAAGCTGCTGCTCTACCATTGAGCTACACCCGCAAACCCTTGATTTGCAGCGCCTTTCATTCCGCAAGGAACGATCCTTCCAACATCGTCAATGTTGGATTTCCAACATTGCGTGCCGTCGGGCGATGCGCACATGGCCGAATTGCGGCGGCATGACAAGTCGCTCTGGTCCCGAAACGTCGGCCCGATACAGGGCTCGCGCCAGCCGCAATCGCTGCAGCGCAACCGCCTGCGCACCGCCGCTATCGATTCGACCTTTCAGCCAAGCGCTTTGCCGGTTCGCCGAAGCCGCCGCCCCCGGGCGTTTCGATAACGATCAGGTCGCCGGCCTGCAGCTCGACTTCGGCATGTCCGGGCAAGATGTCGATCGTCCCGTCAGCGCGTTCCACCCACTGCCGGCCGACAGCCCCCGGACTACCGCCCGCAAGTCCGATCGGCGGCCGCGTGCGGCGCGAACTGATCAATGTCGCCGACATGGCCTCGCGCGCCCTGATCGCGCGCCTGGCCCCTGCTCCGCCGCGCCATGCGCCGTCTCCCCCCGAGGATCGACGGATAGCGAAGGTTTCAAGCAGGACCGGGTATCGCACCTCGAGGATCTCCGGATCGGTGATCCGGGTGTTCGTCATATGCGTATGCACACAGCTCGCGCCGTGGAAGCCGGGGCCCGCGCCTGCCCCGCCGCAGATCGTTTCGTAGTACTGGTACCTGCCGTTGCCGAACAGAAAGTTGTTCATCGTTCCCTGAGAACCCGCCGCCGCCCCGAGTGCGCCCAGCAAGGCGTCGCACGCCGCCTGGCTCACTTCGGTGTTGCCCGCGACGACCGCCGCACCAGGCTCTGGCGCGAGAAACGACCCGGGGGGAACGATGAGCTTGAGCGGTCTGAGGCAACCCTCGTTCAGCGGGAGATCCTCGTCCACCAGGCATCGGAAGGCGTAGAGCACCACCGCCCGGGTCACCGCGCGCGGCGCGTTCATGTTCCCGGGCCGCTGGGGGCTTGTCCCTGTAAAGTCGATCGTCGCGCTGCGAGACGCGGCATCGATGCCGACCTTGACGCTCAACCGCGAGCCATCGTCCATCTCGTAATCGAAGGCACCATCCTTCAGGCGCCCGATGACTCGCCTGATGCTCTCCTCGCCGTTCTCCATCGCAAAGCGCATGTAGGCGGATAGGACCTTCCACCCGTATCGCGCCACCAGACCGCGGATCTCGCGCACCCCGGCGGCATTCGCAGCGAGCTGCGCCCTGATATCGGCCACGTTCGCATCCGGGTCGCGCGCAGGCCATGGGGCGCCGGTCAACAGATCGCGGAACTCGGCCTCCCGAAACACGCCCTCGCGAACGATCAGGAAGTCGTCGATCAGCACGCCCTCCTCGGCCAACGTGGTGGAGTTCGGCGGCGCCGAGCCTGGCGTGGTTCCGCCAATATCCGCGTGGTGCCCCCGGTTGGCGACGAAACATCGCAGGGTGGCCTGGTCGCTGTCGTCGAAGACCGGGGTGACGACCGTCACGTCCGGAAGGTGCGTGCCGCCGTTGTAGGGATTGTTCAGGACATAGCTGTCGCCGGGCTGCATCGATCCGCGGCGGCTCTCCAGAATCGTGCGAACGCTCTCGCCCATGGCGCCGAGGTGCACCGGCACGTGCGGCGCGTTCGCTATGAGCGAGCCATCCGCGTCGAACAGCGCGCATGAAAAGTCCAGCCGTTCCTTGATGTTCACGCTGGTCGAGGTGTGCTGCAGGATCGCGCCCATCTGCTCCGGCACGCTCATGAAGAGATTGTTGAACAATTCGAGCATGACCGGATCGGCTTCATCGGTTCCGATCTTCTCCCGCCGGAGTTCGGCATTGCGGGTGAGGACCAGTTCTCCACCCGGCAGGACTTCCGCCCTCCAGCCCGGCTCGACCATAGTGGTCGAGTTCTCTTCCCGGATCAGCGCCGGTCCTGTCAAAACCTGCCCGGCAGACAGGAACCTGCGGTCGTGAACCGACGCCTGGTGCATCGCACCGGCCGTCCAGATCTCCACCTCGCCGATCAGATCTTCGTCTTGCTCCTGCGCCGTTGCAGCGGACAATGGCGACATCTCGCCGCCCGGCGCGATCACTTCGACCATCAGGTCTGCCGCCACGACGGGCCGCTCCGGAGTGGAAAAGCCGAACCGATCGGCATGCAGCTTCTCGAACTGCGCCCGCATTGCGGCGGCATCCGACAATGGCACCGGCAGGCTCGTATCGCTGCCCTCGTAACGCATGCGCAGCGCAACTTCGGTCCTCGCCCGGTCGCTCCGCCCCAGTTCCTCCATCGCCTCGTTCGCCATGCGTTTCGCCGCGGCCGCGATTTCCGGCAGGCTGGTCTCGCTGAAGGGAATCTCCAGAGTGGCTTCGCGGGACGCGCTCCGGTCGGCCAAGCCGATGCCGTAGGCTGAGAGCACACCGGCGAGAGGATGTATGAGAATGCGGCTCATCCCCAACTCGTCGGCGACCATGCAGGCATGCTGCCCGCCTGCGCCGCCAAAGCAGTTCAGGGTAAACTCGGTCGCATCGTGCCCGCGTTCCAGAGCGACCCGCTTGATCGCCGCGGCCATATTGGCTGCAGCGATCTTCAGAAAGCCCTCAGCCACTTCCCGGCCGGAGCGACCGTCGGCAACTTCGGCCGCCAGATCCTCGAACATCTGCTCGACGATCTGCGCATCGAGTTCGAGATTCCCGTCGGGACCGAAGATTGCAGGGAAGTGCTTCGGGCTCACCTTGCCGCACATCACGTTGGCGTCGGTAATGGTCAGCGGCCCGCCCTGGCGATAGCACGCAGGGCCGGGATTCGCGCCGGCGCTGTCGGGCCCGACCCGGAAGCGAGTTCCGTCGAACTTCAGCACCGAACCGCCGCCGGCGGCGATCGTCTCGATGTCCATCATGGGAACCCGCATCGCGACACCGGCCACTTCGGTATCGTAGGCGCGTTCGAACTCGCCGGCGAAAAGCGCCACGTCGGTGGAGGTGCCGCCCATGTCGAACCCGATGATCTTGTTCTCGCCAATCGCTGCGGCGGTTCGCGCAGCACCGACCACCCCGCCAGCGGGCCCCGAGAGAATCGCATCTCGTCCGTGGAAATCCGCCGCAGCCGCCAGGCCGCCGTCGGAGCGCAGGAAGAAGAGCGGCGTCTCCTTGAGCTCGTTTTCGACTTTCTCCACGTAATTGCGCAGGACCGGCGACAGATATGCGTCGACCACCGTTGTCTGCCCTCGCGGGACCAGACCGATCAGGGCGCTGACTTCATGGCTGAGGGAGATTTGCGAGAAGCCCGCCTCGCGAGCGAGTTCGCCGAGCCGGATTTCCATTTCCGGGTATTTCCACGCATGGGCAAGGACGATCGCACAGGCGTCGAGGCCGGAATTCCTCAAGCGCTCGAGGCTTTTCCGCGCCGCAGCCTCGTCCAGCGGAGCGACAATTCCACCCTCAGCGTCTACGCGGCCGATCACCTCTTCGACACGTTCGTAGAGCGTATCGGGAAGGCGGATATCCAGGGCGAACAAGTCCGGGCGCGCCTGGTGGCCGATGCGCAGCAAATCGCCGAAGCCGCGGTTCACGATCAAGGCCGTGCCCGCACCCTTGCGCTCCAGAAGCGCATTGGTCGCGACGGTCGTCCCCATCTTGACCGCCGCGATCGCCTTTCGCGGCAGCGGTGCGTCGAAATCGATCCCGAGGATCGTTCGTATGCCTGCCGTCGCAGCGTCGCTGTAGCGCGCCGGATTCTCGCTCAGCACTTTGGCGGTATGCAGATGGCCGGAGGGATCGCGCGCCACCACGTCGGTGAAGGTGCCGCCTCGATCGATCCAGAACTGCCAGTCTGTCATACGCCCAATTGCCCTTGAAAATAGTATCGATACGCCACTGACGGTTTGCAGAGGTTATGCCAACAACGCATTGCCGCCAGGCGCCTTGAACTCCGCGCTGCAGCGCTTCCTCGTCTTCTTCATTTCCCGTCCATTCTCAGGTCGGGACTAGCTTAGCACTCTGTCCGAAAAGGCGGGACCGCCTCTCCGAGCAGGATCAGCGCCATGCCGGACAACATGATCTCGCCGCGCTCTATCAGGTGCGCACCGGCAGTCATGGCGCGACCGACCTCTCCCCGGTGAGCATGGGCGCGGCGCTGCACTTCGACACCTGGGTGCCGAACTTCGGCATTCAGGAGTACATGCGCCACACACCGGAGACCGACGCGGTCTTTCCGCACGATTACCGCTTCGAGGACGGCCACCTGATTTGCGGCGAAGCGCCCGGGCACGGCGTCACGATCGACGAGCAGCTCGCCGCCAGGTACCCGTACGACCCCGCGTGCCTGCCGATCGCTCGGCTCGAGGACGGCACCCTTTGGAACTGGTAGAGCCGTCGACACGCCAATGTTCTGAACGTGGGAAGCCGCGGTCAATCGGGCATGAGCAGCGAACGGCCCTTGCGGACGCAATCGAGCAGCCAGTCGCGTGCGATCCGCACCCGCGGCAGCCCGTGCATGTCGCGATGGATGACGATCCAGAAGCTGCGCTGGATCGTCCGGTCGGCGCACACCGGGACCAGCCCCGGCGCGCGATCGCCGATAAAGCATGGCAGGACACCGATCCCCGCCCCTTCCTCGATCAGCCGGCTTTGCGCGTTGATGCTGGTCGACCGGATGTCGGCCGAGAGGCCCGCGTGGAAATCGTCGAGATAGTTGAGTTCGGGCGCATAGAGCAATTCGGGGATGTAGCTGACCAGCCTGTGCCCGCGCGCCAGGTCGGCCGGCGTGCGCGGCGTGCCGGCGGCCTCCAGGTAATCGGCGCTGGCGTATAGCCGAAGGCTGTAATCGGCCAGCTTGCGCGAAATCACCGGCCCCGCCTCCGGCCGCGACAGCATGACCGCCAGGTCGGCTTCGCGCCGCGAAGGGCTGAGGAAGCCGCTGCTCGCCACCAGTTCGATCGACAGATCCGGATGCGCACGGGCGAAATCGGGGAGGTAGGGCGTGAGAAAGCGGCTGCCGAAACCTTCCGACACGCTCAGGCGAAGGCTGCCCCCCAGCCCCGATCGCCGTTCGCGCGCGCTGTCGATCGAACGCACCGCGCGCGCCATGGTTTCGGCTCTCGCCAGCAACCCTTCGCCCGCTTTGGTCAGCGTCTGCCCTTCGCGCGTGCGTTCGAACAGCGTGGTTTCCAACTGCCGTTCGAGCCGCCGCAAGCGGCGCCCGAGCGTGGTCGGGTCGAGCCGGAGCGCACGCGCGGCGCGCGCAATCTGCCCGGCTTCCGCCACGGCCAGGAACACGCGCAGATCGTTCCAGTTGATATCCTGCATGATTGCAGCCTCTACCTGCAGGATTGAAGGTTGTCTGCACGCTTGCAATCGGCACGATCCGCGCCAGATCGCGCGCTAGCGAGAGCCAAGAGGAGAGATGCCATGCGCCATGTGGATCATTTTGTCGTTGGGGGCGCCGGCGGGGGCGCGGGGCGCACGCACCGGGTGTGGAATCCCTCGACGGGGGAAGTGCAGGCTGAGGTTTCGCTGGGCGATGCGGCGCTGCTCGAGCGGGCGGTTGCGGCGGCGAAGGAGGTCCAGCCCGCCTGGGCCAAGACCAACCCGCAGAGGCGGGCCCGTGTCATGTTCCGGTTCAAGGAACTGATCGAGGCCAATATGCAGGATCTGGCCGAACTGCTGTCGAGCGAGCACGGCAAAGTGGTCGACGATGCCAAGGGCGACGTTCAGCGCGGGCTGGAAGTGATCGAATATGCCTGCGGCATCCCGCAAGTGCTGAAAGGCGAATACACGCTCGGCGCCGGGCCGGGGATCGATGTCTATTCGATGCGTCAGCCGCTGGGCATCGGGGCGGGCATCACGCCGTTCAACTTCCCCGCGATGATCCCGATGTGGATGTTCGGCATGGCGATCGCGGCGGGCAACGCCTTCATCCTCAAGCCGAGCGAGCGCGATCCCAGCGTACCCGTGCGGCTTGCCGAACTGTTCCTGGAAGCAGGCGCGCCCGAAGGGCTGCTGCAGGTCGTCCACGGCGACAAGGAAATGGTCGATGCGATCCTCGACCACCCCGATATCGCAGGCGTCAGCTTCGTCGGCAGCAGCGATATCGCGCATTACGTCTACAAGCGCGGGGTCGAGAACGGCAAGCGCGTGCAGGCGATGGGCGGGGCGAAGAACCACGGCATCGTCATGCCCGACGCCGATCTCGACCAGGTGGTGAACGACCTGGCCGGCGCCGCCTTCGGCTCTGCGGGCGAACGGTGCATGGCGCTGCCGGTGGTGGTGCCGGTGGGCGAGGATACGGCCGAGCGCCTGCGCGAAAAGCTGATCCCTGCGATAGAGGGCCTGCGGGTCGGCGTGTCGAACGATCCCGACGCCCACTATGGCCCGGTGGTCACGCCCGAGCACAAGGCGCGGATCGAACGGTGGATCGACACTGCCGAAGCGGAAGGCGCCGAAGTCGTGATCGACGGGCGCGGGTTCAGCCTGCAGGGCCATGAGAACGGCTTCTTCGTCGGCCCGACCCTGCTCGACCGGGTGACGCCCAAGATGGAATCCTATCGGGAGGAGATCTTCGGCCCTGTCCTGCAGATCGTGCGCGCGGCGGATTTCGAGGAGGCGGTGCGCCTGCCGAGCGACCACCAGTACGGCAACGGCGTGGCGATCTTCACCCGCAACGGCCATGCGGCGCGCGAGTTCGCCGCCCGCGTGAACGTCGGCATGGTCGGGATCAACGTGCCGATCCCGGTCCCGGTCAGCTATCACAGCTTCGGCGGCTGGAAGCGCAGCGCCTTTGGCGATACAAATCAGTACGGGACCGAGGGCCTCAGGTTCTGGACCAAGGTCAAGACCGTCACCCAGCGCTGGCCCGACGGCGCGGGCGACGGTAGCAACGCCTTCGTCATCCCGACAATGGGGTGAACGGATACTCGGTTCGCGAGTTGACGTGGATGACGTAGACAGGAGAACCCGATGCGACCGATTTCATTCCTTGCGGCCCTGCCGGCCCTGGCGCTCGCAGCGTGCGGGGCCCCGGACGACAATGCCGACACCCCCACCCCCGACGGCACCGAAGACGCGATGCCGGTCGAACCCGATGGCGGGATCGGCGATGGCGCAACCCCGCCCGGCGCCGATGCCGCGGGGGGCATACCGACCGCGCTGCACGGCCGCTGGGGGCTCGTGGCCGCCGATTGCACCTCCACCCGCGGCGATGCCAAGGGCCTGACCGAGGTGAACGGCGAAGCCGTGACCTTCTACGAATCGCGCGCCACGCTGGGCGATGTCGCCGAGAGGGACGGCGATTCGATCCGCGCAACTTTCGCCTTCACCGGCGAAGGCATGGAATGGACGCGCGACATGGCGCTCGAAGCCGCAGACGGCGGCGAGGCGCTGATCCGCACCGAATATGGCGAAGATGCCATGCCCGAACCCCTGCGCTATATCGCATGTCCGGCCGAAGGAGACGCATGATGACCAGCCTGAAACCCCTTGCCGCTCTTGCCCCTGCCGCGATGCTCGCCGCATGCGCGACCACGGCCGACGGTCCCGGAGGCCCGGGCAGCGGACCCGGCACCTGCGACGCCGACGCGGCCAGCGCCTATGTCGGCCAGAAGGCGACCGGGCAGATCGGCACGCGGATCCTGCAGGACACTGGCGCGCGTCAGCTCCGCTGGGGCCCGCCCGGCGCCGCCTTCACGATGGATTTCCGCCAGGGCCGGGTCAATGTGATGTACGACGAGGCGATGACCATCACCGACGTCACTTGCGGGTGACCGCACGCGGCACAGGCCTTGCAGCGGCCCGGTCGGCTATCCGGCCGGGCCCTGCCTGCCGCACCGCCTTTCCCCTCCCCCCGTGCCCGCCGCAGAGGCGCCGCGGAACCAGAGCTTGCCAATGACCGGACAATTCCAGCTGACCGACGACCAGCTCGCCATTCAGGAAATGGCGCGGCGGTTCACCGCCGACAACATCACCCCTTTCGCCGCCGAATGGGACGAGAAGCACCACTTCCCGCGCGACGTGATCCAGAAGACCGGCGAACTGGGCTTCGGCGCGATCTACGTCTCGGAAGAAAGCGGCGGGATTGCGCTCGGCCGGCTGGAAGCGGCCCTGATCATGGAAGCGATGGCCTACGGCTGCCCCGCGACAAGCGCCTATGTCTCGATCCACAATATGGCGGCGTGGATGATCGACAGCTTCGGCAGCGCCGAGGTCAAGGCAAAATTCCTGCCGCAACTGGTGACCATGGAAAAGATCGCCAGCTATGCCTTGACCGAGCCGGGTTCGGGGTCCGACGCCGCCGCCCTCAAGACCACCGCGCGCCGCGACGGCGACGACTATGTGCTCAACGGCACCAAGCAGTTCATATCCGGCGGCGGTTTCAACGATGTCTACGTCGTCATGGTCCGCACCGGCGAGCACAAGACGAAAGGCGTGACCTGCCTGGTGGTCGAGAAGGATACGCCGGGGGTGAGTTTCGGAAAGCCCGAACGGAAGCTCGGCTGGAACGCCAGCCCCACCGCGCAGGTCATTTTCGAGGATGCGCGCGTCCCTGTGGCGAACCGCGTCGGCGACGAAGGCGAAGGGTTCCGCTTCGCCATGATGGGGCTCGACGGCGGCCGCCTGAACATCGGCGCCTGCTCGCTGGGCGGCGCGCAACGCTGCCTCGACGAAGCGGTCGCCTATACCAAGGATCGCCAGCAGTTCGGCCAGCCGATCGCCGATTTCCAGAACACGCAGTTCATGCTGGCCGACATGGCGACCGAGCTGGAAGCGGCGCGAGCGCTGCTCTATCTCGCGGCAGTCAAGGTCACCGACAATGCGCCGGACAAGAGCAAGTTTTCCGCCATGGCGAAACGGCTTGCGACCGACAGCGGCAGCAACGTGGTCAACAACGCGCTGCAGCTCTTCGGCGGATACGGCTATCTCAAGGAATATCCGATCGAGCGGTTCTGGCGCGATCTGCGCGTCCACTCGATTCTCGAAGGCACCAACCAGGTCATGCGCATGATCGTGGGCCGCGACCTCTTGCGCCAGTAGGCAGCCCATTCCGTTCGCGCCGGGCAAAGCCGGGGCACACGGCGCGAACGGATATCGGCTTCGCCCGAACCGAACGGAGACAGTCTTGACCGACGAAGTGAATATTCACAGCCATGGCAATACGGGCCATCTCTCGCTCAATCGCCCCAAGGCGCTGCATGCGCTAACGCTGGACATGTGCCATGCGATGAGCGCGGCGCTGACCGACTGGGCCGGGGACGACGCGATCGAAGCCGTCATTCTCGACCATGCCGAAGGGCGCGGTTTCTGCGCGGGCGGCGACATCACACTGCTCCGCCATTCGGCGCTCAACGATGGGGGGGAGAGCGGGCGCGCCTTCTTCCACGACGAATACCGGCTCAACCACCAGATATTCGAATATGGCAAGCCGATCGTGGCGTTCATGGACGGCATCACCATGGGCGGCGGCGTGGGCATTGCCCTGCCGTGCAAGTTCCGCGTCGCGACCGAGAACACGCGCTTCGCCATGCCCGAAAGCGGGATCGGCCTGTTCCCCGACGTCGGCGGCGGCTGGCATCTTTCGCGCCTTCATGGGCGGCTCGGCCGGTTCCTCGCCCTCACCGGTGCGCGGCTCGACGGGGCGGAATGCCTCTGGGCGGGCATCGCGACGCACTATCTCCCGTCCGACAAGCTGGCCGAAGCCAAAGCGCGGATCATCGAGCATCCGGGCCGGATCGGTGGTATCCTGTCCGAGCTTTCGGTCACCCCGCCAGCCGCACGGATCGAAAAGAATGCCGCGCTCATCGAGAAGCACTTTGCTTCGGACCGATTGGAGGACATCCTCGCCAGCCTCGCTGCCGATGACGGCGAATGGGCGGCGAAGGAACTGGCCACATTGCGCACCAAGAGCCCGCAGACCTGCAAGGTCGCGCTGCGCCAGCTGGCGGAGAGCGAAAAGCTCGACAGCTTTGCCGACAACATGCGGATGGAATATCGCATCGCCAGCCGCGTTCTCACCCGCCCCGATTTCGCCGAGGGCGTGCGCGCGGTGATCGTCGACAAGACCAACGACCCGCAATGGGACCCGGCCACGCCCGAAGGCGTGAGCGAGGACCTGCTCGACAAGATTTTCGCCCCGCTGCCCGAAGGCGAGGAGTGGACGCCGCTGACCTGAACCTTGCACCGTCATGCTGGACTTGGTTCAGCATCCAACGTGCGCGGTGCACGAACGGTGCCGATTGAAGCATAGACCCTGAAACACGTTCAGGGTGACGAATTTGGAGAGTCGAATGGCCGACCACGAAACCATCACCGTCGAACAGCGCGACGCCGTCACGCTGATCACGCTCAACCGGCCGAAGGCGCTCAATGCGCTCAATTCCAAGGTCCTTGAGGAATTGATCGAAGCCTTTGCCGCCTATCAGGCCGACAGCAGCCAGCTCTGCGCGGTTTTGACCGGATCGGGCGACAAGGCCTTCGCCGCCGGCGCCGACATCAAGGAAATGAGCGAGAAGGAAGCCGCCGACTTCTATCTGGAAGATTTCTTCGCCCCCTGGACCCACGAGATCGTCAAGAAAACGCGCAAGCCCTGGATTGCCGCGGTGAACGGCTTTGCGCTGGGTGGCGGGTGCGAATTGGCGATGATGGCCGACTTCATTATCGCCAGCGACAAGGCAAAGTTCGGCCAGCCCGAAATCAAGCTCGGCGTTGCCCCCGGCATGGGCGGCAGCCAGCGCCTGACCCGCGCCGTGGGCAAGGCCAAGGCGATGGAAATGTGCCTGACCGGCCGGATGATGGACGCCGAGGAAGCCGAACGCAGCAATCTCGTTGCCCGCGTGGTGCCGCATGACCGGCTGCTCGACGAAGCGCTGAAGACCGCGGCCGAGATCGCCTCAATGCCGCCGATGGCCGCGATCGCGAACAAGGAAATGGTCAATGCCGCTTTCGAAACCGCGCTCGACCAGGGCCTGGTGATCGAACGCCGCATCTTCCAGATCCTCGCCGCGAGCGAGGACAAGAAGGAAGGCATGGCGGCCTTCATCGAAAAGCGCGACGGGCAGTGGAAGGGGCGGTGACGCCATAGCCCTCTCCCCTTCAGGGGAGAGGATACGAAGGCTTGCGAGCTTGCTCGCTAGCCGAAGTTGGAGAGGGGAACGTTGCGCGGCTCCCCCCTCTCCCCTGAAGGGGAGAGGGCTTGAACGGAGAAAGACACATGAAAATCGCCTTCATCGGCCTCGGCAATATGGGCGGCGGGATGGCTGCGAACCTGGTTAAAGCGGGGCACGAGGTGCGCGCGTTCGATCTCAGCGACGAGGCGCGCGCCGCGGCGCAAGGCAATGGCTGCGCGGTGTTCGACGACGCGAAAGAGGCCGTGCAGGGCGTCGAGGCCGTCGTCACGATGCTGCCCAACGGCGAAATCGTGAAGGCCGTGCTGGAAAACGAAGTGTTCGGTCATGCGCCCGCAGGCGCGATCGTGCTCGACTGCTCGACGATCGATGTCGCCACCACCCGCGCGCTGTCCGAAGCCGCGACCGCCAAGGGCTACCTGATGGTCGACGCGCCGGTCTCGGGCGGGATCGCGGCGGCGAACGGCGGCACGCTGACCTTCATGGTCGGCGGCACGGGCGAAGCCTTCGCGCGCGCCGAGCCGATTCTGGCGGCAATGGGCAAGGCGGTGATCCACGCCGGCGACGCGGGCGCGGGCGAGGCTGCCAAGCTGTGCAACAACCTGATCCTCGCCGCGACGATGATCGCGACGTGCGAGGGGTTCAGGCTGGCCGAGAAGCTCGGGCTCGATCCGCAGGTCTTTTACGACATATCCTCGAAAGCGACCGGCCAGTCGTGGTCGATGACCAGCTATTGCCCCGTCCCCGGCGTCGGCCCGCAAAGCCCGTCGGACAACGGCTACAAGGGCGGGTTCGCGAGCGCGCTGATGCTCAAGGACCTGAAGCTCGCGATGGAGGCTGCCGAAACGTCCGGCGCCAGCACCCCGCTGGGGCGGCACGCGAAAGACCTCTACGAAGCCTTCGCGGCCGAGCACGGGGCACTCGACTTTTCGGCCATCATCAAGTCGCTCTGATCGCCGCGATCACCGCTTCGAGCCATTCGCGCGGGGCCTTGCGGCGGCCGATATCGGCGACGAATTCCTGCCCGCGCGACACCGCCCGCAGGCGCCCGCCCGGCAGCCAGCGATCGGGACGGTCGTGGTACGACAAGCCCCCGCGTCGCAGCCAGGCCGGCCGGCGCCACAGGCTGGGCGGCCCGCCCGGAACCGTCAGACGCAGCGCTTCGCAAGTAGTGGCGGCGGTGCGGCCCGGTCCGCGATAGATCGTGTCGTTGGCCGCGCTCATGGCGATGGCATGGGGATGGGCATGGCGCAGCAGCGCCTCGCGCTGCGCGGGCGCACAGTCGGCGAGCGCTATCGGTTCGGTCACTTCGAGGTATCCGAAGATTCGATGATGCGGCTCCCCCACCCCTTCGTCGCGGAACAGGCCGAAGAACAGGAACACGTCGCCCACGCCGACCCCGCGATTGGCGAGGTGGGTCTGCGCCGCGCCGCACTGGCCGAACAGGCAGGTGCCGTCCGCCAGGAACATCGGGTCGTGGTGGCACCGATCGTTCGGACCGTGGCGGCCGCGGCTGGCGCGCTGGACATGTTCGCCCAGTCCGAGCGCACCGTAGGTCGTGCGAGACGCTCCCCCGGCGGGGATCGGCAGGCTGACGGGCCGGCCGTCGACGATCGGCGACGCCCCGCCGCCTGCCGCGCTGTCGAAACCTTTCCGGCTGAGGATCACGCGCATTCCCCGCCCCTGCCGGGCGGGCACGGCGCTGGCAAGGGTTGCCAATCCGGCCCATGGGTCTAGGGAGCGGGCGTGACCGTCACTGCACTCATCATGGCCGGGAAGCGTTCGGGCGTGCGCGATCCGCTCGCGGCGCGCGCGGGCGTGGCGCAGAAATGCGTCGTCCCCGTGGGCGGCAAGCCGATGATCGAACATGTCGTCGAGGCGGTCGCCGCTTGCCCGCAAGTGGGCGAGATCCGCATCGTCGCGCACGAGCCGGACGAGATCGCCGCCATTCCGCTGGTGGCGAAGCTGGCGGGCGAGGGGCGGCTGGCGTTCCGGCCCGGTGCCTTCAACCTCGTCGACAGCGTGTTCTCCGGCGCGGAAGGCGCGCGCTTCCCACTGCTGATAACCACGGCCGACAACTGCCTCGTCACTGCCGAAGGATATGGCGAATTCATCGAAAAGGCCCTGGCGGAAGAGGCCGGCGCCGCTGCGGCCCTCGCGCGCAAGGAAGACGTGAACGCCGCCGATCCCGAGGGGCAGAAACGGTTCTACGAATTCGCCGATGGCAGCTATTCGAACTGCAACACCTACTGGATCGGCGGTGCGGAGGCGCTTTCCGCGGCCGAAATCATGCGCAGCGGCGGGCAGTTCGTGAAATACCCGCGCCGGATCGCCAAGGCGTTCGGCCTGCTCAACCTCGTGCGGTTCTATCTCGGCTGGGGTTCGAAGGAGAAGCTGTTCGCCCAGGTTTCGCGCCGGTTCGGTTTCAAGCTGGTGCCGATCGTGCTGTCGCGCGGCGAATACGCGGTGGATGTCGACAACGAGCGCACGTTCGAAGTCACCGAGCGCCTGCTTGCCAAGCGGGCGGCGGCGGGTTGACGCCGCCGTAGGGTGCAATGCGGCGGCTGTTGCGAAATATCGGCTGGCTGCTCAGCGGCCGCGCGGTCAATGCCGTGCTCAGCCTCGTCTACCTCGCGTTGGCGACGCGCACGCTGGGGATCGAGGCGTTCGGCTATTTCGCGCTGATCATCGCGCTCGGCCAGACCGTGACCGGTCTCGCCAACTTCCAGACCTGGCAGTTCGTGGTTCGCTGGGGCAGCGAGCCGCAGGGGCCGGGCGAAGCGACCGGGTTCGCGATTGCACTCGATTTTCTCAGCGTTCTGATCGGAACCGTGATCGCGGCCGCACTGGTCTGGAGCGCGCAGCACTGGCTGCCGCTGGCGGACGACCTGTTGTGGGTGGCGTTCGGATATTGCATCGTTTCCCTGCTGGCCATGCGCTCGACGCCCACCGGCCTCCTGCGCCTGCGCTTCCAGTTCGGGCGCGCCACGGCGGCCGAGGCGGTGCAGCCGGTCGTCCGGGCCGCAGGCGCGATCCTGGCGGCCCTGTTCATGCCCACCGTGCTCGGCTTCATCCTCGCCTGGGCCGCTGCCGAAGTCGCGGTGGCGGTGGCGCTGTGGGCCGCCGCCGCATGGCGCGAGAAGATCGACTTTTCGCAGATCAGCCTCTGGCGGCTTCCGCGCGAACATCCGGGCGCCTGGCGTTTCGTATGGTCGACCAATATGTCGGGCAGCCTGACGGTCGGCGGCAAGCAGGCGATGATCCTGCTCGTCGGCGCCATCGGCGGCGAAGCCTTCGCCGGCGGTTTCCGCGTGGCGTCGCAACTGGGCCAGGCGCTGGTGCAGCTGGCGCAGACGGTATCGAAGGCGATCTATCCCGAACTGGTCCATGCGCAGGACGAGGCGCACGATATGGCGCGCCGCATGGCGAATATCGCGCTGGTCGGCGGCGCGCTGGCGGTGCTGATCGCGCTGATCTTCGGCCGCTGGGGGCTGGAGGCGATCGCGGGGCCGGAATTCGGCGTGGTCTACTGGGCCATGGTGATCCTGGCGATCGCCGGCGCGATCGAACTGGTCGGGGCGAGCCTGGAATCGCTGCTGGTTTCGGCCGGGCGCGCAGGCACGGCCTTCCTGGTCCGGGCAGTGCCGACGGTCCTGGCGCTGCTGCTGCTAGAAACGGCGATGGGCTGGAACGGGTTGAAAGGCGCGGCCTTTGCCGTGCTCGGCTCCAGCGCATTGGCGGTGATCGGATTCTGGGTCGCGATCATCTCGCTCCAGCAGATCAAGATCACCGTCGAACGCAAGCACGACGGAATCGGCTAGAGCCGTTTTCAGCCAGGCTGAAGCGGCACCGGCCCGCGCCCCGCGCCTCTATCGGGCGCTGTCCGGTTCCTGCCACGCAAGCACCGGCTTGCGCGCGGCCTGCGTTTCGTCGAGCCGCCGGCGAGGCGCATAATAGGGCGCCCGCTTCATGCGCGCGTCGCCCGATTTCGCCCGCTCGGCCACGCTGCGAAGCGCGGCGATGAACTGGTCGAGGCCCGCCTTGCTCTCGGTCTCCGTCGGCTCGATCAACATCGCGCCGTGGACGACCAGCGGGAAGTACATCGTCATCGGATGATACCCCTCGTCGATCAGCGATTTGGCAAGATCGAGCGTCGAAAGCCCTTCGCCGAAGCCTTTGTCGCCGAACAGCGCCTCGTGCATGCAGGGGCCGCTGTGGCCGAAGGGGGCCTCCAGCAGATCGTCCAGGCTGCGCAGGATATAGTTGGCGTTGAGCACGGCGTCTTCCGCCACCTGCTTCAGCCCATCCGCGCCATGGCTGAGAATGTAAGCCAGCGCACGAGTGAACATGCCCATCTGGCCATGGAAAGCCGTCATGCGGCCGAAGGCCTGCGTGTGCTCGAACGCGGCGGCGTTCTCCTCCTCCACCAGATGCACCACGCCATCGGCCGTGCGCGCGGTGAACGGCAGCGGGCCATAGGGCGACAGGGCTTCGGACAGGACCACCGGCCCGGAGCCCGGCCCGCCGCCCCCGTGCGGGGTCGAGAAGGTCTTGTGCAGGTTGATGTGCATGGCATCGACGCCGAGATCGCCGGGCCGCACTTTGCCCACGATGGCGTTGAAGTTCGCCCCGTCGCAATAGACGAAGCCCCCCGCGGCATGGACCGCGTCGGAAATCGCCTTCATGTCGCGTTCGAACAGGCCGCAGGTGTTGGGATTGGTGATCATCACCGCAGCCACATCCGGCCCGAGGCGGGCTTTCAGCGCCTCGAGATCGACCCGGCCGTCGGCATTGGCGGGGATGTTTTCCACCCGGTAGCCGGCGAAGGCCGCCGTGGCCGGATTGGTGCCATGCGCGCTTTCGGGCACGAGGATCACCTCGCGCGCATCGCCCCGTGCCTCCAGCGCGGCGCGAATGCACAGAATGCCGCACAGCTCGCCATGCGCCCCCGCCTTGGGGCTCATCGCCACGCCGTGCATCCCGGTCAGCTCGATCAGCCAGAAGGCAAGCTCATTGATCACCTCCAGCGCGCCGCGCACGGTCGATACCGGCTGCAGCGGATGCACGTCGGCGAAGCCGGGCATGCGCGCGACTTTCTCGTTCAGCCGCGGATTGTGCTTCATCGTGCAGCTGCCGAGCGGGAAGAGCCCGAGATCGATGGCATAGTTCTGCCGGCTGAGGCGGGTGTAGTGGCGGATCGTCTCCGGCTCCGACAATCCCGGCAAGCCGATCGGCTCGGTGCGAGCCATGCCGCCAAGGCGGTCGGGGCCGCTCCGGTCGATTGCGGGCAAGTCGACGCCGCTGGTCTGCGCATGGCCGATCTCGAAAATCAGCGGCTCTTCCAGCATCAGCGCGCGGTTGCCGGTGGCCGTGGCGGGACCTTCGTGCATACCGTCTTCGGCGGCGTTCATTTCGGGCTTCCAGCCGGACTTGTTCGGAGCTTTCATGCCAGCGCCTCCTGCAGGGCGGAGGCCAGCGTTTCGATGTCCTCCTCCGTAGTGGTCTCGGTGACGGCGACCAGCAGGCCATCCTTCAGCGCCTCGGCCTGCGGGAAAAGCCGGCCGAGCGAGACCCCGGCGAGGACCCCGTCGTCCGCCAGCTTGCGCACGACCCGGCGCGCGTCGGTGCCCAGCGTGACCGTGAATTCGTTGAAGAAATTGTCGTTCAACAGACGCACGCCGGGGATCTGCGTCAACCGGTCGGCAGCTTTGCACGCAAGCGAATGGTTCCAGGCGGCGAGTTGCCGCAACCCTTTCTCGCCCAGCAGAGTCATGTGGACCGAAAAGGCGAGGGCGCACAACCCGCTGTTGGTGCAGATATTGCTGGTCGCTTTCTCCCGCCGGATATGCTGTTCGCGGGTGGAAAGCGTCAGCACGAAGCCTCGCTTGCCCTCAGCATCGACGGTTTCGCCGCACAGCCGCCCCGGCATCTGACGCACATGTTTGGCATCGCGCACCGCGAACAGACCGAGGTACGGACCGCCGAACTGCAGGCCGACGCCGATCGCCTGCCCTTCGCCCACAACGATATCCGCGCCCAGCTCGCCCGGCGACCGGATCGCGCCGAGCGCCACCGGCTCGGTATTGACCGCGATCAGCAGCGCGCCCCTGGCATGCGCGGCGTCGGCGATCGCGGCGAGATCGGGAATGCGGCCGAGGATGTCGGGATACTGCACGACGACGCACGAGGTCTCGTCGTCGATCCGCGCGATCAGCCCGTCGTTGTCGGGCGTGCCCTGCAGCGAGGGGAGCGCATCGGCGATCTCGTCGTCGGTGAACTTGGCCATCGTCCGCACGACTTCGGCATAGTGCGGGTGCAGCGCGCCCGAGAGAACCACGCGCTTGCGCCGGGTCACGCGCGCCGCCATCGCGACCGCTTCCCAGCAGGCGGTGGAGCCATCGTACATCGAGGCATTGGCGACCGCGCAGCCATAAAGGCGTGCGACCTGCGTCTGGAACTCGAACAGCATCTGCAGCGTGCCCTGCGCGATTTCCGGCTGATAGGGCGTGTAGGCGGTCAGAAACTCGCCGCGCTGGATGATATGATCGACGGTGGCCGGAACGTGATGGCGATAGGCCCCTGCGCCGAGGAAGAACGGCGCGTCCGCCGCCGCGAGGTTCTTCTTCGACAGGCGCCGCATGTGCCGTTCGACCGCCATCTCGCTGGCGTGGAGCGGCAATCCCTCGATCGGGCCGGAAAGGCGCGCTTCCTCCGGCACATCGGCAAAGAGGTCGTCGATCGACGAGGCACCCACTTTTGCGAGCATTGCTTCGCGATCGGTATCGGTCAGGGGAAGGTAGCGCATAGTGTTCTATCCTGCGCCCCCGCGAAGGCGGGGGCCTCGTGCCATTGGCGGAGCGCCGGTTGCCCGAGGTCCCGACCATCGCCGGGCCCTCGGATCGCTGTCACAGCCCTTCGACGAAGCTCTGGTAGGCCGCCTCGTCCATCAGCCCTTCGAGCTGCGACGTGTCGGCGATGGTCAGCTTGAAGAACCAGCCACCGTCCTCGGGGCTGGAATTGACCAGTGCCGGATCGTCGTCGAGCGCATCGTTGGTCTCGGTCACCTCGCCGTCGATCGGCGCGTAGACGTCGCTTGCCGCCTTGACGCTTTCGACCACGGCCGCGTCCTTGCCTTTCTCGACCGATGTGCCGACCGCCGGCAGTTCGACGAACACGATGTCGCCGAGCTGGCCTTGCGCGTAATCGGTAATTCCGACCGTGGCGGTGTCGCCCTCGACATCGATCCATTCATGCTCGTCGGTATAGTATCGGGCCATCACTTGTCTCCGCGGTAATAGTTATGGGGCACGAACGGCATGGCCGTGACCGTTGCCGGCAGACGCTTGCCCCGGACTTCGATTTCGAGAGCGGTGCCCTCGTTCGCACAGTCGCTGGCGACATATCCCATCGCGATCGGATGCCCCAGCGTGGGCGCGAAACCGCCGCTGGTGACTTTGCCGACTTCGGTCTCGCCATTGAAGATCGGCGCGCCTTCGCGCGCCGGGAGCCGGCCTTCGAGCGCCAGGCCCACGCGCTTCGTCCCGGTCCCGCTAGCAAGCAGGCTCAGGATACGTTCGGCACCGGGAAAACCGCCTTCGCTGCGGCGACGCTTGCTGATCGCGAAGCCCAGGTCGGCGCTCACCGGATCGGTTTCGGACGAAAGATCGTGGCCATAGAGCGGCAGCCCCGCTTCCAGACGCAGCGAATCGCGCGCGCCGAGGCCGATGGGCTTGATCTCGATTTCCGCGCAGAGGCGCCCGGCGATCGTTTCGGCATGCTCGGCCGGCACCGACAGCTCGAATCCGTCCTCTCCGGTATAGCCCGAACGGCTGATGCCGATCTCGATCTCGCCGAAATCGAATCTGGTGCCCTGCATGAACCTGAGGTCGCCCATGGCATCGCGGAACACGCGGCGCAGCGCGGTCGCCGCCTCCGGCCCCTGCACCGCGAGCAGCGCCCGGTCCGCAAGATGGGTCAGGGTGATTTCGTCGGGCAGATTTTCGCGCAAATGGGCAATGTCGTCCCACTTGGTCGCGCCGTTGACCACCAGGTAATAGGTCGGCACGCCGCCTTCGGCGGTGACGTTCGTCACCATCAGGTCGTCCAGAATGCCGCCGTTGTCGTCGAGCAGCAGCGAATAGCGCAGGCGGCCGGGCTTCAGGGCGGAAATGTCGCCCGGCAGCAAGGCCTCCAGCGCGGCCGCCGCGTCCGCGCCGCTGACCAGGAGCTGCCCCATGTGGCTGACGTCGAACAGCCCGGCATGGGTGCGGGTCCATTCGTGTTCGGCCACGATCCCTTCATACTGGATCGGCATTTCATATCCCGCGAAGGGCACCATGCGCGCGCCCTGGTCGCGATGCCAGGCATCGAGCGGCAGCTTTGCGGGTTCGGCGTTGTCTTCGGTTTCGCTCATCTATCGTCCCGACCGGCATGGCGACGCCTCGCTGCGAAGCGCCCTTCCACCTGCCCCCTCTGTCGGGAAACCTGAGAGCCTGGCCGGCGATGCCGGCTTACACCTTCGGTGGCCCCGCTTGCACGGGACGCTTTCCAGAGTGTCATCCGGCGCGCGGTCCGGGTGCCTGAGAGTTTCCGGGGCGGTTGCTCCTTCGGCGCCGCGAGCCGCAAGGACCCGCGATCTCTCCCGCGCGACGTTCCCGGGGAATCGCTTCCCCGATCGACGGATCGTTCCCTGCGCGATCCCGGCGCCGCGGTCAATCGAGATTGGGCCGCAGCCAGCGTTCCGCGGTGGACAGATCGACCCCCCGGCGGGCGGCATAGTCCTCCAGCTGGTCGCGCCCGATCCGCGCGACGCCGAAGTATTCCGCTTCGGGATGCCCGAAATAGAACCCGCTCACCGCGGCCGTGGGCCACATGGCGAAGCTTTCGGTCAATTCCAGCCCCGCGTTCCTTTCGGCGTCGAGCAGGCCGAACAGGATCGGCTTGAGGCTGTGATCGGGGCACGCGGGATAGCCCGGCGCAGGGCGAATGCCGCGATACTGCTCCTTGATCAGCGCCTCGTTGGTGAGTTGCTCGTCCGGCGCATAGCCCCACAGCTCCATGCGGACATGTTTGTGAAGCCGCTCGGCAAACGCCTCGGCCAGGCGGTCGGCAAGCGCCTTGAGCAGGATGTCCGAATAATCGTCCTTCGCCTCGCGGAATCGTGCGGAATAGGGATCGATCCCGTGGATGCCGACCGCAAAACCGCCGATCCAGTCGCCCGCCGGATCGATGAAATCGGCCAGGCACATATTGGCCCGATCGCGCGACTTCTTCACCTGCTGGCGCAGGAACGGCAACACGACCCGCTCTTCGCGGTCGTCGAGATGGACGGTCACGTCGTCGCCATCGCGCGCGCAGGGCCAGAGCCCGGCAACGCCTCTGGCGGTCAGCCACTTTTCCTCGACGATCCGGGAAAGCAGAGCGTCGGCATCGTCCTTCAGGCTGCGCGCCGTTTCGCCCACGACATCGTCGTCGAGGATCGACGGCCAGGTGCCGTGCAATTCCCAGGCGCGGAAGAACGGCGTCCAGTCGATATATTCGCGCAAGTCCTCCAACGACCAGTCGTCGAAGACGTGCAGGCCCGGCGCATTCGGCGGCGCGGGCTTGTCGCTGAGGTAGGCGTCGTAGAAGTTCGCCCGCGCTTCTTCCAAGCTGAGCAGCACGCTCTTGTTCTTGCCCTCGCGCGCGGCGCGCACTTTCTCGTATTCGCCGGCGATATCCGCGACGAAGGCATCGCACTGGGTATCGGACAGCAGACGGCTGGCCACCCCGACCGCGCGGCTGGCGTCGAGCACGTGGATCACCGGCCCGTCGTAAGCCGGATCGATTCTGAGCGCGGTGTGGACCTTGCTCGTGGTCGCGCCGCCGATCAGCAGGGGCATGGTCATGCCCGCGGCCTGCATCTCCTCGGCCACGGTCACCATCTCGTCGAGCGAGGGCGTGATCAGGCCCGAAAGCCCGATCATATCGGCCTGGTTGTCGTTGGCACTCTCGAGGATCTTCGACCAAGGCACCATCACGCCGAGATCGATCACCTCGTATCCGTTGCATTGCAGCACGACGCCGACGATGTTTTTGCCGATATCGTGCACGTCGCCCTTCACGGTCGCCATGACGATCGTGCCCTTGGCTCGTGCGCCTTCCTCCTTCTCCGCTTCGATATAGGGGATCAGGTGGGCGACCGCCTTCTTCATCACGCGGGCGGACTTGACCACCTGGGGCAGGAACATCTTGCCGCTGCCGAACAGGTCGCCGACGACGTTCATCCCGTCCATCAGCGGGCCCTCGATCACCTCGATCGGGCGGCCGTCCCGCGCGGCCACCGCCTGCCGCGCCTCTTCGGTGTCTTCGACCACATGGGCATCGATGCCCTTGACCAGGGCGTGCTCCAGCCGCCGCTCGACCGGCCAGCCGCGCCATTCCTGCGCCGCCTTTTCGGCCTTGGCATCCTTGCCCTTGTAGCTTTCGGCGAGGTCGATCAGCCGCTCGGTCGCATCCGGGCGGCGCATCAGGATCACGTCCTCGCACGCCTCGCGCAGCTGCGGATCGATCGCGTCGTAAACGTCGAGCTGCCCCGCGTTGACGATCGCCATGTCCATCCCGGCGGGAATCGCGTGATAGAGGAACACCGAATGCATCGCGCGGCGAACGGTCTCGTTGCCGCGGAAACTGAAGCTCAGGTTCGACAGGCCCCCGCTGATATGGACATGCGGGCAGGCCGCCTTGATCTCGCGCGTCGCCTCCAGAAAATCGAGGGCATAGCGGTCGTGCTCCTCGATCCCAGTGGCGACGGCAAAAATGTTGGGGTCGAAAATAATGTCTTCCGGCGGGAAGCCGATCCCGGTCAGCAACTTGTACGCACGGATGCAGATTTCGACCTTGCGGTCCCTGGTATCGGCCTGCCCCTCCTCGTCGAAGGCCATGACGACCACCGCCGCGCCATAGTCCATGCACAGCCTGGCGTGCTCCAGAAACTGCGCCTCGCCCTCCTTCATGCTGATCGAGTTGACGATCGGCTTGCCCGAAACGCATTTCAGCCCGGCTTCGATCACCTCCCACTTGGAACTGTCGATCATCACCGGCACGCGCGCGATGTCGGGTTCGGCGGCGATCAGCTTGAGGAACGTGGTCATCGCCTCGACCGCGTCGAGCAGGCCTTCGTCCATGTTGACGTCGATGACCTGGGCGCCGTTCTCGACCTGTTGTCGCGCGACTTCCACCGCCGCCGCGTAGTCGCCGTCCATCACCAGCTTCTTGAAGCGGGCCGAGCCGGTGACATTGGTGCGCTCGCCGATATTGACGAAACGGGAAGAGCCGGAACCGGTCATCGCCTGCGGTCCTCCAGTCGAAGCGCCATGACGGCATCATCGTAGAGCGTGCCGCCCACGTCGAACTTCCGGGTCGCGATCTGTTCGAACCCGCGACCGGTGTAGAACGCGATCGCACGGGAATTGTCGGCCTTCACGCCCAGCAGGATGCGGTCGTGCCCCTCCGCCGCCGCCAGGGCCGCATCGAACAGGTCGCGCGCGATGCCGCTGCCGTGGAAACGCGACAGCAGGTATATCCGCTTCAGCTCCACGTCGCCCGCGCGCGCCGCGTCCAGCTCCGGCTCTGCGAGCAGGGCATAGCCGACCGGCGCGCCGCCGAGTTCGGCCAGCCAGGCATGCGCGCCCCGGTCCAGATAGGCGCGATAGACCGCCGCCGAGTGCTGCCTGCGGCAGTGTTCGAGCAGCGCGCCGCCATCGAGCACGCCGGCAAAGGTTTCGAGGAAGGTCGCGGCGCCGATCAGCGCAAGCGCCTCTACATCGGCCGGTCCGGCCTCGCGGATGATGCAATCGTCCATGGCGCCTATGCCGCGATCGAGAACGGTTCGAGCCCGGCGAGCCGCATCTTCGTGTCCCGCGCCGGGATCTTGCGCGGGGCAATGCCGTCCACGGCAGCGGCAATCGCCGCGATATGTTCGGGCGTCGAGCCGCAGCAGCCGCCGAGGATATTGGCGCGCCCGTTCTCCGCCCAGGCCTTGACCAGCGCGGCGGTCGTCTCGGGCGCTTCGTCGTATTCGCCCAGTTCGTTGGGCAGGCCGGCATTGGGATAGGCCATCAACAACGTGTCGGCGATGCCGGAGAGCAACTGGACGTGCGGCCGCAACTGCTCCGCGCCGAAGCTGCAATTGAGGCCGATGGTCACCGGGTTGGCATGGCGCACAGCGTACCAGAAGGCCTCCACCGTGTGACCCGAAAGGTTGCGGCCCGAAAGGTCGGTCAGCGTCATCGACAGCATGATCGGCACCTCGCGCCCCAGCTCGCTTTCGAGCCGGCGGACGGCCATGATCCCGGCCTTGGCATTGAGCGTGTCGAAAATCGTTTCGATCAGGATGAAGTCCGCCCCGCCCTCGATCAGCGCGGCGGCCTGCTCGCGATAGACCTCCGTCAGGAAATCGAAGTCGATTTCGCGAAAGCCCGGATCCTCGACATCGGGGCTGAGCGAGAGCGTCTTGTTGGTCGGGCCGATGGCGCCCGCGACGAAACGGGGCCGCCCGTCCGCCTGCTGGAAAGTGTCGGCCAGTTCGCGCGCGATCCTGGCGGAAGCGACGTTGATGTCGTGCACTTGCGATTCGGCGGCGTAGTCGGCCTGGCTGATCCGGTTGGCGGAAAACGTATTGGTGGAAACCACGTCGGAACCGGCTTCCAGATAGGCGCGCGTGATGTCGGCAATCACGTCCGGGCGGGTGAGCGCGAGAATATCGTTGTTGCCCTTCTGGTCCGCATCCAGGCCCAGATCGCCGGCATAGTCGCTCTCGCCGAGCCCGCGCGCCTGGATCTGCGTGCCGAAAGCGCCATCGAACACGAGAATGCGTTTCGCCGCTTCGGCGAACAGGCGTTCGCGCGCGCTCATCGATCGTCTCCCTGCGGCCGGCGCCCGAGCATGTGGCAGATGGCGTAGCTCAGCTCGGCGCGGTTGAGGGTATAGAAGTGGAACTGCCGGACTCCGCCGGCATAGAGCCGCCGGCACAGCTCGGCGGCAATGGTGGCGGATACGAGCTGGCGCGCAGCGGGCTTCTCGTCCAGCCCTTCGAACAGGCCGGCCATCCAGGCCGGGATCGCCGTACCGCACAGGCCGGCCATACGCTGCACGCTGGCGAAGCTCATCACCGGCATCACGCCGGGCACGATTTCCCCGTCGATCCCCGCCGCCACCGCCTTGTCACGAAAACGGAAGAAGCATTCGGGCTCGAAGAAGAACTGGGTGATCGCGCGGGTTGCCCCGGCATCGAACTTGCGCTTCAGGTTGTCGAGATCGGCCGCTGCATCGCGCGCATCGGGGTGCACCTCGGGATAGGCGGCGACCGAAATCTCGAACGGCGCGACAGCCTTCAACCCTGCGGTTAGCTCGGCCGCGTTGGCATAGCCGCCCGGGTGCGGCGAATAGTGCGACTGGCCGTCGGGCGGATCGCCGCGCAAGGCGACGACATGGCGGATCCCGCTTTCCCAATAGTGGCGCGCGATCTCGTCGATTTCCTCGCGCGTCGCCTCGACGCAGGTCAGATGCGCGGCGGCCGGAATGCGCGCCTCGCGATTGATCCGCACCACCTGTTCATGGGTGCGCTCGCGCGTCGAACCGCCGGCGCCGTAAGTGACGGAGACGAAGCGCGGCCCCAGCGGCGCGAGCGTCTGCACGCTTTCCCACAGGGTCTGCGCCATCTTCTCGGTCTTGGGCGGGAAGAACTCGAACGACACGTCGATATCGCCCGCCAGCCCGGAAAAAAGCGGCGCGTCGAGCGCGGTACGCGCTTCCTGCATCTGGTCGAACGTCGGGCTCATTGGCTCGCCTTCCGCCGCGTTCCGACCGGCATGCCGAGACGCTGCCCGATCCAGATCTTGACCACGAGTTCCCCGCCTTCGAGCGCGATCGGCGGCGCGGGAGCGAAGCCGGCTTCGGTCAGCAGCGAGGTAATCGCGGCATCGGTGAAGCCGAGACGCACATGCGCATGCCGATCGCGCAGTTCCTCGCGGTCGTGGGCGGCAAAGTCGACGATCGCGATACGGCCACCAGGACGAGTGACACGCGCCGCCTCAGCCAGCGGCGCAGCCGGGTCCTGCGCGAAATGGAGCACCTGGTGCAGCAGAACGGTATCGAACCCCTGGGCGGAAAACGGCAGGGCGGTGAAATCGCCCTGGACCAGTTCCACCGCGTCGGACGGCAGGTTCTGCAATTTCGCCCGGGCGAAGCGCAGCATGTCGAGGCTCTTGTCGAGGGCAACCACGCCTTCGGCGCGTTCGGCAAACAGTTCGGCCATCCGCCCTGTGCCGGTGCCGATATCGAGCAGCCGGCCCAGCGGCGCCTCGCCCAGCGCCTCGATCAGTTTCGCCTCGACCTGCTCGTCGGGGCTGTGAAGCTGCCGCAATTCGTCCCACACCTCGGCGTGGCGTGCGAAATAGGCTTCCGCACTGCTTTCGCGCGCGGCGCGGATCGCGGCCAGTTGGCGCCGATCCTCGGCACAGGCGGCGGCGAAATCGGCATCCTCGCGCTCCGCCGTGGCCAGCAGCCGCGAGACCGCTTCGCCCACCGGGCTCCCGCGCTCCTTGCCCACGCTGGCGCGCAGGAAAACCCAGCTCCCTTCGCGCTGCCGCTCGGCCAGGCCGGCATCGCACAGGATACCGACATGGCGCGAAACGCGCGGCTGGCTCTGCCCCAGGACTTGCGCCAGCTCGCCCACGGCCAGTTCCATGGCCGAAAGCAGCCGCATGATCCGCAGCCTCGTCGGGTCGGCAAGCGCCCGCATGATGGTTTCGATACGCATAGCCAGAAACGCATATAAAGATATTCTTATATGTGCAAGCGAGTCGGAGAACTTCGTCCGGCCTCAGCCCTTGTCGGCGATCCGCCGCAACAGCGCGAGCTGCGCCCTTCCCTGTTCCGTCAGGCGCCAGCCGTCGGCATCCGCGCGGGCGAGGCCGAGCGCGGCCAGCTGCGCGTGATCCTGCGCCTCCGGCTCGTCCGCTTCCGCCGGCATCACCCGCCCGTAGCGTCCGCCGTGATAGATCAGCGGGTCGGCCTCGCTACGATCGAAATCGACAACTTCGCCGAGGAAGATCGCATGGTCGCCGCCCTCGTATTCGAACCGTGCACGGCAACCGAAACGCGCGGCATAGCCTTCGATCAGCGGTGCGCCCTCCGGTCCGTCCGCAGGGCTCAGTCCGGCAAACTTGTCCACCCCGCGCCGGGCAAAGCGATCCGACATCGCCTGCTGGTCGCACGCGAGCACGTGAACCGCCCAGGCTTTCGCGTCGCGAAAGGCCGGCAGGCTGGCGCTGCCGAGCGACAGGCTCCACAGCACCATCGGCGGATCGAGCGAGACGGAATTGAAGCTGTTGGCCGTCAGTCCCACCGGCTTTCCGTCGCGGTCGCGCGCGGTGACGATCGTCACCCCCGTCACAAAACTGCCTAGGGCGTTGCGGAAGGCGGACTTGTCGATCACCCGACTTGCACTAGGGTCGATCCCGGAAGCTGGCAATGGCCCGCTCCCCGCCTCCTTCCCGCCCGCGACGGAAAGGGAGTGAACGGGACCGGCCGCGAAAGACATGGACGAAACGGGAGAGATCGACGGGCATGGACGAAACTAGCGGAAATACACCTGTCGTCATCGGCGTCGGCCAGGTCTCCGAACGAACCGACGAGCCCGGCTATCGGGCGCGCTCGCCGATGGATTTGGCAGGCGATGCCCTCGCCGCCGCGATTGCGGATGCCGGCGCAGGGCCCGGGCTTGCCGGCGCGATCGATACGCTGGGCGCCATTCGCCAGTTCGAAATGTCGCGGCCCGATGCCGAGGCGCCGTTCGGCCGGGCGGACAATCCCCCGCGCGCCATCGCCCGCCGCATCGGCGCCGATCCGCGCCGCGCGATCCTGGAGACCACCGGGGGCCAGACCGGCCAGAACCTGATCGGCGAACTCGCGACCGAGATCGCTCTCGGTCGCAGCGAAGTCGCGGCGATCGCAGGGGCCGAAGCGATCTCGACCCTGCGCGCGCTGCGCGAAGCCGGCGAAACGCGCGACTGGTCGGAAGAGGTGGGCGGCGACCTGGAAGATCGCGGCTATGGCCTGGACGACCTGTTCGATGCCGAGCTGCTTCGCCACGGGGCAGCCAGCGCGATCGCGCACTACGCCCTGTTCGAAAATGCCCGCCGCGCACGTCTCGGCCTTTCGTCCGACAGTTATCGCCAAGCGATCGGCGAACTGTTCGCGCCCTTCACCCGCGTTGCCGCTGCCAACCCCCATGCCGCGGCGCCCGTAGCCCGCACCGCACACGACCTTGCGGCGGTGACCGCGCGCAACCGTATCGTCGCGGAACCCTATCCACGCATGACCGTGGCGCGCGATCAGGTGAACCAGGGCGCGGCGGTAATCGTCGCCTCGGCGCGCAAGGCTCGCGAACTGGGCGTTCCGGAAAACCGGTGGGTCCATATCCATGCCATTGCCGCCAAGGCCGAACCCTCGCCGATGGAGCGCGCCGACCTGTCGCGCAGCCCCGCCTCGGTCGCAGCCGTGGAGGCGGCGCTGGCGCGGGCGGGGCGCACCCTGGACGAGGTGCGCCATCTCGATCTCTATTCCTGTTTCGCGATCCCGGTATTCAACCTGGCCGACCGTTTCGGGCTGTCGGCCACCGACCCACGCGGTCTGACGCTGACCGGCGGGCTCCCTTTTTTCGGCGGGCCGGGAAACAACTATTCCACCCATGCCATCGCCGAGGCGGTGGCGCGCGTGCGCGCAATGCCGGGCAGCTACGCCCTGGTCGGCGCGAACGGCGGGTTCATGAGCAAGTATTCGGCCGGGATCTATTCGATGGAGCCTGCCGACTGGTCCGATGCGGACCGGACGATCGCACTGCCGCGGCAACCCGCCGCGGTGCGCAAGGCGGCAGGTCCGCAGACCGAACTGACGGTGGAAACCTACACGATCGTCGAAAGCCGCTCCGGGCCGGTCGCCATCGTCCTCGGCCGCAACGCGGCGGGCGAGCGGATCGCGGCCAATGCCGACCTCGAACATCCGCCCACACGCGCGCTGTTCGAAGCGGATGCGCCCTTCGGCGCTGCGCTCACGCTGTCCCCTGCCCCCGGCGGCCGGACCGAAGCGCGTCTGACGGAAGGTTAGAGCCGCCGAGGTCCCTCCTGCCGTCAGCCCGCCTCGAACACCGGGCGGAGGTGGGCGTGGTCGGGCCACAGCGGGGCGGCGTCCCCGCCGCCGAAGCATACGTCGAGCAGGCCGCCCTTCCCGCCATCGGCGAGCGCCACAACCAGCTTCTCGCCGGCGGGGTCGTCGACCCAGCGCCCGTCGGCCAGGTGCCAGCACCAGGCATCGAAGGCTTCCCGGATCGCGGCAGGCGCATGGCCGCGGGCGTGATGCCAGTCGACCGTATCGAGCCAGCGCTGCGGGATTTTCTGCGTGCCGTCCATCGCAATCTGATCGAGCCGGTGGCGCAGCGCAGGGTCGGCGAAACGCGCCAGCAGATCCTGCGCATAGGCCTCGAGGTCCTGCCCGGGGGCGGCGGCAAGGCTGGGCATGGCCTCCGCAATCATCAGCTCGCGCGCCAGGCGCCGCAGCCCGGAATCGGCGGCCGCCTCGTGCACGAAAGTGTGCCCTGCCCGCAGCCCGCAATAGGCGAGCAGCGAATGCGCGCCGTTGAGCATCCGCAGCTTGGCGGCTTCGTAAGGGGCGACATCGGCGACCATCTGCACGCCCAGATCTTCCCACCGGGGCCGGCCGGCGGCAAAATCGTCCTCGATCACCCATTGGCTGAACCGCTCGGTGAACACGGCGCCCCGATCGTCGAGGCCCAGACGTTCGTTCAGGGCCTGAAGGTCCTCGTCGGTCGTTCGCGGCACGATGCGGTCGACCATTGTGGACGGTGCAGAGCAGTGCGCATCGAACCATGCGACCGCTTCCGGGACCTGCGCTGTCAGCCACTGACGCATCAGGCCGTGCAGGACCGCGCCGTTTCCGGCCAGATTGTCGCAGGACAGCAGGGTGACGCCTGGCAGCTCCTCCGCGGCACGACGCGACAGCGCTTCCCCCAGCAACGGGTAGAAGCTCGTCTGCGCGCGCGCGAAGTCCAGCCCGCCGCCCTCGGCGCGGCAATAGCCCTTCTCGGTCACCGTGAAGCTGACGATCCGGCATTCGGGTGCTGCGATACGCCCGATCGCGGCCTCGGCATCCTGCTGCGCAAACAGCACCTCGCGCACTGCGCCGATCACGCGGGTGCGCGCTTCGCTGCCTGCCCGCTCGGTCAGGGTATAGAGCCCGTCCTGCGGCACGAGTTGTTCGGCGACGGTCGGCGAACGAAGGCTCAACCCGCAGATCGCCCAGTCGCGCTCGCCGGCTTCCATCGCGCGGTCCGTGTACCAGGCCTGATGCGCGCGATGGAACGCCCCGATGCCGAAATGAACGATGCCGATGCCCTGCGCCTGCCGGTCGTAGCCGCATCGCGCCACGTCGGGCGGCAGAGCATCCAGCGTCTCGCGAGAGAGCCTCACAGGCGATAGGCCCGCTTGGCAAGGCCGTAGGCCAATTCGCGCGCCAGTTCGGCGGCCTCCCAATCCTCGATCCGGTGTTCCGCGACCAGTTGCGCCAGGAACCCGCAATCGATCCGGCGAGCGACGTCGTGGCGCGCGGGAATCGAAAGGAAGGCGCGCGTATCGTCGTTGAAACCGACGGTGTTATAGAACCCGGCGGTTTCGGTGGTCATCTGGCGGAAACGCCGCATCCCCTCGGGGCTGTCGTGGAACCACCAGGCGGGGCCAAGCCGGAGGCACGGATAGTGCCCGGCCAGCGGCGCCAGTTCGCGCGCATAGGCGCTTTCGTCGAGCGTGAAGAGGATGATCGAAAGGTCGCGCTCGGCCCCGAAGCGGTCGAGCAGGGGCTTGAGCGCATGGACATAGTCGGTGCGAGTCGGGATATCCGCGCCCTTGTCGCGCCCGAAGCGTTCGAACAGCGTGCGATTGTGGTTGCGGAAACTGCCGGGGTGGATCTGCATCACGAGCCCGTCATCCAGGCTCATCGCCGCCATCTCGGTCAGCATCTGCGCGCGGAACAGTTCCGCATCGCCGGCAGTCGCGCCGCCCCGCTTGACGCGGTCGAACAGCGCCTCCGCCTCGTCCGCGGGGAGGTCCGCCGTCGTCGCCGTCGGGTGGCCGTGATCGGTCGAGGTCGCCCCGGCCGCCTTGAACACCGCGCGCATCTTGCGATGTGCGGCGAGATAGCCGGACCAGCGCGTGCAATCTTCGCCCGACACCTGCGAAAAACGAGCCAGGTTCTCCACGAACCCTTCATAATCGGGATCGACCACCGGATCGGGGCGATAGGCCGTGATGACCCGCCCGCCCCAGTCGCTGTCGGCAATGGCGCGGTGATGGTCGAGCGTGTCGAGCGGGCTTTCTGTGGTTGCGATCACTTCGATATTGTAGCGGTCGAACAGCGCGCGCGGGCGGAAGGCATCGGTCGCGAGCTTGGCGGTGATCGTGTCGTAGTAAAGATCGGCCGTTTCGCCATCGAGCTGGACCTCGATCCCGAACGCCTCGGCAAAGACCCAGTCGAGCCAGATCCGCGACGGGGTCCCGCGGAACAGGTGATAGTTTTCCGCCAGGATGCGCCAGGCCGCGCGCGGATCGGCCTCGTGCCCGCCGATGCCCAGATCCTCCAGCCGGACCCCTTGCGAATAGAGCATGCGAAACAGGTAGTGATCGGGCGCCAGCAACAGCTCTGTCGCGTTCCCGAACGGAGCGTTTGTGGCGAACCAGGCGGGATCGGTGTGGCCATGCGGGCTGACGATCGGCAGGTCGGCGACCGAGGCGTAGAGCGCGCGCGCGATTTCGCGCACTGCCGGTTCGGCCGGCAGCAGCCGATCGGGGTGAAGATTCAGTTCGCGCGGCATGGGCCTCCTCTCGCTCGTCTCTCGTGTCGGTTCGTCGGGCCGGCAATATGCCACTTGGCGCGCCCCTTGGAAACCGGTATCAAAGCTGCAAAATCCGCGGTTTTGCAGGCCGAAAGCCTTCACCTGGACCGCCTCGCTTCCTGGCCATTGGATGACGCAAACCACACGATTGCAGGCGATACGCGCCCATGACGCCGACAATGTCGCAACGGCATTGCATCCGCTGCCGGCCGGGGAGGCCCTAGAGGTCGAGGGCGCGCAAATACGTATTCGCGCCGATATCCCGGCGGGGCACAAGTTCGCGCTGGGATCGCTGGAAACCGGCGACCGGGTCGTGCGCTTCGGTGCCGCCATCGGCCGTGCGACGCAGGCCATCGCGGCGGGCGACCACGTGCATTCGCACAATCTCGCCACCAGCCTTTCCGGCGAGGTGGCCTACCGCCCCGGGAACGCGAGGCGAAGCGCGCCGAACGCCCGGCCGCTGCCGGCGTGGCGCGGATATCGCCGGGACGATGGCCGTTTCGCCACCCGCAACGAAGTCTGGCTCCTGCCAACGGTCGGCTGCGTCGCGCCGCTGGTGGAAGATGTCGCGCGCGAATGTGCCGCGCGCCATGCCGGACGGATCGACGCTGTCGCAGGATTCGGTCATCCCCACGGTTGTTCGCAACTGGGCGACGATCTTGCCGGAACGCGCCGGGCGCTGGCCGGGCTGTGTGCCAACCCCAATGCCGGCGGGGTGGTGCTGGTCGGCCTGGGGTGCGAATCCAATCAGCTCGACGAACTCGTCGCCGCTATCGATCCTGCAAACCGCCACAAGCTGCGCATCGTCCGCGCGCAGGATGCGGGAGACGAACGGGCCGCCGCGGTGCGGATGGTGGACGAACTCGTCGACCTCCTGGCGCCGGCCCGGCGCGAGGAGGCGCCCGCTTCCGCACTGGCGGTCGGCCTGAAGTGCGGCGGGTCCGATGCGCTTTCCGGCCTCACCGCCAATCCGCTGCTCGGCCTCTTCAGCGACCGGCTGGCCGCATCGGGCGGAACGGCGGTCCTGACCGAAATCCCGGAGATCTTCGGCGCGGAGCAGGCGCTCTTCGGCCGCGCCATCTCGCCCGAGGTGTTCGAGGCGGCGGGCGCGCTGCTCAACCGGTTCAAGCGCTATTTCCTCGATCAGGGGCAGCCGGTGTCGGAAAACCCCTCGCCCGGCAATATCGCGGGCGGGATTACCACGCTGGAGGAAAAGTCGCTCGGCGCGGTGCAGAAGGGCGGGCAGGCGCCGCTGGTCGACGTCATCGACTATGGCGCGCAGGCGACACGGCCGGGCCTGACGCTGCTGGAGGCGCCGGGCAACGACGCGGTGTCCTCGACCGCGCTGGCTGCCGCAGGCGCGACGATGATCCTGTTCACGACCGGGCGCGGGACTCCGCTCGGCTTCCCGGTGCCGACGGTCAAGGTTGCGTCCAACTCGCGCCTGGCGCGCGACAAGGCCGGCTGGATCGATTTCGATGCCGGCCGGATGCTGGACGAACCGCGCGAGGCCGTGGCCGATGCCTTCGCCGCCCACCTGCTGGCGATTGCCAGCGGCGAGCCGACCGCCGCCGAACGCAGCGGACAGCGGGTCATCTCGATCTGGAAACGCGGCGTCACGCTCTGACGGTTATTGCCCCATTGCCTGCGGCAGCCACAGCGAAAGCGCGGGCACGTAAGTGATCAGCAGCAGCGCCGCGATCAGCGTCAGATAGAACGGCCAGATCGTCCGCACCAGCGCGGTCACCGGCTCCTTGCCGACCGCAGAGCCGACGAACAGCACAGAGCCCACCGGCGGCGTCACCAGCCCGATGCCCAGGTTCAGCATCATGATGATCCCGAAATGGACGGGGTCGACGCCAACGCCCATCGCAACCGGCAGGAAAATCGGCGTGGTAATGACGATCAGCGGCGCCATGTCCATGAAGGTGCCCAGCGCCAGCAGCATCAGATTGATGATGAGCAGGGTCAGCAGGGGGTTCTCGGTCATCAGCCCGATTAGCGAGGCGAGCGCCGCCGGCACTTCGAGCAGAGCGAGCGCGAAGCCGAATGCGGTCGCAGCGGCGATGATGAACAGCACCATCGATGCCGTCCGCACGGATTTGGCCGCCGCTTCCCAGGTGCCCCGCCAGCCGAGGCTGCGATAGACGAACGCGCCGATCAGCAGGGTGTAGACAACCGCCACGGCCGAGCTTTCGGTCGGCGTGAAGACCCCGCTGAGAATGCCGCCCATGATGATCACCGCGGTCATCAGACCCGGCACCGCATAGGCGGCAGCACGCACGAACTCGCGCCATCCGGGGAACCGGCCGACCGGCAAGCCGCGACGCCGGGCAACCAGCCAGGCCATGAGCATCAGCATGGCGCCGGTCAGCAGGCCGGGTATGACCCCGGCGAGAAACAGGTCGCCGATCGAAACGCCGATGCCCGAAGCGGCGGAATAGATGATCATGTTGTGCGACGGCGGGATCAACAGGCCGACGATGGCCGCCGTCACCGTTACGTTCACCGCGTAATCGCCGGGATAGCCCTTGTCGCGCATCAGCGGCACCATCGTCGAGCCGATGGCGGACGCGCTGGCAATGGCGGAGCCCGACACCGCGCCGAACATCATCGATGCGCCGACATCGACAATACCGAGTCCGCCGCGCACGCGCCCGACGGCCGCATCGGCCACCCGCACCAGACGCTCCGCGATCCCCGCCCGGTACATGAGGTCGCCGGCAAAGATGAAGAACGGTATCGCCATCAGCGTGAACACGCTGATCCCGGCGGCAACGCGCTGCACCGCGACGATCGGCGGGATACCCATGGCCGCGAAGCAGCAGAGTGCGGCAGCAAGCAGGGAGAATGCCACCGGCACGCCGATGGCAAGCAGGAGGAACAGCACGCCGAAAAGGACCAGAAGCTCCATCAGCCGGCGCCCCCTTCGACCGCGCTACGCCCGCTTATAACGCGGGGGAGGGCGAATACCGTCATCAGCAGGCCCGCAATGGGCAGGGGAATATAGGCCACCGCACGGCTAATCCCCAGCGAAGGGACGGCATTGCCTCTGACCGCCCAGCAAAGCTGCGCGCCATAGACAAGGAGCACCAGGCCGGCGAGGGCAATCACCAGCGCCACGACCCGCGCGACCGGCCGGCTCGCGTCCCCCAGGCGTTCTTCCAATAGCGCGATGCGAATATGGAACCCTTCGTAGACGCCGGCGGCGGAAGCGAACATGACATACCAGATCATCAGGATCAGCGAGGCCTGCTCGGTCCACGACGGGCTCGCATCGAGGACGAAGCGGCCGAATACCTGCCAGGCGATGATCGCCGTCATTGCAATCAGCCCGGCCGCACCGAATCCGATCAGCCAGCGTGCGATGGTCGCGGCCATTTTCACCCCTCCCTCATCGCCAGAATGCGTTCGACGACCGATTTCTGGGCCGGCGTGGTGATGAACTGATCCCACACCGGGCGCATGAGCGCGGCGAACGGCTCTTTCTCGACCGCGTTGACCGCGACCGGAGACGCTGCGATCGTCGCCTTGGCCTCGGTCACGCGCTGGTCCCACAGGCGACGCATTTCGACGACCGAGAGCTTCGCGGCCTCGCGAACGAGCCGCCTGTCGTCGGGCGAAAGCCCGTCCCAGCTCGTCTTGCTCATCACCAGCGCTTCGGGCGTCAGCAGATGCTCGGTCAGGCTATAATAAGTCGCGACCTCGTAATGACGGGCGCTGACGAAAGAGGGCCAGTTGTTCTCCGCCCCGTCGATCACGCCCTGCGCCAGCGACTGATAGACCTCGCCGAACGGGATCGGGACAGCGTTCGCGCCCAGCGCATTGACCATTGCCACGTAGAGATCGGATGCCGGCACGCGCAGTTTCAGGCCGGCCATATCGTCCGGCGTGCGGATCGCCCGCCGCGTGTTGTAGAAACTGCGCGCCCCCGAATCGTAGATGCACAGACCAATCAGCCCGTGCGGTTCCAGCGTCGCGAGAACCTCGTCCCCCACCGCGCTGTCGACCACGCGCCGCATATGGGCCACCGATTCGAAAACGAACGGCAGCGAAAACGGCAGCGTCATCGGCTCGATCGAATTGAGCGGGGCGAAGTTCACGCGATTGAAGTCGAGTCCGCCGAAACTCGTGATCTCCAGGGTATCGGTCTCGCTGCCCAGCTGCCCCCCGGCATAGACCTTGATCCCCAGCCGCCCGCCGGTGCGCTCGAAAAGATAGCGGCCCATGAACTCGACCGCCTTCACTGTGGGGTAATCGGCCGGGTGCGTGTCGGCCCCCGTGAGCAGCCCGGACATGCGCGGCTTGCAGGCGGGGAGGAACGTCGCTGCCGACAGCGCCAGCCCTCCGCCAAGCAGGCGGCGGCGCGATACCGGGCCACACCCGAGCGAAGCCAGGCGATCGTCCCTCATCGTCAACTGTCGAGCGCCATGAAACGAAAATCGCGGAACTTTGCCTCTCCCGGTCCTGCGGCATAGAGCCCGGGGCGCAGCATGTGAAACCCCCCGCGAACATTGTGATGATACCCCGAAACTTCCATTCCGCGGTCGAAGCGGTGCCAGGTGCGCCCCCCGTCGCCGCTGGTATCGTAAGTGACGATATGCTCGCGGTTCGTTACCCGCATCCGCATCCGGCTTCCGTGCGGGTTGGCCGGTCGGGCGCGCTCTATCCCGTACTGATGGGTCACGAACCGCTCGGCATCGAAGCCGAGCCCGCAATAGAGCTTGTCGTCGTAGAACAGGACCAGCCCGGCCCGTCCACCCGGCGCGATTTCGATATCGCATTCGAAGCGGTAGCTGCGATCGCCCGCGGTCAGCAACAGGGGTGAACCGCTGGACGGCGCCTCCCCCTTGCCGGCGAAGCGCAGAACGCCGCCGCCTGCGCTGACTCTGTCCGCCTCGTTCGCCGACGGGCGAAAGAACGCCCACTTGCTGCCGAGCGCGAGCGGGCCGGAAAAGTCGTCGGACAGCGGCATACCGTGCGGCTGCGCCTCCCCGCCGGCCGGCTTGGCCAGGGGCCGGGACAGGTCGCCGCCGGTCATTTCGAACCAGCCGTCGGGCCGAAAACGCACCGGGTCCATCAGGCACTGCCGGCCGAGCGTCCAGAAGCCGTTCTCGTATCCGTGATAAAGCGACCACCAGTCGCCCTCGGGCCCCTCGACCAGCGAAGCGTGCCCGCGCGACCACCAGGCCTCGTCGATCGACGTCGTGCGCACCAGAGGATTGTCAGGATGGTGTTCCCACGGACCGTGAAGCGAACGCGCGCGAGCGGCAATGACCATGTGCCCGGTCGGCGGCCCCGCCGTCCCGCCAACCGCGGTGAGCATGTAGAACCATTCGCCGATACGGTGGATCTTTGGGCCTTCCGGCGCGAATCCCTCGACGATCCAGTCGGACGGGTAACGCCACGGGTCGTAGACATGTTCGACCGCGCCCGCGAGCGACAGGTTGTCGTCCGACAGGCGCACGCGATCGCCGCCCGAAAGGAACAGCCAGCGGCTCCCGTCTTCGGCGACCGCGTGACAAGGATCGATATGGTCGTGCAGGCCCAGCGGCACCGGGTCGCTCCACGGCCCGTCGATCGCATCGGCCCAGGTGACGAAGATATCGTTCCGGGGACTGGCCTTGACCGGGATGTAGAGCAGATAACGTCCGCGATCCTTGTGCAGGCTGGGCGCCCAGACCGAACCGATATTGCGATGGAGCGCCGGCTTGCGCGGGCGCCAGTTCACCAGATCGCGCGAATGCCAGATGGTCAGACCCGGATAGGCATCGAAAGTGGAGAAGGTGACGTAGTAGTCGTCCCCGTCCTTCAGGATCGCCGGGTCCGGCCGGTCGCCCGATAGCACGGGATTAAGAAACGTGCCGTTGCCCTGGTCAGGTACGCGCTGGTTGTCGAACCCGCGCAGGTAACGGCGCTGTGCCGGCCGGTGCTGTTCCCGTGCGCCGGCCAGCGGGGCGGAGAGCCCGAAAGGGGCGACCAGCCCGGCTACACCGGCTCCGGCCAGAAGAGAGCGACGGTCGACAGACACGTCAGCCCAGACCTGTTCCGCGTGCCCAGTCGCGCCACAGTTCGGGCCAGGCGGCGACCGGCTTGCCTGTGGCCTTGCGCAGGCCGAAACCGTGACCGCCGTGGCGGAACAGGTGCGTTTCGACAGCCACACCCTGGGCCTTGAGCGCGGCGCGCAGAAGCAGACTGTTTTCGACCGGGACGACATCGTCGTCCTCCGCATGAAGGATGAAGAACGGCGGCGCATCGCGCGGCACGTTTCGATGGGGGGAATGGGCAGCCTCGAGCGCAGCCGAAGGCGATGGGCCGAGCAGCCGCTCGCGCGATCCGGGATGGGCGTGGGGCGCCTGCATCGCCATCACCGGATAGACCGGCGCGGCACAGACCGGTCTCGCGCCCAGCCGGTCCGCCTCGTCCACCGGATCGTAAGTGCGCTGCGCGAAGCGCGTCGCAAGGTCGGCACACAAGTGGCCGCCGGCAGAGAAGCCCATAGCCGCGACCCGCTCGGGATCGAGCGCGAAATCGCGGTGGCGCTGACGAATAATCCGCATGGCGCGCTGCGCATCGGACAGGCAGACATCGGGGCCCGCCGCCCATCCGTCATAAGGCAGACGATAGAACAGAACGAAGGCCGTGAAGCCGCGGGCGGATAGCCAGCGCGCCATCTCGTAGCCTTCCTTGTCCACCACGACATGCCGATACCCGCCGCCCGGTATCAACAGAACGGCGCCGCCGTTGGGCCGGTCGGGCCGGAAAACCGACAGGCGCGGCACCGTGATGCCGCGCACCGCGCGGTCGGCAACGAGCGGATCGGCCGAACGCTCTTCGACCTGCTCGACCGGCGGCTGCGCGGGCATTCCCGGCGCGCCGCCGGGCCAGAGGTCTATGGTTTCGATCGGCTGCGGAAGACCCGGCGGCGGCCCCTCCGGGGCGGAAGGCGGCGGCGTCTGCGCCGAAAGCCGTGTGGCCCCCAGCAGCGACGCGGCGAGGCCCGCGCCGAGCAATGATCTGCGATCGCTGTTCATGCGCGAGCCCCTCCTTCGTTGCGACCCGAACGACCCCTTCAGAATTCGACGCGCGCGCCGACCATGACGATACGCCCGAAGTGATTGTTCTCGTAGTTCCGGCGAGCAAAGTCGTCGGTCCAGCGATAACGATACTGGTCGGTCAGGTTGTTACCGTCGATCAGCAGCTCGATATTGTCGGTCAGCTTGTACCGGATCGACGCGTCGAGGTTGAAGGTCGACCCGAAGCCTTCGAGGAAGTTGCCGTTGCCGCTGCCGCCGGTGTTGTAGTCGTCGCGATAGGCGCCCGATACGCGGACCGAGAAACGGCCGTTGTCGTAATAGATCGTGCCGTTGGCCGAGTATTTCGAAACGCCGGGGAAAGTGATCTCGTAGATCTCGCCTTGGAATTCCTCGTCCCGATTACTGTCGACATAGGTCACGTTGCCCAGGATGCCGAAGTCGCTCAGGAACGGCGCGCCGGTAAAGGCGGAAAACGGCAGGTTCAGGCCAAGCTCCAGCCCCTTGATCACCGCGCCTTCGCCGTTCGTCGTAGTGCGGAACTCGAACAGGCGATCGGGATCGGTGCCGTTGACCACCGCATCGTAGGCCGGGGTGCCGGAGGTGAGAAGCGACGTCGACAGGCCGCTTTCGGCGAAGGTGATTTCGCGCGAAGTGCCGACCGGGAAGCTCTCGATGTCCTTTACGAAGCCGGCCAGCGACAGGATCGCCCCCGGCGCGAAGTACCATTCGAGCGAGACGTCGTAGTTCCAGGCCCGGTACGGATCGATGAACGGGTTCCCCCGGCTGATGCGGAAGTTGAATTCGTCAACCGAACCGCCGGGCGTCAGCGAACCCAGTGTCGGCCGCGTGACAACCTGGGCGATCGCACCGCGGACGATAAAGTTGTCCGCGGGGAAAATGTTCAGGTTAACGGCCGGCAGAAAATCGTCGTAGCTGCGCTTGACCGTAAGATACTCGCCCGAAACGAAGCCCTGCGAGGTCTGCTTGGTGTGCGCGTAGCGCACGCCGAAGTTGCCCGTCATCCGCACACCGGGATCGATCTCGAAATCGGTCTGGAAATAGCCGCCCTTGACCTCTTCCGTCACGCCCCGCTCGTCGCCTTCGCGGGTAACCGCGGGAATGCCGTAGAGGTCGAGGAACGCGACCGCGGCATCGAGATCGGGAACGATCCAGGCATTGGTGTTGCCCGACGGCTGCCCCGCATCGCCCAGCTCGAACAGTTCGGCCAGATCGGGCGTGACAGGCGCGCCATAGGCGCCGGGTTCGCAATCGAAGGCCGAGCAATACTGGCTGTCGCGCCGCGCGCTCGTCGTGAAGAACTCGAACTCGCGGTAGAACGGCCCCGCCGACAGGCGCAGCCCATCGACCGGCTCGTATTCGAGATCGAGCGCAATGGTCTTGAACTTGTTCTCGACCCTGCTCGGCCGGTCGCGGAATTCCGCGAGCTGGAAGTTGCCCGGATCCGTCACGTCGGTGCCGAACGTCAGCCGCGGAAACTTCATATCCGTGTAGTCGTAGCTGTACTCGCCGTCGCGATCGTCGAAAATGATCGTGGTCTCGACGGGGATCGTGGCATCCGACTTCGAGAAGCCACCCGAGAGCGTGGTCGTCAGATCGCCGAAGCGCTGCTCGAGCCGGCCGGACACCTGATAGAAATCGGTCTCGCTTTCGCGGTGATACCGCTCGTTGCGGATCCACGCATTGGAGAGGTCCGCGCTGATCAGGTTGTTGTCGCCATCGATCGCATAATCGACGACGTCGATATCGTCCTCGTTGGAACGCAGCAGAACCTCGCCCCAGTACTCGTCGCGATTTTCCTTGAAGTTGGAATAGAGCGCGTTAATTTCGATATCCGTGTTGTCCGTGGGCCGGAACTGGATGGCAGCAGTCGCGCCGAGCCGCTCGCGCTCATGGTTGACCAGGCCGTAACGCGGGATGCGCGGGTGGAACGCTTCGGCGACCTCGTTACAACCAGCGTCGGTGGGGTTATCGCGGCAGTTCACGCCGTCGACCGACCGAAAGACATTGGTGAACTTGTAGGTCCCGTCCTCCTGCTCTTCGATCTCTCCGTTCGCCCAGCGGACGGTGTTGTTGCCCAGCTCGGGCGTCTCGTACTTCGACCAGGCGACGGAGGCCGACACGCCGAACGTCTCGTCCGCGTTGTTCCACGCGGCCAGGCCGGCGAGGCGCGGCGAGATGTCGTCGTTGAGATCGTTGTAGCGCCCCTGCGCGGTGACGACGAACTTCGTCCCCGCCCCATAAGCCAGCGGGTTGCCCGTGCTGAGATCGATCACCGCCCCCAGCGAACCTTCGTCCAGCTTGGCCGAGGCGGTCTTGTTGACGACGATCGAGTTGAACAGCTCGGACGCGAAGACGTTGAAGTCGAAAGCGCGGTCGCGGTTGGACGACGCACCGTCGACCGACGTCGCAATCGTCTCCATTCCGTTCACGCGCACACGGGTGAACTGCGCGCCCAGGCCGCGGACGGTAATCTGGCGCCCCTCGCCGGCATCGCGTTCGATCGCGACGCCGGGAATGCGCTGGAGCGATTCGGCAAGATTGGTGTCTGGGAATTTCGCAATGTCTTCGGCGACGATGACGTCGACCTGGCCGACCGCCTCACGCTTCGCCGCGACGGCGGCGTTCAGCGATTCGCGAAAACCCGAAACGACGATGACGTTACCTTCGTCTGCAACCTCGGCCAGCGCCTCCTGGCCGACCTCTTCGGCATCCAGCGTGGCGGTGTCCTGAGCGAACACCGTGTGCGGCAGAACCAGCGCGCTCCCGGCCAGCAGGGCCGCCTTGGCACGACACGAAACGAGTGAGTACTTCATAACTCCTCCCCAAAATGGCACCGGTGTCTTTTCGGGGTGAGTCTGCGGGCGCCTCAGCGCCACACCCTCCGACATCCGATCATTCCCAACTCCGGCGTTTTTTGGTAACCGGTGTCATTCTTCATTGCCTATGCAGGCAACCCTTGTCAAGTTGTGTTGGAGAGGAGACGCCATGAAAATGAAATTTGCCGCGCACCTGGCCGCTTTCGCCGGGGCGCTCAGCCTGCTGATCGCCGCACCGGGACATGCCGCCCCGCCGGACCCGACCGAGGGCGGCAAGGGCGGCCGCATCATCAAAGTAACCTCCCTGGCCAAGGACGGGCCGGGCAGCCTCGCCGAGGCGCTCGCCGCCAAGGGTCCGCGAATCATCGTGTTCGAAGTGGGCGGCGCGATCGATCTCGGCCGGTCCTCGCTGCGGATCAGCGAGCCCTATGTGACCATAGCCGGCCAGACAGCCCCCTCGCCCGGCATCACCCTGCTGCGCGGCGGGATCGACGTGAAGACGCACGATGTGAAGATCAGCCATCTGCGCGTGCTGACCGGCGCTGCCGGACAGGCAAAGCGGAGCGGGTGGGAGGTCGATGCCTTTTCGACAGCCGGCGCCGCGAACGTTCTGGTCGAAAACAACACCTTCATGTGGGCGATCGACGAGAACATGTCCGCCAGCGGGCCGCGCTTCACCGGCGATTCGGTGGAGGAATGGCGCGAGGGGACCAGTCACAACATCACCTTCCGGCTCAACCTTGCAGCGGAGGGACTGGCCGATTCGAGCCACCCCAAAGGCGAGCACTCGAAAGGGTCGCTGGTCCACGACAATGCGACCGGCGTGGTGTTCGACCGCAATATCTGGGCGCATCATGTGGAACGCGCGCCGCTGGTAAAGGGCGGCGCGCAGGTCACGATGGTGAACAACCTTATCTACAACCCGCAGCTTCGCGCCGTGCACTACAACCTGATGGACCTGGAATGGGCCGGCTACCCGCATGTCACGGGGGAGATCACGGCGGTCGGCAATGTCATGCGCGGCGGCAACGATACCGACGAAGGGCTGCCCTTCCTGATGCTCGGCGGCGTGGGCGATCTCGCCTATTACGGCAAGGACAACGTCGCGGTCGACCGGCACGGCAATCCTCTGCCGGAGTTCGGCCGCTACGGCCATACCCGGGCCAGGCTGATCCGTTCCGAAACGCCGCTGGCCGATCTTTCGGCCTTCGACATCCTGCCGACGGAAGACGTCGAGACGACGCTGCTCGCAACCGCCGGGGCGCGTCCCTGGGATCGGGGCGAAGAGGAGATCCGCGTCCTGTTCTATATTGCCGAAGGTCGCGGCGAGATTATCGATTCGGAAGACGAAGTGGGCGGCTATCCGCAAATCGAATCGACCCGCGCCCCCTTCCGCGAAGCCGATTGGAACCTCGATACGATGACTCCGCGCAGCGGCCGCTATCCGGGCCAGAAGGTCGGCGCGCAGGAGCATCTGTCGCCGCGCGACCGCGAGATGCGGGGAGGCGGGCAATGAGCCGCTGCTGGACTCTCGCCGCCGCAGCGGCCCTGCCCGCCTGCACGATGGCATCGGCGGGCGACCCGCCTGCCGCGGCGCCGCCGATGGTGGTCGTTGCCGAAGAAGATGTCATGGTCCGCGAGGCGCCGCCGCATGGCGCGATCGGTATGTCCACCGCCTATCGCATCAGCGATGCCGCGCCGCAGCCGCGCACGATGGAGTTCCGCCGCCGCGTCCTCGACCCCGGGGCCGCAGTGGGCGAGCACCCGATCAGCCACGACGAGGTCTACTACGTGACTTCGGGCCGGGGCGTCGTGATCTCCGACGGGCAGGAGGCGGAGCTGCGACCGGGCATGGCGGCCTATCTCTACGAAGGGGCCGTGGTCGGAATCCGCCAGGTCGGGCCGGAACCGCTCTCGATCATCATCGCCTATCCGACGAGCCCGCGCGAATGATCGCGCGGGCCGCCGCTCAGCTTCCGGGCTGGATATAGGGGGCCGTGGCCCACAGCTCGCGCTGCCATCGGCGCGGGTCCGCCACCATCGTCGTCGTCCCGTCGCCGATCACCAGCGTATCGCGGGCGGGCAGGGTATAGGGCGTCCACTCCGGCAGACCCGGCCGGCCCGCACGCGCCAGGCCTGTAAACGCCGCGATCATCGCGGCGCTGGTCGCGGCGGCCCCGCTATCGGTGCCCGAATAGCTGCCCGGCGCGTCGAGCGTGCCGAACAGATAGGGAAGATCGTCAGTGTGCGCCGCACCCCGCAATGGATCGATCGGCGAGGGGCGATCGAGTTGATAGACCCAGGTCTGCTTCGCGCCGGCGCGCGCACGGGCATCGGCCTCGATCACCTGCCCGGGCCAGCTTCGCCCGGCGGTGGTGGCGGCATAGAACACGCGCTCTACCGACCAATCGGGATAGCGTGCGCGATATTGTGCCACCACCCAGCGCGGATCGAGATCGATCCGGATCTGGGGCGCCAGCCTTTCAGCGATGTTCGACCAGTCGATCCCGGCGAGGACAGGGCCGCGCGGGTCGATGAAAGCTCGCGTCTCATCCAGCGTATTGCCCAGTATCATCGGGATATCGCGCGACTGGGGCGCCGCGTCGGGCCAGAACGGATGGCGAGGCAGGTTCCTCATGTCCAGCACCGGCCCGAAATAGACGCGTCCACCCAGGATGGGATCGCGCGCATCCAGCCCTTCGACCAGCCGTTCCGCCGGCAGGGCAAGCAGGCTGTCGATGTCGCCTTCGCGCACCCCGATCTCCGCCAGGAAAGCGCGGGTCCGCGCCAGAGCATTGCCCGGGCCGCTCGCCGTAACCTGCTGTCCGCTCATCGTGGCGGCGGAATGGAACAGGCCCGCGGCGGCAGGCATGGCCATCAGTGTGGCAATCTTCGCTCCGCCGCCCGACTGCCCGAAGACCATCACGCGCGCAGGATCGCCGCCGAATGCCCCGATGTTCGCGCGCACCCACCCGAGGGCGCAGAGGAGGTCGAGCTGGCCGAGATTTCCGCTATCGGCGAACCGTTCGCCGAACGGTGAGAGCCAGCCGTAACCGAACACGTTGAGCCGCTGGTTCACGGTGACGACCACGACGTCGCCCCGTTCCGCGAGATGCTGCCCGTGGGTCAGCGGATCGGTGACCGTGCCCGACGTATAGGCGCCGCCGTGGAAGTACACCATGACCGGGCGCCGGGCGCGTGCATCTGCCTCGGGCGTCCAGACGTTGAGGAACAGGCAGTCTTCGCTCTGCGGATGGTCCTGCAGTCCCAGTTGTGGGGCGATGGGGCCGAACTCGACCGCGTCGAGCGGCTCGCCGGTAAAAGCGATCGGTTCGGGCGCCGCGAAACGGGCTGCCCGGGCATAGCGGATGCCGAGAAACGCGGCGACCGGGCCGGTTCGCACCCCGCGATAGCGCCCGGCTTGCGGGCGCGCCGATGCGCGCCGTCCCAGCACGGGCGCCGATGCCAGCCCCGCTCCCGCAGCCATACCCGCAGCGACGAAAGCCCGGCGATCGAGCCTAGCGCCGGACATCGCCGCCACCCGCGTCGAATTCGTCGAGTTCGGCACGCGTCGGCAGGACCATGTCCCCCGCCACACCGTGCTTCATCACCGCCATTGCGAGTGCGGACTTGGCCATTTCCTGTGCCGAGGCGCCTTCGAGGTATCGCAGCAGCAGGCCGGCGGCAAAGGCATCGCCGGTCCCGATCCGGTCGATCACGCCCTCGATCCGCACTTCGCCGGTCTGCCAGTGATCCCCCCGCCGATCGACGCGGGCGGCAAGCCGATGGATCTGCCCGGTCTCGACATGGCGGGCGGTGGAGGCGATCAGTTCGAGCGAAGGAAAGGCCGCGAAGGCCGCTTCGGCCGCCTCGCGCCGCCTGTCGGGCCCGTCGCCGGAAAAGGTTTCGCCGAGCAGGAGCGAGATATCGCGGTGGTTTCCGATCAGGATGCGCGCTTCGCCCACCAGCTCGCGCAGGATCTCGCGCGGGTTCGAATCCCACCCTTCCCACAAGTGGGCGCGATAGTTGCCGTCGAAGCAGATCGGCACGCGCGCCGCCTTTGCGGCGGCCTGGGCCGCACGGGCGAGATCGACCCCGCGCGGGCCGAGCGCCGGCGTGATGCCGGACATGTGCAGCAAAGCCGCCCCGTCGAGCGCACGCGCGAAATCGAGGTCGGCCGGCGCTGCATCGGCAAAGACGCTCCCGCCCCGGTCGTAGGTTACCCGGCCGGCGACCGGGCCGGCGGGCGGCTCGAAGAAGTACAAGCCCATGCGCCCCGGTCCGGCGGTCATGAATTCGGTGTCCACTCCCGCGGACGCGAGCGTGGCCCGCGCCATCCGCCCCAGTGGATTGTCGGGAACGACAGTGAGCATCTTTGCCGGCTGCCCCAGACTGGCGAGCGCCGCGGCGACATTGGCCTCTGCCCCGCCAACCGCGATTCCCAACTCGCCCGCGCGCGCGAGCGGCACACCGGCGGGAGGCGAAAGGCGCACCAGCATCTCGCCGAAGCAGACGACAGGCGCCGGCACAGCCTCGCTCACCGCGCCAGCCAGCCGCCGTCCACCGCGAGAACGTGCCCCTGCACGTAGTCGGCGGCGCTGCTGGCAAGGAAGACGGCGGCTCCACCGATGTCCTCGGGCCGGCCCCAGCGCGCTTCGGGGATGCGCTCGACGATCTGACGGTTGCGCACCTCGTCTGCCTGGAGCGCGGCGGTGTTGTTGGTGGCGATATAGCCCGGTGCGATGGCGTTGACGTTGATCCCCCGCGGCGCCCACTCGTTGGCAAGCAGCTTGGTCAACCCGCCCACGCCGCTTTTGCTGGCGGTATAGCTGGGGACGCGAATGCCGCCCTGGAACGTGAGCATCGAGGCGATGTTGATGATCTTTGCCCGCTGCCCATCCTGGCTCGACCAGGTGACCATATGGCGCGCCGCAGCCTGACAGAGAAAGAACAGCGACTTGAGATTGGTGTCCATCACCGCGTCCCAGTCTTCTTCCGAGAAGTCGAGCGCATCCGCGCGCCGGATGATTCCCGCATTGTTGACCAGGATGTCGAGCCGGCCGAGCTTCGCGACGACGGTGTCGACCACATCGGCAACCGGCGCGATCGTCGACAGATCGGCGGACACGAGTTCGCAGCGGCGCCCCAGCGCGCGGACTTTCTCGGCCGTCTCGTCGGCCCGGCTGCGCCCGACCGCGGCGATGTCCGCGCCGGCTTCGGCCAGTGCAAGCGCGATGCCCTGCCCGATACCCGTGTTGGCGCCCGTGACGACGGCTGTGCGCCCCGTCAGATCGAAGGGGGTGGTTCCCATAGCTCTCCCTCTCATAACGGCGCGCTGCGGTCACGCCGGTTTGCGATTCCCGCAGGACTTACAGATTGCGCAAGTAGTCGCTGATCGCTTCGTCCTGCGAATTGGCGTAGAAATACTCGGCGAAACGCTCGCCCGCGATCGCGGAACGCAGCAGGTCCTGGTCGACATTCTTCAGAACGGTCAGCATGTCGTGGCAGGTCGCGTTCTTGAGATCCGTAAGGATGCCGCGATTCTTCTTCATGACTTCGGCGCGTTCGCGCGGATAACCCGCCCCGGGCTCGTTCTCGAACAGCTTGCGGTAGCAATCCTGCAAATTCAGCTCGGCCGCCCAGCCGAACCCCTTGGCATAGGGCATCGAAATGGCATTGCCGGCGTTGATCTGGTTGAACAGGAAGGCATCGGTCGGGTCGATCACAAGGCCGCAGAAGACCCCGGGCATCGAATTGCAGGCCAGCATCGACCCCATGCCCGTGCCGCAACCGGTGACGACGAAATCGGCTGCCTTCGAATTGAGCAGGATGCCGGCCAGCAGGCCGTTCATCACATAGGTCAGCGATGCGGTATCCTCGGCCGAATACATGCCGTAATTGAAAACCTCGTGGCCAAACGGTTCGGCAACCGTGGTCAGCGCCTCGTGGATGATGCCGTTCTTGGCCGCCTGGCTGTTCTCGGTGATGAGGGCGATTTTCATAAGATTCTCCCTGCCCGCAAAGGGCTCTGGTGCAAATTGTCGCGTATCCGATTCGGATTAGGAAACCGGTGTCAATCCTGCTTCTACCTCCAAAACAGGGGTCATTTCAACCGCGCGGATCAGATTTCCCTGGCAGGCGGCGCGACCGAGCCGCGCGTGACCAGGCGCGCGGGGAAGGAGGACGGCCGGGCATCCGCCATGTCCGGGGCAACCAGCTTGAGCGCCGCAGCCTTGCCCATTTCGCGTATCGGCCATCCGACCGTGGTCATCGGCGGCCAGATATGCGCGGCGATCGGCGAATCGTCGAACCCGACGATGGACAAGTCGCGGGGAATTTCGATCCCGCGCTCGCGCGCCGCATGATAGGCGCCGGCGGCCATTTCGTCGTTGCTGGCGAAGACTGCGGTAACCCGCGGATGCACGTCCAGCAGGCGGCCGGCGGCCTCGACCCCCGAGTCGAACCGGTAGTTGCCCTGCACGATCGCATCCTGCGGCACATCGAGGCCGTACCGCCGCATCGCGGACAGGAACCCCTCGCGCCGCTCGAAGGCGGAACGGAACCCGGCAGGCCCTTCGATCAACCCTATCCGGCGGTGGCCGCGCTCCACGAGATAGTCGACCACGCCCTCCACCATCTCGCGGTCGTTGGACTGGACGAGGTGCTCGGCCTCGTCGAGCGCGGCGGACCCCATGCGGACATAACCGCAGCCCATATCGCGGCAGAGCGCCGCGAGTTCGTCGTCCTCCGAGATCGGCGGCAGGATCAGCACGCCGTAGAGCCGCTGCAATTCGAGGAAATTGCGGATATCGTCGAGCATCTCCGGCGAGTGCCGATCGACCGGCCGCACGACCAGCGCGAACTCGGTCTTGCGGATCGCGTCGAGCACCCCCTCCTGGAAATTGAGCACGGTCTGCGCGTTCGGGTTGTCGTGCAGGAGGCCGAGCAGGAAATTGCGCCGCAAGGCCAGGGCCCGGGCCTGCGGATTGGGAACATATCCCAGTTCGGCGATAACCGCCTCGACCCTTTCGCGTGTGTCCATCTTGAGCAGCGGCGATCGGTTGATCACTCTGCTGACTGTCTTCTTCGAAACCCCCGCCTTACGCGCGACATCGTTGATTGTCGGTTGTTTGTCCGACTTTTCCATTCACTCGAACTCCCACCCCTTCAGGGCACGCAAAGGTCTTAGAGGATGTTTCGGATTACCCAAAGCGCCCCGCATCACAAAAGTTTTGACACCGGTTTCCTAATCGACCACTAACAGGCATTGATAGCAACTTCGGGGAGGGTTCCGTCTTGAATATCGCTGCGCGTGATATCGCTGAAGTGTTTGTAAATGCCCGGCGATCGGGTCACGCACTGAACGCCTATCCCGGCGGGAACGCACCCGCCAGCCTCGACGAGGCCTATGCGATCCAGGACACCGCGCTGGAGATCTGGAACCGGCCGGTCGGTGGCTGGAAAGTCGGCAAGATCAATCCGCCCGACGACAGTGCGCTGGGTGCGAACCGCCTTGCCGGCCCGATCTTTGCGGACACCATCTTCCTCGCGAAGGACGAGCCGGTTTCGATGGCCGTCTTCAAGGAAGGCTTCGCCGCAGCAGAGGCGGAATTCATGCTCCGCCTCGCGCCCCCTGCCCCCGATGCACCACCCCCGCAATCGAACGAAGAAGCGATGGGGTGGATCGACGAAGTTCGCATCGGTATCGAGATCGCCTCCTCCCCCTATCCGGGGATCAATCGCGACGGCCCCTGCGTGACGGTTTCGGATCACGGCAACAATGCCGGGCTCGTGCTCGGCCGGCCGCTCGATCGCGAGGCCTGGGACGATTTGTCGTCGATCGGGGTGGCGCTCGAAGTGAATGGCGAAGTCGTGGGCGAAGCGACCACCGCCACGATGCTCGACGGCCCTTTCGGCGCGGTCCGCTTCCTCCTCGCTAACCTGGCGGATCGGGGGATCGCTCCCGCCGCCGGCTGGTGGGTATCGAGCGGGGCGATCACAGGCGTGCACGAGGTCGTTCCGGGCGATGCCGTGGTCGCCCGCTTCTCCGGCATCGGCGAAGTCGCCGCGGGCATCGCTGCCCTGTAGAGGCGCCGGGCCGGCCGGATCACACTTCGTCGAGTGCGCGCCCGATAATGCGGTATATCCGCGCCAGATCGTCGTTGCCGATGCAATAGGGCGGCATGACATAGACCGTATTGCCCAGCGGCCGCAGCAGAACGTCCTGCTCGCGAAAAAAGCGCAGCAGCCGGGGAGCGAGGTCGGAGAGATATCCTTCGGCCGCCCCGATATCGAGCGCCGCGATCGTGCCCAGGTGCCGCAGGTTCGATGCCCGCGGATGATCGGACAGCGATGCCAGCGCGGCCCCCTGCCGCCGTGACAGGTCGGCAATCCGGTCGGACACCGGCTCCTCCCGCCAGATCGCAAGGTTCGCCGCTGCCGCGGCGCAGGCGATCGGGTTCGCGGTGTAGCTGGAGGAATGAAAGAACATTCGCGCGCGGTCTTCGGCATAGTGCGCGGCGAATATCGGCTCGCGCGCCATCGTCACCGCGAGCGGGATCGCTCCTCCGGTCAGGCCTTTCGAAAGGCACAGGATATCCGGGGCGATTTCCGCCTGATCGCAGGCAAGCAGGGTGCCGGTCCGGCCCCAGCCGGTCATCACTTCGTCGGCGATGAAGAGCACCCCGTGCCGCGCGCAGATCGCGTGCATTTCGCGCAAGGTGCGGGGGGAATAGGTCAGCATCCCTCCGGCCCCCAGGATCAGCGGCTCCGCGATAAACGCGGCGGCACCCGCGCTGCATGCCCGCTCCAGCGCATCGAGCGTCGCCTGCTCGCAGCCGTCCCCGGGGAAGGGGATCGTCTCCACGTCGAACAGCAGGGGCTCGTAGGCGCGGTTGAACGCGCCGCGCGCACCGACCGACATCGCGCCGATCGTGTCGCCGTGATAGCCGTGCTCCAGCACGAGGATGCGATGACGCGCCTCGCCGCGATGGAGCCAGTATCCAAGCGCCATTTTCAGCGCGACTTCGACGCTGGTCGATCCCGAATCGGAGAAGAACACCCGCGTCAGTTCGGCGGGCATGATCGCGCGCAGGCCGGTCGCGACCGTCTCCGCCGGTTCGTGCGTCCAGCCGGCGAATATGATCTGGTCGAGGCGCGCCGCCTGTTCGGCGATGGCGGCGGCGATCCGCGGATGGGCATGGCCATGCGTCGTGACCCACCACGACGAGATCGCGTCGATCACCCGCCGGCCCTCCGCGGTGATGAGCGCGGCGCCCTCCGCCCGAACGACTTCGGGTATCGGATCGCCCAGCCCGTGCTGGGTGAACGGATGCCAGATCGGCGAGCTGCTCATACGAAATCCCCGGCGCTGAAATTCGCGCGGAAGGCCGCGGCGAGGCTGTCGGCCGATAGCGGATCGAGCCAGGGGAGACGCCCCAGCCGGTCGACTTTGCCGAAATCGCAGATCGTCCGCTCGCTGTCCGCGTTCGCTTCGCCCACGAAGGCGACACCCAGGACGGGCACGGCCCGCGCGCGCATAGCCTCCAGCGTCAGGAGGGTGTGGTTGATCGTGCCCAGCCGCGTGCTTGCCACCACGACTGTCGGGTGCCCCCAGCGCGCGAACAGGTCGGCATAAAGCACCTGCCGCGTCACCGGCACCAGCGCGCCGCCCGCGCCTTCCACCACCAGCGCGCCTTCGACCCGCGGCGGCTCCAGCCGTCGGAGATCGATTTCGACCCCGTCGATCTCTGCCGAGCGGTGGGGCGAGCATGGCGTGCCGAGGCGATAGGCCTCCGGCAGGATCTTCGGCGCCGGAACGCCCAAGGCCGCCACTTTCGCGGCATCTCCGCCATCCTCGGTCCCGGCCTGGACCGGTTTCCAGTAATGCGCGCCGAGCACTGCGGCGAGGCCCGCCGCAAACACGGTCTTGCCGACATCGGTGTCGGTGCCGGTGATAACGATCGTTTTGTTCACAGCACGTCCTCCAGCGCGTCCGTCAGAGCCGTCACATCCTGTTCCGTTACATTGAGGGTGAGCGAGATGCGCAGGCGCGAGGTGCCGGCGGGAACGGTGGGCGGGCGAATTCCCCGCACGTCGAACCCGCGATCCTGCAATGCGGCGGCCGCGGCCATCGTCCGCCGGTCGTCGCCCAGGACGATGCGCTGGATCGGCGTATCGGTCGTATCGGCGCCCAGCCGGGCGAGGCCGCGCGCCGCATGGTCGACCAGCGCATGCAGCCGCTCGCGCCGCTGCGGTTCGTCGCGCAGGATCCGCAGGCTCTCGCGCACCACCGCGGCGATCAACGGCGAGGGGGCGGTGGAGAAGATGAACTGCCGTCCGCGGTTGACGATGAAATCGCGCATCGGCGCCGGGCCGACGAGCAGCGCGCCCTCGCAGCCCAGAGCCTTGCCGCAGGTCTTCAGCGAGATCACGTTGTCGGCTCCGTCGAGTTCCCCGGCCAGCCCGCGCCCGTCGGTGCCGAAGACGCCGGTGGCATGGGCCTCGTCGATCACAAGCATCGCACCGGCTTGCGCGGCGAGGTCGGCGAATTGCGACAGCGGCGCGCGATCGCCGTCCATGCTGTAGAGGCTTTCCAGCGCGATCCACGGCGTTCCCCGCCCGCCGTTGCGGCGCCAGCGGGAAATCGCGTCGGCCGCTGCCGTCACGTCGTTATGGGCAAAGCCGGCGGCTTCTGCCCGCGCCAGCCGAATGCCCTCGCGCGCGCTGGCGTGAACGAGGTCGTCATGCACGATCAGGTCGCCGCGCTGGGGCAGAGTCGAAAACAGCAGCGTATTGGCGCAATAGCCGGAACCGAGAAAGACGGCGCAGCCGGTGCCGAAGAAACGAGCGGCTTCTTCCTCCAGAAGCATATGTTCGGGCGCGTTCCCGCGCAGCAGCCGCGAGCCGCCCGAACCGACCGGAACCTCCCGCTCGACCGCATTGCGCACGGCCTGGCGCAGACGCTCCGACCCGGCAAGGCCGAGGTAGTCGTTCGATGCGAAATCGATCCCCGTCCGCGGGACCAGCCGGCGCCCCCGCCCGCGCCGTTCGAGGTCGTCGAGATCGTCTTGCAAAGTATCGAGTGCCGTCATCGCCGCGCCGCCTAGCGCCAATCGCGCCGATTGCCGAGTCGGTTGCTAGCGCTCGTCCTCCATCGCATCGGCCTGAGTCAGGCCCGGTTCCGGCGCTTCCCCGACGACATCGCCTATCGCGTCCTCGATCGCCTCCACCGCTTCGCGCGTTTCGCGGGAGGCTTCGATCTCGCGCGCCATTGTCTCGTGCCAGGTTTCGTTCGGGCCGGCGAGCTGGCGCGCGATATCGGCGGCGATAAGCTGCGCAACCGGATCGTCGGCCATGGCAGCGAGTTCGGCGCGTTCGGCTTCGAGCATGGCCTTGCGCGCGCTCTCGGGCGCGGCGGCGACCTCGACGTACAACTGCGTCAGCATCAGCCACGGCGCCTCCTCGCTTAGCACGTCCTCCGCCCAGCGCGAGAACGGCCCGCCCGACGGCCGCCAGCCCTCGCCGTCCGGCGCGCGCTCGAGGAAGAACAGCGCCATGGTGCCGCGCGGGAAAACTCGTCGCAGACAAGCACCGGAGTAGGAGTCGGGATGGGCCTCCGCCAACTCGTAGGGGTTGGAGAGCATTCCGTCAGCGCCCCACGCCAGCGGCGGATCGAGCCGAGCCCCGGTGATCGAGATCGTGCCTTCAGGCGCTTTGCCCTTGATCGCCCGCACCGGCTCGACCAGCAGCGAGGACTTCCAGAATTCGGCCTCTTTTTCCTCCCCGACGACCCGCCCGAGCAGCACCAACTCGGCCTCTTCGGCGAGTTCGAGATTGGTGGGCACGCGGTAGTCAGGTGTGACGGAGCAGGCGATGGCGGAGGTGACAAGGGTGAGCGAGGCCGCGGCGGCGAGAGCGGCGAGGATACGGGAGGTCATGCGTCTGGCGCAGTCCGGCTATGCAGCATGAACAGATTTGAGCTTGTTCGCGCGGGCGAGTTCCTCGTGCAAAGAGCGAGCGGAGAAATCGAGCCCATTCGGCCACGCCAGCGCGCCCGCGTCGATAAAGGCACGGCGGAAGTAGGCTTCGCTCTCCAGCGGGCGGGTGAGCACCGTGTCGCGCGCGAGAATCGGCTCGGCCGACCACTCGCCATGGCTGCCGTCGCTGAAATGGAGCGCCAGTTCATGCGGGCCGCATACTTCGATTCTAACGAGCTTAATCATCTTGGTCCGCTCCGGGAATGCGCTCCATCGGTAGCAGTTCCTGGCCGCATCGCCAATTCGCCTCAAGCTCGGCGCGGTGCTCGGAAGCCCAGTCGGCCACGATCCGGCGCGCCTTGTTCGGCAGCGACCCTTCGATGATCTGACCATCGGCGATCCGCACCAACGCCTCGTGCCCCTGATACGCCGCATGGAAATGCGGCGGCGCATGATCGGCGAAATACATCCGGATCAGAATGCCGTAGAAGCTGGAGATAATCGGCATGATCGAGGCTTATGAAGCTTGCATGTGACGATATGTTCGAACGGGCACGCGCCCCCGACTATGCCGCTTCAGCACACCATCACTCCGCCGCCACGCTCCCGCTCTCACCGCCGTCCCCAAACAGCCCCGGCCCCTCGTCGCCAAGGTCGTTCGCTTCCTCGCCCTTCTTCGCCTTCTGGCGTTTGTCGAAGCTCGACCAGACGTCCTGCCAGTTGCCCCTGGTCGCGCCCTTGGAATATTCGGTCGCGCGGGTTTCGAAGAAGTTGGCGTGCTCCACGCCGTTCAATAGCGGGGCGAGCCAGGGCAGCGGGTGGTCCTCGACCATGTAGATCGCGGGCAGGCCGAGCTGGCCCAGGCGCCAGTCGGCGATATAGCGGATGTAGTGCTTGATCTCCTTCGCCGTCATGCCGGGCACCGGGCCCTGCTCGAACGCAAGGTCGATGAAGGCGTCTTCCAGCCGCACCGTCTTCTGGCACATGTCCATGATGTCTTCCTTGACCGCCTTGGTCAGGCAGTCGCGTTCCTGCACGAAGGCGTGGAACAGGCGGGTGATGCCTTCGCAGTGCAGGCTCTCGTCGCGGACCGACCAGCTGACGATCTGGCCCATGCCCTTCATCTTGTTGAAGCGCGGGAAGTTCATCAGCATGGCGAAGCTGGCGAAGAGCTGCAGCCCCTCGGTAAAGCCGCCGAACATCGCCAGGGTGCGGGCGATATCCTCGTCGGTGTCGACGCCGAAATTCTGCAGATAGTCGTGCTTGGCCTTCATCTCCTCGTATTCGAGGAACATGCCGTATTCGCTTTCGGGCATGCCGATCGTGTCGAGCAGGTGCGAATAGGCGGCGATGTGCACCGTCTCCATGTTGGAGAAGGCGGCGAGCATCATCTTGATCTCGGTCGGCTTGAACACGCGGGCGTACTTGTCGTGGTAGCAGTCCTGCACCTCGACATCGGCCTGGGTGAAGAAGCGGAAGATCTGGGTGAGCAGGTTCCGCTCGTGGTCGGAGAGCTTCTGCGCCCAGTCGCGGCAATCCTCGCCCAGCGGCACTTCCTCGGGCATCCAGTGGATCTGCTGCTGGCGCTTCCAGAAGTCGTAAGCCCACGGGTATTCGAACGGCTTGTAGGTCTTGCGGGCTTCTAGCAACGACATCTTGTGGTCTCCGGTTTGCGCGTGACGACTCTATATAGGGAATCACGCCCCGCTTTCGAAGGCAAGCGATACCGATTCGACGGGGATAAGCCGGGCATTGTTTGCGGCGACGCCCCGGAACGGCGCCATGCCCGCGGGGGTTGATATGGGGAAAGGAGAATCCCCATGGGCGAATACGAACCCGACGACAGCCGCAACGTGACCTTGAAGCCGGGCCACGAGCCGGGCGGGATCGAGCGCACCGGCCCACGCGAAAGCGAAACGCGCGAATCGCCCGACCCGCAGGCCGATGGCGCGGTGCAGGACCTCAATACCGGCGCAATCGGCCGACAGCAGGCACAAGCAGGCGAGCCGGTGGTCGGCGAAACGTCGAACGATCCGGCGCGGCGGGCCCGCGCGGATGCCGCCCGCCCCGTCCCGGACGAGAACCAGCGCTGAGCGAGAGCGAACGAGCCGTGGTCCACATGCGCCGAACGGCGGAACGAATACCCGCTGCGGCTCGTTAAGCTCACATACAAGCAATTGAAAGGATTATATTTATGTTCGAGAAGCTACGCATCAAGGAACATATGGAAGTCGCCGATTGCAACGGCCAGCATGTCGGCACGGTCGACGAAGTGAAGGACGACACGATCAAGCTGACGCGGTCCGACAGCGCCGACGACATGCACCACTTCCTCTCGATCGACGAGATCGAGAAGATCGACGACAATCGGATCTATCTGAAGGAAAACGCGAGCCTTCCCCCCGGTGTGGGCACGAATGCCACGCCGACAGTCTGATCCTTACGCCTTCAACCGCTGCGTATCCCCGACGACAGCGGACAGCGAGGAACCCCGGCCCGCCCCTTGGCGCGGCCGGGGTTCTTGCTTTTCACCGGGTCATTTGCGCGATCTGGAGCCGAACCACGATCCGCCGCCGAGCACGGTGATCCCGAGGAAGAACCCGAAATCGTACCACCCGCCGCGATTGGGCACGGCATAGACCGCGATGCCCGGATCGAACAGCGAGCCGATCCACGCGAAGGGGAAGACGAACCCGTGCCACAGGCCCCACCAGAAGCCGGGCGTGCCCGCTTCTTGCGAGACCCCGGCATCGACTTGCGACGCACAGGCGGAGAGGGCGGCGAGGAGGAGGAGGGCCGCTATGCCCCTCCCCCATCGGGAGAGGGAGGGGCCCGCGCCGCGCAGCGGCGTGGGAGGGTGAGGGCGGATGCGAGGTATCATGCAGGCCTCCCGTCGAGATGCGACGCTATCGTATCGAGCACACCGTCGAGGTTGTCCATCGCTTCGCTGTTCCCGAGCCAGGAGGCAAAAGCCCCCGGGCCGCGTAGCGAAACCGGGGACTCTCTCATTAACAAGCTAGACAAGCTACTAGGCGTAGCGAATTAGCTTCCACGTAACAGCACGCCCGTTGTGGGGAGGCAAGCGATTGCCTTTTGCGATTGGCGCGGTAGTCGAAGGCGTATCCATCGACTGCCAAACACCCGATTCTGGGCAAATTTCCCCGGTCCGAGCAGTAGTGCCGAGGGGTTTGCGAGTGGTAGTGTAGAAGTTCATTTCCATTTCCTTGCCGGCGGACGCCAGCCCCCGGCCAGCGCTCCAATCTAAGGATCAACTCGGCGCTCCGCAGCTGAGGCATCGAGTTGTTTTGCAAGCAAAGTCATAGAACTTGAGCAGCTGCGGGTCAGAACAATCCACAGCTATTCAACAAGCCCATACCGCCTGAAACCGGGGGTCTCAGGTTGACCTGAACGGCGGTACGTGCGAGTCAGAGATTGCAACGCAGGCTCGTACGCATCGCCGTTCAGCTTGCAGGGGGTCAGCCAAAAAGCTGGCCCCCAACTTTTGATGACTCTGCAGCGTGTCGCCCGAGTCGATTCATATATTTAGCCAACTTCCTTAACGCGCCCGAGTCGTCCAAGCCAGACAACTCGGGTTATCCACATATGATATCACTGGCAGGCCAGGCATTCCTCGTAGTCGGTCTGCTCGCCGGCGCCCGCGCTCAACTCGTACTTTGCGGCATCGGTGGTGTTGTCGGCCTCGACGCCGCCGGCGAAACCGGCGCGCTGCACGGACTTCGAGCGCAGGTAGTAAAGCGACTTGATGCCCTTCTCCCACGCCTGGAAGTGGAGCATCATCAGGTCCCACTTGTCGACGTCGGCCGGGATGAAGAGGTTCAGGCTCTGCGCCTGGTCGATATAGGGCGTGCGGTCGGCCGCGAATTCGAGCAGCCAGCGCTGGTCGATCTCGAAACTGGTCTTGAAGGTCGCCTTTTCCTCCGGTGTCAGGAAGTCGAGGTGCTGGACCGATCCGCCTTTCTCGAGAATCGAGTTCCACACGTTGGTCGAATCCTTCGACTTCGCGCGCAGCAGCTTCTCGAGATAGGGGTTCTTGACCACGAACGAGCCCGACAGGGTCTTGTGCGTGTAGATGTTCGCCGGGATCGGCTCGATGCAGGCCGACGTGCCGCCGCAGATGATCGAGATCGACGCGGTCGGCGCGATCGCCATCTTGCAGGAAAAGCGCTCCATCGCACCCATTTCCTCGGCATCGGGACAGGGCCCGCGCTCTTTCGCCAGCATCATCGACGCCTCGTTCGCCTTGGCGTTGATATGCTTGAACATCTTGAGGTTCCACACTTTCGCCATCGGGCTTTCGAAGCCGATGTTCTTGCTCTGCAGGAAAGAGTGGAAGCCCATCACGCCCATGCCGACGCTGCGTTCGCGCATGGCCGAATACTTGGCGCGCGCCATTTCGGGCGGGGCGCGGTCGATATAGTCCTGCAGCACATTGTCGAGGAAGCGCATGACATCCTCGATAAACTGCTTGTCCTCGCTCCATTCGTCCCACTTCTCGAGGTTGAGCGAAGAGAGGCAGCAGACCGCCGTGCGATCGTTGCCGAGATGATCGCGACCGGTCGGCAAGGTGATTTCCGAGCACAGGTTCGATGTCGACACCTTGAGGCCCAGCTCGCGGTGATGCTTGGGCATCATCCGGTTCACAGTGTCGGAGAAGACGATGTAGGGCTCGCCCGTGGCAAGCCGCGTTTCGACCAGCTTCTGGAACAGGCTGCGCGCGTCGACCGTCTTGCGCACGCTGCCGTCGCGCGGGCTCTTGAGGTCGAATTCCTCGCCATTGCGCACCGCTTCCATAAATTCGTCGGTGAGCAGCACGCCGTGATGCAGGTTGAGCGCCTTGCGGTTGAAGTCGCCCGAAGGCTTGCGGATCTCGAGGAATTCCTCGATCTCGGGATGCGAGACGTCGATGTAGCAGGCGGCCGAGCCGCGCCGCAACGAACCCTGGCTGATTGCCAGCGTCAGGCTGTCCATCACCCGCACGAAGGGGATGATGCCGCTGGTCTTGCCGTTGAGGCCGACCGGTTCGCCGATCCCGCGCACCTGACCCCAGTACGTGCCGATGCCACCACCACGGCTGGCAAGCCAGACATTCTCGTTCCAGGTGCCGACGATCCCTTCGAGGCTGTCCTCGACCGAGTTGAGATAGCAGGAGATCGGCAGCCCGCGGTTGGTGCCGCCGTTCGACAGCACCGGCGTGGCGGGCATGAACCAGAGCTTCGAGATATAGTCGTAGAGGCGCTGCGCGTGATCCTGGTCGTCGGCATAGGCGTCGGCCACGCGGGCGAAGAGATCCTGGAACTTCTCGCCCGGCAGAAGGTAGCGGTCGATCAGCGTTTCCTTGCCGAATTCGGTCAGCAGCGCATCGCGCGATTCGTCGATGGCAATGTCGAACCGGCGGTCGAGGATCTTCTTGCTGTCGGGTTTTTCGGCATTGGCCTCGGCCGCCGCAGTCACCGCCTGCGCCAGCGCGGCATTGGCCTTGTCGGCGACAATGCCATCGGCGGCGCCTTCCACGAGGTGTTCGCTGCCCTTGTCGGCCTGTTCCATCTTCAATGCCGCCTTCCCGGCCCCGGCGCTGCCGGCGCCGATTTCATTCTCGGGCGCGACATCGCCTGCATGATCGACTGTCCCCGTCTGATCGAGTCCCATAGCCGCTTCGTCTCCGGTCCTGAAATCCATCGTGCCCCACCCGCTTTCGCGCCATTGGAAACGAACGGCGCCGCGCGCCCGCCGTTTCAGCTACATTTGACAGGGCGAAGCTTCTCTCCACCATGCCCTGGTCACGGCAAAACGGGCGAACTTCGCCCCCCGATCTGCCCCGTCCGGTCGTTTTGCGCCAGTCCCGTCCGTGCCTTCCGCGACCACCCGTGCCCGAAGGGGGTTGGGCGCCTCAATAACACGATCTAGTGGGTCGCAAGCCCGACCTGACCACTAGATACTGAATCAGGCTGCCCCCACACGCAAGAGGAGAAATGCCGAGGAACCGGCCCGCCGAAGGGTGTCTTAGCCAGGTGGCACGCCGCGACGCGCGGGATTTCCTTGGCTCCGCCCAAGTGCAACCCCCAAAATGATTCAGTGAAAAAATATATGTGCGGAAAATGGGGATCGCGAGGCTTTGAATCAATCGAATCGGCACACGCAATTTTCTGATGCAAGTTGCTGGCAGGCTTGCCGAAAACGATTCTAACCCGCCGCAGCGCGCGCATGTTCGGCGATCGCCTCGGCGATCGGCTCGACCAGTTCGAGTGGCAGATCGTGCCCCATGCCGGGGAAGGTTTTCAGCCGCGCCCCGCGGATCGACGCCGCGGTATCCTCGCCGCCCGGAAGCGGGATGAGCGGGTCCGCCTCGCCATGGATCACCAGTGTCGGCGCCTCGACCCGCCGCAGGCGCGCGCGCCGGTCGCCGTCGTCGAGAATGGCGGCGATCTGGCGTTGCAGCCCCGCGGGATAGTAGCTGCGTCGCACGCTTGCCGTCACATTGGCCCGCAGACGATCCTCGTCCGCCGGATAGGCCGGGCTGCCGATCGTGCGCGCGATCTTCATCCCATGCGCGACGAGCACTGCCTCGTCGGTCGAATCGGGGCGCTTGGTCAGCACGTCGAGCGCTTCCTTGCGCGCGGGCGGCAGGCGGCGGTTGCCGGTGGTCGACATGATCGACGTCAGCGACAACACGCGTTCCGGCCACGAGAACGCGACATGCTGCGCAATCATCCCGCCCATGCTCGCGCCGACGATATGCGCCCGTTCGATCCCCAGCGAATCGAGCAGGCCGACTGCATCGGCCGCCATGTCGCCGAGCGTATAGGGCACGCGCGGCGCAAGACCGATCCGCCCCAGCAGCGTCAGCGCCAGAATCCCCGGCGCCTTCACCCCGTCGAACTTGTGGCTGAGGCCGATGTCGCGATTGTCGTAGCGAATGACGCGGAAGCCCTGCGCCACCAGCGCCTCGACCAGCTCGATCGGCCACAGCGTCAGCTGGGCGCCCAGCCCCATGATCAACAGGATCGGCGGATCGGCCGGATCGCCGTAGTCTTCGTATTCCAGCGTGATGCCGTTGGCGGCGATTTGTGGCAATTGTGATTCTCCCCCCGTCCGTCATTCCCGCGAACGCGGGAACCCAGAGCGTGAGAGCGGATCGAAGCCGAATTGCTCTGCCAGATCAAGCCAACGCGGATTATCCTGCTCGATCAGCTCGAGCTTCCATGCCCGCCGCCACTTCTTGATCCGCTTCTCCCGAACAATGGCGTCTTCCATCGTGCCGTGGTGTTCGAACCAGACGAGCCGATGGACGGCATATTGCCTGGTAAAGCCGCCGAAAGTCCCCTCACGGTGCTGGTGGATGCGTGCGACCAGATCGGAAGTCACACCCAGGTAAAGCGTGCCGTTCCGCTGCGACGCCAGCAAATAGACGGTCGGCAGGCGTTCACGCGTCACCGTGCGTCAGCTCTTCTGGGTTCCCGCTTTCGCGGGAATGACGGACGGGGGAGGCAACGCGAGGGGGCGGGGGACATTCACGGAATCAGCACCGTGTCGTGCGCCTTGGGCAGCGTTTCGGGGTAGTCCAGCGTGAAGTGCAGTCCGCGGCTCTCGTGACGCCGCAAGGCGCTGCGCACGATCAGGTCGGCGCATTGGTGGAGGTTGCGCAGCTCGATCAGATCGGTGGTCACCCGGAAGGAACCGTAATAGTCCTCAATCTCTTGCGCGAGCAGCTCGATCCGATGCTGCGCGCGTTCCAGCCGCTTGGTCGTGCGCACGATGCCGACATAGTTCCACATCATGCGCCGGATCTCGGTCCAGTTCTGCTTGATGACGACTTCCTCGTCGGAATCGGTCACGCGGCTCTCGTCCCACTCGCGGATCGGCGGCGGGTCGTCGAGCCGGTCCCAGCATTCCGCGATGTCGCGCGCCGCCGCCTCGCCGAACACGAAGCATTCGAGCAGGCTGTTGGACGCCAGGCGGTTGGCGCCGTGGAGGCCGCTTTCGGTGCATTCGCCGGCGGCCCACAGGCCGGGCAGATCGGTCCGCGCATTCAGCCCGATCAACACGCCCCCGCAAGTATAGTGCTGCGCCGGGACGACCGGGATCGGCTCGCGCGTCATGTCGATCCCCAGCCCCGCCAGCTTTTCGTGAATCGTCGGGAAATGCCGGCGCACGAACTCGGGCGGCAGATGGCTGATGTCGAGATGGACGTAATCGAGCCCGTAGCGTTTGATCTGGTCGTCGTTCGCCCGCGCCACGATATCGCGCGGGGCCAGCTCCATCCGCTCCGCGTCGTAATCCACCATATAGCGGTGGCCGGTTTCGGGATGGAGCAGATGGCCGCCCTCGCCCCGCACGGCCTCGGTTATGAGGAAGTTCTTGACCTCCAGATTGTAGAGGCAGGTCGGGTGGAACTGCATCATTTCCATGTTGGCGACGCGGCAACCGGCGCGCCAGGCCATGGCGATACCGTCGCCGGTCGCGCCGCGCGGGGCGGTCGAGAACTGGTAGACGCGGCCCGCCCCGCCGGTTGCGAGCACGGTCGCGCGGGCGACATGGGCCACGACCTTGCCGCTCGCCTCGTCGAGTGCATAGGCGCCCCAGACGCGGCCGGAACCGGAGAAAGTCTGCTGGTTGCGCCCGGTGATCAGGTCGATGCACGCCTGGCCGGGCAGGAGCGCGATGTTCGGATGCGCCTCGGCCGCCTTGAGCAGCGCATCCTGCACCGCCCAGCCGGTCGCGTCGTCGACGTGGACGATGCGGCGGTGCGAATGGCCGCCCTCGCGCGTCAGGTGCAGGTCCCCGCTCTGGCGGTTGAACGGCACGCCGAGTTCGACCAGCCGGTCGATCGCATGCGGCGCGCGCTCGATCACGAACTCGACCGTCTCGCGCCGGTTGAGGCCCGCCCCCGCGACCATCGTGTCGCGGATATGGTTGTCGAAGGTGTCGCCGGCATCCAGCACGGCGGCGATCCCGCCTTGCGCCCAGGCCGTGCTGCCGCCGGTGAGCGAGCCCTTGGCCAGCACGGTCACGCGCCGCGTTTCGGCCAGCGCGAGCGCCGCCGTCAGCCCGGCCGCGCCCGATCCGATGACGAGAATGTCACAATCGTTCATCGCGCCTCTCTTGCACACGGGGCCGGCAGGCGACAGAGAGGAGATATATTCTTCATCAAAGCGGCGATGTGCTGGCTCCGGTCGCGATGCCGTCAACGAAACTCGACAAAAAGGTCTTAACAGATGGGCGAGAAGTCCGACGCCAAAACGCAACGCCTGCGCCGCGAGCGCGACGAAGCCGAGCACGAAGGAGCGATCGCCAAGCGTCTGCTCAACTGCGCAGCGGCCGAGATCGAAACGCTCGCCGACGCCGATTGCGAAGAAGCCACCAAGAAGCAGGCGCTCGACGCCGCGCGCCGCTTCCGCGCCGCCGCCTCGCGGTGATCGCAGAACGGGGCGCCGGCGCTACCGGCGCCGCATTCCCGGTTATGGCCGGGCCGCGCTGGTGAGCGAGACAAAAACATCCTCGAGGTCGGCCTCGCGCGTGGTGACGTCCTCGATCGCATAGCCGCGCGCCTGAATCCGGGCGAGCACCTGGCCCGCGCTGGTCGCATCGCGATCGTAAGTCACCTCCAGCGTGCGCGGATCGGTCGCTTCGACCTTGAGGAAGCCTTCCTCCATCGGCGGGTCGGCGATGTCGCGGTCGAGCGTGACGCGAACGATCTTCTCACGCGCCATCCCGACCAGTTCGCGCGTCGGCTTGTTGGCGATCAGCTTGCCATGATTGATGATCGCGATCCGATCGCAAAGCTGCTCGGCTTCCTCCAGGTAATGGGTGGTGAGAACGACCGTCACGCCTTCGGCGTTCAGTTCGCCCACCAGATCCCACAGCTGCCGGCGCAGTTCGACGTCGACGCCCGCGGTGGGCTCGTCGAGCACGAGGATCGGCGGCGTGTGGACCATTGCCTTGGCGATCAGCAGGCGCCGCTTCATCCCGCCCGACAGCGTGCGGGCATAGGCATCGCGCTTGTCGGCCAGGTGCACGGCGGCGAGCAGTTCCTCGCTGCGCCGGTCGCGCTTGCCGATGCCGTAGAATCCGCCCTGGTTTTCCAGCACCTCGAACGGGGTGAAGAACGGGTCGAAGACGATTTCCTGCGGGACGATCCCGATCATGCGCTTGGCGTTGCGCGGGTTGTGATCGATGTCGAAGCCCCAGATCTCGGCGCTGCCCGAAGTCTTGTTGACCAGCCCGGCGAGAATATTGATCAAAGTCGACTTGCCCGCGCCGTTGGGGCCGAGCAGGCCGAAGATCTGCCCTTGCGGCACGTCGAAACTCACCCCGTCGAGCGCGAGCTTGCCCGGCTCGCCCTTCTCGCCCGCATAGCGTTTGGTCAGATCGCGAATGGCAATCGCCGGCGGGGGATCGGCGGGCGAAGTCTGCTGGGCGGCGTCGGTCATGATCGCCCAATTGGCCGTCCCCGATCGATCCGTAAAGGGCCAGTTGCACAGGCCCGCGCATGGCAGTATCTGCGGCCGCATGGATATTCCGCCGCCTGAAACGATCCTGGTCGATCATGTTCGCGTCAAGTGCGATGGCGCCGATGCGATTCGCCCGGGCGACCGCTATCGCGCCTCGGCGCTCGGCCACCCGCGCGTCTGGCTGGAGATCGACGAGCATGGCTACGTCGATTGCGGCTATTGCGACCGGCGATTCGTGCTGCGCGGCGGCCCCGCGGACGGCGCGAACCAGGCCGCGCTGGAAGACATTTCCGCCGGGGGCGATCCCGGCCACCGCTGACGCGGCCCGGCACTGCGCAGCCACCGCCCCTGACATTGCCGGCGCACTATGTCTATATCGCCGGGCATGACCGTCCAGCCGACCGATCCGCGCGCCTTCCTCTACGGCGAAGGCAAACTCGACCCTGAACGCGCCGCCGCGCTGACCGCACGCCTGCTGGAACGGTGCGACGATGGCGAACTCTATCTGCAATATACCGCGCGCGAAGCACTCGCATTCGACGACGGGCGCCTCAAGACCGCCGACTATGCGCGCGATTCGGGGTTCGGCCTGCGCGGTGTCTCGGGCGAGACGACCGGCTTTGCCCATGCCAACGAGATCGGCGAGGCGGCGATCGTTCGCGCGGGCGAAACGCTGCACCTGCTCGACCCGGCCAGGGGCCCGCGCGCGGCCCCGCCAAGGGGAAACAACCGCCATCTCTACACCGCCGACAACCCGCTCGACGCGGTGCCTTTCGCGGACAAGGTCGCGCTGCTCGAGGCGATCGATGCCGCAGCGCGCGCCCGCGATCCGCGCGTGTCGCAAGTCACCGCCAGCCTGCTCGCGAGCTGGAGCGTGGTGGAGATCGTGCGGCCCGACGGCTTCGTCGCCACCGACGTGCGCCCGCTGGTGCGCCTCAACGTCGGCGTCGTGGCCGAAGCGAACGGCCGGCGCGAGCGGGGCAGTTTCGGTTTCGGCGGCCGGCACCTATACGACCGGCTGTTCGATCCCGCCGGCTGGAACCGCGCGGTCGACGAGGCGGTGCGCCAGGCGATGGTCAACCTCGAGAGCGTCGACGCGCCGGCAGGCGAGATGGCGGTTCTGCTCGGCCCCGGCTGGCCCGGCGTGCTCCTCCACGAAGCCGTCGGCCACGGGCTGGAGGGGGATTTCAACCGCAAGGGCACGAGTGCCTTCTCCGGCCGGATCGGCGAGCGAGTCGCAGCGCCCGGCGTCACCGTGGTCGACGATGGCGCGATCCCCGACCGGCGCGGTTCGCTGTCGATCGACGACGAGGGCACGCCCACGCGCGAGACCGTGCTGATCGAGGACGGCATTCTCAAGGGCTATATGCAGGACCGGCTGAACGCCCGCCTGATGGGCATGGAGCCGACCGGCAACGGGCGGCGCGAAAGCTTCGAACACGCGCCCATGCCGCGCATGACCAACACTTTCATGCGCGCGGGCGAAGACGACCCGGCAGACCTGCTCGGCCGGATGAAGCGCGGCATCTATGCCAAGAGCTTCGGCGGCGGGCAGGTCGATATCGTTTCGGGCAAGTTCGTCTTCTCCTGCACCGAAGCCTATCTGGTCGAGGACGGCCGGATCGGCGCGCCGATCAAGGGCGCAACCCTGATCGGCGACGGGCCCAGCGTGCTGACCCGCGTTTCGGGCATCGGCAACGACCTCGCGCTCGACGAAGGCGTGGGAATGTGCGGCAAGGGGGGACAGGGCGTTCCCGCGGGCGTCGGCCAGCCCACGCTGCTGGTCGACCGGCTGACCGTCGGCGGCACGGCCTGACGCTGCCGCCGCGCAATGCTCATCGCGCGTTCACGCGAAGCGTGATATACCGGCGGACCATGAAACACAGGATTCTCCCCGCGCTGGCCGCATTGACGATCGCCACCGCCGGCCCGGCGCTGGCGGAGGAGCCTTCGCGCGGAGAGGCGCGGCTTGCCGAAATGCTCGAAGGGCGCGTGGCGGGCGAGCCGGTACACTGCCTGCACGAAAGCCAGCGCGACTCGATCCAGATCGTCGACCGGACCGCAATCGTCTTCCGCGACGGCGCGACGCTGTGGGTCAACCGCCCGAGCGGCGCGCGCATGCTTTCCAACAGCGACCTGCCGGTGTTCCATCAATATGGAACCCAGATCTGCCGCCACGACCGGGTCGAGCTGCGCGACCGGATAGGCGGGGTGGCAGGACCGATCCTGATTCTCGACAGTTTTGTCCCGTATACGAAGGCTGGGGGGGACAAGAGCCATGAGAAACAAGGAGGCTGAAATGAAGACAGCTACTCTGATCGGTGCCATCGCGGCGGGCGCGCTATTCGCCGCCCCTGCCGCAGCCGACGACCACGAGACCAAAGGCGAAGCGAAACTCGCCAAATTGATCGAAGGGCGCGTGGCGGGCGAGCCGCAATCGTGCGTGCAGATGGCGCCGAACACGCGCATGCGGATCATCGACGGGACCGCGATCGTGATCGAACGCGGCAACACGCTTTACGTGAATATCCCGCGCGACGCCGCCTCGCTCGACAATGGCGATGCCATGGCCATTCGCCGGACCGGCAGCCAGTTGTGCCGGACGGACATCATCACGACGTTCGACCGGATGGGCGGGTTCTACACCGGCAATATCTTCCTGGGCGATTTCGTCCCCTACAAGAAAGTCGAAGGCTAACCGACGCATGACCGCCGCCCGGCGCCGCTGGGCGGCGGAACTGCTGCATGTCTGGTTCCAGCGGCTCGGCCCGGCCGACTGGTACGGGGGCGGGGCCGAAGTCGACGCCCTGCTGCGTCGCCGTTTTGTCCGGGAATGGAAGACCTTGCGCCACCGGCCCGCGCGTGAATTCCTGGGCGATCTTCGAACCGCGCAGGCCGCGATCCTCTTGTTCGACCAGGTCCCCCGCAACCTGTTCCGGGGGCAGGCGCGCGCTTTCGCCTCCGATCCGCTGGCCCGCCAGCTCGCCCGGACCGCGATCGCTCGCGGCTGGGATGTGCGCCTGCCCGAGCGCGAACGCGCCTTTATCGCCATGCCGCTGATGCACAGCGAGGAAATCGCCGACCAGCGCGCATCGCTCGCCTATTTCGCGCGGTCGCCGCAGCAACGCCGCTTCGCGGTCAGTCACTATCGCATGATCGCGCGCTTCGGCCGCTTCCCGCACCGCAATCCGGCGCTGGGCCGCAAGTCGTCTGCCGCAGAGAAGCGGGCGGTTGCCGCCGGTTACGCCTGGTAGGAACCCTTCGGCGCCATTCAGGCCCGGCGCAGGCCGTCGATCCGGTCGACGATCTCGTTCGCCTGCTTCATGATGCGCTTGATCAGTTCCCGGCACGTCGGGATATCGTAGACGAGGCCCGCGACCATCCCGCAACTCCACGCTCCGCGGTCCATTTCCCCTTCGCGCATGATCGAGGGGTAGACCCCGGCGACTTCCTCGATAATGTCTTCGAACTTCAGATCGGCGCCCAGCGCGCGTTCCTTCTCCAGCAGCCGCTCGACCGCGTCGTTCGTCAGCACCCGTTCGGTATTGCGCAGCGGACGCATCACCAGCCGCGTATCGAGCTCGCTGGCGGCCAGGATCGCCTGTTTGACGTTGTCGTGAACCGGCGCTTCCTTCGTTGCAATGAAGCGCGTGCCCATGTTCATGCCCGCCGCGCCGAACGCGAGGCTGGCGACCAGGCTGCGCCCGTCGGCCATGCCGCCGCTGGACACGAACGGTATCTCCAGCTCGTCCGCCGCGCGCGGCAGGAGGATGAAGTTCGGCACGTCGTCCTCGCCCGGATGGCCGCCGCATTCGAACCCGTCGACCGAGACCGCGTCGCACCCGATCGACTGCGCCTTCAGCGCATGGCGCACGCTGGTGCATTTGTGGATCACCTTGATCCCCGCGTCCTTGAGATGCGGGAGCACGGCCTGGGGATTGTTGCCGGCGGTTTCCACCACTTTCACCCCGCCTTCGACGATCGCGCGGATATAGCCGGGATAGTCGGGCGCGTTCACCGTGGGCAGAAAAGTAAGGTTCACGCCGAACGGCTTGTCGGTCATGTCGCGGCAGCGCGCGATCTCGTTGGCGAGGTCGGCGGGGGTCTTCTGCGTCAGCCCGGTAATGATCCCGAGCCCTCCGGCGTTCGACACCGCCGCCGCCATTTCGGCAAACCCGACATAGTGCATACCGCCCTGGATGATCGGGTGCTCGATACCGAACATTTCGGTGATCGCGGTCTTCATTGGCCTCTCCCCTTTGCGCAACGTGTCCGGGCCGGACTGTCGCAATTTGCGGATGCTGGCAAGGCATCCGGGCGAGCGTGCAGGCAAGCAGAAGTTTCAGCCCGAAGCGCTCGCCGCCGCTGCACGTTCGATTATCGGCCGCCAGTCGCTTTCGACCGGCAAGGCGAACCGCTCCGCCAGCGCGCGCTCGATCGCATCGGCGTCGAGCGTTTCGCGGTGAACCGTCCCGTCGCTGCCGCGCACCGTCAGGCGCGCATCGGCGAGCACGTGCCGCGCATCGGGCGTCGTGCGCGTCACGATCAGCCGGTGGCGGAAGTGCGAACCGGGATGGGTGGCTGTGAACCAGTTGTGCAACTCGTAGTCGCCATCGAGCATTGGCGTAGGGGCCAGGCGATAGACCGGCTGCCACTTGCCCGCGATCGAGGCTTCGAGTTGCAGCCCGTGGCTTGCCGGCGTCAGGCGAAAGATCTCGTGGCGCGTGCTCTGCGGCTCGCGACAGGCCAGCCGGATCGGCGCGGTCGGCACGCAGCTGCCGAAACCGACATCCACCAGCCACGGCACGGCGTCGACCGTGACGCGCAGCGCCATGTGCGACGGCGGTGCCAGCGGCGCATCGGGCGGAGCATGCCAGTTCACCCGGGCGATCAGGCCCTCGACCTCGAAGCCGATGGCTTCCAGCACGCGCTTGAAAAGCCCGTTCTGTTCGTAGCAATAGCCTCCGCGGCCGCGCACGATAAGCTTGTCGTCGACCGCGCGGGGCGAAAGATCCACCCCGCGGTCCAGCAGGACGTCGATCGCTTCGAAAGTGATCGCGGCCGGATGCAGTTCCTGCAGCGCGCGAAGGGTCGCCAGAGTCGGTTCGAGCGGCCCGGAATAGCCAATGCGCGCGCAATAGGCGGCGAGATCCACGCTGTGCTCGCTCATGTCGCGCTCGCTCATGCCGCTTCTCCATAGCTTTGCGCAATCCGCGCATTGCGCAGAGCCCGGCTCCACCAGTCGAACCGCAGCAGCAGGGTCGCCATCGCCCGCTCGGCCCGGCGCGGATCGTGCAGCTGGGCATCCTCGCCGAACTGCTCCCACGCCGCGGCGAAGCTGACCGTGTCCCGGATCCCCACGGCGTGAAGCTCTGCGAAAACGCCGCGCAAGTGTTCGACCGCGCGCAGGCCGCCGGATATGCCGCCGTAAGAGACGAAAGCGACCGGCTTGGCATGCCATTCGCTGCTGGCCGCGTCGATCAGGGCCTTCAGCGGCGCGGGGAAGCTGTGATTGTATTCGGGCGTGACCACGATGAACCCGTCCGCGCGGTCGATGCGCCGGATCAGTTCGGCCTCGTCATGGCCCGCGGCGGGATCGATCGTTTCGACCGCCATTCCGCCGCGCGCCGCGACCCTTTCGGCCACCCAGCCGGCGACGCTGTCGCACAGCCGGCCGGGCCGCGCGCTGCCGTAGACAAGTCCTATCCGCAAAGTATCCGTCATGTTCCTCGTTCCTTCGATTGCATCGGAGAGGAACAGATCGATACAACTTCAACCAAACTTGAGATCAAGCCGTTTCGTGATCGCAATTTTCGTCCACTGTGATTGCCGGAAACGAATGCCGGACCAGTGGCGAAGCATCCCCGGCCGGCGACAGTCCGCAACGATGTAACCGGAAACCCCATCCGGTGTCAGACCGAATTGCCTTTTGCATGGGGCGGATCGCCTTCGGCACCGCGCCAGCGCTCGCGGACTTCCGCAAGATAGGTCCGCGATACCGGAACCCGCCGCCCATCGCGCAGCACGATCCAGAACCGCCCGCTGCTCCGCTCGATACCGCATATTGCGGAATAGCTCACCCACCACGACTTGTGCACCTGCATGCCCGCCTCGGGCCCCAGTTCGTCGACAGCGTCGCCGAGGCGGTACTTGATCATGCCAGCGCCCGACGCCGTGTGGACGTGCAGGTAGTGATCTTCCGAGCGCAGGAGTTCGACGGGACCGACAACGCCCCGCGGCATACGCTTCAGCATTCCGGCGCGGTGCAAGGCCGGCGCCGCGGCGGTCGCCGGGCGCCGCCGCACCGCGATGCCGCGTTCGGCAGCGAGCAACGTCAGCACTACGGGAACGCTCGCAATCAGGGCGATACCGGCGAAATCGTGTTGCCCGCCTATCGGCAGGCCCCAGAAATGCTTGAACCCGATGCTCTCGATACTTGCGAGTGCGACGTTGAGCATCGTATTGCCAAGTCGGGAAAGCCAGAAAGCCGAGCGCGAGGGGTTCGGCAGGAAAGCCTGCATCACTATCGTGCTGATGACGGCCTGCACGGCAACCGTCGTCGACAAGGCAAGCCAGAAAGTCAGGCTGATCGCCGGCCGCAACACCTCGTTTATCGAGAACCGGTCCGATTGCCATAACAGGATCGGACACAGCGCCAGCACACAGCCGAGCGCCATGACGGCATTTCGGGGCAGCCTTTGCGTCACGTGGACGTCGCTTGCGAACGATATCGCGCCGGTCACGAACTTCCCCTTTCCTCGGGCGGTAAACGCTCCGTCTATACCCCCGACTGCAACCGAAGACCGGGACCAAAAATGCACCGCACTCGCCGTCTTTTCATAGCATCAGCCGCACTTGCGGTTGGTGCAGTCGTGATCACTACCGCCCGTATGCTTCCATTCGGAGTAGATTTCGACCCTGTCACCTTCGATACCCGGCATCTCCCCGCCACTCCAACCGAAGACGACTCCGTTCTGCTCAGGCGATGGGAACCCGTAGCGACACCGGTAGCGCATCCCGAGGACATCGTCGCCGACCCCACCGGCACGCTCTACGTCGGGGTCGTCGATGGCAAGATATTGCGATTGGGCCCCGACGACACCGAATGGAGCACGTTCGCCGACACGGGCGGGCGGCCGCTCGGTCTCTCCTTCGACAGCCACGGCAACCTTCTGGTGGCCAATCACGGGATTGGGGTGCAACGCATTGCCAGGGACGGAACCGTCACGCTGCTCGCCGACAGCGTGAACGGCGAGCCGATCTATCTCCCCAACGGCGTGGTTTCCGCAGCCGATGGCACAATATATGTCAGCGACTCATCCATCCGATATAACCGCGCAACGATAGGCGTGCAGCCGAGCTACACGCTCCCGGATCTTCTGGAGGGCCGCCCTTATGGCCGCATCGTCCGCATCGATCCCGCGTCCGGGGAAACGACCATCGTGGCGGACGGTCTCTATTTCCCCAACAGCCTCGTGATTTCGCCCGACCGGCGCGCGCTCATTGTCGGGGAATCCTCACGCTATCGGGTGACCCGAATCTGGTTGGAAGGCCCCCGACGGGGAGAGGTCGACCATGTCATCACGGATTTGCCAGGCATGCCCGACGGCCTCGATTACGACGACGAGGGGCGGCTGCTACTGGCGCTCTACGATCATGCGCCGGCACTCAACCGGTGGATACTGCCTTACAAGACACCTCGCCGCATTCTGATGAGCCTGCCCCGCAGCTGGTTCGTCAACGACAGCCTTACCGGTTTCGTTGCGGTAATCGATCCCGAAACATGGGCGATCGAGAACATGATCAGAGCCGAGGAAGGGGCGTTTACGCCTTCCAACGTTGTCCAGGTGGGTGACAGGCTTTTCGCCGGCACGCTCGTCGGCAGGAGCGTCGCCGTCACGTCGAATCCCTGATCCCGAATGACAGCAAGCTCGAATGTCAGTCGGGCCGGCGACGGACCTGAATCATTCCCACTCGATCGTGCCGGGCGGCTTGCTGGTGCAGTCGTAAACCACGCGGTTGATACCCTTCACTTCGTTGACGATGCGCGTCGCCACGCGGGTGAGGAACGCGGCATCGAAAGGATAGACGTCCGCCGTCATCCCGTCGGTGCTGGTCACCGCGCGCAGGCCGCAGACGCTGTCGTATGTGCGCCCGTCGCCCATCACACCGACAGTCTTGACCGGCAGCAGGACCGCGAACGCCTGCCAGATGGCGTCGTAGAGGCCGGCGGCGCGGATTTCCTCCAGATAGATCGCGTCGGCCTTGCGCAGGATCTCGCACCGTTCCTTCGTCACCTCGCCCGGGATGCGGATCGCCAGGCCGGGGCCGGGAAACGGATGGCGGCCGACGAAAACCTCGGGCAGGCCCAGTTCGCGGCCGAGCACGCGGACTTCGTCCTTGAACAGCTCGCGCAGCGGCTCGACCAGTTTCATGTTCATGCGTTCAGGCAGGCCGCCGACGTTGTGATGGCTCTTGATCGTCACGCTCGGCCCCCCGGTGAAAGAGACCGATTCGATCACGTCGGGATAGAGCGTGCCCTGGGCGAGGAAATCGGCCCCGCCGATGGTCTTCGCCTCCGCTTCGAACAAGTCGATGAAGGCCTTGCCGATGAACTTGCGCTTCTTTTCCGGGTCGGTTTCGCCCGCCAGGCCGGCGAGGAACATCTCCTCCGCATCCACATGGACGAGCGGAATGTTGTAATGGTCGCGGAACAGCGTGACGACCTGCTCCGCCTCGTTCATCCGCATCAGGCCGTGATCGACGAACACACAGGTCAGCTGGTCGCCGATCGCCTCGTGGATCAGCACCGCGGCCACCGCGCTGTCGACCCCGCCCGAAAGGCCGCAGATCACTTTGCCGTCGCCGACCTGCTCGCGAATCTCGGCGATCTTGGTCTTGCGGAATTCGGCCATCGTCCAGTCGCCCGCCAGCCCGCAGACATGCCGCACGAAATTGGCGATCAGCTTCGCGCCATCGGGCGTATGGACGACTTCGGGATGGAACTGCGTGCCGTAGAACTTGCGATCTTCGTCGGCGATCACCGCAAACGGCGCGCCGTCGCTGATCGCGACGATTTCGAACCCTTCGGCGAAGCGGGTGACCTTATCGCCGTGGCTCATCCAGACCTGGTGCCGTTCGCCCACTTGCCACAGGCCGTCGAACAGGGCGCAATCCTTGGTGACGGTGAGATAGGCGCGGCCGAACTCCCCGCCCTCCCCGGTCTCATGCCCGGGGCGCACTTCGCCGCCGAGCTGGTGAGTCATCACTTGCTGGCCGTAGCAAATGCCGAGGATCGGCACGCCCGCCGTAAACAGCATTTCCGGCGCGCGCGGGCTGCCCTCGTCGGGGACGCCGGCGGGCGATCCCGAAAGGATGATCCCTTTGGGCCGGAGGCGTTCGAAAGCTTCTTCCGCCATCGAGAATGGCGCGATTTCGGAATAGACCCCCGCCTCGCGCACGCGGCGGGCGATAAGCTGGGTCACCTGACTGCCGAAATCGACGATCAGGATGGAATCGGGACGGGAATCGTTCGGGTGCAGGTCCATGCGTCCCGTTAGGGGCTTGGCGCGGCACCTGTCCAGCAGGGGCGTGAGACATGCTCCGCCGCGCCCCGGCCGACCGGGCCGAGCCCGCCGGCGCGCGGTCTGCCGCCGTTTCGGCCAGGGCACGGAACCTGCCGCGAAACCTGCATATTTTGCACGCTTGACCCGAATACGGCTACCGCAACCGAAGAGCATCGCGCTTTCAGTTGCGTATTTTGCAACAAATATGGCAGTTTTCTCATTTGTGGAAAGGCAGGCGAAAGATTATTTCGCCTCTCGAGCCGGGCGGAAGGTCCTCTCTCTCCTCTCTCCCCCCTTCCCCCGGCCTCCTCGAACAGGAGATATGCCATGCGCACGACAGCATCGCACTTCCTGGCTTTCCTCGCGGCTGCCTCCATCAGCAGCCTCATGCTCGGCGCGGCAATCGCCTGAGCTTCGCGAGGAAAGAACAGCGAGAGAGACGCGGCCGCCAAAGCCTCCCCCCCAAAGCGGCCGCGTCTCCATCGCCACTCCTGCGAACAGAGCCTATTCGACCCCGCCGAGCGCTTCAGCCTTTTCCCGCAGTTCGGTCTTGAGCAGCTTGCCGATATGGCTGCGCGGCATTTCCCCGATCAGATGCAGCGCCGCCAGCCGCTGGGTCTTCCCCAGCCTGGCATTGACGGCGGCCAGCACGTCGGCGACCGGGCGTGCCCCGTCCCCCAGCCGCACGAACCCGACCGGGCTTTCGCCCCAGCGCCGGCTCGGCACGCCGACCACGGCGGCTTCCGCCACGTCGGGCTCGCGCTCCAACTCGGCTTCCAGGTCGGCGGGATAGATGTTGAAGCCGCCGGAAATGATCATGTCCTTGGCCCGGCCGACCAGTTCGACGAAGCCGTCGGCATCGACCCGCCCGATATCGCCCATACGCTGCCAGACCGCGCCGGTGGCCGGATCGGTCCAGTATCCTTCCCGCGTCTTGTCGGGCCGGTTCTTGTAGCCGCTCATCATCGTCGGGCTGCGTCCGACGAGATTGCCGGCCGTGCCCGGCGGAACCTCGCGATCGTCGTCGTCGAGCACCTTCAGCTCGCTTCCGGGCGCAGGACGGCCCACGGTATGCAGCTTGTCGGGAAATTCGTGGCAGGGGAGCAGACACACGACCCCGCCTTCGGTCATCGAGTAGATCTCTACCAGAGCGCCCGGCATCCGGCGCAGAACCTCGCGCTTGAGCGGTACCGGAAACGGCGCCGACGTGCAGTATTTCAGCGCGAGCGAGGACAAGTCGTAATCGTCGAAGCGCGGCTCGTCCATCAGCCGCTGATACTGAACGGGAACCAGCATCGTCACGGTCGTACGATCGGCCTGAGCATATTCCAGCCAGCCGGTTGCAGTGAACTTGCCCATGACCCGCACCGTCCCGCCGGCGAGCAAGGGCGCAAGGAACGCCGCCATCGTGGTGTTCGAATAGAGCGGTGTCGAGGCCAGCGCGCGCGGCTCGACGCCGTTGGCGAGATACGATGCGGCGATCGAGGCGAACTGCCGCCAGCGCATCCGGTGCGAATGGACGATGCCCTTGGGAACGCCGGTCGTGCCGCTCGAATAGATGATGTTGAACGGGTCCTCGGGGTCGGGATCGAACGGCCTTGCGCGCTCGCCCGCAGGCGCCATCCATTCGTCGATCTCGCCGAGGACGATCCGCCGCATATCGGGCAGGAAATCCTCGCCCAACTGGTCCAGCCGCTCGCCGTCGACAAACAGGTGCCGCGCCCCGCTGTCGCGCGCCATCCCTTCGAGCTGCTCGCGGCTGGCGCTGGTCGTCAGCGGCGCGGCCACGCCCCCGGCCCGCACCGCCGCCAGGAAGACGAGCGCGTAGGCAATGGTGGACGGGCCCAGGATCGCCACGGCCTGCCCGCGCTCCAGCCCGTCCTCCTGCAGCTTCGCGGCGATCCGTTCGACCCGGTCGGCCAGTTCGCCCCAGGTCAGTTCGCCCTGTTCGTCGCGCAGGGCGATCGCCTCGGGCTGCTGCTCCGACCAGGCCGTCAGAATGGCGGAAAAGGAATCGAATTCGGCCCCGATCCGGGCCGGTACGTCGCGCTGATTCATGGCGCCGATCCTAGCGCGGCGGAGCCCGCCGGCAAGCGCTCACTGCGTCTCCTCGTCGCTCCGCGCTCGGGCGGCGAACCAGCGCGCAACCGCGCCGAGGTTCCGGCCCGCCTGCGGCAAGCCGTGGAAAACCCGGCGCGGGATGCGCGTTTCGCTTGGGATCGGGGGCGTGCGGGCCTATATAATCGGCATGGACGAGACACCCGAGAACACCCCGCCCGAAGCGGCGAAAACCAACGGCTACGGCGCGGATTCGATCAAGGTCCTCAAAGGGCTCGACGCCGTCCGCAAACGGCCCGGCATGTACATCGGCGATACCGACGACGGCTCCGGCCTGCATCACATGGTGTTCGAGGTGTCCGACAACGCGATCGACGAGGCGCTGGCCGGCCATTGCGATCTCGTGCTGATCGAACTCAATGCCGACGGATCGGTTTCGGTCGAGGACAACGGCCGCGGCATCCCGGTCGACCTGCACAAGGGCGAGGGCGTGTCGGCGGCCGAGGTCATCATGACCCAGCTTCACGCCGGCGGGAAGTTCGAAAACACCAGCGACGACAACGCTTACAAGGTTTCCGGCGGCCTTCACGGAGTCGGTGTCTCGGTGGTCAACGCGCTGTCCGAATGGCTCGAGCTGACCGTCTGGCGCGACGGCAAGGAGCACTGGATGCGGTTCGAGCACGGCGATGCCGTCGCGCCGCTCGAGATCGTGGGCGATGCCCCGCCGGTGAGCGCCAACGGCGACGAGAACGGGTTGAAGAAGGGCACCCGGGTGACTTTCCTGCCCTCGACGGACACGTTCAAGAACGTCACCGAATTCGATTTCGACAAACTCGAGCACCGCTATCGCGAACTCGCCTTCCTCAACTCCGGCGTGCGCATTCTCCTGCGCGATCGGCGGCACGAGGAGGTGCAGGAGCACGACCTGTTCTACGAAGGCGGTATCGGCGCGTTCGTGAAGTATCTCGACCGCAACAAGCAGGCGCTGGTGGCGGAACCGATCTCGGTTTCGGCGGAGAAGGACGGGATCGGGATCGACGTCGCGCTGGAGTGGAACGATTCGTACTACGAAAACGTGCTCTGCTTCACCAACAACATCCCCCAGCGCGACGGCGGCACGCACCTCGCCGCCTTCCGCGCCGCGCTGACCCGGACGCTGAACAACTATGCCGGCGCCTCGGGCCTGCTGAAGAAGGAAAAGGTCTCGCTCACCGGCGAGGACATGCGCGAAGGCCTGACCGCGATCGTTTCGGTCAAGCTGCCCGATCCCAAGTTCGGGTCGCAGACCAAGGACAAGCTGGTCAGTTCCGAAGTGCGCCAGCCGCTCGAATCGCTGATGGGCGAGAAGATGACCGAGTGGCTGGAGGAGAACCCGGCCGATGCGAAGGCGATCATCCAGAAGATCGTCGACGCCGCCGCCGCGCGCGAGGCGGCGCGCAAGGCGCGCGAGATGAGCCGCAAGGGCGCGATGAGCGTTGCCAGCCTGCCCGGCAAGCTGGCCGACTGCCAGGAACGCGATCCGGCGAAGAGCGAACTGTTCCTGGTCGAGGGCGATTCCGCCGGCGGCTCGGCCAAGCAGGGCCGCGACCGCAAGACGCAGGCGATCCTGCCGCTCAAGGGCAAGATCCTCAACGTCGAACGCGCGCGGTTCGACCGGATCATCGGCAGCAAGGAGGTCGGCACGCTGATCCAGGCGATGGGCACCGGCATCCGCGACGATTTCGACCTCGAAAAGCTGCGCTATCACAAGATCGTGATCATGACCGACGCCGACGTCGACGGTGCGCATATCCGCACCCTGCTGCTCACGTTCTTCCACCGCCAGATGCCCGAGATCATCAAGGCCGGGCACCTCTTCATCGCCCAGCCGCCGCTTTACAAGGTGAGCAAGGGGCGCAGCGAAGTCTATCTGAAGGACCAGGGGGCGCTCGACCGCTATCTGGTCGATGCCGGGCTGCAGAACCGCGTACTGGAAACGGCGGGCGGCACGCGCGCCGAGCGGGACCTGCGCGCGCTCGTCGAACACGGCCTGCGCATCCGCAACCTGATCGCGTTCGTGCCGCGCAAATACGATGCCGTGATCGTCGAGCAACTGGCGCTCTCCGGCGCGCTCGATCCGGCGATCGATGCTGCGGGGCGCGCCCGCGCGCTCGACAATGCGGCGCAGCGGCTGGGCCGGGCCGATCCGGAAGCGAAATGGAGCGCCGAACTGCACGCCGACGGCGGCATCCGCTTGGAACGGATATGGCGCGGTGTGACCGACGTCCACGACATCGAGGCCGCGTTTGTCGCCAGTGCCGAAGCGCGCAAGCTGCACCGGCTCGCGAGCGAGAACGCCGAAGTCTATGCCAGCCCCGCGCGCCTGGCGCGGATCGGTGCCGAAAGCGAACCGGCCGACGAGAATGCGGAGGGCGAGGAAGTGGAAATCGCCGCCACGGCGGACGATGCGATCACCCGCCCGACCGAGCTGCTCGACAGAGTGCTGGCCGCCGGGCGCAAGGGCCTGTCGGTCCAGCGTTACAAGGGCCTGGGCGAAATGAACGCGGAGCAATTGTGGGAAACCACGCTCGATCCCGAAAACCGCGCCCTGCTGCAGGTCAAGGTCGAGGACGCCGACGTCACCGACGAGATCTTCACCCGTCTGATGGGCGATATCGTGGAACCGCGCCGCGAGTTCATTCAGGACAACGCGCTCAACGTCGCCAATCTCGATATCTGATCGGCCTGCAGGACGCCCCAACATCATTGCAGAATCAGGCCGCTCGGTTGGCAAAACGACTGGCTCTTGGAGGTAACCCGAGCGCCGAATCCAACGGTTTGCATCCGAGCCCCTGCAAGGAGGCTTGCCGAAAGGTACAGCCCGAGCTATTTACAGTCAGGAATGACTGTAAATGGAGGGGTTATGGAGCGGCGGAGTTTTATCGGACTGGTCGGGGGCGTTGCCGGAGGGGCATTCGTCGCAGCGCGCGGTGGCGCTGCGACCCGCCCGAAGAGCGCTTCGAACACCGATTTCCTATGGGGAACGGCCGGTTCCGCTTACCAGTCGGAAGGCGGCAACATAGCCAGCGACCTGTGGGTTATGGAGCATGTGCAGCCCGCGATCTTCGCCGATCCGTCGGGTGATGCCTGCGACACCTATCATCGGTTCGACGAGGATATAGCGCTCTCGGCCTCGCTCGGCTTCAACACACATCGTTTCGGTATCGAATGGTCGCGGATCGAGCCGGAGCGGGGGCAGATATCGCACGCAGGCCTCGCCTATTATCGCCGCGTTCTCGAATCCTGCCACCGGCATGGGTTGAAGGCGGTCGTCACCCTCAGCCACTTCACGGTGCCGCGCTGGGTCGCCGCAAGCGGCGGGTTCACCGATCCCGCCAACGTCGATGCCTTTGCCGCGCATTGCGACCGTGTCGTCGGCGCGATGGGCGACCTCATCCATATGGCCGCCACCTTTAACGAGCCCAATCTCGCCACCGTCGTCCGCTGGAGCGGGGTTGCGGAGAAGTATCGCCCCTTCATCCAGGCGGCGCAAAAGGCGGCCGGCACAGCTCAGAACGCGCCTGCGTGGTCGAGCCCGATGCTCGCCGGCGAATTGCAGTACGACGGTATCGTCGCTGCGCACGAGCAGGCCGTCGTTGCGATGCGCAAGGCCGGCGCGCGCTTTCCGATCGGGCTGACGCTGGCGATCCCGGCCGATAGGGCGGCCGGCGGCGACGACAGCGGCCTCAAGCGCAAGCAGTCCGAAATGCTCGACCGGTGGCTTGCCGCATCGGGCGATTTCGTCGGCGTCCAGGTCTATACCGGCGGCGAGGTCGGTCCGAAGGCCGACGTGCCGCCGCCGCCAGGCACCGAGCTGACACAAATGGGCTACGCTTTCACCCCCGGCGCGGTCGAGGGTGCCATCCGGCTGGCGGCCAGCCGCACCGACCGGCCGCTGTACGTCACCGAAAACGGCGTCGCGACCGAGGACGACAGCCGCCGCATCGCCTATATCGAAGGCGCGGTTGCCGGAGTCGAACGGTGCCTGGCCGACGGCATCGACTTGCGCGGCTATATCCACTGGTCCCTTCTCGACAACTGGGAATGGGTCGCCGGCTATCGCCCCAAGTTCGGCCTCGTGGCGGTCGAACCGAAGACATTTCGCCGCCTGCCGAAGCCGTCGGCGCGCTTCCTGGGCGACATCGCCCGACGCGGCGGCCTCGGCCGATAGAACGACCGGCGGCGGCTGTCGGGCGCCGCCGGCCCGCTCAATCCTTTGCCGCTGCCGCGGCTTCGACCAGCGCGCTCACGCCAGGTCCGATCTTCACGATCAGGTCGGCGGCGGGTTGTGGGCGGATGAAGGAATCGAACGGACGCCAGGATGCCGCCTCTTCTGCGGCGACTTGCGCCAGCAGCCGCTTCGCCTCCTCGGTTTCGGCGGCGCTCAGCGGAGTCCCTCCCTCGAGCGCGGCGAGCGCGGCCAGGCCGCTCCGGGCCAAACCGGCGATCAGCGCGGACGTCGGCAAGGCCGCTTCGAGCATCGGCTTGCCGGCCGCGACCGCGCGGTAGCGCGCGTCGTTGTCGCGCCAGGCGGTCAGCCGTCCCTTCAATGTCTCGGCAAGCCCCCGCTCGCCCGCGACATAGCGCGCGGCTTCATCGGCAAAGCGGCGTGCGAGCAGGCTATCCACCGGCGCCGCATCGGCGAGCGCGTTGAGCGGCTGGACGATGCGTCGGCCGGCGAGCATCGCCTTGATGCGATGGTCGTGGGCCATGTTGCGCACGGGGCCGGTGATCGCGAGCAGGTCGACCACCGGACCTACGTCGCCCGGTGCGAGGCGCGTGGCAATCCGCAGCCGATTGGCCTGGTCGTCGAGGCCGCTGACCGTCAACTGCTCGGCGACGATGGCGAGGCGCCGATACATGTCGCTCTCGTCGCGAACTTTCGCCGGCGACCAGAAGCGCTCGGCAAGCACGGCCGCGCGGGGCCAGAGATGGTGGTCGATCAGTTCATCGGCGGCGATCTCGCCCCACAGCGGCGCCTCCGCCCCGATCAGCAGTTCCTCCTGCTCGGGAGTCAGCGGGGGATGGGGATGGTCGACGAGAGCATCGGTAACGACGGTCGCGAGCAATGGGCTGAGTCCGCGCAACTGCTCGGCATGCTCCGGGGTCAGCCCGGCGCCCGATGTCGCAGCGGGATCGATGGCGTAGTGATAGTCCGCAGGCATCAGCAGATTGAGATAGTAGCCGGCCGACATGACGGTGCGGTGCCCCCTGGCCGTGGCGTCCGCCATCGCGTTCGAGGTCTGCCAGGCCTGGACGATCGTGTCCCCGGGAAGCCCGGCCTTTGCGACTTCCTCCCACCCGATCATGGTCTTGCCGAGCTTGCGAACGATCTTCGACACCCGGTGCAGGAAGTATCCTTCGACCGCCTTCATATCGGCCAGGTTCTCCCTCGCCATCAATGCCTTCACGTCGGCCGCGTCGTTCCAGACGGTCTCGCTCACCTCGTCGCCGCCAACATGGAAATGCGGGTCGGGAAAGAGCCCCGCCATTTCCCCGAACAGGCGTTCGAGAAATTCGTAAGTCCCCTCCGACGCCGGGTTCAGCGCCACGGCGGGCACGCCAAGAAACGTCGTCTCCGAGATTGTGCCGATCTCGGGGTAGGCTTCCACGATCGCGCGGCTATGGCCCGGCACGTCGAACTCCGGGACGATGCGAATGCCGCGATCGGCCGCATAGGCGACGATCTCGCGTATCTCCTCCTGCCGGTAATAATCGCCGTCCGCATTGAGCTTCGGATAGAGCCGGCTTTCGACGCGGAACCCCTGATCGTCGGAAAGGTGGAGGTGGAGCGTGTTGAATTTCAGGCGCTCCATCGCGTCGATCTGCCGCTTGAGCGTAGCGACCGAAATGAAATGCCGCGCGGGATCGAGCATCACGCCGCGCCAGGCGAAGCGCGGTGCGTCGCGGATGGTCTGATAGGGGATGGCGATGCCGGCGGGCGACAGGCCCACGAGCTGGCGCAGGGTGGCAAAGGCGCGCAGCACTCCGGTCGGGCCGCCGGCGTCGATGGCGAAGCCCTGCGCGTTCACCGTCAGGCGATAGCTCTCTCCGGCATCGACCGCGTTTTCGTCCGTGCGGCATGTCACGCTGGCCGCCACCGGCTTGTCGGCGTCGAGAATCAGCCCGGTCTGCCTCAGAATATCGGCGTTCAGCCGAACGGCCGCCCGTTCGAGCCGCACCGGATCGCCGCACCCGCGCCAATCGGCCTCGAGCGGTCCGGCAACCGCCAGTTCCCCCTCGCCGTTCATCGTCACCGATTTGGGCAACGGCATCAGCGCCGGTGCGGCCTGCGCCGAGGCCGCGAGCAGCATGGCTGCCGCCGATCCCAGACTTCTCCCGATCATGGCTGCTCCCCTCCCCATCGCCGTCTAATCGCCGCGTTCGGCGTTCGCCTCGGTCACATCGAGCCGCGCCTGCCACGGATCGCGCTTGGCAACCGCGGTTCCGTCCGCCTGAAAATCGAGCAGCGGGTCGGACTCCGGCGTCACCGCCGGCCAGTCGGGCAGACCCGGGCCATTGGGAGTGCCGGTCCTGGCAAAGTTGACCCAGTAGCTGTGCATTGTCGCCGCGACGGCCGCGTCGGTCGCGGTCACCGCATCGCCGAGCAGCGCGGGCAGCGTGTCGAAGGCATAGACGACCTCGCTCGAATGTTCGGCGCCCTTGATCGCCTTGCCGCGCAGCGATTCCGCGACATAGGAGAACCGGAACAGGAAGGCCGGTTCACCGTTCGCGGCGACAGTGCGCGCGACCAGCCGCGCCGGTTCGATCATCGTGCGGTCGCGGCCGATCATGCCGTTGACTGCGTCGAGCGTCGCCGTGCCGTCGGGATCGTAGGCCAGCCGCGCCGCATCCTCGAGCGGACCGAAAGCCGCAAACGCCGCATCCTTGCTCGGTGCGCGGTTGAGGCCGAGATCGGCTTCGGCGGCACCGACAATGATCGGCAGCGGCGGTGCCGCCTTCAGCGCGGCCGCGGGCTCCGCGGTCACGATCCGGCCATCGACCATCGGACCCGAGAAGCGCTCCCGCTCGCCGAGGAACAGCAGGCCGAGCGCGGTCAGGTTGCCGGCAATTTTCTCAGCCGGAAGCGCGCGCAGTTTCCCGAGCGCCGCCGGACCACGCCCCTCGATTCCGACGCTGCTGGCGAAGGCCAGCCCGATTTTCTCGGCCGAAGGGTGCGCCGCAGTATCCTTGGCGAGATACTGCGCGCCGAGGAGTTGCGTCCGTCCGCCGCCCGACTGGGCAATGACCCGGTCGAACAGACCCTCGGCCAGCGGCGACGCCATCAGTGCCAGCACCGATTCCCCGCCCGCCGACGCGCCCATGATGGTGACATTGTCGGGGTCGCCGCCGAAGGCGGCGATGTTGCGCTGCACCCATTCGAGCGCCGCGATCTGGTCGAGATAGCCGTAGTTGCCCTTGGGTTCGTCGGAGTGCTCGGCGGACAGCGCCGGATGGGCGAAGAAGCCGAAGCGGCCGAGGCGATAATTCGGCGCGACGAAGATCACCCCGTCGCGGGCGAAGTTCGCTCCCGATGCTTCGGCAGGCACGTTCGATCCGGAGACGAAGGCGCCGCCGTGGATCCAGACCAGAACCGGCAACTTGTCCTCCGTTGCGCCTGCCGGCCGCCAGACGTTGAGATAGAGGCAGTCCTCCGACGGCGCGAACGCGGGGTCGGCGGCCGGCCGCATGCAATCGTGGCCGGGCCGGGTCGCGTCGCGCACGCCCTGCCACGGCGTCACCGGCTGCGGCGGGCGCCAGCGCAAGTCGCCCACCGGCGGCGCGGCAAAGGGGATCCCCTTGAATACCTCGACGCCCGCTTCGACCGTGCCCCGCACTGCCCCGGCGTGGGTTTCGACCTGGGGCGGTGCGGCCTGAGCCGGCGCGGCGAACAGCAGCAAGGCGGCGAACAGCAATCCGTGGCGCATGGCTCAGCGTGCCCGATCTTGGGTGGCGGCGGTCAGCACGGCGCTGCCCGTCAGCATCGGCTCTCCCGCCGACTTGCCGACGAAAAAGCGATATTCGCCGCGCGGACGCACCCACTGTCCCGCTTCGTCGTCGTAGGAGAGCAGCAACCAGGGGTGAGCGTCGATCGTTACCTGGCGGCTTTCGCCGGGTTTCAGCGTCACTTTCGCCCAGCCGGCCAGGCGGTGCGTGCGCCCCGGCGGCGCGACGTAGAGCTGCGCAACTTCGGTTCCCTCGCGCGCGCCGGTGTTGGTGATCCGCGCCTGCACGCTGAGGCCTTCGCCACCGCGAAACGCCAGCCCGTCATAGTCGAAACTGGTGTAGGTCAGACCGAACCCGAACGGAAAGAGCGGTTCCGCATCCGTGCGGTCGAACCAGCGATAGCCGATGTCGCTGCCTTCCACATAGTCGATCGGAAAGGGATCGTATTCAACGCCGATACCGAGCGGTCGCTGCTTGGCGGGGTCGTAGCCCACGACCGCCTTGTGCGGCAGTTGCTCTGCCGAAGCGGGGAAAGTGATCGGCAGGCGTCCCTGCGGCGAACTCGCCCCGGTCAGGATCGCCGCCATCGCCTGGCCGCCGCGTTGGCCGGAGAACCATGCCTCCAGCACCGCCCCGACCTTGTCCAGCCACGGCATCGCCACGGGATTGCCTGTCTGCAGCACCACGACCGTCCTGGGATTGGCCGTCGCCACGGCGTCGATCATCGCATCTTGTCCATAGGGGAGCGAGAAATCGGCGTGGTCGATGCCTTCCATCTCCGGCTTCACGGCATAGACGACGACCAGGTCGGCCTTGGCGGCGACCGCGGCGGCGCGCACTGCGTCGCTGCCGTCGTCGAACACGATGTCCGCATCCGGCAGCGCGGCCCGCAGCGCCTCGAGCGGAGACGACAGGCCATAGCTCGGCGCGAGCAGGGCCGAAAGCGGGTTGGCGCCCGGCGCGTCGCGATAGACGCCGCCCCAGGGGATGACCTGCGACGACCCGCCGCCGATGGGCACCCCCTTGTCCGCGTGGCGGCCGATCACCGCGATCGACTTCGTTTCAGCCGCGAGCGGCAGGATGCCGTCGTTCTTGAGGAGGACCATGCCCGCTTCCGCGAGGGCTTGTGCGCGGGCGCTATGGGCTTCCTTGTCGATCGCGCCGCCCGGGCTCGCACGATGCTCGAGGGCGCCGACCGCCATCATCGACCGCACGATGCGGAACGCCATGTCGCGCACGCGCGCGCGATCGATTTCGCCGGCCCGCACCGCCTCGGCCAGACCGCCGAAGTAATCCTTGTCTTGCGGCGACTGCTGATCGAGTCCGGCTTCGACCGACGGCACGAGGCTGTGAACCGCCCCCCAGTCGGACATTACCCAGCCGCGAAAGCCCCAGTCGCCCTTGAGCACGTCGTTGAGGAGAAACTCGTTCTCGCACGCGTAAGTGCCGTTGACCTTGTTGTAGGCGCACATGATGGCGGCGGGCTTGCCGCGCTCGATCCCGATTTCGAAGGCAAGCAAGTCGGATTCGCGCAGCGCAGCTTCATCGATACGAGCGTTGTAGACGAAGCGTCCACTCTCCTGCGGATTGAGCGCGTAGTGCTTGATCGTGGAGGCGACGTTGTGATCCTGGATGCCGGCGATCTGCTCGGACACCATCAGGCCGGCGAGCAGCGGGTCTTCGCCGAGGTATTCGAAATTGCGCCCGTTGCGCAGTTCACGCGCGAGATTGACGCCGCCCGCGAGCATCACGTTGACGCCCTTGGCGAACGCTTCCGCGCCGATGATCCGTCCCGCTTCGCGTGCCATTTCCGGGTCGAAGGTCGCGGCGAGCGACAGAGTGGCGGGGAGAGACGTCGATTGCTGGCCCGGTCGCAGATAGCCGATATCGGCCAGCCCGAGGCTGGCGTCGGCAAGATGCAGCGCGGGAAAGTCGACCCGCTCGATCGCCGGGACGAAGCCTGCAGTGCCGATCGCCCCCTCGGGCTTGGGTACGCGCATCGCTTCGGGAATGAAATCGGGAAGCGGAATGCCCAGCTCGAGCAGACTGCCCCCGGATACCGAAGCGGTCAGAGCGATCTGCTCCTCGAGCGTCATCGAATCGACCAAAGCGGCGGCGCGCTCATCCACGGTATTCTCCTGGTTTCGATGTGTAGCTTCCGCCCGTTCGGCCGTGGCCGGCATTGCCCATGCCATTGCGGCCGCCAGCACGACGGTGGATATCGCGCGTCCCATTTCCCTCTCCTGTTTAGATGTCTTTTCCGCTGCGGACCGACAGGACGCCGGTTTCGAGCCCGGCCTCGATCAGGCGGCGAAGCAGCTTTACGGAATCCCTCACGCTTCCAGGTGCGGGCGCCAGCACCTGCGCAATCGACAGGCCGCGGACCGCCCAGACGATCAGACGCATGACCGCCATCGCGCCTCTGGTATCGCCCGGGGCGGCCAGATGCGTAAAGGCGAGCGCCTGTTCCTCGATCCGGGTCTGCACGGGCGCCAGCTTCTCGCAGAGCTGCGGATCGCTGCGCGACCCCTGCAGGATCTCGAGCACGGCGACGCCCGAAGGCCGGCTGAGCACGTCCCATGCCATCTCGGGATATGCGAGCAGCCTTTGCTCCGGATCGGTCATCCCGCTCAGGTATTCGGCGTAGCGTTCCAGTTCTTCCTCGAACACCGCCTCCACCACGAACGTCATCAGGTCGGCCTTGGTCCGGAACTGGTGGAGCATCGCCCCCCGGCTAACCCCTGCCTTTTCGGCGACGAGCATCGTCGAGGTCGCCGCGTAACCGTGTTCGTGGAGGGTCTCGATCGCCGCTGAAAGCAAGGCCTCGCGCGTTCCCGCGCTTCGTTCCGCCTGCGTCTGCCGACGCGGTTTCTCAGCCATCCCTTGACCTCCACATTTACAAGCAGGATTGACCGTTACATATGGCCGGCATAGATGCATGGCAAGCCAAAAGGCGGCGCAGGGGAGACTAGGGATGGTCGACCGGCGCATGTTCTTCGCCACAGGCCTGGCGAGTATGGCGTTGCCGGCCGCCGTGCGGGCAGCGACCGTGAGCCCCGCCATCGGCGTGCAGCTCTACATGGCGCGCGAACTGCTGGCGGCGGATTTCGAGGGCGCCATGGCTGCCATCGCCGCCACGGGCGTGCGACACGTCGAATTCGCCGGATTCTACGAACGCGACGGGCGCATCATTCGCGGCATTCTCGAACGGAACGGCCTCAATGCCGTGGGCGCCCACGCCGTGCGCGCCGATATGGCGGATGGGGAGGTCGAACGCCTGATCGGTCAATGCGCCGAAATAGGCATGGACTACGTCGTTGCCCCGATACCGCTCGTCCCCGCCTTCCGGTCGCTGGTCGGCAAGTCCGACAATGCATTTCGCGACGCGATCGCCGCTTTGACGCGCGACGACTTCCTGCGAACCGCCGAGCGGTTCAATGTGATCGGCGGCAAGGTGAAAGAGGCGGGAATGCGGTTCGCCTATCACACGCACGGGCTCGACTTCGTTCGCTTCGGCGGCCGCTACGCATTCGACGATATGATCGAACGCTGCGACCCGGAACTCGTCGTTTTCGAACTCGATATCGGCAACACCGTCGCAGCGGGCGTCGATCCCCTGCCCTACCTGAAAAGGCTCGGGTCGCGCGCGCCGCTCGCGCATCTCAAGGATTGGAAACCGGGCTTCGAACCTGCCGTCGACCGGATCCCGCAAACCGCCCCGATCGGCACGGGCGCCGTCGATTTCGGCGCGGCGATGAAAGCGATGGCGGCGGCCGGCGTTCGCTATGCCTTCGTCGAGGAGGAGGAGACACCCGCCAACCGCGTGATCGAAGCGATCGGGAAGGCCTATCGCTTCCTATCGGCCCTCTAGTTCGCTGGTGCGCGCCGCCGCCAGAGCGCGTTCGGCGATCGGCCGCATCGCCGCATAGCCGGCAGGCGTGGGGTGGACGCCGTCCTCGGCATGCTCTTGCGAAAGACCGCCTTCGCCATTGTCGAGCGCGCTGTAGTAGTCGGCGTAAACAAGGCCCTTGCTCGCCGCGAGCGTCCGCAGGCGCTCGTTCAGCGCAGCGATTGTCTCAACCGGGTCGATACCGGGCCGCCAATCGAAACGCTGTGCGGGCAGCACCGATCCCAGCACGACCTCGATCCCGTGCGCCTGCGCCAGATCGACCATCGTGCGGATATTCGCTTCGATCCGGTCGAGCGAGGTCGGCCCGCCATTGCCCGCAATATCGTTGGTGCCGGCCATGATGTGGACGATGCGCGGTTCGAGCGCGATCGCATCGGCGCGAAAGCGCGCCACCATCTGGGTCGTGGTCTGTCCGCCAATTCCGCGGCCGATGCGGTCGCCGGTGAAAAAGGCCGGCTGCTCGCGCAACCACAATTCGGTGATCGAATCGCCCATGAAGACGACGCGATCGGCTGTCGCCGGCGGTAATGCCCGATTGGCTTCGGCATAGCGGCAAAGCCCCGGATAATCGGCCAGCAACAGGTCCTGCTGCCATTGGCGGTATATCTCCATCCCCGCCTCGGACGCCGGCGGCAAGGGCTCACCGGCCTCGGCCGCCGCCTTCGCCCGGGCCATATAGTCGGCAACGATGGCCGGCATCGGCGGCAAGGTCGCGCAGGGATCGGCAACGACGCCGACCTTGGGTGCAGGTGCAGGTGCAGGTGCAGGTGCAGGCGCCGGCTCCGCCGCCACGGCTGCTGGGGCGGCCGCCAGCAACGGCCAGATAATCCAGGACTTCATATTCAACGCGCCCTCCTGCGCATCTTTCGACACCTATCCGCCGGGACGGCAACTTACAAGCGATCTTGACTGCTTGTAAGTTGCCGCTGTACGGTCTCCCGACAGTAACGGCGCCTGTCAGCGCCTGAGGGGAGGATATCATGGATCGATTCGGCGCGGGACGGACCATTTTGCTCGGCACAGTGGCGGCAACCGCCCTGTGGACGGCGCCCGCCATGGCGCAGAGCGAACAAGACGACGCAGCGGCAAGCGGCAGCGGCGACGAAATCATCGTCACCGCGACTCGCCGCGAAGCGCGGCTGCAGGATGTTCCGATCTCCGTAACGGCCGTGTCGGGTGACGCTCTCTCCGAATCGGGGCTGAAGGAAGTCAGCGACATTCAGTACCTGGCGCCGAATATCACTTTCTCGGCAACCAACCCGGTATCGAACGGCGGCGGCTATCAGATCCGCGGCGTCGGCACGCAGACCTACGACAGTGGGGTCGAGCAGACCGTGGGCCTTGTGATCGATGGGGTGGTCATCGGTCTGGCGCGCGATCCCGGCTCGACCGGTTTTGCCGATATCCAGCGGATCGAGGTGCTGCGCGGCCCGCAGGGCACGCTGTTCGGCAAGAATTCCAGCGCAGGCGTGATCCAGGTCATCACGAAGAAGCCGGAAATCGGCGTGTCCTCGATGTCGCTTGATCTCAAATATGGGGAGCGCAACGAACGCGTGGTGCAGACAAGTGCCAATGTGCCGCTCGGCGACACCGTCGCGCTGCGTGTATCCGGCTATGCGAACGGCCAGGACGGCGCGATTCCCTATGTGCTCAACGATTCGCGCGCGGTTGGCGACCGCAAAAACAACGGCATCCGCGCCAGGTTGCTGTGGGAGCCGGCGGACAACCTCTCGTTCCTGCTGACGGGCGAGTACCAGACGGCCTTCGCACGCGATGGCGCGATCATCCAGTCGCTGGGCTCGAGCGCGCTATACAATTCGCAGTTCGCCGCCTTCCCGGTGAAGCCCGGGCCGGACGTCTACCTGAGCTATATGGATGGCGACTGGACTGCCGACACTTCGCTCTATGCCGGATCGCTGGAAGTCAATCTCGGGCTGGGCGATCACACGCTGACCTCGATCACGGCCTATCGCCATCTCGAAACGCTGCAACTTTCGGACATCGACGCGTCCCCCGCCGATGTCTTCAACAACAGCGACGGCGGCGTCGACAGCAACCAGTTCACGCAGGAACTGCGCCTGACCTCGCCCGGGGGCGAGCGCCTCGAATACGTCCTCGGCCTCTATTACTATCGCACCGAGAACGCCGGCTACACGGTCCAGTACGGCAATTACTACGGGCTGTTCGGCATGCCGGTGGTCGTGGGCGGCGGGCGCCGCGATGCCACCAACCGGGTCCGCAGCCTGGCCGCCTTCGGCAACGCCACCTTCGCCCTGACCGACGAGATCAAGCTGATCGGCGGCATGCGCTACACGAACGACCGCAACCACGGCACGCTGGTCGTGACGCCGCTCCCCTTCCCTGCCGTCCCGCTCGGCACGCTGCCCGACTACGATGGTACGGTGAAGGCGGACAATCTGTCGGGCAAAATCGGCGTCCAGATCGAGCCGACCCGCGACCTCATGTTCTATGCGACCTATTCGACCGGCTTCAAGGGACCGGCAATCGACGGCACCAGCGGCGTGATCCGGGAGGTGAAGCCCGAAACCGTGAAGAGCTGGGAAATCGGCACCAAGGCGAACTTCCTCGATGGCAGGGGCACGTTCAACCTCGCGCTCTACTGGTCGAATTTCCGCGACTTCCAGGCTCAGACCTTCGACACCACCGTCACTCCGCCCGCCTTCTATCTCTCCAATGCCGGGATGCTCCGCGCGCGGGGCGTGGAGGTGGAGAGCAGCTTCCGCATCACGCCCACGCTGCGTCTGTCGGCCAGCGGCGCCTACAACGACGCGACCTTCCGCGATTACGACGGCGTCTGCTATCCGGGCCAGCCCATATCCCCCGTCGTCGGCGAGGGATGCTATGTCGTGCCGGGGACGACCACGACGGTCGCCAACTATCGCGGCTATCGCCTGCCCAACGCACCCAAGTGGTCCTACGTCCTGCGCGCCAATTACGAGCAGCCGGTCGGCGACGATCTGCAGATCGACGCCTCCGCCAACTGGGCGTGGCGTTCGAAAACGCAAGCGGTCATCGGCGACCCCAATGCCGAGATCGCCGCCTATGGCCTGCTCAACGGGACGATCGGCATCGGCGCCGAGGACCGTAGCTGGCGGATCGGCATCTATGCCCGCAACCTGCTCGACAAGCGCTTCTACGCGCCTTACGCGGCCGGCGTCATCAATCCGGACGGCTATGCGAAGATCGTGATGCCGGAAGCATTCCGCACCATCGGCGGCACACTCGCCTTTCGATTCTGAACTCGCAACACAACCATCGAAGCCCCTGGGATCGAAGCCCTGGGATCGAAACCCGTTCATGGGCGAGCCGAGCATATCGCCGTTTGCCGGCGTGACCGAGGGAGTCCGCGCGGCCGGGGAAGAGGAGTGACACCCGCAGCGGTCGTGGCGGGCGGCAACGGGGCCTGCCGCGCCGGCCGGACCGTGGTCGCCCTCGCCGGCGCGATCAGGCTGCGGGAAGGCCTGTGGAGAAGCCCTATTGCGCGGCGTTTTCGCCTCTCAGGTAGACGCGGTCGGGCGTCACGTCGTCGAACGGCACGTTCTCGTTCTGCATCCGATAGAGCGCCCCGTCGGCGATCAGAACGATCGGCTGGTGCGTCACGCCCAGCAGACGCAAGCGCTTGCCGTCGGGCAGCCATTCCCACTTGCCGGTCTGCGTCTGGCCGTCCTGAACCATCGTGAACGTGCCGTCCTTGCCGATCGCGAGGCTGTCGCGGGTGCCGTCGGGATTGCTGCGCCAATAGGCATTCCCCTGATCGAGCGCCTTGCGCCCGTCGGCCGCGACGCGCGGCAGCGAGGGATCGCGCGGCCCGTCGGGCTGCTTCGCATCGCGCGGGCCGCTCGCGGCGGCGGGAGTCGCGCCACCGTTGACGCGGGCGGCAAAATCCTCGGCACTTTCCCCTTCAGGCCGCTCGCCGCAGGCGGCAAGGGCGAGGGGGGCGGCAACGACAAAGGCAAATGCAGCGGGCGTGATACGCATGAGAAAGTTCCTGTCGAATCAGCGATGCAATGCGGTTAGAGTCATCGTGTGACAAAATTCCGACAGCCCGGCCGACGACCGCGATCGCTCCGCCTGCTTCCCGTCGCGGCCGGCGGCACGCATGTCATCGGCCGGACATCTATCGCCGGCAGGAGACATCCCGCATGATTTCGCGCGCGCTCTTGCTCCCGCTTCTCGTCGCCACGCTCGGCGCCTGCTCGACACTGCGCGAGGCGCCCCCGGCTGGCGGTCCGGCCCCTGCACCGGTCACGATCAAGATCGTCGGGCTGAACGATTTTCACGGCAACCTGGAGCCGCTCGCCCGGCCGATCCGCCTGACCGGGAGCGATGGCGCAAGCCACGCGGTGCGCGCGGGCGGCGCGGCCTATCTCGCGAGCGCGGTCGCGCGGCACCGGCAAGGGGGCGACCATTCGCTGGTCATCGCTGCGGGCGATCTCGTGGGCGCCAGCCCGCTCGTCTCGTCGCTCTTCCTCGACGAACCGGCGGTGGGGGCGATGAACCGCATGGGGCTGGATTTCAACGCCGTCGGCAATCACGAGTTCGACCGCGGCTGGCGCGAACTCAAGCGATTGCAGGACGGCGGGTGCGCGCGTCACGGATTGCGCGAACCCTGTGCCGTGGAACCGGATTTCGCCGGCGCCGATTTCGGCTTCCTGGCAGCCAACGTGCTGACCGAAAGCGGCGACACGCTGTTCCCGGGCGCCGCGATCCGCCGCTTCGGGCGCGGCGAGAGCGCGGTCGCGGTGGGGGTGATCGGCCTGACGCTGAAGGACACGCCGATGCTCGTGACCCCGAGCGGGGTTTCCGGGCTGACGTTCGGGGACGAGGCGGATGCGATCAATGCGATCGTGCCGCAGCTCAAGGCGGACGGTGCCGACGCGATAGTGGTCGCGATCCATCAGGGCCTGGAGCCGGAACCGGGGACCCCGTTTTCCGGCTGCGGTGCAATCGCAGGGCCCCTGCGCGCCATCCTCGAACGGCTGGACCCGCGCGTGGACCTGGTGATTTCCGGCCATACCCACCGGTCGTATATCTGCGCGTTCGGCGAGGTCGATCCCGCGCGCGACTTCACCGTCACGAGCGCCGGATACGGCGGCACCTTGCTGACCGATATCGCCCTGACGATCGACCCCGCGACGGATTCGGTCCTTTCGGTCGCGGCGCGGAACATCGTGGTGCAGAACGCCGGGGAGAATGCCGATCCCGCTTTCGCCTCCTTCCCCGCGGATCCCGGCATGACCGCCTATGTCGCCCGCTATGCCGAGGCCGCCCGCGAAGCCTCGACCCGGCCCGTCGGGCGGATTTCCGGCCCAGCGCGGGACCCCGGCCCGGCGACCGAGGAAACCGCGCTGGGCAACCTGATCGCCGATGCGCACCTGTTCGCCACGCGCGACGCCGGCGCGCAGATCGCGCTGATGAACAATTCGGGCATTCGTGCGCCGATCGTGCCGGATGGCGATGGCACGGTGACCTTCGGCGACATCTTCGCCGTGCAGCCGTTCGGCAACACGCTGGTGACCCGAACCTATACCGGCGCGCAGGTGCTCGCCCTGCTCGAACAGCAGCTGGACGACGACGGCTTCGTCCAGACCTTCTCCGTCTCCGAAGGGTTCGCCTTCGCTTACGACATGAGCAGGCCGGCGGGCGGCAGGATCGTTTCGGCCAGTCTTCACGGCCGGCCCGTCGATCGCGCGGCCACCTATCGCATCACGACGAACAGCTTCCTTGCCGCGGGCGGCGACGGCTTCACCGTGTTCGAACAGGGCGCCGAGAGCGTCACCGGCCCGCTCGATCTCGATGCCATCGAAGCCTATCTGGGCGCGGCGGACATGCGCCCGCTCCCCGCGACCGGGCGCGTGCGCGACCTCACGCAGCGATAACCGGCGTCGTCAGGCGATCCGCAGGCCGGCGACGGGGGCCGCGCCGCGCGCTTCGCCCGAAAGACCGTCGAACAGCGTGTCGATGATCGTCGCCAGCTTGTCTTCCGCCAGCTTGTCCTCGTCCAGGATCATCAGCATCTGCGGCAGGATATAGCAGGCGACCATCTGGTTGATGAGCGAAAGCGCGCGATTGATTCCGAGACCGGCGAAATAGCCTTCCTCCTGCGCCTGGGCGATCAGTTCCGACAGATAGTGGTCGGCCAGATCGATATAGCCGCGCACGTTTTCGAACTTGTCGGTGCCGATCTCGCAATAGACGGCGAAGGCCGCCGGGTCCTTGCGAAAACGCTCGCGCGCGCGGCGAAACCGGCGCGCGAAGAATTCGTAGAACTTGCGGCGGATCGGCAAGTCGGATTCGATCACTTCTTCCATGATCGCGATGTCGGGGGCGTACCACTGTTCGAGGATGGCATCGAACAGCTCGTCGTCGGTCGCGAAGATCGCGTCGATCCGTGCGCGCGGCATGCGCGCCTCTTTCGCCAATGCCGCGCGCGTGGGGGTCTCGCCAGTGCGCGCGATCGCCTGCATCGCCAGGCGGAGGAGCTGGGCGCGCTCGTTGTCCCCGTTGCTGGGCGCCGTCATGTTCATCGGTCCATTCGCTAGATTTCGCGCAATCTAGCGACGGCCGGCGCCGGGTTAAAGACCCGGGCGATGCGAAATGCGCGGGCGGCGGCCTATTCGCCCGCCGAACCGGCAGCGCCGTCGTCGTCCGTCGCGGGCGCGCTGCGCCGCCAGGTCGTCTCCTCGCTGCGTTCGCCTGCCGTCGGGGCATCGGCCGCGGGCAGGCGGTAGAGAACGTTCTCGGCGACCGCATAGGCCTGGGTCTCGCCGTCGCGCTCGATCAGGATCCGGCTGTTATCCTCCCCCCAGGTGAACGAACCGCGCGTTTCGGTGCCGTCGGGGGCGCGCCAGATATAGGTGTCGTCCTCGCCCAGCGTGATCGTGCTGACCTGGTCGTCGCGGGTGTGCAGCTCGTAGGTTCCGGCATATTCGACCGAGGCGCGCGCATTCACCGGCACTTCGGGATATTCCACCTCGACTTCGGGCAGGGTCACGTCGGTCGGGGTTTCGAGTTCGGGCGTTTCGACCACGCGCTCGTCGACATCGGTGGTGTCGCCGCAGGCCGCCACTGCCAGGGCAAGCGGAGCGGCGAGGGCGAAGCGGGTTGAAATGATCATCGAGCGTCTCCTTGTCCGGCGTCTGCCCCCCCAATGCGCGAAGGTGCCGGCCGGTTTCGAAAAATATCCTGCCCCCGGGCCGCCTGCTACATGCGGAACACGCCGAAGGCGGGCCGTTCGGGGATCGGCGCCTCGAGCGTGGCCGCAAAAGCCAGCCCCAGGACATCGCGCGTCTGCACCGGATCGATCACGCCATCGTCCCACAGGCGCGCCGTGGCGTAGTAGGGGTTGCCTTCGTCTTCGTATTTCTGCCGGATCGGGGCCTTGAACGCCTCGGCCTCCTCGGCGCTCCACGTATCGGCGTCCCGATGAACGGTGGCGAGCACGCTCGCGGCCTGCTCCCCGCCCATCACGCTGATCCGCGCATTGGGCCAGGTGAACAGGAACCGCGGCTGATAGGCGCGGCCGCACATGCCGTAATTGCCCGCGCCGAAGCTGCCGCCGATCACGACCGTGATCTTGGGCACCGTCGCGGTCGCCACCGCCGTCACCAGCTTGGCGCCGTGCTTGGCGATCCCTTCCGCCTCGTACTTGCCGCCGACCATGAAGCCGGAAATGTTCTGCAGAAACAGCAGCGGGATGCGCCGCTGGCAGGCCAGCTCGATGAAATGCGCACCCTTCTGCGCGCTTTCGGAAAACAGCACGCCGTTGTTGGCAAGGATCGCCACCGGCATGCCCCAGATATGCGCAAAGCCGCAGACGAGCGTGGAGCCATAATGTTGTTTGAATTCGTGGAATTCGCTGCCGTCGACCAGCCGCGCGATCACTTCGTGCACGTCGTAGGGCGCGCGGACATCCTCCGGCACGATGGCATAGAGGTCGTCGGGATCGAACTTCGGCGGGCGCGGATCGCGCAGCTGCACGCCTGTCGCCCGGTTCGGGTTCTCGCCCAGGTGGCCGACGACATCGCGCACAATGGTCAGCGCGTGCTCGTCGTTCTCGGCAAGGTGATCGACCACGCCCGACTTTCTGGCATGGAGATCGCCGCCGCCCAGATCCTCGGCGCTGATCTCCTCCCCCGTCGCCGCCTTCACCAGCGGCGGACCGGCGAGGAAGATCGTGCCCTGGTTGCGCACGATCACCGTCTCGTCGCTCATCGCCGGCACATAGGCGCCGCCCGCGGTGCAGGAGCCCATGACGCAGGCGATCTGCGGGATGCCCAGCGCGCTCATGTTCGCCTGGTTGAAGAAGATCCGGCCGAAATGATCGCGGTCGGGGAAGACGTCGGCCTGATAGGGCAGGTTCGCGCCGCCGCTGTCGACCAGGTAGATGCACGGCAGGCGGTTTTCCTGCGCGATTTCCTGCGCGCGCAAGTGCTTCTTGACCGTCATCGGATAATAGGACCCGCCCTTCACGGTCGGATCGTTGGCCACGATCATCGCCTGCCGGCCGGAGACACGGCCGATCCCGCAGATCATCGAGGCGCCGTTGACGTCGCCCTCGTACATTCCATTGGCAGCAAGCTGCCCGATCTCGAGAAACGGCGAGCCCGGATCGAGCAGCCGCTCCACCCGATCGCGCGGAAGCAGCTTGCCGCGCGAAACGTGCCGCTCCCGATGCTTCTCCGGCCCGCCGAGCGCGGCCCGCGCGACATTGGCGCGCAGTTCCTCGGCCAGCGCCTTGTTATGCGCATGGCGCGCCTGCGCCTCGGGACTTTCGCGGTCGAGCTTGGTGGTAAGAACGGGGGCGGTCATTCGAAATCCTCCCCGGAACGGGGAGGGGGACCGTCCGCAGGACGGTGGAGGGGGCCCAGTGCTTGGCAGCGGGCAAGAATACCGTTCACGACACTCTCCAGATCGTTCAAGATGTCCTGCGCGGCGATGCGCAGAACGGAAAAGCCCTTGGCCGCCAGCACCCGGTCGCGTTCGGCATCCCGTTTCGGTGCATCGCCGCGATCGTGCGCCTCGCCATCTATCTCGATCGCCAGTCGCTTTTCGAGGCAGGCGAAGTCAAGCGTATAAGGCGCTACCGGACACTGGCGGCGGAACTTGAAGCCGCCGGGCCGCTTGCGCAGTTCCTGCCAGAGGAGGACCTCGGGCAGGCTCATTGCGCGGCGCAGCTTGCGAGCACGCTTCACCTGCCGGATCGGCTGAAGGAGAATCGCCGGGCCCCCTCCACCACTCGGCTGCGCCGAGCGGTCCCCCTCCCCGTTCCGGGGAGGATCGATCACCCTGCCGCCCCGATCAGCTCGCGGCCGATCAGCATGCGGCGGATCTCGTTGGTGCCGGCGCCGATGTCGAGCAGCTTGGCGTCGCGCAGGTAGCGCTCGACCGGCCAGTCTTTCGTATAGCCCGCGCCGCCCAGCGCCTGCACCGCTTCGGCGGCGACGCGGAAGGCGTTTTCGCTCGAGAGCAGAATCGCGCCGGCCGCGTCGAAACGGGTCGTCTGGCCAGCGTCGCAGGCTTTCGCCACGGCATATGTATAGGCGCGCGCCGATTGCAGCGCGACGTACATGTCGGCCACTTTCGCCTGCATGAGCTGGAATGCGCCGATCGGCTTGCCGAACTGCTTGCGCTCGCGGACGTAGGGGATCACGCAGTCGAGGCAGGCCTGCATGATGCCGAGCTGCAATCCGGCCAGCACGACGCGCTCGTAATCGAGCCCGCTCATCAGCACGCCGACCCCGCCGTGCAGCGGGCCCATCACGTTCTCTTCGGGCACCCGGCAATCGTCGAAAACCAGCTCGGCCGTGGGGCTGCCGCGCATACCCATCTTGTCGATCTTCTGCCCGATCGCAAAGCCGGGCATGTCCTTCTCGATGATGAAGGCGGTGATCCCGCGGCTCCCCGCCTCGGGCGCGGTCTTGGCATAGACGACCAGCGTGTCCGCGTGGGTCGCGTTGGTGATCCAGAACTTCGTGCCGTTGAGCACATAGCCGCCCTCTACCGCCTCGGCCTTGAGCTTCATCGAAACCACGTCGGAGCCGGCTTGCGCCTCGCTCATCGCCAGCGAGCCGACGTGCTCGCCCGAAATGAGCTTCGGCAGATATTTCGCCTTCTGCTCCGCGCTGCCCCAGCGGCGGATCTGGTTGATGCAGAGGTTCGAGTGCGCGCCATACGACAACCCGACCGAGGCCGAGGCCCGGCTGACTTCCTCGACCGCAATGACATGCTCGAGATATCCCAGGCCGAGCCCGCCGTCGGCTTCCTCCACCGTGATGCCGTGCAGGCCCAGCTCGCCCATCGCAGGCCACAGCGCGCGCGGGAACCAGTCTTCGCGATCGGCCTTCTCGGCCAGGGGAGCGATCTGTTCGTCGGCGAAGCGGGCGGTGCTCTCGCGGATCATCGCGGCGGTTTCGCCCAGCTGGAAATCGAAATCGGGGGTGGCGCGCATGGGATCTCCTGTTGGCAGACGGCGCATAGCCGAGCGCGCCCGCGGCGGCAAACGAACAGCCGGCACGATCCAAAAGTCTTTGGAACTTGGGCAAATTTCGGTACTATGGGGGCGGACGGGATGAAACTGCGCGAATCGACACTCTGGCCAAACGATGCGGCACCGACCCCCGCGCTCTGCGGCGACAACGAGCGCGCGAAAGTCGTGGCCGCGCACGGTTTCGATTCGCTGGTCGACGATCCCGAACTGACCGAGATCGTCCGCTTCGCCGCCAGCCTGTGCGACACCCCGGTCGCGCTCGTCACTCTGGTCGAATCCGAACGGCAGAGGTTCCTCGCGCGGACGGGCGTCGACATCGACAGCACGCCGCGATCGACCAGTTTCTGCGCCTATGCGATGATGAAGGGCGGCCTTCTGATCGTGCCCGACGCGACGCAGGACCCGCGCTTTGCCGATTTCGAGCTGGTGACCGGCGATTTCGGCCTGCGCTTCTACGCCGGCGTGCCGATCACTTCCAGCGAAGGCGCGCCGATCGGCGCCTTGTGCGTGATCGACACCGTGCCGCGGCCCGCGGGGCTGACCGCGTTGCAGCGTCAGGGGCTGGCGGTCCTCGGCCGGTCGGTCAAGCGACGGTTCCAGGCCCGGCGGGAATCCCGCCAGCACCGGGTCGCCTTTTCGCGCCAGAGCGCGCAGTTTCGCACGCTGGGGGACTGGCTGCCGGATATCATCTGGTCGGCCGACGGCGAGGGGCGGCTGGATTACTTCAACGCCCGGTGGGAACAGGTGACCGGGGGCACTCCGCCGGCCGATATCGAAAGCTGGCGCCCCTTCGTCCATCCCGAAGACCGGGACAGGGTGTTCGACGCCTGGGCCGAATGCCTTGCGCGAAAGGAAAGCTACGAAACCGAATACCGCCTGCGTCAGGCCGACGGCAGCTGGCGATGGACCATCGCCCGCGCGATCCCCGTGGCCGACGACGATGGCGGCGTGGCGCGCTGGTACGGCACGCTGACCGATATCGACGAGCGGCGGCGCCAGGCCGATTCCAGCGGGACGCTGGCGCACGAACTGGCCCATCGGATCAAGAACGTGTTCGCGCTGATTTCCGGGCTCGTCTCGTTGCGCACGCGCGGCCGCGACGAACTGCGCGCGTTCGGGGAGGATCTCGTGAGCACGATCGCCTCGCTCGGCAAGGCGCAGGACTTCGTGCTGCCGACGGGCGACAACGGTTCGGGCGATTTGCGCGGCCTGATCGCGGCCTTGCTGGAACCTTTTGCCGGCGATGCGGCCACCGGGCGCATCGCGATCGACGGCGAGACCGCGCCGGTCGGCCCGCGCGCGGCAACGTCGATCGCCCTTGTCGTGCACGAGATGGCAACGAATTCCATCAAGTACGGCGCGCTGTCGGCCGACAACGGCAAGCTGACCATCGATCTCGATATCGAGGGGCCGGATATCGTCGTCGCGTGGACCGAGACCGGCGGGCCGGAACCCACGCCGGGCGGCGGCGGACAAGGTTTCGGCACCCGGCTGATCGACATGACCGTGGGGCAGCTGAGCGGCACGGCGGAGCGCGACTGGCGCAAGCAGGGGCTTGCAGCGCGACTGCGCCTGCCGCTGGCGAGACTGGCGACCTGAAGGCGTTTCGGCAAGGCCGGGGCGCGCCGGCACGCCGCACCCCCACCCGGCCGCCCATGGAATACCCTGCCGTTGGGTGGACGGGGCGCGGGCCGGGGCCGTCTCAAGGAAAACGACTCCAGGCTTTCGTTTCGGCGCGCTTCCCGCCTAAGGTCCGCGGATGGATGCGGTGTCCCCGATCGAGCTTGGCTTCAGCGGTCTCGTCAAACGCTTTGGCGCGACGCGGGCGATCGACGGGGTCGATCTGGAGATCGCCCGCGGAAGCTTCGTCGCACTGGTCGGCGCTTCCGGTTCGGGCAAGTCGACCCTGCTCAAGACGGTCAATCGGCTGATCGTGCCGGACGAAGGCGCGGTTCTCTTCGCCGGGGAGGACGTGCGCACCCTGCCCGCGCCCGCGCTGCGGCGGCGGATCGGTTACGTCTTCCAGTCGGTCGGCCTGTTCCCGCATATGACCGTGGCGGAAAACATCGCGATCGGGCCGCGCCTTGCCCGGCAGCCGATCGGCGCAGCGCGCGTGGCGGAGCTGCTGGCGCTCGTCGAACTCGAAGCCGGTCACGCCCGGCGCATGCCGGACGAGCTTTCCGGCGGGCAACGCCAGCGCGTCGGCGTGGCGCGCGCGCTGGCCGGCGATCCGCGGCTGCTGCTGATGGACGAACCGTTCGGCGCGCTCGATCCTGTCACCCGCGACGCTCTTGGACGCAAAGTGCGCGAGCTGCACGGCCGGCTGGGGCTGACCACGCTCATGGTCACTCATGACATGACGGAGGCGCTGCTGCTGGCCGAGCGCGTGCTGGTCATGGCGAGTGGCCGGATCGTGGCCGACGAAACCCCGCATTCCCTGCTGGCCGGCGCGGGGGGCGCGGAGGCGCAGGCGCTGGTCGCCGTCCCGCGCGACCAGGCCGACGCCATCGCCGAGCTGGAAAAGTGAGCGGGATCGGGACGATCCTGCTGGGTCTGGGCGACAAGCTCGCCGCCCACGTCCTGCTCGCGGCAGCGGCAATCGCGCTGGGCGTCGTGGTCGCACTGCCGCTCGCGGTCTGGGCGAGCCGGTCGCCCCCGGTGGCGCGCGTGGCGCTCGGCTTCGCAAGCCTCGTGCAGACGATTCCGGCCCTCGCGCTGCTGGCGCTGTTCTTCCCGATCCTGCTGTCGCTGCGCGCGGTGTTCGGCGAAGGGTTGCCCACGCTCGGCTTCCTGCCCGCGCTGCTCGCGCTCGCGCTCTATGCGCTGCTGCCGATCCTCAGAAACGCGGTGACCGCGCGCGAGCACATGGCGCCCGGCGTGCTCGAAGCGGCCGACGGCGTGGGCATGACCGGCTGGCAGAAGCTGCGCCTGGTCGAGGCGCCGCTGGCCGCGCCCTATATCATGGCCGGGATCCGCACCGCCTCGGTCTGGACGATCGGCGCGGCGACGCTCGCCACGACCGTCGGCCAGCCGAGCCTGGGCGATCCGATCTTCGCCGGTCTCCAGACGCAGAACTGGGCGCTCGTGCTGGCAGGCTGCATCGCCAGCGCCGGGCTGGCGCTGGTGGCCGACGCCCTGCTGGGCGCGATCGAGCGCGGCTTCGCCACCCGGCGGCGCTTGCCGGTGTGGACGGGCGCCGCGCTCGCCCTCGCCGGCATTGCTGCGGCGGCCTTCGCGCAGTTCGCGCCCGGCGATCGGGACGATACGGTGGTGATCGGCGCGAAAAGCTTTTCGGAACAGTATATTCTCGCCCGCCTGATCGGCCAGCGCCTGCGCGAGGCGGGCTATCGCGTCGAGTACCGCGACGGCCTGGGCTCCGCGGTGGTCCACGACGCGCTGACGAGCGGCGCGATCGACATTTCGATCGACTACACCGGCACGCTGTGGACCAACGAGATGGAGCGCGAGGGGAATCCCGGCCGCGAGGCGATCTATCGCGCGATCGTGGAGTGGGAGCGGGAGACCAGCGGCACGCTGGTCCTCGGCCGGCTCGGTTTCGAGAACGCCTATGCTCTGGCAATGCGCGCGGACCGCGCCGAGGCGCTGGGCGTGCGCTCGATCGCCGATCTTGCCCCGCAGGCGCGCCGCCTGACCATCGGCGCGGATCCGGAATTCTTTCGCCGCCCCGAATGGTCGGCCGTGCGCGACGCCTATGCCCTGCGCTTCGGGCAACAGCGCACGTTCCAGCCGACGTTCATGTACAACGCGCTGCAATCGGGGGAGGCCGATGTCATCAGCGCCTATACCTCGGATGGCCGGATCGCCGCCGACCGCCTGGTCGTGCTGGACGATCCGCAGGATGCCTTCCCGGCCTACGACGCGCTGGTCCTGATCGCGCCGGACCGCGCCGACGACGCCCAGCTCGTGGCTGCGCTGCGGCCGCTGGTCGGCGCGATCGACGTCGCGACGATGCGCGAGGCGAACCTGTCGGTCGATCGCACCGATGCCGGCAAGAAAACCCCGGCAGAAGCCGCGCGCGAACTGGCGGCGAAGCTCGACCTCTAGCGCGGATCACTCCGCGTCGAAGCCGGCGCCGTCGGGCCAGTCCGGCGCGGCAACGCCCATGACCTTGAACAGCCGGCCCATCTGCGCATCGTCGACCAGCCGGCGGCGGGCACGCTCGATCTCTTCGGCATAGTGCGGCGCGCGCGCGGCGAGGGCCCGGGCGCGGGCGTCGATCCCCAGGCTGCGCAACCAGCGGCCTTGCGCGACGGTGCCCAGGTGCCGGGCCCCGCCCGCTTCGATAACGCGCGCGAGCGTGGCGAAGTCGACATGCGCGGTCAGGTCAGCCTCGCCCGGCGCCGCGAAAGGATCGACTTTCGCATGGGCGCGCACCGCCTGGAGCGTCGAGCCTGCACGCATTTCGCCATGCCCGTAATCGATCACCAGCGCCGCCCCGCCCTGTTTCGCCAGACGGCCGGCCAGTTCATGCGCGATAGCCGCCGAGGCGGGACTGGTTTCGAGCAGAGTGCCCGGCGGCGCGTCCCGCCAGGCGGCCGGGACGGCCTCGTCCATCGGTTGCCGCCCGGCGACGAATACGAAATCGTCCCCTTCCAGCCCCACCATGCGCTCGCGCCAGCCGTCGCCGGTGCGGACCAGCTGGCGCACCGGCAGCGCGTCGAGAAACTCGTTGGCCACCAGCAGCAGCGGCGCATCTTCGGGAACGCCCGCGAGATCGGAATGCCAGCGCGCCCCGGGCACGGCCCGTTCCTGCACCTCGCGCAGCGCGGCCGACCCTTCGACGAAGTGCACTTCGGGTTCCAGCCCGTGCCGTTGCGCCGCGCGCAGCGCATCCTTGGCCAGCGTCCCGCGACCCGGCCCCAGCTCGACATAGAGCACAGGCTCCCGGCGCCCCGCGCGGAGCCACATGTCGGCCAGCCACAGGCCGATCAGTTCGCCGAACATCTGGCTGATCTCGGGCGCGGTGACGAAATCGCCCGCCGTGCCCAGGGGGTCGCGACCGGCGTAATAGCGCGCGTTGCTCTCCCCCATGAACTGCGCGAGCGAGATCGGCCCCGCGGTGCGGATCAGCCGGCGAAATATCCCGCCCAGATCGCCCGGCAGGCCGTCGTCGGCCTGGCCGGTCATGCAGCTCCGGGCGCGGCCCTGCCGCTCGCAAGCGCCGGGCGGGTCAGCGACCATGCGGTGATCGCCACGCCCAGCACGATCAGCGGAATCGTCAGCCATTGCCCCATCGACAGGCCGGTTTCGGCGGCGAACTCGGCCAGCTGCGCGTCCGGCTCGCGGAAGAACTCGACCGTGAAACGGCCCAGCGCAATCCCGGCCGTGAAGACGCCGACCAGGAACCCGGGGCGATAGCGCGCGCGCGTTTTCCAGAACAGCAGCAGCAGGACGATCACCAGCAGCGCGCCTTCCAGCGCCGCCTCGTAAAGCTGCGAGGGATGGCGCGCGAGCGGCCCCGCCTGGGGAAAGACCATGGCCCAGGGCACGTCGCTCGGCCGTCCCCACAGTTCGCCGTTCACGAAGTTGGCGAGGCGCCCGAACAGCATCCCGAAGGGAACGTTGACCGCAATGTAGTCGGCCACGCGAATGAACGGCAGCCCGCCACGCCACGAAACGAAGGCGATCGCCACCAGGACGCCGGCGACCCCGCCGTGGAAGCTCATCCCCCCGGTCCAGAGCTGGAACAGCTTGAGGCTGGTCCACAGCGACGGTTCGTAGAACGTCGCGTAGCCGAGCCTGCCGCCGATGATGATCCCCAGCGTGCAATAGAAGAACAGGTCGTCGGCGTGGCGCTGCGCCATCGGCGCGCCGGGCGCCTTGATCATGCGCGACAGATGCCAGTAGCCGAGAACGATCCCGGCGAGATAGGCCAGCGAATACCAGCGCAGGGTGAAGAACCCCAGGTCGATGCCGGGCGTCAGCCCCAGCTCGGCCCACTGAATCGGCCCCGAAGCATCCGCAGCGGCGGCGGCAAGTAGTGACAGCAACAGGCGAACCCCTTATCAAATCGGGTCGAAGACCCTGCCCGGCACGCGGGATTTTCGCGCGGCTTTTGGCATAGAGAGCGACGGGGCGAAACCCTGCGTTCGCGCGTCGGGCACGATTCGATCGCGCCGCGACGTAGGGGAATGGCGAGAGGAGAGGAAACGAATGCCGAGTGAACTGGACAACGATCTGGAGCGGATCATCGCGGCCCTGACCGGCCCGGGGATGCCGTTCGAGACCGAATCAGTGGATCGCCAGGGGCAGTCCCTGCCGGCATTCAAGAACGCTCCGCCCAGCCTGGCGCACTATTTTGCCCATTTCTGCAACGAGCATAAGGATCTCGTCTTCCTGGTCGACGGCGACGTCCGCCTGACGTTCGGCGAATGCTGGGTGGCGGCGAGCCACGTCGCCGCCGGCCTGGTGCAGGACCACGGGATGAAGAAGGGCGACCGCGTCGGCATCGCGGCGCGCAATTCGGCCAACTGGATCATTGCCTACATGGGCGTGATCATGGGCGGCGGCTGCGCCACCCTGCTCAACGGTTTCTGGACCGGCGAGGAACTGGCGCACGGCGTTCGCCTGGCCGAATGCTCGCTCGTCCTCGCCGACCGCCAGCGCGCGGAGCGGCTGGAAGGGACCGATCACGGCGCCCGGATCGTCGAGATCGCGCACGACCTGCCTCCCTCCGACGGTCTTGCCCCGATCTGGGGCGAGGGCGACGTCGCCATGCGCATGCTGGGCGAACTCGGCCCCGACGACCTCGCGACCATCCTCTTCACCTCGGGCTCCACCGGCGATGCCAAGGGCGCATGGTCCGACCATCGCGGCGTGGTCCAGGGCACGATGAGCTATGTTTCGCAAAGCGCGATGGCCGCGCAGCTCCTGACCGAACGCGGCGACGCGCCCGCGGGGCAGGCCTGCGCGCTGATCGCGGTGCCGCTGTTCCACGTCACCGGCGAAGTGCCGCTCTACCTGCAAAGCTACGCCATCGCGCGCAAGCTCGTGCTCATGCCCAAGTGGGACGCGCGCGAGGCCATGCGGCTGATGGAGGCGGAAAAGGTCAGCTACTTCGTCGGCGTGCCGCTGATGAGCTACGAGATCGCGACCCACCCGGAGCGCGACAAGTTCGACCTCAGCGCCTGCAAGAGCTTCGCCGCCGGCGGCGCGCCGCGCCCGGTCGATCATGTGACCAAGATCAAGAAAGCCTTCCCCGGCGGTTTCCCGCTGCTGGGGTATGGCCTGACCGAAACCAACGGTGTGGGCTGCGGCAATTTCAACGAAAACTACATGGCCAAGCCGGGATCGACCGGCCGCGCGAGCAAGCCGCTGGTGGACCTCGCCATTCTCGACGACGACGGGAAGCCCGTGCCGCAGGGCGCAGTGGGCGAAGTCTGCATCCGCTCGATCGCCAATTTCCGCGGCTACTGGCAGAACGACGAGGCGACCGCCGCCGCCTTCTTCGACAACGGTTACTTTCGCACCGGCGACCTGGGATACCTGGACGAGGACGAGTACCTGTTCATCGTCGACCGCAAGAAGGACATCATCATCCGGGGCGGCGAGAATATCTCGTGCATCGAAGTCGAACAGGGCATCTACGCGCACGATGCCGTCGCCGAATGCTCGGTCTTCGGCCTGCCCGACGAGCGCCTGGGCGAAGTCCCGGCCGCGGTCTATTACTGCAAGGAAGGGCATTCGCTGACGCCCGACGAACTGCGCGACTTTCTCGACGGGCGGCTGGCGCCGTTCAAGATTCCGCAGACCATCCGGCAGTCCGACGAACCCCTGCCCCGCCTGGGAACGCAGAAGATCGACAAGCGCGCGGTTCGCGCCCGCTTCGGCGAGGAGCTGATCGGGGCTTGAACCAGGTCCGCATCCCCAGGCAGCGCGCCATCGTCGACCGCCGCGCATTGGCCGAAACGCTGGACGGAATTGCGAAGGAGGGCGGCGCCGACGCGCGCGGAGCGGTGATCGCGGCATTGCGCGAGGCGCTCGACGCCGGGCGCGAGGAGCTGCGCCGGCGCCTGCTGGACAAGCCCCATGCCGGGCACGAGTGCGTTGCCGGCCATGCCTTCCTGATCGACCAGCTGGTGCGGCTGATCCACGATCATGTCGTGGGATACGACTACCCCGCCGCCAACCGTTCGCAGGGGGAACGGCTCGCGATCCTGGCGGTCGGGGGCTACGGCCGGGCGGAGATGGCGCCCCATTCGGACGTCGACATCGCCTTCCTCACCCCCACCCGCCGCGCGCCCTGGTGCGAGCAGGTGATCGAGGCGATGCTCTATTACCTGTGGGATCTGGGCCTCAAGGTCGGCCATTCGAGCCGCACGCCCGACGACATGGTCCGCATGGCCCAGGCCGACGTTACGATCCGCACCGCCCTGCTGGAAGGGCGCTACGTCTGGGGGGACGAGGCGCTGTACGAGGAGACGCGCCGGCGTTTCTGGGCCGATGTCGTCACCGGAACCGAACGCCAGTTCGTCGCCGAGAAGCTGGCCGAGCGCAACACGCGGCACAAACGGATGGGCGACAGCCGCTATGTCGTCGAACCCAATATCAAGGACGGCAAGGGCGGGCTGCGCGACCTGCAGACGCTCTACTGGATCGGGAAATACATCCACAAAGTGCGCAGCGCGGCCGAACTGGTCGACGTCGACCTCCTGACCGAGCAGGAATATCGCAGCTTCCGCCGGGCCGAAGGGTTCATGCTGGCGGTCCGCTGCCACCTGCACATGATCACCGGGCGGGCGGAAGACCGGCTGACTTTCGATCTGCAGCGCCAGGTGGCCGAGCGGATGAATTTCACCGACCGGCCGGGCAAGAGCGAAGTCGAACGCTTCATGCAGTTCTATTTCCTCCAGGCGAAACGGGTCGGCAGCCTGACCGGCGTGTTCCTGGCCCATATCGACGAGCAGTTCGCGCAGAAGCGCACGCGGCAGGGCCTGCTGGCGGGCTTTCGCGCGCGCCCGCGCAGCATCAAGGGCTATCGCGTGTTCGGCGGGCGGATCGGCGCGCCGGGCGACGACTGGTTCCGCAACGACCCGGTGCGCCTGATCGAGATCTTCCGCGTGGCGGAGGCGGAAGGGCTGGAGATCGAACCGGCGACGATGCGCCAGGCCGACCGCGATTCGCGCCTCATCACCGCGAAAGTGCGCAACGACCCGCGCGCCAATGCCCTGTTCCTGGAGCTGCTCGCCGGCCGCAACGACCCCGAGACCGTGCTGCGCTGGATGAACGAGGCGGGGGTCTTCGGCCGCTTCGTGCCCGATTTCGGGAAAGTCAACGCGCAGATGCAGTTCGACATGTACCACCACTACACCGTCGACGAGCACACCATTCGCGCGATCGGCCTGCTCAACCGGATCGAGAAGGGCGAACTGGCCGAAGATCATCCGCGCGCCACGCGGCTGATCCACAAGATCGGCTCGCGCCGGGCCGCCTATGTCGCGGTGCTGCTGCACGACATTGCCAAGGGGCGCGGCGGCGACCATTCGGTGCTGGGCGCCGAAGTCGCTCAGGAACTCTGCCCGCGCTTCGGCCTGAGCGAGGACGAGACCGATCTCGTCGCCTGGCTGGTGCGCTATCACCTGCTGATGAGCGCGACCGCCTTCAAGCGCGACCTGACCGATCCCAAGACGGTCGAGGATTTCGTCGCCCAGGTGCAGAGCGTCGAGCGCTTGCGGCACCTGCTGATTCTGACGGCGGTGGACATTCGCGCGGTCGGCCCCGGCACCTGGAACAGCTGGAAGCGCCAGTTGCTGGGCGAGCTGTACGATGTCGCGCACGAGCGGCTCCGGCTCGGCCACATGCGCCACGGCCGCAAGGAACGGATTGCGGCCAAGAAGGATGCGACGCGCGAATTGCTGGGCGAGGACGAGGCGCTGGTGCAGGAGCACGCCGACGAATTCGGCGAAGCCTACTGGATCGCCGAGCCGGAGGATATCGCCGCGCTCAACCTGCGCCAGTTCGCCGCCGCGCGCCGGCTCGACCACGATCTGTCGATCCATTGCGAAGTCTACCCCTCGCGCGGGGCCACGCTGGTCAGCGTGATCGCGGCCGACCATCCCGGCCTGTTCTACCGCATCGCCGGCGGAATCCATCTCGCGGGCGCCAATATCATCGATGCGCGCATCCATACGACGCGCGCCGGCTGGGCGGTCGACAATTTCCTGGTCCAGGACCCGCTGGGGCAGCCGTTCCACGAGCGCGAGCAGCTCGAACGGATCGAGGCGGCGATCGACGACGCCCTCGCCAACCGGATCGAGCTGGTCCCGCGGCTGGCCAAGCGGCCCCTGCCGCGCAGCCGGGCGAAGGCGTTCGACGTGCGCCCGCGCGTGATCGTCGACAACCAGGCATCGAACCGGTTTACCGTGATCGAAGTCAATGCCCGCGACCGGCCCGCGCTGCTCAATCGGCTGGCGCGGGCGCTGTTCGAATGCCAGCTGATGGTCCATTCGGCGCATGTCACCGCATACGGCGAGCGCGCGGCGGACACTTTCTACGTCACCGACCTGCTGGGAGAGAAAATCAACTCCGGCGAGCGGGTGGCGGCGATCGAGACCGCCCTGCTCGATGCGGCCAGCGACAGGCGCCAGGCCGAGCTCGAAGACGCCTGAATGCAACACTAATCGACAAAATTGCCCTGCTGGTGGAAACTTTGTTTCCCACAGGGGGCGAGCCGGGTTACGTCTACGTCAAGTTTTGGTGGAGGAGAAAATAATGACTCGAATGGTATCATTCCGGGCGCTCGCACTTGCCGGAGCCAGCATCGCGCTTCTGCCGCAGGCGGCTTTCGCGCAGACCGAAGGCCAGGCGGAACCGGCGGCCGAGGCGCCGCCGGCGCAGAGCGGGCCGATCATCGTCGTGACCGCGCAGGGCCGCGCGCAATCGCTGGCCGACGTGCCCGTGGCCGTTTCGGCGGTGTCGGGCGAACTGCTCGAAAAATCGGGCACCAGCGATATCCGCGAACTCAACCAGGTGGCCCCGTCGCTGCTCGTTTCCTCGACCGGCAACGAAGCCAACGGTTCGGCCCGTATCCGCGGGATCGGCACGGTCGGCGACAACCCCGGCCTCGAAAGCTCGGTCGCGGTCTTCGTCGACGGCGTCTATCGCTCCCGCTCGGGCAATGCGCTCAGCGAACTCGGCCCGATCGACCGGATCGAAATCCTGCGCGGGCCGCAGGGCACGCTGGGCGGGCGCAACGCTTCGGCCGGCCTGATCAGCATCTATACCGCCCCGCCCGAGTTCGAATTTTCGGGCTACGGCGCCTTCACCTACGGCAACTACGACGCGATCCGGGTCGAGGGCGGGGTCAATGCTCCGATCGGCCAGACGGTCGCCGCGCGGCTCGACGGCGTCTATTTCAAGCGCAACGGGTTCTACAACGACGTCGTCAACGACACCTCGGTCAACAACCGCGACCGCTACCTCGTTCGCGGCCAGTTGCTGTTCGAGCCGAGCGATACGCTGAGCTTCCGCCTGGTCGGCGACTATTCGAAGAAGGACGAAGCCTGCTGCGCCGCCACGTTCGTGCAGCCCGAATTCGCGCCGCTCGCGCGGGTCAGCCCGGGGCTCGATCCGTTCACCCGTCCCGAAGGCGGGCCGGCGCTGACCAGCACCGAGAACCCGATCATACCGATCCTCCTTGCCCTGGGCCAGGATCCGCGGGCCCTTAGCCAGAGCACGTTCGATCGCGACATCTACATCACGCCCGGGCGGAGCTACGCCGGCGAAACCGAGGATTACGGCATCTCGGGCGAGCTCAACTGGGAACTGGGCAATGTCGAGCTGACCTCGATCACGGCCTATCGCGAATACTCCAACACGCAGGGTTCGGACACCGACTATACCCAGGTCGATATCCTGTACCGCGAGCCGGGCAAATTTGCCGGAGCGCGCGCGTTCAAGACCTTCACGCAGGAACTGCGGCTTCAGGGCAGTGCATTCGACGACCGGCTCGACTGGCTGGTCGGCGGCTTCTATGCCAACGAGAAGCTGAAAGTGCGCGACAATCTCCGCTTCGGCGAGGATTACGGCGCATTCGCGCCGTGCCGGGTGGTCAATGCGATCAACCCTGCTTTGGCTTCGCCGACCAGCAGCGGCTGTCTCTCCGCCGGCGGCCGTGCGGCGCTGCTTGCGGCCAACGGTGGCGCAGGCGCCTTCGGACCCGCCACGCCCCTTATCTTCGCCGGCCTCGACAATCTGGCGCAGATCAACGACCTCGGCGGCACGGGCGATGTCTACAACCAGAAGAGCGAGAACTTCGCGCTCTTCACGCACAACATCTTCCACATCACCGACACTGTCGATCTGACCCTCGGCCTTCGCTACACCAACGAAACCAAGGATTTCGATGCGACCTTCGGCAACGACAATACGATCTGCCCGACGAACCGCGCGCTGCTTTCGCCGCTGCTGCCCACCGGTGTCGGCGCGCTCGCGGGCGGCATCATTTCGTTGTCCTGCCAGGGCAACTCGACTTCGGAAATCGATGGCGTCTCCCTGAGCGATTCGCGCGACGAGGACGAGTTCACCGGCACGGCCGTGCTGAGCTGGAAGCCGACGCCCGATCTCCTCGTCTACGGCTCCTACTCGCGCGGCTACAAGGCGGGCGGCTTCAACCTCGACCGTTCGGCGCTGTCGAACCCGCTGCTGTTCGATGCGGACAACATCGACGTCAGCGCGCTTCAGTTCGACGAGGAAACGGTGGATGCGTTCGAAATCGGCGCGAAATACTCCACGCGCGAATTCGGATTGAGCGTCGCCGCGTTCCGTCAGGAGTTCTCCAACTTCCAGCTCAACACGTTCAACGGCTCGGTCTTCCTGGTGCAGAACATCAATTCGTGTTCGACCGACCTCGGCGGGGCGGACCGGGACGGCGACCCCACGACGGGGTCCTGCGAACCGGAGAACGTGCAACCGGGCGTGGTCGCGCAAGGCGTGGAAATGGAGGCCACGCTCAACCCGACCCCGGATCTCGGCTTCACCGTGGGGCTGACCTATTCCGACACGAGTTACGAGAACGATCTGATCGGCACCGACAGCGGCGTTCCGCTCGACCCGGCGCTGCGCCTGCTGCCGGGCGACAACCTGTCGAACGCGCCGGAATGGGTCACCACGACTTCGATGTCGTGGACGCCCGAAATCGGCTCGAGCGGGATGCGTGGGCTGGTGTTCTTCAACGCGCGCCTGACCGGCGACTACAACACCGGCTCCGACCTGCTCTACGGCAAGGAGCAGGACGGCTACGTCATCGTGAACGGCCGTGTCGGCCTGACCAATATCGCCGACCGGTTCTCGATCGAAGGCTGGGTGCAGAACCTGTTCGACAAGAACTACACCCAGGTCGCGTTCAACACGCCGTTCGTCGCATCGCAGCAGACCTATTCGGCCTTCCTGGCCGAGCCGCGGACGTACGGCATCACGGTGCGCGGCGAGTTCTGATCGCTGCCGCCGGATCGTATCGGACCGGATCGTATCGGACCGGATCGGATCGGAAAGGGGCGCCGGCGAGCGCCCCTTTCTTTTTCGCGGGGTCGCCCGTCAGGCCCGCTCGCCGAACAGCGCGGTGCCCACGCGCACATGGGTCGCGCCCTGCATGACGGCGGTTTCGTAATCGCCGCTCATGCCCATGCTCCGGCCGTCGAGGCCGTTGTCACGGGCGAGCTTGTCGAGGAACGCGAAAAACGGCGCCGGCTCGATCGCCAGCGGGGGAATGCACATCAGGCCGGCGAGCGGAATATCCGCATCGCGCGCGCGCGCGACGAAGCCGGCCAGATCGCCCGGCGCGCACCCGCCCTTCTGCTCTTCCTCGCCGACATTGACCTGGATGAAGCACGGGACCCGGCTGCCCGCCTTGTCCATCGCCCTGACCAGGGCCTTGAGCAGGCTGGGCCGGTCGAGCGAATGGATGCAGTCGAACAGGGCCACCGCATCGTCCGCCTTGTTCGACTGGAGCTGCCCGATCAGGTGCAGCCGGACATCGGGCCAGGCTTCGCGCAGCGCCGGCCACTTGGCTTGCGCTTCCTGCACCCGGTTTTCGCCGAAGACCCGCTGCCCTTCGTGCAGGAGCGGCTCGATCGCGGCGGCGGGGTGCGTCTTGCTCACCGCCACCAGCGTCACCTCGGCCGGATCGCGGCGGGCGACCTTGCATGCCCGGGCGATGCGCTCGCGAACCTGCTGCAGGGGAGTGTCTGTGTTTTTCATCGCAGGGCGCTATAGCGGCACCGTGCAGCGAAATCATACCCTTCCCAACCTCTGGCTGCTTTCCGATGCGCGCAACGACGCGCGGCTGGAACAGGCGCTGCGATCGCTGCCTGCAGGGTCGGGCTTCGTCTATCGCCATTACCATCTGGCGCCGGAGCCGCGCCGCGAACGGTATGCGGTTCTCGCCCAGATCGCCCGCGAATGCGGCCACCGCGTGGTCCTGTCGGGCAGCGCCGGCGAAGCGCGCGCCTGGGGCGCGCACGGGCTTTACGGGCCGGCACGGCGGATCGGCCCGGGCGACGGTCGGCTGCGAATCGCCACCGCGCACGATGCCCGCGGGATCGAGGCGGCGAACGCGATCGGCGCCGATGCCGTCACGCTGTCGCCGGTCTTCCCGACACGCTCGCACCCCGATGCGCCGACGCTGGGCCCGATGCGCTTTCGCGCGCTCGCGGCGCGGGCGCGGATGCCGGTGATCGCGCTCGGCGGAATGACCGCGGCCCGGGCGGAGGAGCTGGACTGGCCGCGCTGGGCGGCGATCGACGGGCTGGTGTGACGCACGGCCGCCCGACGGGCGCTTGACGGCGGACTCGCCGAGGATTCATACTGCCCGCTCGCATCAGGGGAATCGCCATGGCCACTCGCGCGGCCGCCAAATCGCCGACCACCGACTGGCGCGCCACTTTCCGGCGCAGCCTGCGGCGTGCCGCACAGATGGCCGGGGCCGGCGTGCTGTTCGCCTGCGCGGTGTTTCTCACGCTCGCGCTGGTCAGCTATACCCAGACCGACCCCAGCCCCTCGACCGCCGCGGCGGGCGACGACGTGGCCAACTGGATGGGGCCGAGCGGCGCCTGGGCGGCCGAACGGGTGCTGTTCGCGTTCGGCCTCTCCGCCATCTTCCTGCTGCCCCTGCTCTACGTCGGCGCGCGCAAGCTGTGGCGCGACGTGGAGGAGGAAGACCGCGATACCGACACGCACTGGCTGCGGCCGGTCGGGATGCTCGTGCTCGCCATGGTGCTGCTGTCCAGCGTCCTTTCGCTGGCCTTCGACGGCCCGGGCGGATCGCTGCCCGCATCGACCGGGGGGATCGCCGGGCTGCTGGGCGCGGGCGCGATCGAGGCATTGGCCGGCCGCCTGCCCGAAAGCGGGCGCGGCTGGGCGATCCTGGCAATGGCGCTGGCCTGCCTTGCCGGCGGCATCGCACTGATCACGCGCGTTTTCGCGATCGACTGGCGCGCGCTCTTGACCTTGCCCGGGTTTCTGCGCCGCGCGCCCGGGTTGCCGGCCGGCGATGCGCCCTTCCTGCCGCGCCGGAAACGGCCCGCGAAAACCGGGGCCGAGGATACTGCGGGGGAGGCGCCGGACGAGCGCGAGGAACGGGCGGCCCCGCGCCGCGCGCCCGAAATCGCCGAACGCAGCGCGCCGCCGCGGCCCGCCCGGCTCGACAAGGCGAAGCAGCGCGACATGTTCGCCGCCTTCGAGTTGCCGAGCCTCGACCTGCTGGCCGAGCCGCCGGCCGATACCGGCCCCAAGCTCGACCGCCTGGCGCTGGAACGCAATGCCCGCCTGCTCGAAACCGTGCTCGACGATTTCAACGTGAAGGGCGAAATCACCGCCGTGCGCACCGGCCCGGTGGTGACGATGTACGAGCTGGAGCCTGCCCCGGGGATCAAGGCCAGCCGCGTGGTCGGCCTGGCCGAAGACATCGCGCGGAACATGAGCGCGATCAGCGCCCGCGTCTCGCCCATTCCGGGCAAGACGGTGATGGGGATCGAACTGCCCAATGCGCACCGCCAGATGGTCGCGTTCAAGGAACTGGTCGCATGCGAGGCTTTTGCCAATGCCAAGGGCAGCCTGCCGATCATCCTGGGCAAGGACATCGCCGGCGAGCCGATCATCGCCGATCTCGCCGCGATGCCCCACCTGCTGGTCGCCGGCACGACCGGGTCGGGCAAGTCGGTCGGGCTCAACTGCATTCTGCTCAGCCTGCTCTATCGCTTTACGCCCGACGAATGCCGCCTGATCCTGATCGATCCCAAAGTGCTCGAACTCAAGAGCTACGACGACATTCCGCACCTGCTGTCGCAAGTCGTGACCGAGCCGCACAAGTCGGTCCGCGCGCTGAAATGGGCGGTCGAGGAGATGGAGCGGCGTTACCGGATGATGAGCTCGATCAATTCGCGCAACATCCATTCGTTCAACGAGCGGGTGAAAGCCGCGATCGCCAAGGGCAAGCCGCTCGGCCGGCGGGTGCAGACCGGCTTCGACCCCGAAACGGGCGAGGAACTGTTCGAGGAAGAGCAGCTCGATTATCAGCCCCTGCCGCAGATCGTGCTGATCGTCGACGAGCTGGCCGACCTGATGGTCACCGTCGGCAAGGAGATCGAGGTCCTGATCCAGCGGCTGAGCCAGAAATCGCGCGCGGCGGGCATTCACCTGATCATGGCGACGCAGCGCCCCTCGGTCGACGTCATCACCGGGGTGATCAAGGCGAACCTGCCGACGCGGATCAGCTTCAACGTCACCAGCCGGATCGACAGCCGCACGATCCTGGGCGAACAGGGCGCCGAACAGCTGCTGGGCAAGGGCGACATGCTCTACAAGCCGAGTTCGGGCGCCATGGTCCGCGTCCACGGCCCTTTCGTCTCCGACGAGGAAGTGGAAGCGGTCGCCGAGCACTGGCGCGGGCAGGGCAAGCCCGAATATGTCGACGCCGTGACCGAGGAGCCGGAGGACGGCGGCTTCAGCTTCGACGACGAACTGACCGCGAGCGACAACCCCGAAGAGCGCAAGTACCGCCAGGCATGCCAGATCGTGTTCGAAAACCAGAAGGCCAGCGGATCGTGGCTCCAGCGCCAGATGGGCGTGGGCTACAACACCGCCGCCAAGTGGATCGAACGGATGGAGGAGGAAGGGCTGGTCGGCCCCGCCAACCACGTCGGCCGCCGCGAGATCTTCCGCGACCAGGACGGCAACCCGATCTAGCGCTCGGCAAGTCCGACCCACAGCAAGCCGGAATGGCAGGCCACCGGCGCGTCGTCCGATACCTTCCCGAGCCCCAGCGCAGGCTGGGGTCTCAGGCCACTGGCGCTATGCCCGATACCGTCCCGAGCCCCTGCGAAGGCAGGGGCCTCAAGCCGCTGGCGCTATGCCCGATAGCACGAGACCCCAGCCTGCGCTGGGGATCGGAGAGGGGGGAGAGGAAAGGGGGAGAGAGAAGCGGGAAAGCAGGCAAGCAGGCACACCCCACCATCCGCTGGCGAGTGCGGACCTTACGCCGGGGCATGAAGGCAAGCGGACGGAATCGGCCGGTGCCGCCTGGGCATCACAGGATTGCCACCTGGGCGTCACAGGGTTGCCTTGGTAACATCGTTGCGAACGGCGAAAGGGGTTACGGCAACCTTTCGCTCGGCCCTTAAGGGCTGCGAGGCGAGATACGGCCAGGGCTCGCCGGCACCGTATCCGTCGGGGGCATCCCTGGGCTCTGCGGCGTTGAGGCCCACCGCAGGGCCGAAAGGGACAGGTCCCCCGAAAACTCCTCGCAAACCGGCAAAGGGGGCTTTCTCTAAAAGGTCACTAGCCCCCCGAGGCACCGGCCGTCTGGACGAAGCGGCCTGCGTGACGCGTACACGCTCCGCCCCCGTCGCTGTGTGCCAGAGTGGACTGGCGGGGCTCCTATAACCCAATAGGTTACAATTGTCAAGTCATTTTTGCCATAACCCGACCCCCTTTCCGAGTCCCAGCGCAGGCTGGGACCTCGTGCTATCGGGCGACACGCCAGCGGCCTGAGGCCCCAGCCTGCGCTGGGGCTCGGGAAGGTATCGGGCGGTGTGTCGGCGGCCTGAGGTCCCCGCCTGCGCTGGGTGCGCGGAGGGTTATCGGGCGCAGCGCCAGCGGCCTGAGGCCCCAGCCTGCGCTGGGGCTCGGGTGGTTGTCGGCGGCGCGTTAGTCTGGCGTTCGCGGGCGGAATGCGATGTCGAGCGGGGTGAGGTGGCCATCCTCGCGCACCCGGATATGCACCATGCCCTGCAACGCGGGATCGGCCAGCCGGCGTTCCAGCGCGGCCGCGCGGTCCTGCGGGACATAGAGCCGCCCGGTCGCCAGCCCGCCTTCGGGATCGTTCCATCCCCCGCGCGCCGTCACGAATGCCTCGCAGGCCTGCCCTCGCCGCGGGAATGCGCGCGTCAGATGCGGCGCATCGCCTTCCAGGCACAACGTGTCCCCGGCCCCCGCGCCGCGCGGCGCGGTTTCGAGGCCGGGCCATTCATACGTGTAAATCACGTAGTGTCCGCGCAGGATATCGCGCGGGTCGTACCCCGCGATGGGCACGTGCCAGACGGTCCCCTGCCGCGACGAATATTCCGCCGCGGCCCAGCTCGCCGCAAGCCCCGCGAGCGGGAGCGCGAGTGCCGCCGCCAGGGCGAAACGCCGCGTCATGCCGTTTCTTCCCGCGGCGGCGCAAAATGGCGCGACAGCCGCACCGCGGCCCACGCGACGCCGAGGATCAACACGCCGGCAACGATCAGGCCGAACCCGCTGGTCAGCAAGTCGCTCGCAAGCTCGAAACTGAGGATCACCAGCCGCGCCGCCACGGCCGCGACCGCCAGCTGGAACACGTCCCGCCAGCCGCCGTGCAGCGCGGCCAGCGCGACGCCGATCCACAGCGCCATGAACAGGAGCGCCGCGCCCAGCTGGCTGCCGTCGACCATGCGGCTGAGAAGGATCGTCAAGGCCGCTCCGGCAACGGCCCCGCCCAGCGCCTGCCCCGATCTGTCGCGCCGGGCGCCGACCAGCAGGGCCGCCGCGGCGAGCCCGACCACGACCTGGGCCATCCGGGCACCGAAAGAGAACAGCCCATCGCCGTCCGGTTCGCCGAAACCGCTTGCCACTGCGACCAGCGAGGCACAGCCGATCGCGTAGGCGAAGCCGAGTTGTTCGAACCGCCGCCAGAAATCCCCGCGTCCGTCGCGCCCCCGCATCGCGGCGCCGAGCGGGGCCAGCAGGACCGGCAGGGCGGTCGCCAGCCCGATCGCCGCGCCGGCGCGCTGTTCGGCGCCGAACAGCGGCCCCGCCGTGTCGGCAAATGCCCAGCTCGCCCAGACGGCAACGCCGGCAAGCAGGATCGCGGTGAGCCAGCTCGCCCCGCGCAGCAGGATCGCAGGCCCGAACAGCACCAGCCACAGCGACAGCGGCTGCCACAGCGGCGCGCTGGTCTGATAGACTTGGCCGAGGTGTCCGAAGAACGCGAGGCCGAGCGCGCCGAACACGAACAGCGCGGCTTCCTGCGCCCACGGCCGCTCGCCCGGCCCGCGCCAGAGCAGGACGGCCAGCGCCGCGAGCGAGGCGAAGTGCACCGCCAGGCGCAAGCGGCCGGGAATATCCTCCCAGTTCGCGGCAACGACCGATACCAGGCCCAGGCCGATGGCAAGCGCGCCGATGCCGATCACGGCCCACAGCGCCAGCGGCCGCGCATGGTCCGCCTCGTAGGCGCGGATCGCCGCCGCCGTCTGCTCGTCGAGCAGCCCGGCGCGCTGCCAGGCGGAAAGTTTGCGGCCGATCATCCGGGGGCGAGGGTATCCGCGTCCGGCATCGGGGGCAAGCGCGACGGTACCGCCTCGGCCTTGCTGAAAACGGCGCTAGATATCGGGCAAGCGCTGTTCGGCGAAGCCCCAGCCGGCGAGCGCCTTCGCCTCCGCGCGCGTGTGCAGCTTCGCCGCATCGGCGATCGAGAACGGCTTGGCATCGTCGAACCTGTCCAGCTCGTCCCAGGCGATCGGCACGGCGACCGGCGCGCCCGCCCGCGCGCGCGCCGAATAGGGGACGACGGCAGTGCTGCCGCGCTGGTTGCGCAGCCAGTCGATGAAGACCTTCCCCTTGCGCTTCGCCTTGCTCATCGTCGCCGTGAAGCGATCCGGCTCGGCCATGCTCAGCGCTTCGGCGAAGCGGCGGGCGAAGTCCTTGTGTTCGGCCCAGGAGTGGCCGGGCGCGAGGGGGACGACGAGATGGACGCCCTTGCCGCCGGTCAGCATGGCATGGCTCGCCAGGCCGATATCGGCCAGCTTGCGGCGGAGGTCCTTCGCCGCCTGTTTGACATCGCCGAAATCGAGCCCCTCGTCGGGGTCGAGATCGAAGATCATCCGGTCGGGCCGTTCGACATCGCCGCTGCGCGCGCCCCAGCCGTGGAATTCGATCGTGCCCATCTGCACGCAGGCGAGCAGGCCCGGCGCATCCTCGATGTAGAGATAATCCTCGGTGCCGCCGCTCTTCTCCGCGATCGGCACGTGTTTGACATGGGGGCCGAACGAGCCGCTGTCGTGCTTCTGGAAGAAGCATTTCTTCGCCCGCCCCTGGGGGCAGCGCACCAGGCTAATCGGGCGCTGGGCGGCGAACGGCAGCATCAGCGGCGCGATCGCCGCGTAATAATCCGCAAGGTCGCCTTTCGTGCATTCGGCGTCGGGGAAGATCACGCGATCGCGGCTGGAGATCTTCACTGCCTGCGCGGCCTCGCCGGCCGGGGGTTCGCCGGGGGTTTCGGGTGTCACCTCTGCCGCCTCCTTGTCGCTTCGCAGGCCGAGAAAGCTGCCGTGGCGGACGCTGCCTTCGGCGGTGAACTCGCTGAAGGCGACTTCCGCCACCAGCTTCGGCGTCAGCCAGGTGACCCCGCGCGACGATGCGCGATCGACCTCGACCGGCGGCGTCTTGCGTTCCAGCCGCTTCATCTTCGCGGCGAGATCCTGCATCGCATCGTGCGAAAACCCGGTCCCGACATTGCCCTTGTAAACCAGCGCCTCTTTCCCCTTCGCCCCTTCGTGCTGGGCCAGCAGCAACGAGGCGAACGGGCGCCCTTTGGCGCTGGAGGCCTTCCACCCGACCACCACGAATTCCTGCCGCAGCGTGCATTTGACTTTCACCCAGTTGCGCGTGCGGCTGCCGCGATAGGGGGCGTCCACGGCCTTGGAGATGATCCCTTCCTGCGCGGCATCGCACATCGCGCGGTAGAGTTTCTCGCCCGCGCCGATCACATGGTCGGCGACGTGGATCGGCGGTCCGGCGTCTTCCAGCAGCGCCTCCAGCCGTTCCTTGCGCTCGATATTGGGCCGGCCGGCGAGAGTCTCTCCGTCTACCTCGAGCAGGTCGAAGGCATGAAAGGCCAGCTTGTCGCCTTGCCCTTGCGATCCGTGCCCGCGCTTGAGCACCTTCTGCAGCGAGGAGAAGTCGGGATTGCCGTCGTCATCGTAGGCCACGATCTCGCCATCGATCAGGCAGGGCGGGAGGTCGAGCGCGGCGAAGGCTTGCGCCAGCGGAACGAACTTGTCGCTCCAGTCCTTCCCGCTGCGGGTATAGACGCGCACTTTGTCGCCCGCGGCCGCGACGAGCGCGCGGTAGCCGTCGAACTTGATCTCGTGCATCCAGCCGTTTCCGGCAGGGACCGCGTCGACCAGCGTTGCCAGCTGCGGCTTGCGGAAGGCAGGCGGCTTGCCGGTGCCGGCCTTGCGCCGCCCTTTCGCCTTTTTCGCATTGTGCGCGCCGGCCTTTGCCATTTCCCTGGCGAAGGCCTTGCCCTTCTTGCCTTCCAGCGAGCGCTCGCCGCCCTTGTCGGCCGCGATCTCGGCCATTGCGCGGCCGGTCAGCACGCTGGTCAGCTCATGCTCGACCAGGGCATCGCCGGTCTGCGCGAACGCGTCGTCAATCTTGCGCAGCAGCCAGTTCTCGCGCTTTTCGCCCGGCTTCTTCTTCATGCGGACCAGCAGCCATTCGCCCTTCATCCGCTCGCCGTCGAGCGTGAAGTGCAGGTGGCCTTTCTCGATATCCTTCCAGCTTTTCCCTTCGACCGGCGCCCAGGTTCCGCGATCCCACAACATGACCGTGCCGCCGCCGTATTCGCCCCTGGGGATCGTCCCTTCGAAATCGGCATAGGACATCGGATGATCCTCGGTCCGCACGGCCAGACGCTTGACGTCGGGATCGGGGCTCGGCCCCCTGGTCACGGCCCACGACTTGAGCACCCCGTCCGCCTCCAGCCGGAGATCCCAGTGGAGGCGGGTGGCCGCGTGCTTCTGGACGATGAAGCGGTTGCCGCCTTCGCTGCTTTCTCGCGTGCCTGCCGGTTCGGCGGTCTTCGCGAAATCGCGCCGGCGGTTGTATTCGGCTAGGGGATCGCGCTTGCTCACGGGGTATAGTCCTCGTCGGCAAACCAGCGCCGCTCGACGATCCGCAGCAGCGTGAGCATGACGACCGATATGGCCGCGGCGATCGCGACCAGCGGCCATTGCGCCGCGCCGCAGGCAATGCCGATCACCGCCGCGAGCCACAAGTGCGCGGCCGTTGTCAGGTTCTTCACCTGCCCCTTGCTGAAAACGATCAGGCCGGCGCCGATAATGCCGATGAACGTGCCCGTCGCCTCGTAGATGCGCAGCGGGTCCAAACGCCCGCCTTCGAGCTGGCCGAACAGCGAGATGATCGAAACGGTCATGGCCGCAGCGGCGAAGCAGATGAGGCCGTGTGTGCGCATTCCCGCGGCGTGGCCGCGCACCTCGCGGTCGAGCCCCAGCGCCAGCCCGAGGATCGCGGCCACCCCCAGCCGCGCGAGCAGATCCCAGTCGATCCAGTGCACCAGGACGGGATCGTTGAGTTCCATCAGGCGCTCTTTCGCGACTTGCCGCCCGACGACGCCGTCTTCGAAGACCGCTTCTTCGCCGGCTTCTCCTCCTTCACCGACTTCTTGAGCGCCGACATCAGGTCGATGACGTTGGACGTGCCCGAAGCCGCCGGCTCGTCGACATCCTCGAGGATCGTCTCGCCCTTGGCCTTGGCCTTCTTGTCGATCAGCTTGCGGATCGCCTCGACATAGCGATCCTCGAACTCGCCGGCGTCGAAGGGTGCGCTTTTCTTGTCGATCAGCGTCCCGGCCAGGTCGAGCATTTCCTTGTCGGGCTTGGTATCGGGGATATCCTCGAAATAGGTCTGCGCCTTGCGCACCTCGTCCTCGTAACGCAGCGTTTCCAGCACGATCCCCTTGCCGCAGGGCTTGAGGCTGACCAGCGTTTCGCGCCCGCGCACCGAAAGCTGGCCGAGCGCGACCTTCTTCTTCTCGCGCAGCGCCTCGCGCAGGACGACGAAGGCTTCCTCCGCCAGTTCGTCCTGCGGAACGACGTAATAGGGCTTTTCGAAATAGAACACGTCGATCTCGTGCACGTCGACTAACTGCACCAGCTCCAGCGTCTTGCGGCTTTCGATCTTGACCGCCTCGATCTCCTCGTCTTCCAGCAGGACGTAGTTGCCCTTGGATATCTCGTATCCCTTGACGATGTCGTCGCGGTCGATCGGGCCGATCCCCCGGACCACTTTCTCGTAATTGATCGGCTTCCCGCTCGGTTCGTGAATCTGGCGGAACGATATCGAGGCGCCGCTTTTCGTCGCGGGGTAGACTTCGACCGGTATCGAAACCAGCGCCAGCCTGATCTGTCCCTGCCAATAGGCCCGTGCCGCCATCGTTCGTATCCCCTTTCGCGCCGATTCAGCGTTTAGGCGGACGAATCGTTTCCGACCACGCAAAAAGGGCGCCGTCTTCCGGGAGACGGCGCCCTTTGCACAAGCGTGGCGCGCTGACTAGGCGGCGCGCGTAATCAAAGCTCTTCGCCGGTCATCGTGGTGTACTGCGTGGTCGCGGCGGCGGTGTTGGCCGCCAGGGTCTCGTCCGGCGAAGGGACGAGGCCGATCGCTGCGAGCGGGCCGTCCTTGCCCCAGCTCTTCGCCCATTCGGCCAGGAATTCCTTCAGCCCCGGGATCGCGTCGAGGTGCGCCTTCTTGACGTAGATGTAAAGCGGGCGGGCGCCCGGATAGCGGAAGCTGGAGATGTTCTCGTAAGTCGGCTCCACCCCGTTCATCGGCAGGCCCTGGACCTTGCCCGAATTCTCTTCGAGATAGGAATAGCCGAACACGCCGACGGCCTTGGGATTGTTGCCGATCTTCTGCACGATCAGGTTGTCCTGCTCGCCCTGGTCGACATAGGCGCCGTCGGAGCGGACTTCGGTGCAGATCTGCGCGTGGCGATCCTCGTCGCTTTCCTTGAGCTGCTCCATCGCCGGATTGGCATCGCAGCCGACCTCGAGCACCAGTTCCTTCAGCGCGTCGCGCGTGCCCGAGGTGGAGGGCGGGCCGTACACCAGGATCGGCTCGTTCGGCAGCGAGGGATCGACATCGGCCCAGGTCTTGGCCGTCTGCTCTTCGCCATAAGGCTGCGCGGCGATCGCCTTGTAGACGATCTCGGGCGTCAGGTTCATCATGATCCCGTCTTTCGCCGATGCGAAAGCGATCCCGTCGAGGCCGACCTGAAGCTCGATAATTTCATCCACGCCGTTGGTCTGGCAGGTTTCGAACTCGCTCTTCTTCATCCGCCGCGAGGCGTTGGCGATATCGGGCGTGTTCGGCCCCTCGCCTTCGCAGAACAGCGCAATGCCGCCGCCGGTGCCGGTCGATTCGATCAGCGGCGACTTGAAATCGGGATGCGCGCGGGCGAAGTTTTCCGCCACCACCTTGGCAAAGGGATAGACGGTCGAGGAACCGACCGCGCGGATCGAATCGCGCGTGCCGCCGGTGCCCGGCGCATCGCCGCACGCGGCAAGCGAAAGCGCCGCAACCGCGGCAAAGCAGATGGATTTCGTGAGATGCATTTTTCTTACCCCAGCAAGGTTAGGATCGGCTCCCGGGTATGAGCGATCTGTGACAAAGACATGACATCGTTCCCCCCGGTCGGGAATCGGTGTGGATCAAAAATCGATCTGGGCGCGCACGGCGAAGGCGTCGACACCGTAGGACCCGTCTCCCCCGGCGGGGATCACGGCATTGCGATACGCCATGCGGCCGTAATTGGCCATGAAGCGCGTGTAGGCGGTCGGCGTCCAGACGAGCGAGACCGCATATCCATCCTGCGTGCCCCCGACGATCCCCGCATCGACCAGGTCGAGCCGGTCGTAGCGCAGATTGACCTGGACCGCGCCGAAACCGCCTTCGCCCACCGGGTTCGCGGGCTTCACCCGGTCGAAGACGCCGCGCTTGTAGCCGCGGCTGTCGCCGGGGGTGAGGAACATGCCGACTTCGGCATAGCCGCCGAAGAACGTCGGATCGGGCAGCGCGCCCGGGCGATCGACGTTCTGCCAGAAACCTTCTGCCGCCGCATGGAACGGGCCGGCGATCGCCGCCGCTTCCAGCCCCATGCCCAGTTCGCTCGCGGCATCGAACCACCCGGTGTCGACGAAGCGCACGTCGGTGAAGTGGACGAAGGGGCGCTGGCGGTATCGCAGCGCGGTCCCTTCCTCGTAATCGGCGTAGTGGACCGATCCGCCCAGATGGAGCCGCGCGTTCCCCAGTTCGGGCATCGCCACGACGCGCCCGTCGACGCTCCAGTTGCGGTTCGACAGGTCGTCGGCATTGTCGCTGAACACGCCCGCCTGAACCAGCCACGCATCGGCGGCATATTGCGCGGAAAGGCCGAGGCGGCGCTCGAAGCCGAAAGCGTCTGTGAAGGCCGCCCGCTCCATCGTCGAGATGAACCGGCTGCTGGTCAGCTCCTCCAGCCCCTGGAACGTGTTGTGGTGCCCGGCGGAAATCGTCAGGCCGCCATCGGCATAGGTCGCGATCGCATCGGCGATTTCGACCTCGCCGCCGGCGAAATCGAGTTCGAACTTGTAACCGAACCCGCCCGGGATATCGCCTTCGGCGCCCAGACGGGCGCGGCGGATTTCGCTGCCGAAGCCGTCCGCGACGCCGGTGGCGGCGGGAGCGGAAAAGGTCCCGGCGTCGATCTGCAACCGGCCGCGCGGCTTGAAGCTCCAGCCCCCTTCCCCCTCGATCTTCGGCGCGCCTTTCCAGACGATCGACGTGGCGTTTCGAGGCTCGGGCGCAGGCTCCGACCGCGCGGCGTCGGCCGTGCCTTTCGCGGCCGCCAGCTCGGCTTCGAGCGTCTCGATCCGGTCGGCCAGGCGCGCCATTTCGGCACGCAGGGCCTCGAGCCGGTCGGAGGCCGCCGCCTCCGCGCTGCCCTCCTGCGCTGCAAGGGGGGCGGCCAGCAGCGCGCCGGCGGCAATGGCGATAGGCGATAGGGTCAGCGAATTTTTCACTTCGGTTACCTTTTGATGACCGGTTTCTGACCGGATCGCGGCGCCACTATGCCGATTTTGTGACAGTTCGATGACGGCCATCGCACTGCCCGGCTCCGAACTTTGCCGCTATGGCCCTATCCGCGCCTGCTTCGGGCCGGCGAACGACGCAGGTTGCGACGCCATAGTTTCACTTGTAACGGGCGCACGCAGCGAGGAGATAGGACCTATGCGCATCGGTTGCCCCACGGAAATCAAGAACCACGAATATCGCGTCGGCCTGACCCCGGAAAGCACGCGCGAACTGGTGACGCACGGTCACGAAGTCTGGATTCAGAGCGGCGCGGGCAACGGAATCGGCGCCGACGACGCCGAGTATCTCCAGGCCGGCGCAGTCATCAAGGACGGGCCGGACGAGATCTTCGCCGAATGCGAGATGGTGGTTAAGGTCAAGGAACCGCAGGCGGAAGAACGCGCCCGCCTGCGCGACGGGCAGATCCTCTACACTTACCTCCACCTCGCGCCGGACGCCCCGCAGACCGCGGACCTGGTCAGGAACGGCGTCACCGCGATCGCTTACGAAACGGTGACCGGTCCCGGTGGCTCGCTGCCCCTGCTCAAGCCGATGAGCCAGGTGGCCGGGCGCATGAGCGTGCAGGCCGGCGCCACCGCGCTGGAGAAGGCGCATGGCGGCCGCGGCGTCCTGCTGGGCGGGGTGCCGGGCGTGCTGCCGGGCAAAGTGCTGGTGATCGGCGGCGGCGTGGTCGGCTTCAACGCCGCGCAGATGGCGGTCGGGCTGGGCGCCGACACGACCATTCTCGACCGCGATCCGGCGGTGCTGGAACGCGTGGGAATCCATTTCGAAAGCCGGGCCAAGACGCGGTTTTCGAACAAGGCCAATCTCGAAGAGGCGGTGTGCGAGGCCGATCTGGTGATCGGCGCCGTTCTGATCCCCGGCGCCGCGGCCCCCAAGCTGGTGAGCCGCGAGCTGCTGAAATGCATGCAGCCGGGCGCGGTCCTGGTGGACGTCGCGATCGACCAGGGCGGCTGTTTCGAAACGAGCCGCGCGACGACTCACGACGACCCGACATATGTGATCGACGACGTGGTCCATTATTGCGTTGCCAACATGCCGGGCGCGGTCGCGCGCACGAGCACCTATGCGCTCAACAACGTCACCCTGCCCCATGCCCTGCGAATCGCCGGCCTGGGATGGAAGGAGGCGATGCGCCGCGATCCGCACCTTGCCGAAGGGCTGAACGTCCATGCGGGGCAAGTGACCTATGCCGCCGTGGCGGAGGAACTGGGATACGAATATCGCCCGGTCGCCGACATTCTGGGATGATGCCGCCGGCTTAACGCGGCGATAACCGGATGGCCCTAACCCTTCGGCATGGGCGGGCAACCCACCTTCCGGGCAGCCATCCTGGCGATCCTGGCAACGATCGCGGCGCTGGGCGCTCCGGCGGCGGCGCATTCCTGCGCACCGGCGCCCGCGACCGCCGGCGTCCTTGCCGATCTGCCCGAGGACGCGGTTCTGCCCTGCACCGTCGACCCGCCCCGGCTTCCGGCGGCGGCGGTCGCGCTGGAGTTCGAACCCGACCCGGCGGTCGCACCGCCGCGATATCTGCTGATGGACATGGGCAAGTTCGACCGGGTGGCGATCGCGGTCGAGGGGCGCGACGGCTCCCGCGCGCAGGCGACCACGCCGATGGCGCAGGCGATCGGGACCAGCGCCGGCCCGACGCTCGCCGTCCCCCTGCCGCAAGCCGGTGCGCCGCCCGCGCGCGTCGCGGTGCGCATCGAAGGGCTTTCGCACCAGGCCAGCCTCGAAAGCCTCCACCTGGCGGCCGAGCGGCCCGACCGGCGGGCCGGTCATATCGGCCGGCTGGTGCTGATCGCGCTGCTGATCGGAATGCTGGCAATGCCGATCGTGTTCGACGCGCTGTTCTGGCGCGTGCTGCGCGATCGCTTCATCGTCTGGCACGCGATCATGGTCGCGTGCTTTATCCCGCTGGTCGCCCTGCGAAGCGGGATCGCGAACGAAATCGTCGTGCTCGATCCGCTCGTCTGGCGTGCGGCGACGATCATGACATTCGGCGCGGCGATCGCCGCTTGCCTGCTCTTCACCCGCTATTTCATCGAACACGACAAGCTGGGCGCGCGGCAGGCGCGGGCGATGGAATGGGCCGCCGTATGGGCCCTGATCGTCTCGGCGATGCAGACTGTGAAGCCGGAGTGGATGATGCTCGCCGGCCTGCCGCTCCACGGCATCGCGCTCATCCCGGTGCTGATCCTGTGGTTTCGGATCGTCGGCCGGGCGCTGGCGCGCAGCAGCCGGGCGGTCAGGTTCCAGCTCGTGGGCTGGATTCCGCTCACGATCGTATTCCTGACCGACCTCGCCAGCGAACTGGTGCCCGGCGTGCCGGCGGTCCGCACGCTCGACTTGTTCTATTTCGGCCTGGTCTGCGAAGCGACGGTGACCGCCCTGGGCGTGACCGACCGTTTCCTGACGCTGCGGCGCGAACGCGACAAGGCGCGCAGGATAGCGGCGGCGCTGGGCAACCTGGCCGAGCGCGACCCCCTGACCGGATTGATGAACCGGCGCGGGCTCGACGGGCGTTTCGCCCGCTTGCGCGCCCAGGGATTCTCCACTTTCGCCCTGCTCGACCTCGACCGATTCAAGGAAATCAACGACACGTTCGGCCACTGCGTCGGCGACGAGGTTCTGCGCACCGTCGCCGCAGTGCTCGCGAGCGAGAAGCGGCGGCGTTCGGTCGCCGTGCGAATGGGCGGGGAGGAATTCCTGCTGCTGCTGCGCGGCGCGAATCAGGCGGAGCGCGCCGAACGCATCCGCCGCGCGATCAGCCTGCGCGTCGCCCGCGAGGTGACGCAGATCGACCGGGTCGTCACCGCGAGCATGGGCATGATCGAAATTCCCGAGGGCCTGTCCGCCGCGATCGGGTTCGACGAACTCTACGCCCGCGCGGACAAGCTGCTTTACGAGGCGAAGGAAGCCGGCCGCAACCGCTCCATGCACGAACGGCTGATCCTGTTCGGCGGCGGCCGGGCGTCGGGCACGGCGGCCGCCTGACGGGCCGCGCCGCCCGGGGGCGACCTCACCCCGCGCGGAACGGCGCCAGTACGTCCGGGCGGACGCGGACCGGCCGGCCGGTTTCGCGATCGAGCATGGCCCAGGTGGTCGCGGCCGAGACGATGACCTTGCCCGCCGCATTGCGGAAATCGACCCGCCGCATCGACGTCGCGCCGCGCGGTTCGCCTTCGATCCAGGTCTCGCCGACCACCTGCTCGCCCTCGGCCACATTGCCGCGATAATCGATCTCGTGCCGGGTCACGACCCAGACATAGGCCTGCGCGTGACCGGGCTGCGCCGCTGCATCCCAGTGTGCAGTCGCGATATCCTGCACCCACTGGACCCACACGGTGTTGTTGACGTGGCCCATCACGTCGATGTGCCCGGGCCGCGCGGCAAACGTCAGGCGGAACGGCCCACTCATTCCCCGGCCTCCGGGGCGCCGCCGGGGTTTTCGCCGCCGGTACCGGCCGGCGGCGCCAGCCCCATCTGCCACAGGATGAAGGCGAATTCCTCGGCCGCTTCCTCCAGGCTTTCGAACCGGCCCGACTTGCCGCCGTGCCCGGCGCCCATGTTGGTCTTGAGCAGCAGCTCGTTGCTGTCGGTCTTCAACGCGCGCAGCCGGGCGACCCACTTGGCCGGCTCCCAATAGGTCACGCGCGGATCGTTCAATCCGGCGGTCACCAGCATCGGCGGATAGGCCTGCGCGCGGACGTTGTCGTAGGGGCTGTAGCTGCGGATCAGCTCGAACGCGGCCCTGTCCTCGATCGGATTGCCCCATTCGGGCCACTCGCCCGGCGTCAGCGGCAGGCTGGCGTCGAGCATCGTGTTGAGCACGTCGACGAACGGCACATGCGCCACGACCGCGCCCCACAGCGCGGGATCGGAATTGACCACTGCCCCCATCAGCTCGCCGCCGGCCGACCCGCCCGAGATCGTGACTTTGCCCGCTTCGGTATAGCCGCGCGCGATCAGGCCTTTCGCCACGTCGACGAAATCGTTGAAGGCATTGGTGCGCCGCTCCAGCTTGCCCGCCTTGTACCAGGCGCGGCCCAGATCGTCGCCGCCGCGGATATGGGCGATGGCATAGGCGAACCCGCGATCGACCAGGCTCAGCCGGGTGGTCGAAAAGCCGGGCGGAACGGCGATTCCGTAAGCGCCATAGCCGTAAAGGTGCAGCGGCCCGGGGCTTTCGCGGTCGGCGCGATAGAGGATCGACACCGGAACCGGCGTGCCGTCGCGCGCCGGGACCGCGATCCGCTCCGTACGATAGAGCGAGGCGTCGTAGCCCGTGGGGATCTCCTGCACTTTCAGCGTTTCGAGCCGCCGCTCGGCGACGTGATAGTCGTAGACGGTCGAGGGGCTGACCATGCTTTCGTAGGAGAGGCGCAGCCGGTCGGTCGCGAATTCGGGATTGTTGGCGAGGCCGGCGCTGTAGCTTTCTTCGGGGAAGGCGATCGGTTCGACCCGCCCGGGATCGCCGTAATAGCGGACCGCGATCGTATCGAGGCCCGCCTGCCGCCCCTCGACCACGTAGAAGTCGCGGAACAGCGCGAAGCCGGTGAGGTAGAAGTCGTCCGACCCCTCGATCGCCGTCGTCCAGTCGGACGGATCGGCGAGCGGCGCGGTCGCGAGGCGGAAGTTCTCGTGCGTGTCGTTGGCGTGGACGAACAGCGTCTCACCATTCGTATCGACGTCGTACTCGACGCCCTTGCGCCGCGGGCGGACCAGCAGCGGTTCGGCCAGCGGATCGTCGGCGGGGGCCAGTCTGACCTCGCTCGTTTCGTGATCGCTGGTGCCGATCACGATCCATTTCTCGTCCGCCGAAAGCGTCGAGCCGACGCGGAAGCCCTCGTCGTCCTCGTGGTAGAGTTCGACATCCTCTTCGACAGGCTTGCCCAGCCAGTGGAGCCGCGCGTTGTCGGTCCGCCACTGTTCGTTGGCGAGCGAGTAGACCAGCCCGGTGTCGCCCGCGACCCAGACCAGTGCGGAGAGCGTGCCGGGAATCTCGTCGGGCAGCAGCGCGCCGGTCGCGAGGTCCTTGATTCGCACGGTGAATCGTTCGGACCCGTTGTCGTCGACCGAATAGGCCAGCTTGCTGCCATCCTGGCTGACCGACAGCGCGCCGACGCGGAAATAGGGCTTTCCTTCGGCCAGCGCCGGCTCGTCGAGAATCAGCTGATCCGCGCTGCCGTCGTCGGGCGCGCCGACCGGGCGACGCCACCATTTCTTGTATTCGGCGCCTTCCTCGAACTCGATCCAGTAGAGCCAGTCGCCGTCCTTCTGCGGGACCGACTTGTCCGCCTCCTTGATCCGGGCGCGCATTTCCGTGAACAGCGTGTCGACCAGCGGGCGGTGGGGCTTCATCCGCGCTTCGAACCAGGCGTTCTCCGCCTCCAGGTGGGCGATCACCTCCGCGTCGTCCACCACCGGATAGCCGGGGTCGCGCAGCCAGGCGTAATCGTCGGAAATCTCGTGCCCGTGATGCGTTGCTTTCACGGGCCGCTTTGCCGCGATCGGCGGCCCGGATACGGATTGTTCGGTGGCATGATCCATCCCGCGCCTCTATGTGGGCCACGAAAGGACCGCAACCATGCTGATGCAAACCCACGAAGCCCGTCTCACCGCCCTGCGCGAGGAACTGAAGCGACGGGGGCTCGACGGTTTCGTCGTTCCGATCTCCGACGAACACATGAGCGAGTACATCGGCGGCTATGCCCAGCGCCTCGCCTGGCTGACCGGCTTCGGCGGTTCGGCCGGGAGCGCGGTCGTGCTGGCGGACAAGGCGGCGATGTTCGTCGACGGACGCTACACGATCCAGGTGCGCGAACAGGTCGACGGCAAGCTTTACGACTATTGCCTCGTCCCGCAGGTCTCGATGGGCAAGTGGATCGCCGACAATGCGCCCGCCGGGGCGAAGATCGGTTTCGATCCCTGGCTCCATACGAAGGGCTGGGCCGATCAGGTGGGCCAGGCGCTGGCGAAGAAGGGCAGCGAACTGGTCGCGGTCGACAGCAATCCGGTCGATGCCGTGTGGGACGATCGGCCCGCCCCCTCGGCCGCCCCTGCGCTGGTCCACGCGGACGAACACGCCGGCCGCCCGAGCGCGGAAAAGCGCGCCGAAGTGGCCGACTGGCTGAAGGAGGAAGGCTACGACGCGGCGGTGATCTCGGCGCTCGATTCGATCGCCTGGCTGCTCAACATCCGCGGCACCGATGTCGAGCGCACGCCGGTCGCGCTCTCCTACCTCATCGTGCACAGCGACGGCACGGCCGAACTGTTCATCGCGCCCGAGAAAGTGACGCCCGAGCTGGAACAGCATCTCGGCAACGCGGTGACGATCCGCCCGCGCGATGCCTTCGACGGCGCGCTCGGCGCGATGAAGGGCAAGACCGTTTCGGTCGATCCCGACTACGGCGTGGCCGCGATCTTCCGCCTGCTGGAAGGCGCCGGCGCGACGCCTGTGGCCGAGCGCGATCCGGCGATCCTGCCCAAGGCGATCAAAAACCCGGTCGAGCAGCAAGGGCACCGCAAGGCGCAGGAGCGGGACGGCGCGGCGGTGGCGCGCTTCCTCCACTGGCTGTCGGTCGCGGCGCCCGAGGGCGGCGAGACCGAGCTGTCGGCCGCCGCCAAGCTGCAGGAATTCCGCCAGGCAACCGGTCTGCTGAAGGACAACAGCTTCGACACGATTTCCGCCGCCGGGCCGCACGCGGCGATCCCGCATTACCGGGTCGACGAGGAATCGAACCTGCCGATCGAGCCGGGCAGCATTTTCCTGTGCGATTCGGGCGGGCAATATCTCGACGGGACGACCGATATCACCCGCACCGTGTGGATCGCCGCGCCCGACGGCTCGCGCGAACCCTCGGCCGAGCAGAAGGACCGCTTCACCCGCGTGCTCAAGGGCCATATCGCGATCGACCGCGCGGTCTTCCCGCAAGGCACCAACGGCAGCCAGCTCGACGCCTTCGCCCGTCAGTTCCTGTGGCAGGCCGGGGTCGACTACGGCCACGGCACCGGCCACGGCGTCGGCAGCTACCTCGGCGTGCACGAGGGGCCGCAGCGGATCGCCAAGTCGAGCGGCGGCCAGGCCGGCACGGGGCAGGAGCTGTTCGCCGGGATGATCCTCTCGAACGAGCCCGGTTATTACAAGGGCGGCGAATACGGCATTCGGATCGAGAACCTCGTGCTGACCGTGAAGCGCGAGATCGACGGGGCCGAGGGCGACTGGCTCGGCTTCGAACCGCTGACGTTCGTGCCGATCGACCGCACCCTGGTCGACCGTTCGCTGCTGACCGAGGACGAGATCGCCTGGTGGAACGACTATCACGCGAAGACCCGCGCGATCCTCGCCCCGCAGCTCGAAGGCGAGGCGCTGGCCTGGCTGGAGGAGGCGTGCCGGCCGCTCTAGCCCCGTCCGGCCCACCGCCGCAAAAAGGCATTTCCTATACCCCGATGTTCTGCTAATGTTCTCCTCACTGGCGATTCGCTGTCGAGGAGAGGGACGATGATCGGTTACGTAACGCTGGGCACCAACGACCTGCAGGGCAACGCGCCGTTCTACGATGCCATCGCGGAAGAGATGGGCGTGGGGCGGATGATGGATTTCGACAGCTACATCGCCTGGGGCCGGCCCGGCGGCGGCGCGGGCGTGGCCCTGACGAAGCCGTACGACGGGAAGGCGGCGAGCGTCGGCAACGGCACGATGGTCGCGCTGGAGGCGAAGGACGAAGCGCAAGTGAAGCGGCTTTACGAAATCGCGCTGGCGAACGGCGGCAGCGACGAAGGCGCTCCGGGTCCGCGGGGCGAACCCGATGGCGACGGAAGCACATTCTACGCCGCCTATTTCCGCGATCGCGACGGCAACAAGCTCAACGCCTTCTGCATGGTGCAAGCCTGATGGCGGGCCAGCCGATCGCCCGCTTTCCGATCCATCTGGGCCGGGGCGGCACCGCCGTCGCCCAGCCGGAATTCACCGGCATGGCGTGGTATGGCGATTATGTCGCACGCCATGCCGAAGACGGGGCGGAAGGGCGGCTGGTGAGCCTGTTCCATTTCGCCGAATCCTGGGATTCCTGGGAAATGCACCCGGCGGGCGACGAAGTCGTCCTGTGCCTGGAAGGGGAGATGACGCTGCATCAGGAACATGCCGACGGTTCGGCCGACACCGTGACCCTGGGTGCGGGCGAATATGCGATCAATCCCCCCGGCACCTGGCACACCGCGGATGTCGAGGCGGAGGCCACGGCGCTCTTCATCACCGCCGGCGAAGGCACCGAGCACCGGGCGCGCTGACTGCCTTGCCCGTGCGTGAACGCGCGGGCAGCGGTGCGACAATCCGCGACAATATCGCCCCGATCCGGGATAATCGTGCGACACTGCGCCGCTAGAACAGGCACTCTGAGTTGCGAGCGTCGCCGGGTCGACCTCCCTCCCCCTCCGGCGACCTCGCAGCTCAACCCTCTTCTTCCCGAGCGGAGCATTGACCATGAGAACGATCGCCCTTTCCCTTTCCGCCGCCGCCGCGCTCGCGCTGGCCGGCGGGTCCGCCCTGATGGCTCGGAACGACAGCGCGCCGCGCGGCCCCGATGCCGACGGCAACGGCGCGATCACCCGCGCCGAAATGCGCGCCCATGCCGACCGGTTCTTCGCCCGCCTCGATGCCAACGCCGACGGCAGAATCGATGCCGACGACCGCGCCGCGCGCCAGGCGCAACGCTTCGCGCGGCTCGACGCGGACGGTAACGGCGAGGTGACCCGGGCCGAAATGGATGCGGCGCGGGCCGAAAGGCGCGAAAAGCGCGCCGAGCGCCGCGAAGCGCGCGAAGAGCGCCGGGCCGAGCGCCGCGCCGAACGGTTTGCGCGGCTCGATGCCGACGGAAGCGGCGGGATCTCGCAGGCCGAGATGCAGGCCGCACACGAAGCGCGCGGCGACAAGGCCCGCGAAGGGCGCCGCGGCCACGGCCGCAAGGCGGGCCGCCACGGCGGCAGGATGACCGGCATGGCCATGCTGCGCCGGGCCGACACCGATGGCGACAAGGCCGTGAGCCGCGCCGAATTCGACGCGGCGGTCGAACAGCGCTTCGCCCGTGCCGACAGCGACGGCGATGGCGCGATCACCCGGGCCGAGCGCAAGGCCGCGCGCGACGCCATGCGCGAACGGATGAAGCAGCATCGGGCAGCGCGCCAGCCGGGCTGAAGCCATGCGCTTGATCCACACCATGGCGCGGGTCTAGGCCCCGGCGATGAGCGACCCCGCCCCCATTCGCTTGCTGCTCGTCGACGACGAGGCAAGCCTGCGCGAACCCCTGGCGGACTATCTTGCCCGCCAGGGGTTCGCCGTGCAGCAGGCAGCCGGCGCTGCCGCGGCGCGCAGCGCCATGCTGGCCGAAACGCCCGACCTTGTCCTGCTCGACATCATGATGCCGGGCGAAGACGGACTGTCGCTGTGCCGCCACCTGGTCGAAACGCGCGAGATCCCGGTCATATTCCTGACCGCGAAGGGCGAAGCGACCGACCGTATCGTCGGGCTGGAAATTGGCGCTGACGACTATGTCGTCAAACCGTTCGAACCGCGCGAGCTGGTCGCCCGCATCCGTTCGGTCCTGCGCCGCGCAAGCCGGCCGGCCGCGCCGGCCGACGACGATGCGCACTACGTCTTCGAAGACTGGCGGCTCGACCCGCTCAAGCGCAAGCTGACCGATCCCGAAGGCGCGGTGGTGCCGATTTCCACTGCCGAATTCCGCTTGCTGCGCGCGTTCCTCGATCACCCGCGGGCGGTTCTGGACCGCGACAAGCTGCTCGACATGGTTCAGGGGCGGGAAGCGCATCTGTTCGACCGAGCGGTCGACAACCAGGTCAGCCGCCTGCGCCGCAAGATCGAGCAAGACAGCCGCGACCCTCACTTTATCCTGACCGTGCGCGGGGGCGGTTATCGCTTCGCGGCGGACGTGCGCCGCGTCGCGCAGGATCGGGGCTAGGCCATGCGCCTGTGGCCGCGCAGCCTGATGGGCCAGATGCTGCTGGCCGTGGCCGCCGTCCTGCTGCTCGCCCAGGCCATTTCGGCGGGCTTGCTGTGGCGCGCGGCCGAGGCGCGGCGGGAGGCGGCGGTGATGAACGCCGCGGCCTTTTCGCTGGTCGTTCGCGGCCAGCCGCGCGCCGAAGGCGACGCAGAGCAGCCGCGCAGGATCCGGCGCGATGCCTCCGGGCGGGTCGTCCGCGCGCTGCGGATCGAGCGGATGCCCGCGTTTGCGCCCCTGCCGGGCGATGTCCGCGACGACGATCGAACCGCCACGCTGCGTTCGCTGATCGAAAGCCACGGAATGGCGGTGGGCGACCTGATCGTGGTCGAACGCCCGCTGGCGCGCGATCCGTTCATCGAAGACCGTCCCCGCCTGCGCGCCCGGCTGCTGCGCCGGGACGGGCCCGACCGGCGAATGGTCGTCGCCGCCCTCCGGCAACCGGACGAGGGCGACTGGATCGTCGCGCGCGTGCCCATCCCTTCGCCCCAGCGCGGGGTGCTCAGCTCGATCGTCGTCCAGACGCTGGTGATCTACATCCTGCTCGTCGGGCTGCATTTCCTCCTGCTGCGGCGGATCACCCGGCCGCTCGCGGCGCTCACCGCGCGCACGGAGAACTTCGCCCGCACGCAGAATGCCGACGGCCAGCTCGCCCCGCGCGGCCCACACGACGTGCGCCGGCTGATCGCCGCGCACAACGCGATGGAAGCGCGCATCGCGGCGCTGCTCGATGAAAAGGACGTCATGCTCGGCGCGATCGGGCACGATCTCAAGACGCCGCTCGCCGCGCTGCGCGTGCGCATCGAATCGGTGGAAGACGAAGGCGAGCGCGCGAAGATGGCCGCGGGGATCGAGGATATTACCCGCTCGCTCGACGACATTCTCTCGCTCGCCCGCGTCGGCCGCGCGAGCGATCCGCCCGAGCGGGTCGATCTCGCCGCCCTGACCGCCGCCGTCGTCGAGGAGTTCGAGGACATGGGCGATCCGGTCGCGCTGGGGACCACGGTGCGCGCCGCGCTGCCGGTCCATATCACCTGGTTGCGCCGGGCGCTGCGCAACCTGATCGCCAACGCCGTGCGCTACGGCGGCGGGGCCGAAGTGTCGCTATTGCGCGAGGGCGGCCATGTGGTGCTGCGCGTCGAGGACCGCGGCCCCGGCATCCCGCCCGACCGGATCGCCGACATGCTGGAACCGTTCACCCGCGGCGAAGCCTCGCGCAACCGCGCGACCGGCGGCGCCGGCCTCGGCCTCACGCTCGCCCGGGCGATCGCCGAACAGCACGGCGGCGAACTGGTTCTGGCAAACCGCGAGCAAGGCGGGTTGCGCGCGGAAATCCGGCTGCCTGCAGGCTGACGCAGCCGGGGCGCTAGCGCATCAGGCCGCCGATCAGATTGCGCACGAACCGGCCCGCGAGCGGCCCGGCAAGATCGGTCGCAATCGACCCCAGGCCCGAAGTGGCGGCGGTCTTGATCGGATTGGCCCGCGACCGCTTGCCGGTGATCGTGCTGGCCGCGATCGCCGCGCCCGATCCGGTGGCGGCGCCGATCGCGCGCTTCATCGCCTTGCTCCAGATCGACGGGCTCCTGCGCGGGCGTTTCTCGACCTCTTCGCGGCCCTTTTCCTCCACTTCCTCGGCCGTGGCGGCGGCATCGGCGGCTTTCTGTGCCAGAACCTCCTCCGCACTCTCGCGGTCGATCGCGGTGTCGTATTTCCCCGCGAACGGGCTGACCGATTGCACGATGGCACGCTCTTTCGCACTCACCGGCCCCAGCCGGCTGCGCGGCGGCTTGATCAGCGTGCGCTGGACCACCGATGGCGCACCGTCTTCGAGCAGGGTGGAGACCAGCGCCTCGCCCACTTTCAGCTCGGTGATCGCTTGCTCGACGTCCAGGTCCGGGTTGATGCGGAACGTCTCGGCCGCGGCGCGAATCGCGCGCTGGTCGCGCGGGGTGAAGGCGCGCAGGGCGTGCTGGACCCGGTTGCCCAACTGGCCCGCCACGTCTTCGGGAATGTCGATCGGGTTCTGGGTGACGAAGAACACGCCCACCCCTTTCGACCGGATCAGGCGCACGACCTGTTCGATCTTCTCCTCCAGCGCCCTGGGCGCATCGTCGAACAGCAGGTGCGCCTCGTCGAAGAAGAACACCAGCTTCGGCTTGTCCGGGTCGCCCACTTCGGGCAGGCTTTCGAACAGTTCGGCGAGCAGCCACAGCAGGAACGTGGCATAGAGCTTGGGGCTGCGCATCAGCTTGTCGGCGGCGAGCACGTTGATATAGCCGCGCCCCTGCTCGTCGCACTTCAGGAAATCGTCGATCTCCAGCGCCGGCTCGCCGAAGAAGCGATCGGCCCCCTGGCTTTCGAAGCTCAGCAACTGGCGCTGGATCGCGCCGACGCTGGCGCGGCTGACATTGCCGTATTTCGCGCTCAGTTCCTTCGCGTTCTCTGCGCAGTGCGCCAGCATCGCCTGAAGGTCGCCGAGGTCGAGCAGGAGCAGGCCGTTGTCGTCGGCATAGCGGAACGCGATCTGCAGAACGCCTTCCTGCGTGTCGTTGAGATCGAGCAGGCGCGCGAGCAGGAGCGGGCCCATTTCCGATATCGTCGTGCGGATCGGATGGCCCTGCTCTCCGTAAAGATCCCAGAACACCGCCGGATTGTCGGAATAGGCATAGTCGGCCATGCCCAGTTCCTGCGCGCGCGCCTCGAGCTTGTCGGCGTGCTTGAAATCGGGCGAGCCGGCCATGGCAATACCCGACAGGTCGCCTTTCACGTCGGCGACGAAGACCGGCACGCCATTGGCGGAAAAGCTCTCGGCCAGGCCCTGCAGGGTCACCGTCTTGCCAGTGCCGGTCGCCCCGGCGATCAGCCCGTGCCGGTTGGCGCGCGAGAGGTCGAGAAACTGCTTCTCTCCATTGTCGGCCAGACCGAGAAATATTTCACCCACTGCGCGAACCTCCCGCCTCGATGCCGCCATGGCATGGCCCACCCCGTCGGGGGCGGTCAAGTTCCCGGCTTGGCCTATTTTCCCGCTGGCCCTAAGGCTGGCCGAATGCCGGACCGGGTTCCCTTTGTATTGCTGGACGATGCGCGCCGCGAAAATGCCGCCGATGCGCATCTATACGAAGATCCGGCCGAGATCTTCGTCGCGCGCCGTCCCGGCGAGGTCGAAGCCGTGCTTGAGGCCGCCGACACCGCGCGCGCGGAACGCGGCGGATGGCTGGCGGGCTTTATCGCCTACGAGGCGGGGCTGGCGCTCGAACCGAAGCTGATGCCGCTCGCCGAAGCGCGCAGCGGCGCGGCCGGGCCGCTCGTTTGGCTGGGCCTGTTCGCGCAGGAGACGGTCATCCCCGCGGCCGAGGTCGAGGCGTGGATCGCCGGGCGCGCGGCAGGGGAGGCGTCGCTCGGCCCGCTCGATCCGCAGATATCGACAGGCGCCTATCTGGCGGCGTTCGACCGGTTGCAGGAGGCGATCCGCGCGGGCGACATCTACCAGGCAAACCTCACCCTGCCGCTCGCCGGGTCCTATCGGGGGGACCCGCTTGCGCTCTACGCCGCGCTGCGCCCGGCCGCGCAGGCAGGCTATGGCGGGGCGGTGTTCGACGGGCAGCACTGGTTGCTCAGCCTGTCGCCCGAACTGTTCGTCTCGCTGAAAGGGCGCGAGGCCAGGGCCAAGCCGATGAAAGGCACGCGCCCGCGGGCGGACGATCCGGCCCGCGATCGCGCGCTGGCCGAAGACCTCGCCGGATCGGCGAAGGACCGGGCCGAGAACCTGATGATCGTCGACCTTCTGCGCAACGATCTCAGCCGCGTGGCGGAGCCGGGCAGCGTCCGGGTCGACGCGCCGTTCGCGGTCGAAAGCTATCCCACCGTGCATCAGATGGTGACCACGGTGCGCGCGACGATGGCCGAAGGGCGCGGCGCGGCGGACTTGGTGCGCGCGATGTTTCCCTGCGGTTCGATCACCGGCGCGCCCAAGATCCGCGCCATGGAACTGATCGCCGAAGTCGAGCGGGACGCGCGCGGGCCCTATTGCGGGGCGATCGGCCGGATCGGCCCGGCCCAGGCTGGAACCGGGGGCGACGCCGCGTTCAACGTCGCGATTCGCACCCTGCGGCTGACCCCGGTCGAGAACGGACAGGGCAGCGCCGTGCTCGGCGTCGGTTCGGCGATCGTGGCCGACAGCGAGCCGATGACCGAATGGCGCGAGGCGATGCTGAAAGGCGATTTCGCACGGCGCAGTTCCGCCACCCGGCGCGCGCCCGGCTTCGACCTGATCGAAACGATGCGCTTCACGCCCGAGGACGGGATCGCGCTGATCGAGGGGCACCTCGAACGGATGAAAGCCAGCGCGGCCGCGCTCGGCTTCGCTTTCGACCGCCACGCGGCGCGCAATCGCATCCAGGCCCTGTGTTTCGAGCTGGAGCGCGAATCGCGCGTGCGGCTGCTGGCATCGCGCAGCGGCGCGATTGCGCTGGAAGCGAGCGACATGCCACCCGCGCCCGAAACCCCGATCCGCTGCATCGCCCTGCCGCTACCGGTCGATCCGGGCGACTGGCGGTTGCGGCACAAGACCACCGACCGCGGTTTCTACGAAGAAGCCCTGGCCGTCGCGCGCGAGGCCGGGGCGCAGGAGGCGGTTTTCGTCCGCGACGACGGGCTGGTGACCGAAGGCAGCTTCACCAACGTTTTCTGCAGCCGCGGCGACAGGCTCGACACCCCGCCGGCCAGCCTTGGGCTGCTGCCCGGTATCGGGCGCGGCGCCCTGATCGCCGCAGGACGGGCGCGCGAGCGCGAACTGACGCTGCGCGATCTCGAAAGCGGATTTCTGGTCGGCAACGCCCTGCGCGGCCTGCTACGGGCTGAGCTTGTATGACAATCGACATTCTCTTCGAAGACGGCGAGGCGCTGGTGATCGACAAGCCCGGCGGGCTGCCGATCGAACGCCCGCGCAAGGGCGGCGCATCGCTGGAAGACCACCTCGACAGGCTGAAGCTCGGCTTCCAGCGCGCGCCGGTTGCGGTGCACCGGCTCGATACCGACACTTCGGGCTGCCTGCTGCTGGCGCGCAATCCGAAGGCGCTGAAACGATTCGCGCGGGCTTTCGAAGAACGCCTGGTGACCAAGCGGTATCTCGGCATTCTCGACGGCGAGCCGGCCGACGACGCGGGAACGGTCGAACTCGCGCTGAGCAAGATCAGCAGCGCGGAAAAAGGCTGGCGGATGATCCCGGCGCGCAAGGGCAAACCTTCGCTGACCCACTGGCGCGCGATCGCCCGCAATGGCGGACGCACTCTGGTGGAGTTCACTCCCGAAACCGGCCGCACGCACCAGATCCGCGTTCATGCCGCCAGCGGTATCGGCATTCCGCTGCTGGGCGATCCGGTCTACGGCACCGGCAAGGGCGCGGCGCGCACGATGCTTCATGCCGCGAGTCTGATCGTCCAGCGCGCGGCGAAACCGGCGATAGAGGCCGCGGCTCCCCTCCCGCCCGATTTCGCAGCACTGGGTTTTGCCGATGGGTAGAATCCTCGATCGCGCGCTCGAGATCGCGGAGGAGAAGTTCATCGCCGCAAGCGGCCCGGGCGGGCAGAACGTCAACAAAGTGGCGACCGCGGTGCAGTTGAGAGTCGACGTCTTCGCCCTGGGCATGCCGCCCGAAGCGTTCGAGCGGCTGAAGGAAATCGCCGGCAGCCGCCTGACCCAGGGCGGCGAGATCGTGCTGACCGCGCGCGAATATCGCACGCAGGAACAGAACCGCGAAGCGGCGCGCGAACGGCTCGCGGCACTGCTCCGCGACGCGCTCACCCCGCCGCGCAAGCGAGCCAAGAGCCGCGTGAACCGCGTCGGCAAGGTCAAGCGGCTCAAGGCCAAGAAGGCGCGCGGCGCGGTCAAGGCCGGGCGCGGCAAGGTCGATTGGTAGGCACGCGCGCTTGACTTTCGCCGGTGAATCGCGCAATGGCCGCGCCGGAAGGGCGGTGCCGTGCGCGCCGCCTGTATTTTTTCGGGCAGGTCCGGCGACACCGGATTGCCCCTGTCGATCTTTAGGAACACGCCATGGCGAAGCCCGCAACCGTCAAGATCAAGCTCGTCTCGACTGCCGACACGGGCTTCTACTACGTGACGAAAAAGAATCCCCGGAACATCACCGAGAAGATGACCTTCCGCAAGTACGATCCCGTCGCGCGCAAGCACGTCGAGTTCAAGGAAGCGAAGATCAAGTAAGCTGAACCATCGGAACCGGATGAATTCAGCGGCGGTTCAATGCTCCAGCCCTAATCGACGGAGCATGACAGTGCACAAGATCACGGTAGACCCGCTGCGCCGCCTGGCGCACCGCTTAGCTTCCTTCCGGGCCGCCGGTCTGCCGCGCGTCTCCGCGCTCGCAGCCGCACTGGCGCTGGCCGTGCCTGCCGCGCTGATGGCGCCCGCCGCGCCGGTTGCTGCGGCCGAGGGCGATCTCGATCGTGCGGTTGCCGCCCTGCGCGGTATTTCGACGATGAAGGCCGACTTCACCCAGACCGACCGCAAGGGTCGCACGGTCTCCGGCGTGATGACGCTCAAGCGGCCGGGCAAGATCCGCTTCCAGTACGAAGACGGCGTGCCGCTGCTGCTGGTATCCAACGGCAAGTCGTTCACGATGATCGATTACGAGGTGAACCAGGTCGAGCGCTGGCCGATCTCCGATTCGCCGCTCGGCGCGCTGCTCGACCCGGCGCGCGACGTAAAGCGCTACGGCAGGCTCGTGCCGACCTCTCACCCGAATGTTGTCAGCGTCGAAGTCCGCGATCCCGACAAGCCGCAGTTCGGGGTGATCACCCTGATCTTCACGCGCAATGCCTCCGCCCCCGGCGGGCTGGAACTGACCAACTGGGTCGCGCTCGACGTGCAGAACAATCGCACGACCGTGCGCTTGCGCAATCATCGTTACGGCATTTCGGTGCCCGACAGCGCGTTCACCTATCGCGATCCGCGCCGATCCACCCGCCGCCCGCGCTGAACGCCTTCGCGTCGCGGCGTTCGCCGTTTGCGACGAGATGCCGGCCCCCGTTCATGGGTTAGAAAGCCACCGATGCCTATCTTGGCCTTCGCAAGACGGCGCGAGACGGGTTTCCCCCCTGTTGCCCTGATCTCGCAAGAGAAAAGCCGTCTTGTCACAGCGTGACGAACGCTAACATGGAACCCTCGTGCCAATGCCCCCGGCACGAGGGTTTTTTGTTGCCGCGCCGCCGGCAACCGGGTGCGATGCCGCGCTTCGCTGGCTTGCCGCTAGCGGCCCGGGCACCTAAGGCCGGGCCATGCTGTCTATCGCCACCTGGAATATCAATTCGGTCCGCCTGCGTATCGGGCAGGTCAAGCGCGTCATCGAGGAACAGGCGCCCGACGTTCTCTGCCTGCAGGAAATCAAGTGCCAGGAAAGCCAGTTCCCGGCGCAGGCGCTGGCCGACATGGGCTATGTCCATCAGGCGGTCCATGGGCAGAAGGGCTATCACGGCGTGGCCACGGTCAGCCGGGTGCCCTTGCGCGAGTTTTCCCGCCACGACTGGCAGGACAACGGCGAGGCGCGCCACGTCGGCGTCGAGCTGCTCGGCCCGGGACAGGGCATGGTGCTGGAGAATGTCTACATTCCCGCCGGCGGCGATGTCGCCGACCGCGAGGTCAACCCCAAGTTCGGGCAGAAGCTCGACTTCCTCGAACGGATGACGCGCTGGGCCGATGCGATCGACCGGCCGACGCTGATCGTGGGCGATTTCAATATCGCCCCGCTGGAATGCGACGTCTACGATCACAAGGCCCTGCTCAAGGTCGTCAGCCATACGCCGATCGAGGTGGAAACGCTCGGCCGCTTCCGTGACGCGCATGGCTGGGTCGATCTCGGCCGGACATTTATCCCCGCGCCCGAGCGCAACTATTCCTGGTGGTCCTATCGCAGTTTCTGGCGCCAGAAGGATCAGGGGCGGCGGCTCGACCACATGTGGGCCAGCCCCGACCTCGCGAAGCAGGCAACCGGCCACCGGTTCGTGGAGGAAACGCGGCGCTGGGACAGCCCGAGCGACCACGTTCCGCTCATCACGGAGTTCGATCTCTGAGCCTGCCGCCCGCATCCGGCCCCTCGCCCGCGCGGCGGGTGGCGCAGGCGATCGACGCCCTGCGCCACGGCTGGCCGCTGGCGATGGACGGCGGGCCGCTGCTGCTGCCGGTCGAAACGGCCATCGCGCGGCAGGCGCGGGCCGACCGCATGCTGATCTCCGCCGCGCGCGCCGAAACGCTCAAGCTCGCCAACCAGCGCGAGGCCGCCGAACCGCATGCTCCCGTGCTGATCCACGGCGCGGAACCGTTCGACCTGGCGGCGGCCCTGCCGGTGGCGGACCCGGCGCTCGACTTGCGCTCGCCGCTCAAGGGCCCTTTCCGCGCGGAGGAGATCGCCTGGACCGAGCACGCCGTTGCCGCGCTCGAACTCGCGCGGATCGCCGGCATTCTCCCGGCCTTTCTGGTCGATCCAGAACAGGCGGGCGAAGCGCAGCCGGTCGCGCCATCCGACCTCGCCGCCTGGGCCGACGCCTCGGCGCTGACGATATCGACCCGCGCCCGGCTGCCGGTTTCGGCGAGCGAAGATGCCGAGATCGTCGTCTTCCGCAGCGCCGACGATATGCGCGAGCACGTCGCACTGATTATCGGCACGCAGCGCTCCGACACGGCGCCGCTGGTGCGGTTGCATTCCGAATGCCTGACCGGCGATATCCTCGGCAGCCTCAAATGCGATTGCGGGCCGCAGCTCGACGCCGCGCTCCACGCGATGGCGCACGAGGCGGAGCGCGGCGGCTGGGGCGTCCTACTCTATCTGCGGCAGGAAGGCCGAGGGATCGGCCTGGTGAACAAGCTGCGCGCCTATCGCCTGCAGGACCAGGGTTTCGATACGGTCGATGCCAATCGCCGGCTGGGTCTGCCGGACGAGGCGCGCGATTTCCCGGTCGCGGCGCGAATGCTGGAGCTGCTGGGCGTTCCCGAGATCCGGCTGATGACCAACAACCCGGCCAAAGTCGACGCTCTCGCCGCCAGCGGCATCGCGGTGGCCGAACGTATCCCGCATCAGTTGCCGGACAATCCGCACAACGCGCGCTATCTCGCGACCAAGCGCGACCGGTCGGGCCACTTGCTGACATGAGCGTCACAATCCGCCCCGAACGCGCCGGCGACCAGAGCGCGATCCGCAATCTCGTGAGCGCGGCCTTTGCCGGCACGCCGCACAGCGACGGCAGCGAGCCGGACATCGTCGATGCCCTGCGCGCCGACGGCGATCTGGCGATCTCGCTGGTGGCGCAGGAGGGGCTGGACATCGTGGGCCACGCCGCCTTCTCGCCGGTCTCGATCGCCGATGGCAGCGCGGGCTGGTACGGCCTCGGCCCGGTCGCGGTCGCGCCCGAGCGCCAGCGGCGCGGAATCGGGGCCGCCCTGATAGAACGGGGCATCGCCATGCTGCACGAGCGCGGAGCGGCAGGCTGCGTGGTCCTGGGCGATCCGGCCTATTACAACCGCTTCGGCTTCGCGCACGACCCGGCGCTCGCTTATCCGGGCCCGCCGCCCGAGTATTTCCAGCGCCTCGTCATCGGGGGTGGCGCACCGCGCGGCATCGTGACTTACGCCCCCGCTTTCGGCTGAACGGACCGGTCTGGAGTCGTTTTCATTGAGGCGCGGCCAGGCCGGTGCCGCTTCAGCTTAGAACAAGACGACTCTAACGCAGCTGGCTGTCCTTGCTGCCGCGCCGGTTGATGCCGGTGGACCTGATCGCCGCGTCCCGCTCGGACTGGCAGGCGACGCAGGTGCGGACGCCAGGGAGGGCCTCACGGCGTTTCTCGGGAATTTCCTCGCCGCACAGGTCGCAGAACTCGGCGCTCTCGCCGCGCGGCATTCGGGTGCGTACCGCCTGCACCGCGTCGCTCACGGTATCGTCGATCTGGTCCTGAACGGCCCCGTCGCGGGCCCAGCCACCTGCCATCGGAATATGTCCTTTCGCGCCTACAACCGGTATGGCGCGCCGGCGGTTCCGGTCAACGCCGCTCGAACCGCCGGATGCCGGGGCCGAGCGCATTGTCGCCGATCGCCAGCCGGGCGCCGGTCCAGTCGGCAACGAAAGTCGAGCTGCGTTTCAGCGCGGGCACGAAACGCGCGTCGTTGCCGGCGATCTGCAACCCGTCCGAGCTGTGGTTGATGTCTTCCGCCCCCACGGCGATGAAGGCGGAGTAGTTCTCCTTGTCCCGGCCCTGGACGAACCAGTTGTTGGTGATCTGGCCGGTGGCGCCTGCGGGAAGGTCGATCATGTAATTGGTCCCGCGCCCGGCCGAATCGTCGAAACTGGAAGCGGCAATCTCGACCCGGCCCGCGCGCGCCTTGACATAGTGCCCCCCGGTGCCCCGTTCGAAGCGGCTGCGGGTGACGCGCAGGTGGCCATAGTCGCCCACATAGATCGAATGGGCGCAACCGCCCGAACCTTCGCAGGTGCCGAGACCGGAAAAGGTCGATTTGTCGATCACGATCCGGCCCGAAGGATCGTCCGCCGTCAGGATACCCTGCTGGCTGTCGGCGAACCACGACTGCGCGACGGTGAGATTCCCCCGCTCCAGCCGGATGCCGGCCCCGTTATGATCGGGCACGGCCATGCGGCGGAACACGAGGCCGGAAACTTCCGCCGCGCGCCCGCGCAGCACGAGCGCGGCCTTGCCTTCGCAAGTCTTCCCTTCGAACATGGCCTTGCCCGGTTCGGCGGCGAGATAGGCGATCGATCCGCCTTCCTGAACCGCGCACTGGCGATAGGTTCCACTGGCGATCGCAATCGTGCCGTCGCCGTTTCCGATCGCGTCGACCGCCTGCTGAAGCGAGGCGTAGCCAGCCCCGGTCTCCACCACGGTAAACGGCGCCGGGCCGGGTTGGGCAAACAGCGCAGCAGCGGGAATCGCGGCAACGGCCAGAGCGCCGATGGCAGCGGCAAGCGCGACGGAGTGGCGGGCGGGCATGGTGCGGACACAGGTATCCATGGCGTCCGGGTTAAGCGCAAGGGGTTAACGCCCGGCTAAACCCCGCGACGCCGCGCACGGTTCAGTCGCCGGCCGTATCGGCGGGCGGCCTGCCCCGGCGTGGCGGGGCAGTGGGGCGCACCTCGATCCCGCGTTCCTTCAACGCCTCGCGCAGCAGCACCTCGATCTGCGCATTGGCGCTGCGCAGTTCGGTGGCAGCCAGCCGCTCGACCGCGGCGTGAACCGCGGGATCGAGACGGAGGGCAAAGGCTTTTCTGGCAGGCATCGATCGGGCCGAAACAGCTTTACTGGTAGAGCGAGCCCGCGTTGACAACGGGATGCGCCTCTCGGTCGCCGCAGAGCACGACCATGAGGTTGGAAACCATTGCCGCGCGGCGCTCGTCGTCGAGGTTCACGATATTGTCCTCGCTGAGCTTGGTCAGCGCATCCTCCACCATGCCGACCGCGCCCATCACCAGTTTCGCGCGCGCGGCGATCACCGCCTCCGCCTGCTGGCGGCGCAGCATGGCGCTGGCGATTTCCGAAGCATAGGCGAGATGGGTCAATCCGGCCTCGTCGACGAGAATGCCGGCAACTCTCAATCGTTCGTTGAGTTCTTCCAGCAGCTCGCGATTGACCACATCCGCGCTGCCACGCAGCGTCACTTCCTCGTCCTCGAAATCGTCGTAGGGATGGCGCGAACCGACCGTGCGCAGCCCAGCTTCGATCTGGATGTTCACGAATTCCTTGTAATCGTCGACGTCGAAGCTGGCCTGCGCCGTGTCGGCGACGCGCCAGACGACGTTGCAGGCGATCTCGATCGGATTGCCGCGCAGGTCGTTGATCTTGACCCGTTCCGAATGGATATTGCGCGCCCGGACGGAAATCTTGCGCCGCATCATCCACGGCCAGACCCAGCGCAACCCCTCGCGCCGCTCGGTCCCGCGATATTCGCCGAACAGCGTGATCACCGCGGCCTGGTTGGGCTGGATCATGAAGAAGCCGCCCAGGACGAACAGCAGCAGGATCGCCGACCCCGCCATCGTTCCGACGAACAGCAGCTTGTCCGCCCGGTCCGCGCCGTAGCCCGGCGCCGCAGCGACGATCGCCCAGGCCGCCAGCGCAGCCAGCGCCAGCAAGACGAGCAGCATGAGATAGCCGCTATGCGAATGCGCCTCGCTTTCGCGGCTGATGTTCATTTTCTTGAGAAGATCGGACATGGCGGACTCCTTATCGATATTATTATGATATCATATTTATATCGAAACGGGGAACGCGTCAATGTCGCCGGATCGTATCGAGGAAGCGCGCGCCATAGGCTTCCAGCTTCTTCGCCCCCACCCCGCCGATTTCGCCGAGTTCGGAGAGCGTCGCGGGCCTGCGCGCGGCCATCTCGCGCAAGGTGGCGTCGTGGAACACGACATAGGGTGGCACCTGCGCCTCCAGCGCAAGTTCGCGGCGCAACTCGCGCAAGGCGTCGAACAGCGGGTCGCCGACCGGGTTGGGGCTGGCATCGCGCCGCCGGCGGCGTTCCGCGCGCGGGGGGACGACGATGGCCACCGCCTGCTCCCCTTTCAGGATCGCGCGGGCATCGCCGCCCAGCGCAAGCCCGCCGTGTTCGGTCGCCACCAGCGCCCCGCGCGCCTGCAGCGCGCGGGCCAGCGGCTGGAGCAGGCGCGCCTCCTCCCCCTCGACAATGCCGAATACGCTGAGCCTGTCGTGCCCGCGCTGGCGCACCCGTTCGTCCTCGACGCCGGTGAGCACTTTCTGCAGGTGCCCGAAGCCGAATGTCTGCCCGGTGCGATAGACGGCCGAGAGCAGCTTGCGCGCCGCCTCCGTCGCGTCGGTCACTTTCGGGGGAGACAGGCAGTTGTCGCAATTTCCGCACGACGGCGGCGGGTTCTCGCCGAAATGGCGGAGCAGGACGGCGCGGCGGCATCCGGCGGTTTCGACCAGCCCGGCAAGGGCGTCGAGCCGCGCACGCTCGCCGGCGCGGCGCCTCTCCTCCACCTCGGCCAGCCGCTGGCGCGCGGTGGCGAAGTCGCCGGCCCCCCACAGCATGACCGCGCGCGCCGGATCGCCGTCACGCCCGGCACGGCCGGTTTCCTGGTAATAGCCTTCGATCGACTTGGGGATGCCGGCGTGGGCCACGAAGCGCACGTCGGGCTTGTCGATCCCCATCCCGAACGCGACCGTGGCGACGATCACCATGTCCTCGCTGGCCACGAAGGCCGCCTGGTTTTCCGCGCGGGTCGCCGGGTCGAGGCCCGCGTGATAGGCCCGCACCGGGCGCCCGGTCGCGGCGGCGAGCTTTTCCGCCAGATCCTCCACCTTGCGGCGCGTGGGGGCGTAGACGATCCCCGGCCCCGCCTCTTCCGCCATCAGCGCGGCGAGCTGTCGCACCGGGTTGTCGCGATGGCGCATGGCATAGCGGATATTGGGCCGGTCGAAACCGGCGAGCACCAGTCCATCGGGCGGAATGCCGAGCTGGTCGAGAATGTCGGTTCGGGTATGGGCGTCGGCGGTCGCGGTAAGCGCGAGGCGCGGCACTTGCGGGAACGCATCCATCAATGGTCGCAACTGGCGATAGTCGGGACGGAAATCGTGCCCCCATTCGGAGACGCAATGCGCCTCGTCCACCGCGAACAGCGCCAGCGGGGCGGACGCGAGCAGTTCGCGGAAGCCCGGCTGGCTGGCGCGTTCGGGCGCGACGTAGAGCAGGTCCAGCGCGCCCGCGCGAAAGCGATCGATCGTCTCGCGCCAGTCCGAATCGACGCTGGTCAGCGTCGCCGCCTCGATCCCGTTGGCGCGCGCCGCGCGAAGCTGATCGTGCATCAATGCGATCAGCGGGCTGACGACCACGCATGTGCCCGGCAGCATTGTCGCCGGCAGCCGGTAGGTCAGCGACTTTCCCGCGCCGGTGGGCATCACGGCCAGGGTCGATTCCCCGGCCAGCACACGCGCCAGCACCTGCGGCTGCACCCCGCGAAAATCGTCGAAACCGAACAGCCGGCGCAGTTCCGCCCGTGCGCGTTCGAGTCCCCGTTCGCCCTGCCATGCCGTAGCCATCGCGCACCGCCATGGCATAGCCGGGCCGCGACGTGAACGGCGCGGCCGCCACTTTTGCAGATTGCGGTTGAAATGTGGCGGGGGTAGGAGTGGGACGATCCGCGCCGTCCGGCGCCGTACCACGGAGAGTATCGATGAAGAAATTCGCTCTTGCCTTCGTTCCCGCCGTTTTCGCGCTCGCCGCTTGCGGCAGCACCGAAGACGCATCGGCCGATGCCGAGGCCGACACTGTCGAAATGCCGGCCGACGAAGCGCTGGAACCGGTGACCGAAGAACCGGTCGACGCCCCGGTCGCCGAACCTGTCGCGCAAGAGACGGATGCAGCGGCCGACGCGGCGGCTGCCGATGCCGATCAGGCGGCCGAAGCGGCAGCCGCTGCCGCGGCGGACGTCGCGGCCGAAGCCGCGGCGGCTTCGGAATCCGCGCAGTAACCCCCGGCGCCTGCCGGTTCGCCGGCAGGCCGGGCCATGGGCAAGGCGGGCGAATCGTGCGATGCGATTCGCCCGCTTTTCCTTTGCCCGCGCTTCGCTATGGTGCCCGCCGATGAGACGGTTCGCCCTGTTCCTAGCGCCCCTTCTGCTCGCGTCCTGCGGACCGGCCGACAACGAACCCGGCCCCGGCGGGGTGACGGTGGGCGAGGCCAAGGCCCTCGACGAAGCGGCCGAAATGCTCGAACAGCGCCGCCGTTCCATCGAAGAGGCCGGCGCTAACGCCGAACCGCCGAAGGACGCCAGTATCCAGCCTCCTCCCCAGGCCGCGAACTAGCCACGCTTTAGCGAAAGGACGAGACAAGATGGCCGCATCCGGCATGGACCCCGAACTTTTCCAGCAGTTCATCGACCAGCTCGAACGCTACGTGCGCGAGCGGTTGATCCCGGCCGAGGGGGAAGTCGTCGAAAACGATGCGATTCCGGAACCCGTCGTGTCGGAAATGCGCGAGATGGGCCTGTTCGGCCTGACCGTGCCCGAAGAATTCGGCGGCGCCGGCCTCAATACCGCCCAGTATGCGCAGGTCGTGCGGACGATGGCCTATGCCGCGCCGGCGTTCCGTTCGATCTTCTCGATCAACGTCGGCATGTTCAATTCGGCGATCAAGAACGGCGGGACCGAGGCCCAGCAGGCCGAGTGGTGGCCGCGCATCGCGGCGGGGGAGATCGCCTGTTTCGGCCTGACCGAGCCGGGATCGGGCAGCGACAGCGCGGCAATGCAGACGACCGCGCGGCGCGATCCCTCCGGCTCCGGGTGGATACTGAACGGCACCAAGCGCTACATCACCAATGCCCCGCAGGCGCAAGTCGGCCTGATCATGGCCCGCACCGAGAAGGAAAACCTGCCCAAGAACGCCCATGTCTCCGCGTTCATCGTGCCGATGGATACGCCGGGCGTCTCGGTTGGCAGCGCGGACAAAAAAATGGGGCAGGCCGGTGCGCAGATCGCCGACATTATCCTGGAAGACGTGCACGTCCCCGACGATGCGCTGCTGGGCGGCGAAACCGGCAAGGGTTTCGTCTTCGCGATGAAGAGCCTCGACAACGGCCGCATTTCGGTCGGCGCGGCGGCGACCGGCTATGCCCGCCGTGCGCTCGATTCGGCGCTGCGCTATGCCACCGAGCGCAAGGCGTTCGGCGAACCGATCGCCAACTTCCAGCTGATCCAGCAGATGCTGGCCGAAAGCGAGACCGAGATCTACGCCGCCGAAGCGATGATGGCCGATGTCACCGCGCGCGCCGATGCGGGCGAGAACGTCCTGCGCAAGGCCGCGGCGTTCAAGGTCTTCGCTTCCGAAATGTGCGGGCGCGTGGTCGACCGCGTGGTCCAGATATACGGCGGGGCCGGCTATCTGGCCGAATACGATGCCGAGCGCTTCTTCCGCGATGCGCGCATCTATCGCATTTACGAAGGCACCACGCAGATCCTGCAGTTGCAGATTGCCAAGCACATGTTGCGCGACTTCGCCGCCAACACCTGACAAGCTGGCTCCGATGCCGCCCGCGGCGGCGTCGAGAGGAACGTCACCGCCTGAAGGATCCCGCCATGACCAAACGTCGCGCCGCTATCGTCAGCCCCCTGCGGACCCCTGTGGGACGCTTCCTCGGCACGCTGGCACCACTCACTGCGGGCGAACTCGGCGCGGCGATTATCAAGGCGCTGATCGAACGCAGCGGGATCGATCCCGCACGGGTCGACGACGTGGTGTTCAGCCAGGGATACGGCAACGGGGAAGCGCCTGCGATCGGCCACTGGAGCTGGCTTGCGGCCGGCCTTCCGATGGAAGTGCCCGGCTACCAGCTCGACCGGCGCTGCGGATCGGGCCTTCAAGCGGTGGTGAGCGCGGCGATGATGATCGAGGCCGGGCACGCCGACGTGGTCGTCGCCGGCGGCTGCGAGTCGATGTCGAACGTCGAACATTACACCACCGCGCTGCGCGGCGGCGTAAAGGCGGGCAATGTCGAGCTGTGGGACCGACTGACCCGCGGCCGATTGATGAGCCAGCCGGTCGAGCGCTTTGGCGTCATCACCGGGATGATCGAAACGGCGGAAAACCTGGCGAAGGATTACGGCATCACCCGCGAGGAAGCCGACGCGTTTGCCGTGCGCAGCCACCGCAACGCCGCCGCCGCGTGGGACGCGGGCCGGTTCGACGCGCAGCTCGTCCCGCTGGAAGTGCCCCAGCGGCGCGGCGATCCGATCACGTTCGCCCGCGACGAAGGCTTTCGCGCCGATGCCAGCATGGAAACGCTCGCCGGCCTGCGCCCGTTGGAAGGCGGAGTGGTGACAGCAGGCAATGCCAGCCAGCAGAACGATGCCGCCGCCGCCTGCCTGGTCGTGGCCGAAGACAAGCTGTCCGAACTGGGACTGGAACCGATGCTGTGGTTCGGGGGCTATGCAGCGGCCGGGTGCGATCCCAGCCGGATGGGCTTCGGCCCGGTCCCCGCGGTGGAGCGGCTGTTCGCCCGCACCGGCATAGGGTGGGACGATATCGGGCTGGTGGAACTCAACGAAGCGTTCGCGCCGCAAGTGCTCGCCGTGCTCAGGGGCTGGGGGTGGAGCGACGACGATTCGCGGCACGAGATCCTGAACGTCAACGGATCGGGCATTTCGCTGGGGCACCCGATCGGCGCGACCGGCGGTCGCATCCTGGCCGACATGGCGCACGAAATGCATCGGCGCGAAGTGCGCTACGGGCTCGAAACGATGTGCATCGGCGGCGGGCAAGGCATGGCGGCGGTGTTCGAACGCGCGGCCTGATGGGCGATTGGGACGCCTGGATCGGGCGCGAGCAGCGCAGCGCGGACCGCCTGGGCCGAGCGCACGCCGCGCGCTGGTGCGCGACGTTCGACTTGCCCCTGCCGGCCGCAGGCCAGCCGATGCCGCAGGGCATCCATTTCTGCCTCTGCACGCCCGAAGCGGCCACCTCCCGCCTGGGCGAGGACGGGCACCCGCAGCGCGACGACAGCCCGGCCAGCTTCCTCCCCCCGATCCCACTGCCGCGCCGAATGTGGGCGGCAAGCAGGATCGCGTTTCATGCCCCGATCATGGTCGGCGCCGCGGTGGAGCGCGTTTCGCGGATCGTCTCGATCGCGCCCAAGCAGGGCCGCAGCGGGCCGATGACGTTCGTCGAAATCGAACACGAAACAATGGCCGACGGGCGCAGCGCGGTGCGCGAGAGCCAGACGCTGGTCTATCGCGCAGCCGCGCCGTCCGACGCTCCGCTTTCGCCGCCGCCGCCGGGGGACGGCGTCTTCGATCCCGCCGCCTGGGACGCGCACCAAACCGTCCAGCCCGATCCGCGGTTGCTGTTCCGGTATTCGGCGCTGACCTTCAACACCCACCGCATCCATTACGACGAGCCCTATGCCCGCGAGGTCGAACGCTATCGCGGGCTGGTCGTTCACGGGCCGCTCATGGCCAGCCTCCTGCTGCAACTCGCCGCGCGCGAGATGGGCGACAACGCACTGGCAACTTTCGCTTTTCGCGCGGCAAGCCCGGCCATCGCGGGCGAGCCGCTCCATCTGACGATGCGGCAGGCCGAAGGGGGCATCGAGCTTGCCGCCTTCGCAGAGGATGGCCGGCAAATCGTGGAAGCCAGCGCGACCCGATAGGGCAGGCGCTGCCCGTTCCCGCACTCGCCGGCACAAGCGAAAGGGCGATGCCGAAGCACCGCCCTTCCGCCATGGCAAGGCCGGGGAGATCAGGCCTCGGGATCGGTGTCCACTTCGGTATCCGCATCCGCCTCGGCCGAAACCGCGGTGTCGGCGGCTTCGGCATGGGCCTCTGCGCCGACGTCCGCTGCCGTTTCGACATCGCTCGCTTCGTCGACGCGGTCGTAAGCGTCATCCACGGTGTCCTGCGCCGTGTCGCGGGCCCGATCGACCGTATCGCGCACCCGGTCCGCGGTGGGCGTGATCGCGCCGTCCACGGGTTCGACAGCGGCGCCGGCATCGACATCAACGTTGCCCGTTACCGGGCCGACAGCCCCGCCGACCGCGCCGGTGGTTTCACCCACGACCTGGGCATGGGCGAAAGCGCTGGTGGCGCCCATCGCAAGGGCGAGAGAAAGCGAAAGCATCTTCTTCATGGTCCATCCATCCTTCGTTGCTGGATCGGGACAACTGGGACTCGCCGCCGTCTCAAAGGCTCCCGGATATGCGGCATCCTGCCCCCTGCCGTCGCCGGGCCGAAGCGGTTAATCGGCGGTTTATTTAGCGGGGCGGGCGAGCCGATGGCGCTTCCCACGGGAAGCCGCAGCCGCTAAGCGCCCCGGCGCGGCCAGACGCAGGAGGTTTCGACACGATGAGCGGCAGCAACGAAGCGGCGACCATCGCCAAGGCCCAGGTCCTGATCGAGGCGCTGCCCTATTTCCAGCGCTATGCCGGCCGCACGTTCGTGGTGAAGTACGGCGGCCACGCCATGGGCGATCCGGCCGCGGCGCGCGACTTTGCCGAAGATATCGTCTTGCTCAAGGCCGTGGGGATCAACCCGGTCGTGGTCCACGGCGGCGGCCCGCAGATCGGTGCGATGCTGAAAAAGCTGGGCGTCGAAAGCACGTTCGTCGACGGGCTGCGCGTGACCGACAAGGAAACCGCGCAGATCGCCGAAATGGTCCTGTCGGGCGCGATCAACAAGGAACTGGTCGGCTGGATCAGCCAGGCCGGCGGCAAGGCGATCGGCATCTCGGGCAAGGACGGCGGGCTGGTGACGGCGAGCAAGGTCCGGCGCACGGCCAAGGACCCGGGCAGCAATATCGAACAGGCGATCGACCTGGGCTTCGTGGGGGAACCGTGCGCGGTCGACACCACAATCATCGATACCGCGGTGGCGGCGGGGATGATCCCGATCGTCGCCCCGATCGGCGCGGGTGCCGACGGGCACACTTACAACATCAACGCCGATACGATGGCCGGCGCGATCGCCGCCGCGCTGGGCGCCGCGCGCCTGTTCCTGCTGACCGACGTGGCCGGGGTTCTCGACAAGCAGGGCAAGCTGCTGAGCGATCTCGTCCCCGCCGATATCGAGCGGCTGCGCCAGGACGGCACGATCGGCGGCGGGATGATCCCCAAGCTGGAGACCTGCGTCCACGCGGTCGAGGCGGGGTGCGAGGCGGCGGTCGTGCTCGACGGGCGCGTGCCGCACGCCATGCTGCTCGAATTCTTCACCGCCCGCGGCGCGGGCACTTTGATCCGGGCGGGATAGCGACGCGGGGCGTATTGCGCGGTTGATACAGCGGGGCGGAAGCGCGTAGGAAGGCGCCTCACCCGCCCTGCGTCAGGAAAGGACAATTCGTGGGTCTCATCATCGATATCGTCGGCATGCTGATCAATGTCGTGGTGATGCTGGTCATCATCCAGTTCATCATCGGCCTGCTGTTTGCGTTCAATGTAATCAACCAGCGCAACGAATTCCTCTGGCAGATATACAATTCGATCAATTCGCTGCTCGAACCGGTGCTCGCGCCGATCCGGCGCATTCTTCCGCGGACCGGGGCGATCGACTTTTCGCCGCTGGTCCTGATCATCGGCCTGCAGATCCTGATGCGGGTTCTGCTTTACGCGACATACGGCCAGTAATGGCGGCCGAGATCATCGACGGGAAAGCGTTCGCGGCGCAACTGCGCGAGAAAGTCGGCGCGCTGGCGGCGGACTTTGCGGCGAAGGCCGGCCGCAAGGCGGGCCTCGCCGTCGTGCTCGTGGGCGACGATCCGGCAAGCCAAGTCTATGTCGGCAGCAAGGGCAAGGCGACCCTGGCTGCCAACATGGCCAGTTTCGAACACCGCCTGCCCGAAAGCACGAGCGAGGGCGATCTGCTTGCGCTGGTCGAACGGCTCAACGCCGATCCGGCGGTCGACGGCATTCTGGTGCAATTGCCGCTGCCCGATCATATCGACGAGCAGGCGGTGATCGCCGCGATCGACCCGGACAAGGATGTGGACGGGTTCCATGTCGCCAATGCAGGCCGTCTGGCAGTCGGGCAAAGCGGCTTCGTCCCCTGCACGCCGCTGGGCTGCATGATGCTGCTGACCGATCGGCTGGGCGACCTCTCGGGGCTGAACGCGGTCGTCATCGGCCGCTCGAACATCGTCGGAAAGCCGATGGCGCAGCTCCTGCTCGACGCGAATGCCACGGTCACCATCGCGCACAGCCGGACGAAGGATCTGGCCGACGTCGTCCGGCGGGCCGACATCGTGGTCGCCGCGGTCGGCCGCGCCGAGATGATCAGGGCGGACTGGATCAAGCCCGGCGCGACCGTGATCGACGTCGGCATCAACCGCCTCGCCCCCGAACCGGGCGCGAACAAGGGTCGGCTGGTGGGCGACGTCGCCTTTGACGAAGTGCGCGAGGTTGCCGGCGCGATCACGCCCGTTCCCGGCGGAGTCGGGCCGATGACGATCGCGGTCCTGCTGCGCAACACGCTGGTCGCCGCGCATCGCAACGCCGGGATCGCTCTTCCCGAAGGCACGATATGAAAAACCTCGCCGCCGCCCTGTCTGTCGCCGTGCTGCTGGCCGGGTGCGCGGGCGGACCGGGCGGGAGCGCGCGCGATCGCTTCTACCGCTCGCTGGAACCGCAGGCCAACCCCAGCGCCGTGATCGCAACCGAACTGGCGCTCGCTCGCGAGGCGCGCGAGAGGGGCCAGTGGACCGCGTTCCGCAGGTTTGCGGCGGACGATGCGGTGATGTTCGTGCCCGAGGCGGTCGACGCCCGCCAATGGCTCGCTCGCCGCCAGGACCCGCCGCAGCCGGTGCGGCGGCAGCCGCACATGTTGTGGTCGAGCTGCGACGGATCGCTTTCGGTCACCCGCGGTGCATGGCAGAAACCCGACGGCACGACCGGCTATTTCATCACTGTGTGGGAACGGCGCGGGCGGCCGGGGGACAAGGAGGAGCATCGCTGGATGCTCGATCACACCGACACCCTGGCCGAGCCGCTGGCCGAACCCGATATTATCCGCACCCGGGTGGCCGACTGCGCGCCAGGCGGCCCGCCGGCCGCGTTCGCTTCGGCACAGGCCGACCGGGATGCCAATACCGACGCCATGGGCCTGGGTCTCGCCGACGGTTACGGCGAATCGCGGGACCGGACGCTGGTCTACCGCTATCGGGTCGCCCCCGATCGCTCGCGCGTCGTAACGGTCTTCCTGCGCCAGGGCGACGCCATGGAAGAGGTGCTGCGCAGCGAAGTCGCCGCGCCGGCCGGAGACTGATACGCGATGGTCGAGCTGTTCATTTCCGCCTTCATCACCCTCTTCGTGGTTATCGACCCGCCCGGCTGCGCGCCGATCTATGCCGGGCTGACCAAAGGAGCGACCGCCGCGCAGGCGCGCGCCATGGCGATTCGCGCCTGCCTGATCGCGCTTGCGATCCTGCTGGTCTTTGCCCTGTTCGGGCAGGAACTCCTCGGCGCGCTGCATATCGAACTCGACAGTTTCCGTATCGCAGGCGGGCTGATGCTGTTCTGGATCGCGTTCGAAATGGTGTTCGAAAAGCGCACCCAGCGGCGCGAGGAACGGGCCGAGAAAGTCGCCGCCACGCCGGAGATCGAGGACGTCTCCGTCTTTCCGATGGCCATGCCGATGCTCGCCGGCCCCGGTGCGATCGCCGCGATCATGCTGCTGATGAACGAGGCCGAAGGGACGGAACAGACGATGGTCGTTCTCGGCGCGCTGTTCCTCGTGCTGGCGATTACCCTCTTGGCCTTTCTCGCAGCAGGCCCGCTGATGCGTTTCTTCGGCGCGCGCGTGGAAGCGGTTATCACCCGGCTGCTCGGCGTGCTCCTGGCGGCGCTGGCCGCACAATATGTGATCGACGGATTGCGCGGAGCGTTTTTCTGACGCCTCGCCTTTACTGGAGCGTCACGCGCCCGTCGTCGCCGTCGCGATAGCCGAAGAACTGCATGAGCTGGATCAGCAACTCGCACCGTTCGCTCAGGCCCGGCGCTTCCAGCAGCGCCTGCTTGGCCGCCGGATCGAACGGCGCGATCTGGCTGACCCCGTTGATCAGCGCCATATCGTCGAGCCGCGCGACCGAATCCCAGTCCACGCTATAGCCCTGGGCGTCGGCGAAGCGCCGCGCCTCGGCCTCGAACCCGGCCCGCTCGACGCTGCTGAGCACTTCGCCGCCGCGATCTTCGATCAGTTCGGCTTCGACCTGGCGGAAAGCGGTGGTCACGTCGAGTTCGCGTATCAAACGAAAGCGCGCCTGCCCCTCCAGCACGATGTTGTAGCGGCCATCGTCCAGCGCCTCGACTTCGCCGATGCGTCCGACGGACCCCACCTTGAACAGCGGGGCGCCCTCGGCCGGGCGCTGGGGCTGGATCATCGCGATCCGCCGGTCGCGCGCCAGGGCATCGCTTACCAGCGCGCGATAGCGCGGCTCGAAAACGTGCAGGGGCAGCTGGAGGCCCGGGAACAGGATCGCCCCGGGCAGCGGAAAGATCGAGAGTCGGGTCGTCACCCGCAGACCCGTTCGCGGCGAAGGCGCCGGGCCATGGTCATCCGAACAGGATCTTCGAAAGGCGCCGCCGGGTGGCGACGACCCACGGATCTTCCAGCCCGACCGCTTCGAAAATCTGGAGCAGCTTGGCCCGCGCGGCACCATCGTTCCACTCGCGATCCCGCTCCACCATCGCCAGCAGCGTGTCGGCCGCCTCGTCGCGGCTGTTCGCAGCGAAGGCGGCCTCGGCAAAGGCGAGCTGCTTTTCCATATCGGCAGGGTCTTCGGCAGCCGCGGCGCGCAAGGTCTGCAGCTCGCCCTCGTCGACCGAGGTCCCGGCCAGTTCCAGCGCGCTTTTCGCCGTCTTCACCGCCGGGTCGTCGGCCAGCGCCGGGGGAAGCCCCGCCACCAATGCCTGGGCTTCCTCCACGCGTTTCGCCGCGACCAGCGCCCGGATCAGGCCGGCGTGGGCGGCTGCGTTGTCGGGCGCCATATCGATCACCTGGCCGAAAATGCCGGCCGCACGCTCTGCATCGCCGTCGGCCAGGATCTGCTCGCCCATCGCGACGAACTGTTCGATGTCCTGCCCCTGCTGCTGGGCCGCACCGCCATCGCCGCCCTGCACCGGCAGCTGGGAAAGGAGCTGGTCGAGCGTCTGCTTCAGCTGCGATTCGCTGCGCGCATTCGTCAGGTCCGCGACCGGCTGGCCCTGGAACAGGGCATAGACGGTGGGGATGGAGCGGACCTGGAACTGGCTGGCGATGAACTGTTCCTCGTCCACGTTGATCTTGGCCAGAATCACGCCCTTGTCGGCGTATTCGGCGGCCACTTTCTCCAGCACCGGAGCGAGCGCCTTGCACGGGCCGCACCACTCGGCCCAGAAATCGAGGACGACGAGTTTCGTCATCGAAGGCTCGACCACATCCTTGCGGAAGCGGTCCACCGCCTTCTGCTCGTCGATATTGAGGCCCATGCTCGCCAAGGTTCGCTCCCGTTGTCACGCTTTCGGATAAGCCGCCAATGTGGGCTTTTTGTGCGCATTGTGAAGGGCGAAGTGCGCGGCGGGGCGACTGGCGATTTTCCCCTTGCAGCCTTCGGCAGCCGCTGCTAATCGCGCCGCCTCCCACCGGGGCCATGCGCCGCCGGAAACGCCAGTGAGCGGGCGTAGCTCAGGGGTAGAGCACAACCTTGCCAAGGTTGGGGTCGAGAGTTCGAATCTCTTCGCCCGCTCCATTTCATACCAAGTCTTGCGCAATTCGGCCGGCGGGTACTCGAAGCTGCCCTGCCGCCCTTGAACTCCGTGCCTTCCGGGCTTCGGGAGCAAGGCGAACCGCGCGCCGCCCTCTACTCGCAGGTGGAAATCGTTTCGCCATTCTGGAAGGCATTGTCGCTCCACCTCACCCCCCCGCGTCACGGGGTATCTGCCGGGCCGGGGAAGCGCCGGACTTTGCCGCCTCTCCGTTTCTCCGGCCGAGCCCGCCTCTGCGCATCCGCGCTGCCATGGAGGTCTGCGGGGCCCTCAGAGGAGCCTTGCCAGCGTGCCGCAAAGCAGGAGCATGCCGCCGGCGAGCGAAGCCGCCACGCGAAGATTGTTCCAGCGCAGCCAGTCGCGGCGATAGGTCGCCCAGACCCGCCCGCGATCCTGTTCGCTCGCCCTGGCCAGCGCATTGTTCAAAGGCACGTTGCGGATGATGGTCGAAAGGAACGAGGCCAGCAGGTGAAGCGCGCTTCCCGCACCGATCAGCAGGGAAATCGTATCGCCGTGCAGCGTCAGATCGGCCGCTGCGGCGCCCAGCGCGGAAAGCGCGGTAAGGAAAAACAGGGGAAGGAACAGCGATCGCGGCACCAGTTCGTTGATCCGCACCATCGCCGCCGCGCCATGATCCGGTTCGAGGGAGTCGAGCCCCTCGATTACACTGTTGGAGAAGGCGTAGTAAAAGCCGCCCAAAAACAGCGATCCTGCCCCTGCGGCGAGCGCGAGAACGATCTCCACTCCCGGCATCAGACTGCCCATTTCCCCTCGCGCACTGTCTGGAGCGCATAGTCGGCGAAAGACCTCGGCGGCCGGCCAAGGGCGCGTTCGACGCCGTCCGCCGGCGCCGCATTGCGACCGTCCATCGTGACCGAAAACAGTTCGACCAGAAGATCGGCAAGCTCCCGGTCGACACCGTCGGCAAGCAAACGCTCCCTGAACCGTCCCGGGGTGACCTGGCGATAGATGACTTCGCGCCCGAGCGCCGCCGAGATGGCTTCTACCGCTTCCGCGAAAGTAAGGGCCTCCGGCCCGGTCAGTTCATATGTCTCGCCGGCATGGCCGGCATCCATGAGAGCTGCGCCGACAACCTCGGCGATATCGCGTGCATCGATGAAGGGCTCGCGCATGGTCCCCACCGGCAGGCTCACCTCGCCCGAGCGCACCTGGTCCGCCAGGAACGTTTCGCTGAAATTCTGGCTGAACCAGCTGCACCGAACGACGGTCCATTCACCTTCGAATGTCGCAAGGCGGCGCTCGGCTTCGAGAGCGCCCTCCTCGCCGCGGCCGGAGAGCAGGACGATCCGTGCCAGGCCCTGCCGGTTGGCAATTTCGGCAAGCGACTGGATCGCATCCGCGGCCGCGGGAAGCGCAAGATCGGGTTGAAATGCCACGAACGCAGCATGGGCATTCCGCAATGCCGCGGGCCAGGTCGCCGGACGCTCCCAATGGAAAGGCGGCGAAGTCGACCGCGACGCGAAGCGCACGTTTGCGTTTCGGAGGGCGGACAAACGATCGGCCACCCGCTTCCCGACCTTTCCGGGGCCGCCGACGATTACGATGTTTCTTGCGTCGGTGCTCATCCGCCTGCGACTCACCCGGCCCGTGCTGGCCCCGTTATAATGTGAGAATATCTCGCATTCAACCCCGGCTTAAGCCGACATCCCGCGGAAAAGGCCCTCGCGATTTGAATTGCAGGGGCAATGGGTTAGACGCGCGAAACGGGCATGGCGGCGGCTGCGGCCGTATAACGACAGGGTCCGTTCGCGGCCCATCGGCAGAGGGCGAGAATATGGCCAGCACAAGAAAGAAGGGCACCACGGGGAAACGGGAGTCCCCCGGACCGCGCAAATATCCCGTGCAACAGCGAAGCCAGGAAAGGTTCGCCCGCATTCTGAACGTTTCGGCCCAGATCATAGCGGACAAGGGAAGCGACGGCCTCACGATGAAGGAAGTGGCCGAAAAGGCAGAAGTGTCGTTCGGCTCGCTTTATCAGTATTTCCCCGACAAGTCGGCGGTCATCCTTACCCTGGCGGAGCGCTTCAACGAACGCGGACAGCGCTGTGTCGAGGACGTGCTGGCCCGCATCGATGACCCGGCAGATTTGAAGGCAGGCATTTGCGCGATTGTCGACGGATTCTACGAGCTGTATCTTGCCGAACCCGTCATGCGCCACATCTGGCATGCCACGAAGGCGGACAGGAGGCTGCGCGATATCGAGGGAGGCGACATGGATGCCCACATCCAGATCCTGGCCTCCGAACTTCATCGGCTCCTGCCGCAAGGCGACGCTGCGCAGCTGTTCAATCTCGCGCGCCTTTTGAACCACCAGATTGCTGCGACCGTCCGGCTCGCGATCACGCTCGATCGGGCCGACGCCGAAGCCGTGCTGGCCATGTACAAGCGCAGTATCCCGCAGGATCCGTTCTCCATGCTCGGATGATACGGCATCCTTTCCATCCGGCGATCGCAAGCGACAATCGCCGATCAGAGGCGCCCAGCGGAACGCCGGGACAAGGCCTTCACCCTGCGACCGCTGATCGCTCGCGTGGGGTGGGAAAGCATCTGCCGCATCAACCCGACAATTCCCCGATCGTACGGGCGATCATGTCGACGCCGGTCGAAATATTCTCCTCGGCACATTGCCCGAAGCCGAAGAGCAGGCCGTTTATTCGGTTGGGCCCGAGCGAATACCGTTCGAAAGTCTCGATACCGATACCCCGTTCGAGCAGCGTCGCTGCCAGGGACACGGCTTCGATCCCGGACAGACGCGTGCCGAGATGGAGGCCGGCTGCCGAAGGATAGAGGGTCAACGCCGTTCCGCACCTTCTTTCCAGCGCCGCGATAAGGCACGCGCGGCGCCTTGCATAGATTCGGCGCATGCTTCGGATATGGCGCGAAAGGTGCCCGTCTTCGATAAACGCCGACAGAACGAGCTGCGAGAGTGTCGGGCTGTGCCAATCGGATATTCTCTTGGTCTGGCCAATCGTTTCGAGAGCCCATCGCGGGCTGACGAGAAAGCCAAGCCGGAGCGCGGGAAACAGCGATTTGGAGAAGGTCCCCACATAGAAAACCCGGTCCCGGATGTCGGCCGTCTTGAGCGCATCGAGCGGCTTGGCGCCGTATCGAAACTCGCTGTCGTAATCGTCTTCGACAACGATCAGTCCTTCATTCTCGATGCGATCGCGCAGTTCCGCGCGCCGCTGAGCTGAGAGAACGACGCCGGTCGGAAACTGGTGCGAAGGGGTAACGCAAACGATATCGGTTCCACGCGGAATACGTTCGACGACAATCCCGTGGTCATCGACGGGAACCGGGGCGATGCGCGCGCCGGCGAAACGAAAAGCCGCCCCCATGGGCGGGTAGCCCGGATCCTCCAGCGCCACCAGCGTCTTGCCCGGCTGCACCAGCGTCCGGGCGATCAGATCGTAGGCCTGTTGCGCCCCCGCCGTGGCTACGATCGTATCCGGGCTGCTGGCCACTGCCCGCGAATAGGACAGATGCCGGGATACCGCGACACGGAACCGCTCCTCTCCATGCGGCCGGCGGTACTGGGTTTGCGACGCGGGCAGCCGCCGCAGTTCGCGAGCATACAGCCGACGCCAGATGTCCAGTGGAAGCCGGGAGGTGTCGGGAAAGCCGATGCCGAAATCGGCCTCCAGCTCGCCTTCCGGCCGCGGCGGGAGTTCGCCCGAACCCTTCATTCCGGCCCAGGGCAAATGGATGGGTGCATCTGCCACACGCTCGATTTCGGTGGACCCCGAGGCAGCATTTGCAACGAAGGTTCCCGATCCGCGCCTGGCTTCGATCAGCCCCTCTCGCTGCAGCCGGTCGTAAAGCGCGACGACGGTATTTCGCGAGAGGCCGTATTGCGCGGCAAAATCCCGCGTGGCCGGCAATCTGGCTCCATCGGCAAGCCGGCCCGACCGAATCGCTTCGCGCAACTGCCGGTGAAGCGCCCGGAAACGCGAACGCGATCCGGGCGGCGGGACGTCGAGTTCGAATTCCAGGCTATTCACGAGTGGCCGATCTCTTGGCTCCGCCCGCCGCGGCAGGCGGGGCATTGCCGCCGAAATTGGTATAGTAAAAATCATTCGAAAGTGGAACATTTTCTTGCACCACCCGGACCATCTAGATCGCAGCGACGAACGCCGTTCGATCGGCCGGTCGCTATCGAGCCGGGGCGGCGTGCCTTGGCAGGGCCTCGGCCGGTGGGCGAACCCCCTGGGAAGGCTGGTAGGAGGGTGCTTGATGCTCGATATCGCTTCGGCCGTGGATCCCGATCCATTCGAGCGGTTCGCGAGACTGCACGAGAAAGGCCGGCCGCTTCTGCTGTTCAATGTCTGGGATATCGGGAGCGCCACGGCCCTGGAGCAAACCGGCGCGGCCGCTGTCGGAACGAGCAGCCGGTCGGTGGCGGCGGCTTCGGGGCATTCGGATGGAGAGGAGATGCCGTTCGACCGGATGCTCGAGATGGCTTCGAAGATGTGTTCCCGGCTTTCCGTTCCCGTGACAGTCGATATCGAGACCGGCTTCGCCCGCAATCACCGGGAACTGGCGCGAAATGTCGACAGGCTGATCGCGAGCGGCGTGGTCGGCGTGAATATCGAGGATCGCGATCCGGCCGGGGACGATCTGCTGGAAGCGGCGGTGCAATGCGATAAGCTGAGGGTGGCAAGGGAGGCCGCGTGGCGGGCGGAAGCGCCCCTGTTCATCAATGCGCGCTCGGACGTCTTCTTTCGCACGGCGGCGACACCCGGCCGGCTGGCGGCCAAGTCGGAGGCAATAGAGCGGGCCCTCGCCTACAAGGAGGCGGGCGCATCCGGAGTATTCTTCCCCGGCCTCGACGATGCGGACCTGGCGGCGGACCTGTGCGAGGTCATAGATCTGCCCGTGAACGTCATGGTCACCGATGTCCTGGCCGCCAAACAGCCATGGATCGACGCAGGCGTCGCGCGGATCAGTGCCGGGCCGGCCCCTTACGTCGCCCTGATGGATCATTTTCGCAGCATGGCGCGAGACTGGTCGGAGGGCGCGATTTCTCGCCCTCATGGCCCACTGCGGCACTAGCGGGGCCCTATGGATCTGCGCCCCTTCCAGATTGCCATGCACCCGCCGCCGATGCAAAGATCGCGATCGCCGTATCGATATCGGCGCACGGCGTGTGGGCGGAGTACATGTGCGGCGATGCTTGCATGATCCACGCAAATCGACCTCAGGCGGGAGATGTCCATGACAGTTCGTAAACTGATCTTCGTTGGAGCGAGCCTGCTCGCCGTTCAGGCGCAAACCGGTATCGCCCGGGAGACGCCGGCCCGGTCGACGCAGGAGCGGCCGGTCGAGGCTCCAGGCCGATCCGCCGACCCGGCACCGATGTCCGGCGCCGCTGCCGGCAGCGACCGCAGCGGACCCGAGCGGCGTTTCACCGGGGCCGACCTGTTCGATATCGCGATTGCCAGCGATCCGCAGATCAGCCCGGACGGACGCCGTATCGCCTATGTCCGCCAAACGAACGATGCAATGTCCGACCGGGCAGTCAGTTCGATCTGGCTCGTCGACACCCGCACGGGCCGCGAAACGCCGATCGCCGGGCGCAACGGCGACGCCTTCGGTCCGCGGTGGTCGCCCACCGGCGATCGGCTCGCCTATGCCTCTACCGAGGCGGGCGGCCCCCAGCTCTGGGTCCGCTGGATGGAAGGCGGCGAGGCGGTGCGCCTGACCGGCTTGCCGACCAGTCCATCGAACATCGCCTGGTCGCCCGACGGTCGCTCGATCGCCTATACGATGCTCGTGAAAGGCGAAGCGCCGAAGCTCGGCGCCGCACCTGCCAACAAGCCCGAGGGCGCCGAATGGGCGGAACCGCTCGAGATTCGCGACCTGCTCACCTATCGGGCCGACGGTCGGGGCTATATCGAACCGGGTTTCGAGAAGATCTTCGTTGTTCCGGCCACGGGCGGCGCGCCGCGCCAGATCACCTTCGGCCGTTACCACGACAGCGGGCCGCTCTCCTGGTCGCCCGACGGCTCGACGCTCTACTTCGCTGCCAACCGTCGTCCCGACTGGGAAAGCGATCCGCTCGAGAGCGAGGTCTATGCGATCGACGTCGCGACGGCCGGCGTGCGCCAACTGACGGACCGCGACGGCCCCGACGCCAACCCGGTGGCTTCGCCCGATGGTCGCCTGATCGCCTATCTCGGCTTCGACGATGCGCTGCGCGCCTATGAGGATAACGATCTCTACGTGATGAATCGCGACGGATCGGACATCCGCAACCTGACGGTCGACTGGGACTACAGCCCCGCCAGCATCCGATGGGACGCCGACGGCCGGGGCATTTACGCGCAATACGACATCAGAGGGGAGACGCGGGTGGCTCGTATCGCGCTCGACGGCTCGGTGCGCGATGTCGCCGAAGGGCTGTCGGGCGGCGGACTCGACCGGCCTTATACCGGTGGCAGCTTCACGGTCTCCGACAACGATGCCATCGCCTATACCGGCGGAACGGCGACCCGGCCTGCCGAAGTCCAGCTGCGGCGCGGCGGCGAGTCGCGGATCCTGACCGACCTCAACCGTTCGCTGCGAACCGTGAAATCGTTCGGCGAAGTGCGCCGTATCGCCGCACGGTCGAGCCACGACGGGCTCGAGATCGAGGGCTGGCTGACCCTCCCGCCAGATTACGTAGAGGGCCAGCGCGTGCCGCTGATCCTCGAAATCCACGGTGGCCCGTTTGCCGCCTACGGTCCGCATTTCTCGACCGACAACCAGCTTTACGCCGCCGCCGGTTACGCAGTGCTCTCGGCCAATCCGCGCGGTTCGACCAGCTATGGCGAGGATTTCGCGCACGGCATCGACAAGGCCTATCCCGGCAACGACTATTTCGACCTCATGTCGATCGTCGACCGCGCGATCGCGCTCGGCATCGCCGATCCCGACCAGTTGTTCGTGACCGGCGGATCGGGCGGGGGCGTGCTGACCAGCTGGATCGTCGGCAAGACCAATCGCTTCAAGGCCGCGGCAACGCAGAAGCCGGTGATCAACTGGACGACGCAGGCTTTGACCGCCGATGGCCCCGCCTTCTTCGGCAAGTACTGGATCGGCGCCCAGCCCTGGGAAGACCCCGAGGCCTACTGGCGCCGTTCCCCGCTGTCGCTGGTCGGCAATGTCGAGACGCCCACGCTGGTTGTCGTCGGCAGCGAGGATTATCGCACGCCGGTCAGCGAATCCGAACAATACTACACCGCGCTCCGCCTGCGCGGCGTCCCGACCGCCCTGGTCAAGGTTCCCGGCGCCAGCCACGGCAGCTTTGCCGCGCGCCCCTCGCAATCGGCGGCCAAGACCTCGGCGATACTCGCCTGGTTCGATCGCTACAAGGCGGGCTGGGACCGGGACGAGGCAAGCGAGCGGCGCGACTGAGCCTGTTTCGAACGGGCCGGCAATGCAAGGCGACGGGGGAGCCCGAAACTGTCGATCCTTTCCACGCAGGAGCAGGAAAATGAACGAGGATATTCGCGCATACAACGACGCGCTCGACGACGGTGACCGGGAGATCGCGGATCTCCTCGCACAGACGATCGACGACCATCTCCCGGAAGCCGAGAGCAAGGTCTGGCATCGCCATCCGGTATGGTTTCTCGAACGCAATCCCACCGTCGGCTACAGCAAGCAGAAGAAGGGATTGAGGCTGATGTTCTGGAGCGGAGCCGGTTTCGACGAACCCGGGCTCACCGAAATCGGGGGCAAGTTCAAGGATGCCTCGATCTATTACCGCACGCTCGACGAAGTCGACCTGGCCGATGTCGGCCGCTGGCTCGAGAAGTCGAAGGCGATTGCATGGGACTATGCGAATATCGCCAAGCGGAAGGGCGTGCTCGAGCGCCTCAGGTAAACCGCGCGATCGCACAAAGGTGACGCGTAGCCCGGGCGCGCTCGCTCGAGGGGCGACAGGCGCTCCATCTTGCAAAGGCGTTCCTGGAGAACATCTTCGGCGTCTGCCAGGGGTCCCGGTATGGCGCAGGCGGCAAGGGCCGTATCCATTGCCGCCGCAAATCCGGGCGGTCGTCCGCCTATCGCTTCAGCCATCGCACATCGAGGACGGTGATGACCGGATCGCGCGCAAGGAGCGGACGCGATTCGGCGAGATAGGCCTTGTAGGAGGAATGCTTCAGGAAATCGTTCGCTTGTTCCTGCGTGTCATAGACCTGGAATGCGACGATCCGATCCTCCCCCGGCCCGTAGGAATAGGCATAGACCCGGTGTCCGGGATTGCCGGCAATGGCGTCTTTCATGTGCTTTGCCCAGACCGCTTCGACGTCTTCCCGCCGGCCGGCGAGCGCGCGATGCTCGATAATCAATCCATACATGTGATCGGGTCCTCTTCTGACGATTCCCCTTTTCCGGGGAACCACTCCCATGACGCCGGCTTCGGTCCGATTGTGACATCGGAGGCGGAAAAATCTGACCGGCCGCCTGTGTCACCGTCGGTCGCGGACTGCCCCCCCGGTCAGCTCCGACAGTGGGACCGGTTTCCCGCCGGCGCACCCGCACGTCCCGCCTCGATCGCCATTCCAGGCCCCCTTGAGCGCGACCGTGCCGGTTTGCGCGGCAAGCGGCGAGCGCACCCGGCTGGCGGGGCTCCTTCTGCAGCTCTGCAAGGCGAACCGTCGGTCCGTACAGTCAAGCGCCGGCTTGCGGCCGGCGCCGAAATATGAGAGAGGCTCATGTTTGTAAAAGGGGCCGGTCGGGCGAACGTTCCCGACCTGGCTGCCATGCATACCAACTGTCGGGATCGGTAGTTCATCATGCCAAGACATTTGCTGCCCGCCCTTGCCCTCGCCCTCGCGGCCGTCATGGCCCCCCTGGTCCAGGCTCAGTCGCCCGCGGACACTCGCGCGGCCGACAGGCAGGAGGAAACGGTCGGTCGCTACGCCCCCGTCAACGGGCTCGATCTCTATTACGAGGTCCATGGGGAGGGAAAGCCGCTGCTCCTGCTGCACGGAGGAATCGCCGCGTTCGAAATTTTCGAATCCGGCCTGCCGGTCTTCACCCCCAACCGGCAGGTTATCCTGGTCCACCTGCAGGGTCACGGGCACACCAGGGATATCGACCGGCCCCTGTCCTACGAGGCGATGGCGGACGACATCGCTGCTCTGCTCGACCATCTGGCGATCCCAAAGGCCGACATCATGGGCTATTCGCTGGGGGGCGGTGTCGCGACGCAGTTTGCAATCCGGCATCCCGGCATGGTCGATCGGCTGGTCGTCGTTTCGAGCGGATGGAAGCGGGACGGCTATTTCCCCGAAGTGCTCGAGCAGTTCGACCGAATGGAAGCCATGGCGCCGCAGATCGGCGCCAATGTCGCCCGGTCGCCTCTTGCCGCAGCCTATCCCGAAGTCGACTGGGTGACGCTCTTTGCCAAGACAGGGCGGCTTCTGGCGCAAGATTACGACTGGTCCGCAAAAGTGGCTGAGATCGACGCACCGACGATGCTCGTTTTCGCCGACGCCGACGCGCTGAAGCCCGGCTATATGGCCGAAGCCTGGCAATTGATCGGCGGGGGGAAGCGCGACGCCGGCCTCGATGGAGCGTCGCGGCCACTCCATCGTTTCGCGATCGTCCCGGGCGCGACTCACTACGATCTTGTCCGTTCGCCGACGGTGGCCCGGCTGGTCGAGGCCTTCCTGTCGCAAACGTCCAGCCCTCCCGACGGCGAGGGACGCTAGAGCCGCGTTGATCGAGACGGCACCGACCGGCCCGAACATGGGAGCGGGCTTATTGGTCCGGCAGATCCGGGCTCTCGATACCCCGCCGATAGCGCCCGCTGCCCGCGACTTTCCGGCCCGAAGCCATAGTGAGATCGAAGTCGCCGTCCTGTCTCACAGACATGTCCGAGGGGCGCAGCGCGCTGCAGCCTCTTCGACAGCCCGGAGGAAACGCTGCGCGAATGCGTGACGCGGGTGACTTGCAGATTGGCGCTCAGGCGGCGAGGCGCCGGAACAGCCGGCGCGGATCGTGGCGCTCGCGAATGGCCGCAAGGTCCTCGCGCACGGCGTCCGAATGGCAGCGATCGAGCGCATCCCGCCGCCCTTCCAGATCCACCTCGTTGACGTAGGACCCGGAAGCGATCGGCAGGAGATCGTCGTAGAGGCGATGGAGCCATGCCGCAGTGGGAGCATCCTCGCACGCCCGTTCCGATTGCGCGTATGTGGAAACCGAAAAGCGGCCGCGGATCGAAAACGCGGCGTCGGGCCGTAAAGCGGGGGCGTTGCGCCGCACGATCAGCGGAATGCACGCCGGCGAGGGCGCCGCGGGAAGATGCCGCATTATCGTGGCAACCGCATCGCCGAGCCGGTCGGTGAAGATATTGTCCGCGCGCACCCGCGGGGCCGTCAGCGCCATATCGGTCATCGCGAAGATGTCGGCAAAGTCGGCCGGATCGATGGCCTCACGATGGAGCGCGGCCTGCAATGCGGGCGCACCGTCCAGCGCCGCCTGCAACAGTGCGGCCTCGTTCGCATCGTCGGCAAAGGCGATCGCGGTCAAGGCGCCGACCCGTCCGTGATCGCCTTCCTGCAACCGGGGCGCCAGCCCGGCCGGCGCAGGGACGATCGCGAGCATGAGTTGCAGCCGGGGATCGAGCCGATGGGTCGATCCTTCGATCGCCTGCGTCAGGTCCGGCAGCCGGGAAAAGCGGACGAAATGGTTGACCAGGCCGATATGGGCAGGCCGGCGAAAACATCGCAGCGTGAACCGCACGACCGCGAAGGGCAGTCCCGGCCCTCCGCCGCGAAGCGCGCGGAACAGATCGGCATTCTCGTCGGGGCTGGCGCGAACGAGGCGGCCGTCGGCCATGACCAGATCGGCGGCGAGAATATTGTGGCAGCTCATCCCGCCCCAGGCCCCGCCGTTGATCCCTATCCCGCCGCCGAGCAGGAACCCCGCGATCCCCACCTGCGCCCCGTGTCCTACCGGGAAGGCCAGCCCATGCGGCGCAAGCGCGGCATCGATGCGGCCGGCGGTCGCACCCGGCCCGACCGATACCGTTTGCGCTTTCGGATCCGGGACGATGTCGTCGAGCGCCGACAGATCGAGCAGCATGCCGCCATCGTGCAGGAAGATACCGCTGTAGCTGTGGCCGCTCCCGCGCATATCGACGCACAGGCCGTGCTCCCGGGCAAAGGCGATCGCGACGCGCACATCCTCGACGCTATCCGGCCGCACGATGAGATCGGGACAGTTCGGGGCCGGGCGCCCGTTCCAGACGAGCCCGGTGCGGCGCGCTTCGTAATCGGGCGCGCCGCGGCCGACGACCGTTCCTTCGATCCGTTCGGCCAATCGGCGGTCCAGCCGATCCGGCACCGGCATCCTACGGTCGCTCACGGCTTCCTGCCGGTCACGATGCTGTAGTAGCCGAAGGTCGGCACGGTTTCGACGTCGACGAAGCCCGCTTGCGTCAGGAACTCGGTGATTTCGTCCGCCGAATACTGCTCTCCGACGCCCCAGCCCAGCATTACCATGCTCATCGCAGCGACCGGGAACGGCCCGGTCTTGTCGGCATCGCGATAGACGAATTCGTGAACCGCGATGCGGCCGCCGGGTTCGAGATGCTCGAAGCTCTTGCGGCTCAGGAATGCGCATTTCTCCGGCGGCCAGCCGTGGAAGACGTGCGAATAGAAATGGAAATCGGCGGCGGGGAACGGGTCGATCCACATATCCCCCCGCGCGGCCGACACGCGATCCGCCAGGCCGTAATGCGCGATGAATTCTTCCGCCACCGGGCAGACCGTTTCCAGCTCGAAGATCGTCGCCTCGAGCGTGGGCACGGCCTTGGCAGCCATCAGGGCGTGCGCCCCGGACCCGCCGCCGATGTCGAGCATTCGCCGATGTTGCGACAAGTCGAGCTTGCGGGCCCAGGCCATGGCCGGAGGCAGGCTGATCGAATGCATCGCGCGGGTGAATTCGCGCGTCCGTTCCTCCTCCTCGCGATGGGTCTGATAGATATCGTCGACCCCGTAGGCGGTCGGCTTGTCGTGCACGATCGCCTCGGTCAGCGCGTCGAAGGAGAACACCTGGTGATTGTCGATGATTAGGTCCCAGTAATATCCGAAATAGGTCGAACTGCGCGGCAGCAGGTAGTCTTCCGACAATGGCGTCAGCCGGTAGCGGCCCTCGTCGAGGGCCATGAATTCGAGAGCGGTCGCAGTGCTCACCAGAATCTGCGCCGTGCGGCGCGCGAGCTTCAGCTCCGCGCACAGCTCTTCGAAAGTCGGCTTCTTCGCATCGACAAGTTCGAACATCCCGAGCCGATGCCCGATGAGCAGCGCCGGCAGGCCGAAGACGCCCAGCAGGACATCCCATAGCGGCCGGTCGTCGTTGCGCGGCATGGCGACGGAAGAGGGGAACGTGACGGTATTCATGGTCCTGTCCTTTCAGGCGGAGGGTTCGGGCAAATCGGGGTTTGATCGTGACGGGGCGAACCGGCCGGCGACGGCGCGCCTTTCGCATCCCGTCCTGGCCGCGCCTCCACCCGCTGCACGATCGCGTGGAGCGGGCGCGGCGTGAAGCCGAAGCGCTGTTTGGTCCGTTCGTTGAGCCGGCCGCACTCTATGCGGGTGAAGCCATGCTCGAACGCGAAGTGGAAAAGCGTATCGAAGGTGACGGTGTAAGGGCTGAAGGTGTCGAGCGCGTAGTCCATGCCGGCGAGCCAGAGGTGCACCGTCGGCCGGTCGAGAAGCAGCGCGCTGACACCGATGCGCCGGTCGCCGTGGTATATCGACACGATCCGCAGCAGCGAGCCGCACTCGGTCAGGAACCGTGCCAGCGCGTCTGCGGGCAGATAGCCGGGCGTGCCGCGCCGCGCCGTCGTCTCGTGACAGAGCCGCCCGGCTTCTTCGATTCGCGCGAATGGCGGGGCCTCGATCTCCACCCGGACCCCGTATTCGGCCAGCTTGCGGCGCTGGCGGCGAATTTCCTGTCGTCCGTCCGCCGGAATATGCCGTGTGATCAGATCCTCCACGCAATCGATCCCGGCCAGATCCATCTGGTAGCGATCGACCGAGTAATTGATCTCCATCCCCCTGGCCTCGGCCATTGCGAGCAAGGCCGGGTCGGCCACATTGGCGATGGCGAACTGCGGCACCCCGCTGTCGCGCGCGAGCCGTTCGAGCCGGTCCATGAGCATCGCGAACAGAGCCGGCGCATTGTCGCGCAAGAGCAGCCGCGTGTCGCAGCAATGCATGACATGGCTGAAAAGCGCGCTTTCCGACGAGTGAAAGCCGGCCGAGGCGGTGCGCGACAGGAGACCGAGCGGATCGGCGGTCGACACGGCATGGCAATAGACGGGCATGAAGGCGTCGAGCCGGTCGCCATCGCGCACGAGCAGGTAGTGCAGGCTCTCTATCGGCAACAGAGGGTGCCGTTCCGCGGCTCGCAGAAAGCGCCGGTCGTAATAGGCGGAGGCTCCGCAATGCGCCGCCAGATCGTCGTAAGCGCCGGCGGGAACCGCGTCGATCGTCTTCGCCACGATGACTTCCGGTTCGCCGCCCACCGCTCTATGCCTCCACGCGCTCGGCGGCGGAGCGGCGCGCCGCGACGCTCGTGCCGGGGGGCCAGGACAACACGACTTTGCCCGCCCGGCCGGAGCGCATGGCCTCGAACCCCGATACGAAGTCGGCGGCGTCGAGCCGGTGCGTTATGACCGGCTCGACATTCAACCCGGATTCGAGCAGCGCGATCATCCTGTGCCAGGTGCGGAACATCTCCCGCCCGTAAATCCCCTTGATAATCAGGCTTTTGAAGATGATCCGCGTCCAGTCGACCAGCATCGGACGCGGCGCAATGCCGAGATAGGCGATCCGGCCCCCCGGAGCCATCGCATCGACCATCGTGTCGAATGCCGACGGCGCGCCGCTCATCTCCAGCCCCACGGCAAAGCCGTCGCCGATATCCAACTCGCCGATGGCATCGGCCAGGGGACGGGCCGAGACATCGACCGTCGTTGCATCGACCACCGCCCGCGCGAGGGCGAGGCGGCCGGGGTTGATATCGGTGACGACCACTTTGCGAGCGCCCGCATGACGCGCGACGGCAGCCGCCATAATGCCGATAGGGCCCGCGCCCGTTACCAGAACGTCTTCCCCGGCAAGATCGAACGACAGCGCGGCGTGCACGGCATTGCCGAGCGGGTCGAGGATGGCTGCAATGTCGTCGGGGATCGCGTCCGGCAAGGGGACGACATTCGCTGCAGGAAGCACGAGGTATTCGGCGAAGGCGCCGGGCAGGGTGATTCCGATCGCCTCCATCTGCGCGGAGTGATGCGGCCGGCCCGCCCGCGCCGCGCGGCCGTGCATGCAAACGACGTGGCCTTCGCCGGAAACCCGCTGCCCGCATGAAAGATGCGTCACGTCGCGACCAAGCTCGACGATTTCGCCGACGAATTCGTGCCCCACGGTCGTGGGAACGGCGATGGCGCCGCGGGCCCATTCGTCCCAGTTCCAGATATGGAGATCGGTCCCGCAAATTCCGGTCTTGCGGACCTTCACCAGCACTTCGCCGGGCGCCGGATCGGGCTTCGCCACGTCGCACATCCAAAGCCCTTCGCGGGCATGGCACTTGACCACAGCTTGCATAGCGCGCCCCCCTTGCGCCGCAGGATTCTGACGTAAAATCCGAATGTTGCGCGAGGGGGACAATCCTATGTCCGGGCCGAGTCGGTCAACGACGGCCCCGTCCGTTCCGGAGCCGAACGGAGGGCGATACATCCGAAATGGTTGTACCCCGCCGGGTGCCTGGCCCGACCGCAGGAAGCCACGCCGTTGGAGGTGCCCGCCACCGCCTGGGCACGGCCGGCGCGCCGGCACGGCCGGGCCGGCTGCAATTGCGTGGGCTGGAACTACTTCCTGTTATGCTTATGCATAACTTTTTTCAGCTCGGACACAGGATCCAGATGAAGAGCGGAGGCGATATCGACATATTCGATAATATCCAGCCTTCTTTCAGAATGTTCGTAGCGTGAAACAAACTGCTGCGCGCGCCCCAGCTGAAAAGCGAGCTTCGATTGCGATATCTTATTGGTCTTGCGTGCCTTCACCAGAGAAGAAATCAATTGCTGATACCTTGGATCAAGCACTCCTCCTCTAATCAATTCGCATATCCTTCTACCTCGGACATATCGTCATAAGTATAGAATGTGCCAAAAATTTCAGGGGTTATATGTACACTTGTCCGCCTGTGCGGCCCGGCCCTTTCATTACACCACTGTGCAGTAAAAACGAAACATGGCCTTCGGTTCCTGCCGTGCATGGCCGAATCCTCGCCCTTTCCATGCTCGGACCGCCATTGCCGCCAAGATGACGCCGGCTCCAACCGGCCGAGCACCACGTGCGTTCATCATTCAAATATTTGAATAATAAATAAAAAATGAAAATCTTGCGCAGGCGGGATGGGAAGCGCCCGAGCAACGGACTGTGCCGGCATTAAGCGTCGCCGTTATATATTTATACATCAACTTGATGTGGATTTGCCCCGATCAGGATTCGATCCGAGGGGGAACGGGATGAACATGACGCTGAGCCGCATTCTAACGAACGCGCGTTCATCAGAAATGGCGTCTGCGATTACCTCGTGCATCGCAGCGAATATTCGATGGGCTGTGGCAAGCTTGCTGGCCGCCAGCCTCGTGCTGGCGCAGTTCTTCTTTTTCGCGTCGCCGGCGCACGCTCAGGCGACACCCCCGCCGTTTTCAGGCTGCACGTCGGACGTTTACCTTGGACAGAACAACCCGACACAACTGTTCCGGGTCGACACGACCACCAATCCCTTCACCTATCCAAACATCGGCCCGGCATACAGCGGACCTTACAATGCAATCGCCTTCAATCCGGCCGACAATTACATCTATGGCTTGGACCGGCCTAGCGGCTCGAACATTCGCCTGTTGCGTATCGGCAGCAATGGAGCGGTCCAGGTCGTCGGGACAATAACGGGCGGCAATATCAACGTACCGAGCGGTCTTCCGGTTGCCGGCGAAATCGGCGCAGATGGCTTCTTTTATGTCAAGTACGCAGCACCCGGTGACCAAGCCTTATATCGGGTCGATCTTTCGACCAGGGTTGCGACGCGCATCAACCTGTCGCAACCACGCAGTTCAGTGGATCTGGCCTGGTATAACGGCCTCCTCTACTCGCATGATTCAAACACCGATACTCTGTACACGATCGACCCTTCCAGTGGCCAGGTGCAGGACATCGGCCCGGCCGGCGTCAGCGGCGCATTCGGAGCTTTCGCCAGTGCATCCAACGGCGTCTTCGGTATCAACAATTCCGGCGGCTTCTACCAGTTCAACCTTCTGACGGGCAACGCGACGCTCATCTCCTCTTCGCCGAGCACGACCAATAATGACGGCGCGAAGTGCTATAGCACCCCCTTACAGTTCGGTGTCGACCTTGCGATCACCAAGACGGACAACCGCAATTTCTACACTGCGGGCACCAGCACGACCTACAGCATCGTGGTCAGCAACAGCGGTCCGTTCGGCGTTCAGGGAGCCGTCGTCGATGATCCGCTGCCGACCGGAACGACGGCTGCGGATTGGACGTGCGGAGATGCGACCGGCGGCGGCGTGTGCGGTCAAGCGAGCGGCAGCGGAGCAATTGCCGGTCAAACCGTCGACCTGCCGGTAGGGGCATCCGTCACTTTCAGCATGACGTTGGAGATACCGTCCGACTATTCGGGCGATCTTACCAACACCGCGACGGTCACGCCGCCCGATACGGCGCTCGAGACCGATCCATCCAATAACAGTGCCACCGATGTGGATGCCGGGGTCGAGGTTGCGAAATCCCTGATCGACGAAAGCGGCGAAGTTCCGGGCAGCGCTGAACCCGGCGAACAGCTCACCTACCAGATCGCGCTGACCAACACCGGCAGCGTCGCGGTCAGCGGCTACAGCGTTATCGACACGCTCGATGCGAACACGAGTTTCGTCAGCGCGACGAACGGCGGTGCGCCGAACGGCGGCGATGTCGAATGGACGAATTTGTCCATTCCTGCAGGCGGCTCGCTCGCCCTCTCCGTGGTTGTGGAGGTGGACGATCCCCTGCCGCCAACCCTGACCGAGATCTCCAATATCGCCCGCGATCCCAACGGGTCGATCCCTCCCTGTCCGTCCAGCCAATGCGTCGTCACCCCGGTCGCTCCGGCCATCACTTATGCCAAGAGCACGAGTGCAACCGATGCCTCGGTGGGCGATGTCATCAGCTATACGCTGACGGCCGAGGTGTTTCACTCGCCCACGACCGACGATCTCACGCTCACCGACACGCTGGGCCCGGGGCTGGACTTTACCGAAGTCACCGATACGGGCGCCTTCACCTGCACGCCGGGCAACCCGCTGGAATGCATATTGCCGGCGGGCACGCCGGTGGGCGTCTACGAACTTACTTACACCGCCACCGTGAACGCATCGGCCACCGGCAGCGTCACCAATGCCGTGGTCGGAACGGGGGGCGATGATCCGACCTGCGCAGGGTCGTGCGACACCGACACCCCTGTGGTCGCGCCGGACGTGACATATGCCAAGACGGCCGACACCGCGGGGCCGGTTTCGACGGGCGACGTGATCACGTTCACGCTGACCACGACGATCACCAATTCGCTGATCACCTCGGACGTTGTCCTGACCGACACGCTGGGCACCGGCCTCGACTTCGTCGCCGTCACCGATCCCGGCATCTATGGGGCCGACACTTCGGGCGATCCGGTGATCGAGTTCACCCTGCCCGCAGGCACGGAGCCGGGCACTTATGAGGTCAGCTACACGGCCGTCGTCGCGCCGGAGGCGACCGGGTCGGTCAGCAACGTGGTCGTCGGATCGGGCGACGACAATCCGGCCTGCACCGTCAACTGCGGAACCGATACGCCTGTCGAAGAAACCAGCGTCACCTACGGCAAGAGCGTGACCGCGCCCGGTGCGACGGTGGCGGTCGGCGATGTCCTGACCTATACGCTGAGTGTCGCCATCGCCAATTCGCCGACCACGGAGGTGCTCACCCTCACCGATACGCTCGGCACGGGGCTGGACTTCACCGCGGTCACCGATACGGGCGCCTTCACCTGCACGCCGGGCAACCCGCTGGAGTGCACCCTGCCCGCCGGAACGCCGGTCGGCACTTACGATCTGACCTATACCGCGACGGTCAACGACGATGCGACCGGCAGCGTCACCAACGCCGTTCTGGGAACGGGCGGCGATAATCCGAGCTGCAGCGGCACCTGCGACACCAGCACCACCGTCGCCTCGTCTGCCGTCACTTATGCCAAGAGCACCAATGCCACCCAGGTGAAGGTGGGCGACACGATCGCCTATACGCTGACGGCCACGGTCGCCAACTCGCAGACTACGGGCGTGTTCACGCTCACCGACACGCTGGGCACCGGCCTGGACTTCACCGCGGTCACCGATGCGGGCGCCTTTACCTGCACGCCGGGCAACCCGCTGGAATGCACGCTACCCGCCGGAACGCCGGTCGGGAGCTACAGCCTCACCTACACCGCCACGGTCAACGACGAGGCGACCGGCAGCGTCACCAATGCCGTTCTCGGAACGGGACCGGACAATCCGAGCTGCGGCGGCACCTGCGACACCAACACCCCTGTGGTCGCGCCGGACGTGACATATGCCAAGACGGCCGACACCGCAGGGCCTGTTTCCACCGGAGACATCATCACCTTCACGCTGACGACGACCGTCGCCAATTCCAAGACGACATCGGATGTCGTGCTGCTGACCGACACGCTCGGCACCGGTCTCGACTTCGTCGCCGTCACCGATGCCGGCCCCTATGGCGTCGACACCTCGGGCGATCCGGTGATCGAGTTTACCCTGCCCGCGGGCGCCGGACCCGGCACTTATGCGGTCAGCTATACCGCCCGGGTCAACGAGCAGGCCAGCGGATCGGTCAGCAACGTCGTCGTCGGATCGGGCAACGACAACCCGACCTGCACCGTCGATTGCGGCACCGACACAACGGTCACCGACCCCAACGTCACTTATGGCAAGAGCACCGACGCCGCCCAGGTGAAGGTGGGCGACACGATCGCCTATACGCTGACCGCCACCGTCGCCAATGCCGCCACGAATGGCGTCCTGACTCTCACCGACACGCTGGGCACCGGCCTGGACTTCACCGCGGTCACCGATGCGGGCGCCTTTACCTGCACACCGGGCAACCCGCTGGAATGCACCCTGCCTGCCGGAACGCCGGTCGGGAGCTACAGCCTCACCTACACCGCCACGGTCAATGACGAGGCGACCGGCAGCGTCACCAATGCCGTTCTCGGAACGGGACCGGACAATCCGAGCTGCGGCGGCACCTGCGACACCGACACCCCTGTGGTCGCGCCGGACGTGACATATGCCAAGACGGCCGACACCGCAGGGCCTGTTTCCACCGGAGACATCATCACCTTCACGCTGACGACGACCGTCGCCAATTCCAAGACGACATCGGATGTCGTGCTGCTGACCGACACGCTCGGCACCGGTCTCGACTTCGTCGCCGTCACCGATGCCGGCCCCTATGGCGTCGACACCTCGGGCGATCCGGTGATCGAGTTTACCCTGCCCGCGGGCGCCGGACCCGGCACTTATGCGGTCAGCTATACCGCCCGGGTCAACGAGCAGGCCAGCGGATCGGTCAGCAATGTCGTGGTCGGATCGGGCAACGACAACCCAACCTGCACTGTCGATTGCGGCACGAACACAACGGTCGAAGACAGCGCCGTCACTTATGGCAAGAGTGTCAACGCACCTTCCGCGACCGTCAGTGCCGGCGATGTGCTCAGCTATGAACTGACCGTCACTGTCGCGAATTCGCCGACGACCGACGTGGTCACGCTCACCGACACGCTCGGCGCGGGCCTGGATTTCAATGCGGTCACCGATACGGGCCTGTTCACCTGCAATGCGGCCGATCCGCTGGAATGCACCCTGCCCGCCGGAACGCCGGTCGGGAGCTACAGCCTCACCTACACCGCCACCGTCAATGACAGCGCCACCGGCAGCGTCACCAATGCCGTGGTCGGATCGGGCGGCGATGATCCGAGCTGCGTCGGGGCCTGCACCACAGAGACGGACGTTACCCCGTCCGAAATCGGTTATGCCAAGAGCGCCAATGCCGCGCAGGTGAAAGTGGGCGACACGATCACCTATACGCTGACCGCCACGGTCGCCAATTCGGCCACGACCGACGATTTCACCCTTACCGACACGCTCGGCGCGGGGCTGGATTTCGCCGCGGTCACCGATGCGGGCGCCTTCGCCTGCACGCCGGGCAACCCGCTGGAATGCACGCTGCCCGCCGGCACGCCGGTCGGCACCTATGACCTCACGTACACTGCCACGGTCAATGCGAGCGCAGGCGGCAGCGTCACCAATGCCGTGGTCGGATCGGGCGGCGACAATCCCGCGTGCGACGGGGCCTGCGAGACCGAGACGCCGCTCGTCGCGCCCGAGGTCAGCTTCGCCAAGACCGCCGACACCGCGGGCCCGGTCGGCGCGGGCGACGTCATCACCTTCACGCTGACGACGACCGTCGCCAACTCCAAGACGACATCGGATGTCGCCCTGCTGACCGATACGCTGGGCGACGGGCTCGATTTCGTCGCCGTCGCCGATGCCGGCGCCTATGGCGTCGACACCTCGGGCGATCCGGTCATCGAATTTACCCTGCCTGCCGGAACGGGGCCGGGCACTTATGCGGTCAGCTATACCGCCCGGGTCAACGAGCAGGCCAGCGGATCGGTCAGCAACGTCGTCGTCGGATCGGGCGACGACAACCCCACCTGCACCACCGCTTGCGGCACGAGCACCACAGTCACCGACCCCAGCGTCACTTATGGCAAGCGAGCCAACGCCGCGCAGGCGAAACTCGGCGATACCATCGCCTATACGCTGGACGTCACGGTCGCCAATGCGCCGACGACCGACGTGGTCACGCTCACCGACACACTGGGTAGCGGGCTCGACTTCGCCGCAATCACCGATGCCGGGGCATTCACCTGCAACGGCGGCGGACCGCTCGTCTGCACGCTGCCGGCGGGCACTCTGGCCGGCGTCTACAGCCTGACCTACACCGCGACGGTCAACGGTTCCGCCACCGGCAGCGTCAGAAACACCGTGCGCGCCACGGGCGGCGACAATCCCGCGTGCGATGGGGCCTGCGAGACCGAGACGCCGCTCGTCGCGCCCGAGGTCAGCTTCGCCAAGGCGGCCGATACGGCGGGGCCGGTCAGCGCGGGCGACATCATCACCTTCACGCTGACGACGACCGTCGCCAATTCCAAGACGACATCCGATGTCGTCCTGCTGACCGACACGCTCGGCACCGGTCTCGACTTCGTCGCCGTCACCGATGCCGGCCCCTATGGCGTCGACACCTCGGGCGATCCGGTCATCGAGTTTACCCTGCCCGCCGGCGCCGGACCCGGTGATTACGAAGTCACCTATACCGCCAGGGTCAACGAGCAGGCCAGCGGATCGGTCAGCAACGTCGTCGTCGGATCGGGCGACGACAACCCGACCTGCACCACCGCCTGCGGCACCGACACGACGGTCGCGGACCCCGCCGTCACTTATGCCAAGAGCGCCTCGGCACCGGCGGATACTGTCAGGGCCGGAGATACGATTGCCTATACGCTGACGGTCACCGTCGCCAATTCGGCAACCGTCGACGTCCTGACCCTCACCGACACGCTGGGTAGCGGGCTCGACTTCGCCGCCATCACCGATGCCGGCGCCTTCACCTGCGACGAGAGCGGCCCGCTGGTCTGCACGCTGCCGGCAGGCACTGCGCCGGGCAGCTATGCCATGACATACACCGCCACGGTGAACGCCACTGCGTCCGGGGCGGTTACCAACAGCGTGGTCGGCAGCGGAACCGACGGCCCGGGCTGCGCCGACACCTGCACCACCAGCACCCCGGTCGCCACCTCCCTCGTCAGCGTCAGCAAATCGGCCGATCCCGCCGCCGGCGAGACCGTGCAGGTCGGCCAGACGCTGACCTATGCGCTGGTGGTCACGATCGCCGACGGCGCGATCACCGAGCCGCTGGTGCTGGTCGACACCCCCGGACAGGGCCTGACCGTGACCGACCTGCCTGCGGCCTGCGAGGCGACCGGGGAAACGGTCACCTGCACCCTGCCCGCGGGCACGCCGGTCGGCAGGCACGAGCTGGTCTATAGCGCGACCGTCAACGATGACGCCGGCGAAACCGTCCGCAACATGGTGACGGCCACCGGCGGCGGCTCCGAGCCGAATTGCGAGGCCTGCGTGGTCGAGCACCAGGTCGACCTGCCGCTGATCCGGCTGGTCAAGACCGCAGCCGTGCGCGAAGTGCGGATCGGCGATCTGGTCCGCTACACGCTCTCGGTCGAAAATGTCGGCACGCGCGATCTCGTCGCCGGCAGCATCGTGGACACGCCGCCCGCCGGCTTTACCTATGTCGAGGATTCGCTGCAGGCCTTCGATGCGGACGGCGCCGCAACCGTCTCCGGCCAGAGCCCGCTGCGGTTCGAGAATGTCGACGTGGAAGCCGGAGAAACGGCCACGCTCGCCTATCTGATGCGCGTCGGCGCTGGGGTCCGCCCCGGAACCCATATCAACCAGGCGCAGGTCCGCGCGCTGGACGGCCTCCCCGTGTCCAACCCGGCGACGGCGCAGGTCGAACTGGTGGGCGATCCGCTGATCGACGATTCGCTGATCTTCGGCACGGTCTTCGACGATCGCGACGGCGACGGCTGGCAGGACAGCGCCGCCCTGTCGGGCCTGCATGTCCAGGGCGGCTTCGCACCGGACGCATACGTTCCCGGCTCCACGCGCATCGATCGGGGCGAAGGCATGCGGCCCGAACCCGATGAGAGCGCGCCGCTGCTGCACGGCATCCGCCTGGGCCGCCTGAGCGCGCGCCAGTCGGAAAGCGATCCGATCGACAATCACCGGATCGTGATCCGCCAGCGGTTGAGCGCCCTCTCCTTCACCGACGATTTCGTGCTCACCAATGCGCAAGGCGTGACCGTGCGCATGGACGCGGCGGGGCAGACCAGCGTGGAGAAGAGCGGCGACGCGGCAAAGGGCCTCAACGGCGCCGAACCGCGCGTCGAACGCAGGGTCGCACAGGGAGAAGGCGGCTATATCGTCGACTATGTCGTCGAGAACGCCGGCATCGATGAACGCGGCATCCCCGGCGTGCGCATCGCCTCGGTCGAAGGCCTCATCATGGAGACCGACCAGTTCGGCCGCTATCACCTGGCGGGCATTCCCGGGGGCGAATGGCGGCGCGGGCGCAACTTCATCCTGAAGGTCGATCCCGCCACGCTGCCGGACGGCGCGACCTTCACCACGGACAACCCGAAACTTCGCCGGATCACGCCCGGTATCCCGGTCCGCTTCGACTGGGGCGTCAAGCTGCCGGTCATACAGATCGAGGGCGTCGACGAGGAGATCGAGCTGGAGATGGGGCGGATCATCTTCGCCCCCGGGAGCGCCGAAGTGAGCGAGCAATATCTGCCCGCAATCGAGCGCATGGCGGCGATGGTCCACGAGTATCGGGGCGGCGAAGTGGTGATCGACGCCACGGCCGAGGAAGAAGCGCTCGCCTACGAACGGGCCCATGCGGTCAGGGCGGCGCTCCTGGCCCGGCTCCAGCCGGAAGCGGCACGCAATCTCCGCGTCGTCGCGCGGGGCGAAGCCAGCGATCCTTCCTCGATGATCGTCGGCGTGGACGAAGGCGGCGCCCTGCTCGGCACCGTCCTGTTCGATACCGACAAGGCCGACATCAGGCCGCAGTTCGAGCCTCTGCTCGACCGGATCGCGGAATGGATAGCGGCTCAGGGCGGCGGCACCATTGCCATCGTCGGCCATACCGATGTCCGGGGATCGTTCGACTACAACAGCGCGCTGGGCATGCGCCGCGCCCGTGCGGTCTACCAGGCGCTCGCCGACAGGGTCCCGCCGGACATACGATCGAAGATCCGCGTCGAAGCCAGCGACGATCCGGCCGCACCGATCAACGAGCAGCACAAGTGAGGGGGCGCGGAACCATGCAGAACAAGCTCCTCGGTCTAACGATCGCCAGCCTTTTGGCCAGCGTTTCGCCATCCGCCCTCGCCCAGGATGGCGGGCAGCAGGCGGCGGCGAAACCCGGCGATGAAGGCGATGGCACCCTCGTCTGCACGCGCGACGAATGCTCGGACGGGGAGGACCTTCTCTTCCGCCTGCGCACGCGCAGCTATTCGCGCCCCGTAACGGACGGCACGAACGCCTCCTCCCCGGCGGAAGCCCTCCAGCCCGATCGGCGCGCGACCGTTGCGGTCGAACAGCCGGGCCAGGCGACCGCGCTGGGCAAGTTCTCCATCTCGCTGCCCAATGGCGGCACGATCTGGGCGACGGAGGACCCCAATCTCGGCCGGCCGGAACTTTCCGTTTCGGCCCCCAGCATCGTCGCCTACGACGGCGCGCGGATCGTGGAGCCGGTTCGCTTCTTCGTCCGCGGCAACTATCCCGGCTTCATCGAGCGGCTCGAAATCTCGATCTACCGCAGCACAGATGCCGATATGGTCGAGCCGCTGGCGGTCGTTCCGCTCGACGTGGCGGCGGTGACGGAGGCCAGCTGGGACGGCACCCTGCCCGCCAGGCATCGCTTCCGCACGGGCGACGAGCTGATCTACGTCCTGCGGGCCTATGGCGAAAACGGCGCATTCGACGAAACCCATCAGAAACGCCTGCAACTGGTCCGGCCCGAAGACGTCGCGCGCAACAACCAGTTGCTGCGGACCGATATCGAACGGAAGCTGGGCACGTCGCTCTCTTCCGAAGAGGCGCAAACCCAGAACCTGATCGACGACGTGTTCGCCGGCAACAGCCTCCGCCAGCAGAACATTGCCATCCACGGCTCGCGCATCCGTATCCAGGGGCGCAACCTGCCGCAGAACGAACAGCTCACGATCAATGGCGCATCCTATCCGGTCGATCTGGAACGCAAGTTCGTCGCCGAATATCTCTCGCCGATCGGCAGGCACACTTTCGACATCGCACTGAGCGGCAGCGGCGGCGAAACCGCGCGCCATCACCGGCTCGATATCGACGTAACGGGTCGCTATTTCTTCGGCGTCGGCATTGCCGACCTCACCATTTCGCAGAACGATATTTCCGGGTCGGTCGAACCGTTCGCCGGCGACGACCGGGCGGACGACGACATTCTCGCCGATGGCCGGCTGGCGTTCTATCTGAAATCCAAGCTCGGCGGCCGCTTTCTGGTCACCGCGCAGGCCGATACGACCGAGCGCGATCTCGGCGATCTCTTCAAGGGCTTTGGAAAGGCCGACCCGGAGGACATCTTCCGCCGGCTCGATCCCGATCTCTATTACCCCGTCTACGGCGACGATTCGACCACGTATCGCGACGTCGATACGATGGGCCGTTTCTATCTGCGCGCGGATTGGGATAAGAACCAGGCGCTGTGGGGCAATTATCAGACCGGCATCACCGGCACCGATTATGCGCAATATGTCCGCTCGCTCTATGGCGCGGCGCTCGACTGGCGGTCCAACGGCAACAACCGCTGGGGCGACCCGAAGACGGAACTGCGGGCCTTCGGCTCCCAGGCGCAGACCGCCCCGGGGCACAACGAGTTCATCGGCACCGGCGGCAGCCTCTATTACTTGCGCCATACCGATGTGCTGCCGGGTTCGGACGTCGTCTATCTCGAAATCAGGGACCGGACCACGGGGCGCCCGGAAAACCGGGTCCGGCTCACGCGGGGTGCGGACTACGAAATCGACGAGTTGCAGGGCCGGATCATCCTCACCCGCCCGCTCGCCCAGATCACGCGGGAGAACGTTCCCTCGATCACCCGCGACGGGCCGCTCGACGGCTTCGAGCAGCGGCTGATCGTCGATTATGAATGGGTGCCCTCGAGCTTCGACAGCGACGAGATCGCGGCCGGCGTGCGCGGCAAGCAATGGTTCGGCGACCATATCGGCATCGGCGCGACTTATGTGGAGGAAAATCGCGCCGGCGAGGATTACACCCTCTATGGCGGCGACATAACGTTGCAAGCCGGCCGGGGCACCTATCTCAAGGCCGAATATGCCAATACGAAGGCGCTCGCCGCGCCAACCTTCTTCTCCAGCAACGGCGGTTTCGACTTCACCCGCCTTTCCGGCACCGGCCCGCAGGAGGGGGAAGCGAAATCGATCGAGGCGCGCGTCAACCTGAAGGAGATGGGGTGGGTCGCGCTCGACTGGAGCGCGGCGGCCTGGTGGCGGGACACCGATGCGGGCTATTCCACCAGCCGCTACAACACCGGCCGGCCCACCACCGAATATGGCGGCGAACTGCTGGGCCAGATCACCAACAGCCTCGGCCTCTACGCCCGCTACAGCAAGGCCGAAAGCGGCGCCGATTCGCTTACCCAGGCCCAGGGCACCCTCGATTGGCGGCTCGACGACACGAACAGCCTCGCCGCGGAAATCAGGCATGTCGAGGAACGTTCGACCTATGCCGATGGCGCCGGGACGCTGGGCGCGCTCAAATATACCCGCCGTGTCGGCACGGCGCTCGACCTCTATGTCCAGGGACAGTTGACGCTCGACGACGATCAGGGCCGCTATCGCGACAACGACATGATCCTGACGGGCGCGCGCTATCTCTTCAACGATCAGTCCTCGATCGGCGGAGAGGTCAGCACCGGGGATCGCGGCGACGCGGCCAGCGTGAACGCGGAATACCGGCTGGCGCCCGATCACACGCTCTACGGCGTCTATACCTATTCCACAGACACGACCGAATCCCAATCGCTCCTCAATCCCAACCGGCAGAACGGCTGGACACTGGGGCAACGCTGGCGATTGTCCAACCAGGTCAACATCTTCAACGAAAGCCAGTATCTCAAGGAGCCGTCGCAATCCGGCCTGGCGCATACTTATGGCCTGGATTTCTATCCGGCGCGGGGCTGGAGCACGGGCTTCACCCTCCAGACCGGGGAGTTGCGCAACGAGGGCGGTGGACTGGTCAGGCGCCGGGCGGTGAGCGTGCGCCTAGGGCGCACCTCGCCCGATACCGACTGGCAGAGCAAGCTCGAATGGCGGCGCGATTCCGGCGCCGAGCAGCGCACCCAATGGGTTTCCACCAATCGCATCGCGCACAAGATCAACGAAAGCTGGCGCGTGGCCCTGCGCTTCAACTATTCGGACACGAACGACCGTATCGATCCGCGCGCCAGCGCCCGATTTATCGAGGGCAACGCCGGCTTCGCCTGGCGTCCGTGGAACAGCACGCGATGGGGTGTCTTCGGCCGCTATACCTATCTCTACGACCTTGCGACGCTGGGCCAGGAAGGCGGCGCGGACTACGACCAGAAATCGCAGATCTTCTCGCTCGAAGGCGTTCACCGGTTCGACCGGAACTGGGAATTCGCCGCCAAGATCGCGCGGCGCGAAGGCGAAGTGCGCATGGGCCGCGGCACCGGCCAATGGTTCGATTCGGCGGCCACCTTCGGTGCCGTCCAGGCCCGTTACGAAGTCCTGTCGAAATGGCATGCCCTGGCCGAATACCGCGCCCTCGACGTCAAGGACGGCGGTATCCGGCACGGCTTCTTGGTCGGTGTGGACCGCGACATCGCCCAGAACCTTCGCATCGGTGTGGGCTACAACTTCACCCAGTTCAGCGACGATCTGACCGACTTCGATTACGATCAGAAAGGGTTCTTCATAAACCTGGTGGGCCGGTACTGAAGACGCTTCGGCGAGGCTGAAGCGGCACCTTCCAAAGGCCGGACAAGGCGGAGCGAAGTCCGGCGTTTCAGAACCGGTACGTCAATCCCACAACCGGACCGGACAGCGTCGTGTCGAAGACGCGCCCGTCGTCTTCGTAATCGACAAAGAGTGCCTTGTACCCTGCGGACAGGGCGATCTTGTCGTTGAACGCATAGTTGACGGTTACCAGCCCCTGCGATGTGAAATCGGAGCCGGCCCCGAACCCGCCCATGTCGCCCTGGGCAAGGAACGAGACTTTGTCGTTGACGCGGACATGGGCGCGCGCGCCGACGACCGGATCGATCCAGCCGAAATCGTTCTCGATCGTCCGGGTGCGGCCGGCGACGCTCACGTTGAGATCGTTCCAAAGATGCCAGAACCGGGCGCCGGCCAGAACGTCGAAAGTGAACTGCGGCGTGTCGTGGAGCCGGTATCCGGCCTGCAGCGCGGCGGCGAATTGCGCCGTGTCGTAATCGGCTCCGATGGCGCCGACGATCGGAATCGGCCCCGCCACGGCGCTTTCGGTGAGGTTGGCATACATTATGTCGCCGGCAATGACGAACCGGTCCTTGCGCGCCCTGAAATTGACGAAGCCGCCGACGTTGAGATCGTCGAGGACGTCGGAGAAATCCTTCTCGACATGGATGGTCGGCGCGCGCCGGAACGGCGAGACGTCGCCCTCCATGCCCGCGGCCCAGACATAGGGCGTGACCTGGACGACCCACCCGGACGACGGTGCGGGTTCCGGGGGCGCCTCTTCCGGCGGTGCCGGATCGGCCGCGTAGGCGGCGGTCGCCCCCAGGAAGAACAGCGCAGCCGCAAGGGCCGGGGATGCTGCGGATCTGGCCATGGCCATGCCCCTCAGCTCGGCAGCGCGTTCTTGTGGATTTTCCCGTCCTTCATGACGAGCGCCAGGTTCCTGTCCGGGTCCGCGATCAGATTGATGTCCTCCAGCGGATTGCCGTCGATGACGAGAATGTCCGCCAGCGCCCCCGGCTCGATGACGCCCAGCCTGGCGCGATAGGGGTTTCTCTCGCCCGAAAGAGCAAGAAGATCCCCGTTGCGGCCGGTGGCCATGCGCAGCACGTCCGCATTGTCGAACCAGCGCGAAAGCTTGGCGAGCTGCTTGCCCTGGGTGGCGGTCCCCTTCGGGTTGAAGAGAACGTCGGTCCCCCAGGCCAGGTTGACATTGTGCTTCTTGCCAAGCTCGTAAGCCCGCATCGTGCCTATGGCGATCTCCTCCTGCTGCTGCCTCTGCACGGGGTCGGACTTGGGATTGGCGTCCTCGTCGGCAAGGAACGGCTGCAGGCTCCACCACGCGCCCGTGTCGGCCATCATCCTGACCGAATCCTCGTCGGCGAGCTGTCCGTGTTCGATGCACTTCACGCCGTTCCGCAAGGCTCGCTGAATGCCTTCCGGGGTATAGACGTGGGTGCAGACATAAGTGCCCCAATCCGACGCCGCGTCCACAGCGGCGCGGATTTCCTCGGCCGTAAACTGGTTGACGTGGATCGGGTCGTAAGCGGAGGAAACGCCGCCCCCGGTCATGATCTTGATCTGGCTTGCCCCCAGCAGCAGCTGCTCGCGCACGCGGCGGAGCACCTCGGGAACGCCGTCGGCGATCGCCGCGATGCCGGCCATCTCGGGATGGCTGAGGTGGCCGCCCGAAGCGCGCGGCACTTCGTGGCGCATGCGGAAATCGCCATGCCCCGAAGTCTGGGAGATCATCGCACCCGAGGGGAATATCCGGGGGCCGGGAGCCGTCCCTTCGTCGATCGCGCGTTTCAGCGGGAAGGACGGGCCGCCGACGTCGCGGATCGTGGTGAAGCCACGCATCAGCGTCCGCTCCGCTTCCCGCATTGCCACCAGATGGACATAGGGCAGGTCCGCGGTCAGCGCGACAACCTCGGGAATCGCCGCCATCAGCGCATGCCAGTGAGCGTCGATGAGGCCGGGCATGAGCACGCGGCCGCCGCAATCGACCACTTCCACGTCGGCGACGTTCTCGCCGGCGGGGATCAGCGCATCGACCTTGTTGCCGGCAATGCGGAGGTTCGATCCCTCGATCAGCCTGCCCGACCGCCCGTCGAAGATGCGCGCATTGGTGAACAGGACCGGCCTGTCCGATCCCTGGGCGAAAGCGACGGAACCGCCGAGCGACGACGCGGCCAGAGTGGTGGCAATGCCCCGCAAGGCCGACCGCCGCGATATGCCGGCCGCCAGGCCTTCGTCGATCCGGGCCGATGCCGGCGTTCGGGAAGCGGAGGGGAAACCGTGAACCGGCTTCCGGCGTTTACTTCCCAAACGTAGGTGCATGACGAGCCCCCCTATTTGCTCGCCGAACTATATCCGTTTCACCACCCGCTTGCAACGAAAGGCAGGCCCTTCGCCGAAACCGCCGGGGCCGGCCGCCGCGCCGGCGATCCGCTTGTTATCGCCGGCGCGGCGGCATATAGTGACCGCGTGCAATATGTCCGCGCCCTGGCTCTGATCTGCTTTGCATTCGGCCTGTTCGTGCAGGTCGCGGCGCAGGCATCGGCGATGCCGCAGGTGCAGGTGCAGGCGTCGGGCACGATGGATTGCGCCGAGATGGCGCATTCCGGGAACGCCGACGCGCAAATGCAGCCCGAGGTCGAAGGCGGGCCGTGCGGCAAGACGCTTGAGTGCCTGATCGCGATGAACTGCATTCCGCCGATCGCGCTGGCCGAGCCGGCCGCCGCCGATGCGCCGTTTCATGCGATCGGGGCCCCCTATCAACCGCATGGAATCGCGTGGCTGAACGGCGCGCCGCTGCCGCCGGAATCGCCGCCTCCACAACCCGCGCTCACAGCATAGCTTTCACCCCCGGTGCGCTTGCACCGGGCACGGGCAGCCGGACATCCGCGCCCGCTCTCGGCCTCGTTGCCGAAGCGCGAACGCGGCGCCCCGCCTGCTCCACCTGCTGAGTGAGCATTCCTATGGATTGGCGAATCTATTGGGCCCCTGCGGCGGCCCTGCTTTCGGCCCCGGCTGTCCAGGCGCAGCCGGTCGGCTATCAAGAAACCTTGCGGCTGGCCGCGCTGGAACAGCCCGCGCTGCAGGCGCGCGAGGCGCAGATCGAGGCCCGGCGGCAAACCGCCGAGGCGGCGGACGAACTGCCGGACCCGCGGCTCACGGCCGGCCTGATGAACCTGCCGGTGACCGGGCCGGAAGCGCTCGACCCGACCGGGCAGATGATGACCATGCTCCAGCTGGGCGTGGAGCAGGAGATACCCAACCTCGCCAAGCGTCACGCGCAAACGGGCATTGCCGAGGCCGACGTGAGCCTCGCCCGCGCGGAGCTTGCCCATGCCGAACACATGGCGCGGCTCGGCGCCGGGCGGGCGTGGATCGCGCTGGCCTTCGCCCAGCGGCGCCTTGCGCTCGCCGACCAGACGCTTGGCCAGTTGCGCGAGCTGGTGCCGGTCGCCCGCAGCGCGGTCGCTTCGGGTTCGGCGCGCCCGGCGAAAAGCCTCGAGATCCGGCGCGCGCTGCTGGAGATCGAGGACGCGCGCACGCGGATCGAGGCCGAGCGCGAGGCGGCGCAGGCGCGGCTGCAGCGCTACGTCGCGGTCGAGGCGCCGGTGGCCGAGGGCGCCGCTCCCCCGGCCGAGATCGACGCCGCGCGGCTTCGCGCGACGCTGGAGCACAACCCGGAATTCCTGCTCGCCGGTGCGGCGGTCGGCCGGGCGCAGGCCGCGACCGACCGCGCGCGCGCGGACAAGCGGCCCGATTTCGCCATCGGCGTCGGCTATGGCCTGCGCGACGGACAGTACGGCGACGTGTTCTCGGTCATGGGCTCGGTGACGCTGCCGCTCTTTTCCGGCCGCAGGCAGGACCCGCGGATCAGGGCGGCCCAGGCGGAAGAGGCCGCCGCGCGCGCCCAGCGCGACGACCGGCTGCGCGAGTTGGAGGCGCAGTTCGAGGCCGACCTCGCCGCCTGGCGCAGCGCCTATCGGCAGTGGCAGCGGGCGGAGGAAGAGCTGCTGCCGCTCGCCCGCGAGCGCGCCGATCTGGAACGGGCGAGCTTTGCCGCCGGGCGCGCGGAGCTGCTCGACGTGGTCGAGGCGATGACGGCGCTGGCGATCCTCAGGCTCGATATCCTCGAACGCGAGGCGGCGACCGTCGAGGCGGCTGCCACCCTGCGGCTGACTTATACGGAGCACAGGCCATGATCGGGGTGTGGGAAAGATCGACGCCGCGGCAGAGGTCGTGGGCGGCGGCAGCCGCGATTGCCATCGTAAGCATCGCGGCCGGCTATGGGCTCGGGCAGCTCGGCGGGAACGGCGGCACGGGCGCCGGCGATGCCGCGGCGACGGCGTGCGAGGACGTGCTCTACTGGTACGACCCGATGGTGCCCGACCAGCATTTCGACGAACCGGGCAAATCGCCGTTCATGGATATGCAGCTCGTGCCCAAGTGCGCCGGAGAAGCGGCGGGCGCCGGCGGGGTCGCCATAGACCCGGCGCTGGTGCAGAGCTTCGGCATTCGGACGGCGAAGGCGGAGATCGGCGTGCTCGAGCCGGACGTCACGGTCACCGGGACGCTGGCCTACAACGGCAGCGCCGTGGCCATTGTCCAGCCGCGGGCGGGCGGCTATGTGCAGCGCACTTATGGCCGCGCGCCGCAGGACGTCGTTGCGCAGGGCGCGCCGATCGTCGACCTGCTGGTGCCCGAGTGGGGCGGCGCGCAGCGCGAGTATCTGGCGGTGCTCGGCACCGGGGACGAGGCGCTGGCGCAGGCCGCGCGCAGCCGCCTGATGCTGCTGGGCATGCCCGAATCCCTGATCGCGCGAGTGACCCGCACGCGGACGCCGCACTCGACCATTACCGTCACCGCGCCGATTTCGGGCGCCATAACGCAGCTGTCCGTCAGGCCGGGCATGACGGTTGCGGCCGGGCAGACGCTCGCCGAGATCGCCGACTTCGCGCCGATCTGGCTCGAGGCTGCGGTGCCCGAGCGGCTGGCGGGAACCGTGCGGGTCGGCCAGCCGGTCGGCGCGACGCTGACCGCCTTCCCGGGCGAGCGCTTCGCGGGCCGGATCATCGACATCCTGCCCAGTGCCAGCGAAGAAAGCCGCACGATTACCGTGCGCGCCCGCCTGGCCAATCCGGGCCGGCGGCTGAAACCCGGCATGTTCGCGCAAGTCTCGCTCGCCCCCGAGCGGCGCGAGGCGCTGCTGGTGCCGTCCGAGGCGGTCATCCGCACCGGCGCGCGCACGCTGGTGATGATCGCGCAGGGCAAAGGCGGCTATCGCCCGGCGGAAGTGCGGATCGGGCGCGAAGCCAATGGGCGGACCGAAGTGCTGGAGGGCCTGGCTCCGGGCGAGGACGTTGTCACCTCCGGGCAGTTCCTGCTCGATTCCGAAGCGAGCCTTTCCGGGATCGACGTGCGCCCGATCGGCGGGGAGAGGGCGGAGCGCGCCGAAGAGCAGCCCGTCCGCCACACCGCCAGGGGAACGGTGACCCGGATCGGCGAACACAACGTGACTCTGCGGCATGGGCCGATCCCCGCGCTGGACTGGCCGGCGATGACGATGGCTTTCGCCATCGAGGGGCCGGCGCAAATGCGAGGCCTGAAGCCGGGCGACGAAGTCGCCTTCACGTTCGTGCAGGAGGGTACGGGGCCGCGGATCGTCTCCATCGGGAGAAGCGGCCAGTGATCGCGCGCATCATCGACGCCTCGATCGCCAACCGGGTGTTCGTCGCCCTGGCGGCGATCGCGCTGGCGCTGGGCGGCTTCTGGGCCGTGCGGACCACGCCGGTCGACGCCCTGCCGGACCTGTCCGACGTGCAGGTGGTGATCCGCTCGAGCTATCCGGGGCAGGCGCCGCGGATCGTCGAGGACCAGGTCGCCTATCCGCTGGCGACGACGATGCTTTCGGTGCCCGGCGTGCAGACGGTGCGCGGCTTCTCGATGTTCGGCGACAGCTTCGTCTACGTCATCTTCGAAGACGGCACCGACCTCTACTGGGCGCGCTCGCGAGTGCTCGAATACCTGAGCCAGACGCAGGACGACATGCCGGAGGGGGTGACCGTGGCGCTCGGCCCCGACGCCACCGGCGTGGGCTGGATCTACCAGTACGCGCTGGTCGACCGCAGCGGCGGGCACGATCTGGCGGGGCTCCGGAGCCTGCAGGACTGGTTCCTGCGCTACGAATTGAAGACCGTCCCCGGCGTATCCGAAGTCGCCAGCGTGGGGGGGATGGTCAAGCAGTACCAGGTCGTGCTCGATCCGTACCGGATGGCCTCGCTCGGCGTGACCCACGGCGAGATCGTCGATGCGGTCCAGAGCGCGAACCGGGAAACCGGCGGTTCGATCGTCGAGATGGGCGAAGCCGAATATATGGTCCGCGCATCGGGCTATCTCGGCGACCTGGACGACTTCCGGCGGATCCCGCTCAGGGCCGCGGCCGGCGGCGTGCCGGTCACCCTCGGCGACGTGGCGCATATCCAGGTCGGCCCGGAGCTGCGGCGCGGGATCGCCGAGCTGAACGGAGAGGGCGAGGTCGCCGGCGGCATCGTCATCCTGCGGCAGGACGCCGATGCGCGGGCGGCGATCGCGGCGGTCGAGGAGAAGCTGGAGCAGCTCAAGGCGAGCCTGCCCGAAGGGGTCGAGGTCGTCACGACTTACGACCGGTCCGAGCTGATCGACGCCTCGGTCGAGAACCTGACGGAAAAGCTGATCGAGGAGTTCATCGTCGTCGCCCTCGTGTGCGCGCTGTTCCTGTGGCACGTGCGCTCGGCCCTGGTGGCGGTCGTCACGCTGCCGCTGGGCGTGCTCGCCGCCTTCATCGTGATGCGCTTCCAGGGGGTGAACGCCAACATCATGTCGCTCGGCGGCATTGCCATCGCGATCGGCGCGATGGTCGATGCCGCGGTGGTGATGGTCGAAAACGCGCACAAGCACATCGAGCGCTGGACGGACGAGAACCCCGACGCGGTTCTTTCGGTGCAGGAGCGGTGGCGGATCGTCGCCGATGCCGCGAAGGAGGTCGGCCCGGCGCTGTTCTTCAGCCTGCTGATCGTCACGCTGTCGTTCCTCCCGGTGTTCACGCTGCAGGCCCAGGAAGGCCGGCTGTTCGCGCCGCTCGCGTTCACCAAGACTTATGCGATGGCGGCGGCGGCGATCCTTTCGGTCACGCTCGTGCCGGTGCTGATGGGCTGGCTGATCCGGGGGAAGATCCCGCGCGAGGACAGCAATCCGCTCAACCGCGCGCTGACACGCGCCTATCGCCCCGGTCTCGACTGGGTCATGCGCCGGCCGAAGGCGACGCTCGCGATCGCCGGGCTGGTGTTCCTGACCGCGCTGATCCCGTTCAACCGGCTGGGCGGCGAGTTCCTGCCCCCGCTCGACGAAGGCGACCTGCTCTACATGCCGAGCGCCTTGCCCGGCCTGTCGCCGGGGGAGGCTTCGGAGCTGCTCCAGCGCACCGACCGGCTGATCAAGACTGTGCCCGAGGTGGAGACCGTTTTCGGCAAGGCCGGGCGGGCCGACACGGCCACCGATCCCGCCCCGCTGACGATGTTCGAGACGACCATCCAGTTCAAGCCGCGCGACGAGTGGCGCGAGGGGATGACGCCCGACAAACTGGTCGAGGAACTGGACCGGGCGGTGCAGGTGCCCGGCCTCGCCAATGTCTGGGTCCCGCCGATCCGCAACCGGATCGACATGCTGGCGACCGGGATCAAGAGCCCGATCGGGGTGAAGGTCTCGGGCGAGGACCTGGCACAGCTCGAGCGTGTGGCGCTCGAGGTCGAACAAGTCGCCGCCCGTGTGCCGGGCGTCAGCTCGGCCCTGGCGGAACGGCTTTCGGGCGGGCGATACATCGATGTCGATATCGATCGGACGGCTGCGGCCCGCTACGGCCTCAACATCGCCGACGTGCAGGCGATCGTCTCCGGCGCGATCGGCGGTGCCAATGTCGCCCGCACGGTCGAAGGGCTGGCGCGTTACCCGATCAATGTCCGCTACCCGCGCGAAATCCGCGACAGCGTGGACGAGCTGCGCAACCTGCCGGTGCTGACGCCGTCGGGGCAGCAGATTACGCTCGGCACCGTGGCCGAGGTGCGGGTGACCGACGGGCCGCCGATGCTCAAGAGCGACCAGGGGCGCCCGACGAGCTACGTCTATGTCGACGTGCGCGGGCGCGACCTCGCCTCTGTCGTGGCGGACCTGCAGGAAGGGGTGGCAGCCGAAGTGGACCTCCCGCCGGGCGTCAGCCTCTCCTATGCCGGGCAGTTCGAGTATCTGACGCGCGCCTATGAGCGGCTGCAGATCGTCGTGCCGGCGACGCTCGCGATCATCTTCCTGCTGCTCTATCTGATCTTCCGCCGGCTGGACGAAGCGTTGCTGATCATGGGCACGCTTCCCTTCGCGCTCGTCGGCGGGTTCTGGCTGCTCTACCTGCTCGGCTACAACCAGTCGGTGGCGACTGCCGTGGGCTTCATCGCGCTCGCCGGCGTATCCGCCGAGTTCGGCGTGGTCATGCTGATCTACCTCAAGGCCGCGCTGGAGCGGCGCGGGGCCGGGCCCCTTGCCGAAGAGGTGGACGCGGCGATCCGCGAAGGCGCGCTGCTGCGCGTGCGGCCCAAGGCGATGACCGTGGCGGTGATCCTCGCGGGGCTGTTCCCGATCCTCATCGGCACGGGAGCCGGCTCCGAAGTGATGAGCCGCATCGCCGCGCCGATGGTGGGCGGCATGATCACTGCCCCGCTGCTGTCGATGTTCCTGCTTCCCGCCGCCTATCTGCTGATGCGGCGCCCCCGGCCCGCGAGGCCGACCCAACCCGAAGGAGACGAAGAATGCGTGCAGTAGCTCTCACGACGATGCTGGCCGTCCCGCTGGCCCTGTCCGCCTGCGACAGCGGTGCGGACGGCAGCGACGCCGAAAGCCCGCCGATGGCCTCCGACAGCGGGATGCGCATGGCGCGCGCGGAAGGCACCGTCACCGCCGTCGACGACGCGGCAGGCACGATCACGATCGATCACGGCCCCGTCCCGGCGGTGGACTGGCCGGCGATGACGATGGCTTTCGACGCGGACGAGGAATTGCGCCGGCAGGTGACGGTTGGCGACGAAATCGCGTTCGATTTCGGCATGAGCGACAGCGGCAACCGGATCACGTCGATCGACAGGAAGTAACCGGCCCCGAATGCGGCCCGTCCTGCCCACGCGGGGCGGGCCGCACCGGCTTCGATGCGAACGGAGGAAACCCCCGGCCCATATTGCAACGCATGAATGAGACGATATAACGTGCTGCGAATCGTGTCGCGGGATCGGCACGGCATCGCGCAGAACGGGCAAGGGTCGCACGTCCGGGAAACCGCCGGACGGTCCCAACGGATCGAAGGGATTCATGAGAAAACTGAGATATCTGGCGTTCACGGCGCTCGCCCTGGCGCATGTCGCGCACGCAGAGGAACAGGACGGCAGCGCGCAGCAACGCGCGGAGCGCCAGCGGGATCTCGATGGATCCGCGATCGTGGTGACGGCTTCGCAGACTTCGCAGCAAATCCGCACGGCACCGGCGAGCATCTCTGTCGTACAGGGCAGCGAGACGCGCCGCCGGCCGGTCCAGGATCTCGCCGAGGCATTGGAGAACGAACCCGGCCTGCTGATCAACTCGGTCGGCATGACGCGCCGGGGCATATCCATCCGCGGCATGTCCGAAGAGCATGTGCTGACGCTGGTGGACGGCAAGCGGATCAACGATGCCAGCGCCAACATGGCGCATGTCGATTTCAATCTCGGCTGGGTGCCGAGCATTGCGATCGACCGGGTGGAAGTGGTGCGCGGCCCGCTTTCGGCCCTGTACGGATCGGAGGCGCTGGCCGGTGTCGTCAATGTCATCACCCGCCGTCCCGAGGAAGGGTTGGAAGCCAGTGCGCTCGCCCTGCAAGGCTTCCGCGACGGTTCGGGTGGCAATTCCAGCCAGGTCGCCGCCCTTGTGGGCGGGCCGATCGACGAGCGGATCGGCCTGGTCGCCTGGGGCGAATATCGCCGCCGCGACCGCACGCAAAGCGAGGAGGACCCGCTCCAGAGCGAGCTGGAAGCTCGCGAGGCATGGAGCGGCAGCGTCATCGGCTGGTGGAAACCGGCCGTGGGCCAGCGCATCGAACTCGGCTATATGGCGAGCGACGACGACCGGGCCCGCGATACCGTCACCTCGGGTCCGAACCCCGTCCATTACGAGTATCGGGATCACATCGCCCGGGCGCGCGCCTCGGGCACATATACCGGCACCTGGACCTGGGGCGAGCTTCAGCTGGGCGCCTATCGTTCGGTGCTCGAGCGGGTGAACGCGCGCGACCGGGATCAGCGGCCGACCGCACCCACCAAGGCGACCGACGTCGTCGTGGACGGCAGGCTCGCGGTAATGCCTTTCGCCGGCAATCGGCTGACGATCGGTGCCGAGCATCGCCACGAAAAGCTGCGCGACGCCACCGTCAATGCCGAGGGCGAGGATAGCGTCGACCACGATGCCGTCTTCATACAGGACGAGTGGGAATTCGCCCCGCGTGCCACGCTCACCCTGGGCAGCCGCTTCGACCATCATCCCGCCTACGGCTGGAAAACCAGCCCGCGCGCCTATCTCGTGGTCGAGCCGGCGGACGGCCTCGTCATCCGCGGCGGCATGGGCGAAGCGTTCAAGGCGGCAACGCTCAAACAGCTTTCGCCGGGCTACATCACCGTTGCCGCCGGCGGGCGCTTCATCATCACGGGCAATCCCGACCTCGAGCCGGAAACGAGCACGAGCTACGAAATCGGAGCGGCCTACTACGGCGCGAACTGGCATTTCGGCGCCACGCTGTTCCAGAACGATCTTTCCAATCTGGTGCAGACCGAATGCGTCGAAAGCTGCGGCATTCGCGGACAGGAACGGCGCACTTATCTCAACGTCGACAAGGCCCGCATCCGCGGCATCGAAGTCGGCGGCGAGATCGCGCCTGTCGAAGCGCTGACCCTGTCCGCCAGCTACAGCTATCTCGACCCGCGCGACCTGTCCGCCGACCGGGAACTGGCCGAGCGCCCGAACCACAGCGCCAAGCTGCAGCTGGCGTGGCAGGCGACCGATGCGACGCTGTTCAACCTGCGCGGCCGCTATATCGGCAGGCAGACGGTCTATGCCAACGCCGAGCCGCTGCGCCTGGACGGATACGACGTGTGGTCGTTCGATATAAGCCACGATCTCGACGACAAGCTCACGCTCAAGGCAGGCGTCGACAACATTTTCGAGACGCGGCTGGCGGACGAATCCGCGCTCTACCGCGTGGCCGAGCCCGGCCGGGTCTTCTTCGTCGGCCTGGGTGTGTCGCTCTGACCGATGCCGCGGCTGCTCCTGCTTCTTTGCGCCTTGCTGCTGCTCCCGCCGTCGCTCGCGGCGCAGGAGCAAGAGGCCCGGCCGGTCGTGCGTATCGTGACCACGCCCTTCGTGCTCCCCGCGAAGTTCCGGCCGATGCAGGCCTGGGCGCGCGATGCCGGCTATCGCCTCGAATGGGTCCATGTCGGTGAGAGCGACCGGGATGCCGGAGATCCCGCCGCCGGCGCCGACTTTCTCGTACTCGACGGACCGCGCCCCGGCGACATGGCGGCGGCGAAGCAGGCCGTGGGGCCGCTCGCGGCGCTCCCGATCCCGTGGCTGAGCGTCGGCGGCGGGCCGCCGGGCTTCGGCAACCTGCCTCCCGCGGCCGCGCGGCGCCTGATCGCCTATTATGCCGGCGGCGGCGCGGCCAATCTCGAAACTTTCGTCGCCGCGGTGCCGCTCGCGCTGGCCGGGGAGAGTCTGGACGGCCTGCCGCCGCCCCGGCCCATGCCCGATACCGGTTACTACCACCCGCAGGCGCCGCGGCTTTTCCGGGAAGCCGGGGAGGTCGGGCGCTGGATGGAGCAGAGGGGATGGCAAGCGCGCCCGGTGGTCGCCTTCGCCATTTCCGGCGGCGCGATCCGCGACATGCAGACCGCGGTGATCGAGGCGCTGGCAGACAGCGCCGCAGCGCGCGGGCTGATGCCGGTCTTCTTCTGGTACGACGAGCGCGATCCGCAGGGCATCGCGCGCATGATCCGCCCGCTCGCGGCGCAGGCGCTGGTCAACCTGACGCATATGCAGGACGGCGATGCGCGAAAGGCCGAGTTCGAGGCGCTGAACCTTCCCGTGCTCCAGGGCCTGAACGAAAGGTCGGGCACGGCGGCGCAATGGCGCGAAAGCCTATCCGGCATCGGCGGGTCTTCCGCCGCGGTCATGCTGACAGTCCCCGAAGCATGGGGCGTTGCCGATCCCGTCGTCCTCGGCGCGGTCGAGGACGGCGCGCCCGTCCCCATTGCCGAGCAGGTCGAGCTTCTGACAGCCAAGCTCGCACGGCTCGTGGCGCTGCGCACGACGCCTGCCGGCTCCAAGCGACTGGCGCTGTTCTTCTGGAACTATCCGCAAGGCGAGAAGAACCTTGCCGCATCCAACCTCAATCTGCCGCTGAGCCTGGAGAAGCTTACGCGCGATCTGGCGGCGGCCGGCTACGACGTCGCGCCGCAGGAAAGCGCGCCGCTGATCGCCGCGGCCCAGGCCATGCTCGGCGGGCTCTATCGCCCCGAAACGCTTGGCAGTCTGCTGGACCGCGATCTTGCCGCGCGCCTGCCGCTCGCCACCTACAAGGCGTGGCTCGACGCTTTGCCCGCCTCGCGCCGCGAGGAGCTTGTGGCCGCTCTGGGGCCGCCGGAAGAGAGCCCGGCGGTCGTTGGCGGGGATTTCGTCATTCCCCGTCTTATGCTGGGCAAGCTGGCCATCCTGCCGCAGCCGCCGCGCGGTCGCGACCCCGGCAGCGCCTATCACGACAAGGCCACGCCGCCCGATCACCGCTATCTCGCGACCTATCTCTGGGTGCGCGAGGGGCAACGGGCGGATGCGATCGTCCACATGGGCACGCATGGCACGCAGGAATGGACGCCCGGCAAGGATCGCGGGCTATGGGCCGGCGATTACCCCTTCCTGCTGGTGGGCGACGTGCCGGTGTTCTATCCCTATATCCAGGACAACGTCGCCGAGGCGCTCCAGGCGCGGCGGCGCGGGCGGGCGGTGACGGTCAGCCATCAGACGCCGGCTTTTGCCCCGTCGGGCCTCTACGACGAACTGCGCGATATCCATGCGCTGATCCATCAATATGCCCAGCTCGAGGCGGGGCCGGTGCGCGATCGCGTGGCCGAAGCGATTCGCGCCCAGGCGCGCAGCGCGCGGCTCGATGCCGACATGGGCTGGAGCGACGAGGCGGCCGCGCGCGATTTTCCCGGCTACTACACCGCGCTGCACGATCATCTGCACCAGCTGGCGCGAACCTCGATCCCGCTCGGCCTCCACGTCTTCGGCGCGCCGGCCACGCCCGATCGGCGGCTGACGACGGTGATGCAGCAATTGGGGCCGGACTATCTCGCCGCGCTCGGCCTCGATCCGCAGGAAGCGTTCGCGGAGCACTTCGACGACATCGCGGCAAGCGCGCCCTATCGCACGCTCGCGCGCTATCTGCGCGAGGGCGAGGATATCGCCGCGATCGCCGACCCGGCGCTGCGCGAGCAGATCGCGCTGGCCGCCGCCTACGACCGCAACCTGGCCGATCCCGGCGAAACCGAAGCTCTCCTCACCGGGCTGGCCGGGGGTTTCGTTCGTGCCGGCGCAGGCGGGGACCCGATCCGCAACCCCGAGATCCGCAGCGGGCGCAATCTCTACGCCTTCGAGGCGGAGAAAGTGCCGGCACCCGCTGCCTATGAAGAAGGCGGCAGGGCGCTCGAGCGGATGATCGAAGCGCACAAGGCGCGGCATGGGGAGATACCGGGCAAGATCGCCTTCTCGGTCTTCTCCGGCGAGACCATCCGCACTTTGGGGATCGGCGAGGGGCAGATCCTTCACGCGCTCGGGCTCCGTCCGGTCTGGGACCGCGGAGGCAGGGTGGAGCGGCTGGACATCGTGCCGCTGGAGGAACTCGGCCGTCCGCGCATCGACGTGGTGATGCAGCCGACCAGCGTCTATCGCGACCAGTTCGACGCCTTCCTGCGCCTGCTCGCGGACGGGATCGACCGTCTCGCGGACCTCGACGAGGACAGCGGCCCCGCGGCCGGAGCGCACGACCTCGAGCAAACCCTGATCGCGCGCGGCATCGCGCCGGCGCGCGCGCGCGAACTGTCCCGCCTGCGCATCTTCACCAATGCCCCCGGCGACTACGGTACGGGGCTGCCCGACGCTATCGCCGCGGGCGGCAGCGGCGGGGCCGCAAGCTGGGAGGGGGAAGGCGATCTCGCCGATCCTTTCCTCGCGCGGATGCAATATGCCTATGGCGCGCGCGACTGGGGCCTGAAGCTCGAAGGCACCAATCTCTTCGCCGAGCAGCTCCGCCATGTGGACGCGGCAGTGATGAGCCGCTCCTCCAATCTGCACGGCCTCCTGTCGACCGATCACCCGTTCGAACACCTGGGCGGGCTGTCGCTCGCCGTGCGGCACCTGACCGGCCACTCGCCCGCGCTCTACGTCACCGATATGCGCGGCGGAGAGGCACGCTTGGCCACGGCCGCGTCCTTCCTCTCCGACGAACTGCGCGTGCGCTATCTCAATCCGCACTGGATCGGGGAAATGCAGAAGGAAGGCTATGCCGGGGCCAACACGATGCTCGGCATCGTCGACAATCTCTGGGGCTGGCAGGTCGCCGATCCCGGCAGCGTGCGCGCCGATCAATGGCAGGCGATGCACGATACCTATGTGCGCGATGCGCGCCGGCTCGGCCTCGACCGGTTTTTCGAGCGGGTGCATCCCGATGCGCAGCTGCAGATGATCGAGCGGATGCAGGAGGCGATCGCGCGCGGATACTGGCAGGCGGACGAGGCCACCCGCCGATCGCTGGCCGAGCGGCGGCGCGAACTGCAGGGCCTGGTCGCCGCCGCGGGCGATCTTGCGAACGACGCTGCCCGGCGCCGGGGTTTCGGCCTCGCGGCTGCAACGGGCGCGCCGCCTGCAGCGTCGAGCGCGGCCGCCGCCGCTGCATCGGCCGCGCCGCCGGTGCCCCCCGTTATGGGCCGTATCCTCGAACGGCAGGTATTGCCCGATCCGCCGCGGCCGCCGTCGCTTCGCGGGCAGCTTCCCGCCGCGATCCTGCTGATGCTGCTGTTCCTTGCCGGCGTGCTGCTCGAAGCGGGCAGCCGCCGCTCCTCCAGAACCTGGGAAACCGCCGATGCTCGTGCTTGAAGCCACCCTTTACGATGCCTCCCGCCTGTTCCTCGTGCCCGTGATCGTGCTGATCCTGGCATCGCTCGCCTACGCGCTGATCAGCCTCGGGCGCTTCGCTGCCGAGGCCGCCGCGAGGGCGGCGGGACGCGCCCGCCGGCCGCTCACGGAACATAACCGCCGCACGGGTCACACGGGCGAAGATCTGGAACTTGTCGTCCTGCGCCGGCTGGAGTGGCTGCGCATCGTCTCGCGCAGCGCGCCCATGCTGGGGCTCGTGGCAACGATGATCCCGATGGGGCCTGCTTTGCTGGCGCTGGGCACCGACGACGCGGCGGAGGTCGGCAGGAACCTGGTCGTCGCCTTCTCCTCCGTTATCCTGGCGCTGATCGCCGCCTCGATCTCGTTCTTCGTCTACACGATCCGCCGCCGCTGGCTGCTGGAAGAACTGCGCATGCTCGAAACCGCGCGGGAGGCCGCATGATGCGCTTTCTCGAAGATGATGAGGCCGACGATCCGATTCTTTCCGTGGTCAACCTCGTCGACCTGTTCCTCGTGATCACCGCGGTGCTGATGGTGCTGATCGTCCGCAACCCGCTCAATCCCTTCCAGTCGGACAACGTCGTGGTGGTGGAGAACCCCGGTGCGGAGGACATGACCGTCACGATAAAGGATGGCGAGAAGCTGGAGCGCTATACCTCGACCGACCGGCTCGGCGAGGGCGGCGGGGTGAAGGCCGGAACGACTTACCGCCTGCCCGACGGGAACCTCGTCTACGTTCCCGAATAACCGGCGACGAGGCGGTATGGCCTCGATGGAAGACGCCCCCTCTTTCTCTGCCGTCCTTGGCAGGAGGCGAGGCCATTGCTTCTCCAGTTCGGTGGCGAACGCCGCACCTGCAGGGCGTCGACCGCCCAGGCGGAGCGCTGCCGTGCGAAAGGAAGCCGCGGCGGTCGGCATCGTCAGCGCAAATGGAAAACCCCGTCATGACGAGGCCGAATTCCATGTTGTCCGCCCCGTCATTGGGCGGCGTCCGGGGCTGTCAGCGGAAAGAACCCGCTGATGCTTTGCAGTCGGCCCTGTTCATCGTGCAGAGCGAAACTGGCGCCGCGTTGCAGGACCGCGTCGTCCGCACCCAGGAGCGCCCATCGGGCCAGAGACCGACCGTTGTGGGCGATCACCTGGCTGATCTGGAAACGGCCGCCCGGAACGCTTTGCTGGAAGCCGCCCATATAGTCGGAAAGCGCCGCTCGGCCGCTCAGTGGCCCGTTCGGGTCGCAATAAGTTGCCTCGTCGGCCAGGCACTCCTGTAATTCGCTCTCGCGAACAGCCGGTTCTGACGACCAGATCTTCGCGTAGCGCTGCCAAAGTGTTTCAGCGTCCATGACACGCCTCCAATATGCTGAAATGGTTGGTGATCATCTTTTCCAGGTCGCGGGTCTCGTAACCCGCACGAACCAGGACGAGGACGCCCTGGTAGAGCGCCAGCAACCCCACCGCGTCGGGTCCGTCGCCGCCAAGCCGGTCGGCGAAAGCCTCGCGAAGGAGGTCGAACCCGTGTGATACGAAGGGCGGTATTTCCGTGTCGCCGAACTCGACGGCGCTGTTCGTGATCAGGCAGCCTGACGAGCCTCCGTTCGGCTCGTGCAGAAGCGACAGGAACAGGCGGCGCAGGCCCTCGATACCGGAGCCCTTCGGTGCGTGATCCTGAAGGCGGCGCATCAAGACCTTGCGATTGTAATGATCGCTCGCAGCTCGGAAGAGCCCGCGCTTGTCGCCATAGGTGTTGTAGAGACTGCCGGAGGTGAGCCCCGTTGCCTCCTCCAGGTCGCGGACCGAGCTGGCTGTATATCCCTGGCGGCGAAACACATGCATCGCACCGGACAGGACTGTCTCTTCGTCAAACGTTCGCGGCCGCGCCATACGGGACCTCCCGTTTTGCAATATCTATTATATAATATGCGTTTTAAAATTTCGCAAGGTCAGCCAAGGTAGACCGCCGATTTGCGCCAATCCCATTTCCGACCAATGCCGTGACGTTTCCGCACGCGCACGAAGCGACAACCGGTGTCTGCGTAAAGCCTTGAATTTCAAAAGCTGGCGCACCCGACAGGATTCGAACCTGTGACCTCTGCCTTCGGAGCTGGTCTAAGGGCCTATCCGAATTGCACGATAGGGCACGCCAGAGCACGATAACCAGCTGAAATATATTGATTTTCAGAATCCGCTCTCCGAAGTCTCTATCCGAGATTACGCCTTGATTTCCGCCCGCGTGCTTGCGTGGTGCTTACTCGAAATTGGGGCTTCCGAGGGACGGGAGCATGACCAAACTGACCAAACGGTTCGTGGAGGCCGTCGAGCCGCAGAGCAAAGGTCACGTCGTCTGGGACGACGAATTGCCAGGCTTCGGTCTTCGCGTCTATCCCTCCGGCAAGCGCAGCTACATCGTCCAGTACCGATCCCGTGGCCGCTCGCGTCGCTACACGATCGGCCTTCATGGCGTGTGGACGCCCGAGACTGCGCGCCGCGAAGCCAAGGCCCTGCTCGGACAGGTCGCCCATGGCGGCGATCCGGCTGAAGAACGCGAAGAAGACCGCAAGGCGCTGACAATCAAGCAGCTGTGTGAGCAGTACATCGCCGACATGGAAGCCGGCCTCATCCTGGGCAAAGGCGGCCGACCGAAGAAGGAGACCACCATCGCCACCGATGTCGGGCGTATCCGCAGGCACATCATCCCTCTTCTCGGGACGCGACGCGTGCGGGACATCACCAAGCCCGACATGAACAACCTGATGAAGGACATCATCGCCGGCAAGACACGCGCGACCATGAAGACCGAAAAGCTGCGCGGCAAGGCGATCGTTCGCGGTGGCCGTGGCACTGCAATACGGACAATGGGTCTGCTCGGCGGCATCTTCTCCTACGCGGTCGAGGCCGGGGTGATCGAACACAATCCGACGCACGGTCTCCGCAAACCGAAATACCAGGTTCGCGACCGTCGGCTCAGCGAGGCTGAGTACCGTATTTTGGGAGACATCCTTCGTCAGGCTCAGCAAAGCGATCGCTTCAGAATACATGCCGAGATCCTGAGGCTGATTACGCTGACCGGGTGTCGGCGCGGAGAAATCGTCAACCTCAAATGGAGTGAGATCGACCTTGAGGGTAGCTGCTTGCGGCTGGTCGATAGCAAGGAAGGCTCCTCGGTTCGCCCGGTAGGCCTTCCAGTCGTGGAATATTTGGAGAAGGAACGACCGCACAGAACCGGAACTTATGTCTTTCCCGGCCAAGGCTTCGACAATGCGGTCGGCAACTTCCCGCAGAGTTGGAAGAAGCTGTTCAAGGATACCCCGCTCTGGGATGTGACGCCTCACGTGCTACGGCACAGTTTCGCAAGTATCGCGAACGACTTGGGTTTCACAGAGATCACGATCGCCGCTCTGATCGGCCACGCGAAGGGATCGGTCACGAGCAAATACGTCCACACCCTCGACTCAACGTTGATCATGGCTGCGGACACCGTGTCGGGCTACGTAAAGGCCTTGCTTGAAGGCGTCGAATTCAGACGGAACACTTACACGCTGGATCGACAATCCAGGAAGAGCGCAATCGATCAAATGCTCACGGAATCTAGGCCAGCGGTGTAGGAACAAAAGGGTGTCCTACTGTCTTCACGTAGAATAGACTCAATTCACAATTTAACGATCCTTTGATCCCTACATGAAGCAACGGAAATCAAAGACTTGGTCCACCAGCTCGGGATTTTGCTGAATGATCTCCGCAAAGCGGCCCGAATAAACCATCGTCACTGGCAGCTTCTTATACAACGTGTTGTTGTTCCAATCCATTTTGGTCAGCGCAAGAATGCCGTTAACGGTCTCATGCCAGCCACCCTGGCCTGAAAAACGACGCAACAAGAGCGGCGATGGCGTAGGTTTGAGTGCGCCCTCTTTGTAGATGTTATAGTTGGGGTTTTTGAGCTGAACACCGGTAACGCTTCCCTGCGACCAAGCCAACGCTTCCGATGGAGAGATCGGAACATACGCCCCTCTCTCGACAGGATAGTTATATGGCTTCGGTGGTTCAGCCGGATTGCCGTACTGCGCTTGCTTTCCAGAAGTGTATCGCAGGCCGGTCCAATCGGTGGATTGAACGACCTGCACGAGTTCGACCTCAGTGCCTTCGTTGAAGCTGTCAAGCGCTGCTTCAATCTCCTCCTCCTTGAACTCAGTGTTCTTATGGATCGTTATCTTCTTGGGCGTCCTGCCGACATGGCCAGATTGATAGACGTGTAAGCTCTTCGCGAGCACGGATTGCATTTCATAATACGACAAATACGGATTGTGGCGGCGGTCCTCCGTGAACTCCTTGGCGTCATAAGCGACAAACTGAAATCCTGTTCCATCCGGATCAAACACCTGGCTGCAACACGTCGTATATTCTTGTCCGCTGCCGTCGGTTTTCCGGCGCGTAGCGTAACTGATGCCGATGAAGGCTTCTTGTGGGTCAAGCCCAGTGAGTTTCCAGGGCTCGCCGCGGGCCTTTGCAAACAGCGCCACGGACAGCCCCCACATCACATTGGCTCTACACGACCGATCGAAACTTTCCTGATTCAAAATCTGGATCGGAATGCCAGTGGGGGCGCAATAGGCCTTGATGAAGTGATGCAGGTTGAAACGCTCCCCCTCAAAGCAATCGCTCCAGGAGCGTGGGAGGTAGACCAACGCGACATCAAAACGGTGGCGCTCTGCCCGCAGCTTGATCACCTCATTGAGCAAAGCCTGCGCTAACCCCAGCCTGTTCCTCGCAGCCGCAAGCCGGTTCAGTTCGTCCGGTAACGCGAAACGCATAGCGTCTTCGATATCAGTGATTGGCGTGCGCATCAGTGCTTCAAAGCCCGGATATTCCGGATAGTAGGCCGGTGCTTCTTTCGGTTTCGCTGATGAGTTCAATTCCCGAACCAACCCATCAATCCGAGCCATATCGGCCTGCGGGGCAATCACGGCGAATCGGACCACTGATGGTGCGCCGAACCGTAGACTGAAGGGGCCGTGATCGATCAGCCCGCGCAGGGGATGCCGATCGGTCCTCCCGCCGTGAAAGATCAGCTCAGGTTCGGGAGCGACCGCATATGCGGGAAGCGCATCGGTCATTTTCTGCCCCTCTTCATGGCAAAGCCTGTCTGAGTCGAGAAGCCGAAGACCGGATTTGCAAAACCGATATCGCCTTCAAAGGGCGAGACCGTCACTTCAACATCCTTCCCCGCATGGTCCGACAATACGCCAATCCAAGCAGAAAGCAGACGGTCATGCTTGTCGTTCCTCCGACCCGCTTTGCGTCTATCTAGAAACTGCGTTGCATGCTGACGCGCAATAGTCGGCCATATCCAGACATCGGGCTTCAAGAGCAACCAGAGCCGCTCGTCGGCATAACTAAGCGAAAGGTGGACCGCCTCAGCGAAGTGCACTTGATGGACCGCGTCATGCTCTTCGGTCGCTGGAAGGGAAAGCCCTGGCACTTGCCCGGTGACCTTGCCAGCCTCACGATACAGATCCTCCAAAATGCCCACATCTTGCGCCTTATGATCAACGATCAAGGAAACCCCAGACCTCTGGCGACGTTGGAGCAGCGGCCGTTCCCGGCACAGCGCCCGCCCCAAGCCCTCTTCGAGAAAGTTCTTGATGTGGAGTCGTGATCCAGTCCGCCAATCCGAATCGAATGTCATCTCGCTTTGGTCGAGAAAATCCGTTCCGAAGCTGCCTTCAATATCTTTGGGTCCGCCCCAAGCCATAACGTCGCCGTCAATAGTAAGAACCGCGCTCGTCTCCGGCTTTCGTTTGAGTTCGGCAATGGCGTCCCAGTTCGTGGCGGACTTCAGTTTCACCTTGGCGCAAGTCGTCGGGACCTGTGTCATTGGCAGCCCATTGAAGCGCAGAACGGGCTTGCCGCCCTCCGGACCTGGTATCGTGATTTGAACTTTTCCGACACGACCTTTGCGCACCTTCGCATCAAGCTCATCCGGCTTGTCGGGAAGATTACGCCACAGCCGGAGCATCAGGGTGTCGTAGGTATCGATGTCGACGAACTCAGCACGAACTCCGGCAGCCTTGGCGTCCCTCATGAGCGCGGCGACGCCCTCAAGTGGCATCGCCCCCCTCATCTTCATCCAGTAAAGGCCGTGCGGAAATGGATTGGGGGCTGCCAGTATGGCCCGGAACAAGGCCATGATACTCTCATCGCGCCCCGAATACCCTGCAACGACAAAGCCAAACCTTGAGCCAGCCATTGCCATGCATTTCGAGAGCTCTTCATTTTGCGCTGCCAAATCAGAGGACAGGTTCTTTATGCTGTCATACTGAAAGTCGCCGTGCAGCTTGCAGTAGATAGGAAACTGTTCGTTGTTGAGCGCCGACACAGCATTCCGGGCACCTTCGATGTGGTAGGCTGACAATGGCTTTTCGGAAATCTCCGCGACGGCCTTTTCGACAACCGGATCGAAATTCGTTGTGAAAACCATACGGCACATACCGCTGGCTAGCAGTGCGCCAAAAACGCGGTTGCCAACAGCCAATCTGGCGCGGTCTTCCGCCAAGATGCTCGATATGTAGCGTCGCTGCCGCTCGCGGTCGTCACCAAAAATCGTCTCGAAATAGGTTGTGTATTCCGACGCCGACCAGCGCTCCGGGAATCCGCGCGATTGCATATAGGCCTCTACCTTCGCCCGCACAGCATCATTTTGCAGGTCCTTCGTCGAGAGGGTCTGGTTTTCTTCGCTGCAGTAGTATCGCCGCTTGAGATCCGAGATGATATCTTCTGCTGTCGGAAGATTGGCATTGTGCGATGCACCGGCTCCCAAGAACCACGCGTAACCCTCCGGTCGTTCACAGAATATTCGTGCAAATTCCGCTTGGTTCATGTCTTCTTGGCCAAGAAACTAAATTTGAGGGACATATATACTTTCATTAACATCAATTTGGAGCCAAAGAAGGTCGCTGATGACACCCGGTAACTCGAAAGAGGCCTATCTGTAGATCGGCGTGACAATTCCTTCGCTCCCGGTGGATGAATGACCCAGCAGCCAAGTGACTGCCTGATTCACACCTACAACCATAATGCTGCCCAAGGGTGCAGCATTTCCCAATGCATGCGCGGGGTCAGTACTAGCAATCCAAGCTGCTCACGAATGTGAGCGGCATTTCGCGGCAACCGGCGCTCCATTGTGAGGAAGCCCTGACAGCGCAGCGCGATGGCATGCTGAAGCAGCAAGCGGTCCTTCTTGCTGAGATACCCGAACCGGGATTCGCTCAGGCGTGCGGCTAGCGTCTCGCTCTCGGTGGTCGCCGCATCATCGTCGAGGCAGACGCCGGAGTGGTCTGCAACGTCCCACAACCATTGCATATGGCCAGGATCGCGCTTGTCGTGAGCTTCCTGCATGCTGGCCCCCGACACGATCCACTCAAAGAGCGCGCGTTCATTCAGCAGGAAAATCCGGCGCAGGGCGTCGAGATTCTCCATGCCTTCCGGAATAGTGTGAAGGCGGTCGGACGGCGGGACAGGTTCGCCTTCATAAATGTAATAGTCGTAGTCTCTGAGCGTTTGTGCCGTGCAGGAATCCAGAAATATCCGGCGCGGCAAGGCCTCGAGCGGATAGCGGGAATCCTGCTGCGTGCTTTCCGACATGTTCATGTCTACGCGGCCTCCGCCCCCGCACCTGCGAGCCGGAAATATCCGGTCAGGGGCGTTCTGTCCGCATCCCATCCAGGGGGCGCGCCGCCATTGAGCGCCGCGCGGCAAAGGAGATTGTTCCCCGCAATGCACGTGACTTCCGGTGCCATGATACAGGCCGGACAAGCGCCGCCCCGCTGATCGCACAGACTGCCGCCATCGCACTTGAGCGCGCGGTCCGAAAGGAGCTGCTCAAGGACGGTCAGGCCGTGATTGCGCCACATGGCTGACAGGTTCCCCAGATCGGGCGTCATGCCGCGGCGATAGACGAGAAAAGCCAGATCGGCCGGAAAGACGTATTCCCCGATCGAGCCGTGCTCCAGCCCGGAATATTCGACGACAGCATGTGCGAAGTGATGCGCCATGGTATGCAGCAGAAGATAAACATAGCTCGGCAATGAGCGCGGCGTGCGGGCGTCTGCCGTCCGCTCCTTGTAGTCCTCAAGAAACCGCCCGAAATCGGCGTATTGTTCAATCAGCAATCCTCCCAGATGCATCCCGTCGCGCGGCGGGAGGTCCCCGCCCAGACCGTTACTCGCGAGCCAGTCAATGACCCGCGCTTCATTGAGCCGGATGTAAAAGCCTTCATTTTTTTGCTCGAGAATATAGACAGGGCGCCTGTTCTTCTCCGCATAATCGAACGCCCGCAGCCGCACCGGCATTTCCCGGTCTTTCACCGTTATGGAGGGCGTGGAGCCGACGCGAGTGTACCCGAAACTGAACTCGCAGATATCAAGACCGCGCAGCATCACCAGCTCATCAAGCCCCAGACGCCTCAGTTCCTGATCCACGCGCGCGGCGTAGGCCCCGCGCGCCGCCGTATCCGTCGGGTCAATGTCGCATACCTCGGGGTTGCGGACGGAAACGGCGGGAAGGCTCGGATCGCTTCCCTGACGCTCTACCACCTCATCGCACAATGAAGCATGCTCGATCGCCAGCCGGATCGGGTTGTACCGACGCGCCCAGTCCTGACTTCTTTCAGCCTGCGTTCTGAGCACCGGCGACTCATCGTGCTGTTTGGCAATCAGCCCGGCCGCTTCGTAGCTGGTACGCTTGTCGGCGAGTTGGTTTTCGATCACCGCCTTCTGGTCGCCGACAAGAGCCGCCGCGATGTCCATGAGTTGCTTGTACTCTGTCGCCTTCGCATCCTGACCGTTGTCCTGCAGCTGACGGATAACTTCCTTATGGGTGAGCGGCGTGCCGGGAAAGGTATACAGCTTCATGAGACGAGAGATCAGGTCGCTGCGGCGGGCCGTACTGAGCAATGACGTGACTTCAGCGTCCCGGAACAGAATGAAGCTGTCCGTCTGCACATAAAAAACCGACGATGCGCGGTATGACACCGGCAGCATGTTCCATTCCTTCGGAAGATTCCCGTGCCCGCCGTCCATCCGCGGCTTGAGCAGCTCCAGCGTCTCCCGGTCGGCCTGCACAACGTCTTTGAGCGCGAGGCAATTACAGCATTGGAACTTCCAGTCGCTGAAAAACGGCGACGACCTCGTGACGAGCTGGTACTCGTCCTGCCCGCAGTTCTGGCACTTCTTGGCCTGATTGACGCTTCCGTCAGGCGCCATCACCCAGCGATAGGGACTGAGACCGGCGTAGTTGCCGGACCAGTGAGCAAATACTACATCGATCTGACGCCATTCATGGCGGCCCGAGGACGATCCCCGGCAATCTGTGCGCTTTTCGGTCTGCGGCCAGCGCCGCGTCAGATCCTCGACATTCTCGAATTCTACGAGTTTACCGCAGTCGGTATTTGAACACACGAACACGAGCGGATCGGGTGCGAACCCGATCCGGCTGGGCTGGTTGAGTGAGAACCGTCCCGGATCAACAAGCGGCTCCTTCTTGTTGTTCAGAAAGACTGGATCGACGCACTGCTCTGGAAGAACTTCCGGGTCCGCACGGGCGCGTATGGCCCGTTCAAACCATGACTCCACATACTCGGCGAGATGTTCAAAAAGCTGCTTGGCCACGGCCGGGGAGGACGGCGTATAAGGTGTGGCAACAGGTACGGCGATACAGCAGCCAAGCCCGCCCTCGTACGTGAACAGGGCGCCTGGGGCGTATGAAGTGGCGATTTGCGTGCGCGATCTCTGCATAGGCGTTACAGCTCCCCGGAATCACTATCGAGTTCGCTAACGCGTCCGGCCTGACGCCTGACGATGCGCAGGGCCTCCGCGAGAACGGCCTTCTCCTCCTCGCCCCTGAGCTTACGCTCCCGGAAGTGCCGCGCCGCCAAGAAACGGCCGGCTTCATCGACATCCCGCAGCGACATCATGGGACGCTGACCAACCGGCGCGTTATCCCAGTAGTCCCCCAGCCGCGTCGTCGCATACTCGGTGCGGAATTCATCGATAAGCTGCTTGGCGAGGTTGCGGATACGATCCTCGTAGTAGTCCGGGTGGAACGCGCCGCCGATATGGTCTGCGCCCCGCCCCCGGACACCGAGCGCGCGCACCGCGAAGTCCATGAAATCATCGGCGGCATCGGGCATGTCCGGCCCCGTCAGCAGGCGGTTCACGTCGCTCACGGTCTCAAAAGCAGGAGCGCGGACCTTTTCGCTCTCCGGTTTTTCGCTGAACAGCTTCTGCTCGACCCAGCCGCAAAGCCATGACTGGAACAGACTGGTCAGCACGCGTTCCTGTGCGCTCTCCGCCCAGCGCGTGATAGCCGGTGGGGCGATCATCCGTTCAAGGAAGCGGTGAAATACGTCGTGCGTCTCGACGATGTAGCGGTCGCGCCGCGCGTGGGGCGTCGGGATCAGGAGGCTGAAGCCGACATGCGTGCGTCCTACGCGGGAGGACGCTTGTATGAACTCCGCTATGTCGTTAGGCATTCCCGCGAAAAACATCGCGTTGAACTTGTCCACGTCAACGCCATGAGAGATCGCCGAGGTCGCCACGATATTCCGCAGCGACTGGGAAAGATCGGGAAACGGATCGCCCGGCCCGTTTTCCCCTTCGGCCTCGCGCATGATTTCCTGAATTTCCGCCACGTCGACGCCGCCGGAGATAAGGCGCGTATAGACCTGAACCATGTCGCGCCCGTGTCGGCGATGGAGCTTCGCCACCTCCTCCCTGAATGCGTCGATGACCTGATCGCCACCCTTCTTGTTCGTCACATAGGTGAGCGAAATCCGCATCAGGTCGAGCAGCGTTGGCAGGATGTTGGGGTCCTGACCCGCGCAAGCCTCGATCGCATCGGAATGGAATATGGCAAGGGGCGTATCGGACGTGAGTGCGCCCAGAATGCGGTCGGCCGCATCGTCGCGCCTTGTCTCATCGAGCAGGTCCAGCCAGAGCTCGGTAACTGCGAGGTGGTACGCGGCCAGCACGCTCACAGTCGTAACCGTGTGATTACGCCCGTTGGTCATGATCGAGGCATAGACGCGCATCCACGGCGCTTCGACTTCCGGCGCACGCGGCCCCCCACCACCCAGCCCGCGGCGCTCCGTCCGCGCGGGCGTTGCCGGTACGGCATAGAAAGACCGGTAAATGGACGTACCCGGATAGGGAAAATGCATATGACGCCGCTGGTACAAAGCGCCGAATTGCTGCTCCGGCACGCTCACCGTGGCTGTGGCGGCGACGATTTTCGGAAGGCGCACAGGGCTTCCTGCAGAAGGACCGCGCGCGGCGCGGTCACCCAGAATATCGGAGGTCCGCGCAAAGAGCTGCTCCAACATCGTCTCGAAGAGCCCAGCAAACGTCCCGAGACTCTCTTCCAGCAGATGCGCCTCATCCTGAATGATAAGCGAGGGGAACGAATCAAGAAAAACGTCGCGGCCCTGCTCGTATGCGGGTGCCAGCGGTTCGCAGCCATTGGCGGCCGGACCGTCCCTGAGCATGCGCCGCGTGGGCATGACCAGCCTGCCGGTTTCGCGCTCCTGCCAGCGCGCCAGGCCGAACATGCCCATGACGCGGTTGATGGTGGCAGGGTGCTGACCGATCAGGGCGAGCTTGTCGATCACCCCCAGCAAGACCGCTGGCGCATGGCGGTAGATGTCCCGGTCCACGATCAGGAAAGGAAGGGGACTGTTCTCCGTTGCCGTGTTCCAGCTGCAGGTCTTGTTGAAGCAAACGATCGCGATCTCCTCGTCCACGGGACAGGAGATGCGACGCAATCCGGTATGCTCTCCGCAAATCGGGCAGACCGGAATCTTGTTGAAACTCTCGTTGACCTCCCGGTACGACGCGCTGGTCGTCTCGTCGTTTTCGTGTTTGGGACTGCCCATACGCGGCACCGGATCAAGGCGGTCGTCGTCCGTGCGGTTCGGCGTGTTCCCGCGCCCCACCCAAAAGCCGATTTCGAAGGGTGCGCCCTCTAGCCCTGCCCGCCGGCGCAACAGCTCGGCGCGCATGAGGATCGCCAGCAGCCGCTGTGCCTGTTGAAGTGTGAGAAGCCGGAGCGGGTATCGTATCAGCGCTGTCACGCCGATGCGCTTGCCCCGCAGGCGGTCAAGAAAGAGGTTGAACACGAGCAGGCCGAAAAATGCTTCGGACTTGCCGCCGCCTGTCGGGAAATAGAGGAGGGTCGCGGTTTCCTCGTCGAAGTCGGAATCGAACCATGGCTCTTTTGCATACGCAGGCATGCGCGAGGCGATGGTGGGAATGTGGGCGAGGATGAATGTCAGCTGGAACAGCCGCCAGCCGGTAATGCCCCGCGCGGCACCAGCGTCCTGAAACGCCTGATTGAGAAGCTGCCACGCCCTGTACGGCATCGCTTCCGACGCCGATGCGTCTTCCTTGAATTTGCCATAGGCAGTTTCAAGAAGATCGATGCCAAGAGCAATCCTGCGGACCTCGCGCCGGTAGCTCGCGATATCGCCCTCGAATTTTTTCCGCTCACGCTGGGCTTCGTCCTGATCTTTGACGCCGTGCGCAGGGTCGAGAGTGGATTCTTCCGCCGAAATCCAGTCGTCGTAGGCTTCGATCAGCGGCCGCAACAAGGCCGGATCAAAATCCTCGCCGCCCAGGACCGCGAATTCCGTTGGCACGCCCTCAATAGCATTCGGGACAATGCGGGGCTGGTGATAGCGCGGCATCCAGTTGGTAGCGAGATGCAGCTGGCCGTCGATCTGCTTTTCCGAAACCCCGCAGTTAATGCCGATTGCAGGATAGGAGAGAAAGTCCCGGAAACGGTACGACGCCTCGACACGATCAAGCCTGAGAGGACGATGCACCGCCGCCGGAAGGTCAACCACGATCCGAACCTGATGAATGGCCTGCTCGAAACGTTCGCGCCGGCGGCGGGGAGCGTCCCGGCCGTTGTTCTCAAGCATGATCCGTAAATTGCGGCGGCGCGGATCGCGCAGGTCGCTCTCGTCCTGGATCGTCAGCGACAAACCGTCGAGGTTAGGCGCAATGTCATCAATCACGGGCGCGCTCTTGCGAAGCTCCGTCAGAAAGGCATTCCACGTCTCTTCCGTCCGGAAATGGCTGGGTCGGATGGTGGCCGGGCGATAGGCCCAATCGCGGCCGTCAGCGCTTTCCACCCAGTTCCTGACCGTGGCCTTGACCGCTGCCCGCATGGCGGAAACCCACGCGGCGATGGCAGCCTGCCGGGATTGATTGTCCTCCGAAAGCTCGATGGACAGCGGTTCGAGATTGACCGGAAGCCGGCGCCATTTTTGCGGAATGTCCACGTCCTGCGCGGCGTTGTCGTTGTGAAAGATGTAATGGCCGCGCGGCGTATGCAGGCGGCCGCCGATCTCCTCATCCGTGTCGTTATCTTCCCCGTTCTCCGTCTCCTGATCGGCATCAGTGTCGTCTGCCACGTTCTCCTCGGCATCCGCCACCATACCGTCTGGAGACACTTCGACGCCGTTTTCTCCGAGAAGCGCGCGGTAAATCTCCTGCTGAAGCTCCCGATGGGAACGCCGTTCCTCTTCCGGCTTCGCGGCCTCGGATACTTTCGCTTCCGCAAGGCGCGCCTTCATTTCATCGCGGATATGCTGCTCAAGGTCCCGGCGAAGGGGCGGATTCGGAAATAGGTCGAGTTCAGGCCTGACAAGTTCCTTCCAGTCGGGGAGCGCGCGGATATAGATCGCAAAGCGCGCTTCGACGGTGAGCTGGCCTTCCGCGTCATCAGTAATCTGAAGATCAAGTCCATGCGTACTCAGATGGATGTCCGACGTCTCGTCCTGCTGGCCGGTCTCCTCGTAACGCGGCAGTAAAAAACCCGAGACAAAGCGCAGCGACGGCTTCGTGCCGTAAACAACCTCCCCCTCATCGCCCGCGCCGCTCACTCTCTGCCACGTGAGGTTCAGCAGCGCGTCCACAAGACCTTCCTTGGCGTCGCTAACGCGGCTGGCCACTTCCTGCGGAAGCTTCATGTCGGAAATCCTGACCATTACCCTGCCTCCAGTTCGTTGGATTCCACGGTGACCACGTGGTGTTCGGCTGTCTCGTAGATGCGCCAGACATCGTGCCGCCGCGCTTCGGGAAGCCGGGACGCCGTGGCGTGCGGATCGACAAGAATACCCATAAAGACCTGATGGAACGCCGCGCCGCTGCGGATACGCATCGAGCGGGTCCAGAAAATTCCCCAGTCCCAGTAATGACGGGCAACATCTTCGCTGATCCCCAGCGCCGACATGAAAGACAGATAGTGCTGGCGGTTGCGCGGCGCTTGCGGCCTCACTTCATTACGCGGCGCGTCGATCAGAGCGGCCACGTCTATCCAGTGCCGCACGGCCTGAACGGTCGGCAATTCCAGATCAGGATTGTTTTCGCGCATACGTGCGCGAAGGGCGTGCGCCTTCGAGGTCATGTCCGCGCCGGGCAGTTCCTGCACGGTATCTGCCACCGCCTTGTGATAAAGGGGCAGGATGTCCGAAGCATTGGCGGAGAGATTGAGCTTTTCGCGCGCCATGCTGACAAAATCGGAGCTGAAGACACATATCTGGTCGCCGGGTACGAGATCCTTCGCGACCTTTCTTGAAAAGACCTGCAAGGCTTCCGGATCATAGGCCGCCATTTCGGAACCGTCGAACGCCCGGATTTCAAGATCCCCCGATGTCCTGATGAGCCGCGGTGAGCCGGAACCGCAGGTGCTGGCGGTCGTCAGATCGAGCGTCCCCAGTCGCGGTAGCGCTGGCGGCGTGTCGAGATCGGGCACCTCCACGCTGTGCCCCTGCAGGACCCGCGCGAATTCGGTTTCTACGGCCGCGAGCAAGTCGAGAATGGGCGCGGCGCCCTCAAGGTCACGCAGAATATGGATGCGGCGGCGCGCCTGCTCGGCGAGGGCGAGGTTGGCAAGAATAATGACATTCTGGGGCAGCCATGGCCGCATAAGGACATGAAGGAGATCATCCGGGAAAGGCTCCACGAAGACGATCCGGTGGAAGAGCTTCAGTTCCTGCCCATCGAGTTCCAGTTCTTCGATAGCCTCCCGGCGATCAACCAGAAGCAGCTTGCGCCCGACATGTCGCGAAATCGCCGGATCGGAATCCAGCCGCCACTCGGCAAAACCACGCAGCAACTCGCTCGAAAAGACGACAATCGAGCGCGTTGATTTCTGCACCAGCTCGCTGATGCACTTGTCAAAGAGCTTGCTTCCCGGATTGTCGGAATCGGCAATCTTGCGGAGCTTGTCATACGCGTCGAGAAACTGGGACAGGTGCTTGTGATTGACGCCGGCAAGTCCCTGCTGGAGGGCGGACTGGATACGGCTTCGAGGGGCCAGAGGGTCATAACGTGCCCCCATCTTCTGGCGTTCATAGCCCTCATAGTTCTCGATCAGAAAATCATGAAACTCTTTCGGTGAGCCTGGCAGACCGATCAGGTTCTGGGCTACCTGCATGGCGGTGGTGACGGCATCCGCGATTTCGTCATCCCCCGATGCCAGGAGAGCTCGTCTGAGCTTCAGGGCTGACTCGACGATCTTGAGAACGTCGGAGCCGTAAACCTCGGCTTTCAGCGCCGACAGGGCACCTGGACGAATGACTTCCTGTTCCAATGGATCAGGCTTGGGATGAAGAACCAGCCGCGCGGCTTCCGGCCTTTTGTCGCGAGCGCCGCGCGTGCCGCGACGCTGCTCATAGTCCTTGATGATCTCCCACCTGAGGGAGCGGAGTACAAACACATCATCGGTGACGGCAAGGATCGGCGGCGCCTGCGAAGCTGCATAGAGATCGCAGGTGGTGGCAAAAAACCGCGTGAGAGATTGCCTCCAGCCCGCGCCCAGCCGATTGCGGCCCCGGTGGGTGAGATCAAGTAGAACGATGTCAGGCACTCGGCCGCCGTGACGCGGATCAAGGCCCGCATCCCGCAACAATTTCACGCGCACAGCGTCAGCGTGAACGCCGAACAGGAAAAACGGCGTCTTTGAGGGATCTGTCGCGGCCTCGATATGTGCTGACTGATCGCCGATCCATGTATGGCGTCTCAGCCGCCGCAAAAACTGATCGCCGTAGGGCCGAAACCCGGAATTTTGCACGCCGTGTTGGGGGGTGATTTCAAACAACGTTGGATGGACGACGCCCGGATCGGCCTCCAGTTTCGCCTTGAAGCGCTTATCCTTCTTTCCGCTGGAGAAGACATGCTTGAGGCTATGGAGGGCCATCAAATAGCCGAAGACGGGACCGGGAGCGGACAGCGCCCGATTGAGCGCGGGCAACGTCGTCGCCGAAAGAAAATCCCGGTCGACCAGAAGCGTTCTTTGTGTGCCGCCGACGCCGCGGCTCCACGGGAATAGCAGTGTGGCGAGCGGCGTTTGATCGCAGGTTCCGATCCGGCCAAGAGCCGCCAGCGCGTGGAAGACGGCCACGCCGTCCGGACGTTGAGGCCAGAGCAGCAGCGCCTCGCTCGTTCCCGAGCGGATTGCCTCGTCAAACCGGTGCAAAACCTCTTCTGCGGAAGCGCCAAGATGCTGGACATCTTGCGGTGCGCTACGCCGCCGCAAGGGTATCCCCGTGTAGGCCCCGGCGGGCTCGGGTGCCGGGGAAAGTGAGGCGTTCGGGCTAGCCGTCATCACCGCCCCCGCCATCTGATGGTGTCGCTTGGCTCGCAGCGCCGGAAAGCGAGGAAGCGTATGCCTGCACCGCGGCGGCCTCATCATCCTTGATGACCGCGAACGCTTCGCGGACGGCATCCGGGGTTGGCAGCGGGAGCTGCCGTAGCGCTTTTGTGGAAACACTGACCGAACCCGAGATTCGCCGGAACCGGGCGTCCACCGCTTCCGTATTGAGAAGCCGGCATAAGGTTTTAAGCGTGATCGCCTGCTTCTTGTCAGGATCAGGAACTACGATGATCGTGTGGTTCTCGCTCACATATCCCCGGCCGCCCGGCACCAGCCTTTTGCGAACGACACCGGCGATGATCCGGCGCTTCTGCCTTCTGTTTGTCGTCCGCTGCAAAAGGATAGCGTCGGAAGCAATCAAAGCCGTGCTGTCCTTCGCGATCCTCACCATGCCGATACGGTCGGTAGCGGAGTCTCTGTCATAGGGCTGGCAAATTTCGTTCGGACGAATGTTATGAGCCCAGAACAGGGGAACCTCGTTCGCACGGGGACTGAAGCCGGCGCGATAGCGTTCCTTTTCTCTGTTCCATACGAAATATCCTGTTTTGACCAGGTATCCGTAGGCCGCCAGTGTCTCGAGACCGTCCTGAAAAAGGCAGTCGTCGAGCTGCCCGTCAGGCAGGGCCCAGATGCGGTCACCCGGCTTCTTGGGAAGGTCTATCTGCCCCAGATGGCGCGGCGGCTTGCCGACGGTCAAAAGAGCGCTTTCGGCCAGTACTGGCGGCACCTCAGGAGCGGACTTCCTCAATACGAGCACGCAGACATCGTACAGAACGTCCATGAAGAGGTCGCTGCGCTTGTCGATCGGATCAACACGGAGCACCTCTGATTGTTCGAGAATGCGTTTTCTCAGAGCCGCAAAATAGGCTCCCCCCACGAAAGACATGGGGACGATAAGACAGACGATTCCGCCCGGACGCGTGAAGCGCAGGGACTGTTCAATGAATAGTGCGTAGAGATTGACGTAGCCGTCGGTGACGACCGAAGCGTATTCCGACAGCAGGGTGTCAGACGGTCTGAACACGCGCCCGTAAGGTGGATTGCCCACCACGGCGTCATAGAGTTCCTCGGGAGGTGCGAGCTTTAGCGTATTTGCGCGCTGAATTCCGACCCGGAATTCCCGCTGCGCCTCGGCCAACTCTGGCCAGAGCAGGTCCGTCAGAAGTAATCGCGATAACTGGGCGAGGCGCGGCTCTATTTCCACGCCGGCCAGAGAGGTTTCGACAATACGAAGGATCGTTTCCGGGTTTGTGTAGCGCGCGCGTTCGGCCTTCGCAATTTGTGCCGCCAGCGGCACGAGGAACGCTGCGCCGCCGGAAGCGGGATCGAGAATCCTATGCTGACCCGGCTGTACCCCGGATTTCGCCAGAACATCGAGCACGTACCGAACCAGATGAGGTGGTGTAAAATAGGCGGCGAGACGTTGCCTTCTTCCGCTCGGCATGAGGAGCGCATACAGACTCGATATCCAGTAGTGCTTTTCCGTATCGGGCAGATCGACGAAGAACTGCCGGGCCGCTTCGTTCTTCAGACGATCGGCCATAACCGCTTCGCATGCGGAGAGTGGAGATACGCCGTCGGCTCGAAGCGATGCCGCAATCCGCCTCAGGTCGTACAGCCGGCGACTAATCGTCTGCTCGGATGCGTCCTCCTCCTCCGTCGGTGAACTCGCGACCGGATGCAAACCCGGTAAAGCATAGGCAGCCTCGGGCTCAGAGCGCGCCAGCCTTCCCTGTCGGGAGTCCTCCATACGGATCAAACTGTTCCCTCCTCGCCATTGGCCAACGCAAGCTCGCTCTCGCTATGTTCGAAGGCATTTGCGTAGCTCTGCACGTCCGCCGAGGTACATCCTTCTTCTAGAAGAGCTCGTTTCCAATTCCCCGCAATTGTTTTGGCTAGACGAAACGCTTCAAGCTTAGCGCTAGCCAGTGTTAGATCAAAAAACTCGCATGCTTCGAATGCAATATCTAGTGAGGCGTCGAACGATCCACCTTGGATTATGCCGGTTTCCAGTATTCTGTTCCGTGAGGGGGAGGGATTGATGTCGAAAGCCGGTGACAGTCGCCACCGATCTCCTCCTGCGTAGATGAAGCCATGGTTCTTTAGATGGTCGTCCTTGTTGGATACGAGAATCGTGAAGACGATCCGCCGCCAGAGTTCATGCAGATCGTCGGAGGGCTTGCTCGAAATCTGGCGGATTACGTCGGCGATGTCCGTGTAGAACCCACCTTCGTCGCTGTCCCAGTCGAGCGCGGTCCGAGCTGAAATGTAGGGAATTCGTGTATTGCCGCGGCGGTCGAACCGTCGGATCAGCGCGATCGGGCTGTCGCTGTCGCGCATCTCGAGTCTTGCTTCGGCGACTCGCAAGCTGCATTTCGCCGCCAGCTTCAGCGTGGCGACCTCGACGCGCTCGACTGGCTTGGTGTCCTGGGCTGAGGTGAACTTGGCGATCCACAGATGTCCATCGCCTTCGACATTGGCTTTCGGGCGGGCGCCGCCGAGCGATCCGGCGACACCGGCCAGATCGCGCACTTCTTCCTCCGTGCCGCCGGGATCGCGCTCGAAGCGGTGCGCGAGCGCTCGCAGGCGGTCGAGCTCGACCAGTCGCGGGATCGGCGGCGTCAGGTCAGATAACGACTCCATGTCGTCCCCGAGAAACCGCAACGCGCCCTGCCGGGTGCGGTCGTCGGACAGCACCAGATAGTCGAACTCGCTGAGACCACCGCCCAAGGCTTTGGTCATTAGCGCCCGTCCCCAAGAATCCGGCGCGGCGTCGGAAAAACAACCAGGTAGCGCCGAACGGCGATCGCCGCGGCCTGCGCTGAAATGGCCGCCCTCACGCAGAGGCAGGCCGGGAGAGAGCGCGAAGCGGTCGGGCGCCGCCAACCACTCGGCGGCATACTCAAATTGTGAATGCTGGCGCCGGCCGTCGGTCTCGAACCGCAGACGGCCAACGATACGCTTGCCTTCGCCGAGGGCGACGATCGCTTCGGGCATTAGAAACCGACCCCTTCATCATCGTCGCTACCGTCCGGAAGAGTGTTTTCCCCCTTCGCAGATTCAGCGCGTCTTGAGCCTCGCTTCCGGTCGATCCGCTTGGGCAGTGCCGCTCTGTCGAGCAGCAGTCCGGTATCGTCGGACCCTGGATCGAGGAAGTCCGAAATCCGCCCGATCTCGCCGAGCACCAGGCATGCCATCGCCAGTGTACCAATGCTGACGCCATCGTCCCCCTTCTCTAGGCGGCTGATGGTACTCTCGGACACACCGACCCGTTCGGCAAATCCCTGCATGGAGATGCGCCGCTTCAAACGGGCCGTCTTGATGTTCGCACCCAGAGCCTCAAGGGCTCGCCGCGCGTTCAAGGAACTTATCTTAACCGCCATATCTGATGCCCATTCAGAATTTAATCGTCAGATATGACTGTTATCAGAATGTTCAAGTATATGCAACTGCTGGGCGCGGGAGGGATACGAATCCGATCGGTCAGTGGAGAGACGGGTGCTCAGTCGTCGAAAAGGACATCCAACGTGGCGTTCTTCGTTGCCGATAGGACATAGGCGAAATGGCGAGCCCTCGTTAACGAGACCTGCAGCAGTCGCCGTGTTTCCATGTAGGGCGGCTCCTGGTCTCTCCCCCGAAATGTCCTGTGCTGGTCCTCGATAAGAAGGACGGCATCGTATTCCCGGCCCTTGAGCTGATGCATCGTCATAACGCTAATGCTCGAGACTTCGCTATGGCTGTCCGTCATCTGATCTTGCAGGATCGCATTTTCCAACGCGGCTTCGGCGCCGGCGTAGGTTCCAGTCTGCTTCCACAGCTCCGCCAGTTGATCCTCGATTGCCGATCCACGCCGCAGCAATCGGAGATACCGAGCATGATCTCCCGTTCGTTTCAGTTCATCCGCGTCGGCCCGCTCCAGGGCGCGGCGGACCAGGAGCCAGTCTTCGGTCGGTGAGCCTGAAAATCCGTCGGCATCGATCGCATCAAGTGCGACCGTCAGAGCGGTGACGCATTTCGTGACTGGCACCTTTCCGTCACGGCACTTCCCCGCCCAGCCCAACAAGCGATCGGATGTCTTGATCGCTGTCTTCTTTCCGGAGGAACGGAAAACGGCGCTGATCCTTTCCAGCGCACCGGCCAGCCTTTCACCTCGCGGGTCGTGCTGCGACGCCAGCAGATAGGCGATCACCCGCGATGCAAGGGTGATCTGCATCTGGTCGAACATCACGTCGTGCGGAACAGGCCCGTGCTCCTTCACGCCTAGCGTGAGTTTTTGTGCCAACGCATCCGAGATCAGGCGCACCATCGTGCGACTGCGAGCGGCGACCGCCACCGTGATTTCGCGATGTCCCGCTCTCTTCACGGTCTCGTTCCACGCCTTGATGAGCCCGACGCGAACGCCAATCGCAAACTGGCCCGGCCGAAACCGCTTGAATGCAATGTCATCGGGCAGTTCAAGACGGACATCGGGAGACAATAGACCACGGGCGTATCCAGCGATGCCCGTTGCCGGGCTGCGATTGTTCTCGTTCTGAAAATCGTAGGTGGCCGCGCCCAGCGTTTCGGCAAACTCATTCATACGCTTGGGGCTGACACCCTTTCGCCAGGCGTAGATTCGCTGCTCGGTGTCGCCGAGAGCGATGATCTCGGCGTTCTCCGACAATGCCCGAACCAGTCTCCATTGATCCTCATCGGTGTCCTGGAACTCGTCGACCAGGATCAGCGGATGCGCCGAGCAAAAGCAATCGCGAACGATGGCAGATCTCTCAAGAATATCCGCGGCGCGCGGCGCGAACTGATCGTAGGTGGCGCGACCATCTTCCTGAAACAGCCGATCTTCCTCGGCAAGCCACGCGTCATCATCCAGCCCTGCTCGAATGACGGCGGCGTCCTGCGCCGCGACGATCCCCAGCTTTCGCTGTGATGACAGCAGATAGCCATGAGACTGCAGGATGTCCCATGCGAATGAATGGTAGGTCTTGATTTCAACCTGGCGGCTGACTTCGCGCGTCAGGACGCTGCCCGCGCTTTCTAGAATGCGCCGAATCGCGGCGTTGGAGAAGCTGAGAAAGAGGACCGATTGTTCCGGCTGCAGTCGCTCGAGGACCATGCGTCTCGCCTTCAGGAGAGCGATGGTCGTCTTGCCGGAGCCGGGCCCACCCAACACCAACATGTGACCCGCATTACCCAGAATGGCACGGCGTTTATCGCAGAGGTCGAAGCGGCCTTCCGGATTGGTCATGTCTCGTCGTCGGGCGCTTCTGGATCATCATCTTTGTCTTCATCATCATTTCCATCACCGGCGGAAAGCTCGTTGGGAAGATCCCCGCTGATGCGCTCCAGAGCTTCGACGATGATGGCTGGCAGATCCGCTTCCGTACAAAGTTCGACCAGCCGCTGCGCATAGCCGGCACCCTTCCGGGCCTTGAGAACCCTCTTGCAGAGTGCCTGTACAACTTCGTCATCCGCACCGGGGTCATACTCGAACAGGCTCGCGTTCTTTGCGTTGTACGGATAGTCGTCCCACTCCGAAGCCTCGACGAGGAATGTGCGGATGACGTCGACCGTTATCTCGTCGGCAAGCAGATACTCGATCCCTGTCTGCTCCAGCTCCCAGGCCGCATCGAAGACCTCCATTATCTCCTCGCTGATCGCTTCATTCTTCTGTCGGTCGTAGAAGGCGTAGGTCTTCAGGCCAAGGCCAGAGAAGAACTCGCCGTAGCGCAACAGCCCGCCATCCCCCTCGCACTGCACCACCGTGACGCCCGACAGATCAAGCGGCGTGTACGCGCCCTCGGCACGATGCCTCTCGAGAATGGCGGAAGCGGAGTAGATCGCTTCGCTGTCGGAAACACCCTCTACGCAAAGCACACCGTTGCCGAGCATGGCTTCGGCGAGGACGCGGCGAAGGTTTCCCCGATAGGCCTTGGCCTTGATGCCGGTGACTTCGATGCGGCGGCCTGCGACCGTCCCGCCACCGCCCCTTTCCAGAAGGATGACGTTTTCCGGATCGTATTGCTCGAGCACGAACGGGGAATGGGTCGTAAGGATCGACTGATCCATTTCCCTTTGGAGAAACTGGACAATGCGGCGCTGCGTGTGCGGCGGAATCGCGATCTCCGGTTCCTCCATCGCGAATATCACGTTGGACTTGAGGTCCGCGATGAACGTCAGGAGCGAGAATACCATCGAATTGATGACACCCGACCCCAGACACCAATACGGAACAGGCGTGTTCGAGCGCTCCGAGGAACCAAACAGTGTAATCGAGCGACGCAGGCTCTCTCGCGTCAACGCGGACGGATACAGGCGGAAGGCACGATCATCATCGGAAAGACCCACGAAACGGCGCACGCGGCTGTCGACTTCGTCCAGGATCGCTCTGAGCTGGGGTATGGCGTCAATCGCCGGATCCAGATCTTCCATTGCACCGAGCGTCTGCTCCCACATGGCGGAGCGATCATCGTCCTTGAGCTTCAAGATGATGTCGAGCAGGGAGCCGCGTTCCAGGCTGAGAGCCCTGGAGCCGGTCCTCAGCGCGCGAAGATAGATGAAACCGAACTGACGTTTTGCGGGGCGCGTGACCCTGGCGCGTCGGGTTTCATCGTCCGGCGGCGGACTGGCGAAGTAGGTCTCCGCACGGAACTCGTCCTCCTCAATGTCGTAGACGCCCTCGAACCTGATCCGAAGCGCCGGCACGACATCGTCGGCCTCGACATCTTCCGGCGTCGCTGTCTCATCCAGCAGCGTGTTCGTGGTCGTGTTCCAGTATTCGCGGTGGGTTCGGAACTTGGTAAGCACATCAGCAGTAAGACCGGTGAGTACCACTTCCAATTCGATGACGATGGGGTCGCCGTCATCATCGAGGTAACGGCGCGCGAAGAAGTCATGCTCGTCGATCGGTGATGCCCGCGACAAGCGATCCGGACCGAGCAACAGGTCCAGGGCTTCGCACATCGTCGATTTCCCGACGCTGTTCCCGCCGATGATGACCGTGTGACCCGGGAAGATCACCTCACCGTCGGCAACGCTTCGGAAGTTCGACAGCCTCAGTCGGCGTATTCTCATTTCCCGTTCCCCCCACTCCCACTTTCCAAGGTTCCGCAAGGCGCGGGAATCCGTGTGTCTCAAGGAGGTCGTGGACTCGTGCTGAGATCGAGCTGGACCACCGATATCTATTCTCTCACCTTGCCGTCCACCGTGTGAGGCTATGTATCATACAAACAAAAGACAAACCGGACTTCCGGTTAACAGTACCTCCACAAGTATAGCGATGAAACCTCTGCACTTACCGATGGAAGCAGAGCAAATGTCACTGCATTCGAGATGCAGCGCGACGTCGTCCGAGAGCGTTGGCGCCAGAAAGAACCCGTCCCGATCCCCATGCACATACCGTCCAGTTGCGAGCGGCGAACACGGTCCCCCGGTCCCCAAACCGGGAGGGCATCGATATCGGCTGATTGGAATTCAACGACCCGCAAATTGGAAGCCGCTAATTCGCGGTCTGAAAGCCAGGAGGGGAAGGCCTTCCCTGCGGCCGATCCTGAAGTCTCGGCCGACCCCTTCGAGCGGGGAGACCCCGCAACGCCCCCAGAGAGTAAGAGTTCGGCGGCTTTCGCCGTGACGGGTTTGGAGGTCGAGAGAGAGGCTCCCGGCCGGCCCGTCGCGGAGATTGACCCATGACGAACCTTGAAATCTTGGACGGCCGGCGTGACGCGAGCGGCGGTTACAAAGTCGATATTTCGCGCGGAGAGCGGATCGGCCGTGTCTCCTCAGAGTGGTTTTCGCGGCCGGATGACGAGCGTTATCTGTCTCTATCGGAGCTCCATGCCTCGGTGAAAAGCCGCGCCGAGCGCAGCCGCACGCGGACGGTGGAGAGCGCCGCGATCCGCGTCGAGGCGCATCGCGACGATCCGGAAAGCCTGGCGCTCATCCTGCCCAACGCCGATACTCCGGTCGCCCCGACCCATTGGAGCTTCGGCCAGCTCGCCAGCCTAGTCAGCGCACCGGCAGCCTATCTGCGCCAGCTTCCGGCGCCGCTTGCTGGCATCAATCTGCAATACGGGCTCACCTCGCACCGCGCCGAGCAGATCAAGACGCTGGAGACCGAAGACGGACGCACGGAGCTACGCGCCGTCACCGGCCCGGATTATGGCCGCATCTATGACCACGAACTCGTCGCCGCCGTGCAGAAGATCGCAGGCAATGGCACCGGCGATACGCGCTGGAAAGTGCCCGGCGCGCTCGACTGGTCGAGCGGCGTCTATAACCCGATGGTCGACATCACCAAGGACACGACAACGCTCTACGCCTCGGACCGCGACGTCCTTCTCTTCCTGGTCGACGATATGAACCCGATCGAAGCGGGCAAGCTGCCGGACGGATCGCCGGACCTCTATTTCCGGGGATTTTATTGCTGGAACTCGGAAGTCGGCGCCAAGACGCTCGGCATCGCCAGCTTTTATCTCCGCGCCGTCTGCCAGAACCGCAATCTCTGGGGCGTCGAAGACTTCCAGGAGATCAGCATCCGGCATTCCAAATACGCCGCCAACCGCTTCGCGCACGAGGCTGCGCCGGCGCTGACCCGCTTCGCCGACTCCTCGCCACACCCCTTCGTCGAAGGTATCCGTGCGGCGCGCGAGCGGATCGTCGCCCGCAGTGACGACGATCGCACCGACTTCTTGCGCAAGCGCGGGTTCTCCAAGGCGGAAACGGCCAGGATCGTCGAGACGGTTCTCGCCGAGGAAGGCCGCCCGCCGGAGTCCGTGTTCGACTTTGTGCAGGGCATCACTGCCGTGGCCCGGTCGAAGCCTCAGCAGGACGCCCGGCTCGATATGGAGGGCAAGGCGAAGAAACTCCTGGAGCGTGCGGCGTAGTCTGAAATCGGCGCTCTGTCTGTCTTCGGTCCGTCGCTTCCTGGAGAGGAAGAGGCGGGCCGGTTTTTTCGTGACGGGTTTGGAGGTCGAGAGAGAGGCTCCCGGCTGGCCCGTCGCGGAGAACTGACATGACAAAGTCTCAGAAAATCACTCTCAGCGCCTCGCGCGACATCCCCTTCAACAAGCTGGTGCTGAGCCAGTCCAATGTCCGGCGTGTGAAGGCCGGCGTCTCGATCGAGGAGCTGGCCGAAGATATCGCCCGGCGCACACTTCTGTCCTCGATCACGGTCCGGCCGGTGCTGGATGAGACTGGCGCGGAAACCGGCATGTTCGAGATCCCGGCCGGCGGACGCCGCTACCGGGCGCTCGAATTGCTGGTCAAGCAGAAGCGGCTCAATCGCACCGCGCCCGTGCCCTGTGTTCGCCTTCGATTTCGGCGGTTCGATCCGCTGCGCGACGGTTGCCTGCGGCGGTGACTGGCAGAATCTCGCCGGGGCGTTGGCGGAGGATGAGGCGGCGGTCCAGCTTCAGCCGCTGCGCAACATCGACGAGACGAGCGAGCGCGCCTGGGCGCAGGATTGGCTGTCCGACCTGATCGTGCGCGAAGGTGTCACTGTCGACCCCGTGGCGCGGGATCATCTCTGGTCGGCGCTGACCTCGCTCGCTTCGGCGCCCGTCGAGGAACGCACCCTGACAGGTCTTTCGGTCCTGTTGCAGTCGACCGAGCTCAAACAGGCGCTCGCGCCGTTCTGTCTGGGCGGCCCCTTTGGACGGTTGCTGGACGCCGAGACGGAAGAACTGGGAACAGCCGATTTTCAGGCGTTCGAGACCGAGGGACTGATCGGATCGGCCGCGACCCCCGCCGTGCTCGCCTACCTGTTTCACCGGATCGAGGAGCGTCTCGACGGACGCCCGAGCCTGATCATCGTCGACGAAGGCTGGCTCGCGCTCGATGACGGGACGTTCGGCGGTCAGCTCCGCGAATGGCTGAAGACGCTGAGAAAGAAGAACGCCTCCGTCCTCTTCGCCACCCAGTCGCTCGCCGACATCGACAATTCGGCTATCGCGCCTGCCATCGTCGAGAGCTGCCCCACCAGGGTTTTTCTGCCGAACGAACGCGCTTTCGAGCCGCAGATCGCCGAGATTTATCGGCGCTTCGGTCTCAACGAGCGCCAGATCGAGATCGTCGCGCGGGCCATGCCGAAGCGTGACTATTACTGCCAGTCGCGGCGGGGCAACCGGCTCTTCTCGCTCGGCCTCGGCGAGGTCGCGCTCGCCTTCACCGCGGCATCCTCCAAAACCGACCAGACCGCCATCACCGACATCCTCACCGAAAACGGGCGGGACGGCTTCGCCGCCGCCTGGCTCGCCCAGCTCGGACTCGACTGGGCCGTCGAACTGCTCGGCCCGGTCCCCGATCCAGATCCTTCATCTCAAACCCAGGAGAATACAAATGCGTAAGAAACTTGCCGCCCTCATGATGACCGGCGCCATCGCTTTCGCGCCGGTGCAACCGGCTCATGCACTGTTTGGCTTTGGCGACATCGTGTTCGATCCGTCAAACTATGCCGAGAACGTCCTGACCGCCGCGCGTACGCTCGAACAGATCAACAATCAGATCAAGCAGCTTCAGAACGAAGCGCAGATGTTGATCAATCAGGCGCGCAATCTTGCGAGCCTGCCGCATTCCTCGCTCACCCAGCTTCAGAACACGATCGCCCACACTCAGGATCTCCTGAACGAGGCGCAGAACATCGCCTATCAGGTCTCGGAGATCGAGACCGCTTTCAACGAACAGTATGGCGAGGCGGCTGCGAACGGCGATTTCGCCGACATGATCGCCAACGCCGAAGCGCGCTGGCGCACCTCCGTCGCCGGCTATGAAGATGCCCTGAAGGTTCAGGCGGGCGTCGTCGACAATATCGAAGGAACGCGCGCCGAGCTCAGCAATCTTGTTTCCCAGAGCCAGGGCGCAACCGGCGCCCTGCAGGCGGCGCAGGCGGGTAATCAGCTTCTCGCGCTGCAAAGTCAGCAGATGACGGATTTGACCGCCGCCATCGCCGCGCAGAACCGCGCGCAGGCGCTGGACGCGGCCCGAAGGGCCTCCGCCGAGGCTCAGGCCCGCGAGAACCTCTATCGCTTCCTCGACTATGGAAGCGGCTACCGGCCGACCATCGTCACCATGTTCCGGTAGGCCGATGCGCAACTCCCCCGACCATATTCTTCGGCACATCGCCTTCGGCCTCGGCGGCCTTGCGGCGCTCTTCGCAGCCGTCGAGTTGGCGACCACTGCCGCACCAGAAGCGCCAGTGGAGCCGTCAGCGGGCGATGATCCATTGCAAGAAGAGCTAGCGCGGTGCCGGACGATAACGCCGGAAAATCTGGATACCGATACAACCTGCCGCGCCGCTTGGACCGAGCATCGTCGCCGCTTCCTCGGTCTGCCTGCCGACCGAACCGAGGAGGATTAAAGGATGGAGGGCGTGGGCGTCATCGACCGGTTCCTCCAGGTCTTCACCTCCTACATAGACTCCGGCTTCGGCCTGCTCGGCGGCGATGTCGCGTTCCTCGCAACGACGCTGATCGCGATCGACGTGACGCTCGCCGCGCTCTTCTGGGCTTGGGGCGCAGACGACGACATCCTCGCCCGGCTCATCAAGAAGACGCTCTTCGTCGGCGTCTTCGCCTACATCATTGGCAACTGGAACGCGCTCGCCCGCATCGTATTCGAAAGCTTCGCGGGCCTCGGGCTGATCGCTTCGGGCGGCAGCCTGAGCGCCGGTGAACTTCTCCAGCCGGGCCGCATCGCCGAAATCGGGCTCGAAGCTGGCCGCCCCATCCTTGCGTCCATCGCCGACTTGATGGGCTTCGTGTCCTTCTTCGAGAATTTCCTACAGATCGTCATCCTGCTGTTCGCCTGGCTGGTCGTTCTCCTGTCCTTCTTCATTCTGGCGATCCAGCTCTTCGTCACCTTGATCGAGTTCAAGCTGGCGACACTGGCCGGCTTTATCCTCGTGCCCTTCGGTCTTTTCAACAAAACCGCCTTCATGGCCGAGCGCGTGCTCGGACTGGTGATCTCGTCGGGCGTCAAGGTGCTGGTGCTCGCCGTGATCATCGGCATCGGCTCGACCATCTTCGGCGAGTTCACGGCTGGCTTCACTGGCGAACCGACAATCGAGGACGCCATGGCGATCGTGCTCGCCGCGCTCTCCATGCTGGCGCTCGGCATTTTCGGCCCCGGCATCGCCAATGGGATCGTTTCTGGTGGTCCGCAACTCGGCGCTGGCGCCGCGGTCGGAACCGGTCTCGCCGCAGGCGGCATGGCAATGGGTGGCGTGGCGGGCGCAAAGCTTGCCGCCGGCGCGGCAGGCGCCGGGGCTCGTGGAACGGCGGCACTCGCCGGCGGGGCGTCGACCGCCTATCGCATGGGAAGCACCTCCGCAGGCGGCGGCGCTCCGGGTGTCGCAGCAGGCATAGCCAGTGTCGGAGAGGCCGGTGTCGCCGCCGCGACGAGTCCGCTCCGCCGCTCGATGAGCGAGAGCTACCGGTCCGGTTCGCGCGCTGCCTTCGAGGCCACCGGCGGCGGGTTCACCAACGCCCCCGAAAGGTCTGCGTCCGCGCCAGGATCACCAAGCGGGCCGCCTGCCTGGGCGCGCCGCATGAAACACCAGCAGACCCTTCACCACGGCGCCGCCGTCGCCACCCATGTCATTCGCTCCGGCGACCATAGCGGTGGCGGGACCGCCGTCAGCCTTTCGGAGAAATCATGATGTTCCGTCGTCCAAGCGTTCGCTATTCCAAGACACCCGAGCCCGTCACGCCCTATCAGAAAGCCGCCCAGGCCTGGGACGAACGGATCGGTTCGGCGCGCGTCCAGGCCAGGAACTGGCGGTTGATGGCGTTCGGGTCCTTGCTGCTGTCGGCCGGGCTCAGCGCAGCCTTGGCCTGGCAATCCATGCAAGGGACGATCACGCCCTATGTCGTCGAAGTGGATCGGCTCGGCGCGGCGCAAGCTGTGGCGCCCGCGACCGCAGACTACCGCCCGAAAGACCCGCAGATTGCCTATCACCTGTCGCGCTTTATCGAGAATGTGCGCCAGATCCCCGCCGATCCGATCGTGCTGCGCCAGAACTGGCTGCGCGCCTATGACTTCACCACCGACAGAGGGGCGGTCGCCCTCAACGACTATGCCCGCGTGAACGACCCCTTCGCCAAGGTCGGCGAAACGCAGATCTCGGTCGAGGTCTCCAGCGTCATCCGCGCTTCGGAGAGCAGTTTCCGCATTGCCTGGATCGAGCGCCGTTACACGAACGGGCAACTCGCTGCGACCGAGCGCTGGACCGCCATTCTCACCATCGTCCTGCAACAGCCGCGCGACGCCGAGCGCCTGCGCAAGAACCCGCTCGGCATTTTCGTCAACGCCATCAACTGGTCCCGGGAGACTGCCCAATGACAAGAACACGTTCGCCTCGCAAAGCCTCCATCGCCGTCCTTTTGGCCGCCACCACTTTGTCGGGATGCGCGACCTTCAAGCCGCCCGAAATCGCCTATGACGAACCCGCCATCGAAGCGACGCTTCTCCCGGAACCGGACCGTCCGGTGCGGATCGTCGAGCGAACCGAACCGCTGCCCCTTCCGGGACAGCTCAAGCCGGTTGATGGCGAAGAGGGAGAGCCGGAGCCCACCGATCCTGCCGAACGCGTGACCGAGGCGAACGCCGCCGCCCGAATGGAGCCGGTGCGCGACGGTTTCATCAATGCCGTCCAGCTCTATCCGTATAGCGAGGGTGCGCTTTATCAGGTCTATACCTCGCCAGGCCAGATCACCGACATCGCGCTTCAGCCTGGCGAGAAGCTGACCGGCTCCGGTCCCATCGCCGCCGGCGACACGGCACGCTGGATTATCGGCGATACGCAAAGCGGTTCGGGCGATTCCCAGCGCATCCATATCCTCGTCAAACCGACACGGCCCGATCTTCAGACCAATCTCGTCATCAATACGGATCGGCGGACCTATCATCTCGAACTGAGGGCGAATCCGTCCGCCTATATGGCGTCGGTCTCCTGGACCTATGCCGAGGACGCGCTGATCGCCCTCAGGCGACGTAATGCCGAGGCTGAGGCTGCTCTGCCGATCGAACGCGACGTCGCGCTCGACTCTCTGCGCTTCCGCTACCGGATCGAAGGCGACCGCGCGCCCTGGCGGCCGCGGCGCGCCTTCGATGACGGGCGGCAGGTCTTCATCGAGTTTCCGCGCGGAATCGGTCAGGGTGAGATGCCGCCACTTTTTGTCATTGGGCCCGAAGGCGAAGGCCAACTCGTCAACTACCGCATCCGCCGCAACTACATGATCGTCGACCGGCTCTTCGCCGCCGCCGAGCTGCGCCTCGGCGACGAACAGAAGCGGATACGGATCGTCCGCACCGATGGCGTGCGGCAGAGCGGAGCCGCACGCCATGCCTCCGGTGGAGGGCCCGAATGACCGAAAATACTGGGACGGGACCGGAGACCCGAGACGAAAAGGAAATCGCTGCATCGCTGAGACTGCGTGCTGACCCGCCGCGTGTCATGCGGCTCTCTCGCCGGACGCTCATGGTTCTGGGAACGGCTGGCGGTCTGGGACTCGGGGCCATCCTGATCGTCGCCTTGCAGGACCGCGATCCTGTTGTTGGTCCGCAAGAGCTCTATTCCACAGAGCGCATTCAGGAGGCTGAAGGCCTGTCGCGCCTGCCGGCGGATTACACGGATGTACCGCAGCTCGGCCCGCCGCTGCCTGGCGAGCTCGGACGGCCGATCCTGTCGGCTCAGCAGCGCGGTGTGCCGGTACGCTCGCCAGTGGTCACCACACCGGCTGCCGATCCGGAGGAACAGCGCCGCGCCCAGGAAATGGAAGCGGCTCGCCTCAGCCAACTCTTCGCCGAGGCCAACACCGCCGTTCGGGAACCGCCGCAAACCGCGCAAGTGGCTGCCGCTCCGCCCACCGCCGAGTCATTCTTTCCCGCCAATGCGGCTTCGGCCGCGCCGGACGCGACGGAACGGCGCGAGGCCTTTCTCGACGAACCTGTCGATCGCCGCACGACGAGTACCGACCGGCTTACCGATCCGCCGAGCCCGTATGTTGTCCAGGCCGGTGCGGTCATTCCCGCAGCGCTTGTTACCGGCCTTCGCTCCGATCTTCCCGGCCAGATCACCGCCCAGGTGACATCCCATGTATATGACAGCCCGACCGGGCGTTTCCTGCTGATCCCGCAGGGATCGCGCCTCATCGGCGAGTATGACAGCCGCGTCGCCTTCGGGCAGAGTCGGGTGCTTCTGGTATGGACGCGGCTGATCCTGCCCAATGGCCGCTCCATTACTCTTGAACGCCAGCCCGGCGCCGACGAAGCCGGTTACGCTGGTCTGGAAGACGGCGTCGATCATCACTGGGGCAGCTTGTTCATGGCGGCCGGTCTCGCCACCGTCCTCAATATCGGTGTGGAACTTGGCGCCGACAATGAGAGTGACATTGCCCGCGCCATTCGCGAGGGGACGCAAGACACAGTCGGCCGCGCCGGTGATGAGATCGTGCGCCGCCATATGTCTGTTCCACCGACGCTGACCATCCGCCCGGGTTTTCCCGTAAGGGTCATGGTCACGCGCGATCTGATCCTCGAACCTTATCGGAGCTGATCAATGACCAAGCTGAAACTGGGCGCCATACCTGACGACAAACCTGTCAAACTGAATATCGAACTGCCCGCAGATGTCCACCGGGACCTCGTAGCCTATGCTGACGTACTGGCTCGGGAAACCGGACAGAAGAACGAGCCGGCCAAACTCATCTCCCCAATGCTGGCACGGTTCATGGCGACCGATCGGGGATTTGCGAAGGCCAGGAAAGATCATCGGCGTCGCGAAGCGCCAAGGCGGTCGGAGCCGTAGATCGGAACGGTCAGTTTATCGGATGAACGCGCTTCCGGCATTGTCAGTCATTTAGAACACGCCACGCTCATTCCGATACTACCGCCCTTATACCGAATGCCGCACCCAGTCGGAACTACCTCTGCGTACGTGACCAGCAAGAACATGTGCCACACTGATGAAGCAGCGAAGAGCGGGGTTGTCGTTCTGAGTCGACCATACAGCGCTGAACTGGACGATCGAAGCTGACCCGCTCAATGGTCGCAGCACTATTTCGGGCAGTTGAACCGCCATCCAAGCACTCGATACAAGCGTGATGCCTTGTCCCAAAGCGACGAGGTGCAGGAGGGTCTCCTGAACAACCGCTCTGTAGACGACATTTGGCATCACGCCCAGACTGGCCGAGCGCCGAAGAATGAAGTCAGTGACGTCGGGCCCCGGTCCCATTCTGGAGACGATAAAAGTCTCTTCGAACAGGTCCGGCCAATCGACCTGCTTACGATCGGCAAGTCTGTGATCTGATGGAAGCGCTACGTGAATGCGTTCTTCCCACAAGACGACCGTGTCACACCCTTCGACGTCGCTTACACCCGCCAGAATCGCCACATCGACCCAGCGGCGCTGGACAGCGGTGATATGTTCATCACGGCGGCCATTCTGAATATCGACATCTATGTTCGGATGCTTTGAGAAATAGCTGGAGAGAAGCTCGCGCAGAAAGCCCGCGGCAAGCGAGGAAATTATGCCGACACGAACGATTCCAGTCTCTGCACGTCCAGCTTCTCCTGCTGACAGCGCCGCCAGGTCAAGGAGTTCGACCGCTGTTCGCGCTTCCTCCAGCAGTCGACGGCCTGCATCGGTCAAACACGCTCCCGTTCGACTCCGTTCGAAGATCGAGACGCCCAGTTGGTCTTCAAGCTGTCGGATCGCGCGGCTTATGGTTGATTGTTGTACGTTGTGCTTCGAAGCCGCCTTCCGAAAACTTCCCGTATCCGCCGCTGCTATGACATAGCGCAGGCGCAGGAGATCCATTGGGGAACGGCCGATCATGTTCGCACCTCACTAGGATCGCAAAGTTGCACAAGTTGCTTGCCGGTGTTCCGGCCATCGAACAGGCCCTGCAGAGCCGCAGGCGCGTTTTCGAGCCCTCCCAGAATATCCTCACGGTAGATCAGCCGACCCTCAGCAACCCATTTGGCGAGGTCGGCAACGGCGCCCGGAAAGCGCTCGACATAGTCCAGGAAAATAAACCCCTCCATGCGCGCCCGCTTGAAGGCGAGCTGCATGTAGTTGCTCGGGCCAACGCCATAGGCCGCTTCGCCATAGCCCGACGATATGCTCCCGCACAGAACGACGCGAGCGCCTGTCGCCAGATTGTCCAGCGCGTGTTCGAGCGTTATACCGCCGACATTGTCGAACACGATATCGATGCCGTCGGGGGCCAGGTTCCCGAGCCGGGCCGCGACGTCTTCCGATTTGTAGTCGATGCAGGCCTCGAAACCGGCGGCCTCCGTGACCCATCCACATTTGGCCGGGCCGCCCGCCGAACCGATCACGCGCGCGCCTTCGATCCGCGCGATCTGACCCGCGAGCGACCCCACGCTGCCCGCCGCCCCGCTAACGTATACCGTGTCGCCTTCAACCGGACGGCCGATATCCGTCATTCCGAAATAGGCCGTCAGCCCACTGACGCCGAAAACCGACAGCATGGCTTTGGGATCGAGCCCCTCGGGAATCCTGGTGAAACCGGCAAGGCCTTCGCTCCTGGCCACCGCATAGTCCTGCCAGCCAGTCTCGCCCGCGACCCAGTCGCCCACCGCAAATCTTTCGGACCTGGAGGCGATGACCTTGCCGACTCCGCTCCCCCGCATCACGTCGCCGACAGCGACCGGCGCGGCATAAGTCGCGGTCGGATTGAGCCATGTGCGTTGCGTCGGATCGATACCGAGCCAGACCACCCGCACCAAGGCCTCGTTCGCCGCAAGCGTGGGAACCGGCGCTTCGACCATCTCGAAGTGCGCGAATTCAACCGCCCCGGTGGGGCGCTCACGCAGGATGAGTTGACGATTGTACATCCTCTTGCCGATCCTCGTCGCTCTGACACTTGCGCTCGACCTGACCCGGACGACGAGATTGCCCGCCGAAGTCGACTTCGCGGTTACTGCAAGCGCGCTGAACTCAGGGGAAGTCGCGCTATTGTGAATTCAGAACGATCCGGTTGCCCTCGCTATCGCGGAATTCCGCGAAGGTCTGGCCAGGCGTCCAGGGCGCCTCCTGCGGCGGCGTGATAACTTCCACACCGGCTTTCTCCAGCCGGCTAATGACGCCTTCCACATCGGGGTCGATGAACACCATGGTCGGCTTGTCCGACGGTTGATCGTCCGCACGGTGCGCCAGGAACAGATGCGTTCTTTCTCCGTCGAAGCCGAGCTCCACCCAGCGCCAGCCATCACCGCCATAGTTGCGATCCGTTATCACGCTTGCGCCCAGATGTTTGGTGTAGAATTCAATTGCCCGGTCCTGATCGGAGACCGGTATTTCTGCGAATTTGATGTGCATGCTTTCCTCCTTCTGGTTCCTTCAACTCTCACCGGATGTAATAAAGGCTGGTTCGGCCAGTTGTCGCGCGTGATCGCGTAGGTCCTTGGGCCACCCTTTGGTCAGCGACAGAAACAGCGCCTTGTCGCCCGCGTAGAGCGCACGTGTCGCCTCCTCGAAGCCGGGCTCATTGCCACACATGATCAACATGAACCGGTCCGCGGCCGCCTGCGCCTGACGCACACCGGTCTGGTTCGGATCGTTTTTCCGTGCCGCCTCCACCAGCTTTCGAAGCGTCACCGAAGCGCCGCCGGGTTGTGCGGCCAGCCATTCCCAGTGCCGGGGCAGCAGCGTCACCTCGCGCGCCACGACGCCGAGCTTCGGGCGACCGCGCGACCGTTTGGCTTCTTTGGCCCCGCCGTTCTCACTGTCTGCGGCCAGCCGGGCTGCGACCTCCTCGTCACTGCCACGCAAATCGAAATCCACCATTCGGCCCGTTCGGTTGTCGAAAATGCGAATGGGGTCCTCATCGGACGCTGGCGAGGCAGCCTTCACCGCCAGCGCCACGTCCGCCGCCGAACCGGTGGCCAGCAATCGTTCGCCGACAAAGGCCGTATGGGTGTGTCGTTCAGTCATCTCTTTTTAATATCCGGGTATTATTGCAATTACAATAACACCCGGGTAAAAAGTCCGAGACTCTCATTTCGGGCCCCCACGATGCCCTCAACCGCCCTGCCAGGAATGTGCGCCGCCATGACAAAAACTCTTTCTTGCAAGTCGGGATTGGCCCTCGCGATGTTCTCGCTGCTCTTGTTCTGGCCTGGAGCGCATGCGTCCGAAGGCGATGCCCCAAGCGGCCTCCAAACCATCGTGGACGAGGCAATCCACCCGATCATGCAAAACCATGACGTGCCGGGCATGGCCGTCGCCATCACCGTCGGGGGAACGCGACACGTCTTCACCTATGGCGTCGCTTCGAGAGCGAGCGGACAGGCCGTCACCGAGAACACGCTTTTCGAGATCGGCTCGATCAGCAAGACGTTCACGGCGACCCTGGCCGCCTATGCGGAGGAGACCGGGGCGCTCTCGCTTTCCGACCCCGCGAGCGCGTATCTGCCGGGGCTTGCCGGCAGCAGCTTCGACAGCATCAGCCTCCTGGACCTCGGCACCTACGCGGCCGGCGGTCTCCCGCTCCAGGTTCCGGGCCACGTCACCGAAGAGAATTGGTCCGATTACTACAGGAACTGGCAACCGGAATACGCTCCCGGAACGCACCGGCGCTACTCGAATGCGAGCATAGGTTTGTTCGGGCATCTGGCGGCAAGAAGCATAGGTCAACCCTTCGACGAGCTGATGGAAGGGACGATTTTCCCGATGCTCGGGCTGAGCAATACATTTATCCACGTGCCGCAAAACAGGATGCGCGACTACGCCTACGGCTATTCGAAGGATGGTCGGCCCATTCGCGTGAACCCCGGCATCTGGGACGCCGAAGCCTATGGCGTGAAGACCTCCGCCGCAGACCTGATCCGGTTCGTCGAGATCAATATGAACCCCACGGGTTTGGACGCCGCACTGCAGCGCGCCGTCACGGCCACGCACACTGGATACTATACGGTCGACGGGATGGTTCAGGGGCTCGGTTGGGAGATGTATGCCTACCCGACGGAACGCGATCGGCTACTGGCGGGAAATTCACGTCAAATGGCGTTCGAAGCCCATGAAGTCGAACGGTTCGCGCCGCCGATGCCGCCTCGGGAAAATGTGTTCATCAACAAGACAGGCTCGACGAACGGCTTTGGAGCCTATGCTGCGTTCATCCCATCCCGCGACATTGGCATCGTGATCCTGGCCAACAGGAACTACCCCATACCCGAGCGCGTGTCGGCTGCTTACCGAATATTGTCGGCGTTGGCCGATCAGACCGATACGCCAAGTGCCGAATGAGGGGACACCCTTGCCATATCGGATGCGTCGGAAAAAGTTGACGCGTCGGAATATTCCGACATATTATGCTGCGTTGAGATAACCGTGGCGTGGGCACTTTGCCGACGGGCATCTCGATTGCATCAGCGAACCGGGAGAAACCGATGACGGACGAAACCTTCGACTACACGATTTATATCGACGCCTCCGTGGAGAGGGTCTTCGAGGCTCTCACCAATCCCGATAAGACCGCGAAGTATTGGGCGGGGCGGCGTATCACCACTGACTGGCGACCGGGATCGCCCTTTCATCTTTACATCGACGACACCGCGGACTTCGAAGTCTTTGGCGAGGTCATCGCCTGCGAGGCGCCAAACACCGTGTCCTACACCTGGAACGTCACCATGGCGCCCGACGCCCCGCCGTCCACGGTGAAGTTCCGCCTGCAGCCAACCGGCCACGACACCAAGTTAACGCTCACCCATGCGCCGCTTGCAGCCGACGATATGGCGCGCCAAGGGTGGCCGGCGATTCTGTCGAGCCTGAAGACAATCCTTGAGACCGGTCGGCCGATGCCTGGTACCGACAGTTGGCGCCGCAAACCCGCGGCACAGTCCGAAGGGACGCACGCCCACGGGCAAAGCGCATGAACGAGGTCGATGTCTTTTCCGCGCTCGCCAATCCGATCCGCCGGGAAATTCTCGTCAGCCTGCGTGAGGGGCCCCGGCCGGTCAGCGAGCTCGCGCGCGGATTCGAAATCCGCCGCCCGGCGGTTTCGGAACATTTGCAGGTGCTGCGCCGGGCGCGCCTTGTCCGGGAAGAGCCGCGCGGCCGCGAACGCTACTACCATCTCGATCCGCGGCCCTTGGCGGATGTCGAGACCTGGCTTGATGCCTTCACTCACTACTGGAAGCAGCGCATGACGGCTCTCGAACAACTGCTGGACGATGAGGAAGGTCAATGACGAAGCGGAGATCCATCGAGGTGGAGCACGTCTATGCTCACCCTCCAGCCAAGGTTTGGAAGGCGCTGACGGACCCGAAGCTGCATGCGCGCTGGTGGGCGGCAGGCGATGTTCGCCCAGTGGTCGGCCATACATTCGAGCTCGACATGGGCAAATGGGGCATGCAGCCGTGCGAGGTTCTACAGGTCGAACCGGAGCGACTGCTCCAATACCGCTTCGCGCTCGACACAATCATCACCTGGCATCTCAGCCCCGAAGGCGGCGGAACGCGATTGAAACTCGTCCACGACGGTTTCGATCTGGACTCGCCGCTTGCCAAACAGGCTTATGAGGGCATGCGCAACGGCTGGCCGGCCGTGCTCGAACACCTTGGCGAAACCCTGGATGCGGCGATCCCTTCGGGTACACTATGAACAACCGGTACGAGATTCGCCCCGTCCGCAGAGCCGACCTCGCCTTGCTCCGCCGATGGCGCTCCAAACCCCACGTCCGCCGGTGGTGGGACGATCCGGACGTCGAGCCGGATACCGATAAACTGGACGACCCGCGCATCGCGCTCTGGGTCGCCAGCCATGCCGGACGCCCGTTCGCCTTCCTTCAGGACTATGAGATCCATGCCTGGCCGGGCCATCACTTCGGCTATCTACCGCCGGGGTCGCGGGGGATCGACCTTTATGTCGGCGAGCCGGACATGCTTGGGGCCGGCCACGGGGCGGCCCTCCTGCGTCAGTATGTGGATCATCTCTTCAGCTCAGGCGCACCCGCCGTCGGCATCGATCCGCATCCCGACAATGCGGCGGCGATCCGGTGCTTTGAAAAGGCCGGGTTCGTCGCTGCGCGGGGCCGGGTCGAAACCGCATGGGGGCCCGCGCTCCTCATGGATCGGCGGGCGACCAACCCGTCACACAGGCCGGATCAGTTCCTTTTCCCTTAGCGATAGGGGGATGAAGATCTGGCACGCGGAGCAAGACGCCATGTTGCTGCCGGCCGGCATTTGAGTTGTAGCCACCCATGAGAGGAGTGTTGACTGGATGTTCGACCACTTCGGAATGATCGTTTCGGATGCCGGTAAGGCCCTGCGGTTTTACGAAAGCTGTCTGGAACCGCTCGGTCTCCAAATTGTTCAGCGGCATCCGAACGGCGCCTTCATCGTCGCTCCCGAGGAGGGCGGTGCGGCCGGGTTCCTGTATGTAGGCCCCGATGCGCCGGAATTCTGGTCCGAAACCCACACACCGTCGTCGTCTCCGGTTCATATCTGTTTCGTGGCGACCAGTCGGTCGGCGGTGGACGCCTTCTACAAGGCGGCGCTCGCCTCAGGAGGCGCGGACAATGGTGCGCCGGGCGAACGAGATCCCGGATACTATGCCGCTTATGTGATCGATCCCGACGGCAACAACGTCGAGGCCGCCTTTCGGCAGGCATCGTGAACCACTGACGGCCGTTGTTCATGGTTACCGGGAACCGCGCCGACTTTTCGGCAACATCAGGCTCACGATCTCATCGACCAGTCGCATATGCGAGCATACGGGAAAAGTGCCCATGCCCTCTACCTTCGGTAGCAAGGCATTGTGCTTAATATACCGCTCGGCCGAATACAATCGGGCACATCGAAGGCCCCTCTAACTCAGATAGAGCAGATATGATCACTTGTGTCGTGGACGACGTTATCGATCCGTCGAAAATCGAGGCGTTCGAGCGTTTTGGAAAACGCTGTGACGTGAGACCCGTCATTCCTCCGCTTATGAGGAGAGTCCGGGCATCGATTCGCATCCCGACAACGCGGCGGCTATCCCGGTGTTTCAAAAAAGGCAGGGTACGTCGGCGCGCTGGATCCGTTCGTAACCGCATAGGGTCGACGTTCCTAATAGATCGGCGAGCGGCAAACCCAACATTCAGACCAGATCAGTTTGTTTCGACCTAGCGCGTGTTCCTCAACTTCCCGCCAAGCCGAAAGGACAGCGTTCGAGCAGGGTCCAGTGGTTGCCGATCGCCGTGAGGTCCTCCATAGGAACGATATTGGCCAAGTGCGAATGCTCCCCATCATGGACGAAGATGGAAAGCTGCGCCCAGCCTTCGTAGCCAGTCACCTTGTTGAACGTTTCGTCGGCCACGGTGAACCACGGCATATTCCAGCCATGTTGCCCCTTCACGCTCGCGATTTCTGCCTGCGAGGCGCGGGAAACGAAGGCCAGAGACGTGTCGTGTCGATGCAGATTGGCGAAGTCGCCGCCAAGGTCGCCGAGATCGTCCGTCCAGAGGGAACAGCCGTCGCAAGGCGCCGCGCCGGGTTCGAACCAGAAGTGATAGACGATTAGCTGGCGCCGCCCCGCAAACAGATCCCGGAGCCGCAACGGGCCATCCGGCCCCTCAAAGAAAGGTGTCTCCTCGACCTTCCACATCGGCAACGTTTGCCGCTCATCGTTCAGCGCCTCGCGCTGTCTAGCCAGGTGCTTTTCCTTGTCGCGGAGCTCGCCGCGCGCAGCCAGCCACTCTCTACGAGGTACAACATCGGGAAACGTCATTGTCCGCTCCATCACTGAGTTCTCGTTGCGCCCTTGAACCTTCAGGTTTCAGCTCGTCACAACGTTTCCTGCTGGCCTTGAAACTCGGGGCGAGATGCGTGGTGCCGAAGATTGGTCCATGCAAACAAGAATGCGGTGACGAGGAGAACGCCGCACCCGGCGGCCGTGGCGATCACCAGGCCGCGTTCGAACGCGTGTTGTGCCGAAGTCATCAGAATTGTGCCGGAGGCGTCCGGCAGTTCCTTGGCAACGTCGACGGCTGCGCCGAGCGTGTCGCGCGCCGCAGCCGCATCCTCATTTGCGAGGTTTCCGGGAATCAAGACCATCGCCCGGTAAACCGCGACACCGATGCTGCCGAGCAGCGCAACGCCCAGGCCGCCACCGATCTCGGCGCCCGTCTCCGAAATCGCCGAGGCCGCGCCGGCCTTTTGCGGCGGTGCCGCGGTGAGGATCAGGTCAGTTCCCATGGTCACGATCGTCGCGACCCCCAAGCCTAGAACCATCATGCCAGCAACGATCGCGAAAAGGCCGAATCCGCTCGTGAATGCCGCCATGATCGCAAAGCCGGCCGCGACGAGCAGAAGCGCCAGAGCGACGATAGTCCCGGGCGCGATCCGGCGTGCCAATGCCGGCGCGCCCAGACAGCCAGCAACACAGGCGGCGGCCGGCGGAATAGTCCACAGTCCGGCCATCATCGGCGCCATGCCGAGCACGAGTTGGAGATATTGCGCAACCAGCAACGACACGCCGACCCAAGCGAACAGCGCCATCGTGTTCGCGCCGAGCGCAGCCGTGAAGGACGGACACCGGAACAGCGCGAGATCGACCAGTGGCGCTTCGAGCCGTTTCTGGCGGCGGACGAACACCCAACCGACAGCAGCGCCGAAACCGAGTATTGCGGCGGCCATGGCCGTGACGCCCGCTTCGGCAATATGCTTGACGCCATAGGCGATCGCGAGGAGCGATGTCATCGACAGGAATACACTTGGATAGTCGACGGTCTCGCCATCCTCTTCGCGGCACTCAGGCAAGAAGACCGGGCCGAGAAGGATCAGTGCCGCCATAACCGGCACGCCGATCAGGAATACCGAGCCCCACCAGAAGTGCTGCAGCAGGAAACCACCGACCGGAGGGCCCAGCACACCACCAAGAGTGAAACAGGTGGTCCAGATGCCGATGGCAAGGCCCCGCTGCTCCGGAGAGTGGAACAGGTTTCGGATCAATGCCAGCGTCGAGGGCAGCAAGGTCGCGCCGGCGATGCCCAAGATGGCGCGTGCCACGATCAGCATGGCGGCGCTTGTGGAAAACGCCGCTAGGATAGAGGCGAGTCCAAAGAAGACCGAACCGATAAGCAGCAGACGGCGCCGACCAATGCGGTCGCCGATCGCGCCCATCGGAATGAGAGCACCGGCGACGAGGAAGGCGTAGATGTCGGAGATCCAGAGAAGCTCGGCGGCATTGGGCCGCAGCGCCGCGCTGAGCGAGGGCGTCGCCAGATAGAGGATCGTCATGTCCATCGATACCAGCAGCGTGGGAAGCGCCAGAACCGCAAGTCCCAGCCATTCCCTGGTGCCGGCCTTGGTGCGCATTGTCGGCTGCATTTTCGCCTCCTCTGATCTCCGGAGTCCCGCTGATGCGAGATACGCTTGATTATTAGAATGGTCGCTATAATATTAAGCGTGATGATTGAGTCAAGAATTTTATAGTGTAGGTTCTAAAAATGCCGAGAGGCCGACCGAGACAGTTCGACGAGGAGCAGGCAGTAGACGTTGCCCTGCGCCTGTTCTGGCGCCATGGCTATGAGGGGACGGCGATTTCCACGCTGGCGGAGGCAATGGGTTTGACCGTGGCGAGCGTCTACAACGCATTCGGCCACAAGGAGAGCCTGTTCTTGAAAGCCGTCGATCATTACGACCGGTACAGCGCAGGTCTCTACGAGGAGGCGTTCAAGAAGACGTCCGCACGCGAAGTCGCACTTGGCATTCTTATGGGCGAAATCGATCTCGTCTCCGGGAAGGATACCCCCGAAGGCTGCTTGATGGTGCAGGGCGCTTTGGCCACCAGTCCGGAATCCGAGGACGTCCGGAAAGCGATGGCGAGGCTGCGTCGAGCTGCCGAAGCCGATGTCGCTGCCCGCTTCGCGCAGTTCGAGGAGGCTGGCGAACTCCCGTCTGGCTGGAGCGCGCGATCGCTCGCCGGCTATGTCATGACGGTAGCGACAGGAATGGCGGTTCAGGCCAAAAGCGGTGCGTCACGGGCGGAGCTGAACGACGTCGCCGATATGGCGATGAAGATCTGGCCCAATGAATGAGGCGCCGAGAGCCTGTCGCTCGGCATTCGAGTTCGTTGCCGTTGACGAGGAAATCGGGTGAGATGTTCCATCATTTCGGAATAGTCGTTTCGGGCGGCGACAAAACTCTACGCCTTATGAGAACTGTCTGGAACCGCTGGGGCTCGACATTGATCGGCGGCATCCAGTGGCACCTTGATCGCCGCTCCTAGGGAGAGCGGTGCCGTCGGGTTCCTGTACGTGAGCACCGAAACGTTGGAGTTCTAGACTAGTCGGAGTCGCACTGGCCCTCGTCTTCTCGGACCAGTCGGTCTATGGTCGTGGCCTTCTATAAGACCGCGCTTGCTCGGAAGGCGTGGACAATGTGGCGCGTCGGGCGAACGGCAGTTCATTCGGCGTGAGATTGACCAAGCCTGCGGATGCAATTTGGGGGAGGTGGCGCACCCACCAGGATTCGAACCTGGGGCCTTCGCCTTCGGAGGGCGACGCTCTATCCAGCTGAGCTATGGGTGCTTACCGTGTCGCAAATGCTTACGCAGTGCTTACGTGAACTTTTCGCGAGTTGAAAGATCAGAACGAGGGTCTCGCAAATCCTTGTTCTCACTACCTCTTTTTGTCTCCTCTTTGTCGCCCAGCCCCTTGACATCAGCCTTCGGAGGGCAGCGCTCTATCCAGCTGAGCTACGGGTGCTGGCGCGAGCGGGGCGCTTAGCAAAGGGGGGCGCCGCGTGCCAGTTGAATTTGACGGAGGTTCCGCGGATCGCCGCGGCGGGTCAGCGTTTCGGCAAGCGGATGGGCAATATGCGGCTCACCGCGCTGCTGGCTCTCGCACCGGACGCCGGCGCGTCCGGACCTCGCTCAGGCGTCTGAGAACCGCAGACGGCCGCCTGCAGGCTTGACTGAGTTCACTATCTGTTCCAACAAATGGCGGATGATCGACGCCCCGCTGCCCGCACCGTCCGCTCTCGAAAACGCCAGTGCCGCCGACGTGGCGCGCGGGATCGGCCGCCTGTTCGCCCGCAACGATATCTGGTGCCTCGGCGAAATGCCGCTGCGCAACGGCAGGCGCGCAGACCTGATGGGAATCGACGCGAAAGGCCGCATCGTCATCGTCGAAATCAAGGTGAGCCGCGCCGATCTGCTGGGCGACGGCAAGTGGCCCGACTATCTCGATTTCTGCGACCGGTTTTACTGGGGTCTCCCGCTTGCGCTCGATCGTTCGCCGCTCGACCTCGCCGATTTCCGCCCCGATTGCTGCGGGGTCATCGTCGCCGACGGCTACGACGCCGAAATCGTCCGCCCCGCGCCGTCGCAACCGCTTTCGCCCGCCCGGCGGAAAGTCGAAGTCGAACGGCTCGCGCGCACGGCCCTGCGCCGCGGCGTGATCGCGCTCGATCCGCAATGCGCCGCAATGGGAACAGCCGGGCACGCCCCGGCATCGTGAAGGCGTTCAGCGATCGGGCGCGCTGCGCAGACGAAATTCTTCGACCGGCACGCCGCCGATCAGGTGTTCCTGGATGATCCGTTCGAGCACCCCCTCGGTGCACGAATGATACCAGACCTGGTCGGGCCAGACGACCGCGATCGGCCCCGCTTCGCATATCTGCAGGCAATCGGCCTTCGTCCGTTGGACGACCGAGCCCGCGATGCGCAGCTCCTTCAGCCGCTTCTTGAGGTATTTCCAGGCGCGCTCCCCCTCTTCGCGGCGGCAGCATTTCTGCTTGTCCGACATCGCGCACAGAAAGATATGGCGCGCAACCGTTTCGCCGCCGATCGCGCGGAGCGCCTTCTGCGCTTTGCCCAGTTCCTTCGGAGCGGTCATTCCTCGCCCAGCCAACGGTCGAGCCAGGCAAAGACCGTCTCATGCCACTGCAACGAGTTCTTCGCCCCCAGCACCCAGTGATTTTCGCCTGGGAAGACGAGCAGTTGCGCCGGCACGCCGCGTTCCTGCAGCGCCGTGAACGCGCCCAGCGCCTGGGTATAGGGAACGCGGAAATCCTTCTGGCCGGTGACGACCAGCATCGGGGTCTTCCACTTGTCGACGTGGTGGACGGGGTTCCACTTTTCGTAAAGTTCCGGATTGGCGGCATAGGATCCGCCGAAATCCCAGCGCGGGAACCACAGCTCCTCGGTCGTGTAATAGAAGCTGCGCATGTCGAACAGGCCATCGTGCTGCACCAGGCAGTCGAACCGGTCCGGCCATTGCCCGGCGATCCAGTTCATCATGTAACCGCCATAGCTCGCACCCATTGCGCAGGCGCGCGTCCCGTCGATCTGCGGATCGAGCGCCAGGGCGGCGGCCAATCCCTTTTGCAGATCCTCGAGCGGCTTGCCGCCCCAGTCGCGGTTGATCGCATCGGTGAAGGCCTGGCCGTATCCGGTGGACCCGTGAAAGTCGACCGAGATCACCGCATAGCCCCGGCTCGCCACAACGCGGGGGTTCCACCGCGTCGACCAACTGTCGTTGAACGACCCCTGCGGGCCGCCGTGGACGTAGAGGATTGCCGGCATCGGCCCATCGCGCCCGTCGAGCTTGGTGATCTGGCCCCAGACCGTGGCCCCGCCGGCGCCTGCAAAGCTGAACCGCCGGGTGACGATAGGTGCGAGCCGGCCGAGGTGGCGCCCGGCGACCTCGGTCAGCGGCATGGCCTGCTGCCAGCCCTGCGAAAGGAACAGCTCGGGCGGGGCGCCGATCGAATCGCGCGTGAACAGCAGGCGCTCGCCCGAAAGCGGAACGACATTGCCGATATGCGCCTCGTTACCCGCCATCAGGTCGAGTTCTTCCACCTGCCCTGTCGCCGGGTCGATCCGATAGGCCGGGGTGTCGAGAACGTCCTGCGCGGTGGCAACGAGCCAGCGCGAATCGGGCGTCCACGCGAGCGAGCCGAACGAGCGGTCGAAATCCTGCGTCAGCGCACGCGTTTCGCCGCTGGCCAGATCGCGCAGGTGGATCACCAGACGATCGGATTCGTAACCGGGGCGCGCCATTGCGGCCCAGGCAAGCCATCTTCCATCGGGCGAGGGGGCGGGAAGCGTGTCGGTCGCCGCATTGTCGGCAGTAAGGTTGACCGGCGGCGCGCCCGACAGGTCGTTCCACCAGATATCGACATTGGTCGAGGTCGGCTCGCTGGCGTCCGAGCGGCGTGCGGCGAAATAGACCCCCGAACCGTCGGGCGCCCAGGCAACGTCCTCCCCCCCGCCGAAAGGCCGGGTCGGGGTGTCGCCCACCAGGGCATCCGCGCCCGCCGGCCCGTCGAGCGGTACGCCCTGCCCGGAGGCCTTGCCGTCGACGAGGTCGAAAGCGAAAACGCGGGCGAAAATGCCCGGCGTTTCCCAGGTATCCCAGTGCCGCACGAAACCGTCGGCAGCGTCGTAGAGCATGCCGTCGCCCGGCCCCGGCAGGTGTGTCGCGCCGCCCGCGTCAGGCGCGCAGCCGAACGTCGGGCAATCGCGGGCAATGTCGCCGAACAGCGCGATCTTTCCGCCATCGGGCGAGATCGCGAAACCGGTCACGTCGGCCGCCGCTTGCGTCACCTGTTCCGGCGCCGACACCGCGCCCGCCGGCCCGACCGCAACGCGCCAGACGCGGCTACGCTCCTCCCCGTCGGCGCCCGCGCGATCGGAGAGGAAATAGAGCCAGCCGTCCGGGCCGAACGCCGGGCTGCCGGCCGCGCCGCCGAGGTCCAGCGCCACGGCCTCCGCATCGGCATCGGCAAGGTCGCGCAGATAGAGCTGCACCGTGCGCGCATGGCTGTCGGGGTCGGTCCTGGTCACCGGATAGACCGCGTATCGGCCATCGTTCGAAGCGACCGGCGCGCCCAGGCGCGGCATTGTTACCAGGTCCTGCGCCGTCATCGGCGCGGTCTCGTGGGCAAGGGCGGGCGCTGCCATCGTCAGCGCGGCGAGGGAGGCTGCGAAGCCTGCGATCCTGATCATGGACGCTGGCCTAGCGTCCGGCATCGCAACCTGCAACGATCTCTATCGCCGGCCCGTCGCCCCGGCCGGATCGCTTCAACCGCGCTTGCCTGCAATCCGCGAAATCTCGGCCTTCACCAGCCGTTCGACGATCGGGGGAAGGTTCCGATCCAGCCATTCGGCGAGCATCGGCCGCAGCATGTCGCGCACCAGGCCTTCCAGCGAGGTTTCGCCCGAGCGGACGATCTGCGGCTGCGCCCCGGGCTCCGCCAGCATGGCAAGCGCGGCGAGGTTCTCGCGCAGCGAATCGCGCACGGCATCGGTGGTCAGCGGCGAATCCTCGCTGTCCTCTTCCGAAACCTCTGCATCTCGCGCTTCCTCGACGAAGGCGGCCGCCCCCAGATCGAGCACGCCCTCGTGCTCGTCTGCACTGTCGGCGTCGCCGGCCGCTACCGGAACGCCGTCCTCCTCGCGTCGACGGCGCGTTTCGACGGCACTCGCGCGATTGTCCCGCGCGATCACTTTCTTGATCGATTCGAGAATTTCTTCGACCGATGCTTCGCTATGCTGGCGCACGTATCCCGGCCCCCCGTTTCGGCCCTCGATTGATGCCAGCCCGGCGCGCAGCCGAACCGAGCCCGTTCATTCGCGCGGAATGTCAGCGTCTTGCGCCGGGATGTCAACGGTTCTCGTCGATCGCACAGCCGGGGCCGGGTCGCGATCCCAATCGAACCACTTGCCTTCGACCCGCTCGAAATTGATCTGCGGATCGTAGAGCAGGCCGTCGCCGTCGAGGCCCAGATCGCGGGCCTCGGCGCGGCCCATCGCGGCGAGCAGGCTGAACCCGGCGACGTAGGCGTTGCGCCGGGCGGTCACGAGTTCGACCTGCGCGTTGAGCAGTTCCTGTTCGGCATTGAGAACGTCGAGGATCGTGCGGTTGCCGATCGAGTTTTCCGCCCGCACACCCTCCAGGCTCAGTTCGGCGGCGGCGACCGCCGATCGCGAACTTTCGATGATCGCAAGCGAGGCCTGCCAGCTGGAATAGGCAGCGCGCACTTGCGCGATCACGTCACGCTCCGCCGCAATGACGCCCTCGAGCGCGGCCGAAGCGCGCGCCTGGGCCTGGCGCTGGAGCGCAGCGGGACGGCCGCCCTGGAAGATCGGAATGCTGACCGAAACGCCCGCCGTGACGCTGGCCGAGGTTTGCGATACGTCGGCATCGGGCAGCGTCGGATCGTCGATCACCGCGCCACCGCGGGTGCCGAGGAAGTTTTCATACCCATAGCCGGTGAACAGCGAGACACGCGGCAGCCGGCCCGCGCCGGCGACGTCGATGTCGTAGCCGGCAGCCTCCGCCCGTTCGCGGGCGGCGATAAGATCGGGATTGTTTTCCAACGCGGCCGCGACTGCGACGTCGGGATTGTCGGGCAAGCCGGGCAGCGGCGGCGGCGGCTGCAAATCGATGGGCGCGCTGCCGACCAGCGCGATGTAGTTTTCCCGCGCGGCGATCAGATTCGCCTGTGCGGAGCGAAAATCGCTCTGCGCGATCGCGAGCCGCGATTCGGACTGGGCAACGTCGGTGCGGGTAAGGTCGCCGATCTCGAAACGGTCGCTGGTCGCCTGGAGATTGGTTGAAAGAACATCGACCTGGTTGGCGGCAAGCCCGACGATCGCCTCGTTGCGGATCACGTCCATATAGGCGGCGACGACCTGGCTGAAGACGGCCGATTCGGTGGCCCGCAGATCGGCCTGCCCGGCCTGCACGCGCTCTTTGGCGGCGCGAACCGCGTTCTTGACCGCGCCGCCGGAATAGATCGGAACGCCGAGGTCGACATTGGCGGTGATTGCACGCTCAGGCGCCGTGAAGCTGGTGGAGCTCTGGTTGAGGAACTCGGAATATCGCCCGGAGGCGTCGACGCTGGGCCGGCCGGCCGATTTTTCGATCGGCACGCCTTCGTCGACCGCACGCTGTTCGGCCCGCGCGGCCTGGAGATTCGGATTGGTGCGATAGGCTTCGGCCAATGCCTCGCGCAGGGTATCGGCGCTGGCCGGTGCCGCAACCAGCGCCGCACCGGCCATCAGGGCCGAGATGGCCGGCCGCGCGCCCCTCCCCATCATCTCAGAAGCTCCATCGCTTCGGCGCATCGAAGACCGCAAGGCGCGGAATGCCCATTTCGGCGAGACGCAGCCAGCCGATCCCGCCGCCTGCCGGGCGACCCACGGCCAGACGGGTCACGCCGTTCTCGATCAGGCCCGTAACGATGCGGCCGTCTTCGGCCAGACGGCGAGTGAGCGTGGCCGGCAACACCTCGACCGCGCCGTCGACCAGGATCAGCGGATAGGTGCCGCGCAGCGTGCCCTGCGCCCCCTCGGGCGTGACCGTCTTGACCGAGGCGACGAGCGGTTCGAGCAGCGCGGGCAGATAGCCGCTGCCCCCGTCGACCACGAGCGCGGCGTCGTCCGGCCCCGGCTGCGCTTCGCGCAACATCATGCCGTAAAACAGCGGGGCGGCAATATGGCCGCCTTCGTCGAAGGCGATCGCACGGTCCATATAGGCCACCCCGCGCGCGGAATCCGGCACATGGTCCTCGCGCGGCACAGCGTTCATCCGTTCAAGCACGAAGGCTTCGTTGATGCCGCTCGTACGAAGCTGGCTGTCGATCATGGCGCGCCGCGCGGCGGCGAAATCGGTCTGGGGGGGGCGGGTTTCAGCAAGTGTCATCGGAGAGCCTCGGCGCGCTGTATTACATGCTTAACACAGTTGGTCAATCGGGCATGGCTTTAGGCGTATCGCCCCGCCCGGCCAAGCGCTTTGACGCTAGGCATTCCCCGCGCCTATGGGATTCGCCAATCGATGGGAAGGAACTTGGCTTCGATGAGCGACTTTGAAGGACGGCCCCTGGTAGCGATCCGCGAGGCGGACCTGATCGAAAGCGTGGCCGACGCGCTGCAATATATCTCTTACTATCACCCGATGGACTATATCCGCGCGCTCGGCGCGGCTTACGAGGCAGAACAGGGCGCGGCCGCGAAAGATGCGATCGCACAGATCCTGACCAACAGCCGGATGTGCGCCGAAGGGCACCGGCCGATCTGCCAGGATACCGGAATCGTCAACGTCTTCGTCAGGTGGGGGCAGGATTGCCGGCTCGATTCGGCGCGCAGCCTGCAGGAGGTCGTCGACGAGGGGGTTCGGCGGGCCTACAACCATCCGGACAACAAGCTGCGCGCCTCAATCCTGGCCGATCCGGCCTTTACCCGCCGCAACACGCGCGACAACACGCCGTGCGTGCTCTCGGTCGAAATGGTCCCCGGCGACAAGGTCGAGATCGACGTCGCGGCCAAGGGCGGCGGGAGCGAAAACAAGTCCAAATTCAAGATGATGAACCCCAGCGACAACATTGTCGAATGGGTGCTCGAACAGATCCCCTCTATGGGCGCCGGCTGGTGCCCGCCGGGGATGCTGGGGATCGGGATCGGCGGCACGGCCGAGCACTGCGTCAAACTGGCCAAGCAGAGCCTGATGGAACCGATCGACATGGCGCAGCTCAAGGCGCGCGGGCCGCAAAGCGATATCGAGAGGTTGCGGATCGATATCTATGACGCGGTCAATGCCCAGGGTGTCGGCGCGCAGGGGCTGGGCGGGTTGTCGACAGTGCTCGACGTCAAGATCCTCGACGCGCCCTGCCACGCGGCGGGCAAGCCGGTGGCGATGATCCCCAATTGCGCCGCGACGCGCCACGCGCATTTCACGCTCGACGGGTCGGGCCCGACTTACCTCGAGCCGCCGAAGCTGGACGAATGGCCCGATGTCCACTGGCAGCCCGATGCTGCCGCACGGCGGGTCGATCTCGACAGCCTGACGAAAGAGGAAGTCGAGAGCTGGCAGCACGGCGACCGGCTGCTGCTTTCGGGCAAGATGCTGACCGGGCGCGACGCCGCGCACAAGCGCATCCAGGATATGCTCGCCCGGGGCGAGGAGCTGCCGGTCGATTTCAGGGGGCGGGCGATCTATTACGTCGGCCCGGTCGACCCCGTGATGGGCGAGGTCGTCGGCCCTGCGGGCCCGACCACGGCCACCCGGATGGACAAGTTTACCGAGATGATGCTCGACCTCGGCCTGCTTGCGATGATCGGCAAGGCCGAGCGCGGCGCCGACGCAGTGGATGCGATCAGCCGCTTCAAGGTCGCTTACCTAATGGCGACCGGCGGCGCGGCCTATCTTGTCGCACGCGCGATCAAGCAGGCGGAAGTCGTGGCGTTCGAGGATCTCGGCATGGAAGCGATCTACGAATTCACGGTGGAGGACATGCCGGTCACCGTGGCGGTCGATGCCGCCGGGAACAATGTCCACAAGCTCGCCCCCGCGCAATGGAAAGAGCGGATCGCGCGCGAAAAGCTGCTCGAGGGCGCGTGACGGCGTTCGACGAAGCGCCGAGGCGCTCCGACGACCGCGCTGGCCGCATGCCCCCCGCCGGGATTAGAGCGGGAGGCTGAAAATGGTCGAAACCGCTCCCGCCGACGAACGCGCCCGCGTGCCCGTCGTCACCGTTCTCGCCTCCATGGCGGGACTGTGGCTGTGCTATTTCCTGCTCACCACCGTTCGCGCGGCGATCGTCGGTTTCGAGCCCCAGGTCGAGATGCTCTGGCGCCGGGGGCTGGTCACGCTGGTCGGCATCGGCATGACCGTTCTGCTGTGGGCGATCCTGCGGCTGTTCGACGATCGCCCCCTGTGGACCAAGATCCTCGCCGCCGTTCTGGTCGCGGTCCCGATCGCCATCCCCATCGCCCAGACCAACCAGTGGGTATTTGCGGACATGCAGCGCAAGGTCGAAGAGAACTTCGGCCGCGACCGCGGGATCAACATTCGCCGCGACGAGGCGGGCAACCTGCTGGTCGACATTCCGCCCGAACGCTTCCGCGACCTGACGGGGCTGGGCGTAAGCAGCGACGCAGCCACCGCCGGCGCGCCGGCGAGCGTGATGATCGCCCCGGCGCCCTCGCGCCTCGACCAGTGGCTGCAAGTCGTGGATATCGCGCTCGGCCGTTATTTCCTGCTTCTCGCCTGGGCTTCGCTCTATTTCGCGATGCTCGCAGGCGCGCAGGCGCGCGCAGCGGAACGCCGCGAGGAGCGTTTCCGCAGTGCAGCCAAGGCGGCCGAACTGCGCTCGCTGCGGTACCAGGTAAACCCGCATTTCCTGTTCAACACGCTCAACTCGCTGTCTTCGCTGGTGATGACCGGCAGGACCGACCGGGCCGAAACCATGATCCAGTCGATCGCCAGCTTCTATCGCCACAGCCTGGCGGAAGACCCCACGAACGACGTCGCGATAGAGGACGAATTCGAGCTTCAGCGGCAGTATCTCGCCATCGAATCGGTCCGTTTCCCGGCCCGGCTGGACGCGGTGTTCGATCTGCCCGCCGAACTTGCCGAAGCACGCGTGCCGGGCATGATCCTCCAGCCCCTGGTCGAAAATTCGGTTCGCTATGCCGTGGCGCCGCACAGGCAACCCGTCACCATACGCGTCGCTGCGCGCGAGGATTACGGCCGCCTCGCGATCACGGTCGAGGACAATGGCCCGGGCGCGTCGTCGGCAGCCGGGGAGGGGTTCGGCATCGGGCTCGCCAATGTTCGCGATCGCCTGCAGGCCCGCTTCGGGCGCGAGGCCTCGCTCACATCCGGCCCGGTCGAGGGCGGCTACCTGACCGAAATTCGCATCCCCCTGGTGAAACATGGCTGAAGACGACAACCGACCCCTTCGCACGCTGATCGTCGACGACGAACCGCTCGCGGTCGAACGCATGCAGGTTATCTGCGCCAAGCTGCCCGAACTCGCAGTCGTGGGGACCGCAAGCGACGGTGCCGCCGCGCTGCGCCTGGTGGAGGCGCTCGGCCCCGATCTCGTTCTGCTCGACATGACGATGCCCGAAGCCGACGGGCTTGCGGTCGCCCGAAAGCTGGCAAAACGCGCACAAAGGCCCGCGGTGATCTTCGTTACCGCGCACGACAATTTCGCCGTCGAAGCGTTCGATCTCGATGCCGTCGACTACGTTCTCAAGCCCGTGGCGCACGACCGGCTCGCGCGCGCGATCGAGCGGGCCGTTTCGCGTCGCAGCAAACCGGCGCGGAACGAGAGCAAGTGGCTTACCGAGCTATGGGTCCCGCATCGTTCGGAACTGTTGCGGATCGAAATCGACCAGATCGACCGCATCGATGCGGAGCGCGATTATGTCCGGCTCCATCTGGGCGATCGCAGCTATCTGCTGTTGCAGACGATTGCAGGGCTCGAAGAACGGCTCGATCCGGCAGAGTTCATCCGCGTCCATCGTTCGACCATCCTCAGGAAGGATCGCATCCGCGGGCTGCGCCACGACGGGCTGGGCGTATGGTCGGCCGAACTGGAGGATGGCGAGACGGTGCGGATCGGACGGACCTATCTGCCGAAAGTCAAGGGAATGGCCGGACGCTAGAATCGTCTCCGGCGAGGCCGGGGGCCGCGCTTCTTCCGCGCACGGTTCGCACGCAATTCGGCCCGGACCGGGGGACTGAACCGGTCCGGGCCGAGGTCGCGACCGGAGTGATCAGCCGCCGACCCGCTGCTCATCCATGATGGCAGCGAACTGCTTGTCCGCCTGGCGCCGCGTTTCGGCATAGCACTTGCGCGACTCTCTCGTCGCGATTCGGGTGCCCGTGAGCTGCTGGTCGAGCGCACAGAATTCACGCACGGCAACGTCGATCCGCCGGTCGAGAGCCTTCTGACCTTCAGCGGTCGAGAGGTCGAGATCGCGGTAGGGAATGGACAGCGTATCGGCATAGGCAGGCGCCGCGGTCGCACCGAATGCGGCAACGGCGGCAAGAACGACAAGGGGGCGTTTCATGAGCTTTCCTCCATCAGCGGGCGCCTCCGAAATCGATTGGGGGGAGAGGCGACCCGCAAGCCATGGGATAGGCCCGCCCTCCGCCGGCCGCATCCGCGCATCGACCGCAGATCGCCCTGCGTCGACAGGCGCCCGGGCCGCCTGACGGACGGATCGAACCGCCCGACGAACCGTGTTTGGCAACCGACGGGCGCGGGTGCATGATGCGCACCGTGATCCTGATCCTCGTCTTCTTCATGGGCATCGGCAATTTCGCGATGCACAAGGCCGTGCTGGAAAGCGGCCATCCCCTGCTCGGGCGCATGCCCTGGTTCGTGCACATGCTCGGCGGGCGGATCACTCTGGTGACCGAGTTCCTCGTCCTGCTTGCGGCGATGCTGTCGGTCGCGAACGGGTGGCCCGCGATCGTTTGGGCCTATCTCGGCTATACGGCGCTGAATGTCGCCTCCGCCTGGTTGATCCTCACCGGGCGGGTGTAAATGCGGGAACCGCACCCGCCTTCCGGCGCTTCGCTGGCATGAACACGACGCGCGCGCTCTGGCTGGTGGTCAATTCCGCCAGCGGCAACAACAACCCCGCCGCAATCGAGGCGCTGGAAAGCTGCTGCGACCAGTATGGCCTGACACTCGCCCGCCGAATCGACTTCCCGGACCAGCCGCTGCCCGATGCCGCAACGCTCGACGCGGCGGGTGTCGATACATTGGCGGTCTATGCCGGCGACGGTACGATCAACGCTACGGTAACCGGCCTCTATGGCTGGCGGGGCGCGATCCTGGTCCTGCCCGGGGGGACGATGAACCTGCTGGCGCAGCGCCTGCACGGCGATGCGACGAGCGAGGAAATCCTGCTGCGGGCGGGCAGGGGCGCGGCGCGGCGAGTGCGCCCGGATATCGCGCGGACCGCCCATGGCGACGCCCTGGCGGGCCTCCTCGCCGGGCCGGGAACGAGTTGGTACGCCGTGCGCGAGGCCATGCGCGACGCGGATATCGCAGCCATGGCCGACAGTGCCGGCGAAGCTCTTGCAGAAACGACCGGCGGATCGATGCTGCGCTGCCGCGATCCGCAGATCGGTCGCGACGACGGCTATCCGCTGATCGAATTCACGCCCGGCCCGTGGGGCATGCAGGTCGACGCCTATCATGCCGAAAACGCCGGCGAGTTCCTGCAGCAGGGGTGGGCCCTGCTCCGTCGGCAGTTTCGCGAAGGGCCGCACGACCGCCTCGGGCTGCTCGACCGGATCGTGGTCGCCGACAGCGAAAGCCGATCCATCGGCCTGCTGATCGACGGCGAGCCTGCACAAGGGCAAGCTCGGGAGGAATTCGTCATGGCCGCATGCGAGGTCGATCTGCTAGCGACCGGGCATGGCGGCTGAGACGAGTCTTCTCTTCCACATCAGCGATATCCACTTCGGGCTGGAGGACAATCGCGCGCTCGATTGGGTCAAGCGGGAGATTGCGGAAAAGCGCCCGGACGCAGTGGCGATCACCGGCGACCTGACAATGCGTGCGCGCCACCGCGAGTTCGACGCGGCCTGCCGGTGGATCCGTTCGCTGGATGTGCCCGTGACGGTGGAAGTCGGCAATCACGACCTGCCCTATTTCAACCTGATCGAACGGTTCTTCCAGCCCTATCGCCGGTTCCATGGCATCGCCGATAGGGTAGAGCGCGCGATCGACCTGCCCGGCCTCGCCATCGTGCCGCTGAAGACGGCGGTTCGCGCCCAGCCCCGGCTCAACTGGTCTAAAGGCTGGGTCAGCTCACGCGCGCTGAAAAAATGCCTTGGGGCGATCGATAGCCTGCCCTCCGGAGTCCAGGCTCTCGTCGCCTGCCATCATCCCTTGCGCGAAGTCGGGACCGCCGGGACGGCGCTGACCCGCGGCGGTGGCAGAGCGCTTGCCGAACTGGCGAAGCGCCCGGTGCTCGCGGTGCTGTCAGGCCATGTCCACGACGCGTTCGACATCGTCGAGGAAACGGACAACGGCCCCGTCCGCATGATCGGCGCGGGCACGCTGTCCAAGCGCACGCGATCGACACCGCCCAGCTTCAACGAACTGACCTGGGACGGCGAGACCTTGCGCGTGCGCGTGCGGAATCTGGAGCGTATCCGAACCCGCGACATGCAGATCGACGACGTGCCCGAAGACGCACGCCCGCCGCGCGAGCCCGGAGAGCCGGTGGCCCCGGTGCGGCAGATCCCGCGCACCGATCCGCCGGTCCACTGATTCATCCTGCCGGTCAGGCCGTGGCAGGGCCGGGGGCGACAAGGCCCAGGATGGTTCGGGCGATTTCGCGTTCGCCCATGATCACATGGTCCACTCCTAACCCTTCCAGATAAGTCACTTCGTCGTCCGAATGGGCGCGGGCGAAAATCACGATATCGGGGTTCACCCGTCGGGCATGCTCGGCGATCGCGCCGCCTTCGAACCCTTCGGGAGTGGCGATGATCAGCTTGGCCGCGTGGCGCACGCCCGCTTCCTCCAGGACATGCGGACTTGTCGCATTGCCGATCACGACTTCGCGACCGGCTTCTTCCGCCTGACGCGCGAAGTCGATCTGTTCCTCGATGACCACTATCGTCCGGCCGCGACGGGCTGCCCCTTCCGCAATCAGGCGTCCGACCCGCCCGTGCCCGACCAGGATCACGTGTTCGCGCCACTCGTCCTGGCAGCTTCGCTCGCTTTCCCCAGGGTCCGCTTCTTCGGGCGCGGGCACCGCTGCCAATCGGCCGGCAACCAGCGCGAAGATTACCGGATTTACAAGAATCGAGAAGATCGCGCCGGCCAGGATGAGATCCCGCCCCTCCGGCGGGAGGACGCCGACCTCGGTTCCCAGACCGGCCAGAATGAAGGAGAATTCGCCGATCTGCGCGAGGCTCGCCGCGACGGTCAGGGCCGACCCGTTGTCGTGCCCGAACGCCCGCACGATCGCATATGCCGCCAGCGACTTTCCGACCACGATGATCAGCACCGTCGCGATCAGGGGACCGGGCTGCTGCAGCACCACGGCAGGATCGAAGAGCATCCCGACAGAAACGAAGAACAGCACGGCGAAGGCATCGCGCAGAGGCAGTGTTTCCTCCGCCGCGCGGCGGCTCAATTGCGTTTCGCCGAGGATCATCCCGGCAAAGAACGCACCGAGCGCGAACGAAACGTCGAAGATATATGCCGCTCCCAGCGCGACCCCCAAGGCGATCGAAAGAACCGCCAGACGGAACAGCTCGCGCGAACCGGTATGCGCCGTCCAGTGCAGGGCCGCAGGGATGACCCGGCGCGCAACGATCAGCATGAAGGCGACAAATCCGCCGACCTTCAACAGAGTCGTGCCCAGGATCGTCGGCAGCCCGCTACCGTCCGCTGTGCCCGCCAGCATTCCGGCGATGGCGGGCAGCAGAACCAGGGCGAGGATCATCGCGAGGTCTTCCACGATCAGCCAGCCGACCGCGATCCGGCCGCGGTCGGTCTCGACCAGGTTGCGCGCCTCGAGCGCGCGCAACAGCACCACCGTGCTTGCAACGGACAGCGCCAGGCCGAAAACAAGGCCGGCGGCGATCGACCAGCCGAGATAAGTCGCGAGGCCGAGGCCGAGGCCCGTGGCAACCGCGATCTGCAGCACCGCGCCCGGCAGCGCGATGTGCTTGACCGACAGCAGGTCGCGGAACGAAAAGTGCAGGCCGACCCCGAACATCAGCAGCATCACGCCGATCTCCGCGAGTTCGTTGGCCAGAGCCGTGTCGGCAACGAAGCCCGGCGTGAACGGCCCGACGAGGACTCCGGCGAAGAGGTAACCTGCAACCGGCGAGATGCGCAGCTTCTGCGCCAGCGCCCCCATCAGGAAGGCGGCGACGAAACCGGCGACGATGGTTCCGATCAACGGGGTATGATGCGGCATGCCGTTTCTCCGTGGTCCGCGCATAGTTTGGGCATGCGCGGGCGCGGGTCAACTCGCGTTGCCGCCGATGCCGGGTGCCCTCAGTCGGCCGGACCGGCCTCTTCCGCCAGCGCCCGGAGCACGCTGTCCCACCGAACGAGCTTGAAGTTCTGCGCGGCAGGGGCGTTCACGCCGTCCTGCGCCACGAACAGACCCGCGGGGAACTCCGGCCCGAAATCGCCGAGCGCGAGATCGATCCCGTCGGTTTCCTCGGCGCCGCCGAGCGCACCGGCGGCGATGCGGAATCGGCCGACCGGCTCCATGCCGGGAAGGCGGTATACCGCAAAGGCGTTGTCACCCTGGCTCGACGCGACCAGCAGCCCGCCATCGGCCCCCTCGGGCGCAATCGCCAGGCCTTCGACATCGGCCACCAGCATCGCGTTATCGATCGAAGCCACCAGCTCGCCCGGCGTGCCGTCCATGCGGAAGCGCCAGATGCCGGCCATCTCTTCGCCCACGTAGAGCGTGCCGTCGCGCGGATCGACGACGCATCCTTCGGGCTGGGTCGCAAGCTTGTGCCGGAACACCGTCTCCACGCTCGGTCGGCCGGCGTTCCAGCGCAGCGCCTGCCCGTGGAGCGAACCGTCCTTGACCGGCGAATAGAGCATTGCATCGGCGCCGCCGCGCCCCGGCCCCATGCAGAAGCCATAGCCTTCGCCCGGGCCGACATCGATCGTCGCGACCCGCGCCAGCGTGCCGCTGGCCGTATCGAGCGTGAACAATGCCACTTTGGCATTGGCCGGATCGGTCCGCTCGCTCGCGCCGACGATCACCGTCCCGTCGGGCAGTTCGACCAGGTCGACATTGTTGAGCCGGCCGCCGGCGAGGAAGTGCCGCACCTTGCCGTCCAGGTCGTATACGTAGAGGCCGGCCTTCTTGTCGGTCGCGACGATCAGGCTCGCCGCAGGATCGGCTGCATTGCGCCAGATCGCCGGATCGTCGGCAGCATCGGCGTTGGCGGTGCCGACCGGCTCGGTCTCGGCCGTGGCCGCGACCGGGACCGCCGGATCGCCCACGATCGGCGTTGTCGCGCACCCTGCGGTCAGCAGCGCAACGAGCGAGAGGGAGATTGCCGCGCCCCGCATCAGAAGTTCACTCGCGCGCCGAGTTTCATCGTCCAGCCATATTCCTCGAACTGGTAGAGGTTCTTGCGCGCGCCCAGGGTGTTGTAAGCGAAATATTTCGCGTTGTTGATGTTCACCCATTCGTAGAAGACCTGAACATTGTCGTTGACGCGGTATTTCGCGCTCAGATCGAGCTGGAAGTGGTCGTCGACCAGCCGGTCTTCCGTCGCGTCGTCGCCTAGCTCGTCGAGGTACTTGTCGCGATAGGTGCCGGCAAGCCGCAGGCTGACCGGGCCCTTCTCGTAACCGAGCGCGATGTTCGCGGTGTGCTTCGAGGTTGCCGGCAGCATGATCCCGCGCAAGTCGTCAGGATCGCCATCGATGGGGACGCGGCCCGTCGCGTCGGTATATGTGTAGTTGGCCTGCACCAGCAGGCCGTCGAGCGGCGACGGCAACATGTCGAGCTTCTGCGAAATCGAGAACTCGGCGCCGAAGACCTCGGCGCTCTCGCCGTTGATCGGAATTTCCGCCTGGTCGAAGGCAATGCCCCGGTATTCGCCGTCCTCGCGCACGGTATCGACGATGAAATTCTTGATATCCTTGTAGAAGACCGCTGCCGAAACGGCCCCGTTGCCCGAGAAGTAATATTCGGCCGAGGCGTCGAAATTCCACGCTTCGTAAGGGAGCAGGTCGGGATTGCCGAACGCGCCCTCGCGCTCGCCCTCGTCGTTTTCCTCCACCACGAAGCGCGGCGGCAGCTTCGACAGCTTCGGCCGCACCAGGCTGCGATAGGCCGCCGCGCGCAGGACGAGGTCGGTCTGCGGCTCGAAGCGGACGGTGAGGCTGGGCAGCCAGTGGTCGTAATCGCGTTCGGAAGCCACCGGCGTCACCAGCACGGTATCCTCCTCGGCCTCGCCCCCGCCCGGAAGCTGGCCGCCTTCTTCCACCAGGAGGACATTGTTGCCGACGATGTCGTTCTTCGTGCGCTCGTACCGCACGCCGCCGATCACGCGCAGCGTCGCACTGTCCCAACGGCCGAGCAGGTAGCCGGCGAGGACATCTTCGGAGATCGAATAGTCTTCAACAGCGGAATCGAATTGCGAATCGGCCTCCACGAGCGCGAACTGGTCGAAGTTGTCGTGGAAGAACTGCGTGGGCCGCGTGTAATCGGCGACGGGCGAGATATCGGTCAGACGATAGGTCTGCCCTTTGCCCAGGACATCGGCCAGCGTGTAACCGTCAAGTTCGTAGAACTCGACGTCCTTGTTGTAACGCTTGTCCCGCCAGCGGCCTTTCAGGCCGCCCTGCACCGTGAACGTGCCGCTGTCGGTGATGATGTTGCGCGCAAGATCCAGCCTGGCGGCCCATTCCTCGTCCTGCGAAGCGGAAAGCCGCGTATATTCGACATCGTTGAGCGGGTATTCCGACGCGTCGGTAAACGCGTCGACATTGCCGGACACCTGATAAAGGGGCACGCGGGGATCGGAATAGTCGAACGTGGTGATCAGTCCGTCGCCGTCGAAGTCGCGCTCGAACTGCGTGGTGTCGAGCGATCCGCGCTCGATCTCGCTCGATTTCGCGTAGCTGGCGGAGTATTTCGCGACCCAGCCGCCCGTATCGGTTTCGCCGCCGATCGCAACGGAGCGAATACGCTGGCGTTCGAAGCGATCCTTGATGTCGCGTTCAACGGTATATTCCTCCTCGCCGTCGTCGAATGTCGCGGTCATGCCGTCGATCACCGGCGGGCTGTCCTCTTCGAAATCGCCGAGGTCGAATGTCGTCCGGCGGCGGTATTCCTGATCGTCGAACTGGCTCCACACGCCGCGCGCATAAAGCTTGGTGGTATCCGATGCGCGAACATCGAAGTTGAGCGTCGCGCTGATGCGCTCCCGCTCCACGTCGTAGTCGCGATACTGCACTTCCTGCGCGAAAATGCCGTCGTCCGCCTCCACCCAGCCATCGGCCTCGACATTGTCGGTCTCGAACTTGCGCTTGTAGTAGGACACACCGCCCGAGACGCCGAAATTGTCGCTGATCCTGGCTGCGAAATCGATGCTGCCCTTGGGTGAGACGTGATCGGCGTAATCGTTGTAGCTGCCTTCGACCTTGGCGGTCAGAAGGTCCTTCCTGCGGTCGAAGGCGCTGGTGGTCTCGATCTCGATCGAGGCGCCGATCGTGTCCGCGTCCATGTCGGGCGTCAGCGACTTCTTGATCTCGATCGATTCGATGATGTCGCTGGAGATTACGTCGAGGGCGACCGAGCGTACGTCGGATTCGGGGGCGGGCAGGCGCACGCCGTTGAGCGAGGTTGCGTTGAGTTCCGGGTCGAGGCCGCGGACCGAGACGAAGCGGCCTTCGCCCTGGTCGTTCAACACATTGACGCCGGGCAGGCGGCGCAGCGATTCGGCGACGTTCTGGTCGGGGAACTGGCCGATCGCATCGCGAGTCAGCACGTCGCTGACCCCATCGTTGCCACGCTTGCGCGACAGGGCGCTGGCGAGATTGGCGCTCTGGCCGACGACGAGGATCTCGCGCGAACTGTCGCCGCCGAGGAGGATATCGGCGCGCACGAACCGGTCGGCCGGCACGCTGACGGCCTGGCGGACGGTCGGGGCGCCGACATAGGTGACTTCCAGCGTATATTCGCCGGCCGGCACGTCGGCGAAGAGGAAGCTGCCGTCGCGCTGGGTGGTGGCCACCCGGTCGAGTTCGACGATGCGAACTTGCGCAGCCTGGAGCGCGATCGTTTCGCTGGCGTCGAGCACCGTGCCGACGATGTCGCCGGCGATGGCCGGCGTCGCGAAAGTCGCCGCCAGCGCAATGCCGGCGGATGAAACGAGACAGCGCTTGCGGATGTTCATTGAAACTTGCCCTCCAGAACCGATCTGGACGGGCGGCTAGTCGCGCACTGTTACCGGTGAATGGCGATCGCGTGACAGAAAGAAGACTGTGCGCCGGATTCCACCGGTGCCGGCGTGATCGCCCCTCCCGGAACCATACGAAAAGGGCGACCCTTGGGGCCGCCCTTCGCGATTCGTCCGGTATTCGAACCGAAGCGGTTTAACGCTTCGAGAACTGGAAGCTGCGGCGAGCCTTGGCCCGGCCATACTTCTTGCGTTCGACCACGCGGCTGTCGCGGGTGAGGAAACCGGCGGCCTTGACCGTGGAGCGCAGCGCCGGCTCGTATTTCGCGAGCGCTTGCGAAATGCCATGCTTGACCGCACCGGCCTGACCCGAAAGCCCGCCGCCCTTGACGGTGGCGATCACATCGAACTGCCCCACGCGATCGGTGATCGCAAACGGCTGGTTGATGATCAGGCGCAGCGTCGGGCGCGCAAAATAGGTTTCCTGATCCTTGCCGTTGACGGTGATCGTGCCCTTGCCCGGCTTGATCCAGACGCGGGCGACGGCGTCCTTGCGGCGCCCGGTGGCATAGGCGCGACCGTGCTGGTCCAGCTCCTGCTCGCGCAGCGGCGCGGTGCTTTCCGCGATCGTCGCGGCGTCGCCTTCGGGCGCGTCGCCGGCGATGTCCTTGAGGTCCGACAGATCGGACACGGTGTTCTTCTCGTCAGCCATTATGCGGACACCTTGTTCTTGCGGTTCATCGAGGCGACGTCGAGCACTTCGGGCTTCTGCCCGTCATGGGGATGCTCGGTGCCGGCATAGAGGTGCAGCGCCTTCATCTGCTGGCGGCCCAGCGGCCCGCGCGGAATCATCCGCTCGACCGCCTTTTCCAGAACGCGCTCGGGGAAACGGCCTTCGAGCACTTTGGCCGGGGTCGTTTCCTTGATCCCGCCAACGTACCCGGTGTGCTTGTAATAGACCTTGTCGCCCAGCTTGTTGCCGGTGAAACGCACCTTGTCGGCGTTGATCACGATCACGTGATCGCCGCAATCGACATGCGGGGTGTAGCTCGGCTTGTGCTTGCCGCGCAGGATATTGGCGATGATCGAGGCGAGGCGGCCGACGACCAGCCCCTCGGCGTCGATCAGATGCCATTTCTTCTCGACCTCGGCCGGCTTGATCGACCGGGTGCTCTTGTGGAGCGCCTTCATGGCTTGAATTCCTTCGAAATGTTGCTCGCCGCGAATCTGCCGGGGCAGCCGCGAGAGCGGCGCATTTGTCGCCTCACCCTTCCGAAGTCAAGCAAATCCGCGCCTTTTGGTAGAGGTAAAATAATACCTTGGCGTCAATCGAGAGGTTCGAGCCGCCAGGTTTCGAGCGAGATCCGCTCGCTCTCTCCCACCCGGGTCACGATCCGGCGGCGCGCCGTGGCGAGCCGTTTACCCGTGCCGTCCAGCGTCCCTTCGAAGCGGACCTGCACCGCGCCTTCGCCGCCGCCGGGCAAAGGCAGTTCGCGCCGTTCCTCGCGCGAAGCGGCCGGGAAGAACAGATCGGGCGGCCAGCGGCTCGCCATCGCCGCCCCCGCCTGCTGCACGGCCGCAACATATTGCAGGGCCTCGTCCCGGCGCGCATCGTCGCGGTCGGCGACGAACGCCCGGACAGCTTCCCCCAGGCCCGGAATTGCCGGGAGGCTGCCCGAGGCGTTGCCCACGATCCGGCCCGCAGCGTCGAGCAGGATCGGAAAATCGCCCCCCTGCGGCTTGTTGCGTTCCACCTCCGCCAGTCGCGCCAGGCGGGGCGGCGTTTCGACCGCAACGGCGATCTGTTCGCCCTCGACCCGGTATCCGCCCGCATGCGGCACGAAACGGACGCGCCAGCTGCGCGAGACCACGATCGCCTGACCATCCCCCAGGCGGCGTTCCAGAACGCGGGTCAGCTTCATCGGTTCTGCCGGGGCGACGAAAGCGGCCGGCGCGCGCTCTGTATCCCGGGCGGCTAGCGATGCAGGCCCTGCGGCTGCGAACAGCGCGAGTGCGGCAAGAATCCACCGCGTCGAACCTGCTGCCTTCATGGCCCGTCGCCCTCCGGCATATCGGTCCCGAGAGCGGCGAGCCAGGCTGCGGTGGCCGCGCCCGCCGCCTCGCAGCGCCAGCCGAGCACGGCCGGCTCGTCATACGGATGCAGCGCTTCGAGCCGCGCCACCGCGCGATCCAGCACGCGCGCATGGGTCTTGAGCAGCAGGCCGCATTCGCGCGATTCCTCCACCGTGCCGTTCCATGCGAACACGGACCGCATCGGGCCGATCGCGTTCCCGCACGCCGCCAGATCCTCTTCCACCAGCTGGCGGGCGAGCGCCATGGCGGTGCGCTCGTCGGGGCAAGGACACCAGACGAGCGCGCTCAACGCCGCCTCCCGACGATGTGAAGGCCCCAGGCAGTGGCCACGACCAGCAGGGCGCCGACGAACTGGTGCGCGGTCGCGACCCACAGCGAAACGCCCGTCCACACGGTCGCAATGCCGAGCACGATCTGGGTGCCGAACGCGGCATGGATCGCGACCGAGGCGCGTCGTTCGAACGGGCGCACCTTGCGCGCAAGCACGATCAGCGCGGCAACGGCGACCCAGGCCCACCAGCGATGGAGGAAATGGATCAGAAAGGGATCGTGGGTCAGCGCCCACCAGAACCCGCGCGACATGTCGAATTCCGGCACCAGGCGCCCCTGCATCAGCGGCCAGGTATCGGATGCGTGGCCGGCGTCGAGACCGGCCACCCAGGCGCCGAGGAGGAGCTGGACGAACACGATCGAGCCGACCAGCCAGGCCAGCCGGCCAAAACGCGGCGCGCGCGCATCCGGTATCCGGGCCAGCCGGCCGAAATCGAGCGCGGTCCAGACCACTGCCCCCAGGGTCAACAACGCGGTGAGCAGGTGGATCGAAAGCCAGAAATGGCTGACGTCGGTCACTTCCTCCGACAGGCCCGAACGGACCATGAACCAGCCGAACGCCCCCTGAAGCCCGCCCAGCGCGAGCAAGGCGACAAGCCGTGGCTTGTACCCGGACGGGATCGCCCCGCGGATCCAGAACCACGCCAGCGGCAGCGCGAATGCAAGGCCGATGATGCGTCCGATCAGGCGATGCGCCCATTCCCAGAAGTAGATGAACTTGTAATCGGCCAGCGTCATCCCGGCGGGCCCGGTGATATGACGGTACTCGCCGATCTGCTGGTAAGCCTCGAACTCGGCCTGCCATTGCGCTTCGTTCAGTGGCGAGATCGCGCCGGTAACCGGCTTCCACTCGGTGATCGACAGCCCCGATTCGGTCAGGCGGGTGATCCCGCCGACCACCACGATCGCAACGATCAGCCAGGCGACGAACCATAGCCAGCGCGCCAGCGCAGCCGGGCGGGCGGTGTCGGGCGATGTTGCGGATGCAACCGGGTCGGGACTTTCGGGAACGGCCATGGGTGCGCCTGATGCGACGGCGACCGCCGAATCTCAAGACCTTCCGACCGAAGGCCGCAGCGCCGGCCCAATTTGCTCTTGCGCAATGTTACACCGTCACATACATGACGTTCGTCCATGGATGCGCAAAAAACCCCGATTCGTGCGAAGCTCGATCGCGCCGGCATCATGCTGTCGGGGCTGTGCGTCGTTCATTGCATCGCGTCCATCGCGATCGTTTCGGCCCTCGGGATCGGCGCCGAGTTCCTGCTCGCCCCTGCATTCCACCGGGTCGGCCTCGCCATCGCGCTGGTGATCGCCGCCGTGGCGATCGGCTGGGGCGCACTGACCCATCGCCGCCCGGTCCCGTTCGTGACCGCGATGATGGGCCTGACGTTCATGGGCGGAGCGCTGGCGATGCCCCATGGCGCGGGGGAGGCCGTTCTGACCGTGATCGGCGTGGCGCTCGTCGCGCTCGGGCACCTGCTGAACTTGCGCCGCGCGGATTGAGCGCTATCTCGCCGGGCATGGCCGCCATGCTCACTCTCACCGTCAACGGCGAAACCCGCCGCACTTCCGCCCCCACGATCGCCGCTCTCGTGCGCGAACTCGATCTTGCGCCGGAAAAGGTCGCGGTCGAGCGCAATGGCGAGATCGTGCCCCGCTCGACACTGGACGAGGCGCCGCTCGCCGATGGCGATACGCTGGAAATCGTTCATTTCGTCGGCGGCGGCCAGGCGGCATCGGATGACAGCTGGACGGTCGCCGGCCGCACGTTTCGCTCGCGGCTGATCGTCGGGACCGGCAAATACAAGGATTTCCAGCAGAACGCCGCCGCGCTCGAAGCCTCTGGCGCGGAGATCGTCACCGTCGCCGTCCGCCGGGTCAACGTGAGCGACCCCAAGGCGCCGATGCTGACCGATTTCATCGACCCCAAAAAGATCACCTACCTGCCCAACACCGCCGGGTGCTTCACCGCCGACGAAGCGATCCGCACGCTGCGGCTGGCGCGCGAGGCCGGCGGATGGGACCTCGTGAAGCTGGAGGTTCTGGGTGAGGCGCGAACCCTCTATCCCGATATGCGCGAGACCCTGAAAGCCACCGAGGTCCTCGCGAAGGAGGGGTTTCTGCCGATGGTCTATTGCGTCGACGATCCGATCGCGGCCAAGCAGCTCGAAGACGCCGGGGCGGTCGCGGTCATGCCTCTGGGCGCGCCGATCGGGTCGGGTCTGGGCATTCAGAACCGGGTGACGATCCGTCTCATCGTCGAAGGCGCCAGCGTGCCGGTGCTGGTCGACGCGGGCGTGGGCACGGCAAGCGACGCGGCCGTCGCGATGGAACTCGGCTGCGACGGGGTGCTGATGAACACCGCGATCGCCGAGGCGAAAGATCCGCTCCGCATGGCCCGTGCGATGAAGCTGGCGGTCGAGGCGGGGCGGGACGCCTATCTCGCCGGACGCATGGCGACCCGCAAATACGCCGATCCGTCGAGCCCGCTCGCCGGTTTGATCTGAGGGTCGTTTTCGTTGAGACGGCGCGGAGCCCAAGGCTAACCCCAATTTAACCAAGTCCGGCGATGGTGGGCGGTGCAACAGGGAACCGCACTATGCCCAAGGCCGCCACTGCATCGCTCACTATCGCCGAAATGCGCGAGTTCGCGAGCTTCACGCCTGCCGAGCAGCGCTATATCCGCCGCAGCCTCGATATCGGGCTGGGCCGCCAGGACGCGTTCAAGCGCTGGGCGCGCGATGCCGGCGAAAGCGCTGCGATCCGCAGCCAGTACGTCGCCTATCAGGAACTGAAGGTCCTGCGCGCCACGATCCCCGTGGAAAGCGGGCTGGACGGGATCGAAGACTTCATCGGCAAGCTCACCCGTGTGGCCGCTTTCGATCTGGCGCAGGAACGGATCGAGTGCTTTTCCGCCTTTCGCTTCCTCTATGAACGACTGATCGGCCCCGAGGCCCGCCCTTGGCTGCCGAGCGCGTTCTGCGCCGCCGGCGCGCTGCCGCAGATCAAGCCGGGCCGGCGCAAGATCCTGCTCCAGTCGCTCAGCGAAGCCGCCGCCACCGCCCCCGCCTGGTCCGACCGCGCACCGGCCTTCTACCCCGAATATATCGAGCGCGAGGCGGCCTGAAACCTGTCGCCCGGCGCGACACCTTCGGGCATAGTGCGCCCGGCCATGATTGCCGCTGCCCTTCTTTCCGCCCTGGCGATGATCGCCATCGTCGCCCTGCGCTATCTCGCGACGAGCGGGCTGTTCGCATGGGCGACGACACGCCTGCGCCCGGGGCTCTACGACTCGCTCGGCCCGCAGATCCGGCGGGAGATCGGCTGGTCGCTGCTGTCGGCCGCGATCTACGGCCTGCCTGCCGGGATCGTCGCCTGGGGCTGGCAGGCGCACGGGTGGACGCTGATCTATGCCGACCCGCTGGCCTATCCCCTGTGGGTCATGCCGCTTTCGCTGTTCGCCTGTCTCCTCGCGCACGATACCTGGTTTTACTGGACGCACCGCTGGATGCACCGGCCGCGCCTCTTTCGGCTCGCCCATGCGGTCCACCATGCCAGCCGCCCGCCGACGGCCTGGGCCGCGATGAGTTTTCACCCGCTGGAGGCGGTAACGGGAGCGGTGGTGATCCCCGCACTCGTCTTCCTTATCCCGATCCATGTGGCCGTGCTGGGCATCGTGCTCGCGATCATGACCGTGATGGGCGTGACCAATCACATGGGCTGGGAAATGTTTCCGCGCGCGCTCCTGCGCTCGCGCGTGGGCGACTGGCTGATCACCGCCAGCCACCACCAGCGCCATCACGAGCGCTATGCCTGCAACTACGGCCTCTATTTCCGCTTCTGGGATCGCCTTTGCGGCACCGATCGGGGCCTGTCCGACCGCTTCGCGCGTTGAGCGGGCCGGCCGCTATCGCCGCCCGGCGAACCTTGCCCACAGCCCCCGGCCGCCCTTGGCCGGCGCAGGTCCCGATTTCATCACCCGCCGGCGGAACAGGCGCGCCCCGAAGCGAACGAAAACCACGACCGCCAGCACTTGCCAGGCCAGGGCGAGGGCGTGGGGCCACAGCGCCGGTTCCTGCGCCGCGCGCGCGACCATCGCGTATGGCGAGCTGAGCGGAAAGATCACCGCGAACAGTTCCACCGGCGAGCCGACGTCGGTCATCGCGAAGCTGGCGAGGAAGAACACCAGGAGCTGCAGGATCGTTGCCGGCATCGACATCGTCTGAACGTCGCGCACCGTCGGCGCCATCGATCCGATCGTGAGGAAGATCGAGCCGATCAGGAGATAGGCCATCGCGAAATAGACGAGAAATAGCGCGGCGAACGCCGGCCAGCCCACGGCGGGCGGAGAGAAATCGTCGAGCACCCCGGTCGCCACGACGATCGCCCCCGCGGCACTTCCCCAGATCGCGATCCCGACGAAGCTGACCGCCAGCATGGCGAAGAGCTTGCCGAAGAAAACCGCGTCCATCGGGATCGCCGCGGCGAGGATCTCGATGATCTTGTTGCCCTTCTCCTCCACCAGGTTCGACATGACCATGCCTGCCAGCAGCATCGTCAGCAGGAACAGCAGCGTCAGCCCGGCCGTGGCGGTCGCGGCATTGGCGCTGCGCTTGCTGGCGACCGTGGCGGCGGTCGGGGCCAGCGCAACCGACGGATAGTCCGCCGCCGAGGCGCCGCTCGCTTCTGCCGCCACCAGCGCCACGCGCCCGCGCCAGTCCTCTATCCGCTCCTCGGTTCCGATCAGCCGCGGCGCCGCGAGCGTTCCATCGAGAACGGCGCCGAAATTGCGTCCGTCGTCGGCCAGCAGACTGTCCGCATCGGTCGCTTCGGCGGGATCGACCACCTCGATCTCGGGCAGGCGGACCAGTTCGGCCAGGCGCCCATGAGCCGCCGCAAAGGCGCGTCCTTCCGCGGCCGAGAGCGCCACCGCCAGCCGCGGGTTCTGCGCGCTGTCGACCGCCTGGGCGCTGAGCGCGCCCGCCGCGCCGCTGATGCCGATAAAGAACAGCGGCCCGACCAGGAAGAACAGGAAGGCCTTCGAAAACAGGATCGCGGTGAAATCGCGCCGGGCGATCACCCATGCCGCGCGCCAGAGCGGCAGCCGCGAACGCCGGCCGGGCAAGGGGCCGGTCACGATGCCCCTCCCGCCGCGCTCTCTTCCTCCAGCGCGCGTGCCGCCGCCTCGCCCGCGATATGGACGAAGGCATCGTGCAGCCCGGCACGCTCGATCGATAGCGAAAGTATGCCGGCCTCCCCTTCGATCAGCGCGCGCAGCAGCGGTTCGATACCCGTTTCGGGGAGGGAGAAATACCAGAAATCGCCTTCGCGCCGCGCGTCGGCCGGCAAGGCTTCGCGCCAGCGCCCTTCGTGCGCGCGGGTTTCGAGGCGGACGCGCGCCGGAATGCGGTCGCGCGCGGCGTCGACCGAGCCGGCATAGGGCACCCTGCCCCCGGCAATGATCGCCACGCCTTCGCACAGGCGCTCCGCATGGGCGATGACATGGGTCGAGAAGATCACCGTGGTGCCGCGCTCCGCCAGCCCGCGGATCAGCACTTCCAGCTTGCCCTGGTTGATCGCGTCGAGGCCGGAGAACGGCTCGTCCAGGATGACCAGGCGCGGATCGTGCACCAGCGTGCCGAGCAACTGCACGGTCTGCGCCATGCCTTTCGAAAGCTGGCGGATCTGCTTGTCCGCCGCATGGCCGAGCCCGTGATCTTCCAGCAGGACACGCCCCCGCTCGCGCGCGTCCGACAGCGCCATGCCGCGCAGAGCGCCCATGAAGGCGATCGCATCGCAGGCCTTCATCGCCGGGTAGAGGCCGCGCTCCTCGGGCAGATAGCCGACCAGGCCGGCGATATCGTGCGGATCGTCGTGCCCGAACAGCCGGCGCACCCCCCGGTCCGGGTCGATAATGCCCAGCAGCATCCGCAACGTGGTCGTCTTGCCCGCGCCATTGGGGCCCAGCACGCCGTAGATCGCCCCTTCGGGCACGGCGAGGTCGACCCCGTCGACGGCCGTGGTGTCCCCGAACCGCTTGACCAGGCCGTGCGCCTCGATTGCAAGCGGCGCACCGGACGCGGTATCGTTGCCCGCGCGGGGCGGATCGCTTAGCGCAGTTTCCATATCCGCGCGGTAGCCGCTGCGCATTGCAGGGAGCAACCCGTTAGCGTGTCCGAAGCCCGCGAAAATGCCGCACTGCGCGAGGACCTGCTCGCCGAGGCGCGGCGGCTGGGTTTCGTCGCGGTCGGGATTGCCCCTGCGGCCGACGATCCCGAACGCGCCCGGCGCCTGCGCGAATGGATCGCGGCCGGATACCACGGCACGATGGGCTGGATGGAAGACCGCGCCGAGGTGCGTCAGGGCCCGCAGGCGATGTGGCCCGAGGCGAAGAGCGTGATCGCGCTGGGCATGAGCTATGCCCCCGATCGCGATCCCCTGGCGCTGGAGGGCGATCGGGAGCGCGCGCGCATATCGGTCTATGCCCAGGGCCGCGACTATCACGACACGGTCAAGAAAGCGGCGAAGGCGCTCGCGCGGTGGCTCGTCGCGCGCGCGCCGGAGGCCCGGCTCAAGGTTTTCGTCGACACGGCGCCGGTGATGGAAAAACCGCTGGGCGAGGCGGCGGGAATCGGGTGGCAGGGCAAGCACACCAACCTCGTCAGCCGCGAACACGGGTCGTGGCTGTTCCTCGCCGCGATCTACACCACGCTCGATCTCGAACCGGCGACGCCGCACCGCGACAACTGCGGATCGTGCCGTGCGTGTCAGGACGCCTGCCCGACAGACGCCTTTCCCGAACCCTATCGGATCGATGCCCGGCGCTGCATTTCCTACCTCACGATCGAGCACAAGGGACCGATCCCGCACGAATTCCGCAAGGCGATCGGCAATCGCATCTACGGCTGCGACGATTGCCTGGCCGTGTGCCCGTGGAACAAGTTCGCCGACGCGGCGGCGCGCAACCGTGCGTTCCTGCCGCGCGCCGAACTGGTGGCTCCCCGGCTCGACGCGCTGCTCACGCTCGACGATGCGGCCTTTCGGAAGCTCTTTTCCGGCTCGCCGATCAAGCGCATCGGACGCGACCGCTTCGTCCGCAACTGCCTGATCGCCGCGGGCAACAGCGGCAATCCGGCGCTGACCGGCCCGGTCCGCGCGCTGGTGGACGATCCCGATCCGGCGGTCGCCGAAGCGGCCCGATGGGCCATGCGCGAGCTTACACCAGCGCCTTGAGCGAAATCTCCGGGTCGGCCAGCGCCTCGCGCTCGGGCTTCGACCCGGCCTCGACCAGCTTGCGGCCCTGGGCATAATCCTTGGTCGCGTTGACGCAATCGAGCGCGATCACCCGACCTTCGCTGAGATAGACGACCGAAAACCTGCGCGCTGCCGGGTCGCCGCGCAGGACCGTCTCGTCGTGATCGAGCGACAGACCGACGGTTTGCAGGCGAAGATCGTACTGGTTCGACCAGAACCACGGCACCGCCTGGTAAGGACGGGGATCGCCGCAGATCGATTTTGCCGCGACATTCGCCATGTCGGTGGCGTTCTGCACCGATTCGAGACGGATCACCGCGCCGCCGGCGTAGGGATTGGCATGTGCCGCGCAGTCGCCGATCGCATAGACGTCGTCGAGCGAGGTGCGGCAGAACTCGTCGACATCGACTCCGTTGGCGCCCGCCGCGCCCGCCGCGATCAGGGGGCCGACCGAAGGCACGATGCCGATCCCGACGACGACCAGATCGGCCGGCACGATCTCGCCCCCTGCGAGCGCCACGCCGGTAACCCTGTCGTCCCCTTCGATCCGCTCGACTGCGGCTTCCAACCGGATATCGACGCCCTGCCGGCGATGTTCGGCTTCGTAGAACCGCGACAGCTCCTCCCCCGCAACCCGCGCGAGCACGCGGGGGAGCGCTTCGAGCAGAGCAACCTCGCACCCCAGCTTGCGCAGCACCGCCGCAGCCTCCAGCCCGATATAACCGCCGCCGATCACCACCGCGCGGCGTGCCCCGCCTTTGAGCTCGGCGATCATCCGGTCGACGTCGGCTCGGTTGCGCACCGAATGCACGCCGGGCAGATCGGCCCCCGGGCAGGGGAGACGCCGCGGATCGCCGCCCGCGCCCCATATCAGCTGGCCGTAGCGGACCCGGCTCTCGTCCGAGAGCACGAGTTCGTGAGCGTGCGGGTCGACCTCGACCACCGAGGTCCGCAACCGGAGCGTCACGTCCTTGTCGGCCCAGAACTGCGGCGGGCGGATATATATCCGCTCGAACGGCTTCTCCCCGGCCAGATACTCCTTCGACAGAGGCGGCCGCTCGTACGGCGGTTCGCTGTCGCGCCCGATCATGGCGATCGAGCCGGCAAATCCGTTCTGGCGCAGGGCAATGGCGGCCTGTGCCCCGCCATGCCCTGTGCCGACGATCACGATGTCGGCGCTATCCATGTCGCGGGGGTTTGGGCAAATCGGCAGCCGGGTCAAGCCCGCCCGGCAACGAACCCTATCGCCCGAGCAGATTCCGCGCCTGGCTGGCAATCTGCGCGAGCATCGCCGGCGCGACCGGCGATTGCGCCTGCGCGCGCCCGATCATGGCGCGAAACTGGCGAATGGCCGTGCCGTTCTCTTCCGCCCAGCTGCTGACCGCGCCGACCGGATCACTTTTCGCATCCTTGCGCCGCGACAACCGCCGAAGGAAGTCGAGCCGCATCTGCTGAAAATCGCGCGCCAGGCCGGCAACGAGCAGGCGTTCCCACACGTCGGACGGGTCCATCAGCGCAGCGGTTCCCTGGGCCCAGTCGAGCCCGAGCCGCGCGCCCAGGTCGGTAAAGGCGCCGGTAAGCGCGCGCGGGCCGATTTCCGCGTCGCGCGCGAGCCGGGCCAGGCCGACCGCGCCATCCATGTCGAACAAGTGCGCGACGTCGGCGGCGAGGTCGGCAGGCGCTCCCTTCTCGGCGAAGGCGGCGCGCATCTTTTCCGATTGCTGACGCGATTCGGCCGCGAGCAGCCCCTCGGTTCCGGCGGCGAGTTCTGCGATACCTTTGGCCAGTTCCTCGACGATCTGCGACGGGCCGACGCGTCCGACGCCCGCCCGCAGCAGGTCGGCCATCTGGCTGCGCATCGCGGTCGCGACACGGTCGAACAGCATGATGCGCGCGGTTTCCACCATCGCGGTCCGGTCGAGGCGGTCCCACAAGTCCTCGATACCGAACAGCTTTTCCGCCGCGACGAACGCCGCCGCGACCTGCGCCAGCTCCACCCCCTCCTCTTCGGCAAGCTCGAACGGATTGACCAGCCCGAGACGGTTCACGATCCGGTTCGCCAGGCTCGTCGCGATGATCTCGCGGCGCAGCCGGTGCTCGAGGATCTGCGTCTTGAACTTGCCGCGCATCGGGGCGGGGAAATACTCGAACAGATCGGCTTCGAGCGCGGGATCGTCGGGCAACGCCGCCTGCTCGATGGCATCCTGCAACACCAGCTTGGTCGAGGACAGCAGCACCGCGAGCTCGGGTCTGGTCAGGCCCGCGCCGTCGCTGGCCCGGCGGGCCAGGGCTTCGCCATCGGCAAGGCCTTCAGTGCGGCGATCAAGATAGCCGCGATCCTCGAGCGTTTCGATCAGGCGCAGTTGCGAGGCGGTCGCCTTGGCCCCGCCCAGTTCGGCGATCGACAGGGCCAGCGCCTGCAGGCGATTGTCTTCGAGCACCAGTTCGGCGACCTCGTCGGTCATTTCCACCAGCAGCGCATTGCGCCGCGGCTCCGAAAGGCGCCCCGCCCGCCGCGCGCCGGCCAGCGCGATCTTGATATTGACCTCGTTGTCCGAGCAGTCGACCCCGGCGGAGTTGTCGATGAAATCGGTGTTGATCCTTCCGCCGCGCAGCGCGAATTCGATCCGCCCGGCCTGGGTAACCCCGAGGTTGGCACCCTCGCCGATCACTTTCGCGCGCAGATCGGCCGCATCGACGCGCAGGGAATCGTTCGCCGGATCGCCCACCTGAACGTTGTTTTCCGCCCGGCTCTTCACGTAAGTGCCGATGCCGCCGAACCAGATCAGATCCACTTCGGCCCGCAGGATGGCCGAAATCAGCGCTTCGGGCTCCATCTCTTTCGCGTCGGTGCCCAGCATCTTGCGCATGGCGGCCGACAGCGGAATGCGCTTCATCGTTCGCGGCCAGACGCCGCCGCCCTTCGAAATCAGGGCCTTGTCGTAATCCTCCCAGCTCGATGCCGGCAGGTCGAACAGTCGCTTGCGCTCTTTCCAGCTCGCCGCGGGATCGGGGTCGGGATCGATGAAGATATGCCGATGGTCGAAAGCCGCGACCAGCTTGATCGCTTTCGACAGCAACATGCCATTGCCGAACACGTCGCCCGACATGTCGCCGCAACCGGCCACGCGCACCGGATCGCGCTGCACGTCGACGCCCAGTTCGAGGAAGTGCCGCTGGACCGAGACCCACGCCCCGCGCGCGGTGATTCCCATCGCCTTGTGATCGTATCCGTTCGAGCCGCCGCTGGCGAAAGCGTCGCCGAGCCAGAAGTCGCGCTTGTCCGCAATGGCGTTGGCAACGTCGGAAAAACGCGCCGTGCCCTTGTCGGCCGCGACCACGAAATAGGGGTCTTCCCCGTCGCGGATCACCACCCGCGGGGGATGGACGACCTTGTCGCCTTCCAGGTTGTCGGTCACCGACAGCAGGGTGCGGATGAATATCTCGTAGCTCGCCTGCCCTTCGGCCGCCCAGGCGGCGCGGTCCCTTTCGGGGGCCGGAAGCTGCTTGGGATAGAACCCGCCCTTGGCCCCGGTGGGCACGATGACCGCGTTCTTGACCCGCTGCGCCTTCATCAGGCCGAGGATCTCGGTGCGGAAGTCGTCACGCCGGTCGGACCAGCGCAGCCCCCCGCGCGCGACGGGGCCGGCGCGCAAGTGAATGCCTTCCACCCGCCGCGAATAGACGAAGATTTCCCGCCAGGGAATCGGCCGGGGCAAGTTGGGCACGAGCTGCGAATCGATCTTGAACGCCAGCGCCTCCTGCCCCGCGGGAGCAAAGGCGTTGGTCCGCAGGATGGCGCCGATCACCGCGTGATAGAGCCGCAGGAGGCGATCGTCGTTGATCGCCGCAACCCCGGCGAGCCCCTGCTTGATCGCATCCTCGCATTCGCGGGTCGCGGCTTCGCGGTCGCCGGCGAAATCGGGATCGTTGCGTGCTGCGAACAGGCGCACCAGGGCACGCGTCACATCCGGCGCGCGGTCGAGCGCGTCGACCACGGTGTAGATCGTGAAGCTCACCCCCGCCTGCCGCAAATAGCGATAGAAGGCGCGCAGCCAGTTGGCCTCGTCGGCGCTCAGCGCCGCGCCGATCACCAGGCGGTTGAACGGATCGTCCTCCGCCGATCCGTTGAGCACTGCCGCGATCGCTTCCTCGATCGCGTCGGCACGCTCGAGCAGCGCCGCCAGGGTATCCGTTTCGGGCAGGGCAAGGGTGAAGTCGTGGATCGTGCCCAGGCGCCCTTCGTCCAGCGGCGTGGGGATTTCCGCGAGCACCCGGAAGCCGAAATTTTCCAGCGCCGGCACCGCGTCCGACAACGGCAGTGCCCCTTCGTGCTCGTAGATCTTGAGCCGCAGTTCGGCTTCGGGATCGCCGTCGAGCGCATAGAGGCGCGCGTCGCGTTGCAGCGGCGCACCGCTGGGCGCTTCGGACTCGAGAGCCGAGAGATGGCGCATCCGGGCGATATCCAGCGCAGCCTCGGCCGCGCCGTAATCCGCCCGATAGGCGGCCGGAAACGCTTCGGCGAAACGGGTCGCGATCGCGGCGGCGCGGCCGGCCTCCATCTGCTCGGCCAGTTCGCTCTCGACCGCTTCGGCCCAGCCGCGCAGCATTTTCTGCAGGCGCGCCTCCAGCTCGGCTTCCGGCGTCGAGACCTGCCCGCCGCGCAAGTCGAGCACGAAGCGCAACATGGCCAGATTGCCGCCTTCAACCTGCAGGCTCCAGTCGAGCATCGTGGCCCCGGCGCCTTCTTCCAGCAGGTCCTCGATCCGGTGGCGAACCTGGGTCGAAAGCATGTCGCGCGGCATCCACACGAATGCGAACAGGTGCCGGGCCAGCGGCGCCTCGACCAGAGCAAGCCGGGGGCGCGGGCGATCGACCAGGCTCATCATCGCGGTCGCGACCCGCTCGATATCCTCTGCGGAAAAACCGATCACGAGATCGTGCGGCAGCGCGGTGAGCGCGTGAACGAGCGCCTTTCCGGCATGGCCGCCGGCATCGAATTCGAACTTCTCCATAAGGCCGGAAACCTGCGCGCGCAGGCGTGGCACTTGTGCAGGAGACGCGGCCAGCGCCGCGCTGGTCCACACGCCGGCATGGATCGACAGGGCGACGACTTCGCCGTCCTCGCGGATCGGCGTGATGAACAGGTCGAGCGGAACGCGGCGGTGCACGTTGGAAAGGCGGTTGGCCTTGATAATCAACAGTTCGCGCCCTTCGTCCGCCGCGCCGAACCACTCGAACGCGCGATCGTAGGACGCGTCGGCGAGGATCTGCCTCGCGCTCTTGCGGCAGATGCCGAGCAGGCCCGAGTGGCTTCCGTCGCGATGGCGCCGCAAGTGGCCGAGCTGGGTCAGCATTCCGCTTTCCAGCCAGCGGAGCAGCTCCGCCCCTTCGACATCCTCGATTCGGGCGGCGTCGGCGCGCATCGCCTCGCGCATTTTCGGCCAGTCGGATACGGCGGCATGGACGTCGGCGAGCGTGGTCCGCAGCTCGCGCTCCAGCACGCGCCGCTGGCGCGCGTCGATCCGCACCGTCTCGACGTAGATCATCGATTCACGGCGCGTGTCGTCGCCGCGCTGCCCGGCAATCTCGCGCAATGCGCCGTCGTCGTCGCGGCGAACGTGAACCACGGGGTGGACCAGGCGATCGATCGCGAGGCCCTGGGCTGCGATCGTCGCCGCGACCGAATCGACCAGGAACGGCATGTCGTCGTTGACCAGCGCGATCCGCATGAAACGCCGCTCGTCGGTGGCGGAGGCGAGGGCGATCGACGCTTCGCCGCGCTCGCGCCGCGCTGCCGCTTCGAGCATGAAGGCGGCGGCCTCGCGCACCTTCTCCTTCGCGAACGGCGTATCGCCGGGCAGCAGCGAATCGCAAATCCGGTCGGTCAAAGTCCCGACGAGAGAGGAAAGGCCGGCCTGTCCGCGGCGGGACTTGCCCGAAGACGCAGCTGCACTCGAACTCATCGAAATCGCTCCATCGGGCGCTTGACGCCCGCCCAAAGACACCGCCGATGCGGCAATAATGTTGCGCGACTACGCCCAAGTCGTTCGCGCCGCAAGCCACGTTTCCGGCGCGCATTTCCCCTACGGCGAACAAGTCCTCCACAGCGCACGGCTGCACGCCGGAGCGGCCGGATGGCGCCGCGCTCAGCCCATCGCCTCGGTCACCAGCTCCAGCATGCGGATGCGCGCCTCGGGCGCGTAAGTCGCGCCCGACAGCATGATTTCGTCTGCCCCGGTTCGGTCGACGAACGCCTCGATCTTCGCCCTGACGTCGTGGGGCGTGCCGATTGCCGACGCCTCGCCGATATGGTCGAGGATCGCGCGTGCCTGCGGCGGCAGGCTGTCGCGATAGCCGGGGACGGGCGGCGGCAGGCGCCCCGGGTTGCCGGTGCGCAGCCGGACGAAGCTTTGCGCCTGCGACGAGGCGATCAGCTCGGCTTCTTCGGCGGTTTCCGCGGCGAACACCGTCATGGCCGCCATGACGCGCGGTTTCTCCAGCGCTTCCGAAGGCTGAAAGTCCCGCCGATAGAGCGCGAGCGCCGCGTCGAGATGCGTCGGCGCGAAATGGCTCGCGAAGGCATAGGGCAGGCCCAGGCGCGCGGCGAGCTGCGCCCCGAACAGGCTGGAGCCGAGCATCCACATCTCGACATCGGCGCCGAAGCCGGGTGTCGGACGGATAGGCAGTTCCGGATCGCCCGACAGCATGGCGCGCAGTTCCGCCACGTCCTGCGGGAACAGCTCGGCCGCGCGGTGCAGATCCTTGCGCAAGGCGCGCTGCAGCTCCGGCCCGGCACCGGGCGCACGCCCGAGCCCGAGATCGACCCGGCCGGGGAACAGCGCGGCCAGCGTGCCGAACTGTTCGGCGATCACGAAAGGGTTGTGGTTGGGCAGCATGATCCCGCCCGCACCGATGCGAATGGTGGAGGTCGCCTGCCCGATATGCGCGATGACGACGGATGTCGCACCGCCCCCGATCCCCTCCATCGCGTGATGTTCGGCGATCCAGAATCGCTTGCACCCGGTGGCCTCGGCCGTACGGGCGAGAGCGGCGGAGGCGGCATAGGCTTCCTCCAGCGTGCCGCCTTCGCGCACCGGAACGAGGTCGAGAACGGAAAAATCGATCATGCGTCGTCCAATCTGTCGAGGTAGCGCTGCGCGGCGATGGCGGCCTGGCTGCCCGGAGCCGCTTCGATCACCGAGCGCCAGCTGCGCCGAGCGGCTTCGTCGCGCCCGGCCATGGCGGCGATCACGCCAGCCTCCAGGCCCACTGCCGGGTCGAGCGGCGCCAGCACGGCCGCGCGCTCGATCCGCACCTGCGCTTCGGCCAGATCGCCGGCGCGGCGCGAAAGCGTCGCCGAAAGCAGCCAGGCCTGGGCATTGTCGGGCAAGGCGGCACGCGCCGCCGCGAGCGCATCGGCGGCCTCGTCCGCACGATCCAGCGCCACCAGCGCGATGGCCCGGTCGATCGCGATCTGGCCTGCAATCTCCCCTTCGGCGGCGGCCCGGGCGTCCTCGCGCGCCGTGTCGAGCAACGCGAGGGCGGCGGCCGGATCGCCTTCGGCCAGCAGCGCACCCCCCGCCAGCGCGCCCCGCAGCGCCCGCGCCCGACGATCGTCGGCCGGGGTGGCGTCGCGCGCGGCGAGGAAAGTCTCGGCCGACGCCGCGCCTTGCCCCAGCTGCGCCTGCGCAACCCCGAGGCACTGGCCGGCATCGCCGCGCTCCGCACCGCTTGCCGACGCCAGCCAGGCCTCGGCTTCTTCCACCGCTCCGCCGGGATCGCGCCGGGTGCGCGCGAGGCACTGCGCGAGCCGGCTGGTCGGCGGGCCCACCTCGACATAGGCGTCGCGGCGCGCGCGGTCGGCGCGTTGCTGCTCCATTTCCGGCGGAAGGGGCGAGATCGGCTCCAGCGTCGGCGCGGGGCCGACCTGGAGCAGGAGGGCGAGAAGCGGGGTCATTCGGGCAGGCTCCTGATTTGGCGGTGCCTGCTATTGGATGGGGAGCGCGGCGAGCGTTCGCAACAGCAGGTCGATATCCTGTTCGCGCGACAGGCGGTGATCGCCGTCTTTCACCAATGTCACCTGTACGTCGTCCGAACGCAGCGCCGCTGCGGTCCGCAAGCTGGTTTCCCAGGGCACGTCGGGATCGCGCTGGCCATGCAGCAGGCGCACCGGGCAATCGACCGCGATCTCGCGCTCCAGCAGGCGGTTGTCCTGCGCATCCTGCCAGAACGCCGGATAGGTCGGCGTGGGTTCGGGACCGTAGGGATTGTCTTCCAGCACCGTTCGCCCGGCGGCCAGATCGGCTTTCTGCCGTTCGTCGAAACCCCAGTCGGAAAAATCGGGCGCCGCGGCGATTCCGACCATGCCGGCCATACGGGGGCCGAGCGCTTCGCCGGCGAGCAGCATGAGCCATCCGCCCATCGAGGACCCGATCAGGGTCACCGGCCCTTCTGCACGCGACGCGACCAGCGCGAGCACTTCTTCGCGCCAGCGCGACAAAGTGCCCTCGGCAAATTCGCCCCCGCTGCGGCCGCATCCCGAATAGTCGAGCAGAAGGCAGGGCTGCCCGCGCGACCTGGCCCACCCGAACACCGCAGTCGCCTTCCCGCCCGCCATGTCGGACATATAGCCGGGCAGGAACACCAGCGTCGGCTGCGCGGCGCCATCGCCGTGGCCGGCAAAGTGTCGGAAAGCGATGCGGCGGCCATCGCCGAGCCGGTGGAAATCGATATCGTCGGTCATGCGCGTGGCCATGCCCGCCCGGCGGGGGCAATGGCAACCCGCGTCAATAGAGCGCGGGCACGTATTGGAAATGCGACGGCTCTTCCGACTGCTCACCGCATCCGGCAACGAGCAGGCAGGCAAGCAGCAGTGCAGCGACGTGCTTCATCTGTCCCTCATCAGTCCGGCTGGAATATAGCTTCGATCGGCATTTCGAACAATGCGGCAATGCGGAAGGCCAGCGGAAGCGAGGGATCGTAGCGGCCCGTCTCGATCGCGTTCACGCTCTGGCGCGAAACTTCGAGCCGCTGCGCCAGATCCTGCTGGCTCCAGTCGCGTTCGGCGCGAAGCACCTTGAGCCGGTTCTTCACCCTTCGGCCCCCGCACGGTCGCGCCACGCCATCCAGCACTGGGCCAGCCCCATGCCGATCGCCCAGACGGGGAAAGTCCACCAGGCCCAGATATGCGGCGCCACGCCGAATGTTTCGAGAAAGCCCCAGAAGCTGCCCAGGGCGAGCACGACCCCGAGGCCGAAGAGCGACGCGAGCGTCGCCCGGTGGCGCAGAAACTCATCCTCCTCCTCGACCAGATAGCGGCCCATCGCCCAGATCATCGCGAAGATCGGCACCACGGGCAGCAGGGCGATGGCGATGGCTTCCGGCCCGCTAAGGTCCATCCGTTCGTGCAGCATGACGGCGAGGCCCATGCCGAGCACGTAGCCGAAGGTCGCGCCGAGAAAACGCCGGGTGTAGCGCACGACGGCGGGGCTGAGATGGCCGGTTTGCCGCCGGTGGGCCAGTCCGGCGCGGACCAGCGGAATCATCAGCAGCATCGCCACCGCAAGCAGGACGAAACCGGTCGGTTCGTTGATCGCACCGCTCATGCGCAAGCCTGCGATCGCCGCGAACGATACGAACATTAGCCCGGCCCACAGCCAGCGCGGGCGGCCGGGGTGTCTGCTGCCGGCCCCGGGTCGATCGCCGCTCATCGGTCGCCTCCCGCCGCATAGCGGCAGCGCATTCCCGAAACCGCAGCCATGAACGGCAGCGTCAGGACCGCCGCGATCGTGGCCCAGCCGGGCAGCACATCGGCGATGTCGAGCAGGGCGACGGCGAAAACGGCGATAGCCCAGAGGAAGGGGCGAATTGCGGGCATGAGTCAAGCTCCCTTGATTCGATGTAAAGGACCATAGACACAGGAGGCTGGGCATGTCAAGCAAGCATGACAGAATGACATCGATTCTTGCCATGTCTTTCCGCTGCGGGACGACAGGCTATCGTGCAACTGCCGAAGCGGCTTGATGCGTCGGCCTCTCGCCGCTATCTCGAACGTTCATGAACGCGCATCGCTCAACCGCGACTACCACCGCCCGGCGTGCCCGGGTGCGGTCGGTCGCGCGCTGACGCGATCCGCCGCCGCCCGGTTTCGGGTGGTGCGGCGTTCCTCCCCGAAATCGCCATCCGGCCAACGCCGCTCTTCAAGCGCGCGCGCGCCTGTGCCATGGCACCCGCAGACGGCGGCTGCCGCGGGCGCCGCAACATAACAACGGTAACGGAAAACGATGACGGAACTGCTCAAGATCAGCCTGCCAGACGGATCGGTGCGCGAGGTCGAGCCGGGCACCACGCCGGCCGATGTTGCCGCCGCGATCGGACCGGGGCTGGCCAAGGCGGCGCTCGCCGCTCGCGTCGACGGCGAGGTGCGCGACCTCAACCGCGCCTTCGAAGGCGATGCCGAACTGGCGCTGATCACCGCGCGCGACGAGGCCGATGCGCTGGAGCTGGTCCGTCACGACTATGCCCACGTCCTGGCGGAGGCGGTCCAGGCCCTCTGGCCGGGCACGCAGATCACTTTCGGCCCGGCGACGGAAGACGGTTTCTATTACGACGTGAAAGCGCCCGACAGCCGCGATCCGTTCTCGATGGACGACCTGCCCGCGATCGAGGAGAAGATGCGCGAGATCATTCGCGCCGACAAACCGCTGCGCCGCGAAGTCTGGAGCCGCGAGGCGCTGATCGACAAGTGGCAGTCCGAAGGCGAAACGTTCAAGGCCGAATGGGCGAGGGAATTGCCCGAGGGCGAAGAGCTGACGGTGTATTGGTCGGGCGACGACTGGCTCGACATGTGCCGCGGCCCGCACCTCGCTTCCACCGGCAAGCTCGACCCGCAGGCGTTCAAGCTGATGCGGGTGGCCGGCGCCTACTGGCGCGGCGACCAGCGCAACGCCCAGCTCACGCGGATCTACGGCACCGGCTGGCTCAACAAGAAACAGCTCGACGCGCATCTTCACAGGCTGGAGGAAGCGGCCAAGCGCGACCATCGCAAGCTGGGCCGCGAGATGGACCTGTTCCACCTGCAGGAAGAAGCGCACGGCAGCGTCTTCTGGCACCCCCAGGGCTATCGCATCTGGCGCGCGCTCGAATCCTATATGCGCCGCGCGATCGACGAAGCCGGCTATCGCGAGATCAAGACGCCGCAAGTGATGGACGCGCGCCAATGGGAGCAGTCCGGCCACTGGGGCAAGTATCGCGAGAACATGTTCGTCATCCCCGACGAAGTGCCCAATGTCGAGGACGAGGGGCCGCTGGTGTCCGACGCCGCCGACTGGATGGCGCTCAAGCCGATGAACTGCCCGGCGCATGTGCTGGTCTTCAAGCAGGGCATCACCAGCTATCGCGACCTGCCGCTGCGCCTCTACGAAAACGGGTGCTGCCACCGCAACGAGCCGCACGGCGCGCTTCACGGGCTGATGCGCGTGCGCCAGTTCACGCAGGACGACGCCCACATCTTCTGCACCGAAGCGCAGATCGTCGACGAGGTGCGCAAGTTCTGCGAGCTGGCCGACCGGATCTACAAGGATTTCGGCTTCTCTTACGAGATCAAGCTGGCCCTGCGCCCCGAACAGCGTTTCGGCAGCGATGCCGACTGGGACAAGGCCGAGGCGGAGCTGCGCCAGGCGGTGATCGATGCCGGCATGGCAACCGAGGAATACGGGTGGGAGGAACTGCCCGGCGAAGGCGCGTTCTATGCTCCCAAGCTCGAATGGCATCTGACCGACGCGATCGGCCGCACCTGGCAGGTCGGCACGATCCAGTCGGACCGCGTGCTGCCCGAACGGCTCGACGCCACATATGTCGGCGAAGATGGCGAGAAGCACCGCCCGGTCATGCTGCACCGCGCGATCTTCGGTTCCTACGAACGCTTCATCGGCATCCTGATCGAACACTACGCCGGCCGTCTCCCGGTCTGGCTCGCGCCGACGCAGGCCGTGGTGGCGACGATCGTTTCCGATGCCGACAGTTATGCGAACGACGTCGCGGCCAAGCTCGAAGCGGCAGGAATCCGCGCCGAACGCGACCTCAGGAACGAGAAGATCAACTACAAGGTGCGCGAACACTCGCTGGCCAAAGTCCCCCACCTGCTGGTGGTCGGCAAACGCGAGGCGGAGGAAGGCACCGTCGCGGTGCGCACACTGGGTGAACGGCAACAGAAAGTCATGCCGCTCGACGATGCAATCGCAATGCTGCGCGAGGCGGCATCGCCGCCGGACCTGCGCGGGTGACCTGCGCAGCGCCCGAGCGCCATGAACCGGGGGCAGCGCTCGACCGCCATCGCCACACCGATGGCTATATCGCGCTCGTTCTGGAAGGCGGGTACGAGGAAGCCGGCGAGACCGGCCGTCTGCGGGCCGCACCGGGGACAGTGGTGGTCCACCACCCCTGGTCGGCCCATCGCGACCGGTTTGGGACACGCGGCGCGCGCGTTCTCAACCTTCCCTTGGCGGCGGGGCTGGACGAAGGGCCTGGAACCGTCGCCGACCCCGACGCGATCGTGCGTCTGGCGGAGCGCGACCCGGTTGCCGCGGCGGAAGCGGTGCGGGCCGATTTTCGCCCTCGCGCGATAGAGGCGGTGGATTGGCCCGACCTGCTCGCCCGGGCGCTCTCGACCGACGAGACATTCGCAATTCGCGACTGGGCGCACGAGGTCGGGCTGGACCCCGCCTCGGTCAGCCGCGGGTTCTCCCGCGTCTATGGCGTTTCCCCCAAGCGTTTCCGGCTCGAAACGCGCACGCGGCGTGCCCTGCTTGCGCTGGCCGACTGGTCCGGCTCTCTCGCGGCACTGGCAGCAGAATGCGGATTTGCCGATCAGGCCCATCTCGCCCGTTCGGCCCGGACGCTGACGGGCACGGCACCCTCCTTCCTCCGGCGCAGCGACACCGGCGATCCGGGCGAGGCCTGAACCGCGGCAGCATGTGATCGTCCGGGCAAAGTCCGTTCAAGCCCGCAAGATTTCGAACGCCTAGACCGGCGGCATGGATCGCCGATTGTTTCTTTCCGCAGCGCTCGCGCTCCCTGCCGCGCCCCTTCTCGCCCGACTGCCTTCGCCACCGCGTACACGATGGCAGGTCGGCGGGTCGGAAGGCTACGACGCCATCGCCTTTCTCGGCGCACTCAGCGGGGGCGAGCTTTATCGCCGCTTCTACGCCGCCGAAGCCGATGCCTTTGCCGCGAACTTGCCCCCCGCCGTGCGCGAGGATATCCCGAATCTGGCGGCCGAAGCGGAATCGTCTTCGTTCGGGTTGCTATGGCCGATGCTCGCGAACACGCTCAGCAGCGCGCGGGTAACCACGCTCGATTCGGTCATTGCATTGCTTGCCGATCCGATGACCCGCCTCCGGCCGAGCTATGCGGCCAATCCCAGCGGATCGGAAGAACGATGGGACTGGTTTGCACAGCGCGCCGCAAGGCTGCTGCAGGTCTTCACCGCGATGCGCGACGCCGACTTCGCCGCCCTTCGCGAGGCGACGCTGGGGGCCGGGTTCGAGAACCGAATCGCCGAGGTTTCTCGCGCCCTGGGCGATTACGATGTCGTTCGTTGGCAGGAAAAGCTGACCGGGCGAACCTTCGATCCGGTCATCAATATCGTGCTGCTGGCGTTCTCCAGGCCGCACGCCGCGAAAATGGCGGGCCAGACATTCGTCCAGGCTGCCGATTACAACACTGCAACAACCGTACGGATCGCAGCCCACGAAATGCTTCATCCGCCGTTCCCGATGGACGGTCCCGCTGCCAAGGCGGCGCTATCCGTTCTCGAGCGCGACGCGCTGATCGTGCGCATCGTCCGCGAGCACGATCCCAAATGGGGCTACACAACGCTTGAAGGGATGCTCAACGAAGACGTCTGTCAGGCTCTCGACCAATTGATCAGCGAAGCGCTCGGCGTCGCGCGCAATCCCGCCAATCGCTGGCGCAAGGCCGACGATGGCATCCACGTGCTCGCCGCGGGGCTTTATGGCCTGCTGAGACAAGATGGCTGGACCGAAACCGGTGGCGATATCGAACGCTGGATCGCGCAGGCCGCCGCCGACGGGCGCCTTGCGCCGGAGGTGCTTCACCCGGTCGCCGCAAAAGTGCTGGAGCGCCCGGTCGACGCGCTGTGGCCGATTGCCTGATCTTTGCGGGGGAAGACTTCAGAAGAAGAGAGATGCAGGGCCGGCGGCGATCAGCGCGAGCGCACAGCCGCTGACAAGCGCCGCACGCAGGACCTCGCTCGCCGCGGATTCGATGCGATCTGCTAGTTTGGCACCATGGGTCATCGTCGCCCTTATCGACCGACAAGGCTGACGAAAGGTTAATCGCCGAGCACCTGCGCCGGCATCTGCTGGCTGGCGCAATGGAATCCGCCCCCGCCGGCCAGGACGGCATCGGCGGGAAGGCCGATGGTCGCGCGGTCGGGGAACAGCGCGGCGATGGCAGCCACCGCGTCGTCGTCGTGGATCGAGCCGAAAGTCGGCACCACCACGAGGTTCGTGGTGATCGCGAAATTGGCGTAGCTCGCCGGTTCGATCAGGTCCCCCCGCGTCACCAGGCCCGGCGAGGGGATTTCGCAGACCTCCACTCCAAACGCCTCGGCCCGGGTTTTCGCATCGGCATAAATCGCGGCATTGGGGTCGCCCGAGCCAGTCGCACGCGGCAGTGCCAGCCGACCCGGCGCGACGAAGCGCGCAAGGTTGTCGACGTGCCCGTCGGTGTGGTCGTTGACCAGCCCCTCGCCCAGCCACAGCACCCGGTCGAAGCCGAGATCGCGCGCCAGCCACCGCTCGATCTCCTGCCGCGAGAGCGAAGGGTTGCGATTGGGGTTGAGCAGGCACTGTTCGGTGGTGACGACGAGGCCGGTGCCGTCGCCGTCGATCGCCCCACCTTCGAGGATCCAGTCCGACACGGCCAGCGGCAAGCCGGCGTCGCGCGCCAGATCGGCCCCGATCTCCCGGTCGCCGGCCATTTCGTACTTGCCGCCCCAGCCGTTGAAGCCGCAGCGCAGCGCCGATCCGTCGGCACGCACCAGAGGCCCGGTGTCGCGCAGCCAGATGTCCCCGAACGCGCGCCGCTCCAGCGTCACGCCGGCCGAAACGAGCGCCCTCGCCCGCGCTTCGTTCGCCGCATCGCGCACGAGCAGGCGCACGGCCTGCCCGCTTTCGGCGACCGTATTGGCGAAAGCCGCGATCTGTTCCTGCGCGCGCTCCAGATAGCCGGGCCATTCGCCGGCATCGTGGGGGAAGCCGATCCATAGCCAGTCCTGCGGCGCCCATTCGGGCGGCATCGGGGGCATCGCCATGGCCCTCGCCGTCAGCCGAGCCGGTTCAGCAGCCGTCCTCTGCCGCCGTACAGGCTTCATCCCGGGTGCGGCGGAATTCGTCGCCTTCGCGCCAGTTGGGCCACGACGTCGACATCGCGAGCATGCGGCCGAGGCGGTAATAGAGGCGCAGATCCTGCGCGACGCCCGACCAGTCCCAGTTCTCGTCGAACTCGTCGCCGACGGCGTGATAGGCCGTTTCGCGATAACGGTCTTCGTAGGCCTTGCCCGCCTCGGTGCCGCCGTCGACAAGGTCCTGCCCGCCATCGACATAGAGCATCGGCAGGCCGCGCTTGGCCATGCTGAAGTGGTCGGAACGATAGTAGTAACCCGCCTCGGGAGAGGGGTTGGGCGTGCCGACGCGGCCTTCCGCCGTCAGCGCGGCGGTGAGGAAATCGTCGAGCTGCGACTTGCCCGGGCCGACCACGGTGACATCGTTCGCCGGTCCGGCGAGCGACAGCGCATCCATGTTGACCCCGCCAACCGTCTGTTCGAGCGGGAAGACCGGGTTGGCGGCGTAATACTCCGACCCCAGCAGGCCCTGCTCCTCGGCCGTAACGGCCAGGAACACGAGGCTGCGATCGGGCGCGCCGGCCCGGGCATGGGCCTCGGCCAGAGCGATCAGCGCGGCGGTGCCCGTGGCATTGTCGATCGCGCCGTTGCAGATTTCGTCCTCTTCGCCCGGCGCGCACTTGCCCAGATGGTCCCAGTGCGCGGTGTGGAGCACGTATTCGTCGGGGCGCTCGGCGCCCGGAAGAATGCCGATCACGTTCTTCGAGGCGAAGCTGCGCGTGTCGTTTTCGAACGAGGTCGACACCGTCGCGCCCAGCGGCACGGCCTTGAAGCCCTTCTTCTTCGCCGCTTCCGAAAGCTCGGCCAGGCTATGGCCGGTCGCTTCGAGTATCCGTTCGGCCACCGGCTTCTGGATCCAGCCGTTCATAACCGTCTGGTCGGCCCCGCCGTCCTCGCGCTGGGCATAGGCCTGCGCACCGGACCAGCTGTTGCGGACCGTCGTCCAGCCATAGGACGCAGGGTAAGTGTCGTGCACGATGATCGCGCCGGTCGCACCCTGGCGCGCGGCCTCCTCGTACTTGTAGGTCCAGCGGCCGTAGTAGGTCATCGCCTTGCCGTTGAACGGGCCGTCCAGCGTTTCGGATTCGTAATCGGGGTCGTTGACCAGGATGACCGCGGTCTTCCCGGTCATGTCGACGCCTTCGTAATCGTTCCAGCCTTTTTCCGGCGCGTTGATGCCATATCCGACGAAGACCAGTTCGCTGTCTTCGACGGTGGTCGTGGGCGTCTCGCGATAGGAAACGCCCACCCAGTCGTCGGCGTAATCGAACGCCATCGTCTCGCCCCCGGCCTTCACCGTCAGCGGCGCGAAATCGCGCCCGGTGATCTCGACCAGCGGAACCTCCTGGAACCAGCTGCCCTCGTTCCCCGGCTCCAGCCCGGCCTTCTCGAACTGCTCGACGAGATAGGCGAGGGTCTTCTCCTCGCCCGCGGTGCCCGGCAGGCGGCCTTCGAATTCGTCGGACGACAATACGCGAGTCGCTTCGCGCACGGTCTCGACCGAAATGTCGGGCACTTCGACTTCGGGAATGTCGAGCGCGGCATCGCCCCGGGTTTCGTCGACGGCGCCGTTGCACGCGGCGAGCGTCAGCACGGCAGTGGCGGCAAGAATGCGGCGGATCATGATGATACTCTCTCGAATTTCTGCGACGGTCCATGCTTGGCAGGTCGCGGGCCGGCCCGCAAGCCATGCGGCACAGCGCGCTTGTGCCGGCGGCAGCGAGTGGGCAGGGAGCGCGCATGAGCTTCGACTGGCCAGACGCGATCGCCCGCGCCCGCGCCAACGCGCCGTTCCTCGCGCGCGCGCTCGACCGGCAGCCCGCGCTGGAAGACCTCTTGCGGCAGGGCCGGGGCGGGGACGCGCTGGAGATGGCGCGGGCGGCGGGCGAAGGGGCGCCGAACTGCGAAACCGCCCTGCGGCGCGAGCGGCTTGCGCTGGCGACCGCGCTGGCAATCGGCGACCTTGCCGGCGCCTTCCCCCTCGCGCAGGTCATGGCCGAGCTGTCGGGTCTCGCCGACCGCGCGCTCGACCGGGCGATCGGCGAGGCGATTGCGCGCCGCGTGGAAGGCGCCGCACCGGCCGGTTTCCTCGCGCTGGCGCTGGGCAAGCACGGCGCGGGGGAACTCAACTACAGCTCCGACATCGATCCGATCCTGCTCTACGACCCGGAGACGCTCCCCCGGCGGGCGCGCGACGAGCCGGGGGAGGCGGCGCAACGCTATGCGCGCGACGTGGTTCAGCTGCTCTCCGCCAATACCGCCGAAGGCTACGTCTTCCGCGTCGACCTGCGACTGCGCCCGGCCTCCGAAGTCAGCCCGCTGGCGATCTCGTTCGATGCGGCGCTGAGCCATTACGAGAGTTCCGCCCTCGCGTGGGAGCGCGCGGCCTTCATCCGGGCGCGCCCGGCGGCCGGCGACATCGCGGCGGGCGAGGAGTTCCTGGCCGCGATCCGCCCGTTCGTCTGGCGCCGCAGCCTCGATTTCGGGGCGATCGAGGACATCGGGCGGCTGACCTCGCGTATCCGCGAACAGTACTCCGGCCCGCTCGAACCCGGCCCGGGCTTCAATCTGAAGCAGGGACGCGGCGGCATTCGCGAGATCGAGTTCTTCGCCCAGGCGCATCAGCTGATCCACGGCGGCCGCGATCGCGGCCTGCGCGAGCGCGGCACCCGCGCCGCACTCGACGCTCTCGCCGCCGCCGGGCAAATCTCGGCGGAGGACGCCCGATGCCTGGGCGACAGCTACGACCGGCTGCGGACGGTCGAACACCGCCTGCAGATGATCGAGGATCACCAGACCCACACCTTGCCCGAAGGCGAAGCGCTCGACCGTGTCGCGCGGCTCGACGGCCTCGCCGACGGCGCCGCCCTGCTGGCCGACCTGCGCCCGCTGTGCGCCGACGTCGCCGCCCGCTACGCCCGCCTGCTCGACAAGGACGGCCGCACGCCTGCCGCCCCGGCCGGGGCGGGGGAAAGCCTGCCTGCGCGCCTGGAGCGGCTGGGCTTCGCCGATCCCGAAGCGCTGGCCGAACGGATCGCCGGATGGAGCGACGGGCGCATCCGGTCGCTGCGCAGCGAGGCGGCGCGGGCATCGTTCGACGCGCTCCTGCCGCGACTGCTGGAAGCGCTGGCCGAGGCGCCCGATCCGCGCCGCGCGCTGATCCTGTGGGAAGACCTGATCACCAAGGCATCGAGCGCAATCAACCTGTTCCGCCTGCTCGACGCGCGGCCCGCCCTGCTCGACCAGCTCGTCGGCGTGCTCACGCTCGCGCCGCCGCTGGCCGAGGAACTGGCCCGGCGGCCCGACCTGCTCGACGCGCTGATCGACCGCAGCGCGCTCGACCTGCCCGGCGATGTCCCCGAACTCGCCGCCCGCATGGCCCGCGGCGAAACGGGCGACGATTACGAGGCCGCGCTCGACCGCATTCGTATCGTCACCGCGGAAACGCGCTTCGCCCTCGGCGTGCAGTTGATCGAGCGGGTTCACGACCCGCTGGAGATTGCCGCCGCACTCTCGCGCACGGCGGAGGCGGCGCTCGATATCGCGGCGCGCACGACCGAGCAGGATTTCGCCGCCCGCCATGGCACGGTGCCCGGCGGGGAACTGCTTGTCCTCGGCCTCGGTCGGCTGGGCGGCGGCGCGCTGACCCATGCGTCCGACCTCGATATCGTCTACCTTTTCACCGGGGATCACGGCGCCGAATCGGACGGCGAGAGGCCGCTGGGCGCGACGCTCTATTTCAATCGCCTCGCCCAGCGGGTCAGCGGCGCGCTCAGCGTGCCGACCGCACAGGGCGCGCTGTACGAAGTCGATACCCGGCTCCGGCCGCAGGGGGCGCAAGGTCCGCTGGCGGTCAGCCTCGACAGCTTTGCCCGCTACCAGCGCGAGGATGCCTGGACCTGGGAACACATGGCGCTGACCCGCGCACGGCCGCTCTACGGCTCGCCCGAAGCCCGCGCCGCGCTCGAAAGCGCGATCGCCGACGCGCTGATCCGCCCGCGCGATCCCGACGGGTTGCGGCACGACGTACTGCGGATGCGCGCGGACATGGCGGCGAACAAGCCGCCACGCGGGTCGCTCGATGCCAAGCTGCTGCGCGGCGGACTGGTCGACCTCGAATTTCTCGTCCATTTCCTGCAGCTGCGCGAAAGCACGCGCCAGGGCGGCTGCATCTTCCCCGACCTGGGGCAGGCCATCGCCTGTCTTGTCGAGCGCGGCCTCTTGCCCGAGGCGATGCGCGAGGCGGAAACGATGATGACCCGGCTGCTGGTGGCCGGGCGGCTGCTTGCACCCGACCTCGTGTCTCCGCCCCCGGCAGCCACCCGCGCGCTGGCCGGGGCCTGCGGCTGCGCGGACCTGAACGAAGTCTTGCACAAGCTGGGGGCGGCACGCCAATGCGTGGCTTCCGCGTGGTACGAAATATTCGAGGAACGACTGGAGACAGACCGATGAGCGAACCTGCACAAGCCGGCGACCCGATGCCCGACGTGGCGATGGAAACGCCCGACGGCGGCACCGTGCGCCCGTCCGACTTCCGCGGGCGCAAGCTGGTGCTGTTCTTCTATCCGAAGGACAATACCCCCGGCTGCACCACCGAGGCGAAGGATTTCACCGAACTTGCCGGCGAGTTCGAGAAGGCCGGCACCGCGATCCTGGGCGTGAGCAAGGATTCGCCGCAGAAGCACCGCAACTTCATCGCCAAGCACGACCTCAAGGTCCCGCTGGCGACCGATGCGGAGGAAGGCGGCCTGTCCGACACGCTGGGCGTGTGGGGGGAAAAGAAGATGTATGGCAAGACCTTCATGGGCATGATCCGCACGACCTATCTGGTCGATGCCGAAGGCCGGATCGCGCAAGTGTGGAACAAGGTGAAGGTGAAAGGGCACGCGCAGGACGTGCTCGACGCCGCCCGCGCGCTTTGACCGGTCCGCGCGAATCGGTCGCGGCGGCCATTCGCCGCGCCCTGCTGACGCCCGAACCGAAGGCGAAACTCTTCGCCGCGCGCGAAGTCGCCCGCCGCTGGCGGCTCGGACGGCTCGCGTGGCGATTCGATGTCGCCATGCCCGAAAGCCCGGCCTGGCCCGCCGAGCCCGAGCTGCTGCCCCCCCACCGCATGCCCAAGCGGGGCAAAGGCGGCTCGGAGCGTGGCCGGATCGCCCTGTGGCACGCTCTGGCTCACATCGAGTTTGTCGCGATTGATCTCGCGCTCGATATGGCCGGTCGGTTCGGTGGCGAGATGGGGCGCGGTTTCGTGGACGATTTCCTATCGGTGGCTGCAGACGAAGCAATGCATTTTGCGCTTCTCGACCGCAAGCTGCGGCGCCTCGGCAGCGCCTATGGCAAACTGCCAGCGCATGACGGTTTATGGCAAGCCGCGCATGAAACTCGACACGACGTACGCGCCCGATTGGCGGTCGTGCCTATGGTACTCGAAGCGCGCGGCCTCGACGTCACCCCGACCACGCGGGATCGTGTACGTGCTCACGGAGACGAGGACGGTGCCCGCATCCTGCAACGAATCCTTGACGACGAAATTCGTCATGTTCGGTTCGGTACCAAACATTTTGTAGCTCGTTGCGAGACGGATGGCGTGAATCCGCCAGAATGCTGGAAAAATCTCGTAAAAACGCACTTTCGGGGGGCGTTGAAACCACCGTTCAACGACTCGGCGCGTTCGGCAGCCGGTTTGTCGCGAGAGTTCTACGGCGGTGTTGCTTCCGGGGCGAATGCCCGGTTACCCCACAATTCCTGAGACGGCGGGGGGTTCCCAAGTCTCCAGAAAAATGCCGCACGGCTTTCTTGCCTCCGATTGCGGATACGGATCGCTGCGGCGCTCGCGCCGCGAACAAAGAGGACGGGACTTTTGGTCGTAACTCCTTTCAGCCGGCGGATCGCTCGCGCTGCGGCAATGTCCGCCGCCGCCGCCGCCACGCTCGCTGCCGCTCCGGCGCTCGCCAATTCCAGCGCCGCGGCGGCCGACATGTCCGCCCCGGTGCAGGATGCCCAGGCCGGCCCGATGGGCGGCGACGCGCAGTTCCGCGAACTCTTTGCCAGCTGGCGCTCGCTCGACGGAACCGGCGCACAGCCGGTCGCAACCACGGGGATCTCGGTCCCCTCGCGCATGCCGCTCGAAGATTCGCGGCTCACCAGCAATTACGGGATGCGCAACCACCCGGTGCTCGGCGGCCGGCGCGCGCATAGCGGGGTCGATCTCGCCGCGCCGACCGGCACCCCCGTCTATGCCACGGCCGACGGTATCGTAGGCCGCGCCAACTGGTTCAGCAGCTACGGCCTGTTCATCCAGATCGAACACGGCGCCAACCTGCAGACCCGCTACGCCCACTTGTCCAAGCTGGCCGTGGCCGATGGTCAGCGGGTCAGGAAAGGCGACCTGATCGGCTATGTCGGATCGACCGGCCGCTCGACCGGCCCGCACCTCCATTACGAAGTGCGCGTGAACGGCAAGGCGGTGAACCCGATGCCCTACATGATCGAGAGCGAGGCGCAGCAGGCCTTCGCACTCGCCACCGGCGAAGGCGGCATGGGCGGCGGGGACGAATAACCCTTTCACGCCCCGCTCTCGGGCGGGGCCGGCATTCGCGGAGGATGCCTGAAAAGGCGGCGGGTTGCGACCCGCCGCCTTTTTGCTTGCCGCAAGGACTGCGCAAGCTAGGTTTCTTATCACAACCAGACGCCCCAGCCGGCACCGGGCAAATCCGGGCCGGCGCAGATCCAGCGGGGCGCAGCGAGTGGAGAGAGACCGCCGATGCACCCGATAGCCCATGCCCAGACACGCCCCGACCGCCCCGCCATCGTAATGGCCGGATCGGGGGAGACCGTCACGTATGCCGAGCTGGACGACACCGCCAACCGCTTCGCCCATTTCCTGCGCGAACAGGGCATGGGCCGCGACGATGCCTTCGCCCTGCTGATGGAGAACAACGCGCTCTATCTCCAGCTCGTCTGGGGATCGCAGCGCGCGGGCACGATGCTGGTCCCGGTCTCGACCCGGCTGACCGCGCCCGAGATCGCCTATATCCTGGAGGACAGCGGGGCGAAGTGCCTCGTCGCCTCGACGCGCTTCGCCGATGTCGTGGAGGTCCTGCGCCGCGAACGGCCGGACCTCACGATCCACCTCGTCGGCGGCGATGCGGGAGACGGGCTGGAAGCCGCGCTCGCCCGCCAGCCCGAGGGGCCGATCGACGATCCCTGGCCCGGCCTCTACATGCTCTACTCCTCCGGCACGACCGGGCGACCCAAGGGCATTCGCCCGGCCCCGCCGAAAGAGCCGGACGTGCAGGCGAGCAATCCGCTGGTCATGCTCGCCACGATGGGCGCGGGGATGCCGGCCGACGGGGAGATGGTCTATCTCTCGCCCGCCCCGCTCTACCACGCCGCGCCGCTCGGCTGGTGCTGCACGGTCCACCGCCTGGGCGGCACGGTCGTGGTGATGGAGAAGTTCGATCCCGAAGCCGCGCTCGCCGCGATCGAGCGGTACCGCGTGACCGACAGCCAGTGGGTCCCGACCCACTTCGTCCGCATGCTCAAGCTCGACGAGGCGGCGCGCACCCGCCACGACCTCGCCAGCCACCAGCGCGCGATCCACGCCGCCGCGCCCTGCCCGATCCCGGTCAAGCGCGCGATGATCGACTGGTGGGGCCCGATCGTCACCGAGTACTACGCCGGCTCCGAAGGCATCGGGATGACCCTGATCCGCAGCGAGGACTGGCTGACCCACCCCGGCTCCGTCGGCCCCGCGATCCACGGCAAGGTCCACGTCTGCGGGCCCGACGGGGAGGAGCTGCCCGCCGGCGCCGACGGGCTGATCTATTTCGAGAACGACACGATCCCCACTTATCACAACGACCCGGCCAAGACGGCGGAGGCGATGCACCCGCAAGGGTGGATGACGCTGGGCGACATCGGCCATGTGGACGAGGACGGCTTCCTCTACCTGACCGACCGCAAGAGCCACATGATCATCTCCGGCGGGGTCAACATCTATCCGCAGGAGATCGAGAACCTGCTGATAACGCACGACAAAGTCATGGACGCGGCGGTGATCGGCGCGCCCGATGCCGACCTGGGGGAGAAAGTCGTCGCCGTCGTCCAGCCGGCCGACATGGCCGCGGCGCGGGGCGACGGCGCCGCCGCGCTGGAGCAGGAGCTGCGCGATTTCCTCGCCCCCCAACTCGCCCGCATCAAGATGCCGCGCCTGTTCGACTTCCGCCCCGAGCTGCCGCGCGAGGCCAACGGCAAGCTCTACAAGCGCGAGCTGCGCGAGGAGTTCGCCGCGCGGGCGAAGGAGGAAGCCTGACCCCGCTCCCGGCGCCGCGCGCCTGCCTGCCGTGTGACACTCGAGGGGCATCTTGTGCCCTGTGACTTTCCGCAGCGGCCCCGGCCCCGCCGCGCCCCGCACCGCCCGACCGGCGGAGATATAGCGCTGAAAAACACGCCTTTTTCTGCCGGGCCAGCGCCGCGCCCTCCACGCCCAGCCCGCGCGCAAAACCGGGCCGAACCGCGCCGGTTGTGACCTTCCGCCACCGGGTCACACCCGCCTGTGACTTTCCCCGCCGCCCCCCGCGACACAGCCTTCCCGCGCCCCGCGCCGGACCGCCCGCACCGCCACCGATGCCCCCGCCAAAGATCGCCGCACGTCGCTGCATGATTCGCGTTGAAGCACACCGGCGGGGGTGTAGGAAAATGATTTGCGTGACCGCGCCCCGGCGGGCGATAGGATGGGGCGACAGGGGGAAGTTGTGACGACAATGGATATCGCCGGTTACCTGGAAGAAATCCGCAAGATCCATGCCACCGGGGTGGCAAGCGAGCATAGCTATCGCCCCGCCTTGCGCGATCTGTTCGCCAGCATCGACCCCGATCTGGATGTAATCAACGAACCGCGCCGGGTCGAGGTGGGGGCGCCCGATTTCATCTTCCAGCGAGACGGCGTGGCGCGCGGCTGGTGCGAACACAAGGACATCGACAAGGATGTCATCAAGCTCAAGGGTTACAGCAAGGAGCAGAAGGAGCGGTATCGCAGCGGCCTGCCCAACCTGATCTATACCAACGGGCTGGATTTCGAATTTCTGCGCGATGGTGAGCAGACCGCCTTCATCACCATCGCCGACATCACCAGCCCCGCGCTGCCCGCCCGGCCGGAGGAGTTCGAGCGGCTGGAAACGTATTTGCGCGCCTTCGCGGCGGAAAAGCCAATCAGCATCCGCAGCGCGCGACGCCTTGCCGAACTGATGGCGGGCAAGGCCAAGCTGATCAAGGACGTGCTGGGCAAGGTGCTGAAGGAAGATACCGACCTGCAATCGGACCTTGCAGGGCAATACAAGAGTTTCAAGGCGAACCTGCTGCCCAACCTGACGCCGGACGAATTCGCCGACATCTACGCCGAAACGATCACTTACGGCATGTTCGCCGCGCGGTTCCACGACCGGACGCCGGGCACGTTCGACCGGCGCGAGGCGCTGGAGCTGCTGCCCAAGTCCAACCCCTTCCTGCGCAGCCTGTTTCAATTCGTCGCCGGCTACGATCTGGACGACCGGATCGCATGGATCGTCGACGATCTGGCCGAAGTGCTGCGTGCCAGCAATCCGCACGACCTGTTCGAGGATTTCGGCCGTTTCACCGCGCGAAACGACCCCTTCATCCATTTCTACGAAGACTTCCTGGCCGCCTATAACCCCAAGAAACGCAAGAGCCGCGGCGTCTGGTACACGCCCGAACCGGTGGTCGATTTCATCGTCCGCGCGGTGGACGACGTGCTGAAAACCGAATTCGGCCTGGCCGACGGGCTGGCCGACACCGGCAAGGTGACGGTGGACTGGGACACCGGGGAAACCAGGAACGGCAAAGCGGTCACGGTCAAGAAGGATGTCCACCGGGTCCAGATTCTCGACCCCGCGACCGGCACCGGCACGTTTCTGGCCAAGGCGGTGCAGACCATTGCCGACCGGGTGAAGGCGCGCGCACCGGGCATGTGGTCGAGCTACGTCGAGAACGACCTGCTGCCGCGCCTGCACGGGTTCGAGCTGCTGATGGCCAGCTACGCCATGTGCCATATGAAGCTGGACATGCAGTTGACCGAAAGCGGCTATGTCCCGAGCAAGGACCCGCCGCGCCTTTCCGTCTGGCTGACCAATGCGCTGGAACCGGCGGACCGCGACATTGCCGATCTGTTCATGCCCGCCCTGGCCAGGGAGGCGAAGGGCGCGAGCGAGGTCAAACGCCAGACCCCGATCATGTGCGTGATCGGCAATCCGCCCTATTCGGGCGAGAGCGCCAACAAGGGCGATCACATCATGGGGCTGATGGAAGCCTACAAGATGGAGCCGGGCGGCAAGGAGCGGCTGAAAGAGCGCAATCCAAAATGGATCAACGACGATTACGTCAAGTTCATCCGCATGAGCGAAGACCTGATCGCCAGAAACCCGGCTGGCGGCGTGCTCGGCTTCATCACCAACCACGGCTATCTCGACAACCCGACCTTTCGCGGGATGCGCTGGCACCTGCTCAAGACCTTCGACAAGATCTGGGTGCTGGACCTGCACGGCAACGCCAAGAAGAAGGAAGTCAGCCCCGACGGTTCACCCGACAAGAACGTGTTCGATATCCAGCAAGGCGTCGCGCTAATTATTGCGGTGCGGAAGGGCGCGGGGAGCGAAGAACTGGCCGAGGTTTGGCATGGTGATTTATGGGGGAGTCGGAAAAGCAAGTACGAAGGATTGGGTGTTGGCATTCTTTCCCAGGCGATCAAGAACCGGATCACTCCCACAATACCGCAAGTTGACCTCGTCAATCGCGATGCTCTCGTCGGCACGCAATATGAAGTTGGCTTTGACATCGCGAGCCTATTCCCCCTCAATAATTATGGAATGGTTTCCAAGAGAGACAGTCTCGCATTTCAATTCGATAAAGAAGAATTGAGGAAGGTTGTCCGCGACATCTCTACGCTGACAGATGAAGAAATTGTAGCGAGATACCCACTTTCAAGCTGGAATAGCAGAGATGGGAAAGTTGAGTATGTATCCAAATCAGTTCGCAAAAACGGATTAGATGACAGACGATTTATCCACTGCCTATATAGACCGTTCGATTTACGATATACATACTATACTGCTGACAGCAAGGGCTTCATTGCTTGGCCATCACCTCTCGCAATGCAGCCTATGATTTTGGGGGATAATCTCGGGCTTTTGTTCTCTCGAGCAAAAGGAACTTTTGTTGATCTATCGAATGGAGTGACCGACGGTGTTATAGACCAATGTGCAGTCGCAAATAAATCGGCCGGAGGTGGAATAAGTTATTTAGCCCCTCTCTACCTCTACCCTGATGAAAGCGCCAAGCAAGTCGATGCGCTGGCCCCCACCGAACGCACGCTCAACCTCGACCCTAAGCTCTACACCGCCATCTGCGAAGCTGCCGGGATCGATGCCACCGACACCGCCGGACCGGAAGACGACTTCCGCGCGCCGACCGGCGAGGATCGACCCAGCGAGATCAAGGTTTTCGACTATATCTACGGCGTGTTGCACAGCCCCGATTATCGCGAGACGTTCGCCGAATTCCTCAAGATCGACTTCCCGCGCATTCCCTATCCACCCTCGCCCGAAGTCTTCCGCCATGTCAGCGAAAAGGGGGAACAGCTACGCCGCCTCCACCTGATGGAACCGGCGGCGATTGGCGACACGCCCTATCCCTTCGACGGGGAAGGCGACAATGTCGTCGCGCCCCGGCACCCGAGGTTCGAGAAGGGGCGGGTCTATATCAACGGCAAGGGGGCCGAAGGGCAGTATTTCGACGGCGTGCCGGACGTCTCATGGGGTTTCTACATCGGCGGTTACCAGCCGGCGCAGAAATGGCTAAAGGACCGCAAGGGCCGGGCGCTGACCTGGGACGATATCGGCCACTATCAGAAGATCGTGAAAATCCTGGCGGAAACCGACCGCATCATGCACGAGATCGTCCTGCCGCTCGATACGGGCGATGCGTAAGGCGGCCCCCTCTCCTTCCGGCGCTGACGCACCTCCTTCCTCTCCCCTGAAGGGGAGAGGGCATTATTGCTGCCCCAACAACCGCGCTATTTCAGCAGTCTTTGGGCCATCGCCCTGACCTCTTCGCCCATGTCCTCGCGTTCCAGCGCCAGGGCCAGGGTCGCTTCGACGAAGCCGGTCTTGCTGCCGCAGTCGAAGCGGCGGCCGGCGAAAGTGACCGCGTGGAACGGCTGGGTGCCGATCATGCGCGCCATCGCGTCGGTCAGCTGGATTTCGCCGCCCGCGCCCTTCTCCTGCCCTTCCAGCGTGCGCATGACTTCGGGCTGGAGGATATAGCGGCCGGAGACGATCTTGTTCGACGGCGCCTCTTCCACTGGCGGTTTTTCCACCAGGCCGCGCACTTCGGTCAGCGCGCCGCGGGTTTCGCCCGGCGTGATCACGCCGTAGCTGGAGACATCCTCCTGCGGGACTTCCAGCACGGAGACGAGGTTTCCGCCGACCTGCTCGTAGGCTTCCACCATCTGCTTCATGCAGCCGGTGCCCGCGCCGTCGCCCCGGGCGCCGACCATCAGCTCGTCGGGCAGGAGGATCGCGAAGGGCTCGTCCCCCACGATCGCGCGCGCGCACCAGATCGCATGGCCGAGGCCGAGCGGCACCTGCTGGCGCACGGTGATGATGTCGCCGGGGGTGAAGCGGGTGGAATCGAGGATCGAGAGATCCTTGCCCCGCTCGGCCATTGTCGCTTCCAGTTCGTAAGCGACGTCGAAATGTTCGACGATGGCCGACTTGCCGCGCCCGGTGACGAAGATCATCTGCTCGATCCCCGCTTCGCGCGCCTCGTCCACCGCATACTGGATCAGCGGGCGATCGACGATCGGCAGCAGTTCCTTGGGGATAGCCTTGGTCGCGGGGAGGAACCGGGTGCCCAGCCCGGCGACGGGGAAAACGGCTTTTCTGATCGGTTTGCGCTCGCTCATCCGTCATGGATAGGTAGCGGGTCGCCCCGGTGCAAGCGCCCGCGTGCCGGCGGCGACGATGCGGGCAACGGCTTGCGGGCGCACCGATTCACGCTAAACGCTCGCCCATGGACAAGATCATCATCGAAGGCGGCAAGCGCCTTTCCGGCACGATTCCGATTTCGGGCGCGAAGAACGCCGCGCTCACCCTGATCCCCTGCGCTCTCTTGACCGAAGAGCCGCTGACGCTGCGCAACCTGCCGCGGCTGGCCGATATCGACGGGTTCCAGCACCTGATGAACCAGTTCGGGGTCACCACCTCGATCCAGGGTTCGCGGCCGGAGGATTTCGGGCGGGTGATGACGCTGGAAGCGCCGCGGATCACCGGCACCGTCGCGCCTTACGAGCTGGTGCGCAAGATGCGCGCCTCGATCCTCGTGCTCGGCCCGATGCTGGCGCGCATGGGGGAAGCGACCGTCTCGCTGCCCGGCGGCTGCGCGATCGGCAACCGCCCGATCGACCTGCACCTGAAGGCGTTGGAAGCTTTCGGCGCGCGGATCGAACTCGCACAGGGCTATGTCCGCGCCCATGCGCCCGACGGCGGGCTGCCGGGCGGGGAGTACGATTTCCCCGTGGTCTCGGTCGGCGCGACCGAGAACGCGCTGATGGCGGCCGCGCTGGCGAGCGGGACCTGCCGCCTGTTCAACGCCGCGCGCGAGCCGGAGATCGTCGACTTGTGCAACCTGCTGGTGGCGATGGGGGCCGAGATCGAGGGGATCGGCACGTCCGACCTCACCGTCCACGGGGTGAAGCGGCTGCACGGCGCGACCTACCGCGTCATGCCCGACCGGATCGAGGCCGGATCCTATGCTTGCGCCGCCGCGATCACCGGGGGCGAGGTCCTGCTCGACGGGGCGAACGCGAGCGAGATGCAGGCCACGCTCCACGCGCTGCGCACGATCGGCGTCCATACGGAGGCGGAAGGCAAGGGCGTGCGCGTCGCGGCCAACGGGGCGCTGAAGGCGGCGAACCTCTCGACCGCGCCCTATCCCGGGCTCGCGACCGATATGCAGGCGCAGCTGATGGCGCTGCTCACCCGCGCGGAGGGGACGAGCGTGCTGACCGAAACGATCTTCGAAAACCGCTATATGCACGTGCCCGAGCTGAACCGCATGGGCGCGCATATCGAAACCTCGGGCCGGACGGCGATCGTCCACGGGGTGGCCCAGCTCACCGGAGCCGAAGTGATGGCGACCGACCTGCGCGCCTCGATGAGCCTGGTGATTGCCGGGCTCGCGGCCGAAGGGCAGACGCAAGTCCGCCGCCTCTATCACCTCGACCGCGGGTACGAGCGGTTGGAGGAGAAGCTCGCGCTGGTCGGCGCGCAAGTGGAACGGGTGGGCGACGAATAGGGCCCCGATCGACAGGCGGCACCGGGCGCGCGGACCTTTCCGCGGCGTTCGGCGTTGACCGGACAAACGCAAAGAAGGAGACCGTTCCAATGGCACTGATCAAACTCGCTGCGCTCGGCGCGCTCGGTTACGTCGGGTACAAGTTCTACGAAAAGCAAAAAGCCGACCACGCCGCCTACGCCGGCAACCAGGGCGAAGCCGACGTGCGCGACGCAGGGCCGGAAGCAATGCGCGACAAGCCCAAGCGCGGATGGAGCAAGGCCGACGAAGCCAGCGACGAAAGCTTCCCCGCCAGCGACCCGCCGGCGAATTACTGAGGCCCACGCGCAACCGCGCCGCCGAAGCGGGCGGAACCCGTCGCGGTTTCGCCCGCTTTGCCTTGCATGGCACAGACATCGAACGATTCCGGCATGGGCTACACCCGCTTCCTCGCCATGATCGCGACGGGGACGCTGGTGATGTACGCCCTGATGTACCTCAACACTTACGAATGGGATCACGTCCGCTTCAGCCAGACGCGCGCCTGGATGGCGCTGCTGATGGGTGCGACGATGGCGGTGATCATGCTCGGCTTCATGTGGCGCATGTATGGCCGGCTGCAGCTCAACCTGGCGATCCTGGGCCTTGCCGTCGCCGCCTTCGCCGGCTCGCTGTGGCTGGTGCGCAGTCAGGCGACGGTGGGCGACGTCAGCTACATGAAAGCGATGATCCCGCACCATTCGATCGCGATCATGACCAGCCGCCGCGCGGAGATCTCCGACCCGCGCGTGCGCGACCTCGCCAACCGCATCATCGCCGCGCAAGTGCAGGAAATCGACGAGATGAACGCCCTGATCGCCGATATCGAAGCGAACGGCGATGCCCCGGGCGATCCGGCCCCGGTGCGCTAGGGCGTCGACGCGGCATTGCGATCTGCTTGAGGCAGAGCAACCCAGGACGGATCGCGCCGGTTCTTTGCGGACCTGCACCTCAAGTCAAACCATCCAGAATGACCGCTATCGACTGACGCGAAAGCTCTGCGAGAGCGTCATCGTCTTTAACCCGGTGAGCAAGGGTGCCATCGATCAGCATCATCGACAAACCGTGCACGAAGGCCCAGCAGACCATGGCCCCGTTGTCGACTTGCTCCGGAGAAACCGGTGCCGGCAGCAAACGGCGAATGACCCCGCCAAGCGGCGCGAAGCTTCTGGATTTCCGCTCCGCAACGCGTTCGTCGTGGTGCCAACCCTCGCCGCCGACGCCGGCACCGAACATGAGACGATAGAGCTTGGGGTGCTCGCGGGCAAAGCGAATGTATTCGTATCCAAGGCGTTCGAGGGCGATCCGGGGATCGTCGTGGCCTTGTGCGGTAGCGGCCTGACTTGTCGCGAGAAGCTCGAAACCCTGCGCGGCGAGCGCCGCAAGAAGTCCTTCGCGGCTGGAGAAATGGTTATAAGGCGCGGTCTGGGACACGCCGGCCATCCGCGCAACGGCACGCAGGGACAGTTTTTCGGGGCCATCCTGTTCCAGTTGTTTTCCGGCGACCTGCAGCAACGCTACCTTCAGATCGCCATGCTTCTCGCCAGGGCGTCTCTTTCCCGTCGCCATGCGCGCTCCTCCGTTATCGACCGGCAGTTGCGATCATCCATAGGCGTTGTTGCCGAACCAGCGCCCGAGGCATGACGTTCCCTTTGCCCGTCGATACCCCTCTAACCACATGGATTCACGATGTGAATTCTTCGCGGGCAAGATCTGCAACCACAGTTTAATATTGACAATGAACATTATGTGCAGGAAAGGGTATATGTTCATTGTCAATATAAAAGGGCATGGAATGACCGATACACACAAACCCGCCAATCCGGGGCGGAGGGCGATGCTGGGTGCGGCTGGTGGTCTTGCGGTTGGTGCCGTGGCCGGTGCGGCCGTCGGCGCCGGATCGCGGCCGCCTGCGCCCATCGCGCTGCAAGCGGATGATCGTTTCGCTGGAAAGGCCGTTGTTGTTACCGGCGGAACGTCGGGTATTGGCCGGGCCACGGTCGAACTCTTTGCCGCACACGGCGCGAAGGTCGCCTTCTGCGGAAGGCGGGCCGAGCTTGGCGAAGAGGTTCAACAATCCATCGCCTCGGCGGGTGGGCAGGCAAAATACATTCAGGCGGACGTGAGGCGTGAAGAGGACGTGGCCAGGTTTCTCGACCAGGCGCGTCGGGCATTGGGTGGGCTGGACATCGTTGTCGCAAATGCCGGGATCACAATCCAGAAGCCGCTGCATGACTACGCGACTCCGGAATGGCAGGATGTGATCGACACCAACCTGCATGGCGGCTTCTTCACTTTGAAGCATTCGATACCCGCGATGCTGAACGCGGGCGGGGGCGTGATTCTCGTCGTTGCCTCCTCGGTCGCCAATGTCGCAGGCCCCGCTCAAAGCGCCTATGTCGCATCGAAAGCCGGGCTTGTCGGGATGGTTCATTCAGCCGCGCTGGATTATGCGGAGAAGGGCATCCGGATAAACGCGATCAATCCTGGTACCACCGACACTGCATTGGTGAGGCGAGTTGCTGGTATGGAGAACGTGCCAGATGCCGTTTGGCAGGTGGGCTCGGCACAATGGGCGAAATCCAACGTACACGGAATGAAGCGTATGGCTCGTCCCGAGGAGATTGCGGCCTTTATCGTTTCAATGGCATCACCCGACCTCACATTCGCAACAGGTAGCGCTTTGAGTTCGGATGGAGGAATGGGGGTCGGATAGATCGGCCCGGTCGGATCATGCGCGGCCGGGTGACGAGGAATGGAGGTTCTTTGAACGCTTCATCCCGGCTGTCCATGCCCGAAGAGGCAGACTTCATCGGCATCGCATCTATCCGTCTCCGGGTGCGCCTTCCGTCAATATGACTTCAGGCAACGAAAGGCCGGGCCGGTTTGCAACCAGCCAGAGACGGATCGCGCCGGCCAGGCCCGGCGGAACTTGCGCCCGAATGCGCTCCTCGTCGATCCGCGCCACCAGCGCGTTGACCGGCACCCCTTCGCGCGCCGCGGCCTCGCGCAGCATGTCCCAGAACAGCGGTTCCAGGCTGATCGAGGTCTTGTGCCCGGCGATTTCGACCGAGCGCTTGACCGGCGGGTGATAGGGGGCGGGCAGCGATCGTCCCCTCAGTACATGTGCTGCCCGCCGTTGATGCTCATGGTCGAGCCGGTGACGAAACCGCCGTCGTCGCTGGTGAGGAAAGCCACGCCGCGGGCGATTTCCTCCGCCTGGCCGAGCCGCCCGACGGGGATCTTGGCGACGATCTTTTCCAGCACCGGCTCGGGCACGGCGGCGACCATGTCGGTATCGATATAGCCGGGCGCGATCGCGTTCACCGTCACCCCGAAACGCGCGCCTTCCTGCGCCAGGGCTTTGGTAAAGCCGTGAATGCCGCTCTTCGCCGCGGCATAGTTGACCTGGCCGTATTGCCCCGCCTGGCCGTTGATGCTGCCGATATTGACGATCCGGCCCCACCCGCGCTCGCGCATCCCGGGGAAGCAGGCCTTGGCCATGTTGAAGCACCCGCCCAGGTTGATGCGCATGACTTCGTTCCAGTCGTCGTAACTCATCTTGTGCAATGTGCCGTCGCGCGTGATCCCGGCATTGTTGACCACGATGTCGATTTCGCCGACTTCGGCCGTGACCCGCTTGCACCCCTCGATACAGGCTTCGTGATCGCCGACGTCCCACTTGTAGGTTGCGATGCCGTGCGTGTCGGAAAACCGCTTCGCCTTCTCCTCGTTGCCCGCGTAGTTGGCGACCACGGTGCGCCCCTGCGCCTTGAGGGCAAGGCTGATCGCCTCGCCGATGCCGCGTGTTCCGCCGGTAACAATCGCCACTCGTGCCATAATAGAAATCTCTCCCGAATGATCCGCTGTCTTCGCCCCCGCGCAAGCCTAGGCCAGGCGCGCGCAGCTACAAAGCAAAACCCCGCCGCCGGGCAGCCGGGGGCGGGGTCTGTCGAAGAACAATGGTGTTACGAAACGATGTCGGCCCCGGCACCGGGGACTCAGAAACGGAACTGGGTGCCGACGTAGACCGCCTGGCTGTCCTCTTCCATATCGGTCAGCGGCGCGAGGCGGTCGCGGTCCTGCGACAGGCGCACGCCCGCGGTAACGTCGAGATTGCGCGTCACGCGATAGGCGCCGCCCAGATCGACCGACTGATCGCCCAGCCCCTCCAGCGTGCGGGGCGAACGGCCGAGGCTGCGATCGCGCTCGAAAGAAATGCGCGGCTGCAGGCGGCTCGGCTTGTCCGCGGCCCCTTCGGACGGTTTGAAGCTGGCCAGGTCGGGAACCTCCATCTTGCGCACGCCGGCGGGGAGCGAAGGCGTCTTGGCGAAGCTCTGATACCCGCGGGCAACGCCGAGGTTGTATCGGGTGGACGCAAGCGCGGGGGCCTTCCCGGGCTCTCCGGCAACGGCGGCGAGCGTCGAGCGGAAGGAAATCGCCTTCGCCGTATCTTCGTCGACGCGAACCGCGACGGTCACCGTGCGGTCGAGCGGCCGGGCCGGGCCGGCCGGCGTGAAGCGCAGCGCCTGCCCGCTTGCGGCAATCCGTTCGGCGACGCGATGAGCCAGTTCGGGATCGACCGAAGCCGGCGTGAACGGCGCGAAGCCGCCGAGATCGGGAACGGCGCCGGCGTTATCGAGCCCGGCGACCGCAAGCCCGGCGGATGGAATCGCCAGCGCAAGGCACGCGGCAGACAGCAGCAGGGGGACGAACCCGCCCTTGTCTGTCTTTCTGCCTGACCGAGCCATCTGCCCCTTACCTGCCTTTTCCCCGACATTCAGACGCGATGGCACCTGAACCGTTCCTGACTTTGCGTGCCGCGCTTGCGGTTTCCCGGTTCCCCGATGCCCCTTCGCCATGACATTGTTTCGTCAGCACGGCGGCGAGGCGGGAATCGCAAGCACTCTCGAATCGAAAGCTAGTGTCAATCGGGCCGCTTGGCCAGCTTTTCCACAAGCGGCGCGGCGCGAATCGCCGGCAACTGTTGCGCGGCGCACACAGACGGCCGCGGCGATTAAGGCGCTGTTCAAGCGCGCGAAGGTCAATCGGGCCGGTCGGCAGCGATTCCACGCTGCGCTTGCCGCCCGCGTGCGGGCGGTTATAGAGGCCGACGAGCATAGCGACAGGACATCACCGGATCATCATGAACGTCACCCGCCTAACCCCGATCGCGTCCCGCGCCGTTTTCGCCACGCTGGCGCTGGCCAGCCTCGCGGCCTGCGGCGGCCGCGACCGTCCGGCCGCCGACCTCGCCGCCAGCCAGGTGACGACGATCGGCGTCAATTCCTATCTCTGGCGCGCCGCGCTCGAAACGGTCAGCTTCGCGCCCCTGCTCCAGGCCGACAGCGCGGGCGGGGTGATCGTGACCGACTGGTACGCCAACCCCGACAATCCGGGCGAGCGGGTCAAGCTGACCGTCTCGATCCTCGACCAGGACTTGCGCGCCGACGCGGTGCGCGTCGCCGCCAGCCGCCAGGTCAACCAGGGTGGCGCCTGGGTCGATGCCCCGGTCCAGGCGGCGACGGTGCAGAAGCTGGAAAGCATTATCCTGACCAAGGCGCGCGACCTGCGCCGGCAGACGGTCAGCTGATCGCCCGCACCGGCGGCGACATGCCGCGCACCGGTGCCTCTCCCCGTCCCGCTGCCTTCCCAACTCGCGCCTTCCAATAGCGCGCAAATCGCCTAACAGGGCGTGCGATGACCGATAACCGTTTCAATCCCGCCGAAGCCGACGCGCGCTGGCAGCGTGCATGGGACGAAGCCCGCTGCTTCGAAGCCGACAGCCGCTCCGACAAGCCCAAGAGCTACGTGCTCGAGATGTTTCCCTACCCCTCGGGGCGGATCCATATCGGCCACGTGCGCAATTACACGATGGGCGACGTGCTCGCGCGGTACAAACGGATGACCGGGCACGAAGTGCTCCACCCGATGGGGTGGGACGCCTTCGGCATGCCGGCCGAGAACGCGGCGATGGAAAAGGGCGTCCACCCCGGCGGCTGGACGCGCGGCAACATCGCCAACATGAAGGCGCAGCTCAGGCGGATCGGCTTTGCGCTCGACTGGAGCCGCGAACTCGCCACCTGCGATCCCGAATACTACGGCCACGAGCAGGCGCTGTTCATCGACCTCTACGAAGCGGGTCTGGTCTATCGCAAGGAAAGCGAGGTGAACTGGGACCCGGTCGACATGACCGTGCTCGCCAACGAGCAGGTGATCGACGGCAAGGGCTGGCGCTCGGGCGCCGAGGTCGAGAAGCGCAAGCTCAACCAGTGGTTCCTGAAGATCACCGACTTTGCCGAGGACCTGCTGTCCGGACTGGGCGATCTGGAGAACTGGCCGGACAAAGTCCGCCTGATGCAGGAAAACTGGATCGGCAAGTCGCGCGGGCTGCAGTTCGCGTTCGACCTGTCGAACGGCGAGACGCTGCCCGTCTATACCACCCGGCCCGACACGATCTTCGGCGCCACGTTCGTCGCCGTCGCGCCCGACCATCCGCTGGCGCAGGCGGTTGCGGCGCAAAACTGCGATGCGGCGAAATTCGTCGAGCGGTGCAAGCGCGGCGGCACGACCGCGGCCGAGCTGGAGACGGCGGAAAAGCTCGGCTTCGACACCGGGATCGGGGCGAAACATCCCTTTACCGGCGAGCACCTGCCCGTCTTCATCGCCAATTTCGTGCTGATGGATTACGGCACCGGCGCGATCATGGCCGTGCCCGGCCACGACCAGCGCGACTTCGAATTCGCGACCAAATATGGCCTGCCGATCCCGCGCGTCGTCGCCCCGAGCGTGGAGGATGCCGGCAAGCCTTTCGACGGCGCGGCCGAGCCGGGTGAGGGCGTGATCGTCAATTCCGACTTCCTCGACGGAATGGATGTGGAAAGCGCCAAGCGCGAAGTGATCCGCCGGATCGAGGGCGAGGGGCGCGGCGAGGGCAAGACCGTCTGGCGCCTGCGCGACTGGGGCGTTTCGCGCCAGCGTTATTGGGGCACGCCGATCCCCTTCATCCACTGCCCGGACTGCGGCGTGGTCCCCGCGCCCAAGGACAGCCTGCCGATCACCCTGCCTGAAGACGTCGATTTCCAGACCCCCGGCAACCCGCTGGTACGGCACCCGACCTGGAAGCACGTCGATTGCCCGCAATGCGGCGGCGAGGCGGAGCGGGAGACCGACACGCTCGACACTTTCGTCGATTCGAGCTGGTATTTTCTGCGCTTCGCCAGCCAGCCGGCGGACAAGCCATTCGATCGCGCGGAAGTGGCGAAGTGGCTGCCGGTGGAACAGTATATCGGCGGGATCGAGCACGCGATCCTGCACTTGCTCTACGCCCGTTTCTGGACCCGCGCGCTGCAGAGCATGGGGCAGCTCGACTTCGCCGAACCCTTCGCCAGCCTCTTCACGCAGGGGATGGTCACGCACGAGACCTATAGCCGCAGCGAAGACGGCAAGACCGTCTATTACGCGCCGGACGAAATCAGCCGCGAGGCCGACCGCGCCCTGCTGAAGGCCGACGGGGGCGAAGTCTCGATCGGCCGCGTGATCAAGATGTCCAAGTCGAAGAAGAACACCGTCGACCCGGACGAGATCGTCGCGAAATACGGCGCCGACGCGGTGCGCTGGTTCATGCTGTCCGACAGCCCGCCCGAGCGCGACCTGCCGTGGTCCGAAGCCGGGATCGAGGGATGCTGGCGCTTCGTCCAGCGCCTCTGGCGCCTGTTCGGGCAGTACGACCGGGCGGCGAGCGGCGAGGACAAGGCCCTGCTGCGCAAGGTCCACCAGACGATCGCCGCGGTGGCCGAGGATATCGAGGCGCTTTCGTTCAACAAGGCGGTCGCGCGGATCTACGAATTGACAGGCGCTGCCGAAAAGGCCGGACCCTCGGCCACGCGCAGCGAAGCGATCCGCACGATCCTGCTGCTTTCCAGCCCGATGATGCCGCACCTGGCCGAAGAAGGCTGGGCCGCGATCGGCGGCGAAGGTCTGGTCGCCGACGCGCCCTGGCCGGCCTTCGACCCGGCCCTGCTGGTCGAGGACGAAGTCACCATCGCCGTCCAGCACAAGGGCAAGCTGCGCGATACGCTGACCGTGCCCAAGGGCGCTTCGCGCGAGGATCTCGAAGCGCTTGCTCTCGCCAGCGAGAAAGTGCAGCGTTCGATCGACGGAGCAAGCGTGCGCAAGGTGATCGTGGTGCCCGACCGGCTGGTGAACATCGTCACATGATTCGTGCCGCCGCCCTCGCCGCGGTAATGGTCGCGCTCGCCGGCTGCGGGCTGCAGCCGATGTACGCCGGCGGCGGCAACGGCCAGGTGGCGCGGGGGCTGGCCGCGGTCGAGGTCGCCCCGATCGAGGGACGCGCCGGATGGCTGGTGCGCAATGCCCTGCGCGACCGGCTGGGCGCCGCAGGGCCGGAAAGCCCGCGCTACCGTCTCGACGTGCGGCTCGACGACCGGCTGGAGGGGCTCGGCGTGCTGAGCGACGACACCGTCGGCCGCGAGCGCCGCACGCTGCGCGCGCGCTACCAGCTCGTCGACACCGCCGACGGGGCGATCCTGCTCGACGCCACCGCCGGCTCCGACGCGGGCATCGACGTCGTCTCCAGCGAATACGCAACCATCGCAGCGGAACAGACCGCGCTCGAGAACCTGGCGCAGGACGTGGCCGACCGGATCGTCACCCAGCTGTCGCTGACGCTGCGCCAGCAGGACCGGTGAAGGCGACCCAGCGCGATTTCGCGGGAACCGCGCAGCGTGCGGCGCGCCAGTGCGGGGTGTTCTTCTTCTGCGGCCCCGACGAGGCCGGCGCCTCCGCCGCCGCCGACCGGATCGTCGCGCTGCTGGACGAGCCGGGCGAGCGGGTCGAGATGGCCGGCGCCGCCTTGCGCAAGGACCCGGTCCTGCTGGGCGACGAGGCGCGATCGTCCTCGCTCTTCGGCGGCGCGCGCCACATCTACGTTCGCGCGAACGGCGACGAAGCGCACGACGCAGTCGCCAACCTGCTCGACGGAACGGGCGATGCCTGCCCGGTCCTGATCGTCGCCACGTCCGCCACCGACAAGTCGCGCACCGCCAAGCTGCTGGAGAAGCGCGACGATGCCCTGGTGGCGATGTTCTGGCCGCCCGATCTCGCCTCCGTCACCACCAGCGTGCGGACGATGGCCGACGCCGCCGGCCTGCGGCTCAACGGCGACATCGCCGAACGGATCGCGCGCGCCGCCGGGCTGGACGTGCGGCTCGCCCGCTCGGAAGTGGAGAAGCTTTCGCTCTATCTCGACGCCTCGCCCGCCGCACCGCGCACCGCCGATGCGGAAGCGCTGGAGGCGATCGGCGCGACGACCGAGGAAGACGGGTTCATGTCGCTGGTCAACGCCGTTCTGGCGGGCGAGGTGCGCAAGATCCCCGGCGAGATCCACCGCTTGCGCGAACTGTCGCTCAATCCGGTCGGCGTCCTGCTCGCGCTCGAGCGGCGCGCGGCGCAGCTTGCGCGGCTCACGGCGACGCTCGGTTCGCGGCGGCTGAACGATCTCGATCGCGGGACGAAAGCCCGGCTGGGCATTTTCTGGAAGGACGAGCGCGATATCGCCGCCCAGCTCCAGCGCTGGCGCGGGCGCGAGCTCGACCGGCTGGTGGCGAAGCTCGTCGCGCTCCACCGCGCGTTGCTCGCCAACAGCCAGTCGGCCGAACTGCTGCTGGCGCAAGGCCTTGCCGAAATCGCCCGCCACGCCGGCCGGCGCTGACGCCTTTGGAGTCGTTTTCAGCAGGGCTGAAGAAGCGGCGCCGGCCCGCACCGGTGCCGGCCCGCTGAAAACGACTTTAGTTCTCGGGAACCTGGAACGTGCCCGACACGCGCCCGCCCGAACCGCTCGTCTGCCCGCTCACACCGGAAGAGCCCGAGGCGCTTCCGTCCACGCTGGAGACGCCGCTGGCGAGGTCGATCACCAGCCTTCCGCCGTTCAGCGTGTCGCTGCCGCGGCGCAGGCGGACATTGCCGGCCATCGTGATGATCCGGCGGTTGAAGTCGTAGACGGCGACATCGCCGGTCGCCGACTCGTTGCCGCGCGTCACCCGCACTCCACCGGTCGCCGTGATGCGCTGGATCCTGAGCGAGCCGGCATCCGAATAATTGACCAGCGTGCGCGCCGCGCGAACCCGCAGGCCGGCCTGGGTAATATCGACATTGCCCGACAGAACCACGCGGTTCTGCCGGTCCTGAAGCTCGATCCGGTCGGCGGCGTAGTTCACCGGGGCATTGGAATTGTGCGCCGCGATCGCCTGCGCGCCCGCCTGCATCCCGGCGAAAATCGCCAGGGCGCCGATAAAGCCGGCAAGGGCCCAGCGCGATGCGGTGGAAAGGTGCGAAGTCATCAGGGCATCCTCAATTCGCCGGGCACCATGCGCAAGCGGGCGTTGCCGTCAAGCGTGACAGTGCGGGCCTGCAGGTCCGCGACCAGTTTGTCGGACGAGAACGTCCCGGCGGGAATCTCCCCCTCGACCCCGCCGCTGCCCACCATCCGCTTGGCCGCCAGGTCGACCGAAACGCCGCGCGCGACCATGCGATAGCCGTCGGCGGCGGTCAGGCGCACCGGGCCGAACACGGTGACGCGATCCTCGCTGATGTCGTAAGCCCCGGCCTGCGCGGCCAGCCGGGCGGGGCCTTCGGTCATCGCGAGGCGCGCGACGAGATCGTTCATCCGCACGATCCCTTCCGCGCTCGACCGCTGGACCGCCTCGCCCGCGGTCAGCGAGAACGGCCGCCCCTTGTTATCCTGCCCGCGGTACATCGCGTTATCGACGCGCAACCGCTCGTCGATCACCGCGACCTTGTTACGGTCGAGCAGGAAGCTGACTTCGCCGCGCGGGCTGAGCGGGGTTATCACCATCAGCGCCGCGATCACGCCCACCCCCATCGGCAGCACTTTGACCAGGAAGCCGATCAGCCGGTCGTGCGATCCGCCGGGGGCGGCGAAATGCTGGCGCTTGCTCCTCAGCTGCGCCGCCTCGCGGGTTTCTATGCGTCGCTTGATAACCATTCGCCGCGCCTGCCACCGCGCACCCTACGCATGGCTGAATATGTCCTGTTCGGCCCAGCCGGCAAGGTCGAGCCGCGCCCGCGTGGGCAGGAAATCGAAACAGGCCTGCGCCAGGTCGCTACGCCCTTCGCGCGCAAGTCTTTCGACGAATACCGCGTGCAGTCGGTGAAGAAAGCGCACGTCGGAAGCGGCATAATCGCGCTGCGCCTCGTTAATTTCGCTCGCGCCCCAGTCCGAGCTTTGCTGCGCCTTGGAAATGTCCGCGCCGAGCAGCTCCTGCACCAGATTCTTGAGTCCGTGCCGGTCGGTGTAGGTGCGCGTCAGCTTGCTCGCGATCTTGGTGCAGAACACCGGGGCCGCGGTCACGCCGAGATAGTGCTCTATCGCGGCAAGGTCGAAGCGCGCGAAATGGAACAGCTTCAGCCGCGCCGGATCGGCGAGCACCGCCTTGAGATTGGGCGCGGCGAACGTGCTGTCGACCGCGAACCGGACGAGGTGTTCGTCCCCCTGGCCGTCGCTTATCTGCACCAGGCACAGGCGGTCGCGCGGGGTGACGAGGCCCATCGTCTCGGTATCGACGGCCACCGGGCCCGGGGCGAGAACGCCTGCGGGAAGGTCTTCTTCGTGGAAATGCACTGCCATAACGCCCGCCCTTAGGCCGATTGGGGATTGAGGGAAAGGGCTGCTGGCGAGCGGGCCGCAGCCGCACTATCGTCCCCGTCATGACCGAGGCGATCCCCGAAAGCTGGCGCGCGACGCTGCAACCCGTGCTGACCACGCCCGAGGCGCGCCGCCTGGGCGGATGGCTGCGGGCGGAAGAGGACGCGGGGCGGACCGTCTATCCCCCGCGCGGAAAGCGCCTGGCGGCGCTCGACCTGACCCCGCTCGACCGGGTGCGGGTCGTTATCCTGGGACAGGACCCCTATCACGGGCCGAACCAGGCGATGGGGCTGTGCTTCGCGGTGCCGCAGGGGGTCAGGCTCCCGCCCAGCCTGCTCAATATCTACAAGGAACTGGAAAGCGATCTCGGCCTGCTCCGGCCCGATCACGGCGACTTGAGCGCATGGGCGCGGCAGGGCGTCCTGCTGCTCAACAACGCGCTGACGGTCGAGGCCGGGCGCGCGGGAAGCCATGCGGGCAAGGGATGGGAAGCGATCACCGATGCCTGCGTCGCCGCGGTCGCTGCGCGGGCGGAACCGAGCGTGTTCATCCTCTGGGGCAGCCATGCTCAGGGCAAGGCAGCGCGGATACCCGAACTGGCCCGGGCCGAACGGCATCTGGTCCTGCGCTCCCCCCATCCCAGCCCGCTGTCCGCCCACCGCGGCTTCTTCGGCTCGCGCCCGTTCAGCAAGGCCAACGCTTTCCTGGAGGCACAAGGGCGCGGCACGATCGACTGGCGGGTCTAGCGCTGGCGCGCTAGAAGCGGCGGCATGGCGGGCGACATCGGGGAAAGCATGGGCGACATCGCCACCGGCGGCCTGGCGGCGCGGGCGGTGGAACCGGGCGCGGGCGAGGCCGCACCGCCCGGCGCGGACGGGCATACGCAGGAGGAGGCCTGCCTCAACTGCGGCACCCGGCTCGCCGGACCGCACTGCCACGCTTGCGGCCAGCGCGCGCATGTCCATCGCACGCTGAGCGCTTTCTTCCACGATCTGCTGCACGGCGTGCTGCATTTCGAAGGCAAGACCTGGCGGACGCTGCCGCTGCTGCTGTGGCAGCCCGGAAAGCTGACCCGCGAATATATCGACGGGCGCCGCGCCAGCTATGTCAGCCCGATCGCGCTGTTCCTGTTCGTGGTGTTCCTCAGCTTTGCCGTGTTCAGCCTGATCGGCGGTTCGAAAGCCTTCGAGCCGGAGGCGGACGCGCTCGAACAGGTCAAATCGGCCTATGCCACCAACGAGGCCCAACTTGCGGCGCTGCGTCGCGACCGGGAAACCGAGGACGATCCGCAGGATCTGGCCGAAATCGACAGGCGCATCGCCTCGCTGGAGGAAGACCAGCAGGGGCTGCAAATGGTGCTCGGCAATGTCGGCACGACGTTCGAGCGCGATTTCCGCAAGGGGTTCGAGGAAAATCCGCTGCCCGAAGGCAACGCGATCACCGAGTCGATCGACAAGGTTCGCGCCAATCCGCAGCTCGCGATCTACAAGGTGCAGACCAACGCCTACAAGTTCAGCTGGATGCTGATCCCGCTCAGCGTGCCGTTCGTCTGGCTGCTGTTCCCGTTCAGCCGCCGGTTTCGCGGTTACGATCACACTGTCTTCGCGACCTATTCGATCGCTTTCATGATCGCGCTCGCCGCGGTTTCCAGCCTGCTGTTCTTCTACGGCCTGGGTGGCCTGGGCGGGCTGCTACTCCTCTATGCGCCGTGGCACATGTATCGCCAGCTTCGCGGGACCTATGCGCTGGGCCGCTTCGGCGCGCTGTGGCGCATGCTGGCGCTGAGCCTGTTCGCGTGGATCGCGATCGGCCTGTTCCTGGGCCTGGTCGGGCTGATGGCGGGGACCTGAGCGACGGGTCCACTCTCGGGCCGCGGCGCTCAGGCATCGCTATCTCAGGCGTTCTGGGGCGCGCCTTCGCCGGTGCCGCCGAAGCGCTTGCCGGCCTTGGGAATGGCCGAGCCGGTGACCGGGCGCACAGTGGGGCCCTTGGGCGCATCGGGGCGATCGATCTTGCCGTTGTCGAGCAGTTCCCGGATCTCGTCGCCGGTCAGCGTCTCGTATTCGAGCATGGCCTGGGCGAGCAGGTGCAGCTTGTCCTCCTGCGCCTTCAGGATCTCGGTCGCGCGCTTGTGCGCGCCGTCGACGAGCTTGCGGATCTCCGCATCGATCAGCTTGTTGGTATCGCCCGAACCCATCGTGCGCGCGGTCTGGCCCATGCCGAGGTAGCCTTCCTGGCTTTCCTCGTACTGGAGCGGGCCGAGCTTGTCGGACATGCCCCATTTGGTGACCATGTTGCGCGCCAGCTTGGTCGCGTACTGGATGTCGGACGATGCGCCGCTCGAAACCTTGTCGTGGCCGAAGATGATCTCTTCCGCCACGCGCCCGCCCATGGCGACCGCCAGGTCGGCGTGCATCTTGTCGCGGTGGTACGAATAGTTGTCGCGTTCCGGCAGGCGCATGACCATGCCCAGCGCGCGGCCGCGCGGGATGATCGTCGCCTTGTGGATTGGGTCCGACGCGGGCTCGTTCAGACTGACGAGCGCGTGGCCCGCCTCGTGATAGGCAGTCATCTTCTTCTCGTCGTCGGTCATGACCATCGAGCGGCGTTCGCTGCCCATCATGACCTTGTCTTTCGCGTCCTCGAACTCCTGCATCGCCACCAGGCGCTTGTTGCGCCGCGCGGCCAGCAGCGCCGCCTCGTTGACAAGGTTGGCGAGGTCCGCGCCCGAGAAACCCGGCGTGCCGCGCGCGATCGTGCGCGGGTTGACGTCGGGGGCGAGCGGCACTTTCTTCATGTGGACGCCCAGGATCTTCTCGCGCCCGTCGATATCGGGCACCGGCACCACGACCTGCCGATCGAACCGCCCGGGGCGCAGCAGCGCGGGGTCGAGTACGTCGGGCCGGTTGGTCGCGGCGATGATGATGATGCCTTCGTTCGCCTCGAACCCGTCCATCTCGACGAGGAGCTGGTTCAGCGTCTGCTCGCGCTCGTCGTTCGAATTGCCGAGGCCATGGCCGCGATGGCGGCCGACCGCGTCGATCTCGTCGATGAAGACGATGCAGGGCGCGTTCTTCTTCGCCTGTTCGAACATGTCGCGCACGCGGCTGGCGCCGACGCCGACGAACATCTCGACGAAGTCGGAGCCGGAGATGGTGAAGAACGGCACGCCCGCTTCGCCCGCGATGGCGCGCGCGAGCAGGGTCTTGCCGGTACCGGGCGAACCGACCAGCAACGCGCCCTTGGGGATCTGTCCGCCGAGCTTGGAGAAGCGCTGCGGATCCTTGAGGAATTCGACGATCTCCTCCAGCTCCTCGCGCGCCTCGTCGATCCCGGCGACGTCGTCGAAAGTGACCTTGCCCTGCTTCTCGGTCAGCATCTTGGCCTTCGACTTGCCGAAGCCCATCGCGCCGCCGCCGCCGCCCTTCTGCACCTGGCGCAGCGCGAAGAACGCGATGCCGAGGATCAGGATGAACGGCAGCGACTGGATCAGCACCGCCATCATCAGGTTCATCCGTTCGGGCGCGGTGCCGGTATATTCGACCCCGTTCGCATCGAGCAGCTCGGTCAGGCGAGTGTCGTTCGCGACCGGTACGGTCGAAAACGTATCGCCGTTGTTCATCGTGCCGGTGATCTGTTCGGGCGAAATGGTCACGTCCTTGACCAGCCCGGCCTCGACATTCTCGCGGAAGGTCGAATAGCCGATTTCCTTGCCCGCCGGCTGGCCGGCATTGCCGAACATCGACACCAGCAGCACCAGCGCCAGGAAAATCCCGCCCCAGATCATCAGGCTCTTCATCCAGGGGTTGGGACCGCCGCCGTTCTCGGGGCCGTCGGGCTGCTTGTCGTCGTTCATCGGAAACGTGATCCTTTCACCCGATAATGTAGGCGCGACGCGATGAATGGCAAGATAACGCCGGCGCTCGGGGCCGGCGGGCCGGATTCACCCGGCGGAGCCGGAGACCGCCAGCGCGACGACCAGCCCGGCCGCACCCAGTGAAAGCGCGAAGGCGATCAGCATCAGCAGCCCGTCGCGCACCATCAGCGCCAGGCCGAAGGCGGCGATTGCGATCATCGGTGCGGAACTGGCGAAGGGCAGGAATTCCAACGGCGGAACGGTGCAGCACAGCACAATCACCATCAGCGCGGCGATGCGTGGCCAGGGGGGACGGGTAAACGCTCTCAGCCGCCCCTTGAACCAGCCGTCGATCGTCTCCGCCGCACCGTCGAGCCTGTGCGCCGCGCGCGCCAGCGTATCGCCGGCGATCGCACGCCGTTCCACGAACTGCGGCAGCCAGACATGTTCGCGCCCCAGCAGCAACTGCCCCGCGATCAACGCGATGGCGAGCGCGAGGAACGTCGGCACCCCGGGGATCCCCCCGATCGGCGACAGCTCGATCAGCGGCAGGAACAGCAGGACCGGCCCGAAACTGCGCCGCCCGAACTCGTCGAGCGCGTCGCCGAAACAGACCTCGTCGCGCTGTTCGCCGAGTTCCTCGATCCCGTCGAGGACATCCTCGATGCTGTGCGGATCCTCGTTCATGGCTGCCGGGACAACGCCCGGCGGACCGATCGGCTCCCGCGCCGGTCAGGCAGGTTTTCTGCGCAGCAACGCCGTCCGCTCGCAGCGGCAGACGACCTCGTCGCGCTGGTTGAGCATTCGGTGGGTGAAGGTGACGATCCCGGCTTCGGGCCGCGATCGCGATTCGCGCAGCGCGGCGACTTCGCTGGTCGCGCGCAGCGTGTCGCCGATCGCGACCGGCGCCGGCATGGCGACCTTGTCGTAACCGAGATTGGCGATGAGCGTGCCGAGCGTGGTGTCCCCAACGCTGAGCCCGACCATCAGCGCGAACGTGAACGTGCCGTTGACGAGGATCTGGCCGAATTCGGATTCGCGCGCCGCCTCCGCATCGAGGTGCAGCGGCTGGGGATTGTGAGTCATCGTCGTGAACAGCAGGTTGTCGGTTTCGGTCACGGTGCGGCGAATCTCGTGCTCGATCCGGTCGCCCACCTGCCATTCGTCGAAATAGCGGCCTGCCATGCGCTGTTCTCCCTTGCTGTCGCTCGATACCGCCCCGGGCCATAGCGGGGGCGGAGCGGGGTGCAAATGGCTCGCCATGGCGGGCCCGAACCGATAGGGCCGCTGGCCATGGACGACCTTCTCGTCATCGGCGGCGGTATCAACGGCACGGGAATCGCCCGCGACGCGGCGGGGCGCGGGATGTCGGTCGTGCTGGCGGAGAAGGACGATCTGGCCAGCCATACGTCTTCGGCCAGCACCAAGCTGGTTCACGGCGGGCTGCGCTACCTCGAACACTACGAATTCCGCCTGGTCCGCGAATCGCTGCGCGAGCGCGAAGTGCTGCTGCGGATCGCGCCGCACATCGTGCGCCCGCTGCGCTTCGTCCTGCCCCACGACGAGGGGTTGCGGCCGCGCTGGATGCTGCGGCTGGGGCTGTTCCTCTACGACCGGCTGGGCGGCAACCGCTCGCTGCCCGGCAGCCATGCTCTCGACCTTTCCGCGCCGCCGCACGATGCGATCCTGAAGGACCGGTTCGTGCACGGCTTCGCCTATTCCGATTGCTGGGTCGACGATGCCCGGCTGGTGGTGCTCAACGCGCTCGACGCGCGCGAACGCGGGGCCCGGGTGCTGACCCGCACCCGCTGCACCGCGCTGGAGCGCGCCGGCGACCACTGGCGCGCCACGCTGCGCACGCGCAGCGGGGGCGAGACGGTGACCGCCCGCGCGGTGGTGAACGCGGCCGGGCCGTGGGTCGACGATATCGCCGCACTCGCCACCGCGGGCCGGGCCGAAGCGCACCTGCGGCTGGTCCAGGGCAGCCATATCGTTATCCGCCGCAAGTTCGCGGGACCACACGCCTATATCTTCCAGAATCGCGACGGGCGGATCGTCTTCGCGATACCTTACGAAAACGACTTCACGCTGATCGGCACGACCGACCGGCTGTTCGAGGGCGACCGTGATGCGGTGGCGATCTCGGACGAGGAGCGCGATTACCTCTGCAACGCGGCAAGCGAGTATTTCTCGGAACCGGTGCGGCCCGCAGACGTCGTTTCGACCTATGCAGGAATCAGACCGCTTTACGAAGACAATGCCGCGAGCAACGCTACCGTGACCCGAGACTATGTATTCGCCGTCGACGCGCCCGGGGACGCTCCGCCGCTGTTGAGCATATTCGGGGGCAAGATCACCACTTACCGCAAGCTCGCCGAACACGCGATGGAACGGCTGGCCCGCCATATCCGCGTTCCCGGCAAGCCGTGGACCGCCGACGCGACGCTGCCGGGCGGCGATTTCGCGGGCGGGTTCGATGCGTTTCTGGGCGAAGTCGGCGCCCTCTGGCCCTGGCTGCCGGCCGCTACGGCGCAGCGCATGGCCCGTGCTTATGGCACGCGGATCGAACGGGTGATCGGCAGCGCGCAATCGCTTGCCGGCCTCGGCCGCAACTACGGCAGCGGATTGACCGAAGCCGAAGTCGATTATCTGCGCCGCGAAGAGTTCGCGCAGACGGCCGAAGACGTCCTCTGGCGGCGCAGCAAACTGGGACTTCATATGGCCTCGGACGCCCGCGAAAACGTAGCGGCCGCGCACGATATCGACTTCGCTTGATTGCCGCCGAAAGCGCGTCCAAGGGCGCCGAATCCACCGCAACTTTCACCCCGAGTCGCTCCATGCCCGTTTCCGCTCCGCTCGATCGCACCGCCATCCGCCTCGCTTACCGCCAGGACGAGGAAGCCTGCGTCGCCGACCGCTTGCGCCAGGCCGCGCCCGCCAGCGCCGTGCATGGCGAGGCGGCGGCCATTGCCGGGACGCTGATTGCCGGCGCGCGCGAACGCAAGGCGAGCGGGATCGACGCCTTCCTGCAGCAGTTCGGCCTCGCGACCGAGGAAGGGATCGCGCTGATGTGCCTGGCCGAGGCGCTGCTGCGCGTGCCCGATAGCAGGACCGCCGACGCGCTGATCCGCGACAAGATCGGCGATATCGACTGGTCGGAGCATCTCGGCGAAAGCTCCTCCACATTCGTCAACGCAGCCACGTTCTCGCTGATGCTGACCGGCGAAGTGCTCGAACGGCCGGATGAGCACCAGCGCGGCATGGGCCGCACGCTGCGCAACGCGATGAACCGCCTGGGCGAGCCGGTGATCCGCAAGGCGACGCTGCAGGCGATGCGTATCCTGGGCGGGCAGTTCGTGTTCGGCCGCACGATCGAGGAAGCGCTGAAACGCGCCGCACCCGAACGCGCGCGCGGACTGACGCACAGCTTCGACATGCTGGGCGAAGCGGCGATGACGTACCCCGATGCCGAGCGCTATCGCCGCGCCTACGAGCACGCGATCGAGCGGCTTGCGCACGAAGTCGACGGCGGGATCGCGCGTTCGCCCGGCATCTCGGTGAAGCTCTCCGCGCTCTATCCCAAGTACGATCACTTCCATGCCAAGGCGGCCACCAAGGCGCTGGTGCCGATCCTCAAGGATCTCGCGATCAAGGCACGCGATGCCAACATGCATTTCACCATCGATGCGGAGGAGGCCGAGCGGCTCGAGCTGTCGCTCGACATCGTCGAGGCGCTGGTGGCCGACGACGAGATCTTCGCCCGGCCCGGCAAAACGCCGTGGGAGGGCTTCGGCCTCGCCATCCAGGCCTATCAGAAGCGCGGCGTGCCGCTGTGCGACTGGGTCGCCAAGCTGGCGCGCCATCACGGCCGGCGGCTGATGGTGCGGCTGGTCAAGGGCGCGTACTGGGATACCGAGATCAAGATCAGCCACGTCGGCGGGTACAAGGATTTCCCCGTCTTCACGCGCAAGGTCGGGACCGACGTGTCCTTCCTCGCCTGCGCGGCGCGGCTGCTGGAAGCGCGCGACGCGATCTACCCCGCGTTCGCCACCCACAACGCCTATACCATCGGCGCGGTCAAGGCGCTGGCGGAAAAGAGCGAACCGGCCGACCGGCAGGGCCCGTCCTACGAATTCCAGCGGCTGCACGGCATGGGCGAGGAAATCTATGCCGAGCTGGCCGAGATGGAGGGCAACCGCAAGACGCCGGTGCGCATCTATGCCCCGGTCGGGGTGCACAAGGACCTGCTCGCCTATCTCGTGCGCCGCCTGCTCGAAAACGGCGCTAATTCCAGCTTCGTCAACCGCATGGCCGATGCCGAAGTGCCGGTGGCGGCGCTGACCGGCGATCCGGTGGCGGAGCTGGCCGCGATGGAACCGCGCCGCAACCCGCAGATCCCGCTGCCGGCCGACATCTTCCCCGGCCGCCGCAACAGCGCGGGGATCGACCTGGCCGATCCGCTGGTGGTGGAACCGCTGCTGGAGCGTCTCCATGTGCTCGACGCCCGCCGCTGGCATGCCGAGCCGACGCTGCGCTCGCCCGAGCAGGGCGAAGTCGCGCCGATCACCCAGCCGCAGGACCTGACGCACGAGGTCGGCACCCGGCGCGACGCCCTGCCCGAGGAAATCGACGTCGCCATCACCCGCGCCGTTGCGATTCAGCCCGGCTGGGACGCGCTGGGCGGCGAGAAGCGCGCCCTGCTGCTGGAAGCCGCCGCCGACATGTTCGAGGCGCATACCGACGAGATCCTCAGCCTGTGCCAGCGCGAAGCGGGCAAGGCCCTGATGGACGCGGTGCTCGAACTGCGCGAAGCGGTCGATTTCCTACGCTATTATGCGAACGAAGCGCGGCGCCTGTTTGCCGCGCCCATGCCCCTGCCCGGCCCGACGGGGGAAGAGAACCGGCTGAGCCTGCACGGGCGGGGGGTCTTCGCCACCATCAGCCCGTGGAACTTCCCGCTCGCGATCTTCATCGGCCCGGCTGCGGCCGCCCTGGCCGCGGGCAATGCCGTGGTCGCCAAGCCTGCCGAGCAGACCCCGCTGATCGCCGCGCTGGCGGTGAAGCTGTGCCACGAGGCCGGCATTCCCCAGGACGTGTTCCAGTTGCTGCCCGGCGCGGGCGAGGTGGGGCAGCTGATCACTTCGGACCCGCGGATCGCGGGGGTCGCCTTCACCGGTTCGACCCAGACCGCGCACGCGATCAACCGCAGCCTCGCCGCGCGCGACGGGCCGATCGCCACGCTGATCGCGGAAACCGGCGGCCAGAACGCGATGATCGTCGACAGCTCGGCCCTGCCCGAACAGGTCGCGCGCGATGTCGTCAACAGCGCGTTCCAGAGCGCGGGCCAGCGCTGCAGCGCGCTGCGCGTGCTCTATCTGCAGGAAGACGTGGCCGATGAAATGCTCGAGATGATCAAGGGCGCGTTCGAAGCGCTGGTGATCGGCGACCCGGAAGATCTCGCAACCGATGTCGGCCCGGTGATCGACCCCGACGCCAAGGCCGCGCTGGAGCGCCACGTCGCCCGGCGCAAGAAGCACGGCCGCAAGGTCTGGCGGCGCAAGCTGCCGCGCGGCACGGCCGCTGGGTGCTTCGTCGCCCCGACCATTATCGAGATGGATTCGATCCTCGACCTGCGGCGCGAGAACTTCGGCCCGATCCTGCACGTCGTGCGCTACAAGGCGAGCGAGCTGGAGCGGGTGATCGAGGATATCAACGCCACCGGCTATGGCCTCACCCTCGGCCTGCACAGCCGGATCGAGGCGACCCGCCGCTTCGTCGAGGCGCGGGCGCGGGTGGGCAATTTCTACGTCAACCGCAACCAGATCGGCGCAGTCGTCGAAAGCCAGCCGTTCGGCGGCGAGGGGCTGTCGGGCACCGGCCCCAAGGCCGGCGGGCCGCACTACGTCGCCCGCTTCGCGACCGAGCGGGTGGTCTGCATCGACACGACGGCGGCCGGCGGCAACGCCACCTTGCTGGCCAGCTAGAGGCCGTTTTCAGCGAGGTTGAAGCTCGACGAAACGGAAGCGCTGCTCGGCCGGGGACCGGCTGCGGCCATGCGCAAAGGCCTTTTCTCGGCGCGGCGTTTTGCTAGGCAGGCGGCGATGGGTCGCCTCGTCGCCTTGTTGCTTGCGCTGTTCGCTCTCGCCTGGTCGGCGGGGGCGGCTGCCGAAGTGCGGATGAGCTTCCACAGCTTCAACGGCTCGGTCCTGTTCGGCCGCTATCCGCATGCGTTCATCGTGCTGGAAGGCACCCTGGACGAAACCGGCGCGCCGATCGCGGAGAACTACGGCTTCACCGCCAGGTCCATTTCCACCCGGATCCTCAACGGACCGGTCGAACATGCGATCATGACGGAGGACGAGGCCTACCTTCGCAAGACCAACCGCCACTTCACCGTCCCGCTGACCGACGCGCAATACTGGCGCGTGCGGGCCGAAGTCGCCAGATGGCGCGACGCGCCGGGCAAGTACTACGACCTCGACCGGCGCAACTGCATCCATTTCGTCGGCGCGATGGCGCGGATCGCGGGCCTCAGGGTCGACTACCCCCGCGACATGCTCCGCCGCCCGAAGAAATGGCTCAACCATATCACCCTCCTCAATCCGCAACTTGGCGCGAAACCGGTCGACTAGAGTCGTCAGGCACGCATGGCGAAGCGCGAAAGGGGATAACGCCCGCGCGCGCCTTGCCCCGTCCGCGCCGGTCGGGAATGACCGGCGCATGGCGATTCTTTCCGACCGATGGATCCGAACCCAGGCCACCGAAAAGGGCATGATCGAACCTTTCGTGGAGGCGCAGCGGCGCGAGGGGTGCATTTCCTACGGCCTCTCAAGCTACGGCTACGACGCGCGGGTGGCCGACGAGTTCAAGATCTTCACCAATGTCGACAGCGCCATCGTCGACCCGAAGGATTTCGCCGCCAATTCCTTCGTCGACCGCAAGACCGACGTCTGCGTGATCCCGCCGAACTCGTTCGCGCTGGCGCGCACGGTCGAATACTTCCGCGTGCCGGAAGACGTGCTGGTGATCTGCCTGGGCAAGAGCACGTATGCCCGCTGCGGCATCATCGTGAACGTCACCCCGCTGGAACCCGGCTGGGAAGGGCACGTCACGCTGGAATTTTCGAACACGACCCCGCTGCCCGCGCGGATCTACGCCAACGAGGGCGCCTGCCAGTTCCTGTTCCTCCAGGGCAACGAACGGTGCGAAACGAGCTATCGCGACCGGGCGGGCAAATACATGGGCCAGCGCGGCGTGACTCTGCCGCGGTTGTAACCCGCGCCGCGCTGCGTCATTCTCCCTCGCCGAGGGAGAATCGCCCGATGGCACAGCGTGAATTCGATATCGTGGTCTATGGCGCCACCGGTTACACCGGGCGGCTCGTCGCCGAACACTTCGTCCGCGAATACGGCGATGCTGCGGACGGGCCGAAATGGGCAATGGCCGGGCGCAGCCTGACCAAGCTGGAGGAAGTGCGGGACGCGATCGGCGCCCCGACCGATACGCCGCTGGTCGTGGCCGATGCCGACGACCCGGCCGCGCTGGAAGCGATGTGCCGGCGCACGCGCGTGATCCTGACGACGGTCGGCCCCTACCAGCTTTACGGCGATGCGCTGGTGGCGGCCTGCGTTGCGACCGGCACCGACTATGCCGACTTGTGCGGCGAACCGGGCTGGATGCGCGAGCAGATCGACCGGCACCATGGCGCCGCCCGCGACAGCGGGGCGCGCATTTGCTTTTCCAGCGGGTTCGATTCGATCCCCTTCGACCTCGGCGTGCTGATGCTGCAGAAAGAGGCGGTGAAGCGCTTCGGCGGGCCGGCGCCGCGCGTGCGCGGGCGGGTGCGTTCGATGCAGGGCACGTTCTCCGGCGGGACCGCAGCCAGCCTGGGCGCCACGATGAAGGCGGTGGCGAAAAACCCCGCGCTGATCCCGATATTGCAAAGCCCGTTCGGCCTTACGCCCGGGTTCGAAGGGCCGGACCAGCCGGCCGGCATGGTTCCCCGCTACGAAGACGATCTGGGCAAATGGGCCGCGCCGTTCATCATGGCGACGATCAACGTCAAGAACGTCCACCGGACCAATTTCCTGAACGGTTTCCCCTATGGCGAGGATTTCCGTTACGACGAGATGATGCTGACCAGCCCGGGCGATGCCGGCAAGGCCGCGGCGCAGGCCGTTGCCGAAATGCTCAAGAACCCGTTCGGGGCGAAGCCGCCCAAGCCCGGCGAGGGGCCGAGCAAGGCGGAGCGCGAGGCGGGCTCCTACGACCTGCTGTTCATCGGCGAAATGGCCGACGGCGCCACGCTGCATTACGGAGTCAAGGGCCGCTACGATCCCGGATACGGTTCGACCAGCCGCATGCTGGGCGAAACCGGCATGGCGCTGCTCGATTGCGACGCCGCCGGCGGCATCGGCACGCCCGGCCATTTCCTGGGCGAAGCGCTGGTCGCACGGCTGGAGGAACACGCCGAGATCGCTTTCGCACCGGAGGACTGATCGCACCGCGGCGGATGGCGCCGGCTGCGAATTGCGTGTATTTTCCGTACACGGGGAAAGAGGAGCACAACCTATGTCCACCATTGCCGCGATTATCGGCCGCATCATGCTGGCCGCGATTTTCATCCTGTCGGGGCTGAACAAAGTCATCGATCCGGCAGCGACCGCCGAATATATCGAGGGCGCGACCACCCTGCCCGGCTCGCTCGCCCTGCCGACCGGGGTGTTCGAACTCGTGCTGGGGCTGATGCTGGCGATCGGCCTGATGACGCGCATTTCCGCGATTCTGCTGGCCGCGTTCTCGCTGCTGACAATCTTCTTCTTTCACAACCAGTTCGGCGATCAGCAGCAGTTGACGGCCGCGCTCAAGAACCTCGCCATGGCCGGGGGCCTTCTGGTCGTCTTCGCCTATGGCCAGATGCGCGGCAGCTTCGACCACATGCGCGAGCGCAACCGCGCGCGCAAGGCCGAGCTGCGCGCTGCCCATGCCGAGGGGAAAGCCGAAGGGATGGCCGCCACCGGCGCCGACTGACGACGCAGTGCGGCGCGGCGGCCCCGGGCCGGAACGCTAGAAGCTGGTCCGCACGCCGATCTTGAAATTGCGCCCGGCGAGCGGAACGAAATCCTTGGTAAAGCTCGCGTGGCGGCGCCCCTCGCTGTCGAAGATGTTGTTCGCCTGGAGCAGCACGGTCACGTTGTCGTTCCCCCGCACGGGCTTCCAAGCCAGCGAGGCATTGACGAACGTGAAGCTGTCGGTGACGCTTTCGAACGGGGCGAGGCGGTCCTGCTTGTCGAACCACTGGACTTCGACCCGGGCATCGACCGGCCCGGTCTGCGCCTCCAGCGCGCCGAGCAGCCGCAGCGGCGGAATGCGCGGCAGCGGCGTGCCGTCGTCGAGTTCGGCGCGGACATAATCGCCGCGCACATCGGCGAGCAGCGTGAAACCTCCGGTCTTGTAGAGCGGATAGGTCAGCTGGCCCTCCACCCCGAAATAGCGGGCATCGCCCTGCAGGTACTGGAACACCGGCAGTTCGTCTTCCTCCTCGCCGGTTTCGGCGAGATAGATGTAATCGTCGAACCAGTTGCGGAAGACCGCGAGGCTGACCGTGCCCTCGCCCAGCGCGCCGCGCACAAACGCCTCGACGCCCCAGGCGCTCTCGACGTCGAGACCGGGATCGCCGATCTCGTAAGCCTGGGTCGCGATATGGGGGCCGTCGGACAGCAGTTCCTCGGCGCTCGGAGCCCGCTGAACACGGCTCCCGTTCAACCCGAAACGCAGGCCGCCCGGCGTTTCGTAGATCAGCCCCAGCGCGCCCGAGAACGTGTCGAACGAACGGTCGAAACCCGCCACCTGCGATTCGACGTCCGTCGCCTCGTACCGCGCGGCAAGTTCGAGCTGGAACGGATCGAAGTCGATTTCCTGCAGCGTGAACACGGCCATCTGGTCGGTGTGGTTCTTGGGCAGGTAGGCTTCCGCGCCATATGCGTCGAAATCGCGGAAATAGTACTGAACGCCGGTCGAACCGCCCCAGCCGCCGCGCCGGTTCTGTTCCAGCTCGGCCCTGGCCTCGATCCCCTTGACCTCGAACACGGTGCCGACCTCGTCGCCCTCGAACTCGGTATGCGTATAGTCGCTGAAGCCCACGCGGGTGTTGAGCGCGGAGAAGAACCCGTCGCCGAGCGCGAGGCGTCCGCGCAGGTCCGCCCGATACTGGCGCAGGGCGATCGTCACCTGCTCGCCGTGCTCATGCTCTTCTTCGTGGCCGTGATCGTGGTCTTCGTCGTGATCGTGACCCTCGTCGTGATCCTCCGCCTCCTCGCCGTGGTGGTGGCCGGTGCCGGGCCGGAGGGGAACGCCATAAGTCGTATCGTAGATGCCGAAGGCCGCGCCCAGATTGCTGTCGCCTTCGAAGAAGGCGAATCCGGCATTGGCGCTCCAGGTCTCGGTCCCGCTATTGGGCAGGGTGCCGCGCCGATTGGCGGCCTCGCGCAGCTCCTCGGCCTCTTCCAGATGACCTTCTTCCTCCTCCTCGGCCGCGTCGGCGAGAAGGTCCGCACGCAGTTCCGGCGCCAGGACATAGCCGGGAACGTCCAGGTCGTCGGTCTTGCGGTATGCGCCGTCGACATGGACCACGAAGCCCTCGCCCAGCGGCAGGTCGAGCGAGGCGCCGCCCTCGCGCAAGTCGGCGACCGTGTTCGCGCCGGCCAGCGCGTCGAAGTGGAACGGCTCGTTCAACCGGCGCAGCGGGATGCGCTTGTCGATCACGTTGACCGCGCCGCCGATCGCCTGGCTGCCGTAGAGCAGGACCGCCGGGCCGCGCAGGACCTCTATCCGTTCGGCGGTGAGCGGGTCGATCGCGGTCGCGTGGTCGGCCGAGGTGTTCGATGCGTCGATCGCGCCGATCCCGTCGATCAGTACCTTGACCCGCTCTCCCGAGAAGCCGCGCAGGACCGGGCGCGAGGCGCCGGGCGAGAAGTTCGTCGCCGAAACGCCGGGGACTTTGGCCAGCACGTCGCCGACCTGCCCCTCGAGATTGCGCTGCAGCTCCGCCCCTTCGACGACCGTCGTACCGGCCAGCACGTCGAGCTGCTCCAGGCCGGTCGCGGTCACCACGATTTCGCCTGTGGGCGAGACGCGGCGATCGTGGAAGTCGTCCGAATCCGGCACGGCGGCACCCTCGGCCGCAGCAGGAGGGCGATCCTGCGCGTGGACCGGTGCAGCCACCGCGCAGATGGCGAGACCGAGAGGGAAGGCAAGCGAGCGGGCCGAGATGATATTACGATACAACATATCGACGGCCTAATAGCGATTCGGTCCGGCTTGTCCACCGCGATTTCCACGGTGCGCAACGGCCAGGCGGGGGCACTCCCAGTTGGGGCGCGTAGTGGCGCATGCTGTGAAGGTTCACCGCCCACTGCCCGGTGTAACGCACAGTATATAGCTGTATCTCTTGGATATATATAAAAATATATATGGCGCTTGGTTCGATTAGTATACCGAAAGACATTGAACGCCGAGCTGGCGAAATAGAATTTATTGAACCTTTCGCTCGCTTTATTTACGAAATGATCGATGTTGCCATTTTGCAACGGCGCTGCGGCCATTGTGCAAATTCGCTGTGCAGCCGGTGGTGGTCGCGGCAATGCTTTGCTAGCCGGCGCACCGCGGTTCGATCGTGAATATCGGGCCGCCTTGGCTATTCGTGCTTTTCTTTCACGATCTTGCCGCTCGCCGGCGCAGTCGCGCCGGGCCGACAGTCGACCAGAACAAGAGTGCAGGGGAAAACCATGCTCAATCTTCGCAGCAGCGGCAGTCTTGGCGCGCTTGCCGCCGCCATCGCCGTGACGACGCCCGCCATCGCGCAGGACGCCGCGCCCGCCGAACGCCGGCAGGGCGGGCTGAAGGAAATCGTCGTCACCGCAACCAAGAACAGCGAAAGCATGCAGGACGTGCCGATCGCGGTCCAGGCGATGGACAGCGAGGGGCTGGAACAGCTCAGCATCGAAACGTTCGACGACTATCTGGAACAGCTGCCCAACGTCACCGCCGGCGGCAGCGGCCCGTCGCAGAGCACGATCTACATTCGCGGCCTCGCCTCGACCACGCCCAATCTCACCACTGCCGGCGTCGCCGGGCTTGCTCCCAACGTGGCGCTCTATCTCGACGAGCAGCCGCTGGCCCAGCCGGGCCGCAACCTCGACGTCTATGCCGCCGACCTGGAGCGGATCGAGGTGCTTGCCGGGCCGCAGGGGACCCTGTTCGGCGCCAGCTCGCAGGCGGGCGTCGTGCGGCTGATCACCAACAAGCCCGACCTCACCGGCTTCTACGGCTCGGGCAAGGCGGGCGTATCGTTCACCAAGGGCGGCGAGACGAGCTACAACGCCGAAGTCATGCTCAACGTGCCGGTCAGCGACCGGCTGGCGCTGCGCGGGGTCGCCTATCTCGACGACCAGGGCGGCTATATCGACAATGTTCATGGAACACGCTCGATGCGCGACAGCGCACGCTATCGGCCGGCAGGCACGGTGCGCGACAACGGCGTCCCGGTCAGCGACACGCGCGCGGGCTTCCAGTCCGATCCCGATTCGCTGGCCTATATCGACAGCGAAGTGACTTTCCAGGAAGCCGACAACGCGCGGCTGGTGGAAGACAACTTCAACGACACGCAATACGCAGGCTTCCGCGTCAGCGCGCTGTACGAATTCTCGCCCGACTGGCGCCTGACCGTCGCCCACAGCCGACAGAGCCTCGAATCGGACGGCGTCTTCTTCGCCGACCCGGAACTCGGCCTCGACAACCTCGACATCCAGCGCTTCTCCGACGACCGGCTGGAGGACGATTTCTCGAACACCAGCTGGACGCTGGAAGGGCGCCTCGCCGCGCTCGATATCGTCTACACCGGCGCCTATACCGACCGCGAGACGCAGCAGGCAGTCGGCTATTCCGACTATCTCTTCGTCGGCCAGTACATTCCCTATTACATGTGCGACACGGCCGTTTCCTACCCGGGCAGCGTGGCGCAGGCCCCGGCGGACCCGACCTGCTACGCGCCGAACCTTTCGGTCACCTCCGACACCGATACGACCGTGTTCACGCAGGAACTGCGCATCAACACGCCGCAGCAGGAACGCATCCGCGCCACGGTCGGCGGGTTCTATTCGGACCTCGTTCTGAAGGAACGCAACGACTACTACTACGCATCGGAACTGGTGCGCGGTTCGGACGGGGAAACGCGCGGCTTCTCGCCGATCTATCCGTTCACCAATACCGAAGTGACGGGGATCGTCGGCAATGCCGCCCCCGGCTATTTCAGCGATCCCGGCCCGCTGCCGGCGAACGTCGGCTTCCGCAACGACGTGAAACGCACCGACCGGCAGTTCGGCCTGTTCGGCGAAGTGTCGTTCGACATCGTGCCCGACCTGCTGACCGTGACCGGCGGCGCACGCTATTACGATATCGAGGTGGATATCGAGGGTGCCGCGACATCGGCCTTCTGCAAGCTCAACTCGCCCATATTCGGGGCCAATGCGGGCGTGCCGGTCGAAGACCAGGTCAATATCCCCGGCTGCGGCGGCACCAACCTTTCGGACAAGTACGGGCCCGACAATCCCTACGGCAACCCGGACAAGGCGAAGACCGACGGCACGATCTTCAAGGGCACCGTCACGTTCACGCCGACGCGCGACCTGCTGTTCTATGCCACTTATTCCGAAGGGTTCCGCCCCGGCCTGCTCAACCGCCCCGGCGGCGCGCAGGGCCCCGGCGACTATATCGTGCCTTTCGCGCTCGATACCGACGAGGTGCAGAACTACGAAATCGGCTGGAAGACCGAGCTGTTCGACCGCCAGCTGCGGCTGAACGGCAGCGCCTTCTTCGTCGACGTGAGCCGGCTGCAGACGACGATCTTCGATCCGTCGATCACCAACCTGTTCTTCTCCGACAACGCGGCGAATGCGGAGATCAAGGGGATCGAAGGCGATTTCACCTACCAGCCCTATACCGTGCCCGGCCTGACGGTCGCCGGGGCGTTCTCCATCCTCGATACCGAGATTACCGAGGTTCTGACCCCGACCGAGGATGTCGTGGAAGGCGGCCCGCTGGCCTATGCCCCCGAGTTCCAGGGCAATCTGCGCGTGCGTTACGAATGGGCGCTGTCGGACGAGCTGGACGCCTACGTCATGCCGCAGGTCGTCCACTCCTCCTCGAAGTACACCGACATCATCGAAATCAACAAGCTGAAGCTCGACGGCTACACCACCTTCAGCCTTTCGGCCGGGGTGGAGAAGGACCGCTGGGCGTTCGAGGTCTTCGGCGAGAACTTGACCGATGAGCGCGCCCAGATTGCGGGCAGTTTCAACTTCGACCGCGCGCGGGTGACCGTGAACCGGCCGCTGACGGTCGGGGTCCGCGTCTCGGTCGATTACTGACACCCGAAGCGCGCGGCGCGCCGGGGGCAGGCGAGAGCGCTTGTCCCCGGCCCCCGCCTTCTGGCAGGGAGCCGGAATGACAGGGGCGGAGCACGATCGCGGCGCGCGGCTGAAGCAGGCGCAGGACGCCTTGCGCGCAGGCCGCTTTGCCGAGGCGATCCGCCATGCCGAAACGCTGCTGGCGGCGGACGCGGCCGATAGCGACGCGCTCTATGTCACCGCCGTCGGGGCGCGGTATCTGAAAGAATACTCCCGGGCAGACGATTACCTGCAGCGGCTGCACGCCGCCGCGCCCGAATATGGCCGCGCCTGGCAGGAAAGCGGCCATCTGGCGCGTGCGCGCGGAGACCGGGCGGCGGCGCTGGGCGCCTATGCCCGTGCGACGCGGTACAACCCCGCGCTCGATGCCAGCTGGAGAGCCCAGGCGGAGCTTCTCGCCGCGCAGGGCCGAAAGGCCGAAGCGCAGGCGGCGCTGGCCCAGGCCGACAGGATCGCGGCGCTCCCGCGCGAGCTGATCGCCGTCGCCAACCATCTGTACGAAGGCCGGCTGGCGCGGGCGGAGGAGATCTGCCGCCACTACCTGCGCCGCCATCCGCGCGATGTCGAGGCGATGCGCCTGCTGGCCGAGATCGGCAAGCGCCTGGGGATTCTCGACGATGCCGAATTCCTGCTCGAAAGCGCGGTCGCCTTCGCCCCGGACAACGTGCAGGTCCGGCTCGACTACATCGATGCGCTGCGCCGCCGGCAGCGCTTTGCCAAAGCGCGCGAACAGGCGGAGCGGCTCCATCGCAGCGACCCGGACAATGTCCTGTTCCAGTCGCATCTGGCGATCGAATCGATGCAGACCGGCGATTACGACCGCGCCCTGGAGCTGTTCGACAGCGTTCTGGCGAAAGTGCCCGGCGATCCGGCGACGCTGACCAGCAAGGGGCATGCGCTCAAGACAATGGGCCGGCAGGAGGGCGCGATCGCGGCCTATCGGGCCGCCTTTGCCACGCGGCCCGACCACGGCGACGCATTCTACGCGCTCGCCAACCTCAAGACCTATCGCTTCACCGACGACGAGATGGCAGCGATGCACGCTGCGGTCGAGCGGCCCGGCATCGCCTTCATGGACCGGGTCCACATCAGCTTCGCCCTCGGCAAGGCGCACGAGGATCGCGGCGAATATGCGGAAAGCTTCCGCTTCTACGAACAGGGCAATACGCTCAAGCGCCGTCAGACCCGTTACGACGCCGACCGGATGGCCGCGGAACTGCGGGCGCAGGCCGAACACTGCACCCCCGCGCTGTTCGAGAAGCACCGCGGTGCCGGGCACGAGGCGCCCGATCCGATCTTCATCCTCGGCCTCCCGCGCGCGGGATCGACGCTGCTCGAACAGATCCTCGCCAGCCACAGCCAGGTCGATGGCACGCTGGAGCTGCCCGACATCCTGGCGCTGGCGCACCGGCTGCGCGGCCGCCAGCCGGGCGTTTCGCGCTATCCGCAAGTGCTCCACGATCTTTCGGCGGAGCAGCTGGCGCAGATGGGGCGCGACTATATCGACAATACGCGCATCCACCGCCAGGGCGCGCCGTTCTTCATCGACAAGATGCCGAACAATTTCCGCCATATCGGCCTGATCCACCTGATCCTGCCCAACGCCAGGATTATCGACGCCCGGCGCGCGCCGATGGACTGCTGCTTTTCGGGATTCCGCCAGCTTTTTGCCGAAGGGCAGGAGTTCACTTACGGCCTGACCGAGATCGGCCGGTATTATTCCGACTACGTCGACCTGATGGAGCACTGGGACGCCGTCCTGCCGGGCAAAGTCCTGCGCGTGCAGCACGAGGACGTGCTCGACGATCTCGAAGGGCAGGTGCGCCGCATGCTCGATTTTCTCGGCCTGCCGTTCGAGGCTGCTTGTCTCGATTTCCACAAGACGCGGCGGGCCGTGCGCACCGCCAGTTCGGAACAGGTGCGCCGCCCGATCAACCGGGCGGGGCAGGGCGCCTGGGTGCCTTACGAGCCGTGGCTGGGCGAATTGCGCGACGCGCTGGGTCCGCTCGCCGGAGGGGAGTAGGGCGCGCCTAGCCGAACCCGTGCTGGAGGAAGCGCAGCGCGCATCCCGCCAGCATCGCGGTGCCGTGGGGCAGCGCGCTTTCGTCGACCATCATGCGCGGGCTGTGAATGCCGCAGCACTGGCGCCAGTCCTCGCCTTCGCGGGCGACCCCAAGGAAGAACATCGCCCCCGGGACTTTCTCGATCACATAGGCGAAATCCTCCGCCCCCATGATCGGCGCCGGCAGCTCGCGCCAGGCACCCTCGCCGAAGGCCTCGGCCGCGACCGCCCGGCCCGTGGCCACCGCGCGCTCGTCGCAGACGGTGACGGGGAACCCTTCGGTGATCGTCACCTCGGCCGCCACCCCGTGCGCGGCAGCCACCCCGCCGGCTACTTCGGCCATGGCCGCGTGCACGGCGGCGCGGTGCTTCGCCGAGAGCGTGCGGATCGTGCCCCGCAGGCGGGCATTGTCGGGAACGATATTGTGCGCCGTCCCCGCATCCAGCTGGGTCACGGTGACGACCACCGCGTCGGCGGCGTCGAAGCGGCGGGTCACCATCGCCTGGAGCGCGGTCACGATCGCGCAGGCCGCCGGCACCGGATCGCGCGTCTCGTGCGGCATGGAGGCGTGGCCGCCCTTGCCGGTCACGACGATGTCGAACTGGTCGGCTGCCGCCATCAGCGGCCCGGCCCGGCCGGCAAAGACCCCGTGCGGCGCGTTGGGCATGATATGCAGCGCGAAGGCGGCATCGGGCAGCGGGCCATGGTGCTCGCCGCCCAGCAGCCCGTCTTCCAGCATGAACCGGGCGCCGTGAAACCCCTCCTCCCCCGGCTGGAACATGAACAGGATCTCCCCCGCGAAGCTTTCGCGCAGGCCGGCCAGCAGTTCCGCCGCGCCGGCCAGCATGGCGGTGTGCGTGTCGTGGCCGCAGGCGTGCATCCGCCCCGCGATCGTCGATGCGAAGTCGAGCCCGGTTTCCTCCGCCATCGGCAGCGCATCCATGTCGCCGCGCAGCAGGACGCGGCGCCCCTCGCCGCCCCCTCTCAACACGGCGACCTGCCCTGTGGTGGAAGTGCCTTCGCGCCATTCGAGCGGCAGATGCGCCAGCGCCTCGCGCACTTTGGCCATCGTCCGGGGGGTGTGGAGGCCCAGCTCGGGCTCGGCATGAATCGCCCGCCGCAGGGCGACGATGCGGTCGGAGAGCGCGCGGGCGGAATCGAGCAGATCGGGATGCAGCATATGCGCCACGATAGGGCAGGGCCTCCTCCGCATGAAGCGAAAAGACCTGTATCCCACCCGGTCCCAGCGGCTAAGGGCTGCGGGATGACTCCCGCCGACGCCACCCACCCTGCGACCGAGGCGCCCTCTGTCGGGGTGATCTACAACCCGCGCAGCCACCGCAACCGCGGGCAGGACCTGAACCTGGGCGTGCGCGCGAATATCTTCGTCGCCCAGCCGGCCGATACCGCCAGCCTGCAGGACGCGCTGGCGCGCTTTGCCGCGCGCGGGATCGACTACCTCGTCATCAACGGCGGCGACGGCACGGTGCGCGACGTCCTGACCGCGGGTCTGCCGGTATTCGGCGACGCCTGGCCCGATCTCGCCGTGCTGCCCAAGGGCAAGACCAATGCGCTCAACGTCGATCTCGGCGCGCCTTCGGGCTGGACGATCGGCGCGGCCATATCGGCCTGGCCCGCCGCCCGGCGCATCGTTCGCCGGCCGCTGCGGGTCGAGCCGCTCGACCGCGAGGCCCCGGCCATGCTCGGCTTCATCTTCGGCGCGGGTGCCTACACTTCGGGTATCCGCGCGGGGCAGGACGCGCACCGGCTGGGCGCGTTCGACAGCCTCGCGGTCGGGGTCACCGCCGCCTGGGGCGTGCTGCAGGCGCTGCTGGGCACCGACCGCAACGCCTGGCGGCGCGGGGTGGAAATGCAGATCGCCCTCGGGCCCGAAGGGCAGGCGATGCCGCGCAGCGCAATGGGCGATCCGGCGCGGCGCCATTTCGTGCTGGCATCGACGCTGGAGCGTTTCCCCGCCGGCCTGAAGCCCTTCGGCGATCTGCGGGCGGGACTGAAACTGATCGTGGTCGATCACCCGAAGCGCCGCCTGCTGCTGCGAATGCCCGCCGCTCTGACCGGGCACGGACCGGCGTGGCTTGAGCAATGGGGGCTGCACCGGCTGACCGCGGACCCGGTGGACATTGCGGTCGCGGACGAGATCATCCTCGACGGCGAGGCCTTTCCGGCGGGACGCTATCGCCTGTCGTCCGGCCCCGAACTGCGCTTCCTCGTCCCGTGACCGAGACGCTCCGGCACCGGATCGGGCAACAGCTCGACGCGGCGGTCGCCCCCGGGGTTGCCGCTTTCGCGGCGCATCTGGCCGAGGATGCGGGCGCATGTGCGGCGTTGTTCTACGGCTCCAATCTGCGCACCGGCGAGCTGGAGGGGGTGCTCGACTTCTACCTCCTGCTGCCGGGAAAGCAGCGCGAGCGCATCTGGCCGCGCGTCAGCTATCACGAATGGCAGCACGAGGGACGCATCCTGCGGGCCAAGGTCGCGCGGATGGCCCTCTCCACCTTCGAGCGCGCAGCGCGCGGGGACAGCCGCGACACCACGATCTGGGCGCGCTTCGTCCAGCCGAGCGCGCTCGTTTGGGTCGAGGGCGATCGCTGGCGGGAGCGCGTGATCGGGGCCGTGGCCGATGCCGCGCGAACCGCGGCGCGTCTGGCCGCTGCCCTGGGCCCGGAAAGCGGAACCGCGGCCGATTTCTGGCGGGCGCTGTTCCGCGCCACCTACCGGGCCGAATTCCGGGTCGAGAAGCCGGGGCGCGAGGATTCGATCCTGGCGGTCAACGCCGCCCATTTCGACGGGCTGCTGCCGCTTGCCTGGCAGGCGCAGGGGATTCCCTTCGCGCACGAAGGGGATCGTCTCGCGCCGCACCTGCCCCCTGGCGAACGCCGCCGCGTGCTGCGCTGGTGGTCGCGGCGGCGGCGCCTGGGCAAGCCGCTCAACGTCGCGCGCCTGCTCAAGGCCAGCACCACGTTCGACGGCGCGGCGCGCTACGCCGCGTGGAAGATCGAGCGGCATACGGGCGTGCCGGTCGAACTGACGCCCTGGCGCGAGCGGCACCCGGTGCTCGCCGCGCCCGCAGTGTTGTTCCGCGTCTGGCGCGAACGCGGGCGGCGCTAGAGTGTTTTCGGCGGAGCGGCACCGGCCCCGTGCCGCGACCGGAACTAGCCCCAGTATTTCATCGTGATGGTGATCGCCTTGACCTCGTTGCCGACAGAAAAAGCGGTTTTCTTGTAACTCGGCTTGCCGAGGTTGAAGATGTTGATGCTGGGGTTGTTGGACATGCCGCCGCCATCTTCGCGCAAGTCCGTATCGCCGTTGCCGTTGACGTCGTGGCGCACGGCCACCGCATAAGTCCCGGCCGCCGGCACGGGCAGGCAGAACGTCATCGTGCCGCGCCGCGCGGGCGCCTCGACCCGGTGGAGCCACTTGCCCTTGGCCAGCCACTCGCTCCCGTTGCCGCGATAGGTCTGGACCCGCATGGTCCCGCGCGAGGCCTTGATCCCGGTTACGGTCACCTTCACCGACGGGCCGTTGCCCGCGGCGCAGCGCGACAGATCGTTCGAAATCTCCTGCCGATAGGCATTGGCAGGCAGGCTCGCGACCAGACCGGCGGCAAGCGCGGTCCCGGCAGCGATGCGTAACGTCGTCCTGAATGTCATCGTTCGTTTCAATCCGTAATGGCGGGGAACTGGCCGAAATCGAATCGCGCAGCCTGCCCTAGCACGCCGGCGCGCTTTCCGCCCGTGAAGCGCGAACCTGCGCGAAACGCCCTGAATTGCCGCTGAATTGATCGTACAGGCCGGGTAGCCCGCTTGCCCGAACCGCCGCGCCTGCGGCTCCGCCTGCAGGTGCGGTGTGGAAAAGCGTCTCCCGGGTGCTTGTCGCGATTCGGCGCGCCATCTAGGCGGGCGTTGACCACCGCTGCAACGCGATCGACAATGACCGTTCCGCTCGTTTCCCCTTCCATTCTCTCGGCCGACTTCGCCCGGCTCGGCGAAGAAGTGCGCGCGATCGACGCCGCCGGGGCGGACTGGATCCATATCGACGTGATGGACGGGCATTACGTGCCCAACATCACCATCGGCCCCGCCGTCGTGAAGGCCCTGCGCCCGCACACCGACAAGCCGTTCGACGTGCATCTGATGATTTCCCCGGTCGACTCTTATCTGGAGGCTTTTGCCGAAGCGGGGGCCGATATCATCACCGTCCATCCCGAAGCGGGGCCGCACACGCACCGCACGCTCCAGGCCATCCGCGGGCTGGGCAAGAAGGCCGGCGTGGTGCTGAACCCGGGCACCCCGGTGGACGCGCTGGAATATCTGCTCGATCTGGCCGACCTCGTGCTGGTGATGAGCGTCAATCCCGGCTTCGGCGGGCAGAGCTTCATCGACAGCCAGTTGCGCAAGATCGAGGCGATCCGGCGCCTGATCGACGCCACGGGCCGCGCGATCCATCTCGAGGTCGACGGCGGCGTCAATCGCGACACCGCCCGCCTCTGCGTCGATGCGGGGGCCGACGTCCTGGTCGCCGGCTCCGCGACCTTCGCAGGCGGGCCGGAGCGGTATGCCGCCAATATCGCCGCGCTGAAGGAGGCGCGCTGATGGCCGAGGCGGCGTCGCTGGCAGAGCCAGGCGTCCGCCGTTCCGACGCCGGTCGCCGAGACTCGCCGGCCCTGCCACTGGACGAAGGCCCCGGCGAGCCGCTCGTTCGCGGCGAGGCGGATCGCCGCGAACTGCTCGAACCGGGCCGCGCGCTGGTCCTGTCCGATCTCGCGCCGCCCCGCCTCGACGCGGGCGAGGCGCTGATACGGTTCGCCTATCGCCTCGGAGTCCCCGGCTCCACGCTGACCGCGCCGTTTGCCAAGGCGGCACGGCCCCGGCTGCTGGGCACGGTGGAAAGCCCGCTCGAAGGCGATCGTGCGGCCGGGGTCGCGCTGCGCGCGGGGCACTTCCTGGTCCATGGCGTCAAGGCGCCGATCGCGCAGATGGAGTTCGAATCGAGCACGCGCCTGACGCCGCCGTTCGAGCGCGTCGTGCACGGTTTCGGATGGCTGCGCGATCTTGCCGCCAGTGCGCCGCGCGAACAATGCGCCGCGACGGCGGAGCGGGTGCTGCGCGCCTGGCTCGATGCCAACCCCGCGCCGGGCAAGGGCCCGGCATGGGAAGTGGAGCATGTCGGCCATCGCCTGCGCAACTGGCTGGTCTTCGCTCCGCTGATTCTTTCGGGCGAAGGCACGCAGCTCCGCGGCCGGGTGCTGTCCGCCATTTCCGAAGCCGCCCGCTGGCTCGACCGGAAAGTGGCGCGGGCGCCCGACGGACCGGGCGCCGTCGCAGGCTGGACCGCGCTGGTCGCCGCCGGCCTCCTGCTGCCGGACGGCAAGCCGCGCCGGCTCTATGCCGAAGCCGGGCTGGCCCGCGCCCTGGGCGAACTGGTGGCGGAAGATGGCGGGGTGCTTTCGCGCAGCCCGCTCGCGCAGATCGACGCCATTGCGGCGCTGATCGACTTGCGCGCCTGTTATCGCGCGGTGAAACGCGAACCGCCGCCGTTCGTCGGCACGATGCTGGAACTGCTCGTCCCGCCGCTGCTTTCGCTGCTCCACGGCGACGGCGGGCTCGGCAACTGGCAGGGCGCCGGCGCAGTGCGCGCCGAACGGGTCGCCGCGCTGATCGAAGCGAGCGGCGTGCGCACCCGTCCGCTCAAGGACGCGCGCCAATGGGGCTATCAACGGGTCGCCGCGCGCAAGTCCGTGCTGGTGTTCGACGCCGCGCCGCCGCCGTTGCCCCGCCACGCCCGCGCCGGCTGCGCATCGACGCTCGCCTTCGAATTCTCCGCCGGCGAGCAGCGGATCGTGGTCAACTGCGGCGGGGCGGCTTTCGCCGGCGGGCAGGTGCCGGTGCGGATCGAACAGGGCCTGCGCGGGACGGCGGCGCATTCGACACTCGTGCTCGACGACGCGAATTCGACCGCCGTTCTGCTGCACGGCAAGCTCGGCACCGGTGTGAACGAAGTCGAGATCGACCGCCGCGTGCTCGAACTGAACGGCGGCAGCGCAACGCGGATCGAGGCAAGCCACGACGGCTATGCCGCGCGGCACGGCCTGATCCATCGCCGCATCCTGATCCTGCGCGACAACGGGCACGAATTGCGGGGCGAGGACGTGTTGCTTCCCGCCGGCAAGACGGGCAAGCGCGGGAAGATCGGCTATGCGATTCGCTTCCACCTCGGCCGCGGGGTCGAGGTCGGCCTGTCGGACGACAAGCTGGGCGCGGGACTGGCCCTGCCGGACGGCAGCTTCTGGCAATTCCGCCTCGCTCGCGGCGACAACGGCGGCGAACTGTCGATCGAGGAAAGCCTGTGGGTCGACGGGCAGGGCAGGGCCCATCCGGTCGAACAACTGGTCATCCAGGGAATGACATCACGCAGCGGGGGAAATTTCTCCTGGCTGTTCAAGAAGATGGGATAGATTTCGATTGTGAGCGACGTGACGATCAGGCGGGCACTTCTGTCGGTGTCCGACAAGGGCGGCCTCGTGGATCTCGGCACCCGGCTGGCCCGGGCCGGGGTCGAGCTGATTTCGACCGGCGGCACCGCGCGGGCGCTGCGCGACGCCGGGCTGGAGGTGCGCGACGTCTCCGACCTCACCGGCTTTCCCGAGATGATGGACGGGCGGGTCAAGACGCTGCATCCGATGGTCCACGGCGGCCTGCTGGCGGTGCGCGACAACCCCGAACATGCCGCGGCGATGGAGGCGCACGACATCGGCGCGATCGATCTGGTCGTCGTCAACCTCTATCCGTTCGAGGCGACCGTCGCGCGCGGCGCCGGGCGCGAGGAGATCATAGAGAATATCGATATCGGCGGGCCCAGCATGGTCCGCTCCGCCGCGAAGAACCACCAGTTCGTTACCATCGTGACCGATCCGGCGGATTACGACGACCTGCTGGACGAACTGGCCGCGCACGACGGCGGCACGTCGCTCGCATTCCGCCGCAAGATGGCGGCCAAGGCCTTCGCCGCGACTGCCGCCTACGATTCGATGATCGCTCAATGGTTCGCCAACGTCGATCAGGGGCAGGCCTTTCCCGACATGCTGGCGGTCGACGGCCACCGTGTGGCCGAGCTGCGTTATGGCGAGAACCCGCATCAGCAGGCCGCGCTCTATACGCCCGTCGGCCCGCACGCGCGCGGCATTGCGCAGGCCGAGCAGCTCCAGGGCAAGGCGCTCAGCTACAACAACTACAACGACGCCGACGCCGCGCTCGAACTGTGCGCCGAATTTGCGGGCGGCGATCCGGCAGTCGTGATCGTCAAGCACGCGAACCCCTGCGGCGTCGCCCGGCGCGCGACCTTGCGCGAAGCGTGGGACGCAGCGCTCGCCTGCGACAGCGTTTCCGCCTTCGGCGGGATCGTCTGCGTCAACACCGAGCTCGACGGGCCGACGGCGGAAGCGATCTGCGAGATCTTCACCGAAGTCGTAATTGCGCCTTCGGTGAGCGACGATGCGCGCACGGCTTTCGCGAAGAAGAAGAACCTGCGCCTGCTCGTCACCGGCGATCTGCCCGATCCGCGCCGCGGCGGCCTGTCGATCAAGCCGATCACCGGCGGCCTGCTCGTGCAGAGCCGCGACAACGGTGCGATCGCGCAGGCCGATCTCAAAGTGGTGACCGAACGCGAGCCGACCGAGCGGGAATTGCAGGATTGCCTGTTCGCCTGGACGGTGGCGCGTCACGTCAAGTCGAACGCGATCGTCTATGCGAAGGACGGCGCGACCGCGGGCATCGGCGCGGGCCAGATGAACCGCCGCGATTCGAGCCGGATCGCGGCGATGAAGGCGGCCGAGGCGGCGCAGACCCACGGCTGGGACGCCCCGCAAACCGTCGGCAGCGCGGTTGCCTCCGACGCGTTCTTCCCGTTCGCGGACGGACTGCTCGCCGCGGTGGAGGCCGGCGCGACTGCGGTGATCCAGCCGGGCGGCTCGATCCGCGACGAGGAGGTGATCGCCGCCGCGAACGAAGCGGGTCTGGCGATGGTCTTCACCGGGATGCGGCATTTCCGCCACTAGGATCGCCGCACCCGGGTTTACCCCCTGAAAGAAACGCTGGGCCCGCTCGCCCTTTCGTAAACGCGGCCCGAACCCCACGTTCACCTTGACGAAAGCGCGGCCTGCTAGGTCGCAAAGCCAAGAGATTCGCACGAAGACCCACGCCATGAAACTGTTCAAGACCGACCTGTTCCGCAATTTCGCCATCGGCTTTGCCGCCGGGGCGCTGCTCGTCGGCCTGCAGGCCGGTCCCGACATCGTCGGCGCGATCGCTCCTCCGGCCGAAGCCGCGCAGCTGCGGTGAGGTCTCTCCTCGTCCTCGCGGGTTCGCTGGCGCTCGGCGCCTGCCAGCCCGCGGCGGACGCAGCGGAAACGATCGTCGCGGCACCGCCGGCCGAGCGAATCGCCCGCGAAACCGGCGAACTGAAAACCGCAATCTTCGCCGGCGGCTGCTTCTGGGGCGTCGAAGGAGTCTTCAGCCACGTCAAGGGTGTGAAGAGCGCGGTTTCCGGCTATCACGGCGGGGCCGAGCGCCAGGCGCGCTACGACCTCGTTTCCTCCGGCGTCACCGACCATGCGGAAGCCGTGCGCGTCGTCTACGACCCCGCCGTCGTGCGGTACGACGAACTGGTCCGCATCTTCTTCTCGGTCGTGGCCGATCCGACGCTGAAGAACCGGCAGGGGCCCGATATCGGCGCGCACTATCGCACCGCGCTGATCCCGATCGGCGCCGAACAGCGCGCCGTTGCCGGCGCCTATCTCGCCCAGATGGAAGCCTCCGGCAAATGGAGCCGGCCGATCGTCGCCAAGATCGAACCCGCGCGGACTTTCTTCCCGGCCGAGGCGAAACACCAGGATTTCCTCGCGAAGAATCCCGACAACCGCTACGTCGAACGCTGGGACCGGCCGAAGATCGCGGCGCTCGAGCGCCTCTATCCCGCGCATTACCGTTCGCGGTTTCAGCGCGGCTAGGCTCCCCGGCCCGGCAAGCTGGCGCGCCGCCGCAGCAATCGCTATATCGGCTTTCATGGCAACCGCGAAAGATCACGCCCACCGCGAACACAGCGGCAAGGATCTCGTCTCCGCCGCGCGCGAAGCGCTAATCGCGTCGGGGGAACAGTGGACCGCGATGCGCGGTTCGGTGTTCGAGGAACTGGCCCGGCACGACCGCCCCGCCTCGGCCTACGACATCGCCGACAATCTTTCGGCCGCGCGAGGCAAGCGGGTCGCGCCCAACAGCGTCTATCGCATTCTCGACCTGTTCGTCGCCAACAACCTCGCCATGCGGGTGGAAAGCGCCAACGCCTATCTCGCCAACACCCATCCCGGGTGCGCGCACGATTGCATCTTCCTCGTCTGCGACGATTGCGGCGAGGCGACGCACGTCGACGACGAGGCCGTCTCGCGCCGGGTCCGCGCAATAGCCGGGGAAAGCGCGTTTCGCACCCGCCGCCCGATCATCGAGGTGCGCGGCCTGTGCGATTCCTGCGCCGCCTGAGGTGATCGCTTCGCACGCAGGCTTCATCGACAGCCCGCATTCCCCGGTGTAAGGCGGTTGGAATGAGCCAAACCCTTGAAACACCTCTGCTCGACACGGTCGACACGCCGGACGATCTCCGCCGGCTCGAAAAATCCCAGCTGCGCCAGCTTTCGGACGAACTGCGCAGCGAAATGATCGACGCCGTCGGCAGCACCGGCGGACACCTGGGCTCCGGGTTGGGCGTGGTCGAGCTGACAGTGGCGATCCATTACGTCTTCGCCACGCCGGAGGACAAGCTGATCTGGGACGTGGGCCACCAGGCCTACCCGCACAAGATCCTCACCGGGCGGCGCGACCGCATCCGCACCTTGCGCCAGGGCGGCGGGCTGTCGGGCTTCACCAAGCGGGCAGAGAGCGAATACGATCCGTTCGGCGCGGCCCATTCCTCCACCTCGATTTCCGCCGGGCTGGGGTTTGCCGTGGCCAACAAGCTGAACGACCGGCCGGGCAAGGCGATCGCCGTGATCGGCGACGGGGCGATGAGCGCGGGGATGGCCTACGAGGCGATGAACAACGCCGAACAGGCCGGCAACCGCCTGGTCGTGATCCTCAACGACAACGACATGTCGATCGCCCCGCCGGTGGGGGGACTGTCGGCCTATCTGGCGCGAATGGTATCCTCCAGCGAATATCTCGGCCTCAGGAACCTCGCCTCCAAGGTCGCGCGCAAGCTTTCGCGCCGGGTGCATTCCAGTCTCGAGAAGGCCGAGGAATATACCCGCGGCATGGTGACCGGCGGCACGCTGTTCGAAGAACTCGGCTTCTACTACGTCGGCCCGATCGACGGGCACAACCTCGACCACCTGATCCCGGTGCTGGAAAACGTTCGCGACAGCGAGCAGGGGCCGGTCCTGGTCCACGTCGTGACCAAGAAGGGCAAAGGCTATGCCCCGGCGGAAAACAGCGCCGACAAGTACCACGGGGTCGCCCGGTTCGACGTCATCACCGGCAAGCAGAAGAAGGCGAGCGGCGGCCCGCCCAATTACCAGAACGTCTTCGGCGAAACGCTGGCGAAACTGGCCGAGAGCGACAAGCGCATCTGTGCCATCACCGCTGCGATGCCCGGCGGCACGGGGGTGGACAAATTCGCACAGGCCCACCCCGATCGCGCATTCGATGTCGGCATTGCCGAACAGCACGGCGTCACGTTCGCGGCCGGGCTGGCGGCGCAGGGCATGCGGCCGTTCGCCGCGATCTATTCGACCTTCCTCCAGCGCGCCTACGACCAGGTGGTGCACGACGTCGCGATCCAGAACCTGCCGGTCCGCTTCGCGATCGACCGCGCCGGGCTGGTCGGGGCGGACGGCGCGACCCACGCCGGATCGTTCGACGTGACCTATCTCGCCACCTTGCCCAATTTCGTGGTCATGGCCGCGGCGGACGAGGCGGAGCTGGTCCACATGACTTATACTGCCGCCGAGCACGACGACGGCCCGATCGCCTTCCGCTACCCCCGCGGTGCGGGCGTGGGCGTGCCCCTGCCCGAAACGCCGGAAAGGCTCGCAATCGGCAAGGGCCGCGTGGTGCGCGGCAAGGCAAGCGGAGGCAAAGTCGCCATTCTCTCGCTCGGCACCCGGTTGCACGAAGCGCTCAAGGCTGCCGACCAGCTCGAGGCGAAAGGCCTCGCCACGACTGTCGCCGACATGCGCTTCGCAAAGCCGCTCGACACCGCGCTGATCGAACAGCTTACCGCCAGCCACGAAGTCGTGGTGACGATCGAGGAAGCCGCTATCGGCGGGCTGGGGGCGCATGTGCTGACTTTCGCCAGCGACGCGGGCCTGCTCGACACCGGCCTCAAGATCCGCACGATGCGCCTGCCCGACATGTTCCAGGACCAGGATACGCCGGAACGGCAGTACGACGAGGCCGGGCTCAACGCGCCGCATATCGTCGAAACGGTGTTGAAGGCCCTGCGCCACAACAGCGCCGGGGTGGAAGAGGCGCGAGCCTGACCGGGGCTTCGTTTCGGGCGTGCCCAGCAAGGCAAGGCGCCGCTTGCTGATCGTTCCGGCCATCCTGCTGGGACTATACCTGCTGCTCGCGGGTATCCTGTTCGTGGCGCAGCGCAGCTTCATCTACCCGGCCCCGCGCGGCCCCGGCGGCGCGCCGGCAGGTTTCGAGCGGATCGCCTATACCACGGCCGACGGACTTACCATTCGCGCCGGATACAGACCGGCGAGGAACGGCCGGCCGACGATCCTCTATTTCCACGGCAACGGCGCCGACTGGCAATCGAGCGTCGTCGCGACCGATCGCCTGGTGCCCGAAGGATATGGCGTGCTGGCCGCCGAGTATCGCGGCTATCGCGACAATCCGGGGCGGCCGAGCGAGCACGGGCTCTATGCGGATGGGCGCGCGGCCCTGGCGTACTTGCGTGCGCGGGGAGTCGCGCCGGGCGAAGTCGTCATAGTCGGCAATTCGATCGGTTCGGGGGTCGCGGTCCAGATGGCGGCGGAGCACCGGGTGCGCGCACTGGTGCTGATCTCGCCCTTCGCCAGCCTCTCGCGCCTCGTGGGCGAAAAGATCCGCTGGCTTCCCACCGGCATCCTGCTGCGCGACCGATTCGAGAATATCGACAAGATCGGCGCGATCGAGGCGCCGGTCCTGATCCTGCACGGCGATGCCGACAGCCTCATCCCGCCCGCCCATGCCAAAGCTCTGGCGCAGGCCCTGCCGGCGGCCGAACTGGAGATATTCCCCGGGGCCGGGCACGATCTCGCCTGGCACGACGCGGCCGAGGCGCGGATGCTGACCTTTCTCAACGCCCTGCCGGGCGAACGGTCAGCCGATCCAGAGCCACAGGCCGGCGGGAATGCCGGCGGCGTGGATATGCGACCAGGTGAGCACCAGCCATAGCGCCAGCGCGACCAGCCAGAGGACCAGACCGGCGCGCGGCAGCGCGGTCCAGCGCGGCCAGTAACGCGTGCGCGCCTCCCACCCGGCCCAGGCCTCGCCCATAAGGACGCGTTTCTTGCGGTCCTGCATATGCGCGCCGACCAGCGCGAGGAACAGCACTGCCCCGGCCACGATCAGCGTGCGAACGCTCCACCACAGCGCGATATGGGCGATGGCCCAGAGCGCGAAGCCCCACATCATCGGATGGCGGGTGACGGCAAAAACCCCTGCGGGGTCGCGCTGCGCCGATCGGGCCGCGCGCGGATCGGGCAGGGCGGGGTTTTTCGACAGGGAGCCGAGGAACAGCACTAGCGCAGGGATCGTCAGCACGCTCGCGACAATCCATCCGACCTGGCCGGAACCGCCGAGGTCGGCGGGCGGCGCGGCGCGAAACGCCAGCACCATCCACACGAACGTGGCAAGCGCGACCAGCGAATAGAGGCCGAGGAAAGGTTTCTCCCCGATCGCGCCGACGATCGGGGCGCGCAAGGGATGCGAGAGTGCGAAATGCGTACCGACGAATGCCACGCTCGCCGCGCTCAGGGAAACAAGCGGGTCCATCCAGGCATCTCCCCCGGTCGTGTGCCTATTGCTCTTCTATAGCGATCAACTCGATTGTGAACAGCAGAGTCGCGTTCCCCGGAATGGACCTCTTGCCGCCGGCCCCATAGGCAAGATCGGCCGGCACCGCGATTTCGATCGTATCGCCCACCGCCATCTGCGGGACCGCCATCTGCCAGGCCGGGATAAGACGGGCGAGCGGGAAACTGGCCGGCTCCCCCCGGTCCCACGAACTGTCGAATGTGGTCCCGTCGGTCAGCGTTCCGGCATAGTGGATCGTCACCCGGTCCTCGACGGTGGGACGCGGTCCGATGCCGTCGCCCTTCACCCGCCGGATGCGCAAGCCGCCTTCCAGCGTGCGCCAACCATCCTCCGGCTTCAACCGGGCAAGCGCGGCCTGCTGCTCGTTATGCCAGGCGGTGTCCCGCGACCGATCGGGTGCCGGATCCTGCGCCAGGGCCGGGACCAGGGCGAACAGCGCGACGGCCATTGCCGCGGCTGCCAGCGCGGCCAGCGTCGTCAGCGCGCCGGCGGGCTGCTGGGCGTTTCTCGCGGTCATCGCCTTACCAGTCGTAAGCCTTGGGCAGCCGGCTTTCGTCGAGATCGCGATAGCGTTCCTTCAAGCGGCTCTGATGGTTGTCGAGCGGCTGTTCGACCCCGTCGATGAACACGCGGACCGGCATGGCGCCCACTTCCAGCGGGTCCTTGTCCCATATCACCAGATCGCCGGCCGCGCCGGGGGCGAGCACGCCCGCGCGGCCACCAAGCCCGCTGATCTCCGCAGGGATCGAGGTGATCGCCGCCAGCGCCTGCCCCCAGCTCAGCCCGCTAGCGCGCGGCATCTTCGCCAGGGCCACCAGGTTGCCGGCAAACTGATTGAGATTGCGCGGGTTTTCCATTGCCGAGGCATTGATCGCCACTTTCACCCCGGCCGCGGCCATGCGGCCGATGTTCGACTGGGTCGACGCCAGCTCCTCGAACCGTTCGGGCAGATCGTCGAGCCCGTCGGCGATCACCGGCACCCCGGCCGCGGCGATTTCGTCCGCCACCAGCCAGCCTTCGCTGGCGCCGACCAGCACCAGGTCGAGCCGCGGAAACTCGCGCTTGAGCGCCAGCACGCTGCGAATGTCCGAAGCGCGCTCGACCTCGACGTAGAGCCGCTGCTCTCCGCGCACGACCGGCACCAGCGCGGCGGCATCGAAGCGGGTCAGCAGAACGTCGTCGCCGCGCTCCGCATTGCCGGCGACGAGCCGCGGGTCGAGCGGCATGTCGTCGCCCGGATCGCGTTCCGCCGGGCGGGAAGCGCGGCCGGGAATCCGCGCGTCCTCTCCGAACCGGTCGGCTTCGCGCAGGGCGTTGCGGAACAGCGCATGGGCCGAGGCGCGGCTGCCGCCGGCGAGGCGCGCGCCGCTTTCGCCCAGCGAAACGATCTGGAACGCGCGGGCCCGGGTGACGGCATCGCCATCGGCACCGAGATCGATGATCGCCCCTTGTCCGCCGAAGATCGAGCCCGAGGGCGTCGTCACGGTGGCCGCGCGGGTGATCCCGGCGGCGCGATGGATCATGATATGCTGCGAGTTGGGATTGATCGCCGGGGCCACGTCGAGCGCGGCGCTGAAGGGCGAGCGGCTCGCGCGCGTGTCGTTCGATTCGCCGACCGCACCCACGTCCCACAGGCCCAGCGAGGTGACGGTCGCGACGAGTCCGGGAGTCACCCAGCCGCCACCGGCGTCGATCGCGGGGTAGCCGACCGTCGCGGTCCCGCTGCCGACTTGCGTCACCTGCCCGTTCTCGACCACGACGTAGCCGCCCTCGATCGGCTCGCTGCCGTCGCCGGTCGCGACCGTGGCGTTGGTGACGACGAAGTTCTGCGCGGCTGCGGAGGCCGAGAGGGCCAGAGCGGAACCGAAGGCGGCCGCAAGGATAGCTGCGCGGATCATTTGACGTCTCCTTCGCCCGGCTGGCCCAGCTCGAAATCGCTCACCGGCCGCCGCTTGGGATCGAGCGCATCGAACATCAGCGCGCCGTCGATCCAGACCTTCTCCGGGCGGGAATAGACCGACAGCGGATCGCCGTTCCACAGCACGACATCGGCCATCTTGCCCGGTTCGAGACTGCCGGTCATATCGGCAATGCCCATCGCCTTCGCCGCGTTGAGCGTGAACCACCCGATGACTTCGGCATCGGGGATCGCGATCCCCATCCGCGCACCGGCCGCCTGGGCCTTGGCCGCTTCCTGATTGAGGCGCTGAATGCCCTGGTCGCTGTCCGAATGGATCACCACGCAGGCCCCGGCCTGGCGCAGCAGCGCCGCGTTCTCCAGAATTCCGTCGTAGGCTTCCATCTTGAAGCCATACCAATCGGCCCAGATCGCGCTGCACACGTCGTTTTCGCGCAGGAGATCGCCGATCTTGTAAGCCTCCACCGCATGGTGGAACGCGGTCACGCGGTAACCCATCTCCTTGGCCATATCCATCACCAGCGCCATCTCGTCGGCACGATAGCAATGGTTGTGGACCAGGATCTCGCCATCGAGCACGCCGGCCAGGGTTTCTTTCGCCAGGTCGCGCTTCTTGCGGTCGCCGTCGGCATATTCGCGCGCCTCGTACCAGGTCTGGCGATTGACCGCGAAGTTGCCCATCCGGGTCGAGGGCTTGCGCCCCTTGCCACCATAGACGCGCTTGGGATTTTCGCCACAGGCCATCTTGAAGCCGTAAGGCGCACCGGGGAACTTCATCCCCTGGACCGTGCGGCTGGGCACGTTCTTGAGCGTGACCGAACGCCCACCCATCAGATTGGCCGAGCCGGGCAGGATCTGCAGCGCGGTGACTCCACCATTGGCGAGCGCGCGGGTAAAGCCGGGGTCTTGCGGCCAGACCGAATGTTCGGCCCAGACGTCGGGCGTGGTCGGGGCAGTCGCCTCGTTGCCGTCCGAATGGGCATCGACCGAGGGGGTCGGATAATCGCCGAGGTGGCTGTGAATGTCGATCACCCCGGGGGTGACGAACTTTCCGGTGCCGTCGACCCGGGTATACCCTTCGGTCGAAAGCGCCGCATCGCCGACCGCGACGATTTCCCCATCGCGAAACAGCACGGTGCCATTCTCGATCCGCCCGCCGGCCCCGTCGTAGATCGTGGCGCCGACCAGCGCGGTCGGCACGCCGGGATAGGGCCGATAGGTCGAAGGATAGGGCCTGTCGGGATAGTCGCGCGCGCTGGCGGAGCGGGCGGTTTCTCCCGAACCGGTCGTGGCGCAGGCCGCAAGCAGCGCACCGGTGGCTGCGACGGAAAACAGGCGGATGATCGCTTTCATGTGGATACCCCCGAAAAAGCAGGGGCGCAGATCGCTCCGCACCCCCGGCAATCCCAAACCTCAATCTTGCTGGCGTGTTGCCGGATGAATACCGGCGGCCTGCGGCTCGCCCACTTCGCCGCCACCCAGAAGATCGTCGTCCACCGTGTCGTCGACCAGGGTGTCGAGATGCATCAGGCGCTTGATCAGCGGGCTGATCACCATGACGGCGACGCCGATTCCGACGGCATAGAGACCGACGGTCTGGTAGACGCCGAGCACGACGTCGCGACCAGCCTCTTCGCCCACGTTCTCGCCCCCCGTTGCGGCGGCGATCAGGCCGGCGGCGAAATTGCCGGTCGCCGAAGCGAAGAACCAGGTGCCCATGATCAGCGAGGCCATGTGCGCCGGGCTGAGGCGATTCATCGCGCTCAAACCCACAGGCGACAAGCACAGTTCGCCGGTCGTGTGCAGCAGGTAGATCAGGAAGATGAAGAGCACGGGAGTCGCGTTTTCGAGACCCACCGCCTGCGCCCCCCAGACGAGGACGAGGAAGCCCAGGCCGACCTGGACCACGCCGAGGCCGAATTTCATCGGCGTGGACGGCTCCCATCCGCGCCGGCCGAGCCATGTCCAGACGATCGCGAACAACGGCGCCAGGAGCACGATGTAGATCGCATTGAGCGACTGGAACTGCGCGGCGGTGGGCGCAATTCCGAAGAACTCACGGTCGACGTGGCGGTCGGTGAACAGGTTGAGCGACGAACCGGCCTGTTCGAACAGTGCCCAGAACACGATCGACACGAAAATCAGGAACAACGCGGCGAAGATCCGATCGCGGTCGTCCGAGGAAAGACGACTCACCGCGATGAAGATCACATAAGCGACCAGCCCGAGACCAAAGATCGCGAGAACCCAGCCGACCAGGTCCTGATACTGAATCGCGAGCCAGCAGAGCGCGACCATCGCCAGACCGGCGAGATAGGTCCACCATTCGAGGTTGAGCCCCGCCCGGCGCTGTTTGAGCTTGGCCGGCTCCTTCGGCTCGCCGCGCCCCAGAAGCAGCGGCTTGCCCCACATGAACACGACGAGGCCCAGCAGCATGCCGACGCCGGCGGCGCCGAAGCCGTAGGACCAGCCATAGTCGGGGTGCATGCCGAGGTAGCCGCAGATCAGCGAGCCGAGCGCCGCGCCGAGGTTAATCCCCATGTAGAAGATGGTATAGGCCGGGTCGCGGCGGATATCGGTCCGCGGATAGAGCTGCCCCACCATCACCGAGATGTTGGCTTTCAAAAAGCCCGATCCGACGATGATCAGCGCCAGCGCGAGCCAGAACACGTTGATGATGACGCTCGACTGTCCGCCCTCGCCTTCGAACGCCATGAAGAAGTGGCCGAGGGTCAGCAGGACGGCGCCGAAAAGGACCGCCTTCCGCTGGCCGAGGTATCGGTCTGCGAGGTAGCCGCCGACGACCGGGGCGATATAGACCAGCGCGGTGTAGGCGCCGTAGATGATCGATGCCTGGGCATCCGAAAACAGCCAGTGCTGCACCAGATAGAAGATGAGCAGCGCGCGCATCCCGTAGTAGGAGAAGCGTTCCCACATCTCGGCAAAGAAAAGGACGAACAGCCCTTTGGGATGACCGATGATCGTTCCTGCCGAGTCCCCATGCGGCATGGATTGCGTTGCCATCTAGAATGCGCCTCCCTTGTCGGATCAACCGTTCATGCGGGCGCTCCCCGGGCCCGATTCAGCTCGCGCACCCTAACGCCAGATTTTCCCATGTGAAGTATTAGTTACAGGCGAAACCGACGATTCGTCGCAACATAAAGGCTCCCGCGCGGCGGAACCTTGCGCGCCGCGCTGTGTTATGTCACTGATGCACCATGGTGCGCCGCCCCGCGCGCCGAGGACGAAGCCGATGATCCACCGCCCATGACACAGCAGAGCCGCCCCGTTTACCTCAGGCTGCGCGATCAGATCGCCGCGGCCATCATAGAGGGCGACTATGCCGAGGGGGAAATGTTGCCATCGGTGCGCGCGTTCGCCGCCGAGCAGGGGGCAAATCCGCTCACCGTCGCCAAGGCCTACCAGCAGTTCCAGACCGACGGTCTGGTGGAAGTTCAGCGCGGCGTCGGCATGTATGTCGTCGCCGGTGCGGCCGAACGGCTGCGCCGCAGCGAGCGCGAGCAGTTCCTGGCCGAGGAATGGCCCGAACTGCGCGCGCGGATGAAACGCCTCGGGATCGACCCGGTCGACCTGCTCGAGCGCGGCTGACGCCGGGCGCCCGCGTGGCAGCCCGGCGATTGCACCCGGCGAGCACATCTGGCATGCCTCGCGGCGCGAGACCGCAGGCGATGATCGCGCAACGACACATGGCGATCGGGTCTGCTGCTTGGATATTCGCGCCGGGATCGCGAGCATCCAAGCCTACCGGAGGAAGCGAATGATACGATCGGAACTGCTTCAGGCCCTGGCGAAGGACAATCCTGAACTGCGCGCGGACGAAGTCGAACAGGTGGTGGACATCTTCTTCGAGGAGATCGCGGCGCGCCTCACCGAAGGCGGCCGTGTGGAACTGCGCGGATTCGGCGCCTTCTCGACCCGCGAACGCAAGGCCCGCACCGGCCGCAACCCGCGCACCGGCGAGCCGGTGGACGTGCCGGCCAAGCGAGTGCCCTATTTCAAGCCGGGCAAGGAAATGCGCGAACGCCTGAACGCCGAGTAATCCGGCGCGCGCATGGCCCGTGCGATCCTGCGCGCGGCAGACGATCCGCGGGCGTGGCGGAATGGTAGACGCCGGGGACTTAAAATCCCCTGAGGTTTCCCTCGTGCGGGTTCGAGTCCCGCCGCCCGCACCACCGTTCCCGAACGGGCACTACGATAAATCCCTTAGAACTTTGACAACCAATCGCTGATAGTTCGTATGCGATCTGGGCAAGTGGCGGCATACCATGGGCCGCTGCTGGCGAAAGGCGATTGATGGATCAGGCTTCCAGCCAGGAACCGGCCGGGCCGGCCGATGCACGGGCAGCCCCGCGTTTCACGCTTTTGCTGCGAGCGGCGAAGCTGATCGCACCGCAAGGCCAGTTTCTGTGCGTCATCCGCGACGTTTCGGCCACGGGCGTCAGCCTGCGCGGGTTCCATCGCCTGCCCCGGGGGGAGGGCCTGCTGCTGGAGCTTCAGAGCGGCGAACGCCACGCGATCGACGAGGTCTGGAACCGCGGCAACGAAGTCGGCTATCGTTTCGCCCGGCACGTGGAGGTTGCCGACCTGCTGGCCGAACCGGGCGACTATCCCAAGCGCCCCTTGCGCCTCGATGTGGGCCTGCCGCTGCGGATCGAAGCGACGGGCCAGGTCCTGGAAGGCGATCTGGTCAATATCTCGCAACAGGGCGCCTGCATCGAATGCGCGACCTTTCTCGCGATCGATCAGCCGCTCCGCCTCGTTTCGCGGCGCCTGCCGGAAATCCATGCCCGAGTCCGCTGGCGCGATCGCCAGCACTACGGCCTTTCCTTCGATACGACCTTCAACCTGCGCGAATTGGCGCACACCGCCGCACGGCTGCAATGCCCCTCGCTCCTGGCTCCGCTGCAGGGCGAAAGCTAGAATCGTTTTCAGCAAGGCCGAAGCGGCGCCGGCCCGCTCAGGCGGGGCGGAACTGCATCGCGGCGCCGTTCATGCAGTAACGCTTGCCCGTCGGCGGAGGCCCATCGCCGAAGACATGGCCCAGATGGCCGCCGCAATCGGCGCAGAGCACTTCGGTTCGCGGATAGCCGATCTTGAAATCGGTCGCGGTCGCGATAGCGCCCGGCAGCGGCTTCCAGAAGCTGGGCCAGCCGGTGCCGCTGTCGTACTTCGTCTTCGACGAATAGAGCGCATTGCCGCACCCGGCACAGACGAACGTGCCGGCGCGCTCCTCCCGATCGAGCGGCGAGGAGAACGCGCGCTCGGTCCCGCCTTCACGCAGGATGCGATATTGGCTGCGAGTCAGCCGCGCGCGCCATTGGGCCTCGCTGCGGACGACTTTCCACCGGCGCGCATCGGCCCGGCCGCTCCCGCATGCGCCGAGTGCCAGCCCTGCCGAGCCAAGCGCTGCCAGGCGCAAGGCGGCGCGACGGCCGATTCTGGCGGATGTCAGGTCCATCGCCGCGAATATGCCGCAACCGGCATGAACCTCGCCGAAACGGCGCGAGCAAAGCTCAGAAGCCGGTCACCTCGACCTCAAGCTTGCGGAAGCCGTGGACGAAGTTGGCCCGCACCCGCTCGACATCGCCCGCCAGGTGAACCCGCATGCGCCGCGCATGCATTTCTTCCAGCAGCACGCGCAGTTGCAACTCGGCCAAGCGCGCGCCGACGCAGCGGTGGATGCCGTAGCCGAAGGCGAGGTGCCGCCGCGCGTTCTCGCGCGTGATGTCGAGCTTGTCGGGGTTCTCGAACACCTCCTCGTCGCGGTTGGCCGAAAGATACCACAGCACCAGCTTGTCGCCCGCCTTCACCTGCTCTCCGAACAGCTCGGTATCTTCGGTGCAAGTGCGCCGCATGTGCGCCAGCGGCGTCTGGTAGCGGATGCATTCCTGCACCGCGTTGGGGATCAGGTCGGGGTTCTCCTCGAACAGCTTGCGCTGGTCAGGGAACGTGTCGAACCCGTGGACGATCCCGCTCATCGTGTTGCGGGTCGTGTCGTTGCCGCCCACGATCAGCAGCACCAGGTTGCCCATGAATTCCTGCGGGCTCATCTGGTTCATCGCCGGCGAGTGGATCATCATCGAGATCAGGTCGGGCCCCGGCTCCTTGTTCGCGCGCTCGGCCCAGAGCTGCTGGAAATAGGCCGCCATCTCGCGCAGGATCTCGTGCCGCATCTCGTCGAGATCGCGCACCATGGCGATCTCGGTATCGCCCGCCCAGTCGGACCAGAAGGTCAGCAGGCGGCGATCCTCCCACGGAAAGCCGAACAGGATCGCCAGCATGCCGGTGGTCAGCTCGATCGAGACCTTGTCGACCCAGTCGAACACTTCGCCGCGCGGCAGCGAATCGAGCAGCTCGCCGGTGCGATGGCGAATATCGTCCTCGAGCCGCTTCATCTCGGCCGGGGTGAAGGCGGGAGCGACCGTACGGCGCTGATCGGTGTGCTTGGGCCGGTCCATCGCGATGAACATCGGCAGCTCGAACCGCTCGCGGCCTTGCGCGGCGAGCTGTTCCTCGTCCAGCTTGTTGAGGATCGTGATCCCGCCGTGTTCCCAGCTGGAGGAAAACAGCTCGGGCAGCGCCTCGACGTGGCCGATCGCCTTGTGGCTGACCACGTTCCAGTATGGGCCCACCGGGCTCTCGTCGACCCAGTGCAGCGGCCCCTTGGCGCGCATTTCGGCGAAGATCGGCTGCCACCGGTCCTCGTAATAGATGTCGCTGCGGCTGACGTCGTAGGGGTGGGTATGCTCCCACTTCTCCTCGGGATGGAGCGCAAGGTGCTCCTTCAGCGCTTCGACCGCGATCGGCGACGTGCGATACTGCCGGGGCTGTTCGGCGAACTGCGTGGCCATATGTTCTCTCCTCGCCCGCACGCTTTTTCACACCGGTGCGTGGCACGACCCATCCTGCTCCTGCTTACCCGCTTGTCAATAGTGCGTTGCGATTTGCGACCTATCGTGCCGCATTCGTCCACCCGGAACCGCGGGGAAAGGCCAGCCGGCACGACTTAACGGTAACTTTACCATGTCGCGCCAGAACGGGCCCAGAACGGGCATTGCACACCGCATTCGGGGGCTTCGACACGGCAATGGACACACTTCGCGGAAACTTCGATTCGTCCGACTATGGCGAAGCGGATCGCGACCACGACTACTCCGACGAGGAGGGCGGCAGCGAGCTTCCGCCTGCCGGAATCGGAACCGACGAGCGGCGGATGCAGGTCCGTGCCTACAACCACTGGGCCAGCCTGCTCGACGAGCGCACGTTCCCTTCGATCGAGGATCTCCATCCCGAGAACCTGCCCGATTTCGGCCCCTACAGCGTGCTGCTCGATTTCACCTCGGGCGTCGACAACCCGGCCGTTCCCTATCTCGGCGCGGAGCTTGCGACGGAATGCGGCGCAAACGGCGGGATCGAATCGCTGGCCGACGTCCCGGCCCGATCTCTGCTCAGCCGGATCACCGACCATTACATGCAGATCCTGGCCAATCAGGCGCCGATCGGGTTCGAAGCGGAATTCGTCAACCAGCGCGGTGCGACGATCCTCTATCGCGGCATCCTGCTGCCGTTTTCGAGCGACGACGACACGATCGACTTCATTTACGGCGTGATCAACTGGAAGGAGCTGGCCGACCAGCTCACCACCGACGAGCTGATGCTGGAAATCGACCAGGCGCTCGATGAAGACGCGCCGGCCGAAAAGCCGCGCGAACCCGATCCGGTGACCGACTGGGCCGACGGGCCTTCGGGCGCGGCCGGGCCGGGCGAATGGGATGCAGGCGGCGAGGACACGCCCCCGGCGCCGATACCCGAAGGCCCCTGGCGGATGGCCGAAATGATCGCACGCCAGTCCGCCCCCCGAAAAGCCTATGCCATCCCGCTGGAACCGGACGATGCCTTGCCGGTCGAGGAAAGCGAGGCGCTCGCCATCGGTTCCGATCTTCCGGCGGCGGATCCCGCACCGGCAGACGAAGGTCTTGCGGCAGCGCTGGCCGCCGCCCGCGAATGCGCGGAGGCAGCGCGCAACAGCGAGGATCGCACGCGCGGCGCGCTCTATGCCGCGGTGTCGCGTGCCTACGACTTCAGCCTCGCCGCGAGCGAGGCGCCGGAGGAATTCGCCCGCCTGGTCGGCGAGAACGGCCTCAAGGTGCAGCAGCGCGCGCCGATGACGCCGGTGGTCAAGCTCGTTTTCGGCGTCGATTACGACAAGACGCGCCTGACCGAATATGCCGCCGTGCTGTCGCACGCCCGCCGGCTGGGTCTCGAAGCCGGCGCGCTGGCGGATTTTCTCGCCCAGGCGGAAGGTGGCCTCAAAGGCGTGGTCAAGGCCGAGCGCCAGTTGCGCCGGGAGGAAGCCGGGCGGCAGTCGCAGGCCGGGAAGCCGCGCGAGAAGCTGATGCGCAAGCTGCGCGCGATCGAACCGCGCGGGTTCGAAGCGATCGCCCCCCGCGGAGAGGAATTCGGCCTCGTGGTCATCCGCCGGATGGACTCGGGCGAAGTCGCCGTGCTGGGCGAGATATCGGGCGACGAGGCGCTCGTCGAACGCGCCGCCCGCCGGCTGGCGAATTGAACGCGGCAGGACCCGCCGCGATCCGACGCGCGGTTCACGCATTCGAACATTTCTTCATTGGCGGTTCAGCCGCCAAACCGCTAGCAAGGGGGGCAATGCGCCTCCTCGCCCGAATCCTCGCACTCGTGGCCGCGCTGTCGCTGGCTGCACAGCCCGTGGCGGCGCAGTCGATCCTGCGCGATGCCGAGACCGAGGCCCTACTCGACGAGATGGCCGCGCCGCTGATCGAGGCGGCCGGGCTTCAGCCGGGCAATGTCGACATCGTCCTCATCAACGACAGCTCGATCAACGCCTTCGTCGCCGGCGGGCAGGCAGTCTATATCCACACCGGCCTGATCGACGCGGCAGACACCGCCAACGAGGTTCAGGGCGTGATTGCGCACGAGTTGGGCCATATCACCGGCGGCCACATCATCCGCCATGCCGAAGGCGCCAGCGCGGCGACGAATATCTCGCTGCTGTCGCTGCTCCTCGGGGTCGGCGCGGCGCTGGCAGGCGCCGGCGAAGCGGCCATGGGCGTGATGATGGCCGGCCAGCAGGCCGCGCTGGGCAAGTATCTCGCTTTCAGCCGCGTGCAGGAATCCTCTGCCGACGCGGCGGGCGCGGAGTATCTGTCGAAAGCCGGCATTTCGGGCCGCGGGTCGCTGGCCTTTTTCGCCAAGCTGCAAAACCAGGAATTCCGTTACGGCTACAGCCAGAGCGACGAGGCCGGCTTCGCCCGCACCCACCCGCTTTCGGGCGACCGCATCGCCCGCCTGCGCGAGGTCTATCACGCCGACCCGGCCTGGGAAGCGCCGGACGATGCGGAGCTTCAGCGCCGGTTCGAACGCGTAAAGGCCAAGCTGTTCGGATATCAGAAGACACCGCAGCGCACCTTGCAGGCCTATCCCGAAACGATGACCGACATTCCGGCGCGCTACGCCCGCGCCTATGCCTGGCACAAGGACGCGCAGATGGACCGCGCGCTGGCCGAAACGGACGCCCTTCTCGCCATTGCGCCGAACGATCCCTACTTCCTCGAACTCAAGGGTCAGATCCTGCTCGAATCGGGGCAGCCGCAAGCTGCGCTGGAGCCGCTGCGCCGAGCGAGCGAACTGACCCGCAACCAGCCACTGATCGCATCGATGTTCGGCCATGCGCTGATCGCGACCGAGGACCAGGCGCATTTCGAGGAAGCCGAACGGATCCTGCGCGCCGCGGTCGCGCGCGACCGGCTCAATCCCTTTGCCTGGTACCAGCTGGGCGTGGTCTATGCCGCGCGCGGCGACATGCCGCGGGCGCGCCTGGCAAGCGCGGAACAGCAGGTGATGAGCCGGCAATACGCCATGGCCATTCGCAGCGCGCAGGCGGCCGAGGCGGGTCTGCCCGAGGGGTCGCCGGACTGGATCCGGGCGCAGGATATCGCCCTGCAGGCGCGTGCAGCGCTTGAACGCGAGCGGGAGCGCCGGTAGCGCCCCTGCCCATGACGAGACGCGATCATATCGTCGCCGCGGCCCTCGCGCTGGTATTCGGCTTTGCCGGTGCGGCGCTGTGGTCGTGGAGCGGCCTCGGCGACGCGCGGACGCGCGCCTACCTGCTCGACAACCCGGACATTCTGCCCGAAATGGCCGAACGCTATCAGGCGCGCGAGGCCGAGGGGAAGCTGGCCGATCTCGCCGACGAAGTCGCGACTCCCTTTCCCGGCGCCGTTCTGGGCAATCCCGAAGGAACCGTGACGCTGGTCGAATTCACCGACTATGGCTGCACCTACTGCCGGATGAGCCGGTCCGACGTGGCGCGGCTGGTCGAAGCGAACCCCGATCTGCGGGTGGTGGTGCGCGAATGGCCCATCTTCCAGGGCAGCGAAGCCGCCGCGCGCATGGCGCTGGCCGCCGCCGAACAGGGCAAGTTCGCCGCTTTTCACGAGGCCATGTTCGAACTCGGCCCGCCCGAAGAGACAAGCATTGCCCGCGCGGCGCAGGCCGCGGGGCTCGACATGGCCGCGGCGAAAGCCTTCGCCGGGTCGGAGAAGGTGTCTTTCGAACTGGCGAAGAACATGGATTTCGCGCGGAAGCTCGGCTTCTCCGGCACGCCGAGCTGGGTGATCGGCGGCCAGGTTTTCGAAGGGGCGATCGGCTACGACGGGTTGAAGGAGGCCGTGGCCGCGGCGCGCGGATCGTGACGTGCCGCGCGGCAGCGGGGGCGCTGCTGGCCGCGCTTCTCGCCCTGCCCTCTGCCGCCGCTTCGCAACCGGCGCCGCGCGGCATCGCCGCCTCCCCTGACCCCCTGGCCGCGGATCTGGCAGCGCTGCGCCAGGCCGATAGACGGCTGCTTGCGATCGGCTGGCGGCTGACAACGGGCAATGCACCTTTTTGCCGCGAGGCGCGCCCGGCAATCGGCCTGCTCCTGCAGGACATCGCCGCTTATGCCGACCCCGCGGCGATCCGTGCCGCAAACGGCATCGCCGGTCCGGTCGCGGTGCAGGCGGTCGCACCGGGCTCCCCCGCCGAAACCGCGGGCCTGCGGCCCGACGACGGGATCGCGGCCATCGACGGGGCGGATCCCGCCGCGATCCCCGCCGGACCCGCGAACGACTGGCGCCGGCTGGCGCGGCTCCACCGCATGATCGAAACTTCGCTGGCCGCAAACGGCAGGGTCGAACTGACGCTGCACGACGGCAAGACGCTGGAGATTTCCGGCGTCGCTGCCTGTCCCGGCCGGTTCGAAGTCGTCGCGGGCAAGCGCGCGGTGGCCGATGGCACGCGCGTGGTGGTCGGTCGCGATTTCCCCGGGTTCGGTTACCGCGAGGACGAACTGGCCGCGGCGATCGCGCACGAGCTGGCGCACAACCTGCTCGGCCATCCCGAATGGCTTAATGCCCGGGGACGAAAACGGCGGGATATTCGTGCGACCGAGCGCGAGGCCGACCGTCTTATGCCCTGGCTGCTCGCCAATGCCGGTTACGACCCGCACGCGGCGCTGCGCTTCATGCAGCGATGGGGGCCGCGCCACGGGGGCGGCCTGTTCCGCAAGCGGACGCACGACGGCTGGGACGAGCGCGCGGAAACGATCGAGGCCGAAATCGCGCAGGTCGAAGCGCGCCTGGCGCAGGCGGGCGAGGCCGACTGGTCGCGATACTTCCGGCGCGCAATCCCCGATTAGCGGCGTTTTCGGCAAGGCCGAAGCGGCACCGGCGTCATTCGGCAGCTTCGGCAGGCTCTTCCAGGCGGTAGAGGCTTGCCAGCGGCCGAGCCATCACGCGGCGCACCATCGGTTCGAAGAAGGATAGCGGCTCGCTCTCGTAATCGGGATCGAAGGCGGCCTGATCGTATTTCTCGCAGAATTCGGCGCAGGCATCGAAATGCTCGTGCCCGCGAAACGCCTCGCGCGCATCGCGGTCCATGCCGAGATAGTGGAAATAGTAATATCCTTGGAAATGCCCGTGGTGCTTGCAGATCCAGTGCAGCTCGTCGCGCACGAACGGCGCGACAATGGCGGCGGCGACTTCGGGATGGTTATAGCTGCCCAGCGTGTCGCCGATGTCGTGCAACAGCGCCATCACGACATATTGCTCGTCGCGCCCATCGCGGTGCGCGCGGGTGGCGGTCTGCAGCGAATGCTCCAGTCGGCAGACCGGAAAGCCGCCGAAATCGCCCTTCAGCAAGCGCAAGTGGTCGAGCACGCGATCGGCCAGGCCGCGGGCGAAAGCGCGATATTCGCCGCCGATTATGGCCCAGTCCTGCGCCGTGCCCTCTTTCATTTCGCGAAACGTCGCGCGTTCGACCGTCTTGTCCATCTGTTCTCTCTCCCGGCGAGGCAGTTTAGCGCCTGCGGCGGCGGAGGGTCAAAACAATCTGACCAAATCGGCACAAATCGGCTAAGACCCCCGTCATGGCCATGCTGCCCTTCAGACCGACCCCGTTTTTCGAGGACAAGACGCGCGCGTTCTGGAACCTGCAGTTTGCAGGCTGGGGGGGCGCCCTGCTGCTCCGCGTTGTTTCGGGGGCGATCAACGCGCTCGATTTCTCGTTCTTCGTGATCGTCGTGATCGAAACGATCGCCGGCTTTTCGATAAGCCTGATCCTGTCGGTGCTCTATCGCGAGTTGATCAATCGCCGTCCGCTGGTGACCTGGGGGCTTTCGACGCTGGCGCTGGCGCTGGCGGTTCTGGCTTTCGCCTCGATCGGGGTCTGGGCCAAGAGCTTGACCCTGCCCGAAAGCGAGGCCGGGTTCACGGCCTTGCTGATCGCTTACCTGATCTATCCGCTGACACTGCTCGGCACCTGGTCGGCGCTCTATTATGCGATCAATTTCTTTCTTCAGATCGAAGAGCAGGCGGACCGGCTGGAACGGCTGGAAGCCCAGGCCACCGGCGCGCAGCTGGCAATGCTGCGGTACCAGCTGAACCCGCATTTCCTGTTCAACACGCTCAATTCGATCAGCACGCTCGTGCTTCTCAAGCAGACGGAGCCGGCCAATGCCATGCTGACCCGGCTATCCTCGTTCCTGCGCCATACGCTGATCAGCCAGCCCGGCGGCAAAGTCACGCTGGCGCAGGAAATCGACACGCTGAAACTCTATCTCGGGATCGAACGCATGCGGTTCGAGGAACGACTGCGAACCGAATTCGCGATCGAGCCCGCCGCGGCGCAAGGGTGCCTGCCTTCGATGCTGCTCCAGCCGCTGGTCGAAAACGCGATCAAGTACGCGGTTTCGCCGCAGGAGGAAGGCGCGCGAATCAGCGTTACGGCTCGGCTCGTCGGAAACCGTCTGCGCATCGCCGTTTCCGACACCGGGCCGGGCTTGCAACACAGCCCGATGCGCCCCAGCCTGCCACTCGCACTTTCTGGCGACGGGCAGGCGGTCTCGACCGGGGTCGGCCTCGCCAATATAAGGAACCGGCTTGCGCAGGCCTATGGCGACGACCATGTGTTCGAGATCCGCACCCCGCCCGAGGGCGGCTTCACCGTGATTATCGAGATCCCCTACGAGCCTGCCGCCAGCGCGGAACCCGCCGCGTCCCGCCAGCGTATCTCCGAACAATCGATATCCCCCTCTGCCGCATCGCCGATGGCGAAGCGGCCAATCGGAACCGAAACATGACCATTCGCACCATTATCGTCGACGACGAGAAGCTCGCCATTCAAGGCCTCCAGGTCCGCCTGGAGCCTTTCGAGGATGTCGAGGTCATCGATACTTGCGCCAACGGCCGCGAGGCGATCCGCAAGATCAAGACGGAAAAGCCCGATCTCGTCTTCCTCGATATCCAGATGCCCGGGTTCGACGGCTTCTCGGTGGTCAAGGGCGTGATGGAGATCGAGCCGCCGCTGTTCGTTTTCGTCACCGCGTTTCAGGAACATGCGATCCGCGCGTTCGAGGCCAATGCGGTCAATTACCTGATGAAGCCGGTCGACCCGGACAAGCTGGCCGACACGATCGAGCGCGTCCGCCTGCGCTTGTCCGAAAAACGCTCCGCCGAGGAAGCGGAGAAGCTGCTCAACGTGCTGAGCGAGGTCGCCCCCGACGCGGCGGAAGAGTTCGTCGACAGCGAAAGCGAAGCGAGCGACCGGTTCGAAAAGCTCATCAATGTGAAGGACCGGGGCCAGATCTTCCGGGTCGAGGTGAGTTCGATCGAGCATATCGAGGCCGCCGGCGACTATATGTGCATATACACCGGCGACAACTCGCTGATTCTGCGCGAGACGATGAAAGACCTGGAACGTCGGCTCGACCCGCGCAAGTTCCAGCGCGTACATCGCTCGACCATCGTCAATCTCGACCAGGTGCGCCAGGTCCGGCCGCACACCAACGGGGAATGCTTTCTCGTTCTCGACAGCGGCGCCGAGGTGAAAGTGAGCCGGAGCTATCGCGACGTGGTCGCGCGTTTCGTGCATTAGGCTGGCGCGTGCAGGGCGCCTCATCACGCCGCTGGCACGCTTCTCCGCCTCGTCGTGCACGTCAGCGCTGGGATCGGTGACGGCTTGAGGCGGCCGATAGAATCCGCCACACCCGTTGCATGACGCAATTCTCCCTGCCCGGCTTCGATCTCGACCGTTTCGTCCGCGACACGCTGGCGGAAGACCTTGGCGAGGGGCTGTCAGGCGGCGGGCGGGACGTGACCAGCGAAAGCGTGATCCCCGCCCATGCGCGGTTCGCGGGTGTCATGGATACGCGCGACCCGATCGTCGTGGCCGGGCTGCCGGTCGCCGCCGCCTTCTTTCGCGCGCTCGATCCGGGAATCGGAATCGAGATCCTGGCGGAGGAAGGGGCGCATGTACCGGCGGGCACCGACATCATGCGGCTTTCGGGCAATGCGCGCGCCATGCTCACCGCCGAACGCAGCGCGCTCAACACCGTCCAGCACCTTTCGGGCATCGCGACGATGACGCGGGCCTATGTCGATGCGATGGCGAACCCGGGCTGCACCCTGCTCGATACGCGCAAGACCCTGCCCGGGCTGCGCGTGCTCGAAAAGTATGCCACGCGGCAGGGAGGCGCAGCGAACCACCGCATGGGGTTATGGGATGCCGCGATGATCAAGGACAATCACGTGCTCGTGGCGGGCAGCGTGGACGAGGCGGTGCGCCGCGCGGTCGCCGCAGGGGTGACCGAGATCATTTGCGAAGTCGACCGGCTCGACCAGATCGAGCCGGCACTGGCGGCGGGCGCCACGCGCCTGCTGCTCGACAATATGGACCCGCCGACACTGCGCGAGGCGGTCGCCATCGTCGCCGGACGCGTACCGACCGAGGCGAGCGGCGGGATCGACCTGTCGACCATCGCGGCGAAGGCGGCAACCGGGGTCGACTACGTCTCGGTCGGCCGGCTGACCCAGAGCGCGCCGGCCGCCGACATCGGGCTGGATTTCACGCCGCTGTGAAGGCCGCGCCCGCCCTCGCCCTCACCCTCGCGGTGCTGGCAACAGGGGGCGCGGCCCATGCCCAGGCTTACCAGTGCCGCGTGCCGCGCGCGGTTTCGGTGCCCGAAATCCGGCCCGACGGCCCGGCCCGCCAGGTGCCGGTAACCGGCTATACGCTCGCGCTCTCGTGGTCGCCCGAATTCTGCAAGGGGCGAGAGGGCCAGGCGCGCCACCGCGTGCAATGTTCCGGCCGCAACGGACGCTTCGGCTTCGTGGTCCACGGGCTATGGCCCGAAGGACGCACGACCTGGCCGCAGTGGTGCCCGACCGCGCGCCGTCTCTCGCCGGCGGAGGTGCGGCGCAACCTGTGCCTCGCCCCCGGCGCGGCATTGCTGGCCCGGCAATGGGCCAAGCATGGAAGCTGCATGGTCCGCCGGCCGGAAACCTATTTCCGCGTGACCCGCATCCTGTGGGAATCGCTGCATTTTCCCGACATGGACCGCCTTTCGCGCGATCGAACGCTGACAGTGGGCAAGATTCGCGAGACGTTCCTCCTCGCCAACCGCGGCTGGCGCGCCGACGCGGTCGGCATCAAGCTCAACCGACGCGGCTGGCTGGAGGAATTGCGGCTCTGCTACGGCAAGGACTTTCGCCCCGCGAAATGCGATCGCGCCCGATACGGAGCAAAAGATGCCGCACGAGTGAAGGTCTGGCGCGGCCTGTGACTCACCGCCGCGCGCGGAAGAACTCACGCAGCAGCCCGGCCGCCTCGGCCTCGCCGATTCCGGTGTAGACCTCGGGCCGGTGCAGGCATTGCGGATGGTCGAACACGCGTGCCCCGTGCTCGACCGCTCCGCCTTTCGGATCGGGCGCGGCGTAATAGAGACGGGCAATCCGCGCGTGAACGATCGCCCCGGCGCACATCGCACAAGGTTCCAGCGTGACATAGAGATCGCACCCCTTCAGTCGCTCGTCGCCGATCGCCGCGGCGGCCGCGCGAATCGCCGCGATTTCGGCATGGGCGGTGGGATCGTGGGTCCCGCGCGGGGCGTTGCGCCCTTCCCCGATCACTTCGCCCGCGCGGGCGACGACCGCGCCAACGGGGACTTCGCCCCGGTCCGCAGCCGCCCGCGCCAGCGCCAGCGCGCGCGCCATGGGATCGGGGATCGGCCAGCGGGTCATGTCCCCGCCCCGCTACGCGCTTGCGCCGCCCGCCGCAACGCGCTTGACGATTCGCCCCTGCCCGGCTAAGCGCGCCGCTTTCCGGGAACGGGCATGCCCGGTTCCCAAGCAGCCAAGAACGAGAGATTTTCCCATGTCGCGCATTTGCGAACTGACCGGCAAGGGCCGCCAGGTCGGCCACAACGTGAGCCACGCCAACAACAAGACCAAGCGTGTCTTCCTGCCGAACCTGCAGCACGTCACGCTGATGAGCGAGAAGCTCGATCGCAGCTTCAAGTTCCGCGTCTCGACGCACGGTCTGCGCTCGGTGGAGCACAACGGCGGGCTCGACAACTGGCTGCTCAAGACCGGCGACGAGAAGCTCAGCGCGCGCGCGCTCAAGGTCAAGCGCGAGCTGAAGAAGGCGCAGACCGCCGCCTGATCGCGCGGCCCCCGGGGTTGCCCGGACGAGCAGAAAAGGGCGTGCGGAGCGATCCGCGCGCCCTTTTGCTTGTCCGCCAACTCCCGGCCTCCGCTGCCGAATCGAAGTATGGCCGGATCAAAGGCGTGCCGGATCGACCTCCAGCCGATAGAGCAAGGTGCGCTGGAGCACGCCGCGATTGTCGTCGCTGATCAGCCAGACCGTAACCGAACCGTCGGATCGCGGAACCACGGCCAGCCCTTCGAAATTGTCCGCCGGCAAGGGCGCGGCAATCGCGGCCACTTCCCGCCCGCGCCAGATTCGGCCGGGGCGAATCGCGGCCGGATCGGCGATCGCTATGGTCGTGGCAAACGCATAGGGCAGGCCGATCGTCACCCGGCGATGGAGGATCAGGACGCGTCCGTCGGGCAGGGCGGCGGCGTCGGACGGACGATATCCTTCGGGCGCGGCATAACGGAACGCGATCGGTTCGCCCCCCTCGACCGGATCGCCGGGGAACAGGAGCGCGGCAGTGGTCGATCCGGCAGTGGGCGCGCCTTCCTCGATCGCGAGAAAGCGCCCGTCGGGCAGCCGTGCCAGCGATTCGGGCCCGCCATTGCCCGACCAGCGGCGCATGGCGGACGGAGCATGCCCCTCGCCGTGGCGCAGCGCCGGATCGAAGCGAACGATCGTGTTGCTGCCCTCGTATGCCGCCCATATCCGCGCGGCGCCGGGCGCGGCGGTCAGCGCCTCGACATCGACCGCGTTCTTGCGCGCGTGGACGCTGCCGCCGATGGCCCCGAACTCGGGCGCCCGGGACGCCGCCCGCGGGGCGGCACCGGGCGGTGCAAAGCGCAGAAAGCGTCCATGGTCGCTGGCCGCGAGCAGGCGCCCGTCGGGCAGCGCCACCAGCGCCGAATAGCCGCCGAAGTGGCTGTTGGGGCTGCGCAGTTGCCACACCCCGGCAATTTCGAAACGGCCCGCTTGCCCCGATCCGGCATCGAGCGGATCGATCGTCAGGATCGGGCGATAATCGGGTTCGGGCAGCGGCGAACGCAACCAGGTGCCCGGCGCGGCAAGCACGGCGACGAAAAGCGCCGCGATACGGCGGACGGTTACGGAACGCAGGGCCATCGCGTCGGCCGGCGGCTCAGGGCATCGGGCCGAGGAACAGCAGCGGGTCGAGGCGGGCGTCGCGCCACTTGATGCTCCAGTGCAGGTGCGGCCCGGTCGCGCGCCCGCTCGAACCGATATTGCCGATATACTGCCCGCGCCGCACCACCTGCCCTTCCGCCACCGCGATGCGCGACAGATGGAGGAAGGCGCTGTTCAGCCCTTGCCCGTGATCGATGATCAAGAGGTTGCCCTCGAGGCTGAACGGTCGCTCGGTCGCGAGCACGACCACGCCGTCTGCGGGCGCGACGAAAGGGGTGCCGCTCTCGCCGGTCGCGATGTCGAGGCCGGAATGATAACTGCCCGGCTCGCCGCGATAGATGCGCTGCGAGCCGAACCGGCCCGAAATGCGGCCCGTCACCGGCCACATGAAATCCTGCCGCCAGCCGGCAATGTCCGATTCGATCGCGCGCGCGGCCGCGATCCGCGCCAGCTCCGGGCGGCGAATCTTCATGAACGCCTCGCTCGGCCCGCCGGTGCGGCGCGCGATATTGACGTGTTCGATATTCCAGTCGCGCGGGGCAATCGCGATCGGGCTTTCGATCGTCCGTCCGTCCGCCAGTTGCGCGCTCAGCGTCGCGCGCGATCCCGCGTCGCGATCGAAGGCGGCGAAGAAGCGCCCTTCTGCGTCGAGCACGACCGGTTGGTCGTTCAGCGAAACCGAAACCGCTCCCGCCGGCGCCTGTCCGCGGATCCAGCCGCCTTGCGTGGTTTCCCCCTCGAACAGGAACGTCGTCGGCCCGGGCGTGCGCGCGATATCGGGCGCGGGCGCGGGAGAAGGCGGCGGAGAAGGGGGATTGGCCGGAACCGGGGCCGGCACGGGCTGAACCACTTCGTCGGGCATGCCGGGCGAGGGGATGCAGCTCGCCAGCGCGAGCATCGCGGCCGCGCCGCCCGACAGGCGCACCGGGAAAGGCCGCCCGCTCATTCGCCCTGCGTCATGCGGCGAGTGGCGATTTCCGCGCTGGCGTAGGCTTCCTGCCGCTCGACGCTCCAGTATCGCAGCTCTTCCAGCGGAATCGCCTCCCCGGTCACGGCGCAGAACACGTATTGGCCCGCGCGCAGAACGCGAAAGCCGTTGGGGCCATAAGCAAGTTTCGCCTCGCCGCCGCTACCGGAATTCATCAACATGGTCATCGCCCTAGCAAGTCATTCGCGGCCGAACAAATCCTCCTGCCGCGGCGCCTTTCCGTCCGCAGGTGCGGACGTGCGCTTCGCCGTTCTGGACGCGGCCGCTTTGCCCGGGGCTGAACCGGATGGCGCGACCCGCAACGCGCCGTCGGCGAATTCGATCTCCAGCGAAGGCTCGGCAGCGGCGGCAGCGCGCGAACGGACCAGCTGGCCCCGATGATCCTTGACCAGGACGAACCCGCGCGCCAGCGGCGCCTTGGGATCGAGCGAGAGATAAAGCCGCTCGAACGCCGCGAACCGCTCGCGCTCGCGCTGGAGGCGGAGCGTCGCGAGCAGGGGAGTGAGGCGCTGGCCTTCCAGCCGCCGGCGCGCGTCGCGCAAGCCCCGCTGGAGCACCGTCGGCGAAAGGCGCAGTTCGGAAAGCTTTTCCCGCCCCCGGCCCGCCCGGTCGCCCAGCGCGCGCCGCAGGCGTTCGGCCAGGTCGTCGAGCTTCTGCGCCTGGGGCTGGAGCAGCGCCTCCGCCCTGGGAAGGCGCTGCGCCCGCGCCTCCAGCCGTTCGCGCCCCATTGCCACCGGCCGCAGGATCGCCCGCCGCTTGCGCGCGGCATAATCGGCCACCGCCGCCACCAGCTCCCCGCGCACCGGCACGGCAATCTCGGCCGCCGCGGTGGGTGTGGGGGCGCGGCGATCGGCCGCATGATCGGCCAGGGTCGTATCGGTCTCGTGACCGACGGCCGAAATCACCGGGATCGGGCTTTCGGCTATCGCGCGGACCACGATCTCCTCGTTGAAGGCCCACAGGTCCTCGATCGAGCCGCCGCCGCGCGCGACGATCAGCAGATCGGGGCGCGGCACCGCGCTGCCCCCTGAGCCGGCCGGATCGAGTGCGCCGAACCCGCGCACCGCCGTCGCCACCTGCTCGGCCGCGCCCTGCCCCTGGACCAGCACCGGCCAGACGACGACATGGCTGGGAAACCGGTCCGCCAGGCGATGCAGGATGTCGCGAATCACCGCCCCGGTGGGGCTCGTCACCACCCCGATCGTCCGCGGCAGGAACGGCAGGGCCCGTTTCCGCTCGGGCGCGAACAGCCCCTCTGCGGCGAGCCGCGCGCGCGTCTTTTCCAGCAGCGCGAGCAAGGCCCCCTCGCCCGCGATTTCGAGGCTGTCGATAACGATCTGGTACTTCGAACGGCCGGGATAAGTCGTCAGCTTGCCCGACGCGACGACCTCCAGCCCGTCCTCCGGCGCGAACGTCAGCCGCTGTGCAGTGCCGCGCCACATGACCCCGTCGATCACCGCGCCTTCATCCTTCAGGCACAGATAGACATGGCCCGACGCGGCCCGCTTGACACCGGAAAGCTCGCCGCGCAGGCGGACGAAGCCGAAACGGTCCTCGACCGTCCGCTTGAGAAGGTTGGAAACCTCGGTAATCGAAAGCGGCTCGGCGTTGTCCCCTTGGCGCGAGCGCGCTACGAGCCCGCCACTGCCATCGTCTCTGCCACCATCGTCGAAATCTGGAGCGGCCATGAACATCCTTCTGCTGGGCTCGGGCGGGCGCGAACATGCGCTGGCGTGGAAGCTGGCGCAATCCCGCCTTCTCTCGCGTGCCGAGGATAAGTTCTACGCGGCCCCCGGCAACCCCGGCATTGCCGAACATGCCACTTGCGTGGCGCTGGATGCGGCCGATCACGGCGCAGTGATCGCGTTCTGCGACGAACACCGCATCGGCCTGGTGGTCGTGGGGCCGGAAGCGCCGCTGGTCGACGGCCTCGCCGATTCGCTGCGCGCCGAAGGCATTTCGGTCTTCGGACCGTCGAAAGCGGCCGCGCAGCTCGAAGGAAGCAAGGGCTTTACCAAGGATCTGTGCGAACGCGCGGGAATCCCCACCGCCGGCTACGTCCGCACTGCCTCGCTCGGCGAAGCGACTGCCGCGCTCGACCGGTTCGCCGCGCCTTACGTGCTCAAGGCCGACGGGCTCGCCGCCGGCAAGGGGGTGGTGATCGCGCAGACCCGCGGCGAGGCCGAAGCCGCGCTGGCCGACATGTTCGGCGGCCAGTTCGGCGAGGCCGGGGCCGAAGTCGTGATCGAGGAATTTCTCGAAGGCGAGGAGGCGAGCTTCTTCGCGCTTACCGACGGTGCCACGATCCTGCCCTGCGGCACCGCGCAGGATCACAAGCGCGTGGGCGATGGCGATACCGGGCCGAATACCGGCGGGATGGGCGCCTACAGCCCGGCAAAAGTGCTGACCCCCACGCTCCACGGCGAGGTTCTCAAGCGCATAATCGCGCCGACGGTGCGCGCAATGGCGGACGAAGGGATGCCTTACTCCGGCGTGCTCTATGCCGGCCTGATGCTCACCGAAGACGGCCCCAGGCTGATCGAGTACAATGCGCGGTTCGGCGATCCCGAATGCCAGGTGCTGATGATGCGGATGGAAAGCGATCTGGGCGAACTGATGCTCGCCTGCGCCGAAAACCGGCTCGGCACGTGCGACCCTGTGCAGCGCTCCCCCAAGACGGCGCTGACCGTGGTCATGGCCGCCAACGGCTATCCCGGCGCGCCTGAAAAAGGTGGCGCGATCGACCTCGGGGATGCCGAAGCCAGCGGCGCGAAAGTCTTCCACGCGGGCACCAGGCGCGCGGGCGACACGCTCGTCGCCAATGGCGGCCGGGTGCTCAACGTCACCGCGACGGGCGACAGCGTGACCGAGGCGCAGGCGGCGGCCTATCAGGCGGTCGACGCGATCGATTTTCCCACCGGCTTCTGCCGCCGCGATATCGGTTGGCGCGAGGTCGAGCGCGAACGCAGCGGCCGCTGAGGCGGGTTAGCCCAGCTTTTCGGCCATCAGCCGGGTCAGGTCGGCCTCGGTACGCGCGCCATAGTGCGAGATGATCTCGCAGGCGGCGATGGCGCCGCGGCGCAGGCACGTTTCCAGCGGTTCCCCGCGAACGTAGCCATAGAGAAAACCGGCGGCGAAGAGATCGCCCGCGCCGGTCGTGTCGACCACCTTGTCGATCGGCTCGGCCGGGACTTCGGCGCGTTCCCCCTCGTGAACCGCCACCGCACCCTCGGCGCTGCGGGTCACGACCAGGGTCGGCACTTTGTCGCGCAATGCGGCGATCCCGGCTTCCAGCCCTTCCTCCCCCGTCAATGCCGCGAGTTCGAGGTGATTGGCGAAGAGGATGTCGATCAGGCCGTCGTCGATCAGCGCCCGGAAATCGTCGCCGTGGCGCTCGATCACGAAGACTTCGGACAGGGTAAAGGCGACCTTGCGCCCGGCGGCCCGCGCCGCCTCGATCGCCCGGCGCATCGCGGCGCGCGGCTCTTCCGGGTCCCAGAGATAGCCTTCGAGGTAGAGGATCTTCGCCGCCGCGACCGCTTCGGCATCGAGAGTGGAAGGGGGCAGGAACTGGCTCGCGCCGAGGAACGTGTTCATCGTCCGCTGCGCGTCGGGCGTGACGAAGATCAGGCAGCGTGCGGTGGGGGGATCGTCTTGCCGCGCCGGCGTATCGAAATCGATCCCGACGGCGCGGATGTCGTGCGCGAAAACCGCGCCGAGCTGATCGTCGGCAACCTGGCCGATGAAGGCGCATTGCGCGCCGAGGGCGGAAAGGCCCGCCAGGGTGTTCGCCGCCGACCCGCCCGAGATTTCCCGCGCGGGGCCCATCGCCGAGTAAAGCTCTTCCGCGCGCGCGGCGTCGACCAGCGTCATTCCGCCCTTGGCCAGACCGAGTTCGTCGAGCAATTCCTCGCTGCAAGGCGCCATGACATCGACGATGGCATTGCCGATGGCGATCACGTCGTAGCGGGGTTCGTTGGTCTGCTGGGTCACGTGTGGTCCTGGAAAAGCCGCGAGAGGACCTTGCGCCTAGCCGCTGGCAGCCCTCGCGCCAAGGGTGCACCCTGCGGCTTTGCGATTGACTTGCCCCCGCGCCCCGCCCCATTTTCGCGCCACGATGTTCGCGCTCCTTTCCGCCCTCGGCCGCGCCGCCGGCCAGCTGACCGATCCGGCGATTCTGCGCGTTCTGGTCAAGTCGGTTGCGATCACGCTGGCCGTGTTCGTCGCCGCAGGCGTTGCCGCCGGCGTCGCGGTCGATGCCGCGCTCGACCGGTGGGATATCGCCGGCGGCGAAGGCGTGGGCGCCCTGGTGGGGCTGCTGCTCGCGCTCGTCGGGGGATGGCTGCTGTTTCGTCTCGTCGCATTGGCAGTGCTGCAGTTCTTCGCCGACGAGATCGTCGCCGCGGTGGAAGCGCGGCACTATCCCGATGCCCGGAAGACCGCGCGGGCGGTGCCCTGGCGCGAGGAGATGGGCACGAGCGCCCGCGCCACCTTGCGCGCGGTGCTGGCCAATCTCCTGGCTCTCGCGCTCGCCGTTCCGCTGGTGTTCACCGCGATCGGGCCGGCAATCGTGTTCTGGGCGGTCAACGCCTGGCTGCTCGGTCGCGAGCTGCAGGACCTGGCCTGGACGCGTCATCGCCAAGGGCCTGCGACCGCGAACGGTCCGCTCCACGCGGCCGAGCGGTTCCTACTCGGCGGCACGATCGCCGGCCTCCTGGCGGTGCCCTTCGTCAATCTTCTCGCGCCCGTCCTGGGCGCAGCCGCCGCCGTGCACCTCGTCCATCGCCGCAAGGAAACGTCCGTTGCCATTGCCAGTTCGTCCTAGATTCGTCGCATTCGCCCTGCTGCCGCTCCTCGGCGCATGCGCCACCGTCCCCGCGCCTTCGACAAGCGCGCCGGACCCGGCGCGCCCGGATGCGACGCGCCCGGCACCGCCGCCGACCCGGCCGCAACCGCCGTCTTCCGCCTTCCGCCCTCCGCGCGTTATGGACCTGCCGGGTCTCGAGGGGGTCATCGGCGCCGATGTCGAGGCCTTGCAGCGCGCTTTCGGGACGGCGCGGCTCGACGTGTGGGAGGGGGACGCGCGCAAGCTGCAGTTCACCGGCGATGCGTGCGTGCTCGACGTCTACCTCTATCCACTGCGGCCGGGGGCGCAGCCGACCGCGACGTATGTCGACGCGCGGCGGGCCTCGGACGGGCTCGATGTCGACCGGGCCGCCTGTGTTGCGGCATTGCGCCGCAGATAGGCGGCAGGCGGAGCGCTGCGGTAACCCCCTGTTTACGAAATCGGGTCGAAAATCGCCCCGTTCCGCATGGGAGGACCGACGCGATGACCATCGGGTTCACCGACCTGGCACGCTCCGCCGCGGCGGAAGGGGCGATCTCGCCCCCGTCGCTGCTCGCGCTGCGCCAGCTCGGGTGGAGCGATGGCGCCATCGGCCGGGACGAGGCCGAAGCGATCCTGGCGCTCAACCGTTCGTTGTGGCGGGCAAGCGGCGAATGGATCGACTTCTTCGTCGACGCGCTGTGCGAATTCGTGCTTCGCGAAAGCCATCCGCCGCAGACCTGCGACGCGGGCAAGGCGCAGTGGCTTGTCGGTGCGATCGAGGCCGGCGGAAAGCCTGTGACGATGGCGGAGCTCGAACTGCTCGTCCGGCTGATCGAACGCGCGCGTTCGGTTCCCGACAGCTTGCGAAGCTATGCCCTGCAGCAAATCGAAGCGGCGGTGATCGAAGGGTGCGGCCCGTCGCGCGTACGCCGGACTGGCGGCGTGCCGCATATCACCGGGGCCGAATGCCGTCTCGCCCGGCGAATCCTGTTCGCCACCGGCGGCAGAAGAGCGCCTGCCGTCTCGGAGCGGGCGGCGAAAACCTTGATCCGCATCCAGCACGCGACCCGGCCGGAGGACAATTCGCCGGAATGGCCGCTCTTGCTCGCCGATGCCGCCCGGGCCTGGCTGGGCCGGCCCCTGGGCGCGGATGAGACACCCCAGCGGGTGCTGGCGCGAGACCGCCAGGATCGCTTTCGGTGAAGAAGCGGTTCAGCCGTGCTGAGAACACGCCTTGGAGTCGTTTTCGGCAAGGCTGAAGCGGGCCGGGGCCGTCTCAACCAACAAGCCTAGACCATGAAGCTTTCGCCGCAGCCGCAGGCGCCCTTGGCATTGGGATTTTCGAACACGAACCCGGCGGTGAAATCGTCCTCTCGCCAATCCATCGTGCTGCCGATCAGATAGAGGACGCTGGCCCCGTCGATATAGAACGTGCCGCCCGGGGTTTCGATCTTCTCGTCGAACGCCTTTTCTTCGCTCACGTAATCGACCGAGTAGGCAAGGCCCGAACACCCGCGGCGCGGGGTCGACAGCTTCACCCCGATGGCGTCTTCCGGCGCCTGGGCCATAAGGTCTGCGATCCGCTGCTCGGCCGCCGCGGTCAGCACGACCGCGGCCTTCGGCGCGGGGCGGGTTTTCGTTTCGGCCATCACAACATCCCCAGTTCCAGGCGGGCCTCGTCGGTCATCTTTTCGGGGCCCCAGGGCGGGTCCCAGACGAGGTTGACTTCGGCATCGCGCACGCCGGGCACGCTTGCGGCGCGCAGCTCGACTTCGCCCGGCATCGTTTCGGCGACCGGGCAATGCGGCGTGGTCAGCGTCATCGTGACGACGACCCCGCCCTCGTCATCGACCTCGACGCCGTAGATCAGGCCCAGGTCGTAGATATTCACCGGAATCTCCGGGTCGTAGATTTCCTTCAGCGCGGCGACGACCGCCTCGTAGAGTTCGCCGCCCGGCGCGCCGCCCGGAAGGCTTTCCGGCTTCTTCTGCAGGAACCCTTCGAGATAGTCGCGCTTGCGCGACAGCGTCTCGCGCGCGGTTTCGTCCGCGCCCGGTTCCTCGACCGCATCGACCGCATCCTCCACCCGCGCGCGGGGCGGCTTCTCGACTGCCTCGTAAGGCGTCGGCGCGGCGACGTAGTCTCTCTTCTTCTCGTTCGCTTCGGTCATCCGAAGATCCTCCTGGTGCGATCGATCCCGCGCAACAGCGCTTCGAGGTCGTCCTCGTGCGAATAGAGGCCGAAGCTCGCCCGTGCTGTGGCCGGAACGCCCAGATGCGCCATCAACGGCTGCGCGCAATGGTGCCCGGCGCGGATCGCCACGTTTTCTTCATCCAATATGGTGCCCAAGTCGTGCGGATGAACCCCGTCCATCGCAAAACTGACGATGCCCGCGCTGTCCGGCGGGCCGAACACGGTCACGTCGTTCATCTCCCGCAGGCTTTCGCGAAGGCGTTCGACCAGCGTGCATTCGTGCGCGTGGATATGCTCGAGCCCGATCCGCTCGACATAGTCGCAGGCGGCGGCAAAGCCGATCGCCTCGACGATCGCCGGGGTCCCCGCCTCGAACCGCTGCGGCGGCGGGGCATACGTCGTCTTCTCGAACGCGACTTTCTCGATCATCGAACCGCCGCCCTGCCAGGGGGGCATGGCCTCCAGCAGCTCCGAGCGCGCCCAGAGCGCACCGATCCCGGTCGGTCCGTAGAGCTTGTGCGCGCTGAAGGCATAGAAATCGCAGCCGAGCGCGGCGACATCGACCGGCAGGCGCGGCACCGCCTGGCACCCGTCGATCAGCAGCTTCGCACCCACCGAATGCGCCAGCGCCGCCGCGCGCTCGACGTCGAGCGTCGAGCCGAGGACGTTGGAAACATGCGCGAATGCGACCATCGTGTGCTCGCGCGTCAGCATTGCCTCGGCCGCGTCGAGGTCGATCTTGCCGTCCAGAGTCAGCGGGCAGACGTCGACTTCCCACCCGGCCAGCTGCCACGGCACGATGTTCGAATGATGCTCGAGCGTGGAGAGCAACACGCGGCCCTTGTTCGGGTAGCTGTGGGCGACGAGGTTGATCGCCTCGGTCGCGCCGCGGGTGAAGACCAGCTCATCCTCCCGCCCGCCGACAAAGCCCGCGACCCGCCGCCGTGCCGCCTCGTAACCGAGCGTCATCTCGGCAGAACGCGAATAGACGCCGCGATGGACGGTGGCATAATCGGCGCCGATCGCCCGCGACACGGCATCGATCACGGCCTGCGGCTTTTGCGCCGTGGCTGCAGTGTCGAGGTAGTGCCATGGCTCGCCCCCGGGCGCGCGGAGGCCGGGAAAATCCTCGCGCACGCTGGCGATATCGAGAGTCGTCGCCACGCTCACAGGTGCTTGTCCAGCTTGGCGAGGGCGATGTTCATCAGCCGCTCGCGCTCGCCCTCGTCGGTCAGCGCGACGAAAGCATCGCCGATAAAGGCCTGCACCAGCAGCCGGCGCGACAGCTCGGGCGAAAGCCCGCGCGCGGCCATGTAATAGCGCGCCATCTCGTCCATCTGCCCGACACTGGCGCCATGCGCGCACTTCACGTCGTCGGCAAAGATCTCCAGCTGAGGCACGGCATTCACGCTCGCGCCCTTTTCCAGCAGCAGGCCCTTGAAGCTCTGCGCCGCGTCGGTCTTCTGCGCATCGCGCACGACGTCGATATTGCCGAGGAAATTGCCCGTGCCCTGCCCCCAGTGGACCGAGCGGACCACCTGGTTGCTGGTCGCGCCGGGTTCGGCGTGGACCACGCGGGTGACGAATTCGCGCACCGTCTCGCGCCCGCCCAGCGTCACGCCGCCGAGTTCGAAATGCGCGCCTTCGGCCAGCCGCACTTCGATCTCGATCCGGCCGAGCCGACCGGCCGCGATCACGGCGAACAGCTCGCACCGCGCGCCGGCGGCCAGCGTCACGCGCAGCCGGCGCAGCTCGGTCGCGGCCGTCCCGGGCTCATCCTCGATCGTGAGACATTCGCGGAAGGTTTCGCCTGCCGGCACGTCGATCGCGCGCCAGGCGTCGAGATCGACGCCCTCGAGCGCCTCGACCGCGGAATAGCGCCAGGCCTCGTCCTTGCGGGTGGGCAGAGTGACGGCGTTCATGATTGCCCTCCTTCTTCGGTCAGCAGGCGTGCGAGCGCCTCGTCCTGGTAGCGGTCCATGCACGGCCGGGCCGTCGCCAGCAGGCGATCGAAAGCCAACCGCCTTTCGCCGGCCGGCATAGCCGAAGCCATGAGCTGGTCGATCTCGCCCTGCAGCGGGCGGGCGCAGGTCAGCATGGCGCCGCAGCGGATCGCATCGAGCCGGCGGTCGCCGGTGCTGGTGCGCGTGCGGCACACCAGCCGCCCGTCCGCCCGCGTCACGCTGCCTTTCCAGCCCTTCAGCTTGGCAGCGGCGCTTTCGGCATCGAGCGCGTCCGGCTGCTGCGGAGCTGAAGGCTGCCGAGCGGGCTCCACAACGGGCTGCGCCTGCAGGCTGGCCGCGGCGAGCAGGAGGGGCAGGGCGAGCAGCTTCATGCCGCGACCGCCTCGTATCCTTCGGCCTCCAGCCGTTTGGCGAGGTCGGCGCCGCCGGTCTTCACGATCCGCCCCTTGCTCAGCACATGGACGTAATCGGGCTTCACGTAATCGAGCAGCCGCTGGTAATGGGTGATCAGCAGCACGCCCTTGTCGGGCGCGCGCATGATCGCGTTGATCCCTTCGCCCACGACGCGCAGCGCATCGATGTCGAGGCCGCTGTCGGTTTCGTCGAGCACGGCGAGCACGGGATCGAGAATGCCCATCTGGACCATTTCGGCGCGCTTCTTCTCGCCGCCGGAGAAGCCGACGTTCACGTGACGCTTGAGCATGTCCATGTCGAGCTTGAGCAGCCCGGCCTTGTCCTTGGCGAGCTTGAGGAATTCGCCGCCCGAAAGCGGCTCCTCGCCCCGCGCCTTGCGCTGCGAATTGAGCGCCTCGCGCAGGAACTGCACGTTGGAAACGCCGGGGATCTCGACCGGGTACTGGAAGCCGAGGAACATCCCCGCCGCGGCGCGTTCGTGCGGCTCGAGATCGAACAGGTCCTGCCCCCTGAAGGTGACCGAGCCTTCGGTCACTTCGTATCCCGGGCGGCCGCCGAGCACATAGGCGAGCGTCGACTTGCCGGCGCCGTTGGGCCCCATGATCGCGTGAACCTCGCCCGCGTTCACTTCGAGCGTGAGGCCATGGAGGATCTTCGTGCCGTCGATTTCGGCGTGAAGGTTTTCGATTTTCAGCATTCTACGAACTTCCCAACATTGTCATCGTCACCCCGGACCCGATCCGGGGTCCCGCTGTCTCCGTCGACGCACGGTGCGGCAAGACAGCGGGCTCCCGGATCGAGTCCGGGACGACGGGAGAGGAGATAGCGGGAGCCGACCATCAGCGGCGGCTCCTGGGCGCGGATTTGGCATGATGTTCGCGCCGCGCTTCGTTCTTGTCGGCAATGCGCATGCGCATCCCGGCGGTGATCCGCGCGAGCACTTCGTCCAGATTCTCGAGGATATCGGCGGCCTTGATCCGCATCACCCGGATGCCGACCGCTTCCAGGCTTTTGTCGCGACGGCGGGCGAGCGCTGCGTCCTCACCCTCTTCCTCGACAATGATCGCCATGCCCAGGTTGTGGCAGTTGAAGTCGACGATCGCCGAACCGACCACCGCATGGCGCGTGAACTTGTAACGCCCGAGATCGGCGCGGGCGAAACGTTCGGCCAATGTCGTATGCGCAGCCGAGGGAAAGCGCCGCATCTCGCGCGCACGGTCGTGCAAGGTGTCGAGCCGCTTGTCCGAAATCTTCCACCCACGCCCCTTCTTCTGGAGCGCAGGGGCGGGGGCGGTCTCGGACGGATCGCGGAGCTGGAGGGTCTTGCGGTCGCTCATCGACCAGGTCCTCCGTCCACCGCAAAGTCGGGCTCGTCACCCTGAACTTGTTTCAGGGTCCATTTCACCCATTGCTCCGCCGGAACGAGTTGAGGGATGGATGTTGAAACGAGTTCAGCATGACGATTGTGATGGGAGGTGATCGCAATCATCCGACCGATCCTTCGAGGCTGATCGCCAGCAGCTTCTGCGCTTCGACCGCGAATTCCATCGGCAGTTCTTTCAGAACCTCTCGCGCGAAGCCGTTGACGATCAGGGCCACGGCCGCTTCCTCGTCCAGCCCGCGCTGCATGGCGTAGAACAGCTGGTCGTCCGAAATCTTGCTCGTGGTCGCCTCGTGCTCGATCTGCGCGCTCGGGTTCTTGACCTCGATATAGGGCACGGTGTGTGCGCCACACTTGTCGCCCAGCAGCAGGCTGTCGCACTGGGTGAAGTTGCGCACCCCTTCCGCATTCGGACCGACGCGGACGAGGCCGCGATAGGTATTGCTGCTCTTGCCCGCGCTGATACCCTTGGAGATGATCGTCGAGCGGCTGCCGCGCCCGTTGTGGATCATCTTGGTGCCGGTGTCGGCCTGCTGGTAATTGTTGGTCACGGCGACCGAGTAGAACTCGCCCACGCTGTCTTCGCCATTGAGCACGCAGCTCGGATACTTCCACGTCACCGCGCTGCCGGTTTCGACCTGGGTCCACGAGATCTTCGAACGTGCGCCCTGGCACAGGCCGCGCTTGGTGACGAAGTTGTAGATGCCGCCCTTCCCCTCGGCATTGCCGGGGTACCAGTTCTGCACGGTCGAATACTTGATCTCGGCATCCTCGAGCGCGACCAGTTCCACCACTGCGGCATGGAGCTGATTCTCGTCGCGCATCGGCGCGGTGCAGCCTTCGAGGTAGGAGACGTGGCTGCCCTTCTCGGCCACGATCAGCGTGCGTTCGAACTGGCCGGTATTCTCCGCATTGATGCGGAAATAAGTGCTCAGCTCCATCGGGCAGCGCACCCCCTCGGGCACGTAGACGAAAGTGCCGTCGGAAAAGACCGCGCTGTTGAGCGTGGCGAAGAAATTGTCGCGCTGCGGCACGACTTTGCCCAGCCACTTCTTTACCAGCTCGGGATGCTCGCGGATCGCTTCGCTGATCGAGAGGAAGATGACGCCGGCCTTCTTCAGCTCCTCGCGGAAAGTGGTCGCCACGGACACGCTGTCGAACACGGCATCGACCGCGACTTTGCGCGCGCCCTTCACTCCGGCGAGCACTTCCTGCTCCGCCAGCGGAATGCCCAGCTTGTCGTAGACCTGCTTGATCTCGGGATCGAGTTCGTCGAGCGAATCGAGCTGCGGCTTCTTCTTCGGTTCCGCGTAATAATAGGCATTCTGGTAGTCGATCGGCGGATAGCCGACCTTGGCCCAGTCGGGCTCGGCCATGTCCTGCCACAGGCGGAACGCCTTGAGCCGCCATTCGAGCATCCATTCGGGCTCGCGCTTCTTCGCGCTGATGAAGCGGACGGTGTCCTCGCTCAGCCCCTTGGGCGCGAACTCGGTGTCGATGTCCGAATGCCAGCCGAACTCGTATTCGGCCGCTTTCGCAGCGGCTTCGCGGGCGTCGCGGTCCTGGAGGTCGATGTCTTCGTTCATGCAGATGTTCCGGATAGAGTGGTTTCGCGCGCCGAAGGCGCCCGGCCGGCGGCCGGGCCCGGCGCAGGATCGGCTGCCAGCTGCGTCAGCGGAATGCCGGCAAGCGCCCCGCGCAGGGCCGCGTTCACGATCGGCCAATGCGGCTTGACGCTGCAGGTATGGTCGACCACGCATTCGTCGCCCTCGACGCACTGGGTCAGCGCGATCGGCCCTTCGACCGCCTCGATTATATCGGCCAGGGTGATCGCCGCCGCCGGCCGGGCGAGCTGGAGCCCGCCGCCCGCGCCGCGCACGGAACGCAGCAGGCCGGCGGCGGAAAGCTTGCTGACCAGCTTGGCCACCGTGGGCGCAGGCAGGCCCGTTTCCGCCGCCAGCTCTGCCGCGCTCGTGCGTTCGCCGCCGCAATGGCGTGCGGCGGCGCTCATCGTCACGACGGCATAGTCGGCCAGGTTGGACAGTCGCATCAAATCGGACCTTTTCGTTCCGATTTGCAGGTATGTGCCGCGACGGCGGTTTTCAACGGAAAACCGCCAGTTGCGAGTCGTTTGCGACTGGCCGGCCCCGGGGCCGCCTCAAGCGCCCTTCTGCGCCGCGACCCAGGCCGCGACATTCTCCTCCATGATCGACAGCGGCACCGGGCCGCTCTTCAGGATGGCGTCGTGGAACCCGCGAATGTCGAATCGCTCGCCCAGCTCGGCCCGGGCGTTCTCGCGCAGTTCCATGATCTTGAGCTTGCCGATCATATATGCGGTCGCCTGGCCGGGATAGACGGCATAGCGTTCGATCGCCTTGCGGATATCGCCTTCGGGATTGGGCGTGTTCTCGGTGAGATAGGCGATCGCCTCCTCGCGGCTCCAGCGCTTGTGGTGGATGCCGGTATCCACGACCAGCCGGCAGGCTCTCCACAGTTCCATCCCCAGGCGGCCGAAATCCGAATAGGGATCGGTGTAGAACCCCATGTCCTTGCCCAGCTCCTCGGCATAGAGGCCCCAGCCTTCGGAATAGGCCGTGACTCCGCCGAACCGGCGAAAGGCCGGCACGTCGCCGAGCTGCGTCTGGATCGAGAGCTGCAGGTGATGGCCGGGCAGACCCTCGTGATAGAACAGCGCCTCCAGCTCGTTCCGGCTCATATCCCTGAGGTTGTGCAGGTTGACGTAATAGGTTCCCGGGCGCGAACCGTCGGGCGCGGGCCGCGAATAGAACGCCTTGCCGGCGCTCTTCTCGCGGAACGCCTCGACCGGCTTCACCACCATCGGATCGGTCGGCAGGGTGGCGAAGAACTGCGGCAGAACCGCCTCGATCGCCACCCGGTGCTTCTCGACATCGGCGAGATAGTCCTCGCGCGTTTCGTAGTAGAAGCGCGGATCGGTGCGGGCGTGCTCGAAGAAATCCTGCAAGGTCCCTTCGAAGCCGACCTGCTCCATGATCGCGCGCATCTCGCCGTGGATGCGGGCGACATTGTCGAGGCCGATCCGGTGGATCTCGTCAGCGGTGAGATCGGTCGTGGTGTAGTTTTTCAGGAGCGCGGCGTAATATTCGTCCCCCCGATCGAAGCGCCACACGCCGTCGTCGGTCGGCGCGAGCGGCTGCTGCCGCCGCATCTCGGCCAGCAGGCGGCGATAGGCGGGGCGGGCGGCGCTGTTCCAGGCCGCGTGCGCCCGGGCGACGAGGTCCGCAGCGTCGGCGGCGGACAGATCGAGTGCGGAGACCTTGCTTTCGAAATCCTCCAGCACCGCATTGTCGTCGCCCGCATCCAGCAGATTCTCGATATCCGATATGACATAGGGATAGACCCAGTCGGGCGGCATCACGCCGTTCGCGGCCCGTTCGCGCGATTCGGCGATCAGCGTGTCGAGCACTTTCCCCAGCCCCTCGATCCGGCTGATATAGTCGTGCGCCTGCCGCTCGTTCGCGATCGAATGGATATTGATGAGGAAAGCGGGCAGGTCGCTCTGCGCGCCGTTCATCTGGTCGAAAATGTATCCGTATTCGCGGAAGGGGAACAACGAAGCCCGGCGCTCCGCCAGGGCGTCGAACAGACGGTAGCTGAGCGCATCCTGCGGCGGGAGCGCGTGCGGATCGAAATTGGCCCGCATCGTCGCCGCGGTCGCCTGCAGCAGCCGGTGCTGGCGAAGCGCGGCCGCATCGCTGAAATCGCCCCATTCGCCGTAGTCCTCGTCGCGAATGCCGCGATAGGCCTTCGACAGCGGCGAGAGCGCGAGCTGCGCCTCGTCGTAGGCCTCGAACAGCGCATTTATCCCCGCCTCGGGCCGCGGCATGGCGGCTTCCGGTGCGGAAGAATGCGCTTCCTGCGCTGCGGCACCGCCTGCAAGCGCCATCGCGGCCACCGAAGCACCGAAAAATCCCAGCCGTTTCATCATTTGCGCCCTCCTTGATCCTGGCAAACGCCGGCGGTTGTGACGCGAAACGCGAAAAGTGGCCAGAGGAGACGGAAAAAAGTGGACGGTCTCCCTGAGGAAACCGTCCAGAAAGGCAAGGGACTCGCCGCATCATTGCGCCGAGCCCCCTCGGGTCGCGCCGCTTCCACTAGACGAATCCGCAACGAACGATTGTATGTATGCGACAAGCGTGCACGAAATTTCGTTTCGTCGAACGAGTCTCGCGCTTGCCGCAAGGCCGGTCGACAGTGCTGTATCCGCTTGCCATAGGTTGCTGCGATGCTTTTCCGGCTGGCCCGCCCTGCGCTCTTCGCGCTCGACCCCGAAGTCGCACACCGCACCACGATCGCCGCGCTGAAGATGTCGCCGGTCCGCAAGCCGGCCCCGCCCGGCCCGCTCGCGATCGAGGTGGCCGGCCTGCGGTTTCCCAACCCGGTCGGGATGGCCGCAGGATTCGACAAGGACGGCGAGGTGCCCGATGCGATACTGGGGCTCGGCTTCGGTTCGGTGGAAATCGGATCGATCACGCCGCGACCCCAGGCCGGCAATCCGAAACCGCGCCTCTTCCGCCTCGCCGAAGACCGGGCCGTGATCAACCGCATGGGTTTCAACAACGGCGGCGCGCAAGCGGCGGAGGCGCGCCTGCGCCGACGCGAGGGCCGCGCCGGCATCGTCGGGGTCAATATCGGTGCGAACAAGGATTCGGCCGATCGCGTGGCCGACTATGCGCTGCTGACGCGCCGGTTCGCACCGGTCGCCAGCTACCTCACCGTCAATATCTCCAGCCCGAACACTCCGGGCCTGCGCGCCCTGCAGGACGAAGGGGCACTGGTCGCGCTGCTCGATGCCGTGCTCGAGGCGCGGCCGGCAGACGGGCCGCCGGTCTTCCTCAAGGTCGCGCCCGATCTGGAACCGGCCGATGTGGACGCCATTGCGCGGATCGCGCTCGACAGGCAACTGGACGCGCTGATCGTTTCCAACACCACCATCTCTCGCCCGCCGCTGGTTTCGCGCCATGCGGGCGAGGGCGGAGGCCTTTCGGGCGCTCCTTTGCGCGATCTGGCGCACACTCGGTTGCGGGACTTCCGCCGGGCGACCGGCGGCGCGATCCCCCTGATCGGGGTGGGCGGCATCGCCAGTGCCGAGGATGCATGGGTCCGCATCCGCGCCGGGGCCAGCCTGGTCCAGCTCTACAGCGCGATGGTATACGAAGGGCCGGGGCTCGCTCGCCGCATAACCCGGGGATTGGAAGAGCTTATGCGGCGCGATGGCTATGCAACGCTTGCCGAGGCGGTCGGGAGCGAATAGCCCGAAGGCCATGATCCGCAACACGCTCCTGCCGCTCGCCGCCGCGCTCTTCCTCGCCGGCTGCGCCACCACCACCACACCCCCCACCGCCGACGTCGGCGGCGGCTCCGGTTTCGCCGGCACGGTGAGTGCCGCCGATCCCCGTGCCGAGGAAGCGGGCATGGCCATGCTGCGCCGGGGCGGCAGCGCGACCGACGCGGCAATCGCGACGATGCTGGCGCTGACGGTGGTCGAACCGCAAAGCTCGGGCATTGGCGGGGGCGGCTTCCTCGTGCGCGGCACTGCCGATGGCGGGGTCGAGACGTTCGACGGGCGCGAAACGGCCCCTGCGGGTGCCACGCCGGACTGGTTCCTCGATGCCGACGGCGAAGTGCCACCGTTCGCGCAATCGATCAAAAGCGGGCTGAGCGTCGGCGTACCCGGGAATCTGGCACTGGCCGCGATGGCGCACGAACGGCACGGCAAACTCGCCTGGGCGGCGCTGTTCGAACCGGCGATCGCCCTCGCCCGGCAAGGCTTTCGGATCACGCCGCGCCTGAACCGGTCGCTGGCGAGCACCGCCGACCGCGCCGGCTGGACCGAGACCGGCCGCAAGCTGTTCTTCGACGATGACGGCAAGCCGCTCCCCGCCGGCCATCTGGTGGTGAACGAGGAACTTGCAAAGACGCTGGAGGCGATCGCCGCGGGCGGGCCGGACGTCTTCTACCACGGCCCGCGGGCGGAAGAACTGGCAGGTATCGTTGCCGCCGCAACGCCGCGCGACGGGGCGATGACGGCAGCCGACCTCGCTGCTTACGAGGCGAAATCGCGCGAGGCGGTTTGCGGGACGTACCGCGACTATCGCATCTGCGGGATGGGTCCGCCGACTTCGGGCGGGATCGCGGTGCTGCAGATACTCGGCCAGCTCGAACGCTTCGATCTTGCCGCGCTGGGCGCGGACAATCCGGTGACCTGGCACCTGTTCGTCGAATCGCAGCGCCTCGCTTACGCCGACCGCGAACTCTACCTCGCGGACAGCGATTTCGTGTCGGTGCCTGTCGCCGGCCTGATCGACAGGACCTACATCGCGCGGCGCAGCGCGCTGATCGACCCGGAATCGACAATGCAATCGGTTGCCGCAGGCGTGCCGGCCGGCGCACCTGTCGCGCTCGCCGACGGCGACGAACCCGAGGAACGCGGCACCTCGCATTTCGCAGTGGTCGATGCGCGCGACACGATGGTCAGCTATACGTCCACCGTCGAAAGCGCGTTCGGTTCGGGGCTGATGAGCGGCGGGTTCTTTCTCAACAACGAGATGACCGATTTCAGCCGCACGCCCCGGATCGACGGCAGGCCGGTCGCCAACCGCGTGGAGGCGGGCAAGCGGCCGCGCAGCTCGATGGCCCCGATGGTCGTATGGGACCCGCAAGGGCGCCCCTTGCTGGCGGTCGGCGCCGCCGGCGGCAGCACGATACCGGTCCAGACCGCGCGCAGCATCATCGGCGTGATCGACTTCGGGATGAACGCGCAAGACGCGCTCGCCATGCCGTTCGCGATGGCATACGGCGGCACGGTCGTGGTCGAACAGGGCACCTGGCTCGAACAGGCGATCCCGCACCTCGAGGCTCTCGGACACGCGAAAGTGGTGGCGCGCGAAGTCGGGCTGAAGGCCAATGCGGTGCTGAACCGGGGCGGGCGCTGGACCGGCGCGCGCGATCCGCGGCTCGAAGCGCAAGTCGTCGTTCCCTGACGGGGGAACGGCCAGCGGCATCGCGCATTCGCGGGAAACAGCGCAAGCTTGCTGGCACGGCGCGAGGCGCGTAATCGTGTCCGCAACCGGCCGTCGACGAAGCCGGGCGGGATCAGGAGCCGAGAAACTTGCAATTGTCCGACATCGATGCGGCGAACAACCTCGTCGAACTGTTTCTCAAGCGCGCGGATGCCAAGGGCGAGGCAGCTTTTCTGGGCGTCAAGCGCGAAGGGGCATGGCAAACCATTTCATGGCGCGAAGCGGCGGAGACCGTCTGCGTCCTGGCCGAGAACCTGCGCGCACTCGGCCTGGAAGACGGCGACCGGGTCATGCTCGTTTCCGAAAACCGGCCCGAATGGTGCATGGCCGACCTCGCGATCATGGCCGCCGGCTGCGTGACCGTTCCCGCCTACGTGACCAACACCGAACGCGATCACGTCCATATCCTCGACAATTCGGGGGCCCGCGCGGCCATCGTATCGACCGACAGGCTGTCGCAGCCATTGCTGCCCGCAATCATGCGTACGGGTATTGCCGAGCACCTGATCTCGATCGAGAACATTCGCCAGTACCAGTCGGGCGGTCTCGCCTGCCATGCCTGGTCGGACATGACCCGCGGAGACCCGGCGGCCGCTCGCAAGGCGGTGGAGGAACGGGTCGCGTCCATCGGCCGCTCGGACACGGCCTGCATCATCTACACCAGCGGCACCGGGGGCGCCCCGCGCGGGGTGCTGCAGCACCACGGCGCGATCCTGTGCAATGTGGCCGGCGCCGCCGAGATTCTCGAAAACGATTTCGGACTCGACGCCGACGATCGCTTCCTCTCGTTTCTGCCGCTCAGCCATGCCTACGAGCACACCGGCGGCCAGTGCCTGCCGATCGCGGTCGGGGCCGAGATCTTCTATGCCGAGGGCCTGGAAAAGCTCGCAAGCAATATCGAGGAAACCAAGCCGACGATCATGGTCGTCGTGCCCCGCCTGTTCGAGGTCCTGCGCCAGCGGATCATGAAGCAGGTGGACAAGCAGGGCGGGGCCGCCAAGATGCTGATGGATCGCGCACTTGCCCTGGGCCAGCGCAAGGCGGAGGGCCGCTATCGGCTCGGCGACAAGACGCTCGACTTCGTGCTCGAACGCCTGCTTCGGCCCAAGATCCGCCAGCGCTTCGGCGGGCGGATCAAGGCCATGGTTTCGGGCGGCGCACCGCTCAATCCCGAAGTCGGCGTGTTCTTCCAGGCGATGGGCCTGACGATGCTCCAGGGATACGGCCAGACCGAGGCCGGGCCGGTCATCAGCTGCAACCGCCCGCGCGCCGGGATCGCGATGCACACCGTGGGGCCGCCGCTTCGCGGGGTGGAGATCACGATTGCCGAAGACGGCGAAATCCTCTGCCGCGGCGAACTGGTGATGCACGGCTATTGGCAGAACAAGGCGGAAACCGCGCGCGCTTTGCAGGACGGGTGGCTGCACACCGGCGATATCGGCCATCTCGACGAGAAGGGCCGGATCGTGATCACCGACCGCAAGAAAGACATGATCGTCAACGACAAGGGCGATAACGTCGCCCCGCAGAAGCTGGAAGGGATGCTGACGCTGCGGCCGGAAATCGCGCAGGCGATGGTCAGCGGAGACAAGCGGCCCTATGTGGTCGGCCTGATCGTTCCCGATGCCGAATGGACGCTAGAATGGGCGCGGGCGAACGATGAGAAGTTCGATCTCAAGGCCTTGCAGGACCTGCCCGCCTTCCGCAGCGCGATCCGCGCCGTGATCGACGATGTGAACAGGGACCTGTCGGTGATCGAGAAGATCCGCCAGTTCGCCTTCGCCGACGAGCCGTTCTCGATCGAGAACGAGGAGATGACGCCGTCGATGAAGATTCGCCGGCACAAGATCCGCGAGCGGTACGGCCCGCGGCTCGATGCGCTCTATCGCAGCTGACGGCCGGTGCCGCTTCAGCCTCGCTGAAAACGACTCTAGAAGCGCCGATCCTCGTCCTCGTCCATCAGGTCGGTCACGCTTTCGTCGTGGCCGGTGCCGCTGGAAAGGAATACCAGCCCCATCAGCGCCGCCGTGAGCAGCATCGCCACCCCCACGCCGAGCCCGGTCGCAATGTAGAAGTGAATCGAAAGGGCGCTGTCGGTTACATAGAGATAACCCAGCGCCAGCACGACCACCACGAGGGTGACCAGCACCATTGCCCGCATCAGCCGCTTGTAGCGGGCCCAGGCGAAAGCGGCCCGGTCCGGATCTTCGAGTGGGGAGCGCGGAACCATCCGCCTCACTTGGCCCTCGCGCAGGCAATTGGCAATGGCGCGCATTTCGTGGCATCCTCTCCCCTTCCGCGAAGGAGGTCGGAAAATCCATGGACATAGCAAGGCTGATTGCAGGCCGTTCCAGCAGCGACATCGTGCGCTGCGAAACGGGCACCCCGGTGCGCCAGGCCGTCGCTACGCTGGCCAGGCGCCGGATCGGCGCGCTTCCGGTGATGGAGGGCGGCCGCGTGGTCGGAATCGTGTCCGAACGCGATGTTCTCTACCGTCTGGCAGAGGAAGGCGGGGCCGCGCTCGACCGGACCGTCGGCGATGTCATGACAGCCCCCGCCATCACCGCGACCCCGGCGACCAAAGTCGACGAGGCGCTTGCGCTGATGACCCGGCGGCGCATTCGGCACCTGCCGGTCATGGAAGGCGAGGTCATGTGCGGCTTCATCTCGATCGGCGATCTGGTCAAGTCGCGCATCGACGAGGCCGAGCGCGAAGCGGCCGCCATGCGCGATTACATCCGCACGGCTTGAGACGGGACGACCACGACCCCATATCCCGGCCATGATCGAAACCCCTTCGCTGACCCCCGCCGCTGCCAAGCGTGTCGCCTGGATTGCAGAGCGCCAGTCCAGGCCGGCGATTCTGCGCCTTTCGGTGGAGGGCGGCGGCTGCTCGGGCTTCCAGTACCGGTTCGACCTCGCCGAAGCCCCGGAGGCCGACGATATCGTCAGCGAGACCGCCGGCGTTCGCCTGGTGATCGACCCGGTCAGCCTCGACCTCGTCGCCGGAAGCACGGTGGATTTCGTCGAATCGCTGGGCGGCGCGGCCTTCAGGGTGGAAAATCCCAACGCGGCGGCAGGGTGCGGCTGCGGATCGAGCTTCGGAATCTGAGCGTTCCGTCGGCAGCGCGCTTGTCGCGCCCCCGCTTTATTGTCTAGCGCTGCGATCGTATCGAAAGCTCGTGCCGCCGGCGCGGCCGACCTGCCGAAAGGGGACCCGGTGCGTATCGCCAGTTTCAATATCAACGGGGTCAAGGCGCGACTGCCGCGGCTTCTCGAATGGCTCGAGGAAACGCGGCCCAAAGTGGCCTGCCTGCAGGAGATCAAGAGCCAGGACGAGGGCTTCCCCGCCGCCGAGTTCGAAAAGATCGGCTATCGTGCCATCTGGCACGGACAGAAAGGTTTCAACGGCGTCGCCATCCTGGCCGAGGGGGTTGAGCCCGTTGAGGCACAGCGCACTTTGCCCGGAGACCCGGACGACTTGCACGCGCGCTATATCGAAGCCGACGTCGAAGGCGTTCGCATCGCGTGCCTCTATCTGCCCAACGGCAATCCGCAGCCGGGTCCGAAATTCGACTACAAGCTCGCCTGGATGGAGCGCCTGAGGGCCCGTATGGCCGAGTTGTGGGCGCTCGAAATTCCGTGCGCCGTTGTGGGCGACTTCAACGTGATCCCGGAAGACAAGGACGTCTGGTCGCCCGCCGCGATGGCCAGCGACGCTTTGATGCAGCCCAAATCGCGCGCCGCCTATCGCCGCCTCCTCGCCGATGGATGGACCGATGCGATCGATACCCTCAATCCGCGCGGCGGCGTGTGGACGTTCTGGGACTATCAGGCCGGGGCCTGGCAGCGCGACCACGGATTCCGCATCGACCACCTCCTGCTCAGCCCGGAACTGGCCGACCGAATGGTCGCCGCCGGCGTCGACAAGGACCATCGCGGCCGCGAGAAGGCGAGCGACCACGCGCCGGTCTGGGTCGAGATCCGCGACTGACGCAGGCGACGATGCGCGCCTTCAGCGATAGAAGATGTGGGTGTCGATCGTCGCCCGCGCCTGTTTTTTCCGGCTCCAGGACGGCTTTACATACTTCGCGTGGAAATAGAGCGAATCGGCAGCCTCGCTCTCCCACAGCGCCTCGTGAGCGATGCGGGCGACGGCTTTCGCGCGCTTCCATGCGGCCGAGTTGCGGCGGATGCGCGGCATCGTTCCGCCGCGCACGAACGAGAACTGGGCACGCTGAAACACGACCCCGCAATAGCTTTCGGGAAAGAGATTCGATTCCGCCCGGTTGATCACGACCTGGGCGACCGCAAGCTGGCCGGCGAGCGGTTCGCCGCGCGATTCGAAATAGACGGCACCGGCGAGGCACTCCATTTCGGGCGACAGCGTTTCGCGATCGGGGATGCGCGCGACCAGCGCGCTCAGCGAAGGCGCGGCGATGTCCAGCGGTGCCTCGACCTTTTCCTCCGGCAGGGGCTGGACGACTTCGTTTTCGACGAAGACGGGCACGACCTCTTCGGTCAGCCGTTCTTCGGAAATCTGCTGGTTCTCGCCCGGCTGGGCGTTGGCGTCGGAACCTTCGACGCTGGCAATCGTAAAAATCGTGCATGCGGCCAGGGCCGCGTACATGGAAATGCGGGTCTTGCGACTCATATATCCGTCATATCTCGGCGGTGAACGAGCACTGTCGCAGGCTGGGACCTGAATGCGGTTTCTTGCGTTTTGGGATTGGTCCAGTTTTCGGGCCTGCCGGCCGTTCCCCGTCTGCGTGCTAGCCGCGCGACCACGTGCCGCCCGAACCGCCTGCGCATCGGAAGTTGCGCGGCCAGATAGACTGTGGCTTTTTCATGTCAACCTATTGCGGCAGGGATGCGATGAACCGTTCGCTGTCCGCGACATCTGCCTCGATGATCCAGATATCGGGATCCTGGCGCTTTCTGCGAGCCAGATACTCGGAAAATTCTGTATTGTTTTCAACGTCCTGCTCCCGAGACAATCGGAATGGACGCGTTCCGTCCCGCTGGGGCATTCTTTCGTAAAGGCGGGACGGCTCGCCGCGAAATATCGTTACGATCAATATCGTGCCTGCGTCCCGTTCACCTTTTTCGATAACCGTGCCGAATCCCCCCTGGGCCTCTGCCAGGCGCAGAATCGCTCCGGCTTCCAGATGCGCGGGCAGGCGGCCGTCCCCCACGTCAGCCGGCGTTGGAACGATAGCCGGGCAGGCTCGAGAGAGCGATACGCGAGCGCATGAACGTGCCGGTCCCGCGACCGATCTCGTCTCCCTCGCCATCGATCAGGCGCGATTCCGCCACCAGGACGCGCCGCTTGCCGCTGACCCAGCGCCCCTCGGCAAAGACTTTGCCCGCGCGCACCGGCTTGGTGAAATGCAGGTTGAACGAGGTCGTGAGCAGGAAACGGTCGGTCACCAGCGTATTCGCGGCATAGAACGCCGCATCGTCCAGCATCTTGAAGTAGATCGTGCCGTGGGCCGCCCCGGCGGCGTGATAGGCGGCCTCGGTCACGACGAATTCGATCCGGGTCTGCCCTTCGCCGACGATTTCGAGCCGGGAATCGAACAGCGCATTGACCGGCGCCGAGCTGTAGAGCGATTCGAGCGCGCGGTAATGCGGCGCCGCGCCCGAGGGGGCCTCAGGCAACGTCACGGTCGTTGGCGTTGGCGAGCGAGGCGCGCAGCGTTTCCGCGTCGGTGGCTTCCATCAGCATGCGATGGATCGTTTCCTCGCGCATCATCCGCGATATCGCCGCGAGCGCATGGAGATGGGCCGCGCCCGCGGTTTCGGGGGAAATCAGACCGAATGCCAGCTCCACCGGCATGCCGTCGGCGGAATGGAATTCGACCGGGGCGGACAGCTTGAGCAGGGCGGCAACGGGCCGATTGACGTGAGCGAGCCGGGCGTGCGGGATCGCGACACCGCGGCCGAAGCCGGTGCTGCCCAGCTTTTCCCGCTCCTCGAGCGCTTCGAGCACGTCCGCCGCCGCGAAGCCGTAAGCATGTTCGAAACAGCCCGCGAGATCCGCCAGCACACCGGCCTTGGAAGAGGCATCGCTGGTCGCGATAGCTTCGGGAATCAGTCTGAAATGTACATTCATCGTTCGGTCGTGATTCTGTCCAGCGGTCCGCGGATCGGCCGGTGCGAGCGTGGATAACGCGACCTCCGGGGATTATATCCCTGCAATCCGGCGGATTTTCAGGCGCGCGGCTCGCATGCCTTGCGTGTCAACGAGGTTCGACCCAGCCGATCGAGCCATCCCGGCGGCGATAGACCATATTATGCCGCCCCGTGCCAGCGTTTTTGAAGAACAGCGCGTTGGTGTCGCGCAGATCGAGCATCATCACCGCATCCGCCACGCTGGTTTCGGGAATATCGGCAGTGGTTTCCGCGACGATCATCGGCGTATCGCCGCCCTCGATCTCTTCCGCATCGTCTTCCGGCGCGGCGAAGATCGTATAGCCAGCCTCTTCTTCCTGCTGGGCGTGGACCATCTGCGCGTGGCGATCCTGCAATCGCCGCTTGTACCGGCGCAACTGCTTGTCGATCTTTTCCGCCGCGCGGTCGAAAGCCTGATGGGCATCCTGCGCCTCGGCATGGCTCTTGACCACGGTTCCCTGCATCACATGAGTCACGATATCGCAACTGAACGCGCCCGCCGGCGCCTTGCCGAACGTGACCTGCGACGTCAGCGCACGGCTGAAATACTTCTCGACGATTCCGTTGAGGCGGTCCGTGGCATGATCCTGCAGGGCGGCGCCGGTCTCGATCTGGTGGCCTGATACGCGAATATCCATCGACGGTGTTCTCCGTTGCTAATGCGAGACCCCCCGATCCCGGGTCAACTGCCCCAAAGCGGTGCGTCCATCCGTGCGAGGAACGCACGATGCCGGGCAAGCTCTTCCGCACTGGCCGTATGCGGCCGCGCAGGCCGCGGCGTTCGGCGAACCGGTGCGCGGCGCATTGCGGCAATGGCATCGGTACTCGTGGTCGTGTGCGCCGCGAGTTCGAGACCGATCTGCCGCCCGCCGGTCAACTCGACATAGACCTGTGCGAGAAGCTCGGCATCGAGCAAGGCCCCGTGTTTCACGCGGTGGCTGCGATCGACGCCGTAACGCGAACAGAGCGCATCGAGCGAAAGCTTGGCCCCGGGGTGCCGCTTGCGCGCCAGCGCGACGGTATCGATCATCCGGCTGGTGCAAATCGCCATTCGCTCGCACAGGGCCAGCTCCGCATTGAGGAAGCCGAAGTCGAAGGCGGCGTTGTGGGCGACGAGCGGGGAATCGGCGATGAATTCCAGCAGGGCATCGGCCGTGTCGCGAAACAGCGGCTTGTCCGCCAGGAAAGCGCTGGACAGGCCGTGCACCGCCTCCGCACCGGCCGGCATATCGCGTTCGGGGTTGAAATAGGCGTGGAACGTTTCGCCCGTGGGGACGCGATTGATCATCTCGACGCATCCGATTTCCACCATCCGGTCCCCGCTGGCAGGGTCGAGGCCGGTGGTTTCGGTATCGAACACGATTTCACGCATCGGATTATCTATCGGACTCCGACAGCCCCGTGACAAGGGGTGACAGGCGGCTTTTTTGATCCTGCCGGTTCAATCCTGTGGGTGCGCAAGCCGCGCAGCGAGATCGTGCACCGCGGCCTCGGTCTCGGCCAGCGACACGCCGGTATCGATCACGTGGTCGGCGCGTTCGCGCTTTTCCTCGTCGGGAACCTGGAGCGCCAGGATCTGGCCGAACTTCTCGGGCGTCATTCCCGGCCGGGCGAGCACGCGGGCGCGCTGAACTTCGGCTGGGGCGGATACGACGACGACGGCGTCCACCTGGTCGTGCCCGCCTTTTTCGAACAGCAGGGGTATGTCGAACACCACCAGCGGGGCGGCGGCATGTTCGATCAGGAACTCCGCGCGCCGCCGCGCCACTGCCGGATGCACGATCGCTTCCAGCCGGGCGAGGGCCGCCGCATCGCCGAATACCAGCTGGCCCAGGCGATCGCGCAACACGCCTTCGGGGCCGGTCGTACCGGGGAAGGCCGCCTCGATCGCCCCCACCAGCTCGCCGCCGGGCCCCTGCATCGCCCGCACCTGCGCATCGGCATCGAAGACCGGTACGCCGGCGCGTTCGAACATCGCCGCGACCGTCGATTTTCCCATGCCGATCGAACCGGTAAGGCCGACGATACGCGGACGGGTCATCCGCCGATCCTCCGGCGCAGTTCGGCGTCGTGCCGGCGGGGCGGCGCTACGCCGAAAAACCGCTCGAACGCCGCCGCAGCCTGGCCGATCAGCATCGCCAGACCGTCGGTTGCGGCGAACCCGGCAGCGCGGGCCTTGGCGAGAAAATCGGTCTCCACAGGGTCGGTCACGATGTCGTAGGCGACGCTGCCCGGCGGGGCATGGCTCCAGTCGAACGCCAGCGGCGGCTGGCCCTTCATGCCCAGCGGGCTGGCATTGACCACGAGGTCGCAGCATTGCTCGCGCTCGTCGAAAGCGAAATCGGTCGGTTCGGCAAAATGCCCGATATCGACTGCATGATGCTCGCCATCGGGAACCAGCTCGTCGAGCAGGGCGCGGGCCTTGGCAGGATTGCGGCCGGCCACGACCAGAGTGAAGCCATGCTTCGACAGGCCGGCGATTACCGCCCGCGCGGCACCTCCCGTGCCCAGCACTCGCGCCATGCGAAAGAGGTGCCGTTGCGCGAGAATTTCGCCGAGCGGTTCGAGGAAGCCGGCGACATCGGTGTTGTATCCGAGCAGCAGCTCGCCTTCGCGAACGACCGTGTTGACCGCCCCGACCTCCTCCGCCAGCGGATCGAGCCGGTCGAGCAGCGGGATGATCGCCTGCTTGTGGGGCATCGTGACGTTGCACCCGCGCCAGTCGGCATCGGCACGGCGCGCGTCGAGATAGGCGCCCAGCGCACCCTCCGGCACGCGGTGCGCGCGATAGTCCGCCGCAAGGCCCAGTTGCGCGATCCAGAAGCCGTGGATCGCAGGCGATCTGGAATGGGCAATCGGATCGCCGATCACTTCGGCATAAGGCGTGCTCATACAGGCAACTCGCCCAGATCGCGTAGCGCGCCGAGGACAGCAAGCAGCGGCATTCCCAGCACGGTGAAATGGTCCCCGTCGATACGCTCGAACAATTGCACGCCCATCGCCTCGATCCGAAACACGCCAACGCAGTGGCCGACCGCGGGCCATTCGGCATCGAGGTAGGATTCGATGAACGGCGACGAGAGCGTCCGCACATGCAGGGTCGCCATCGCAGTATGGCGCCAGGCGATCTCTCCGCCGCGCGCAATCGCGGCGGCCGAATGGAGCTGCATCGCGCGTCCCGAAAAGAATTGCAGGTGTTCGGCGGCTTCGTCTCGCGAGGCCGGCTTGTCGAAGCGCCGGCCATCGACCACCACCAGCGAGTCGCTGCCGAGGACGACCGTTTCGGGCGCATCGAGCGCCAGCGCCTTGGCTTCGGCCAGGGCCAGCGCGATCTGCTCCGGCCGCGCGTCCTTCATCCCGGCTTCGAGCGCGCGTTCGTCGATCGCCGCCGGCCGGGCGTCGAACCGGACCCCGGCCGCCGCGAGCATGGCCGCGCGCGAGGCGCTTTTCGATGCGAGCACGATCATATCGGCTTGCCGCCCGACAATCCCGCCTGTCCCTCGTCGCGCGAATCGCCGCGTTCGGAGTGCAGGCGGATCACGGCCGCAGCGGTTTCCTCGATCGAGCGGCGCGTCACATCGATCACCGGCCAGCCGTTGTCGGCGAACATGCGCCGGGCGAACTGCACTTCCTCGCGCACACGCTCGTTGTCGACATAGGATGTCTCGGTCCCTTCGTTGAGGCTGAGAAGCCGGTTGCGCCGGATCTGCACCAGCCGCTCGGGCGCGGTGGTCAGCCCCACGACAAGCGGGCGGCGCAACGCGAACAGCGCGGGCGGTGGCGGACTTTCGATCACGAGCGGAATATTGGCGACTTTGTACCCGCGGTTGGCGAGATAGATACTGGTTGGCGTCTTGGACGAACGCGACACGCCGGCAAGCACGATGTCCGCCTCCTCCCAGTCTTCCCAGCCGACCCCGTCGTCATGTGCGATGGTGAAATGGATGGCGTCGACGCGGCGGAAATAGGCGTCGTCCATCGCGTGCTGGCGCCCCGGCCGCCCATGCGCGGCCTGGCCCAGCTGCGTTTCGAGCGCCTCGGTCACCGCATCCAGCGCGGGCACGGCCGGCAGCCCGGCCTGGCGGCAATGTTCCTCCAGCGTCGCACGCGTTTCGGGGTTGACCAGAGTGAACAGCACCAATCCCGGATTGTCCGCAAGATCGGGCAGAATGCGCGAGAGGTGCTGGCGCGAGCGCACCATCGGCCAGAAGTGGCGCACGATCTCGGCATCGTCGAACTGCGCCAGCGCCGCCTTGGCCACCATTTCGAGCGTTTCCCCGGTGGAATCGGAGACGAGATGGAGGTGAAGACGGGTCATTCGGAGTATATGCGTTCTGGCGCGATCGGTTGTGGAGAATGTGCGGCATAAACCATGGGACAGGCCTGGCGACAAGTTCGCGCGCCCAATTCATGCCCACTGCCGGCTTCCCCCCGTCGGGCTTATGGACAGGCCGGAAGGCTTGTCGACAGGCTGGGGACAGCGGGGAAAACGATCGATTGACGCGCGATCCCGGCGAGTCCCGAACGCCGCAGGTCTGTTCAGGGCGGGAGAAATCGGGCAGTGCGGCGCCGTCCCCGAAATCCACAGGACCAACAGACTCCATAATCCTTCTTAAAGAATCTTATTATTTTGATTGGACCTTCCTGAATGCCCGGTCTTCTCCTCGACACCCTGCACGCAAAGCCCGGCGATCGCGTTCCGATGTGGCTCATGCGGCAAGCGGGCCGCTATCTGCCCGAATACCGTGCGCTGCGGGCGGAAAAGGGCGGATTCCTCGAGCTTGTTTACGATAGCGAGGCCGCTGCCGAGATCACGATGCAGCCGATCGACCGTTTCGGTTTCGACGGTGCGATCCTGTTTTCCGACATCCTGATCGTGCCCTATGCGATGGGTCAGGACTTGTCGTTCGTGGCCGGCGAGGGGCCGCGGCTTTCGCCGCCGCTGGTCGATGTCGCGCTGGGCGAGCTGGAATCGGTGCCCGAACGGCTCGCCCCGATCTACGAAACCGTCCGCCGCGTCCGGGCCCGCCTGGACGCCGCGACGACGCTGATCGGATTTGCCGGCAGCCCGTGGACCGTGGCAACCTACATGGTGGCCGGCGAGGGCAGCCGCGACCAGCACGAAGCGCGCGCGATGGCCTATCGCGATCCGCCGGCCTTTCAGATGCTGATCGACCGCATTGCATCGGTAACGGTCGAATACCTTGCCGGACAGATCGAGGCGGGGGCGGAAGCCGTGCAACTGTTCGACAGCTGGGCGGGCAGCCTTGCCCCCGACGAGTTCGAACGCTGGGTCATCGCCCCCAACGCCGCGATCGCCGGCGCGATTGCGGAGCGCTTTCCCGGCCTGCCGGTGATCGGTTTCCCCAAGGGGGCGGGCGAAAAACTGCCCGCTTACGCACGCGAAACGGGGGTCGCCGCGGTCGGTGTCGACGAGACTGTCGATCCGGCCTGGATCGCGCGCGAACTGCCGGCGGATATGCCTGTTCAGGGCAATCTCGATCCCCTGCTTCTGCTGGCGGGTGGCGACCGGCTGGTGGAGCGCACGCTTGCCATCCTCGCGGCTTTTGCCGAACGCCCCCATGTGTTCAATCTCGGCCACGGTATCGGCCAGCATACGCCGATCGCCCATGTCGAAACGCTGATCGGTACGGTGCGCGGCTGGAGGGGGTGACGAAAGCCGCGCAGCATCGTACATCGCGCCCATGCAGGAGATTCTCGGCACGCTCTATCCCTGGCTGAAGGCAGGCCATCTGATCTTCGTGATCTTCTGGATGGCCGGCCTGTTCATGCTGCCGCGTTTCTTCGTCTATCACCAGGAAAGCGCTCCAGGATCGGCTGAGGATGCCGCCTGGGCCGAACGCGAGCAGCGGCTGCTGCGGATCATCCTCGCACCGTCGATCGCCGTCGTGTGGCTCCTGGGGCTGCTGCTGGCTTTCAGCGTCGATGCCTGGAGCCAGGGGTGGTTCCATGCCAAGCTCGCGCTCGTTCTCGCGCTTTCCGGCTACCATGGCTGGATGGCGGGTTATGCGCGCAAGCTGGGGCGGGGCGAGCGTGCGCTCGAAGGCCGCAAGCTGCGCCTGCTTAATGAAGTGCCGGGGATCGCGGTTGCCCTGATCGTCGTGCTGGTCGTCGTCCGCCCGTTCTGAACGGCGGGCCATTCGCGCCCGACTGCGCGTAATCCGAATTGACGGCGCGGCGGCGCAGGATTATTCCGAAGCTTCCTTTTCCGGCTGAGGCGCCGCTCTCGCGCGGTTGCCGGGTCCGCTTTCCCCAAGCATGTCCTCGCGTTCGATCGCGGGACTCAACCGACCTGCCGGCCATCTCCACCACGGAAACCGAACAATGCATCTGAGAGAACTGAAACAGAAAGCCCCGGCCGACCTGGTCGAGATGGCCGAAGAGCTGGGCGTCGAAGGCGCTTCGACCATGCGCCGGCAGGACCTGATGTTCTGCATCCTGCGCGAACTGGCCGAAGACGAGGAATACGACGAGAAGATCATGGGCGTGGGCACCATAGAGGTGCTGCAGGACGGTTTCGGCTTCCTGCGCAGCCCAGAGGCGAACTATCTCGCCGGACCCGACGACATCTATGTCTCGCCCAATCAGATCCGCAAATGGGGGCTGAGAACCGGCGACACGGTCGAAGGCGAGATCCGGGCGCCGAAGGATGGCGAACGCTATTTCGCGCTGACGAGCCTCAGCAAGGTCAATTTCGACGATCCCGAACAGGTCCGCCACCGGACCAATTTCGACAATCTGACACCGCTCTATCCAGACGAGAAGCTGAACCTCGACACGCTCGACCCGACAGTGAAGGACAAGAGCGCGCGGGTGATCGACATCATTTCGCCCCAGGGCAAGGGCCAGCGTGCGCTGATCGTTGCACCGCCGCGGACCGGCAAGACCGTGCTGATGCAGAACATCGCCAAGGCGATCACCGACAACCATCCCGAAGTGTTCCTGCTGGTCCTGCTGGTCGACGAACGGCCGGAGGAGGTGACCGACATGCAGCGCAGCGTGAACGGTGAGGTGATTTCCTCCACTTTCGACGAGCCGGCGCAGCGCCACGTGCAAGTCGCGGAAATGGTGATCGAGAAGGCGAAACGGCTGGTCGAGCACAAGAAGGACGTCGTGATCCTGCTCGATTCGATCACCCGCCTCGGCCGCGCCTACAACACCGTGGTGCCCAGTTCCGGCAAAGTCCTGACCGGCGGTGTCGACGCCAACGCCTTGCAGCGGCCCAAGCGTTTCTTCGGCGCGGCGCGCAATATCGAAGAGGGCGGTTCGCTGTCGATCATCGCCACCGCGCTGATCGATACCGGAAGCCGGATGGACGAGGTCATCTTCGAAGAGTTCAAGGGCACGGGCAACAGCGAGATCGTGCTCGACCGCAAGGTTGCGGACAAGCGGATCTTCCCCGCGCTCGACGTCGGCAAGTCCGGCACGCGCAAGGAAGAGCTGCTGGTGTCGAAGGATATCATGTCGAAGATGTGGGTCCTGCGCCGCATCCTCATGCAGATGGGTACGGTCGACGCGATGGAATTCCTTCTCGACAAGATGAAGGATTCGAAGACCAACGAAGATTTCTTCGCGACGATGAACCAGTAAGGCCGACCGGTGGCGGCCTTGCGTCGCATGGTCGTGACCGGCGGGCCCGGCACCGGAAAGTCGACTTTGATCGACGAGCTGGCGCGGCGGGGTCTGGCGACCGAGCCCGAGGTGGCCCGGGCCATTCTGCGCAAGGATGGCGGTATGGCGCTGCGCGCCGGCGATCCGGCCGGATTTGCCGATGCCATGTTCGATGCCGAACTTTCCGCCTATCGCAGGGCGGAAGCCGGGTCCTGCCCGATCCTGTTCGATCGCGGCTTCCCCGATATCGCGGGATTCCTGCATCTCGAAGGGTTGCCCGTGCCCGCTGCGATCGATCGGGCCTGCCGCGAACTTCGCTACGAAGGCCCGATCTTCCGGGCGCCTCCGTGGAGTGCGATCTATCGCCGCGATGCCGAGCGGATCCAGGATTGGGATGCCGCGGTCGCCAGCGATGCCGCGGTGTCGGCGGCATGGCGCGAATATGGCTATTCCCCGATCGATCTGCCGCTGGCCGATCCGGCGCAAAGGGCCGATTTCGTGATGTCGCATCTGCCCGTCGCACCGTGAGCCGTCGCTACGCCCGACTGCAGGGAAATCGCGATCGCGAACAGCGCCGAACGGTGGCCGACTTTGTCGTGGAAGACGCTATCTGGCACTGCAGATGGGCGATCAGAGCGCTCGCTTGAAGCTGTCGGCCCGCGCGACCTGCCAATCGCGTGCGTACTGGGTGCTCGCGGGATCGGCCAGAAGCTGTCCCCGCCCCAGGAACCCGTAGATCTGGTCGATGCTGTCCGACCGCGCGCTGTTCTGCCGTTCCGAGATATTGCACGGTTCGATCTGCCACGGATTGTCGAGACCCATCGAGACCACGAGTTCGCGCAAGGCGTGCAGGGTGTGGCGGTGGAAACGCGCAACCCGCTCGGCCTTGTCTTCCACCACCAGCCCGCGCTGCCGGGTTGCATCCTGCGTCGTAATGCCCGTGGGGCAAGTGTCGTCGTGGCAGCGCATGGACTGCACGCACCCGAGCGCGAACATGAACGAACGCGCGGCGTTGCACCAGTCGGCGCCCAGGCCGAAACTCATGGCCATGCCGGCGCCCGAATGGATCTTGCCTGCCGCTGCGAGACGCACCTCGCCTTTCAGGTCGCAACCGATCAATGCGTTGCGCAGCAGAATCAGACCTTCGCGCAGGGGCATTCCAACACGGTTGGACATTTCCACGGGCGCAGCGCCGGTGCCGCCCTCGCCGCCGTCGACGACGATATAATCGAGCCGGATACCCGTTTCGCGCATTGCCTTCATCAAGGCGAACACTTCGTGCGGTTTTCCCACGCAAAGCTTGATCCCCACCGGCTTGCCTCCGGAGAGATCGCGCAGCTGGGCTGCCCATTCGAGAAGTTCCACCGGGGTGGAAAAGGTGGAGTGCGCCGCGGGCGAGACACAATCCTTTCCCGGCAATATGCCGCGCGCTTGCGCAATTTCGGCGGTCACTTTGGCCGCCGGCAGAACGCCGCCGTGACCCGGCTTGGCGCCCTGGCTCAGCTTGATCTCGACCATTTTCACCTGGTCGATCCGGGCATTGTCGGCGAAACGCGCGGGATCGAAGCGCCCTTCGCTGTCGCGGCATCCGAAATAGCCGCTGCCGATTTCCCACACCAGGTCGCCGCCATGCTCGCGGTGGTAGCGCGCGATGCCGCCTTCGCCGGTATCGTGGTAGAAGTCGCCCGCCGCCGCGCCCTTGTTGAGCGCGAGCACGGCGTTGGCCGAAAGCGATCCGAAGCTCATCGCCGATATGTTCAGTAGCGAGGCCGAATAGGGTTGCGCGCATTGCGAGCTGCCGACGTCTACCCGCCAGGAGGGGGGAGCCTGCTCGTTGGGAACGATCGAATGGGCCAGCCACTCGTATTCGTCGGAATAGACGTTGAGTTCGGTCCCGAAGGGATGCGAATCCAGCTCGCCCTTGGCGCGGGCGTAGACGAGCGCGCGTTCGTCGTGGTTGAACGGGCGCCCTTCCAGATCGCCTTCCGCCACATAGGCGCGGGCATAGGGGCGCAAGTCTTCCATGATCCAGCGCACGCGGGCTAGCAGCGGGTAATTCCGCCTGAGCGTGTGCTTGCGCTGGACGAAATCCCACGCCGCGAGCGCGAGGAGGGGGAGGGTGACGACGAGCCCCCAGCGCAAAGGCTCCCAGATCGCGAACAGAATCGACAGGAAGAGCAGCAGGATCGGGGCAGCGAAACGGCCCGCGATCTTGCCTGAGAATCGCCAGGGCGCGCGATTGATCATCCGCGGTGCCGCTTCAGCCGAGATGCCGGGCAAAGAAATCGGCCGTACGGGCATCGGCCAGTTCGGCCCCCTTTTCGTCGCGCCGCTTGCCGAACTCGGTTGCAAACCCGTGGTCGAGGCCGGGGTAGTCGTGCAGCGTCACTTTGGGATGATCGTCGAGCCCCTCGTGCATCGCGGCCTGGGTTTCGGCATCGACGAACCCGTCCTCGGTCGGGATATGCAGCATCAGCGGGCGGGCGATCGCGTGCTTTTCGCGCAGAAGGTTGTCGATGCCCACGGCATAATAGCCGACCGATGCGTCGATATCGGTGCGCGCCGCGGTCATATAGGCGAGACGGCCGCCGAGGCAGTAGCCGACCGCGCCCACTTTCTCCACGCCCTCGCTGCGGCGGATCCAGTGGATCGTCGCCTCGATGTCGCGGATGCCGGTGTCCTGGTCGAACTTGCCCATCAGGTCGAGGGCGCGCTTGAATTCGGGTTCGATGTCGGGGTCCAGCTCGACGCCGGGTTCGAGGCGCCAGAACAGATCGGGCGCGACCGCGAGATAGCCGTCTTCGGCCAGGCGATCGCACTTGCGCCGAATGCCGGCGTTCACGCCGAAGATCTCCTGAATCACCACGATCGCGGCGCGGGGTGTGCCATCGGGCCGCGCCACATAGGCGGAAAAGCTGCCGTCGTCCGAAAGCGTCTCGATAGTGGCGGTCTCGCTCATATCCCTTGTCCTTCCATCATTCGCGGTTGCGATTGCCCGCGCCGGGCTTAACGCTTGCGCGGGGTCAATGCCAAACCCAGTTTATCTCCCGACCCCAACGGAGGAAACGCGATGAAGGTCCATATCGAGATCGACTGCACACCCGAAGAAGCGCGGACCTTCATGGGCCTGCCCGACGTGGGCAAGGCGAACGACGTCTATGTCGACATGATCACCAAGGCGATGAAAGGGGTCAACAACCCCGACCAGTTGCAGGATTATGCCCGCCAGCTGGCCCCGATGGGGCAGATGGGGCTGAAAATGTTCCAGAGCTTCGTCGAAGGCGCATCGAAGGCGGAAAAGAAGCCCGAAGGCGGCAAGGAATAAGGTCGGCACACTTGTCCGGCGAGACGATTTTCGCGCTCTCGAGCGGCGCGCCACCGGCCGCGATCGCAGTCGTCCGTGTCAGCGGACCGGGAGCGGGCGATGCGCTGCGCGCTCTGGCGGGCGAGCGCTTGCCGCCTGCACGCCGAGCCTGCGCGCGCACTCTTCGCGCCGCCGACGGGAGCGAACTCGACCGCGCACTGGTGCTCTGGCTGCCCGGGCCTGCGACGGCCACGGGCGAGGATGTTGCCGAATTCCATCTCCACGGCGGCCGTGCGGTTGTCGGCGCGGTTCAGCGGGCGTTGGCTCTGTGTCCGGGCCTTCGTCCGGCCGCTGCCGGCGAGTTCACCCGCCGCGCCTTTGCCAACGGGCGAATCGACCTCGCCGAAGCCGAGGGCCTGGCGGAGCTGCTGGAATCCGAAACCGAGCTGCAACGACGCGCGGCCATGGCCCTTGCCGGGGGAGCGCTGTCGAACAAGGCGGACGAATGGCGCGATCGGGTGCTGGCGTTGTCCGCCGAAGTCGAGGCGGTGCTCGACTTTTCGGACGAGGAAGACGCGGCGGAGCTGCCTTCGTCTTTCTTCGGCAGGGCGCGGAGCCTGGCCGGGGAGCTGGCTGCCTGGCTCGACCGCCCGCGTGCGAAGCTCCTGCGCGAAGGCTACAGAGTTGTCCTCGCGGGGCCGCCCAATGCAGGAAAATCTACACTTTTCAATGCATTGGTGGAGAATGAGGCGGCGATCACCTCGCCGGTGGCGGGGACGACACGCGATATCATAGAACGATCGGTGGCGATTGCGGGGGTGCCCTTCACGTTTGTCGATACCGCCGGGCTGCGCAAGGCCGGCGGCGACGCGATCGAGGCAATCGGCATTGCGCGGGCCGAGGCCCAGCTTGCCCGTGCCGACCTGGTGCTCTGGCTCGGCGAAGAGGGGCGGGGGCCGGGCGGGGCCTGGGAGATCGATGCCAAGGCCGACGATCCGGCGCGCGAGGCCAAGCGCGGCGACGCGATTGCCGTTTCGGCGCAGACCGGGTGGAACCTCGACCTTTTGCGCGAGCGACTGATCGCTCATGCGCGCGCGGCAATGCCGGCTCCGGGCGAAGTTGCCTTGACCGAACGGCAGGCCGGGTTGCTGGGCGAGGCCCGCGCGGCGTTGGAAGGTATCGGCAAGGATCTCGATCCGCTGATTGTCGCGGAGCATCTGCGGCTGGCACGAAGCGCGTTCGATCGGCTCATCGGGAGGGCTTCGACCGAGGACATGCTCGATGCGCTGTTCGGCCGGTTCTGCATCGGGAAGTAGCGTTTCACGTGGAACGTAGCGGCGGCGCGCAATTGGGACGTTCCACGTGAAACACATTCTTTGACCGGGCCGAATCGATCGCCTATCTGCGCACCTATGCACTCCCACGATATCCTGGTAGTCGGCGGCGGCCACGCCGGTGTGGAGGCGGCGAGCGTCGCCGCCCGCATGGGCGCGCGTGTTGGGCTGGTGACGTTCGACCCTGACGGCATCGGCGCAATGAGTTGCAACCCGGCGATTGGGGGGCTGGGCAAGGGCCATCTGGTGCGGGAAGTCGACGCCTTCGACGGCGTGATCGGGCGGGCGGCCGATGCGGCGGCGATCCACTATCGTATGCTCAACCTGTCGAAAGGGAGCGCAGTTTGGGGCCCGCGCGTACAGGCGGATCGCAAGTTGTTTCGCGCCGCAGTGCAGAGCATGGTTCGCGACCAGCCCGGGCTCGATGTGATTTCCGGCGAAGCCGTCGCCTTGACGGTCCGCAGCGGGCGCGTTGCGGGGATCGAGCTGGGCGATGGCAGTCGGCTGGCCGCGCCCGCCGTCATCCTTTGCACCGGGACGTTCCTGGGAGGACGTCTGTTCCGGGGGGAAGAGCGTTTCGAGGGCGGACGGATCGGCGAGAATGCCGCCCACCGCCTGGCCGGGCAGTTGCGCGAGACGGCGCTGCCCATGGCGCGCCTCAAGACCGGGACACCGCCCCGGCTCGATGGGCGCACGATCGACTGGGCCCGGCTTCCCGAGCAGCCATCGGATGGAGCCGACTGGACGATGTCGCCGCTGACGCCGGGGCGCCGCAATCCGCAGGTCTTCTGCGCGATCACCCGCACCAATGCCCGCAGTCACGATATCATCCGCAGCGGCCTCGACCGATCGCCGCTTTTCAGCGGTGCGATCGATGCGCAGGGGCCGCGCTATTGCCCATCGATCGAGGACAAGATCCATCGCTTCGGCGACCGGGAGGGGCACCAGGTCTTTCTCGAGCCCGAGGGTCTCGATACGAACCTTGTCTATCCGAACGGTATCAGCACTTCGCTGCCGGTGGACGTTCAGCTCGCGATGCTGCGTAGCATGGAGGGGTTGGGCGAGGTCGAGATGGTCGTTCCGGGCTATGCCGTCGAGTACGATCACGTCGATCCGCGCTCGCTAACGCCGCGACTGGAATTGCGCAATCTCGCCGGGCTCTATTGCGCCGGCCAGATCAACGGAACGACCGGATACGAGGAAGCCGCGGCGCAGGGGCTTGTCGCCGGCATGTATGCAGCGGCGGATGTTCTCGGCCGCGATCCGGCGCCCCTCGATCGGGCCAACTCCTATATTGCGGTGATGGTCGACGATCTGACGCTGCAGGGCGTCAGCGAACCCTACCGCATGTTGACGTCCAGGGCAGAGTACCGACTGCGCCTGCGCGCGAACAATGCGTCGACGCGCCTGACGCCGGCGGCGATCGCGACCGGTTGTGTCGGACGGGAGCGACGCGAGTGGTTTGCGCAGCGCGAGGAACGTCGTAGCGCCTGGGCTGCCGAGTTCGAGCGCGAGATCGCCGCCAGCGACCTGGCGGCCGCTGGCCGTCCGATCCGGCGAGACGCAGGCAGCAACACGATCGAGGTCTGGCTCCGCTACAACGGGATCGAGCTGGAGGCGCTCTCTCCATGGCTGCGCGACGGCTTCGAAGCGGACGAGGACGTGGCGCAGGAAATGGTCGAGGATGCCGTCTACGCGCCCTACCTTGAGCGACAGGAAGCCGAACTGCGCGACTTGCGTGCCAGCGAGGGCGTTCGCCTCGGTTTCGACTTCCCCTTCGCCGAAGTCCCGGGCCTGTCCAACGAAATGATCGAGCGCCTTACCGCCGCACGGCCGGATACTCTGGCCGCCGCAGGGCGGGTGCCGGGTGTAACGCCGGCGGCACTTTCCGCACTGCTCGTGCACGCACGGCGCCATCACCGGCAGCAGGCCGCGTGATCGGCGGCGAAGCGGAAGCACGGGCGTTCGTCTCCGCGCGGTGCGACGCTGCGGCGCTCGAGCGAATCGAGCGATTCATTGCGGCCTTGCGCGAGGAGAACACTCGGCAGAACCTCGTCGCACGGGCGACGCTCGACACCGTCTGGCAGCGGCACATCGCCGATTCGGCGCAGTTGCTCGACCATGTTTCACGTGGAACAAAGCCCTGGCTGGATCTGGGGAGCGGGGCGGGGTTGCCGGGCCTGATAGTGGCGGCGATGCGGCCCGACTGGCCGATCGTTCTGGTGGAGTCCCGGCGAAAGCGGATCGAATGGCTGGAGCGCATGGTGGACGCGCTTTCGCTTGCGCATTGCCGCGTTGAAGGTGCTCGCCTGGAAAGCATCGACACCTTCACGGCGGCCGTGATCTCGGCCCGCGCCTTCGCACCGCTCGAACGTATCATCAGGTTGTCCGCGCGATTTTCCACAGGCAACACGATATGGCTGTTGCCCAAGGGGCAGTCGGCAGCGCAAGAATTGCAGGACCTGCCGAAGCGGCAGAGGGCGCTGTTTCACGTGGAACAGTCGCAAACCGACCCGGGGTCGGGCATTATCGTCGGCCGCTTGGCCGGGAAGGCGGGGTCATGATCACCATCGCGATTGCAAACCAGAAGGGCGGGGTCGGCAAGACGACGACCGCGATCAACATTGCCACGGCCATGGCCGCTACCGGGTGGCGTACGCTGCTGGTCGACCTCGATCCCCAGGGCAATGCCTCGACGGGAATGGGCGTGGCGGCCGCGGATCGCGAGGGATCGAGCTACGATATTCTCGTCGACCAGGTACCGCTCGCCGAATGCGTTCACGAAACCACGATCCCCGGCCTCGATATCGTACCGGCCACGGTCGACCTCAGCGGGGCCGAAGTCGAGCTGGTCTCGGTCGAAGATCGCACGGCGCGCCTGCGGTCGGCGCTGGAGCATCATCGGGGTCACGAAATCTGTTTCATCGATTGCCCGCCGTCGCTCGGCCTCCTGACGCTCAATGCGCTTGGGGCGGCTGACACCCTGCTAGTGCCGCTTCAGTGCGAGTTCTTTGCGCTGGAAGGCCTGAGCCAGCTGTTGCAAACGGTCGAGCGGGTGCAGCAACGGTTCAATCCCGATCTGGGCATCGTGGGCGTCGTTCTGACGATGTTTGACCGTCGCAACCGCCTTACCGACCAGGTCGCCGACGACGTGCGCGACTGCCTCGGAAATCTGGTGTTCGAAGCGGTTATACCGCGCAATGTGCGTCTCTCCGAAGCGCCCAGCCATGGCTTGCCGGCGCTCGTCTACGATCACGCATGCGCCGGCAGCCGGGCCTATATCGCCCTCGCGCGCGAATTGATCGGCCGCCTGCCCGAAAGGAGGAAGGCGGCATGAGCAATCCCGCAGGCCCGATTCGTATTTCCGCGCCCGCGCGCAATCCCGCAGATCGGAAGAAGAAGCTCGGCCGCGGGCTCGGCGCCTTGCTGGGCGAAACCCAGCGCGAAGAGCCGCTGACGCGTGGCGGAACCGAGGGCGGCGACGATGCTTATGCCGCGCGCGGCGGCCTTGCCTCGATAGCGACTTCGGCCATCGAACCGTTGCCGGGGCAGCCCCGCCGTCGTTTTGACGAAGATGCGCTTGAAGAACTGGCCGCCTCGATCGCGCAGCGCGGCGTGATCCAGCCGGTGATCGTGAGGCCTCTTGCGGGCGGACGTTATCAGCTGGTTGCCGGAGAGCGTCGCTGGCGCGCGGCGCAGAAGGCAAAAGTGCACGAGATTCCGGCGATCGTGCGCGAACTCGACGAAACCGAGGTCATGGCGCTCGCGCTGATCGAGAACATCCAGCGCGAGGATCTCAATCCTGTCGAAGAGGCGCGAGCCTATCATGGGCTTTCCGAGCGGCAGGGGATGACACAGGCAGAGATTGCCCGGCTGGTCGACAAGTCGCGCAGCCACGTTGCCAATCTGCAGCGCTTGCTCAGCCTGCCCGAGGAAGTGCTCGACCTGGTCGAGGACGGGGACCTCTCGATGGGGCACGCGCGTGCCCTGATCGGCCACGAATCGGCGATCGAGCTGGCCAGACGCGCGGCGGAGCGGAAACTGTCGGTGCGCGAGGTGGAAAAGCTGGCGGCAGGTTCGCTTTCGCCCGAGCAGAGGCGCAAACCGCGCAGCTCGCGCGACCCGGCCAAGGATGCCGATATCGCTGCGGTGCAAAGGCATCTCGAGGAATTTCTCGGCCTGAGCGTCAAGATCAAAACCGATGCCGACCCGCGATCGGGCGCCGTGACGATCCGCTACCGCACGCTCGACCAGCTCGATCTGATCTGCCAGCGGCTTACCGGCGGCGACATCTAGCAGACCAGTAAGTCGTTGAAAAAAGGGGCGACGGCTGGATAATCGGCCGTCGCCCCAAACGCCGTCTCGGCAGCGTAGCGGATCTCGGGCTAGCGGCCCTTGACATATTTGATGCGCTTGTCGCCCGCGGGTGCGGTTCGGTGAACACGCCGCTTCTTGGGGCGGAGAGCAGGTTCCGCATCGACCCATTCCTCCGTCACATATTCGCGCACGATCGCCCGCTGGGGGACCGCCACGAGGACCGGCATGTACGCCATGGCCGGCGCGCAGGCGCAGGCACTGCCATAGTAGGCGGCGGGTTGGGCGTAACCATAGGGGGCCGGGTGCGGGTAGGCGGGGGCAGGAGCGTAGGCCTGCCGGTGGCGGTCGAGCCAGTTTTCGCAGTACTCGGCCGCTTCGTCGCGATCTGCCGCGGCGTTGATGGCGCTGCCGATCGCAAGCCCGGCCAGGCCGCCGACGCCGGCGCCGATCAGCGTTCCGGCCAACCGCTCGCCATCGGCGACCCGATTGCCGATCAGCCCGCCGGTCGCGGCCCCGAGCAATCCGCCGACGACACCGCCGTCCCGCCGTCCGCTCTGCGCGCGATAGCGGGCGCGACAGTCCTCGAGCCAGGCCTCGCGGTCGAAGGCGCCGTAGCGGTGCGGCGCCGGCCGGTGAGCGACAGGCGGCGGAGGCGCAGCCTCGGCATAGCGGTTGCGATCGTGGGCGTCTTCGTACTCATACTCGTATTCGTATTCTTCGGGATCGTACGGGTAATTCCGATCGTCTTCGACGTAGGGTGCCGCCTTGCGATGAACTTCCGCCGGTTCCGCCGGGTTGGGCAAGGGCTGGATGACCGGATCGCGCCGATAGACGATCTCGCCCTGCGGTTCGGGATATGCGTATTCATACGTCATTTCAGGCTCTGCGGAGGCCGGAAGAGCCGTCGAAAGCGCACCCGCGGCAGCGCTCAGGAAGATCACATGGCGGGCAGTCATGGTCGATTCCCCTTGCTCGTTAGGCCGGGTCTACTCCCGGACTTAACGGAAAATCTACCATTGCAACGCGCCAAAGCCCACGCGCACGCGCGGATTGTCCCGTTTCGGGGCGGACTCGGGTTAGATGCGGTTAATCAGAAGCTGTGCAAGCCGGCCGACGCCGGCGGCGTCCGCATCGTCGAAACGCGCAGGGGTGGGGCTGTCCAGGTCTATCACGCCGATCGTCGTGCCGTTGCGGAGCAGCGGAACGACCAGCTCCGACCGGCTGGCGGCGTCGCAGGCGATATGGCCGGGGAATGCGTGGACATCCTCCACCAGCTGCGTTTCCCCCGATTGCGCGGCCGTGCCACAGACACCACGCCCGACCGGGATGCGGATGCAGGCGGGGCGCCCCATAAAGGGGCCCAGAACGAGTTCGCCGTCGATCATCCGGTAGAAGCCGGCCCAGTTGAGATCGGGAAGGAATTCCCACATCAACGCGGCGACATTGGCCATATTGGCGATCCCGTCGCGCTCGTCCGCAGTCAGGGCATCGGCTGCGGCGTGCAGCTGGCGATAGAGTTCGTCCTTGGACAACCCGGGATCGGCAGAGAAATCGTACATCCCCGCCATCTAGGCTCTCGGGGCATTGCCGCAAGGCCCTGCAGCGCGTAAATCGGGTTCCCATGAGCACCAAGCGCAAGATCCTGATCTGGATCCTCGTCCTCCTCCTGGCCCTGATTTTCGCTGCGGTGTGGTTGCTGCAAGGGGACGAGGCGGAGCTTGCGGTGGAAGAGGTGACGGGGACGGACCCGGTCCTGGCCGAACCGGAGTCCGAGATGGTGCCGACCGTTCGCATTGCCGAACCTGTCGGCTGGAACGATGGCGAGGCCCCGCACGCTGCAGAAGGCCTGGCGGTCAACCGCTTCGCCGAGGGGCTGGAACATCCGCGCGTCATTCATACTCTGCCCAATGGCGATGTGCTGGTCACCCTGACCCGGGCGCCGGCAAAAGAGGAAGCGGGCGGCTTCGTGGACTGGGTCGCCGGGCTGCTGATGTCGCGCGCCGGCGCTCGCGGCGAATCGCCGAACCAGCTTGTCCTGCTGCGCGACGGCGACGGCGACGGTGCGGCGGAACAGCGTTTCGTGCTGACCGATTCGCTCGATTCGCCATCGGGCATCGCCTGGGCGGAAGACACGCTCTACATCGCCAATCACGACGCTCTGCTCTCCGTCCCCTACGAGCTGGGGTCGACGCGGATCACTGCCGAGCCGCATCAGCTCATGGCGCTGCCAGCGGGGGGCAATCACTGGATGCGCAATATCGTCCTCGATCCCGAGGGGGAGCATGTCTACGTGGCGGTCGGATCGGCTTCGAATATCGCGGAGAAGGGAATGGAGGCCGAGGAAGGCCGCGCCGCGATCTGGGAATACGATCTGGTCGAAGATCGCCAGCGCCTGTTTGCCACCGGCCTGCGCAACCCCAACGGGCTCGACTGGAATCCGTGGAGCGGCGAGCTGTGGACGACCGTCAACGAGCGCGACATGCTGGGTTCGGACCTCGTGCCCGACTACCTCACCAATGTCCCGATCGGGGCGCAATACGGCTGGCCCTGGATATACTGGAAGGACAATTTCGACCGGCGCGTAACCGCGCCGATGCCGAATTTCCTGGTCGAATACACTCGCCGTCCCGAATATGCCCTGGGGCCGCATGTGGCCGCACTGGGCCTGGTGTTCAGCAAGGAAGGGGCCCGGATGGGGCCGCGTTTCGGCCACGGCGCCTTTATCGCGCGCCACGGATCGTGGAACCGCATTCCGGCCGCAGGTTACGACGTGGTCTATGTCGCTTTCGACGAACGCGGCAATCCCCTGGGCAAACCGGTGCCGGTGCTGACCGACTTCCTTACCGGCGAGGGAACGACGCGCGGGCGCCCGACCTGGGTCGACTGGGCCGGCGACGGCGCCTTGCTGGTCAGCGACGACACCGGCGGAATCATCTGGCGGGTGGTCTCCCCCGGAGCGGAACCGGCCCCGCCGATCGAGCGGATCAAGGGGACTTCGCTGCCGCCCCAGCGCGAACTGAGCGGCAATGCCAGCGCGACTTTCAGCGACGATTACGCGCGCGAAACCGTTCAGCCGTAAGGCGTTTCGGCACGGCGGCGCGCTACAGCGCCCGGCCGGCGCGCCCGGCCAGTTCCACGACATACTGCCAGGCAGTGCGCCCCGAACGCGCGCCGCGGCGGCGCGACCATTCCAGCGCGTCGCGCTCGTCCCAGGCGAGACCATACTCGTCGGCGTAGCCCGCGACGATCGCGAGATAGTCTTCCTGTCCGCAGTTGTGGAAGCCGAGCGCGAGGCCGAAGCGATCCGCCAGCGCCAGCTTGTCGTCCACCGCATCGCGCGGGTTGATCGGATCGTCCTGCTCGCTCGCCTGGCGTGCGACGATCGCGCGACGGTTGGACGTCACGGCCAGCCGCACATTGGCGGGGCGGGCCTCGACCCCGCCCTCAAGCCACGAGCGCAAGTGACGCGGGCCGACCGAATCGTCGTCGGAAAACCCCAGATCGTCGATGAAGACCAGGAAAGCGCGCCGAACACGGGCCAGCTCGGCGAACAGGCGCGGCAATGTGTCGAGCGCGTCGGTGCCGGCCTGAACCAGAGCGAGTGCGTCGCCGGCCTCCTTCTGCGCCGCGGCAACCGCCGCGCGCACCAGCGCCGATTTTCCCATGCCCCGGGCGCCCCACAGCAGCATGTCGTGGGCCGCATAACCCCGGGCGAGGCGCGAGACATTGGCGGCAACCGCATCGCGCTGGGCGTCCACCCCGCGCAAGAGGTCGAGCCGCACGGACGCGAAAGTCTCGATCGCCCGCCCGGTCGCACCGTCCCAGACATAGGCCGGTGCTGTCCGCCAGTCGACATCGACGGGGGGAGGCCCCGCGATACGCTCCAGCGCGTCGGCTATACGGGCCAGCGGATCGCCCTGATCGGCCATCAGCGGGCGAACTGTGCGCTGTCGAGCGCGTAGAGACCGTCCGCCCCGGCCGCTGCCGACGCCTTGAGGCCGGCAGCCTCGGGCACGATGCGATCGAGGAAGAAGCGCACGGTGGCGCGCTTGGCATCGGCCAGACCGGCGAACTCGCCCGCGTCGATCGCACGCAGCTGGCGCAGCAGCTGCCATCCGGCGACGGCGACCGCGCTCATGGTGCAGAACGGCACGCTGCCGGCGAGGCGATCGTCCAGACTGGCGTCGTCGCGCATCCACTCGCCGACGGTCCGGCAGGCGCCGGCGAGTTGGGCAAGACCGTCTTCTCCGCCCGCGTCGCGGACGATCTCGTCCATCAGTCCGGCAAACGTGGCGCCGTTTTCCAGCCCGAGCTTGCGCGTGACGAGGTCGGCGGCCTGGATGCCGTTGGTCCCTTCGTAGATCGGGGCGATCCGCGCGTCGCGATAGAGCTGCGCTGCGCCGGTCTCCTCGATAAAGCCCATGCCGCCGTGGACCTGGATCCCCAGGCTGGCGACCTCGACCCCGGCATCGGTTCCCCAGGCCTTGATCAGGGGAACGAGAACTTCGGCCCTGCGCGCCGCCGCCTCGTCGCCCAGCGTGCCCCGGTCGACCTGACCCGCGGTGTAGTAGAGCAGGGCGCGCATCCCCTCCGTCAGGGCCTTCATCCGCAGGAGCATCCGGCGCACGTCAGGGTGCTCGATAATGGGCACGGGGGTCTTGTCCGCGGCGCCGGCGCGCGCCGACTGGATGCGTTCGCGGGCATAGGCGACAGCCGCCTGCGTGGCGCGCTCGCCGATCTGCACGCCCTGGCTGCCGACATTGATGCGGGCGTTGTTCATCATCGTGAACATCGCCATGAGACCGCGATTCTCCGCTCCCACCAGCTCGCCGATACACGCATCGTTATCGCCATAGCTCATCACGCAGGTGGGCGAGGCATGGATGCCGAGCTTGTGCTCCAGGCTGACGCAACGCAGGTCGTTGCGCGCGCCCAGCGTGCCATCCTCGCCGACGTGATACTTGGGCACGAGAAACAGCGAGATGCCCCGGCTTCCCTCGGGCGCATCGGGCAGGCGCGCCAGCACGAGATGGACGATATTCTCGGCCAACTCGTGCTCGCCCCAGGTAATGAAGATCTTCTGACCCGCTATGCGATACTTGCCGGCGTGCTCGCCGTCCTCGATCGGCGTGGCGGTGGTGCGCAGCGCGCCGAGGTCGCTACCCGCTTGCGGTTCGGTCAGGTTCATCGTGCCCGACCATTCGCCGCTGATGAGTTTCGGCAGGTACTTTGCCTTCTGCGCCTCGCTGCCGTGATGTTCGAGCGCTTCGGTCGCGCCGACGGAGAGCATCGGCAGCAGGCTGAAGGCCATGTTGGCGGTACCGAGGTTCTCCAGCACGTTGCAAGCGAGGGTGAAGGGAAGCCCCTGGCCGCCGAAAGCGGTCGGGCCTGCGATCGCATTCCACCCCTGCTCGACATAGTGGCGATAGGCCTCGGCAAAACCTTCGGGCGACCGCACCTCCCCGATCTCCAGCTTTGCCCCCGTTTCGTCCCCGGAACGGTTGAGCGGAGCCCATTCGCCGGCCGCGAACTGACCAATCCCCTCGACGATCGCCTCGACCATATCGGGCTCCGCCGCGGCAAAGCGCTCGGACGCAGCGAGTTCCGCGATGCCGGCATTGACGCGGATCGCGAGCAGTTGATCCTGGGTTGCGGCGGTATAAGTCACAGGCATTCCTCTTGGCTTTGCGCAGCGTCAGATATAGCGCGCGGGCATGAGCGGCAAATACGCTACGGAAACCGCACCAGCAAACCGGGCCGGGATCGCCCGTGCCGCGGCGATACTGCGCGCGGGCGGGCTGGTCGCGGTTCCGACCGAAACGGTTTACGGCCTTGCCGCGCGCGCCGACAGCGCTCGGGCCGTTGCTCGCATTTATGAGGCCAAGGGCCGCCCCGATTTCAACCCGCTGATCGTCCATGTGTATGACGCAGGCGAAGCTGCGCGCTATGCCGAGCTGACCGGCATGGCGGCGCAGGTGGCCGAGACCTGGTGGCCCGGGCCGCTGACCCTGGTTCTTCCCCGCCGTGCCGACGCGGGCCTTGCGCCGGCCGTGAGCGCCGGCCTGCCCACACTGGCCCTGCGCGTGCCGGCCCATCCGACGATGCGCGCGTTGCTCGCCCAATGCGATTTTCCCCTTGCCGCGCCGTCCGCCAACCGAAGCGGGTTCATCTCGCCGACCACTGCGGCACACGTGCTCGCCTCGCTCGACGGAAAAGTCGACCTCGTGCTCGACGCGGGACCTTGCGAGGCCGGCGTGGAATCGACGATCCTGGCGATCCGGGATGACGATAGCTGGGAGGAATTGCGCCCGGGACCGATCGATCTCGCCGCCCTGCGCGATCTGCCGGCTGCCGGGACGGGGGAAGACGACCGCGGGGGCGGGCGGATCGAGGCGCCCGGCCAGCTCGCCAGCCACTACGCCCCGGGCAAGCCGGTCCGGCTGAACTGTCTGGAGCCGGCGCCCGACGAATTCGCAATCGGATTCGGACCGTTTCCCGGAGACGTCAGCTTGTCCGCCACAGGCGATCTGGCGGAGGCGGCAGCGCGCCTCTATTCCTGCCTTCACCAGGCGGCGCGATCGAACAAACCGCGCATAGCGGTCGCCCCGGTGCCCAGCGAAGGGATCGGTATCGCGATCAACGACCGGTTGCGCCGCGCGGCCGCCTGATTCCGCTCGGCAGTACCGGGCCGGTACGGTGGCGGGTCAGCGTGGCTCCGGCTCGCGCGGCACGCTGGGCAGGAGGACCTGGATTTCGGCATAGGTCTTGCGCGCCTTGTCGCAGGCCCGGCGATCGCCGTCGGCACACTGGCGCATTTCCTTGTCGTATTGCCGCTCGAGCCGGCCGAGCTGTTCCTCGCGCCTGCGCAGTTCGCGTCCCCGCTTTTCGTCGGCTTCGGACTGGCTGGTCGTGGCCACGTCGACCGCCTTGCCGGCCACGCGCACCGGCGCAGTCGCCACGTCGAGGGCGGTCTTGGCAAGGCACCCGCTGAGAGCGAGTGCCAGGGGCAGTAAAGTCGAAATCAGGGCTATGCCGCGCATCGGGTCGTCTCCTCGAGCGCGGCATAGCCGATTGTTTGTGCAGGCGCGATGAACGCCGGCAAATTTTATTGCGGCTGGGGCGCTTGCCGCGGTTCGGGGGCTGCCGGTGGCGGGGCATTGCCACCTGTCGCGGCGCTGCCGTTCGTGCAGGTGAGGGTGCCCGAACCCATCGTGCTGACCGTGCACCGGGCCGACCCGGTGACCGCGACATCGCCCGATCCCATGATCTTCGCCTCGACGGTCCCGTCGGACGCGAAGTCTGCATCGCCGGAGCCGGCGATAGTGACTTCGGCGACGTCGACCCGAAGCCCGCCCATCTCGGCATTGCCCGAGCCGGCAATGTTCAGGTCGAGCGATTTGGCCCGCCCCGCTGCGCGGTACGTGCCCGAACCGGCTATCGTCACGTCCAGCGAACCGGCCTCGACCCTGTCGGTGCGCGCGGTGCCGCTGCCGGCGATGGTCACTTCCGGATTGCCTTCGAGAAGGTCTGCCTCGATCGTGCCCGATCCGGCGACCACCAGCTTTTCCACCCGGGGCAATGTGACCCGCACCGTCGCGCGGCCATCGGCGCTGCGCCAGCTGTCGTTCTCGCGCATGATGCCGAGCGTTTTGTCGTCGAGCGTGAAGCGCAGGTCCGCAATGGCGGGTTCGTCGCCGGTCACGGAAATGTCGAACGCTTCGCCGCGTGCCACCACGACGTCGTCGGGACCGGCCAGAACCACCTCGGTCGGGGTCTTGCCGGCGATATCGAGTTCGGAGAGCGGCACGCCGTCCGACCCGTTGATGTTGACCATTCCGTTGCAGCCGGTCGCGAGCAACATTGCCGCGAACGGAGCCGCGCCCTTCAGAATCTTGTCCAGCATTGCCTGTCGTCCTCATCTTCGGCCCGGTCGCAGGCCTGGAAGGCCGCTGTCCGGGGTTCATCCCAGTCCGTATTGCCGATGTAATACAGTGGGGCGGACTCCGCAACCGCAGCAAAGAAAAAGGGCCGCCCGGCGGGGCGGCCCTCATTGTCCCGTTCGGAACCCGGTTGCGGTGCGACGCGTCAGGCGTCCTCGGTATTCTCGTAATACTGCGGCGCGTGTTCGCGCAGCACGGCGAGAATCTTCTCCAGCGCGGCAGGTTCGTCGGTCTTCTCCATCGCCGCCAGTTCGCGTGCGAGCCGGCTGGAAGCGGCTTCGAAAATCTGCCGCTCGGAATACGACTGCTCGGGCTGGTCGTCGGGGCGGAACAGATCGCGGGTCACTTCGGCAATCGAGACCAGATCGCCGGAATTGATCTTCGCTTCGTATTCCTGCGCCCTGCGGCTCCACATCGTCCGCTTGACCTTGGGCTTGCCCTTGAGCGTTTCCATCGCTTCCTTGAGCGTCTTGTCGCTCGAGAGCTTGCGCATACCGATCGCTTCGACCTTGTTGGTGGGAACGCGCAGGGTCATGCGCTCCTTCTCGAACCGGAGCACATAGAGTTCGAGCTGCATTCCGGCGATTTCTTCGTTCTGCAGCTCGATCACACGGCCTACGCCGTGCTTGGGATATACGACATAGTCGCCGACATCGAAGGCGGGAGCCTTGCTGGCCATGCACAAGTCCTTTCTGCGGTCGGGGCCTGGAGCGAACAGTCGAATCGGCCTCCGGCCGCGCTCGGCAAAGCGCGGGCGATTGCCAACTTGTCCTGTCGCGATTGGGCCGGACCTTTCTACATGTCACGCCTGCGATCGGACGGGCGCCGATGCAGTTGGTGCATTATATAACACACTCGTAACAAAATTGCGAGTCCGGGATGCGCCCCCCGCGTCGCGGTGCGCCTGTCGCCCCGGTTCAGTCGCCCTCGCCCGGCTCGGGTGAGAAGAACTTCTCGAACTTGCCCTCTTCGCCCTTGTGCTCGTCCGCATCGGCGGGCGGTTCCTTCTGGCTCGTGATATTGGGCCATTCCGCCGAATACTTGGTGTTGATCTCGAGCCATTTTTCCAGCCCGTCTTCCGTGTCGGGCAGAATCGCCTCGGCCGGGCATTCCGGCTCGCAGACGCCGCAGTCGATGCATTCGCTGGGGTTGATCACCAGCATGTTCTCGCCTTCGTAGAAGCAGTCGACCGGACAGACCTCGACACAATCGGTGTACTTGCACTTGATGCAGGCATCGGTGACGACATAGGTCATTTCGGATCGCTTTCCTTCCTGGCTGGGGCCCGAACAGGGGGTCCGCTCGCTGCTATGGCGCTTTGCCCCTCCGGGTCAAGCACGCGATAGCAGGCTCGCGCCTCATCCGCCGGTCCGCGCCGCACGGGAAGGGCGACGAGTTCGATCACTCGCACGCCCCTGCCCAGCGGAAAGGTGAGCGTATCGCCGCAGGCGACCGTCTCGCTGGCGCGCGTCACGCGCCGGCCGTTTCGCCGGACCCGCCCCGTTTCGACCAGTGCCTGCGCGCGGCTGCGGGTCTTGAAGAACCGCAGCTGACACAGCAGCCGGTCGATCCGCATCACGGCACCTTGAGGTCCGCCAGCGCGGCGAAAGCGCTGTTGGCGGGCGCTCGCGAGGCCGGTTTCGTCCGCGGTTTGCGGCCGCGCCCGGGTTGCCATTGCCACAGGTCCGGCGCCGGCGGGCCGAAGGCGCCCTCCGCCATCCGGCGTGCGGGCAGGCAGCGAAAGCCGGCCGCGGCCAGCAGCCGCATCCAGCTTTCGCGGGTAAGCCCGGTCGAAATCGCGAGAGCGGGATCGAGCGCGAATCGCCGCTTCGCCGTTTCGGCGCGGGTCCGGTGCGCCGCGCGCAGGATCTTCTCGGCCACGTCGACCCGCACCGCCTGCTTGCCGAGAGGGCGATAGCCGGCCGGCAACCGGCCGCCCGTCTCGATCACCGGCTGCATCGATTCCTGCAACGGCCGCCGGTCGCGCCCCAACGTGTGAAGCAATGCGCGTGGCGCGGGCTTGAGCAGCGCCGGAGCAAAAACATCGAGCGCGCCGAAAGTGACGCCAAGACGGCGAAGGAACGGTCGCATCTCCCTGGGCAGATGCTCGATTCCCGCGTTCTCGCGCGCGACGACCCCGTGCCCTGCCAGAAGGTTGAGCAGGAGCGCGCGAGCCTGCGATCCCGCTTCGGGGTTCCTTGCGGCCTGGGCCAGTTTCGCCAGGGGCGCGAGCGGCACTAGCTGTCCGCTCAACCATTCGGACAGCGCCGACAGCAGCCGCGCGCGCACGCTCTCGGGAAGAAAGCCCAGCTCGCGTGCCGGGGCGAGCCGCGGATCGAGCGGATCGCCGTTGTCCTCCACCCGCGCCAGCTCGTGGCCTTCCCAGTGCAAGGCGCCCCCGGCGAGGGAAACACCTTCCATCCCGGATGCGACGAGCGCGTCCGCCCTCTCGCTCAGGATGCGCGGCAGGGCCTTCTCGCCGGCGGCGAGCAGCATCTTGCGGTCGTCGTGGCTGGCGCTGTGGTCGACCGTGAAGCGGAAGCCGTCGATGCGCCCGATCGGCTCGTCTTCCACCAGCAGGGCTCCGTCCTGCGCGAGGCTGACGGGCAGCAGGGCCGGATCGGTGCCCAGGGTTCTCATCAGAATCGCAGTCCTCCGGTTGACGAAACGCTCGGTCAGCCGCCCGTGTAGCGCATCGGACAGGCGCGCTTCCACTCCCCGTGCGCGTGCCGCCATTTCGTCGCGCGCGAGGACCCAGTCGGGCCGCTGGCAGATATAGGCCCAGCTGCGGATTGCGGCGATGCGGCCCTGCAGCGTGTCGATATCGCCCTGGACCCGGTCCAGTTCCGCAATGCGCGCGGCGACGTAGTCGGCGCCGAGATAGCCGCCGCGCAGTTCCTGCCACAGCCGGGCCACGAAGCGCGCATGGACATCGGGGCCGAGCTGGCGGAAATCGGGCAGCGAACAGACTTCCCAGAACCGGCGCACCATGCCCGGCCCCTTGACGTCATCGGCGAGATCTTCCCCTGCAAGCCGTTTGAGCACCGCAAGGTCGATCGCCTCGACGGCCGGCGCCAGTTCCGGCTGCGCCGGCGGCGATTCCAGATCGGCGATCAGCATTCCAAGGGTATCGAAGCGGGGCTGCGCCTCGCGCCAGAACAGCTTCGTCAGAGGGGCGAAGCGATGTTCCTCGATCGCATAGATCTCCTCTTCGGAAAATTCGGGCGCCGGCCCCTTCGCGCCCGCCAGAGTGCCGAAGGTACCGTCCGTCTGATGGCGGCCCGCACGCCCTGCGATCTGCGCCATCTCCGCCGGGATGAGCCGGCGCTGGCGAATGCCGTCGAACTTGGTCAGCGAGGCGAAGGCGACATGGTTGACGTCGAGATTGAGACCCATGCCGATCGCATCGGTGGCGACGATATAGTCGACCTCGCCCGACTGGAACATGGCCACTTGCCGGTTGCGCGTTTCGGGGCTGAGCGCGCCCATGACCACGGCGGCGCCCCCGCGATAGCGGCGCAGCATTTCCGCCACGGCATAAACCTGCTCGACCGAGAAGGCGACGATCGCACTGCGCGGGGGAAGGCGCGAGAGCTTGCGCGATCCGATATGGCGCAAGGTCGAGAGCCGGGGCCGCGTTTCGATCGCCGCGGAGGGGATCAGCGAGCGCACCAGCGGCTCGATCGTCGCCGCTCCCAGCAGCATCGTTTCCTCGCGGCCGCGCGCGTGGAGCAGGCGATCGGTGAACACATGGCCGCGCTCGCGGTCGGCCGCCAGTTGCGCCTCGTCGAGCGCGACGAAGGCCAGCGACCCGTTCTGCGCACCGTCCCCATGTGCTCGCACAGTGCTGCGCAGGGGCATGGCCTCCACCGTGCAAAGGAAATAGCGTGCGCCGGGCGGCTCGATCCGCTCCTCCCCTGTTATCAGGGCGACCTGCCTGTCTCCCTTGATCGCCACGACCCGGTCGTAGACTTCGCGCGCCAGCAGGCGCAGCGGAAAACCGATCGCGCCGCTAGAATGCGCGCACATCCGCTCGATCGCGAGGTGGGTCTTGCCCGTGTTGGTCGGGCCGAGGACCGCCTTGATGCCGGAACCGTCTCGATTGGGGGTCACGTCTGCCAATGTGGCATCGCGGACCGCTCCCGACAACAGCACCGTGGCCAGGGCGGGGCCGGGCACGGCGGTTCCCACGGATCGTCGTGAAGGCGACTCGCCTTGTCGCGGGTTAAGCGCGCCTTTACTTTAATCCGGCAGGGATTGCGGCATAGATGACGCCAGGGATCGGGTTGCGACACCTCGCGCAGCCAGCCGGAGGAGGCGCGGTGTACAAGCAGGGCGATGGAGGGGCGCGGGTCAACGCCGGTTTCGGCGACGACCTGTGGCGTCCTGCCACGCTTTCGCACGCGCAGATTCTGCCGGACGCGGTGCCGCATGTCATTCCGAGGGCACGGACTCTCGCCGAAAGGGTCGATACCTGGCGCGAGGATCTGTCCGCGCGTCTTGCCCGGGCGGATATCGCCCCCGACCTGGCGGAAGCGATCGGCAGCAGGCGCTGGTTTCGCGGGCTGGGCACGTTGATCGGCCTTTCGGCGCTGGCGCTGGCGTTCTGGCCCGATTTCGCGCCGGTCGAAGCCGCCCCCGCGATGGCGATGACCGAAAGCGCGCGCGACGAGTTTCGCAGCCAGATGATCATGCCGCTGGCGCTGGGTGCGGACAGCGGCCGGCGCATGGGCGCGACCGAGCGCGTCGTACCGCTGAAGTCGGCGCCCGAAAGGCCGCAAGTCGAGCTGCTGGCCACTCTGTCGCAGGGAGACAGCTTCACTCGCATGCTGCAGCGCGCCGGCGTCGGGACGCACGATGCCGAGCGGGTCGCCGATCTCGTCGCGCGCTCGATCGCGCTCGACACGATCGAACCGGGGACGCAAGTGGACATCACGCTCGGCCGGCGGCCGCGACCGGGCGCTGCCAGGCCGCTCGATGCGCTGACGTTCCGCGCACGGTTCGATCTCGAACTCGAAATCGCCCGCGATGCCGCCGGGAACCTTGCGCTTTCGCGCAAGCCGATCCGGGTGGACGACACCCCGCTGAGGATTCGCGGCACGGTGGGGTCGAGCCTTTACCGTTCGATGCGCGCGGCCGGGGCCCCCGCCAGCGCGGTGCAGCAGTATCTCAAGGTTTTGAGCGACCAGCTCGACATGGACCGTGCGGTGCGTTCGAGCGATACGTTCGACCTGATCGTCCAGTATCGCCGTGCGGCGACCGGGGAGCGGCAGGCGGGCGAGCTGCTCTACGCCGGTATCGAGCGAGGAGGCGAGCCGACCGCGCAGTTGATGCGCTGGGGCAGCGAGGGGCGCTTTTACGAAGCGTCGGGCGTGGGCGAGCAACGCAACGGCCTGGTCGCGCCGGTTCCGGGCCCGGTGTCGTCGGGCTTCGGGATGCGGCGGCACCCCATCCTCGGCTATCGCCGGATGCATTCGGGCATGGATTTCCGCGCCGGCTACGGCACGCCGATTGTCGCGGTGGCCGATGCGCGGGTGACCAGCGCGGGCCGCGCGGGCGGCTGCGGCAATGCCGTCAGGCTCGATCACGGCGGCGGGCTGGCGACGCGATATTGCCACATGAGCCGGATGGCGGTGCGCGCGGGGCAGAGCGTCCGCCGCGGACAGGTGATCGGCTATGTCGGCTCCACCGGGCTGTCGACCGGGCCGCATCTCCACTACGAAATGTATCGCGGCGGACGGGCGGTCGATCCCGCCTCGGTCCGCTTCGTCACGCGCGCGCAGCTGTCGGGGGCGGAACTGCGGCGCTTCCGGGCCGCGCTCGCCGATCTCAAGACGGTCGAGGCCGGCGCTGCGCTGGAAGATCTGGCGCCTGCCGCTTCCGAGGCGCCGGCGGCGCCGGCGCGCGAGATCGACCGCCTCGAGGCGCCTCAGCGCATACGGTGATCCTGCGGGCGGTACTGCCGTCGCGCACCGGAGAACACGGGGCCTGAGACTCGCGGCTTGTTCGCTGCGGGCAATTCCGGCAACAGACCGGCATGACCGGTTCCTACCCCTCCCTCCGGATGCGCCGCACGCGGGCGACGGCCTGGAGCCGCGCCCTGCACCGCGAGACCGTGCTGACGCCCGCCGACCTGATCTGGCCGCTCTTCGTGACCGAGGGATCGGGCGTCGAAGACCCGGTTGCCAGCCTGCCCGGCGTGTCCCGCTGGTCGGTCGACGGCATCGCGGCCCGGGCGAAGGAGGCGGTCGATCTGGGCATTCCCTGTATCGCGCTCTTCCCCAACACGCCGGCGGACAGGCGCAGCGACGATGGGGCCGAGGCGCTCAATCCCGACAACCTCATGTGCCGGGCGATCAGGGCGGTGCGCGACGCGTGCGGACGCGATATCGGCATCCTCACCGATGTCGCGCTCGATCCCTATACGGCCCATGGGCAGGACGGGCTGCTCGACGGCGACGGCTATGTGGTCAACGACGATACCGTTGCGATCCTGGTCGACCAGGCGCTCAACCAGGCGCAGGCCGGGGCCGACGTGATTGCCCCGTCGGACATGATGGACGGGCGGGTGAAGGCGATCCGCATGGCGCTGGAAATGGGCGGCCATCACAACGTCCAGATCATGAGCTATGCCGCGAAGTACGCCAGCGCTTTCTACGGCCCGTTTCGCGACGCGGTCGGCTCGGGCGGCCTGCTGAAGGGCGACAAGAAAAGCTACCAGATGGATCCGGCCAATGGGGAGGAGGCGCTGCGCGAGGTCGCGCTCGATCTTTCCGAAGGGGCGGACAGCGTCATGGTCAAGCCGGGGCTGCCCTATCTCGACGTGGTGCGCCGGGTGAAGGAACGGTTCGAAGTTCCGGTCTTCGCCTATCAGGTGAGCGGCGAATACGCGATGATCGAGGCTGCAGCTGCCGCCGGCGCCGGCGATCGCGACGCGCTGGTTCTCGAAACGCTGACCGCCTTCAAACGCGCCGGGTGCAGCGGTGTGCTGACCTACCATGCCGCGCACGCGGCCCGGTTGCTGAATGGCTGACTTTCGCCACGAGACCGGGCGCCTGTGGCTGCGCGACTGGCGTGATGGCGACTGCGACGACTTCCACCGCGTCTGCGGCGATCCGCGGGTGATGGCAACGCTCGGCCCCGTCATGTCGCGGGGCGAGACGGCGAAACTGATCGCCGATCTGCAGGATCGGGCCGCGCGTTTCGGACACACCTTCTGGGCGCTGGAGCGCAAGAGCGATGGACGGGTGATCGGCTTCACCGGGCTCGTGCGCGGCAATATCGCGCAGATCGAAGGCGAGCTGGAGATCGGCTGGCGTCTTGCCGCCGACTGCTGGGGGCAGGGGTACGCACGCGAGGCGGCCGAGGCGTCGCTCGACTGGGCGAAGGCGAATCGGTCCGGCGAGCCGGTCGTCGCGATCACGGCGCGGGCCAATGCGCGCAGCCGGGCGCTCATGGAACGTCTGGGAATGACCCGCCGGCCGGAGCGCGACTTCGATCATCCGCGCGTGCCCGAGGGCGATCCCCTGCGGCCGCATGTGCTCTACGCAATCGATCCCGGCGCGCGGCGGTGACGGGCCCGATCCTCCTCGAAACCGACCGCCTGGTGCTGCGGGTGCCGGGCGAGGGCGACGTCGAGCGGCAGATGGCCTGTCTCAACACCCCCACGGTGATGAAACATCTCGGCGGGCCGAGGCCGCGCGCGTTCATCGCGGAAAAGCACGCCCGGGCCCGCGCGCTCCATGCGGCCGAAGGCTTCTGCTTCTGCATGCTGGAAGAGCGCGAGAGCGGCGCGCTGGTCGGTCACGCGGGGCTCAAGCGAGTGGACAATCCGCTCGCCCGCAATCCGGGCGACATGGAGGTTGGCTGGCTGATCCGCGAGGACCGCTGGCGCCGCGGCTATGCCTGGGAGGCGGTCGTCGCCGTGCTCGATTTCGCCTTTGCGCGGATCGATCCCCCGGCGATCGTCGCGCTCACCAGCTTCGCCAACCGGGGCAGCTGGCGCCTGATGGAAAAGCTCGGGATGGAACGCCGGCCCGATCTCGATTTCACCGATCCGAACTTTGCCCCGGAAGACAATCCGACGATCCTCTATTCGATCACCCGCAAACAATGGGAGAGCAGGACATGACCACCCGCCCCGGCGTGACGATCGTCCCGATCCACGGCAAGCGCCCGACCATCCACGACAGCGCCTTCGTCGCGCCCGGCTGCGTTCTGGTGGGCGACGTCACGATCGGTGCCGACAGCTCGATCTGGTACAATTGCGTGCTGCGCGCCGATGTCAGCCGGATCGTGATCGGCGAACGGACCAATGTCCAGGACGGCAGCGTGCTGCATTGCGACCCCGAACGGCCTGGCGATCCCGACGGCTCGCCGCTGCTGATCGGCGACGACGTGCTGATCGGCCATATGGCGATGGTCCACGGCTGCGTGATCGAGGATCGCGGCTTCGTGGGCCTGGGCGCGATCGCGATGAACAAGGCCGTGATCGGCTCCGACGCCATGCTGGCGGCCGGCGCGATGCTGACCGAAGGCAAGGCGATGGCCGCGCGCGAGCTGTGGGGAGGCCGCCCGGCGCGCAAGATGCGCGACCTCGACGACGCGGCCATTGCCGGCATGCGCGCCGGCGTCGCCCACTATGTCGAGAATGGGAAGGCTCACGCGGCGGCTGTCGTCGAAGCGGGGCTTTGAGCGGAACCGAAGTCGTGCCGCGCGACTTTCGCTAATCCCGAACCAGGGCGCGCAGGGCCTCGATCCGGTCGGCTTCGTGGACCGGCTTGTCCCAGCGGATCCGGTGGATGCGCGGAAAACGCATGGCGAGGCCGGACTTGTGCCGCCGGCTTTCGTGCACCGAATCGAAGGCGACTTCGAACACCAGCGACTTGTCCGTCTCGCGCACCGGGCCGAAGCGGTTGACGGTATGGGTGCGCACGTGGCGGTCGAGCCGCTTGAGTTCTTCGTCGGTAAAACCCGAATAGGCCTTGCCCACCGGCAGCAGATCGGCCCCCTCGTCGGGGTCGCCGTCCCAGCATCCGAAGGTGTAGTCGGAAAAGAAGCTCGACCGCCGTCCGCTGCCCCGCTGGGCGTACATCAGCACGCAGTCGATCAGCAGGGGATCGCGCTTCCACTTGTACCACAACCCAGCCTTGCGGCCGGCGACATAGGGTGAATCGCGCCGCTTGAGCATCAGCCCTTCGATCGCATCGTCGCGCGCGCCTTCGCGGATGCGGGCGAGGTCGTCGAAATCGGCCGCCTCGACCACTTCGCTCAGGTCGAAGCGCGCCGCCGGAAGGCGCGGCATCAGCGCCTCCAGCCGCGCGCGCCGGGCGGTCCAGGGCAATTCGCGCAAGTCCTTCCCTTCCACGATCAGCGCGTCGTAGAGACGGACGAAGGCCGGCGCTTCGGCCAGCAGCTTCCGGCTCACGGTCTTGCGTCCCAGCCTTTGCTGCAAGGCGTTGAAACTGGCCGCACCGCCTTTCTCGCCGCCCTGGGCCGTGCCCCGCACGAGCAGTTCGCCATCGAGCACGGCATCGAACGCAAGCGCGTCGATCAACTCGGGAAAGGTGGCAGTGATATCGTCGCCCCCGCGCGAATAGAGCCGGGTCTCGCCACCGATCCGCACGAGCTGCACCCGGATGCCGTCCCATTTCCATTCGGCCACATAGTCGGCGAGATCGACCGTGGCGTCCTCCAGCGGATGGGCGAGCATGAAGGGGCGGAAAGTCGGCAGGTTGGCGGTGTCGGGCGGCGCGGCGCCCTCTGCGGCCCAGGCGAACAGGGCGGGATAGGGCGGGGAGAGGCCGTGCCAGTGTTCCTCCACGTCCTCCACCGACACCGCGAAGGCCTGCGCGAACGCGACTTTGGCAAGCCGCGACGAAACGCCGATCCGCATGCCGCCCGTCGCCAGCTTGAGCAGGGCGTAGCGGCCCGAGGCGTCGAGCCGGTCGAGCAGTTTCGCCAGGTCGGCCGGTGCGCTCTTGCGGGTCGTCGCACGCAGCGCTTCGACCGCCTCTGTCACCGATGGGGGATCGGACGGCGCCTCCCCCGCCGGCCACAGCAGACTGGCGGTTTCCGCCGTATCGCCCACGAAATCGCGGCTGAGCGTCCACAGGACCGGGTCGATCCGTTCCTTGAGCAGGTTGCGAATGGTCGACGACTTGACGTCAGGAAAATCGAGCCCGCCGGTCAGCGCCGCCAGCGCCCATCCCCGGTCGGGATCGCCTGCCTCGCGCAGATAGTCTGCGATCAGGCGCAGCTTCTCGTTGCGGCTGCGGGTATAGACGAGCGCGTCGAGCAGAGCGGCGAACGCTTCCACCGCTAGTCGTCCTCGTCCTCGTAACCGACCAGCGCGAGCGCGCGTGCGCGCCGCTGGTGCAGCTGGTGCCAGCGCAGCAGGGCTTCCTCCCGCCCGTGGGTGATCCAGGTCTCGTGTGGGTCGACGTCCTCCACCGTTCGCGTCAGTTCGCCCCAGTCGGCATGATCGGAGATGACCAGCGGCAGTTCGACGTTCCGCTGGCGGGCGCGCTGGCGCACGCGCATCCAGCCTGACGCCATGGCGGCGATCGGGTCGGGCAGGCGGCGGCTCCAGCGGTCGTTGAGCGCGGACGGCGGGCAGACGACGACGTGCCCGCGCATGTCCTCCTTCCTCGCATCGCTCACCAGGCGCAGCTCACCCAGATCGACGCCGAAATCCTCATAGAGGCGGCACATCTTCTCCATCGCGCCGTGGAGATAGATCGGATCGCGGTGCCCGGCCGCGCGCAGCTCGGCGATCACGCGCTGGGCCTTGCCCAGGGCATAGGCGCCGACGAGCACGCAGCGATCCGGATGGGCGGCGAGGCGGTCGAGCAGCTTGCCGATCTCGGCTGCGATCGGCGGATGGCAGAAGACGGGCAGGCCGAATGTCGCCTCGGTGATGAAAATATCGCAGGGCGTGACCTCGAACGGGGGGCAGGTCGGGTCGGACACGCGCTTGTAGTCGCCGGTTATCACCACCCGCTCGCCCGCGTGTTCGAGCAGGATCTGCGCGCTGCCGAGCACATGACCGGCGGGGATGTAGGTCGCGTCCACGCCGCCGGGCAGACGGATCGTTTCCCCGTATGCGACTGGAACCGCCCCGTGCGAAGTTGCGTAGCGCAACTTCATGATCGCCAGCGTTTCGGGCGTGGCCACAGTCCGCCCGTGCCCGCCGCGCGCATGGTCGGCATGGCCGTGGGTCACCAGCGCATGATCGACCGCCTGCGAGGGATCGATCCAGCAATCGGCGGGAACGACATGGATGCCGTGCGGCTCGGGCCGGATCCATGCGAAATCGCGTGCCATACGGTGAAAAATGGCGGCGGTGCGCTGCGGTTCCGCCGGCCGGTCGGGAAAGGCCTGCGTCGCCCCCGCGGGCGAGGACGGCGGAGGGCGCAGCGACACCCTCCGTCCGCGCTATTCGCCCTTGTCGCCCCCGGCGCCCTCGCTGGCGTCCGGCGCCTTGTCGGCCTCGCCCTTCTTCGCGGCCGGTTTCTTCGCCGCCTTGCGCTTGGGCCGCGCCTTGGGCGGCGCCGGTGTCAGCTCGAACGCCGGCTTGCCGCCCTTGACGCTGACGTGGACTTCGCCCCCGTCGGCGAGTTTGCCGAACAGCAGCTCTTCGGCCAGCGGCTGCTTGATCTTCTCCTGGATCAGGCGGCCCATCGGGCGGGCGCCGTACAGGCGGTCGTATCCCTTGTTCGCCAGCCATTCGCGCGCATCCTTGTCGAACTGGATATGCACGTTCTGTTCGGCCAGCTGCAGTTCGAGCTGCAGGATGAACTTGTCGACCACGCGGGCAACCGTGCCCTTGCCGAGATAGCCGAACGGGACGATGGCATCGAGGCGGTTGCGGAATTCGGGGGTGAACATCTTCTTCACCGCTTCCTCGCCCGCGTCTTCCTTGCTCACGTCGCCGAAGCCGATGCCCTGGCGCGCCATGTCGGCGGCGCCGGCATTGGTCGTCATGATCAGTACGACATTGCGGAAATCGACCGTCTTTCCGTGATGATCGGTCAGTCGGCCATTATCCATCACCTGGAGCAGGATGTTGAACAGGTCCGGGTGGGCCTTCTCGATCTCGTCGAGCAGGAGCACGCAATGCGGGTTCTGGTCCACCGCGTCGGTCAGCAGGCCGCCCTGGTCGTAACCGACATAGCCCGGAGGCGCGCCGATCAGCCGGCTGACCGAATGGCGCTCCATGTACTCGGACATGTCGAAGCGCTTCAACTCGATCCCCATCACGCTGGCGAGCTGGCGCGCGACTTCGGTCTTGCCGACGCCGGTGGGGCCGGTGAACAGGAAGCTGCCGATCGGCTTGTCGGGATCGCGCAGGCCGGCCCGGCTGAGCTTCATCGCGGTGGAAAGCCGCTCGATCGCCTCGTCCTGGCCGAACACGACATGTTTCAGGTCGCGCTCGAGGTTCTCCAGCGCCTTCTTGTCGTCGCTCGACACCGTCTTGGGCGGAATCCGCGCCATCGTCGCGATCACGGCCTCGATCTCGCGCGCGGTGATCTTCTTCTTGCGGCGGCTGGGCGGCACCAGCATCTGCATCGCGCCGACTTCGTCGATCACGTCGATCGCCTTGTCGGGCAGCTTGCGATCGTTGATGTAGCGCGCCGACAGCTCGACCGCCGTCTTGAGCGCGTCGGGCGTGTACTTGACGTTGTGGTGCGTTTCGAACGCGGTCCTGAGGCCGCGCAGGATCTTGATCGTATCCTCGATCGTCGGCTCGTTGACGTCGATCTTCTGGAACCGGCGCAGCAGGGCGCGGTCCTTCTCGAAATGGTTGCGGAATTCCTTGTAGGTGGTCGATCCGATGCAGCGGATCGCGCCGCTGGACAGCGCGGGTTTCAGCAAATTGCTGGCATCCATCGCCCCGCCGCTGGTCGCGCCGGCGCCGATCACGGTGTGAATCTCGTCGATGAAGAGAATGGCATCGGGCATGCCTTCCAGCTCGCTGACGACCTGCTTCAGGCGTTCCTCGAAATCGCCGCGATAGCGCGTGCCCGCGAGCAGGGCGCCCATGTCGAGCGAATAGATCACCGCGTCGGTGAGAACTTCGGGCACCTCGCCTTCGATGATCTTGCGCGCCAGGCCTTCGGCAATCGCGGTCTTGCCGACGCCCGGGTCGCCGACATAGAGCGGATTGTTCTTCGACCGGCGGCAGAGGATCTGGATCGTGCGGTCGACTTCCGGCCCGCGCCCGATCAGCGGATCGACTTTGCCCGCCTGGGCCTTGGCGTTGAGGTTGACCGTAAACTGGTCGAGCGCCGTTTCCTTCTTGTTGTCGGCTTTCTCGTCGGTCTTGCCCGCTTCGTCGGCGCCCTGCGGCGACCGGCTTTCGAGCTGCTTGCCGCCCTTGCCGATACCGTGGCTGATGAAGCTGACCGCATCGAGCCGGCTCATATCCTGCTGCTGGAGGAAATAGACCGCGTAGCTGTCGCGTTCGGAAAACAGCGCGACGAGCACGTTCGCGCCCGTCACGGTATCCTTGCCGCTCGACTGGACGTGGAGAATCGCGCGCTGGATAACCCGCTGGAAACCCGCGGTCGGTTGCGGATCGCCGTCGTCCTCGGTCTTCAGCGACTGGTATTCCTGATCGAGATACTGGCGCACCGCTTCGCCCAGTTCGTCCAGATCGACGCCGCACGCGGCCATGACCTGCGCCGCGTCCTCGTCGTCCACCAGCGCGAGCAGAAGATGCTCCAGCGTGGCGTATTCGTGCCGGCGCTCGCCGGCGTTCTCCAGCGCGGCGTGCAATGTTTTTTCGAGGTTCGGGGCGAAACTGGGCATCTATCGATCTTTCGTGGCGGAATGCCGGTTCCGTCCAGGGGGCAAACGGGGGCCGGCGTGGCTGGTCGTATCCATATGGGGCGACCGTCGCGAAATGCGAATGGCGCCTGTCACCGGGCGGGCTTTCGAAACAGCGCGTCGGCGGCATCGCGATGCGCGTCGACCGAGCGGCGGTGCTTTTCCACCCGGGCGATCTCGGCCTCGAGCAGGGCGATTCGCTCCCCCAGTTCGTCGCGCGAATAAGGCGAAAGGTCCTCGCCGGCGAGCTTGCTCGCAGCGTCGCCCCGCGGGCGCGGACGGTCGTCCTCTTCCATTGCCTCCAATCTCGCAATTCGCTGCGCTTGCTGTCAATGGGGCAGCGCGTTAGGTGCGTTTGCGTGACGGCTTGGCCACAGGGGGTCATGGGGGAATTGCCAATGGCGGCGCAAGTGCCCGATGAAATGATTGCGATCGGTTTCGAGGCGCCCGGTGGGCCCGAGGTGCTGCGACCGGAGCGGATGGCAGTGCCCGAACCGGGGGAAGGGCAGGTCCTGCTCCGCGTCGCCTGGGCCGGGGTGAACCGGCCCGACGTGGCGCAGCGCCAGGGGCTCTATCCGCCCCCGCCCGGTGCATCGCCGATTCCTGGGCTGGAAGTGGCGGGAACCGTCGCCGCGGTCGGCCCGGGCGTATTGGAGGACTATATCGGCGAGCGCTACTGCGCGCTCGTGGCCGGGGGCGGCTATGCCGAATACTGTCTTGCGCATATCGGCCATTGCCTGCCGGTGCCCGAGGCGATGCCGCTGGCCGAAGCCGCGGCGATTCCCGAAACGCTATTTACCGTCTGGCACAACGTCTTCGAACGCGGCTGGGCCAGCGAAGGCGAGACGCTGCTGGTCCACGGCGGCACCAGCGGTATCGGGACGATGGCGACGATGCTGGGCAAGGCGTTCGGCCTGCGGGTCATCGTGACCTGCGGCGACGACGCGAAGTGCGCGGCGGCGCGCGAGCTGGGGGCGGATCTGGCGATCAACTACCGCGAGCAGGACTTCGTCGAGGAAGTGAAGACTTTCACCGGCGGCAAGGGGGTCGAGGTCGTGCTGGACATGGTCTCGGGCGACTATGTCCCCCGCAATCTCAAGTGCCTGGCCGAAGACGGCCGTCACGTCTCGATCGCGGTCCTGGGCGGGATGAAGGCCGAAGTGAACATGGCCGTGGTGATGAGCCGTCGCTACACGCTCACCGGGTCGACGCTGCGCCCGCGGTCCGATGCGTTCAAGACGCTGCTGGCGGCAGAGATCGAGAAGAACGCCTGGCCGCTGTTCGAGGATCGCACCCTGCGCCCGGTGATGGATCGCAGCTTCCCGCTGGCCGAGGCCGCTGCCGCCCATGCACGGATGGAAGCGGGCGACCATATCGGCAAGATCGTGCTCGAAGTGGCCGGCGGATAGCGCTTCGCCGCCTGACGCGAAACGGTCACGCTTACGCCGAACGGTCACCGAACCGTGAATCGACTGTAACATTCGTCTGCCATGGCAGCTCCGTAAAAATGCTTTAGCGAGACGGGGTTGCGACGATGAGCGACAGGCTCGGAAAAGACCTTCCCGCAGAACTGGCCGAACTGGCGAGCGTCGCCAGCTTCCCGCCGATGCGCAGCGCCATTCCCGAGCCCGAGGAGGGGAAGCGCCGCCGTTACCGCACGATCTGGATCAGCGATATCCACCTGGGGACCAAGGGCTGCAACGCCGAGATGCTGATCGATTTCCTCGACAGCACCGACAGCGAAACGATGTATCTGGTCGGCGACATTATCGACGGGTGGCGCCTCAAGAAGAAGTTCTACTGGCCGGCCGAGCACAACGATGTCGTCTGGCGCATCCTCAAGCGGGCGAAGCGCGGCACGCGGATCGTCTACATCCCCGGCAACCACGACGAGATGCTGCGGCCGTTTTCGGGCATGAACTTCGGCGGGGTGGAGATTCGCCGCGCCGCCTTCCACGAAACCGCCGACGGCCGCCGCCTCATGGTGCTCCACGGCGACGAGTTCGACACGATCATGCTCGCGCACCGCTGGCTCGCGTTCGTCGGGGACGCGCTCTACCACGTGATGATGGAGCTGAACCGGTACGTGAACGGTATCCGGCGGATGCTCGGGCTGCCGTACTGGTCGCTGTCGAAGATGGCCAAGCACAAGGTCAAGAACGCGGTCGAGTTCATTTCCAAGTACGAGGAGGTCGTCGCCCGCGCGGCCGGCGAGCGCGGAGTGGACGGGGTGGTGTGCGGCCATATCCACACGGCCGAAATCCGCGAGTTCGACGGGATCGAGTATTACAACGACGGCGACTGGGTCGAAGGTTGCAATGCGCTGGTCGAACATTTCGACGGACGCATGGAACTGCTCCACTGGCCCGAAGAGATGGCCCGCCGCGAACCGCGTGTCGCGGTCCGGCCCGTCGGCGAGAAGGCGGCGGCATGAACCGAATGGCCGGTTTCCCGGACGAAACGCGAAACCGGCAGCCCTTCCCCCAGCGCATCGCGATCGTCACCGATGCCTGGCGGCCCCAGATGAACGGGGTGGTGCGAACGCTGACCACCACCTGCGCGATTCTCGAACGGCGCGGCCATGCGGTGGAGGTGATCTCGCCCGACCTGTTCCGATCGGTTCCCTGCCCGACATATCCCGATATCCGGCTGGCGATGGCGCCGCCGGGTGCCGTCGGGCGGCGGCTGGCCGCGATTGCGCCCGATGCCATTCACATCGCCACCGAAGGGCCGCTGGGGGTCGCGGCGCGGCGCCATTGCATGGCGCGCGGTGTCCCTTTCACCACCGCCTATCACACCCAGTTCCCAGACTACGTCGCCCGGCGCACCGGGCTGCCGCCCGGGCTGTTCTGGCGCTATATCCGATGGTTTCACGCCCCGGCGCGGCGCATTCTCGTCGCGACGGAAAGCGTCAGGGAGGAACTGCGCAGGCGGGGCCTTGGCCGGCTTCACGCCTGGAGCCGCGGGGTCGACCTTGCCTGTTTCAATCCGCAGGCCCCGGCGCCGCCCGAATTTGCCGATCTTCCGCGTCCCATTCAGCTCTACGTCGGCAGAGTCGCCGTGGAGAAGAATATCGAGGCCTTTCTGGGCGGCCGCTATCCGGGCAGCAAAGTCGTTGTCGGCGACGGCCCTGCGCTCGCCGGGCTGCGCGACCGTTTCCCCGATGCGCATTTCATCGGCCGACGCAGCGGGGCCGAGCTGGCGGGATGCTATGCCCATGCCGACGTTTTCGTGTTCCCCAGCCGCACCGACACGTTCGGCCTGGTGATGATCGAGGCATTGGCCTGCGGCACGCCGGTGGCCGCCTATCCGGTGGCGGGACCGGTCGATATCGTCACCGACAAAGTGGGCGCCCTGTCGGAAGACCTCGACCGCGCGATCGCCGGGGCGCTGTTCAGCGAGAGGGCGGACTGCGCCGCCCTGGGCGCGCGCTATTCGTGGGACGCGGCGACCGACCAGTTCCTGGCGGGCCTCGTGGCGCTCGATCCCGAGCCTGCGATGGCCTGATCCCGGCAGGCGGGGCCTAAACGCTTGCCCTTGCGGGGCGCATCGCCTAAATCGAACACGCTACGGCCGCTCCGCGAGGGGCGGCCCTTATATTTTCAGGACAGTTTCGCCATGCCCCAACCCACCCCGCTGATGCCGCACGCCACCGCCACCTGGCTGGTCGACAACACATCGCTCAGCTTCTCGCAGATCGCCCAGTTCTGCGGCCTGCACATACTCGAAGTGCAGGCGATGGCGGACGATCTCGCGGGCAGCAAATATACCGGCCGCGATCCGGTTCACGCGGGCGAGCTGACGCAGGAAGAAATCGAGCGCGGGCAGGCCGACCCGGATTATGCGCTGAAGATGCACAAGGCGCCGGTCGAGGTTACCCGGACCAAGGGGCCGCGCTACACCCCGGTTTCGAAACGGCAGGACAAGCCGGACGGGATCGCCTGGATCCTGCGCAACCACCCGGAAATCTCCGACGCGCAGATCTCGAAGCTGATCGGCACGACCCGCAACACGATCACCGCGATTCGCGAGCGCAGCCACTGGAACATCCAGAACATCCAGCCGAAGGACCCCGTTACGCTGGGCCTGTGTTCCCAGCGCGAACTCGATGCGGTCGTTGCCAAGGCGGCGAAGAAAGCCGGGATCGAGGAGGAAGCCCCGGTCGTCGCCGATTCGGGCACCGACCGGGAGAAGCTGATCGCCGAACTGCGTGCCGAGCGCGAGGCGAACGAGAAAGCCGCTGCCGAGGCCGCGCAGGAGGCGGAGGCTGCGGCATGGCTGGAGGCAAAACGCGCTGCCGAGGCCGAAGGCGGCGACGAGCCGGGCTGACGCCACCCGGTCGCGCGGCACTTGCCGGCAGAAAATCCTTGCTCTCTGCAGCCGTATGACGCATCCATGTTGACATGGATGTCAGTAAGGCGACTTATCAGCACGCTGCCCCCTGGGACACGCCGTTCGAGGCGGTAACGCTGCCCGACCTGTTCGCGCGCACGGCGGACCGTTGTCCCGCCGCGCCGCTGGTCGATTTCCTCGGGCGTACTTTCTCCTATCGCGAGCTTTACGACGAAGCGCGGCGCTTTGCTGCCGGGCTTCAGGCGATGGGGGTGGCGCGCGGCGACCGGGTCGGGCTGTTTCTGCCCAATGTCCCGATCTACATCTCGGCCTACTACGGCGCGATGATGGCGGGCGCGGTCGTGGTCAACTTCTCGCCGCTCTATACGGTCGACGAACTGGCCCAGCAGGTCGAGGATTCGGGCACACGCCTGCTGGTCACGATCGACGCGGCCAGCTTGCTGCCGACGGCGCTGGAAGTGCTTCGGGCATCGCCGCTGCAGACGCTCGTCGTCGGCCGGCTCGGGGCGATGCTGCCGTGGCCCAAGCGCATCGCGCTGAAGCTGTTGGGGCGCAAGAGCATTGCGACCATTCCGAACCGGCAGGACGTGCGCGAATGGGCGGCCGTGACGGCAGCGACCGACCCGCCGGCCGCCGTTCCGATCGCGCCCGCCGATCTCGCGCTGTTGCAGTATACCGGCGGCACTACGGGGCGGCCCAAGGGGGCAATGCTCACGCATGCCAACCTGGCGATCAACGCGCTGCAAGTGGACGCCATCGATCCGTTCGACGACGACGAGCCCGATGTCATCATGGGCGCTCTGCCGCTGTTCCATGTCTTCGCCAACACCTGCGTGCTCAACCGCACGGTGGCGAAGGGCGGGTGCATTGCCATGGTTCCCCGGTTCGATGCGAAACAGGTGCTCAAGACCATCGCGCGCACGCGGGCCACGGCGTTTCCCGGCGTGCCGACGATGTTCCAGGCCCTGCTCGATCATCCCGACATCGCGCCCACGGATTTTTCCTCGCTCAAGGTGGCGATCTCCGGCGGGGCGCCTCTGCCCGCGCCCGTCCGCGACAAGTTCGAGGCGACGACCGGCGCGCGGCTCGTCGAAGGCTACGGCCTGACCGAAAGCGCCGGCGTCGTATCGACCAATCCCTATACCGGCCTGCGCAAACCGGGCACGATCGGGCAAGTCATACCGCAGACCCGGATCATCCTGCTGGACAAGGAGGACCCGACACGCCTCGCCCCCGAAGGCGAGCCGGGCGAACTGGCGATCGCGGGGCCGCAAGTCATGCAGGGTTACTGGAACCGGCCCGACGCCGCGGCATCCGCCTTCGCCGAGATCGACGGAACGCGCTGGTTGCGGACCGGCGACGTGGCCGAGATCGACGAAGATGCCTTCATCGCCATTGTCGACCGGATCAAGGACATGATCGCCGTCGGCGGGTTCAAGGTCTTCCCGAGCCAGGTCGAGGCCGTCCTGCTGGAACATCCCGCGATCAAGGAAGCGCTCGTCATCGGGGTGCCCGACGACTATCTGGGCGAAACGCCGCGCGCTTACGTGACCTTGCAGGACGGTTCGGAGACGGACGCGACTGCGTTGCAGGCCTGGCTCAACGCGCGGGTCGGCAAGCACGAGCGGGTTTCGGCCGTGGTGATCCGCGACGAGCTGCCGCGAACGATGATCGGCAAGCTCGACCGCAAGGCGTTGAGGATCGAAGTCCTCGCCGAAGGCTGAGCGGCGCTCTTCCGCAGGGGCCGTGGCGTCTTCGCCGCTCGTCCGAAATCCGCGGGCGCTACTGTGCCAGGGTGAGCTTCGGTTCGCCGTCCTCGGCCGCAGCCGCGCTGGCCGGCAAGGCGCGGTCGCCGGCGTGCGATTCGGGAAGGCGATGCGCAAAGCGGCCTTCGACTTGCGCGCCCTGTTCGATCGTCAGCGCGTCGTAGTGGACATCGCCCTCGATCCGCGCGGACTTGAGGACGACGAGATGGCGCACGGTGATCGACCCGCTCACTGTGCCGGCCAGCCGCGCGGATTCGGCGCTTACCGCCCCTTCGATCACGCTCGATTCGCCCTGGACCAGCGAATCGCAGGCGACATCGCCTTCGATCCGTCCATCGACGTGCAGCTCCGTGGATGCGCGAACATCGCCCTTGATCGTGACGTCGGATCCGATCACCGAGAAAGTCGAACCCGGAGGGGAGGACTGCCTAGCCATGGGTACGGCTCCCGTTGGAGAGGGTTCGGACTTCTTTGAGAACATTGGGAGCATTCTCCAGGAAGGGCCGCGGATTGACGGCGCGGCCGTTGATGCGAACTTCGAAATGCAGATGCGGGCCGGTCGAGCGGCCGGTGCTGCCGATTGCGCCGATCACGTGCCCGGCATCGACTTCCTGCCCGACACGGGCCGAAAACTTCGACATATGGGCATAGCGTGTGGTCAGCCCGTTGCCGTGATCGATCTCGACCACGTTGCCGTATCCCGACTTGCGGCCGACAAACGTCACGCGACCATCGGCGGCGGCGTAGATCGGCGCTCCCCTGGGCCCGCGAAAATCCAGCCCCTTGTGCATCGCGCTGCGCCCGGTGAAGGGGTCGCGCCGATAGCCGAAGCCCGATGAAATGAATTTTATGCTCGCCGGCTGAAACTGCGGAATGCCGTCGAGCCCCTGTTCCAGCGCGGCCATCCGGGCGAGGCTGAGGCCGAGGCGCTCGAACCGCGGGTCGGGCTTGCCGTCGGAACCGGTCGAGAGCAGTTCCAGCGGACCGCCCATCGCCTCACGCGGAGCGGAGCGGAGCATTTTCGTGGGATCGAGCCCCAGCTTGCGCATGGCCGCCGCCGCCCGCTCGGCCCGGTGGTCGGCGAAACGCGTCATCTTCTCGACCAGGGCAAGCTGGCGGGCCTCGATCTCGGCCAAGGCGCGCGCCTGCGGGAAAACGGCGCTGACTTTCTCCACGGTCTCCGCCGCTTCGCCGCGCGAATCGCTGACTTTTGCCGCGGTGCTGATATCGTCGGGCAGCATCTCTGCCATTTCTTCGAGCACGGTCTGGCGCTGTTCCAGTTCCCTGGCGACGGCGTTCAGATCGGCGCCATAGGCCTCGAACCGCTCTTCGGATGTCGCGATCTTCGCTTCGCGTTCGAGCAGCGAAAGCCGTTCGGCCTGGGCGCGATACTGGGTCCAGCCCATGATCGCCATGCTCAGCGCCCAGACAAGAAGGGCGACGACGGCGATGCCGGCCGCGGTCATCTGCACGCGCGAAGAAATCTTGATGAAACGCACCTGACCCTGCGACCGCATGAAGAATTCGCGATCCGGGAACCAGGTCCGCAGGCGCCCCATCCAATCGCCGACGGTAGAATTGAACACTCGAAACCGACCCCGCTCTTGCCGTCGTTTTATGCGTGGAGGGCGGCTAACACGCGAATCGCGAGGGGTCGAATCGCGACTCTGGCAAAGGGGTCGAATCGAAAGCTGGGCGGGGTGAAGCGTTGCCGCCTTACAAAATTTAACCGTGTCCGCCGGAACGAATCGCGGCAGAAGGTGTTTGCGCCCGCCCTGCAGCGCGGTTCGAATCGTCGACCGACATCCCCGACTGACAAGAGCCGCTCCGGCTGCTAGGCGCCAGGAATGTTCACCACGGTACGAGGCCGGTCCTGACTTTCGCGCGCCGGATCGGGCTGCTGGGCGGCAGCTTCAATCCCGCCCACGGCGGACATCGCCGAATTTCGCTGTTCGCCCGCGAGGCGCTGGGGCTGGACGAGATCTGGTGGCTGGTTTCGCCGGGCAATCCGCTCAAGCCCAGGGCCGGCATGGCGCCTCTGGGGGCGCGGGTGAAATCGGCGCTGCAAATGGCGCGCGGCGCGCCGATCCGCGTGACCGCGATCGAGCGCGATCTGGGCACCCGCTATACGATCGACAGTTTGCGCGCGCTGATCGCACGCTATCCGCGCCATCGCTTCGTCTGGCTGATGGGATCGGACAATCTGGCGCAGTTCCACCAGTGGAGGGATTGGCGCGATATAGCGCGTGCCTTGCCGATTGCGGTCGTTGCCCGGCCGGGCTATGATGGCCCTGCCCTCGCCAGCCCCGCGATGGCATGGCTGCGCCCGCATCGTGTCGGCGCGGCGGCATTCAGGAACAGGGGCGAATGGAGTGCGCCGAGCCTGGTGACGTTGCGTTTCGATCCGGATCCCCGATCGGCCACGGCCATCCGCCGTGCCGATCCCGACTGGGCCGATCGCTTTTCGCAGGTTCCGCCGCGCGACCAGCTAACATTCCGGCCGATACGACCCATCCCGGTTCAGGCCATCCCGGTTCAGGAGCGTGTGCAGGCGCCATGATGCGCTCGCCCGCCTCGGCCCACTTATCCCTTTGCAACCAGCAGGAGCGCAACGACCGCCTATGACGCCGGCGCAATCTTCCCTGTCCAATCAGGATTCGTCCCCGCAGAACGCCCATGGTTCGTCCGCGATCGAGGCCGAACCGGGTTCGCTTCACGCCCTGGTCATCGATCAGCTGGAGGAGGATCAGGCCCTCGATCTCGTTTCGATCCCGCTTGCGGGCAAGTCGAGCATGGCCGACCACATGATCGTCGCCTCAGGGCGGTCGACCCGCCAGGTGGCGTCGATCGCCCAAAAGCTTGCCGAACGCATCAAGCAGAACGGCCACGGGCCCGTGCGGCTCGAAGGGCTGCCCCAGGCGGACTGGGTGCTGATCGACGCCGGCGACGTCGTGGTCCACCTCTTCCGCCCGGAAGTGCGCAGCTTTTACAACCTCGAACGCATGTGGGCCTTCGGCGACGCGCCGCCGGTCGCCGCCGGCACGGCCTGAACGATACCGGCCGGCGCCCGGCGACGGCGCCTTTTCGGGGGAGAGGATAGGATGCTGCTGCACGTCATCGCGCGCGGCAAGATCGCTCGCTCGCCCGAGGCGGAACTGGTCGCGCGCTACCGCAAGCGGCTGACCTGGCCGTGCACGATCACCGAGCTGCCCGAGACCGGCGGACGGGTGGCGCCCACCCAGACGCCCGGTCGCACCGTTCTGCTCGACGAGCGCGGGAAGCAGCTTTCGTCGGAAGACTTTGCCGCGCTGCTCGGTCGCTGGCGCGACGACGGCGTGCGCGAGACGCGGTTCGTCCTCGGCGCAGCCGACGGCCATCCACCGCAGGAGCGTGCGGAAGCCGACCTGCTGCTGGCCTTCGGCAAGGCCACCTGGCCTCACCTGCTGGCGCGGGCAATGCTGATGGAGCAACTCTATCGCGCGACCGCCATTCTTGCCGGTCACCCCTATCATCGGGCAGGATAGCGCGATGACGCGGTTCGCAGCAACGACGCCTTTCGCGATCGTCGGAATCCTGGCCGCCACGCTGGGCGGATATGCCCTGGCGCAGCGTCTGGAAACGCTCTCCGGCCCGGAAGAGGCCCGCGCCGCGCTCCAGCGCGCCCAGCGCGAGGCGCGCGAGGCGGAAACGCGCGGCGCACGGCTGGAAGAGGCAGCCCGGGCGGCGACGGAAGCCGCGGAAAGGACCGCGCGCGAAGGCGCCGCGCTCGCCGCCCGTATCCAGCAGGCCGAAGCCGGCATCGCCGCAGCGGAAGCGCGCATCGCCCTGATCGACGACGAGCGGCGCCGGCTGGCCGCCCGCCTGGCCGAGCGGCGCGAACCGTTGCTGCGCCTGACCGCCGCCTTGCAGAAGTTTGCCCGCCGCCCGCTCGCGCTGTCCGCGCTGCGCCCCGGATCGCTGCGCGAGACGGTCTATCTGCGGGCCATGCTCGACACGGCGATTCCCGCAGTGCGCGAACGCACCGCCGCGCTGCGCGCCGAGATCGCGCGTGGGCAGCGGCTCGAGGCGGAGGCGCGCCAGGCGCTCGCCAGCCTTCGGCAAAGCGAGGGCGCGCTGGAAGAGCGCCGTCGCCGGCTGGCCGCGATCGAGAGCCGTCAGCGGCTCGAATCGCGCCGGGCCAGCGGGATCGCGGCGCGCGAGACGGAACGCGCCCTTGCCCTGGCCGAACAGGCCCGCGATCTCGATAGTCTGGTCGGCCAACTCGACAGCGCCAGCGACCTGCGGCGCGAGCTGGCCGCCCTGCCCGGCCCGATCATACGTCCGCCGCGCCCGGAGAGTTCCGAGGTGGCGTTCGACACCGCCGCCGCGCCCGTTCCCGCAGCCACCGCGCCGCCGGAGGATTTCCAGCTTCCCGTCGTCGGCCGGACGGTTTCGGGGTTCGGTGCGGTGTCCGCGGACGGGATCGTCAGCACGGGCCTGTCGCTGGCTCCCCGGCCGGGCGCGCAAGTCGTCGCCCCGGGCCGGGGGCGGGTGGCTTTTGCCGGGCCCTATCGCGGCTACGGCCGGATCGTGATTATCGAGCACGAGGGCGGCTGGACCAGCCTGGTCACCGGCCTCGCGCGGACCGACGTCGATGTGGGCGAGGGGCTGGTTCCCGGCGCCCCCCTGGGCGTGGCCGCGACCGAGGCGCCCGTGGTTACGCTGGAGCTGCGGCGCAACGGTAGGCCGGTCAATCCGCTGGAATACGTCAGGTGAAGGCATAGGTCGGTTCGGCGGCGGGCCGTGCCGGCGCCGGTGCGCCTCGCGCAATCCTCATCTGGCGTTCAGCCCCCCTGCGCGATAAAAGCGTTCTTGCAAGGAGTCTCAATGCCGATGAAATTTGCCGCTCTCGCCCGGTCGGCAGCACTGGTCACCGCGGTCGCGCTGATCCCGGCGACGACTGCCGGTATCGCGCAGATCGACGGTCGTGCCGGTCCCGAGTTCGCGCGCCTGTTCGCCACTTACGAACGGATCAAGGCCAGCTATGTCGAACCGGTCGACGACGAGAAGCTGATCCGCGGCGCGATCGACGGCATGCTGGCAAGCCTCGATCCCCATTCCGCCTATCTCGACGGGTCCGACCTGCAACGGCTCGAAACGATGATCGACGGCAACTACTCCGGCCTCGGCCTGTCGGTCCAGATGGACGACGGGGCGGTCAAGATCATCTCGCCCTTCCGCGGCAGCCCGGCGATGGAGGCGGGGCTGAAGGCCGGCGACTATATCACCCATCTCGATGGCGACCTGATCTACGGCGGCGAGCTGGACGAGGCGGTTAGCCGGATGCGCGGCCCCGCCGGAACCTCCATTCGCCTGACCGTTTTCCGGCCCGGCCGGGACGAGCCGTTCGACGTTACCGTGACGCGCGGCGTGATCGAGCTCGAGCCGGTCACGCACGAACTTGCCGAAGGCAATATCGGGGTCATCTTCGTCAACGAGTTTTCGCGCGATGTCGGGGCCGACGTATTCGCCGCCTGGGAAACGCTCAACCGCGAGGCAGGGGGGCGCCTCAACGGCCTGGTGCTCGACTTGCGTTCGAACCCCGGCGGCGCGCTGGACGAAGCGGTCGCATTGTCCGACCTCTTCCTGGAGAAGGGCCGCATCGTCTCGCAGCGTGGCCGGGCGCAGGGCGAAACCTACGTCTTCGATGCCGAATCGGTCTATCGCGGCCAGATCGCCAAGGGCGTGCCGATGATCGTGCTCATCAACGCCGGCTCGGCTTCGGCGAGCGAGATCGTCGCGGGCGCGCTGCAGGATCACCGGCGGGCGCTGATCATGGGCGACCGCAGTTTCGGCAAGGGCAGCGTGCAGACGCTCCTGCCGCTTGGTCGCGGCGCTGCGCTCAAGCTCACCACGGCCCGCTACTACACCCCGCACGATCATTCGGTGCAGGAAGGCGGGATCGAGCCCGATATCGCGGTGCCGCAGCTTTCGGACCCCGACCTTGCGAAGCGCGCCCGCTTCGTCATGCGCGAATCGGACTTGCGCGGCCACCTGGTCAACGAAGCCGCGCTCAAGGACGAGGAAATGGAGCGCGACCAGCGAGAGGACCCGCGTTTCACATTGACGGCGGCCGAGCTGGAGGAGCAGGGTATCGAGGACTACCAGCTCCACTATGCCCTGCAGACCTTGCGCCGGACGACGCCCGGCGCGCTGGCGCAGCGCAAGTGATGCGCGCGGGACGGGTGGGATGACCGATACGCCCCATGTCCGGCTGGCGCAGCGCCTTGCCTTCGCGGTGCCGGCACTGCTGCTCGCCGGGGCCTATATCTCGCAATACGGTTTCGGCCTGTTTCCGTGCGAGATGTGCTGGTGGCAGCGCTGGCCCCATTTTGCGGCGCTGGCACTGGCGCTTGTTTCCACCGTGGCCCCGCCCCGCCGGGTCTGGATCGCGCTCACTGCGCTCGCCATCCTCGTTTCCGGCGCAATCGGCGCGTTCCATGCGGGGGTCGAATATGGCTGGTGGGAAGGCATTACCGCCTGCGCCGCGGCGGCGCAGGTGGGGAGCGGCGACCCGCTGGACGCGATCATGAACGCCCCCGTCGTGCGCTGCGACCACGCACCGTGGGACCTCTTCGGCATCTCGCTTGCAGGATGGAACTTCCTGTTTTCCGCTGCCGGCGGGCTTGCGATCCTGTGGCTGCTGGCGCGGGGGCGGAAGGCATGATGCGCGAGCGCGACATTGCGCGGATGATCCGTGTCGACCAGGCGGGCGAGTTCGGCGCGACGCGGATCTATCAGGGCCAGCTCGACGTCATGGGCGATCGCGGTCCGCATGCGGCGGAGATCGCCGAAATGGCGGAGCAGGAGCAGGGGCACCGGGCGCGGTTCGATGCGCTGATGGCGCGGCGCGGCGTGCGTCCGACCGCGCTGCAGCCTTTCTGGTCGGCTGCCGGTTACGCACTCGGAGCCGGAACCGCGCTGCTGGGGCCGGAGGCGGCGATGGCGTGCACGGCCGCGGTGGAGGAGGAAATCGACCGCCACTATTCGCAGCAGCTGGATCGGCTGGCCGAGGGCGAGGCCGATCCGGAACTGTCCGCGATGATCGAGGAGTTCCGCGAGGACGAGCGCCAGCACCGCGACGCGGCGCTGGCTGCGGGCGCGGAGGAAGCGCCGGCCTATCCGCTGCTGTCGGGCGCGATCCGCCTCGGCTGCCGGGTTGCGATCAAGCTCGCCGAACGCATCTGACGCCGGATGGCCGGGTTGTGCAGGAACCGCTTCCGCGCTCGGCGCGCTTCATATAGAGTTCACGCCGAAATCGCGAAAACCGGCGCAACGGTCGCCGATCAACGATGGGAAATGTCATGAAATCGCTCTTCGTCGCCACGGCACTTGCCGGGTTTGCCCTCGCGCCCGCGACCGCATTCGCTCAGGCCCAGGATCAGGACCTGCCGGACGACGTTCGGATGTCGGTCGTCTATGGCGAGGACGAAGCGCCCGAGTGCCCCGAGAACGAGATCTGCGTCGTGGCCCGGCTTCCCGAATCGGAGCGCTATCGCATTCCCGAAACCCTGCGCTTCAGCGACGATCCGGCGAATGTCGCCTGGACCCGGCGCGTGGAATCGCTCGAGATGATCGGCGACTTCGGAACCCTGTCGTGCTCCACGGCCGGCGCGGGGGGCTTTACCGGCTGCACCCAGCAACTGATCCGGCAGGCCTATGGCGAACGCGCCACGGGGGCCGACGTCCGCTTCAGCGAACTGATCGCCGCCGCGCGCGCCGAGCGGCTCTCCACGATCGACGAATCCGCCGCCGCCGAGCAGGAGCGTGTCGAGCAGATCGAGCGCGAATATATGGAGCGGCTGGAGCGCGAGCGCGATGCCGACCTGCCGGGCGAGGAGAACCCCGCGATCCTGCCGAGCGAGACGGGCGAGCCGATTATGGAGCCCGCTCCGGCGGAACCCACCGAATCACCGCAGCCGGAAGGCTGAAGAGCAGGCGCGCGCGCGTCGCACCCTACATCTGGTAATATTCGCGATACCAGGCGACGAACCGGCGGATGCCTTCCCGGACATCGGTCTGCGGGCGATAGCCGGTCAGGTCCTGCAACAGCGTGGCATCGGCCCAGGTGGCCGGTACGTCGCCTTTCTGCATGGGCATGAAGTTCTTCACAGCCTCGCGGCCGCATTCGGCCTCGATCGCCTCGACGAAGTCCATCAGGCGCACTTTGTCGCTGTTGCCGATGTTCACGACGCGGAACGGTGCGGCCGGCGAAAGGCTGTCGTGCGGGGCGATGTCGTCGGGGCTTTCCGGCCGTTCGGGAGCCGCGTCGATCAGCAGGCGAATTCCGCGCACCAGATCGGCGACATAAGTGAAATCGCGGTACATCTCGCCGTCGTTGTAGATGTCGATCGGCGTGCCTTCGAGGATACCCCGCGTGAACTTGAACAGCGCCATGTCGGGCCGCCCCCATGGCCCGTAGACGGTGAAGAAGCGGAACATCGTGGTCGGCAGATTCCACAAGTGCGCATAGCTGTGGCCCATCGCCTCGTTCGCCTTCTTCGTCGCGGCGTAGAGGGTGAGCGGCGTGTCGCATTTCTCGCGCTCGTCGAAGGGCATGTCCTCGTTCGCGCCGTAGACCGAACTGGTGCTGGCCATCAGCAGATGATCGACGCCCAGTTCGCGGGCGCATTCCATCACGTTGAACGTGCCGACCACGTTCGCTTCGACATAGGCGCGCGGGTTCTCGAGGCTGTAGCGCACCCCCGCCTGGGCGGCGAGATGGACGATGACGTCCGGGCGCTCGGCCAGGGCCAGTGCGCGCAGGGCCTCGAAATCTTCCAGCATTCCCACCGTCGCGCTGAAATGCTGGTTCTGCAGCAGCATCTGATGGCGCCGTTCCTTGAGGCGCACGTCGTAGTAATCGGTCATGCCGTCGTAGCCGACGACCGCAAACCCTTCGTCGAGCAGCAGCTGCGACAGATGGTAGCCGATAAAGCCGGCGCTGCCGGTGACAAGCACTTTGCGCACGACGATCCTTTCGATTGCACGGGCGGCGTATTCGCACCGCGCCCGAGAGGCAACCGTCAGCTGTCTGTCGCGATGGCCAGCGGGGCGATACTGCCGCTGACACGCTCCCCATCCGACCAGGCCCGGCCGGAAAGCACGATGGCCACGAATTCGCAATCCGCGGGAACTGCCGTGTCGAGGGCGATACCGCTGGCAGAGAAATATGATTCGCCCAGCAGGGCCCCGTTATCGACGCACGATGCGGAGATCGTCAGGCGTTCCACCTGTTGCTGCGGCTTCAGATCGTGCTTCCCGCGGATGCGCAAGAACTCCCCGTCCGCCGGGAGAATCCGGCTCGCGATGACCCCGCCTTTGCCCCGCGCGATAGTGAGCCCGAGCCGTTCGGACCCGGCAACGACCTGGGCGCGGAATCCCGCTTCTCCGGCGAATTGCCAGTCGAAGGGCGGGATATCGGAACGCCATCCCGGCGCAGCGCCGTTCGCAGGGGTTGCAAGCCGCGCATAGAGCCTGTGGGCCATATGCAGCCGGTTTGCCCTTGCGAAGGCCAGAATAAGCGCGCGATCGGTACGCGGTTCGACCACATCGTCGGGCAGTCTCTCGCGGATGCGTTCGAGGTTTTCCAGGCTCTCCTTGTCGCGGGAAGCGGCGAGCAGGAAGGCATCGCCCCATTCGGAATCCGATCCAAGGATATCGACGAAAGTGTCGACCGACTGTGGATCGTGCAGAGCCTGAGTCAGCGCGGCGAACGCTGGCGTGCGCTGGTCGGCTCTTACGAGAAGGATCTGGTTCAACGTCCGAATCGATCGGTTGAGATCCCCCGACTTGAGCTGAAAATCGAGCAGCAGGCCCTGCAGCAGCGTGTCGCGCCGGCTGGTCGCCGCGGCCAGATCCCAGAATTCGGCCCGCTCGTCTTCGGGTAACGAAGACCCGATCACGGCGAGTGCTTCGGGCGTTAGCGGCTGGCGCCGATAAGCTTCGCGGGCGAGCGCTGCGATCCACGGTTCCGGCGGGACAACTGCCGCTGCGTTTTCCGCGAGCTGCCCCTGATAGGCGCCCTTTGCCAGGTGCGCTTTGACCGATCCATCCCAGGGGGCGATTGCGGCCGCCTGCGCCGGCTTGCTGGATTCTCCGACGATGGCCAGCGTCTGCGCTGCGGATAGCACCGCCAGCGCCGGGAACACCAGCAGCGCAAGCGCGATGCGCCAGATGCGCGGGGTGTCAGCTGTCGGTGGCATTCGCTGCGCGGCCGGGATCGCCATAACCGTAACCATAGCCGTAACCGTAGCCATATCCATAGGCCGAATTGCGAGCGTCCAGCTTGGTCACGATTGCGCCGTAGATCTTCGCATTGGCCGACCGCAGTCGGCGCAATGCGTTGTCAATCGCGCGGATCTTCACGTCGTTGGATTCGATCACATAAACCGCCCCTTCGACCGCGGTGGAAATCTCCAGCGCGTCGGCCAGACCGAGAACCGGCGGCCCGTCGACCAGAATGAAGTCGTATGATTGCTCGAACTCGCGAATCAGACGCTCCAACGCATCGCTGGCCAGGAGATCGGCGGGATTGGGCGGAGTGGCACCGCTCGGGATCAGATCGAAGCCGTGCTCCTCGATCGGAATAACATGCGACTGGGGTTCGCCGCGTCCCGCAAGCAGGCTGCTGAGGCCGGTATCCGCGTTCGCCTGCTTGCCGAGGAAGTCGGCCAGCGCGGTGTTGCGCAAGTCGGCATCGATCAGCAGGGTTCGTTTCCCCAGCTGGGCGAAGCTGCGACAGATTGCGACCGACGTCAGAGACTTCCCTTCGTTCGGGCGGGTGCTGGTCAGCATCAGCGATTTGGGCGCGCCGTGCGGTGTCAGGAACGAGATGTTCGACCGCACCGCGATATAGGCTTCCGACAGCTCCGAACTGCGTCGATGCAGCTCTTCGAGAATGTCGTCCTCGTCCACACGGGGAATCAGCCCCAGGGTGGGCACCCCGAGCAGCCGTTGCACATCGTTGGGATCGCGCACCGTCTGATCCATCGTTTCGCGGAGGAACACGAACGCCGCGGCCACTGCTCCTGCAGCCAGAAGGCTGAGCGCCAGGTTGAGGATCAGCGAGGGGCGATAGGGCTCTTCCTCGGGCACTGCCGGCTGGATCAGCGTCATGTTGTTCTTGCCGGCACCGGCTGCCTCGAGCTCCTTCGATCGTTGAAGAAGCGCGTCGTAAAGCTCCCGGTTGGTATCCACTTCGCGCTTGAGGATGCCGTACTGAATCCCGCCGCCTTGCTGCGCGAGGAAACGATCCTGAATCTCCTGCACTTGCGCCTGCAGCGCGGCTTCCTCGCCGCGAGCCTGACGATAGGCCGCCTCGAGCGCCGAAATATCGCGGCCCTGGGACGAAGCGATGGCCTCGCGCATCGCCTCGACTTCCGACCGTGCCGCCTGCACTTCCGGATAGTCGGGGCCGAAATTGGCCTGCAGGCTGGCAAGCTTGGCCTCGGCCGCAGCCAGCGCATTTCGGAGCTGACTGGAAGTGTTTCGCGTTTCGGGCGAGGTCGAGCGAGCGCGCAGCGCGCTTTCCGCGGCGATCCGCTTGGCGGTCGCCTGGGCCAGCGCGGCATTGAGCGTGGTAAGACTGTCGCCGATCAGCGACCGGGCCGTGCTGCTGCTGCTGTCGTCGTTGCTGCCGGAGGTCGCGTCGATAATGACGATCTGATTGGCGTTTGCGTAGTCGACGAGTTCCTTTTCCGACTGCGCCAGTCGCTCGCGCAGTTCGGCGATCTGGTCGCGGAGATAACGGCGGGCGTCGATGTTCGCCCCGAAGCGCTTCTCGTAGTTGGCGGCGAGAAACTGTTCCGCCCACAGGTTCGCGATATCGGCCGATAGCGTGCGGCTCGGGCTGGAGAAACTGACGTTGACGAGGTTCGACATCCGGACCGGCTGGATGCTGACGTTATCGAGCAGAATCTTGACCGCCTCACGCCGTTCGAGCGGAACCTCGGGGTCGCCGGCGAAGGCGTTGCGGAACTCTTCCGAGGCGGTCAGGTTTCCGGCGTCGACCACGGCTTCGGCCAGGAAGCGCGATCCCAGCAGTTCGTACTGAGTCTGAAAATACTGTTCGTCGGCCTGGAGTTCCTCGATTTCGGATTGGTCGATATTGGTCACGTTCGAGGATACGCGGCTGATCTCGATCACAGCGGTGCTCTGATACAGCGGCGTCGAAAGCAACGTGACCAGCAGGCCGAGAACGAGACCGGCGGCGAGAATGGCCGCGATCCAGACCCGCGAATTGACCGCCTGGCGCCAATACCGCTCCAGCGCCAGGATCCCGGGCTTCTCCTCGCCCTCGTCGACCGGCTCCAGTTCCGCGTCGTAAGGAAATGCATTTGCCATCGCCGTGTGCCCTCAGCGTCCGACGCGATCGATCAGGATCGCGGTAGTTGAAAGGAGCGGCATGAACTGGAGGATCTGGCTCAGACGCCGCCGTGCCGGCGAATCGCCAACGGTAATGATGTCGTCGGCGTATATCTGCGGATCGGGATAGTTTCCGCGCTGGATAGCCTGGATGTTGAATACGCCGATATAGTTCTGTCCGTCGACCGTACGCAGCACCAGAACGTCTTCCGACTTGGCAAATTCGGACAGGCCGCCGGCATTGTTGATCGCTCGCGCCAGGGTTCGTGACAGGCGCGCGGGATAGGCCCCTGGCTTTTCCACTTCGCCCCCGATGGAAACGGTGGGCTGCGAATCCTCGCTGGGGACGACCCGCACGTCCGGGTTGCGGACGTAGCGGCCCGACAGACGCCGGGCGATCTTCTCCCCGATCCGGGTCGGGGAGTCGCCTTCGACGGCGACTGCTCCGATCAGCGGGAATACGAGTTCGCCGTTGTCATCGACAATGTACATGCCGCTCAGCAGCTCGGAATTCACCACCGTGATCTCCAGCTGGTCGCCCGGCCGGATCCGCGTGACATAGCCGCCTTCGGGTGCGGGCAGGCTGGTGAGGTCGGTCAACTCGATGCCCGGGGCCATCCCGGCGCTGCGATCGGTCGCGCACCCGGCCAGCAGGCCGGCGCCGGCGAGCGCCAGCAGGAAATTCCTGAAAAATGACATCATCTTCGTCCAGTCCGTCGGTTTGGCCTCGCCCTTACTGGAGCGCATCGGAGAAACAAGCCCCGGAGGGGGCCGAAAAGGTGGTTTTGCCGAGCAGCAGCCGCTCGCCGCGCCAAGGCGCGTGCGCATTTTGAACGGGAATTACCACCGGAATCGACCTTTCGTCGCCGCAAACAACCGAATTCTCCCCGGGTCAATCTATCGCGGATCTTGTTCTGCCAGCCCAAAGTGCGAGCAGAACTGCATAACCGGCCAATGCGGGTGTGCGAAGGGGATAGTCGACGAGCGACGCGATAAGAAGGAGGATCAACGCGATCAGCGCTCCGGCGGGCAGGGCATCTTCGCGGATCCCTTGGCGCCCGCGGCGAAGCACGGCCCATGCGCGTGCCGCAAGGACGGCCAGCGCAGCAAACAGGATGGCGAGACCGGGGAGCCCGCCGGTCATGAAGATTTCAACGAAGTCGTTGTGCGCATGGTTTATATAGCTGGGAGTAAGCAACGCATCGGGTTCGAAACTGCGGAAAACGTCGTCGAACGAACCGAGACCTGTGCCCCACGGGAAATGAGCGATCGCGATATCCCACACGACGGGGAGAATATCGCCGCGCAGGTCGTCGATGGGGTCCGAACCGACAAGTCGCTCGAACGCACGATCGCGTCCCATCCCGATGGTCAACAGCCCCAGGCCGGCGACAACGACGACAGCGGCCAGGGCGGGTGCGAATCGCGCGATTGCGGAACGCCGCGCTGGGCCATGTCGGCTCCGCTTGCGCGATCCCCTGTTGCGAGACGCTTTGCCGTTCCGTCTCTCCCCGCCGGATATTGCCATGGCAATCGCAGCGGTGGCGCAGATCGACAGAAGCAGTGCAAGCAAACCGGCGCGAGAACCGCCGATAAGAACGAGCGGAACGAACAGGAGAGTACAGGCGATAGCGATGCCGCCGCGCCGCCCCCGGGCGCTGCGCATATCGCTCCACGCGCCCTCGGCTCTGAGTGCCCAGCAAAAGACAAGCGGAATCAGGCTGGCGAGAAACACCGCCTGGTGATTGCGGTTGGCGAACAGGCCGACGGGGGCGCCGTAATTCGTGAGACTATACAGGTAGAGCGGGCCGCGAGGACTCCCCATGAGTTGCAGCACGGCCCACACCGCAGTGAGCGCGCCGAGCGCGAGCACCACCGTCAGCATCGTCTCGCGGCCGCGCTCGGTCAGCTGGATCGCCAGCGCGAAGACGGCGCACGGCACAACCAGCGCCATCAGAGCGTTGCGAGTGGCCTGCGGATCGAGCGTGAGCGGTCGCCAGGCGTCTGTGAAGCCGAGCGCGCTGTCGATCGCCGCAATCCCCTCTCTGCCGGGCAGAGCGCGCCAGATCTCGGGCGGGAGCGGCAGGAGGTGGAGTAGCGCCATTGCCATGGCCGCCGCGGCGATAAGGGCAACGGCGCGATTGGTCAGCAGGTGTTCGCGCGAGAGGGTCAAAAGGGCGTAACCCAGCACCAGAATCGAGACAGGGCGCAGGACAGCCAGCGAGGGCATATCCGCGCGCGAGCTGCCGCCTGTCAAAAACACCAGGAGCAGGAATGCGGCCAGTACGATCAAGCGCGCGTCGGCCGAAAAGATCCCGGACAGCATGCCACGCTTGCTCGACGCTTCGCTTGCTCGTCTGCGCTGGCTGGCCGAGTGGCTCATCGATAGAATCCTTGCCTTTTCGCATAAAGCGGGGCGAGAGATCGGCTGGAACGAAAGGGCGACGGGACGCGCGAAACGAACGCAGGCATGATCCGCGCTGTCGCAGCCGGGTCAGGCGAGGTCAAGTTGCAGGAAGGCAACAGGCGGCATCAAATGTTGGAGGCGTGGCCTTGCGAGTAAAGCGCATCGCACTATCAGACTTGCGAATGGTTCGGCTCTTCAGGCGTTTAATCGCGCACCAGCAACGATTGGTCGCGTCGTTCACACGATATCTTTGCAGTGTTTATCGCCAGGCCTATGGCCCGGCTCTGCCATGACACATGCAGGACATATGTTAACTCGATAAACGACTGCCGCTCTTGGTGCATGTCGACTGTGCACTGAACTGGACAAACGGCTGGAACGGATCCCAATGCTATCTGACCTGATCGATCGGCGGCTATCGACGCTCCAGCGGTCCTGGGGCGATGCTATCGTCGACTTGTTCGACCGCCTGGGCGCGCTGCCGCGACGCGTGCGTCAGGTTATCGTCGCCGTGATTGACGCTGTGCTCTGCACGGCTGCGGTGTGGGTCGCCTTTTCGCTGAGGTTAGGAGAGTTCTACCGGATAGAGTCGAATATCCTGATGGTCGCCGCCGTGGCGATCGCAGTATGGTTCCCGATTGCCTTGTGGCGGGGTGTCTACCGTTCGATCGTGCGCTTCTCGGGCGGCCGGGCGATGGCCGCTCTGGGCATGACAGTGGTCATATACACGCTGCCCATGACAATCGTGTTCATGGCCAACGGGTTTGACGGCATCCCGCGCACCATTGCCCTGATCCAGCCGATCGTCTTTCTCGCGCTGATGGCGATCAGCCGGCTGGCAATCCGGTTCGCGGTGATCGACATCGTCAACAGCCGGCATGCCGAAAATCCGCGTCGGGTGGTTGCCATATACGGTGCCGGCAGCGCGGGACAGCAGCTGGCGAGTTCGCTTCGTCACGAGCCGCACGTCCGGGTCGAGGCATTTGTCGACGATGACATACGCCTTGCAGGGCAGCAGCTCGACGGAATCACCGTTCACCCGCCCACGATGCTCGGGCCATTGCTGGACGACCGGCAGATCGACGAAGTCCTGCTCGCGCTTCCGAGCGCCACCCGCTCGCGGCGCAAGGCCATTATCGAGGCACTGCAGGAATATCCGGTTGCGGTGCGCTCTCTGCCCAGCATGGGCAACCTGATCGACGGCAAGGTTTCGATCAGCGACTTGCGCGATGTTTCGATCGACGATCTCCTGGGGCGCGAGCCGGTGCGGCCGAACGAGCTCCTGATCGGAAAGACGATCGCGGGCAAGCGGGTCATGGTCACCGGCGCGGGCGGATCGATCGGCAGCGAACTCTGCCGCCAGATATTGCGCGCGCGGCCCGCGGAGTTGATCCTGCTCGAACGCTCGGAATATGCGCTCTATGCGATCGGCACGGAGCTGGATGCCGCGGCGGCGGCGCTGGATGTGCCGGTACCGATCACGCCGGTTCTGGGGGATCTCGGGATACGCGCATCGGTGCAGCGGATATTCGAGCGGCACCGGCCCCAAACGGTATTTCACGCGGCGGCATACAAGCATGTGCCTTTGGTCGAAAGCAATCCTATTGCCGGCCTGCGCAATAACATCTTCGGCACCCTCAACGCCTGTCTGGCGGCGGAAGAGGTGGGGGTTGCGAATTTCGTCCTGATCAGCACCGACAAGGCCGTTCGCCCGACCAATGTGATGGGCGCGTCGAAGCGGGTCTGCGAACTGATCCTGCAGGCACGGGCGCAGCTGCACGGGGACAAACGGGGGCGCACGATACTCACGATGGTGCGGTTCGGGAATGTCCTGGGTTCGAGCGGCTCGGTCGTCCCCCGCTTCCAGCGACAGATCAGCGAAGGGGGGCCCGTTACCCTGACGCATCGTGACGTGACGCGCTACTTCATGACCATCCCCGAGGCGGCCCAGCTGGTCATTCAGGCGGGCGCAATGGCGAAAGGGGGCGAAGTCTTTGTCCTCGACATGGGAGAGCCGGTGCGCATCCTCGACCTTGCCAAGAGCATGATCAACCTGTCTGGAATGACCGTCCGCGACGAAGCCAACCCGGATGGCGATATCGAAATCTGCGAGGTTGGCCTGCGACCGGGCGAGAAATTGTACGAGGAGCTTCTAATCGGGGACAGTCCGGAACCGACGGTTCATGAGCGCATTCGGCGCGCGAACGAAGTCATGATCCCGTGGAATGCTCTTGCGGCATCGCTGTCAAGGATGGATGCACTCCTCGACCAAGGGGATAGTTCGGGAGCTATTGCGCTCCTATCCAGACTTGTGCCGGAGTATCGTTCAGCGATTGTCTGCGATTCCAAGGTAGCGGCTCCTGCCAGCTGATCGTGCGAAAAATTGGGCCAGCTTTACTTTACTCTGACATGCCGGGGAATAGGCGTAATGCTCAGCGGCGGGGCTCCTCCGCTTTCGCTATTCCTCGCCACTGCACTACGCGATATCAGCGCCAGTCGGTAACCGACTGATCCTCTCAATCTCAATAGCAACGAGCAATTGCCGATATGCACCGCCCGATAAAGATACTAACCGTGTTCGGTACGCGGCCCGAGGCGATCAAGATGGCTCCTGTCGTGCGGGCGCTGACGGAGGCCGGCGATATCGAGACGCGCACCTGCGTCACGGCGCAACATCGGCAGATGCTCGACCAAGTTCTCGAATTGTTCCGTATCGCGCCTGACTATGACCTCGATCTGATGAAACCCGGCCAGGATCTTTCGGATATAACTGTCGAGGTTCTTAATGGCCTGCGTCCGGTGTTGGCGGAATTCGCGCCTGACATGATTCTGGTACACGGCGATACGTCGACAACGCTTTCCGCCTCCCTTGCCGCCTATTATCAAAGGATTCCGGTAGGCCACGTGGAGGCCGGTTTACGGACGGGCAACATCCTCTCGCCTTGGCCGGAAGAGGTGAACCGCAAGATTGCCGGCGTAATCAGCCATCTGCATTTTGCACCGACGGCGCGCTCGCAGAACAATCTCCTTGCCGAGAACATTCCGGCAGAGCGGATCCATGTGACCGGGAATACGGTGATCGATGCTCTTCAGGATGTGGTGTCGCGGATCGAAACCGATCCCGCACTGGAAGAGGAGTTTGCCGCCCGCTTCGGCCTCGATCCCCACAAACGTCTGATATTGGTGACCGGCCATCGGCGTGAAAGCTTTGGTGGCGGGTTTGAGCGAATCTGTGAAGCGCTCGCGCGGATTGCGAAGCGGTCGGATGTTGAAATCATTTATCCGGTCCACCTCAACCCCAATGTAAAGGGGCCGGTCGAAAGACTCCTGTCAGGTCTGTCCAACGTGCGGCTCATCGAACCGCAGGACTATCTGCCATTTGTCTATCTGATGAATCGGGCTGCGATCATATTGACCGATTCTGGAGGCATCCAAGAAGAAGCGCCATCGCTTGGCAAGCCGGTTCTGGTCATGCGCGATACCACCGAAAGGCCGGAGGCGCTGGAGGCCGGCACGGTCCGACTGGTCGGCACCGATGTTTCGCTTATCGTCGAGGGGGCTGGCCGGCTGCTGGATGATCGGAAGGCCTATGAAGATATGAGTTTCGCGCACAATCCCTACGGGGACGGCAAGGCATCGGGGCGGATCGTCGATGCGATCCGGAACTGGGCCGCAGCAGAGCTGGCGGAGAAAGGGCAATCTGCATGAACTGGCGTTTCGAAACCGTTTCGGTCGTGGGGCTGGGCTACATCGGCCTGCCAACCGCCGCCATGTTTGCGTCGCGCAGGGTCAAGGTCGTTGGCATCGACGTGAACGAGCGCACGGTCGAAACGATCAATCGCGGCGAGATCCACATCGTGGAGCCCGATCTCGATATTGCGGTCCACTCGGCCGTTAACGAAGGGTATTTGCGCGCGAGCACGCAACCCGAGGCGGCAGACGCCTTCCTGATCGCAGTGCCCACGCCCTTCAAGGGCGACAATCACGAACCTGATCTCGCCTACATCGAGGCCGCGTCGCGTGCGATTGCGCCGGTCCTAAAGGCTGGCGATCTCGTGGTGCTAGAATCCACATCGCCCGTCGGCGCTACGGAGCAGATGGCGGCCTGGCTGGCCGAGGAGCGCTCCGATCTTACGTTCCCGCAAGATGCCGGCGAGCAATCCGACGTTCGCATCGCGCATTGCCCGGAACGCGTCCTGCCAGGGAAGGTCATGCAGGAGCTGATCCACAACGATCGCGTCATCGGCGGAATGACCCCGCGGTGCTCGGAAGCGGCAGTCGCGCTTTACAAGGTGTTCGTGGAAGGCGAGTGCGTGGTGACGAACGCGCGGACCGCCGAGATGACGAAGCTGACCGAAAACAGCTTCCGCGATGTGAATATCGCCTTTGCCAACGAACTGTCGATGATCTGCGACAAGTTGGATATCGATGTCTGGGAACTGATCGCGCTCGCCAACCGCCATCCGCGGGTCAACATACTTCAGCCGGGACCTGGCGTGGGCGGCCACTGCATTGCGGTGGACCCGTGGTTTATCGTCTCGAAGACGCCCGACGAGGCGCGCCTTATCCGGACCGCGCGCGAGGTGAACGACGCGAAGCCGGAGTGGGTGGTGGAGAAGGTTTGGGCGGCGATTGGTGAGTATCTTCTCAACAATCCGGACAAGACGGCACGTGACGTCACGATCGCCGCATATGGCCTCACTTTTAAGGCGGACATTGACGATCTTCGTGGGAGCCCTGCTCTACAAATTGTAAAAACCTTAGCCAAGAAGCATCCAGGGTGTGTGCTGGCAGTTGATCCAAATGTCTCTCTTGAAGCGCTTTCTGACGATTATATTTCTATAGTGAATGAAGATATTGCCCGTCAGAATGGAAAAATTCATGTCGCTCTAGTTGACCATGCTGAATTTCAGCACACCCCTGTCCCTTCTGGGACATTGATTGATGTGCGTGCTCTATGGAAATAACTCACATAATAATGCTTGTGGTACCGATACTGTATGGTGGAATTCAGGCAATTGAAATGTCAGCCATTCTCGCTCGGATTGCAGGACTACAGGTTTCTAAGAGTATGTCCGGGTATGCCTTGCAGCAGTCTGTTTACATGGCAACAAGGCTGCTTCTTGTAATGTTGCTGCCATTGCTGGGCCTAGCCATTGATGCCGGAATAGACAAGGATAGCTATGCAATTATGGCCCATGTGAGCTTGATTATCTCGTTTCTAGCCGGAGGAGTAGTGGTTTCATTCCGCAAATCTATAGTAAAATACTATTCAGGCATATTGCTTCGCCATGATGAAACCGGAAAATATATATCTTCATTCTTTTCTCCAAAAATCCCCAGCATGGAATTAGCAGCTGATCTAAAAATAGGGGCAGGTCGGCAGGTTTTATTCGTCTCTATAATTGTGTTCACTATATACTCATCCGGCATGTTTCTATCATTTTATCTCGCGGCCCTAATTCCAGAGTATCGCGCTTCGATAAGCCAGTCATCAGGAATTGTCAATGCATTAGGAGCGCTTCTCCTGACATTTGTTATAGAACCCAGGATATCCAGATGTATAGATCGGGCGTCCCGGGACGCTGCAGATTTAGTCTTTTCTCTCCTAATTGGACGATGGCTCGCAGTTTCGGTGATTGCGCAGTTGCTTTTATTAATTATATTCTGGATATTATAGTATGAAAAAGCTCAATGTCCTAGGAAACTCTTCCAGCCCCCATCTTCGGACATGGTTACGTGTACTTCCCGCTCGATTTAATGTTGTTGTTTACGATATCCACACCAATCGGCCGAGCATCATCGACAGCTCGCTTACCCCGATTATTGTTCCACTAGCACGAGTATTTCGATTCACCGGTAAATTGGTCCAATATACTGCATTGGGACTGTGGCTTCGATGGTTTTGCCGGCGCGATGGCTTGCTGCATGCGCACAACGCGTCTGGTTATGGCCTTTCGGCCCTGTTATCAGGGCGAGACTATATTGTAACAGTCTATGGCTCTGAGATATACAACGCGCACCAGCGCGGACTGATCTATAATTGGATTCTTAAAGAAATAATATCAAGTTCGAAACTGGTAACTACATCCTCCGATCATATGAGGTCTACTATAGTAAAAAAGTACGGATTGCGACCCGAGCGCATATTCTCAAAAATGCTTCTTGATCCAATATTTTTAGAAGCTAACGAAGAAGATCGCCGTGGTCAAGTTCGTACTTGGTTTGTCAATCGCCGCATGGCGGAGCTATACTGTACGATTTCGGTTGTGGAGGCTTTCAAGACATTTATCGGTAGCGGGGGTGTAGGGGCGCTGGTACTGCTGGAGGGGGATGCAGATACTCACTATGCGGCTCGCGTACGAGCGGCAACAGTGGGCTGTTCTAGTATCGAAATCATAACTGGCTTTGTAGATCAAGACAAACTAATTGAGCATCTTAGCCGATCACATTTCTGCATATCTGTACCAGAATCTGATCAGTTTTCAAGCTCTATACTGGAAGGTGCCGCATGTGGCGTCATTCCGATATTGAGAAATTTGGAGAGTTACAAGGCGGTTTCAGATATTTCGATAGTCCTGAGGGCCGACGATGGACTCAAAGGGGCTCTGGTTTCGATGTTTAGAGAGACGGCATCCCTATCGGATAGTAGTATAAAGCTAATGTCCCGGAAGGCCCGAAACTTTGCAATGAAAAATTTCTCCTATCGCGAATTTATCAATTCGTTTGCGGATGCAATTAATGAAGTCAAACAGTCTTAGCTTTATAGTTTGGGTATTATACCTCGCTCCGCTTTCTATAAGTTTTGGAGCCATAGGCCAAAAGCCAATTGATTTTCCTGTTAGTGATATTATTATTCTTCTTATTCCTGCATTATTGCTGCTATCAAAGCCTCTTCCGAGGCGATTTGGCTTTGCTATGCTTATTCTCAGTTACTTTATTTTTCTTGCTATTCTAGGCTCTGTGACCTCGGGCGGCGATTACACAAATTTTCTTTCTGGCGCTTCCTTTTTTTCTCCCACACTTCATTTACTTGTTGGCGGCATATTGTACAGTCGCTTTGGATTTTCATTTTTTAGACCGGCGCCCTATGCCTTGCTTTTAATTGCACTGTCCCTCGTCATTTCTGATCTACTTTTCGGATCCTTTCCTCGCGGTTGTGGCACCGAGGGTCGTTGGGGTGGATGCCTTTTTGGATTTGATGTATATGGTTTCGTGAATAGCTCCTCAGCCTATCTGGCTATAATGTCGTCATTGTTCTCAGGCGCCTACTTTGTCGCCAAGACGAGATTGCAGAGAATCAGTTTTTTAGCGGGCTTGGCGATTGTTGCATTCATCGTCCCCATGTCTTTATCGCGTTCGGCTACATTAGCTATTTGTATAGTTCTTATATTCTTCTTGTATGCATACAACTGGAAATTCGCACTGTTGGGTACCGTTCTTTGTCTCGTATTTTTCTCAACGGCTCTAGAATACCTGCAGAACACCCTAATCGGAAGAGGTTTGGCAGCTCGCATTGAGGCCGGTATTCAAAGAGGAGATATTACGTCTGGAAGATTTGACATCTGGTCGGAGACGATTGAACTCATTTTTAGAGCCCCTCTTTTTGGATATAAATTTGGATACTTCTCTCAGCATTCCTTGTTTGGAACGGCACACAATCAGTTTCTTGAAGTAGCTTTTAAGTCTGGACTTATTGGATTCTCCATATACTTTGGCTTTATTTTGTATATTTTACTGAGATTAAGGAATATAGTTTTAACGTACCGCCTTTCCTTTCCTATGTATAGAGTCATTATGGGCGGTGTGTTTGCGCTATTATTAACGGCTATTACCCAGCCAATTATGAATTACTCTGTGATGGGCAATGTCATATTTTTGCTGAGCGGGGTCGCCCTCGCGATATCTTTAAAGGGTCCATGTGAAACAAATTCTCCAAGATCTCTCCAGCGGCGCCACCGAGTTGGTTGAGTGCCCGGCCCCAGCGGTTCGGCGCGGCCAGTTGCTGATCGATACGAGCGTGTCGCTGATCTCCGCCGGGACAGAGCGGATGCTGGTCGATTTCGGGCGCGCGGGCCTGGTCGCCAAGGCGCGTCAGCAGCCGGAAAAGGTCGCCCAGGTGCTGGATAAGGTCCGGACGGATGGGTTGCTCACTACTGTCGATGCAGTGCGTTCGAAACTCGGCCAGCCGATACCGCTCGGTTATTGCAACGTCGGTATTGTGAGCGAGGCGGGTGAGGGCGTCGAAGGGTTTCGGCCCGGGGATAGAGTGGTCTCCAATGGGCCGCATGCCGATGTGGTTTCGGTGCCGAGGAACCTCTGTGCCCGTATCCCTGACGCGGTGAGCGACGAAGCTGCGGCCTTCACGGTCGTCGGTGCCATCGGTCTACAGGGCGTGCGTCTGGCGCGACCGACCTTGGGGGAAGCGTTCGTGGTAACCGGGGCGGGCCTCATCGGTCTGCTGACCGTGCAGTTGCTGCGGGCCAACGGCTGCCGTGTGCTGGCGATCGACTTCGATGAGACCAAGCTTGCCGTCGCGCGCTTGTTCGGCGCTGAAACGTGCAACCCCGCTAACGGAGAGGACCCCGTCGCCGCCGGCATGACGTTCAGCCGCGGGGTTGGCGTGGACGGCGTGATCATTACGGCATCGACCAAGTCGTCGGACCCCGTGATCCAAGCTGCGCGCATGTGCCGCAAGCGTGGACGGATCGTTTTGGTCGGCGTGACGGGCTTGGAGCTCAATCGCGCCGATTTCTACGAGAAGGAGCTGACCTTCCAGGTATCTTGCTCCTATGGCCCGGGGCGCTACGATCCGGCGTACGAGAACAATGGGCAGGATTATCCGATAGGGTTCGTCCGCTGGACCGAGCAACGCAACTTCGAGGCGGTGCTGGACCTCATGGCGTCCGGACAGCTCAATGTGGAATCGCTGATCTCCCACCGGTTCGTATTCGACCGGGCGCAGGAGGCCTACGACACTCTGGCAAACGACAAGGGCGCGCTGGGCATCGTCCTGGAATACCCTCACCCGGTCGCGGAGCGGCACGGCAAGTCCGTGGCTTTGGGCGATGGCGCCTCCGCTATCGCCTCGGGCGGTCAGAAGCCGGTGCTGGGGGTCATCGGTGCCGGCAACTACGCATCCCGTATGCTGATTCCAGCGTTCAAGCGAGCAGGGGCGATCCTGCACAGCATTGCCGCACCTAGCGGCATCAGCGGGGTAGTCCATGGCAGGCGTTCGGGATTTGCGCGGGCAATGTCCAGCGCGCAGGATCTGATTGCCGATCCGGACATCGATACGGTCGCTATTGCCACACGTCACGACAGCCATGCCGCCTTGACTGTAGCTGCGCTTGCCCAGGGCAAGAACGTGTTTGTCGAAAAGCCCCTTGCGCTGACTCATGAGGAACTGGCCGAGGTTCGTGCCGCACATAAGGATGCAGGGCGGCATCTAATGGTCGGTTTCAACCGTCGGTTCGCGCCGCAGGTCCAGACCATGAAGCGTCTTCTTGACAGCGTTGCCGAGCCCAAGGCCGTGCTGATGGTGATGAATGCGGGTGCGATACCGCCAGACCACTGGACCCAGGATCCCGCCATTGGCGGCGGGCGCATCATTGGGGAGGCGTGCCATCATATCGATCTCATGCGTTTCCTCGTTGGCGCAGCAATCACGGCGGTCAGTGCGCGCCGCATGGGCGACAACGACGCCGTGCCGATCACGGAAGACAAAGCGAGCATCACTCTGGGGTTCGCCGATGGTTCGTTCGGGACTATCCACTACCTGGCCAATGGCGGTGCATCGTTCCCCAAGGAGCGTATCGAGGTATTTGCCGCCGGTCGCACATTGCAGTTGAACAATTTCATCGGATTGAAGGGGTTCAACTGGCCCGGTTTTCGCAAGCAGAACCTCTGGCGGCAGGACAAGGGGCAGGATCGTTGCACGGCATCCTTCCTTCAGGCGATCGAAAATGGTGGGCAAACCCCGATTCCCGCGGATGAACTGTTCGAGGTGGCGCAAGTGACAATCGATGTCGCGGATCAATTGCGGCATCAGGGTTGATGCGATTACTCGACAAACTGAGAACCTATCTGGCCCTTGGTCCGGCGAACCTTGCCCGCGTTGCGGGCTATCGTGCCGGGCTGCGGTCACGACTTCATCCAGTGCTGCGAGTGCGCTCGAACAGCCCGGATGGCCCATTCTTCGCCCGCCCAGTGCCGGCTTCATCGAGCCTTCTGGCGCGTCGCTTATGGCAGGAAGAGGCTCTGTACTTCGGCTATCACCACCTTCCGTGTGAAAATCCGCCGGATTGGTATGCCAATCCGTTCGGCAGCGGTTCGCGGGCAGAGCAGGCGGCGCATTGGTCGCAGATTGGCGATTTCGAATCCGGCGTTGGCGATATCAAGACCGTTTGGGAAGCTTCACGCTTTGACTGGCTGGTCGCTATGGCGCAGCGCGCAGCTTCCGGCGAAGGTGCGGAACTCGATCGTCTCAACGCCTGGCTTGCAGATTGGCTCGCCGCGAACCCGCCCTATCTGGGGGCGAACTGGAAGTGCGGACAAGAGGCGTCGATCCGCGTGATGCACCTGGCATTGGCTGCCGTCGTGACCGGTCAGGCCCAGTCGCCGGAACGCGCGCTACTCGATCTCGTACAAATACACCTCGCTCGAATTGCTCCAACGATCGGTTATGCGATAGGGCAGCAGAATAACCACGGCACGTCTGAAGCGGCAGCCCTTTTTATCGGTGGCACCTGGCTTGCTGCACAGGGAGAACAAGTCGGAGAGCGATGGGCGCGGATCGGTCGCAAATGGCTGGAAGAACGCGCCCGAACGCTGATTATGCAGGACGGCACCTTCAGCCAGTATTCCGTAGTGTATCACCGGCTGATGCTGGACACATTCTCTTTCGCCGAGAGCTGGCGCCGGGTCATGGGGTTGGAGAGTTTCTCGGTAGAGTTCCGGGAGCGGCTGTGCGCGGCGGCGTGGTGGTTGCGGCAATTGACCGATCCGGAAAGCGGGGACGCTCCCAACCTGGGCGCAAATGACGGTGCACGGATACTGGCTTTGACCGACGCCCACTATCGCGATTTCCGGCCCTCGCTGCAGTGGGCCTGCGCACTGTTCTGCGAAAAGGCTGCACTCGCATCGGGCCCGTGGGACCAGCAGTTGGCTTGGCTCGGCATCGCGCTCCCCCCCGCTCGTCTGGATGAACCGAAAAGCCAGTCTTTCGATGAGGGCGGCCTGCACATCCTTCGCTGCGGAAAGGCACGAGCGTTCTTGCGCTATCCCCGCTTCCGATTTCGGCCGAGCCAGAGCGACCTGCTCCATGTCGACTTCTGGTTGGGGCAGGAAAACATCCTGCGTGATGGCGGAACGTACAGTTACAACAGCGGATGGGATGACATCAGATATTTCAGCGGCGTGGAATCGCATAACACCGCGCAATTCGAAGGGCGCGACCAGATGCCCCGGCTCGGTCGCTTTCTGTTCGGTGGATGGCCCCGGGGGGAAGATGTGGAACTGATCGCAACGACCGGGGGCGTCGTGCATGCGCGTGCGGGATATCGGGACTATCTCGGCGCCAGACACGTCCGATCGCTGGAACTCGGGCCGAACGCCCTGATCTGTCGGGACGAACTCAGCCCCGATGGCGCAGACGTGGTCATACGTTGGAGGCTCCACCCAGGCGAATGGCGCCTGGACGGTCGCCGTGTGACCGGGCGGCGCTGTACGATCGAGGTGGAAAGTGCGACTTCACCAATGGACCTGCGCCTAGTCGAAGGGATGGAGTCCCGGTTCTACTTGCATAAGACACCCCTTCCGGTGCTTGAAATCCATCTCGTGACCCCGGCTCTGGTAACAACGCGGTTGAGCTTCTGAGATGCACGTCCTCTATTTCCACCAGCATTTCTCCACGCCGCGAGGCGCGGTCGGCATAAGGTCCTACGAGATGGCGCGGCGCCTGATTATGCGCGGTCATCGCGTGACGATGGTCTGCGGAAGTTACGGGGGCGGACATACCGGTTTGATCGGGCCGTTCCGTGACGGAGTTCGTCGAGGGACGATCGACGATATCAACGTGATCGAATTCGATCTGTCCTATTCCAACCGCGACGGGCTCCTTCGCCGTAGCGCCACGTTCCTCAAGTATGCCTGGGGCAGTTTGCGGATCGCGCTGACCGAACGCTACGATCTGGCATTCGCAACGACTACCCCACTGACTGCGGGGATTCCGGCAATTGTCGCGCGATGGCTGCGTCGCAAACCGTTTGTGTTCGAAGTGCGTGATCTGTGGCCCGAGCTTCCTCGTGCAATGGGGGTCGTCACCAATCCTGTGGTTTTGGGTGCCATGTCCGTACTCGAATGGATTTCCTATCGATCTGCCGATCGATGCGTTGCGCTGGCCCCGGGGATTGCGCGGGGAATTGCGCTCCGGGGGGTGCCGGAAGCGAAGATTGCGACCATCCCCAACGGCTGCGACATCGACATCTTTCGCTCCGGTGCCGCGCCGTGGCGTCCGGAGGGTGTGGGCGAGAACGACCTTCTGGCGATATTTACCGGCACGCACGGAATGGCAAACGGCCTCGATGCCGTGCTCGATGCCGCGCGGGTGCTGCTCGACCGGGGGCGTGAGGATATCAAACTGGCTCTGGTCGGCGACGGCAAGCTGAAATGCGCACTAGACGAGCGGGCGCGACGCGAAGGGTTGTGGAACGTTATTTTCCATCCGCCGGTCGATAAGCAGCGCTTGGCCGGGTTGATGGCTGGGGCGGACCTGGGAATGCAAGTTCTGGCCAATGTGCCTGCATTCTATTACGGAACGTCGCCTAACAAGTTTTTCGATTATATCGCTGCCGGGCTTCCCGTGCTTAACAATTACCCGGGATGGCTAGCCGAAATGATCGATCGGGAAGGTTGCGGCTTTGTGGTCGCGCCCGGCGACGCGGCGGCGTTTGCCGACGCTTTGGAACGTGCGGCCGACGATCGCGCCGGATTGAAGTCAATGGGGTCGCGCGCAGAAATTCTGGCGGAGCGCGATTTTCAAAGGCAAAAGCTTGCTGATCGATGGGTGAGCTGGGTCACGGACGGACAGTGAGCATGAAGCGCATCCTTGATATCCTGCTGTCGGCGAGCGCGTTGCTGATCCTTCTGCCGCTCCTCCTCCTCATCGCAGGGCTTCTTCGCCTGAAGATGGGAGCGCCGGTCTTCTTCCGGCAGATGCGGCCTGGCCTCAATGGCGACCCGTTCGCGTTGCTCAAGTTCCGTACCATGCGCGACGCCGTTGGACCGGACGGCATTCCGCTACCCGACGCCGAGCGCTTGACGCCATTTGGCCGCTTCCTCCGTTCGACCAGTCTCGACGAACTGCCGGGCCTGTGGAACGTGTTGAAGGGGGATATGAGCCTGGTCGGCCCGCGCCCGCTGCTGATGGAGTATCTCCCGCTTTACAGCGCCGAGCAGGCTCGGCGTCACGAGGTGCGCCCTGGGCTGACTGGCTGGGCCCAGGTCAACGGCCGCAATGCCCTGAGTTGGGAAGAAAAATTCGCGCTTGATGTATGGTATGTCGATAATCGCAGCATGATGCTCGACGTGTGGATACTTTGGCTCACGGTCCTGAAAGTTTTGAGGCGGGAAGGGATCAGCGCTGATGGAGAGGCGACCATGCCCCTGTTTACTGGGAGAGAGCAATGACAAAGTTGATTGGAATATACGGAGCGAGCGGGTTCGGTAGAGAGGTCATGCCGACTGCTCGAGAACAATACTCTGATGCAGAAACAGAGTTTGTCTTTATCGATGACAGCGATTCAAGAGCATCATGCAACGGCTACGATATATTGAGCTGGGACAAATTCTTGGATCGAACTGCTGCTGATCGCAGCGTAGCGATAGCGATTGCGGATTCCCGCACACGCAAAATCTTGACGGATCGTTGCTTGCAAGCGCAAATCGCCATTTGCGAAATTAGATCTAATAGCATTTCACAAGGCGACGCAATTAAAGTTGGTGAAGGTGCAATCTTACAGCCATTTGTGACTTTAACATCCAATATCAAAATTGGCCGTAGTTTCCACGCAAATATTTATAGTTATGTTGCTCACGATTGCACTATCGGGGATTTTGTGACCTTTGCCCCGCGGGTCATGTGTAACGGAAATATCAGGATTGAGGACGGAGCTTATATCGGCACTGGTGCGATTATTCGCCAGGGCACCCCTGAAAAGCCGTTAGTCATCGGCGCCGGTGCCACCGTGGGTATGGGGGCCGTGGTGACCAAGGACGTCCCACCCGGCGCCACGGTGGTCGGCAATCCTGCAAGGATCATGGAAAAGAAATAGGATGCTGAATACCGCTTTTGCCCCCTGGCCCAGTTACACCGAGGAAGAAGTGAACGCGGTTTCTGCTGTGCTCCGCTCCAACCGGGTCAATTACTGGACCGGCGAGGAATGCCGTCATTTCGAGCGCGAGTTTGCCCGATGGTCGGAATGCCCGCATGCGATCGCGGTGGCCAATGGCACCGTCGCACTCGATCTCGCATTGCACGGACTGGGCATCGGGGCGGCCAATGGCGGGGCCGCGACGGATGAGGTGATCGTGACACCGCGAACTTTCCTTGCGTCAGTGAGCTGTGTGGTCAATGCCGGTGCAGTTCCGATCTTTGCCGACGTCGATCGCGACAATGGAAATCTCTCGGCAGTGACGATTGCGCCTCACGTGACCGACCGTACGAAGGCGATAATCGTGGTCCATCTCGCCGGCTGGCCCGCCGACATGGATCCGATCATGGAACTGGCTGAATCGCGCGACATCAAGGTAATCGAGGACTGCGCACAGGCCCATGGCGCGCGCTACAAGGGGCGCAGTGTCGGCTCGATCGGTCACATCGGCGCCTGGTCGTTCTGCCAGGACAAGATCATGACGACAGGTGGCGAAGGCGGCATGGTCACGACCGGAGACCGCGATCTCTGGTCACGGATGTGGTCGTTCAAGGATCATGGGAAGAGCTGGGACGCGGTTTACGAGCGCTCGCATCCTCCGGGGTTCCGCTGGCTTCACGAAAGCTTCGGCACGAACTGGCGGATGCTCGAAATGCAGGCGGTCCTGGGGCGGATCCAGCTAGGCCGGATGGCGGAGTGGACCGATGCACGAACGCATAACGCCCGGATACTGCGGAAGACATTGTTGCCCCATAGCGCGCCCGATGGAGTTCTCAGGCTTCCGCAACCGGCCGAAGACGGCAGTGTGCACGCCCAGTACAAGTTCTATGCCTACGTACGTCCCGAAGCGCTGGCTTCCGGTTGGGACCGTGATCGTATCGTGGCGGAGATCTGCTCTGCCGGCGTTCCCTGCTTTCAGGGAAGCTGTTCGGAAGTCTATCTGGAAACCGCCTTCGATGGCACTGGGCTGCGCCCGCCGGAGCGATTGCCGGTCGCGCGCGAGCTTGGGGAAACGAGCCTTATGTGGCTGGTTCATCCCACAGTTACTGATGAGCAGATTCGTTGGGCGGCCGAAATCAGCGCAGCCGTTCTCCGGCGTGCCGCAAGCGCTGAGGCAGGATGAAGCCGATTTGGCCGTAGATATATTGTTCTCCGCGGGGGCGCTCCCCATCTCCCCGACGATGGATATCGGCCTTTCGATCATGGCGTTGGCGGCGCAGGCGGATCCGTGGATCGTCCGCGTTGCGGCCGAGTGGATCGGGTGGAAGGTCTGGCTGTCCGACTGGACTGCGTTGAGCCACCCGGTGCTGCATGTCTATCTGGGCCTTCTGGCGCAGATCGTTTTTGCGGCCTTCGCCCGGCGCGGGCTGGCGAGCGGGTGGCCGTGGCTCCTCGTTCTGGTGCTGGAATGCTGCAACGAGTTGCTCGACTGGTCCCGCGCGCTGACTTACGGTTCTGCCGGCAAGGCGCTGATGGTCGAAACCGCGTGGGACATCGCGTGCACCATGGCCCTGCCGACGGCGCTGCTTATCCTGGCGCGCTGTTTCCCGCGGATAAACGGAGGCCGCCAGAAGATCGCTCCCGCCGCCGAGGGATAGCGTGAACCCTACCGATCCAGCGCGATGTCCGGCGCGTCTTCCTGTTTCATGCCGACGACGTGGTATCCGGCGTCGACGTGGTGCACCTCGCCCGTGACGCCGGACGAGAGGTCGGACAGCAGGTAGAGCCCCGCGCCGCCGACGTCGTCGATCGTGACGTTGCGCCGCAGCGGCGAGTTCAGTTCGTTCCACTTGAGGATATAGCGGAAATCGCCGATCCCGCTGGCGGCGAGCGTCTTGATCGGTCCGGCACTGAGCGCATTGACGCGGATGTTGTCGGGGCCGAGATCGTTGGCAAGGTACTGCACGCTGGTTTCCAGTGCCGCCTTGGCCACGCCCATGACGTTGTAGTGCGGGATCACCTTCTCCGCGCCATAATATGTCAGCGTCAGGATATTGCCGCCTTCGGGCATCATCTGCGCCGCCCGCCTGGCCACCGCGACCAGGCTGTAGGCGGAAATGTTCATCGTCATCAGGAAGTTGTCGAGGCTGGTGTCGAGATACTTGCCGCGCAGTTCGCTCTTGTCGGAAAAGCCGATCGCGTGGACGACGAAATCGATCGTCTCCCACCGTTGCCGCAGGCGGCCGAACGCGTCGTCGAGCGCGTCCATGTCCGCCACGTCGCATTCGAACACGAAGTCGCTGCCGAGCTGCTCGGCCAGCGGGCGCACGCGCTTGGCCAGCGCGTCCCCCTGGTAGGAAAACGCCAGCTCGGCGCCGTGTTCGCGCAATTTCTTCGCGATGCCCCACGCCAGCGACTTGTCGTTCGCGAGGCCCATGATCAGCCCACGTTTCCCAGCCATCAACCCGCTCATGCCCTGTCCTCTTTCGTTTCCTGTTCCTGCCGTGCCGCCCGCCGACGATCATCCATCTGGCCGATGCGGTTCTCCTCTTCCTCGGGAGTTTCGGCCAGCGCGGCGTTGAGTTCGGCGCCGATCACCACCCCTAGGCCGACGAGGTAGAAAAAGAAAAGCGCGATCATGATGCCGGCCAGGCTGCCGTAGGTCGCGTCGTAGCTGAAGAACCGGCGGATCACCGGTGGCAGGGCGATCGTGACCGCCACCCACCACACCGTCGTCGCCAGTGCGCCGGGCCACTTGGGATAGCGGCGCTGGCGATAGGTCTTGGGCGCAAGGGTGAAGAACAGCAGATAGAGCGATCCGAACAGCCCGAAAGCGGGGATCAGGCGCGAGATCTGCAGAGCGCCGATCACATGCGAAAGCCAGGGCAGATAGGCATCGATCAGCTCTTGCGCCGCGCCGATGACAACCTGGGCGATCAGCGACAGCATGAGCAGGATGACCGCTGCGACGATCACCCCCGCCGACAGCAGGCGGTATTTCCAGAACGCCTCGGTCGCGGCGGTGCCGTAGGCGCGGCGGAGGATATCGCGAATCGTCTCGATCAGGCTCGATACGGTCCACAAAGCGACCAGCCCGCCGGCCCAGAGGAGCCAGCCGCTGCGCGATTCGACGACGTTGCGAGCGACCGGTTCGATGACGTTGCCGACCATCGGCGGCAGGGCATAGAGAACGGCCTCGATCGTTGCGGCGCGTTCGCTGTTCTCGCCCAGGATCGAGAAGATCGCCGCGCCGAGGATGAAGAACGGGAAGATGGCCAGTATCGACATGTAGGCGAGGTTGCCCGCATGGATGAACCCGTCGTTGTAGGTGCCCACGAACACCCGCTTGCCGACTTCGAACGCCCGCGTTCCGGGGCCGACCCGGCGAACCACCTGGCCTTTCAGGCCCAGCTTCTGCTCTATCGCCTCCTTGCGCCGCTCTTCCGGCGAAAGCGTATGCGCCCGGCGTTCTTCGGGCTGGGGAAGATCGGTTTCGCTCATCGGCCCATTGCGTGGAGAGACGGCAGCCCGTCCACTATACCCCCAGCTCGGCGCGTGGATTGCGATCGTCCTGCCACCCATCCAGCCGCCGGGCCAATTCCGCAGCGTCGTCGGGCAGCGTGATCTGGAGCGTGACCAACTGGTCGCCGCGACCCCCCGACTTGGCCGAAAAGCCTTTCCCTTTCAGGCGCATCGTCGTGCCCCCGCTGGTTCCGGCCTTGATCGTCAGCATCACCGGCCCATCGACCGTGGGGCAGCGCACTTTCGCGCCGTTCACCGCCTCTGCCAGGGTGATCGGCAGATCCAGCCGCACGTCGTTGCCGTCGCGGCGGAAGAACTTGTGGCGGTCGATCGCAATCGTGACGATTCCGTCGCCGTTGCCGCCGGGGCCGCGCTCGCCCTTGCCCTTCAGGCGCATCTGGGTGCCGTCCTCGACCCCCGCCGGCAGCTTGAGATCGATCGTCTTGCCGTCAGCCAGGGTGATCCGCTGGTCCTTGCGCGTGGCCGCGTCGATGAAGGGGACGCGCAGGCGATAGGCGATGTCGCCGCCCTTGCGCGGGGGCGGGCGCCGCTGCTGCCCGAAACCCGCCGGCCCGCGCGGTCCGCCGCGGGCGAAGCCGCCCTGGCCGCCGCCGAACAACCCTTCGAAAATATCTCCCAGATCGACGCCGTCCTGCTGGAAGCCCTGGAAATCCTCGGCGCGGAAACCGCGCTGGCCCCCGCCGCCGAAACCGCCGGGGCCGCCGCCCATTCCCGCGAAAGGATTGGCCGGGTTGCCGTCGGCGTCGATCTCGCCCCGGTCGAAGCGTGCGCGCTTGTCCTTGTCGGCGAGCAGGTCGTAGGCTTGGGTCACCTTGCTGAAACGCTCGGCGGCCTTGGGATTGTCCTTGTTGCGGTCGGGATGCAGCTCCTTCGCGAGCTTGCGGTAGGCGCTCTTGATGTCCTTCTCGGTCGCATTGCGCGAGATTCCCAGCGTTGCGTAAGGATCGGCCATGGCGTGTTAGCTAGGTGCAACAGTGTGCCGGTGCAAGCGGCGAGGCTTTCCTACATGCGTTCCGCGCGTTAGGGCGACCCGGATGACACTCCGGCCCATGCCTTTCCCGTCCGTTCCCCCTTGCGCCGCGCCTTCGCACGGGCAGCGCGGTTCTTCGCGCCGGGGCAGCGCGACATGCGGTCCAGCTATCGCAGGTGGGCGATGAACGAAGAACGCTCGCAACTGCCCGAAACGGACCCGCTGGCGCTGTTCGATGCCTGGCTTGCCGAGGCGCGCGAGGCGGAGCCGAACGATCCCAATGCGATGGCGCTTGCCACCGCGACGCGCGAGGGCCTTCCCTCGGTTCGGATGGTGCTGCTGAAAGGGCACGGAGAAGACGGCTTCACTTTCTTCACCAATGCGCAAAGCCGCAAGGGGGAGGAGATTCGCGCCAATCCGCATGCCGCGCTGCTGTTCCACTGGAAGAGCCTGCGCCGCCAGGTGCGGATCGAGGGGCCGCTGCGCGAGGTCTCGCCCGAGGCGGCCGATGCCTATTTCCATTCGCGCGCTTTCGTCAGCCAGGTCGGCTCGGCCGCCAGCGACCAGTCGCGCCCGCTGGCCGACCGTGCCGACTACGTGGCCCGGGTGGAGGCCCTGGGCGAAGCGTGCCGGGCGCAGGGCCGTGTGCCGCGCCCGCCGCACTGGACCGGTTTCACCCTGGCGCCGGAACGGATCGAGTTCTGGCTCGACCGGCCCAATCGCCTGCACGATCGCCGCCTGTTCACCCGCGCCGACGGCGGGTGGACGAGCACGCTGCTCTACCCATGACGGGGGAGGCCGTGACGGGGGCGGACGCATCGCGCCGCGCCGCGCTGGCCCGGAGCGCGGCCTGGGCCTCGATCGCGGTGGCGGTGTTCCTCGCCGCGATCAAGAGCTGGGCGACATGGCGCACCGGCTCGACCGCGATGCTCGGCAGCCTGGTCGATACTGCGCTCGATCTCGTCGCCAGCCTGGCGACGCTGGCCGGCGTGTGGATCGCGGCCATGCCGGCGGACGAGGATCACCGCTTCGGCCACGGCAAGGCGGAGGCGCTGGCGGCGATCTTCCAGGTCATGCTGATCGCGCTGTCCGCTGCGGGTATCGGGTTTCGCGCGATCGTGCACCTCGTCGAAGGGGGGCAGACGGCCGCTGCGGAAGAGGGGATCGCGGTGTCGGTGGCGGCGATCGCGGCGACATTCGCCCTGATCGCCTGGCAGCGCCACGTGATCCGCCGCACGGGCAGCCTAGCGATCAGGACCGACAGCGTGCATTACCAGTCGGACCTGCTGCTCAACGTGGCGGTGATCGCTGCGCTCGCGCTCGACCAGTATTTCGGCTTTGCCGCGGCCGATCCGCTGTTCGGCCTCGCCATCGCCGCCTGGCTCATGTGGGGCGCGTGGCGCGCCGGCAGCGATGCGGTGGACCAGATCATGGATCGCGAATGGCCGGAGGAAAAACGCCAGCGCTTCGTCGAACTCGCCGCGCGCCATCCCGAGCTGTCCAACCTGCACGATCTGCGCACGCGATCCAGCGGTACGCGCGACTTCGTGCAGTTTCACGTCGACCTGCCCGGGGCGACCACGGTGGCTGCGGCGCATGAAATCATCGAACGGGTGGAAGCCGATCTTTGCCGCCATTTCCCGCAAATGGAGCTATTGATCCATATCGACCCGCAGGGGCACGTCGACGAACCCGGCAACCCGCTGGTCGAGGCCGACGAGTTCGAGAAGCTGGGGAAGGACGTGGAATGAAGCTGCCCTATTGGCACGTCGATGCGTTTGCCGACCGGCCGTTCGCCGGCAACCAGGCGGCGGTCATGCCGCTCGAAAGCTGGCTGCCCGACGATGTTCTCCAGGCGATCGGAGAAGAGAACAACTTTGCCGAGACCGCTTTCGTGGTGAGGGACGGCAGTGGCGAGGCCGACTGGGAGCTGCGCTGGTTCACTCCGGCGTGCGAGATTCGCCTTTGCGGCCATGCAACGCTCGCCGCCGGGCACGTCCTGCTGGGGCGCGACGGGGGCGACCGGGTGCGCTTTCGCACGCGCAAGGCGGGCTTGCTGGAAGTCCGGCGCAGCGATGCGGGGTACGAGCTTGCCCTGCCGGCGATCCCCACCGAGCGCTCCGAGTGGCCCGAAGCGGTCGCCCTGCTCGGCGCACAGCCACGCGAAGTCTGGCGCAATCCCGATCGCTACGGGATCTACCTGTTCGCCAGCGAGGACGAGGTGCGCGCGCTCGACCCCGATCTGCGCGGGCTTGGCGCGCTGGGCGACGATCAGTTCATCTGCACCGCGCCGGGGCGCGACGTCGACGTGGTCAGCCGCGTGTTCGTGCCCGGCGGCGGGGTGGACGAGGACAGCGTGACCGGCTCGGCCCACGCCGCGCTGACGCCGTTCTGGGCGGCGCGGCTGGGTCGCGACAGCTTCACCGCGCATCAGGCCTCGCGTCGCGGCGGGGACCTCGCCTGCCGGCTTGAGGGCGACCGTGCCTGGCTCGGCGGGCCCTGCGTCACCGTGGTGGAAGGCGCATTCCACTTGCCGTGAGGTGGATCATTCGGCCGGATAAAGCTCCACGATATCGGCCAGTTCCTGCAGCAGGGCCGCCCGCTCCTCCGCATCGGAGTGGCCCAGCCGAACCACGGTCAGCTTCTGTTCGGGCGAGACCAGGATATACTGGCCCATGTGCCCGATCGCGGCAAACATCGATTGCGGCGCGCGGCTGGGGAACAGCGGATTGTCGCTCTCCCCCGGGACCTGGCGGTTGAGCCAGGTCTGGAAGCCGTAGTTCTCGCGCCGGGGGCTGGGCGTGGTCATCGCCTCGACCCACTTGCGCGGGACCAGCTGGCTGCCGCGATAGGAGCCCTTGTGGCGCAGGAAGTCGCCGAACCGGGCCCAGTCGCGGGCATTGCCGTGGATCAGGCTGCCGCCGATCAGCGTGCCCCTGGCGTCGAATTCGGGCACCATCGATTCCATGGCGAGCGGTCCGAACAGTCGGGTGTGGAGATAGCCGGCGACAGCCTCGCGCCGCGCCTCCGGGTCGTCGCGGCGCGACAGGACCCGGGCGGCGATGTCGGCCAGGATCACGCTGGTGGCGGACGAATATTCGAACGTGCTGCCCGGCTCCGCCTCGAGCGGCTGGCTCTCGGCCCAGTCGGCCATGTCGTCGCGCCCGTCGAGGAACAGCATCCGAACTTCCGACGATTCGTAAGGCGGATCGCCGCCTTCGGTGTGGCGCAGGCCGCTGCGCATCTGGAGCAGCTGGCGCAGGGTGATCTCCCCGCGCGGGTCGCCGGGGCGCTGCCAGCGCGGCACCGGCGGCGAATCGTCGAGCGCCAGCCGCCCGTCGGCGACGAGCATGCCGATCATCACCGCTGTCACCGTCTTCGCCATCGACCAGCTGACGAACCGGGTGTTCCGGTCGTAGCCGGGGGCGTAGCGTTCGGCGGCGATCGTCCCGCCGTGCATCACGATCAGCGCGCGGGTCTCGCCCACCTCCTCTTTCGTGAACAGATCGTCGACCTGGCGCGCAAGCTGGCGGGCGGGGGCGCCGGCATTCTCGGTCACCGCGGCTATGGCCGTTTCGTCCAGCGGCGGCGGCGGAACCGGGGCATCGCTGCACGAAACCAGGGCTGGCAGCAGGGCAAGGCAGGCGATAAAGGGGGCGGGCCGCGGGCGCATGCGGCACCCCCTCGCGCAGCAAACCGGGCTTGGCAATGGCTAATACTTCCCGCCGTTCAGGACGACGCACCGGCCCGGCAAGGCGTCGCCGCTGGCCGCTCTGGCTCGCGCTCGCCGCGGCAGCGCTCGCCGCTCTCGGCTGGTACTTCCGCGGGCCGATCACCGGCTATTCGGGCATTGCCGCGGCCTATTCGGCGCGCGTGGCCTGCTCGTGCCGCTTCGTCGCGGGCCGCAGCCTCGACGATTGCGGAAAGGACAAGCTTGCCGGGATGGAACTGGTCAGCCTGACCGAGGATGTGGAAACGAAAAGCGTCACCGCCCGCTTCCCCTTCCTCGCCACCGAAACCGCCACCTTGCGCGACGGATACGGCTGCGTGATGGAGCCGTGGGAGGGTTAGGCGGCGCTGCCACCCTCGGTCGAATCGATCCAGCCGCCGCCGACGACTCTCTCCCCGGCATAGATGACCGCTGCCTGGCCCGGTGCGACGCCGTATTCGGGCTGGGCGAAGCGAACGGTGGTGGCAGCGCCGTCGCCCAGCGGCCCTTCCAGCCTCACCGGAACCGGCTTGGCGAGGCTGCGCACTTTCGCCGTCAGCGGTGCGTCGGGCAGGGGGCCGATGCGGTTGGTATCGACGATCCGAGCCGCGTCCACCGCCAGCATTCGCCGCGGTCCCACGCGCACGGCACAGGTTTCCGCATCGATCCCGACGACATAGAGCGGCTCCGGCTGGCCTCCGATCTCCAGCCCCTTGCGCTGGCCGACGGTGTAATGGACGATTCCCTTGTGCCGCCCCAGGATCTCGCCCGATCCGGCATGCACGATCGGACCCGGGGTTCCCCCTTCGGGCCGCATCTTGCGGACGATCGCGGCATAATCGCCGTCGGGCACGAAACAGATGTCCTGGCTGTCGGGCTTGGCCGCATTGCGCAGGCCCGCCGCCTCGGCCAGCCGGCGGACTTCGCTCTTGGGCAGGCCGCCGAGGGGGAAGCGCAGAAAGTCGAGCTGGCTTTCGGTCGTCGCGTAGAGGAAATACGACTGGTCCCGCGCCGGGTCGAGCGCGCGGTGCAGTTCCGCCCCGGCCGGGCCTTCGACGCGGCGCACGTAATGCCCGGTCGCAAGGCAATCCGCGCCCAGCTCGCGCGCCATGCGCAGGAGGTCGGTGAATTTGGGCCCCATGTTGCAGCGGATACAGGGGACGGGGGTGCGCCCCGCGAGATAGTCGTCGGCAAAAGTCTCCACCACCTCCTCGCGGAACGCGCTCTCGTGATCGAATACGTAGTGCGCGATGCCCAGACGGTCCGCAACGGCACGCGCATCGGCAATGTCGTCGCCGGCGCAGCACGCACCCTTGCGCCCCGTGGCTGCGCCGTAATCGTAAAGCTGCAGCGTCACTCCGATCGTTTCCGCCCCGGTCTCGGCGGCGAGCGCGGCAACCACCGAGCTGTCGACGCCGCCCGACATGGCAACGACGATCCGGCATGCGCGCGCGGGACGCGGCAGGTCGAACAGGGCGGCGGGATCGGATGTGCCGGCAATGCGTGCGGGAGCGTTCATGCGCGCGCCCATACACGTTCGCCCGCGGCGCATAAAGTGGTGCCGCCCGGTGCCGGCGGCGCGAAACGTCGCGCGGCGGCGGCCTTTACCCGATATTGCGGCCTTTACCCGATATTGACGATGTGGCGGTTACGAGGGCGCCATGTTCGAAGGCAAGATCGTTCCCGCCGTCGTCGATTCGGCGGCCGATGGCGGCCCCCTCAGCGTTCCGGGGTGGGCCGAACTCGTCGCGCGCCTCGCCGCCGCGAACGAGTTGCGCCGGGCGGTGTCGTGCGAGGGCCGGCATCGCGCAGGCAATTTCGAATGCTTCGGCAGCCGCGGCGAAGGCTCGCTTCCGTCCTGCGAACCGATCGTTAACCCTGATGATTTAGCCTATGGCAAAGGCGCTGGCGGCAATGTTCTCGCTACCGCGAATAACAGGCGCACCGGCGACCGAGAGATGCAATGATCGAGAACCAGAAAATCCGCCCAGACCAGGTAATCGGCCCGCTTGGCGAGCCGCTTACGCTCGACGACCTGCCGCCGCGCAATACCAAGCGGTGGGTGGTGCGCCGCAAGGCCGAGGTGGTCGCTGCGGTCAGTGGCGGATTGCTGACGATCGACGAGGTCCTCGATCGCTACAACCTGACGCTGGAAGAGTTCGCCTCGTGGCAGCGCGCGGTCGATCGCTCGGGCATGCAGGGCCTGCGCGTCACGCGCATCCAGCATTACCGCAATCTTTACGAACGCCAGCTGAAATACTGATTCGGGCCGACGGTCCCGGGGGTCCGGGCGGGGCCTAGCAGAGCTTTCCCATTTCGCGTATCCTCTCCCCACGGCTCGAAGAATGCCGGGGAACCGCATGGCGTCGCCTAACGTTTGAGCCAGGCAGCGCTTGAAACAGGAGGAATTGATAATGGGTTGGATTATTGCAATCGTCGTTGGCGGCATCGCCGGCTGGCTCGCAAGCCTCGTCATGAACCGCGACGCCTCGATGGGCATCTTCTGGAACGTGGTGGTCGGCTGTATCGGATCGGTGATCGGCAACCTCATCGCCAACCAGTTCGGCTGGGCAGGGTCCGTGCAGGAATTCTCGATAACCGGCCTTATCATCGCCTTCATCGGCGCTGTCGTACTGCTCGCGATCGTCAATCTCGTGCAGCGCGGGCGCGTCCGCTAGTTCGCGGACCGGACTGCAGAATACTTGGGGCGGGCGCGAAATACTTTCGCGCCCGCCCTTTTTGCGCGGTCATTCGTCGGGCAGATATGCCCTCCGTCGAACGGTGCATTGTCGGGGCGAGCGGGCCGGCCTAGGGAAATGTGCACTATTGTCAGAAGTGAGTTATCACTGTAACACACTTCGCAATCCACAAGACCGAGAGCCCGATGAATTACGAGAGTCCCGTGACTGCGGAAACGGCCAAGGCCTATCCTGGCGGCCTCGTCGACGAGAGCGAAGCGCGCGTCCGGCGCCGCCGGCGGTGGATCGTCATCGGAGTACTGGCACTGATCGTGCTGGGCGCGATCGCATTCTTCGTCGCCCGCGGGGGCGAAGGCGGAGGCGCCGGGGCGGGGGACGATCAGTCGCAGCTGCCGGTCATTTCCGTGATCACGCCCGGCAAGACGACAATCCAGGGGCAGATCGAAGCCTCCGGCACGCTCGCCGCGCGCCGCCCGCTGCCGGTGGGATCGGTCGGCGAAGGCGGACGCGTCCTCTCGGTCCCGGTCGATGCCGGTGACTGGGTGAGCCAGGGCCAGGTACTCGCGGTGATCGACCGCGCGGTCCAGGTGCAGCAGATCGCCAGCGCGCGTGCCAATGTCGACGTGGCGCAGGCCGATGCGGACCTTGCCCAGGCCAATCTCGATCGCGCGCTGCAACTGGTCGACCGCGGTTTCATTTCCAAGGCCGATGTCGACCGGCTCACCGCCACGCGCGATGCCGCCAGGGCGCGCGTGCAGGTCGCACGCGCGCAACTGGCCGAGCTGCGCGAGCGGACCGCGCGGCTCAACATCTATGCGCCTGCCTCGGGCCTCCTGCTCGAGCGCAATGTCGAACCGGGGCAGACCGTCGGCGCCGGCAGCGCGGCGCTTTTCACCATTGCCAAGGGCGGCGAGATGGAGATGCTGGCGAAAGTCAGCGAAGCGGATCTCGCGCGGCTGTCGGTCGGCACGCAGGCGAGCGTCAGGCCGGTGGGTGCGGAGACCAGCTTCACCGGGCAGATCTGGCAGCTGTCGCCGACGATCGAGGCGGACAATCGCCAGGGGACCGCGCGTATCGCCCTGTCCTATTCGCCCGAACTGCGCCCGGGCGGGTTCGCCAGCGCCACCATCAACAGCGGCACGATGGTCGCGCCGATGCTGCCCGAATCGGCGATCCTTTCGGACGACGACGGAAGCTACGTCTATGTGATCGACGACGAGAACAAGGCGCAGCGGCGGTCGGTCCGCCTCGGCCTGGTCACCGACAGGGGGATCGCCATTGCCGAGGGGCTTTCGGGCACCGAACAGGTCGTCCTGCGAGCCGGCGGCTTCCTTACCGAAGGGGAAACGGTCTCGCCGCGCAAGGTCGATGCGGACGGAAACTGAGGCATGAACTTCCGCAACATTTCCGCCTGGTCGATCCGCAACCCGGTCATTCCGCTCGTCCTGTTCACGGCGCTGCTGCTGGCCGGCATGCTGTCGTTCGCGCGGATGGACGTGGTCAACAATCCCGACATCGAGTTCCCGGCGGTCAATGTTTCCATCTCGCAGCCGGGCGCGGCTCCGACCGAGATCGAGAACCAGATCACCCAGCGCGTCGAATCGGCGGTGCGGTCGATCAACGGCGTGAAATCGATCAATTCGACCGCCAGCGAGGGCAATTCCAGCACCTTCGTCGAGTTCGAGATCGGCATCGATCCCAACGACGCGGTGTCGGAAGTCAAGAACGCGATCGACCAGATCCGCGGCAGCCTGCCCGACGGGATTATCGAGCCGCGCGTGACCAAAGAGGAAATCGCCGGCGGCTTCCTGGGCATTTTCGCGGTCGAAGCCGACGACATGACGATCGAGCAGCTGAGCTGGTTTATCGACGACACGGTCGCCAAGCGACTGTTGTCGGTCGAAGGCATGGCGGAAGTGAACCGCTTTGCCGGCGTCGATCGCGAGATCGAGGTCATCATCGATCTCGAGCGGATGCAGGCGTTCGGCGTTACGGCCAGCCAGATCAACAATGTCCTGCGCCAGACCAATCTCGATGCGGCGGGCGGCAATACCGAGGTGGGCGGCACGCGCCAGTCGGTGCGCGTGCTGGGCAGCACCGAAACCGCTTACGAACTGTCGCAGCGCCAGATCCAGCTGGGCGACGGGCGCACCGTGAAACTGGCCGACGTGGCCACGGTTCGCGACGGTTACAGCGAACGGACCTCGATCAGCAAAGTGCGCGACAAGGAAGTGGTGAACTTCGCCATGTCGCGCGCCAAGGGCGCGTCCGACGTTGCCGTATTCGATGCCGCGAAAGAAGAGATCGCGGCGATCGAAGCCGAAAATCCGGGAGTGCGCTTCATCCCGCTGTTCAACTCGGTCAAATATACCGAGGAGCAGTACGAAAGCTCGATGGCCGCGATGATCGAAGGCGCGATCCTCGCGGTGGTCGTGGTCTTCTTCTTCCTGCGCGACTGGCGCGCGACGGTGATTTCGGCGATCGCGATCCCGCTCTCGGCCATTCCGACCTTCTGGTTCATGGATCTGATGGGGTTCAACCTGAACTCGCTGTCGCTCCTTGCCCTAGGTCTCGTCGCCGGCGTGCTGGTCGACGACGCCATTGTGGAGATCGAGAACATCGTGCGCCACATGCGCATGGGGAAATCGGCCTACCAGGCGTCGATCGATGCGGCCGACGAGATCGGCCTGCCGGTCGTGGCGACGAGTTTCTGTATCGTCGCCGTGTTCCTGCCGGTCGGGCTGATGCCGGGCATTTCGGGCCAGTTCTTCAAGAACTTCGGCATTACCGTGGTGATCGCGGTGCTGATGTCGCTCGCCGTGGCGCGCATGATCACGCCGATGCTCGCGGCCTATTTCCTCAAGGCCAAGGGCCACGCCTCGCACGGCGAAGGGCCGATGATGGACCGCTATATGCGCGTGCTGTCGTGGTCGCTCGATCGCGGCAAGATGTATGCCCGGCGCGAAGGGCTGGAGCCGCCGCGGAGCCGCTTTCTCTATGGCCTGGGATTCGCGGGCACGGTTTTTCTGCTCATCCTTGTACCGTATATCGTTACATTTGGCCTGGGCCCACTACTTCCCGGCTCATATGCTCTACTTCAGATGGTGGGGGCGCCTGAGGCTATCGCCGGCATTGTCTCCGCGAGTGGCGAGGGTTTGCTCCATTCTGTCATCCTCAAACCGCTGGAGATCGTCGAACTCCTACTTGTCGTGGTGATCGGGTTGGGTTTCGGCTGGGCGTTGCTCAAGCTGTTGGGGCTGCCCTGGCGGTTGCTCGGCGGTCGCTTCCATGACCGATGGCGCTGGCTCGAGGCGCGTTTCTACGACCACCGCGTGTGGATGATGATGACCGGCTATTTCGCGCTGATCCTCACCATCCTGCTGTTCATGAACGTCCCGCCGCAGTTCCAGCCGCAGATTAACAGCGACAACAGCCGGGTCGAGATCGAGATGGTCCCGGGCACGACTCTCGAAACCACCGAACGGGTGGCCGACGAGGTTGCGCAGATCCTTTACCAGGAGCCGGAGGTTCTGCGCGCGCTGGAACGCGTGCGGGTGGGCAATGCCTCGATCTTCATCACGCTCAAGCCCGACCGGGAACGCACTTCGATCGAATTCGAGCGTGCGCTCGCTCCCCGACTCGCGCAGATCCCGGATGCCCGCGTGCGGTTCCAGTCGCAATCGGGCGGGTTCGGCAGCGGCCGCGACCTGACCGTCATGCTCGCCGGTTCGGACCCCGAGTTGCTCGAGGAAACGGCGGCGACGCTGGTCGAACAGATGAAGGGCCTCGATACGCTGGTCGCTCCGCGGATCAGCGCCGATATCAACCGGCCCGAAATCATTATCGAACCGCGCGCCGACCTCGCCGCCGAACTCGGCGTTACGACGGCGGCGCTGAGCCAGACGATCCGCATCGCCACGCTGGGCGAGATCGAACAGAACGCGGCCAAGTTCTCGCTGTCCGACCGGCAAATACCGATTCGCGTAAAGTTGCCGGAACAATCGCGAGAGGTTCTCACGACGATCGAGAATCTGCCGGTGCCGACGCGCACCGGCGGCACCGTGCCGCTTTCGCGCGTTGCCGACGTCAGCTTCGGCTCCGGCCCGACCTCGATCCAGCGCTACAACCAGAACCGCCGCGTGCTGGTGGGGGCCGATCTCGCGCAGGGCGTGGTCAAGGGGGAAGCCGATGCGCAGATCAACGCACTGCCTATCCTGCAGAACCTGCCCCAGGGCGTGATCCGCGATCTCGTCGGCGAAGACGAGTGGCAGCAGGAAATGCTCGGCAGCCTGATGATCGCGATAATTTCGGGGATCCTGCTGGTCTTCGCCGTGCTGGTGCTGCTCTACAAGCGGTTGATGAGCCCGCTGGTCAACATGACCTCGCTCGCGCTTGCGCCGCTCGGAGGCATCTTCCTTGTCTGGCTGGTCGGCCAGCCGCAGTCGATGCCTGTCTATATCGGCATTCTCCTGCTGCTCGGGATCGTGTCGAAGAACTCGATTCTGCTGATCGACTTCGCGCTGGAGGAGATGGACAAGGGCACGCGCAAGCTCGACGCGATTCTCGACGCCGGGCACAAGCGGGCGCAGCCGATCGTGATGACCACCGTGGCGATGACCGCGGGCATGGTCCCGGTCTCGCTGTCGCTGTCGGGCGACGGCGCCTGGCGCGCGCCGATGGGCACCGTGGTGATCGGCGGCTTGATCATGTCGACCCTGCTCACCCTCCTGATCGTGCCGGCGGGGTTCAGCCTGGCAGACGGGCTGGAGAAGCGCCTCGGCCCGTGGCTGCGCAATCGCCTGCTCACCTACCGCCCGGGCGCAGAGGAAGGCCCCCCGGGGCCGGGCAGCGTCGATGACGGGCCGGTGCCGGCCACGCCCCGTTCGCCGCCGGGGCCGCAGCCGGCAGAGTGAACGGCGAAACCCAGCCGCCCCCGGCGCGTTCCGTGTTCATGAGGCGCGTTCCGCTCCCACCCGATCGTGCGCGCCGGATGCGCCTGACGGCCACGGCCATGCTGCTTGTCATGGCCGGGATATTCCTGGCGACGCACCGCCTGCTCGATCTCCATCCCGCCTGGGGCTACGTCCACGCTTTCGCCGAAGCCGCGATGGTCGGCGGATTGGCGGACTGGTTCGCGGTGACGGCGCTGTTCCGCCACCCGCTCGGCCTGCCGATCCCGCATACGGCGATCATCCCGGAGAACAAGGACCGGATCGCCGATACGATGGCGCAGTTCCTGCGCGACAATTTCCTGACGCCGGCCGTCGTTGCGCGGCGCATGTATGCGATGAACGTGGCCCGCGCGATCGGGGATTTCCTGGTCCGTGCGCCGGCGGGCAGCCAGTCGCGCATCGGCGCAGGCGCAGCCGAGCTGTTTGCCGGCGTGCTCGAATCGCTCGACCCCGACCGGCTCGGCGGCCAGGTGCGCAGCGGGCTGAAACAGCAGCTGGAAAAGTTCGAAGTCGCGCCGCTGCTGGGCCAGATGCTGGAAGCGGCCATTGCGGACAAGCGGCATCTCCCGCTGATCGATGCGATCATCCGCTGGGCGGGCCTGACGCTGGAAGACAACGAGGACATGGTTCGCGCCATGATCCACCAGCGGGCCAATGCCCTGCTGCGCTGGACCGGGCTGGACGAACGGCTCGCGAACTCGGTTCTCGACGGGCTCTACCGCCTCCTGGCCGAAGTCCTGGTCGATCCCGAACATCCGTTGCGGCACAAGATCGAGGAAGGGCTGGAGAAGGCGGCGCACGATCTCGTGCACGACCCCCAGACGCGCGAGAAAGTCGAGCGGATGAAGCGCGAGCTGCTCGACAACCCGGCGGTGGCCGACTGGTGGCAGGGCGTGTGGGAACGCCTGCGGATCCGTCTCGTCGCAATGGCTCGCGACCCCGATTCCGCGCTCGACGGGTGGCTCGGTTCGACGCTGAGCGAGCTGGGCGCCGCGCTACGCCAGGATGTCCGTTTGCAGATGCAGGTCAACCGCTTCGCGCGCCGCACCGCCGTGGGCGTGGCCACTCGCTATGGCGGGCAGATCGTCCAGCTCGTGTCCGAAACGGTGCGCCGCTGGGATGCGCGCACGATCACCGACCGCCTGGAAAACGCCGTCGGCCGCGACCTGCAGTTCATCCGCATCAACGGCACGCTTGTCGGCGGATTGGTGGGCGTCACGATCCACGCGGTCAGCAGCGTGCTGTAGACGCAGCTGTCTTCGCTGCGTTTATGGCATTATGAAGTGGACCGTATTGCGCCAGTATGATGCGATCGGCTGGCCATCGGCATCCAGGGCAGGTTCGAATCGTGCTCGGCGCATCAGTGCTTTGCATACTGCCTTGTCAAAGCCTTCAGGTCGCGTCGACTTTTGAATATGGCACTGTGTCGGCTGGCCATCGGCACCGACACTGAGGCGAAACTGCACGATTCCCTGTGCGCCCTGATGTATCAAACCGACGGGATAGTCGCTCGATCGCACCCAACGCGTGTAATCCGTCGCCGGGGTTGCGGCCCTGGATAACCCACGATGCGCTTCAAGATCGATTCCCCAGTGCGTCAGCAGCTCGTCAGTGCATTGGCGCATGGCTGCCATGGGCTTCTCCATCGAACCGAGTTCAAGCCTGACAGGCCGCCGCCGTTCGCGCCGAACTTCCAGCCATGAAATCACGGCTTCCTGTTCAGGGGAAATCCGTTGCCCGAAGACATCGGGGGGCTGCGCCTCCTCCTCCTCCTCCTTTTCGAGGTCGGAGTCCTTCTCCTTCCCCTTTTTGTGGAAGCCCGGCGGGGTCACGAGAAACATTCCGTTGGCCATGACCGCGGGAGAGTACTCGCCGAAGTTCGCCGGCTGGATCGGTCCCTCCCATTCGTGGCCACCCGGCCCGAAGCGGAGCGCGGCGTCGGCATAACGGCTCGCTTTCAGAGGTTCCCCCGCGACGAGCAGGAAGAACGAATCACCGGGCTCATACCGCTCGATCAAGAATACGGATTTGTTGTCGCCTTCGCCGAATATCCGCACCATCCGGCAGCTATCGTCGGCGTAGTCCAGATGCCATTGTGATGTCGGCTCGAGGACAAGAGGCGCCTTGTCCCGAGCCGAAGCGACACCACCCGCCAGCGCAGCAACAAACGCGCACGCGGCACCGACGCTTTTAAGGAATTCCCCCATGCCCTCAACTTACCATCGAGAGCGGCCTTCGCAACGGGGAACCATCAAAGCTTCTCGGTCAGCTCCGGCACCGCTTTGAACAGGTCCGCCACCAGTCCGACGTCGGCGACCTGGAAGATCGGGGCATCCTCGTCCTTGTTGATCGCGATGATCGTCTTGGAATCCTTCATCCCGGCGAGGTGCTGGATCGCGCCCGAAATGCCGATGGCGATATAGACTTCCGGCGCGACGATCTTGCCGGTTTGCCCGACCTGGTAGTCGTTGGGGACATAGCCGGCGTCGACCGCCGCCCGGCTTGCGCCCACGCCGGCGCCGAGCTTGTCGGCCAGCGGCATGATATATTCCTCGAACGTTTCGGCGTCCTTGAGTGCGCGGCCGCCCGAAACGATCACTTTGGCGCTGGTCAGCTCGGGGCGCTCGCTCTCTGCCAGTTCCTGGCCGACGAAGCTGGAGATACCGGCATCGCCGGGGCCGGTTACCGTTTCGACCGTGCCCGAGCCACCCTCGGCCTCGGCCTTGTCGAACGCCGTTCCGCGAACGGTGATTACCAGCTTGGCGTCGCCCGATTCGACCGTCGCGATCGCGTTGCCGGCGTAGATCGGACGGGTGAAGGTCTTGTCGCCTTCCACCGAAAGAATGTCCGAAATCTGCATCACGTCGAGCAGCGCGGCCACGCGCGGGGCGATGTTCTTGCCGGTCGTCGTCGCAGGGGCGAGGAAGGCGTCGTGGTCCTTCATCAGGTCGGCCGCGAGCGGCGCGACGTTTTCGGCCAGGTGATGCTCGTAAGCCGCATCGTCGGCGAGGTAGACGGTGCCCACGCCCGCAATCTTCGCGGCCGCATCGGCCACCGCCGCGCAGCCGCTGCCGGCCACGAGCAGGTCGACTTCGCCCAGCTTGGCGGCGGCGGTGACGGTGGCGAGCGTCGCATCCTTCACCGAGGCATTGTCGTGTTCGACCAGAACGAGAGTCTTCATCTCAGCTTCCCTTCAAATCTGTCCCGCCCGGACCGAGCGTCGTCGGCCACGCCTGCCCGGCTTACGTTCCGGCGGCTGCACTGCGCGGCCGGAAAAATCGCGTCGGGCGGCACGGGAGATAAACCTCACGCGATACCGAGCGCCTTGATCTTGGCGACCAGCTCGTCGACATCGGCGACCTTGACGCCGGCCTGGCGCACCGGGGGCTCGGACACGTTGGTCGTCTTGAGCCGGGGCGCGGTGTCGACGCCGTAGTCGGCCGGGCTCTTGGTATCGAGCGGCTTGGACTTGGCCTTCATGATGTTCGGCAGCGAGGCGTAGCGCGGCTCGTTGAGCCGAAGATCGGTCGTCACGATGGCAGGCAGGGTCAGCTTGACCGTTTCGAGCCCGCCGTCGATCTCGCGCTTCACGGTCACGCTGTCGCCATCGATTTCGACGGTATTGGCAAAGGTGCCTTGCGGCCGCCCGGTCAGCGCGGCGAGCATCTGCCCGGTCTGGTTCGAATCGTCGTCGATCGCCTGCTTGCCCAGGATCACCAGGCCCGGCTGCTCCTCCTCGTAGATCGCCTTGAGAATCTTCGCGACCGCCAGCGGCTCCACCTCGTCGTCGGTCTGGACCAGGATCGCGCGATCGGCCCCCATGGCGAGGGCGGTGCGCAGCGTCTCCTGCGCCTTGGCCGGGCCGATCGAGACGGCAACGATCTCTTCCGCCTTGCCCGCTTCCTTGATCCGAATCGCTTCTTCGACCGCGATTTCGTCGAACGGGTTCATGCTCATCTTGACATTGGCCAGGTCGACGCCCGAACCGTCCGCCTTGACGCGCGGTTTCACGTTGTAGTCGATCACCCGCTTGACGGGCACGAGGATTTTCATCGGTTGTCCTTCCTCTCGAATTACACGAGGGTTCGCCTAGCTAGCGTTTACGTAAGCGTCAAGTCGCGAGGACTCGCGTCGCCTTGGTTGAATGCGGCCATACTCCTTGCGTTCCGCGGCCTTGGGGGTCAAGCACTGATCGGTCGGCCGGTTCGTGCCGCGGCCGGCGGAAAGGTGCCGTCGTGCGCGACCGCTCGCAAAGGAAAAGGGGCGCCCGGCTGCGATGATCCATCGCCGCCGGACGCCCCCTTCCGAAACACGGGACGGGCAGTGCGAACCGTTCGCCCTCTCAGGCCGCCTGCTTCACCTCGGCCACGATCTTGCGCGCCGCGTCGCCCAGATCGTCGGCGCTCACGATCGGCAGGCCGGAGTTGTTGAGAATGTCCTTGCCCTGTTCGACATTGGTGCCTTCCAGGCGGACGACCAGCGGGACCGAGAGGTTCACGTCCTTGGCCGCGGCGACGATGCCGTCGGCGATCACGTCGCACTTCATGATTCCGCCGAAGATGTTGACCAGGATACCTTCGACCGCCGGGTCCTTGAGGATGATCTTGAACGCCGCGGTCACTTTCTCGCGGTTCGCGCCGCCGCCGACGTCGAGGAAGTTGGCGGGGAAGGCGCCGTTCAGCTTGATGATGTCCATCGTCGCCATGGCCAGGCCCGCGCCGTTGACCATGCAGCCGATGTTCCCGTCCAGCTTGATATAGGCGAGGTCGTATTCGCTCGCTTCGACTTCGGCCGGATCTTCCTCCGTCTCGTCGCGCATCGCCTCGACATCAGGGTGGCGATAGAGCGCGTTCGAATCGAAGCTCATCTTGGTGTCGAGCACCAGCAACTGGCCGTCCTCGGTCTCCACCAGCGGGTTGATCTCCAGCATCGCGCAGTCGAGATCCATGAACGCGGTATAGAGCTGCTTCGCCAGCTTCTGCGCCTGCTTGTTGAGATCGCCGGTCAGCTTGAGCGCGAAGGCGACCGCGCGGCCGTGATGGGGCATGAAACCCTGCGCCGGGTCGATCGTGATCGTCGTGATCTTCTCGGGCGTGTCGTGCGCGACCTGCTCGATATCCATGCCGCCTTCGGTCGACACGATCATGGCCACGCGGCCCGTCGCACGATCGACCAGCATCGAGAGGTAATATTCGCGGGCGATGTCGACCCCGTCGGTGACGTAGAGGCGGTTGACCTGCTTGCCGGCCTCGCCCGTCTGCACGGTCACCAGGGTGTTGCCCAGCATGTCGCGCGCGTTCGCCTCGACGTCCTCGACCGACTTCGCCAGGCGCACGCCGCCCTTGGCATCGGGGCCGAGTTCCTTGAACGTGCCCTTGCCCCGGCCGCCGGCGTGGATCTGCGCCTTGACCACGTAAAGCGGGCCGGGAAGCTTCTTCGCGCCTTCGACGGCTTCCTCGACGGTCGTCGCGGCATGGCCGGCGGGAATGCCGATACCGTATTTCGCGAGCAGTTCCTTGGCCTGATATTCGTGGATGTTCATGGAAGGCGGGCCCCGTTGATTGCGGATAGGAAGGATGCCGCGCGCATAAGCACGGATTGCCCGGCTTGAAAAGTCCGGCGTCCGCTCCCAACAGCGAACGACGATGATCGACCGTGCCCGCCTCGAAGGAATCGTCCGCGAAGCCGGGCGCATTGCGTTCGATGCCTGGCCGGGCGCCGGGCATGCGCTGGAAAGCTGGGAGAAGACCCCGGGCAATCCGGTCTGCGCCGCCGATCTCGCGGTCGATGCGTTCCTGCGCCGCGAACTGGGGCGCCTGCTCCCTTCGGCCGGCTGGCTGTCGGAAGAAACGGCCGACGATCCGGCCCGTCTCGATCGGGGGCTGATCTGGCTGGTCGATCCGATCGACGGCACGCGCGACTTCATCCGCGGCCGGGCGGGCTGGGCGGTGTCGGTTGCGCTGATCAGCGAGCATCGCCCGCTGATCGGGATGCTCTCGGCGCCGGCCCGGGACGAGGAATGGATCGGCATTTCGGGGCAGGGATCGTGGCGCAACGGGCAAAGCCTGCGCGCCTCGCGCCGCACGACGTTTCCCGGCGCGCGGGTGCCGGCCGATTCGCTGCCGAAGGAGGATCGCGACCTCGCCACCGTGGCGAAGCCCAATTCGATCGCCCTGCGCGCGGCGATGGTCGCTGCGGACGAGGCGGACCTGCTCGCCACCCTGCGCTGGGGATACGAGTGGGATATCGCCGCTGCCGCGCTGATTGCGCGCGAGGCGGGGGCCGCGATCAGCGACGCTTTCGGCCACCCTCTCGATTACAACAAGCGCGATCCGCGGGCTTTCGGGCTGCTGGTGAGCGCGCCTGCGATTCACGCGGCGGCGGTCGATCGCCTTGCGACAAGGGCCCACGCATTGGCGCGGCCCCGGCGGTAGCGCCGACGAAAACGGAGCCGATCCGGCAAGGATCGGCCCCGTTCCGGTCTCATATGACGATCGATAGCCTCAGCGGTTCTGCGCTGCCTCGATTTCCGCCTGGGTCAGCGGAATGATCTTGATTTCGACGCGGCGATTGCGCTGCCGGCCGTAATCGGTCGAATTGTCGGCGACCGGCATCGTCTCGCCGAAACCCTGCCAGCGGATGCGGGCCGAGTTCACGCCGCGGCTGGTCAGGTAATTGGCGACCGTTTGCGCCCGGCGCTCGGAAAGATCCTGATTGAACGATTCCGAGCCGGTCGAATCGGTGTGCCCGTAAACGTCGATCAGGCTGTTGGGATATTGCACCAGGTTGGCGGCAACATCGTCGAGCGTGGAGCGGAATGCCGGCTTGAGCGTCGCGCTGCCGACGTCGAACGTCACGCCGTCGGGCAGGTTGACGAGAATCGCCTCGCCGTTGTCGACTTCGCTCACGTCGATGCCCGATCCGGCGGTCGATTCGCGCAGTTCCTTGATCTGCTGGTCCATCTTGTAACCCACGACGCCGCCGATCGCGCCGCCACCCACGGCGCCGATGATGCGCCCTGTCTTGCCGCCGATCAGGCCGCCGAGCAGCGCGCCCGCCGCCGCGCCGCCGGCGCCGCCGATGGCCGTGCGCGAGATCTTGCGCTCTCCGGTGTTGGGATCGGTCACGCAGGCGGAAACGCTCACCAGCGACATGGCGGCAAGGCTGGCGACGATCATTCTCGACTTTTTCATGGGTAACTCCCTCTGCTGCAAACGCGTAAAGCCGTCGGGAGCGAGTGGCCCCCTGCGTCTCGCCATTGCGAAACGTCCGAATGGTGCGCCTGTTCCCCAATGCCGTCAACGCTTCGCACGCAGGAGGCTGGCGCGGCGCGGCAATTGTGCTAGCGCTTGCCGCGTGACACCCTTTCCCTGGCCAGACCTGCTCATCATCGCCGGGCTGATCCTGCTCAACGGCGTCTTCGCGATGTCCGAACTGGCGATCGTTTCCGCCCGCACCGCACGCCTCAAATCGGCCGCCGACAAGGGCAGCAGCGCGGCGACGACAGCAATCGCGCTGGCCGCCGAACCGGGCAAGTTTCTTTCGACCGTGCAGATCGGCATCACGCTGATCGGGATTGTCGCCGGCGCCTATTCGGGCGCGAGCCTCGGCGGGCCTGTCGGCGAGCGGCTGGAGGCGCTGGGGCTGCCGGCGAAATATGCGGACGAGGCCGGCTTCGCAGCGGTCATCGCGCTCACGACGTATGCCAGCCTGGTGGTCGGCGAACTGGTTCCCAAGCAGGTCGCCCTGCGCGCGGCAGTGCCGATCTCGCTGGTGATGGCGCGCCCGATGGCGCTGCTGGCGCGGATCGCCGCGCCGCTCGTATGGCTGCTCGACACTTCCTCGGGCCTGCTTATCCGCCTGCTCGGCGTGCGGCCCGGCGGACAGTCGAGCGTCACGGCGGAAGAGCTGCACATGATTTTCGCGGAAGCGACCCGCTCGGGCGTGATCGAGGTCGATCAGCACCAGATCCTGACCGGCGTGGTGCGGCTGGCCGAACGGCCGGTGCGCGAAGTGATGACGCCGCGGACCGAACTCGACTGGGTCGATGCCGATGCCGACGAAGCCGAAATCCGTGCGGCGATCGAGGCGAGCCCGCACTCGCTGCTGCCCGTAGCGGAAGGCTCGCCCGACCGGATCGTGGGCGTGGTCAAGGTGCGCGAGGTCCTGGCGCGAATGGTGGCGGGGGAATCCGTGTCGCCGCGCGCGATCATGCGCCAGGCCGAGGTCGTTCCCGACCAGCTCGACGCGATGGACGCGCTGCGCGTGCTGCAACAGTCCGAAGTCGCGATGGCGATGGTGCACGACGAATACGGCCACCTCGACGGGATCGTGACACCCTCGGACCTTCTGACGGCCATCGCGGGCCAGTTCGCGAGCGACCAGGACCAGGGCGAGCAGCCCGGGATCGTGGAGCGCAGCGACGGCTCGCTGCTGGTTTCGGGCGCGCTACCCGCGGACGACCTGGCCGACCGGCTGGGGATCGAATATGGCGAGGACCGCGAGTTCGCGACCGTTGCCGGCTATGTCCTGTCGGTGCTCAAGAACCTGCCGCAGGAAGGCGAGAGCTTCACCGATCAGGGCTGGCGTTTCGAAGTCGTCGATATGGACGGGCGCAAGATCGACAAGCTGCTGGTCGTCGCCGAGTAAGCGGCGGGTCCTGAAAGGGCGAGCGATGGCCGGGGATACCGGCGCACGTTCTCGCACGCCGGACCCGTGCCTCAGCCCCGGGGCGCCTCAGCCCGGGATCACGGCCTGCGCATACTGTCCGTCGCCCTCCGGCGCGGCGACGATGTCGCGGGTCACGCTGCCTTTGCCGACGGTGTTCGTCTCCGGGTCGCCGACGGTGGAGCGGATGCCGGGTTCGGCCGCACCGGCGCGGTCGAGCACGCTGGTTTCCACTGCGCTGCGCGGCGACGGGCCGCCGAACAGCGCCTCCAGCGCCTGCTCGCCCGCGGTGCCTTCGGCGGGGCGCGGCGCGCCCGGCGCGGGGGGCACGAGGTTGAAATCGGGCGGCACGACCAGCGGCGCCTGCCGCTGCACCGCGAATTCGTCGGGCCGCTCGCGCGCGAGGATGCCGCCGTTGCTGCCGCATGCGGCGAGCATGGCGCCGGCGCCGGCAAGGAGGGCGAGGGTGGTCGCTTTGCGCCCGGGAAATTGGGTCATGTCAGCTCTCCGCGGCGTCAGGCGCCGTCTCGGTTTGGGAAGTTTCCTCCTTGTCGCGCAGGAAAAACGCACGGGCAAGGATAATCAGGACGCCGATCGTGATCGCGGCATCGGCGATGTTGAAGATCAGGAAGGGGCGGAACTCGCCGAAATGGAGATCGGCATAGTCGATGACATAGCCGAATTCGTACCGGTCGCGGATATTGCCCAGCGCGCCGCCCAGGATCAGGGCGAGGCCCACGATTTCGCCCAGCACTTTCTCGCGCAGCATCCATATCGTCACGACCAGCGCGATCAGGCTGGTGACGCCGACCAGCAGCCAGCGCATCTCCATCGAATCGGCCTGAAACATGCCGAGCGAGATGCCGAAGTTGTACGTCATGCGAAAATCGAAGAACGGCAGCAGCTCCACCACGTCGCCGCGCTTCATTGCCAGCGTCTGCGTGACGTAGAACTTCATCGCCTGGTCCGCCAGGAACAGGGCGATGGCAATGGCAAAGCCGATCAGGCGGTATTTCATGGCCTTGTTCATACGGCGGCATCCGTTCGGGCGATCACGTCCGCGCAGCGCCCGCACAGGGCGCCGTCTTCGGTCACTTCGGGCAGCAGCCGCCAGCAGCGGCCGCATTTGTGGTCGTCGGTGCGCGTCACGGTCACGCCGTCGCCCTGCCTGCGCGTGACTGACGCGGTGATGAACAGCTCGGCCAGGTCGGCATCCCCGAACCCTTCGGGCACCGCCGCGGCGGGCACGGCAACTTCCGCCTCCAGCCCCGAGCGCACGACTTTCTCGCGGCGAAGCGGCTCGATCGCTTCCATCACCTGCTCGCGCAGCGCGCGCAGCCCGGCGAAGCGTTCGGCCAGCGCGGGATCGACCCAGCTGTCGGGCAGGGGCGAGAGTTCCTGCAGGTGCACGCTGCCGCGGTCCGGAAAGCGCGTCGTCCAGACCTCTTCGGCGGTGAACACCAGCACCGGCGCGGCATAGCGCACCAGCGCGTGGAACAGGATGTCGAGTACGGTGCGATAGGCGCGGCGGCGCAAATCGTCCTCGCCGTCGCAATAGAGGCTGTCCTTGCGGATATCGAAGAAAAACGCCGACAGGTCCTCGTTCGCGAAATCGACCAGCGCGCGGGTATATTCGTTGAAATCGAAATCGGCGATCGCGCGCCGCAGCGTGGTATCCAGGGCGTGAAGTTCGCCCAGGACATAGCGCTCCAGCTCCGGCATATCCGCCGGGTCGACGCCCTCGCGCTCGTAATCGAACCCGTCGAGCGCGCCGAGCATGTAGCGGAAGGTGTTGCGCAGCTTGCGATACTGGTCGGCAACGCCTTTCAGGATCTCGTCGCCGATCCGGTGATCCTCGGTAAAGTCCACCGAGAGCGCCCAGAGGCGGATGATATCCGCCCCGTATTGTCCCATGACCTTGATCGGATCGACCGTGTTGCCGAGCGATTTCGACATCTTCTTGCCGTCGCTCGCCATTGTGAACCCGTGGGTCAGCACCGCGTCGTAAGGCGCCCGTCCGCGCGTGGCGCTGGCTTCGAGCAGCGAGGACTGGAACCAGCCGCGATGCTGGTCCGACCCTTCGAGATAGAGATCGGCGGGCCAGCGCAGTTCGGGCCAGCGCCCGCTTTCGAGCACGAAAGCATGGGTGCAGCCCGAATCGAACCAGACGTCGAGAATGTCGGTCACGCGTTCGTAGTCCGCCGGGTCGTAGTCGGGGCCGAGCAGTTCGGCCGCGGCTTCCTCGGTCCAGGCGTCGACGCCTTTCGCGCGCACGGCCTCCACGATCCGCGCGTTGACCGCCGGATCGACCAGATACTCGCCGGTCTTGCGGTTCACGAACAGCGTGATCGGCACGCCCCAGGCGCGCTGGCGGCTGAGCACCCAGTCGGGCCGCCCCTCGACCATCGCGCCGATGCGGTTGCGCCCCTTTTCGGGCACGAAGCGCACGCGCTCGATTTCGGCGAGGGCGGTGCTGCGCAGAGTCGCGCCCCCTCCGTCAGCCGCTGGCGCGGCTGCCACCTCCCCCAGAGGGGGAGGATTGTCGTGACCCGATCCTCCCCCTTTGGGGGCGGGGGCCAGCGGCTTGTCCATCGGCACGAACCACTGCGGGGTGCAGCGATAGATGACCTTGGCCTTGGAGCGCCACGAATGCGGGTAGGAATGCTTGTAATCGGCACGGGCCGAAAGCAGCGCGCCGGCTTCGCGCAAGTCCAAACAGATCGGGCCGTCCGGTGCGTTGAACTTCGGGTTGATGACCGACATGCGCCGCTCGTCCGCGCCGCCGAGCCAGGCCCAGTCGTCGCGGTAGCGGCCATCGGCCTCGACCACGAACTTGGGCGTCAGGCCGTGCGCCTTGCACAGCACGAAGTCGTCCTCGCCATGGTCGGGCGCCATATGGACGAGCCCGGTGCCGCTGTCGGTGGTGACGAAATCGGCCGGGAGGAAGGGACGGGGCTTGAGGAAGAATTCGACCGCCTGCGAGTCCCCGCCTTCGCGGAGACTCACGAGCTTGGCGATCGGGTGGAGCGCGAAGGTGCCTTCGAGCTTTGATCCGAGGTACATGTGACGATTCGCCCAGTCGGTCACATCCTCAGTTGAATCAACATCGCCCTGTTGGGGAGCGTCGACTACTCCCAAGCCTGTACGTTTGAGAAATTCGTCGCGGAGTTCGTGAGCGACAAGATACCTGTTTCCATCGCTCGCATAGACAAGCTCGTAGGCGACGCGAGGCCCATAGGCCAAAGCCTGGTTCACCGGGATCGTCCACGGCGTCGTCGTCCACACCACCGCGTGGGCGCCGACCAGTTCGGGGATCGGGCTTTCGACGATCTCGAACGCCACGTCGATCTGGGTGGAGACGATATCCTCGTACTCGACCTCCGCCTCGGCCAGCGCGGTCTTTTCCACCGGGCTCCACATCACCGGCTTGGCGCCGCGATAGAGGTGGCCGCTTTCCGCGAACTTGAGCAGCTCGGCAACGATCGTCGCCTCGGCCCCGAAATCCATCGTCAGATAGGGATTGTCCCAGTCGCCGTTGATGCCCAGCCGCTTGAGCTGCTCACGCTGCACGTCGACCCAGTGCTGGGCATAGGCGCGGCATTCGGCGCGGAACTCGGCCGGAGGCACCTCGTCCTTGTTCCGCTTTTTCTTGCGGTACCGCTCCTCGACCTTCCACTCGATCGGCAACCCGTGGCAGTCCCAGCCGGGAACGTAGGGCGCGTCCTTTCCGAGCAGAGTCTGCGTGCGCACGACCATGTCCTTGAGCACATGGTTGAGCGCATGCCCGATATGTATGTCGCCATTGGCGTAAGGCGGGCCGTCGTGGAGCACGAACTTCTCGCGCCCGGCGCGCGCTTCGCGCAACTGGCGATAGAGGCCCTGTTCTTCCCAGCGCGCGAGAATGCCCGGCTCCTTCTGCGGAAGGCCGGCCTTCATGGGAAAATCGGTCCTGGGCAGGAAGACCGTGTCTTTATAGTCGCGCTGTTCAGTCATGCGGATGGGCCGTTAGGGCAATTGCCGCGCGCGATAAAGCCGGTTCGCGTCACCGCGCCGCCCGGCGCCGCTCCAGCGCGGCCTGCGCGGCGTCGATTTCGGCCTGCGAGCGGTCGTCGAACCGGTTGATGAGCGCGGGGACCACGGTGAAGCCGTCGTCGACCCAGGCATAGCCGTTGAAGCTGGCCGGGATGTCGCCCAGCTGCTCGGGAAATTGGAGGCCGCGCAGGTCCTCCCCCTCGCCGGGCGCCACCACGATCACGCGCGCGCCGGCTTCCTCCATCCGCGCGATCAGGCGGTTGGGCCAGCCGGCGAAGGCCCACTGGCGGTCGAGCGGTATCGTCAGCGTGCCGCCTTCGCACGCCGCAGGCACGATTCCGAACCAGCCCTGAAGCATATAGGCGCCGGTGCACGCCTCCGCGCGCGCTTTCGAAAAGGCCCAAGCATCGGGGTAGATCGCGCCGATTCGCGAAACCGGCGCGTCCGCGCCGTAGAAGCCGTCGCCGGCAGCCACCGGATCGCGGCCCGCCGCGCGCAAGGCGGCGGCGAGCAGGTCGGCCTCGCCCGCATCCTCGCCGGTAAAACGATAGAGCAGGCGCGCACGACCCGCCGCGCGGATGGCCTCGGCCAGAGTCGGGATCGCGCCCGTGGCCGTCCCGCGGAACGGATATGTCTCGCCCTCGGCGCGATAGCCATAGCCGGCATCGAGCGCCTTCAGCGCGGCCATCGTATGCTCGCGCACCGCGCCGCTGCCGTCGGTCCGGCAATCGAGCGTTTCGTCGCCGAACACCGCGATCTGCCCGTCGGCGGTGGGGGCGACGTCCAGCGCGATCATATGAGCGCCGAGGCTGGCCGCGCGTTCGATCGAACGGACGGTGTTTTCGAGATAGTCGTGGGCGGGCAGTTCGATCCGCGTGCCGGGGCACGGTTCGGCAGCGCCGGCCGCGGGGTCGGGAAGCTGGTGCAGGCCGCGGTGGGCGATCAGCTTCACCGCGCCTTTCGGTTCGGGCGCGAGCCAGCTCGCGTTGACCACGGTGAGCGCGAGGAAGGCGAGCGCCAGGGCGAAGGCGAGATAGCGCAGCCAGCGCATCAGCCGAGCAGTTCGCGCGCGCGGGCGCAATCGCTGTCCATCTGCGACACCAGCGCCTCGATCGAATCGAACTTCGCCTCCGGCCGCAGGAAATGGTGGAACGCCACCTCGATCTCCTGACCGTAAAGATCGCCCGCGAAATCGAAGAAATGCGGTTCGAGCAGTTCGCGCGGCGGGGCGAACTGCGGGCGCACGCCGATATTGGCTGCGCCTTTCAGCGTCCGCCCGGTCGCGAGCACGCGGCCGGTTACCGCGTAGATGCCGAATTTCGGCCGCAGATAGTTCTCGATCGCCAGATTGGCGGTCGGATATCCGATTTCGCGCCCGCGCTTGTCGCCATGCTCCACCACCCCGCGAATCGCGAAGGGGCGGGTGAGGAGGCGGGCGGCTTCTTCCGGTTCGCCGGCCCGCAGCGCCTCGCGCACCCGGCTGGAGGACACCGGCGCCCCGCCGTCCATCACCGGCGCGACCGCGCGCGTGGCAATGCCCGCCTCGCCGCCCAGTTGCGCCAGCCGCTCGCGGTTCCCGGCGCGCCCTTTGCCGAAAGTGAAATCCTCCCCGGTCACGATGCCGGCGACGCCCAGCCGTTCGCCCAGCAGGACGTGGACGAAATCCTCCGCGCTGGTGCCGGCCAGCTCGGCGTCGAAATGGAACACCAGCATCGCGGTGGCCCCGGCCGCGAGGTAGAGTTCCTGCCGCTGTTCGAGCGTGGTCAGGCGGAAAGGCGCCGCCTCGGGCTTGAAGAAGCGCACCGGGTGCGGATCGAACGTCGCGATTATCGCGGGGCGCCCTTCGGCCCGGGCCCAGCCGATGGCTTCGCGCGCGACCGCCTGGTGGCCCAGGTGGAAGCCGTCGAAATTGCCCAGCGCGATGATCGCGCCGCGCAAGCTGCCCGGCAGCGGCTGGCGATGGTCGAGCCACCTCACGATGCCGGCTCCATCGGCGCCGGCTCCATCGGCGCAATGCCCGCCTGCAAGACACGCAGAGCGTTGCCGCCCATCGCCGCGCGGATCTCGTCGTGGGTGAAGCCTTCGTCGAGCAGGGCCTGCGTCACCTGGACCAGCTGGCCGGCGTCGAACCGCACGGTGGTCGCTCCGTCGTAATCGCTGCCCAGCGCGACGTGTTCGATCCCCACCAGATCGCGCACGTGCTTCATCGCCCGCGCCGCAGCGCGCGGCGAGGTGTCGCAGATCGCCGCATCCCAGTACCCGATGCCGACAACCCCGCCGGTCCGCGCCACGCCGCGGATCTCCGCGTCCGACAGGTTGCGGTTGACCTTACAGGTCGCCTGGACCCCGCCGTGGCTGGACACGACCGGGCGCCGCGCGATGGCGAGGATGTCGGCCACGCAGGCGTGGCTGCAGTGGGCAATGTCGACGATCATGCCCAGCGCCTCCATGCGCCGGATCGCCGCGCGCCCTTTCGCGGTCAGCCCGCCCTTGTCGATGCCGTGCATCGAACCGGCAAGGTCGTTGTCGAAGAAATGGGTCAGCCCGGCCATGCGAAAGCCTGCGGCGTGGAGCCGGTCGAGATTGGCGAGATCGCCTTCGAGGTTCTGCAGCCCCTCGACCGACAGCATCGCCCCGACCGGGCCGGTTTCGGCGCGCTGCCGCTGCGCCAGAAGGCGGTCGAAATCGCCGGGCGCGGCGACTTTCTGCAGCCGCCCCCCGGCCCGCGCCACCGCGCGGTCGAGCTTTTCGCCGTGATAGAGCGAGCGCTGGAGCAGCGAGGTCCAGGTCCGAACCGGCTGCAGCTGGGCGATCACCAGGGCGGTGATATTGTCGCTGTCCGCCCCGTTCGCGTCGTAGTTCTGGCCCTTCGGCGTCTTGGTGACGCTGGAGAACACCTGCAACGCGACATTGCCGTCTTCCATCCGCGGCAGATCCTCGTGCCCGCGATCCGCGCGGGACAGGAGGTCGCGGTCCCACATCAGCGTGTCGGAATGCAGATCGACGATGGCGAGCGTTGCGTGCAGCGCCCGCGCCTCGTCGGAAACCGCGATCGGCGGCTTGCCGTCGATCCGGTTCATGCTCCGCTCGACAATGCCGGGCGCGAGCGCGAAGAAGCCGATGGCGGCCGCGGCCAGCAGCCCCAATGCCCCCCAGGCGAGCCGGCGTTTCATGCCTTCTCCCGCCGCAAGGTGACGAAATCGAACGCCGGCACCTCGCCGCGGGCCGGGTGGGATTCGCGCGCGGTTTCGTTCCATTCGGGGCCGAGCCGGGGCATCAGCACGTCGCCTTCGTAGTCGGCGTGAATTTCGGTCAGCTCGATCCGGTCCGCCCGCGGCAGGAAAACGTCGAAGATCGCCGCGCCGCCGATCACCGCGATGTCCGTCTCGCCCGTATCGGCGAGCGCCAGCGCCTCTTGCGGCGAACGCGCGACATCGGCCCCTTCGCTGGCCCACCCCTTGCGGCGGGTGAGCACGATATGGCGCCGGCCCGGGAGCAGGCCGGGCAGGCTTTCGAACGTCTTGCGCCCCATGATCATCGGCTTGCCCATCGTCAGCGCCTTGAACCGTTTCAGGTCGGCGGGAATGTGCCAGGGCAGGCGGCCCCGGTCGCCGATAACGCCATTGGCCGCACGGGCAAAAATGCAAAAGATCGGCGCCGTCATGCGCCCCTCACCGCGCCGCGATCCGCGTCACGTGCCCCATCTTGCGCCCGGCGCGCGCCTGGCGCTTGCCGTAAAGGTGGAGGTGCGCGTCGCCGTCGCCGAGACAACCGTGGGCAGTGAGCGCGTCTTCGCCGATGATATTCGTCATCACGACCCGGGCGGCGGTGGTCGCGGTGTCGCCCAGCGGCAGGCCGCAGACCGCGCGCACGTGGTTCTCGAACTGGCTGGTGGCCGCGCCTTCGATCGTCCAGTGGCCCGAATTGTGTACGCGCGGGGCCATTTCGTTGAACACCGGGCCTTCGTTCGTGGCGAAGAATTCCAGCGTCAGCACGCCGACATATCCCAGCGCCTCGGCCACTTGGGCCGCCAGCGCGCGCGCGGCCGGCGTCTGCTGCACGACCATCTCGCTCGCGGGCAGGGTCGAAGTCGCGAGAATGCCGCCCACATGGGTGTTTTCCGGGCTGTCCCAGAAGCGCACCTCGCCGTCGCGCCCGCGCACGAGGATGACCGAGAATTCGCACGCGAACTCGACAAAGCCCTCGTAGACCGTCGGGGCGTCCGGCAGGCGGATCGCGTCGGCATCGCGCGCGGTCCGGAGTCGCCATTGACCCTTGCCGTCGTATCCATCGCGGCGGGTCTTGAGGATGCCCGGCGCGCCGATGCGGTCGACCGCATCGGCCAGCTCCTCCGCCGTATCGACCGGCGCATAGGCAGCGGGCACGCCGCCGAGGCTTTCGACGAAGCACTTTTCCTTCAGCCGATCCTGTGCGGTTTCGAGCGCACGGGGATGGGGCGCGAGCAGGTGCTCGATCGCGGCCAGCGGGCCGACCGGCACGTTCTCGAATTCCCAGGTCACCACGTCGCAGTTTTCGGCGAAACGGGCGAGCGCAGCCTCGTCGGTCCAGGGCGCACAGGTGAACTGCGCGCTCACTTCGGCGGCCACGCTGTCGCGCCCCGGTTCGTAGACATGGCAGCGATAGCCGAGCTGCGCCGCAGCCATCGCGATCATCCGCCCGAGCTGTCCGCCGCCCAGGATGCCGATTGTTCCGCCGGGCTGGATCATGCGTCTTCGGGCCGCTCCGCCACCGCGGCGCTGCGCGCGGCGCGCCAGTCCTGCAACCGGCGCGAAAGGCCGGCATCGCCAAGCGCGAGGATCGCGGCCGCGAGCAGGCCGGCGTTGGTCGCGCCCGCCTTGCCGATCGCCAGCGTCCCGGTCGGAACCCCGGCGGGCATCTGCACGATGGACAGCAGGCTGTCCTGCCCCGAAAGCGCCTTCGATTCGACGGGCACGCCCAGCACCGGCAGGTGCGTCAGCGCGCTGAGCATTCCCGGCAGGTGCGCCGCCCCGCCGGCACCGGCGACGATGACGCCAAAGCCCTCGTCCGCGGCCCCCTTGCCGAAAGCATACATGCGATCGGGCGTGCGGTGCGCCGAGACGATCCGCGCCTCGTAGGGCACGCCCAGTTCGTCGAGCACGTCGGCGGTGCATTGCATCGTCGGCCAGTCGGACTGGCTGCCCATGACGATGGCGACTTTCGGCCCGGCGCCGTCTCCGCTCCCCTCGCCCATCTCAGCGGTCCTTCAGATACTGGCGCTCGCCCGGCTTCATTGCGCCGTCGAACTCGTAAACGATCGGCTGGCCGGTCGGGATTTCCAGCCCGGTGATGTCGTCGTCCGAAATGGCGGAAAGATGCTTGACCAGCGCGCGCAGCGAATTGCCGTGGGCGGAAACGATCACGGTCTCGCCGCTCGCGAGAACCGGCAGGATTTCGTTTTCCCAGTAAGGCAGGACGCGCTCGATGGTCAGCTTCAGGCTTTCCGTCCGGGGCACTTCGATCCCGGCATAGCGCGGATCGGCGGCCAGGTCGTAGTCGCTGCCGTCTTCCATCACCGGGGGCGGCACGTCGAAGCTGCGGCGCCAGATATGGACCTGCTCGTCGCCGTGGCGATCGCGCGTCTCCTGCTTGTCGAGGCCGGTCAACCCGCCATAGTGGCGTTCGTTGAGGCGCCAGTCCTTGGTTTCGGGAATCCACAGCCGTCCGCAGGCCTCGAGCGCGAGATGCAGCGTCTTGATCGCGCGCGTCTGCAACGAGGTGAAGGCGCGGGTCGGCAGCACGTTTTTCGCCGCCAGCAGCTCGCCCGCCGCGATCGCCTCGGCCACGCCCTTTTCGGTCAGGTCCACGTCCCACCATCCGGTGAAACGGTTTTCCAGGTTCCACTGGCTCTGGCCGTGACGGACTAGGATCAGCGTGGGCAAGCGAAAGCTCCTCTATCGGTGGGGGTGTGCGGTTAGCTTTTCGTGCCCGGATTGGAAAGCCCGCTGTCGCCGGTATCGCCCACCTGCGCGCCCTTGCTCGCCCGCGCCTGCGCCTTGCGCCGCCGCAGGTTCTCGCGCAGCTTCGCCGCGAGCCGTTCTTCGCGTGTCGTCCTGGTATCGGGATCGTCGGGCATGGAAATGTCTTGCCGTGAATGCGCCCAAGGCTCAAGCTTGGCTTGACTTTCGTATGGCGCACGACAATAGCGCGCCCGCCTTGTCAGGCGCTGCTGTAGCTCAGTGGTAGAGCGCACCCTTGGTAAGGGTGAGGTCGGGAGTTCAATCCTCCCCAGCAGCACCATTCTTCCCGGTGCTCGCGATGTCAGCGTCGCAATCCATGAAAAATTCTCGAGCGGCCTAATGATGGCCGCCGTTTCCGGACCTCGGGTCGGAAGGCGGCGATTCGTCGAAACGGGCGGCCTGTCGATACCGTCGGCGCAGAGATCAGGGCTGCATTCCTGTGTGGCGCAGGCTTGTGTCTGACAGCGTTGACAATGGAGGTTCGCTCTCATATTTCCGGAGACAGGCACCCTGCACACGAGAGGCGGCGGACCAGTATCGGGAGGGAAGTTGGTGGTAACGGATTCCGCGGCGATCACGGCGAAGGAAATCTCCTCAAGCGATCCGGGGCCAGCCGAGGGCGAGGGCCATGTCCATGCGCCCAGCCTGCCGCCCTTCGTCTTCGCGCTGTTCTTCATCTTCGGCGGGATCACCAGCCTAAACGATATCCTGATCCCCAAGCTGAAAGAGCTGTTCACGCTCAATTACACGCAAGCGATGTTGGTGCAGTTCTGCTTCTTCGCCGCCTATCTGGTGATCGGCATTCCGGGGGCCAAGCTGGTCAAGAAGATCGGCTATATACGCGGCGCGGTGGCCGGGCTGATGACGATGACCGCGGGCTGTCTGCTGTTCATCCCCGCCAGCACCACCGCCACCTATCCGCTGTTCCTGCTGGCGCTGTTCATCCTCGCCAGCGGGGTGGTGATCGTGCAGGTGGTGGTCAATCCGCTGATCAGCCTGCTCGGCCCGCAGAAGACCGCGCACAGCCGGTTGACCTTCGCGCAGGCGTTCAACTCCTTCGGCACTTTCGTCTTCCCGCTGGTCGGCGCGGGGCTGATCCTCGGCAAGCTGGCCGATGTCTCGGCGGAGGATTTCGAAGGCGCCGCGCTGGCCGCCTATCGCACCGCGGAATCGGCGATGATCGTGAAGACCTATCTCGGCCTCGCGGTGGCGATCACCGTGGTCGCGGGCGCAGTGTGGCTGTTCCGCAACCGGCTGCAGGGCGAAAAGCACGAAGCCTCGAGCGCGCTGGCCGGCTTCGACCTGCTCAAGCGCCCGCGCTTCGGCTTCGGCGCGCTGTGCATCTTCCTCTATGTCGGCGCCGAGGTCGCGATCGGTTCGGTGGTGATCAACTATCTGATGCTCGACGACGTGCTGGGCGAGCCCGAGAACGTGATCGGCTGGATGGTTAGCCTCTATTGGGGCGGCGCGATGGTCGGACGTTTCATAGGCTCGGCGCTGCTGCGCATAGTGAGCCCGGGCAAGATCCTCGCCGCGGTTGCGGTCGGCGCCATCGCGCTGATCGCGCTGTCGACCAACAGCAACGGCACGCTGGCGGCCTATAGCCTGCTGGCGATCGGCCTGATGAACTCGATCATGTTCCCGACCATTTTCTCGCTCGCCTGTGAGCGGCTGGGCAGCCGCGCGGCCGACGGATCGGGGATCATCAATGTCGCGATCTTCGGCGGGGCGGTGATCCCGCTGGCCATGGGCGCGCTGGCCGATCTCAGTGGCAGCCTCGCCATGTCGCTGGCGCTGCCCGCCGCCTGCTATGCGGTGATCGCGGTGTTCGGCATCTACGCCCGGCGCCCTGCCGCAAGCTGAACCCGGCAGGCCGCCGCGGATTGCCTTGCGCCTTCATGGTCGGCAAGGCGGGAGCCTGATGGACAGGTTCCAGCCCCGCGCGCGCACGGCGGCGCTCCTTCTGGCAGTCGCGCTGGCCAATGCCGGCGGTGTGGTCTCCTATCTTCCCTTGTTCACCCTCCTGCTGCCGCTGAGGGTCGAGGCACTGGACGAGCTGGCCAAGATCGACCTGCTGACGGCGACAGCGGTTGTCGGCGGAATTGTCGCCAGCGGCGCGAACATCCTGTTCGGCTGGCTCAGCGATCTTTCGGCGACGAAAGGTGGCGGACGCCGGCGCTGGGTAGTGGGCGGACTGGTCGCGCTGGCGCTGTCCTATATCGGCCTGAGCCTTGCCGGAACGCCGGCCCAGTTGGTGCTCGCGGTCGCACTGGCGCAAGCGGCAATCAACGCAGTGCTCGCGCCGCTTTTCGCCATCATCGCGGAAGAAGTGCCGGCCAGGCGGAAAGGCATAGCGGGCGGGATGCTGGCACTGGGCAATCCCGTTGCGGCCGCTTTCTCGGTCGCACTTCTGGCGCAACCCGATCTGGTCGAGATGGCCCGGTTCGCCCTGGTCCCCGCTGCTGCCTTCGCGCTGATCCTCCCGCTGCTGGCACTGCGCCCCAGGAAGGAATTTCTCGCACCGGAACTTGCCGTACCGTGGGAGAGGCGCGACATCGTGATCGCGTCGATCTCCAGGCTGCTCGTCCAGCTAAGCTGCGCGACCCTGACGCTCTACCTGCTCTATTATTTCAAGACGCTGACGCAGGTCGAAGGCGATGCGGCCGGGCTGGTCGGCCGCGTGCTGACGATCTCCTACATCATTCCCCTGCCGGTCGCGCTGGCGATCGGCCGGTGGTCGGACCTGGCGGGAACGCGCAAGCCGTTTCTGTTCGGTGCAGCCCTGGTCGGAACGGTGGGCCTGATCGGTATGGCATTCGCGGAAACTGCCTGGCACGGGGCGATTGCATTCTGCGTCTATGCAACCGGCACCGCGGTGTTCCTGAGCCTGCATGTCACTTTCGCGATGCAATTGCTCCCGCGGCCGGACCGAAGGGGGCGCGACCTGGGTCTGGTCAATCTGACCAATACCGTACCGGCAATTATCGGGACGCTGATCGTCTGGCACCTGGCCACACCGGAAAACTTCACGCCCGTGCTGCTGACCTTCGCTGCGCTCAAGGCCCTTGGTGCGGTCGTGATCTTGGCCGCGCGCGAACGCCCGCGCGCCTTCGCCGTACAGTGAGACGCGGCAGATGCATCAGTCGGTCGGGCAACCGGCAAGGACATCGACATCGGACAGGCTGCCCAAGGCCACGCGCGCCAGGCTGAAGCGTGCCGGGCCCGACGTCGTCAGACGGAACGGCGCGCTGATCGCGCCCATGTCGGCGCCCGCAGTCTGGAAGCACTTGAGGGGGATGCCCAGGGTCTGCCATTCTCCGACAGGCAGTGCCCCAAACTCGGCGATTGGGACTTCCCCTCTGCAATCCGTGCCTTCGCAGCGCACGGCCATGCGCGGTGCCTGCGAAAGCTGAGCGTCCAGCCGAACGGTGGTGAGAAGCAGCATGTCGCCATTGGTCTGGCGCGAAAGGTCGATCGGATCGAATGTGCCGAGCTCGATTGCAGTCCCGCCAGGGTGGGGATCGATGGCGAAGCTGCGCGCGCCTTCCTGCACGCCGTAATCGGTGGCGGTGATACGCACACGACCCTGCACAGCTTCCGCGGGAACGGTGGTCACACGCAGCGATTCGCCGCCATCGGCACGCGACACGGTGAGCGACCAGGACGATGCGGGGAGGCCGCGCTCGAAAAACACGCCCCCGTCGCTGCCATCGTCGCTTACGCCGCTGTCTTCCGGCAAGGGCGTCCATGCGCCCGGTCCATCCGCGTAGCGCAGGCCATAACCGAAGGGGAACAGCGTTTCCCCATCATGCCGCGCGCTGGCGGGCCACGCCGCTGGCAGCCGGCCCTGGAAATCGTGGACCGGTTCACCGCCAGCCCCGGCGAACATCACATCGGCCACCCCGCCTCCCTCCGACCCCGGCAGCCAGGCGGTAATGAAGGCGTCAGCGACATTGAGCGCCTCGTTCACATAAAGCGGGCGACCGGTGATCATCACGGCGACCACGGGAATGCCTTCTTCCTTCAGGCGCCGCATCGTCGCGATCGGTTGGCGCAGCTCGGGGCGCAATTGCAGTGAAGCGATGTCGCCCTGAAACTCCGCGTAGGGCGTTTCGCCGAAGACGACGATCGCCGCGTCGGGACGTGCGGTATATTCACCCTCGACAGAGAGTTCAGCACTGCCCCCGGCGGACGTGACCGCCTGTTCGATGCCGTCCCACAGTGAAGTCGCGCCCGGAAACAGGCCGTTGTCGAGCCCGGTTCCCTGCCAGCTCAGCGTCCATCCGCCCGACTGGCGCGCGATATCGTCGGCCGCGTCGCCGGCGACGAGGATTCGGGCATCGGCCCTGAGCGGCAGGACGCCGGTGTTCTTCAGCAGGACCAGTGACTTGCGCACAGCCTCACGCGCGACGGCGCGATGGTCTGCCGCGCCTAGCAGTTCGTACCGCCCGGACAGCGCGCGCTGCGAAGGTTTGCCCATTTCGAACAGGCCCAGCCGTTGTTTGACGCGCAACACACGCGCCACAGCATCGTCCAGCCGTTCCATGGAAATCGTGCCGTCGCGGACCTGCGACAGCGTGCTGTCGTAAAGGTTGCGCCAGCTGTCGGGCGCCATCAGCATGTCGATTCCGGCATTGATTGCCTTGGGACAGCTGGCGTTGCTGCAGCCTGCCACCTGCCCGTGCGCATTCCAGTCTGTGACGACCAGACCGCCGAAGTTCATGCGCCCTTTCAGCACGTCGGTCACAAGTCCGCGATGGGCCGACAGCTTGACCCCGTTCCAGCTGGAAAAACTGGTCATTATCGTGGCGACGCCGTTCTCTATTGCGGGAATATAGGGCGCGCCATGCACCAGCCGTAGCTCGAGTTCGGAAATCGCCGCGTCGCCCTGGTCCTTGCCATCGGTGGTGGCGCCATCGGCGAGGTAGTGCTTGGTGGAGGCGGCCACGTGCGGCCCGGCAAGGATCGGCGCGACCGAAGGCGGCCCCTGCAACCCGCGAATCATGCTGCCGACATAGGCGGCGACCAGCGCGGGATCGGAGGAGTAACCTTCGTAGGCGCGGCCCCAGCGATAATCCTGCGGCACGGCCACGGTGGGGGCGAAGGTCCATTCCTGACCGGTTACGCGAATCTCGACCGCAGTGACTTGCCCGATGCGCTCGATCAGTTCGGGATCGCGAGCGGCGCCGAGCCCGACGTTGTGCGGAAATATGGTCGCGCCGACGATGTTGCTGTGCCCGTGCACCGCATCTGTGCCCCATACGATCGGGATCGCGGGTTCGCCGGGGGGCACGTCCATCGAAGCGTCGTAGAACGCATCGGCGAGTTCGAGCCACTTCGCCGCCGGGGCGAGATCGTCGCCCCAGGGCCCTGAATTGCCGCCGTTGAGTACCGACCCGAGGCGGTATTCGCGCACTTCCTCGGGCGTCACGCTGGCGATATCGGCCTGGATGATCTGGCCCACCTTCTGCCTGAGCGTCATCTGCGCGAGCAGCGCCTGCACATGCGCTTCGCCTTCCTCGGTCAGTACCTTTGGAAAGGCGACTTCGGGCCATTGCTCGGGATGGATGGTGGCTTCGCCTGGATGGTCGATTGCCGTATCGCGGGCCTGGGCGAAGGAGGGGGCCGGCACTGCGAGTGCGGCTGCAGCCGCCGACAAAAGAAGCATTTTCGAAAGCATAGATCCCATCCCATACGGCTCCAGCCGGCGCGTTTTGCGTCTCGACTGAGTCTGACAACCTTGACAGAAACTCCGCGGAAAAGCGCGATTTTTTGCCAAACGACGCATGATGTTTGACAACGTTGACAGAAATATGCAACCAGTAAAGTCACGTCAGGTCGACTGCTCTCCGAGTCGGGGCAGGGGATTGGCACACCACGAAAGATCCGCACGCGAAGATGCGGTTTTGGGGAGGATACTGAAATGCACAGCGGAATTTTACGCAACCGGTCGACGTTTTTGGCCGCCGCATCGGTACTGGCATTGGGTGCCGGCTCCGCACCGGCCTTCGCGCAGGCCCAGGATGCGACCGACACCGGGCAGGCGGCAAGCGAGGAAGCGGGCGAAAACGTTATCGTCGTCACCGGCTTCAGAGCCTCGCTGGAAAGTGCGCTGAATGCCAAGCGCGAATCGAACCTGATCATCGAATCGGTTACAGCGGAAGATATCGGCAAGTTCCCCGACCAGAACGTGGCCGAATCGTTGCAGCGCCTGCCGGGCATCCAGATCGACCGCGAGAACGGCCAGGGTTCCAAAGTGCGCATCCGCGGGCTTGAGCAAAATGTCACGCTGCTGAATGGCGAGCTCTTCGTCAGCGGCCTGGAAGTCTACAAGGTCGGCGAGGGGAACTATAACCGTTACGACAGTCTCGAAGGCGTGCCTTCCGAACTGATCGGCGGGATCGAAGTGTTCAAATCGCCCAATGCCTCCCTGCTTGAAGGCGGGCTCGGCGGCATCGTCAATCTCAAGACGCGCAATCCGCTCAATCTGAAGTCCGGCCTGACGCTGGCGGGCAATGCGAAGATGAGCAAGGGCAGCGAAATCTCCGGCTGGGAGCCGGCGGGTGCGGCCGTCCTCGGCTACAATTTCAACGACCGGCTCGGCGTCATCGCCTCTTTCAGCTATGAAAAGACCAACAATCACGTCAACGTGCTGGGCGGTGACAATCGCGGCAACTGGGCGTTTGACGAGGGGCGGCGCGACACGGCAACCGTGCCGACCAACTATTACGCGCCCGAGTATCGTTACGTCACCGATCGCGACCAGTATCGCCGGCGTTGGGGCACATCGCTGGGGATTACCTATCGCCCGACCGATACGCTGGAAGTCAGTGCGCAGTATTTCCATTCCGACATGAAGATCGACACGCGCGAAGCGTCGGTCAAATTCCCGTTCGGGCAGGGCGAATCGCAGGGGCTGGTCGGCGACTATTCGATCAACGAAAACGGCGTCCTGACCGAAGGCACCGTGCGCGCCCAGTCGGCCGAGGCGATTTCGTTCGTCGACGTGTCGAAAATCAAATCGGACAACGTGCAGTTCGCGCTGGAATGGGACAACGACACCAATTTCCGCGCATCTGTCATGGCCAACTATGCATCGTCGAGCATGAAGCGCGAAGTCGCCAACAATGACGTGCGGTACACTGCCTATGGCGTGCGCGGGCCGGGTACTTCCGGGCCGCAACCCGGCTTCACGCCGAATGCGGACGCCCCGCCGACATTCGATTTCACTTACACCAACGGCGATTTCCCCAGCTTCGGCATTGCGCCCGGCAGCCCGCAGGATCTGTTCAGCAATCCCGATTACGGCTTCTTCAAATCGCACTGGGCCTTCGGCGATCGTTCCGACATCGACGGCCATTCGATCCGCGGCGATTTCGCTTATGATGTCGCCGACGGTTTCGAAGACACGATCACGCTCAGCGCGGGCTTCCGCTATGGCCAGCGCACGGTCGATTTCGTCTCGGGCCGCTATCTCGCCGATTACAGCGGCAAGGGCGAGCTCGATGCCACCGCGATTCCCGAAGATGAGCGTGTGGACGGCTATTCTTACAACTGGACGCCCTATGGCTATTTCCAGGATGGGGCGATCGGCTACAAGATCTGCGACTTGCCCGAATCCAACAAGCCTGCGGCATTCGCCGGTTGCACCCGTTTCGGCAATTCGCCTGCGCTGATCACGCCGTATCAAACCCTGGTGAGCAATCCCGAGCGGATGGAAGCGATCCGCAACTTCGCCGGCGGGGGCCGGATCCAGGGCGATACGGTCCTGGTCGCCGACCGTTCGCAAATGACGAACGCCCTCGAATGGATTCAGGCGCTCTATCCGGATACGCCCTTTACCTTCTTCGAAGATCCGCTGCAGAGCTATCGGGTGAAGGAGGAGACCAAGTCGGGCTATGTCATGGTCGACCTGGGCGGGCTGGACGATTCCTACCACGTCAACGTGGGCTTGCGGGTCGTCAACACTAACCTGACAGTGGACCAGAACCAGCCGGCCAATGCCGATCCGAGCTATTGGGGCACCGACAGCTGGAACGGCGTGCTGCGCGATTACACGACCAATACCATCGTCCGCAGCTATACCGATTTCCTGCCGAGCGCGAACGCGGTGTTCGACGTGGCAGAGGGCAGCAAGGTTCGCTTTTCCGCCGCGCGGGTCGTCGCCCGCCAGCCGCTGGTTTCGCTGGGCGAAGGGTTTTCGACCACGTTCACCCGCGACCCGGCGGACGACCTGTTCAAGTTCACCAACGGCAAGCGCGGTAACGCGGAGCTGGATCCCTTCCGCGCCTATCAGTTCGATCTGGGCTTCGAACACTATTTCGGCAATCAGGGACTGCTTTCGGCAGGGCTGTTCTGGAAGGAAGTGGACAGCTTCATCGTCAACGAAACCGTCACGGTCTTCGTCAACGATCAGGGCGGCGGGCGCATGGGTCCGGTGTCGCAACCGGCCAACGGCTCGGGCGGACGGGTCAGGGGCCTGGAGCTGGCGGCGCAGTATGCGTTCGATTTCGGTCTGGGCTTCACCGCGAACTATACATTCTCGGACACCGAAACCGACTTCAGCACCGATTTCAGCGACAACCTGCCACTGCCCGGGGTGTCGAAGCATTCGGCCAACGGTCAGGTCTATTTCGAACACTCGGGCTTTGCCGCTCGCGCGTCGTACTCCTGGCGTTCGAAGCAGTACATGGGCAATTTCAGCTTTGCCGACGGATCGGTCACGCGGACGCTGGGGATCTACCAGAAATCCTACGGCCAGCTCGATGGTCAGATCAGCTACCAGCTGACCGACAATTTCGAGGTTTTTGCCGAGGCGATCAATATCACCAAGGCGAATGCCAGCGTCTATCTGCAGTTCCCTGAACTGCCCTTCCGTTATCAATCCGGCTCGCGGCGGATCTACGGCGGGGTCAAATTCACCTTCTGATATCCGCGTCGTCCCGAAAGAGTAATGGCGGCCCTTGCTGGCAATGGCCGCCATTGCTCTTTCCCGTCTCAGCCGACAACTGAGCGGGCCAGGTTCACGTTTCGGCTGGCGGTGACGCTACGGTCAGTCGTTCGATCAGGCTATGCGCGTGGACCACGGTGGGCCCAGGGTCTTCGCCGGCGAGCTGCCGTATCAACATGTCCGCAGCGGTATGGGCCATTTCCACGACCGGCTGGCGCACTGTGGTTAGCCGCGGCCAGACCACGCGCGCGATTTCGGAATCGTCGAACCCTGCCACGCTGAGATCGTCCGGCACCTCGAAACCAAGCTCCCGCGCGGCCGAAATTGCGCCCACGGCCATGTCGTCGTTCTGCGCGAGGATGGCGGTCGGGCGCAATTTTCGCGAGAGGATCCGCTTGGTCGCCTCGTAGCCGGATTCGAAGCTGAAGTCGCCCGCCTCGACCAGTTCGGGAAGATATTCGATCCCCGCCTCCTCAAAGGCCGCACGATAGGCAATCAGTCGCTGCGCGCTGACCGGGTGGTCCGGGTCGCCCTTGATGATCGCGATACGCCTGTGACCATAGCCTATGACGTGCTCGGCAATCTCACGCGCGGCGGCGAGGCCGTCCATCGTCGTCGCCAGGCCAAGACCTTCACGCGATTGCGGGGTGATGCGGGCAAAGGGAATGCGGGCCTGGACCAACCCATCGAGCACAACCGGGTGATCAGCCGCGGGCGGGGCAAGAATGACCCCGTCGAGCGCGGCCGAACGGATCGTGTCCACCACGTCGTTCGGGTGATCGCCGACCGATTCGACCGGCAGCACGATCAGCCGGTAGCGTTCGCCATGCAGCCGTTCCAGCGCGCCGCGCTGCAGCTCGACGACATAGCTCGGGCTGGGCTTTTCATAGACCAGCCCGATAAGATAGGATTGGCGCCGCACCAGCCCCTGCGCCATGACATTGGGGTGATAGTTGAGCTGTTCCGCCGCGCGCAGAACCTTCTTGCGCAGTGCCGGGGTGATGTGCGGTTCGTTGTTGAACACGCGGGACACACTTTTGGGCGAGACTTCCGCCAGCTTGGCGACATCGACGATTGTCGAACGCTTGTTCCCGCGAGCCATTCATCATTTCGTGGCGCAGTTGTCCCACGCTGTCAACGAGGCGATGGCCCGGCGCCTTTCAGCCGCTCGGCCTGACCTGAAGCGAAAACAGTCTCTTGCCCTTGGCGACCGTCTTATCCATGTAATCCACCATGGAAGAGAGCGAAGAGCTGACCGCGCTGCACCCGAATCATGTCAAGGTCATGCGGATCGCGGCCTCGATCGCGGCAGTGCCGTTCGTGATCGGCTCGCTCGTGCTCGAAACGGTTGATGTTCTGCCGACCGGCGCTTTCATAGGGCCGGTCCTGCTGGTCGCCGCCTTCCTTGTCATACGTGTCCCGCTGCGCCGCTATGCAGCGCGCGGCTATGTCATGGGTGAGGACCGGCTGCGGGTCGTGCGCGGCATTCTGTTCCGTTCGGACACGGTGGTTCCGTTCGGCCGGGTCCAGCATATCGACGTCGACCAGGGGCCGCTCGAGCGTGCTTACGGCCTCGCCACGCTCACCCTGCACACCGCCGGCAACCACAACGCCTCGGTCGCGCTGCCCGGGCTTGCCGAGAGCGATGCGCGGGCGATGCGCGAAACGATCCGCGCGCGCATCCGGCGCGACACGATGTGACCGTGCCCGACGTGGCAGATAGCGACGCGGGGGACGTGCGCGAGCGCCGGACGGAGCCGGTGGGACTCGTCCTCCATGCGGTCACCGGCCTGCGCCAGATCGTTCCCGCCGTCATCGCGGCCGCTTTCGTCCTGCGCGACGAGGGGCGCTGGCTGCTTGCCGTGATCCCGCTGGCCCTGCTCATGCTGGCCGTGACGCTCGCGGTCGCCTGGCTTCAATGGCGGCGCCTGACCTATCGCGTCGGCGCCGAGGACATTCGGGTCGAGAGCGGCGTGCTGAGCCGCGCGGCGCGTTCGGTACCCTACGACCGAATCCAGGACGTCAGCCTCGAACAGGGACCGCTCGCCCGCCTTTTCGGCCTGGTCGAAGTGCGCTTCGAAACCGGCGCCGGGGGCAAGGACGAACTCACGCTGTCCTTCCTGCGCGAGGCCGAAGGCGAACGTCTGCGCGAAGTCGTCCGTGCGCGCAGGGACGCCGAAAGCATATCCGGCGAATCGACGTCGGGCGAATCGAGGCAGGAAGAGACGGCGGGCGCCGCCGCGCCGCTGTTTTCGATGGGGCCGCGCAGGATTTTCGTTTTCGGACTGTTCGAATTCTCGCTCGCAGTGGTGGCCGTCGTGGCGGGCGCGGCGCAGCAGTTCGATTTCCTCCTGCCGTTCGACCTGTGGGATTTCGACCAGTGGGAGGAGCGGCTGGCCGGTCCGGGATCGTGGCTTTCCGGCCTCGGCCCGACCGCGCAGATCGTGGGCGGCGCGCTGGCGGTGGCTTCGCTGGTCGCGCTCGGCATCGCCACCGGGCTTGTCCGCACCGTGCTGCGCGAATGGGGCTTCGTGCTCGAACGCACCGCCAAGGGCTTCCGCCGCCGCCGGGGGCTGCTGACCCGGACGGACGTGGTCATGCCCGTGCATCGGGTTCAGGCGCTCAAGTTCCGCACCGGCCTGATCCGGCGGCGCTTCGGGTGGCACGGGCTCAAGTTCGTCAGCCTGGCGCAGGATGCCGGCGCGGCGAGCCACGATGTCGCACCGTTCGCGCGCTGGAACGAGCTGGCGCCGATCGTGCAGGCGGCGGGATTCGCCATGCCGACCGAACAGCTCGACTGGCACCGCGCGAGCGTCCGCTACCGGTTCGACAGCGCGCTGCTGGCCGGCGCACTGGCCGCCGCTGTCGCCCTTGCCGTCTTCCCCTCGCTATCGGCCAGCGGCGCGGCCAGCCCGCTTCTCGCGCTGGTGCCGCTGGCGCTGGGCGGCGCGTTGGCGGCCTGGCAATGGGTTCTCTGGCGGTTCGAGCGGCACGCGATCGACGATACCTGGCTCTATTCGCGCCGGGGATGGCTTGCGCCGCGAACCGACGTGGCCAGCCGGGTCAAGCTGCACTCGGCCGAAATCGCCCAGGGGCCGATCGCGCGGCGGCGTGGCTATGCCGCGCTGCACCTGGGCCTTGCCGGGGGCAAGCTGGAGATTGTCGGGATCCCCCTCGCGCGTGCACGAGCGCTGCGCGAGGCGATTCTGGACAGCATCTGCGCGCGCGATTTCTCGCAGCTGGGCTGACGTTTCGACAAAGGCTGAAGCGGGCCGGTGCCGTCGCGATGAAAGCGACTTGAGCGCCCGATCCGACTCAGGACGGCGTTGGCGCGAGAAGCTCGCTCCACTCGGGATGCCGGCGAAACTGCGCCTCGACATAGGAACATTGCGGAACGATCGTGAATCCTTCCTCCCGCGCGTCCGCGACCAGCGCCTTGACCAGTTCGGCAGCGACGCCGCGTCCCCCGATTTCGGGGGGCACAAGCGTGTGATCGGCGATCCGCGCATTCCCGCGCGCTTTCCAGGTCAGGCGCCCGACATGGTCGCTGCCGGGCACGCGGGCGCGGTATTCGCCATGGACCGGTTCCGCGCCCGGCCCGGGGTGGCGCGTGATTTCGAGGCCTTCGACAGTCATCGCATGCGCTCCTTCTTGCGCTCAACGCTGCGGCGTCTAGACGCGTTCCGCAATGCAGTTCCTGTCCGACAATGCCGCCGCCGTCCACCCGCGCGTGTGGGACGCGATGCGCGCCGCCGATGCGGCCGACGCCCCTTACGACGGCGACCGGCTGTCGCATCGGCTGGACGATGCCTTCGGCGAACTGTTCGGGCGCGAGTGTGCGGCGATCTGGGTTGCGACCGGGACCGCGGCGAACTGCCTTGCGCTTGCAACGCTGGTGCAGCCGCACGGGGGCGTCGTGTGCCACAGCGAAGCCCATATCGAGATGGACGAGGGCGGCGCGCCGGGGTTCTACCTCCACGGAGCCAAGCTGATCCTTGCCGGCGGGGAGGGGGCGAAGCTCGATCCCGGCACCATTCGCACGGCGATCGATCCGATCCGCGACGATGTCCACCAGGTGCAGCCCCATGCGATCTCGGTCACTCAGGCAAGCGAATACGGCCTTTGCTACCGCCCTGACGAACTGGCTGCGATCGCCGGCCTGGCGCGCGAACGCGGGCTGGGCCTGCATGTCGACGGTGCGCGCTTTGCCAATGCGGTTGCCTTCCTCGGCTGTTCGGCGGCGGCGGCGGCGGGGCCGGCCGACGCCTTGAGCTTCGGCTGTATCAAGAACGGCGCGATGAGCGCGGAAGCCGTGGTCTTCTTCGATCCCGCCGCCGCCGACCTCGCCCGCTATCGCCGCAAGAGGGCGGGACATCTGCAATCGAAGGGCCGTTTCCTTGCCGCGCAAGTCCTGGCGATGATCGAGGACGGTCTGTGGCTGGACAACGCGCGCGCGGCCAATACCGCCGCCCGCGAAATCGCCGCCGCGTGCGGCGACCGGCTGATGCACCCGGTGGAGGCGAACGAGCTGTTCGTCCGCCTGACGGAGCAGGAGCGGACCGTGCTGCGCGCGCAGGGTTTCGGATTCTATGACTGGGGGCGGGATGCCGCCCGGTTCGTGACGGCGTGGAACAGCGACCCGAATGCCGTCTCCGCGCTCGCCCGCGCGATTTCCGGCCTGTGAGCAACCCTGCAAACGGCGCGCCGCCGCACGCGCTCCTGCGCCTGCGGATCGCGCTGCCGTTCCTGATCGTGGCCCTGATCTGGGGCTCGACCTGGTATGTCATCACAGGCCAGATTCACGACGTTCCGCCGAGCTGGTCGGTCGCCTATCGCTTCGCTATCGCCACCCCGGCGATGTTCGTCGTGGCGCTGGCGATGCGGCGCTCGCTGGTCGTCGGCCGGGCGGGGCACCTGCTTGCGCTGGCCGTGGGGCTGACCCAGTTCTGCGGCAATTTCAATTTCGTCTATCGGGCGGAGCTGCACCTGACGTCCGGCGTCGTCGCGGTCATGTTCGGCATGCTGATGGTGCCCAACGCGCTCTTCGGCCGCTGGCTGCTCGGCCAGCAGGTGACTCCGCGCTTCCTCGCCGGCAGCGCGGTCGCGATCGCCGGGATCGCGCTGCTGCTGCTGCACGAGGCGCGTCTCTCGCCGCTGGGCGGCAGCGTCCTGCTGGGCGTGGCGCTGGCCGTGGGCGGTATCCTGTCCGCCTCGATCGCCAACGTCATCCAGGCCAACGAGACGGGCCGCGCGCTGCCGATGGCGAGCCTTCTGGCCTGGTCGATGCTCTACGGCACCGGGTTCGACGTCGCGATCGCATGGATCCTGGCCGGCCCGCCCGTGATCCCCGCCGCGCCGGCGTTCTGGGCGGGGACGGTCTGGCTTGCCATTGCCGGTTCCGTCGTGACCTTTCCGCTCTACTACACCATCGTCCGGCAGATCGGCGCGGGCAGGGCGGCCTATAACGGGGTTCTGGTGATCGTGGTCGCCATGCTGATCTCGACCCTGGTGGAAGGATACGCCTGGTCGCCGCTCGCCGTGGCAGGGGCCGTGCTGGGCCTGGGGGGAATGATCATCGCCCTGCGCGCCCGCCACGTCTGACCGCGCGGATCAGATCAGCGCCGCCAGCCCTTCGCGGAAGGTCGGATAGCGCGGCCGCCAGCCGAGCACGCGCCGCGCCTTGCCATTGGCGATCCGGCGGTTTTCGGCGTAGAAGCCGCGCGCCATCACCGACAGGCCGGCCTCGTCCGGGGTCAGCAGGGGCGGCGGGTCGCGGCCGAGCAGGCGGCAGGCTTCCTCCACCACGGCGTTCTGGCTCGCGGGCAGGTCGTCGGCGAGATTGTATGCCCCTGCCGGCGCCTCCAGCGCGGCGAGCACGCCGGACACGATATCGTCCACATGCACGCGGCTGAACACCTGGTCCGGCGCGCCGGGGCCGAGGTCGATCCGGTGCGCCTTGCCCTCGCGAACACGGTCGAGCGCGCTGCGCCCGGGGCCGTAGATTCCGGGCAGGCGGAAAACGCGCGCACCCCGTTCCAGCCATAGCGCATCGGCGGCCGCGCGGGCCGCTCGCCGCCCGGTGCCGACCGGCGCGCTTTCATCGACCCAGGCCCCGCCCGTGTCGCCATAGACCCCGGTGGACGACAAGTATCCGGTCCACCGGCCGCCGTCCGCTCCAAGCTGCTGGCCGTATCGCGTCAGAACCGGGTCCTCGCCGCTCGCGCGGTCGGGCGGGACCGACGACAGCACGTGGTCGGCCCGCGCGAGCGCGGCGTGCACGGCCTCCGCGTCGTCGAAGGCGATATCGCCGTGCCGCCCGGTCCCGGTAACAGCCCAGCCCCGCGCGGACAGCGTGCGGGCGACGCGGCTGGCGGCGTAGCCCATGCCGAAGATGAACATTGTGCGCATATCCGCGTTCTATCCGATGGACGCGCAAGCGAAAGGACCTAGAAGCTGCAAACCATGGATATTCGAACAGACCCCACCACCCCGGACGACAATCCCGAAATGGCCGATGCGGCTCCCGAACCGAAGGAACCGCCGTTGATCCGGCGCGAGGATTACCGCCCTTTCCCCTGGCTGGTCCCGGAAATCGCGCTCGATTTCGATCTCGGCCTCGAGTGGACGCGGGTGAAGGCCAGGCTTACCGTGGCGCGCAATGCCCGCGGCGACCGGGCCGACACGATCCGTCTGCACGGCGACGGGCTGGAGCCGCTGTCGGTCGCGATCGACGGCACGCCGACCGATGGCTGGACGATGGACGAAGGCGACCTGATCCTGCCCCTTTCGGGCGACGCGCACGAAATCGCGATCGAGACCGGGGTCAATCCTTCGGCCAATTCGCAGCTGATGGGGCTCTATGCCTCCAACGGCATGCTGTGCACGCAGTGCGAGGCCGAAGGGTTTCGCCGCATTGCGTTCTTCCCCGACCGGCCCGACGTCCTCTCGACCTACAGGGTGCGGATGGAAGGGCCGCGGGCGCAGTTCCCCGTGCTGCTGTCCAACGGCAACAAAGTGGCCGAAGGCGAGGCGAGCGATGGCCGGCACTGGGCCGAATGGCACGATCCCTGGCCCAAGCCTAGCTATCTTTTCGCGCTCGTGGCAGGCGATCTCGTCGCCCGGTCGGATGAATTCACCACGATGAGCGGGCGCAAGGTCGCGCTGAACGTCTGGGTGCGCGAAGAGGACCTGCCGCGCACCGAACACGCGATGGAATCGCTCAAGCGAGCGATGAAATGGGACGAGGAGACGTTCGGGCGCGAATACGATCTCGATCAGTTCAACATCGTCGCCGTGGGCGATTTCAACATGGGTGCGATGGAGAACAAGGGCCTCAACATCTTCAACACGAAATATGTTCTGGCCGACCCGGAAACCGCGACCGATGGCGATTACGACGCGATCGAGGGGATCATCGGGCACGAATACTTCCACAACTGGTCGGGTAACCGGGTGACTTGCCGCGACTGGTTCCAGCTGTCGCTCAAGGAAGGTTTCACCGTTCTGCGCGACCAGCTTTTCAGCCAGGATCTTCAGGGCGAGGCGGTCAAGCGGATCGAGGACGTGCGCGTCCTTCGCTCGGTCCAGTTCCCCGAGGATTCGGGCCCGCTGGCCCATCCCATCCGGCCCGACAGCTTTCGCGAGATTTCGAACTTCTACACCGCGACCGTCTACAACAAAGGTGCCGAAGTCATCCGCATGATGCGCACGATGGCCGGCCCCGAGGCGTTCCGCGCGGGGACCGATCTCTACTTCGATCGCCACGACGGCGAAGCGGCGACGTGCGAGGATTTCATCAAGGCGATGGAAGACGGCGCCGGCCTGGACCTCGGCCTGTTCCGCCGCTGGTATTCGCAGGCGGGCACGCCCAAGGTCTCGGCCGAGCTTGAGCACCGGGGCGAGACCGCGACCCTGACCTTGCGCCAGTATGTGCCCCCGACGCCGGGCCAGCCGGCCAAGCAGCCGATGCCGATCCCGTTGCGCCTGGCGCTGTTCGATCGCGAGACCGGCGCCCATCGCGGAGAGGAACTGGTCGTTCTGGAAGACGAAGAGACGACGATCGCCTTCGCCGGCTTCTCCACCCCGCCCGTGCTTTCGATCAACAGGGGCTTCTCGGCCCCGGTTTCGATCGAACGCCAGGTGCCGCGCGACGACCTGGTGTTCCTCGCCGCCCATGATGACGACGCCTTCGCCCGGGCGGAGGCGATGCAGGAACTCGTCGTCGGCCACCTGGTCGCCGCAGCGGGCGAAGGGCTCGACGCGAAGGGCCGCGGGCAGGGGCAGGATGCCATTGCGCAGGCCCTCGCCGCCGTGCTCGACGACGATCGGCTGGACGATACGATGCGCGGCGAACTCATGGTCCTGCCGGGCGAGACCTACCTCGCCGAACAGATGCTGGTCGCCGATCCCGGCCGCATCCATCGCGAGCGCGAAGGGTTGAAGCGCTGGCTGGCCGGCGAACTCGGCGACCGTCTGCGCGCCCTGCACGCCAGGGCAAGCGCGGTCCCCTACAGCCTCGACCGGGGCGCGCGGGGTGCGCGCAAGGTCAAGACGCTCGCGCTGTCATACCTTGCCGCCGGCGATCCCGATGCGGCGTCGGAGCTGGCGGCGCAACAATACGATGCGGCCGACAACATGACCGACCGCCAGGGCGCGCTGATGGTGCTGTGCGGGCTCGACAGCGCGGCGCGAACCGACCGGCTGATCGATTTCTATCGCCGTTACGAGGGCAATGCGCTGGCGATCGACAAGTGGTTCAGCCTCCAGGCCATGTCGCTCCATCCGGCAGCGATCGAACACGTCAAGGCCTTGCGCGAGCACGCAGATTTCACCCTGCGCAACCCCAATCGCGTGCGTGCGCTCTACATGGCCTTTGCCGGCAATCCCCACGCCTTCCACGCGCCGAGCGGCGAAGGCTATCGCCTGATCGCGGATCTGATCCTCGATCTCGATCCGATCAACGCGCAGACCGCGGCGCGCTTCGTCGCACCACTCGGCCGCTGGCGCCGGATCGAGCCGAAGCGTGCGGCGCTGATGCGCGCGGAGCTGGAACGGATTGCCGCTGCGCCCGGTCTTTCGCGGGACACGCGCGAGCAGGTGGGGCGCTCGCTTGGTTGAGGCGCTTTCGGCAGGCGCGCTCGAAGGGGTGCCGCACGGATTCATGACCCGGCGGGGCGGCGTTTCGGGCGGCGCGGTGGCCGGGCTGCAATGCGGTTTCGGCGCCGACGACGATCCGGCGGCGGTGCGGCGGAACCGGCAGCTGGCCGCCGAAGCGGTCCTGCCCGGGGCGCGGCTGGTCGGCTTGCACCAGGTCCACTCGTCCGATGTCGTGGTCGTGGACGATCCCTGGCCTGAAGAAGAGCGCCCCAGGGCCGATGCCCTGGTGACTGGCCGGCCGGGCCTTCTGCTCGGCATCGTCACCGCCGATTGCGCGCCGGTCCTGCTGGCCGATCGCGCGGCCGGGGTGGTGGGCGCCGCCCATGCCGGTTGGCGCGGCGCGCAGGCCGGCGTGCTGGAAAATACGGTCGAGGCGATGGTCGCGCTGGGGGCGGACCGCTCCGCAATCGCGGCGGCGATCGGGCCCTGCATCATGCAGCAAAGCTACGAAGTGGACGACGGGTTCCGCGCCCGTTTCGGTAGCCGCGAAAGCCGCTTTTTCGTACCGGGCCGGCCTGGCCACTGGCAGTTCGACCTGCCCGCCTATGCCGCCATGCGATTGCGCTCGGCGGGTGTGGAACGGGTCGAGGCTCTTTGCCGCGACACTTATGCGGAGCCGGAGCTTTTCTATTCGTTTCGCCGGGCCACACACCGGGGGGAGCCGAATTACGGGCGCCTGATCTCGCTGGTCGGGTTGTCCGCATAGGCTTTCCATCGTTGGAAAAAGGCGGTTGGCAGCGGTGGCTTTCGCGTCTACAGGCCGCCCAAACCGGCTCCGCAGGGGGCCTCGTCCGCATGTGTGCGGATGACGGTCGTGTGGGGGTCCTCCCCGCCGGCAGCGGGCCGGATCAGGGCAAGACACGTCGGAACTAAGGCAGAACTGATGGCTGATACGACTGGCGCCGCGACACCCGAAGCCGTCGCCGATCCGCACGATGCGGGGCATGGCGATGGGGTGCACCGGCGCGATTTCATCAACATTGCGGCGGTCAGCGCCGCGGGTTTCGGCGGGGTTGCGGTTCTCTATCCGCTGATCAGCCAGATGGCGCCTTCGGCCGACGTCCTTGCCGAAAGCACGACCGAGGTCGACGTTTCGGCGATCGAGCCGGGCCAGTCGATCAAGGCGGTTTTCCGCAAGCAGCCGCTGTTCGTGCGCCGCCTTACGGCGAAGGAAATCGCGGCAGCCAACGCGGTCGACGTCAGTTCGCTGCGCGACCCGCAGACCCTGCAGGAACGGACCAAGGAAGGGCACGAGGACGTGCTCGTGACGATGGGCGTGTGCACCCATCTGGGCTGCGTGCCGCTGGGCGCGGCGGAAGGCGAGAACAAGGGTGAATTCGGCGGCTATTTCTGCCCCTGCCACGGCTCGCACTACGACACGGCCGCGCGCATCCGCAAAGGTCCGGCACCGACCAATCTCGAAGTGCCGGAATACGAGTTCACGTCCGACACCGTGATTCGCGTCGGCTGAGGAGCGAGAGACAGAAAATGAGCTTCCCCTGGGCGAAGGAATATACGCCGACCAACCCGGTCATGAAATTCTTCGACGAGAAACTGCCTCTGCCGCGGCTCGTCTACAACGCCGTCGGCGCCGGCTATCCGGTGCCGCGCAATCTCAACTACATGTGGAATTTCGGCGTTCTGGCCGGGTTCTTCCTCGTGCTGCAGATCGTCACCGGGATCGTGCTGGCGATGCACTATGCATCGGACGCGACCGTCGCCTTCGGCAAAGTCGAGCACATCATGCGCGACGTGAACTGGGGCTGGCTGATGCGCTATGCCCACGCCAACGGTGCGAGCTTCTTCTTCATCGTCATCTACCTGCATATCTTCCGCGGGTTCTACTACTCCTCGTACAAGGCGCCGCGCGAGATGGTGTGGCTGCTGGGCGTGGTCATCTTCCTGCTGATGATGGCGACCGCGTTCATGGGTTACGTGCTCCCCTGGGGCCAGATGAGCTTCTGGGGCGCGAAGGTCATCACCGGCCTGTTCGGCGCGATCCCCGTGGTCGGCGAGCCGCTGCAGGTCTGGCTGCTGGGCGGTTATGCGCCCGACGACGCGGCGCTCAACCGCTTCTTCTCGCTGCACTTCCTGCTGCCTTTCGTGATTGCGGGCGTCGTCATCCTGCACATCTGGGCGCTGCACATTCCCGGATCGTCGAACCCCACCGGGGTCGAGGTGAAGAGCGAGAGCGACACCGTGCCCTTCCACCCGTACTACACGGCGAAGGACGGTTTCGGGCTGGGCGTGATCCTGGTCCTGTTCGCGATCATGGTGTTCTTCCTGCCCAATGCCCTGGGCCACCCGGACAACTATATCGAGGCGAACCCGCTCTCGACCCCGGCGCATATCGTTCCCGAATGGTACTTCTGGCCGTTCTACGCGATCCTGCGCGCCTTCACGATGGACTTCATCCTGCCGGCGAAGCTGTGGGGCGTGATCGCGATGTTCGCCGCGATCCTGCTGTGGTTCTTCCTGCCCTGGCTCGACCGTTCGCCGGTGCGCAGCGGCCACTATCGCCCGCTGTTCCGCAAGTTCTTCTGGTTCGGGCTGATCCCGGCGATGGCGGTGCTGTTCTATTGCGGCGGCGCCCCGGCGGAAGAGCCCTACGTCATGCTGAGCCAGATCGCGACCGCGTACTACTTCCTGCACTTCCTCGTGATCCTGCCGCTCGTCTCCTCGTTCGAGAAGCCCGAGCCGCTGCCCTACTCGATCACCGAAGCCGTGCTGGGGTCGGACAAGAAGGCCGTGCTCGGCGAAAACACGACGCCCGCGACCTGAGTTGAGGACGAGAGAAAGAGACGCACAATGATCCGGCCTATCGCAATCCTCGTCGGTCTCGGCTTCAGCATCGTGGTGCTGCTGGCCTTCGTCACCGGCGCCTACACCTGGGCGACCGAAGAGGCCCAGCACACTGCCGAGCACGAATTCCATCTCGCGCCCCATGGGCCCGAGGGCGGCTTCCAGCACGACGGGCCCTTCGGCACCTGGGACATGGCGCAGCTCCAGCGCGGTTATCAGGTCTACAAGGAAGTCTGCGCCGCCTGCCACAGCCTCAAGTACGTCGCCTTCCGCGATCTTGCGGGGCTGGGTTACACCGAAGGCCAGATCAAGGCCGAGGCGGCCAGCTACCAGGTGCCGGGCATCAACCCGGACACCGGCGAAGAGACCTTTCGCCCGGGCCTGCCGACCGACTATTTCCCCTCGCCCTATCCCAATGCGGTTGCGGCTGCCGCGGCCAACAACAATGCGATTCCGCCCGATCTTTCGCTGATGACCAAGGCGCGTCATCACGGGCCGGAATACGTCTATTCGCTGTTGACCGGCTACGGACCGATCCCCGACGAGCTGAAGGCGGAATTCCCCGACTTCGAAACGCCGGCGGGCCTGCATTTCAACCGGTATTTCCCCAATCTCAACCTCGCGATGGCGCCGCCGATCACGGCGGATGGCCAGGTGACTTATGCCGAGGGGAATCCCGAGCCGACGATCCGGCAGATGAGCGCCGACGTGGCCGCGTTCCTCACCTGGACGGCAGAGCCCAAGATGGTGGAACGCCGCCAGACGGGGTGGCCGGTGCTCGGCTTCCTGATCTTCGCCACGATCCTGGCCTTCTTCGCCAAGAAGCAGGTCTGGTCCAGCGTTTCGCCGAAACGCGAACACGGCTGACACGGTTTGCGACGCGCAGAATGCCCCCCTCCATCGGCAGCGATGCGAGGGGGCTTTTGCGTCGGATATGAGCGATGACGCTTGCGGATCTCAAGGCCATCGTCCGAACCGTGCCGGACTTCCCCGCGCCCGGCGTGCAGTTCCGCGATATAACCACTCTGATCGGCCATGGCGCCGGCTTTGCGGCGGCAGTCGGGCATCTGGCCGGCCGGGCGCGGAGCGCGGGAGCGCAAGCGATCGCAGGCATGGAGGCGCGGGGGTTCATTTTCGGCGCCGCGGTGGCGGTGCAACTGGGCGTCGGTTTCGTGCCGGTGCGCAAGCCGGGGAAGCTGCCGGCGGCAACGATCGGGGTCGACTATGCCCTCGAATACGGCAGCGACCGTCTGGAGGTCGATCCCGATGCGATCGCCGCCGGGACGAGCGTGGTCATCGTCGACGATCTGATCGCGACCGGCGGTACGGCGCTTGCGGCCGCGGCGCTCTTGCGCAAGGCCGGCGCCAGTGTGCCGATCGCGCTGTTCGTGATAGACCTGCCCGATCTGGGCGGGGCGGAGAGGTTGCGCGCCGACGGGATCGCGGTCGACGCGCTGATGCAGTTCGAGGGCGATTGACGGGATAGATTCCGCCCTTCGCGCGTATTTGCGAAGGGCGGCAGAGGGGGAGCACTCCGACAGATGGAAGAACAGGCTCTCGTCATCGCGCTGGTGGGCGTGCTCGGGATCGGCGCACAATGGGTCGCCTGGCGCACCGGTTGGCCGGCCATCGTGCTGATGCTGGCGGCAGGTTTTCTTGCCGGTCCTGTGCTCGGCCTGTTCGATCCCGAACACGCGTTCGGCGAACTGCTGGAGCCGATGGTTGCCATCGGGGTCGCGCTCATTCTGTTCGAAGGGGGCCTGAGCCTCGATCTGCGCGAACTGCGCCATGCCGGCGATGCGGTCTGGCGCCTGGTGCTGTTCGGCGTGCCGATCGGATGGCTGCTGGGCAGTTTCGCGGGCTATTACATCGCCGGCCTTGTCTGGCCGGTGGCGATCCTGTTCGCCGGCATCCTGGTGGTGACCGGCCCGACCGTGGTCCTGCCGATGCTGCGCCAGTCGAATGTCCAGCCGCGCCCCGCGGCGGTGCTGAAGTGGGAAGCGATCGTCAACGATCCGATCGGGGCGCTCTGTGCCGTGATCGCCTACGAATATTTCCGCATGGTCGCCGCCGCGCCCGATGCCACCGTGGTCGAGGTCGTCCCGCCGATGATCATCGCGGCCATCCTGGCGGGCGGAATCGGCTATGTCGCCGCGCGTTTCGTCGCCTGGTCGTTCCCGCGCGGGCTGATCCCGGAGTACCTGAAAGTTCCGGTCCTGCTGACGATGGTGATCAGCGTTTTCGTGCTGAGCAACAAGATCGAGCACGAAGCCGGGCTGGTCGCCGTGACGGTGATGGGCGTCGCGCTCGCGAACATGAACGTCTCCAGCCTCCGCTCGATCCATCCGTTCAAGCAGAACATTGCCGTCCTGCTGGTTTCGGGCATTTTCGTGCTGCTGTCGGCTTCGCTCGACTACAGCGAGCTCAGCTATCTCAACTGGCGCTTCGGGCTGTTCCTGCTCGCGCTGCTGTTCCTCGTCCGCCCGCTGACGATCCTGACCAGCCTGCTGTTCAGCTCGGTCCCGTGGAACGAGCGGCTGTTCCTTGCCTGGATCGCTCCGCGCGGGATCGTGCTGGTGGCGATTTCCGGCCTCTTCGCCCTGCGCCTGTCCGATCTCGGCTATGCCGATGGCGAGGTTCTGATCGGCCTCAGCTTCGCGGTGGTGGTCGTGACGATCGTCGCGCACGGTTTCACCGTCAACCTCGTGGCGCGGCTGCTGGGCGTGAAAGGCACCAGTCGCCCGGGACTGCTGATCGTGGGCAGCACGCCCTGGACGATCGCGCTGGCGCAGGAGATGCTGTCGCTCAAGACTCCGGTCATGATCGTCGATTCCAGCTGGCAACGCCTGGCGGCCGCCCGGCGGGCGGGGCTGCCCTATTATCATGGGGAGATCCTGAACGAGGCGACCGAACACAATCTCGACCTCTCCCCGTTCCAGGTCCTCGTCGCCGCGACCGAGAACGAGGCGTACAATACGCTGGTCTGCAACGAGTTCGCTTACGAGATCGGGCGGGATACCGTGTACCAGCTCGGCGAAGCCGCCGACGAGGCCGACAAACATGCCATCCCTTCGTCCCTGCGCGGGCGCGCCTTGTTCGAATCGGGCTTCGGCGTCGCGGACGTGAACGAACGCCAGGCCAAAGGCTGGGTGTTCCGCAAGACCAAGCTTTCGGAGGAATTCGACTTCGACGACGCACGCGAATTGCTGCCGGAGGAGGGTCATCTTCTCCTGCTGGTGCGCAAGGGAGGAACGCTGCGCTTCTTCACCCATGCCGCGCGGCCCGACCCGAGGCCGGGCGACACGATCATTTCGTTCACCCCGCCCAAAAGCCGGCCGGCGGGGGAGGCAGTGCGGTCTCCGGCGTCCGACGAACCGGATGCGCAGCCGGCATGAGCGAGAGGACAAGCACTATGAAACGATGGGCTGCGGCGACGGCCGCACTCGCACTCGCGGGCTGCAACGGCAGCGAGGAGCCCGCTGCGCCGGAACCCAGCTCCGCGCCGACGACAGAGCCGACGTCGATCATACGGCCCGACGTGGAGGTCGACCGGATCGAACCCGCGCTCGAACCGCTGGAGGCCAGCGTTACTTTCGCGGATGCCGGGGGCACGCTGTCGGACGATGCGATCGCCGATCTCGAGGCGATCGTGCGGTCGCCCCAGATGGAAGCAGGGGGTGCGATCGTTCTGCGCGGCCACACCGATTCGGTCGGCGACGACGAAACCAACCTGCGCGTTTCGCGCCGCCGCGCGGAAATGGTGCGCGACTGGCTGGTCGAACACGGGGTGGACGAGCAGCGGATTCGCATCATCGCTCTGGGCGAGCAACGCCCGATCGCGCCCAATGCCAACCCCGACGGTTCGCCCGACGAAGCCGGCCGTGCTGCCAACCGCCGGGTGGACGTTGCCATCGCCGTTCCCGCCGATAATGCGGACGGCGCGGCGCAAGAGGCGGGCGAGGCAGGATCGTCGCCCGAAGGCGCGCCTGCGGCCGAATAGCGATCAGGCGGTCTGCCGAACTGCCTCGAGCACGCGCTCGGCCCATTCCGGCCGGCAGATAAGGACATCGGGCAGCGACGTATCGGGGCCGTTGTAACGCAAGGGGCTGCCATCGATGCGCGAACAGTGCAGCCCGTGGGCGGCGGCAACCGCGACCGGGGCGCAATTGTCCCACTGGTATTGCCCGCCTGTGTGGAGGTAGATTTCCGCCGCGCCGCGGACCACGGCCATGGCCTTGGCCCCGGCCGAGCCCATTGCGACCAGTTCGCCGCCGATCGCCTGCGCGACCGCCTCGGCCTGCTTGGCGGGACGGGTGCGGCTGACGACCAGGCGCGGCCGGTCGGCCGCCGGCGGGAGCGGCGCCACGCGATCGCTGCGCAGCACTTCCCCGCCGTTGAGGTCGGGCAGCGCGACGGCCCCGGCGGCGGCTTCGCCTTCGATCGACAGCCCGACGTGGACCGCCCAGTCCGTGCGGGCCTCACCATATTCGCGCGTCCCGTCGACCGGATCGATGATCCAGACGCGATCCTTGTCGAGGCGGGTCAGTGTATCGCGGCTTTCCTCCGACAGGATCCCGTCGTCCGGGCGCTGCGCCCTGAGCGCGTGCAGCAGGTAGCGGTTGGAGACTTCGTCTCCCGCGCTGCCGAGCTGCTTGCCTTCGAACATGGCGCTTTCGCGCACTTCTATCAGAATGCGTCCGGCAATGCGGGCGAGGTGCGCGGCCAATTCGGCATCGGTCATCGTCATTTGAGTGGGAGAATCCTGGAAATGATGTAGTCGGCTGCCTCTTCGACCGTCATCTCGACGGTGTTGACGCGGATCTCGGGGTCTTCCGGTTCCTCGTAAGGGCTGTCGATCCCGGTGAAGTTCTTCAACTCGCCGCTGCGTGCCTTCTTGTACAGCCCCTTCACATCGCGCGCCTCGGCCACTTCGAGCGGGGTGTCGACGAAGATCTCGATGAACTCGCATTCGTCCATCATCGCGCGGACCATCTGCCGCTCCGCGCGGAACGGGCTGATGAAGGCGGTCAGCACGATCAGGCCGGCATCGGTCATCAGCTTGGCCACTTCGCCCACGCGGCGAATGTTCTCGATCCGGTCGGCTTCGGTAAAGCCGAGGTCCTTGTTGAGCCCGTGGCGGACGTTGTCGCCGTCGAGCAGGAACGTGTGCCGGTTCATCAGGTTGAGCTTTTGCTCGACCGCGTTGGCGATGGTCGACTTGCCCGACCCGGAAAGCCCGGTGAACCAAAGCACCCGCGGGCGCTGGTTCTTCATCGCGGCGTGATCCTCGCGCGTGATTGTGGTCGGCTGCCAGTGGACGTTCTGCGCGCGACGCAGGCTGAAATGGAGCATGCCGGCGCCGACCGTGGCATTGGTCATCTTGTCGATCAGGATGAACCCGCCCAGCGCACGGCTCTCGGCATACGGTTCGAACACGATCGGCCGCTCGGTTCGCAGTTCGGCGACGCCGATGGCGTTGAGGCCGAGCGTCTTGGCCGCGAGATGCTCCATCGTATTGACGTTGATCTCGTATTTCGGCTCCTGCACCGTGGCGGTCACAGTCTGGGTGGCGAGCTTGAGCCAGTATCCGCGCCCCGGCTTGAGCGCCTCGTCGTTCATCCACACGATCGTCGCCTCGAACTGGTCGGACGATTCCGGCGGATTGTCGGCCGCGGCAATCACGTCGCCGCGCGAACAATCGACTTCGTCTTCCAGCGTGAGCGTGACCGACTGGCCGGCGACAGCCTCGTCCCGTTCGCCGTCGAACGTCACGATCGACCGGATCGTGCTGGTCTTGCCCGATGGGACGACGCGCACTTTGTCGCCGGGTTTGACGGTGCCTCCGGCGACGAGGCCGGAAAAGCCGCGGAAGTCGAGGTTGGGCCGGTTCACCCACTGCACCGGCATGCGAAAGGCTCGCGCCTGCGCTGCCGTATTGGCGATCTCCACTGTTTCAAGATGCTCGATCAGGCTCGGCCCCTCGTACCACGGCGTGTTGGCCGATGGTGCGGCGGTGATATTGTCGCCCTTGAACCCGGAAATCGGGATCGCCGTGAAATCCTCGATGCCGATCTCCTGCGCAAACGCGCGATAGTCGGCGACGATCGTTTCGAACCGGTCCCTGTCGTAATCGACCAGATCCATCTTGTTCACCGCCAGCACCACGTGGCGGATGCCGATCAGGTGCGCAAGGTAGGAATGGCGTCGCGTCTGGACCAGCACGCCCTTGCGCGCATCGACCAGGATCACCGCGAGGTCGGCGGTCGATGCGCCGGTGACCATATTGCGCGTATATTGCTCGTGCCCCGGCGTATCGGCGACGATGAACTTGCGTTTCTGCGTCGCGAAGAAGCGATAGGCGACATCGATCGTGATGCCCTGCTCGCGCTCGGCCGCCAGGCCGTCGACCAGCAGGGCGAAATCGAGATCCTGCCCCTGGGTGCCGACCTTCTTCGAATCCGCTTCCAGGCTGGCGAGCTGGTCTTCGAAGATCATCTTCGAATCGTAAAGCAGCCGCCCGATCAGGGTCGACTTGCCGTCGTCCACGCTGCCGCAGGTGATGAAGCGCAAAAGCCCCTTGTTCTGATGCTGCTCCAGATAGGCGTCGATATCCTCGGCGATCAGGCTGTCCGCCTTGTAGGCCGGCTCGTGCGAAGCGTCGTGGGCCATCAGAAGTACCCCTCCTGCTTCTTCTTCTCCATGCCGGCGCCGCCCTCGTCCTTGTCGATCGCGCGGCCCTGGCGTTCGCTGGTGGTGGTGAGGAGCATTTCCTGCACCACTTCGCTCAAGGTCGCCGCCTCGCTCTCGACCGCGCCGGTCAGGGGATAGCAGCCCAGTGTGCGGAAGCGGATCGAGCGCATGACCGGTTCCTCCCCCGGCTCCAGCGGGAAGCGGTCGTCGTCGACCATCAGCAGCAATCCGTCGCGTTCCACCGTCGGGCGCGGCGCGGCGAGGTAGAGGGGGACGATCTCGATTCCTTCGGCCATGATGTATTGCCAGATGTCGAGTTCGGTCCAGTTCGACAGCGGGAAAACGCGGATGCTCTCGCCCTTGGCCTTTTTGGCGTTGTAAAGGTTCCACAGTTCGGGGCGCTGGTTCTTCGGGTCCCAGCCGTGGCTCGCCGTACGGAACGAGAAAATCCGCTCTTTCGCGCGGCTCTTCTCCTCGTCGCGGCGCGCTCCGCCGAATGCGGCGTCGAAGCCGTAATGGTCGAGCGCCTGTTTCAACCCTTGCGTCTTCCACATGTCGGTGTGCAGCGGACCGTGGTCGAACGGGTTGATCCCGCGCTCCATCGCTTCCGGATTGCGCCAGACGAGCAGTTCCATTCCGGCCTTCTCGGCCATCCTGTCGCGCATCTCGTACATCGCGGTGAATTTCCAGGTCGTATCGACATGGAGCAGGGGGAAGGGCGGGGGCGACGGGTGGAAGGCCTTGCGGGTGAGATGTAGCATGACCGCGCTGTCCTTGCCCACCGAATAGAGCATGACGGGGCGCACGGCCTCGGCCGCGACTTCGCGCATGATATGGATGCTCTCGGCCTCGAGCCGTTCGAGATGAGTCAGTCGACGCATGACGTTATGGAAAGTTCTGCCCCTGCTGGAGATCGGCCATGCTGGCTAGCCCATTGGCAGACCGGCGCAAAAGCGGATTTGCTTGGGGGGCGGCAAGGTAAGCCTGCCCCTATGCAGGTTTTCCAAACGCGATATTGCGAATCCGCGCCGATGATGGCAACGCATGGATCGAGCGGGCGGGTATAGCTTAGTGGTAAAGCCCCAGCCTTCCAAGCTGGTTATGCGGGTTCGATTCCCGCTACCCGCTCCATCCCTCCTCCATCCCCGACAAGATTCCGGGCGGAACAGCTTGCGGCCACCGGCGTTCAGTCGCCTTGCGGCCCGACCGGCATGTTGTCGATCAGCCGGGTTCCCTCGATCCGGGCCGCCACCAGCAGGCGGGCGGGGCGAGGGCCGAGCGCGTCGAGCGGGGCGAGGGTTGCCGCATCGGCAAGGTCCGCATAATCGACATGTGCGAAGCCGGCGCCCAGCAGCGCCTCCTCCAGCATGGCAAGGGTCGGCGCCACCTCGGCGCCGCCCTCTATCCGCGCAATCGCTTCGCGCATCGCGCGGGGAAGAACGGCCGCCGCCGTTCGCGCTTTCGGCGAGAGATAGCGATTGCGGCTCGACATCGCGAGCCCGTCCGCCTCGCGCACGGTCGGCACGCCGTGAATCGCGCCCGCATGCGGTGCGACCAGATCGAGGTCGCGGGCCATGCGGCGGATCACCGCGAGCTGCTGCCAGTCCTTCTCGCCGAACAGCGCGAGATCGGGGCGGACCTGGTTGAACAGCTTGCACACCACCGTCGCCACCCCGTCGAAATGTCCGGGGCGGCTGTCACCGCAGAAGCCTTCGCTGACCCCGGCTACGGAAATCGCAGTGGCAAAGCCATCGGGATACATCTGCGCCACATCGGGCGCCCACAGCAGGTCGGCCCCTTCCGCCTCCAGCATCCGCGCATCTTCGGCTAGCTGGCGGGGGTAGGCGTCGAGATCCTCGCCGGGTCCGAACTGCGTCGGGTTCACGAAGATCGACACGGCCACCCGGTCCGCCCGCCGCCGCGCCTCGCGCACGAGCGTCAGGTGCCCTTCGTGCAATGCGCCCATCGTCGGCACCAGGGCGAGGGTCTTGCCCCCATCCCGCAGCCGGGCGATGGCCGTTCTCAACATTTCAAGCTCGGTCGCGGTTTGCACGGGCCCGGGGCCTCCGATAAAGCTGGACTGCGCGCCAACTAGCCGCTGGCGCCCGCCAATGACAACAGACAGGAAGCCTGCCCCCGTGCCCGACCAGCGCCCCCATCGGATCGTCTTCGCCAACGAAAAGGGCGGGACCGGCAAGTCGACGACCGCGGTCCATGTCGCCGTGGCGCTGGCCTATCGCGGCGCGCGGGTTGCCGCGCTCGATCTGGATTCGCGCCAGCGCACGATGCACCGCTATTTCGAGAATCGCGGAGAAACGGAAGAACGGCGCTCTATCCGTCTGCCGAGCGCGCAATGCGAGGTCTTCGGCGGCCGCGATACCGATGAGTTCGAGAGCGCCCTCGAACGTCTGGGCGAAGGATCGGATTTCATCGTCATCGATACGCCCGGCCGCGACGATCCCCTGGCCCGCCACGCAGCGACCGGGGCGGACACCCTTGTCACGCCGCTCAACGACAGCTTCGTCGATTTCGATCTGATCGGGCAGGTCGACGCCGAAAGTTTCAAGGTCCGCAGGCTCAGTTTCTATGCCGAGCTGATCTGGGAAACCCGCAAGACCCGCGCGCTCGAGCGGCGCCAGGAAATCGACTGGGTCGTCGTGCGCAATCGCACCGGCCATGTCGAGGCGCGCAATATGCAGCGGATCGAACGCGCGCTGGCCGAACTTTCCAAGCGCGCCGGTTTCCGGGTGGCTCGCGGCCTGTCGGAACGCGTGATCTATCGCGAACTGTTCCCGTCGGGCCTGACCCTGCTCGACAAGGGGCATCTGGGGGAGCTTGGCACCAGCCACCTCGTCGCACGCCAGGAACTGCGCAGCCTGGTGGCCGGGCTCCACCTGCCGGAAACGGCGCGCCGATCTTCGGAACTGGAGCTGGCCTGAGCCATGCTGCGGCTGATCGTCATCGTGGCGGCGATTTCGATCGGCTGCAGAATGCTCCTCGGCAAATGGCCGTGGGACTATCTCCGCGCCGGCTCTCCGCGCCGGCAGGCGGTGTCGCGCGCCCGGCGATTGCTCGGCGTGGCCGACAATGCCGATCGCGCGGAAATAATTGCCGCGCACAAGCGTTTGGTCGCCGTGGTCCACCCCGATCGGGGCGGGACCGCCGGGCAGGTGCACGAAGCCAACGCTGCGCGCGACCTGCTGCTCGATCAACTGCCCCCGCATGGGCTCGACCAATCCTGAAGGGATCGCATGGCGCATCAGTTTCATTCCACCGTTCTGCGCGAATACGACATTCGCGGCATCATCGGCGAAACGCTCGGCCCGGACGATGCCCGGGCCATCGGACGCAGCTTTGCCACTCTCCTGCGCGAGGCGGGCGGTCGCACCGTCGCAGTAGGATACGACGGCCGCGTCAGCTCGCCCACGCTCGAGCACGCCCTGGTCGAAGGGCTGACGGCGAGCGGCTGCGATGTGGTGCGGATCGGGATGGGACCGACGCCGATGCTCTATTTCGCGGAAGCCTCAGCCGAGGAAGTGCATGGCGGCATACAGATAACCGGCAGCCATAATCCCCCCAATTACAACGGCTTCAAGATGGTATTCCAGGGCCGGCCGTTCTTCGGGGAGGACATCCAGCGGCTCGGCCGGCTGGCCGGCGACGGGGCCTGGCACGACGGTTCCGGCACTGTCGAAACACGCGAGATCATGGAAGCCTATGTCGATCGCCTGCTCGCCGGCCTCGACGGGATCGATCGCGGCATGCTGGCCGATCTGCGGGTCGGCTGGGATGCGGGCAACGGTGCGGCCGGTCCCGCGCTCGAGGCGCTTGCCGCGCGCCTGCCGGGCGAACACCACCTTCTCTACACCGATGTCGACGGCAGTTTCCCAAACCATCATCCCGACCCCACTGTCGAGGAGAATCTGGCGGACCTGCGCACGCTGGTCGCGGAAAAGAACCTCGATTTCGGCGTCGCATTCGACGGTGACGGCGACCGGATCGGTGCGATCGACGGCGAAGGGCGCGTGATCTGGGGCGACCAGCTGCTTTCGATCTATGCCGAAGACCTCCTGACGCGACAGCCGGGCGCGACGGTTATCGCCGATGTGAAGGCCAGCCGCGCCCTGTTCGACCAGGTCGCGGCGCTGGGGGGGCAGCCGATCATGTGGAAGACCGGGCACTCGCTGATAAAGTCCAAAATGAAGGAAACTCGCGCGCCGCTCGCGGGCGAGATGAGCGGGCATGTGTTCTTCGCCGACGATTACTACGGCTATGACGATGCGCTTTACGCCGGGGTTCGCCTGCTGGCCGCGAGTGCTCGGCTGGGCAAGTCGGTCACCGCGCTGCGCGGGGCGATGCCGGCGATGATCAATACGCCCGAGATGCGTTTCCAGGTCGATGAAGAGCGCAAGTTCGCTGCCATCGACGAAGTTCGCGCGCGGCTGGCCGAGGGGCCGGCGCAAGTCGACGGCACCGATGGCGTGCGAGTGACGACCGAGGACGGCTGGTGGCTGCTGCGCGCCTCGAACACGCAGGACGTGCTCGTTGCCCGGGCAGAAAGCGACAGCGAAGCGGGGCTGAAACGACTGATGGCGCAGATCGACGAACAGCTTGCCCTGTCGGGCCTGGAGCGCGGTTCACAGGCCGGGCACTGAGATCGGCAATCGAGCGAGGAAGCGAATCGTGAAGGCAAAGACTCTGGTCGTCGCGGCGGCCCTGATATCGACACCCCTGTCCACCCTCGCCGCGCAGGAACCGGACCCTGCCGCCCAAAGCATGGAAGAGGTGGAGGCTCTGGCGGCCGAACTGGCGAACCTCTTCCCCAGCGATCCGCTGACTGCCGAACAGGAAGCGCGCCTGCCGCAAGCCGAAGCGGTGGTTGCGCGGATCTTCCCGCCAGGGACCTATGCCCGCATGATGGACGAAACCATGGAGCCGATGATGGAGGCGATCATGGGCTCGATGCAACAGGTGCCGCTGGCGCAGCTCGCCGCGATCGGCGGGCTGGACGAGAGCGACATTGCCGAAATGGGCGACGCGCGGCTGGGAGAGGTGCTGGCGATCCTCGACCCGGCTCATGAGCAGCGCAACGCCATTTTTGCGCAAGTCACGTCGGAGATGGTCGGCGCCCTGATGCAACGGATCGAACCTTCGTATCGTGCAGGGCTGGCGCGCGCTTATGCGGTGCGGTTCGAGCGTTCGGACCTGGTCGAGCTCGACCGGTTTTTCCAAACCCCGACCGGGGGCCGTTATGCCGCCGAATCGATGCTCATCTTCGCCGATCCGCAAGTGATGTCGGCGATGAACGAGGTGATGCCGGCAGTGCTGGAGATGATGCCGGCAATGATCGAGAACTTGCAGGAACGGAGCGCGCAGTTGCCCGAGCCGCGGCGGCTTTTCGACCTCACCGACGACGAAATCGAGCGCCTGTCGCGCCTGCTCGGCGTTCCGGTGGAGGACGTGCGCGACGCAGCCGCGAGCGACGGGAAGGGGCGCGAATAGTACGGCCCTTCGCCATCGCATGGCGGGGCAGCGCAGGCCGCCCGGCAGCGGCTCAGGCGGACCTTTCCTCTTCGTCGCCGTCCGTCCGGTAATCCCGCATGTTCACGCGCAGGTTGTTCTGGACGTGGCCGACGCCGGAGATCAAGTCGGCGCGATCCTCCGCCCGGCGTTTCTCGAACCGGCTGCCGACCGTGCCGTCCAGCGTCACCTCGCCGTCTTTCACACTGACCTGAACGTTGCGCGCATCGAGGTCGCGGTCGTCGGTCAGCGCGTCGCAGACATCTTCGAGGATGCGCTCGTCGGAACGGGTATAGTTCGCCGGGCCGCGTCCGCGATGGTCCATCCGGCGGCGGCGTGCGGCATCCTCGTCGCCGAACCAGCTTGCCACTTCGTCGCCGGCCTTCTCCATGAAGCCGCGATCCTCGTAGCGGTCGGTATAGCCGCGGTGCGGCGCCGCGTCGTAATGCCCCGAGGCATAGTCCGCGGAGAACCCGCCGAGGCCGGGGCCATAGCCGCCCTGGGGCCTGCGCGCGCCGGCGACGAAATCCGCCCCCGCCTGGTCGTTGCCGGTGAAGCTGGCGAACCCGCGTCCTTCGCGCGCTCCGTAGCGTGCCGGGCCGAAGCCGGACTCGTGCCCCGGATGGCTGGGCCGGCCGGGACCGCGCTCGTTCCCGCCGTTGCCGGCATCGCGTCGATGGTCGCGCTCGTAACCGGGGCGATACCCCGCCCGCTCGCCCATCTGGCCGGGGCCGGAATCGCCGTAATAATCCTCGCGATAGCCGTGCTGGCCGTAATCGTCGGCCTCGAACTGGTCGCTCTGGCGGTAATAGCTGTCGCGCTCGCGATAGCGATCCGCGCCCCGATAGGCGGGATCCTCGCGATAACGCGGTCGGTCGTCGTTTCGGTGTGCCATGGTAAAGCTCTCCTGCCTGGTCTGAATCGATAGGTCCCCTGGCGCGAAGAGGCCTGCGGCTCCGCCGCGCCACCCTGTTGCATTCGATCAACGCATGGCGCCGGGCCCCGTTGCGTCGTTCGGCGTGCATGGCGGACGTTCCAGCGCAACCGCGTCGTCGGACGGGGTGCGGGGGAGCGGAACCTTTCCCCGACCGGAGAAATCTGTTGGAGTGACCGCGATGCACCTTGCTTGTCCACGCGATGCCTGACGCGGCGATCCCTCCCGAAATCGAGGCCTGGTTCGCCGCGCGCGACTGGCGGGTGCGGCGGCACCAGGCGGAGATGCTGGCGGCGGCCGACGCGGGCCGTCATGCCATGCTGGTCGCCGATACGGGAGCGGGCAAGACGCTTGCCGGTTTCCTTCCGACACTGGCGGATTTCTGCCCCTCCCGGGCCGGGCAGGGCGTTCCGGCTGCAGGGCTCCACACGCTCTACGTCTCGCCGCTCAAGGCGCTGGCGCACGATGTCCAGCGCAACCTGATGGCGCCGATCGAGGAGATCGGCCTGCCGATCCGGGTCGAAACGCGCAGCGGCGATACTCCGGCGGATCGCAAGCGACGCCAGCGGGGCCGCCCGCCGCACGTTCTGTTGACGACGCCCGAATCGCTGTCGCTGCTGCTCAGCTATCCCGAAAGCATGGAGATGTTCGCGGGCCTGCGGCGCGTGGTCATCGACGAGGTCCATGCCTTCGCCACCGGCAAAAGGGGAGACCTGCTGGCGCTGGCGCTGACCCGGTTGCAGGCCCTGGCCCCGCAGATGCAGCGGGCGGCGCTGTCGGCCACCGTTGCCCGGCCCGAAGCCTATCGCGAATGGCTGGCACCTTGGGGGGAAGTCGAGACGGTCGCCCTGGTCGAGGGCGAACCGGGCGCACCGGCGGACGTCGAGATCCTGCTGCCCGACGAGGAGCGCGTTCCCTGGGGCGGGCACGCCGGGCGCTGGGCCATCCCGCAACTCTACGAGCGGATCCGCCGCAACCGGACCACGCTGATCTTCACCAATACCCGCTTTCTGGCGGAATTCGTCTTCCAGCTCCTGTGGGACGTGAACGAGGACAACCTGCCGATCGGGATCCATCACGGCTCGCTCGCGAAAGAGGCGCGGCGCAAGGTCGAAGGGGCGATGGCGCGGGGCGAGCTGCGCGCGCTGGTCGCGACCGCCAGCCTCGATCTCGGGGTCGACTGGGGCGATATCGACTGTGTGGTGCAGATGGGCGCCCCCAAGGGATCGAGCCGGCTGCTCCAGCGCATCGGCCGCGCGAACCATCGCCTCGACCTGCCGAGCCGGGCGATCCTGGTGCCGGGCAACCGGTTCGAATTTCTCGAGGCGACCGCGGCCAAGGAGGCGGTGGACGAGGGGCAGCGCGACGGCGAGGATTTTCGCCCCGGCGGGCTGGACGTGCTGGCGCAGCACGTAATGGCTTGCGCCTGTGCCGCCCCGTTCGACGAGGCGGCCTTGCTGGCCGAGATCCGGTCCAGCCTTGCCTATGCCTGGCTCGACGAGGAGATTTGGCGCAGGGTGCTCGGTTTCGTCGAGAACGGCGGCTATGCCCTGCGGGCCTACGACCGCTTCCGGCGGATCGTCCGCGACCGGCAGGGGACCTGGCGCCTGGCCCATCCCGAGCAGGCGCAGCGCCACCGGATGAACGCGGGGATCATCGTCGATTCCGAAATGCTCACCGTGCGTTTCCGCAATGGCCGCCAACTCGGGAAAGTGGAGGAGCGGTTTGCCGCCACGCTTTCGCCCGGCGACACGTTCTTCTTCGCGGGCATGAGCCTGGAAGTCGATCAGCTCAAGGACATGGATGTTATCGTAAGGGCGGCAAAAGCCTCGGCCGCGATCCCGTCCTACGGCGGACAGCGCCTGCCCCTGACCACGCACCTGGCCGACCGTGTCCGGGCAATGCTGGTCGATCGCGCCGGCTGGGCGCGCTTTCCCGACGATGTGCGCGAGTGGCTGGAGGTGCAGGACTGGCGCAGCCGCCTGCCGGGGCCGGGGCAGCTGCTGGTCGAAAGTTTCCCCCACGCGCGCAAGCACTACAGCGTCTATTACACGTTCGAAGGGTGGAACGCGAACCAGAGCCTGGGCATGCTCATCACCCGGCGGATGGAGGATCGCGGCCTCGCGCCCGGCGGCTTCGTCGCCAACGACTATTCGCTGGCGGTCTGGGGCCTGAAGCCGGTGGGCGATCCGGCCCCGCTGCTCTCGCCCGATATCCTGGCGCACGAGTTCGTCGACTGGGTGACCGAATCGCACCTGCTACGGCGGGCCTTCCGCGAGGTGGCGGTGATTGCCGGACTGGTCGAGCGGCAGCATCCCGGCAAGCGCAAGACGGGCAAGCAAGTGACGTTTTCGACCGATCTCATCTACGATGTCCTGCGCAAGTACGAGCCGGGCCATGTCCTGCTCGAAGCGGCCTGGGCCGATGCGCGCGCCCGCCTGACCGATGTCGGCAGGCTGGCCGACCTGCTCGAACGGTCGGCCGAGCAACTGGTCCACGTCGAACTGGATCGTGTCAGCCCGCTCGCCGTGCCGGTGATGACCATGATCGGCCGCGAGGCGATGCCGCAGGGTGCGGTGGACGAAGAACTGCTGATCGAGGCCGAAACCCTCGCCGCCGAGGCCATGCGCGTCGATCCGGTCGCCGAAGAACGCGGAGCCTAACGTCGTTTCAGCATGGCTGCAGCGGGACGGCGCGTCACAATGGAAACGGCTCCAGCTTCAGCGCTGAGCGAGGGTGCGGTATTTCTCGTTGCCGACGAAGCCGAAGCGCGAAACCCCCGACATCTGGATCAAGCGCAAGGTGCGTGCCGAAACCCGATAGCTGGCACGTGCCGCGGGCTCGAACTGGAGTTCCGGCTCCACCGCCATCGCGCGCGTCGCGGCCAGTTGTCGCTCGTCCACCCCGGTTCCGTTCCAGGACAGGCGATCGCTCGCATCGATCGAAAGCTTGTTCCTGATCGGATCGGTGGGTGGGCAGTCGCTGCATTCGCGCGGCAGGTCGATCTCCACCGAATGCGTGGCGACCGGGATCGTGATCACGAACATGATCAGGAGGACCAGCATGACATCGATGAGCGGTGTCGTGTTGATCTCTCCTATCGGGGCACTGTCGACCGGCGTTGCGGCTCTACCCTCTGCGATCTTTACGACAGGATATCATCACATCGCCGGAACGCCAAACCGGCGGGGCGCAGCCAGGCGAGCCGAAGGCCCGTGGACGCGAAAAAATGGGGGCACGAAAAAGGGGGCGGATCGCTCCGCCCCCTTTCCCGATTTCGTGCGATGCTGGCGCGTCAGGCGCCGGCGGGCTTGCCGAAAGTCCGGTACTTCTCGTTGCCGACGAAGCCGAACTTGCTGACGCCCGACCCCTTGATGATGTTGAGCACTTTCACCGACAGGTCGTAGCTGGCGTACTGCTCGGGCTCGAACTGCAGTTCGGGTTCGGGGTCGATCGTCTTGCTGATCTCCAGATTGCGGACCAGCTCGCTCTGATCGATCGAATCGCCGTTCCACAGGATTTCGCCGGCCTGAGTGATGACGATCTTGTTCTTGATCGGATCGATCTGGTCTTCTGGCGGCGGATTGGGGTTGGGTGCCGGAAGGTCGATGTCGACCGAGTGGGTCGCCACCGGAATCGTGATGATGAACATGATGAGGAGCACGAGCATGACGTCGATCAGCGGCGTCGTGTTCATTTCCATCATCGGTGAGCCGTCGTCGCGGCCGCCTGACATTGCCATGGTGGGCTACTCCTGAATCCTGTCCTTGCCGATCAACCGTTCGGATCGACCGGGTTGGAGATGAAACCGACGGTCGGATAGCCGGCCGCCTGCACGTTATAGATCGTGCCGGCTATGCACTGCCAGGGGGCGTTCACGTCGCCCCGGATGTGCACTTGCGGAATCTTGTCGGGGTCGTCCATGATCGCTTCGGCACCGCCGGCGCGCTGGACGATCGCATCGAGCCGCTCGAACGCCCGGTCGTAAAGTTCCTGCGAATCCACCGGAGTCGTGTTGCCGAAGTACACGCGGCATTCGCCTTCGCGCGAGGCCCCTTCGAACCCGGGTTCGCCAGCGCTGCGCCCGGCGGCGTCGGTCGTGCTGACCGTGAGCTGCAGGTTCTCGACCTTGTCCTTCGATTCGGTCGATTCGAACACCGGGATGCGCAGCTTCTCGATCGTCTGGATCGCGACCGGAACCGCGATCAGGAAGATGATCAGGAGCACCAGCATCACGTCCACCAGCGGCGTGGTGTTGATGTCCGACATCGGCGTTTCCTGACCGCCGCCTCCCATCGAAATCGCCATGGCTATATCCTATCCAACTATTCCATTTGCCTGCGTCGCCGGGCCGAAATGTCCGGCCCGGCGTCACGGCGCAATCAGCGCTTCGGCGCGGTGGTTGTGGTCGTTCCGGCCGGCTTTGCCGCCGGCGCGGTGGCTGCGGCCTTGCCGGCCTGCTGCGTCGAAGGCTTGGTCAGCACGGTCGGCTTCACCGCGCCCTTCGAGTTGATATTGGCCAGCAGATCGGTCGAGAAGCCCGAGAGCAGCTCGGCGATGCGCTTGTTGCGGCTCTGCAGCCAGTTGTAGGCGAGCACAGCCGGAACGGCGACGAGAAGGCCGATGGCGGTCATGATCAGAGCCTCGCCGACCGGGCCGGCGACCTTGTCGATCGAGGCCGAACCGGCGATGCCGATGTTGATCAGCGCGCGATAGATGCCGATGACGGTACCGAGAAGACCGACGAACGGTGCGGTCGCCCCGACCGTCGCGAGGAACGGCAGGCCGCCGGCCAGCTTGGAATTGATGGTCGCTTCCGAGCGGGCGAGCGAACCGTGCAGCCAGTCGTGCGCCTCGAGGCTGTCGGTCATCTTGGTGTGCGCTTCTTCGGCGGCGAGACCGTCGTCGACGAGCTGGCGCCACGCACTGTTCTTTTCGAGCTTGGTCGCGCCTTCGCGCAGCGTTCCCGCCTTCCAGAAGTGCGTCCGCACGTCCTTGTACTGGCTGAAAATCTTCTGCTGCTCGAGCAGCTTGGTAATGAGGATGTAGAACGATCCGACCGACATGATCACCAGCACGCCGAAGATCGACCAGGCGATCACGCCGCCCTGGTTCATGGCTTCCATGAAGCCGAAGGAGTTCTGCGGAGCAGCTTCACCCGCCGCGGCAAGAAGTTCGATAAGCATTGCGAAAGTCCTCTCAGAAAGAAGCGAATTGGGAAGGAGTTACCATGGGGCGCGCGGGGCGCGCCCCATGGGAATTGCTAGTTCGGGATCTGCCAGCGGACGGTGCTCGAGTACGAGCCGACAACTTCGTTGCCGTTGCCGTCGGTTGCCGGACGGAACCGCGCGCGGCGCTGAACCAGGTCGCACGTCGCATCCTTGAGCTCCTGCGGCGCGGAACCGCCGGTGATCGAGCAGGATTCGACCCGCCCGTTGGTCCCGACGCGCAAGGTGAACGAGGCCGTGCCGCTGTACTCGCGGTTGATCCAGCTGCTGCGGTAATCCGAATCGGTCAGCCATCTGCCAGGGTTGTTCCGCGGTTCCGGCGACTTGGGCTGGACGCGCGGCGGCGGCGGGGGTGGCGGCGGAGCCGGCGGAGCCGGCGGCGGCACGCGCAGAACGGGCGGAGCCGGCGGCGGAATCGTCGGCTGCGTCCGGATCGGCGGCGGAGCCGGCGCGATGTTGATCGGCGGGGGCGGAGCAACCGGCGGCGGCGGGGCCGTGTCGGGCTCGGGCGGCGGTGGCGGTTCGTCTTCCGGTTCGGGGGGCGGCGGTTCCTCGATATCGACCGTCGTCACACGCTCCACCACCTGGGACACCGCCTCGTAGGCAAGCCCGGTGATCAGCGCATACCCGACCAGAACATGGATGATCGCCACTATGATCAGGGCGACAACCCGGTTTCCGCTCATCTGTTGGTCAGCGTAAGCCATTCAGTCGCGTCACTCCATCGTCTCTCGCCGGCGTAGACCCGGCGACTCTCCTCACGACAAGCCAAACCCTTGCCAGAGGGCAATCCCAATTGTCCACCCTGCCGGCGCTACGGCGACGCGTAGGCCAATCGGACCCAGGCGCCGCTTCGGCCAGCATGGGCCCGTCCGTGACACTTATCGTATCGTTGCCTCGGACTGGCGCGTTCATTAGCTTCGATACCCGGGGTGCGCAAACGCTTTATCGGTTAACCGCCGATTCAGGCGGCAAGCCTTGGAACGCCCGAGATGGCAAACGGTTCACGAAATGGCGATCCGGCATCAGAATGGATTACTCATGACCCATACCCGATCTCTCAATACGTTCTGCGTCGCGATCGCCGGGGGCTTCGCACTTGCCTGCTCCTCCCCGGCCCTCGCCCAGCCGGCTGCGCCGATCGGCGTCGGCCCGACATACGCCGATCTTGCCGATCTCGCCGATCCGGCCGAACTGGTGATCCGCGCCGAGGTTCGCCGGCAGGCGCGGCTCAAGCCGGAGCGCGCGCCCAACGTCCGGCCGGGATACGGGCGCCTCTATATCGAGGCGCGGACCGTTTCGCTGATCGCCGGGAGCGCCCCGATCGGGGAATCGATTCGCTATCTGGTCGACGTGCCGCTCGATGCGGACGGCGATCCGCCCAAGCTGAAAAAGCAGCAGGTCGTCCTTTTCGCCCGCGCGCGCGGGCGCCCGGGGGAAATCCAGCTGATCGCGCCAACCGCGCAACTGCGCTGGAGCGAACCGCTCGAAGCCCGGCTGCGTCCGATTCTGGCGGAGCTTGCCGCGCCCGATGCGCCGCCTTCGGTCACCGGGGTGCGTGAAATCCTGTCGATGCGAGGCAATCTCGCAGGTGAATCGGAGACGCAGATGTTCCTCGAGACGGAGGGCGAGGGGCCTGTCTCCGTCACCGTGGTTCGACGGCCCAACATGGCCCCCGTATGGGGCGTTTCCTGGACCGAGATCGTCGACCAGGCCGCCCGCCCGCCCGCCCGCAACACGCTCGCCTGGTATCGGATAGCCTGCTTCCTGCCGCGCGAATTGCCGAGCGAAGCCAATATCGCGCGGGATCCCGCATCCCGAAGCCAGGCGGAAGAGGATTTCGCTTTCGTGCGGCAGAGCCTCGGCCCCTGCCGCCGCAACCGCAGCTAGCGCCGTCCCAAGCGAATCTGGCTCCCATGCCGCGCACGGGCGCGTTAGGGGCGCGGGCATGAAACCCGCCAAACGAACCGACCGCTCCGATGGCTGAGCCGCTGCGAATCGCCCTTGCCGGGCTCGGCACCGTCGGGGCAGGCGTCATCCGCCTGCTCGATACCAATGCCGCACTGCTGCGTGCCCGCGCCGGACGCGAGTTGCAGATCGTGGCGGTCAGCGCACGCGATCGCGACAAGGACCGGGGCGTCGAACTGGCGCGCTTCGACTGGCACGACGACATGGCCGAAATGGCCGCGCGCGACGATGTCGATGTCGTGGTCGAACTCGTCGGCGGTGCGGACGGCCCGGCGCTGACGCTCGCCCGCGGCGCGCTCGGCGCGGGCAAGGCGCTGGTCACGGCGAACAAGGCCATGATCGCCCATCATGGCCAGGCGCTGTCCGAAATGGCCGAGAAGGGCGGCATTGCCCTCAAGTTCGAAGCGGCGGTCGCCGGCGGCATCCCCGTGGTCAAGGCGCTGCGCGAAGGCACTGCGGCCAACGCGATCGAGCGCATTTACGGGATTCTCAACGGCACTTCGAACTACATCCTCTCGACAATGGAGACGAGCGGCGCGGACTTCGGCGAGACGCTGGCGGAGGCGCAGCGGCAGGGCTTCGCCGAAGCCGATCCTGCGTTCGATATCGAGGGCACCGACGCCGCGCACAAGCTGGCCATCCTCGCTGCGATCGGCTTCGGCGCGCGCGTCGATTTCGCCGGAGTCGAGTGCGAGGGGATCGCGTGCATCCGGGCCGAGGACATCGCCCGCGCCGACACCCTGGGCTATGTCGTCCGGCTGATCGGCATGGCCGACCTGGAGCGGGGCGACGACGGCTCATGCGCATTGTTGCAGCGGGTCAAGCCGTGCCTGGTGCCCAAAGGGCATCCGCTCGCGCATGTCACCGGCGCGACCAACGCAGTCGTTGCCGAAGGCAATTTCTCCGGCCGCCTGCTGTTCCAGGGCGCAGGCGCCGGGGCCGGGCCGACTGCCAGCGCGGTGGTTGCCGACCTGATCGATATCGCGCGCGGGGAAATCGGCGCGCCGTTCTCGATCCCCTCGGCCGAAATGGTGCCGATGGCGCGTGCCGAAGCCGGGCATCGCACGGGCCGCAGCTATCTGCGCTTTACCGTCGCCGACCGGCCGGGCGTGCTGGCCGAGCTGACCGCCGCGATGCGCGATGCGGGCGTTTCGATCGAAAGCCTGATCCAGCAGGGCAGGCAGGAAGAGGGCGGCGAAGTCCTGGTGGCCATGGTCGCGCACGAGGGGCCGGAGCGCAACGTTGCCCGCGCGCTCGATCTCCTGCGCGATTCGGACAGCCTGACCGCGCCGCCGCTGTCGATGCAGATCCTCGAAGGCTGATCGGCAGGTTCAGTCGGGCGTTTCGGTTGCCCCGTCGCCCACCTCGGGTTCGGTCGATTCGGGCGTGAATTCGCCGTCGTACCCGCGCGGCGCCAGGCCGCGCGCGGCGCGCTCCGCGTCCGAACCGGGAGGCGCTTCGGGCAATTCCTCGAAATCGACCATATAGGCCGGCGGCGCCGGGCAGGGCGGGATCAGGCAAAGCCCGGAAACGCTCGCCGGACCGCGGAAAATTCCCGGCCCGGCGACATCGGGGGCCTGCGGGTTGCCCTTGTTCATCGTCGCCGCGGCATATTCGTCCTCGGCATCTTCGTCGGACCGTATGCGGAACTGCGATTGCTCTTCCAGCCGCGCGCAGACCACGATCTCGTTGCCTTCGGGCTGCTTGCAGTCGGGTTGCGGAGGCGAGGGCGGAGGCGGCCCATAAGTCTCGCGCGCAGCCTCGAAGGCTTCGTCCACGGGATCGGGGCCGGTATCCTGCGCAGGCAGGGGCGCCGCCCAGGCAGCCCCGGCGAGGGCCAGCGTCAGGTGTATTCTCGACATTCCCGCTCCCGGTGGCTAAGCGCCGCCTTCAAGCACTCCCGGGGGACTGAATCCAGTATGAACACCGACCTTCCACCCGCCGGCTCGCAGCTCGATCGGGTGCTCGTGCTCGAACTCGTCCGGGTCACCGAAGCCGCCGCCATCGCGGCGAGCGAGCTGATCGGACGGGGCGATGAAAAGGCCGCCGACGCCGCCGCGGTGGAAGCGATGCGCAAGGCTTTCGACCAGCTCGAAATCGACGGCACCGTTGTGATCGGCGAGGGCGAGCGCGACGAGGCGCCGATGCTCTATATCGGCGAGAAAGTCGGCGGTGCGCCGGGCCGGGGGCCGCGAATCGACATCGCGCTCGATCCGCTGGAAGGCACCACGATCACCGCCAAGGCCGGTCCCAACGCGCTGGCCGTTCTGGCGGCTGCGGAAGAAGGCTGCCTGCTCAACGCGCCCGACACCTATATGGACAAGCTGGCTGTGGGTCCCGGCTATCCCGAGGGGATCATCGATCTCGCCAGGAGCCCGAGCGACAACGTGCGCGCAGTGGCGGAGGCCAAGGGGGTCGAGCCGGGCGAGATCATCGTCTGCGTGCTCGACCGGCCGCGCCATGCGGAACTGATTGCCGAGCTGCGCTCGCTCGGCTGCGGGGTCGTGCTGATCGGCGACGGCGACGTCGCGGGCGTGATCGCGACGACCGATCCCGATACCACGATCGACATGTACATGGGCCAGGGCGGCGCACCCGAAGGCGTGCTCGCCGCGGCGGCGCTGCGCTGTGTCGGCGGGCAGTTCAACGGTCGTCTCGTTTTCCGCAACGAGGACGAGAAAGCGCGCGCGCGCAAGTGGGGGATCGAGGATCTCGACCGGATCTACAAGCTGGAGGACCTCGCGAAAGGCGATTGCATCTTCGCGGCGACCGGCGTCACTCCGGGTTCGCTGCTCGACGGGGTCAAGCGCCTGCGCGGCGGACGCATGACGACCGAAAGCGTCGTCATGCGCGCCAGCAGCGGCACCGTGCGCTGGATCAAGGGCGAGCACCGGCTTTCCTAGATCCTCCCTGTTTTCGCCGAAGGCGCAAACGGGGAGGGGGACCGCGAGCCGCGCAAGCGGCTCGTGGTGGAGGGGCCTGCGCTCCGGTTCCCCTCCGTCACCCGCCTGCGGCGGGCGCCACCTCCCCATTTGTGCTTTGCAAAAATGGGGAGGATTTGAGCCCCACCCCCTGTTGCAATCGCGTGACTCCCGGCTAAGCGGGGCGAAGCCGATTCCCGCCGCAGCAACCGAAGGGCACCCCTCGTCATGAAGATCATGTCCGGCAATTCGAACCTGCCGCTCGCCCGCGCGATTGCGGCCTATCTCGAGCTGCCGCTGACCGACGCCAGCGTCCGCCGCTTCGCCGACGAGGAGGTCTTCGTCGAGATTCACGAGAACGTGCGCGGCGAGGACGTCTTCTTGATCCAGCCGACCAGCTTCCCGGCCAACGACAACCTGATGGAACTGCTGATCTGCATCGACGCGCTGAAGCGCGCCTCGGCCAAGCGGATCACCGCGGTCGTGCCCTATTTCGGCTATGCCCGGCAGGACCGCAAACCCGGCCCGCGCACGCCGATTTCGGCCAAGCTGGTGGCCAACCTGGTCACCCAGGCGGGGGCCGACCGCGTCCTCGCGGTCGATCTCCATGCCGGGCAGATCCAGGGCTTCTTCGATATCCCGACCGACAACCTCTACGCCGCGCCGGTGATGGCCGCCGATATCCAGGCGCGTTACGGGGAGCGGGACCTGATGGTCGTCTCGCCCGACGTCGGGGGCGTCGTGCGCGCGCGCGCGCTGGCCAAACGGCTCGACAACGCGCCGCTCGCCATCGTCGACAAGCGCCGCGACCGGCCGGGCGAGAGCGAGGTCATGAACATTATCGGCGAGGTCAAGGGGCGCCACTGCATCATGATCGACGACATCGTCGATTCGGGCGGCACGCTGTGCAACGCCGCGCAGGCGCTGCTCGACCAGGGCGCGAGTTCGGTTGCGGCCTATATCACCCACGGCGTCCTGTCGGGCGGCGCGGTGGCGCGGGTCGACGGGTCGATGCTGACCGAGCTGGTCATTACCGACAGCATCCGCCCGACCGACGCGGCGCAGGACAGCGACAAGATTCGCATCCTCACCATCGCCCCGCTGATCGGCGAGGCGGTTCGCCGCATCGCCGACGAAAGCTCGGTATCGAGCCTGTTCGACTGAGCTGGCGGCAATGCCAAGCCCTGCCGATCTTGCCCTCGCCAACCGGTTGGCGGACGCCGCCGGCGAAGCGATCCGCCCGCTGTTCCGCGGCGAATGGGCGGAGGAGCGCAAGGCCGATTCGACTTTCGTGACCGAGGCCGACCGCGCGGCCGAAGCGGCAATGCGCGCGATTATCGAAAGCGAGCTGCCCGACGACGGGATCATCGGGGAGGAGTACGGCAATCGCAATCCCGGCGCGGCGCGGCAATGGGTGCTCGATCCGATCGACGGGACGATCAGCTTCATCGCGGGGCGGCCGATTTTCGGCACGCTGATCGCGCTGATGGAAGACGGCTGGCCGGTCATCGGCGTGATCGATCAGCCGGTGCTGCGCGAACGCTGGGCCGCGCGGGTCGGCGAAGGGACGACTTTCAACGGCAGGCCCGCCCGCACTGCGCCGTGTCCCGACCTTGCCGGGGCCGTGCTCGGAACGACGAGCCCCCACTGCTTTTCCGGCGAGCAGGTCGACGGTTTCATGGGACTGGCCGGCAAAGTCGCCGAACGCAAGATCGTCTATGGCGGGGATTGTTACAGCTACGGTCTGGTCGCGTCGGGCCATATGGATATCGTGTGCGAGGCGGGGCTCAAGCTGCACGATTTCGCCGCGCTCATCCCGATCGTGGAAGGCGCAGGCGGCACGATGTGCGACTGGCAGGGGGAGCCGCTGAACGCGAATTCCACCGGCGAAGTCATCGCCCTGGGCGATCCCGCCCGCCTGGAGGACGTGCTCGAGGCGATGGCCGGGCACGATCACGGTTAGCAGGATGATAACCCTGCCGCGCTAACGCCGCTCGCTGCGAAAGAACGGGGACGGCGATGGCAACTGCCGCGGCACAGGTCGGGATCGACGAATCCCTTTCCGGCGATGCGGGCCGCCGCCTGTCGGCACGTCTGCTTGCGCTCGTGCCGATTGCGGTGGTGCTGGCCGCTTCTGCCATCGAGCTGGCGCTGGCCGACCGCAAATACGGGCTGTTCACCGGCGGGTTCGGACAATCGCGTGCGGTGGATACGGCGAGCGAGCTGGCACAGTTTGCGATCGGCTATGCACTCGCCCAGGCAGTCGTTGCAGTGGCCGGCTGGCTGCTGGCGGTGCGGCTGGCGCGCGGTCGGCCGAGCTGGACCGCCGCCTATGTCTTCGCTCTCGTCAACGGCGTTGGTTTCTGCCTCCTGCTCGCGGCGCAGTATCAGCTCCATTCCTATTTCAGCGACACGGTGAATTTCGCGCTGCTCGGCAAGCTGGGCGGGGGCAGCCTGGCCGATGCGCTGCTGTTTGCCGCGAGCGAGATCGGGATCGCGCTTGCCGGGCTGGGCGCGCTCCTGCTGGGGGCCTGGGCGGTCTGGCGGTTTGCCCTGCGCATCCTCCCGGTCGACATGCCGCGGCCCCGCCGGCCCCGCCGGCCCCGCACGGTCACGCAGCTGGCCCTGGCCGGCGCCTTCCTGGTCGCCGCCCAGGGCCTCTTCGCGATCCGTTCCGACGCGGCGTTCGGGCTCGATCGCACGCTCGCCTGGTCGGCGCTGACCGCGATGCTCGACCGCGCGACCGATTTCGACCGCGACGGCTACGGCCTGTTCGCCGTCCAGCGCGACAGCGCGCCGTTCGACGCCGCGCGCCATCCGCTCGCGCTCGACATCCCGGGCAACGGGATCGACGAGGATGGCTACGGCGGCGATCTTGCGCTCGTTCCGCTGGCAACGCCGCTCGGGCCGCAGGTCTTCGCCGGGCGCCGTCCGCACGTCGTCGTCGTGGTCATGGAATCGATGCGCGGAGATGTTCTCGGCAAACGGGTGAACGGCAAACCGGTCGCGCCCAATCTGGAGGCGCTGGCCGCAGCGGGCAGCGTGGCCGGCCCGGCCTACAGCCACGTCGGCTTCACCACCGAAAGCCTGAAATCGCTGTTTTCCGGCCAGCTGGCACCGCAAGCGGGCGACCCCTCGCTGTTCCGCGACCTGAAGGCCAGCGGCTATCGCATCGGCGTCTTCTCCGGCCAGCCGGAAGATTTCGGCGGCATTTCGCAGACGGTGGGAATGCGTCCAAGCGCCGATACCTATGTGGATGCCGAGCTGCTGCGCGAAAAGCGCGCGTTCGACTTCGCGGCCAAGGGCAGCCTGCTGGTCGACGAAAGCCACCTCCTCGCGGCCTTCGATCGCACGCTGGGCGCGGACGATTGGCAGGCGGCGCCGCATTTCGTCTATTTCAATTTTCAGACCCCTCACTTCCCCTACCACCATCGCGACGTGCCCGGGCGCCTGGTCGACGAACCGATTGCGCGCGGGGCGATCGGAGCGGACCGGGCGGAGGACGTCCAGGCGACGTACTGGAACGCGGTGGCCCACGCCGATGCCTGGCTGGGCGAAGTCGTGGCGCGGCTGAAGGCCAAGGGGGTATGGGACGATACCGTTCTGATCGTTTCCGGCGATCATGGGGAGGACTTGTTCGAAGACGGTTTCCTCGGCCACGGGCATGTGATCAACGGCCGCCAGTTCGGCACGGTTCTGGTCGCCAATCGGCCGGACATGCTCCCGCCGGGCCCGGTGGGGCTGGCCGACTATCGCGCGATCCTGTCGGCGGCGATCCGGGGCGAGGCGCCGTCCGCGCCGGCCGTGCCGCCGTTCCTGCATATCGGGCCGCTCGCGGCCCCGACCGCGATCGGGCTTGCAGGGCCCGACGGGGCGCTTACCAGCCTGCGGCTCGATACCGGGGAGGCGTGCGTTGTCGAGCGCGGCGAATGCGCACTCTACAGTGCGCTCGAAGGTGCCGGAAGGGAGCGGGTCGAAGCGTTGATCGCCCGCTGGGGCTCCGAACGCTGGCGCGCGCATCGGCGCGCCGCGGCCGACTGACCGCGCGCGCCACGGCAAAGCCGAATCGCTTGCCTTTTGCCGAAATCGGCACTAGTGGCGCGCGCTTCACCGACACGCAGATATCTGCCGGTCTGGCCGAAAGGGCTGCCAGGGCTGGCTGGACGTGTTTCTGAAACAGGAGACGAAAATGCCCAAACTGAAGACCAAGAGCGGCGTCAAGAAGCGTTTCAAGCTCACCGCCACCGGCAAGGTCAAGCACGGGGTCGCCGGCAAGCGCCACCGCCTGATCAGCCACAATGCCAAATACATCCGCCAGAACCGCGGCACCACCGTCCTGTCCGAAGCGGACACCAAGACGGTGAAGAAGTGGGCCCCCTACGGCCTCGACTGACAGCCGAGCGGCTCCAGCCCGCTCCCCCGCTCGTCCGACCGGATCATGTCCGGGGAGGATCCGGGCGGAAGGCGGGGGAGCGGGCCGGCACCGCATCTCTGAAAGGATAAGACATGCCTCGCATCAAACGCGGCGTTACCACGCGCCAGAAGCACAAGCGGATTCTCGACCAGGCCAAGGGCTATCGCGGTCGCCGCAAGAACACCATCCGCATCGCCCGCCAGGCGGTCGAGAAGGCCGGGCAATATGCCTACCGCGACCGCAAGGTGAAGAAGCGCAACTTCCGCGCCCTGTGGATCCAGCGCATCAATGCGGCCGTCCGGGCCGAGGGCCTGACGTATTCGCAGTTCATGCACGGCGCCAAGCTCGCCGGGATCGAACTGGACCGGAAGGTCATGGCCGACCTGGCGATGAACGAAGGCGGCGCTTTCAAGACGATTATCGCCCAGGCGAAGAAGGCGCTTCCCGCCTGACGCGGACCTGCGCGCACGCAAGTGCCTGAAAGGGCGCGGGAGGCAAGCGCTTCCCGCGCCCTTTTGCCGTGCGGCCCGCATGGCGGGCGGACGCTTTGCCAAGGCGGCGGTTTTGCGGTATTCTGCGCCCCGGGGGAAATTGCACGGGACATGCCTGTCGTGGCTTCGGCGCAATGCGATATTGCGGTGCGTTTCCATGCGCCGCCTGCCGATCTGGCACGGTTCTTCACGACATTCTATCGCGTCGAGATTGTCGTGCCGGGCGGCCGGCGCGTGGCCGACGCGCTGCAACCCGAATGGGGCAACCTGCGATTTTTCACAGGCGATCTTCCGGTGAGCCGCTCGTCGGGCGGCGATCTGGTCGAGAATGCGGATTTCGTGGCGACGGGGCCGAGCAGCGGGCCGCTCGACTTCACGCTCGGCAACACGCGGCTATGGGGGATCGGTCTCCTTCCGCTCGGCTGGACGACGTTCGTCGGGCAGCCGGCGCACCTCCTGGCCAATCGCGTTTTCGACGGGCGCGCCGAGCCCGCCTTCGCCGCCTTCGTGCCGCTGGCGGACGATCTTACCGGAGAGGCCGACCGCGCGCATGACGAATACGAACGGCTGGTCCGGTTCTTTCGCCACGATGCGCCCCGACATGACCCTGAGGACCCGCGCATAGCCGCGATCCATGCCATGCTGCTCGACGACGATATCGGCGATGTCGCCGCGATGGCGCGCCGGGCCGGGCTGACCACGCGCACGCTGGAGCGGCTGACCCGGCGGGCTTTCGGATTTCCGCCCAAGCTGCTGCTGCGGCGGCAGCGCTTCATGCGCAGTCTGAGCGCTTTCATGCTCGACCCGAAGGCGAACTGGAGCGGCTCGATCGACGGCCGCTATTACGATCAGTCCCACTTCGTTCGCGATTGCCACCGCTTCCTGGGCGTGACGCCGAGCGAATATGCGGCGATGGACCATCCGGTCATGGCCAGTTTCGTGCGCGAACGGCATCGTCTTTACGGCAGCGCGGTGCAGACGCTCGACCGGCCTTCCGCCGCCTGAGCGGCGGCACACCACATGCGCTTTGCCTTGCCGGCGATTTGGCGCTAGCGGGCCGGGGCCATGAACGAACTGCAGACCCGCAAGGACGAAGCGCTCGCCGCGATCGATGCCGCCGACACCGCCGAAGCGGTCGAGGCTCTGCGCGTCGAGGCGCTGGGCAAGCAGGGCTGGATCAGCCAGCTGCTCAAGACGCTGGGCGCGATGACGCCCGAGGAACGGCAGGCGCGCGCGCCCGCAATCCAGGCGGCGCGCGGTGAAGTCGCCGACGCCATCGCCGCGCGCAAGCAGGCGCTCGAGGCCGCCGCGCTCGAACGGCGGCTGGCGTCCGAGACGCTCGACCTGACGCTGCCGGCGCCGGAAACACCGACCGGCTCGGTCCATCCGGTCAGCCAGGTGATGGACGAGCTGGCGGAAATCTTTGCCGATCTCGGCTTCTCGGTCGCGACCGGGCCTGAGATCGAGGACGACTGGCACAATTTCACCGCGCTCAACATGGCCGAAACGCATCCGGCGCGCGCGATGCACGACACGTTCTATTTCCCCGACCGCGATGCCGGGGGGAACCGGATGCTGCTGCGCACCCACACTTCGCCGGTGCAGATCCGGTCGATGGTGAAAGACGGTGCGCCGATCCGCATTATCGCACCCGGCCGCGTCTATCGCAGCGACAGCGATGCGACCCACACCCCGATGTTCCACCAGATCGAAGGGCTGGCGATCGACCGCGATATCCACCTGGGCCATCTCAAGTGGACGCTGGAAACCTTCCTCAAAGCCTTTTTCGAGCGCGACGACATCGTCCTGCGCCTGCGCCCCAGCTATTTCCCCTTCACCGAGCCTTCGGTCGAAGTCGACGTCGGCTGGCAGGACGTGAACGGCCGGCGCGTGCTTGGCGGCGATGGCGACGCGCCGGGCCACGGGTGGATGGAACTGCTCGGCAGCGGCATGGTCAATGCCCGCGTCATTGCCTGCGCGGGGCTCGATCCCGCAGAGTGGCAGGGCTTCGCCTTCGGCCTGGGGGTCGATCGGCTTGCCATGCTCAAATACGGGATGGACGACTTGCGCGCCTTTTTCGATGGCGACGGGCGCTGGCTGGCGCACTACGGCTTTTCGCCGTTCGACCAGCCGACCCTTTCCGGCGGTGTGGGGGCGCGGGCATGAAGTTCTCGCTCGAATGGCTGCATGATTTCCTCGAAACCGATGCCTCGGTGGCCGAGATTGCCGCCGCGCTGAACGCGATCGGGCACGAGGTCGAGGGGATCGAGGACCCGGCCGAAAGGCTCGCCGGCTTCCGCGTGGCCGAAGTGCTCGACGCCGCCCCGCACCCGGATGCGGACAAGCTCCAGGTCCTGTCCGTCTCGACAGGGGAGGGCGAAACGCTACAGATCGTCTGCGGCGCGCCCAATGCGCGCGCCGGGATGAAGGGCGTGCTCGGCCTGCCCGGCGCGGTCGTCCCGGCCAACGGGATGCGGCTGCGCAAGAGTGCGATCCGCGGCGTCGAATCGAACGGCATGATGTGTTCGGTGCGCGAGCTGGAGCTGGGCGACGAGCACAGCGGGATCATCGAGCTGCCCGGCGACGCGCCGGTCGGCGCCGATTTCGCCGCCTATCATGGGGCCAGTCCGGTGTTCGACGTGGCGATCACCCCCAACCGGCCCGATTGCATGGGCGTTATGGGTGTCGCCCGCGATCTGGCCGCGGCGGGCCTTGGCACGTTCCGCATGCCGGCGACCGGTCCCGTCGCGGGCAAGGGGGCCTGCCCGATCGAGATCCGCATCGACGACCCCGAGGGGTGCCCGGCGTTCCATGGCCGTGTCATCAGAGGCGTAACCAACGGCAGTTCTCCCGAATGGATGCAGCGCCGCCTGCTCGCCGCGGGCCAGCGGCCGATCGGCGCGATCGTCGATGCCACGAATTACCTCATGCTCGCCTATGGCCGTCCGGCGCACGCCTACGACCTCGGCAAGCTGACCGGAGCGATGGTCGCGCGGCGCGCCCGGGCCGGCGAGCAGGTGCTGGCGCTCAACGAGAAGACCTACACCCTCGACGAAACGATGACCGTGATCGCCGACGAGGCCGGGGTTCACGACATCGCCGGGATCATGGGCGGGGAACACTCGGGGGTCACGGCCGGGACGACCGACATCCTGCTCGAAATCGCCTATTTCGACCCGGAGCGCATCGGGGTGACCGGGCGCAAGCTGGGCCTTGCGAGCGATGCGCGGACCCGGTTCGAACGCGGGGTCGATCCCGCCTTTCTCGACGAAGGGCTGGCCATTCTGACCGACATCATCGTGCAGACCTGCGGCGGGGAGCCGAGCGAGGCGGTCCGCGCCGGATCGCCGCCTGCCGGGCCGAAGATCGTGGCTTTCGATCCCGATCTGACCCGGCGCCTGGGCGGGGTCGAAATCGACAGCGAGGAACAGCGTCGCATCCTGCACGCGCTCGATTTCTCGGTCGGGGACGACTGGCAGGTCGCATGTCCTGCGCGCCGCCACGATATCGAGGGGCCGGCCGATCTGGTCGAGGAAGTCGTGCGGATCCACGGTCTCGACAAAGTGAAGAGCGTGGCGCTGCCGAGCGCGGAAGGCGTCGCCCGGCCGACTGCCACCCCGCTCCAGCAGCTCGAACGCAAGCTGCGCCGCAGTGCCGCCGCGCGCGGTCTGAACGAGGCGGTGACCTGGTCCTTCCTTCCGGTTGCCGAGGCCGAACATTTCGCCGACGACGCGCCGCTGTGGGTGCTGGAGAACCCGATCAGCGAGGATATGAAGGTCATGCGGCCCTCGCTCCTGCCCGGGTTGATTGCGGCGGCCAAGCGCAATGCCGATCGCGGTGCATCGGGCAGCCGTCTGTTCGAGATCGGCCGCCGCTATTTCCGCGGCGCGAAGGGCGCGAGCGATGAAAGGCCGACGCTCGGGCTTGTGCTCGCGGGGGAGAAGGCCGCTCGCGGATGGGCCAGCGGCAAGGCGCAGGGCTTCGACGCGTTCGATGCCAAGGCAGAGGCTTTGGCCCTGCTCGAAGCGGCCGGGGCGCCGGTCGCGAACCTGATGGTCATGGGAGAGGCGGGATCGCAGTTCCATCCCGGCCAGTCGGCCACGCTTCGCCTGGGGCCGAAGAACGTGCTCGCCCGGTTCGGCGCGCTGCACCCGAACACGCTGAAGGCTTTCGACATCGAAGGGCCGGTGGTCGCGGCGGAACTGTTCCTCGACGCGATTCCTGCGCGCAAGGCCTCGGCCGGGTTCGCCCGCCCGGCCTATGCCCCGCCGGCGCTGCAGCCGGTGACGCGCGATTTCGCCTTCCTCGTCCCGGCAGATCTTGCCGCCGGCGATCTGGTGCGCGCCGTGCGCGGGGCGGACAAGGCCGCGATCGTCGATGCGCGGGTGTTCGACGTCTTCACCGGCCAGGGCGTCGACGAAGGGCGCAAGTCGGTGGCGGTGGAAGTCGTCCTCCAGCCGGGAGACAAGAGCTTCACCGACACCGAGATCAAGGCCATATCCGACAGGATCGTCGCTTCAGCGGGAAAACTGGGAGCGGAGTTGAGAGCATGAGCAGAACGGCACTCGTCACGGGGGCAACCGCCGGCATCGGCGAGGCTTGCGTGCGCAACCTCGTCGCCAGCGGCTGGCGCTGCATCGCCACCGGGCGGCGCGCGGAGCGGCTGGAAGCGCTGGTGGCCGATCTCGGCGCCGACAATGTTCACGCCGCGGTTTTCGACGTGCGCGATACGGCCGCGCGCGACGCGGCGCTCGACAACCTGCCCCAGGCGTTCGCGAGGATCGATCTGCTGGTCAACAACGCCGGGCTGGCGCTGGGCACCGCGCCGGCGCAGGAAGCGAACCTGGACGACTGGAAAACGATGATCGAAACCAATGTGACCGCGCTGGTTTCGCTGACGCACAAGCTCCTGCCGGGCTTGGTCGAGCGCAAGGGGGCGGTGATCAACATCGCCTCGGTCGCGGCGACTTATCCCTACCCCGGCGGCAACGTCTACGGCGGGACCAAGGCGTTCGTGCGCCAGTTCACGCTGGGCCTGCGCAGCGACCTCCACGGAACCGGCGTGCGAGTGACCTCGATCGAGCCGGGAATGGTCGAGACCGAGTTCACGCTGGTGCGCACCGGCGGGAACCGGGAAGCGCACGAACGGCTCTACGGCGGCGCGCAGCCGATGACGGCGGGCGACATCGCCGAAACGGTGCGCTGGGTGGCGGAGCTTCCGCCGCACCTCAACATCAACACGCTCGAGCTGATGCCCGTGAGCCAGAGCTACGCCGGCTTCCAGGTCGCGCGCGAGGGCTGATCCCGGCCAGCGCGCGGCGGCCCCGGGCGCATCTTCGGTGGACGAAAGAGCGCGCTGCGGCTAGGCGCGCCGGCCATGTCCAATCGCCGTACGTTCGCGATCATTTCGCACCCCGACGCGGGCAAGACCACGCTGACCGAGAAGCTCCTGCTGCAAGGCGGGGCGATCCACCTTGCCGGCGAGGTGAAGGCGCGGGGCGCGGCCCGGCGCGCGCGATCGGACTGGATGAAGATCGAGCAGCAGCGCGGCATCTCGGTCACGTCGAGCGTGATGACGTTCGAGAAGGACGGGATCACCTTCAACCTGCTCGACACGCCGGGGCACGAGGATTTCTCCGAAGACACCTATCGCACGCTGACCGCGGTCGATTCGGCGATCATGGTGATCGACGCCGCCAAGGGTATCGAGCCGCAGACGCGCAAGCTGTTCGAAGTCTGCCGCCTGCGTTCGGTCCCGATCATCACTTTCGTCAACAAGGTCGACCGCGAGGGGCGCCCCATCTTCGAGACGCTGGACGAAGTCGCCGATGCCCTCGCGCTCGACGTTTCGCCGCAGAGCGCGCCGCTGGGCATGGGCGGCCTGTTCACCGGCGTGCTCGATTTCGCGAGCGGAACGGTGGCCCGCCCCGAAGGCGACAGCCGCGAGTACCGCGGCAAGCGCGATGCGCCGGGCGACCTGCCCGAAGACCTGGCGGAGGAAATCGAGCTGACCCGGATCGGCTATCCCGAATTCGACCTGGAGGCCTATCGCAACGGCGACCTGACGCCGGTGTTCTTCGGCTCGGCGCTCAAGAACTTCGGGGTCGAGGAACTGATCGCGGCGATCGCCCGCTGGGCACCGCCGCCGCGTCCGCAGCCGGCAGGCGAGGAGCAGGTCACGCCCGACCGCGACGAGGTCACCGGCTTCATCTTCAAGGTCCAGGCCAATATGGACCCGAACCACCGCGACCGCATCGCCTTCATGCGCCAGGTTTCGGGCACCTTCAAACGGGGGATGAAGCTGACGCCCAGCGGCCTGGGCAAGCCGATCGCGATCCATTCCCCGATCCTGTTCATGGCGCAGGACCGCGAGCTGGCCGATACCGCGCAGGCCGGCGACATCATCGGCATTCCCAACCACGGCACGCTGCGCGTGGGCGATACGCTGAGCGAGAAGAATCAGATTCGCTTCACCGGCCTGCCCAATTTCGCGCCCGAGATCCTGCGCCGGGTGGTCCTGCGCGATCCGACCAAGACCAAGCAGCTCAGGAAGGCGCTCGACGACCTGAGCGAAGAAGGCGTGATCCAGGTCTTCTATCCCGAAATCGGCGGGCAGTGGATCGTCGGCGTGGTCGGGCAATTGCAGCTCGACGTGCTCGTTTCGCGGCTGGAGGCGGAATACAAGGTCGAGGCGGTGCTGGAACCCTCGCCCTTCGCGACCGCGCGCTGGCTGGCCGGCGACGCGAAAGCGATGGACGAGTTCGAAAGCTTCAATCGTGCGAACCTTGCCCGCGACCGCGACGGCGATCTTGTGTTCATGGCGAAGAGCGCGTGGGACGTGAACTATCAGCAGGAAAAGAACCCGGAACTGACGTTTTCGGCGACCAAGGAACGCTAGATTCGTCGTCTGCAAGGCCGGTGCCGTGTCGATGAAGACGACGCCAGCCCCTGACGGGCGGTGCAGGGGTGACGGCACAGGGAAGGTGCGATAGATCGCCCACATGGCCGACTTCACCGAAACGCTCACCGATGCCCATATCGCGATGATCGCGAAGCAGCCGGTGTTCTTCGTCGCCACTGCGGCGGAGGGGGCACGGATCAACCTCAGCCCCAAGGGGCTCGATTCGTTTCGCGTGCTTTCGCCCGACCGGGTCGGCTATCTCGACCTGGGCGGTTCGGGCAACGAGACCAATGCGCACCTGCTGGCCGACGATAACGGCAAGGGAGGGCGGATCACGGTCATGTTCTGCAATTTCGAGCAGCCTGCGCTGATCCTGCGCATCTATGGCCGCGGCCGCCCGGTGCTGCCCGCCGATCCCGAGTGGGACGAACTGGCCGCCCGCTTCACGCTGATGCCGGGCACGCGCCAGATCTTCGACATCGCGGTCGAAAGCGTGCAGACGAGCTGCGGCTGGGGCGTGCCGCTGATGGCATTCGAAAAGCCGCGCCCGACGCTGATCAAATATCACGCCCAGGCCGATCCGCGGACATGGGCGGAGAAGACCGGCCGCCGCACGCGCAGCATCGACGGCCTGCCGACGCGGCCGACCGACCGCTACATCGCGGGCGAGCCCGGCACCGACCGGGCCTGAGGATCGGTCGCCCCCGCGTGCAGCTGACTTTCGCGAGCTACAATATCCACAAGGCGGTCGGGCTCGACCGGCGGCGCGATCCCGACCGGATCATCGCGGTGCTGCGCGAGATCGACGCGGATATCGTCGCCTTGCAGGAAGTCGACCGGCGGATCGGCGAGCGCGCGAGCGTGCTGTCGCGCGCGGCGCTCGACGATACGCCGTGGAAGCCGGTGGCGCTTGCGCGGCGACCGCGCAGCCTGGGCTGGCACGGCAACGCCATCCTCGTGCGGCGCGGCTACGACGTGCTGGAGGCCGAGCCGCTCGATCTGCCGACGCTCGAACCGCGCGGGGCGGTGCGGGCCGACCTCGACTGCCACGGGCGCAGGGTGCGGGTGATCGGCACGCATCTCGACCTGTCGGGCCTGCGGCGGCGCGATCAGGTCAAGGCGATCCTGACGCACGATGCGCAATGCGAACCCGCCTGCCCGGCAGTCCTGATGGGCGATTTCAACCAGTGGGGCACGCGCACCGGGGCAATGCGCGAGTTCGGGGCGGGATGGCAGGTGCTCGATCCGGGGCGCAGCTTCCCCAGCCGCCGCCCGGTGGCGCGTTTCGACCGGATCGTCGCATCGCACCACTGGTCCGCGCGTGAGGAAGGCGTGCACCATAGCAGGCTGGCTGCCCAGGCCTCCGACCATCTGCCGGTCTGGGCGCGACTGGAGATGCCTGAAAAATAGGCACTGCCTAACAAACAATCATCATATTCGCTGTCCGGGAAACGGCCTGCCGCTGCCCGGTCCTGGAAAGACAGGAAATTTCTCTTCTGGCACGACCCTTGCAGACTTTGCGAGGCCGGGGGGTTCCGGCGACGAACCAGGGGGGATCGATGAAATTCATCATCGCCATCATCAAACCGTTCAAGCTCGACGAGGTGCGCGAGGCGCTGGCGGGTGTCGGCGTGGCCGGGATGACCGTTTCGGAAGTCAAGGGATTCGGGCGGCAGAAAGGGCAGACCGAGATCTATCGCGGTGCCGAGTACTCCACCAACATGCTGCCCAAGGTGAAGCTGGAAATCGCCACCAGCGACGACCTGGCGCCGCAAGTGGTCGAAACGATTACGCAGACCGCCAGCACCGAAAGCATCGGCGATGGCAAGGTCTTCGTTTTCGATCTCGCCGAGGCGACGCGCATCCGCACCGGCGAGACGGGGGACACTGCGCTGTGAGCGCGGGACAAGAGATGAGGGACCAGACAATGATCCGCAAAACGCTTTGCCGTGCGGGTGCGGTCGGCGCCGCGCTGTTCGCCGCCGCGCCGGCTTTCGCGCAGGAGGCGGCCGAAGCCGCCGCCGCCGTGCCCAACCCGGGCAACAATGCCTGGATGATGACCGCGACGGTCCTCGTCCTGATGATGATCCTGCCCGGTCTGGCGCTGTTCTACGGCGGCCTGACGCGCCAGAAGAACATGCTTTCGACGATGACCCAGGTGGGCGCCACCGCTGCGCTGGCGATGCTGATCTGGGTCATGTGGGGCTATTCGCTCGCGTTCGGCGATACGACTTACGAGGGGACGCTGGGCCTGTTCATCAGCGGGGGCAGCTATTTCCTCGCCGGAACCGATGCCGCCAGCACGGCCGCGACGTTCACCGACGAAGTGATCAGCAAGTACGTCTTCATCAGTTTCCAGATGACGTTCGCCGCGATCACCGCGGCGCTGATCCTCGGCGCCACGGCGGAACGGATGAAGTTCTCCGCGCTGATGGCGTTCGTGCCGATCTGGCTGACGATCGTCTATTTCCCGATCGCCCACATGGTCTGGGCCGGCGGCGGGCTCCTGTTCGAAGACGGCGCGCTCGATTTCGCCGGGGGCACCGTGGTCCACATCAATGCCGGCATCTCGGGCCTCGTGCTCGCTTACCTGCTCGGCAAGCGTCGCGGCTATCCGGCAGAGCCCATGCCGCCGCATTCGATGACGCTGACGATGGTCGGCACCGGCCTGCTGTGGGTCGGCTGGTTCGGGTTCAACGCCGGTTCCGCGCTCGAAGCCGACGGCTTCGCCGGGCTGGCGATGATCAACACTTTCGTCGCCACCGCCGCCGCAGCGCTGACCTGGATGGTGGTCGAGCGGCTTGCGGGCCACAAGGGTTCGGCGCTCGGCTTCTGTTCGGGCGTGATCGCCGGTCTTGTCGCGGTGACCCCGGCTGCCGGCAATTCCGGCCCGTTCGGCGCGATCCTGCTCGGCATCGTCTCCTCGGTCGTCTGCTATCTCGCCGTGGCCAAGGCGAAGGCGAAGTTCGGATACGACGATTCGCTCGATGCCTTCGGCATTCACGGCGTGGGCGGCATCGTCGGCGCGATCGGTACGGCGATTGTCTATCAGCCCTTCCTGGGCGGCCCGGGCGACGGCTCGACCGCGCTGGGCGCGCAACTCGGCATCCAGACCTTCAGCGTCGTCGTCACGATCGCCTGGGCGGCGCTGGGCACGCTGATCGCCGGCCTGATCGTCAAGGCGTTGATCGGCCTCAGGGTCTCCGAAGAAGCCGAAGTCGACGGGCTCGACATCTCCGAACACGGAGAGCGCGCCTACAACTGACGTTCACGAAATTGGCGGGCCGGCGGGGTTTTCTCCTCTCCACCTTCCGGCCCGCCAAGCGATGTTCCTCCTGCGAACACCGCCTTTATGGGCCGGAGCCAGCCGCTCCGGCCCGTTTTTTGTGCCTGGCCTTGGCTATCCTCGCCCCTTCGGTCTGCGGTCGACCGGTCGGCTCCTCGAGCCGGGCGCCCGCAGCGGCCTATCGCAGCGCGCGCTTCACGAAATCGGCGCAGCGTTCGCCGATCATGATGCTGGGGGCATTGGTATTGCCGCTGACGATGCGCGGCATGATCGAAGCGTCCGCCACCCACAGACCGTCGATTCCGTTCGCTTTCAGCGCGGGATCGACCACGGCATCGCCGTCGCTTCCCATGCGGCAGGTGCCGACCGGGTGATAGACGGTATCCGCGCGGTTGCGGATCAGCGCGTCGAGCGCCTCGTCGTCGGCAAGGTCGATCGGATAGCGGTCTTTCGGCCGGTAATCGCGCATCGGCGGGGCATCGACGATCCGGTGCGACAGTCGCACGCCTGCGCGCAGGGTCGCCAGGTCGCTCTCGCGGTCGAGGAAGTTGGGATCGATCAAGGGCGCGTCGGCCGCGTCTGCCGAAGCCAGGCGCACCGTGCCGCGGCTTTCGGGCCGCAGGACGCAGGCGTGGAGCGAGAAGCCGTGGCCTTTCACTTTGGTCCGCCCGTGATCCTCCAGCATGGCGGGCACGAAGTGCCACTGCACGTCGGGCGCGGGCGCATCGGGCATGACCCGCCAGAAGCCGCCGGCTTCGGCATAGGGGGTCGTCATCGCGCCGGTGCGCCGCCTGCGGTGTTCGGCGATCGCCTTCAACATGCGCCAGGTCCCGGCCAGGCTGTCACCGATGAAGTCGCGGCTTTCCGTCTCCCAGCTCGATACGTAATCGATGTGATCCTGCAGGTCGCTGCCGACCGCGGGCCGGTCCACCACGGGTTCGATGCCGTGTTCGCGCAAATGGGCCGCGGGGCCGATCCCCGACAGCATCAGGATCTGCGGACTGTTGAACGCCCCGGCCGAAAGAACCACGCCCCCGCGTGCCCGCACCGTCTCGCGGCGCGACCCGCGGCGGATGGCGACGCCGGTGACCCGGCCTCCCTCGATCGTCAGCCGTTCGACCAGCGTGCCGGTCAGGATCGCCAGGTTGTCGCGCTCGCGCAGCGGCTCGACATAGGCGCGCGCGGCCGACCAGCGCTCGCCCCCCTTCTGGGTGACCTGGTAAAGGCCGAAGCCTTCCTGGCGGGCGCCGTTGAAATCGTCGTTGCGCGGCAATTGCAGCGCTGCCGCGCTTTCGACGAAGGCGAGGCTGCCCGGGTTGGCCCATTTTTGGTCGGATACGTGCAGCGGCCCCGCGTCGCCGTGGAAATCGTCCGCCCCGCGCACGTTGGCCTCGGCGCGTTTGAAATAGGGCAGGACATCGTCGTAGCTCCATCCGGTGCAGCCGAGCGCGGCCCAGTTGTCGTAGTCCCACCGATGGCCCCGGATATAGATCATCGCGTTGATCGCGCTCGATCCGCCAAGGCCCCGGCCGCGGGGCTGGTATCCGGTGCGCCCGTTCAGCCCCTTCTGCGGCACGGTGTCGTAACGGTAGTTCGCCGCCTTGGGCAGGAAGGGCATCATTCCCGGCGTCTTGACCAGGAAATTGTCGTTGGCCCCTCCGGCTTCGAGCAGGCAGACCCTGCGGCGGCCGTCTTCCGCCAGCCGGCCGGCGACCGCGCTTCCCGCGCTGCCGCCCCCGATGACGATCACGTCGAATTCCATCATGCCCTCTCCTCGCCCGGGAGACAGGGTTAGGCAGCCTCGCCCCCGACTGCAATCGGGTTTTCGTTCGAGACCTTTTCCCCTTCGCCGCCTGCGCGCGAACCTGTCGAGCGCGGGCGTTGCCAGGCGGCGGCATCGAACCTAGAGCTTGCGGGCCACGAGGAGAGATCGATGAACAAAGCCGCCTTCCTGACAGCGCTTGCCGGAACTCTGGTTTTCGCCAGCGCGCCGCCGGCTCTGGCCGAAACGTTCGATGCTGCCGCCGCGGTCGACGCGCAGTACGAGCGCACCGCGCGTGTTGCGCGCCAGCTGTGGGAATGGTCGGAAGTCGGCTATCAGGAAACCCGCTCGAGCGAACTGCTGCAGGCCGAACTCGCGGCCAACGGCTTTGCCGTGACCAGTGGCGTCGCCGATATCCCGACCGCTTTCGTCGCCGAATATGGCAGCGGCGGCCCGGTGATCGCGATTCTCGGCGAATTCGATGCCCTGCCCGGGATCAGCCAGTCCGACGCGCCCAGGCGCGAAACGGTTGCCGGGCGCCATGCCGGGCACGCCTGCGGTCACAACCTGTTCGGCGCAGGGTCGCTGACGGCGGCGATCGCGATCAGGCAATGGCTCGAAACCACCGGCACGCCGGGGCGCATCCGGTTCTACGGCACGCCTGCGGAAGAGGGCGGTTCGGGCAAAGTCTACATGACCCGCGCGGGCCTGTTCGACGATGCGGACTTCGCGATCCACTGGCATGCGGACGACGAGAACAGCGCCGCGGCCAAGACCAGCCTCGCCAATCGTTCCGCCAAGTTCCGCTTCCACGGCCGCTCCGCGCACGCTGCCGGTGCGCCCGAGCAGGGGCGTTCCGCGCTCGACGGGGTCGAGGCGATGAACATGATGGTCAACATGATGCGCGAACACACGACGATGGACGCGCGCATTCATTACGTCATCACCGAAGGGGGCACTGCACCCAATGTGATCCCCGATTTCGCCGAAGTGTTCTACTACGTGCGCCATTCGGACCCCGCGGAAGTCGAGGCGATGTGGAAGCGGCTGGAAGCGGCGGCCGAAGGCGCGGCGATGGGCACGGGCACGCGGGTGGAATGGGAAGTCATCCACGGCAACAATCCGCTCCTCGTCAACCAGGCTCTGGCGCGGATGATGGATGCCAAGCTGCGGCAGGTCGGCGGGGTCGAATATACGGCGCAGGAGCGCGCCTGGGCCGAAGAGCTGGCGAGCAGCCTGGGAGAGGCGGCGCGGCCGCTGGACGTGGCGGAGCAGATCCAGCCTTACGAAACCTCGCTCGGCTACGGCTCCACCGATGTCGGCGATGTCTCGTGGGCGACGCCCACCGTCGGCGTGCGGACTGCGACCTGGGTGCCGGGAACCGCGGCGCATTCGTGGCAGTCGGCGGCGGCGAGCGGCACCACGATCGGCTACAAGGGCGCGCAAGTCGCGGCCAAGGCCATGACGCTGGCTGCCATCGAACTGTTCACCAACCCGGACCTGCGGCAGCAGGCCCGGGCCGAGTTCGAGGCCGCACGCGGGGAGAATTACGAATACCGCTCGCTGCTGGGCGATCGCGATCCGCCGCTCGATTTCCGCAAATAAGGCTTTCCGAAAGTAAGGCCGGCGATCAGGACCGGGCGCGGGCGGCGAGCATGTCGACCGCCGGGCGGACGGGCGCAATATCGTACCCGGCCGCGGCGGCCGCGGCGGCGATCTCTTCCGGGTCCCCGCCCGCGCGGGCCTGGGCAAGCGACCACAGCAGGGTCGAGCGCGTCCCCGACCGGCAATAGGCCAGCACAGCGCCTTCCGCGGAGTCGAGCGCCTCGGCCATCGCGTCCACCTGGGCCTCGCCGAAGCCCGATCCGCCCACCGGGATCGCGCGATAGTCCAGCCCGGCTTCGCGCGCGGCGGCCTCTATCTCCGCACCGCTCGGCTGGTCGTCCGCTTCGCCGTCGGGGCGGTTGTTGACGACCAGCGTGATTCCCGCGGCCTTTGCCGCGGCGATATCGCCGGGCGCGATCTGCGGGCTGGCGAAGACGGTGTCGCTCAGGCGGCGAAAAGCGCTCATCCGGCGTCTCCTTTCGCCGGGCCCATACGGCGGCGGCGCTGGATGATGTTGAGAATCTCGACCCCGACGGAGAAGCCCATCGCCGCGTAGATATAGCCCTTCGGCACATGGAAGCCGAAGCCGTCGGCGATCAGCACCAGGCCGATCATCACGAGGAAGGCGAGCGCCAGCATTACCAGGGTCGGGTTCTTCTCGATAAAGCGGGCCAGGGGGTCGGCGGCGACCATCATGATCCCGACCGTAATCACCACGGCTGTGACCATGATCGGAATCTCGTCGGTCATCCCGACGGCGGTGAGAATCGAATCGACCGAAAACACGATGTCGATCGCCACGATCTGTGCGATCACCGTGCCGAAAGTCGCCTTGGCCGCATCGGCAATGCCGGGGGTCTTGTCGAGCAGGTCGCCCGAATGATCTTCGGGCTCCATCGAATGATGGATTTCCTTGGTCGCCTTCCACAGCAGGAACAGCCCGCCCACGAGCAGGATGAGATCGCGGCCTGAGAATGCGGTTTCGAAGCTGGGTTCGCCATAGGCGTTGGGTGCGCCCTCCAGCCCGAGATCGAACAGCGGCGTTTGCAGCGTGACGATCCAGCCGATCAGCATCAGCAGCGCGATGCGCATGACCAGCGCGAGCGTGAGGCCGATCCTGCGGGCGAGCTGCTGCTGATGCTCGGGCAGCTTGTTCGAAAGAATCGCGATGAAGATCAGGTTGTCGACCCCGAGGACGACCTCGAGCGCGATCAGTGTCAGAAGCGCCGCCCAGGCGGCCGGATCGGAAAGAAGCGCGACGATGTCCATGCGCGGCTGATGCCTCAAGCCGGGATGTCGCGCAAGCGGGCAACGCAATGCGAAAATGTCACATTTTTGCTTCATCAGGCCACGAGCCGTTAAATCGTTCGCGCAGAGCGGGTTTCTGCGCTATGATCGGCATCTGACAGGTGGGGAAACCGGCGATTTCTTCGCGGTTGGGACACCACGTGACCTTGCGGGACCCGTCCGCCCGCATGGCATGGAATGCTGGGGGCGGTGCGAAGGTACGTTGTTGGTTATGGGTTATGATAGAGGCCGCCGGGGTCGCGGACGCGACAAGCGCGATGGTTTCGGTGAAGACGGTTTCGATCCTTTCGGTGGACCTCCCGGAGATTTCGGCCAGGGCAATTTCGGCGGCGGCGACAGGTTCGGGGGAGGCGATCGTTTCGGTGGTGGCGGCGGTGGCGACCGTTTCGGCGGCGGTGACCGCGGCGGTCCGCGGACCGGCGGCGGCGGGTTCAACCGCATGCCCGCGCAAGTCGTCGGCACCGGCAAGGGCACGGTGAAATTCTTCAACGCGCAAAAAGGTTTCGGTTTCATCCAGCAGGAAACCGGCGGCGAGGACGTGTTCGTTCATATCAGCGCGGTCGAGCGCGCCGGCCTCGAGGGGCTTGGCGAGGGGCAGGAGCTGGAATTCAACCTCGTCGATCGCGGCGGGAAGATTTCCGCGCAGGATCTGCAGATCGTGGGCGATGTCGTCCCCATACAGTCGCGCGGCCCCGCAGCGGGCGGCGATCGCCCCGCGGCACCGCAGCGCGAACTGACCGGCGAGAAGGCCACTGGCACGGTGAAGTTCTTCAATTCGATGAAGGGCTTCGGCTTTCTCGTGCGTGACGATGGCCAGCCCGATGCTTTCGTGCACATCAGCGCGGTCGAACGTTCGGGCCTGTCCGCGATCAACGAAGGCGAGCGCTACGAGTTCGACCTCGAGGTCGATCGACGAGGCAAGTACTCGGCGGTCAACCTGGTGCCCGTACAGGGCTGACCCGCCCGCTTCACGCCCGGCGTTTGACCGGGCGAATGCAAAAATCTAAACGGTGCGAATGGCGGCTCCGAGGGGCCGCCATTTCTCGTTTCCGAATTGCCCGATCGTCCCATTGCGAAGGAACCTGCCGATGTCGATCACGCCGCTCATGCCTGTCTATCCACGCTGCGGAGTGCGCCCGGTGCGCGGCGACCATTGCCATCTGATCGACGAGGACGGCACGCGCTATCTCGATTTCGCGAGCGGGATCGCGGTCAACCTGCTCGGGCACAGCCACAAGGGGCTGATCGGCGCGATCCAGCGCCAGGCGGCGACGCTGATGCACGTCTCCAACCTCTATGGCAGCCCGCAGGGCGAAGCCCTCGCGCAGCGGCTGGTCGACCGGACTTTCGCCGATACCGTGTTCTTCACCAATTCGGGGGCCGAAGCGGTCGAATGCGCGATCAAGACCGCGCGCGCCTATCACCAGGCGGCGGGCGCCGAGGAGCGCCACGAGCTGATCACCTTCACCAGTGCCTTCCACGGGCGGACCATGGCGACCATCAGCGCCTCCAACCAGGAGAAGATGCACAAGGGCTTCGCCCCCCTGCTCGGCGGTTTCCGCTATGTCGAGTTCGACGATCTCGATGCCGCCAGGGCGGCGATCGGCCCCGCCACGGCCGGTTTCCTGGTCGAGCCGATCCAGGGCGAGGGCGGCATCCGGCCGGCCTCGCAGGACTTCATGACCGGCCTGCGCGCGCTGGCGGACGAGCACGACCTGATGCTGGTGCTCGACGAAGTCCAGTCGGGCGTCGCGCGGACGGGCAAGTTCTATGCTCACGAGCACTACGGCATCGAGCCCGACATCCTCGCCACGGCCAAGGGCATCGGCGGCGGCTTCCCGCTCGGCGCCTGCCTCGCGACCGAGAAGGCGGCGCGCGGCATGACGTTCGGCACGCACGGTTCGACTTACGGCGGCAATCCGCTGGCAATGGCCGCGGGCATGGCCGTGATGGACGCGGTCGCCAACGACGAATTCCTCGCCGAAGTGACCGAGAAGGGCGAACGCATTCGCGCGCGACTCGAACAGTTCATCGGCAACTATCCCGAGCTGTTCGAACTGGTTCGCGGGGCCGGGCTGATGCTGGGCATCAAGATGAAGGTCGAAAGCCGGCCGTTCTTCGCCCATTTGCGCGACAAGCACCAGCTGCTGACCGTCGCCGCCGGCGACAACACGCTGCGGATTCTGCCGCCGCTGGTCATCGGCGATGCGGAGATCGACGAGTTCTTCGAGAAGCTGTCGGCCGGCGCTGCCGACTATCGGATCCCCGAGGCGGGATGATGCCGGTGCGTCATTTCCTCGACCTTTCGGATGCGGGCGCCGATGCCCTCGCGGCGATGATCGACGATGCGCAGCGGCGCAAGGCTGCGCGCGCCGACTGGCCCAAAGGGCGGCCCGATGCCGATGCGCCGCTCGCCGGCCATGTGCTTGGCATGGTGTTCGAGAAGAACTCTACCCGAACGCGCGTCAGTTTCGATATCGCCATGCGCCAGCTCGGCGGCTCGGCCCTGGTGCTCGATTCGGCGTCGAGCCAGCTGGGGCGCGGCGAATCGATTGCCGATACCGCGCGCGTGCTCAGCCGGATGTGCGACGTAATCATGCTGCGCACCGGCGACCATGCGAAGGCGGAGGGGATGGCACATCATGCGACGGTGCCGGTCATCAACGGGCTGACCGACCGTTCGCATCCGTGCCAGATCGTGGCCGACCTTCTGACCGTGATCGAGCAGGGCAAGCCCTTGCCGGGACTGGAACTGGCCTGGTTCGGCGACGGCAACAACGTGCTGCATTCGGTGCTCGAAGCTGCCGGGCTGTTCAAGTTCAACGTCCGCGTGGCAACGCCGGCGGGATACGAACCCGAAGCGGAGTTCGTGGAACGCGCGCGCGCGGGCGGGGCGCAGGTTTCGCTCACTTCGGATACCGCAGCGGCGGCCGATGGCGCCGATGTGGTCGTGACCGACACCTGGGTGTCGATGGGCCAGGATCACGCACACAACAAGCTGGCGGCGATGGCGCCTTACCAGGTCAACGAACGCCTGATGGCGCATGCCAAGCCGGATGCCCGCTTTCTCCATTGCCTGCCGGCCCACGTCGGCGAAGAGGTGGACGAAGCGGTGTTCGAAGGCCCGCAGTCGGTCGTGTTCGACGAGGCGGAGAACCGGATCCACGCGCAGAAATCGATCCTTCTGTGGTGCCTCGGCAGGCTCTGATTCGCGCGCGCCTTATTTTCCGCGGCAAGACCCCCATATCGCGGCCATGACGCAACAGGTCGAAACATTCGCCGACAGGCTGCTCGGTTTCACCATTCCCGGCCGTGACGCGCGCGGCAGGGCGGTGCGTCTCGACCGGACGGTGGACGCGATTCTCGCGGCGCACGATTATCCTCCGGCGATCACGCACCTTCTGGCCGAAGCGCTGGTGCTCGCCGCTCTGATCGGCGGATTGCTGAAGGACGAAAGCGGCCAGCTGACGATGCAGGCGCAGACCGAAGGCGGCGTCGTGCGCCTGCTGGTCTGCGATTATCGCGACGGGGCCTTGCGCGGCTATGTCGATTTCGATCGGGAACGACTGGCGGAGCTGGGCGCCAATCCCTCGCTCTCGGCGCTGTTCGGCAAAGGCTACCTCGCGATCACGTTCGACATGACCGAAGGCCGCGGGCGCTATCAGGGCGTGGTCCCGCTCGAAGGCGAATCGCTGGCCGAAGCGTGCGAAAGCTACTTCGCGCAGTCGGAGCAGGTGCCCACGCTAATCCGCGTCGCGGCGCGTGCAGACCACGGCGGGTGCGTGTCCGGCGGGATACTGGTCCAGCACCTTGCCGATGGTGAGGAAGGGCGCGAACGCCTTCACGCGCGCATGGACCATCCCGAATGGGAACATGTGGCGGTTCTGGCGGGCAGCACCCGCCACGAGGAACTCGTCGATCCCGGCCTGTCGCTCGAAGCGCTGATCTGGCGCCTGTTTCACGAGGAATCCGAAGTTCGCATCCGGACCGGACCCGATATCGTTCGCGGATGCCGCTGCTCGGCCGAGCATTACGAACAGGTCATCGGCCGTTTTCCCGAACAGGATCGCGCCGATATGCGCGATGCGGACGGGAAAATCCTGGTCGATTGCGCGTTCTGTTCGAAAGTGTTCGAAATCGAGGCATGAAACGGCCTGTCGCGTCTGTGCAACGTCTTGCCGAGGCACAGGTTCTATGGATAGTCTGTTGCCCGGATTGATCGGAGGTCGAAAGATGGCGTTCAGGCGCATGGCAATCGCCGCGGTGCTGGCAGCGGGCAGCGCGCTGTTCCCCGCGACGGCGCAGACCCCGGGCCTCGCGATGCTCGACCGGCTCGAGCCCGGTGCGTGGGATCTGCGCCCGCGCGATGGGGGCGAACGGCGGCGTATCTGCGTCGCGAACGGGCGCGACCTCATCCAGCTGCGCCATCCGGGCAGCGACTGCTCGCACTATGTGGTCGAAGACGGCGCCAGCGAGGTTACCGTGCAGTACACCTGCCGCGGCAGCAATTACGGCCGCACCAGCATTCGCCGCGAAAATGCCGCCCTGGTCCAGATCGAAAGCCAGGGAATCGCGCAGGGCCGGCCGTTCCAGTTCACGGCCGAAGCGCGCCGGGTCGGCACCTGCCGCTGACCGCGCCGCCGTGCGCGTCACGGTTGTGATTGCCTGGACCCGCTTTTCGCCCTAGCTCCGGGACATGGGATCGGAACCTGGCAAGCCGAATGATCCGGCCGTCGTACTGCTTTCGGGCGGCCTCGATTCGATGGTCGCGGCGGCGATCGCGCGCGAGCAGGGCTTTCGCCTCAATGCGCTGACGATCGACTATGGACAGCGCCACAGGGTGGAACTGGATGCGGCGCGGCGAATTGCCGCTGCTCTGGAGTGCGAACGTCACGTCGTGCTGCCGCTGGATCTGACGGTTTTCGGCGGTTCCGCGCTGACCGACGATATCGACGTTCCGACCGGCGGGGTGGGCGCGGGCATTCCCGTCACTTACGTGCCGGCGCGCAATATCGTGTTCCTTTCGCTGACGCTGGCCTGGGCCGAGACGGTCGGCGCCAGCGACATCTTCATCGGCGTCAATGCGCTCGACTATTCCGGCTATCCCGATTGCCGCCCGGAATTCATTGCGGCGTTCGAGCGGATGGCGCGCATAGGCACCAAGGCGGGGGCGGAGGGCGCCGAACTGACGATCCGCGCCCCGCTGCAGTTCATGAGCAAGGCGCAGATCGCCGCCGAGGCGGCGCGGTTGGGGCTGGACACCGGGATGAGCTGGTCCTGCTACGCCCCGACGGCGGCCGGGCTGGCCTGCGGGCTTTGCGACAGCTGCCGTTTGCGGCAGAAGGGATTTGCAGAGGCTGGGATAGAGGACGGGATAACGTATGAACGAAACAGAGGCTGAGGCACCGCCGGCGCAGTCGGGCGCCGTTCCCGACAACGACAAGGTGCCCGCCTACAGCTGGTATGCACTCGGCGTGCTGGTTGTCGTTTACGTTCTCAATTTCATCGACCGGCAAATCCTTTCGATCCTTGCGAACGACATCAAGGTCGATCTCGGGGTGGAGGACGATTACCTCGGCTTCCTCTACGGCACGGCTTTCGCGGTTTTCTACGCATTGTTCGGCATCCCGCTCGGGCGCCTGGCAGACAGCTGGAAACGCGTCCGGCTGATGAGCCTGGGGCTTGCCTTATGGTCCGCGATGACCGCGCTTTCGGGCTTTGCACGCGATGCCGCCACGCTGACCGTGGCGCGTATCGGGGTCGGGGTCGGCGAAGCGACCGCCAGCCCGGCGGCCTACTCGCTGATTTCGGACTGGTTTCCCGCCCGCCTGCGCGCGACCGCGCTCGCGATCTATTCCTCCGGCCTCTATCTCGGCGGCGGCGTCTCGCTGCTGATCGGTGGCCTGGTGGTGGAAAACTGGAACGCCGCCTACCCCGACGGCGGCCCGTTCGGCCTGGCCGGGTGGCAGGCGGCCTTTCTCGCGGTCGGCATCCCCGGCATTCTTCTGGCCTTGTGGGTCCTGACCCTGCGCGAGCCGGTGCGGGGCGCGATCGACGGGCTGCCCACGCCCGAAGATCCCCGTCCCTTCAAAGGTTTCGTAAACGAGCTGCTCCAGGTGATCCCGCCGTTCACCGTGATCGGCGCGGCGATCCGGGGGCTGCCGGCGCTGGCGCTGAACCTGGCCGGCGTCGCGTTCTTCGCGATCGTCGCGATGGCGCTATCGCGTGCGGTTCCGGCGACCTCGTCGCTGATCGGGGGCATTTCCGACCAGTGGCTGTTTCTCGGCGTGGGCTATTACGCGGTGTTCAGCTGGGCGATCTCGCTCAAGTCGCGCGATCTGCCGACATTCCGCCTGACCTGGGGATCGCCGGCCTTTCTCACGGTCGTGCTCGGTTACGGCACCGTGGCCTTCATCTCGTATTCGGCGGCCTACTGGGGCGCCCCTTATGCCGAGCGGGCGCTGGGCGCCGACAAGAGCGACCTCGGCTGGTTCCTCGGCGCACCGTCGGCCGTTGCGGGCTTCCTCGGGGTCATCCTCGGCGGCCGGATGGCCGATTACCTGCTCGAACGCTACGCGACCGGCCGCCTGTGGGTCGTCATGTTCGGATTGCTGGCGTCGGTTCCGCCGCTCATTATCGCCTACAATACCCCCAGCCTGCCGCTCTTCTACGTGGCGAGTTTCTTCGCCCAGATGACTTCGGCATCGGCGCTGGGCGCGGCGGCGGCGAGCAGTCAGGCGCTGGTTCTGCCGCGTATGCGCGGGCTGGCGACGGCGACGTTCTTCCTCTCGACCACGCTGGTGGGCCTGGGGATCGGGCCGTTCATGGCCGGATACGTCTCGGCCATCAACGGCGACGATCTCTCGCTGGGAATCATGTCGACGCTGATCGCGGTGCCGATCGGCTTCGTGCTGCTGGTGGCAGCGATCAAGCTGGTCCCCGCGGCCGCCGCTTCGGTGGTCGAACGGGCCCGCGCCGCGGGCGAGCCCCTGCCGTAATGCGCGCGCGATCGGGCCCCGGCCGTTCGGCGGCGGGCACCCGGTCGCTCGTCGCCGGACGATAGCGGGGCAGTCGCGCGCGGGCGCTCAGACCCGTTCGAGCACGCCGCAGGCGATGCGGGCGCCGGCATTGCCCGACGGATCGGTGCGATAGTCGTCGGCATCTGCATGGATCACCACGGCGGTGCCGTCCGCGTCGAACAGCCATTCCAGCGCCCGGGCGCGGCCGTGGCCGAGATCGAACGTCGCGCTTGCCGTGCGGGTGGGCCCGACCTGCAGATTGGGAAGATCGCCGAAATGGCTGCCGTCGGGATTCTTCGCTCCGTGCGCGTTGTCGGTCGGATTGAGATGGCCGCCGGCCGAGGCGAAGTCGGGCGCGCGGCATTCTCCGGTGGTGTGCAAGTGGAAGCCATGCGCGCCTTCGGCGATACCGGTGACCGATACGTCGAGCGACAAGTGCTCGCCATCGGCCACGAGTTCGACCGTGCCGGCCGGGACGCCGCTGGCGAGCGAGAGCCTCGCGACGCCGAGCCTGTCTGTCGATGGGGCCGGTGTCGAGGTGCATCCGGCGAGCGAAACCGATGCCACCAGGGCGGCGAGAAGGGAGATGCGTGTCATGAAGGCTCCTGTTGCGATGGGTTTCATGACCCCTAACGAAAAAGGGGCCGGATTGCTCCGGCCCCTTTCCGAGTTCTTCGCTTTCGCGAGACTTACATGCCCGAACCCGGACCGTAGGTGATTTCCACCCGGCGGTTCTGAGGTTCGCGAACGCCGTCCGCGGTCGGAACGCGCGGCTGCGATTCGCCGAAGGCTTCGCTCGAGATCCGCGCGGCCGGAATGCCGCGACCGGTCAGGTAGCTCTGAACCGAAGCGTTGCGACGCTCGGCCAGACCCATGTTGTAGCGAGCCGAGCCGGCACGGTCGGTGTGACCGGCAAGCATGACTGCCGCAGTGCCGCAGTTGGTGTAGGCCGAAACCGCGTTGTCCAGAATGGTGGCAGCTTCGGGCGTGATGTCCGACTTATCGAAGTCGAAGAACACGATGTACGGGCCCTTGTTGCACGCCGGAGCCGGGGGCGGCGGAGGCGGCGGCGGGGGCGGCGGCGGCGGCGGCGGGGGAGGCGGCGGGGGCGGAGCCACCGCGGCGACCGGAGCGCCACCGAAGTTGAACGTCAGCGTGCCGAGGATCGAGTGCGAACGGAAACGGGTTTCCATTTCTTCGCCGGCCGCGTTGATCAGGCTGACGTCGGGCGCGTTGAAGAAGCGATAGCGCAGGCCGACATCGACGCTGTCGGTCAGCGGCGCGCGCACACCGGCGAGAGCCTGCCATGCGAAGCCCGTGTCCGAATCGTCGATAAGATCGGGGCCGCCGATCATCGCGTCGATGCTGGTGCGTGCAACACCGGCACCGCCGCCGACGAAGCCCTGCAGGCCGTCGTCATCGCCGAAGTCGAGCAGGCCGTTCAGCATGAACGCAAGGGCGCTCGCGCTGCCGCCGGCTTCGAACTGGTCGCCTTCCATGGTCAGCGAATCGATTGCCGCACGACGATAGCTGCCGTCCGCTTCGAGGCGGAAAGCACCGAAGTCGTAGCCGACAACGCCGCCGAAATCATAACCGGTCTTGGTGTCGGCCTTCGCGGTATCGACAACCTCGCCGTCGGTGTCGACAATGTCGAAGTCGAGATCTTCGACGATCATCGGGCCACCCTGGCCTTCGATGTACCATTGGCCGTCACGGGCGAGGGCAGGCGACGCAAGGGCCGTAGAGGCCATCGCCATTCCTATGACGAGTTTCCGCATTATATAATTCCCCTTTTTAGCGAAATTGGAGCCACCGAGTGGCCGGTTTTCTAACTTTTCCCCAAGAGGGAGGCAAGCGGCCAATAGCCCAAAACTGTTGCATTAATGCCTCGCTTTAGGTTGCTGTGACCGAAATCTTGATCGAAAACGACCCTCCTGTTCCCCCCGAACGCGCGATTGCCGATCGGGTTCCTCAAGTGCTTGCCGGAAGGATTCCTGCGGCCTCAAGTGTTTCGATGAGGTTACCGATCGCCGCTCGCGCCTCCGCGTCGACCGTTTCGCCGCCTGCCGGGGGCGCCGGCGAATGGGCGTATTGCCATCCGCCGGCATAGTGCGCGAAGGCGCGTTGCGCCTTGTCGTAGATGCGCATCCCCTCGCGCGGGGAAAGAAACAGCCATGTCCCCGCCTGGTGCGCGGCAATATCGCCGGCATGTCCGGCCCATTCGCCGGCCGGCGAATCGGAGACGATCCAGCACTCCCCTTCGCCGGGGCTGGCGGGCGGTTCGTCCGCTGCCCCTTCGATCGCGCAGTGGAGCAGCGAATCGATCCGCGCGAGCGATTCGTTGACCACGAATTCCTTCTGCGCCTGCGCCGGGAACAGGTGTGGCAGCGCGAATCGGGCGGTGGCGGCGGCAAAATCGGTCGGTTCGGGCATTGTCTTGGCTCCAGTCGATAAGAACGAATCAGTCGAGGTGGCACAGATGCAGCGGGTCGGAAGCGGCGAAGCTGCCGATCTGCCGCACCCATACCGGGGCGGCCGGGGCGCTGGCGGAAAGCGCGGCGCGCCGGTCGGCGTCGATGGTCAGGCGGGGCGTGGCGGTTTCCCAACTGGCCAGCGGGCTTTCCAGCGGGCCGACGCCGACGCGGTAACGTTCCGCCTCCTCGACCAGCGGGGCCTCGACTTCGGGCAGCCAACGCCACGCCCCGCGCGCGCGGCGAATCCAGCCGAGCGCGAGGGCGCCCGACGGGAGCGAGCGGGCGCGCGGGTGAACCGGCGTCAGCGGCTTGCGCGCCCGGCCGAAATTCTCGACCGTGGCCATGACCGGATCGTCGTCGGCCCGGCCGATCGCGGCGACGACCGGCGGTTCGGCGTGGCGCGATCGATCGATCGCGAGGGGCACCAGCGCGGCATCGAGCAAAGTCGCCGGCGTGCCCGCCGGGTGACCGGCCGCCGCCGCCGCCTCGGTTCCGCCGCGTCCGCGCAAGAGGCCTTCCAGCCGCCAGCGATTGCCGGTCTCGCGAGCGGCGCCGGCGAACTGCACGATCTCTCCGCCGACCAGCAGGCGGTTGGCGCCCGCGGCCAGGGCTTCGGCAGTGGCCGAATCGAGCGCCATGTCCTCGGCGGCGAGATCGATCGTCAGCACCGCGCCGCGTTCGAGGAGCCGCGCCGGCGACGGGGGCAGGGGCGCGGCGAGTGCGCCGGTGACGCTGCGGGTGCGCCCGGCGGGGCCGAGGTCTTCGAGGACTCCCGCGCGTTCGAGATAGAGCGCCGCCCCGCGCCAGTTCGCATTCTGCGCGCTGGCGGCGGCATAGATCGGCGGAGCGGACGAATCGCCCGCGCCGTCCCACGGCAAATCGAACGCGCGCAGCAGAGTCGGCGGCGCCGCGCCGTCCGGGGGCAGGGCGGGCGTCCCCGCTTCTCCGGGTAGCGGGGCGAGGCGAGCCGTCGGATGCCGCCGCAGGACCAGCGCGACGCCGTGCTCATCCCATTCCCAGCTTTCGACCTGCCACAGCCCGGCGACGTTCGGTGCGCGCACCAGCGCGCCCGGGCCGATGGCCGGGTTCACTTCGGCCACCCGCAGCGAAAGCCGTTCGCGCGATCCGTGGGCGCGGCGGCCGGCGGCATCGACCAGGGCGCGGGCATCGTCGGGCGCGAGCGTGCCGGGAAATTCGAGCGTGCGCCCCGCGCCGCCGCCAAGCTCGCTGCGCTGCAGGCCCGGCTGGAAATCGCGTTCGCTGTCGTAATAGCGCACCGCGTCGGGCCCGCCGGGGCTGCCGGCGTCGCGCTCGCGCTCGGGCCCGGCCTGCTGCCCGGAACCGTCGGCGCTCGCGACCACGACGGGTTCGGGCAGCGCCACGGCGGATTGCACGGGCGGGGCGGCGCTAGCAATCGTCAGCCGCGCGCCGGCGCAGTCGCTTGCCAGCGGGAAGAGGTCGCCGATCGTCTCCAGGCTGCTGCGCAGGCTCCCCCCTTCGTAGGAAAAGCCGCCGAGCCCGGGCAGCGCGACCCCGCCCACGGCGCCGGGCACCAGCGGTTCGACGAGGTCGGCGAGCGTGAAGCCGTCGCTGTCGGCGATAACCTCGAAGGTCAGGGCGGGGATGCGATTGCCGAAATCCGCAAGATCGAGATCCTCGAACACGACATAGGCGCAGCCGCGAAAGGCCGGGCACGCGCTGCCCTGGGCAGCGGCGATCAGCGGATCGGGCGTCTGGTCGCCATGCCCGCGATAGAGCCGCATCGTGCCCCCGGTCTTGAGATCGCCCGCCGCGCCGCGCAGCAGGTTTCCGTCGGCCCAGATCCGGCCCAGGCCCGCGATCGGGCGGCTGGCAAGCGCGACCGCGAACGAGCTGGAATAGCTGTAGGTGGTCGTCTTCGGCCTGCCTTTCCCGCCGCCGCCGCTCTCGCGGTTTTCGACAAGGTCGGTGCCCCAGATCACGCTGCCGGCCACGCGCACGCGCCCGAAATGGCGCGGCAGGGGCTGGCCATAGCTGGAGGTGGTGACCGCCAGGTCTTTCAGCCGCGCGCCTTCGCGCCGGCCGCCGCCGATCGCCGCGCTGTCGATCCCGCGCCCCACCAGCGCGCCGAGCGCGCCGCCGACGGGGCCGCCGACCAGCGCGCCGATCGTGCCGAGTACCAGAGTAGCCATTGCAATCAGTCCTTTCCGCCGGGCCGCCAGTGGCGGAGCACCGGCCAGGGCAGCGGCCCGGGCATTGCCACGATCCGGCGCAGGCCGGCGTGGGCGTGGATAAAGGTGTCGGGGTCTGCGCAGACGAGCAGGTGCAGCTGCGCGGGGCCGGGCCGCGCCATCACGATGTCCCCGCGCCGCACCGGCGTGCTCACCGGCCGCAGGGCGCAGCGGCGCGCGATCGCGTCGGGGGCCGCCGGATCGCGGTTGCGCAGGCCATAGCCGGCGGGCGGATCGACCGGCAGATCGGCCGCCGCGAGCGCGGCGGCGACGAGGCCGACGCAGTCGAGCCCGGATCGCGGATCGCGCCCGTGGAGGCGATAGGGCGCGCCCACCAGCGCCTGGGCCGCGCGGGCCACGGCTGCTGCCGAATCGCAGGTCATTGGCCGACCGGGTAGCGCGCGAGCAGGTCGAGGCCGGGGACGTAAGGCTCGCCCCGGAAATTGGCGGCGTTGCCGAACCGCCCGGCGCAAGTCGCGAGCCGCCGGTCGCAGCCTTCGCGCAGCTCCGCCCGCGTGCCCGGCGCCGGCGCCGGATCGAGCGGCCGGTCGAGCACCAGCCCGTCGGCCGAGGCGGCGAGCACGCGCATGGCGATCCCGCAATGCGGCCCGTCGATCCAGCGGACCCGTCCGCCGGCCATCAGGTCCCAGCCGGGCGCCGCGAAGACGGCGGCGTTGGCGTCGAGATCGACCGCCTCCAGCACCGTCTCGTGCGTGAAGCGGGCCGCGGGAAGATCGCAGCCGGGGCCGCAGAAATCCGCCCGGCAGGTGGGGCCGGTGCGCGGGACAAAGTCCTCGTCCAGCGCCGCCTTGGCGGAGCGCAGCTCCGCCGAAAACTGTCCCGCGCTTTCGCCGACGCGTCCGATCGTGCCGCTGTACAATATCGCCCGCTCGCGGCTTTCCCAGTCGACCGCGCCGATTTCGACCCGGGCGCCGTCGAACCGGCCCGCCGCAAGGTCGGCGGCGGCGATCCCGTCGTGCGTCAGCGCGCCGCGCACTTCGGCGCTGTCGTCGGCGAATGCGGCCGTCCTGCGCAGCGCATGGGGCATCATGCCCGGCGCCGCGCGATGGAGCAGCCCGTCGAATCGCAAGTCGCGGTCGTGGGTAACGAAACCGAGCGTGACCCCGTCGCGGCGGAAGATTCGCCAGAAGGTCGCGACCGTGTCCAGCTCGCGCGCAAGGAACGCCCGGCTCATGTCGCCTCGCGGATTTCGATCAGCGGCACCGAGGGCGCCTCGCCGGCGGCGAAGTTCGCGCCGGTCACGTCGAGCCGGTCCTGCGCGAAGCGCACCGGCACGTCGAACAGGAACCCGGCGCGGATCTCCGCCCCCGCGGGCGGCGCCTCGACGAACCGGATGCGCCCGCCGGGGGCCAGCGTCCAGGCGAAAGTCTCCGCCCCGCCGACCGAGACGCGCACGGTGCCCTCGCGCGGGCGGGTGATCGGGCGCAACTGCGGCTCGGCCCCGTCGCCATAGGCCTTGACCAGCGCGAAGCTGTCGCGCGCACCGTCGCCGGTGCCGAGCGGCTGGTCGAGCGGGCCGGGCGGGCCGGTCATGCCGTTCGAGCTGAAGTCGAACGGATCGCACAGGCGAAACCCGCGCGCCGCCCCGCGCCGCGCGCGGAAGAAGGCGATCAGCGTGCCCAGCTCCTCTTCGGACCGGATCCCCGGCCCGACATCGAACCGCAGCCGCGCGTCGGACCAGAGCGTGTTGCGCCGCTCGTGCCCCGAGGCGGTGACCGCGATCGCGGTCGAGAATTCGGGGCTGACCGCCGCGTCGCGCCCCGGCGCGAGCGGATATTGCACGTCGTCGAAAGCCTGCACGTCGTCCTCCTTCGGCGGCGCGAGCCGCGTGTATCCGTCGCGCGCCACCTGCGGCAGCGCCCAGACATATCGCTGGCCGACCCCGCGCGCCGCGGCCCGGTCGAGCGCGGCGTCGATCCGCGCCCAGAACGCTTCGGCATCGGCGGGGTCGAGCACGAAGCCCGACAGGTAGTCCTGCCGCTCGACCGGATAGCCGAGCCGCGCGTCGACTTCGGCGATCGCCGCCCGGCAGCGCGCGTCGAAGCCCGCGGTTAGCCAGTCGTAGTCTTCGAGCTGGAGCCGGTCGAAGGCCGGCCAGGCCCAGCCTGTCGGCAGGTTCGCGCGTTTCAATTCGGGCATGGCGGGATCGAGGATCGTCGGGGTGAAGGCGAGCAGCAGAATCTCCGCCGCGCCCCCCGCCGCATCCCGCACCGCCTGCCCCAGCGCCGCGGTCGATTGCGCCAGCAGCGCGCCTGCCTCGTCGAGCAGCGCGGTCTGCGCGCTGTCGAGCGGCGCGCGCATGTCGGCGATGACCGGCGGCGATCCGCCGAAGGCCGCCGATGCGGCAGCGTCGTAAAGGCAGGGCGCGCCGCTGTGGGGCACGACCCACCACCACGGCTCGCCCACCTGGAACAGCACCGGCAGCCCGGCCGCCTGCTGCATCGCGGTGAACTGCACCGCCGCCGATTGCAGCCAGGCCATCGCCTTGCCATTGGCCGGCGAAAGCAGCGCGGAGGGCGGGTCCCACCCGGTGCGCGCCGCGCTGCCGTCGTGCGCGCGTTGCTGCCACTCGGCGGGGCAATGGTCGGCCAGCAGCTCGTAGGAAAGCGAGTTGATAACCGCATAGCCCGCCGCCTGCGCCGCAGCGTAGAAGCATTCGTGCCAGCGGCGCGCGGGCGTGCAGATCGCCGCCGGCCGCGCGACCGGCATCGCTCCGCCTTCCGCCCGCAACCGGGGGAAGTGGCTCATCCCCAGATAGTGCAGGACCCGGTCGCGATAGCCGAGCCCGCGGATATTGCGCAGCAGCCGGGTCGGTTCCTGGTTGTAGGCATCGTCGTAGGCGGTCGCGATCCGCTCCCCGTGCGGGGGCAGCATGACATCGCCGATCGCCAGCGTCGCGTGGTCGCCGTGGCAGGCGATTTCGCTCAGCTCGGCATGGCCTTCCGCCCGTGCCGGCAGCGTCGCGTCGCTGCCCGGGACATAGCCTTCGGGCACCAGCGAGACGAACATGCGGTCGATATCGGCCGGGTGGACCGGCTCGCCGGGCAGCGACCACCCGCTTTCGAGCGCGGAGAAGGGCAGTTCGACATGCGCGTCGGTGGGGCTGCCGCGGGCGTAGTTCCACAGCCGGACATACCAGCTGCGCGCCTCGCCTGCCGCGTCGCGCCCCTCGATCGTCAGGGTCGGCCCATTGGCCCGGTCGAGCGCGACGATCCCGCTCGACCGCCAGCGGAAGCGCAGGACGGTATGCGAATAGTCGCGCCGGGTTTCATAGGCGAGCAGCGGATGGTCGAGCCGGTCCTCGCTCGCCCAGATCAGCCCGGCGAGCTGGCCCCGGTAGAGAAACTCGCAATCGACCCGCAGCGCATCGGGCGCGGTGGCGACGATGCAGGCCATCATCGGGCGGGGGAAATCGACCGTCCAGAACCGCGGATCGAACCGCTGGATCCAGTCGCGGTCCTGCCCGCGCCATTCGCGGGCAAGCCAGTAGGGCATTGTTTTGTATCCTTTTTTGTTTGGCCTCAAGCGCCGGCGGGGCCATCCGGCCCCTTGGCTATCCTTCGCGCAGAGCGCTCCGGGCGCGCGGTCGCGCTTGCGGCCCGCCGCGCGGCCCGCTGCGCGGACCGGGGCGCGGACCGGAACCGGCTTGTCCGAACCCTCAAACGCTGGGGACGGTCCAACGCTTTCCAATCCTCCCCATCGCCTTGCGATGGGGAGGGGGACCGCGAGACGCGAAGCGGCTCGTGGTGGAGGGGCCTTTCCCGGCACAGCCCCTCCGTCACCCGCCTGCGGCGGGCGCCACCTCCCCATCGCCTTGCGATGGGGAGGATCGAGCAGGGTTCGAAAAGAGCGCGAGCCCCCGCGAAGGCGGGGGCCTCAGGCCGCTGGCGCTTCGCGGGTGGTCACGGGGGGCTACAGCAACGCCCGCCGCACCGCGCTCGCGACCTGGCGGCTCGAGCGTTGCAGCGCGACCGGCGCGTCGGTGCCGCGCGGGGCGGCGAGGGCGATCGAAACGCGCACCTCGCGCGCGGGTGCGGGGGCGAGCGAAGGTTCGACCCGCCCGGCGCTGGTCGGCACGAACAGTTCCGGCCCGCGCTCGCCGACGAGGTAGCCGCGTCCGGGCGAGACGGGGCCGCCGGTCGCGCGGCCGGGCAGGCCGAACAGCGCGCCGACGAGGCCGCCCAGCAGCCCGCCGCTTCCGCCGCCAAGGCCGCCGAACAGTTCGTCGAACCCGAGTTTCAGCGAATGGGCGGCGATCTGGTCGATCGCGCCCAGCGCCACGCGCTTGAGGTCGTCGAACCCCAGGCTGCCCCGGCGGATCGCCGAAAGCAGCCCGCGTTCGAGGACCGATCCGGCATCGCGAAACCCTTCGACCAGCGTGGCGTCGAACGTCCCGCGCATCTGCGCGATATCCTGCGCGAAGCCTTGCGTGCCCGCGCGCACCTCGATCAGAAGTTCGTCAATCTCGTCCATCGTTCTCGCGCTCCATCATGCGTTCGATTTCGGCCCGGGAAGGCGCGGCGGGTGTGGGCGGGCCGGCGGGGTCGGCGAGGCAGGCAGCCAGCTCCGCCGGAGTGGCGCGCCAGAATTCGTCGGGCCGCCACCCGAGCGCCCGCGCGGCGAGCGCGGCGAGCGAGAGAGCGGCGGCGCCGAACGACAGCCCCCCCACCCCATGTGCTCGCGAAGGCGCGTGGCGGGAGGAGGGGCCGAACGACAATCCCCCCTCCCGCTTGCGGGAGGGGTCGGGGGTGGGCCCGATGCTCTGCCCCGCCTCGCAGAAGCCCACCCCGCTGCGACCGGGCGTCGCCGCGCGCCGCCAGGTCTCGCGCCCCTCCCGCAGGGGGGAGGGGTGGGTCGTGCCCATCTAACCCGATCCCTGGAGGATCTGGCCGAGCAGCACGCGCAGCGGCCGGGCGCAGGCGGCGAGGCCGTGCGCCATGACCGCGTCGCCGACCTGCTCGCGCGTCACCTCGCCGCGATCGGCGAGGCAGTGCCAGAACAGCGCGGCCATCTCCGACAGCGCCAGCCGCCCTTCGCCCGCGCGCTCGACCAGCGCGAACAGCGGGCCGAGGTCTTCCTCGGCCGCGACCAGGGCGGAAAAGCTCGGCCGAAGGACGCGCGGCTGGCCGGCGACGACCAGACTCGCTTCGCCCCTGTGCGGGTTGGCGGGGGCCTCCGTCGCGCGCCCGCTCATGCCGGCACCACCGCGCCCGAGCTTTCGAGCTGCAGCGTATATGTCCGCTCGCCGTTGAAATCGCCGGCATAGTCGAGCCGCTGGACCAGGAAGCGGCCGCGCAGCCGCTCGCCGCCTTCGAACGACAGTTCGTAATCGTCGATCGTTCCGGCCAGCGCGTGCGTGCGGATCGCGGCCTCGGCCTCGCTGGCGAGGAAGATGCCGCTGGCCGAGACCGAGACCGAACGCGTTCCTGCGCCCGACAGCAACTCGCGCCAGCCGCCGCTCTGCTTGTGCGTGACGACGACGGTATCGCCGTTGACCGACATCTGCGTCGTGCGCAGGCCGGCGACGGTGGTGTAGGCGGGCGGCTGTCCGCCATCGCCGATCTTGAGAAGGAAGGCGGAGCCTTTCTGGGCGGTCATGAAGATTACTCCAGAGCTGATCCCCTGCGTAGGCAGGGGTCTCGTGCCGCTGGCGCGACGCGAGATGGTGGGAGGCCCCTGCCTGCGCAGGGGCTCGGGTAGGTCAGGCGTTCGCGAGGCAGCGGAACCGGTATTCCAGCAACATGCTGCGGCGGTTGTTCGCGCGGCGCTCTGCGCGGGCGCGCAGGAACCGGGTCGAGGCGATCGCGAACGCCGGCTGCCGGGGCGGCAGGTCCTCCACTCGCCGGTCGATCGCGGCGACCAGCGCGCCGTCGGCAGCCGGATCGTCGCCGCGCGTGTGCAGTTCCAGCGCCAGGCGGATCTCGCGGCCCTTGCGATCCTTGGTGCTCCAGTCGGCGCTCGCGCTGGCGGCGATGCCGAGCCAGGGCGGGGCGGTGCGCAAGGGCGTTTCCTCCTCCACGGCGTTCAGCGCGTTCAGCGGGGCGGGGGCGGCGCGCAGCCAGTCGATCAGCGCGGCGCGCAGGGCATGTTCCATCGCTCAATCCTTCGTGAACAGGGGCCAGAGCAGGCGCGGATCGCGCCAGCGGCCGGGGTCGTCCTTGCGCGCGCGCAGCGCCGCTTCCGCCCGCGCCCGGGCAAGGCGGGCGGCCTTGCGTGCGAGGGCGGCGGCGAATGCAGCGTGCGAGCGGCGGGTGCGGGCGGCGATCATATCAGCCGGGTCCGGCGCCAGGGATGCCACAGCGCGGCGACGGCGGCGGGCAGGATGCGCGCCCTCTCCCCGCCGCCGTCCTGCGCGCGGAACAGCTCGGCCGCGAGGCGCACGATCCCGTGGCGCAGGGTGTCGGGCAGCGCGGCCCATTCGGGGGCATAGCCGGCGAGATAGCGCACCGCGATCCGGCCCGCGGCGCCCGGGCGCATCACCCGCACGCGGCCCGATCCGTCGGGGTCCAGCGCGAGTGCGTAATCCTGCGCGGGCAGGGCGAAGCGCGGCCCTTCGGCCGGAATGCCCTCGACCGCCAGGATCGCGTTGACCGGCCGCGCGTCGAGCACCTGCCATTCGCGGCTGGCGGGCAACACGTCCTCGCACGTCGCCTCCAGCGGCAGCGTGCCGGTAAAGGCCTCGCAAGCCTCTGCCGCGGCGCCGATCAACCCGGCCAGCGCATCGTCGTGCGCGGGGGTGGCGATTGCCAGCCATTGCTTGACATCGGCCAGCGCGCCGCCGGTAAAGTCCGGCGGCGTCAATATGGTCCGCTTCATGCGGGGTTCCTTTCTTTCCTGTTTGCCTCAGGCGCCGGCGGCCGCGTCCGCGGCCTTGGCTGTCCTCCGCGCAGAGCGCTCCGGGCGCGCGGTCGCGCTTGCGGTCCGCTGGTCGCGGACCGGACCTTTCCCGGCCACTGTCGAGAGTTTCGATCCAATCCTCCCCATCGCCTTGCGATGGGGAGGGGGACCGCGAGACGCGAAGCGGCTCGTGGTGGAGGGGCCTTTCCCGGCACAGCCCCTCCGTCACCCGCCTGCGGCGGGCGCCACCTCCCCATCGCGAGACGATGGGGAGGAAATGCGCCCCCGCTACGCTTCGACCTTCAGCAGCTTGATCGCGTTCGAATCGAGCACTTGCCCGCCCACGCGCTTGGTCGCGTAGAAGTGGACGAAGGGCTTGTTGGTGAAGGGATCGCGCAGGATCTGCGTGGCGCTGCGTTCCGCGATCAGGTATCCGGCGCGGAAGTTGCCGAAGGCGATCGGGCAGGCACCCGCGCCGATATCGGGCATGTCCTGCGCCTCGACCACCGGATAGCCGAGCAGCCGGTCCGGCTGCCCCTCGACCAGCCCCGGCTGCCACAGGAACGCGCCGTCGGCGGTCTTGAGCTTGCGCACTTCGGCCAGCGTGGACGAGTTCATCACGAAGCTCGCGCCCTGGCGGTATCCGGCCTTCAGCGTGTGGACGAGGACGATCAGCGTCAGGTCGGGCTCGCTGCCCAGCCCCGCGGCATCGCCGCTGCCGATATATTGCAGCGTGCCGAACGCGCGCGCGCCGTCGTTGGCGGCGGTGTTCGGCCCGGCGAGGAAACCTCGCGGCTGGTCGGCGCCGCTGCCGTTGACGAAGGCGGCCCCTTCGGCGCGGGCGAATTCCTGCCCGATCTCGCTCGCCAGCCAGGCTTCGACATCGAACGCGGTATCGTCGAGCATCGCCTGGCTCGCCGCCGGGTTGGCGTAAAGCTCGCCGGTCGGCGGGGCGATCTCGGCAAATTGCGGGGTGTCGGTTTCGGGCCGCGCGGTCGTCTCGCTGACCCAGCCCGAGGCGGTGCCGCCGGTGCTGACGAGCTTGCGATAGCCGCTGCTGCCGGTCTGCACGACTTGCGCGATGCCGCGGATCGGGCTGATCGCGGTCAGTTCGCGGGCGATCGCGGCGTCGATCTCGCGCGGGACGGCATAGCCGCCGTCGGCCGGCACGCCGGTGGAGAGCGACTTGACCTCCGCCGTCGAGCCGCGCCGCAGATAGCCTTCGACGAAGCCTTTCACTTCGGGGCTGTCGCCGGCCGGCGCGAGCGCGGGCCGCGCGGCGGCCTTGCCGATCCGGTCGACGCGCGCCTTCACTTCGTCGACATCGCTGCGCAGCGCGGCGACTTCGGTCTCGGTCTTCTCCTGCCGGGCGAGGAGGTCGAAGCTTTCCTCCAGCAGATCGGCGGGGGTGGTGGGGGTAGCGGTATCCATGGGTATTCACCTTTCTTTGGGGGGTGGTGGTAAATTTGTATGAGCCCCTGCGGAGGCAGGGGCTTCAGGAGACACTGGCGAAGCGCCGGTGGCACGAAGTCCCAGCCTTCGCTGGGACTCACGAAATTATGGGCGGGATAGCCAAGGCCGCGGATGCGGCCGCCGGCGCTTGAGGCTAAACAACCAAAAACACCCGCGCGCCGTGCTGGAGCGGATGCGTCACGAGGCTCACCTCGAACAGCTCCACATCCTCCAGCACGCGGCCTTCGGGGGTGCGGCGGAACCGGCGGGCGCGGTAGCCGAAGCTGAGGCCGCTGACCGCGCGGCGGCGGAGGAGGGCGGCCGCGCGCCCGGCGGGGTTGTCGAGCGCGGCGATCACGCGCAGGCCGCGCGCGTCCTCCGCGATCCGTTCGATCCAGCCGATCCGCTGGCCGGGCCGGTGCTGCCAGAAAAGCGGCAGCGGGCCGAGCGACGCGGCCTGGCGCTCGGCCAGCGTGCGGGCGAAAGCGCCGGGGCGGATCGTGTCGCGCGCCGCGTCGGCCCGGCCGAACAGCGCGGCATATCCGGCGAGGCGCATCACCGCAGCGCCCCGGCGAGGCCCAGCCGCACGGCAATGCCGATCAGCAGCAGCGCCAGCGCCCCGCGCACCAGCCAGGCGATTGCCGCGCGCCAGGCGCTCGCCTTGGCATCGCGCCAGGCCTGGAGCAGCTCGCGCAGCTCGGCGAGATCCTCGCGCGCATCGGGATCGGCGAGGCCGGTGCGCTGGAGCGCGCGGTCGGCGCCGAGGTCGGTCGCTTCCTCGACGATCGCGCGCAGCGTCACCAGCTCGCAGCCGCGATCCTTCGCCTCGGCCATCAGCCGGGCGATCATGTCGGTTCTGTCCATGGGATCGGTGTCCTTCTCTTCAGTCCTCCCCATCGCCTTGCGATGGGGAGGGGGACCGCGAGACGCGAAGCGGCTCGTGGTGGAGGGGCCCTGTGCAACATCGCCCCTCCGTCACCCGCCTGCGGCGGGCGCCACCTCCCCATCGCAAGACGATGGGGAGGATCTTTCTCGTATTATTCCAGGCCCAGCAGGGCGCGCTTCTCTTCGGCCGAGAGGAACTCGGCGGCGCTCACTTGCGCCCACAGCTTCTCGCGATCCTCCGCCAGCGCGGGCACCCGGTCGAGATCGACCGCCAGCGCGGCGTTCGGAAACCACGGCGCCAGCCCTTCGGCCAGCCCGGCGAGGATCTTGCCCGCCAACGGCAGCAGCGTCAGCCGCCAGAGCGCGCGGTTCGCCTCGCGGTAATTGGCATAAGTGTTGTCGCCCGGCAGGCCGAGCAGCATCGGCGGAACCCCGAAAGCGAGCGCGATGTCGCGCGCGGCGGCGGCCTTGAGCGCGGCGAAGTCCATGTCCGCCGGCGAATGGGCCATCGCCTGCCACTTCAGCCCGCCTTCGAGCAGCATCGGCCGCCCGGCGTTGACCTGGCCCTGGAACCCGGCGGCCAGCTCGTCCTTCAGCCGGTCGAACTGCTCGCCTGTCAGCGGGGCGCCGTCGCCCCCTTCGAACACCAGCGCGCCCGAAGGCCGCGCCGCGTTCTCCAGCAGCGCGCGGTTCCAGGCGGAGGCGGCGTTGTGGATCGCCACGGCCTGCTCGGCCGCCGCCAGCGCCCCGGCGCCGTAGTGATCGTCGCCGGGGTGGAAGCCGCGCAAGTGGATCAGGTTGGGCCAGCCCGCCTCGTCCTCCACCGGGATGGTCAGCGTCCGCTCGGCCAGCTTGTAGGCATAGGCGGCGGGCCAGCCGTCCTCCCCCGCCACGACCGAAACCCGCTCGGGCCGGAGCGCGAACAGCTCGACCGGCTGTCCGGCGGCGTCCTTCATCACCTGGACATAGGCATTGCCGTGCAGCAGCAGGTGCGCCGCGACCGTCTCGACCAGCGCCTGCCCGGCACTGGTCGCGCCGACAAGCGCCTCGAGCGCCGGGTCGGCCGGCTGGATCGGCGCGCTGCCGACCCCTTCGGCGACCAGCCGCACGCTGCGCTGCGCCACCGGATTGTCGAGATAGGCCCGCCGCACGCTGCGCGTATATTCGTAAGGCGGCGCGCCGGCGCTTTCGGCAGTGAGCGCCCAGGGCGAAACGAACCCGCGCGCCAGCGGCACGCGAGCCCCGCCCCCGCCCTTGAAGGCGGAAGCGATGGTGGAGAGGAAGGACATGAGGTTACCTTTCGTAGTGCGAAAATCCTCCCCATCGCGGTGGGGAGGATCGAGAAGAAGAGCGAGCCACAGCGAAGGCCGGGGCCTCAGGCTGTCGGGCGGAGCGTCACAGCCCCTCCACCACGAGCCGCTTCGCGTCTCGCGGTCCCCCTCCCCATCGCGAGACGATGGGGAGGATCGAGAAGGAGTGCGAGCCCCGGCGAAGGCCGGGGCCTCAGGCTGTCGGGCGGAGCGTCACAGCCCCTCCACCACGAGCCGCTTGCGCGTCTCGCGGTCCCCCTCCCCATCGCGAGCCGATGGGGAGGATCGAGAAGGGCGAGCCCCAGCGAAGGCTGGGGCCTCAGGCTGTCGGGCGGAGTGCCGGCGGCCTGAGGTCCCCGCCTGCGCGGGGACTCGCCCGACATTTCAAATCAGCGAGATCCGCGGCCGCGCCCGCCGGCCCAGCATCAGTTCGGTCAGCGCCCAGACGAGGGCGTCGGCGCGGTCGGGGCTGCGGCCGGGGCCTTCGTAGCGGCCCGCGGCCATCAGCCCGCACATCTGGTCCTCCAGCTGCGCGAACAGGCCGGCGTGGCGGACGCGGCCCGCTTCGTAGAGCGCGGCGACCGGTTCGGCGCGGGCCGCCTTGCCGCGGCTGGCGTGGACCAGCCGGACCGGCAGGGTCAGTTCCGCCGCGCGCAGCACGCTGGCGACCATCGCGCCGCCCTGGTTCGCCTCGGCCACCACGCGGTCGGCCTGCCATGCGCGCGCCGCCTCGGCCACGGCGCGGGCCCAGCGTTCGGGGCTGGCCCCTTCGACCGAGGCGTCGGCCAGCACCAGCGCCTTGCCCGCCGGACAAAGCCCGGCGACCACGATCCCGCAGGCATCGCCCCGCGCGCCGGCCGGGGGATCGACCCCGACCACGACGCGTGCCGGCTGCGCCGCCGGATCGCCGTCCGGCCCCTCGGCGCGGCATTGTTCGAGGAGCGCCCGGCTCCACAGCGCGCCGTCGATGTCGGTCAGCAGCTCGCCGCCCAGTTCCTGCCGGGCGAAGCTGGTGCCGGCGAAGCGCCGGCCGATATCCTCGACGAACCGTTCGGGCAGGTTCGGCCGGTTGGCGTGGGTCGTGCCGCGCGTCACCGCGATTTCGCCCTTCGCCTCGCTTTCGAACAGGCGGTGGACCAGCGGCACCGGGCGCGGCGTCGTGGTCGCCAGCACGCGCGGCAGGTCGCCCAGCCTGAGGCCGAGCAGGAGGTTGTCCCACGCCCGCGTCGCCCGTTCGCCCGCCATGTCCCACTTGGCGATCTCGTCGCACCAGGCATGGCTGTGCTGCGGCCCGCGCAGGCTCTCGGGCTCGGCCGCCGAATAGAGCGTCGCCTGCGCCCCGTTGGCCCAGGTGAGCCGCCGCAACGAGGGTTCGTAGAGCGGGCAGCGGTGCGGCGGCGAGCAGGCGAGAATGCCGCTCTCGCCCTCGACCATCACCGCGCGCGCTTCGGCCAGGCTCGCGCCGACCAGCGCGATCCGCGCTTCCGGTTCGCGCTTGGCCACTTCGCGCACCCATTCGGCGCCCGCGCGGGTCTTGCCGAAGCCGCGCCCGGCGCAGATCAGCCAGGCCGACCAGTCGCCGGCGGGCGGCAACTGGTCGCGCCGGGCCCAGAGGGTCCAGTGATGGCGCAGCTCCTTGCGTTCCTCGTCGGTGAGCCTGGCGAGTTCCTTCTGCCGTTCGTCTTCCGGGAGATCGAGCAGCTCCGCGAACTTGGGGTCGAGCGGTTCATCCTCCATCGCCCGGAACCTCGGTCGGGGCGTTCTCGCGGGCGGCTTCGCGCATGGCGATCCGCCGCTGGCGCATCTTCTCCAGCTTGGCGTCGATCGAGGCGAGCAGCTCGTCCTCGTGGGCATAATCGTTGCGGCCGCGCTCGCGCTGGACGCTCGCCCGGTGCGCGGCGAGCAGGCGGAACGCGGTCGCATTGTCGAATTTGCGCCGCGCCTTGCCCGCGGGGGTCGTGGTGCCCGCCAGCTCGCCTTCGCGCAGGCGGCACAGCAGGTCCAGCTCGAGATTGTCGTAACCTTCGCACAGCGCCTCGAACCACTGGCGCGCGAAGGCGGGCTCGGCGCGGCGGATGCGGTAGACGGTGCTGACGTCGACCTGCGCCTCGCGCGCGGCGGCCGATACGTTGGACGTGCGGGCAAGCTCCGCCAGGAATGTCTTGCGCCAGGCCCTGCCCGCAGCCGCACGGCCGCCAGCGGGCGAAGCGTTCGCCTTGGTCATGATCGGTTCCATTCGGGAAAAAGGGGGAGGAGGGGTGGATCGGGTGCGATGCGGTTTTCGCCGAATCGCACTATCGCGATGTTCCGTATTCCTAACCAAACAGCGTCACGATGTCAAGGAGAAAATTCCAAATAGGTTATTTTTAAGAGGACTCCGACCGACCCTCTCACCGATCCCCTGCGCGGGGACTCGCGCTCGTTTCAATCCTCCCCATCGCCTTGCGATGGGGAGGGGGACCGCGAGACGCAAAGCGGCTCGTGGTGGAGGGGCCTTGTGCGACATCGCCCCTCCGACCGACGCCTGCGGCGTCGCCCACCTCCCCATCGCAAGACGATGGGGAGGACTACGTTAGGAGGGCCCGGCGCTGCGCGACTCGCTTGCGCCGCCGGGGGCGCTGGCATAGGGCGCGGCGATGCTGCGCAGACTTTACGACTGGACGATGGAAAAGGCGTCGCACCCCCATGCCGAGGGGTGGCTGGCGCTGATTAGCTTCATCGAATCCAGCTTCTTCCCGATCCCGCCGCACCCGCTGCTCGGCCTGATGTGCCTGGCCGAACCGAAGAAGGCGATTCGCTTCGCGCTGATCTGCACGGTCGCCTCGGTTCTCGGCGGGCTGCTGGGCTATGCGATCGGGTATTTCCTCTACGACACTTTGGGCGTGGCGATGCTGTCCGCAATCGGCCTAGTCGAGGAATTCCCCGTCGCCGCCTGCCATTTGCGCGAGCGCGACTGGGAAGTGATCTTCCTCGCCGGCAGCACGCCGGTGCCGTTCAAGCTGCTGACGATCACCGCCGGCTTTATCGAAATGGCGCTGGTGCCGTTCATCCTCGCCAGCATCGCGGGCCGGGCGCTGATCTTCCTGACCGTCGGCGTGCTGTTCCGCCTGTTCGGCGCGCCGATCAAGCGGGTGATCGACGAATATCTGGCCACTGTCACGACAGTCTTCGCGGTGCTGGTGGTCGGCGGCTTCGTCGCGCTGTCCTGGCTCTCGGGCGGCGACGAGACGGGGCAAGACCCCTGCGCCGCCGCCGCGATCGAAGCGACGCACTAGCCCTCTGCCCTTCAGGGGAGAGGGTTGGGAGAGGGGGAGTCCCGGGCCGGGGGTGCGGGCCGGTGCCGTCTCGATGAAAACGACCTCTAACCCTCGAACGTCGTCTCCAGCGAAATCTCCGCCTTGAGCAGCTTGGAGATCGGGCAGTTCGTTTTCGCCTCGGCCGCGACCTTCTCGAATGCCGCGCGCTCTATGCCGTCGACCCGGCCGGTCAGCGTCAGGTCGGACCGGGTCACGGTGAAGCCATCGCCGTCCTTCTCCAGCGTCACTTTGGCTTCGGTGTCGAGCGTGCCCTGCTCGTATCCGGCTTTCGCCAGCGCGAAGCTCAGCGCCATGGTAAAACAGCTCGCATGGGCGGCGGCGATCAGTTCCTCGGGATTGGTCCCCGGCGCGCCTTCGAACCGGGTGGTGAAGCCGTAAGGCTGGCCGTCGAGCGCGCCCGATCCGGTCGAAACGCTGCCCCTGCCGTCCTTGCCCAGCCCTTCGTAACGCGCGCTGGCGGTATTGGTGGTTTTCATCGTGTGGTCTCCTTCACCTCACAGACGGATGATCGCCGCTAGCGTTCCGCGCCTTCGCGCCAGTCCCGCCAGTACGATGCGAGTTCGCCGGGGACCGATCGCGCGAACGCGGCGTCGAGCGGATAGTGCGGCATGGCCTGCGCCACCGCGTCGAGCACCGCACGGCCTTGCGCACGATCCTTGCGCCGCTTGAGCGGATCGCGCTTCGCCTGATCGGCGAGCCACAGCTTGTGCAGCGCGAACCAGCGCGGGTCGGGGGCGACGATCCGCGCCGCGCTCCCGTCGCGGCATACCACGACCTGGTCGACCGGGGTGCCGAGCAGCAGCCATTCCTGCTCGGGCAGCGGGATCGGGCGCGGCCGGTCGCGCCGGGCGAGGGCAGCCGCGCGCGAGGGGGCGACGAGCAGCTCGACTTCGTAGGCATCGGCATTGCGCGCCTGGAACCCCCGCTCGGTATTGACCGAGAAAGTCGGGTCGACCGCCTTGAGCAGATCCCACACCGGCGCGCCATCGGGCCGCTCCTCGCCGGCCCAGGCGAGATCGAAATCCTCGGTCTCGTCGGCCACGTCGAACCGCGCGACCGCTTCCTGCTGATAGGCGACGAGGCAGTTCGTGCCGACGACGAGCAGGTCGCCGTCGAGCAGTCCGCGGCAATCCGCCTCGCGCAGAATCGGCCCCGGCGCGGCGGCGAGCATCGGCACCCGCAGCGCGCGCACCAGCCGCCCGCCTTCCTCGAGCCGCGCCCGCGCTTTCGCAAGGCGGTCCTTTGCGGCCGCCTTCTCCGCCTTGAACCCGGTCAGGCGCCGCTCCGCCTCCTCGTCCCAACGGCCTAGGCTGGTGCCGTTGCCCGAACGGTCGCGGATCTCGTAGAGATACGCGTACGGCCCCACCCGCTTGCGGCGCAGGTCGTAAGGCAAGGCGCGGAAGGCCCGCTCCGCATCGCGCCATGCGTCATAGCGCTGGCGCAGATTGACCAGCGCCCGCGCCTGCTCGTCGGTGTAGTCCGTCAGCGCCATAGACGGCATTTATCCCACATTTTCCACGATTCCCGAAATCGTGGGATAAATATTGTAATTACAGATATTTAAATAATCCCCACCGCTTTTCCCGCGCGTTCGAACATGCCGAGGATCGTTTCGACTTCCTCGGCCGAATGTTCGGCGCAGAGCGAGCAGCGGAGCAGGGTCATATTGGCCGGGGTGGCCGGCGGGCGGGCGAGGTTGACGTAGAGGCCTTCCTTGAGCAGCGCCTCCCACATCGCGGCCCCGCGCTCCAGATCGGGCATGATGACGGCGACGATCGCGCTTTGCGGTTCCTCGGTCCCGAGCTGGAAGCCGAGGTCCCTGAGCCCGCCGTGCAGCCGCCTGGAATTCTCCCACAAGTGCGCGCGCTTGTTCGATCCCTGCATCAGCTTGCGGATGCTGGTCGTCGCGGTTGCGACCACGCTGGGCGGCAGGCTGGCGGTGAAGACGTAGGGGCGGCAGACGAGCCGCATGATCTCGAACTTCGGATGGTTGGAAACGCAGAAGCCGCCGACCGTGCCGACGCTCTTGGAAAAGGTGCCGACGATGAAATCGACGTCGTCGATCACGCCCGCCTGCTCGCACACGCCGCGCCCGTGCTCGCCGATGAAGCCCATCGAGTGCGCTTCGTCGACCAGCACCATCGCGCCGTGTTTCTTGGCGACCGCGACCATCTCGGCCAGCGGGGCCACGTCGCCGAGCATCGAGTAGACGCCCTCCAGCACGACCAGCTTGCCCGCCCCTTCGGGAATGCGGCGCAGGCGCTTTTCCATCGCCTCGACATCGTTGTGCTTGAACGGCACGACTTCCGCCTTGCCCATCGCGCACCCGTCCCAGATGCTCGCGTGGCTGTCGATGTCGAGGACGATGTAGTCGCCCTTGCCGGCGATGGTCGAGATGATGCCGAGGTTGGCCTGATAGCCGGTCGAGAACACCATGGCATGATCCATGGCGTAGAATTCGCGCAGCGCGTCCTCGCACGCCTTGTGCCCCTGATACGTCCCGTTGAGCACGCGGCTGCCGGTCGTGCCGCTGCCGAAATCGTCGAGCGCCTGCTTGCCCGCCGCGACCACGTCGGGGTCGAAGGTCATGCCCATGTAGTTGTAGGTGCCGAGCAGGATCGTGTCGCGCCCGTTGCAGATCGCGCGGGTGGGGGAGAGGACTTCCTCCATCACCAGGCTGAACGGATCTTCCTGCCCGCTGGCGAGCAGCCCTTCGCGCATCGCGATCAGATCGTCGAACTTGCTGAACAGGTCGCGCGATTCGCTCTCCAGCGTCTGCGGCCGGTCGGGCTGTCGGATCCCTTCGCTCATCGGTCGGCCTGCATTTCGTGGACCGCGTCGACCAGCTGGCCGTAAGTCTCGATCTCGGCCTGCTGGTTCATCGAGATGATGACGTCGAACTCGTCCTCGATCGCGGCGACGAAATCCATCACCGTCAGGCTGTCGAATTCCAGATCGCCGGCGAAAGTGGTGGCATCGGTGATCTCGACGCCCTTCTTGTCGAACGGCTCGATCAGGCGGCGGATGGTCTGGTCGGTTTCGGCGCGGTCCATAGGGGGCGGTTTCCAATCTCGTGTGCGGCGGGCGCTGCGCCTGCCATGCGAATGCGGCGGAAAAGCGGCTGGACCCCCTGCTTGTCAAGCGTCGCGGGGGTGAGGCCTGCGCCTTTGCGCGAATCGCGAAGCCTGCCCGAGGTCCCAGCCTGCGCTGGGACTCGCATTCGTTTCAATCCTCCCCATCGTCTTGCGATGGGGAGGTGGGCGACGCCGCAGGCGTCGGTCGGAGGGGCTGTGCCGGGAAAGGCCCCTCCACCACGAGCCGCTTCGCGTCTCGCGGTCCCCCTCCCCATCGCAAGGCGATGGGGAGGATCTGTGGCACCCGATTCCCGGCTTATGCAGGTTCGTCGGGGACCAGGCGGCGCACCGCGGTCATGAAAGGGCCGATCGAAACCGGCTTGGCGAGATAGTCGGCCGCCCCCGCCGCGCGAATCCGCTCCTCGTCGCCCTTGCCGGCATAGGCGGTCACGGCCAGCACCGGCACGTGCGCCAGCGCGCGTTCGCGCTTGAGCGCGGCGATCAGGTCGAGGCCCGAGACATTGGGCAGCTGGATGTCCATCAGCACCAGGTGGGGCGCGAAGCGGCGCGCTGCGTCGAGCACGAGTTCGCCGTCGGCCACCGGCTCCACCGTAAACCCGTTCGCGCGCAGAACGTCGCAGAACAATTTCCGGTTGAGGTCGTTGTCCTCGACAACCAGTATTCTCTTTGCCACAGCCTCGCTCACCGCCGGCGCGCTCCCATTCTGCCGCCCGCATGCTTTATGAGCGGACAAGGACGCTGACAATTATTCACCGGACCCCATCCCCCGACCATGTGCCCGGCGATCCCGAATCGCTGGCGCTCGGCGCGCTCGGCTGGGTCCTGCAGGACGAGGATCGGGCGCAGCGCCTGCTCGCCCTGACCGGGCTGACGCCCGATATCCTGCGCGAGCGGCTGACCGATCGCGCAGTGCTCGGCGCGGTGCTCGAATTCCTCGCCAATCACGAGCCGGATCTGGTCCTGGCGGCCGATGCGCTCAATGTCGCGCCCGAAACGCTGATCGCCGCGCACCGGGCGCTGGCGCCCGACCGGAGCCCTTCGCAATGAACCGACCGCTGATCATATCCGACTGCGACGAAGTGCTGCTGCACATGGTCGCCCATTTCCGCGACTGGCTGGGCGAAAGCGAGGGCGTCGATTTCACCATCGGCAGCAGCAATTTCGCCCGGGCCATGCGCTGGCGCGAGAGCGGCGAGGCGGTGGCGGAGCGCGACATCTGGCGCCTGCTCGGGCGCTTCTTCGATACCGAAATGGATCGCCAGCATCCGATCGAAGGGGCGGTCGAAAGCATCGCCGCGCTGGCCGAGCACGCCGACGTGGTCATCCTGACCAACCTCAACGACGAACGGCGCGAGCGCCGGGCGCGCCAGCTGACCGAGCACGGGATCGACGCGCGGGTCTTCACCAACCAGGGGCCCAAGGGGCCGGCGCTGCGGGCGATCCTCGACGAATATGCGCCCAGCCGCGCGGTCTTCATCGACGATCTGCCGCAGCATCATCACTCGGTCGCCGAAATCGCGCCCGAGGTCCGCCGCCTGCATTTGTGCGGAGAGCCGCTGCTGGCGCCGCATATCGATTGCGCCCACCGCGCGGGCCATGCACATGCGCGGATCGACCGCTGGGCAGAGGCGCTGCCGTGGCTCCTCGACCAGCTTGCCAGTGAAACACAGAACCGGGAAAACGCATGAGCATCGACGCCAAACTCGCCGAACTGGGAATCGCACTGCCGCAGGCCGCGGCGCCGGTCGCCAGCTATCAGCCCGTCGTCGTCCACGGCGGGTTCGCCCATGTCTCCGGCCAGTTGCCTTTCGTCGACGGCGATCTGGTCAAGGGCCGGCTGGGCGAGGATGTCTCGCTGGAAGAGGGCGCGGCGGCGGCGCGCGCCTGCGGGCTGATGATCCTCGCGCAGCTCAAGGCCGCGCTGGACTCGCTCGACCGGGTGGAGCGCGTGGTCAAGCTCGGCGCCTTCGTCAGTTCCACGGCCGACTTCACCGATCAGCCCAAAGTCGCCAATGGCGCATCCGACCTGATGTTCGAGGTTTTCGGCGAGGCCGGGCGCCATTCGCGCAGCGCGGTGGGCGTGCCGGTCCTCCCCCTGGGCGTGGCGGTCGAAGTGGATGCGATCGTCGCCGTGCGGCCGTGATTCTGCGCCTGCTCGACGCCTGGCGCGCGCCGGCGCCCGATCCCCGGCGCGTCGAATGGCTCGGGCAATCGACCTATGCCCATCGCGGGCTGCATTCGCCCGGCGTGCCCGAGAATTCGCCGTCCGCCTTTGCCGAGGCGATGGCGCGCGGCTTCGGCATCGAATGCGACGTGCAACGCACCGGCGACGGGCATGCTGCGGTGTTTCACGACTGGGAGCTGGACCGGCTGACCGACGAACGCGGCCCCCTGCTGCGCCGCCCGCTGTCGGCGATCGAGCGGATCGCGCTGGCGGGCAGCAGCGACCGCATTCCCTCGCTGGAGCGGGCGCTGGTCCAGGTCGGCGGGCGGGTGCCGCTGCTGATCGAACTCAAGTCGAAGCGCGAACGCCGGGTCGCGCCGCTGTGCCTCGCCGTGCACCGCGCGCTCGACGGATACCAGGGCCGCCATGCGGTGATGAGCTTCGATCCGCGCGTATCGCGCTGGTTCGCGATCCATTCGCCGCGCACCGTGCGCGGACTGGTGGTGACCGAGGAGAACGAGCGCGGCCTCCTCGGAAGCTGGCGCCGCCACGCCGCGCTGTGGCACGCGCGACCCGATTTCCTCGCTTACGACATTCGCGATCTGCCCAGCGGCTTTGCGGCGGCCCAGCGCCGCCGCGGGCTGCCGGTTCTGACCTGGACCGTGCGCGATGCGGAACAGCGCGCACGCGCCGCCGCCAGTGCCGATGCGCCGATCGCCGAAGGGGAAGGGCTGGCGTGAGTGCGGGGGACGAGCGGATTCGCGTGGCCGATGCGGTCGGCTCGCTGCCGCGCGACGCCTGGGATCGGCTGGCCGGGCGCGACAATCCCTTCGTCGCGTGGGATTTCCTGACCGCGCTGGAGGATTCGGGCAGCGTCGGCCCCGGCACCGGCTGGCAGCCGCTGCCGATCGTGGTCGAGCGCGGCGCGGACCGGTCGCTGGCGGCGGCCATGCCGGCCTATGCCAAGTCGCACAGCCAGGGCGAATACGTGTTCGATCACGCCTGGGCCGATGCCTACGAGCGCGCCGGCGGAAGCTATTACCCCAAGCTCCAGATCGCGGCGCCGTTCACCCCCGCGACCGGGCCGCGGCTGCTCGCGGCAAGCGATGCCGACGCGGCGCTGCTGCTGCGCGCGGCGGAGGCGGTCTGCACCCGGTTCGGCCTGTCGTCCGCCCACGCCACGTTCCTCGCGCCCGAGCAGCGCGCAGTGTTCGCCGATGGCGGCTGGCTGATGCGCAGCGATATCCAGTTCCACTGGGAAAACCGCGGATACGACAGCTTCGACGGCTTCCTCGCCGCGCTCAGTTCGCGCAAGCGCAAGGCGATCCGCAAGGAACGCGCCGCGGCGCAGGAGGGGCTGGCGATCCGCCACCTGAGCGGCGCCGACATCCGGGCCGAGCACTGGGACGCCTTCTGGGAATTCTATCAGGACACCGGCGCGCGCAAATGGGGGCGGCCCTATCTCACGCGCGAGGCCTTCGCGCTGCTGGGCGAGCGGATGGCGGATCGCATCCTGCTGGTCCTCGCCTACGATGGCGGAGAGGCGATTGCCGGCGCGCTGAACTTCATCGGCGGCACCACGCTGTTCGGCCGGTACTGGGGCTGCACGCAGCAGCGCCGGTTCCTCCATTTCGAGCTGTGCTATTACCAGGCGATCGACGCGGCGATCGAACGCGGCCTGGCCCGGGTCGAGGCCGGGGCCCAGGGCGGGCACAAGCTGATGCGCGGTTACGAGCCGGTCGAAACATGGTCCGCCCACTGGATCGCCGATCCCGGCCTGCGCGAGGCGGTCGGCGAATTCCTGCGGCACGAGCGCGAGGCCGTCGCGCACGACCGATCGGCCATGGCCGGGCACACGCCGTTCAAGAACGGCTAGCGTCGTTTTGATCGGGCTGGTGCCGCTTCAGCCTTGCCGAAAACGTCTCTAGGCGGCGCGGCGGGCATCGGCATTGAGCCATTCGCGCGCGCGGCGCTGGGCCTCGGCGATTTCGCGCGCCGTCATTTCGTCGGAAATTTCGGCGCGGCAGCGGGCCGCGTCCTCGTGCCCGTAGACGGCCGCGAGGTTGAACCACTTGTGCGCTTCCACCAGGTCGCAGCCGACGTCGTGGCTGCCGGTGGAAAACGCCACGCCGAGGTCGAAGAAGGCGGCCGCTTCGCCCCGGGCGGCAGCGGCCAGGCAGCGCGCGACCAGCTTGTCCGCGATCGTCGTATCCGCGGGAACTGCCATCCCGCCATCGATTGGAGTGAGCTCCATTTGTCTGCCCCCCGTCATTTTTCCGGCGCTCCCCAACGGCGCCCGATGCATGACTTGCGCCGAACATGGTCAACAAAAGGTTAATTCGTCGGGGCGACAGAGGCGCGGAGCGGGAGGCGGAGCGGGGGCCGGGGCGGCCGCGAAACGAATTCGCCCGGCAGCCCCCATTTGCCGCTTGTGCGTGCCCGACCCCCCGCTTATAGGCCCGCCCCATGCGGGGCCCGGACCGTCGGACACGCCGGCGGACCGGACTGGAAAGCGCCGGCTGCGGCCGGCAGGGGTTGAGAGGCAAGTATGGCGTCGGCCACGTCCACCGACATCGAAGTTCTCGAACAGGCCAGGCAGTCGATCGCGCCGGATTACGAACCGAGCGACGACGAGCCTTACATGAACGAGCGGCAGACGAATTTCTTTCGTATGCTGCTGCTCGAATGGAAGCGGTCGATCCTGAATGCGTCTTCGGCCACGCTGCAGTCGTTGCAGGACGGGCCGATTCGCGAGCCGGATCTCAACGATCGCGCATCCAGCGAAACCGACTGGAGCATCGAGTTGCGCACGCGCGACCGGCAGCGCAAGCTGATCGCCAAGATCGATGCCGCGCTGCGCCGGATCGACGATGGCGAATACGGCTATTGCGAGGTGACCGGCGATCCCATCGGCCTGCGCCGCCTGATCGCGCGCCCGGTGGCGACGATGACGGTCGAGGCGCAGGAAGCGCACGAACGCCGCGAGAAGATCTCGCGCGACGATTGAACGGGGATGCACGCGCCCGAACGGCGCAGGCCCCCCGGACAGGCTTAAAGCTTCGTTAGCCTGTCGCGGGCTATTGGACTCCCGACTCTTGCAGAGGCCTGCGAGGTCGAATCGTTGACCGAGGAAAGGACGGAAGAGCCCATGTCCGGCGTCGATACGCGACACATTGCCAGGGACAGCCTGTTTCTTCTGGCCACGGTGCGCATCGCCGGCGATTCGGCGGAGCACCGGGTCAAAGTGCGCAACCTTTCCGCCGGCGGGATGATGGCCGAAGGCGACGTGTCGGTCGAACGCGGCACGCGGCTGGCGGTCGATCTGCGCAATGTCGGCTGGGTCGAAGGGGCCGTGGCGTGGGTCCAGGACAAGCGCTTCGGCATTGCCTTCTCGGAAGAAATCGATGCCCGTGCGGTGCGCGAGCCGGTCGCCCAGGGCGACACTTCGTCCCCGCGATTCACGCGCCCGTCCTCAATCCTGCCCGGCCACGCGGCGGTCGACCTGACACGCTTGCGCAAGCTCTAGGCCTGACGACCGCATGCGATTGCCGGCAGTGCCGTTCTTCTGCGCTGACCTGACGCCTCTTGCCTGCTAGGCAGGCGGCGATGCGTCTCTCCAATCCGATCGCTCTCCTTTGCGCCGCTCTCGCGCTCGTGCTTGCCGGGTGCAGCGGCGGGGGCGACGACCTGGTCCGCGTGGTCTTTATCGGCGAACCCGGCGAACTGGAGGAGAGCGGCCTGCGGCTTTCCCCCGCCGGCCAGCACTTGCGCGCAGCCACGGCCGAAGGACTGGTCGCTCTCGACGCTTCGGGCGGGGTCGTCCCGGCGGTGGCGGAGCGGTGGGTCGTCACCGACGACGGCCTGAGCTACATCTTCCGCCTGCGCAATTCGGCATGGGACGACGGCGAGCAGATCGAGGCGGAGGAGGTGCGCGACGAGCTGCGGACGGTGCTCCGCCGGCTGCAGGGCACCTCGCTCGGGCGCGATCTCGCCAAGATCAGCGAAGTCCGGGCGATGACCGGGCGAGTGGTCGAAATCCGCCTGACCAGCCCGCTGCCCGACCTCCTGCAAATCCTCGCCCAGCCCGAACTGGGGCTGCGCCGCGGCGGGGCGGGGATGGGGCCGATGGCCGCCAGCCGCACCGAGGACGGCTGGTTGCTCGAGCCGCGCCCGCCCGAAACCCGCGGGCTGCCCGAAGATCCCGACTGGGACGAGCGTATCCGCCAGGTGTTCGTGCGCGTCCTCCCGGCGCGAGAGGCGGTCGCCGCCTTCGATGCGGGGCAGGCCGATCTCGTGCTCAACGGCACGCTGGCCAATCTGCCGCTTGCCGATGTCGGTGCGCTCTCGCGCGGGACCGTCCGGCTCGATGCCGCGCTCGGCCTGTTCGGCCTGCGCGTGCGTTCGGACGAAGGGCTGCTGGCCGATGCCGCCCGGCGCGAGGCGCTGGCCATGGCGATCGATCGCCCGCAATTGTTGCAGCCGTTCAACATCGGCGGCTGGGTCCCGACCACGCGGATCGTCGCGCCGGGCCTGCCCGACGACATCGGAACGATCGACGAGCGCTGGAGCGACCTTTCGCTGGAGGAGCGCCGCGCGCTTGCCGCGCGCCGTATCGCGGGCTGGCTGGGCGAGGGGGAGGGGCGCATCGCGCGCGTCACCCTGGCTCTGCCGCCCGGCCCCGGGTCGGACCTGCTGTTCGCCCGGCTGGCGGACGATTTCGCCGCGATCGGGGTCGCGCTCGACCGCGTCGACGACCCGGAGCAGGCCGATCTCGTTCTGGTCGACCGCGTCGCGCGCTACGGCGCGGCGCGATGGTTCCTCAACCAGTTCGCCTGTCCGCTGCGCGGCGGGCTCTGTTCGCCGGAGGCCGACGCCCGCGTGGAAGAGGCGCTTTCGGCCCAGAACGCCATCGTGCGCGCCGCGCTCTATGCCGAGGCGGAGGCGGAACTGGCCGCGAGCAATGTCTATATCCCGATCGGCGCGCCGATTCGCTGGTCGCTGGTGCGCGGCGGCGTCCAGGGCTTCCAGGAAAACCGCTGGAGTATCCATCCCTTGCTCCCGCTCGCCATGCGTCCCATCTAGCGGGCAAGGAGAATGCGATGAACCGGCCCCGCCCGATGGCTATCGAACTGCCCACTGGAACCGATCCCCAATCGATCCGCCGCCGGATCGAGACGATGGAGCATTTGCTGGAGCGCAGTTTCCGCATCCCCGGGATCAACTATCCGGTCGGCCTCGATTCGATCGTCGGGCTGGTTCCGGTCGTCGGCGACGTGATCGCTGCGGCGATGGGCGCCTACATCGTGTGGGAAGCGCGCAATCTGGGGCTGCCCAAGTGGAAGCTGTGGCGCATGGCCGGCAATATCGCCTTCGACACCGCGATCGGCGCCATCCCCCTTGCCGGCGACGCGTTCGACCTCGTGTTCCGGTCCAACACGCGCAACCTGAAGATCGTGCGCAAGCATCTCGACAAGCATCACCCGGCGACGCGCGTGGTCGAGGGGTAGTTTCGCTCGCAATCGGTTCGCGTTATGGCCGCGGCATGGCCCGCGACGTCACCTATTCCTCCTATCTCGATCTCGACCGCATCCTGGCGGCGCAGCACCCGGTCTCGGGCGCGCACGACGAGATGCTGTTCATCATCGTCCACCAGGCGAGCGAGCTGTGGCTCAAGCTCTGCCTGCACGAGCTGGAGGCGGCGCGCGACTGCATCGGCGAGGATCGCCTGCGCCCGGCGTTCAAGATGCTCGCCCGGGTGGCCCGCGCGCAGGGGCAGTTGATCCAGAGCTGGGACGTCCTCTCCACGATGACGCCGCACGACTATTCCACCGTGCGTCCGCATCTCGGCAATTCGAGCGGGTTCCAGTCGGCCCAGTACCGGATGATGGAATTCCTCCTCGGCGGGCGCAATCCCGACATGGTGACGATGCACGAGGCGACGCCCGACGTGGCCGCGGCGCTGCGCGCGGAGCTGGACCGGCCCAGCATCTATGCCGAAACGATGCGCCTGCTTGCGCGGCGCGGTTTCGCAATCCCCGACGCGGTGCTGGAGCGCGACCATCGCCTGCCGTGGGAACATTCGGCCGATGTCGAGGCGGCCTGGGCCGAAATCTACCGCGAACCCTCGGCGCACTGGGACCTCTACGAGCTGGCCGAGAAGCTGGTCGACCTCGAATACCATTTCCAGCGCTGGCGCTTCGGCCATCTCAAGACGGTGGAGCGGATCATCGGGTTCAAGAAGGGGACCGGCGGCACGCCGGGCGTGCCCTATCTCGAAGGCGTGCTGAAGCAGGCGTTCTTCCCCGAACTCCTCAGCGTCAGGACGGCGATCTGATGCTGGACGACGCCCGCGCGCGCGACGCCGCCGATCCCCTGCGCGAATATCGCGCCCGCTTCGCCCTGCCCGACGGGGTGATCTATCTCGACGGCAACTCGCTCGGCGCGCTGCCGACGGCCACTGCCGAGCGGATGGCGCAAGCGATCCGCGGCGAATGGGGCGAAGGGCTGATCCGCAGCTGGAACAGCGCCGGCTGGATCGACCTTCCCCGGCGCGTCGGCGGCAAGATCGCCCCGCTGATCGGCGCGGCGCCGGACGAAACGATCGCCTGCGACAGCACGTCGGTGAACCTGTTCAAGCTGATCGCCGCCGCGCTCCGTATGCGGCCGGGGCGCAAGGCGATCCTGTCCGAGCCGGGCAATTTCCCGACCGACCTCTACATGATCGCCGGGCTGGAGGCGCAGGGCCTTGCCGAACGCCGCCTCGCCCCGCGCGACCGGCTGGCCGAGGCGCTGGACGGCGACGTCGCGCTGCTCCTGCTGACCCACGTGCACTACAAGACGGGCGAAGTGTTCGACATGGCCGCGCTCACCCGTGCCGCGCACGCGGCCGGGGCGCTGGTCCTGTGGGACCTGTCGCACAGCGCCGGCGCGGTTCCCGTCGACCTGAACGGCTGTGTGCCCGATGGGGAGGGGGCGGATTTCGCGGTCGGCTGCGGCTACAAGTATCTCAACGGCGGCCCCGGCGCGCCCGCCTTCGCCTATGCCGCGCGGCGCCACCACGCGGCGCTGGAGCAGCCGCTGACCGGCTGGATGGGCCACGCCGCGCCTTTCGCCTTCTCCGACGATTATGCGCCGGCGCCGGGCGTGGAGCGCTTGCTCGCCGGCACTCCGCCGATCCTCGGCCTTGCTGCGCTGGAGGCCGGCGTCGAGCTGATCGCGGAGATCGGCATCGAGCGCCTCGCCGCCAAGTCGCGTGCGCTGTCCGAATTCTTCCGCATCGGCCTCGACCGCCTCGGCATCGAACTCGACCTCGTCAGTCCGACCGACCCCATGCAGCGCGGCAGCCAGCTCTCCTTCCGCCACCCGGAAGCCTATGCGATCTGCCAGGCGCTGATCGCCCGCGGCGTCATCGGCGATTTCCGCGACCCCGACATCCTGCGCTTCGGCTTCGCCCCGGCCTACGTCGCGTTCGAGGATGTCGCCGAGGCGGCGCGGCATCTGGCCGAAGTGCTCGAGACCGGCGAATGGCAGCGCGACGAGTTCCGCGAGAGGGCGGCGGTGACGTGAGCGTTGGAACAAGCCCTCTCCCCTTCAGGGGAGAGGGTTGGGAGAGGGGGAGTCGCGCAACCGCCCCCTCTCAACTCCGGCTAGGCGCTTCGCGCCAAGCCTGCGTATCTCTCCCCCGAAGGGGAGAGAGTATGAGAAGGGTCGCAACCTGCTCTCACTCCTCCAGCTCGATGTCCCAGTAGAGCCAGTCGCGCCAGGTTTCGTGGAGGTAGTTCGGCGGGAAGGCCTTGCCGCGTTCCTGCAATTGCCAGCTGGTCGGGCGGATCGGGCTGACCGCGGGCATATGCGCCTCGCGGGGCGTGCGGCCGCCCTTCTTCATGTTGCACGGCGCGCAGGCGGTGATGATGTTTTCCCACGTCGTCTTGCCCCCCTGGCGGCGGGGCACGACGTGGTCGAACGTCAGGTGGTCGGGGCAGCCGCAATACTGGCAGGTGAAGCGGTCGCGCAGGAACACGTTGAAGCGGGTGAAGGCCGGAAATTCGGATTGCTTCACATATTGCCGCAGCGCGATCACGCTGGGGATCTTCATGTCGAGCGAGGGCGAGTGCACTTCGCGCTCGTATGTCGCGACCACGTCCACCCGGTCGAGGAAGATCGCCTTGATCGCGGTCTGCCACGGCCACAGGCTCAACGGATAATAGGACAGCGGCGTATAATCGGCGTTCAGGACAAGCGACGGGCAGGCCGACAGGTTGCGTGTCGGGTCTTCATCGGCGCTCCTGAACCGCGCCGCGCGCTCGATCAGTTCAGCCCTGAACATTGGTCATGACACGTTCGCGTGTCCTCCCTTATGCCGTGATGGGAGCACTTGCGGCAAAAAGCGTCAAGCCTGTTACACAATGCGAATCCACAAGCTTTTTGCGCGAGTCGCGGCTTTCGAGTCACAAAGGTGCCCCCTGGTCACTACCCGCTTTGCCCCCAGTCCGAACGGTTCGCTCCACCTCGGCCATGCTTTCTCGGCCGTTACCGCGCACGACCTCGCACAGGCGGCGCAGGGGCGGTTCCTGCTGCGGATCGAGGATATCGACGGCGCGCGCAGCCGGCCGGAGCTGGCGGAGGAATTCCGCGCCGATCTCGCCTGGCTCGGCCTCGAATGGCGCGAAGTCGCGCCCCAGTCGGCCCGGCTCGACAGCTATGCCGCGGCGGCCGCGCGGCTGCGGGCGGAGGGGCTGCTCTATCCCTGCACCTGCACCCGGGCGGAAATTGCCGCCAGCGCGACGCGCGCGGGGCCGGAAGGGCCGGTCTATCCCGGAACGTGCAAGGGCCGGCCGGTTCGCGATGTCGCGGGGGGCGAGGGCGCACCGGTCGCCTGGAGGCTGGACGTTGCCGCCGCGCTCGAACGCACCGGGCCGCTCGAATGGGTCGATGCGCTGGCGGGCCGGCAGGCGGTCGACCCGGCGCGGCTGGGCGATGTCGTGCTGGTGCGTAAGAACGAGCCGGCCAGCTATCACCTCGCCGCGACGCTCGACGATGCGGCGGACGGGGTGACGCTGGTCACCCGCGGGCGCGACCTGTTCGCGGCGACCCATGTGCACCGCCTGCTCCAGGCATTGCTCGATCTGCCGGTGCCGACGTGGCACCACCATCCGCTCCTGATCGAAGACGCGACCGGCACCAAGCTCGCCAAGCGGCGCCACTCCCCCTCGCTGGCGGACCGGCGCCGGGCGGGCGAGGACGGCGCGGCGATCGCGGCGGCCTTGCGCCGCCAGCGCTTCCCCGCTGGCATTTCGCTCGGCTAGCGCCTACATCGTGGCCATGACCACTTTTCTCGTCATCGTCCTCCTGATCCTCGTCGCCCTGGTGGTGTTCTCGCTCGTGCGGGGGATCATTGCGTTCCTGAAAAGCACCAAGATGGACCTGGAGCGCGAGGATACCGGCACCGCCAGCGAGATGCAGCTGATGCAGAACAAGATGATGTTCGCCCGCATCAAGTATCAGGCGCTTGCGGTCGTGGTCGTGGCGGTCCTGCTCGCGATCGCCAACTGACGCGCGGGCCTTCGCGCTTATGGTCAAGCTCAACAGGATCTATACCCGCACCGGCGACGACGGCACGACCGGCCTCGTCGACGGTTCGCGCACGGCCAAGCATTCGCCGCGCATCGCCGCGATCGGCCGGGTGGACGCGGCCAACAGCGCGCTCGGCCTGGCTGCCGCGGCGCTCGCCGGCGGGCCCCATGCCGAAGCGATCTATCGCATCCAGAACGACCTGTTCGATCTCGGCGCCGATCTCGCCACGCCGGGCGAGGATTTCGAACCGTCGGACATGGTGCTGCGCGTCGTGCCGGCACAGGTCGAGTGGCTCGAGCGCGAGATCGACCGGCACAACGAGACGCTCGAGCCGCTCAGGAGCTTCGTCCTGCCGGGCGGCGGCGAGGCGGCGGCGCGCGTCCATGTCGCGCGCGCGGCGGTGCGCGAGGCGGAGCGGGCGATGACCGCCCTGGCCAAAAGCGAGCCGGTCAATCCGGCTGCGCTGGCCTATATCAACCGCCTGTCGGACCATCTCTTCGTGCTCGCGCGCGTGCTCAACGACAACGGCGCGCGCGACGTGAAATGGGCCCCCGGCGCCAATCGCTGACCTTCGCGGTGCCGGGCCGGGCGGGCGGCTCTAGCCAGGGCTGACGCCAGAGGTTACGAGGCGCCCGTGCTGCAACTGCGAAGGACGTGTGCAAATGCAAAAGGTGGCGATCGTCGGGGCGGGCCAGATGGGCTCGGGAATCGCGCAGACCGTGGCCGGGCACGGGATCGATGTCCTGCTCGCCGACGTGGAGCTGAGCCTTGCGGAAAAGGCGAAAGCGGGGATCGGGCGCGCGCTGGCCCGGCTGGTCGACAAGGGCAAGGTCGAGGCCGCCGATGCCGAGGCCGCGCTGGCGCGGATCGCCCCGGTCGCCGGCTACGACGCGATGGCCGACGCCGACCTGATTATCGAGGCTGCGACCGAACGCGAAGACATCAAGCGCTCGATCTTCGAAGCCGCGGGCGAAGTGCTGGGCAGCGAAGCCATCCTCGCCAGCAACACCAGCTCCATCCCGATCACCCGCATGGCCAACTGGGCGCCCGATCCGGCGCGCTTCATCGGGCTGCATTTCTTCAACCCGGTGCCGGTGATGGGCCTGATCGAGGTCATCCCCGGCCTCGCCACATCGGACGAGACGACCGCGCGTATGCGCGCCTTTGCCGAAAGTCTGGGCAAGGAAGTCGTGCTGAGCCAGGACGAGCCCGGCTTCGTCGTCAACCGGATCCTGCTGCCGATGATCAACGAGGCGATCTGCGTCCTGGGCCAGGGCACGGCGAATGTCGCGGATATCGAAAAGGGGTGCCGCCTTGGCCTGAACCATCCGATGGGGCCGCTGCAGCTGGCCGACTTCGTCGGGCTGGATACCTGCCTGGAAATCATCAAGGTGCTCCACGGCACGACCGGCGATCCCCGATATCGCCCGGCACCCCTGCTGGTGAAATATGTCGAGGCGGGCTGGTATGGCCGCAAGACGGGGCGCGGGTTCTACGACTATTCGGGCGAGGAGCCGGTCCCGACGCGCTGAACCGCGGAACGCGCGCCGCCCGCCGTCCGTTGGCCCTGCGAAGGAGAATTCGCATGACCGACAAACCGGTGAAGAGCCAGGAAGAGCGCCAGCGCGACCTGGCGCCCGAAATGCATAACGACGAGCAGGACGATCACCGCGCCCAGGCGCAGGAGATCGCGGAGGACGCGCGCGAGCCGGCCGGCGTCAGTCCGACCGAGAGCGAAAAGGACGACAATTCCAGCGATCTGATGAACGATTCGACGCAGGACGTGGTCGACCGGATGCGCGACATGGAAAGCTCGGGCCGGATCGATATGGGCGCCTATCGCGGCGAACCCAATCACGACGACAACGTCGACAAGTACGGCAAGCCGCGCAAGCCCGATGGGCTTCGCGGCGACGGAACCTGATCGCAACGAAAGCGACCCTCAGCCATCCGTCTTCGCGAGACTGCCGTCGTTGAGCACCCACAGCCCGGCGATCAGGATCGCCGCGCCCAGGACGACGGCATAGGCGAGCAACCGGAAATCGGGGATGGTGGCGCGCTCGAACTCGTGCGAATCGAGGCGCGCAAGCGTTCGACTGGCGCGGCGCTGGGCGGAAAGGGCCAGCACGCCCCCGGCCGCGATGAACAGCGTCGCGATCGCTTTCGCGAGCCATGGCGGTTCGAATTCCCCGAACAGGACGCGGAACGCCAGGCCTATGCCGATCGCGGCGAAGGCCGTGCGAATCCACCCGGCGAAAGTTCGCTCGGTCGCCATGATATTGCGGTCCTCGGCGAAGCGGGTCCGTTCGGCCGCAAGATCGTTAGAGTCCTTCTCCTCCGTCATTCGGCACGACGATAGCCGTTTCTCCTTCCGCTTCAAACACGGCCCCGCCGTCCGGCTCCCGCTCGTGGACGATCATGGGGGGCGAATCGAAGCCTTCGGCATCGTCGACGAGCGCATCATCGGGGAAGAATTCGATCGCGTCGTCGAAGCCGTTGTCCGGGTTTTCGTCGAAGCTCGGCACGGGCGCGGCGGGCGGGCGCGAAACGAGGCCGGGCGGCGGTGCCAGCTCGGCGGCGGGGACTGGCCTGTCGCCTGCTCGTGCGCGCTGATCCGCGGCGCGTTCGGTCAGGCGGCTCAGCACGCCCTCTCCCTCTTCGTCGCCGACAAGCGCGATCGCCGCGATGATGACGAGCAGGGCGAGCGCGATCGCTGCCCACTTGTTGGTGAACGGATTGGCGTTCATGATGCGCGACACTAGGCGCGAAAGCTTAAGGCTTGGTGGATGCGGCCTCGTGCTTGAGGCGATAGAGCGTGTCGAGCGCCTCGCGCGGGGAAAGCGCGTCGATGTCGAGCGTCTGGAGCTGCTCGCGCAGCGTGTCGCGGCGCTCCTCCTCCACCGCGCTCGCCGCTGCGAACAACGGCAGATCGCCCAGCCCCGCGGCAAGGCCGCCGGTCTCGGCGCGGCCTTTCTCCAGCCGCTCCAGCACCGAGCGCGCGCGGGCGACCACCCCGTCCGGCACCCCCGCGAGGCGCGCCACCGCGAGGCCGTAGCTGCGATCGGCGGGCCCTTGCGCCAGTTCGTGCAGCAGCACGAGATCGCCCTTCCACTCGCGCGCGCGGACGTGATGGAGGCTCAGCGCCTCGCAGGTTTCGGCAAGGCGCGCCAGCTCGTGATAATGGGTGGCGAACAGGCACCGGCAGCGCAACGTCTCGTGGACCGCCTCCACCACCGCCCAGGCGAGGGCGAGGCCGTCGTAAGTGGAGGTCCCGCGCCCGACTTCGTCGAGGATCACGAAACTGCGTTCGGTCGCCTGCGCCAGGATTGCTGCGGTTTCGACCATCTCGACCATGAAAGTCGACCGCCCGCGTGCCAGGTTGTCCGATGCGCCCACGCGGCTGAACAGCCGGTCCACCAGGCCGATCCGCGCGCTTGCAGCGGGCACGAAACAGCCGGCCTGGGCCAGCAGCACGATCAGCGCGTTCTGCCGCAGGAAGGTCGACTTGCCGCCCATATTGGGGCCGCCGATCAGCCACAGCCGGTCGTCGTCGTCGAGCCGGCAGTCGTTGGCGACGAACCGCTGATCCGCCTTCGCCAGCGCGGCCTCCACCACCGGATGGCGCCCGCCGGCGATTTCGAGGCAGCGATCCTCCACGATCTCGGGCCGGCACCAGTCGCCTTCCGCCGCGCGTTCGGCATTGCCGGCCGCGACGTCGAGCCGCGCCAGAGCCGCGGCGGTCTGCGCAATCGCCTCGCGCCGTTCCGCCACCGCGCCGGTCAGCTCCTCGAAATGCGCCTCTTCCGCGGCGAGTGCGTGGCCGCCCGCCTCGGCAATACGCGCGGCTTCCTCGTGCAGGCCCAGCGAATTGAACCGCACCGCGCCGGCCATCGTCTGGCGGTGGGTAAAGCCGCTGTCGGGCGCCATCAGCGCGTCGGCGTGCTTGCTCGGCACTTCGATGAAATAGCCGAGCACGCCGTTATGCCTGATCTTGAGCGCGGCGATTCCGGTCTCTTCGCGATAGCGGCTTTCCATCGCGGCAATGGCCCGGCGCGCATTGCCGGAGGTCTGCCGCAATTCGTCGAGCCCGGCGTCGTAGCCTTCGGCGATGAAGCCGCCATTCTGCCGCTCGGTCGGCGGTGCGGGGACCAGCGCGCGCTGGAGCAGATCGACCAGCGCGCCGTGTCCGCCCAGCTGCGGCAACAGTGTGTCGAGCAGGGCCGGGCGGTCGGGCCGCGCCTGCAGGTGTTCGCGGATCCGCCGCGCCTCGGCCAGGCCGTCGCGCACTTGCCCCAGGTCGCGCGGAGAGCCGCGCCCGGCGACGATCCGCCCGAGCGCGCGCCCGATATCGGGCAGGGCGCGCAGCACTTCGCGCAGCTCGGCGCGCAGCAGGGGATCGGCATGGAGCCAGCCGACCAGCGCCAGCCGCGCCTCGATCGCGCGGCCGTCGGTGAGCGGCGCCGACAGGTCTTCCGCCAGTTGCCGCGCGCCGGCGCCGGTGGCGCAGCGATCGACCGCCGCCAGCAGGCTGCCCTCGCGCCCGCCCTGCTGCGAGCGGACGATTTCCAGGCTCGCCCGGGTCGCCTCGTCCATCGCCAGGGTGGCCTCGCCCGCGCGCACCTCCGGTGGGAGCAGCAGGGGCAGTTTGCCCCGGCCGGCGTGGTCGAGATAGGCGATCAGCCCCCCCGCCGCGGCCAGCATAGGCCGGGTGAAAGCGCCGAACCCGTCGAGCGTGGCGACGCCGTGAATGGTCTGCAGCCGTTGCTGCCCTGCGTCGCTGGCGAAATCGCCGCGCGCGCGTTCGATCGCTTCGGCCGGGCGTTCGCCCCATTCGGCGGGCCAGTCCTCCGGGATCACGATCTCGCTCGGCCCCAGGCGCGCGATCGCCGCGCCCAGCCGTTCGGGTGCGCATTCTTCCAGCGCCATGCGCCCGGTCGAGATGTCGACCGCGGCAATGCCCGCCGTCCCGCGCAGGTCGCAGACCGCCGCCAGCACGTTGGCGCGGCGCGGTTCGAGCAGCGCCTCTTCGGTCAGCGTCCCGGCGGTGACGAAACGCACGATGTCGCGTTTCACCAGCGCTTTCGACACGGGCGAGCCTTCGCGCCGGGCGCGCTCTTTCGCTTCTTCCGGGGTTTCGACCTGCTCGGCGATGGCGACCCGGCATCCCGCGCGGATCAGGCGGGCGAGATAGCTTTCCGCCGAATGGACCGGCACCCCGCACATCGGCACCGGTTCCCCCCCATGCTCCCCGCGCGTGGTCAGCGCGATGTCGAGCACGCCGGCCGCGGTGCGCGCGTCGTCGAAAAACAGCTCGAAGAAGTCGCCCATGCGATAGAACAGCAGGCAATCGCCCGCCTCGCGCTTCAGCGCGTGGTACTGGTCCATCATCGGGGTGCTCTTGCCCGCCATCGTCTCGGGCCTAGCCCCCGCTATGGCGATTCGGAAAGAGCGGGCCCCGCGCCTTTCCCCTACCGCTCGCGCGCCTAGTGTGGTTTAGGGCCGCAAATCGGGCTTCGACCCCGGGCCTCCCGCGCCCCACTACCGAGCCGCAGATCAGGAGACGACAACTTGGCCGAGGAAAAACAGGCGAGCTTCACCGCGCGCGAGGCGCTGTTCTACCACGAGACGATTCGCCCCGGTAAGATCGAGATCGTCGCCTCCAAGCCTATGGCGACTCAGCGCGACCTCAGCCTGGCCTATTCGCCCGGGGTCGCGGCGCCGGTGGAGGCGATTGCCGAAGACCCGGCCAATGCCGCGCGCTACACCGCGCGGTCCAACCTCGTCGCCGTAATTTCCAACGGCACGGCGATCCTGGGCCTCGGCAATCTCGGCGCACTCGCTTCCAAGCCGGTCATGGAAGGCAAGGCGGTGCTGTTCAAGCGCTTCGCCGACGTCGATTCGATCGACATCGAACTCGACACCGAAGATCCGGAGAAGTTCATCGAGGCGGTCGCGCTGATGGAGCCGACGTTCGGCGGCATCAACCTTGAGGATATCAAGGCGCCCGAATGCTTCATCATCGAGCAGGCCCTGCGCGAGCGGATGAACATCCCGGTCATGCACGACGATCAGCACGGCACCGCGATCATCGCCGCGGCGGGGCTGATCAACGCCTGCCACCTGACCGGCCGCACGCTGAAAGACGTGCGCATGGTGGTGAACGGCGCGGGCGCCTCCGCGCTGGCCTGCACCGCGCTGATCAAGGCGATGGGCGTGCCGCACGACCAGGTGACCGTGTGCGACAGGTCGGGCCCGATCTATCGCGGCCGGACCGATTCGATGGACCAGTGGAAAAGCGCACATGCCATCGACACCGATGCGCGCAGCCTGGAGGAGGCGCTGGAAGGGGCCGACATCTTCCTGGGCCTTTCCGCGGCCGGTGCGCTCAAGCCCGAATGGGTCGCGAAGATGGCGGACCAGCCGATCATTTTCGCGATGGCGAACCCGGTGCCCGAGATCATGCCCGACGACGCGAAGGCCGTGCGCCCCGACGCGATCATCGCTACCGGACGCAGCGATTTTCCCAACCAGGTCAACAACGTGCTCGGCTTCCCCTTCATCTTCCGCGGCGCGCTCGACGTGCAGGCGACCGCGATCAACGAGGAGATGAAGATCGCCGCCGCGCGCGCGATTGCCGAACTGGCGCGCGAACGCGTGCCGGACGAGGTCGCCGCGGCCTATGGCAAGAGCCACGCGTTCGGCACCGACTACATCATTCCCGCCCCGTTCGATCCGCGGCTGATGGAAGTGGTCTCCTCCGCCGTGGCGCAGGCGGCGATGGACACCGGCGTCGCGCTGGCGCCGATTGCCGACATGGACGCCTATCGCCTGTCGCTGAAGGCGCGGCTCAACCCGACCACGGCCGCCCTGACCAACACTTACGAGGTGGCGCGCAACAACCCCAAGCGAGTGGTTTTCGCCGAAGCGGAAGAGGATGTCGTCCTGCGCGCGGCCATCCAGTTCCGCGATTTCGGCTACGGCACGCCGGTGCTCGTCGGCCGGACCGAGAAAGTGCGTGAACGGCTGGTCGAGCTGGCAGTGGACGATCCCGACGAATGGGAAATCCAGAACTCCGCCGATTCCGAATTCGTCCCGCAGATGGTCGATTTCCTCTACCAGCGGCTGCAGCGCAAGGGGCGGACGGAGCGCGACGTGCGCCGCCTGGTCAACCAGGAACGCAACGTGTTCGCCGCGCTGCTGGTTGCGCTGGGTCACGGCGACGCGATGATTTCGGGGCTGACGCGGACTTTCTCGCAAACCGCGCGCGAGGTGAACCTCGTGCTCGATCCCAAGCCGGGGCAGGTGCCCTTCGGCATCCACATGATGATCGGCAAGAACCACACGACCTTCCTGGCCGATACGACGATCAACGAGCGGCCGACGGCCGAGGAACTGGCCCATATCGCGCGCGAGACGGCGGCGGTCGCCCGGCGCATGGGGCACGAGCCGCGCGTGGCCTTCCTGTCCTATTCCACGTTCGGCAACCCGCCGGGGCAATGGCTGGGCAATATCCGCGATGCGGTCGCGATCCTCGACGCGGAAAAGCCCGGCTTCGAATACGAAGGCGAAATGGCGCCCGACGCGGCGCTCAATCCCAAGGTGATGGAACTCTATCCTTTCAGCCGCCTTTCGGGGCCGGCCAACGTGCTGATCATGCCCGGCCTGCAATCGGCCAACCTGTCGGCCAAGCTCCTGCGTGAAATCGCCGGCGATGCGACGATCGGCCCGATGCTGATCGGTATGGAAAAGCCGGTTCAGATCGCCCCGATGACCGCGATCGCGCCCGACGTGCTGACCCTGGCCGTGCTCGCGGCGGCCGGCGTGGTGGGCTGACCGCCGGGCCGGCCGGGGGGCGCCGTCGCACGGTCGGAAGAGTTTGGGCCCCGAGAGATTCCCGAGGGCCCGGAGATCGCTCAGCGCGCCGCGGTTCGACCCTTGCGCCCGAGATAGACGAGATTGAAGGCTGGCTCGTCGCGATAAGGCGTCTCGAACTCGACGCGCTCGACGTGCACGTTTTCAAGGCTGTGCCGCATGGCATCGACGAAGGCGGCATCCTCCGGGTCCGTCGACCACAAGGCGAATATGCCGCCGGGCACGAGGCGCTGCGCGAGCGCGGCTATCGCTTCCGCACGGTAGAAACCGGCGCTGCCCGAATCGATGAAATGGGTTGTCGAATGATCGATATCGATGAGGATCGCATCGTGCCGTCGCGCGGGATCGGCCGGTACGAAACCCGCGGCGTTCACCGCCATGTCGAAAAAATCGCCGTCCAGCAGCCGGCAGCGGGGATCGCCGGCCACCGCCTCTCCCAAGGGCAGGAGCCGGTCGCGGTGCCATTCGATCACTTCCGGGATCAGTTCGATCACGGTCAGTTCGGCAACCCGCGGATCGCGCAGCGCCGCTGCGGCTGTGTAGCCGAGACCCAGCCCGCCGACGACCACATCCAGCCGATCGCCCCGGGTTTGCGCCAATGCCAGCTCGGCCAGCGCAATTTCGCCTGCGACGAACCGGCTCGACATCAGGTAACCGTCGTTCAGCTTGATTTCCCAGATGTCGGCACCGTCCGCGGTCAAGCGCCTGCGACGCAGGGACAGCTCGCCGATGGCAGTCTGGCGGAAGGCAATTTCTTCGAACAATGGCACCATCGCGCGACCCTAGTGCAATCGCTTATACTGGGCGAGACCATTGAGCATGCCGCGGACGAAGTTGCGAAAAATGCAGTTGCTATTCCCGAATTTCGCTCATAGCCGACTTGCATCCGCTGGACCCGGCCGTGCCGGGTGGCTCGGCCCGGCGCCTATCCCCGGGACAACCATATACCGGACGGAGCGGAGCGCGGTTCGAACCGCGTCGCTCGACACGTCTTTCATTTCATCTGCAGCACTTCATGCAGCGCCGCTTTGCTCGCCGCGCTGCCATCGTCGTGCTCGGCCAAAATGGGGGTATCGATCATGACAAGCACCTTTGTGCCCGAAGAACCGACCGGCTCGCCATCCGGCGCGGGACGATCCAGCCAAGCGGGACCGGCTTTCGTCCATCCGCCGCGCCCTCTGGCGGCATTGATCGATCGCACGATCAGGAAGGGGAACCTTTCGTTTGTCGACAGCCGCACCGGCGAACGGCTCCGCTTCGGCGACGGCACAGGCCCCGGCGTGGTCGTGGGCGTCACGGCGCAGGGCGCCGCGCGCATAGCGGCCAACCCCGACCTTGCTCTGGGCGAGGCTTACATGGACGGTTCGCTGAGCGTGGTGGAAGGCGACATCAGGGGGTTGTTCGCGGTCATCTTCCGCAATCCGGAAGCGGCGGCAGTTTCGCGCCCGACCGCCGGTCCGCTGAAGCTGCGCCTCCTGCGGGCCTTGCGCCAGGCGAACGATCGCGCCACCTCCCGCCGCAACGTCGCGCATCATTACGACTTGTCGGCCGATCTCTATCGCCTCTTCCTCGACGAGGACCTCCAGTACAGCTGCGCGTACTTCGCCCGTCCCGATGCCACTCTCGAGCAGGCGCAACATGCCAAGAAGCAGCACCTGATCGGCAAGCTGCTGCTGGAGGACGGCCAGTCGGTGCTCGACATCGGCTGCGGGTGGGGCGGAATGGCCCTGGAAATCGCCCGTTCGGCCGATGTCGATGTCCTGGGCGTGACTCTCTCCAAAGAACAGCTCGCGATCGCTTCCGAGCGCGGACGCGGCACCAGGGCGCGCTTCTCGCTGGCCGACTATCGCGATGTCTCCGGCACGTTCGACCGGATCGTTTCGGTCGGCATGTTCGAGCATGTCGGCGTGCCGCACTACGACGCCTTCTTTGCCACGGTGGCCCGCCTGCTTTCCGACGACGGCGTGGCCGTGGTGCACTCCATCGGCCGCAAGGACGGGCCGGGTCTGACCAACCCGTGGATCGCAAAGTACATCTTCCCGGGCGGCTATATCCCCGCCCTGTCGGAAGTGCTCCCGTCCATAGAGCGCGCCGGACTGTGGGTGACCGACATCGAGATTCTTCGCCTGCACTATGCCGAGACCCTGCGCCACTGGTTCGAACGGTTCATGGAACGCCGGGAGGAGGCGCGGCGGCTTTACGACGAACGCTTTTGCCGCATGTGGGAGTTCTACCTCGCATGCAGCGAATCCGCCTTTCGCGCGCAGGGCCACATGAATTTTCAGATACAGCTCGCCAAGCGCGTCGATACGGTGCCGCTTACCCGCAATTACATGACCGATCACGACCGGGCTGTCGCCGCAGCGTAAACCGCCCCGTACAACCGTTCACCCGGCCACTGCCCGGCCGTCATCGAAGTTCAGGACCATCATGCCCAACTTGCAAACGCTGAAGAGAGAGTGGCTGTCGAACCCGCGGGGCGACATCCTCGCCGGCACCGTCGTCGCCCTCGCGCTCATTCCCGAAGCGATCGGCTTTTCGATCATCGCCGGGGTGGACCCGCGCGTGGGGCTCTATGCCTCGTTCTCGATCGCAGTGATCATCTCGCTGGTCGGTGGACGACCGGGGATGATCTCGGCATCGACTGCGGCCATCGCGGTTCTCGTCGTACCGCTTGTCCGCGACTACGGCGTGGACTATCTGTTCGCGGCCACGATCCTGATGGGCGTGCTGCAGATGATTGCCGGATTGCTGCGGCTGAACGTGCTGATGCAATATGTGTCCCGTTCGGTCATCACCGGCTTCGTCAACGCGCTGGCGATCCTGATCTTCATGGCCCAGCTGCCCGAGCTTATCGGGGTCCCCTGGATCACCTATCCGCTCGTCGCGGCGGGGCTCGCGATCATCTACCTGTTTCCCTATCTGACCAAAGTGGTCCCTTCGCCGCTGGTATCGATCGCGATCCTTACGGCGGCGGTGTTCTACACCGGAATGGACGTGCGCACGGTCGGCGACATGGGCGACCTGCCGTCCTCGCTGCCGGCGTTCCTTGTTCCCGACGTGCCGTTCACGTTCGAGACGCTGCGGATCATCTTCCCCTTCTCGCTCACCATGGCCGCGGTCGGCCTGCTGGAATCGATGATGACCGCGCAGATCGTCGACGATCTGACCGATACGCCTTCGGACAAGCAGCGGGAGATGAAGGGGCAGGGGATCGCCAATTTCTTCACCGGCTTCCTGGGCGGCATGGGCGGCTGCGCGATGATCGGTCAGTCGGTCATCAACGTGAAGTCGGGCGGCGAGACGCGCCTGTCCACTTTCGTTTCCGGCGTCTTCCTGCTGTTCCTGATCGTCGTCCTGGGCCCCCTGGTGGCGATCATCCCGATGGCCGCGCTCGTCGCGGTGATGATCATGGTGTCGATCGGCACGTTCTCCTGGCGTTCGATCCGCGACATCCGCCATCACCCCTGGCAGTCTTCGGTGGTGATGGTGGTCACGGTCGTCATCGTCGTGTGGACGCACGACCTGGCGCAGGGCGTGCTCGCGGGCGTGATCCTCTCCGGGCTGTTCTTCGCCAGCAAGGTCAAGCGCCTCTTCACCGTGACGTCGGAGCTGGCCTCCGACGGCCTCACCCGTTTCTATGCCGTATCGGGGCAGGTTTTCTTCGCCTCGTCGGAGAGCTTCGTCTCCTCCTTCGATTACAAGGAAGTGCTGGACCGCGTCGTGATCGACGTGTCAGATGCGCACTTCTGGGACATCTCGGCGATCGGCACCCTGGACAAGGCGATCCTCAAGTTCCGCCGCGAGGGCACTGCGGTCGAGGTGGTCGGGCTCAACGAAGCCAGCGCTTCGATGGTGGAACGCTTCGCCACCCACGACAAGCCTGGCGCCGGGGAGCAGCTCGGTGGGCATTGAGAGAGGGAAAGGCATGAAACATATTCTCGCCTGCATCGACGCTTCGAGCTATGCGAACAGCGTCTGCGACTATGCTGCCTGGGCCTCGCAACGTCTTCAGCTGCCGGTGGAGCTGCTGCACGTCGTGCAGCGCGCCGATGCGGTGTCCGCCCGCAGCGACTTGTCCGGCGCCATCGGTCTGGGCGTCAAGACGAACCTGATGGAGGAGCTGGTCGAACTGGAGGCGAGTGCCACGAGGCTCGAAGTCGAGCGGGGGCGCGCCCTCCTCGCTGCCGGCGAGAAGCGCCTGCGCGAAGGCGGTGCTTTCGACGTGCGGACGCTCCACCGCCACGGCGGGGTCGTCGAAACGATCCTGGAGCGCGAGGAGAACGCCCAGGTCGTGATTGTCGGCAAGCGCGGTGCCGATCACGAGTTTGCGGCCGAACACATCGGGTCCAAGATCGAACGCGTGGTGCGGGCCAGCGCGCGCCCGGTGTTCGTCGCGTCGCGCCAGTATCGCGAGCCGCGCAACGTGGTTCTTGCATATGACGCGAGCCCTGCTGCCGAGCGGGCGCTCGCGCGCCTGGTCGCGCTGCCGACTTATGCGAGGCTTCCGGTCCACCTCGTCATGGCCGACACCGACAATGCCGCCCATCGTCGCGCGCTGGACGAGGCGGCCGGCCGCTTGTCCGAAGGGCGCGAGGTGCTAACGACGCTCGAGAAGGGCAAGCCCGAGGCGGTTATCGCCGGCATCGTCGAACAGACGCCCGACGCCGTGCTGGTGATGGGCGCATACGGCCATTCGCCGATCCGCACCCTGATCGTGGGAAGCACCACCACGGCCATGATCCGCACCGTGCGCGTGCCGGTGCTGCTGGTGCGGTGAGATGGCGCGGCAGCACGATCGTTTTCGGGAGCTTCTGCTTGCCCGGCGGGAGGAGCTTCGCGCCGAAGACCGCAGAGGCGAAGCCGACCGGGCGCCCGTGACCCTGGATCAGGAAAGCGTTGGCCGGCTCTCGCGGATCGATGCCATGCAGGTCCAGGCGATGGCGCTGGCGCAGCAGCAGCGCCGCCGGGTCGAGCATGCGGCGATCGAGGCTGCCTTGCGCCGCATCGACGAGGGGGAATACGGGTATTGCATCAGGTGCGGCGAGGACATTGCCCCGGCCCGCCTGGAGCATAGCCCCACCGTCACGACCTGCATCGACTGCGCGAAGGAGACGTAAGTTTCCGAAGCACCGCGCGGGGGCCTCCGGGTAGGCGGGAGCGCGGGGCAGGCCCTATCTTCCGCCGCGGCAAAGGCGCCGAAGGCGTCAGGCAGAGCCCCGGCGATCGGTCACTGCGCGCGCCGCCAGAAACAGGCCGTAACTGGCCGCGACGCTCCACCCCGCCATCCAGTAAAGCTGCGTGGGCAGCGCGATCCCGCGGTCGATCAGCGCGCCTGTCAGGCCCGGGCCCAATGCGGTGGCGAAGACCATCGCGGCGACCACGACCGCGCGCACCGAGCCGAGATGGCGCGTCCCGTAAACCTCTGGCCAGAGGGCGCCCATCATGGTGGAAGTCATGCCGTAGCTGACGCCGAACATCACCATGAACAGATAGACGCCCCAGGGCGCCTCGATGCTGGCCGCGGCCAGCGTGGCGAAAGTCAGCGGGACGAGGAAGAAAGGCAGCAGCCGGATCGCCCCGAACCTGTCGACCAGCTGCCCGGCGACAAGGCCGCATACGACCGTCGTTCCTGCCATGAGCGGGAAGGCCCCTGCGAAGGCCAGCGGGGGATAGCCGCGCAATTCGGTGAGGTGCGCCTGGTGGAAGAAGATCGTCGTCCCGATGAAGGCCGGTGCGAGCACGCCGGCGAGCATGACGTGGAAAACCGGGTCGCGCAGCACCTCCGGCCGCGTCCACTGCTGGATCTGCGCGGGGGCGTATCCGACCGGATCGTGTTCCGCCGGCACGCGGTCGACGCGGATGAGCAGGTAGATCGCGGGCAAGGCGGCGAGCAGGATCAGCGCCGCCGACACCAGCCATGCAAAGCGCCAGTCGCTCGCCAGCGCGACGACGGCGAACAGGATCGGCAGAACGGCCTCGCCCAGCTGATGACCGGGAACGACGAGCGAGATGGCCCGGCCGCGGTTGGCGTCGAACCATCGGCTGATTTCGGTGAGCGCGATATGGGTCATCATCCCCTGGCCCAGCAGCCGGAGAAGGTAGATGGCGAGCGCCAGGACCGGCACGACGGGTGCGATCGCCATCAGGACGCAGGCAAGCGCGAGCCCGGGCATGACCGCCAGGACCATGCGCGCGCCGCGCAGCCGGTCGACCAGCTGCCCCAGCCAGGGCAGCGTGGCCGCGCTGGCCAGCGTGCAGATCATGTAGATCATGCCGAATTCGCCGTCCGTCAGCGCGAATTCTTCGAGAATGTACCGCCCGGAAAGCCCGATGAAGAACGTCTGCCCGAAAGACGAGAACAGCGTCAGAAGCAGGCCGCCGGCAAGCCAGCGTGCGTTCCGGGTCAGAAAGCTCAGCATGCGGTTCCGGTTAGGCATACCGGTAACCTCCGGCAAACCATTTATGGCCCGGCGCTGCTCTTGGCGGCAGCGCGCCTCGCCGGGAAGACCGCGCGATCCGGCGCCGGACAAAAAAGTGCAATGGCTCTGCCGCGAAAGAGCGGCGATCAACGGCGCCGATAGCGGAAGTACCAGACCTCGTGCCCGTAGACCGCGCGCGCCTTGGCTTCGTAGCGGGTTTCGCACCAGCCGCCGGGCCGGTTCTCCCAGCTCGCGCGCCCGTCGACCTGCCACTCGAAGGCGTCGGTATGGCGGCGCATGACCGACAGGGCATGGCGCAGGTAAACGGGATGATCGGTGCCGAAGCGGAACTCGCCGCCCGGTTTCAGCTTGGCGGCGAACATTTCCACCGGGCCGTCGTTCATCATCCGCCGCTTGGCATGGCGGGCCTTCGGCCACGGGTCCGGGTGGAGCAGGTAGAGCATCGTCAGCGCCCCGTCGGGAATGCGGCGGAGGACCTCCAGCGCATCGCCCAGATGCAGCCGCACGTTGCCCAGCGCCCCGTCGCGCACGTGCACGAGTGCCTGGGCCACTCCGTTGACGAACGGCTCGGCCCCGATGAAGCCGTGATCGGGCAGCAGATCGGCACGATAGGCGAGATGCTCGCCGCCGCCGAACCCGATCTCGAAATGGAGGGGCCGGTCGTGGCCGAACAGCCGCTGCGCCGTTACCGGTCCCTCGGCGGGCACGGCGATTTGCGGCAGGAGGTTGTCGATCAGTTCGGCCTGGCCCTTGCGCAGGGGCTTGCCCTGGCTGCGGCCGTAGAGCCGGTTGAGAGTCGTCGGATCGCCGGGCTTGTTCGCGGTCATGCTTGGGGCGAATACATCATTCGCTTTCGGCCTCAAGCGCTCGCAGCGTGGATCAGGCCAGCGCCGTCCAGATGCCATAGGTGCTGGTCACGGTCAGCGCGGCGCCGACGAGGATCAGCATCAGCTTGGGGCTGAAGCGTTTGGCCGCGATCGCGCCCAGCGGCGCGGCGGCGATACCGCCGATCAGCAGGCCGAGCGTGGCGCCGGCGAGATCGGCGATCCCGAGCTGGACGATGAACGTGGCCGAAATTGTCAGGGTGAGGAAGAATTCGACCGAATTCACCGTGCCCACCACCTTGCGCGGTTCCGCCCCCTGGACCAGCAGGTTCGACGTCACCACCGGCCCCCAGCCGCCGCCGCCCGCCGCGTCGAGGAATCCGCCGATCAGCCCGAGCGGGGCGACATGCTTCGCCTCGCGCAGTTTCGGCGGGTAGATCAGGCCGCGCGCGAGCAGGTAGAGGCCCATGATCGCGAGATAGGCGAGCACGAGCGGTTTCACGACCGAAGCGTCGATCGACGTAAGGAGATAGGCCCCCGTCACGCCGCCGATCATGCCCGGCACCAGCAGGCGGAAGAACAGCCTGCGATCGATATTGCCGCTGAGCAGGTGGCTGATGCCGCTGGTGGCGGTGGTGAAGCATTCCACCACATGGACCCGCTGCGATGCCTGCGCAGGGGGCAGGCCAAGAACGCCGACGAGCAGGGTATTGGTGATGACGCCGAAGGCCATTCCCAGCGCGCCATCGACCAGCTGGGCGGCAAAACCGATCGCGATGAACGGGACGATCCCCGCAAGATCGAATCCGAAAATGTCCATCGCGCGCTTTTCGTCCCGGCCTTTCCGAGCAGGCGCTAGGCCCGATCGATCCGGCTGGCGATGGCCGAAAACCTACGCACGGTGATAGAAATGCAACGTCGGGCCGCACCTGTGCCGGCGCCTGGCGGCCGCGCATGAACGCGCGCACGACCGGCGATCGCCCGGCCGCGCGTTTTTGTCGCCCTCGCGCAGCGAGCAATCAGGCCGCTTCGGCCTGGCTTTCCGGGTCGCGCAGCACGTAGCCGCGACCCCATACGGTCTCGATATAGTTCTCGCCGCCGCAGGCATGGCTCAGCTTCTTGCGCAGCTTGCAGATGAAGACGTCGATGATCTTCAGTTCCGGCTCGTCCATCCCGCCGTAAAGGTGGTTGAGGAACATTTCCTTGGTCAGCGTGGTGCCCTTGCGCAGCGAAAGCAGCTCCAGCATCGCATATTCCTTGCCGGTCAGGTGGACCCGCGCCCCGTCGACCTCGACGGTCTTCGCGTCGAGGTTCACCGCCAGCTTGCCGGTGCGGATGATCGACTGGCTGTGCCCTTTCGAACGGCGCACGACGGCATGGATGCGCGCGACCAGTTCCTCGCGATGGAACGGCTTGGTCACGTAATCGTCGGCGCCGAAGCCGAAGCTGCGAATCTTGCTGTCCATTTCGGCAATGCCCGAAAGGATGAGAACCGGGGTTTGCACTTTCGCGACACGCAGCTTCTTCAGCACGTCGTAGCCGTGCATGTCGGGCAGGTTCAGGTCGAGAAGGATGATGTCGTAATCGTAGAGCTTGCCGAGATCGAGGCCCTCTTCGCCCAGATCGGTCGAATAGACATTGAAACCCTCGGTCGTAAGCATGAGTTCGATGGCCTTCGCCGTGGTCGGCTCGTCCTCGATCAACAACACGCGCATGGGAAGCCCCCCTTTGCCCCTTCGGCCCGGTCTCGCGAATGCGGCCGCGCTGCCCCACTTCGAAACCCAGCCCAACGTTAACCACATAAGATATGAACGGGAAAGGTTAACAATCCCTAAAGCCATGAAAGACGGCGAGCCGTGCGTGGCAAATGACAACCCGATTCGCGAAGCGCGCCGCTACCCGCCGGCGGCCAGCCGTTTCTGCCGGCGGCGCTGCACCGAACTGCCGATCCCCATCGCCTCGCGGTACTTGGCCACGGTGCGGCGGGCGATGTCGAACCCTTCGGCCTTGAGCATGGCAACCAGCGTGTCGTCGGAGAGGATTTTCTTCGCATCTTCGGCATCGATCAGCGCCTTGATCCGCGCCTTGACCGCTTGCGAGCTCGCGCCTTCGCCATCGGCGCTGCCGACCCCGCTGGTGAAGAAATACTTCAGTTCGAACGTGCCGCGCTCGCAGTGGAGGTACTTGTTGCTGGTCACGCGGCTGATCGTGCTTTCGTGCATGTCGATCGCCTCGGCCACTTCGCGCAGGGTGAGGGGGCGCAGCCCGGACACGCCGCGCCGGAAGAACCCTTCCTGCTTCCTGACGATTTCGGCCGCGGTCTTGAGGATGGTCTTCTGCCGCTGGTCGAGCGCGCGGATCAGCCAGTTCGCGTCGGCCAGTTTCTCGCCCAGCCACGATTGCGCTTCCTTGCCGGCGCAGCCGCGGCGCAGCTCCAGGTAATAGGCGCGATTGACCACGAGGCGCGGCAGCGTCTCTTCGTTCAACGCGATGTCCCACCCGCCGTCGCGCGCCGCGGTCACCAGGACGTCCGGCACGACCGTGCTTTCGCCCGCGCCGCCGAAGCGGCAGCCGGGCTTGGGATCGTAGCTGCGCAGTTCGGCCAGCATGTCCGCGAAGTCTTCGTCGTCGACTTCGCACATGCGCTTCAGCCGGGCGAATTCGCCGCGCGCGACGAGGTCGAGGTTGTCGATCAGGCGCGCCATGCACGGATCGTAGCGGTCGGCTTCCTTCGCCTGGAGCGCGAGGCATTCGCTCAGGCTGCGCGCCCCGACTCCGGTGGGATCGAGCGACTGCACGACTGCCAGCGCGCGCTCCGCCTCGGCCCGGGGAATGCCCAGTTCGGCGGCAACCTCGTCCAGGTCGGCGGCAAGATAGCCCGCCTCGTCCAGCAGCCCGATCAGATGCCGGGCGACGAAGGCCTCGCGCGTATCGCCCGCCGCGGCGCCGACCTGCAGCTCGAGATGTTCGGCCAGTGTCGGCGCTTCGGCGCCGCGTTCGTCGATCCCCGGCAGATCGCCGGCGAGCCCGCTTGCGTGTGTGGCGCCCCATTCGCCATCGCCGGTATCGCGGTCGCGGTCGAGCGCGCCGGGATCGATGTCGAGTGCGCTTTCATCGCCGGTCGCGGTGTCGGCAGTGGGCTCCGCCGGCTCGGGCGCGGAGGGGGCGGCGGGCTCGCCGTCCTCGCGTCGCACTTCGCCCGCCTCGAGCAAGGGATTGGCTTCGAGAGCATCGCCGATGAAGGTTTCGATTTCGAGATTCGACAGCGCCAGCAGCTTGATCGCCTGCTGCAGCTGCGGCGTCATCACCAGCGACTGGGATTGCCGCAGATCGAGGCGAGGCGCCAGCGCCATACCCGCCCTTAAACCCGTGCGTGCCGGGCCGGTGCCACAGTGGGGATGGCCGGGGCGGCCCCGGATTTCACAGCGTGAACCCTTCGCCGAGATAGAGCCGCCGCACGTTCTCGTCCGCGACCAGATCCTGCGGGGTTCCCGCGAACAGGACCTGCCCGCCGTAGATGATGCAGGCGCGGTCGACGATATCGAGCGTTTCGCGGACGTTGTGATCGGTGATCAGCACGCCGATCCCGCGCTGCTTCAAATCGATCACGAGGTCGCGGATGTCGCTGATCGACAGCGGGTCGATGCCCGCGAAAGGTTCGTCGAGCAGCATGATCGAAGGCTTGGCAGCCAGCGCGCGGGCAATCTCGCAGCGGCGCCGCTCCCCGCCCGAAAGCGCCATGGCGGGGCTGTCGCGCAGCCGGGTCAGGCCGAATTCGTCGAGCAGGCGCTCCAGCTCGCCCGCGCGGGTCTGGGCGTCGGGCTCGACCATTTCGAGCACGCAATTGATGTTCTGTTCGACGGTCATCCCGCGAAAGATGCTGGTTTCCTGGGGCAGGTAGCCGAGACCCAGGATCGCGCGGCGATACATCGGGAGATTGGTGACATCCTCCCCGTCCATCAGGATGCGGCCGGCATCGGGCTTCACCAGGCCCATGATCGAATAGAAGCAAGTCGTCTTGCCCGCACCGTTGGGGCCAAGCAGTCCGAGCACTTCGCCCTTGTCGACGGTGAGCGAGATGTCGGTCAGCACGCTGCGCTTGTCGTAGCTTTTGGCGATCGACACGACTTCCAGCCCGCCATGGGGCATCGGGGCGGTGGCTGCGACGCTCTGGGCGTTTTCGGCAACGGGTTCGGCGGTTTCCATCGCGCAATCATGTAGCATCGCTGCGGCGGCAGGAAACCCCCGATGCGGCGATCTGGCAGGATTCGTGCATGGCATGCCGGGCGGCGCGATGGTTATCGCCCTTGTCTTCATGTCTTGCGTCTGAAATACTTCGATTCGGATGGGGGATTACGGAGGAGAGGGCGCTATGACCAAGGCGCTTCAACGCACTGCCGACCGCAAAGGCCGCGATCACGCACCGCGACGGTCGGGTGTACGCGACTGGCGCAAGGCGATGAGCGACAATGTCGCCTATGCCCTGCTCGTCTACACCGCGTTGCAGATTTTCGTCACCGTCCACGCGATCAAGGAAGTGGGCGCGTCGATCCTTCCCTATCTCGCCCTGGTGGTCCTGGTGGCGGGCATCATCCCGGCGTGCCGCTGGTTCGAGAAACGCTGGCGCGATTTGTCGGACGAGGCAGCGGCCGACCCCGCACTCAGGGGCGCCTTCCACCGCGACCAGATAATGCTCTGGCTTCTGGCGATCGGTCTGCCGTTTCTACTCACCGGTTTGTTCAAGGGCATCGCCGCCGCTGTCTGAGCGCGCCTTGCGACCGACCGCGCGCGCTCGTAGAGTGCGGCTCAAGCGACACCGGCCCGCACCCCCGCCCGCGGGGTGGCGGGCCGGTGCCGTCTCGATGAAAGCGACTCTGGCAGGCGGCATATGACAGCTCTGCGAATTTCCCGATGATCGACGCGGCGACGGCACTCGATCGCTGCGCCCGCCTGATCGAAGCGGCCCGCCGCCACGGCGCGGATGCGGCCGACGCGGCTGCGCGGGCGCAGTCGTCCGAAAGCGTCGGCGTGCGCCTGGGCAAGCTCGAAGATGTCGCGCGTTCGGAAAGCGAAGGCATCGCGCTGCGCGTTTTCGTCGGCCGGCGCTCGGCCTCGATCGAGACGAGCGACTATACACCGGCCGCTCTCGACGATCTGGCCGAGCGCGCGGTCGCCATGGCGCGCGCGGCGCCCGAAGATCCCTATGCCGGGCTGGCGGCGGAGGAATGTCTCGATCGCGGCGCGGCGCCGGCACTCGACCTGGAGGATGCCGTCGGTCCCGACCCCGCTTGCTTGCGCCGGCGCGCGGAAGCCGCCGAGGATGCGGCGCGTGCGACAACCGGCGTCACCAACAGCGAGGGGGCCTCCGCTTCGTTCGGCCGTTCGCTTTTCGCCCTTGCGACAAGCCATGGTTTCGCGCGCGCATATGGCGCCACCCATCATGCGATCGGGGCGGCGGCCATCGGGGGCAGCGGGGCCGGAATGCAGCGCGACTATGCCCAGCGCAGCGCGCGGCACCTTGCGGATCTCCCGGCCCCCGAGGAGATCGGGCGTCTTGCGGGCGAGCGCGCGGTGGCGCGCCTCGATCCGCAGATTCCGCGCGGCGGCCGGATGCCGGTGGTGTTCGATCCGCGCGTCGGGGCCTCGCTGATCGGGCATCTGATCGGCGCGATGGCCGGGCCGGCGATCGCCAGCCGGTCGAGTTTCCTGCTCGGCCGCGAGGGGACCGCCATTTTCCCCGAGACAATCGACCTGATCGAAGACCCGCACCGCCCGCGCGGGCTGCGTTCGCGCCCGTTCGATGGGGAGGGAGTCGGCTGCGCCCCGCGCAAGCTGATCGATCGCGGGGTGCTGGGCGGCTGGTTGCTGAACGTGGCGAGCGCGAACAAGCTCGGCCTGCGCCCCACCGGCCATGCGTCGCGCGGAGCCGGGGCGCCGGGCGTTTCGGCGAGCAACCTTCATATTCCGGCAGGCGAGCCGAGCCGGGCCGAACTGATCGGCGATATCCGCGAAGGCGTGCTGGTGACCGAGCTGGCCGGGCAGGGGGTCAATGCGGTGACCGGCGATTACAGCCGCGGCGCCAGCGGCTTTCGCGTCGTCGACGGAGAGATCGCGGGTCCGATTGCGGAGTTCACCGTGGCCGGCAACCTGCTTGCCATGTTCGCAACGCTTCGCGCCGCGGACGACCTCGAAATGCACCGTTCGGTCAACGTGCCGACATTGCGGGTCGAGGGGATGACGGTGGCGGGAACATGATCGCCCCCCGGCTCCGGGCCATCGCGGCGGCGATGCTGCTTCTGGCAACGCCGGCGCTGGCCATGCCGGGCGTTCCCGAAGAGACGGCAGCGGCGCCGCCGCCTGCCGAAGCCGCGATCGCCGACCGGCAGGACGCCGGAGCCGACAGCCGCATCGCGGGCCGCATCCGCGCGATCTTCGGCGAGATTGAGGCGTTGTCCGAGGTCGAGGTCTCGGTCCGCGAAGGCGTCGTCAGACTGTCGGGCACGGTGCCCGGCAGCGGCGATGGCGCGCGGGCGGAACGGATTGCGAGCCGCGTCGCAGGCGTCGCCACGGTGGAGAACGCGATCGTTCGCGACGTATCGCTCGATCGCAATCTCGGCGCGTTGGGAAGCCTTTCGGGCAGAGTCGCCGCATTCGTCGCCATGCTTCCGCTGATCGGCGTGGCGATCGCGCTGGCGCTCGGGATCGCCCTGGCCGGCCACCTTGTCGCCGGATTCCGCCCGCTCTGGCGGCGGCTCCTGCCGAACGTCTTCCTGGCCGATCTGGTGGCGAGCGCGATCCGCTTCGTCTTTATCCTGACCGGCCTGGTGATCGCGCTCGACCTGCTCGGCGCGGGGGCGTTGATGGGGGCGGTTCTGGGCGGTGCGGGGGTTATCGGGATCGCGCTGGGTTTCGCCATGCGCGATACGATCGAAAACTACGTCGCCTCGCTGATGCTGAGCCTGCGCCAGCCGTTCCGCGCCAACGATCATGTCCTGATCGACGACAAGGAGGGGCGCGTCGTCCGCCTTACCAGCCGGGCGACCGTGCTGATGACGCTGGACGGCAATCACTTGCGCATTCCCAATTCGACCGTCTTCAAGGCGGTGATTCTCAACTACACGCGCAATCCGCAACGCCGGTTCACGTTCGACCTGGGGATCGATGCCGACGACGATCCCGACGCCGGCCGGCAGCTCGGGCGCGAGACGCTGGCGGCTCTGCCCTTCGTCCTCGCCGATCCGCCGCCCGACGCCGCCGTGGCCGAAGTGGGCGATTCGAACATCGTGCTGCGCTTCTTCGGCTGGATCGATCAGCGCGAGAGCGACTGGCTCAAGGCGCGCAGCCGCGCGATCGCGGCGGTCAAGGCGGCGCTGGAAGCGGGCGGTTTCGCCCTGCCCGAGCCGATCTATCGCCTGCGCTTCGATCCCCGCTCCGCGCCGTTCCCGCTGGCGCAAGCGGCGAAGGCGCCGGGCGGAGAAGCCGCAGCGCCTGCCGCATCCGCGCCACGGGCGCGCGAGGAAAAGCCGCACGACGTCGCACCCCAGGAAGAGGTTGCAAAGATGGTCGATGCGGAGCGTGCGCAGGATGGCGGCAGGGACCTGCTCGACCCGGAACGGCCGGTCGAGTAGCTGTTTTCGGCGAAAGCCGGAACCTCAGGCCCTCTGGCTGTCCATTGCCCGGTCGTCCATCGGTTGCTGAAGGTCCCCGCCATCGCGAGACGCTGCGGCGATCAGCCTTTCGCGCGCTCGATCGATTCGAGCACGATCCGCTTGGCTTCCGCCGCATCGCCCCACTGGCCGATGCGGACCCACTTTTCCTTCTCCAGATCCTTGTAGTGGGTGAAGAAGTGCTCGATCTGCTGGAAGATGATCGAAGGCAGGTCCTTGGTCTCGGCGACATCCGAGTAATAGGGGAACGTGGTGTCGATCGGAACGCAGACGAGCTTCTCGTCGCCGCCGTGCTCGTCTTCCAGGTTGAGCACGCCGATCGGGCGCGCGCGCACGACGCAGCCGGCGATAAACGGGCTGCGCGAAATCACCAGCGCGTCCAGCGGGTCGCCGTCGGGGCTGAGCGTGTGCGGCACGAAGCCGTAGTTCGCCGGATAGCGCATCGGCGTGTGCAGGATGCGGTCGACGAACAGGGCGCCCGATTCCTTGTCGAATTCGTATTTCACCGGCTCCCCGCCGGTGGGCACTTCGATGATGACGTTGAGGCTGTCGGGCGGGCTGTCGCCCACGGGAACCTTGTCGATGCGCATATTGTCTCTCTGTTGCGGTCGGCCCCTCTCCCAAAGGACTTCGCGCCGCGGCCTCTAGCGGGCCGGCGATATTGCGGCAAGCCACGCTCTCGCCTAAGCGCGCGCCATGGCGAAGACATCCGGCAAGACCCCCCAGGCGATCCGCGGCACGCAGGACATTTTCGGCCCCGATGCGGAGGCCTTCGCGCACGTGGTCGAAACGTTCGAACGGGTGCGGCGGCTCTATCGCTTCCGCCGGGCCGAAATGCCGGTGTTCGAACGGACCGAGGTTTTCGCCCGCTCGATCGGCGAGACGACCGATATCGTGTCGAAGGAAATGTATTCGTTCAAGGATCGCGGCGGGGAATCGCTGACCCTGCGCCCGGAATTCACCGCCGGGATCGCCCGCGCCTGGCTCACCAATGGATGGCAGCAGCACGCCCCGCTCAAGATCGCGACGCACGGGCCCCTGTTCCGCTACGAACGGCCGCAGAAGGGCCGCTACCGCCAGTTCCACCAGATCGACGCCGAAGTTATCGGCGCGGCCGAACCGCAGGCCGACGTGGAACTGCTGGCCATGGCCGACCAGTTGCTGCGCGAACTGGGGATCGAAGGGGTCACACTGCAGCTCAACACCCTGGGCGATGCCGACAGCCGGGAGGCCTGGCGCGCTGCCCTCGTCGAGCACTTTCGCGCCGTGAAAGGTGAGCTGTCCGAAGATTCGCAGGACCGCCTGGAAAAGAACCCGCTGCGCATCCTCGACAGCAAGGACCCGCGCGACCGCACGTTCGTGGCCGATGCGCCGAAGATCGATGCCTTCCTGTCGGATCAGGCACTGGCCTTCTTCGAAAGCGTCACCGGCGGCCTCGATGCCGCGGGCGTGAAATGGCGTCGCGCCGAAAGCCTCGTGCGCGGGCTGGACTATTACCGGCACACCGCCTTCGAATTCGTCCCCGACGAAGGCTCCGCCGCGGCGAACGCGCTCGGCAGCCAGAGCACCGTGCTGGGCGGCGGGCGCTACGACGGGCTGATGGAAAGCCTGGGCGGCGCGCCGACCCCTGCGGTCGGCTGGGCGGCCGGGATCGAGCGGCTGGCGATGCTGGTGGGTGGTGTATTTGACCCCACACCCGTTTACGCCGTCGTGCCGGATCAACCGGCAATGCGCGAAGAGGCCGACCGTATCGCGTTCCATCTTCGTCAGAACAGTCGGAAAGACTTCCACGTTTGGACAGCTTATCGAGGGCACGGGAAAAAACTGGCCGAGAAGGCGAAGAAAGATGGGGTGGATGCCATTCTGTTCGTACGACAGGCCGATAACCCCAATGACGTCCTGCACCTCACAAATGTGAAAGCGGGGCCAAATGACGCTATGACCGACTTGTGGAGCATACTTGCAAGGCTTCCCGAGCCTTACAAGAGCCTCTCTGGCGAAGGATAGCTTCTAGCCAACGTCACCCCGGACTTGATCCGGGGTCCCGCTTTCTTTCTCGCGGCGGGTGAACCAGAAGCGGGATCCCGGATCGGGTCCGGGATGACGAAGAATTGAGAGTAGCGCGTTGACCATCCCTGCCGAACGTCTGGACCAGATCGCGCATCGCTTCGCCGAGCTTGAGGCGCGCCTGGCCTCGGGCACGCTCGAGGGCGAGGCGTTCGTCGCCGCGAGCCGCGACTATGCCGAGCTGGAGCCGGTTGCCCGCGCGGCGGAGGCGGTGCGCACGATGCGCGCCGAACTGGCGGAGCTGGAACAGCTTGACGACACCGATCCCGAGATGAAAGCACTGGCAGAGGAAGAAATTGCCAGCCTGCACGAACGGCTGCCCGAGGCCGAACGCCAGCTCGCCGTCGCCATGCTGCCGCGCGATGCCGCCGATGCGCGGCCCGCGATGCTCGAAATTCGCGCGGGCACCGGCGGTGACGAGGCGGCGCTGTTCGCCGCCGACCTGTTCCGCATGTACGAACGCTACGCCGCGGAAAACGGCTGGCGGGTCGAGACGATCAGCGTGAACGCCTCCGACATCGGCGGCTTCAAGGAAATCGTCGCCAATGTCTCCGGCACCGGCGTGTTCGCCAAGCTGAAGTTCGAAAGCGGCGTCCACCGGGTTCAGCGCGTGCCGGTCACGGAAAGCGGCGGGCGCATTCACACCTCGGCGGCGACGGTCGCCGTCCTGCCCGAGCCGACCGAAGTCGACGTCGAGGTCGACGAGAAGGATCTGAAGATCGACATCTACCGCGCCAGCGGGGCGGGCGGGCAGCATGTCAACACGACCGACAGCGCGGTGCGCCTGACCCATCTGCCCACCGGCCTGGTGGTGATCCAGCAGGACGAGCGCAGCCAGCACAAGAACCGCGCCAAGGCGATGCAGGTCCTGCGCACCCGCCTCTACGACCTCAAGCGCGCGGAGGCGCAGGGGGCCGAGGCGGAAGCGCGCAAGGCGATGGTCGGCAGCGGCGACCGGTCCGAACGCATCCGCACCTACAACTTTCCGCAGGGCCGTGTTACCGACCACCGGATCGGCCTGACGCTGCACAAGCTCGACGAAGTGCTGGCCGGGCCGGGCCTTGCCGAACTGGTCGATGCGCTGGTCGCCGAGGACGAAGCCAAGCGCCTCGCGGCAATGGATGGCTGACGGCGCCGCCGAAACCACCGTTGCAGCGGCGCTGCGGCAGGCGGCGGAGCGGCTTTCGCAGGTGTCGGACACCGCGCGGCTCGATGCCGAAGTGCTGATGGCACACGCGCTCGGCGTGTCGCGCTCCGATCTTCTGCTGCGGCACATGCAGCGCGGTGCGCCGCCGGGCTTCGCCGCCCTGGTCGATCGCCGCGCCCTGCGCGAACCGGTCGCCTACATCGTGGGGGAGCAGGAGTTTCACGGCCTCCCGTTCCGGGTCACGCCCGACGTCCTGATCCCGCGCGACGACAGCGAGGCGACGCTGGCCGGCGCACTGGAGGATGCGGGCGAGGGGGGGCGCGTGCTCGATTGCGGCGTGGGCTCCGGCGCCTTGCTGCTCAGCTTCCTCGCCGAGCGGCGGGGCTGGCACGGGGTCGGGATCGACCGCTCGGCCGGTGCCCTGCAGATTGCCGGGGAAAATGCGGCGCGGCTTGGCCTCGCAGCGCGGGTGCAACTGGTGGAAGCCGATTGGCACTGCGAGGGGTGGGCGGCCGGGCTTGGCCGGTTCGACCGGATCCTCGCCAACCCGCCCTATGTCGAGGACGATGCCGCGCTGCCGCCTTCGGTCCGCGAGTTCGAGCCGGCAGGGGCGCTGTTCGCCGGCGCCGATGGGCTGGACGACTATCGCGCGCTCGTTCCGCAGTTGCCGGCCCTGCTGACCCCCGGCGGCACCGCAGTGCTGGAGATCGGTGCCGCGCAGGACCGTGCCGTCGCCCGGATCGCCGGCGAGGCGGGGTTTTCCGCGACACTGCGGCGCGATCTCGCAGGGCGGCCGCGCGCGCTGATTTTGCGTTAGGGGTTGGCAAAGACCCCTGCGATAGCTAACTCTTGATGCAGGCCCCCGGTTCGCGACGCGTTCGCCTCCCGGAAAGGCCTGGTTCCGACATTTGCAAACCGGCCGGGCGAAAGATCCGCGCACAGGTGCAGATGGAACATCCGCGGGCCGCAGGGAAGCGGACGCGGCGAGGGGTCATGCGACCGCACGGGCAATGGTGCCGACGGGGCGGTCACGGATGAGGAAGATCATTCCTTGAACAATCATCGTAGTAATCGCCGTCGCGGACGCGGCAATCGCCAGCAGGGCGGCGGCAACCAGTCAAACCGGATCGACAGCAGGGCGCGCGGCAATGCGCCCCAGCTGCTCGATAAATACAAGAAGCTGGCGCAGGACGCGCAGCACAATGGCGATCGCGTGCAGGCCGAATATTACCTGCAGTTTGCCGACCACTATTTCCGCGTGATCGCCGACAACAAGGCGCGGCAGGACGAACAGCGCGGCAAGCGCTCGGACGAGCGCGACCAGGACGACGACGATAGCGACGAGGACGAAGGCGAGAACAACCGCCGGCGGCAACCGCGCAACGCGCGCAGCCGTCGCGAGGACGCCAACGGACGCGACGATGGCGGCGATCGCGACGACGGCGAAAGCGCCGGCGACGACGGGGATTACGAACCGTCGGAAAACCCGTTCCAGCGCTCGCCGCGCGGCGAAGGCCGCCAGGCGCGGGGCGAAGGGCGCCCGCCGCGCAAGCCGCGCAAGCGCAAGGACGAAGCGACCCCGACCGACGATGCGGGCGAGATCGATGCCGCGGTCTTGCCGCCGTCCATCGGCGCCTCGGACGAAGCCGAACCGCCGAAGAAGAAGCGCGCGACCCGCGCTCGCAAGAAGGCCGAACCTGCCGAAGACGGCGAAACGGTGCAGGCGCTCGGCTGACCGGCCGCCGGTCGCGGGCTGGCAGCGAGAAACGAGGCGCGGATGGATCGGATCGGCCGGATCGCCAACTGGTTCCACGCGCGACCGAGACTGTCCGCGCTGCTTTGCGGCGCGCTTTCCGCCACCGGATTTCCGCCGCTCAACTTGTGGCCGATCGCGCTGCTGGCGATGGGCTTCTTCGCCTGGATAGCGTTCGAAGCGCCCGATCGGCGAAGCGCTTTCCTGCGTGGCTGGCTGTTCGGGCTGGCCCACTTCACGCTCGCCAACAACTGGATCGCCACGGCCTTCACCTATCAGGCCGAAATGCCGGTCTGGCTGGGCTGGTTCGCGGTTCCGCTCGTATCGCTCTACCTCGCGCTCTATCCCGCCCTTGCTGCATTGCTTCTGCGCGTTCTGGCCAGCCGGATGGGGCCAGGCGCAGCCGCCTGCCTGTTCGGCGGGGTCTGGGCGGTAACCGAATGGCTGCGCAGCTGGGTCCTTAGCGGCTATGCCTGGGATCCGTTCGGGCTGATCTTTCTCGGCATGTTCGACCGGCCGGGGCTGGCGGCAATCCTGCCGTGGACGGGAACTTACGCGCTGTCGGGCCTGGCCGCCCTGATCGCCTTCCTCATCGTCGTGCTGCTGCGCGAACGGCGCTGGATCCCTCTCGCCCTGGCTGTCGCCTTGCTGACGGCGGGCATGTACTGGCCGGCGCCGCCGCCCGAGGAGGGTTCGCTGCGCTTCACGCTGGTCCAGCCCGATATCCGGCAGGAAGATCTCGACAACCCGGCCAAGTTCGAAGAACAGTTCGCCCGGCTGGCCCGGCTTTCGGTGCCGCGCGAGCCGGGCGGCCCGCGCCTGGTGCTGTGGCCCGAATCGGGCGTGCCCGACTATCTGCGCGACGGCTATCCCCAGCGTTACTACGACCAGATGACCGCCGCCGGAAATCCCGGCTATGCCCGCTGGCGGATCGGTCGGGTCATCGGCGAAGGTTCGGCGCTGCTTACCGGCGCAGTCGATCTCGAGATCGAAACGGTCGACGGGCGCGAACGGGCGACCGGTGCCTATAACGCGATCACGCCGATCATGGCCGACGGGACGCTGGGGGAGCGCTATGCCAAGGCCCATCTCGTGCCGTTCGGCGAATATCTGCCGCTGCGCAGCTGGCTTTCGCCGCTCGGCCTGACGCGGCTGGTCGCGGGCACCCTCGATTTCATTCCCGGCCCCGGCCCGCGCACGCTCGACCTCGGCCCCTGGGGCCGGGCGGGGGCGCAGATCTGTTACGAGATCGTGTTTTCGGGCCAGGTCACCGACCGCACCGAGCGGCCGGACTATATCTTCAACCCGTCCAACGACGGCTGGTTCGGCGCCTGGGGCCCGCCCCAGCACCTCGCCCAGGCGCGGATGCGGGCGATCGAGGAAGGGCTGCCGGTCCTGCGCTCGACCACGACCGGGATCAGCGCCGTGATCGACGCGCGCGGGGTCGTGCGCGATCATATCGGCATGCGCGTTCCCGGCCGGATCGACGGCCTCGTCCCGCCGCCCGCGCCCGAAACCTGGTTCGCCCGATGGGGCAACTGGCTGGCCATGGGCTGGGCCTTGCTGCTGATCGCCGGATCGCTGGTTGCCACGCGGTTGCGACGCGGCTAGGAAGCCGGTTTGGACATAAAGCTATCTTTATATCGGAATATCAGGCATGCGCAGCACGTATCTCTTCACCTCCGAAAGCGTTTCCGAGGGGCATCCCGACAAGGTTTCGGACCAGATTTCCGATGCCATCGTCGATCTTCTGCTGTCGAAGGACCCCGAAGCGCGCGTGGCCTGCGAAACGCTGACCACGACGCAGCGCGTGGTGCTGGCCGGCGAGCTGCGCTGCAAGGGGGTGTATGAGAACGGGGCGTGGATCGATGGCGCGCTTGAGGAAATCGAGCAGACGGTGCGCCGCACCGTGCGCGAAATCGGCTACCAGCAGGACGGTTTTCACTGGGAAACGCTGACCTTCGAAAACCACCTCCACGGGCAGAGCGCGCATATCGCGCAAGGGGTCGACGCCAGCGGCAACAAGGATGAGGGCGCCGGCGACCAGGGCATCATGTTCGGGTTCGCCTGCGACGAAACGCCCGACCTGATGCCGGCCACGATCGATTACAGCCACAAGATCCTCCAGCGGCTTGCCACCGATCGCAAGAGCGGCGCGGCGCCGTTCCTCGAACCCGACGCCAAGAGCCAGGTCACGCTGCGCTATCGCGACGGCAAGCCGGTCGCCGCGACCGCGATCGTCGTATCGACCCAGCATGCCCCGGGCTACGACGAAGGGGCGAAGGAAGCGGAGCTGAAGGACTATGTGAAGCGCGTCGTCGCGGAAATCCTGCCGGAGGGTTTCCTGTCGGACGAAACGCGCTGGCACATCAATCCCACCGGCACGTTCGTGATCGGCGGGCCCGATGGCGACGCGGGGCTCACCGGGCGCAAGATCATCGTCGACACTTACGGCGGCGCATCGCCCCACGGCGGCGGAGCGTTCAGCGGCAAGGACCCGACCAAAGTTGACCGCTCGGCTGCCTATATCAGCCGCTATCTGGCCAAGAACATCGTCGCGGCGGGGATCGCCCGGCGCTGCACGATCCAGCTCTCCTACGCCATCGGCGTGTCGGAGCCGCTTTCGCTCTATGTCGACACGCACGGCACCGGGAACGTGGACGACGAGCGTATCGAAGATGCGATCCGCAGCATCGACAAGCTTGGCGGGCTGACGCCGCGGGCCATTCGCACGCACCTAAAACTCAACAAGCCGATCTATCGCCGCAGCGCGGCCTACGGGCATTTCGGGCGCGCGGCCGAAGGCGATTACTTCCCCTGGGAGCGCACCGATCTGGTCGACGACCTGAAGGCCGCGCTGGCCTGATCTGGAGTCGTTTTGAAGTGGCCGGTGCCGTCTCAATGAAGTCGACTTAATCGTGCCAGGCGATGTCCGCGCCGTGCTCTCCATGGCGGGGAGAGGGGCGGTCGAGCGCCAGTTGGGCATCGGAAAAGCGGATCGGGCTGCGCACGCCGGGAATGCCCCCGGGCGCGATCTTCATCCCTCGCGCCGCGACTTGCGGATCGGAAAACACCGCCGCGCAATCGTTGATCGGTCCGGCGGGGACGCCGCTCTTGCGGCAGACGGCGAGCAGGTCGGCGCTGGTCCAGCCGGCAATCTCCTGCGCGATTTCCGCCTCCAGCCAGCCCCGGTGGGCGATCCTTCCGGCATTGTCGACAAGGCGCGGGTCGTCCGCCAGATCGGCCCGGCCGAGCGCGCGCATGAGCGCGCCGAACAGCCGGTCGTTGGCAGGGGCCAGAACGATCTCGCCATCGTTCGTGCGGTACACGCCGTAAGGCACGACCTGCGCGTGCGCATTGCCCATTCGCGGCGGGTTGGCCCCGCTGGCGAAGAAGCTCATCGCCTGGTTGGCGAGTAGCGCCACCGAACAGTCGAGCAGCGCCATGTCGATATGCTGGCCGGCGCCGGTTCGCTCGCGCATCAGCAGCGCGGCCTGGATCGCGATCGTCGCGTAGAGGCCGCAGGCCAGGTCGGAGATCGAAACCCCCATCTTCATCGGTTCGTCGTTGGGTTCGCCGGTCAATGCCATAAGGCCGCTCATGCCCTGGATCACGAAGTCGTATCCCGGTTCGTCGCGTCGCGGGCCGTCTTGCCCGAAGCCGGTGATCGAGCAATAGACGAGGCGCGGATTGCCGGCCGAGAGAGTGGCATAGTCGAAGCCGTAGCGGGCCAGCGTGCCCGCCTTGAAGTTTTCGATCACCACGTCCGCGCCGGCGCACAGGCCGGTCACCATCGCGCGGTCTTGCGCGTCGGCGAAATCGGCGACGACCGAGCGCTTTCCCCGGTTGCAGGCGTGGTAATAGGCGGCCGCGCGTTCGCCGTCGCGCTCGATCCACGGCGGGCCCCACTGGCGCGTGCCGTCGCCTTCGGGGCTTTCGACCTTGATCACGTCGGCTCCCAGATCGGCGAGGATCTGGCCTGCAAAAGGCCCTGCCAGGACACGAGCCAGCTCGACCACCCGAAGGCCGGCAAGCGGGGCGCGAGGCTCGCTCACAAGCTCAGGCGAGGTAGTGCGCGGTCGTCTTCTCGGCGACTTCTTCCGCCGTGACGCCGGGTGCCAGTTCGATCAGGCGGAACGGACTGTCGTGATCGGGCCGCTGGAACACGGCAAGATCGGTCACGATCATGTCGACCACATTCGTGCCCGTCAGCGGCAGGGTGCATTGGGGAATGAACTTGGGACTGCCGTCTTTCGCCGTGTGCTCCATCACCACGATGATCTTCTTCACCCCGGCGACGAGATCCATCGCCCCGCCCATGCCCTTGATCATCTTGCCGGGAATCATCCAGTTGGCGATGTCGCCGTTCTCGGCCACTTCCATGGCGCCCAGCACGGTCAGGTCGACATGGCCCCCGCGGATCATCGCGAAGCTGGCGGCGCTGTCGAAATAGGCGCTGTGCGGCAGCTCGCTGATCGTCTGCTTGCCCGCGTTGATCAGGTCGGCATCCACTTCGTCCTCGTAAGGGAACGGCCCGATGCCGAGCATGCCGTTCTCGCTTTGCAGCGTGACATGCATCCCTTCGGGAATATGGTTGGCGACCAGGGTGGGAATGCCGATCCCCAGGTTCACATAGTATCCGTCTTGCAGTTCCTGTGCCGCGCGTGCGGCCATCTGGTTGCGGTCCCAGGGCATCGATCAGTCTTCCTTGGTCTCTGGAGGTGTCGGAACGAGGAACCAGCCCCGGTCGATCAGCGCCTCGAGCGCCGAAGCCGCGGCCGGTTCCTTCAGATAGGCGTAAAGTTCGTCGAAATCGGCACGCTCGTCGCCCGCGATGGCCGCCACGCAGTGCGTGCGGGACAGTTCCTTGCGGCGAAGCTGCTTGCGGTCGCCGGGCCGGCGCATCAGTAGAAGAGGATCGCGCCCGGCGGGATCGAGCCCGGTCTCGCGCAGGCGGGTGCGGAGCGTGCCCGCCTCGCCGGCCGATGTCGCGCTGATCCAGAAGACCTCGACATCCTGCGCGCGCAAGTCTTCGAGCGCCTGGGCAAGCGCCGTGTCGGATGCCAGTGCGGCGATGTCGAGCGCGCCGCCGGCGGGGTCGAGATCGATCAGCACCGCCGGGGGGAGGATCGAACAGTCGGTCGTGACGGGCTGAAGCGTGCCGGGATCGGCAAGAATGGCGGAGCGGCGCCGGTCGTCGGTCGGGTGGCGCGCCGTTTCGGCGAGAGCGTAGTCGATGAAGGGTTGGAACGGCGTGGTCGCCCGGGACGGATCGCCCGCCGCCGTGCCTCCGGTCGCGCCGTGCGCCATCGGGCTTTCCGCCGCGGATGTCGAGGCCGCCGCGGCATTCGCCCGCGGAGCCCGGTGCTCGTGCGCGCTCAGGATAGCGCCCCCGGCGACGACCGGGATTGCCGCGGCGACGCAGCCGCCCAGCGTCAAGGCAAGCGCCGATACCGCGCAGGCGGTATGGAGCCGCCGCGCGCTCACGCAGCCTCGTGCTTCTTCCCGGTCCGCTCCCGGGTCGTGCGGAACTCGATCTTCTTGTCGTAGGGCGCGCCCACGATCATCCGCTGGACATAGACGCCGGGCAGATGGATGCAGTCGGGATCGAGGCTGCCCGCGGGCACGACTTCCTCCACCTCGACGACGCAGACTTTGCCGCAGGTGGCGGCCGGCAGGTTGAAATTGCGTGCAGTCTTGCGGAACATCAAATTGCCGGTCTCGTCGGCCTTCCACGCCTTCACGATCGAAAGATCGGCAAAGATGCCGCGTTCGAGGATATAATCCTCCCCGTCGAAGGTCTTGACTTCCTTGCCCTCGGCCACCTGGGTGCCGACTCCGGTCTTGGTATAGAAGCCGGGAATGCCCGCGCCGCCGGCGCGCATGCGCTCGGCCAGCGTGCCCTGGGGGCAGAATTCGACCTCCAGCTCGCCCGAAAGGAACTGCCGTTCGAATTCCTTGTTCTCGCCGACGTAGGACGAGATCATCTTTTTCACCTGGCGCGTGCGCAGCAGCTTGCCGATGCCTTCGTTGTCGATCCCGGCATTGTTGCTGCAGAACGTGAGCCCCTTCACGCCGCTGTCGCGGATCGCATCGAGCAGCCTTTCGGGGATCCCGCACAGGCCGAAGCCCCCGGCGGCGATAAGCATGTCGTCCCTGAGCAGCCCGTCGAGGGCGCTGGCGGCATCGCGATATAGCTTCTGCATCGAACCTCCTAAACGGCCCCAGCGTCTAAGCATGAAGCGTCAGGCTGTCACCCCCGGACGCGCGCCCGCCCGCCGGTTTCGTATGGTGCATTGCAGCAAAGCGCGAAGCGCGACCGGGAGGGCGTCGCGAAAGTGTCATACTTTACAACGGACGAATGCCATGTGTTGCGTTTTTCTCAACATCGAATGCGCTTTTCGCACTTGCACAAATTCGTGCTGCGATGCACATAGGGCGGGCCTTTCAGGCATCCTCTCCCAAGACTTTCAAGGCCCGGTCCTCGTGACCGGGCCTTTTCTTTGCCCGGTGCGCGCGAACATCGCGCCTTCGGGCACCTGCGGATCGCTTGTTCGTTTGACTCGACGCAATCCGTTCCTAGCTAAGGAAGGATCGCCGGAATCCAACCATACAGACCCGGAACCGCAACGATGCAGGGAGATACGACCGGATGGCCGAAGTCGACGCGACAGTAGAAGGCAAGGCGGTCCGGCTCCAGGTCGCGGCCGCCCGGCAGGAGGAAAGCGGCCGGGGCGTGGCGCGCCTGCCGCGTTCGACGTTCCAGGCGCTGGGAATCACCGAAGGCGACGTTGTCGAAATCACCGGCAAGCGCACGACCGCGGCGATCGCGATGGCGGCTTACGACGAAGACCAGTCGCTCGAGGTGGTCCGTCTCGACGGGTTGCAGCGCAACAATGCGGAATGCGGATCGGGCGAACACGTTCGCGTCTCGGCCGCACGGTCGCGCCCGGCCACTCGGGTGGTGTTCGCCCCGGCCAGTCGGGAAATGCGCCTGCAGGGCCCGACGCAGGCGCTCAAGCGCAATTTCTTCCGCAAGCCGCTGACGGCCGGAGATCTCGTCGCCACCACCGGCCAGCAGCCGGTGCAGAACATGCCGCCCGAAGTGCAGCGGATGTTCAACGCCCCCGCCTATGCGCTGACGCAGATCCGCCTTACCGTGGTCTCGACCGCGCCGAAGGGCATCGTCCATATCGACGAGAACACCGAAGTCGAACTGCGCGCGGAATACGAGGAATCGCCCACCGGACGCGCGGTGGTCAACTACGACGACGTCGGCGGGATGGACGACACGATCCAGCAGCTGCGCGAGATGGTCGAGCTGCCGCTGCGCTATCCCGAACTGTTCACCCGGCTCGGCGTCGACCCGCCCAAGGGCGTGCTGCTCCACGGACCGCCGGGCACCGGCAAGACGCGCCTGGCGCAAGCCGTGGCGAACGAAAGCGATGCGCAGTTCTTCATCATCAACGGCCCCGAGATCATGGGTTCGGGTTACGGCGAGAGCGAGAAGCGCCTGCGCGAGGTGTTCGAAGACGCAACCAAACATGCCCCGGCGATCGTTTTCATCGACGAGATCGATTCGATCGCGCCCAAGCGGGCGCAAGTGACGGGCGAGGCGGAAAAGCGCCTTGTCGCGCAGCTCCTCACTCTGATGGACGGGCTGGAAGCGCGTTCCAACCTGGTGGTGATCGCCGCGACCAACCGGCCCGACGCGGTCGACGAAGCGCTGCGCAGGCCCGGCCGGTTCGATCGCGAGATCGTGATCGGCGTTCCCGACGAGAAGGGCCGGCGCGAGATCCTGGCGATTCACACGCGCGGCATGCCGCTGGGCGATCGGGTCGATCTGGACGAGCTTGCGCGCGTCACCCACGGGTTCGTCGGCGCCGACATTGCGGCGCTTGCGCGCGAGGCGGCGATCGACGCCGTGCGGCGCATCATGCCCAAGCTCGACCTCGACGAGCGGACGATCCCGCCCGAAGTGCTCGATAACCTGTCGGTGACGCGCGAGGATTTCCTGTCCGCGCTCAAGCGCGTGCAGCCGAGCGCGATGCGCGAAGTGATGGTCCAGGTCCCGCGCGTGAGCTGGGGCGATATCGGCGGCGTGGACGACGCGATCGAGATGCTGCGCGAAGGCATAGAGCTGCCGCTGAAGAACCCCGACGCCTTCCGCCGGCTGGGCATCCGCCCGGCCAAGGGGTTCCTGCTCTACGGCCCGCCGGGCACCGGCAAGACCCTGCTGGCCAAGGCCGTCGCCAAGGAAGCGGAAGCGAACTTCATCTCGATGAAGAGTTCCGACCTCCTTTCCAAATGGTACGGGGAAAGCGAGCAGCAGATCGCCCGCATGTTCCAGCGCGCCCGCGCCGTCGCGCCCTGCGTGGTCTTCATCGACGAGATCGACAGCCTCGTGCCCGCGCGCGGCAGCGGGCAGGGCGAACCGCAGGTGACCGGCCGCGTGGTCAACACCATTCTCGCGGAAATGGACGGGCTTGAGGAACTGCAGTCGGTTGTGGTGATCGGAGCGACCAATCGGCCGACCCTGGTCGACCCCGCGCTGCTGCGCCCGGGCCGGTTCGACGAACTGGTCTATGTCGGGACGCCCGATCAGAAGGGGCGAGCGCAGATTCTCGGCATCCATACCGGCGACATGCCACTGGCGGACGACGTGGACCTGGCCGCGGTTGCCGCCAAGACCGACCGTTTCACCGGGGCCGACCTGGAAGATATCGTGCGCCGGGCTGGACTGAATGCCCTGCGCCGCGTCGGGGGTGAAGTCCATGAAGTGAGCGCGGCCGACTTTGCCGAAGCGCTGGAGGATTCGCGCGCCACCGTGACCCCGCAAATGGAAGCCGAGTACCGCAAGATGCGCGGCGAGCTGAAAAAGCGCGCGGCGGAAGCGATGCCGATCGGCTTCATCAGCGAGGGGATGGTGGAGCCGACTCGCAAACAGAAACACGGATAGAGCGGCGGCCCCTGTCCCGCAGCGCGGGACGGTGCGGCTTCATCCGCTCCGATCAGCCTTGCTGTGCCCGGGCGTTGGCCTCTTCCACGCCCAGGCGGTGACGGATCAGCGCATCGGGCATGTTGACGCGCAACCAGTCGAGCATGTGCTCGCGCACCGCGCAGCGCAGGGTCCACAAGTCGCCGATGGTCGCCGCGCTGATCGCGATGCGCAGCTCGATGCTTTCCGGGTGCGCTTCGGTCATCAGCAGTTCGGCAGTGCGCCCGTCCCATTCTTCCCGCGTGGCGACATAGCGCTGGAACTCGGCGCGGACCGGCGCAACCTCTGTCGCGGGATCGAGATGGAGGAAGACGGGGCCGGAAAGCTGTTCGCTATCGCGCGACCAGTTTTCGAAACTGGTGTCGAGAAAGGTGCTGGTCGGCACGACGACCTGGCGCTCGTCCCAGGTGCGGACGATCACGAAGCTCATGCGGATTTCCTCGACCCGCCCGCCGAAGCCATCGACCACCACGAGATCGCCGATCCGTATGGGCTCGGTCAGGGCCATCTGCATCCCCGCGATCAGGGACTTGAGCGCCGGCTGGGCGGCAGCGCCCACGGCCAGGGCGGCGAGCCCGGCGGAGGCCATCAGCGTCACGCCCACGTCGCGGACGCCGGGGATGGCGAGCAGCATCATGGCGACCGTCAGCAGGATAATCAGGAATCCCGCGGTTCGCGACAGGATTGCGATCCGGGTGCGGCGGCTGCGCGCCGCGATCGGGTCCGACGAAAGCTCGCTGCGCATCTGCATTGCCGCGGCGAAGGCGCGGACCAGTGCCAGGGCGAGCCAGCCGACCAGGGCAGGCGCCAGGAAGGGGGCGATCCAGCGCCAGACCCCGGCAACGCCCGAATGGGTCTGCGCGACCAGCGCGATCGCCAGGGCGACGACCGCCCAGCGTATCGGCTGCGCGATCCGATCGAACACGATTCCGTCGACCTGCGATTGCGAACCGCGGGCGAGCCGGCGCAGGATGGTGAAGACCGCCTTGTGGATCAGGAAGGCGGCAACCACGGCCAGAACGATGGCGACCGCCATGATCGCGACTTCGCCCCAGGCGATCGTCCAGTTACGTGGATCGAAACGTTCGGGCATTGGTGCGTGAATATGGCTTGCGGCCGGCGCTGGCAAGCGCACTGCGATCAGGCGCCGAGAGGGAAGGCGATCGTGATCTCGGCCCCGTCGGCCCGGAACCGCCGGTCGATCTCCCCGCGCAGCTGGCGGGCGGCGCTGGTCATCAGCAGGCTGCCGAAACCGGTGCGTTCGGGCGGGGTGCCGTCCGCCTCGCAATGTTCGCGCCAGTCGATCGTGACGCGGCCTTCGTCTTCCCGCCAGGCGATTTCCAGCAGGCCGCCCTTGCTCCAGGCCCCGTACTTGACCGCATTGGTGGTCAGCTCGTGCAGCACGAGGCCCAGCGGCGTGACCTGCTTTGCCGGCAATTCGATATCGGGCCCCTCGATCCTCGCGGGCAGCTTCTCCGAGCGATAGGGGGCAAGCGTCGTCTCGACCAGCGTGCGCAGCGAAGCCACGGGCCGCTCCAGCGTGCCCTGGGTCACGTCATGCGCGGTCAGCAAGGCGTGGATGCGTTCGGTTATGCGCTCGATCACGGGTTTCGCTTCGGGCGAATCCTTGGCGCTCATGCGAATGATCGCAAGGATCACCGCGAACAGGTTCTTGACCCGGTGGTTCAACTCGCGCGCGAGCAGGTCCGCCCGGTCGCGCGCTTCGCCAAGCGCGCTCGCCTGGGCCGCCTCCGCCTCGGCCCGCGCGGCCCGCGTGACCAGGCGGTAACCGAGCACCAGCGTTATCAGGAGGACGAGCATGACCGCCGCGAGCAGGGGCAGCACGCGGCCTTCCGCACGCGCGGTCTCGCTCGCTGCGTTCAGCAGGATGCGGTTTTCGATCAGTTCCATTTCGCGCGTTGCCCGGCGCAGCCGCGCCATCGCCTCGGCCCCTTCGTCGTCGAGCAGGCGCCGCCGCGCCTCGATCACCCGCCGTTCGTCGACCAGGGCGACAACCTCGGCCATTTCGGCGAATTTCGATTCGGCGAGAGCCTGGATCTCGTCGAGCAGTTCCTGCTGACGCTGCGGCGCGTCCGCCCCCACCAGGCGGCGCAGCCGCTCCAGGGCGGGGCGATATTGCTCGCGCCCGATGTGATAGGGTTCGAGATAGCGGCGATCGAGCGTCAGCAGATAGCCGCGCTGTCCGGTTTCGCCATTGAGCGCCGCGCGCGTGACGTTGCGCAGCTCGAGCAGGATTTCGCTCGTTTCGCGCACCTGCCGGCGCTCGGCGCGCTCCGCCTCGATCGTCTGGAACACCAGGGCCATGCCCGCGAGCAGCGCGAAGGCGATCAGCCCCAGCATGACCAGATTGCCCGCCCGCGGCCGCCGAAGGCGGAGCCTGATCCTGCCCATCAGTGCGCCTGACCCCAGCTCGGCCCGGTGCCGATCTCTATGCCCAGGGGCACGTCGAGCGACACCGACGGAAGGGCGGCTTCGGCCATGACCCGCTCGATCACCGGCCTTGCCGCGGCGACGTCGCTTTCGGGCAGTTCGAACACGAGTTCGTCGTGGACCTGGAGCAACATGCGCACATGGCCCAGGCCGGCATCGGTCAGCGCGGGCATCATCCGCGCCATCGCGCGCTTGATGATATCGGCGCTGGTGCCCTGGATCGGTGCGTTGATCGCGGCGCGCTCGCTCCCCTGGCGCTCCCCCTGGTTCTTCGAGCCGATCCGCGGGAACCACGTCTTGCGGCCGAACAGCGTTTCGGAATAGCCGCGCTCGCGCACCGTCTCCAGCGTATGGACGATATAGCGCTGGATGCCGGGGAAGCGCTGGAAATAAGTGTCGATCATCGCCTGGGCCTCGTCCGGCTCCACCTTCAGCCGCGCGCCGAGGCCCCAGCGGCTGATGCCGTAGAGGATCGCGAAGTTGATCGTCTTGGCGCGGGCGCGCGTGTCGCGGGTGACTTCGCCGAACATCTCGGTGGCAGTGCGCGCGTGAATGTCCTCGCCTTCGGCAAAGGCCTGCTTCAATTCGGGCACGTCGGCCATGTGCGCGGCCAGGCGCAGCTCGATCTGCGAATAGTCGGCGGCGAGCAGGACATTGCCGTCCTCCGCCACGAAGGCGTCGCGGATCTGGCGCCCGATCTCGGTGCGGATCGGGATGTTCTGCAGGTTCGGGTCGGTCGAGGAAAGGCGCCCGGTCTGCGCGCCGACGAGGCTGTAGCTGGTATGGACGCGCCCGGTCTGCGGGTTGATCGCGGCCTGCAGCGCGTCGGTATAAGTGCTCTTGAGCTTGGTCAGCTGGCGCCATTCCAGCACTTTGTCGGCAATCTCGGCGCCCTGGGCGGAGAGTTTCTCCAGCATCGCCTGATCGGTCGAATACTGCCCGCTCTTGCCCTTGCGCCCGCCTTTGTAGCCCATCTTGTCGAACAGCACGTCGCCCAGCTGGCGCGGGCTGCCGATGGTGAACCGGGTTCCGGCGATTTCGTGGATTTCGCTTTCGAGCCGGCCGGTCTCGGCCGCAAACTCGTCCGACAATTTGCCCAGCTGCGCCTTGTCCACGCGGATTCCGTGCCGCTCCATCTGCGCGACGACCGGGATCAGCGGCCGGTCCACGCGCTCGTAGACCCGGGTTCCGCCTTCGGTCGCCAGCCGCGGCTTGAGCAGGCGGTGCAGGCGCCAGGTCACGTCCGCGTCTTCGGCCGCATATTCGGTTGCGCGGTCGAGCGGCACTTCCCCGAACGGGATCGTCTTCTTGCCCGTGCCGCAAATGTCTTTGAACGTCAGAGTCGTATGGCCCAGGTGCCGCTGCGAAAGCTCGTCCATTCCGTGCCCGCCGCCGATCCCGTCGAGGCTGCGGCCCGCATCGAGCGCGAAGGAAACGATCATCGTGTCGTCGACCGGCGCCATCGCGATCCCGTGGCGGGCCAGGACGTTGAGATCGTATTTGACGTTCTGGCCGATTTTCAGCACCGCCTCGCTTTCCAGAAGCGGCTTGAGCAGGGTGAGCGCGGTCTCGCGCGCGACCTGCTCGGGCCGTTCGGCGAACATGTCGCTGCCCCCGTGGGCGAGGGGGATGTAGCAGGCGTCGTTCGCTCCCAGCGCCAGGCTGATCCCCGCCAGGTCCGCCCGCATCGCATCGAGCGCGCTGGTTTCGGTATCGACCGCGACCAGCCCTGCGGCGAACGCCCGCGCAATCCAGTGTTCGAGCCGCTCGGCCGTCTGTACGCACTCGTAGGCGCTGCGATCCACCGCCGGCAGGTCGGGGAGAGGCTGGCGATTTCCGTCGGGTGCGCTGCCGGCCCCCTTGGTCACGGGCCTGGCGGGATCGAGGTCGGTCGCGCGGGTGGGGCTGCCGCTGCCCGAATCGAGCCGTCGCAGCAGGCTGGTAAAGCCATGCTTGCTGAGGAATGCGGCGAGCGGTTCGGGCGGAATGGTGGTCAGCGCGAACTCGTCGAGCGCCATGGGCAGGTCGCAATCTTCCTTGAGCTGCACCAGCACGCGGCTCAGCTCCGCCATTTCGCGACCTTCGAGAAGGCGATCCTTCAGCTTGGATTTCTTCATCGCCGGCGCGGCGTCGAGCGCTGCCGCCAAGTCGCCGTGTTCGACGATCAGCTTGGAAGCCGTCTTCGGGCCGATGCCGTAGATGCCGGGGATATTGTCGACCGAATCGCCCATCAGCGCGAGCACGTCGCCGACCAGCTCGGGCGGCACGCCGAACTTCTCGACCACTTCGTCCGGGCCGATCCGCGCATTCTTCATCGTATCGAGCATGTCGATGCAGCCGCCCTCGGCCACACCCTCGTCGGGTTCGGCACACTTGCCGACGAGCTGCATCAGATCCTTGTCCGACGAGACGATCGTCACGTCCCATCCCCTGCGGGTCGCCGCGCGCGCATAGCTGGCGATCAGGTCGTCGGCCTCCAGCCCCTCTTCCTCGATACAGGGCAGGCTGAAAGCGCGCGTGGCATCGCGAATCAACGGGAACTGCGGCACCAGATCCTCGGGCGGATCGGGGCGATTCGCCTTGTATTCCGGGTAGATCTCGTTGCGGAAGCTGGTCGATCCCTTGTCCAGGATGACCGCCAGGTGGGTCGGCCCTTCGGCCTTGTCGAGATCGTCGGCCAGCTTCCACAGCATCGTGGTGTAGCCATAGACCGCGCCCACCGGCGTCCCCTCAGGGTCGGTCAGCGGCGGCAGGCGGTGATAGGCCCGGAAAATGTACGAGGATCCGTCGACGAGGTAGAGGTGCTGCTTGTCTGCCATCGCATGGTTGGTAGCAGCGCAATTTCCCCCGGTCAGCCGCTTTCGTGCGGCGGAGGACAGTGGGGCAATTGCGGCCTAAAAGTGTCAAACCGCTTGCATCGCCACAAATTCGCCATTATTCATCCCGCTCGAAGTCTGCACGCTTGTGGGCTTCGCGTTTCGGCCTCTGGCCGGGATGAAACCACTCGCTGTTCAAGGATACTGACATATGCGTAAGATCGTTCTCGCCGCTGCCGCGGCTGGCGCTGCCCTGACCCTCGCCGCTTGCTCGGAAGGCACGCAGGACGCTGCCGGCGACGCCGTTGAAGGCGCCGCTGCCGACGCCGAAGCCAACGCCGACGCCATGGGCGCCGCCGTCGAAGACGCCGCGACCGATGCCGGTGCCGCCGTCGAAGGCGCGACCGAAGAAGCCGCTGCCGCTGCCGACGAAGCCGCCGCTGCTGCGGACGAAGCTGCCGCCGCTGCGGAAGCCGAAGTGCACGGCGAAACGGAAGCCGAAGCTCAGGCCGACTGATCTTCGCTTTCGCCTGGCGAAAAAGGGAAGGGCGGTGCCGCGAGGCGCCGCCCTTTCTCCTTCTCTTTGTTCGCTTTGCGTGCGCGATGCCCGGCCTGTCCGCCTGCGCCCCGGGGCCTGCGAACAGGACGATGTTCAGGGGCCGGGTTCAGGGGCTGGCGGCCGTGCCTTCGCGGGCATTGGCATAGACGGCTTCCGCCCAGGTGACGCCGCCGGGATTGTCGTACCCGGCATAGGCGGCGCGGGCGATCCGGGCGATGCGGTTCTCGCGCGCCGACCGGCTCCCCTGGCCCGTCACGTAGATCGCGACCGCGAACGCGCGCCCGTCCGGGGTGTTGATGATGCCGATGTCGCTGGACGTATTGTTGAGCGACCCGGTCTTGTGCGCCACGGTGACTCCGGCCGGCAGGAGCGCGGGAATCCGGCGCTTGCCCGTCCGGCACCGTTCCATCGCACCGATGATGACGGCGCGGCTGGCGGGCGAAAGCCAGCGGCCCTGGTAAAGTCCGGCCAGAAGCCTGGTCATCGCCCGCGGCGTGGCGCTGTCGCGCAGGTCGATCGCCGCCGCCGGATCGATTTCGCCATCGTCGCGCACCAGCGTGGCGATGTCGCGGGTCAGCTGGAAATCCTCGATCCCGGCGCGGCGCATCCAGTCGTTGACTGCGGCCGGGCCGCCCACTGCGGCGAGCAGGGCGTCGGTTGCCGGATTGCTCGACCGCGTGATCATCAGTTCTATCAGTTCGCTGGCCGGCAGGTGCCGGCCGCGCCTGACCGGCGCCTTCGGGCTCGAAAACGGTTCGGACCGGACGGGGATGAGCAGTGGAAACTCGCTCGAAAGGCTCCAGCGGCCCTGCTCGACCCCTTCCATGAAAGTGGCGGCGATCGCGATCTTGCTGGTGCTCGCCATCGGGAACCGCTGATCGCCGAGGATCGAGAACTCCTGCCCCGTGGCCAGGTCGAGCACGGAAACGCCGATGCGGCCGTCGGACCCGTCGGCCGCCTGGGCGAGGCGTTGCTCGAAACCGGATTGGTACACCGCCTCGAACGTCTGCGGTGCCCGCGCTTCCGTGCCCAGGACGCTGTCGAACATCGCGTTGAAGTCCGCCGTCTGCGCCTGCGCCGGCTGAAAAGCGGTGAGACCGAGCGCGAGCGCGGCGGCCAGTCCCGTCAGCGTTTTCGTGATGTGCGATCCCAATGCCATGCGGCTGTCGTAACCCTCCCTTGGTTTGCAACAACTTAACGGGTACGAATTCGTGCCGGCAAGCGGGGCGGCGACGAGTGGTGGCGCGACAGCGATGAACACCGGCTGAAACCTGTCAGGCGGCGGCGATTGCCTCCGCGATCCGCGTGCTCGTCTCGCCGGTCATGGTTTTCGCAATTTCGCCGACCAGCCGCTTTTCCAGTTCGGTGTGATAGTGGCGGCGCATTTCGCCCAGCGTCTTGGGATCGGCAATCACCAGCACCCGATCGATCTCGTCGGCGATGGCGCGGGCATTGAGCCACTCCGCAGCCGCGGCGCCGTGGGCCAGTTCGTTGAGATCGGTACGCCCCTGCTGCTGGCTGACGGGGTCCTGATGGCGCACCCCGGCGCTGAAGTTGGTCGTCGACAACTCGGGCTTGGCGACCGTCTCCAACTCCGGCTCGAACGGCTTGCCCTTGTTCTGCATGACGACGAAAGTGGTCCCGTCGACCAGCGCGACGTGAGCGTTGTGCGGCAATTTCATGCGTTTTCCTCCTCGTTGTCCGGCCATTCAACGGTCCAGCGGAGAAAATGTTGCGCGCCGCGCGCCGCGCGCCGCCTGCCGCGCCGAGCGAAGCGCAGGCGCGACGAACGGCCAATGCCGCTCGACGAGCGTCGTATTGACTTGCGCGTCGCGATAGTCCCCATTTTCCGCCGTGAACTGTTCGAGGGGGACGCCTACCATGATCGCACGCCGTTTCGCCCGCCTGTCGCTTGCCGCAGGCCTGCTCGCCGGGACGAGCGCCCTTGCCGCGCAGGACGTGCCGATCCTCCAGCCCGGTGCGCCCGGGCAGCCGACCCGCACGCTTGCCGCGGACGAGGCGACGCGCCTTGCCAATACGGCCTTCTCGCCGGCCGACGTGGCCTTCATGCAGGCCATGATCGTTCACCACCGGCAGGCCGTCGACATGGCCGCGCTGGTGGAGGAGCGGACCAACAATCCCGACATCGTGGCGATTGCCGGCCGCATCGACGCCAGCCAGAAGGACGAGATCGGCTTCATGACCGAATGGCTGCGCGAGCGGGGCCAGGATATCGCGATGGCGGGGATGGGCCACGCGCACCGGCATGAGGCGATGAGAGGCATGGCAACGCCCGAGCAGATGGCGCAGCTCGCCGATTCGCGCGGCACGGCCTTCGACCGGCTGTTCCTGCAACTGATGATCCCGCACCACAGGGGCGCCATCGACATGGTCGAAGAGCTGCATGAGCAGCCCGGCACCGCCTACGAGCCGGTCCTGTTCGAGTTCACCAACGACGTGGTGAGCGATCAGCAGGCCGAAATCGACCGTATGAACGCGGTGCTCGCCGGGCTGTCCGACGATCCGCGGGTGGCGCTGGCCCCCGGCTTGCGCGACGCGGGGGAAGCGATCGGCAATTTGCGCCTGGTGGCCGCCCTGCCCAAGCCGCCGGGCTTCTTCGACCCGGAAAACCCGGCCCAGCTGCGCCCGCTCAAGCCCGAAAAGGACGGCGATTCCGCGCACGAGGGGCACGCCGATCGGACCGCGGGCGAGGACGGCGGCGCCGCGGACGAAGAGGACGACAAGCCGCAGTTCGGCGAGCGCGGATCGCTGCTCTCGTTCGCCAATACCGACATGGCCTTTTCCGGCGACCTGCTCGTCGCCGGCAACTATCACGGGTTCAACGCCTATCGCCTGGGCGAGGACGGCGTGCCGCAGCTGGTCAGCTCGACCGTCTGCCCGGGCGGGCAGGGCGACGTTTCCATCGTCGGCGACCTGCTGATCATGAGCGTCGAGGACAGCCGCGGGCGGGTCGACTGCGGGTTGCAGGGGGTCGACGGCCGCACCAGTCCCGAGCGCTTCCGGGGCCTGCGCATTTTCGACATCGCCGACATAACCCGCCCCGTTCAGGTCGGCCAGGTGCAGACCTGCCGCGGCAGCCACACGCACTCGATCGTGGCGGCCGACGACGATCGGATCGTGGTGTACAATTCGGGCACGTCCTATGTGCGCGAGGAGGACGAGCTGGAGGGGTGCAGCGACACGGCCGGCGACGATACCGCGCTGTTTTCCATCGACGTGATCGAAATCCCGATGGCCAACCCGGCAGCGGCGCGCATCGTCGACCGCCCCCGCGTTTTCGCCAGCGACGGCCGGATCGCCGGTCTCTGGCGCGGCGGCGACCATGGCGAAGGCACGCAGAAGACCAGCCGGACCGACCAGTGCCACGACATCACGGTGTTTCCGGCGAAGAACATCGCCGCCGGCGCCTGTTCGGGCAACGGGATCATCCTCGACATCTCCGACCCGCTCAAGCCGGTGCGGATCGACGACGTGACCGACAAGGGTTTCGCCTACTGGCATTCGGCGACGTTCAACAACGATGGAACGAAGGTCTTGTTCACCGACGAATGGGGCGGCGGTGGCCGGCCGCGCTGCCAGGCGGGCGATCCGCGCAACTGGGGCGCGAACGCGATCTACGCGATCGAGGACGGCAAGCTCGCCTTCCGCAGCCTCTACAAGCTGCCGGCCCCGCAGACCGACAAGGAGAACTGCGTCGCGCACAACGGCTCGATCATTCCGGTGCCCGGGCGCGATATTTTCGTGCAGGCCTGGTACCAGGGTGGGATCAGCGTGATCGACTTCACCGATGCCGAAAATCCGATCGAAATCGCCTATTTCGATCGCGGCCCGGTGGACAAGGATCAGCTGGTCACCGGCGGATACTGGTCGGCCTATTGGTACAGGGGCCGGATCTACGCGACCGAGATCACCCGCGGGCTCGACGTTTTCGCGCTGGAACCGAGCGAGTTCCTGACCGAAGCCGAAATCGCCGCCGCGGCCGCGGCGCAGTATCCGGGCGATGTCTTCAATCCGCAGACGCAGACGCAAGTGACCTGGCCGGCCGAAGCCGTCGCCGCGGCGGAGGCAAGCCGCCAAGGGGGCTGACGGGCAAGGGCAGGCTCGTTTTCATCGGGCCGGCACCGCTTCAGCCTTGCCGAAAGCGGCTCTAAACCCCGAACGGCCAGGTTTGCGGCCCGCGATCGTGGGGTTCGTGCGGCGCGAGCGGTTCGAGCGCGCGCGTCTCGTCGAACCAGACGTAGGCGTCGAACTGTCCGGCCAAGGCGGCTTCGCTGTAGTGGCTCCAGCGTTCGGTTTCGGGCCGGTAGATCACTCCGATGAACCGTTCGAGCCGCGGCTCCGCCAGGCGCCGGGCCAGCGCGGGATCGCTCGACAGGTCGAGCAGGAAACGCGCCACGCCGCTGTCGTGGCACAGCCGCTCGTAGCTGTCGCGGCGCGAGGGGCGGACGCGTTTGGTCGCACGCTCCCCGTCCCAGTCGTCGGCGGCGGAGACGGTGCCCGCATGGGTTCCGAAGCCGATCAGGGCCGCTTCCTTCCCCCATCGCTCGCGGATGAGCTGGCCGAGATTGTGCTCGCCCCGGACCGAGCCCATCTCGCTCGCGCGTGCGTCGCCGATATGGCTGTTGTGGGCCCAGACCACCGCCCTGGCACCGGGCCCGCGCGCCTCGAGCAGGTGGTCGAGCGTTTCGGCCATATGGCTGTCGCGCAGGTTCCAGCTTTCGGCGCCGCCGTAGTACATGATGCGGTAATAGCGCTCCGCCGCTGTCACCAGGCGCGCGTTCATCGCCGCGCCGAAACTTTCGCCATCCTGTTCCAGCGCCCGTTTCAGCAGTTCCCGGCACTGCGCGACGACCGGCTGCTCGCACTCGGCATAGCCCTTGCGCAGCGCCGCTCGGCCGTAAGTCGCGGGATCGGCCTGCCACGGGGTGAGGCAGCCGTAGCGTTCGCGGGCAATGGCGGCGGCTTCGGGATCGTGCTCGTCGAGATAGGCGAGCACTGCCGCGATCGAACCGGACATGTTGTAGATGTCGAGACCGTAGAAACCGACCCGGTCGTTCTCGCCCCGCCGCTTGTTGATCGCCCTCAGATCGCCCAGGAAACCGGGCATGACCGTGTTGCGCCACATCCATGTGGGGAAGCGCCGGAAGGGCCGTGGCGCACCCTCGCGCTGCGGTAGCCCGCGAATATAGCGGTCGTAAGCCGCGGCATCGGGCCAGTCGCCTTCCACCGCGACCACGGTGAAACCGTGCCGTTCCACCAGGCGGCGCGTGATCGCGGCGCGCGCGGCGTAGAACTCGTGCGTGCCGTGGCTGCATTCTCCCAGCATGACCACGCGCCGGTCGGCAAAGCGGTCGAAAGCCGCCGCGAAGGAATCGTCGCCGATATCGCCGAGCGGGATTGCGGCATCGGCGATCGACTCGGGCAGGGTCTTCGCACGCGCGGGCCGATGGTTGCTGGCGGCGGGTGCGCCGTCCTCCGGCACGGCGCCGGGCAGCAGGGGCACGAAGCGCACGGGCGCGATGTCGTGGCTTTCCCAGGACTCCTCCCCCGTGCGCAGTACGTGGCGTAGCTGCTGCATGTCTTCGCCCCCGACGGGTATGACCAGCCTGCCGCCTTTCGCCAGCTGGCGTTTCAGGGCCTGGGGCACTTCGTCGCTGCGCGCGGCAACCAGGATCGCATCGAACGGCGCTTCGTGGGGAAGGCCGTCCATCCCGTCGCCGGCAACGATCTCCAGGTTGTCGTAGCCGAGCGCCTCGACCCGCTCGCGCGCCTGCCGGGCGAGGATCGCATGGCGTTCGACGGCGAAAACCTGCCGTGCGATCCGCGACAGGACCGCGGCCGCATAGCCCGAGCCTGCGCCCACTTCGAGCACCCGGTCGTCCGGCCCGATCGCCGCCGCGTCGATCATGCTGGCGACGATATAGGGCTGCGAGATCGTCTGCCCCTCGCCAATCGGCAGCGGGCCGTCTTCATAGGCGAATTCGGCCATGTCCGCGGGCACGAACCGTTCGCGCGGCACTTCGCCGAATGCCCGCAGGATCGCTTCGCCGGTAATGCCGCGGGCACGGATCTGCCGCTGCACCATGGCTTCGCGTTGCTTCTCGTAGCTCATCAAGGTCGCGCCTTTCCGGCGAGTGCCCGCGCCGCGCATAATCGGGGCGCGATCGGGGCGGGCCCGCCCGTCGTGATGATCGCTTCCCCCGCTCAACGATGTCCGCCCGCGATCGTGCCCGACAACGAAAACGGCCCGGCGGATCGCTCCGCCGGGCCGTCCCCGGTTCTTTGCAAGCTCCCGCGCGGCGGGCGGGAGCCGGCAGTCTGCGCGGCTTTTAGAAGCCCATGCCGCCCATGCCGCCGCCCATGTCGGGCATAGCGGGGGCAGCCGACTTGTCTTCCGGCTTTTCGCTGATCGCCGCTTCGGTGGTGATCAGCAGGCCGGCGACCGAGGCCGCATCCTGCAGCGCGGCACGCACGACCTTGGTCGGGTCGATCACGCCGGCCTGGACGAGGTTCTCGTACGTGTCGGTCGCAGCGTTGAAGCCGAGCGTTTCGTCGTCGCCGTCGATCAGCTTGCCCGCAACGACCGCGCCGTCGTGGCCGGCGTTTTCGGCGATCTGGCGGATCGGCGCCTGGAGCGCGCGGCGAACGATGTCGACGCCGCGCGTCTGGTCGTCGTTCGCGCCCTTGAGATCGGCGAGGGCCGCGGTGGCATAGAGCAGCGCCGTGCCGCCGCCCGGGACGATGCCTTCCTCGACCGCGGCGCGGGTCGCGTGGAGCGCGTCGTCGACGCGATCCTTGCGTTCCTTCACTTCGACTTCGGACGCACCGCCGACCTTGATCACGGCAACGCCGCCGGCGAGCTTGGCGAGACGCTCCTGCAGCTTCTCGCGGTCGTAATCGCTGGTGGTGTTGTCGATCTGCGTGCGGATCTCGCCGACGCGGGCCTTGATGTCGTCGGCATCGCCGGCGCCATCGACGATGGTCGTGTTATCCTTGTCGATGGTGACCTTCTTGGCCTGGCCGAGCATGTTCAGCGTGACGTTCTCGAGCTTGATGCCGAGATCCTCGCTGATCATTTCGCCCTTGGTCAGGATCGCGATGTCCTGCAGCATGGCCTTGCGGCGATCGCCGAAGCCCGGCGCCTTGACCGCCGCGACCTTCAGGCCGCCGCGCAGCTTGTTGACGACGAGCGTGGCGAGCGCCTCGCCCTCGATGTCCTCGGCGATGATCAGCAGCGGACGGCCCGACTGAACCGCGGCTTCGAGCACCGGCAGCATCGACTGCAGGTTCGACAGCTTCTTCTCGTGGATCAGGATGTACGGGTTTTCGAGTTCGACCGTCATCTTCTCCGGGTTGGTGATGAAGTAGGGGCTGAGATAGCCGCGATCGAACTGCATACCTTCGACGACGTCGAGTTCGAATTCGAGGCCCTTGGCTTCCTCGACGGTGATCACGCCTTCCTTGCCGACTTTCTCCATCGCCTCGGCGATCTTCTCGCCGACTTCGCGGTCGCCGTTGGCGGAGATCACGCCGACCTGGGCGATTTCGGAAGAACCGGAAACGTCCTTCGAGCGGCCCTTGAGGTTCTCGACCACCTTGGTCACGGCCAGATCGATGCCGCGCTTCAGATCCATCGGGTTCATCCCGGCGGCGACCGACTTCATGCCTTCGCGCACGATCGACTGGGCAAGCACAGTGGCCGTGGTGGTGCCGTCACCTGCAAGATCATTGGTTTTGCTGGCCACTTCGCGCAGCATCTGCGCGCCCATGTTCTCGAACTTGTCGGAAAGCTCGATTTCCTTGGCGACAGTGACGCCGTCCTTGGTGATGCGCGGCGCGCCGAAGCTCTTGTCGATGACAACGTTGCGGCCTTTGGGGCCGAGTGTGACCTTGACGGCGTTGGCCAGCGTGTCGACACCGGCGAGAATGCGTTCGCGCGCGTCGCGGCTGAACTTTACGTCCTTGGCAGCCATTGGTGTTTCTCCTGGAATTGGTGAGTTAGTTGAAGAAGTGCGTCGGGCAGGGAACGGCGATCAGCCGATGATCCCCATGATGTCGCTTTCCTTCATGATCAGCAGGTCTTCGCCATCGAGCTTGACCTCGGTGCCGGACCACTTGCCAAACAGGACGCGATCGCCGGCCTTCACGTCGAGCGGGGTGACCGTCCCGTCTTCGGCCTTGGCCCCGGAACCGACGGCGATAACTTCGCCTTCGCTCGGCTTTTCCTTGGCGCTGTCGGGGATGATGATGCCCCCGGCGGTCTTCTCTTCGGCTTCGATGCGACGGACCAGGACACGGTCGTGCAGCGGACGAAATGCCATTGGTGTGACCTCTTCTAGTTAAGAGTGGATGATCTGGTCTGGCACTCTCGACCCGAGAGTGCCAGCGCGCCGCATATGTGTGTGGGGCCTGCACGAGTCAACAGGCGCCCCGGCAAAAAAACGCGCCGCCGGGCGGGCGTTTCCGGCCGGTCAGGCGGGTGCGACTTGTCGCAGGGTCAGGCCCAGCGCGTCGCGCCGCCGCCAGCGCCAGACCAGCAGCGCCGCGGCGACCGTCAGCCCGATGGCGAGGCCCAGCCACACGCCGCGCCCCTGCAGCGGCGTGGCGAAGCCGAGGAGGAGAGACGCTCCCATGCCCGGAACCCAGTAGCTGAAGATCGCGATCCACATCGGTATGCGCGTATCCTGCAGGCCGCGCAGCGCCCCGGCCGCGACGGCCTGGATTCCGTCGAACAGCTGAAAAGCGGCGGCGATCACCAGATATCGCAGCGCGAATGCGACCAGCACCGCATTTTCGGGCGCCCAGGGATCGACGTATATCGCCAGCAGCGGCATGGGGATGACGATCATCGCCGTGGCCGTGACCGCCATGAAGCCGGTGCCCATCGCAATAGCCGTCCAGCCGGCGCGCATTATCCCGGCCCGGTCGCGCGCGCCGAAGAAATAGCCGACGCGGATCGTCGCCGCCTGGCCGATTCCGAACGGCACCTGGAAAGCCAGCGCCGCGATCTGCAGCGCAACGGTGTGCGCCGCCAGTTGCGAGGTGCCGATATTGCCCATCATGAAGGCCGCGCCGCCGAAAATCCCTCCCTCGGCAGTGACGGTCAGCGCGATCGGTGTTCCCAGGCGCACGATCTGCATCAACCGCTGCATGTCGACGCGCCACCAGAACCCGAAGATGCGATAGCGGTGCAGCCGCGGATCGAGCCGGATGGCGAGGATATAGGCGAGCATCGTGGTCACGCCGGTGACGATCGTCGCCACCGCCGCGCCGCGCAGGCCCAGTTCGGGCGCGCCCAGATTGCCGAAGATGAAGGCATAGTTGGCCAATGCGTTGACCGCGATCCCGGCCGCCGTGATCGCGGTCGCGAACACCGGCCGGCCGAGCGCCGAGACGAAGTTTCGCAGGACGTTGTTGATCAGCATCGGGATCAGCGACCAGACGATCATCAGGTTGTAGGCCGTGGCCAGCGCGATGATCTCTTCCTGCTGGCCCGTGGCGCGCATGATCGGTTCGAGCAGCAGGCACAGGCCCATGCCGGCGGCCCCGCTCAGCACCGCGAGCCACAGCGCCATGCGCGTCGCCCGGCGGACCGGACGCAGCGCCGGTGCGCGCGCGCCCAGCTCTTCCGCGATCAGGGGAGCGACCGCGCCTGTCAGCCCCGACAGGGCCCAGAGCACCAGGCCGAACACGGCAACCGCGATCGCCGATGCCGCCAGCGGCGCGTCCCCCAGGCGCGCGATGAAGATCACGTCGACTGCATAAGTCAGCATCTGCAGCAGGTTGGCGAGCGCAAGCGGCCAGGCCAGCTTGAAGGTGGCCGTCATTTCGGTCCGCCAGGGGTGGGGGGACGGGGCCGGGAGGATGCGTGCGTCGGACATAAAGCCGTCCCGGTTAGGGTCGGCGGGTGGCGGGGGAAAGCGAAATTTCCGCCGCCGGCCGCCTTCGATGGGAGGGTGCGGCCATGCGGCCACAGCTTGCGCACAGCGGGCCTGCGCGGCATGACGCACGGCCATGAAAGCCGGCTGGAATTGCACACTGATGACAATGGCGCTGGCGCTGGCAGGTTGCGGCGCCGGCGATCGGGCGGGCGAGCGGGACGGAACGAAGCAGGCGCCGCGCGTGGCCGAAATGGGAGCGGACGGGGGCGGCCGCCCTTCCGCCTTCGCGCGATGCGCCACTTGCCACCAGACGGCGCCCGGCCGCAACGGTGTCGGGCCATCGCTGGCCGGGGTATACGGCGCCCCTGCCGGGCACGAAGCCACTTATGCCTACAGCAAGGCGCTGCGCCATTCGGGTCTGGTCTGGGACGCCGAGACGCTCGATGCCTATCTCGCCGATCCGCGCGGGGTGGTCCCGGGGACCAAGATGGCCTTTGCCGGGGTCCGCTCGGCGGAGGAGCGCGCCGCGATCGTCGCCTATCTCCAAACGCTCTGAACGGTTTCGGCCGGCCCGGCGGCCGTTGCCGGAAACCGATATGAAAAGGGCGGCACCTTGCGGCACCGCCCTTCGCATATACTCGGTGGCGGAAAGCCTTACTTGAGTTCGACCGTGCCGCCGGCGGCTTCGATCTTGCCCTTGATTTCTTCGGCTTCGGCCTTGTTCACGCCTTCCTTCAGCGGCTTGGGCGCGCCTTCGACCAGGGCCTTCGCCTCGGTCAGGCCCAGGCCGGTGATGGCGCGGACTTCCTTGATGACCTGAATCTTCTTGCCACCGTCGCCGGTGAGGACGACGTCGAATTCGTCCTTTTCCTCGGCAGCGGCAGCACCGTCGCCGCCACCCGCGGCGGGGCCGGCAACGGCGACGGCAGCGGCGGCGGAAACGCCCCACTCTTCTTCCAGCGCCTTGGCGAGTTCGGCCGCCTCGAGGACGGTCAGTTTCGAAAGTTCTTCAACCAGCTTGGCGATATCGGCCATGATGTTTCACTCCAGATAGATCTTGTCGGCTGGGGCGGTTCGCCCCGGAAAAATCGCGTCGTGCGAAAAACCGCTTACGCCGCTTCCTTGGCGCCATAGGCACCGAAGACGCGGGCGAGCTTGGACGCGGGTTCGTTGACGACCCGGGCGATCTTGGTCGCCGGGGCGTTGACGAGGCCCACCAGTGTGCCGCGCAGCTCGTCGAGCGAAGGCATCGAGGCAAGCGCCCGGACACCGGCTTCGTCGAGCAGCTGCCCGCCCATCGAACCACCGACGATTTCGATCTTGTCGGTCGTCTTGGCGAAATCCACCACGGCCTTGGCTGCCGCGACCGGGTCTTCCGACCAGGCCAGGGCCGTCGGACCCGAGAGATATTCCTCGAGCCCTTCGTACCGGGTTTCCTTCAGGGCGAGCTTGGCAAGACGGTTTTTCGCAACCTTGTAGGACGCACCCGCTTCGCGCATCTTCGAACGCAGATCGGTGGACTGGGCCACCGTCAGGCCGAGGTTGCGGGTGACAACCACCACGCCGACCTCGTTGAAGACCGCATTGAGCTGGGCGACCGCATCGGTTTTCTGCGAACGATCCATGCCATACTCCTTCACATGTGGCCGCACCCGCTGGCGCGAACGCGACCGGCTCACATCGCTCCGCGCCGCTGACCGGCACGGGGCAGTCCGTTCGACAAGGGAAGGAGACACGCCAGGCGTGCGATGCGGGGCGGCGATGCCGGAACCCGCGAAATCTCTTTTCCCCGTCTCGGCCGGAAATTAAGACCCGGCAGATCCGGGTCGCCAGCTGTCTCGGACGGATGACCGGCAAACGCAAAGAGGCCCGCCGGTCGGGGCGGGCCTCTAGCAGAAAGTCCGGGCGGGTCAAGCCGCCGCGGCGACCGTTCGCGCCTGGACGATTGCGACGATTACATCGTGTCGGCGACCGGTTCGTCGTCCGGCTGGGTATCCTGGCCGGTTTCGTCGGCGAGCGGATCGCCGGCCATCGGGTCTTCGCTCAGGGCGGGATCGGTCATGGTTTCGTCCGTCATTGCCGGATCGGTCATCGCCGGATCGGTCATGGTGTCTTCCGCCATCGTATCTTCGGGCGTCTCTTCGAGCGTCGTGTCGTCGGCGGCATTGTCGCACGCACCGAGCGCGAGCGCGAGAGGGAGGGCGGCGATAGCAAGCTGTTTCATGGAAAATTCCTTTCGCTACTCGCCATACACTACTCGCCATACAATTGCCACAATTGCCCGAAGTTCCCCGATCGACGGAATATAATCGCCGCTTCCGCTGCAACGACGCAGATCGACACCGATCTGGGACGCGCGCAGCGAGCGTTCCCGGCATCCGCCGCGTGTTGACAGCGCGGGGGCGAAATCCTACATGCACGCCCGACCGCACGCTTCGAGCAAGGTCCGTTCATGCGCGGGATCGGACCAAGGGATGGAAGCGGCTTTCCATATTCGCGACGTTCGATCGAGCTGCAGCAGGCCCCGCAAGGGCGCTGTGCTGCGGCTTTCCGGCGTCTCGCGGGATGGCACTCGCGCAACGCATGATTTTCAAGGCCGGCGGCGCAACGCTTCCGGCGCAGCACGAAGAGGCGAATCACCTCCATGGCGACCAAGGCTAAGGCGACCGGCGCGAAGGCATCGGCCAACACCGGCACCGCGAAGAAGCGCATCCGCAAGATTTTCGGCGACATCCACGAAGTGGTGCAGATGCCGAACCTGATCGAGGTGCAGCGCGAGAGCTACGAACAGTTCCTGCGCTCCGACCCTTCGATCGGTTACGTCTCGGGTCTCGAGAAGACCCTGCGCAGCGTGTTCCCGATCCGCGACTTCGCCGGCACGGCCGAGCTGGACTTCGTCCACTACGAGCTTGAACCGCCCAAGTACGACACGACCGAATGCCGCCAGCGCGGCATCACTTACGCGGCGCCGATGAAGGTGACGCTGCGCCTGATCGTGTTCGAGGTCGACCAGGAGACCGAGACCCGCTCCGTCCTCGATATCAAGGAGCAGGACGTCTACATGGGCGACATGCCGCTCATGACCGAGAACGGCACGTTCCTCATCAACGGCACCGAGCGCGTGATCGTGTCGCAGATGCACCGTTCGCCGGGCGTCCTGTTCGATCACGACCGGGGCAAGACGCATTCGTCGGGCAAGCTGCTGTTCGCCGCGCGCGTGATCCCCTATCGCGGATCGTGGCTCGATTTCGAATTCGACGCGAAGGACATCGTCAACGTCCGTATCGACCGCAAGCGCAAGCTGCCGGTCACCTCGCTGCTCTATGCCCTCGGCCTCGATAGCGAGGAAATCCTTCACTACTTCTACGACACCGTCGTGTGGGAACGGGTTTCGGGCAAGGCCGGCGAAGGCTGGAAAATGCCGTTCGTGCCCGAGCAGTGGCGCGGGGCCAAGCCGGCGTTCCCGCTGGTCGACGCCGCCACCGGCGAGGAGATTTTCGCCGCCAACCAGAAGATTTCGCCGCGCGCCGCCAACAAGGCGAAGAAGGACGGGCTGGAAAACCTCCTGATCCCAACCGAGGAAATCATCGGCCGTTACGCCGCCAACGACATGATCGACGAATCGACCGGCCGCATCTGGGTCGAGGCGGGCGATGAGATCGGTCCCGAGAACCTGGAACTGCTCGACAAGGCCGGCGTCGACCGGATCGCGCTGCTCGACATCGATCACGTCAACACCGGGCCGTGGATCCGCAACACGCTGAAGGTCGACAAGGCCGAAAACCGCGACGAGGGGCTGGAGGCGATCTACAAGGTCATGCGCCCCGGCGAGCCGCCGACGAAGGAAACGGCAGAGGCGCTGTTCGAAGGCCTGTTCTTCGATCCCGAGCGCTACGACCTTTCCGCCGTGGGTCGCGTGAAGCTCAATATGCGCCTCGGCCTCGATGCCGAAGACACCGTCACCACGCTGCGCAAGGAAGACATCCTGACCGTGGTGAAGGAACTGGTCGGCCTGAAGGACGGCAAGGGCGAAGTCGACGACATCGACAACCTCGGCAACCGCCGTGTCCGTTCGGTCGGCGAGCTGCTGGAGAACCAGTACCGCGTCGGGCTGCTGCGCATGGAGCGCGCGGTGAAGGAGCGCATGTCCTCCGTCGACGTGTCGACCGTGATGCCGAACGACCTGATCAACGCCAAGCCGGCCGTGGCCGCGGTGCGCGAGTTCTTCGGCTCCAGCCAGCTCTCGCAGTTCATGGACCAGACCAACCCGCTCAGCGAAGTCACCCACAAGCGCCGCGTCTCGGCGCTCGGGCCGGGCGGTCTCACCCGTGAGCGTGCCGGCTTCGAAGTGCGCGACGTGCACCCGACGCACTATGGCCGCATCTGCCCGATCGAAACGCCCGAAGGGCCGAACATCGGCCTCATCAACTCGCTTTCGACTTTCGCGCGGGTCAACAAGTACGGCTTCATCGAAACGCCTTACCGCAAGGTGGAGGACGGCAAGGTGACCGGCGAGGTCATCTATCTGTCCGCGATGGAAGAGCAGAAGCATGCTGTCGCCCAGGCCTCGGCCGAGCTTAACGAGGACGGTTCGTTCGTCGAGGAGCTGGTTTCGGCCCGCCAGGAAGGCGAGTTCGTGATGCTCCCGCGCGAGCAGATCACGCTGATGGACGTCAGCCCCAAGCAGCTCGTTTCGGTCGCCGCCTCGCTGATCCCGTTCCTCGAGAACGACGACGCCAACCGCGCGCTGATGGGGTCGAACATGCAGCGCCAGGCGGTCCCGCTGGTGCGGGCCGAGGCGCCGTTCGTCGGCACCGGCATGGAAGAGACCGTGGCCCGCGATTCGGGTGCCGCGATCGCCGCGACCCGCGGCGGCGTGGTCGACCAGGTCGACGCGACCCGCATCGTGATCCGCGCGATCGGCGATGTCGAGCCCGGCCAGTCGGGGGTCGACATCTACACCCTGCAGAAATTCCAGCGTTCGAACCAGAACACCTGCATCAACCAGCGCCCGCTGGTGAAAGTGGGCGAGACGGTCGAGCCGGGCGACATCATTGCCGACGGTCCCTCGACCGATCTCGGCGAACTGGCGCTGGGCAAGAACAGCCTCGTCGCCTTCATGCCCTGGAACGGCTACAACTACGAGGACTCGATCCTCATTTCCGAGCGTATCGTGAAGGACGACGTCTTCACCTCGATCCATATCGAGGAATTCGAAGTCATGGCGCGCGACACCAAGCTCGGGCCGGAGGACATCACCCGCGACATCCCCAATGTCGGCGAGGAGGCGCTGCGCAACCTCGACGAGGCGGGTATCGTCTACATCGGTGCCGAAGTGCATCCGGGCGATATCCTGTGCGGCAAGATCACGCCCAAGGGCGAAAGCCCGATGACGCCGGAAGAAAAGCTGCTGCGCGCGATCTTCGGCGAAAAGGCCAGCGATGTGCGCGACACCTCGCTCCGCCTGCCGCCGGGCGTGTCGGGCACCGTGGTCGAAGTTCGCGTGTTCAACCGTCACGGGATCGAGATCGACGATCGTACCCGCGCGATCCAGAACGAGGAAATCGAGCGCCTGCGCAAGGATAGCCAGGACGAACGCGCGATCCTCAACCGTGCGACCTACAACCGCCTGCGCGACATGCTGCTGGGCCAGACCGCCTCTGCGGCACCGAAGGGAACCAAGAAGGGCATCGAGATCACCGAGGAGGTGCTCGAGAGCGTCGATCGCCACGAATGGTTCAAGTTCGCAGTGGCGGACGACAATCGCCAGGCGCAGATCGAGGCCGTGAAGTCGCAATACGACGAGGCGATCAAGGTCATCGAAGAGAAGTTCGAAGACCGCAAGGAGAAGCTCGAGCGCGGCGACGAACTCGCGCCCGGCGTGCTCAAGATGGTCAAGGTCTTCGTCGCGGTGAAGCGCAAGCTGCAGACCGGCGACAAGATGGCCGGGCGCCACGGCAACAAGGGCATTATCAGCCGCGTCCTGCCGGTCGAGGACATGCCCTTCATGGAAGACGGCACCCCCGTCGACATGGTGCTCAACCCGCTCGGCGTGCCTTCGCGCATGAACGTGGGGCAGATCTTCGAAACCCATCTGGGCATGGCCGCGCGCGGCCTGGGCCAGCAGGTTGCCGCCGCGCTGGAGGAATGGCGCGCCGCCAACCCCGACCCGCAGGCGGGCAAGCCGCCCGAGGCGGTTCGCGAGACGTTGAAAGAGGTCTACGGCGATCAGTACCACGACGAGATCGAGGCGCGTTCGCCGGCCGAGATCGTCGAACTGGCGGGCAATCTGGTCAAGGGCGTTCCGATGGGCACCCCGGTGTTCGACGGTGCCCGCGAAGCCGACGTGACCCGGATGCTGGAACGTGCCGGGCTCGACGGTTCGGGCCAGGTGACGCTGTATGACGGGCGCACCGGCGATGCCTTCGACCGCAAGGTGACCGTCGGGCACATGTACATGCTCAAGCTGCACCACCTGGTCGACGACAAGATCCACGCCCGCTCGATCGGCCCCTACTCGCTCGTCACCCAGCAGCCGCTGGGCGGCAAGGCGCAGTTCGGCGGCCAGCGCTTCGGCGAGATGGAGGTCTGGGCGCTCCAGGCCTATGGCGCCGCCTACACGCTGCAGGAAATCCTCACCGTGAAGTCGGACGACGTGATCGGCCGGACCAAGGTCTACGAGGCGATCGTCAAGGGCGACGATACGTTCGAGGCGGGCATTCCCGAGAGCTTCAACGTGCTCGTCAAGGAAATGCGCAGCCTGGGCCTCAACGTCGAACTCAAGTCGCTGACCGAGGACGAGGACGACGCGGACCAGTGGCCGGAGGCGGCGGAGTAACGCGCTTCTCCCCCTCCCGCTTGCGGGAGGGGGTCGGGGGGTGGGCCTGATCGCCCGCCCGGAACAAGACCCACCCCTAACCCCTCCCGCAAGCGGGAGGGGGACAAAGGAAGAAGAAATGAACGAACTGACCAAATTCACCAACCAGCTCGCCAAGCCCGAGACGTTCGACCAGATCCAGATCGGGATCGCCTCGCCCGAGCGTATCCGCAGTTGGTCGTTCGGCGAGATCAAGAAGCCGGAAACGATCAACTACCGCACGTTCAAGCCCGAGCGTGACGGCCTGTTCTGCGCGCGCATCTTCGGCCCGGTGAAGGACTACGAGTGCCTGTGCGGCAAGTACAAGCGCATGAAGTACAAGGGCGTCGTGTGCGAAAAGTGCGGCGTCGAGGTCACCGTGACCAAGGTCCGCCGCGAGCGTATGGGCCATATCGAACTGGCCGCGCCGGTCGCGCATATCTGGTTCCTCAAGTCGCTGCCGAGCCGCATCGGCCTGCTGCTCGACATGCAGCTCAAGCAGCTCGAGCGCGTGCTATATTTCGAGGCCTATATCGTCACGGAGCCGGGCCTGACGCCGCTGGAGAAATTCCAGCTCCTGACCGAGGACGAACTGCTCGAGGCGCAGGACGAATATGGCGAGGACGCCTTCACCGCCGGGATCGGCGCCGAGGCGGTCAAGCACATGCTGATGGATCTCGATCTGGAGCAGGAGCGTGCGGACCTGCTCGAAGAGCTGGAAACCACCAAGTCCAAGCTCAAGCCGGCCAAGATCATCAAGCGTCTCAAGGTCGTCGAAAGCTTCATCGAATCGGGCAACCGCCCCGAATGGATGATCCTCGAAGTCGTGCCGGTCATCCCGCCCGAACTGCGCCCGCTGGTGCCGCTCGACGGCGGCCGCTTCGCGACCTCGGACCTCAACGACCTCTATCGCCGTGTCATCAACCGCAACAACCGGCTGAAGCGGCTGATGGAGCTGCGCGCGCCGGACATCATCGTCCGCAACGAAAAGCGCATGCTGCAGGAAGCGGTCGACGCATTGTTCGACAACGGCCGCCGCGGCCGCGTCATCACCGGCGCCAACAAGCGTCCGCTCAAGTCGCTCAGCGACATGCTGAAGGGCAAGCAGGGCCGCTTCCGCCAGAACCTTCTCGGCAAGCGCGTCGATTATTCGGGCCGCTCGGTCATCGTGACCGGGCCGGAGCTGAAGCTGCACCAGTGCGGCCTGCCGAAGAAGATGGCGCTCGAGCTGTTCAAGCCGTTCATCTACGCCCGCCTCGACGCCAAGGGCCTTTCGATGACCCTTAAGCAGGCGAAGAAGTGGGTCGAGAAAGAGCGCAAGGAAGTCTGGGACATCCTCGATGAGGTGATCCGCGAGCACCCGGTTCTGCTGAACCGTGCGCCGACGCTCCACCGCCTGGGCATTCAGGCGTTCGAGCCGGTGCTGATCGAGGGCAAGGCGATCCAGCTTCACCCGCTGGTCTGCGCCGCGTTCAACGCCGACTTCGACGGCGACCAGATGGCCGTGCACGTTCCGCTGAGCCTCGAGGCGCAGCTGGAAGCGCGCGTGCTGATGATGTCCACCAACAACATCCTCTCGCCGGCCAACGGCAAGCCGATCATCGTTCCCTCGCAGGATATGGTGCTGGGCCTCTATTACCTCTCCATGGACCGCGAGGGCGAGCCGGGCGAGGGCATGGCGCTGGCCGACATGGCCGAAGTGCACCAGGCGCTGCATGTCGGTGCCGTCACGCTGCACTCCAAGATCACCAGCCGCGTGCCGCAGGCGGACGAGAACGGCGAGATCGCGATGAAGCGGTTCGAGACCACGCCGGGCCGGATGCTGATCGGCGAATGCCTGCCCAAGAGCCACAAGGTGCCGTTCGACATCGTCAATCGCCTTCTGACCAAGAAGGAAATCGGCGACGTCATCGACCAGGTCTATCGCCATACCGGCCAGAAGGACACGGTGCTGTTCGCCGACGCGATCATGTCGCTGGGCTTCCGCCACGCGTTCCGCGCCGGCATCTCGTTCGGCAAGGACGACATGATTATCCCGGGCGAGAAGGAAAAGCTGGTCGAAGAAACCAAGGCGCTCGTCGCCGATTACGAGCAGCAGTATCAGGACGGCCTGATCACCCAGCAGGAAAAATACAACAAGGTGATCGACGCCTGGAGCCGCTGCGGCGACCAGGTGGCCGATGCGATGATGGAGATGATCAAGGCCCGGCCGAAGGACGAGAACGGCCGCGAGGCGGAAATCAACTCGATCTACATGATGAGCCATTCGGGCGCGCGTGGTTCGCCCGCGCAGATGAAGCAGCTCGCCGGGATGCGCGGCCTGATGGCCAAGCCTTCGGGCGAGATCATCGAACAGCCGATCATCTCGAACTTCAAGGAAGGCCTGACCGTCCTTGAATACTTCAACTCGACCCACGGCGCCCGCAAGGGCCTGGCCGACACCGCGCTCAAGACGGCGAACTCGGGTTACCTGACCCGCCGCCTGGTCGACGTGTCGCAGGACTGCGTGATCGTGGAGGAAGACTGCAAGACCGAAAACAGTCTGGAAATGCGCGCGATCGTGCAGGGCGGCTCGGTCATCGCGTCGCTCGGCGAGCGCATCCTTGGCCGGACGGTGGCCGAGGACATCGTCGATGCCTCCAGCGGGGAAGTCATCGTCAAGGCCGGCACTCTGCTGGACGAGGCGATGGTCAAGGCCATCGAGGACGCCGAAGTGCAGCAGGCGAAGATCCGTTCGCCGCTGGTCTGCGAGGCCGAGCAGGGCGTTTGCGCGCGCTGCTATGGCCGCGATCTGGCCCGGGGCACGCCGGTCAATATCGGCGAGGCGGTCGGCGTGATCGCCGCGCAGTCGATCGGCGAGCCGGGCACCCAGCTGACGATGCGGACGTTCCACATCGGCGGCGCGGCGCAGCTCAACGAAACGAGCCATCTCGAAGCGGTGTCGGACGGCAAGGTCGTCTATCGCGACATGCCGACCATCGCCGACAAGAAAGGCCGCATCCTCAGTCTCGCCCGCAACGGCGAGCTGGCGGTGATCGACGCCGAAGGGCGCGAGCGCGAGATCCACAAGGTGCCCTACGGCACCGTGCTGATGTTCGAGGACGGCGCCAAGGTGAAGGAAGGCGACCGGCTGGCCGAGTGGGATCCGTTCACCCTGCCGATCATCACCGAGCAGTCGGGCGTCGTGCGCTATCAGGACCTGATCGACGGCACGACGATGGAAGAGCGCGTGGACGAAGCGACGGGCATTGCCCAGCGCGTCGTCACCGAGCTGCGCACCAGCGGGCGCAAGAAGAAGGAAGATCTGCGTCCGCGCCTCACCCTGCTGGGCGAGGAAGGCGACAAGAAGGGCGAGGAAACCGAGGCTGCGCGCTACATGCTCGCACCCGGTACGTCGCTTTCGGTCGAGGACGGCCAGCGCGTCGAGGCGGGCGACATTCTCGCCCGCGCCTCGCGCGAGGCGGCCAAGACGCGCGACATCACCGGCGGTCTGCCGCGGGTGGCCGAGCTGTTCGAGGCGCGTATTCCGAAAGACAACGCGATCATTGCCAAGATTTCGGGCAAGATCGAATTCGTTCGCGAATACAAGGCCAAGCGCAAGATCGCGATCGTTCCGGAGGAGGGCGATCCGGTCGAATACCTGGTGCCCAAGACCAAGGTGATCGACGTTCAGGAAGGCGACTTCGTCAAGAAGGGCGATACGCTGATCTCGGGCAGCCCCAATCCGCACGACATTCTGGAAGTGCTCGGGGTCGAGGCGCTCGCCGAATACCTCTGCACCGAAATCCAGGAAGTCTACCGGCTCCAGGGCGTGAAGATCAACGACAAGCACATCGAGGTGATCGTTCGCCAGATGCTGCAGAAGGTCGAGATCACCGATGGCGGCGACACCACGCTGCTGCCGGGCGAGCAGGTCGATCTGGGCGAGATGAACGAGATCAACGCGAAGCTGCCGAAGGGCAAGAAGCCGGCCGAAGGGCATCCGATCCTGCTCGGCATCACCAAGGCGAGCCTGCAGACGCGCAGCTTCATCTCGGCCGCTTCGTTCCAGGAAACCACCCGCGTGCTGACGCAGGCGGCGGTCGAAGGGAAGAAGGACACGCTGGTCGGTCTGAAGGAAAACGTGATCGTCGGCCGTCTCATTCCCGCCGGCACCGGCGCGGCGATGAACCGGGCGCGGGTCACCGCCTCCAGCCGCGATGCGGCCTTGCGGGCGACGTGGAAGAAGCAGCAGGAAGCGCTGCTCGCCGCGCAGACAGCCGCCGAGGAGCATGAGGCCGAACTGGCGCAGGGCCCCGAAGCAGCGGTCGGCGACGATCCGCTCGCCCGGGTCGAGGGCGAAACCCACGGCACCGACGCCGATGCCGGCGAATACCTGCAGCAGTCGGACGAAGGCGAAACCGCCAAGGCTGCGGACGAGGAATAAACCCCTCGCGAGCGCAGGCAACGAGCCCCGCCGGAGCGATCCGGCGGGGCTTTTTCGTGCGGCCGTTCGGGGCTAGAGTGAATGTCGGCGACACGGCGTCCGGTGCGCGTCGACCGCGCCGAAAACGACACCGGGCCGTGACCGCAACCGATGGAGCGCCGACATGTCCCGCCACTTGCTCGTTATCGTCCCCGCCGTCCTGCTCGCAGCGTGCCAGCCAGCGGCCGATCCCGCCGGTCCATCCGCCCCGGCCGCGCCGGTCGAGGACAGGGCCCCCGCTTCGCTGGTCGGCGAATATCGCGTCGCCGGGATCGACGGCGCCGAATTGGGGGGAGATATCGGCATCGGTCTGTCGATCACCGAAACCAACATCTTCTATCAGCCGCGCTGCGCCGGATTCGACTGGACCTATACCTACGAGGCCGGCGCGCTGACGACCGAGCGGCCGGCCGACAGGCCGGTCTGCGCGATCGGCGTCCCCCCGGAACAGCGGCGTCTAGCGTCCGCGCTCGATTCCGTCACCCGGGCCGAGCGGACCCCAGCGAACGGCATCGAGCTGACCGGCGGCGAGCGCAGCGTCACCCTGTTCTCGCAATAGGTGCAAGGCTCGGCTATCGGGCCGTCCATGACAACGACCACCCGTTTCGCCCCTTCGCCGACCGGACGGCTGCACGTCGGCAATCTCCGCACCGCGCTGCACAACTGGATGCTCGCGCGCAAAGGCGGTGGGCGTTTCCTGCTGCGGATCGACGACACCGACGCAGAGCGCAGCCGCGAGGAATATGTCGCAGCGATCCGCGCCGATCTCGCATGGCTGGGGCTGGAGCCGGACGGCGAGGAGCGGCAGTCCGAGCGGCTCGATCTCTACGAGCGCGCCTTCGAAACGCTGCGCGCCGCCGGCCGGGTCTATCGCTGCTACGAAACCGCGCAGGAGCTGGAGCTGAAGCGCAAGATCCTGCTCGGCCGCGGCCTGCCGCCGATATACGACCGCGCGGCGCTGGCGCTGACCGAGGCGGACCATGCCGAAAAGGCCGCGGCCGGCATTGCGCCGCACTGGCGTTTCCGCCTCGACCATGACGCACCGATCGCATGGGAGGACGGCGTGCGCGGGTTGCAGAAGTTCGATCCCGCGCAGCTTTCCGATCCCGTGATCCGCCGGGCCGACGGATCGTGGCTCTATATGCTGCCGAGCGCAGTGGACGATCTGGCGATGGGGATCACCGACGTGCTGCGCGGCGAAGACCATGTTTCCAACACCGCGGTGCAGATCCAGATGTTCGAGGCGCTGATCGCAGCCGGCCACCCCGGCCAGGTGCCCCGCTTCGCGCACGAGGCGTTGCTGGTGGGCAGCGAGGGCAAGCTGTCGAAGCGGCTGGGCTCGCTCGGCTGCGACGCTTTCCGCGAACGCGGGATCGAGCCGCAGGCGCTGGTTGCGCTGCTGGCGCGGCTCGGCACCGCGCTGCCGGTCGAACCGATCGCCGAGCGCGGGGAGCTGATCGAAAGTTTCGACCTCGCGACATTCGGCCGCGCCCCGGCGAAATTCGACGATGCGGAGCTGGAGCGGATCAATGCCGCGGTCGTTCACCGGCTCGATTTCGACGCGGTCGCGGGCCGTCTGCCCGAAGGGATGGATGCCGCCGGATGGCACGCGATCCGGCCCAACCTCGCGCATGTCGGCGAAGCGGCGGAGTGGTGGCGGCTGGTGACCGGCCCGATCGAGCTGCCGGCGTTTTCCGATGGCGATCGCGCTTACTTGCGCGAAGCCGCGCGCCTGCTTGCATGGGACGAAGATCCCTGGCGTTCGCTCACGACCGCGCTGAAAGAGGCCACGGGGCGCAAGGGCAAGGCCCTGTTCCTGCCGCTGCGCCAGGCGCTGACGGGGATGGACCACGGCCCCGACATGGCCGAACTGCTCCCGCTGATCGGGGAGGCCGAGGCAAGGGCGCGATTGGAAAGCGCTGCGGCCTGATCGCGCTCACCCGCTCGATGCAGGGTCCATGCGCAGCTGCGGCCAGGCCTCGCGCAGGACGCGGACCGCCGAACGCAGGATGATCGCCGCCATCGCCAGGCCGACGACAATGTCGGGCCAGGGCGAATCGAACAGCGCGACCGCGCCCGCGGCGAACAGCACGCCGACGTTCGAGATCACGTCGTTGCGCGAACACTCGACCGTGCTGGCCATGTTCACGTCCTGCTCGCGGAATTGCCACAGCAGGCGCAGGCATACGAGATTGGCGCCGAGCGCCAGTGCGCCGAACGCCAGCATCAGGGTGGAGGACGGCGGTACGCCGCTCGCGATCTTGAGGCCCACATTGACGAGAATGCCCAGGCCGAGCACGAGGATGAAGAGCCCCTTCGTCACTGCCGCGCCCGCTTTCCACCGGTCGCTGCGGTCGAGAGCGTAAAGACTGACTCCATAGATCAGCGCATCGCCCAGCATATCGGTCGCGTCGGCCATTAGCGCCGCCGACCCGGCGATCAGCCCGGCGCCGAATTCGGCCAGGAACATTACGGAATTGATCGCCAGAACGGCGATGAGCACGCGGCGCTGCCCCGATCTGCGCGCGAGACGTTCGAGTTCGGGGCCTTTCGCAGAGCAGCAGTCGTCCGCCATTCCGCGCGGTATGGCGCGACAGGCGGGGCGGATCAACCGCGCACCGCCGCCGCGGCCGATCAGTGCGCGCGCTTGTCCAGCTCGTCGCCCGTCAGGGTCACGACGTGAAGCAGGTTGGTGCTGCCGGGCGTTCCGAACGGCACCCCGGCGAGCGCGATCAGCTTGCTGCCCGCCTTGCCGAAGCCGTGGCGCAGCGCCATGCGCTTGCCCTTGGCGATCATCTCTTCGAAGCTGCCGATATCCTTGGTCGCCACCGCGTGCGCGCCCCACAGCAAGGCGACGCGGCGCGCCGTCGCCAGCGAGGGGGTCAGCACCAGCATCGGCACGCTCGGCCGTTCGCGCGCCACCCGGCGGGCGGTGCTGCCCGATCCGGTAAAGACGGTGATTGCCGAGATCGCCACGGTGTCGGCGATCGTCATGCAGGCGTGCGACAGCGCATCGGCGGTTGTCCGATCGGGCGGTGTGTCGAGAAAGCGGACCCGCCCCAGATAGGCATCGTCGCGCTCGACCTGGGTGGCGATCTTGTCCATGATCGTCACCGCTTCTTCCGGCCATTCGCCGGCGGCGGTCTCCGCGCTCAGCATGACCGCGTCGGCCCCGTCGTAAACGGCATTGGCGACGTCGGACACTTCGGCGCGGGTCGGCGCCGGGCTTTCGATCATCGATTCGAGCATCTGGGTCGCGACGATCACCGGCTTGCCCGCCATGCGCGCCTTGTTGACGATCTTCTTCTGCAGCGGCGGAACCTCCTGCGGCTCCAGCTCCACGCCCAGATCGCCGCGCGCGACCATGATGCCGTCCGCCAGTTCCACGATCTCGTCGAGACGCCGCACGGCCATCGGCTTTTCGATCTTGGCGCACAGCGATCCGCGCCCGCCCATCAGCTTGCGCGCCTCGGCCAGGTCCTCGGGCCGCTGGACGAACGAGAGACCGATCCAGTCGGCCCCCTGCTCCATGGCGAAGGCGAGGTCGCGCCGGTCCTTTTCGGTCAGCGCGGGGATCGGCACTTCGGCATCGGGGACGTTCACGCCCTTGCGGTTGGAGATCATGCCGCCGACTTCGGCCGAGCAGAAAATCTCGTTGTCGTCGGCGCGGATCACCCGCAGGCGAATCTTGCCGTCGTTGATCAGCAGCCGCTGCCCCTTGGCGAGCAGGCCGAACAGCTCGGGATGCGGCAGGTGAACGCGGGTTTCGTCGCCCGGTTCGGGATTGCGATCGAGCGTGAAGTGGCCCGAATGGCGGATCACGGCCTGCCCGTCCCTGAACTCGCCGACGCGCAGTTTCGGCCCTTGCAGGTCGCAGAGGATCGCGATCGGGCGACCGAACTCCTTTTCCAGGGCGCGGATCGCCCGGATCGTCTGGGCATGGGTGGCGTGATCGCCATGGCTCATATTGACGCGGAAGGCGTCGGCACCGGCACGGAAAAGCTTGCGCAGCATCTCCGGTTCGCGGCTGGCGGGGCCTGTCGTGGCCAGGATTTTGACCTTGCGGGCGCGCGGATCGAGCTTTTGCATGTGCGATGCGCTATGCCAGACGAACGTTGCAAGACAAGGAAAACGCGATGACGGATACGAATTCCTCCGACCCGCTCGACCGGCTCGACGACGAAGTGGCGGCCGCCGCCTTCCGCCGGCTGGTTCGCCACCTGCGCCACCGGCACGATGCGCAGAACATCGATCTGATGGGGCTCGCCGGGTTCTGCCGCAACTGCCTGGCCGACTGGATTCGCGAGGCAGGCTATGCCGGCGACAAGGCCGCGGCGCGCGAACTGATCCACGGCATGCCGCAAGACGAATGGAAGGACCGCTACCAGTCCCCCGCGACCGAGGAACAGATCGCCCGGATGGAAGCCAGCCTGACTCGCAATCGCGCCGATTTGCGCTGAAAGCGCGCAAGCTGTGGAAAGGCGGGTTCACCGCCCCCCACGCGCCCGCTAACGGACGGGCCGAACGATTCTTGCCTTATTTCGGAGAAGCACCAGATGGCTGAAACCACCGACGATCGCCTGCGCCTGCTGATCGAGCGCATCGAGCGCCTCGAAGAGGAGAAAAAGGGGATCGCCGACGACATCCGCGATGTCTACGCGGAGGCCAAGGCCGTCGGCTACGACACCAAGATCATGCGCCAGGTCGTTCGCCTGCGCAAAATGTCGCCCGACGACCGTGCCGAAATGGAAATGGTGCTCGATACCTACAAGGCCGCGCTCGGGCTGGGCTGACGTTCCTGCCGGTCGAACCGTGAAGCTGTCCGGAACGGGCGACGCCGCGCGGCGGTTGGTTCTGCATGTCCCCAAGCGACAATGCAGGAGCCACCGATGGCGGATAAAGACCTGAAGACACTCGACAAGGCGCATATCGACGAGACCGGCGAGGAACCCGGCCTGCCCGGCCACGAATCGGCGCTGGAGCCCAAGCCCGACTGGCAGCCGCGCTATCCCGGATCGGGGCGGCTGAAGGGCAAAGTGGCAATCGTTACCGGCGGCGACAGCGGGATCGGCCGCGCGACGGCGGTGCTCTTCGCGCGCGAGGGGGCGAATGTCGCGATCGCCTATCTCGAAGAGCACGACGACGCCAACAAGACCCGCGCGCTGTGCGAGGCGGAGGGCGCCGAAGTGCTCCTGTCCGCCGGCGATCTGGGCGATCCGAAACACGCCGACGGTTTCGTGCGCGCGGTGATCGACAGATGGGGGCAGCTCGACGTGCTGGTGAACAATGCGGGCGAGCAGCATCCCGACGAGGACGTGACCGATATCACCGAAGAGCAGCTTCAGCGCACGTTCCAGACCAATATCTTCTCGATGTTCTATCTCACCCAGGCCGCCCGGCCGCATCTCAAGGCCGGCGCCGCGATCGTCAATTGCACCAGCGTGACGATGTACAAGGGCTCTGGCGGCTTGCTCGACTATTCGGCGACCAAGGGCGCGATCACTGCCTTCACCCGTTCGCTGAGCGAGAACCTGGTGGGCGACGGCATCCGCGTGAACGCGGTGGCGCCCGGGCCGATCTGGACGCCGCTGAACCCCTGCGGCGGCGCGCCGCCCGAAAAGGTCGAGCATTTCGGCGAGGACACGCCGATGGGCCGCCCGGGCCAGCCCAACGAAGTGGCGCCGGCATTCCTCTTCCTTGCCTGCGAGGATTCGTCTTATATGTCGGGGCAGGTCCTGCACCCCAACGGCGGGATCGTCGTCAACGGCTGAGGAACGAACGGCATGGCAGGTCCCTGGAAGGACGCGCGCGGGATTATCGTCACCACCACGCATACGATCGAAGGGCGTCCGATTCAGGACTATCTCGGCGTCGTCACCGGAGAGGTGATCGTGGGGGCCAACCTGTTTCGCGATCTTTTCGCCAATATCCGCGACATCGTGGGCGGGCGTTCGGGCAGTTACGAACGCATCCTGCGCGATGCGCGCGAGCAGGCGATCGAGGAACTGCAGGCCGAATGCGGGTCGCGCGGCGGCAATGCCGTGGTCGGGGTCGATCTCGATTACGAGGTGATCGGCGATACCGGATCGATGCTGATGGTCTCCGCCAGCGGGACCGCGGTGAAGATCTGACGGAAGATCCGACGATGGATCGCGCGTTCACGGTTGCGCGGCTGGGGCCGGACGACCTGCCGCGCTTTCGTGCGATGAACCGCCTGTTCGGCGAAGTCTTCGACGACCGCGAAAGCTACGCTGCGCATCCGCCCGACGACCGCTATGCCGGGGCGCTGCTTGCCCGGCCCGATACGGTGCTGCTCGTGGCCGAGGCGGGGGGCGAAACCGTCGGCGCGCTTGCCGCTTACGTCTTGCCGAAGTTCGAACAGGCGCGGAGCGAAATCTATCTCTACGATCTGGCAGTGGCCGAGCCGTGGCGCCGGCGCGGGGTCGCGACCGCCCTGATCGACGAGGTTCGCCGGATCGCGCGCGAGATCGGCGCCTGGGTGATCTACGTCCAGGCCGATACCGGGGCGGAAGATGCGGCGGCGATCGCGCTCTACGACAAGCTCGGCACGCGCGAGAACGTTCTGCACTTCGATATCGCGCCCTGATTGCCCGGCCCTTCATGCTTCGCTAGGAGCGGCTGACGATGCGGCCCGCGCCGAACGTGGTGCCCGCATGATCCACACAGATCGTAGGTGACCATGGCAGGCCATTCCAAGTTCAAGAACATCATGCACCGCAAGGGTGCGCAGGACAAGAAGCGCTCCAACCTGTTCTCCAAGCTCAGCCGCGAGATCACCGTCGCGGCCAGGATGGGCGCCCCCGATCCCGACATGAACCCGCGCCTGCGGCTGGCGGTCAACAACGCCAAGGCGCAGTCGATGCCCAAGGACAATATCCAGCGCGCGATCGACAAGGCGAGCGGCGGCGACGACGAGAATTACGAGGAAGTCCGCTACGAAGGCTATGGCCCGGGCGGGGTGGCGCTGATCGTCGAGGCGCTGACCGACAACCGCAACCGCACCGCCACCGCCGTGCGCACCGCCTTTTCCAAGAACGGTGGCAATCTCGGCACCGAAGGCTCGGTCGCGCACGGGTTCGAGCGCAAGGGCCTGATCGAATACCCGGCGAGCGTGGGCGACGAGGAAAAGGTTCTCGAAGCCGCGATCGAGGCGGGTGCCGACGACGTCGAAAGCGACGAGAACGGCCACACGATCTGGACCGAGATGGAGGCGCTGCACGAAGTCGCGGGCGCGCTGGAAAAGACGCTGGGGGAGGCGGAGAACGTCAAGCTCGCGTGGAAGCCGAACATCACCGTGGAGATGGACGAAAGCTCCGCCGGCACCCTGCTCAAGCTCGTCGACGCGCTCGACGACGACGACGACGTCCAGACCGTGTGGGGCAATTACGAGATTCCCGACGCGGTGATGGAGAAGCTGGGTTGAAGAAGCTCCTCCCCCTTGGGGGGAGGTGGCGACCCGAAGGGTCGACGGAGGGGGCCTGGCGTCAGCCACCGGCCCCCTCCACCACCCGGCTGCGCCGGGCGATCCCCTTCCCCCGGAGGGGGTGGTGCTTGTCGTGCTGATCCTCGGCCTCGACCCATCGCTCAGTTGCACCGGCTGGGGCCTGGTGCGGGCGGAGGGCGCGCGGCTGTCGCATGTCGCCAACGGACAGGTTCCGACCGATTCGGGGGCGCCGATGGCGCAGCGGCTTGCCGCGCTTCATCGCGCGATTGCCGAAATCGTCGCGCACCATCGTCCCGACCGCGCTGCGGCAGAGGAAGTCTTTGCCAACAAGAATCCGCAGTCGACGCTCAAGTTGGCACAGGCCCGCGGCGCCGTGCTCGCCGCCTGCGGCGCCGCTGGACTCGAAGTGCGCGAACATGCCGCCCGGCTGGTGAAGAAGGCCGTCGTGGGCACCGGCGGGGCGGACAAGCGGCAGGTTCAGGCCATGCTCAAGGTCCTGCTTCCCGGTGCCGCCATTGCCGGGCCCGACGCGGCCGACGCGCTGGCGGCGGCGATCGCCGACGCGCATCTGGGAGGGAGGTAGCAGGCCGATGTTCCTTGTCGTTTTCCGCAACCGCAAGCGCGCCGATATCGACTACGCCGCATACGAAGCCGATGCGCAGCGCATGCTCGAACTCGCGCAGGCGCAGCCGGGCTTCGTCTCGTTCAAAAGCTACACCAGCGAGGATGGCGAAGTGATCGCGCTGTCCGAATGGGAAGACGAGGCCGCCGCGCGCGGCTGGGGGCGGGTCGCCGAACACCGGATCGTCCAGACCCGCGGGCGCGAGACGTATTACGAAAGCTATACCCTGTTCGCCTGCCTCGACCCCCGCATCCACCGATTCGAAAACGGGGACAGGTCATGAGGGCGGCGATCGGGAACGAAACGCAGCGCGGTCCGCAGGCCGGTCGATCGTGCGCGAAGCCGCCGAAACCCCGGCTCGCCGGTCTTGCCTGCCCGCCTGCTTGCCCCAGCCGGTCGGCATGACCGAAAGTGCAAGCCCCGTTGTTCTGCGAGCGCTGGTGTCGGAGAACGGCACGGTCGCCGAACTCCCGCCCGGCGAGGTCGCGGCCTACCGGGGCGACGGCTTCGTCTGGCTCCATGTCGAAGGGGCAGGGAAGAACGGCCGCCCCGATCTTCCCGCCTATGTCCCCGACCATGCCGCCAATGCCCTGCTCGCCGGCGAGACCCGTCCGCGCTGCGACGAGGTCGACGAGGCCGTGCTCATCAACTTGCGCGGCACCGGGCTGGAGGCGAAGCCCGACAGCGACCGGCTGGTCTCGATCCGCGTCTGGGTGGAAGGCCGGCGTGCAACCTCTGTTACGCGCAACCCGCTTGCCGCGCTCGGCAAGGTGGAGGCTGCGATGCGCGCAGGCCGATTGCGCGACGGCGGCGATTTCGTCGCCGCGCTGGCCCAGGCGATCAGCACCGAACTCGATCCCGAGGTCGCCGCCCTGGGCGACCGGCTGGACGAATGCGAAGGCGAGATAGAGGAGGCCGACATCTACGCGCTGCGGCGCCGTATCGCCGCCTTGCGTTCGCAAGCCATCGCGCTGCGGCGCTTCGTGGCGCCCGACCGGGATGCGCTTTCCACCATGGCGCAGCTCGAATTCGAATGGATCAGCAAGGAAGACCGGATGCATCTGCGCGAGGCGGCGGATCGCTTCGCCCGCATGGCCGAGGAGCTGGAGGCGGTCCGCGAGCGCGCAGCGCTGCTGCACGAGCAATTGACCGACCTTCGGGCGGAGATCGTCGATCGGCGGTCACTGGCCATTGCCGTCGTCGCCTTCATCTTCCTGCCGCTGACTTTCGTCACCGGGCTGCTGGGGATGAACGTCGAGGGCATACCCTTTGCCCGGGAAGAGTGGGCCTTCTGGGGCGTGCTCGGCTTCTGCCTGCTGATCGCGGCCATCGTGCTCGGGTGGTTCGCCGCGCGGCACTGGCTGGAAGACTGACCGGCAATTCGCCATATCGGCGTTCGCCCCGGCCCGGGAACAAGGACCCTTGCGAAGACTGCCGACATTACAAGGTATCGAGGTTATGACTGACATTCACGTTTACGGCATTCCCAACTGCGACACGGTCAAGAAGGCGCGCAAGTGGCTCGATGCGCGCGGAGCGGACTACGTGTTTCACGACTACAAGAAGGAAGGCGCCGATCCGGCGCGGCTGCGCGAATGGATCGCGGCAGCGGGGGTGGACAGGGTGCTCAACCGGCGGGGCACGACCTATCGCAAGCTGTCCGATGCGCAGAAGGCCGATATCGACGCGGACAAGGCCGTAACGCTGCTGCAAGAACACCCGAGCATGATCAAGCGTCCGGTGGTCGAACATCCGGGCGGCTTGCTGATCGGTTTTGCGGAGGACGAATGGGACGCGGCCTTTTCCTGAGCGTGCTGGCGCTGCTGGGCGCCGGCATTGCCGTGCCTGGCGGGGCGCAGGATTTCGGCGAGCCGCTGGTCATCGCCCATCGCGGCGCCAGTGGCGAGCGGCCCGAGCATACGCTGGCGGCTTACGAACGGGCGATCGATCAGGGCGCCGACTATATCGAGCCCGATCTCGTCGTCACGCGCGACGGTGTGCTCGTGGCGCGCCACGAAACCGAGATTTCGGGCACGACCGATGTGGCCAAACGGCCCGAGTTCGCCGACCGGCGCCGCACGCGCACGATCGACGGCCATACCGTGACCGGCTGGTTCGCGGAGGACTTCACGCTTGCCGAACTGCGGCGGCTGCGGGCGAAGGAGCGCCTGCCTGCGCTGCGTCCGGCCAATGCGCGATACGACGGGCTCTATCAGGTGCCGACGCTGGCGGAAGTGATCGCCCTCGTCCGCGCCAAGGAGGCGGAAACGGGGCGCCGGATCGGCATCTATCCCGAACTCAAGCACCCGGGGCATCTGCGCGAACAGGCCGGGATCGACACGGTGGCGTTGCTGCTGCGCGAGCTGGCGGAGGCGGGAATCGGGGCGGAGGATCCGGTCTTCATCCAGAGCTTCGAGATTGCGCCCCTGCGCCGGCTCGATGCCCTCAGCGATTACCGCCTGGTGCAGCTCGTCGCGGCCGAGGGCGGTCCGGCGGACGCGCCGGCGCTGCGCTATGCCGATATGGTCACGATGGCGGGCATGGAACGGATCGCCGAATATGCCGATGCGGTCGGCGCGGATATCCTGCTGGCGATCGAGATCGACGGCACGCCGAGCGGGCTGGTGAGCGCGGCCCACGCCGCCGGGCTGCAGGTCCACGCCTGGACCTTGCGCAAGGAAAACGCCTTCCTCCCGCCATCGCTGCGCCGCGGGGAAGACGACGCAGCCCGCGGCTGCCCGGAGAAGCTCTGGACGATCCTCGCGCGAACCGGAGTGGATGGCATCTTCACCGACGATCCGGCCATCGCGGTTGCGGCGCGCGACGGCGCAAGCTGCCCGGGCTAGGCGCGCCGCGCGGTGACGATATAGTTCAGCGCCAGGTCGTCCGACAGGTGCAGGCCTTTCGCGGGGGAGAAGGCAATGCCGCGCGGTTCGCCCATCGTCAGCCCGGCATCGGCCAGCAGGCCGCGCAGATCCTCGGGCGTTACGAAGTCATCCCAGTCGTGCGTGCCGCGCGGAATCGCGCCGACCGCCTCGGCCGCGCCGACCAGCAGCAGGCGCGAACGGAGAGTGCGGTTGGGAGTGGAGAGGATCATCAGTCCGCCCGGCGCCAGACGGTTCGCCAGCGCGGCGAGGAACGCGGGCTTGTCCGCGACATGCTCGATCACTTCCATCGATGTCACCAGGTCGAAGGTACCGAGATCGAGCGTGGCGACATCACCGGCGATATAGCGGATGTCGAGCCGGCTCCCTTGCGCATGATGCGCGGCGGCGGCGATGTTCTCCGGCGCGGCGTCCACGCCCGTCACCTCGGCGCCGAGGCGCGCCAGCGGTTCGCACAGCAGGCCGGCGCCGCAGCCGATATCGAGCGCGCTCAACCCGGCGAGCGGCTTCGGCGCGCGTCGGTCGCCGCCCCAGTGCGCATCGATCGCCTCGCGCAGGAAGGCGAGCCGCACGGGGTTGAGCCGGTGCAGCATGGCCGAGGCGCCTTTCGGGTCCCACCAGTCGCGCGCCAGGGCGCCGAAGTGTTCGGCCTCGCGCGGGCGGATGGTTTGGCCGCCCCTAGAATTGGTTTCACCCGAGATTGTTGCATCGCCCATGCGCCACCCCTAACAGCGCGCAGGGACCGGCACCAGCGCCCGCATTCGAGGCGGGCTCCAAGGCAGGGGAGCGACGAGACGTGGCGCGCATAGTGATGAAATTCGGCGGCACCTCGATGGCCGGGACCGAGCGCATCCGCCGCGTCGCCAATATCGTCCGCAAGCAGCAGGCCGCCGGGCATGAGGTGGCGGTGGTCGTCTCGGCCATGGCGGGCGAGACCGACCGGCTGGTCAATTTCTGCCGCGAGGCCAATGCGCTTTACGACCCGGCCGAATACGACGTGGTGGTGGCCAGCGGCGAGCAGGTCACCAGCGGCCTGCTGGCGCTCACGCTGCAATCGCTTGGCTGCAAGGCGCGGTCGTGGCTGGGCTGGCAATTGCCGGTGCGCACGGTGGAAGCCCACGCCAAGGCACGGATCGACGCGATCGATTCCGATGCCCTCGTCGCCTCGATGGCGGCGGGGGAGATCGCGGTCATCCCCGGCTTTCAGGGCATCGGCGGCGACGGGCGGCTGACCACGCTGGGGCGTGGCGGTTCGGATACCTCGGCCGTGGCCGTCGCGGCGGCGGTCGGCGCCGACAGGTGCGACATCTATACCGACGTCGACGGGGTCTATACCACCGATCCGCGGATCGTGGCCAAGGCGCGCAAGCTGAAGGCGGTGACGTACGAGGAAATGCTCGAACTCGCCTCGGTCGGTGCGAAAGTGTTGCAGACCCGGTCGGTCGGGTTGGCGATGAAGGAAGACGTCCGTATCCAGGTGCTGTCGAGCTTTATCGGCGACGACGCGGTGGCGGCGGACGATCTTCCCGGCACGATGATCGTATCCGAAGAAGAGATGAATCAACTAGTGGAGAAGGGCGACATGGAACGCCAGCTCGTCACCGGCATTGCGCACGACAAGAACGAGGCCAAGGTCATCCTCACCCGCGTGCCCGACAAGCCGGGCGCGGTCGCCTATATTTTCGAACCGCTCGCCCAGGCCTCGATCAACGTCGACATGATTATCCAGAACGTCGGCCGCGACAAGGGCGAGACGGACGTGACCTTTACCGTCCCGCAGGCCGACCTCGCGCGCGCGCAGGCCCTGCTGGAGGACCGGCGCGGCGATATCGGGTTCAACCGGATCATCACCGATTCGAAGATCGCGAAGATTTCGGTCGTTGGGGTCGGGATGAAGAGCCATGCCGGCGTCGCCGCGACGATGTTCCGCGCGCTTTCCGATCGCGGGATCAATATCCAGGCGATTTCCACCAGCGAGATCAAGGTTTCGGTGATGATCGACGAGGACGAAACCGAGCTTGCCGTGCGCGTCCTCCACACCGCCTACGGCCTCGACGTGGACGACGAGGCGGCATAGCGCGCCGTTAGCCGGCCTTCCGCCGGCCCGGCTAACCTTTCCTTAACTCGCATGTCGGAGCCTCTCCGCCGAAAGGAAGGGCGAATGGCGATTGCGGCACATCTCGAGGAGAAGCGCCCGTCGGGCGACAAGCGACGCGCCCCGCGCAGGGCGTTGCGCCTCGAAACGATCGGGAGCGGCCCGTCGGGGGGCGGGCACCCGGTGCGGATCCACAACGCGTCGACAACCGGCCTCCTGCTCGAAAGCCCGGTCGAACTTGCCGTCGACGATCCGATCGATATCGATTTCCCGGAAGCCGGCATGGTCTCGGCGCGCGTCGTCTGGACGAGCGGCACGCTCTACGGCTGCCGCTTCGACGAGCCGCTGTCGGCTGCGGCCCTTTCCGCGGCCGAATTGAAGAGCGAAAGCGGCCTCGATCTCGGCGAGAGCGGCCGGCCGCCCCAGGGGCTGGGCGAATCGTTCGGCGGCAGGCTCCAGCGCCTGCGCAAGGAGCGCGGGCTGACTCTGGCGCAGCTCGGCGATCGCCTGGGTGTTAGCAAGCCCACGGTGTGGGCGTGGGAAAAAGGCAAGGCACGCCCACTCGACAGCCGCATCGGCGCGATTGCCGATGTTCTGGGCGTCTCGCGCGAAGCCCTGGACGAGGCGGAAGGAAGCGCCGGGTTACGCGAGGCCCTCGCACGCAGCCGCAATTCCATCGCCCGTGCCTATGGTATCGATCCGGGCAAGATCCGCATAATGATCGAACTGTAGCGTCGCAGATCTGCGATAAGCCGATATCGGGGTTCACGAATGACTCCACAAAGTGCGCGTCTTGGTTAATATGTAATCAAGGCGATTCGCTAGTTAGGTGATCCAATTTAACAAAACTAACCTAATTATCTTTCTGGTCGTCTTGCAGTAATGGTCTTGCGTTTGTTCTTGTTAGAATGGGCGCTTGCCGGGAAATTGCGAATAACAGGGTCGGGACGCACAGAATGATTCAGGATTTTACCCTCCACGAGGGGGTGGCACTCTACGGCTTGCTGGCTGAGGAGGCGCGCGACGTCGTGCTCAAGATCGATCGCGAGGGCTTCGTCGTGCACGCGTCGTCGGGGATCGAACGGCTCGGGATCACCATTCCCGACATGCTGATAAACCCTCATCTCGCCGATTTGGCCGAGCCCGATCAGGCCGATACCTTGCGCGCTTTCCTCGGCGTGGTCATGCGCGGCGGAAGCGCGTCGGGGTGGTTCGAATTCGCGGCGCGAAGAGCCGATGGCGGAACCGATTGGTTCACGCTGCAGCTCCGGCCGCTGCTCGACGGCGACGGGACGGCCTATGGCGCGATCGGGATCATGCGATCGATCGAGGAACGGCGCGCGCTGGAAGAACGGCTGTTCGCCGCCACGCTGACCGATCCGCTGACCGGGCTTGCCAACCGGCGCGCCTTTCGCACGATGTTGCGCCATCTGGCGCGTCACCGCCCGGGCGGTTCGCTGGCCTTGTTCGATATCGGCCACCTCCATCCGCTCTGGCTGCGCCACGGTGCCAGCGCGGGCGACCGCATCGTCTCCACCTTTGCCGGCCTGTTGCGCCAGCTGCTCCATCGAAATCACATCCTCGCCCGGATCGGCGACGAGCGCTTCGGAGTGCTGATGCCGGACGACGCGCCCCCGGCTGCGGAGGCCGTGGCCGCATCGGCGCTGGCCGAACTGGCGCGGGCGACGGACAACGGCGCCCCCGAGCCGATCGACTTGCGGGCCAGCGTCGGAATCTCGGCCATCTGCGGGGATGCGGACGAGACCTTGCGCCGCGCCGAGCTGGCCCTCGTCCATGCGCGTGCCCGCGGGCGCGGCCGGATCGCGTGTGGCGACACGCCGCCCGGCCAGCGGCGACGCGCCTGACGGCGACGACCCTCTTTACCTCTTCCGGAACATACCGCATTCTCGAATCGGGTAGGAGGAGAGATTCGATGAAAGTATGGTTGACGTTGGCCCTGGCAATGGCCGGGCTCGCCCCCGTATCGGCGCAGGCGCCGGCCGGAGCGCCCGATTATACGGAAGACGAAAGCTGGCTTTGCCGGCCCGACCGGATCGACGCATGTGCCACCGATCAGTCGGTTTCCGTGATCGAAAGCGATGGGACGACCCGCGTCGAACCGCTGGTCCCCGATACAGACCGCGCATTCGATTGCTTTTACGTCTATCCCACGGTGTCGCTCGACCAGGGCGCCAACAGCGATATGGTCGCCGGCCCTGAGGAGCGGCGCGTCGCGCATGCCCAAGCCGCGCGATTCCGCCAGCATTGCCGCGTGTTCGCGCCGCTCTATCGGCAGATTACCCTGACTGCGCTGCGCGAGATGGTGGAGCGGGGCGAAGCGCGCCGGCCGGTGGCGGCCGCGGCGGTAGCGTTCGGCGATGTCGCGGCCGCCTGGCGATCCTATCTCGCGCAGGACAACGGCGGCCGCGGCGTCGTCCTCATCGGGCACAGCCAGGGCAGCGGAATGCTGAAGCAGCTGCTGGAGGCGATGCCCGAAAGCGAGCGGGGCAGGGTGATTTCCGCGCTGCTGATCGGCACCAATGTCGAACGCGCGACCGATGACCCGGCACGCGGCGAGATTGCCTGGATGCCGCCATGCACCCGGGCGGACCAGTACGGCTGTCTCGTCAGTTACGTGACGTTCCGCGCCGATGCGCCGCCCCCGGCCGGCAGCCGATTCGGCCGCGCCCGGGGCGCGGGGAACGCGGTGCTGTGCGTCGATCCGGCGGCGCTGATGGGACATGGGGAAAGCGCGCGCGCCATCTTTTCGACCGGCGGCGTCGGAACGTCGAGCAAGCCGATGACCGAGTGGGTCGCGGGCCGGCCTCTGCCCACGACCGGGTTCACGGCGGTGCCCGGGCTGATCTCGACCGAATGCGTCGATGCCGACGGCGCGCAATATCTCGCGGTGACGGTCAACGGCGATCCCGCCGATCCGCGCGTCGACGATATCACGGGCGACGTTTTCGTGGGCGAGACGCGGCTCGACGACTGGGGGCTGCACCTGATCGACATGCCGGTGGCGATGGGCGACCTCGTCGCGCTCACCGCGCGGCAGCACGCCGCCTGGGCGGCCGCGCAGGGGGAGTAGCGTAGCGAAGACAGCCTTGGCCGCGGCGCCGCTTTCCGGCAAAGCCGCGGCCATGGCTTTCACAGCGAAAATTCTCATCCTCGGCGCGGGCGAACTCGGCCGCGAGTTCGTTATTTCGGCCAAGCGCCTGGGCGCATGGGTCGTGGCCTGCGACGCTTACGACAATGCCCCGGCGATGCAGGTGGCCGATGCCCGCGAAGTGTTCCCGATGCTGGACGGCGCGGCCTTGCGCGCGGCGGTGGAGAAGCACCGGCCCGACTATGTCGTGCCCGAGATCGAGGCGATCCGCACCGAGATGCTGGTCGAACTGGAAGGCGAAGGGGTCAACGTCGTCCCCTCGGCCCGCGCGACGCAGCTGACCATGAACCGCGACCGCATTCGCGACCTCGCGGCCGAAGAGCTGGGGCTGGCGACATCGCGCTATCGCTATGCCGAAACGCTGGAAGAGGTGCGCGCGGGGGCGCAGCACACCGGCTTCCCCTGCGTGATCAAGCCGGTCATGTCGTCGTCGGGCAAAGGCCAGAGCAAAGTCGACGAGGCCGGCGGGCTGGAGGCCGCGTGGACTTATGCCGTGGCCAATATGCGGGGCGATCGCCGGCGGGTGATCGTGGAGCAGTTCGTCGATTTCGATTACGAGATCACGCTGCTGACCGTGCGGACGAAGGAGGGGGTGCTGTTCTGCCCGCCGATCGGCCATCGGCAGCAACGCGGCGACTATCGGGAAAGCTGGCAGCCGGCGGCGATGTCGGAGGCTGCGATCGCCGCCGCGCAGGACATGGCGCGCAAAGTCGTGGACGACCTGGGCGGCTACGGCCTGTTCGGGGTCGAATTCTTCGTCCGCGGGGATGACGCGATCTTTTCCGAGCTGAGCCCGCGCCCGCACGATACCGGGATGGTCACTCTGGTGAGCCAGAACCTCAGCGAATTCGATCTCCACGCCCGCGCGATCATGGGCCTGCCGATCCCGGCGCCGATCCGCGCGCGCCCTTCGGCAAGCGCGGTGATCCTGGCCGATCGCGACAGCGCGGCCTTGCGCTATGCCGGGCTGGCGGACGCGCTCGCCGTGGGCGGCGGGACGGTGGACGTGCGCCTTTTCGGCAAGCCGACCAGCCGGCCCTGGCGCCGCATGGGCGTGGCGCTGGCAAGCGCGGGCGACACCGACGCCGCCCGCCGCATCGCCGCCGAAGCGGCCGGCAAAGTGCGGATCGAATACGGGTGAAGCGGGCGGGGCGCCGGTCCCCGCCCGCCGCGCGTCATTCGCCCGCCAGTTCGGCGACCAGCGCGGGGGCGGGGTAGATCGTTTCGAGCGCTTCCTGCACCGCGGCGGTCGAGACGGCGACCGTGCGGTTCAGCGTGCCGTCGTAACCGTAGTTGCCGCCCAGCGAATGGATGTTGCCGTCGAAAGCGGTGCCGATCACCGTGCCGGCGCGGTCGATCACCGGCGAGCCCGAGTTGCCCCCGATAATGTCGTTGGTGGTCACGAAATCGTACGTCGTGTCCTTGTCGATCCGCGCCTCGTTCGCGGCGAAGGCCGGGGGCAGGTCGAACGGCGGGTTGCCGGTCGCGCGTTCGAACGTGCCGCCCAGCGTCGTGCGGATCGGCACGTCTTTGCCGCGTTCGGTCCAGCCTTTCACCTGGCCATAGGATATGCGCAGGGTGAACGTGGCATCGGGATAGAGCGCGTCGCCATAGGCGGCGAAGCGCGCATCGGCCAGTTTCGCGCCGGCCGCCGCAAGCGGCCCCGAATATTGCGCATCGGCCAGCGCCTTCAGTTCGCGCTGGCGCGGGGCGAGAGCGAGGGCGTAGCGGATCATCGGATCGTCCGACGCCTCGATCGCTTCGAGCCCGCCGTCCCACAGCGCCTTGCGCACCGCGGGGTCGGCCAGCTTGGTGCCGTTCACCAGCCGCTCGGCGCGCTGTTCGGGGCTTTCCTTGCCGAGGAGGAGCTGCGAATCGGGATCGTCGACGCCCAGATATTCGCGCGCTTTCGACAGGCTCCATTCCATCGTCAGTTCGTCGACCCACGGGTAGACGGGCCGCTCGTCGAGCAGCCGCTTTTCGGTCAGCGGCAGCGCGCTGTCGGTATAGCCGGGCAGCCGCTCGGCATTCGGCTTGGCGCGTTCCTGCGCCGCGAAAACCAGCGTCTGGGCATAGCCGTAGAGGTCGCCCGAAGGCTGGGTGAAGCGCAGCGGCAGGTAGAGCGCGCGATAGGCATCGACCGCCTCTTCCACCGCGCTCCAGGGATCGCCGATCTCGCCATTGCCCGCGCTCTTCGCCTTCAGGTCGGCTTCGGCGGCGGCGAGCCTGGCGGTGAAGGCGGGGTCGTTGAGCGCTTTGGTCCGGCCGATATAGACTTTCAGGCTGTTTTCCACGCCGAACAGCAGATCCTGCCCCTCGCGGGCATGTTCGGGGCTTTCGTCCATCGCCCGGATCAGCCGGCCGCGCAGCTCGCTCAGCGTCGCCAGCGTCAGCGGCAGGCGCACTTCGCGTTCGAAGGCGAGCTGGCTCTGCGTGAACAGGCGGCTGGTCGAACCGGGGTTGCCGACGACGAAAGTGATCTCGCCTTCCTCGGGCGCGCGCGGGTTCCATTGCAGATGGGCCGGGGTCGAAACCGGCCGCCCGTCCTCATAAGCGCGCAGGAACGAGGCATCGAGCGAATAGCGCGGGAAATTGAAGTTGTCCGGGTCGCCGCCGAAGGTCGCCGCGCGCGCTTCGGGCGCCCAGGCGAGGCGCACGTCCGAATACTTGCGATAGGTATAGAGCTTGTACTGCCCGCCGCCGAACAGGGTGACGACCTGGCAGCGGGTGGTTTCGGTATCGGGGCAGCCGGCCGATTCGATCTCGGCGATCTTCGCGTCGCGCGCCTTGGTCAGCGCCTCGCCCGAAAGGTCGCCGATCGCGCCCATGACATCGCCGGTCACATCGGCAATCGCGGTGACCACTTCGGCCTGCTGGCCGGGGCAAGTCAGCTCGTCCTCGCGCCGGCGGGCGGTGAAGCCGTCGGCCAGATAGTCCTTCGCGTCGGTCGAATTGTCGTAGAGGCAGCTGGCGATGCAGTGATGGTTGGTGAGGATCAGCCCCTCGGGCGAGACGAAGCTGGCCGAACAGCCGCCCGTCAGGCGCACCGACGAATTGCGCACCCGGTCCAGCCAGGCCTGATCCGGCGCCCAGCCATAGGCCTTGCGGACCTTTTCGGCGGGAAAGCCGTCGAAGGTCCACATGCCTTCGTCGGCGGCGGCCGGTGCGGCAAGCAGGGGTATGGCCGCCAGGGAAGCGGCGGCGAGCAGGGCGGTACGGGTGGTCATGAGACATTATCTCCCAGATTCGTGCTGGGCGATCTGTTCTCTTCCGCCGTCCGAAAGTCCAGCGATTTTGCCCGCCCGCGCGGGGCGCCGCCGCCGGGAAAGGCCCCCGGCGGCGGCGCAACGGGGTCAGGCCGCCTTCTTGTGATACTTCGCGTATGTCACGTCGCTGCGGTCGGCGTTCATCACTTTGGTCCAGGCCTTGATGAAATCGCGCACGAATTTCTCCTCGTGCCCGTTTTCGGCATAGACTTCGGCGATTGCGCGCAGCTGGCTGTTCGATCCGAAGATCAGGTCGGTCCGCGTCGCGCGCCATTTCTCGTCGCCGGTGGCGCGGTCGTGGCCGACGAATTCCTCGTCGCCGCTCTCGTCCACCACTTCCCAGGCGGTGTTCATGTCGAGCAGGTTGACGAAGAAGTCGTTGGTCAGCTGGCCCTTGCGGTCGGTGAAGACGCCGTGCGCGCTGTCCTTGTAGTTGGCGCCGAGGACCCGCAGCCCGCCGACCAGCACGGTCATTTCGGGCGCCGACAGGCCGAGCAGCTGGGCGCGGTCGATCAGCAGATCCTCGGTCCGCACGCTCATCTTGGTCTTCAGATAGTTGCGGAACCCGTCGGCCTGCGGCTCGAGCGGTTCGAAGCTTTCCGCGTCGGTGTGCTCGTCGCCGGCATCGCCGCGTCCGCCGAGGAAAGGAACCTCGACGTCGAAGCCGGCGTCGCGCGCCGCCTTCTCGACCGCGGCCGTTCCGGCGAGGACGATCGCGTCGGCCATCGACAGCGGCCCGCGCAGTTCGTCGATCTTGTCGAGCACTCTCGCCAGCTCGTCCGGCTCGTTGACCGCCCACCCTTTCTGCGGCGCAAGGCGGATGCGCGCGCCGTTGGCGCCGCCGCGGTGGTCGGACTTGCGGAAGGTGGAGGCGGAGGCCCAGGCGGTCCGCACCAGCTGGCCGATCGACAGCCCGCTATCGAGGATCTTCGCCTTGAAGGCGGCGACGTCGCCGTCCGACGGCATCGTCCCGGCGGGCACGGGGTCCTGCCAGATCATGTCCTCTTCGGGCACTTCGGGGCCGAGGTAGCGGACCTTGGGCCCCATGTCGCGGTGCGTCAGCTTGAACCAGGCCCGCGCGAAAGCATCGCGAAAGGCCTCGTGATCGTTGCGGAAGCGTTCGCAGATCTTGCGGTATTCGGGATCGACCTTCATCGCCATGTCGGCGGTGGTCATCATCGTCGGGACCTTCCTGGAAGGATCGTGCGCCGCCGGCGCCATGTCCTCTTCCTTCTGGTCGATCGGCTGCCACTGATGTGCGCCCGCCGGCGATTTGACCAGCTCGTATTCGTAATCGAGCAGCAGGCGGAAATAGTTGCCGGTCCATTCGATCGGCGTGTTGGTCCACGACCCTTCGAGGCCCGAAGTGATCGTGTGTTCGCCCATCCCGCTTTCATAACCGCTGGTCCAGCCCAGGCCCTGGAAGGCGATGTCGGCCCCTTCCGGGTCCGCGCCGACCAGCGAGGCGTCGCCCGCGCCGTGGCACTTGCCGAACGTGTGGCCGCCGGCGGTGAGGGCGACGGTCTCCTCGTCGTTCATCGCCATGCGCGCGAAGGTTTCGCGGATGTCGCGCGCCGAACCCTCGATATCGGGCTGGCCGCCCGGCCCTTCGGGATTGACGTAGATCAGCCCCATCTGGATGGCCGCGAGCGGGTGTTCGAGCTTGAGGCCCTTGTCCGGGTCGATGCGCGTCTGCACGCCTTCGTTGACCCACTGTTCCTCGGTGCCCCAGAACACGTCGGTTTCGGGTTCGAACACGTCCTTGCGCCCGCCGCCGAAGCCGAAGATCGGGCCGCCCATCGATTCGATCGCGACATTGCCCGTCAGCACGAAGAGGTCGGCCCACGAGATATGCTTGCCGTATTTCTGCTTGATCGGCCAGAGCAGCCGCCGCGCCTTGTCGAGGTTGGCGTTGTCGGGCCAGGAATTGAGCGGGGCGAAGCGCTGCTGGCCGCTGGAGGCGCCGCCGCGCCCGTCGCCGGTGCGATAGGTGCCCGCCGCGTGCCAGGCCATGCGGATGAAGAACGGGCCGTAGTGGCCGTAGTCCGCCGGCCACCAGGGCTTGCTGTCGGTCATCAGCGCTTTCAGGTCGCGCTTGATCCCTTCGTAATCGAGCGCGTTGAAGGCTTCGCAGTAATCGAAATCGTCGCCCATGGGATCGGGGTTCTGCGTTCCCTGGTGAAGGATTTCGAGCTGCAGCGAGTCGGGCCACCAGTCGCGGTTGGTGCGGCCGAGCAGGCTGCGCACGCCGCCGTCGCCGCTGAAGGGGCAGCCGCCCCCGGGAATCGATCCAGTCGCTACGTCCATGTCGGCATCTCCGGTTTCTGCGGCCGCGCATCGGCGGCCTGGCGAGTCGATAGAGACGGGAGGCTACGCCTGCATGGCAATCGATCAAAGCAATTAAGTCCTGTCAGGCTTATCGATGAATCCGATTGAGTATCACGCGCTGGCTCCCTGTCGAAACAAGGGACGAGCCGCGCGGCGGTTCCCGCCGGTGCGTTCAGGGCCCTTGCCGCTCCGCCGCCCGCGCCCTAAGCGCCCGGCGATGACCGACTATCCCAAGACGAGCCGCCTGATGCAGCGCGGCACCGATTTCCTCGGCTGCGAGAGCGCCATCCTGTGCGGGGCGATGAGCTGGGTGTCCGAACGCAACCTGGTGTCCGCGATCAGCAATGCCGGCGGGTTCGGCGTGATCGCCTGCGGCGCGATGACGCCCGAGCTGCTCGATGCGGAAATCGCCGCGACGAAAGCGATGACGGACAGGCCGTTCGGCGTGAACCTGATCACCATGCACCCGCAGCTCTTCGACCTGATAGAGGTCTGCTCGCGCCACGCGGTCGGCCATGTCGTGCTCGCCGGCGGCATTCCGCCCAAGGGCAGCGTCGAGGCGATCAAGGGCGGCGACAGCCCGGCGCGGGTGATCTGCTTCGCGCCGACGCTGGCGCTGGCGAAGAAGCTGCTGCGCTCCGGCGCCGATGCCCTGGTGATCGAGGGGATGGAGGCGGGCGGCCATATCGGCCCCGTCTCCACCAGCGTGCTGGCGCAGGAGATCCTGCCCGCGCTGGCCGAAGACCATCTGATCTTCGTTGCCGGCGGGATCGGCAAGGGGCAGGCGATCGCCGGATATCTGGAGATGGGCGCCGCCGGGGTCCAGCTCGGCACCCGGTTCGCCTGCGCCACCGAATCGATCGCGCATCCCGATTTCAAGAAGGCGTTCTTCCGCGCCAGCGCGCGCGATGCGATCGCCAGCGTCCAGGTCGATCCGCGCCTGCCGGTGATCCCAGTGCGCGCGCTGCGCAACAAGGGCACCGAAACCTTCACTGCCAAGCAGATCGAAGTCGCCGGCAGGCTCGACCGGGGCGAGGTGGAGATGGGCGAGGCGCAATTGCAGATCGAGCATTACTGGGCCGGGGCGCTGCGCCGCGCGGTGATCGACGGCGACGTGGAAGGCGGCAGCCTGATGGCCGGCCAGTCGGTCGGCATGGTGCGCGAGGAGGAGCCGGTCGCGCAGATCGTCGCCACGCTGATGGCCGAATGCGAAGAGGCGCTGGGACGGCGCTGAGATGGGCGAGCCGCTGATCCTGACCCTGAGCTGCGCCGACCGCCCGGGGATCACCGCGCAGGTCACCGGGCTGCTTTACGAACGCGGGGCCAATATCCTCGAGGCGCAGCAGTTCAACGACCGCGCGAGCGATGCCTTCTTCATGCGCATCGCCTTCGATCCCGGGCGGTCCGACGCCGCCGCGCTGCGCGCCGCCTTCGCGCCGTTTGCCGGGCGCAGCGAAATGCGCTGGAAACTGGTGCGGCGCGACCGGCCGCGGCGGGTGCTGATCCTGGTCAGCAAGTTCGACCATTGCCTGGCCGACCTGCTCTATCGCTGGCGCATAGGGGAACTGCCGATCGACCCGGTGGCGATCGTGTCCAACCACCCGCGCGAGGCGATCAGCCATACCCATATCGGCGATATCCCGTTCCATCACCTGCCGGTGACCGCGGCGACGAAGGCGCGGCAGGAAGCGCAGGTGCGCGCAATCGCGGAAGAGGGGGATGCCGAGCTGGTCGTGCTCGCGCGCTATATGCAGATCCTGTCGGACGAGCAGGCGGCGCATTTCGCCGGCCGCTGCATCAATATCCACCATTCCTTCCTGCCCGGTTTCAAGGGGGCCAGGCCCTATCACCAGGCGCACGCGCGGGGGGTGAAGATGATCGGCGCGACCGCGCACTATGTCACCGCCGACCTCGACGAAGGGCCGATCATCCACCAGGACGTGGAGCCGATCAGCCATGCCGACAGCCCGGAGGACCTGGTCCGCAAGGGGCGCGAGATCGAAAGCCGCGTCCTGGCAGAGGCGGTGCGGCTGCACCTGGAAGAGCGTGTCGTGCTGAACGGCGCGCGCACGGTCGTGTTCAGGAACTGAAAGCCGGCGCCGCGGAAACGGATCGCGCGCTCGTGTCTTTTGTCAGGCAGGTATCAGGCAGGAGGACCCCCGATGGAATTCGATCCGAGCCTATTGGCCCATCACTCGCGACTGGCCGAAGTGGCGATATTGTCGCTGGCGTTCTACGTCACGATCGTTGTCCTCACGCGCCTGTCGGGCAAACGCACGACCAGCCAGATGAACAACTTCGACTGGATCATCACCGTCGTGGTGGGGAGCCTGGCGGCCAGCGGCATCCTGCTGCGCGATGTCTCCTACGCGGAGGCGACCGCCGCCATCGTCGCGCTGGGTGTGTGCCAATATGCAGTGACGTTCGTGTCGGTCAGGTCTTCCACCTTCACCAAAGCGGTCAAGGCGGAGCCGACCCTGCTGCTGCACAAGGGCACGTTTATCGACGACGCGCTGAAGCGAACGCGGGTGACGCGATCCGAAGTCGAATCCGCGCTGCGCCAGGAGGGGATCGTCGACCCCGCCGGCGCGAACTGGGTCATCCTGGAGACCGACGGCACCCTGGCGGTGATCCCGCGCAGCGATACCCCGCTCGCCGATGCGCCCGTGATGGAGAGCGTCGAACGGCCCGACGGCCTGACCGCCTGACCGCCTCCGGCCCTAGAGCTGGAGGATGACGGTCTTCAGCTCGGTATAGGCCTTCACCCCCTCGCTGCCGAGTTCGCGCCCGATCCCCGACTGCTTGTAGCCGCCGAAGGGCAGCGCGCTGTCGAGCATCGAGTGGCAATTGCCCCAGACGGTGCCCGACTTGATCTTCGCCGCGAGCGTGTGGAACGCGCCCACGTCGCGCGTCCAGACCCCGGCGCCGAGGCCGTAGAGCGTGTCGTTCGCCTGCTTCGCCACTTCGTCCAGATCGTCGAACCGCTGGGCGACGACGACCGGGCCGAAGATCTCTTCCTGCACCACGCTCATCGAAGGGTTGACGTCGACCATCACGGTCGGGTTCACATAATATCCGCCGTTGGACGGCGCCGCATCGCCGCCCATGGCGACGCTCGCCCCGTCTTTCTTGCCCGCTTCGATATAGCCCATCACCCGCTCGAACTGTTCGTGGCTGACCAGCGGGCCCATGCGCGCCTGCGGGTCGAGGCTGGGGCGCGGGGCCCAGGCGGGGGCGGTTTCGGCAATCCCTTCGATCAGGCGGTCGAACACGTCCTTGTGGGCATAGAGCCGGCTGCCCGCGACGCAGACCTGCCCCGAATTGAAGAAGATCGCATTGGCCGCGCCGCCCGCGACGACCGCCGGGTCCATATCGGGCAGCACGATCACCGGGCTCTTGCCGCCCAGTTCCAGCGTCACGCGCTTGAGGCTGTCGGTCGCGGTGCGGTTGATGATCTTGCCCACTTCGGTCGATCCGGTGAAGGCGACCTTGTCGACATCGGGATGGCGCACCAGCCGGTCGCCCGCGGTTTCGCCGAGGCCGGTGACGATGTTGACCGTGCCCGCCGGGAAACCCGCTTCGGCAATCAGGTCGGCCAGCTTGAGCGCGGTCAGGCTGGTCTGCTCGGCCGGCTTGAGCACCAGGGTGCAGCCGGCGGCGAGCGCGGGGGCGATCTTCTGCACCGCCATCAGCAGGGGGAAGTTCCACGGCACGATCTGCGCCGCGACGCCGACCGGCTCGCGCCGGGTATAGCTGTGGAACGCCCCGCGCGGCGCATTCGCCGGCTCGATCATCTCGCCGCCCAGCTTGCTCGCCCAGCCGGCGTGATAATGCAGCATCGAAATCGCGCCGTTGACGTCGACCGCGTGGGCCATCGTCCGGGGCTTGCCGTTGTCGATCGCCTCCAGCTCGGCCAGCAGTTCGCCGTCGCGCTCGATCAGGTCGGCGAGCCGGTGGATCGCCCCTTCGCGCTTCATCGGCGGCAGGTTGGACCAGCGCCCGTCGTCGAAGGCGGCGCGCGCCGCGGCGACCGCGCGGTCGACGTCCTCGGTCGAGGCATCGACGATTCGCGCCACTTCGCGCCCGCACGACGGGTCCTCGACCGCCAGCGTCTTGCCGTGCGTGCTGTCGACCCATTCGCCGCCGACGAAGAGCTGCGGCTTGCGCGCCAGGAAGTCCTTGGCGGCCTGCGAATATTCGAGCTGCTCGCGGCTGATCGTCGTCTGTTCGTTCATCGCTCTCTCTCCCGGTCAGAATCGGTCTTTCGCCGCAACCTACCACGCCTGCCGCCCATGCCAATCGCGTTCCGCTTGCATCGGCGCCGGCAAGCCGACACGATGCCGGCGACGGCGAGACGGAGGCGGACGATGTGCGACGAGGACAAGCTGGCCCGCTGGGCGCGCGAGGGGCTGAACCGGCGGCAGTTCGGGGCGCTCGGGGGCATGGCCGCGATGGCGGCCTGCACCCCGGCGGTGCCGGGCGGGGGCGGGGAAGCGACTCTGCCCGCGGTGACGGAAAAGAGCCTCGGCTTCGCGACGCGCGACGGCACGATGGACGGGTTCTTCGTCCACCCGGTTTCCGGCCCGGCGCCCGCGGTTCTGTTCTGGCCCGATATCGCGGGGCTGCGCGAGGCGAAGCGCAATATGGCCCGCCGGCTGGCGAGCCACGGCTACGCGGTCTTCGTCGCCAATCCCTATTACCGCGACGTGGCCGGGCAACAGTTCGAGGATTTCGCCGATTTCGCGGGGAACGACGGCTTCCGCCAGGTCGCCCCGTGGCGCGCGAAACTGGATGCCGCGGCGATCATGCGCGATGCGCGGGCCGCGATCGCCTGGCTCGACGGGCAGGAGGCTGTCGACAGCGCGCGCGGGGTCGGCACGCAGGGATATTGCATGGGCGGGCCGTTCACGGTGTGGACGGCGGCGGCGGTGCCTTCCAGAGTGCGGGCGGCGGCGAGCTTCCACGGCGGCGGCCTGGTGCGCGAGAGCGATGCGGCAAGCCCGCACAACCTGTTCGGCGACACGCAGGCCAGCTTCCTGATCGCCATCGCGCAGGACGACGATGCCGAGGCGCCCGGACACAAGAACACCCTGCGCGAAGCGGCAAAGGCCGCGGTCCGCCCGGCCGAGGTCGAAGTCTACGCCGGCGACCACGGCTGGACCGTCCCCGATTCGCCCGCCTACGCCCGGACCGAAGCCGAACGCGCCTGGGCGAACCTGCTGAAGCTGTACGGCGATACACTGGCCTGACGCCGTTCCCGAGCCCCTGCGAAGGCAGGGGCCTTAGGCGGTTGGCGTGTCGTCTGATGCCTCCCCGAGCCCCTGCGAAGGCAGGGGCCTCAGGCCGCTGGCGTGTCGCCTGCTAGCACGAGACCCCAGCCTGCGCTGGGGATCGGAGAGGGGGGAGAGGAAAGGGGGGGGAGAAACGGAGGGAGAGAAACGGAAAGGCAGGCAAGCAGGCACGGCCCATCACCCACACCCCGTCATCCGCTGGCGAGTGCGGACCTTACGCCAGGGCATGAAGGCAAGCGGACGGAATCGGCCGGTGCCGCCTGGGCATCACAGGATTGCCACCTGGGCGTCACAGGGTTGCCTTGGTAACATCGTTGCGAACGGCGAAAGGGGTTACGGCAACCTTCCGCTCGGCCCTAAGGGCTGCGAGGCGAGATACGGCCAGGGCTCGCCGGCACCGTATCCGTCGGGGGGTGTCCCTTGGCTCTGCGGCGTTGAGGCCCACCGCAGGGCGGGAAGGGACAGGTCCCCCGAAAACTCCTCGCAAACCGGCTAAGGGGGCTTTCTCTAAAAGGTCACTAGCCCCCCGAGGCACCGGCCGTCTGGACGAAGCGGCCTGCGTGACGCGTACACGCTCCGCCCCCGTCGCTTTTGCCAGAGTGTGCTGGCGGGGCCCCTATAACCCAATGGGTTACAATTGTCAAGCTATTTTTGCCACAATCTTCCCCCTTTCCCGAGTCCCAGCGCAGGCTGGGACCTCGTGCTATCGGGCATAGCGCCAGCGGCCTGAGGCCCCAGCCTGCGCTGGGGCTCGGGGAGGTATCGGGCGGTGGTGCCGTTCGGTCAGACCAGTCCGATATCGCGCAGCTTGGCTTGCAGGGTTTTCTCGTCGAACGGCTTGATCACGTATTCGTCGGCGCCGGCGTCCAGTCCCTTGTGAATGTCGACCGCGCCCGAGTTCGACGTGCAGAACACCACGCGCGGCGGGCGTTCGGCGGGGAGGGCGCGCAGGCGGGTGACGAATTCGATCCCGCTCATCACCGGCATGTTCCAGTCGAGCAGGACAAGATCGGGCATTGCCGCCTTGCAGCGCGCCAGCGCCTCCTCGCCGTTTTCGGCTTCGGCCGTCTCGAACCCCAGCTCCTCGACGATGCGGCGCGCGACCTTGCGGATCATGCGCGAATCGTCGACCACGAGGCACCGCCGCGTCTGCGCCGGAGGGGGCGGCGGAGGCGGCGGGGCATCCTCTCGCGCGGCTCTGGCGGCCGGCGGGACGGCGCGTTTGATCAGCCCGTGAATGGCGGCACCTCCTCCTCGCCCCAGACGGAGGCGCGGGGCTGGTCCGGGCGCGGCCCGGCGAGCGGGGAGTGCGCCGGCGCCTCGTGCAGCGGGGAATTCGCGCCCGGTACCGGCGGCGCGGCCGCGGCGGCCGGGGCTGCCGGTTGCTCGTCCGGCGTCATGCAGACATGAAGATAGGGCATCCAGACATCGCCGAACTCGGCCTTCTGGTACCAGACGTCGAGCACGTCGTAGGATGCCCAGCAGCCGTCGGGCTCGCGCAGCCGAATGCCCTCGCCGATGCGGGGCACCGATGCGAAGCGCAGCCGTTCCTGCGTCTGGTGCGTTTCGTTCTGAACCTCGATTTCGATCACGCGCGAGCCCCCGGTGGTCGTTTTGCGCCAATCTAGGGGCCAATCCTTGCCGAATGGTAACGCCCGCGCCCGCGTCGGATCGCGCCGCCGGCTCGCACCGCCGGCTCGCGCCGGTCCTTTCCCCGTCACCCCGGACTCGATCCGGGGTCCCGCTTGTTCGGGTGCGGCACGGCCCGTCGCCGGTTTCGCTTGCCCCCGACCCCCGCTGCGCTACCATGCGGGCACGCGGACGTGAGGAGAATGCCGATGGGCATCGCGCTGATAATGTTGCTGGTGCTGGCGGTGCTGTTCCTCCTGATGGCGGTGCGCGTGGTCAAGCAGGGCTATGTCTACACGATCGAACGGCTCGGGAAGTATACGCTCGCGGCCGAACCCGGGCTGCACCTCATCATCCCCTTCATCGACCGCGTCGGGCAGAAAGTGAATATGATGGAGCAGGTGCTCGACATTCCGGGGCAGGAGATCATCACCAAGGACAACGCCATGGTCGGCGTCGATGCGGTGGTGTTCTTCCAGGTGCTCGACGCGGGCAAGGCGGCTTACGAGGTCGCCAATCTCTACAACGCGATCATGGCGCTCACGACGACCAACCTGCGCACCGTGATGGGTTCGATGGACCTCGACGAAACGCTGTCCAAGCGGGACGAGATCAATGCCCGGCTTCTGAGCGTGGTCGACCACGCGACTTCGCCCTGGGGCGTCAAGATCACGCGGGTCGAGATCAAGGATATCCGGCCCCCGGTCGACATTTCCGAGGCGATGGCGCGGCAAATGAAGGCCGAACGCCTCAAGCGGGCCGAGATTCTCGAGGCCGAGGGCGACCGCGCCTCGAACATCCTGCGGGCCGAAGGGGACAAGCAGAGCGCGATCCTCAAGGCCGAAGGCAAGCGCGAGGCGGCCTTCCGCGATGCCGAGGCCCGCGAACGCGCGGCCGAGGCCGAGGCGAAAGCGACGCAACTGGTTTCCGACGCGATCGCGCAGAGCGGCAATGCCGCGATCAATTATTTCGTCGCGCAGGAATATACCAAGGCGGTGAGCCGGTTCGCCACCAGCCCCAATGCCAAGACGATCCTGTTCCCGGTCGAAGCGACCCAGCTGATCGGATCGCTCGGTGGGATCGGCGAGCTGGTTCGCGATGCGGTCGGCCCGGTCGAGGGCGCGGTGACCACGCGGGCCGGCGATCGCGGCAGTCCGCTGCCGCAGGAGCGCGAACGGGCGCCGCGCGCCAGCGTGCCGCGCTCGGGCGACGCGGGCTGACGGGGCGGGCTGGCGGATGGACGGCCTCGACTCGCTCGATCCGCACTGGATCTGGATCGCCATCGGCCTTGCCCTGGCCGCGCTCGAACTGCTCGTGCCGGGCGTCTATCTGATCTGGCTGGCCGCGGCGGCGCTTGCCACCGGCATCCTCACGTTCGTTCTCGACCTCGGCCTTGCGGTCCAGGTCAGCAACTTCGTCTTCCTCGCGCTGATCCTCGCCTTTTCCGCGCGCCGGTTCCTGCGCGACAAGCCGATCGTCGGGGCCGATCCGCTGCTCAACAAGCGCGGCGGCCGGCTGATCGGCGAAACCGCGCTCGTCACCGAGGCGTTCGAGGGCGGGATGGGCCGCATCCGCTACGGCGACAGCGAATGGCTCGCGCGCGGGGCCGACGCCGCGGCCGGGCAGCGCGTGCGCATTATCGGGCACGAAGGCTCGGTGCTGCTGGTCGAGCCGCTCACCCTGCTCGCCGACGAAGGCACGACCCCGCCCGCCAAAGGCTAGAAGTCGTTTTCATCGAGACGGCACCGGCCCGGTGGCCCGGCGCTCAGGCGGTGCCGCGCGTGCGATCGGCGAAGCGGCCGTGCTTGCGGTAACGGGTCATCCACCGGTCGAGGAACAGGTCCAGCGGGCGCGGCTGCACGCCGAGCTTGTCGAGGCCGGGCAATGTACCCGACGCCGTGTTGCCCTGGCGCAGCATGGTCCACTGGTCCGCGTTCATCGGCGTCCCGGGCAGCGCGGCGAAAAGCGCCGACAGCGCGTCGGGCACTGCGATGAAATGGCGGTTGCGGCCCTGCGCCTCGGCAATGCGCCGGTGCAGCGCCATCATGCCGATCGTGTCCGGCCCGGCGATTTCGTACGTCTTGCCGCCGTGCCGCGCGGGATCGGCCAGGGCCGCGGCGACGGCATCGGCGGCATCGTCGACGAACAGCGGTTGCAGCTTCGCCTGCGGGGCGAAAACCGGCACGACTGGGAACGATGCGACGATCCCGGCGAGCATGTTCACGAACCCGCCGTCTTCAGCGAACAGCAGCGAGGGGCGCAGAATCGTCGCGCCGGGGAAGGCGCGCAGGACTTCCTCCTCGCTGCGGGCCTTGGCCACGGCATAGCCGGCCGGCGAAGCGGCGTCCGCGCCGATCGCGCTGATATGGACCATCGCCGCGGCGCCGGTTTCGCGAGCGGCCTCGGCGACGTGCCGCGCGCCGCCGCAGATCAGCTTCATTAGATCGCCTTCGAACGATCCGACCAGGTTGACCACGGCATCGGCCCCGCGCACCGCGGCGGCCGCCTGCGCCGGATCGCGCACGTCGCAGGGCATGAAGGCGATCTGCCCGAGATTGGCGAGCGGCCGGAGCGAGTAGGCCTTGCGCGGGTTGCGGCTGGCGATCCTGAGGCGCGCCCCGCGTTCGAGCAGCGCCTGGGCCACATGGCGGCCGAAGAAGCCGCTGCCCCCGGTCAGCGTCACCAGCTTGCCGTTCAGAGGATCGTTTGCTGCCATGGCCCCTTGCCGTTCGTTTCCGTGCCGTTGTGCGTTCTTCGGGTCGCGCCTGCGCGCGTTCGTTCGCGAATCTGCCGCTGCCTTGCCCCAATGCGGCGCAACCCGCAACCGCTCGCACAAAGCGTTGACAAGGTCCCCCCCGCTTCGCTAGTGGCCCGCCCCTACCCGCGAGCCGGACTTCGACGATCCGGGCCGCATCCGGTGCCCAGATGGCGGAATTGGTAGACGCACCAGCTTCAGGTGCTGGCGCTCGCAAGGGCGTGGAGGTTCGAGTCCTCTTCTGGGCACCATTTTACGGTCAAAGATGGGCACCTGCCGGCGCGAAGTGAGCCGTCGGCGACCGGGCGCCTTCCGGCGAATTTCACTGCGACGAGAGCGCCTGTCCGATGCAGAACCGGTTGCAGGCCCCGATCCGATCGGCCAAACTCGCCGGCCCGGGTCCATGCAACCTCCCGGTCAGGCGCCGCGCCCAAGTGTTGCCGTGATGATCCGCCTTCGGGCGGGAGGGAGGCATGCGGCTCTATGACAGGCGATTTCCAGGCTTCCGATTTTCGATCTCTCCTGAAAGCGTTCCTGCGCGTCGGCCTGCTCAGCTTCGGCGGGCCGGCCGGCCAGATCGCGCTGATGCACCGCGAACTGGTCGAGGAGCGGCGCTGGATCGGCGAGGAGGACTATCTCCACGCGCTCAATTTCTGCCATCTCCTGCCCGGCCCCGAAGCGCAGCAGTTGGCGACCTGGATCGGCTGGCGGCTGCATGGCTTGCGCGGCGGACTCGCCGCCGGGCTCCTGTTCGTCATTCCCGGCGCGCTCGTGATTCTGGTTCTCTCAGCGCTCTATGCGGTCGCTGCGCAGCTGGACTGGTTCGAGGCGCTGTTTCTCGGGGTCAAGGCGGCGGTGCTGGCGATCGTCGCGCAGGCGTTGATTCGCATCGCCGGCCGGGCGCTGAATACCGGGTTCAAGAAGGCCCTCGCACTCGCTGCTTTCGTCGCGTTGTTTCTGTTCGACCTGCCATTTCCGCTGATCGTGCTGGGTGCGGGCGCGCTCGGCATGGCTGTCGCCGCCACCCGGCCCGGGTGGCTGGCGCTGGTGCCGGCCAGCGGACCAGGGGAGAACGGACCCCGGCCGTGGCGGGCGAGCCTCGTCGCAGTGCTCGTCTGGGGCGGCGTCTGGGCACTGCCGCTGCTCGTCGTGCTGGCGACTCTCGGTCCGGGGCACGTCCTGTGGGACATCGGCCTGTTCTTCTCGCAGTTGGCCGTGGTGACTTTCGGGGGCGCCTATGCGGTTCTCGCCTACATGGCGCAGGAAGCGGTGCAGGGTTACGGCTGGCTTGTCCCGGGCGAAATGGCCGACGGCCTGGGCCTTGCGGAGACCACACCCGGTCCGCTGATCATGGTGACGCAGTTCGTCGGCTATCTCGCCGCGTTCAGGGCGCCCGAGCCGTTCACGCCTTTCGTGGCCGGGCTGATCGGGGCGGGCCTGACCACCTGGGTGACCTTTGCGCCGTGCTTCCTGTGGATCTTCGCATTCGCGCCGTGGATCGACCGGATGGCCCATGCGACCAGGCTCAAGGGCGGGCTCGCCGCTCTCACGGCCGCGGTGGTCGGCGTGATCGCCAACCTCACCGTGTGGTTCGCGCTCCACGTCCTGTTCGCGCAAGTTTCGCAAGCCTGGTTCGGGCCGGTGCGGCTTTACATGCCGGAGTGGGCGAGCCTCGACTGGCGGGCGGCCGTCCTGGCGGCGGTTGCGTGCCTGCTGGTGTTCGGTGCAAGGTGGTCGGTGGTCCGGGTGCTGGGCGTCGCAGCGATCGGCGGACTTGTTTTCGGCGCGATCGGTTAGGGGAGCCAGGAGATGAGCAAAATCACACGGCGCGAGGCGATCGGAACGGTCTCGGCGGCGGCAACCGGGCTGGCGCTGACGGGCGCGGCCGGATCGGCCGCTGCGCAAACCGGATTGCCTCGTGCGCCGGCCTTCGCAGGAGGGCATCGGCCCAAGCCGCTGCGGTTCGATCCCGCGAAGCTTTCCGGCCTTTCGGAGCGGCTGATCACTTCGCACTGGGAGAACAACTACCAGGGCTCGGTGCGGGCGCTGAACACGGTCGAGGAGAAGCTCGCCGCGGCCATGGCGGACGAGGATTTCCCGCCGCTCCTTTACGGCGGCCTCAAGCGCGAGGAGCTGCACCGGACCGGTTCGGTGATCCTGCACGAATACTATTTCGACGGGCTCGGCGGCGACGGCCGCCCGGCGGGCGCGATTGCCGAGGCGCTGGCGCGGTCGCACGGCAGCGTCGAGGCGTGGGAACGGGAATTTCGCCGCACGGCGATGTCGCTGGCGGGCGGCTCCGGCTGGACGGTGCTGGCGTTCAATCCGCACACCGGCTCGCTGCACAATTACTGGGCGTGGGATCATATGCACGCTGCCGTCACCGGCGTGCCGCTGATCGCGCTCGACATGTACGAGCACTCCTACCACATGGACTACGGCACCGCCGCGGCGCGGTATATCGATGCCTTCATGGCCAACCTCGATTGGGAAGTGATCGACGCGCGCTACAGCGCGGCGGTGTCATGGCTCGGCAGTGAAACGCCCCGGCGCCCAGGGCCGTAGCCTGCACGGCCGCAAAGGTGCGCCGGCACCGGCAATGCGCGAAGATATCGGCTGTTCGAAGGTCCGCTTCGGCCATTGAATAGCCGCCGTTTCGGTCGGTGCCCGGTCCCGCTCGGCCAATCGCGCCCCCACATGCAGCCAAAGATGCGGGAACAAATATTCCCGCAGGTTATAGGTTGCCGGATCAATTTGATACGTCTTCGGAGAGGATGGCTGCCAAGACTGGCGCGATCGCAGCAACGTCGTGGATCATGATCAAGGCACCTTACCTGCTCTATCTGGGATCGACCGTCGATCCGCTGGCCATCAAGACCTCTCGCGGCATTGCCATGTTCCGGCCGGAGGACGCGATCGGCGAATTCGTGCGGGAGGGCGGGCCGCTTTCGCTCGGCCTTCCGCAAATGGGTTTCGCCGAAGCCGCGGCGGCCGGCGCCAGGACGCTCATCCTCGGCGTCGCCAATGCCGGCGGGATGCTGAGCGAGGAACTGATCGACGATTGCGAAGCTGCGCTCGAGGCCGGCCTCGATATCGCCTCGGGCCTGCACGCCCGCTTGCGCGACGAACCGCGCCTCGTGGCCGCTGCCGAGCGGAACGGGCGGCGCCTGATCGATGTCCGCGACGCCGGATCCGACCTGCCCGTGGGCAACGGCCTGCCGCGTGCGGGCCGGCGCCTGCTGACCGTCGGCACCGACTGCTCGGTCGGCAAGATGGTGACCGCGCTTCACCTGGAGCGCGCCATGCGGGCGCGCGGCATCGCGGCCGATTTCCGCGCGACCGGACAGACCGGCATTCTGATTGCCGGGGCGGGCGTGCCGCTCGATGCCGTCATCGCCGATTTCATCTCGGGGGCGATCGAGCGGCTTTCGCCCGCGCGCGAAGACGGAGGGTGGGACGTGATCGAAGGGCAGGGGTCCTTGTTCCACCCGTCTTTCGCAGGCGTGTCGACCGGGCTGCTGCACGGCGCGCAGCCCGATGCGATCGTCGTCTGCCACGATCCGTCGCGCACCCGCATGCGGGGGCTGCCGCACTACGCGGTGCCTTCGCTGACCGAGACGATCGCGGCGAACCTGCAGGTCGGCCGGCTGACCAGCCCGGACGTGATCGCCGTGGGGATCGCGCTCAACACGTCGAGCCTGGCGCGCGAGGATGCGCTGGCGCTGTGCCGGCGCACTGCGGAAGAGACCGGCCTGCCCGTCACCGACCCCGTCGCCTTCGGCGTGGAGAACATCATCGATCGGATGGAACAATGCTTCGGCGAATCTCTGCAGTCCAGTCTTCGTTCCGCCTGAACCGGCCGTTTCGTATCTCGCGCGGGACCAGGACGGCGGCAGAGGTTATTACGGTCGAGATCGCGCAGGGCGGCGTCACGGGGCGCGGGGAAGGGGTTCCCTATGCCCGCTACGACGAGACGCTCGACAGCGCGCTGCATCAGATCGAAACGGCCCGCCCCGCGATCGAAGCCGGCGTCGATCGGCGCGAGCTGCTCGGCCTGATGCCGGCCGGGGCGGCACGCAACGCGGTCGATTGCGCGTTGTGGGACCTGGAAGCGAAGCTCGCGGGCCGGAGCGTTGCCGAAATGGCGGGCTGGCCCGAACCGGCCCCGGTCGCCACGGCCATGACCATCGGGGTGGACACCCCCGCCAATATGGCGGCCGCCGCGCGTGCGTTGCGCAACGTGCCGCTCCTCAAGGTCAAGGTCGACGACCACGATCCGCTGGCCGCGATCCGCGCCGTCCGCGAGGTCGCGCCCGCGCCCAGGATGATCGTCGATCCCAACGAGAGCTGGTCGATGCAGGGGCTCGCCGATCGCCAGTCGGCGCTGGCCGATCTGGGGGTGGACTTGCTGGAGCAGCCGCTGGCGGCGGGCGACGACGCGGAGCTGGAAGGATTTGCGCCGCTGGTCCCGCTCGCTGCCGACGAATCGGGCCATCTGCGGGACGATATCCCGCGGATCGCCCGCCGTTATCAGGTCATCAATATCAAGCTGGACAAGACCGGCGGGCTGACGAGTGCGCTGGAGGTTGCCACCGCGGCGCAGCAGGCGGGCCTGCGGCTGATGGTGGGCTGCATGGTGTCCAGCTCGCTTTCGATCGCGCCCGCGCTGGTGCTGGCGCAGCGTTGCGCGTTCGTCGATCTCGACGGTCCGACCTGGCTTGCGGCGGACCGGCCGGGCGGGGTCACGGAAATCGAAGGCGTGATGAAACCGGCGGAGCCCGGGTTCTGGGGCGCACTATAACTGCGCGTTATGGGCGGTAATCAACATATGATTGCTCCGCCCATTCCCCCCGCCCCGCGGCTCCGTAATAATGCTGCAACACATTGCAGAGGGGCGGGCATGAACGGGAAACTCGTGATCTTGGCGGCGGCCGCGGCTGCGCTGGCCTGGCAGATGCCGACGGTGGCCGCGGCGCAATCGGCGCAATCGGCGCGATCGGCGGAGGCGGCGAAGGCGGCGGCAGGCGACGCGCCCTACGACATATTGATCGCCGGCGGGACGATCTATCCCGGCAACGGCGAGCCCCTCGTCGGCGACATCGCCGTGTCGGGCGATCGCATCGTCTATGTCGGCCCCCCGGCGGATCGTTCGGCCGAGCGCGTGATCGACGCGAGCGGCCTGATCGTGGCGCCCGGGTTCGTCGATCCGCACACCCACATCGGCGAGGCCCTGGCGAGCGGGATACCGGCGGCGCGTCTCGTCCTGCCGTTCCTGACGCAGGGCGTGACCACTGCCTTCATCGGGGTCGACGGTGGCGGCGATGTCGATGTCGCGGCCACCCTGGGCCGGGATAGCGGACGCGATTACGGCGTCAATTTCGCCACTTACGTCGGGCTCGGCGCCTTGCGGCGGGATGTCGTGGGCGAAGAGGACCGCGCGCCGACCGCGGCCGAGCTCGCGCGAATGGTGGCGCTGACCGAAGAGGCGATGTGCGCAGGCGCGCTGGGGCTGTCGAGCGGGCTGTTCTACGCCCCCCAGAGCTATTCCGGCGAAGGCGAGATCGTCAGCCTGGCCCGCGCTGCGGCCCGGCACGGCGGCCTCTACGACACGCATATCCGCGACGAATCGTCCTACACGATCGGCCTCGCCGGCGCCGTGGAGGAAGCGCTGACCATCGGCCGGGAAGCGGACATCCCGGTCCACATCGCCCATATCAAGGCGCTGGGGGTCGACGTGCACGGCGAAGCGCCGGCGGTCATCGCGCAGATCGAGCAGGCGCAGGCCGAAGGCCAGGTCGTCCATGCCGACCAGTATCCCTGGAGCGCGTCCGGGACCGGTCTCTCCGCCGCTCTGGTCCCGCGCTGGGCGCAGGATGGCGGGCGGCAGGCGATGCTCGGCCGCTTCGCGGATTCGGCGCAGCTTCCCCGGATCCGCGAGGAGATGGCGGAGAATCTCCGCCGCCGCGGCGGGGCGGCATCGCTTCTCATCACGCGGGGGCCGGCCGACGCGCTCGGCAAGACGCTGGAAGATCTCGCCGGGGAGGCAGGCGACGATCCGATACAGGCGGCGATCGACCTGCTCGAGCGTTCGGAGGCGGGAGTCGCCTCGTTCAACCAGAGCGAGGCGGACATTGCCGCCTTCATGCAGCGGCCGTGGGTCGTCACCAGCTCCGACGCTTCGGCCGGGCATCCGCGGTATTACGCGAGTTTCGCCCGCAAGTACGACGTCTATGTCCGGCAGAAGCAGGTGATCGACCTGCGCCGGTTCATCGATCAGAGCACGGCCGTGCCTGCCGCCCTGTTCGGACTGGAGGGACGGGGCCGGCTGGCGGAAGGCCATTTCGCCGATATCGTCGTGTTCGACCCGGAAGGGTTCGCCCCCGCGGCGACCTACGCCGAACCGACCCTGTTCTCCAAAGGCGTGCGAACCGTGCTGGTGAACGGTGTGCTTGCGATAGACGAGGGCCGGCCGACCGGTCGCGCAGCCGGGCGCCCGCTCGCCCGCGCGGGGGCGGGTTGCGCGGCGGAGTGAACAAGGCGCTCGGGAAGAGCCGCATAGCCGATCTCGAACGACGTGAGAGGGAGCCCGAAGGGCAGTGAGAGACGGCGATGGCGTCCGCCGCCCGGCGGCCGCGACCGCCCGGAAAGAGGGAAATAACATGATGGGACGAAACTTCAGCTCTGCCGTCGCACTGGCTGCGGGCCTGCTCTCCGCAACGGCGGCTTTCGCGCAGGACACCGGGTCCGCCGCTTCCCCGGGGATCGACGACGGCGCGCCCGCGGCCGCCAGGGGGGCGCCGTCGTCCGACATTATCGTGGTGACCGGCACGCGCATCCAGCGCGACGGCTATAACGCCCCGACCCCGCTCACGGTTATCGGAGCCGAGGACATAGAATCGGCCGCGCCCGCGAATATCGCCGACTTCGTCAACGAAATCCCCTCTGTCGTGGGCAGCGCCACGCCGGCGAACTCCAACCTGTCGATGAGTTCGGGCCTGTCGGGCCTGAACACGATCAACCTGCGCTCGCTCGGTTCCAGCCGCACGCTGGTTCTTCTGAACGGGCAGCGCTCGGTCGGGTCGGCGATCGGCGGGCAGGTCGATGTCAACACTTTCCCGCAAGGGTTGATCTCGGGCGTCGAGGTGGTGACCGGAGGCGCCTCGGCGGCTTACGGTTCGGATGCCGTTTCAGGCGTGGTGAACTTCATCCTCGACGACGATTACACCGGCTTCAAGGCAGGTGCCGAGACCGGCATAACGACCTACGGCGATGCCCCGAGCCACAAGTTCGACGCCACGTTCGGCACGCCTTTCGCCGACGGGCGCGGGCATATCCTGCTGAACGGAGAGCTATCCATTCGCGAAGGGCTGCACGGCGTTCCGCGCGACTGGAACGACAGGGGCTGGTACCTGATCAACAATCCGGCCTACGCCCCCGGAAACGGCGAACCGGAGCGGCTGGTGACCGACAAGGCGGGCCTCAGCCTGGCGACGCCGGGCGGGATCATCACCAGCGGTTCGCTCGCCGGCACGTTCTTCGGCGACGGCGGCGCACTCGGCCAGTTCGACTATGGGACGCGCCGCGACCCGTGGATCGTCGGCGGCGACTGGGCGATGACGCAGGTGAACGACGACCAGTCGCTCGACCCCGAAGCGAACCGCAGGAGCCTCTTCGGACGCATCAGCTACGAGATCGCGCCGTGGCTCAACGTCTTCGGCCAGGCAAGCTACGCCCGCTCGCGCAACCGCGGGCAACTGGGCATCCAGCGCAACCAGGGCAATGTCACCATCATGGCCGACAATGCCTTCCTGCCCGAATCGATCAGGCAGGCGCTGGCCGACGCGGGCGAAACCTCGTTCCGCTTCGGCACGACCAATGCGGACCTGCCGGTCCGCACCAACGACACAAAGCGCAGCGTGCAGCGCTACGTGATCGGTGCGGATGGCGAATTCGACCTGTTCGGCAGCACCGCCCGGTGGGACGCCTATTACCAGCTGGGTATCGCCAAGACCCGCGAAATGGCGGCGGGCATCAGCAACAATGCGCGGCTGGCGGCCGCCACCGATGCCGTCTTCGCACCGGCGGGCAATGCCCTGGGGGTCGCGGAAGGCACGATCGTTTGCCGGTCCTCGCTCGCCGATCCCGACAACGGCTGCATTCCGCTCAATCGTTTCGGCATCGGTGTCGCCGACCCGGAGGCGGTGGCCTGGGTTGTCGGCGACCCCTATCGCAACCAGCGATTCCAGCAGGACGTGTTTGCCGCGAACCTCTCGTTCGATGCGTTCGATCTGCCTGCGGGCGCGGTCGCCGTCGCCGTGGGCGGAGAGCATCGGCGCGAGGAAGTCAGGGGCTTCGTCGATCCGCAATACCGGTCGGGCTGGTTCGTGGGCAACTTCCTGCCCAGCTTCGGCGAATATTCGGTGACCGAGGGCTACCTTGAGGTTCTCGTCCCCGTGCTCGACACCCTCAATGTCAACGGCGCGATCCGGGCGACCGATTATACCACCTCCGGCTATGTCACCACGTGGAAGATCGGCGCGACGTTCGAGCCGATCGACGGCCTGCGTTTCCGCGCGACGCGCTCGCGCGATATTCGCGCGCCCAACCTGGGCGAACTCTTCACCGCCGGTTCGACCCGCACCAATACGGTGCTCGATCCTTTCAACGACAACCAGTCCACGCCGTTCAGCGGGACCAGGCGCGGCAACCCCGATCTCGACCCGGAAAAGGCGGATCAATGGGGTGTCGGCGTCGTGTTCCAGCCCCGTTTCGTGCCGGGCTTCTCGGTCTCGGTCGACTACTACGATATCGAGATCAACGATGCGATCGACTCGCTCGATGCCCAGACGATCATCGACCGCTGCCACGAGGGGGTCGATGAATATTGCGCCGCGATCGTGCGCGGCCCGAACGAATTCGGCACCGACCTGCAGATATTCGAAAGCCCGTTCAATTTCGCCCGGCAGCGGGCGCGGGGGCTGGATTTCGAGACGAGCTACAGCACCGACATCGGCCCGGGCACTTTCAGTCTGCGCGGGCTGGCGACGCTCTACCTGGAAAACACGGTCGACAACGGCCTCGACCCGGCAGTCGACATCGTGGGCGAGAACACCAGCGGCGGCAATCCCGAGTTCCTTTACCGGGTCACCGCCTCGTGGAGCGACGGCCCGCTGCGCCTGAACCTGATCGGGCGCGGGATCAGCTCGGGCACGTACGACAACAGCTATGTCGAGTGCACCCGGGGATGCCCGGAATCGACCGCCACCGCGCGGACGATCAACACCAACCGCATCGACGGTGCGTTCTATCTCGATGCGTCCGCGCATCGCGATTTCGTGCTCGGCTCGGCCGATCTCCGGCTGTTCCTCGCGGTCACCAACCTCCTCGACAAGGATCCGCCGGTGGTGGCCTCGGGCCCGGCCGGCAGCGCCTATGCGACGCCGGCGACGAATCAGTCGCTCTACGACCTTCTCGGCAGGACCTTCCGCATCGGCGCGAAGATCGCGTTCTGACCGGTCCCGTTTCACCCTGCCTGCGGGAGCGGCCGAGGCTGCTCCCGTCTTTCTTGTCGGCTGTGCGGCTCAGGCAGCGTCGAGGCAGGTCCTGAAGATATCCAGAAACTCCCTGGCCCCGTGCGAGAAGGGGCGGCTTTCCAGCGTCATGGCATAGACGTCGAACGCCAGCGCCGGTTTCAAGGGACGAAACGCGACCTCCTCGCTCGTGGCGGCCTGCGCGGTGAAATTGTCCAGCACCGCCATGCCCAGTCCTTCGCGCACCAGGGCCGATCCGATATAGAACGTCCGCGCCGATGCGGCCTCGTGCAGTTCGATGTTCGTGCGGTCCAGTTCACCCCTCAGCAGCTCGCCGATCGGCCCGCTTTCGATGAGACTGATGAAGCGGCGATCCTGCACCATCTCCAGCGGAATGCGCGGCGGCGCGTCGGGCAGGTCGGCAGGCCGATAGAGCAGCCCCAGTTCGCCTTCGCCCAACCATTCCGAAATCAGCGGCAGCCCCGGCGGCCCCTTGAACGCGACGACGATGTCCGCCTCGCGTTCGTAGAGAACGCGCGCGATGCCGTCGTGATGGACGGTCTGGAGATCGAAGTGGACTTCGGGGTGCTGGCGCGAGAACATGGCCACTGCGCGCGGCAGCACGTCGAGCGCGAGCGAGGGCAGGACCGATACCCGCAGCGAGCCGGTGCCGTGGCGCAGGTTGCGCGTCGTCTGGCGCAGCGACGCCACCTGCGTATGGATCTGCGCCACTTCGGCGAAAATGGCGTGAGCATCGTCTGTCGGCACCAGCCGTCCGCCGCGGCGATCGAACAGCGCAAAGCCGAGCAGCTGCTCGGCATGTTTGAGCGTCTTGGTGACCGCCGGCTGCGAAACGTTGAGCGCGCGGGCGGCCGCGCTGACGGTTCGGTTCACGTAGACGGCGTGGAATATCTCGATGTGGCGAAGCTTCATGACATGCCCATAGCAAGGCGCGGAACGGCGACCAGTCCGCCTGCGGCTTTTTCGCCCGGACAAACGGGGCGCCAGCCGTGCCTTTGCCGCACCGCGGGGACGGCGGCTGGGGAACCGCCCGGGGCCCGTAGCGGTTCGCCGTGCGGACGGATCGGAGGTTTCCCGTCCCCGGCTCCCAACGATACCGAGCGGCATTTGCCGGGAACCCGCGCGACGAGACGTGCGTTGTGCGGGATGGACGGAGGAAAGTGTAAGTTCATGGAGGAGAACCCATGTCGAGCTATTCCTTCCGCAGCAGTCGTCCGGACGGGTGGATTCAACCCCGCCCGTACCGCGACGCCACGCTGCGCTTCATGACGCACGGGCCGATCCAGCCGATGGAAGAGCCCGGATTTCTCGCCCGCCTGTTCGGGCTACGCTGACGCGATCGGGAACGGGGGCCGGCTGCCGCCAAGGCGGCCGGCCCCTTGTTCGTTGGCGAAGTTCGTTTGCGAAAGCCGTCAGTATTCTTCGGGTTCTTCGTGCGTTTCGCGATGGAAGTCCCGCCCCGCGTCGCGTTCGCCGCGGGCCAGCCTGAACACCACGCCCGACAGCAGCACGAGGGCAAGAAGGTTGGGAAGCACCATCGTGGCGTTCGAAATGTCGCCAAGGCGCCAGACGAGCTGCGAAGGCTGGGTCGCGCCGATGAAGATGGCGACGCACCAGATGACGCGCCAGATCACGTGCAGCACTTTCTCGCCGCCCCGGGTCGAGCCCGGAAAGCGGTCGTAGATGAAGGTGATCGCCCGCTCGCCGTAGTAGGACCAGGTGAGCAGCGTGGTGAACACGAACAGGATCAGCGCGACGCTGGCCACCAGCGTGCCGAGCGGGATCGAGGCGATTTCGAACGGGAAGGCCGCGGCAAAGGCGCCCGAGGTGGTGACGAAGCCGGACATCGCCGTGGTGCCGAGGTCCGATTGCCATACGTGATCGACCGGCTGGCCCTGATAGGTGAAGTCGCCCTGCACGGTCAGGATCACCAGCGCGGTCATGGTGCAGATCACGATCGTATCGATGAACGTGCCCAGCATCGCCATGCGCCCCTGCTGTTCGGGATCGTCGGTCTGCGCGACGGCGTGCGCGATCGGCGTGGAGCCTTGTCCCGCCTCGTTCGAGAACAGGCCGCGCGCGACGCCGGCACGGATCGCCAGAATGATCGCCGCCCCGGCGAAACCGCCGCTCGCGCTCTGGAAATTGAACGCCCCGGCGAAGATCCGGCCGAAGGTTTCGGGCAGGTCGCCGAAGTTGAGGATCAGCGCGGTGATCGCCATCAGAAGATAAGTGGCCGCCATGAACGGCACGACCTTCTCCGCCACGTTGCCGATCGACCGGATTCCGCCGATAATGACGACGAAGACCGCGATCGCGACGATCAGGCCGCCCAGCCAGCGTTCGAATCCGAACAGCTCGTTAAGGCCGCTGGCGACCTCGTTGGCCTGGATCGAATTGCCCGTCACCAGGGCCGAGAACAGCGTGCCGAGACAGAAGACGATGGCGAGCCAGGTCCACTTGGGGCCGAGGCCGAGCATGATATAGCTCATCGGGCCGCCGCGTCGGACGCCGTCGGACGTCGTCTCGCGGTAACGGATCGCGAGGCTCCCTTCCGCGAATGCCAGCGCCATGCCGAACAAGGCGGTGATCCACATCCAGAACACCGCGCCGGGCCCGCCCAGGGCGATTGCCGTCGCGACGCCGGCGAGGTTGCCGGTGCCGACCTGGCCCGACAGCGCGGTCGACAGCGCGGCGAACGGGCTGATCTCACCCGATCCGGCGCTTTTCCGGCCGGCGAACAGCCCGCGCACGGCGGCGCCCAGCTTGACGATCGGATAGAAGCGCAGGCCGATCATGATCCACAGGCCGATGCCCAGCAGGATCACCGCCAGCGGCGGGATCGGTATCAGCTGCTCTCCGTTCCAGGTGCCCCCCCAGATGAAATCCGATACGTTGGTGACCGGCTGCACCAGTCGTTCGCCCAGCGTGAGTGCCTGGCTCGTCGCCATTCGCAATATTCCCCTCAAACGTCCCTTGTATGACCGGCACGCTAGAGGCGCGGCGCGTGCAAGGCCAGTCTTAAGTTTCGTTTGCAACCGTTCCCAACCTCTACGTGCGCCGCCTTGCTTTTGTGCCGCGCGGCGCCTAAATGCGACCGCGCTTTCCGACATCGGAGCTTTCGCCAGCCCTTCCCGGACTTGATCCGGGGCGGCGATGGCCCCATCCCGGAAGGCGAGACAGGTTCTACCAGGCAGGAAACGAGCAGATGGCCAAGACCAATCCCGGAGAATTCATCCGCCAGGTCCGCAGCGAGGGCAGCAAGGTGGTCTGGCCGACGCGCGAGGAGACCGTCCGCACGGCGATCTTCGTCGGCATCATGGTCGTGATTCTCTCGCTGTTCTTCCTGGGGATCGATTCGGCATTCGGCGCCGTCGTGCGCTGGCTGCTGACGCTGGCCTGATTCGGGCGCCAAAGACTAGACTAAGGATCACAATGGCTCGCTGGTACATCATTCACGCCTATTCGGGCTTCGAGAACAAGGTGCGCGATGCGATCATCGCCGAAGCCGAGCGGCTGGGGCTGTCCGAAGCCGTGGAGGAAGTGCAGGTCCCGACCGAGACGGTGACCGAGCTGAAGCGGGGCAAGAAGGTCCAGGTCGAACGCAAGTTCATGCCCGGCTATGTCCTCGCCAAGCTGAAGATGACCGACGATGTCTATCACCTGGTCAAGAACACGCCGAAAGTGACCGGCTTCCTGGGGTCGAACAACAAGCCGCAGCCGATTTCGGAGAAAGAGGCGGCGCGCTATTTCGGCGGGGTCGAGGAAGCGAAATCCGCGCCCAAGAAGGATATCAGCGTCGATTACGAGATCGGCGATCAGGTCAAAGTGCTCGACGGGCCGTTCGCCAGCTTCAACGGCGTGGTGGAAGAACTCGATTTCGACAAGCAGAAGGTCAAGGTCAGCGTGTCGATCTTCGGCCGCGCGACCCCGGTGGAACTCGATTTCGAGCAGGTCGAACTGGTGAAGTGAGCCCGAAGGGGCCGTTCCCTCCGGGCGTCCAGCGGCCTGCCGTCTATCGATGAGTTGAATTCCGAAGCATTTGCCCCTATCGGCGCGCCTTCGCTGATCGGCCCGATTCCCGGGCGAACAGAGAAACCCGTGCGGAAGGCCTGCATTCCCGGCGTCGGGGCAGGCTGCTTGACCGCTTACCATGAGCTTCGGTCTCGGCCGGAGCGACAGTGAGAAAGGAGGCCACCCGTGGCCAAGAAAATCGACGGCTATATCAAGCTGCAGGTGCCGGCTGGCGTTGCCAACCCCAGCCCGCCGATCGGCCCCGCGCTGGGCCAGCGCGGCGTCAACATCATGGAATTCTGCAAGGCGTTCAATGCCGCTACGCAGGACATGGAAAAGAACATGCCGATCCCGACCATCATCACGGTCTATGCGGATCGCTCGTTCAGCTTCGTCACCAAGACCCCGCCTGCGAGCTTCCTGATCAAGCGCGCGGCCAAGCTCAAGTCGGGTTCGAAGGAACCGGGCAAGGTTTCGGTCGGGACGATCAAGCGCTCGCAGCTGGCCGAGATCGCCGAGACGAAGATGAAGGACCTGAACGCGAACGACATCGATCAGGCGACCAAGATCATCGAAGGCTCCGCGCGTTCGATGGGCCTCGAAGTGGTGGAGGGCTGATCCGATGGCAAAGCTGACCAAGAAGCAGAAGACGCTCGCCGAACTCGACGGCGAGAAGCTCTACGGCGTCGACGAGGCCCTGGCCACGCTGCGCCGGTTCGCGAGCAAGAAGTTCGACGAGACGGTCGAGGTCGCGATGAACCTCGGCGTCGATCCGCGCCACGCAGACCAGATGGTGCGCGGCATGGTCTCGCTGCCTTCGGGCACGGGCAAGGACGTCAAGGTCGCGGTCTTCGCGCGCGGCGACAATGCCGAGAAGGCGGCGGCGGCCGGGGCCGACAAAGTCGGTGCCGAGGACCTGATGGAAGACATGCAGAACGGCAACCTCGACTATGACCGCGTGATCGCCACGCCCGACATGATGGGCGTGGTCGGCCGGCTCGGCAAGCTGCTCGGCCCCAAGGGGCTGATGCCGAACCCCAAGCTCGGCACCGTGACGCCGAACGTGGAGCAGGCCGTGAAGGACGCCAAGGGCGGACAGGTCGAATTCCGCGTGGAGAAGCAGGGCATTATCCATTCGGGCATCGGCAAGCTCTCGTTCAAGGACGAGGACCTGAAGAAGAACTTCAAGGCGCTGACCGATGCGGTGGTGAAGGCCAAGCCGAGCGGCGCGAAGGGCAAGTACGTGCGCAAGGTTTCGCTGACCAGCACGATGGGCCCGGGCCTCAAGCTCGACCTGAGCGAAGTCGAAGGCGCCTGAACCTGCATCACCGAACGAACGGCAGGGGGCCGGGAGGAGCGATCTTCCCGGCCCCTTTCCTATGCAGGAACGGAAAGATCGCCGCGGCCGGGCGTTGCCGGTAGTATAGCTTTCGAGGAGCGTACCAATGGGCAATATCTGGGCCGTGGCCGTAATCGTGGGACCGATCCTGCTGCTCGCAGTGGCCATTTACGTCTGGGCCAGGAACCGGAACGCGAACCGCGCATCGATCCGCCGGTCCGAACGCGGCGCGCGCGACTTGCGCGAGGATCTGGAGGAGAAGCAGGACCGGACCGTCGATCTATAGGATCGCCGGGTGCGGGCCGCTGCCGCTTCAGCCTTGCTGAAAACGGCTCTAGGCCCGGAGCAGCCGCCGCGCACCGGCCAGCGCGCCGCTGCGTTGGGCGATGCGCTTGCCGGCAGCGACCGAATCGTCGAACATCCGCAGAGCGCCCAGCAGGACGCGGTTCGTCGCGCGCTTGCGCAGCAGCAGGAAGCTCGCGGCTTCGATGCTGGCGGTTCCGAACAGCGCCTTGTGTGGGCCGTCGCCTTCGGTGAAATCGAACAGGTCGAACCGGTCTTCCGCAAACAGGCGCTCCAGCGCGGCCAGTTGCAACACCGTGCCGGCCGAAAGATGCGCGGTTTCGGGATCGTATCCCAGCCAGGCATAGACGAGCGTGCGCCCCTCGACCGGCAGGCAGAGATAGCTCGCCGGCTTTCCTTCGAGATAGAGGATGAAACAGCGCAGGCGATCTTCGGCGGCCGCGACGTGCAGGGCCTGCAACTCATCCGCCCCTTCCGGCAGCCCGGCGCCCAGATACTTGCCCTGATAGGTGCGGCGCGAGAGCGGCAGGGCGGCGGCGAGAAATTCGTCCAGCCCCGCCGCTCCGCGATATTCGCGAATGTCGAGGCGGCCGCCGTCCGCCTCGGCAAACTTGCGCTGCTTGCGCCGCAGGGTCGAACGGGTCTTGCCCGAAAAGCCGGCCATGTAGCGCTCGAAACCGCCCTCCATCGCGATATAGTGCCGGCGGTAGCGCTGGAGACCGCCCGGCACCATGTCGGGGCACGCGGCGAGCAAGCGGGGGACCGTCGCGGCCGGGGCGGAAAGCACCCGGTATCCGTCGGCATCGGGCGGCAGGTCCGGCAGGGGCGCTGCCTGCCCGGCGACAAGGCGATCGAGCGGATGGTTCACGACCAGCAGCCGGCGCGGCACCGCAAGCAGCTGACGCGAGCCGACGACGAAGCGAACTGGCGTTTCGCGCAGCACTATCGCGCGCCGTAGAGGCCGTTGGACACGATCTGCTCCGCCAGGCGCAGGCCGGTGCGCAGCCGGTCGCTCGGCAGGACCGGGCGGGCGGTCCTGACGATGGAGGGGCGGGGGGGATGGCTCGTGTAAGTGCCGCTCTCGACCCCGGCCATCGCCGCGATCCCGCGGCAGAGCCGTTCGAACCGGTGGCGCACCACGCGGTTGATCCGCGCGCGCGCCCGGCACAGCAGTTCGAAGCTGTGGGAGACCATTGTGAAACTGGACAGTCCGTGATCGCGCGCGTGCCGGATCGCGGCGAGCATCTCGCGCGCGGAAATCGCCGTCACTTGCGCATGCCGCAGGGCGCCGCCGAACGTGCGGATGCAGCCGACGGGGACTTCGACGATCCCGCAATGCCGCATCGGCCGGCGATGTTCCGGTGTCAGCGAAATGCGGCAGGCGCCGTTGGCGATGCCCGGCGTGTGGCTGGTGTCGTATCGCAACCCGATCGCTGCCAGCGCCCGAAGCGTGTCGTCGCTGGCGCCGTAGTTGCCGGCGCGAAAGGCGACCGGCGGCGGCGCGCCGGCCGCGATCAGGGTCTCGCGCGCCCAGTCGAGGATCGCGCACTGATCATCGAACGCGAAGTCGGCGATGTTCCGGCCCGTCCGGCCGCCGAAGGGATTGGCGGCGCCGGCCAGCGCCAGCCATTCGGTATGACAGTGCAGCTGGACGTCGTGGCCCGCCTCGACGATCGGGCCGACGACATCCGCGATCGCTTCGCGGCCCCACAGCAGGGCCGGCATGGGATCGACGAAGAACACGCCCTTCAACCCATGACGATCCATCAGCTGCATCTTGTAGAACAGGCCGGCCGGGCCGGCCGGCGTCTCGCACGCGATCGAGCGCGCGAAATTTTCCGCGCGCCCGCGCGAGGCCAGGCTGGCCGCATATTCGGTGTCGATCGTGATGTAGACCGCCGTCATGCGCGGGGGTCTACCCGATCGGGGTTAAGAGTGGGTTAGATGCCGCCCGGGGTGAAATCGAACCCCAGTTCGCCCAGGCCTTCGCACAGCGTGTGCATACAGCTTTGCAGGGCATCGGCATCGGTCGAGCGGATCACGAAGTTGGCCCCGACTTTGCCCTCGCGGAAGAACGGATAGCTGCCGATCTGGCAGTTTTCGTGCGCCAGCTCGACTTCGCGCAGCAGCACGGCGACTTCGCTTTCGGGAATGTAGCCGCCCACGGTCTCGCTCAGCAGCGGCGCCCCGCCTTCCAGCGTGCCGGTCAGCGAATCGAGCATTTGCGCGGCGATATGCGGCACCCCCGCCATCATGCGGATATTGCCGATCGCGATGCCCGGGGCGCCCGACATGCGATTGGGGATCAGCTCTGCCCCTTCGGGCACGCGCGCCATGCGCAGGCGCCCTTCGGTCAGGCCGCCCTTGTCGGCATAGTATCGTTCGAGGATCGCGCGCGCCTGCGGGTGTATCACCACCGGGACGCCCAGCGCTGCGGCAATCGCGTCGACGGTAATGTCGTCGTGGGTCGGGCCGATCCCGCCGGTGGTGAAGAGATAGTCGTTCGCCCGGCGCAGCGCGTCGACCGCCTCGACTATCCGATCCAGCACGTCCGGCACGATCCGCACTTCCGCCAGCCTGATGCCCTGAACCTGAAGCCACGAGGCGACTTGCGCGATGTTGCGGTCGTGCGTGCGGCCCGAAAGAATCTCGTCGCCGATCACGACGAGGCCGGCGGTGTAGATGCGATCGGTTGCGGTCATGCGGACGGGTTAGGCGAGTGCCGGCAATGGCGCCAGAGTCGTTTGCGTCGAGACGGCACCGGCCCGCACCCTTTCGGGAGAGAGCGGATCATTCGGCCGCTTCGAGCTGCCGCTGCTTGTTGCCCCCCGCCAGTGCGTCGCCCGCCTGCCCGAAAGCGATAATGCCGTCGTCCACCGGATCTTGCGCCATGCGCTTGCGATCGCTGACATATTCCTGGTTCAGCCGCCAGGGATAGGCCACGGCATTGCGGGGCATGATGTGCTTCGAACGCTGGATATAGCCGGACGAGAAATCGAAGATGTCGTCGTCTTCCAGCGCCGCCTCGTCCTCGGCGCTCAGCACCGGAACCGCGACATCCGCGCCGCGCCGCTCCATCTCGTTGAGCAGGCGGCAGACATAGTCGGAATTGAGGTCGGCACGCAGCGTCCAGCTGGCGTTGAGATAGCCGAACACCACCGCCAGGTTGGGCAGGTTCGAGAACATGCATCCCTTGTAGTAATAGCGTTGTGCGAAATCGACCGGCGTGCCGTTCTGGCTGAACGCGATCTTGCCGGCGATCGCAAGGCGCAGGCCGGTCGCGGTCACGATCACGTCGGCGGGCAGCAGTTCGCCGTCTTCCAGCACCACGCCTTCCTTCGCGAAACGGGCGATGCGCCCGGTGCGGATCGCCGCATCGCCGCGCTTCATCGCTTCGAACAGGTCGTTGTCGGGCACCAGGCACAGCCGCTGCTCCCACGGGTTGTAGGGCGGGGTGAAATCGGCGGGATCGTAAGGCGCGTCGCCGAACACCTTGCGGATCCGCCTGTGCAGGAACGCTTTCACCTTTTCCGGCCGCGTTCGGGCGCGGCGGAAACCGATGTCCTGCAGCTTGATATTCTTCCACCGGGTAATGCGGTAGGCGAGTTCTTCGGGCAGGATCTTGCGCAGGAAGTTCGCGAGCCGGTCTTTCGCCGGGCGCGAGAACATCCATGTCGGCGTGCGCTGGAGCATGGTGACGTGGCCGGCGCGCTCCGCCATGGCCGGGACCAGCGTCACCGCCGTCGCGCCGGAACCGATCACGACCACCCGCTTGCCGGCATAGTCGAGATCTTCGGGCCAGAATTGCGGATGCACGACCCGGCCGGCGAACTCGCCGAAATCGAACCCGGGATCGTAAGGCTCGTCGTAATCGTAATAGCCGGAGCCGAGATAGAGGAACCGGGCGGTGATGCGGGTGGTCGAGCCGTCGGCCAGCTCGATCCCGACATGCCAGCGCGCCTCGTCGCCGCGCCAGTCGGCCGACACGACCTTGTGGCCGAAGCGGATGTGGTCGCGGATGCCGCGTTCGTCGACGATGCGGTGAAGATACTCCAGGATCGCAGGCCCATCGGCGATCGATTTTTCGTGCTTCCACGGTTCGAAATTGAAGCCCAGCGTATGCATGTCGCTGTCCGACCGGATACCGGGATAGCGGAACAGGTCCCAGGTCCCGCCCAGATTCTCGCGCCGCTCGACAATTGCGTATCTGCGCCCGGGGCAGAGCATTTCCATATGCGCGGCCATGCCGATACCGGAAATGCCGGCACCGACGATCAGAACCTCGTAATCGGGCGGTGTTGCTGGCATGGGCCTCTCTCTCCTCTTGACGCAAACGTAAATCATCCCGCCGCAATTGGCGAGTCCCGACGGACGATGTTAGCGTTCGGTTCGAACTGCGGCCCTTCATCCGGTTGAGAACATCCGCTGCTCAAATCCCTTCCCCGTCACCCCGGGCTTGATCCGGGGTCCCGCTTGTTCAGGTGCAACGTCGGAAGGACAGTGGGACCCCGGATCAAGTCCGGGGTGACGCGACTTACTGACAGTAAGGCCAAACCGAGACACTACCTGGAAGATTGCAACTGACTGACCGCCCGCGACAGGTTAGGGGGCATGTATGTCCCGCCATCGCCTCGCTATTCTCGCCCTGCCGCCGCTTGCGCTTGCTGCCACTGCAACCGCGCAGGATGTGGCGGAAGACGACGCGCACCCGATCATCGTGGTCCAGGGCAGCGGGCTCGATCCCACGCCCGCGGCGCCGGCTTACGACACGATCGAGATAGCGCGCGAACAGATCGTTGCCGCGCCTTCGGGGCGGATCGAGGACGTCCTGGGCGCCGTCGCCGGTTTCCAGCAGTACCGCCGTTCCGACAGCCGATCGTCCAACCCTTCCGCGCAAGGGGTGACCCTGCGCGCGCTGGGCGGCAATGCGACCAGCCGCGCGCTCGTGCTGCTCGACGGGGTGCCGATGGCCGATCCGTTCTTCGGCTATATTCCTCTGAGCGCGATCGCGCCCGAACGCCTGGGTGCGGTGCGCGTGGCACGCGGCGGCGGTACGGGCCCGTTCGGCGCCGGCGCGCTGGCTGGCCGGATCGAGCTGGAAAGCGCGGATATCGCCCAGCTCGCGCCGCTGTCGGCGTCGCTGCTCGCCAACGACCGGGGCGCGACGGAGGCGAGCCTTGGCCTGGCGCGTCCGCTTGGCGCCGGTTTCGTGGTGGCGGATGCGCGCTGGGACCGGGGGCAGGGCTTTTTCACAACGCCCGCGGATCAGCGGGTGCCCGCTTCGGCGCGTGCGGCATTCGACAGCTGGTCCGCGGCTCTCAGGGGCGTGGCGCCGCTGGGCGATGCGGTCGAACTGCAGGCGCGTGGGTTGGTGTTCCGCGACGATCGCACTTTGCGCTTCGACGGGGCGGATTCGTCCAGCGAGGGACAAGACGCGAGCCTGCGCATCGTCGGCCGCGGGGCCTGGCAGTTCGAGGCGCTGGGATATGTCCAGGCGCGCAACTTCTCCAATATCGTGATCAGTTCCAGCCGGTTCACGCGCGTGCTCGACCAGCGGAACACGCCGTCGACCGGCCTTGGCGGCAAGCTGGAGCTTCGCCCGCCGGTGGGGCGCGATCACGTATTGCGCCTGGGCCTCGATTACCGGCGCGCTTCCGGCGAGCTGCAGGAAGAAGCCTATAGCGCCTTTTCCGGCGCGCTGACCGAACGCCGCCGGGCCGGCGGCACGAACAGCGACCTGGGCCTGTTTCTGGAGAACGACTGGACACCGGTCGAGCAGCTCGTGCTCACGGGCGGCCTGCGGCTCGACCGCACGACCGTTTCCGACGGCTTCTACCGCGCGGTGGATGCGGAGGGTGCCCTTGTCGAAGAGACGATCGCGCCCGACCGGGCCGACTGGGCGTTGGGCTGGCGTGCCGGGGCGGCATTCGCGCCCGACCCGCGCTTCCGCCTGCGCGCGGCGGCCTATACCGGGCTGCGCCAGCCGACGCTGAACGAACTCTACCGCCCCTTCGTGGTCTTTCCGGTGGTGACGCAGGCCAATGCCGCGCTCGGCAACGAGCGGCTCGAGGGGGTCGAGGCGGGGGTCGATCTCGCCCCGGCAGAAGGCGTCGAGATCGCGCTGACGGCATTCGACAACCGGGTCGAGGGTGCAATCGCCAATGTCACGCTGGCGCCGAACTTGCGCCAGCGGCGCAACCTGCCGGCGATCGAGGCGCGCGGGATCGAAGGCGCGCTCTCCATCGCCCGCGGGGCCTGGCGCTTCGACGGAACGGTCGCCTTCACCGATGCCGCTGTGGAAGGCAGCGGCCCTTCGGCCGCGCTCGACGGCAATCGCCCGGCGCAGACCCCGCGCTGGGCAGCCGGCGCTTCGCTGGCCTGGACGCCCGCGCCGGGCTGGCGCCTCGCGGCCTCGCTGCGGCACGTCGGCGCGCAGTTCGAAGACGATCTGGAGACAGATGTGCTGCCCGCCGCGACGACACTGGGCGGCTATGCGCAGGTGCCGCTCGGTGCCCGGCTGGCGCTGGTCCTGCGGGGCGAGAACCTGACCGGCGAGACGGTCGTGACGCGCAATTCGGGCGGCAGCATCGATCTGGGCGCGCCGCGCACGTTCTGGGCGGGGTTGCGCTGGGGTTACTGACCGGTGGCGAGGGGGCGCTGCTCGGCAAGGCCCATCGAAATCAGCAACGGGTCGCGGGCCTGCAGTGCCTTGAACGCGGCCTTGTCGCCCATCCCGCGCCAGTCCGCGAGCACCAGCGACTGAGCAACCGCGCCGCCCAATGTCGTGCCCGGCCCGGTGACGACGAACAGGTCGGGCGCGAATTCGCGCGCGGCGACCGTGATCGCGCGGGTGAATTCGTATGGCCGCGTGACCTGATGGCCAAGCGTGTAGTCGCGCAGCGCCGCTGTGTCGGTGGCGCCGGGCCACCAGATCGCGCCGCGCCCGTCGATCATCGGCAGGGCCGGTTGGCCGAACAGATGGGTCCCCAGCGCCTCGCGTCCGCGTTCGGCGACCGGTTCCTGAAGCTCGGTGTGAAATGCCGCATGATTGCCGAGCCGCATCGGAAACCGGCCATCGACCGGTTCGACCGCGCTTTCGAAAGCGTCCAGCCCCGCGGCATTGCCGGCGAGGACCAGCATCCCGCCCAGGTCGATCGACAGGGCCAGAACATGGCCGGGCCGGGCGTCGATTCCCTCGACGATGGCGAGCAATTGCGCCTTGCGTGCGGGATCGGGCCGCCAGTCGTCGCCGAGGAAAGGGTGGACCAGCTGGCCGCCGATCAGCGCCTCCTGCATCAGCGTGCCCATCGTGTTGGCAATGGTGAAGCCGTCCTCCGGCGAAGTCGCGCCGGCGCAGGCGAGGGCGGAGTACCAGCCCATCGAATTGCCGGTGACGGCGACCACCTCGATCCGCTCGCCGTCGATGGCGAGGAAATCGCCCAGCGTTGCGGCGTAGATCAGGCCGGAGGCATTGTCGCCGCGCGTGTGGCGGGCCAGGCTGAAGCGCTCCGCCCCGTCGAGGGCGGTCAGCGTGTCCTGCCCGGCCGCGGCGCGCTGCGCATCGAATGCGGCGAGCAGGGCGGCGTCGGGGAAATGCCGGGCGAGATAGCCCAGTTCCGCCTTGTTGTATGTGCCGCGCCCGGGGCATACGACCACCGCGGTTTTCCGGTCGCTCATCGCTCGCCTCCTGCCAGAGCGCGTGCGGCTTCGACAATGCCTTCCGCGCTGGGCATGGTCGCGGCATAGGCGGGGCCGGTCGGAATGAAGCTGTCCTGCGCGACATAGCGAGCGTGCGGTTTGTCGCTGCGCTCGGTCAGAAGCGTCATCAGCGCTTCGGCCAGGCCGCCCGTGCGGCGTGTCTCGTCGACCACCAGCACGCGCGCCGCATCGCCCAGCGCCTCCAGCAGCGCCTCTTCGGGCAGGGGGTTCAGCCAGTGAAGGTCGATCACCCGCGCGGCGATCCCTTCGTCGGCCAGCCGCTTTTGCGCCTGGAGCGAGAGGTGAAGGCCATTGGCGTAGCTGACGATAGCGAGATCGCAGCCGTCGCCGTGCGTGGTGACCGATCCGAAGTCGATTCGTTCGTCCGGTGCAGGATAGCGCCGCAGCCACAGCCCGTCGCCCGCCTCGTGCAGGTCGCGCATCGCGTAGAGCGCGATCGGCTCGAGGAAGATCACCAGTCGCTGTTCCTCGCGCGCCAGGCGGACGCATTCGCGCAGCAGCTTCGCCGCATCGGCGCCGTTCGAAGGGCAGCAGAGGATCACCCCCGGCACGTCGCGGAAGGCGGCGAAGCTGTTGTCGTTGTGGAAATGGCCGCCGAAGCCCTTCTGATAGCCGAGGCCCGCAATGCGCACGACCATCGGGTTCGTGTACTGCCCGTTGGAGAAGAACGGCAGCGTCGCGCCCTCGCCACGGATCTGGTCTTCCGCATTGTGGTAATAGGCGAGAAACTGGATCTCGGGGATCGGCAGAAACCCGTTCTGCGCCATGCCGAGCCCGAGGCCGAGGATCGATTGCTCGTCCAGCAGGGTGTCGATCACGCGCGCCCGGCCGAAGCGCTGGCCCAGTTTCTGGGTGACGCCGTAGACGCCGCCCTTGGCGCAGACATCCTCCCCCATCAGCGCGATCTCGCGGTGTTCCAGCATCAGATCGGTCAGCGCCCAGTTGATCAGCCGGCTCATGATCTGCGGGCTTTCCATCGCCTTGCGCTCGGCGCCGAACGCGGCTTCGCGCGCTTCGTCGGTCGGGCCGTTGTCGGATGTGTTCTCGCGCTTGGGCGGGATCAGGCTGGCCATGACCTCCGACGCGGTTTTCAGCCGCGGCCGTGTGACCGCCTCGGCCCGGACGCGTTCGACGCGGGCGAGCGTCTCCCGATAGATCGCCAGCGCGTCCGTGCGCTCCAGCGCCCCCGCTTCGCTCAACAGGCGCACCGAATGGAGCAGCGGATCGTTGGCCTCCTCGGCCTCGACTTCCTGCTTCGTCATATATGTCGTGGGCATGTCGGCCCCGGCATGGCCGTAGAGCCGGACAGTGCGGATATGCAGGAAAGCCGGCTTGCGCCGCGTGCGGACGAATTCGGCCGCCGCACGCGCCGTGGCGTAAGTGTCGTAGATATCGAGGCCGTCGCAGGCGAAATAGCCGAGGCCCGGACGGTGGGCGAAGTTGGCCGCGATCCAGCCGCTTGGTGTCCGGGTGGAAATGCCGATCCCGTTGTCCTCGCACACCCACAACAGCGGCATCGGGACTTTCTGGAACGCGGTCCAGCAACTGCTGTTGATCGCGCCCTGCGCGGTCGAGTGATTGGCGCTGGCATCGCCGAAGCTGCAGATGACGATGGCATCGTCGGGCAGGGCCTGATGCTCCGGCTTCACCCGCCGGGCAAGACCGATCGAATAGGCCGCGCCAACCGCCTTGGGCAGATGGCTGGCAATGGTCGAGGTCTGCGGCGGAATGTTGAGCGCTTTCGAACCGAGCACTTTGTGCCGCCCGCCCGAAATCGGGTCCTCGCGCGAGCAGGCGAAGCTCAGCAGCATGTCCCACAGGATCGACTGGCCGGGCACCTGGTTCGCGCGCTCGATCTGAAAGGCCGCATCGCGATAGTGGAGGAAGGCCATGTCGGTCGGTCGCAGCGCCGCGGCGACCGCCGCCATCCCCTCGTGGCCCGAGGAACCGATGGTGTAGAACCCCTCGCCCGCGGCCTGCATTCGCCGGCTGACGATATCGAGCGCGCGCGTGAGGCACGCCGAACGATAGAGTTGCACAGCGGCCGGCGCGGCGAGCGGGCCATGCGGTGCCTTGCCCACAGGAAGGTCCCCTTGCGCCACGCGGCGAAGGAAGTTCTCGTGCACGATGGAAGCGCGATCCATGGCCGGGCTTGCTAGACTTTTCGGGACAAAAGAAAAGGGGGCGGCGGATCGACGGGCGACATGGACCTGGCGCGACGGCTTGCTACAAAGCGCCGGTTTCAGGGGAGATCACATGAAAGTCAGCGTCGCATCGGTCATTGCCGGCTTCCTGTTCGCCACGTCTTTGAGCGCGCAGGAGGCCGGGTCGCAACCTTCGCCCAACCCGGTGGAGGAATCCGAGGTGGAGGCCTCGCAGGGCGAAGACGACTTGCCCGCCGAAGGCAGCGGCCAGCCGGTCGCCGCCACCCCGCTCGACGCGGCGGAGGACGCGGCCGGCGCGCCCGAGTGGGACGTTACCGCGCCGCCCGGCGCCACGATCCGCCAGGTGCCGATCCGCACCGCCGAGGGCACCTGGATGGACGTCGACGTCAGCCCCGACGGGCGCACGCTGGCCTTTGCTCTGTTGGGCGACATCTACACGATGCCGATCGCCGGCGGGGCGCCGCGGCGCATCGCCGAAGGGCTCGCATGGGAAGTGCAACCGCGCTTTTCCCCCGACGGCAGCCGGATCGCCTTCACCTCCGATCGCGGCGGGGGCGACAATATCTGGGTGATGAACGCCGACGGCTCCGACAAGCGCCAGGTCACCAAGGAAAAGTTCCGCCTGCTCAACCAGCCGACCTGGAGCCCGGACGGGCGTTTCATCGCGGCGAAGAAGCACTTCACCACCGGCCGCTCGCTCGGCACCGGGGAAGTGTGGATCTATCACGTTTCGGGCGGCGCCGGGGTCGCGCTGGTCGAACGCGCGAGCGAGCAGTTGCAGAAGGAGCTGGGCGAACCGGTCTACGCCCCCGATGGCGGCGCGATCTATTACACCCGCAATGTCACCCCCGGCCCGATCTTCGAATATGCGCAGGATTCGACCCAGAGCATGTTCGAAATCGAACGCTACGACCTGGAAACCGGCGAAGTGACGACCGCCGTATCGGGCTATGGCGGGTCGGTGCGCCCCACGCCCTCGCCCGACGGGCGGCTGATGGCCTTCGTCCGCCGCGACAAGGACCGGTCGCAGCTGTGGATCAAGGATCTGGCGAACGGCGCGGAACGGATGATCTACGGCGATCTCGACCGCGACATGCAGGAGACCTGGGCCGTCTACGGCGTCTATCCGAATATGGACTGGACGCCCGATAGTCGCAGTGTGGTATTCTGGGCGGGCGGCAAGCTGCGCCGGGTGAATGCCGACGGCAGCGGCCTGGCGGAAATCCCCTTCGCGATCGACGATACGCGCGGCATTGCCGATGCCCCCCATCCGCAGATCGACGTGGCACCCGACACATTCGTGACGCGCATGCCCAAGTTTGCGGCGCTGTCGCCCGATGGCAGCAGGATCGTGTTCGAAAGCCTCGGCAAGCTCTATCTCAAGGATGTCGCCGGCGGCGAACCGCGGCGGCTGACGCAGCAGGATGAGGCGCTGGAGCTGTGGCCGACATGGTCCCGCGACGGGCGCAAGCTGGCATGGGTGCGCTGGACCGATGCCGGTCTGGGGGAAATCGTGGTGGCCGATGCGAACGGCCGCAATGCGCGCGTGGTCACGCGCCGGCCGGGGCATTACGCCGTTCCGCGCTTCTCGCCCGACGGGGCCACGCTGGTCTTCGAACGGCGCGCCGGCGGGGGAATGACCGCGCCCGAATATTCGGAGAATCCGGGCGTGTACCGGATGCCCGCCGCGGGTGGCGAAGCGGAGCTGGTGGCGCGCGATCTCGGCGATCCGCAGTTCGGCGCCGATCCGGGGCGAGTGTTCATGCTCGGCCGCGACGGGGGCAAGCTCCAGCTCATCTCCGCCGATCTCGATGGCGAGGCGCGGCGGGTGCATGCGCAGGGCGAGCTGGTCAGCGAGTTCCGCGTTTCGCCCGATGGCCGCTACGTCGCCTTCCGGCAGAATTACGAGGCGTTTGCAATGCCGCTGATGCCCGGGGGGCAGGCGGTCGAAGTGGGCGAGGACGCGAAGGCCTTGCCGGTCGTGCAGGCGAGCAAGGGGGGCGCCGAATATATCGGTTGGTCGGGCCCGGGCGATACGCTGTACTGGTCGATGGGACCGACGGTCTATCGCGCACCGACCGCCGCCCTGTTCCCCGCAGCGCCCCAGCCGGAGGATGCGCCGGCCTTCGTTCCGCCCGAAACCGGCATTTCGATCGCGCGCACTGTTCGCGCCGAGCGGCCGGAAGGCACCGTAGCGATCACGAATGCACGCATTCTCACCATGCGCGGCGACGGCGCGGGCGCAATCCCCGTGGGCACGATCGTGATCGAAGGGGACCGCATTGCCGCCGTGGGACCGGCCGATGCAATCGCAGTGCCGCCGGGGACAAGAGTGATCGATGCTGCCGGCAAGACGGTCATGCCCGGCCTGGTCGATGCCCATGCGCATGGGCCGCAGGGCGTCGGCGACCTGGTGCCGCAGCAGAACTGGGCGATGACGCAAGCGCTCGCCATGGGGGTCACGACGATCCACGATCCCTCGTCGAGCGCGAGCATGATCTTCGCAGCCGCCGAACGCCAGCGGGCAGGCGACCTTCTGGCCCCGCGCATCTTCTCCACCGGAGAGATCGTCTATGGCGCCAAGGCGCCCGGCATCTATGCCCGGATCGACAGCTACGAGGACGCGCTCGCCCACGTCCGGCGGATCAAGGCGCAGGGCGGGATTTCGATCAAGAACTACAACCAGCCGCGCCGCGAGCAGCGCCAGCAGGTGGCCGCCGCCAGCCGCGCCGAGAACATGCTGGTCGTTGCCGAGGGCGGTTCGCTGTTCGGGATGGACATGAACCTGATCGCCGATGGCAATTCGACGATCGAGCACAACGTGCCGGGCGAGGTCTTCTACGAGGACGTGCTGCAGTTCTTCGGCCAAAGCCAGACCAATTATACCCCGACGCTGGTGGTCACTTACGGCGGGCTCGCGGCCGATCCCTACTGGCGCCAGGCGACCGATGTATTCGACAACCCGCTGCTGGTGCACACGCCGCCGCGCGAATTGCTGGCGGCCACCGCGCGGCGAACCAAGGCTCCCGAATGGGCCTTCGTCGACGACGATGCCGCGCGCGAGGCCCGCAAGCTGGCCGAGCGCGGGGTGCAAGTCGCGATCGGCGCGCATGGCCAGCAGGCGGGGATCGCCGCGCACTGGGAACTGTGGTCTTTCGTGCGCGGCGGGATGAGCCCGGTCGAGGCCCTGCGCGCCGGCACGATCGCCGCCGCCCGCTCGCTCGGCATGGACCGGGACATCGGCAGCATCGAACCGGGCAAGCTGGCCGACCTCGTGATCCTTTCCGCCGATCCGTCGCAGGACATCATGGCCAGCGACGACATCGACCGGGTCATGCTGGGCGGGCGCCTCTACGACGCGCGGACCATGAACGAGGTCGAAACCGGCAACGCCCGACGCCTTCCCTATTGGTGGGAGGACTAGGAGCGCCGGGGCGCGGCAAGCACGATTGCCAGGTAGCTGGGGATGACTTGCAGATTCGCCTTGCCGAGGCGGGCCGCTCTTGTTGATGTGCATGCGGGATCGGCGAATCGCAGGGGGCATGCGAGATGGGGGCTGACCGGGCCTTGGGCCTGATGAACGACATGCTGTGGAATGCAGCATTGATCGCCGGTCCGGTGCTTCTGATCACACTGGTGGTGGGCTTGCTCGTCTCGGTGCTGCAAGTCGCCACGCAGATTCAGGAAATCACGCTCAGCTACGTTCCGAAAACGATCGCCGCAGGGCTGGCGCTGATCGTTCTCGGTCCATGGATGGTCGCCAAGCTGAGCGATTTCTCGCGCTCGCTCTATCTGCTTATTCCCTCGCTCGGCAGTTGAGGGAGGCGTCCGTGCAGGAAATCGTCCTGACTTTCGAGGCGATCCTGCTGGTGTCGCTGCGCGTCGTTCCGACGCTGGTTTTCGCAGCGCCGTTCACGCTGTTGCGTATTCCGCCTCTGATACGGGTTCTCGTGGGGCTCGCGCTTGCGCTTGCGCTCGTCGGCGGGCGACAAGACGAGATCGTGGCGGTGCTCGCGGCGGGAAGCTCGCTTGTAACGATTGCCGCCGGGGAGTTGCTTATCGGAGGGGCGATAGCGCTTTGCCTGCAGCTTGCCTTCGGTGCAATTCTGTGGGCTGGCGGTGCCGTCGACATTCAGGCCGGTTTCGGGCTCGCCATGGTCGCCGATCCGACAACGCAGGCGCAGATGCCGCTTGCCGGCACCGTTTTCGTCTACGTCGCCGCGGCGGTGTTCTTCGGAACGGGCGGCATGTTCGACCTGCTGGCGCTGTGGTCCGCATCGCTTGAAATATTCCCGTTTGCAGCCGGCACGCGTTCGTTCGATCCCGCCGCTCTGGCCGTCTTGCTGAGCAGTACCTTTCTATTCGCAACCGGGCTGTTCGGGCTTGTGATGCTGGTCGTTTTCCTGCTCGACGTGGCGATAGCGTTCATGTCGCGCACTCTGCCGCAGATGAACGTGCTGCTGCTCGGGTTCCAGGTGAAATCGCTGGCAATGCTGGCGACGCTTCCGATGGCGGTGGCGCTCTCGAGTGCGATCGTTCTGCGCTTGCTGCGCGTTGCGCTGGAAACGGCGCCGCGCCTCCTGGTTCCGGGAGGCGCCTAGCGATGGAGCAGCAGGAGCAGAATCGCACTGAGGAAGCGACGCCGTTCAAGCTCAAGCGGGCGCGCGAAAAGGGGCAGGTCGCGCGCGGGCTGGATCTCGGTTTCGTGGGCAGCCTCCTCGCCTTGTCCGGCTTTGCAGTGCTCGCCGGCCCGGCGTTCGTAGCCCGGCTTGGCGAACTCATGCGAGCGGTTTTGATCACGGGTGTCGAAAGGGCGGCCGAAACCGGCGACGTGTTTGCCACGATGCGGTCGGTCTATTGGCCGGCGTTCCAGCCGCTTGTGCTGCTGGGTGCGATCGTGATGATGGTTCTGATCGCACTCGAACTCGTGCAACTGCGCGGTTTTATCTTCACGACCGCGCCGCTCAAGCCCGATTTCAAGCGGCTCGACCCTGTAAAGGGTCTGAAGCGCCTGTTCTCGATGCGGCTCCTCAAGGAAACCCTCAAAAACATCGTCAAGATGGCAGTCTATGCGAGCCTGGCCTGGCTGATGATCGTCGGTGCGATCGAGATTTTCGGCGACAGTCTGTCCGATGCCGCTGCGCTGGCGAGTGCGATGGAAGGAGGGGCGAGGCGCCTGCTCTTCGCATTCGTTCTGGCGGCGGTCTTTTTCGCAGCGGTGGATCAGATCATCGTGCGCGGCGAGTTTCGCAAGCAGATGCGCATGAGCCGCAGCGAAGTGAAGCGTGAGACGAAGGACCGGGAAGGAGAGCCACGTTTCAAGCAGAAGCGGCGCGAACTGCACCTGCAGATGCGCCAGCAGGCCGAAGGGCTGGCCGGCCTGGGCGGGGCCGACGTGCTGATAGTGAACCCCGAGCACTTCGCGGTCGCCCTGCGCTACCGGCAAGGCGAAATGGAGGCGCCCGAAGTCCGCGCAAAAGGGCGCAATCATTTTGCCCAGTTGCTCAAGCGCAAGGCGCGCCTTCTTGGCATGACCATCGTTGCGGACGCACCGCTCGCACGCGCGCTCTACAGGGATTCGCGGCAGGGGGCCCCTATCCCCGCCAGGCATTTCCGCGCGGTCGCCGGTCACTACAGCAGAATTCTGGGTCGCCGTGCGAGCGAAGAATCGCCGGGCCGGAGCGATAGGTAGATTGAGCGATGGGTAAGCTATTCGACCGCAACAAGGATCTGCTGCTGGTGCTCGGCACGATCCTGATCCTGCTGATCCTGTTCTCGCCGGTTCCGCCGGCGCTGCTCGATCTCGCGATCATCGTGAATTTCGGCTTTGCGCTGACGATCATGCTGTTGACGTTCTACGTCACCAAGCCGGTCGAGTTCTCGACCTTCCCGTCGCTTCTGCTGGTGGCCACGCTCTTTCGCCTTTCGCTCAACGTTGCGGCGACCCGGCTCATCCTGACCGATGCGGACGCGGGCCATGTGATCGAATCGATCGGCGACTACGCCGTGCAGGGCAATTTCGTGATCGGCCTGGTCGTCTTCGCCATCCTGATCGTCGTTCAGTATGTGGTCGTCACTTCGGGGGCGCAGCGCGTATCGGAAGTCGCCGCCAGGTTCATGCTCGATTCGATGCCGGGTCAGCAGATGAGCATCGACGCCGATCTCAATCTTGGGCTGATCGACCAGAAGCAGGCGCTCGCGCGGCGCGAGGAACTGGAGAAGGAAGCATCGTTCTATGGCGCGATGGATGGCGCCAGCAAGTTCGTCAAAGGCGATGCCATTGCCGGAATCCTGATCCTGCTGATCGATATCATCGCCGGATTGACGATAGGCGTTGCGCAGATGGGGATGAGCTGGGGCGAGGCGATTCAACGCTTCACGCTGCTGACGATCGGCGACGGGATCGCGACCCAGTTGCCCGCGCTCATCATCGCGATCGCGACCGGCATCATCGTCACCCGGTCTTCGGCCGACCGGCAGTTGAGCACCGAAATCTTCCGCCAATTGGCGAGCGAGCCGCGCATTCCCCTGATCGTCATGGGCGTGATCGGCGCGCTGATGCTTTTGCCGGGCATGCCGAAGTGGCCGATCCTGATCCTGCTCGCGGTCGCGCTGGTCGCCTGGGTCCGCATCCGTCGTGCGCGGCAAGCTCGCGAGGAGGCCGGGGAGGGGGTGGAACCGGATGATCAGGCAAACCCCTCCAGCCGGGGCATGGCGGAGATTGAGATCGCGCTGGGCTCGAAACTCGCCGAACGCTGGGCCGCCAGCCGCACCGTTTTGTTGGAGCGGATCGCGATAAGCCGCGATCAGCACGAAAAGCGCTATGGATTGCCGTTTCCGCCGGTCAGGTTCGTCGATTCGGAAGATCTCGGCAAACTCGATTACGCCATCAACCTGCATGGCGTGCCGCATGCGGTCGGCACGATATATCCCGACAGGATGCTGGCTGTCGCACATCGGGACTCGCTGCCGAAGATCGAAGGGATTGCCGGGACCGACCCGGCCTTTGGCATTCCCGCGGTGTGGATCGAACCGGAGAGTGCCGGCCCTGCGGAGAGTGCGGGCTACAAGATCGTCGACCCGGAGACTGTGCTGATCGCCCACTTCACCGAAATCGTGCGTAGCGACGTGACCAATCTGCTGACTCGTTCGGCCACGGCGGAATTGCTCGAAGCGCTGCGCGAGCGCCAGCCGGGGCTTCTCGAAGAGCTGATCCCCAATGTCATGACGATATCGGACGTGCAGCGTATCCTGCAGAACCTGCTGGCCGAGCGCGTTTCGATCGCCAATCTGGATCTGATCGTCGAGACGCTGGTCGACGTGGGTCGCTCGATCAAGGATCCCGATGAATTGACCGAGCACGTGCGGAGAACCCTGGGCTCCGCGATATGCAACGGCCTGCGCGGGCACCATCGCCAGCTCTCCGTTCTCAGCATCGATCCAGCGATCGAGAACCGGATCATTCAGGGTATGCAGACCCCGGAAGCTGGCGCGCTGGGGATGGACCCGCGCCTGGCCGATCGCCTGTTGCGCAAGCTCGCCCAATTGTCGGATGCGATGATGAGGCAGGGCAAGTCGCCTGTCCTGCTCTGTTCGGGCTCGGTCCGTCGGGTTCTGGCCAAGCTCGTGCGTCGCTCGATCCCACAACTTTCGGTGCTTGCAGTCGAGGAGATTCCGATGCGGATAACGCTGCAATCGTTCGACGTCGTCAAACTCGAGGAAGCTGCCGGGACACGGCCGCTGGAGAACGTATGACCGATCGAGACGCCGCCAACAGAGTGGAAACGCTGCTGGGTTATCTGGAACACGACCCGGGCAATGACGAGTTGCGCCGCGATGCCGCCCATGCGGCGCTGGACGCGGGGCGGTTCGATACGGTTCTTGAACTGCTCGACGGTCTCGACGCGGAAGCGGTGTCGCGCGAGGATCGCAATTTGCGCGGCGTTGCCCTGATGCGCAGCGGGCAGCCCGGGAAGGCCGCCACCCTGTTCGAGGAGCTGCTGGCGAGTGCGGGCGGCGACCCGGCTCTGCAGTTCAATCTCGCATGGTCGCGCGCGCTTGCGGAGGATTTCGTCGGCGCGCGCGCGGCGTTGACCGATACAGCGATCGAGGTGCTGCCGCAGGCGGCGCTGCTCGACGTGCAACTGCTTCACGAAGCGCAGGCGTTCGAACAGGCCGCCGAGCGCGCCAGGGAACATATTGCGCGGTTTCCGGAGTATCGGCCCCTGCTCGCCGCAGTTTCCGTGCTCGCGCTCGATCTGGATGACGAGGCGCTGGCGCGGCGCTGCGCGGAGGAAGCCGGGACGCACCCCGACGCCCTGACGACTCTGGCCACGTTGAGCCTCGGCGCCGCGGAGCTGCCACAGGCGCAGGCGATGTTCGAGCAGGCGCTGGCGATCAACGAGCGGAATCCGCGGGCCTGGGTGGGGCTGGGGCTCGCCAGCCTTGCCGCGGGCGAAGCCGGAAAGGCCGGGCCGCTGATCGACAAGGGCGCCGGCCAGTTCGGCGACCATCTGGGAAGCTGGATTGGCGCCGGCTGGGCCTATCTCGTGGCCGGCGATCGAAGCGCCGCGCGCGAACGTTTCGACCGCGCGCTTGCGCTCGACGACACTTTCGCGGAATCGCATGGATCGCTGGCGGTATTGGCCGCGATGGAAGGCGATATGGCGGAAGCGGAAAGGAGGGCCGAGGTCGCCTTGCGTCTCGACCGGAGATGCTTTTCTGCCGCGCTCGCCAAAGTCCTTGTCGCCAGCGGCAAAGGCGATGAGCAAGCGGTGGCGAAAATCGTCGAGCGGGCTTTTCGCGAGCCGATCGGGTCGAGCGGCCGCACGCTGTTCGACGCGGTCTCCCGCATCGCGCGCTGAACCGGTTCAGTTGCTTTCCTGAGAGCGCGCCTGACCGATTGCGGCGGTCAGGAGCGACTGTGCCTGTTCGTCGGATCGAATGATCCTGTGAACCTCGCTTGCAATGCGTTCGAACCGGTGATCTTCTGCGATCGAAGCGCCGAACTCGTCGGTGAGCAGCGCCCGGATCAACGCGCGTTCGAATTCGCGTTCGTCGAGATCGTCCAATCGGGCAAGCGGAGCGATGCGATCGATAGCGCTGCGGCGGGCAGTGTGTGCCGTTGCACCGGATTTGCTGCCCCGCGCCTTGCCGTCGACCTTTCCCATACGCTGGAGCTGTTGGCGCAGCAGCACCATGATGTGGTCGACGTTGCCGATGCGCGTCATCCGCCGATCTCCTCAGTGCCGGGTCCGGTTCGCGCCGAATTGCCCCAGCAGCACCGATGTCGCCGATTGGTCGGTGCCGTCTTGATCGTCTTTGTCGGTCGTATCGGTCCCGGCGCGGGTCTGCGCCAGCTCCTCCACTTGCGATAGGATTAGCCGGATATCGTTGTTTATGGGTTCGTTTTCCCGGTTGAGCGCAATGCCTTCGCGCAGCTTGGTTGCAGCCGCGGAAAATTCGTCGCGGATCAGGAACGTGAGGCCCTCGACGAACTTGCGCAGATAGTTGTCGTCTGCGAGCCGCAGGAGCGGCCCCCAGGTCGACAACGCCCGATCGGCTTCGCCAGACGTCAGCTCGAAAAATCCGAGCTGGTAGCGCGCGATATGAAATTCGGGCGCCAGTGCCACCGCGCGCTCAAGCGCGCCGTGCGCCGCTATCGCATCGCCCCGTTCGGCCAGCACCGAGCCAAGCATGAAATGCAGTCGTGGATCGTCGGGGTGGGACGAAAGGCAGGCTTCGATCGCATCGCGGCCGCCGTCGCCGCGCTCCAGTTTCGCGACGAGATCGCGCATTTCGTTTTCGCTGCACAAAGTCATGTTCGAAAGCCCTACCCGATCTCTCCGAGAATCTGTCGCAGTCGATCCAACGCCGAGCGATGAATCTGCGAGACCCTTCCTTTCGTTACGCCCATCAGCCCCGCGATCTGCACGAAGCTGACCGCGTGATGATAGTGCTGCGTGAGCACATAGGCCTCGCGTTCGCCAAGCCGTTCCATTGCCTTGGCTAAACGTTCCTGCATGTCGCGCCAAGCGAGGCTTTGGTACGCATCGGGCCCGGGCGTGGGAATCGTATCCGGCTCGACCGGCTGGCGATCCTCCAGCATCAGGCCGAGGGCGATGCGCGATGCAAGGCTGGCCAAGGCGGAGATCGGACTAGAGGTTTCCGCCGGCGACGGTTCTAGCGAACGCAGGCGGTCGCGTTCCGCCCGGCGTGCGTAGGCATATTGTGCGCCGGCTTCGGACATCGATGCAAGGCCAGTGGCGATGTTCCCCGCAATGCGCGCGCGGGCAAAGGCGTCGAAGGGAACTGCCCTCGTCGGATCGTATCGGGTGATCGCCTGGATCAGGCCCTCGTAGGCGAGTTGCCGAACGTCGCCGAGTTCGTGCATGCCGGGCGGGCGCTTGCCATGTTGCGCCCGGGCGATCGAGTCCGCGAGTTTCCGGTGATGGTCGAACAGCTTGCGGCGCGCTTCCTCGCAGGCGTCCTGCGTCCATGCCCGCCACCATGCCGCCTCCATCCGATCGGGCCGAAGGAGAATAGCGAGCCCGCTGGTTTCCCGCCTGCTCTCGGGCATCGCTAGACAAAGCTTCCCAAAAGACCTTCCACCACCAGGCTCCAGCCGTCGATCAGCACGAACATCAGAACCTTTATCGGCAACGAGATCGTGGTCGGCGGGACCATCATCATGCCGAGCGAGAGGAGAATGCTGGCGACGACGAGATCGATAAGAAGGAAAGGCAGGAGGATGACGAACCCTATGGTGAAGGCGACGCGCAGTTCGTTGAGCATGAACGCAGGCGTCAGCTTGAGCAGGTCGACCTCTTCGGCGGTGGCGGGCAAGGGCGAGTCCGAGATGCGGTAGATCATTTCCAGATCCGCATCGCGGGTGTGGCGAAGCATGAATTCCTTGAGCGGCTGCGCGCCGCTTTCCATCGCTTCGGAAATTTCCGTGCGTCCCTCGATAAACGGTTGCACCGCGTCCCGGTTGAGGTCCGTCAGCGTCGGCCCCATGACGAAGGCTGTCAGGAACAGGGCAAGGCTGGTCAATACGGCGTTGGGCGGCGTCTGGGGCATGCCGAAAGCGTGGCGGATCATTGCGAGGACGACCACGATCCGAATGAAGCTCGTCGTGCTGATCAGCAATGCCGGAATGATCGCAAGCACGGTCAGCATGACGCCGACGCGAACCGCCTCGGTGGTGGCGGCGGGGTCGGCCGACGCGGCGATCGCGGGCGCCGGCAGAACAAGAGCGGCCAGCGCCGGCATGCACGATAGCCTGCGCAGAGAGCGCTTCACCCGGCGCCTCCTACCTCGGTCGAACGCGAAATCGCGCGCTTATCCAGAATCTCGACCCCATGCGCGGTTGCGGCGAGGAGCATCTGCTGGTCCTCGAACTCGACCAGACAGAGGTCGGCGTGCAAGCCGATCCGGCGCGTTTCGAGCAGGCGTATCGCCGGCCCCGCACGCTTGGCATCGCGGCCGAGCATTCCTGCAAAACGGTTGCCGCGCGTCGTGCCCTGGAATCTCTTGAGGGCGACAATCGCACCGGCGGCCACGAGAAGGCATACAGCAAAACTCAGCACGAGGCGCAGCCAGGGTATATCGGGCGAAGATCCGCCCGCGAGCTGGACGCCCGCCCATGCAGGTTCGGCGAGCAACCAGGTCGGGACTGTCGCAAGCGCGCGCATCGTTTGCAGTCTCATTCCCCGATTTGCGTGACCCGCACGCCGAACTTGTCTCCGACGGTCACGATTTCCCCGCGCGCGATCACTTTGCCGTTGACGCGAATATCGACCGCTTCGCTGATCAGCCGATCGACTTCGACAACCGCCCCTTCGGCGAGAGCCGTCATCTCGGCAATGGTCAGGCGAGCGCCGCCGAGGAACACCTCCACCTCGACGTCGACATGGTCGACGAAGCGACGTGCGCCGGATGTGGAAACGTCGCGGAGCGGGGAAGGCGATTGCTCGTCTACCATTCGTTTGCAGCCCTTTCGATGATGAGTGAGAGACGATCGTCGTTGGCAGCAATTTCGACGCAGGCCTTTGCGGACAATCGCCCGCCGGCGAACAGATCGCGAGGCTCGTCCGCCCGGTCGTCGAGCGCAATGACGTCTCCAGTCTCGAGCTCCTGAAGATCGTGAAAGCTGAGCCTGGTGCGTCCCACCAGTGCCGACAGTTCGACGATCTGCGTTTCGATTGCGTGAGTTCTGGGACCTATCGGGTGGCGTGCTCGCGCGCGGGGTGCACGGCGCCGCGCGATTTGGACCAAAGTGTTTTTACTGGTCGCAACGCGGAGCACGTCGTGCTTGTTGTCGATACGCAGGGCGACCCAGAATTTGCAATCTGTCGTCGATGGAGGCCGCGGCGGCGTTGAATCCGGAAAGCTTCGTCCGATCCGTTCCGCGAGATCGCCGAGCGCCCTGTCCACGAGCCCGTTGACAAGCGCGCAGTCTTGCTCGGTCCGCAAATGCCTGGAATCCAGCACCCGGCCGAGCAGGGCCGACGCTAGCCGCAGCCTGCGCTCCTGGTTCGCGAACAGAACGAACCCGTTCGACGATGCCTGAGGGGTGAAAGCGGGATCGATGCTCCCACGCGTCCAGGCGAGATCGGGTTCGAGCGTCCCATCGGCGAGCCACGCTGCACTCCACTCCGACGAACAGGATACGAGCGGCGCAAGCGTTGCCAGTCCCGTGAATGCACAATCGGGTAACCAGAGTTCCGGCTCGGCTGTCATCCTTGCCCCCGGATGCCGAAGAGCTGTTGGATCATGTCGTTGCTGACGCTGATGATCTGCGAGGAGGCCTGATAGCCCCGCTGAACCAGGATGAGATCGCCGAACTGTGCGCCGAGGTCGACGTTGGATGCTTCCAGCCTGCGCGAAAGGATCGAACCGACCCTGTCGTCCTCAGCGGAAAGATATTGCACCTGTCCATAGCCATCGTGGGCGAAGAGTCCGTTGCCTCTTTGCTCCAGCGCCTGCGGATCGCGGAAATCTGCCAGCGCCACGGCTCCGAGGCCAAGCGTTTCCTGGTTGGAATAGGCGATCTCCAGCTCGCCGGACGCGTTGATGGCGATGGTGGTTATGGAACCGACCGCATGGCCATCGATATCCGTGGCACGTAGCGATGAGACCGTGCCCGACGAAAACGAGGTGGCATTCGAAAAGTCGAACGTGACTGCAAAGTCCTCGCCGTCCTGGGCGAAGACGAGTTCTGCGCTATCCGGCGCGACCTTGCCGGCTGCGAAGCGCAGCGTCTGGGTGCCGATCTCTTCGCCGGCGGCATCGCTGACGGTGACCGTCCAGCTATCGAATTCGGTCTCCGCGCGCGCGAAGTCGATCGTCCATTCGTGCCGCTCGCCGCGCGCGTCGAACACTTCCAGATCGGGGATCGTATGGCTGGTCGCGGTCGAGGAAAGGTTGTCGGCAAAAGCGATTCTGGTCGTTTCGACCGGCGGGTCGGTCCGCTTGTCATCGATATTGACGGCGACCGGGCGCCCGCTTTCATCGATAACCGCAAGGCGCATATCGGTCTCGCCGAGCACGACATAGCCTTCCTGGTCGACCACGAAGGTGCCCGTGCGGGCGTAGTAGGTCCGGTCGCCGTCGATCAGGACCAGGAAACCCGAACCTTCCACTGCCAGGTCGAGATCGCGGTCGGTCTGGCGCAATTCGCCTTGCGAGAAATCTATCGAAAGGGTGTTGAGCCCTACACCGTATCCCTCGCCGCCGCGTTCGCGGCTGAGCGCCAGGCCGCCGTGACTTCCCAGCCCGAAAAGGTCGGAAAAGGATATGTCCGCAGCCTTGAAGCCGGTCGTGTTGAGGTTGCTGACGTTGTTGCTCACAGCCCGCAGGCCGTCCGAATAGGCATTAAGGCCGCTCAGGCCGATGTAGATTGCGCCGAACATGTCAGTCGCCCTCCCTGATTTGCACGATCGCATTGAGTGGCAGATTGCTGATCGTCTGATCTTCGCCGGTTTCGATCGTCACGGTGGGGCCGGCCTGGCCGAAGGTGACCGCGACTACCTCTCCGCTCAGCGCGGTGGCACCCGAACCCACGTCCACCGTCTTGCCAAGCAGGCTTGCCGCCTGCGAACTCGCTTGCGCGGTCACGAGCGTCTGCAAGGCGCTGTTGGTTTCCTGCGCCTGCTGAATCTGCGAGAATTGCGCGAGCTGCGAGACGAACTCGAAATTCTCCATCGGTTTCAGCGGATCCTGGTAGGTCAGCTGAGTCAGGACGATCTTCAGCAAGTCCTCGAACCCTAGACCGAACGCATCGGTGGCAGCCATGGAGTGTTCGGGGGGCGGTGTTTGGGCGGCAGTAACCTGATTCGCGGCCATGGTGTCGGTCGGGCCAATTTGCATCGTCAATCTCCCTCGCTGGACATGGCGGACCGGTGGATCACGAGTTCGGGCGGTGCTTCGCCCATTTGCGCGAAAAGTTCCGCCAGGCGTTCGGAAAGGTCCGCCTGCTCTTCGTCGCTCAAGCCCGGGACGCGCACGATCAGCCGGAAACCGTCGTCCATGGCGACCAGCGCAGCCTGAATGGGTGCCGATCGGACAGCGAGGGCGTTCGCGGCGCGGGCGGTCGCGCTTGCGGCCGGCCCCGGCTGGCTGGCGGCTTGCCGGTTCTGGACGGTTCCGTCGGTCTGCGTTGCGAAGCGGCCTGCCGATATTGCCTCGGCAGCAGGCTTTGTGCTCGACCCGTGGTGAGCAGGCAACGAAGCCTCAGTCGCACCCGGGGGCAATCCCGTCATCGATGGCGACGGTCTGGTCGTCACCGGGGATGCAGTCGCGGCATGAGCGTCAGCAGCGCCGGGATGCTGCCCCGGTCGGGCGAGCGCGCGAGCCGCATCTGCAGCCTGGTGTGCGATTCCTTCGATCGCGCGTTTCCTTCCCGACGCGCGCTCGTGGGAGCCTGGTGGGGCTGTCAAAAGGACGACCGGCCTTTCGCCGAATCCGATAGCGGAATCGCCGATCTCCGGTGCCGGGTTCGATCGCATCGCGCCGCGTTCGGGCTGGCTTGCGGCCGAAACGCCAAGCTGTGCGAGGAGATCGCCGAACGAAATCGTCGCTCGGGCGACGGCCTCGCCCGGCGTTCCGGTCTGCCGCTCGACCGGAGGCAAGGGGGCTGCAATCTTCACTCTCGTTCCTCCGCCGATGTCGCTGCGAGATGTTCGATCACCGCCAGCGCCGCACGCCCATCGCGCGCCTCCACCTCCTGCTTCTTCAGGCTGGCATGGCGCTTGCGCAGGTGGTCGCCCTGCCGGTCCGCGGTGTGCCAGTTGCTGCGGGCGGCATCTTCGAGGCGGGCGGCACGCAGGACGTCCTGCCGGGCTTGCCCATGCGCCTGGTCGCAAAGCCGAAGGATTGCGTTGAGACGGACGATGCGTTCGGGGTCGAGTACGTCCGATGCCAAGGCCCGGGCGGCTTCCTCCCTTGCGGTTCGATGCCGCCGCTCGGCACTTTTCATCGCAGCCTGGACCTTGCGATGCGCCGCAACGGCACTTTCGAGCTTGCGCTGCTCGCGTGCCGCCCGCAACGCCTGCAATCGGACAAGTCGCTCCAGGTCCTGCGATCCGGGTCCGCTACGCGGCATGACGCGCTCCTGCAGTCAGCGCCAGGAGTTCGGCCTCGGTCTCGTCTATCGGACATGCCTCGCGCCTGCCTTGTCGCAGGAACCGCATAAGGCGCGGATTGGCCTCTATCGCGCGATCGATTTCGGAACTGCTGCCGGGGGCGTAGATACCGCTTTCGATCATCGGACGCGCTTCCTCGTATGTCGCATGCATGCGGAAGGCGCTGGCTGCCGCCGCGGCTTGCTCTTCGGCAAGCAGTTCGTCCGACAGTCGGCTAACGCTCCGCGCAATGTCGATCGCCGGATAGTGACGGCGCTCCGCAAGGGCGCGCGAGAGCACGATATGACCGTCGAGAACCGATTTCATCAGTTCGACGATCGGGTCGTCGACGTCGTCGGTTTCGCTCAGCACAGACAGGATGGCTGTAATGGCACCACCGGTGCGTGCTGCGCCGCAGCGTTCGACGAGGCGCGGCAAGGTCGCGAAAACGCTGGCGGTATAGCCGCGTGCGGCCGGTGGTTCGCCCGCGGCAAGGCCGATTTCGCGCAACGCGGTTGCGACGCGCGTGATCGAATCGACCAGCAGCAGCACGTCCTTGCCGTTCGCGCGCCAGTGCTCGGCCAGGGCGAGTGCCTGCTCGATCGCGCGCACGCGCAAGGCTGCGCTTTCGTCGGCGGTGGCGGCCACCAGGGCAACGCAGTCTTCCCGATTCCCGTTGGCCACCGCATCCCAGAACTTGGCGACTTCGCGCCCGCGTTCGCCGACCAGGCAGATCACCGCGCGATCGAACTGCGCTTGCTCCAGCAACTGTTCGATCAGGCTCGTCTTGCCGACACCGCTAGCGGCAAAAATGCCCACACGCTGTCCCCGAGCCAATGGGAGCAAACCGTCGATCGCCCGAATGCCGGTTATGAAGCGGTTTGCCCCGATCCCTCGGTCGAGCGCTTGGACTCGTGTTGCGCCCCCGGCTGCCGCCCGGTCCGAACATGCGATGTCGCCCAGGCCGTCGATGGGCCGACCCAGCGCATCGATGGCCCGGCCAGCGAATGCATCGCCTGCCGGAAAGTCGCGTCCGCCCGGCATCCGCACGACTTTCGCGCCCAGGGAAATCGCCCGGGTCGGCGCCAGCGGCGACAGGCGAAGCCCCGTTCGGGAGACCGCGACGACTTCGGCCAGGATAGTGTCTGTCCCCGCGGCACCGATGCTGCAATAATCGCCGACACTGGCAGCCGGCCCGTCGGCAGCAACGAACCCCTGGCCCAGCGCGGTGACCGCTCCGCAAGGGGGCGCGAAATCGGCTTCGAGAATGCGTGAGACGAGCGCGTCGATCATCGGATCTGGCCCCGGCTTTCGGCCAGCGTGGCAAGATGGGCTTCGGCGTGCGCCCATTGCCGCATTGGCGAAACGTCGATCCTTCCCAGATCGAGTTCGATCACGCTTTCCCCCGCCGCGAGGCCGCGATCGCGATGCACGGTCAGGTCGGGAAACTTCCCGGCGATACGCGCCAGTTCGGATGCGTCGGGAAAATCATCCGCCGACACGCGGATCGAACGCACTTCGGTTGGATCGATCTGCGCCAGTCGATGGACAACAGCGGCTTCGATCCGATGGGTTTCCAATGCTCCATCGCCGAAGATCTTGGCGAGGACTGCACGCGCAACTGCGATCGCAAGCGCTTCCACATCGGCGGTCTTGTCGGTGAAATCCTGCCGCGCGCGGTGGAGTGCCTGTTCGAGCAGCGCGATCCGCTTGTCGTCTCCCTCACGAGCTTCTGCGAGGCCTGCGTCACGGCCCTTGCCGAACGCCTCCGCAATCCGCCGTTCGGCGCTCGCTTCCGTTTCTTCGATCTGCTGCCGCAGCCTCTCGATCTCCTGCTCGAGAGCGGTGTGCCTTGGCGCAGAACGCTCGCCGGATGCCTGCACGACTTCCGGCGACGAATGCGTCCGGCTGTCGGGATCGTCCACGACCGGGCTCGTGCCCCCACCGGGCCGCTGTGTGCGAGGGATACGCCCTGTGAAACGCTCGACCGTGTTCTGGCGCCCGCGATCGCCATGCTTGAGGATGCCGATCATACCGCCAGGCCCCACGCCTGAAGCAGCGGCCGTATACGATCGGCAAGGCCCGATCCTCTGCGCGAAGAACCGGGCCGATCGCGCAACTCGCCATGAATTTCGATCAGTGTCGATGCGACCAGCGGTGTCACTGGCAATCTTGTGTGCCCGGCGCCATCCTGCGCCGTGCAATCGGAGAGAAGCCGCGCAGCCCATGCGGAGTAGCTTCGAAACTCACTCTTGCGCTTCCCGGCAGCATCGTTCGCTTCCTCGGCAAGCATCTGTTCGAAAATCTCGCGCTGTTCAGCAGGTAGCGCATGCAGGATCGCTTCGCGATCGGCCGGATGAAGTGTTCGCCATCGCGCCAGCACCGGATTATCGTTGGCCATTGCGTCAGACATGGGCTTGATCCCGACGCGCCTCGATATGTTCGCCGAGAAGCTGCGCGAAGCTTTGCCGCTCTTCCTCCGACATGCGCCGCGACCGCCTGACGAGAGGCACTGCGACAGCCACGACCGCAAGCACGCCGAGCCAGAACCACCGGCTCGAAAGCCAGGCGAATAGCCAGGTGATCCAGTCGGTGTTTCGCGTGTGGGGAGGCAAGGCCTCCTCCCCGATCGCGACCGGGGAGGAGGCGGGCAATTCGGGTGGGACAAAGGTTTCCAGCGGTGCGACTTCGAACCGGAGCCTGTCCCCCCTTCCGGCATCGAACCCCACCGCGTTGGCTATGGCCCGTTCGAGTTCGGCGCGATCGTCCGGATCGATTTCCACCTCGGTGCGAACGGCAATTCGCAGGCCGAAGTTGCGCCCCTGCGGGCCGGACTCCGAAGGATCGGTATCGCCTGTCGGATCGAGATCGACGGCGGTCACCCGGATCGTATAGCGGAACCCATCGAGGAAAGGCTCGGCAGCTTTGCGGGCCCTGGCGCTGAAATAGTCCTCCAGCGCTGTTCGCTCGTCCCGCGGTTCGGCGGGCGCCCCGGTGGTGAGGGGAACTGCACTGATCAACTCGCCTCGCCCGTCGAGCACGGCAACGTCCCGCGGCGACAGATCGGCCACCGCGGATGCCACCAGTCTTTGAATCCCCTCGACGCGTTCGCGGCCGATCCGCCGCCCGGCTGCCGATTGCACGCTGACGGCAGCCTTGGCCGCAGGCGCATCGCCACGAAACAGCGTTCGCTCCGGCAGCGACAGGTGTACGCGGGCGAACGACACCCCTTCCATCATCATGATCGTTCGCGCGAGTTCCCCCTGCAACGCGCGTTGATAGTTGACCTTCTGGGCAAACTCGGTGAGGCCCATGTCCGTTTCGTTGAACAATTCGAAGCCCACGGCGCCGCCGGCCATCAGTTCGGTGCCCGCGATGGCAATGCGAGCCTGGCCGATCTGATTCTCGGGAACCATGATCCGTTTCCCGCCGTCTTCAAGCTTGTAGGGAATCGCCTGGCTTTCGAGTTCCGACACGATCGCAGCGGCATCCTCCGACCGAACGTCCTGCACGAGCACGACCTGGTTCGGACGCAGCAGCAGGACGTATGCGGCAAGAAGCACTGCCGTCACGCCTGCGAACAGACCGCCGGCCAGAATGAGTTGCTTGCGCTGCATGTGTGAAGTCTTCCCCCGCTGCGGCCCGTCGCTAGACCTGCATGTTCATCAGCTCGCGATAGGTTTCGAGCATGCGGGTGCGCACTTCGAGCGCGAGTTCCACCGACATGCGGGCCTGTTCCAGCGCAAGCGTCACCTGGTGAACGGGAATATCGTCGTCGACGGCGAACTGACGAACGAGGTTGTCGGCCGTCGCGATCTTCCGATCGACCGATTCCAGCCCTGCCGCCAGGATCGCGTCGAAGCTCGCGGCATCGTCCACGGCGATCCGGGAAGGGAGGGGCGGGCCCAGACGGTCGATAGCCGGCGTCGTCCCGTCGAGCGCAATCGCGCTGCTTACCGCTGCTATCTCGGTCATGCCGGGCGCCCGAGCTGGAGCGCGCTGGAATACATCTGCCGTGCGCTCGACATCGCGACCAGGTTCGCTTCGTAGGCCCGTGCCGTCTCGATCATCAGGGTCATCTCTCGTGCATGACTGATGTCGGGGTAGGAAACGAATCCTTCGGGATCGGCGTGCGGGTGGCCGGGTTCGTAGACTCTGCGCACCCCGCCGTCTTCGCGCTCCACGCCATAAACGCGTACGCCTGCCGGCTGCATTTCGACCTGTTCGCGCCGGGCTTCGACGAGGCTCTCGGCGAAAGTGCGATCCGGGCCGGAGACGAGCCGCAGCGGCGTAAAGGGATCGCCACTGGCGGTCCGCGACGTGTTCATGTTCGCGATGTTCTGCGCGATGATCTCCATCCGCCGCCATTCGACATCGAGACCCGTGCGGCTGATTTCCATAGCGTTCATTGCCGCCCTCCCCGTACGACGGTATGGCCGATCTGCAGTTGCCGGTTGAGCACTTCGACGAGCGCGGAATATCGCAGCGAGGTCCGCGATGCCTCGGCCATTTCGAGATCGAGGCGTATGCCGCCGTCCATGTCGCCTTGCGACGTGCGCGCGATTTCCGGGCGGACCTTGCCGACGGCATCGATCCCCATGCGCGAGGCCTCGCGCAGGCTTTCCTCGAAGGAAACCCCGACCGGGCTATAGCCTTCGGAGTTGGCATTGGCGATATTCTGCGCGGTTGCGGCGGCGCGCAGGCTCAATCCGTCGAGCGCCTTCGAAACCAATGCTATGGACAGCGCATCCATCCTCATCTCCTCACTGAATCACGATTTCTGCGTGCAGTGCGCCTGCGGCCTTGATCGCTTGCAGAATTCCGATCGTTCGGCGCGTATCGACCTTGGCCTGGGCAAGCGTGCGGAACAGCGCGGCGACATTGGTGTCGGGCAGCGACAGCACTGCGTCGTCATCGCCCTGCTCGACGGCCAGTTCGGTATTGGTCACAACCAGGCTGGAAATGTCGCTGGCGAAACCGGCGATGAAGCTGGGTTGGGAGGCGTAGCTTTCGCTCTTGACGGAAACCTTGATGTCGCCTTGCGAGATGACGACGCTCGAAATCTGTACGTCGCCGCCGGCCACGATCGTGCCGGTCCGTTCGTTGATCACGATCCGCGGCGTGCGATCGGGCCTGACCGGAAGGTTTTCGATGGTCGATAGGAACGTCGCCAGTTGACTGGCGGGCTGATCGAAGCGGATCACGACCTCGTCGGCATTTCGCACTGTGGCCGTGCCGTAGCCAAGCCGCAGGTTGATCGCATCGCTGATCGCCTGCGCGGTCGTGAAGCCCGGTTCGGTGAGGAGGAACGAAATGTACCCGTCTTTCAGGACCGAGGCATCGACCGCATTCTCGATCGTTGCCCCACCAGGGAGCACGGCGCTGGTCGGATAGTTGCGCTGTTGCCGGTTCAGGTTGGCTTCGAAATCGTATCCACCGACGGTGAGCGACCCTTGTGCCAGGGCGTAGGGTCTTTGATCGGGACCAAGCAAAGGCGTCATCAGGAGAGTGCCACCTGCAAGCGAGCGCGCGTCGCCGATCGACGAAACGACGGCATCGATGCGGTCCCCGGGGTTGGCCGATGCGGGGAGCCTGGCGGTTACGATCACGACGGCCACGTTGCGGCTATTGATCTGGTCTTCGGCAACCACGCTGCCGAGGCGCGAGAGCACGTTGCGCAGTGCCTGGCGGGTGACTTCGTTTCGGCGGGAGTCGCCCGATCCGGCCAGTCCGGTCACAATCCCGTATCCGATCAGCGCGTTTTCGCGCCAACCGTCGAATCTGCCGAGCCCTTTGATCGGGACTTCCTGCGCCGACGCGGGGATGGCGTGTAGCATCGCGATGCCGAGCAGCGCGGCAAGCAGCGTCCGGCACAAGGGGGAAGGCAGCATCGTCGTCACAGTCCGAGAAAATTGAAGATGCGGTTGATGAGGCCAGGTTTGGCGCTCCGCGTCACGAACCCCTTGCCGTCATAATCGATCTCGGCCCGCGCGATGCGTGACGAGAGCACGTAATTGCCCGGCTGAATGTCTTGCTTGCGGACCTGTCCGCGCACGGCGACGCGCGTTTCCTCGCCGTTTATCTGCATGAACTGCGATCCCTCTATCGCGAGGTCGCCGTTCGGGAGGACTGCCACGACGAGAGCGGACATCTGCGTTGCAAACCGTTCGTTGCGAACGATTTCGCCGCGTCCGGCATGGCTGTTGCCGAAATCGAGCGACGCGGATTCGTCGATCGGTCCGGCCGCGAACGATCCGCCGAGGCCGGTATTGCGCGAGGAATTCTGCTGCAGCCGGCTCGACGAACTCGCCGATTCCGATATCAGAACCGTCACGATGTCGCCCACTTCGGAGGCGCGTTCGTCGCTCGCGACCGAAGCCCAGCGATCCCCGTTGTAGAGCTGATCGGCGGCAGCGGCCCCAGGCGACATGGTGCATGCCAGAAGCGCAGCGCATGTGACAGAACGCAGCTTCATTCGCCCTCCTCCCCGCCGGACAGCGGAACGGGAAAGACTTCTCCATCGCCGGTCTGGACGAAAGCGGCCCGGCCCGGTCGGCCGGATTGCATCAGGCGAACCTCCCGCCTCAGTTCGACGGAACCCGACCGGGCCACGAGCGTCAGCATCGACCCGGCGGCGAAAGGCCGACGGTTGCGAACCTCGAGCGGCCCGAGGTAAGTGCCGCGATCGAGGTTCGCCGTTGCCCGAACGGCGCGTGCGCCGCGATCGTAACGGACGGCCGCCGTAGAGGATTCCGCTCGGCAAGCCGCCGGCTCGACATGCTTGGCAACGATATACTCGCCAGCCTGGATCGCATCGCGCAATTTCAGGCAGCGGCGAGCAGGAATCGAACGATCGGCAGACGGGGCATGAAACGTGACAGTGCCCTTGTGCCGCAGGGTCATCATCGTCAGCGGAAAATGGCGGCGCAGAAGTTCGCGGCGGCGCGCTTCGGATAGCGTGACGGTATTGGCGCCGGCAGGGACGATCGCGATCGGGCGATCGCACAGGTCGCTGCCGACGGCGCATTTCAGGTTCGCGATATCCGCAACCGCGATCACCCGCTGTTCGAGATCGACTTGCGGCGGTGCGCCCTGCGCCGCGGCTGCCGTGCCTGCGCACAGGACTGCCGGCAGGGTGAGGAGTGTCGAGGCGCGCATCCGTCTATTGCCGCAAGTTGTTGGTAATCGCGGCAAGCTGGTCGGCAATTTGCACCGCCTGCGCATTGGCCGCATAGGCGCGCTGGACGATCATCATCTGAACCATCTCTTCGGTCAGCGCGACGTTCGATTCCTCGATACTGCCTTGAACCAGGCGACCGCTGCCATCCTCGGCGGCGACGGTGTCGATCGGTCGAGCGCCGTCGACAAGCTGCAGGAGCCCGCCTTCCACGCGTTCGAGTTCGGTTTCGCGTTCGACTCTGACCAGCCCTATCTGCCCCAGCTCAAGCCGGTCGCCAGCGGTCGTCTCGGCCGAGACGATCCCATCCGCGGAAATCGCCAGAGCGGACAGGTCCATCGGAACGTTGATCGTCGCGCGCAGGGGAAGGCCGGCGGCCGTGGCCAACAGGCCGTCCTCGTTGACCTGAAGACGGCCGCCGCGCCAGAAAAGCGACCGGCCGTTCGGCCCCATCAGTTCGATGAAACCCTGGCCGTCGATCGCAATGTCGAGCGGGTTGTCGGTCGGTCTTAGCGTCCCCTGGGAGAGGAAGGTCTCCCGCGCCGTGACCCGCACGCCGCCGGCTGCAGCCAGGATATCGCCGGTCGCGACCGGTTCGGCGATCTCCGCATTCGCCCGTTGCGCCAGTATCTCGGAAAACTGCGTTTCCGACCGCTTGAATCCGGCGGTGTTTACATTGGCGATATTGTTCGCCAGGATTTCCAGTGCCTTCTGCTCGGCGCGCAGTCCCGCCGCGCCGACTTCGAATGCTCCGTTCATTGCGTCCCCCTGCCGAAAGTCGTGATCGCCTGCCCGATCAACTGGTCGTAAACCCGGGAAATGCGCGCGCCGCTTTCCGCCTGGCGCGATGCTGCCATCATCGCGACGAGTTCGTCGCTGAGCACCACGTTGGCGCTCTCCAGATATCCCTGGCGCAACGAAGACGCTTCGGCTTCGACGATCGCGCCGGGCGGTGCGCGGTAGAGGCTGCCGCCCAGCGCTTCGATCGTTTCGGGCGCGGATGCTTCGAAGATCCCGACGGCGCCTGCCGGCATGCCGTCCGCAAGGACGGTTCCGTCCGAGAGAATTTCGATCCGTTCGCCCACCGCGGCCAGATCGCCCCCGCTGGCGGTTTGCAGAACGCGGCCCTGCGCGTCGGCAATCACGCCATCGGGGCCGCGGACGAAGCTTCCGCCGCGCGAATAGACCAGCGTTTCGCCGTCGCGCATCTGCAGCAGGCCCGGACCGACGATCGCCAGATCGAAATCGCGACCGGTATGCGTAAGTCGGCCCTGTGCGAACTGGCTGACGAACCGCGTGGCCGGCAGACCGTCGCGTTCGCCCTGTTCGAGAATTTGGGCGAAGGATATCTGCTGCTTGTAGGCCGCGGTCGACGAATTCGCGATGTCTTGTGCAGACGACCGTGCCCTCAGCTCGCTGGACACAAGTATAGCGCGTGCGGACTCAATTAAATCCGGCATTCGCAGCCCCCAGATTCGATCCCGTTAGTCGTTTAGGTAAAATGCGCGATGTATGTGTCAAACAAGAGTCGGCCGGTCTCTGTGGATATTATGCGGAACCGCATGCGGTCCGCATTTCCGAAGGCGCTCTCGCCGGTTTCGGAGACTGCCGGCTCTCTCTGCCAAGCCTCTCGGATCGCGCCAAAAATTCCGGGCGAGCCATGTTCGTGCCATGCTCGCGCGAAAATTAGCACCAGTTCGGAGCTAAACTTTTTTCCGATCCGTCGGATTGACCGTTCGAGATGCCGGCCCACGCCAGGGTTCGCATGCGGTGAAGATGCCGGGGGAGTTTTCGGATGGTTGCGATTTTCAGCGGCGGCGGTGAAGGCTTGCTGCGCAGTTCGGCCAACATTCTCGGCGCTGCGGGGCAAATCGGCAATGCCTCACTGGGACGTGGCGGGGAGAACGTTTCCGTCAACGCCGCGACGGGCAATCTGGTCATTGCCAGGCGCGATGAATTTCTGGCCGGTCGCGGGCCCGACGCGATGGTCGAGCGGACATACAACAGTCTGACCCTGGTGACCGATGGCGACAATGGGGATCAGTGGCATCAATCGACCGTGCGGCGGCTGTTCGGCCTGACAGGGACGCTCAATACTGCGGGGAGCACGATCAAGCGGCAGGCTGGGGACGGCTCCGTGATCGTCCATACGTGGAACGCGGCGCAAGCCGCCTACGTCGCGACCGACGGTGACGGCGCGCATGACACGATCGTCAAATCCGGGTCGACCTGGATCTGGACCGACGGCTCGAGCCGGGTGACCGAGACTTACGAGGCCTATGTCGCGGATCCCTCGGTATTCCGGATCAAAGAGCGGAAGGACAGCGACGGCTACAGGGTGAGTTTCACCTATGTGTCGGGCACCAACAAGCTCGATCGGATTACGACGCACAACCACGGCTATGCCAATGCGGACACCGGCATCGCCGAGCAAAGCTATATCCAGTATGTCTGGTCCGGGAACAATATCGCCCGGATCGTGACCGGCTATACCGATTACGGCGATTCGTCGACGGCGGCCGACAACGTCAACCGCACGCTGACGCGCACGCGCTATGCCTACGATGCGCAGAACCGGCTGATCGAGGTGACGGTCGATCTCAGTCCCGAGGACAACAGCATTCTCGACGGCAAGACATATGTCACCAGCTATACTTACGACGGCAACAGCAATCGCGTCGCCTCGATCACCCAGACCGACGGCTCGAGCCTCGCGATCACTTATGACGAATCGGGTCGCGTTGCGACGCTGACCCAAAAGGTGGCGGCGGGCGAGGCGCGGGTGACGCGGATCGGCTATGGCGTGAACGTCACCAGCATCACCGGCCCCGACGGCGGGGTGACGCGGCTGTGGTACGACAACAAGAAGCAACTGGTCCAGGTGATGGGCCCGTCGGCGACCCAGGGCGGGATCTCGCAGGTCGTCCAATACGAATACGACAATGCCGGCAACCTGATCCGCACGATCGAGACCGATAGCGTCAATGCCTCGATTCCGAACAATCTGGTCGATGCTTCCGTCTGGGGCGACGGCGAAACGGCGGGGCGTGGGGAGAATCTGGTCGACGACAGCGGCTGGCCGCAGGATGTCGACGGCACGCTGCCGGCCAACGGCACCATCGGGCGGGGGTGGACCGGCAGCTACGTCAGCGAAACCGAATGGACGGTAACGACCGGACCATACGGGAAGCAGGTCGTGTCGCTGCACGCCGGCCAGGACGATGCCGACGACCCTGGCGGCGGTGCATATAGCCAGCCTTTTCCGATCGATAAATCGAAGGCCTACGAGTTTTCCCTCTACTTCAAGGTCGATGCCTTGGATAAGCACCGGATCTTGTTCGGTTTAGGCAGTGGTGTCGTCAAGAACGGAAACAACGGTGCCTATAATGGGAATCCCTACTTTACCACCAGTTATCCGAATTCCGGCATGGAAGCGGGAAAATGGTACAAGATCGTCGGTTATGTTCTACCAGGATCGACGCCGCTCGAAGCCGATGGTGGCTACGGCGGCATCTATGATCTTGAAACAGGCGAACGGCTAACGACCGTCAAACATTTCATCTGGGATGAAACTCAGGCAAGCAGCACAACCCTTGCTCGCTTCTTCAACTACTACAACCAGGACCGACAGGGGAAATTCACCCATTTCTTCAAGCCGGAAGTGCGCGAGGTGTCCGACGCGGCGATCCTGCGCAGCGGCGATGCGCTCGATATCGACCGTGACCGCAACCTTCTGGAGGTTCCTTACCCCGGCGGATGGGCGAACGTGCCCACGATCGCCGGCGACGGCGAGGCGCGATGGAGCGAAGTCGTCGGCCCCGACGGGGCCTGGCAAATCGGGCTCGAGACCGGCCAGTTCGACAGTGTCGGCGATGGGGGTGGGGGCTATACCAACAGGTTCACCGTCGATCCGACCAAGACCTATCGCTTCACCCAGTACGTCCGCAAATCGGATCTGACGCGGCACAATATCTATTTCGGATTGACGAATGCGAGCGCCCCCTATGTCAAAAACGCCACCAACGGGGCTGACAATACCAATCCTTATTTTCTGGCATGGGCGCCTGGCACCCAGCAGGCCAATATGGAGGAGGATGGCTGGTACAAGATCGTCGGCTATGTCTTGCCGCGAGGCTCGGCCAACGTGGCCTCGGGCGGTCTCGGTGGCGTCTACGATGCGAAAACCGGCGAGCGGGTCGCTGGCGTCAACACGTTTCGCTGGCACGAATCGATGCCGAGCGAACAAGTCTACGCACGCTTTTTCACTTACTACGATCAAACCCAGCACGGCTGGTCGACCGACTGGCTGGCCCCGGAAGTCGTCGCGATCGAAGCTGGCGACCTGGCCGCCGACAATGCCGACCCCTTCGGCATCGTCTATGACGAGAGCGGCCGGATCACGCGCTATACCTACGACGCCAACGGCAATGTGCTGACCCGCACCGATGCCAACGGCAATGTCGTCAGGCGCACCTACGGGGCGAAGAACGAACTGCTCACCGAGACGCGCGCCGGATCGAATGCGGCCGGGGCGAACGTCAATCACACGACGCGCTATGTCTACGACAGCGAGAATCACCTGCGCTATGTGGTGAGCGCCGATGGACGAGTTACGGAGTACAGCTATACCTATTGGGGCGCACTCTATTACGCCATCGAATATCCCGAGCACAGCTACGCGATCGGTTCCGGTGCGCTGACCGAGGCGACGATGAATGCCTGGCGCGACGGACTTGCCGACCGATCGTCGGTAAAGCCTCGTCTCTATATCTACGATACGCGGGACAACCTCATTTCGACGCTCGAATATGGCACGGCCACGACAGCGGGAGCCGCGAGGACGACGGAAGGCTACAGCCGGACGTACTACAACTACGATCAGGCCGGACGGCTTCTCAGCCAATTCGTTCCGGGGCAGAACACCGAAAGCTTCGTCTACGACGGCCTCGGGCGGCGCACGGCCTCGACCGATCTGGCGGGGGGAACGACCAGGATAATCTACGACGATGCCGCCAGCACGACGATCGTCGCGTTGGGCACGGGCAAAGTGACCACCTCTGTCTTCAACAGGGCGGGGGATCTGATCAGCGAAATCGAGACGGAGAACTTTAGCGATACCGCAACCAGCAATCTCGTCGCCGCACAGAATCTCGGCAACTGGTCGCTGGGGGGGATAACTTCGTCCTCCGCCGGAACGATCAACGGCGAGCCAGCCGTGCGCTATACGGTAGCCGGCGATGCGAGTGGAAAATCGCAACAGATCGTCGCGCCCAGCTCGACAGTCGCTTCCGACAAGGATGTCATAACGGCCACCATAACCCTCCAGGCAACTGCGAGTTCCAGTTCTGCGGCATTTGGCATTCTTGGCAGCGTGACAGGTTGGGGATACGATAACGCCGATCTGGGCGTCGCCCGGATCGTGTCGGGCCCGGGAACGGTGGTGAAGGCCTGGAATTCGGAAGGATTCTTCTATGTTTCCGGCCTGTCGACGACCGAGCCGACAGTAGTCGAAATCCAAAGACGTTTCGATCAAACCCAAACGGCTTCCGTCCGCCTTTACCCCGATTTGCCCAACGGCTCTATACTGGGCAACGCAATCATTGCATCGGCGCCCAGCATATCCAAATCGCGGGCCAGTGAATCCAACTTTCTTTACGACCGGAACGGCCGGCTGCGCGTCGCGACCGACGCGACGGGGCACAAGAGCTATTATCTCTACGACAAGGTCGGGCGCAAGATCGCCGATATCAATCACTATGGCCACGTCGCCGAATACCGTTACGACTCCGCAGGCAGGGTCATTGCCACGGCCAACTACACCTATGCGCTGACGGCGGCGCAGATTGCAGCGCTCGGCGATCCGGACAACACGCTCGAGATGGCCGATATCCGGCCCGCTGCGCACAGTTACGATATCTGGAGCTGGTCGGTCTACGACGATGCGGGCCGTTTGATCGAAAGTATCGACGGCGGAGGCGGGGTGGCGGTTTTCAGCTACGACGCCTCCGACCGCCTGATCAAGACGGTCAGCTATGCGGGCAAGCTCAGCGCCGCCCAGCTTGCGGCTTTCAAGGCGGAGCCGCCGACGGCACTGGTGTTGCCGGCGGCCAACGCCGCGAAGGATGCGGTGAGCCGCAGCTTCTACGATCGCGACGGCCAGTTGATCGGCAAGCTCGATGGCGAAGGCTATCTGACGGAGATCGTCTACGACCGCGCCGGGCAAAAGGTCGAGGAGGTCGCTTACGCGACGAAGACTTCGGCGAGCTATTGGGCGTCGGGAACATTCAGTCAGCTGAGGGCAAGCGCCGCGCCGTCATCGAGCGCAAATCGGCGCACACGCTATGTCTACGATGGCCAGGGGCTGCTGCGCTACACCGTCGACAACGGCGGCTACGTCACGAGCCATGCCTACAACTATGCGCGCAAACCGACGACGACGATCGTTCATGCCGCACCGATCAGCACCAGCGACTTTACTTATGACAATGTGAAAGCGCTGGTGAATGCAATCGCGAGCGAGACCAACGATCGCGAAAGCTACAATGTCTACAATGGCGCAGGTCAGGTCGCCTATACGATCGATGCCGGCAATGTGGTGACCGGATTCAGCTATGACCTCACCGGCAATGTGACCGAGACGTTGCGCTATGCCGCGCTGCGCAGCACGCCGAGCCTGCCGAGCCTCTTGACGATGAACAGCTGGGCGTCTTCCCAGGCAGGCAATGGCGGCAATCGCGTCACGCGCAACTGGTATACCGCAGGGGGCGAGCTGCGCTTCACGGTCGACGCCGAAGGCTATGTGAAACGCTTCGACTACGATGCCGAAGGACGGCTCACGCGCGAGGTGAGCTGGGCCAACGCGGTGGCAGCCACCGGAACGACGACGATTGCGCAGATCGATGCCCTGACCGGCAGTGCCGGCAGCTGGACGGATGTCAGATATTCTTACGATAGAGCTGGGCGGCGCCACAGTGTCTATGATGGCGAGGGCAATCGCACTATTTACGGTTGGCGAGCGAATGGAGCGCGATACGCGGTCTATCGCGCTTATGGCACCGCCGATCAGAGCGTGACCGTTTTCGTCAATGATGGTGCTGGTCGGATTATCAGGGAGTACCGCGCCTATGGCGAGGCCGAGCGTGCGAACGTGGCCTATGCGTACGACGGGCTAGGCAACCGCACGAGCATGACCGACGCCAATGGCAAGGTCACCCACTATACATACGACGAACGCGGCCAGCGGCTGACGACGACCGACCCGGCGGGCGGGGTCACGCACTACGAATACAATGCATTCGGCGAAGTGGTGAAAACGACCGACCCGGGCGGCGGCGCAACCTACCACTATTATGACGCGCTTGGCCGGGAAGTAAGAACGCGCGATGCCGAAAACCATATAACCGTGACGAGCTATACCGTTTTCGGCGAGGTGGCGAGCGTCAGGCGCTACTACAACAAGACCGCTAGCACGCCGAGCACCACTGCGCTGCCTCTGGTAGCGGCGCATGCGAAGGACGCGTTGACCCGCTTCGAATACGACAAGCGTGGCCTCGTCACCAAGACGACCGATGCCGAAGGTTTCTCCGAAACCTATGTCTACGACGCTTTCGGAAACCGCACGAGCGCGACGAACAAGCTCGGCGGCGTCACGAACTACGTCTATGACAAGCGCGGCCTGCTTGTCAGCGAGATTCTGCCGACCAGTTCCTACAATGCCGACGGCAGCGTGCAGACGTCGCGAGTCACCAACAGCTACAGCTACGACGCGCGCGGCAATCGCACGCAGATGATCGAAGCCGCCGGTCTCGCCGAGGCGCGCACCACGACTTATGTTTACGACAAGGCCGACCGGCTCATTGAGACGCGCGGCGAGGCGCGCGCGGTGCTCAGCCAGGCCGATCACAAGACGACCACTGCGAACTTCGTTCCCAGGGAGACCCGCCGTTACGACGGCCGTGGCAATGTGACGAGCGTAACCGATGCCGCGGGCAATCGGACGGTCTATTATTACGACGATCTCGATCGCAGGGTGGTCGAGATCGACGCGGCCGGCACCTATACCGTGCACAGCTATGACAAGAACGGCAATGTCACTGCGACGCGCGTCTATGAAACCGCAGTAGCGGTTCCGGCCGACGGCGGCTCGCAGGAAGAGGCGCCCGCGGCGCCTTCGGGCGCATCGCGCGCGACGAGTTTCACCTACGACAATCTGGGCCGCCTGCTGACCAGCAGCGTGGCGGGCGTGAAGACGGGATACTGGAACGGATCGGGCTGGGTCGCAGCGACCGGTGCGATCACGACGACCTATCAATACGATGCGCGCGGCAATGTCGTGAAGGCGACCGATCCCAACGGGAATGCGTCCTACAGCTATTACGACAAGCTCGGGCGCAAGACGGCTGCGCTCGATGCCGAGGGATACAAGACGGTCTGGACTTACGACGGCGAAGGCAACGTGTTGACCGAGCGCCGCTATGCCAACCGTTACACCGGCACGCCGTCGACCGCCGCACCGCCGAGCGTCTCGACGAACGGCGCCGACCGGATAACGACTTTCACCTACGACCGGACCGGCAACCGGCTTTCCGAAGCGCGCAGCGGCGTCACCGTGCACAATGGCTCGGGCGGCACTTCGACGGTCACCGCCACGGTGTCGTGGCTCTACAACGGCCTTGGGCAAGTCATCCGCAAGACCGAGGCGACCGGCGACCAGACCAACTATACTTACGATGTGGGCGGCCGCCTGCTTCAGGAAAGGCGCGCGGCGTTCACCAGTCACCAAGGGGGAGGTGTCACCCCGACAGTCCACTATCGCTACAACGGGCTCGGCGATCTCGTGCGCACCGCCGCGGCCGGCGCGGGCGATGCCACGGCGCGCGTGACGACCTACAGTTATGGTGCGGGCGGGCTACTTACCTCCATGACCGATGCCGAGGGGGTGACGCACAGCTATGCCTACGACAAGCGCGGGATCCTGATCCGCGATCAGTACTATCGCGCCGGTTCGGCGGGCGGCACCGGCACGCTCAATGCCGTGCTGACCAAAGTGGACGAACTGGGCCGCACGACCGAACGGACGGTGGCGGCGTGGAATGGCTCGGGCTGGACCAAGGGCGAGGTCGCAACGACCGATTACAATGCATTCGGCGAAGTGAGCCGCAGCGGTATCAACGGCGGCGCGATTGCCGAAGGCAGCCGGCTTTGGCAGACCCAGAACAAGTACGACGCTGCCGGGCGCCTGTGGGCAACCAACGCGGGCGACGGGGTGTGGAAGTATTTCGGCTATGACAGGAACGGCAACCAGACGATCGCGATTACCAGCGCCGGCACCAACCTTGCCGGCAAGACCTTCGACCAGGCGCGCGCGCTGATATCGGGCAGCGGAGTCAATGCAACCTATACGGTTTACGACAAGCGCGGCCTTGCGAAGAGCGTGGTCGAGGAGGGGCGCCAGCTCAGCAGCAGCACTACCGCGACCCTGACCACGGGCCGAACCTACAATGCGTTCGGCGAGGTGGCGAGCGAGACGGATGCCGCCGGCGCCGTCACCACTTACAGCTACAACAGGGCCGGGCGCATGATCCGCTCTGAAGGCCCGACGGTTCAGATCACCAACGAAAACGGCACGAGCCAGTGGATCAAGCCGTCACAGGATTACTACTACGATGCAGCGGGCCGTCTCGTTGCAATGCGCGACGCGAACGGCAGTTATGCCAGCGGCGGCACCAGCGCCAATGGGACCTCGAAGACCGCGAACACTGGCAACCTCACGCGTCTGACGCTGCTCGCAGGAACCGGCTACGACGGCAGCGACGCGCTTGTCACCGCCGAAACCCACGCCGACGGGGGCATCCGGCGCACCGCCTACGACATTCACGGCGATGCGCGCAAGATCACCGACGAGATCGGCCGCGTGACCACGCAAAGCTTCGACAGGCTGGGCCGCGTCACCCGGGTGAACCACGCCGGCGGCCTCGTCGACTATTACGCTTACGACAGCCTGGGGCAGCAGGTCAGTCGCTGGAACAACGTCTACGGCGCCGCCAATCGGGAAACGACCGACTATGACGTTCAAGGCCGGGTGATCACAAAGCGTTCATATGGCGGCGATGAAGTGCGCACGACCTACGCCTGGCAGGCCGGCTCCGCCACCAATGCGATTGGCAACTTCGGTGGTTGGGTGAAGACGGTCAGCACCGACGCCGATCGTGCCAGCAGCAGCGATAATATCAAGGCAAGCGTGACGAGGACCGACGTGTTCGGCCGGACCGTATCCCGCACGGATGCCAGCGGCGAGGAATACGCCTACACCTACGACATCGCCGGGCGATTGACGCGCGAACGGACGGTTGTCGCGTCGAACGGTCTCATCCTCAATAAGGAATACGATTACTACAACTCCGGATTGGTGCGGAGTGTCCTGTCGGGCGAGAGCGAGGTGGCCAACACCGATTGGAAGAACAAGATCGCCACTTATGGATACGACAAACTCGGTCGCTTGACTTTCGAGCGGCTCGAAAGCGCGCAGGGCACGTTCATTCCCGGCCATATGCAATACATCCCGCCCGAAGACGGTGGGTCTGGCTTCCCCGGCGGTGACACACCGATAATCATTCCGGACGATCCGGAGCAGGGCGAATGGGTCTGGGTTCCTGACAGCTACTCTGTGAACCGCGCGGTATTGCAGCACGGGACGGCGCAGTACGACGCTCTCGGGCGAATGACCCGATACCTCGACCGCGATGCGAACGGGAGCACGCTGGTCGACAAGAGATGGGCTTTCGATGCCAACAGCAACGTTCGCTCCATCACCACGACCTATCGTCCGATGAACCTGAACAAGACGCTGGGGAGCGCAGTAACGACCAGCTACCACTACCGATACGACGCGCTCGACCGGGTGGTGGTGTCGAAGGGCATCCGTTCGGGTAGCACGATCGTCGCGGGAAGCAGCGGGATCGTGCTGGCTTACGATGCAGCCGGACGTCGGGTGACGTCGAAGGCGGGATACGCCGCGCAGGAAAGCTACACCTACGATGCAAACGACCGGATCACCTCGGTACGCGTCGGTTCGGTGACGCGGATGAGCGCGAGCTACGATGCGCTCGGGCGGCTAACGGGCCATATCGAACGCAATGCAAGCGGTAGCCTCGTCTATGAGCGTCACAGCTTCGTTTACGACAAGCGCGATCAGGTTCTGTCGGAGAAGGGGCGGCGCAAGCTCGACAACGGCAACTGGAACTATACGCACACGGTCAACTACTACAGCGATACGGGCACGGGGTCGCATTCGTGGTACATTGCCAACAGTTGGGATACTGGCAGTTCGAGCGGCGATCTGCTGTATGCTTCGGAAACGAAGAACTGGTTGAACGGCCCGTACCCTCCCCAGTATCCCGGCAACTCGAGCGGGACGGGTTCGCCCGGCACACCCGATACGAATTGGGCCGATGAGTATTCGACCTACACATATAACTGGCGCGATGCGAGCGGCGGGGGCGGTGCACGGCAGGCGACGCACAAGCTGATCAACCGCGACGGGACGACGCAGACGACCAACATCTACGGGGCGGACGGTGCGATCGAGCGTGCCTCGTCGAGCACGCTGTCGGGGTCTGCTCCGGTGCAGACGCAGCATTACCGGACGGACATCGACGGGCGCATTCTGACGCGCGATCTCTATCGCAGTGGGACGACCTACGATCCCTCGGCGCGGTACTATGCCTTCGGCGGCCGGGCGATGGGGGAAATCGGGACCGACGGGAGCGACAACGTCGACTTTGCGACCACGATCGCGCGGCGCGACGATACGGGGACGGGCTCGTTTCGCGGCGGAGCGACAAGCGGCCAGCTCCATGCCGACTTCGATCTGAACCACCGCACGCTGGCGGCGACCTCGCAGGTCAATGGGTCGAGCTACACCGCACGCGGGGGCGAGAGCCTGCAGCAGGTCGCCGCGGCGATCTGGGGCGATGCCTCGCTGTGGTACAAGCTGGCCGAAGCGAACAGCCTTGGCGCGGGCGCGATCCTGGGTGCCGGGCAGAGCCTGCGCATTCCGGCCGGCGTGCAGGTCAATAGCCACAACGCGGGCACGGTCCGGCCCTACGATCCGTCCGCCGCGCTGGGCGACACCTCGCCCGCCACGCCGCAGCCGAAGAAGCAGAAGGGCGACGACTGCGGCGTGTTCGGTGCGGTGCTGCTCGCGGTGGTGGCGGTTGCGGTGAGCGTGATCGCGCCGATCGGTGGCACGGGGATCGCGGCGGCGATGGCCAATGCGGGGCTGAGCAGCGTGGTGAGCCAGGGTGTGGGGCTGGCGACCGGTATCCAGGACAAGTTCAGCTTCAAGGGCCTGGCGCTGACGGCGCTGTCGGGCGGGGTTGCGCGGGGTGTGGGTGGCAAGTTCGACGTGTTCGGCAATGCCGCGCGCGGCAGCCTGGAGGCGAGCGTCAACGCGGCGGTCGGCAGTGCGGCGGCGAACGCGCTGACGCAGGGCATCGCCACCGCCACGGGCTTGCAAGGCAAGTTCAACTGGGCGGGTGTTGCCGCGGCGGGTGTCGCGGCCGGTTTGGGCGAGGCGCTGGGAGGCAACCTCAAGCCGCTGAGCGGCGAGGGCTCCGACCGCTCGCTCGCCAACATCACCCGCCATACCGCAACCGGCGCCGCTTCGCTGTTCGCCTCGGCCGCCACGCGCAGCGCGATCGAGGGCTCGAGCTTCGGCGCCAACATCCGCGCCGGCCTGCCCGATGTGATCGGACAGGCACTGGGGCGGGCGATCGGCGGGGCGGCGCGCCAGGCCCTGACGGCCCCCGCCGACCAAACCACCGCCACGCTCGGGGTGCGCATGACCACCGGCGAGCAACTGAGCGGGGCGATCGTCAACCTGTCGAGTGCGGGCTATATCGGCGATACGGGGCTTGACGCCCTGCTTGCGCCGGTCCTGCCGCTTGGCGATGGGCTGGCGGTGGGCACGACCCTGCTCGAAGCGCGCGAGGCGGCCAGGCTCGACATCATCCTCGCCGAACATGCGCGCAGGGGCGGGCCGTTCGGGAACGGGGCGGCTGATGTCGATTATGACCCTTACCGGACGGATGCCGGGCGCGAGGCGTTCTCGGATGGCGGCTATGCGATCTTCGGGTTCGAGATGCGCCAGCGGTGGGGTGCTTTCAATGCCTGGAAGGCGGACGTGCTTGAAAACGTTCTTCCCACTCTTGCCGCACCCGAGCAAGCAGCCTTGCGCGCCGATATCGACCAGCGCTACCACAATCTGCAAGTGAACCAGGTGTATGTCGATGAGCTGGATGCCTATGCGGGCGGCGAGGTGAACAAGCTGCTGTTCGCCGGGCTGGGGGCGCCGGCTTTGATCGCTGGCGGCATGGTCGCGGCACCGGCTGCTGCCGGCTATGCCGGGAGCTTCTATGTCGGCGGCACGGCCAGCACGATCGCATCGGGCAGCGCCGGCTTTGCAACAGGTGGCTTGTTCGGCGCGGGGTTCGAGTTCTCGAAGAGCGAGGTCTTCGGGCTCGAGCATACGGCGGGCGGATACACGACCGCGATCCTTGCCGGCGGCGTCGGTGGCTCGGGCTTGCGGCTCCTGCCGAATACCGTGCTGGGACGAGCGGTCAGCGCCCGCGCGCAGACGGTGACCTTGGGGGCGGCTTCGGGCTTTACTGGCGACTTTGCCGGTCAGTTGGTGACCAACGGTGGGCTTCTTTACCAACTAGATGGTGGCCAGCTTGCCTTAGCGACTGGGCTGGGAGGCGGCCTAGGCGCTGTGACGCCATTGGACGTGCGTCTCAACGGCTTCACGTCCGGCAGGAACAGCAGCCTCAGCATCTATCAGGGCCTGAACACTAGGCTGGATAGTGGCAATATCGTGCAGATGCGGTTGCGCTATCCTGTGAACGCGGGCGCGGCCAATGCCGTGGTAGGGTCTGGTCGGCAAGCGGTTGGGACGCTGATCGACGGCACGAAGCAGAGGGTAGGTAGATAGTGGCGAGCGCCGACCCCAACTATCCTTCGCCTCACGCGATTTGGTTGCGCGAAAAAATACCGGGACCGCTGTTGTTCATATCGATCATCATGCTTCCTCTCATCCTTTATGGGGGAGTGGGCGGTCTGTGTATCGGCAGATATGGTCTGGCGGCCACGGTGTTTCTATGCGGCGGCCTCCCTTGGCTGTTCCTCTACACCAACGGCACTGGTCTGAAGCTCGCATGGGACGAGCACCGGGTCTACATGCGCCCGCAGAGCTTCAGGCCGCCGAGCTGGCACAGGCCGTGGCTTGAGCGCCTGCCGTGGCGCAGCCTGGCCTATGACGAGATTGCCAGCCTTGATGCCATCACCGTCAACGATCCGGGGGCCAGGTCCTTCCTGCTCCCGTTCCAACTGCTCCGCCTGACCGCCAAGGGAGCGACTGAGGAATACGATGAGCGTCATATCTGGCTCTACTCGCTGGCGCTGCGCGACAAGGAACTGGCGCCACTGTTGCGCCAGCTCGATACGAAGTGCCCCGGCATGTTGCCGGAGGTGGTGCGCCAGCGCCTCGCCGAATGGGCGGACAGGCACCGCTGATTTTCCTACACGCCCCGGACCTGCTAGCTGCTGACGAATCGCTCTTTCACACCGTCCGTCTTTCACACCTCCTACCGTCCGGCGTGTCCGGGACCGGGATGGCTTGCCGCGTGTGCTCTTTGGCCGTGCCGCAGATTGCCGCGCCGGCACCGACGACCCGCCGCGACGGATCGAGACGCCGCGGGGCAGACCCACCGGGGACACTGACAGCACCCTGCTATCCGCCAGATCGGAAGGTCGCACACGACCGCGTCATGTCGGGTGCAACCTGTTGAGAATCCCCAATGTTCGCCGCAAGGTCACACACACAACATCCGCAACGAGTGTCACGTTCGCGCAGTCGCTCTGTTCCTACGCAAGATCGAAACGAGCCGGTCGAGCGCCAGGATCGTCAGCAGCGAAAGGCCGAAAAGAGGCAGGAGGATCGCCAGGGCGATCACGAGTGCCCGGAGGCCGGGGCCGGCGCGGTGTCCTTCGGCCTCGGGGGCGGCGATCCGTCCGTGCGGGCGGCGTTTCCACCACATCGTTGCGCCGAGCACGCTGACCGCGATCAGGGCGAGCGCGGTGGCGAGGCCGAGCAGCTGGTTGGGAAGGCCGAACAGCTGCCCTTCGTGCCAGGCGATCCCGTAGCCCACCGCGCGGTCGATCGGGTGCTTGTCCGCAAAGCCGCTGCGGCCGGTTTCGGCGCCGGTCACCGGGTCGTAAGTGACAGTCCGGGCGAGGGGGCGGTTCTGGCTCATCGACATGGCCGTCCACACCTTGCCGGTGGGCGGCCCGAAGGGTTGCGGCGCATACGGCGGCAGGATCAGGGCCGGGAAGGCAAGCCGCTCCGCCCGGGCCTTCGCGACGAAGACTGACAGGGGCAGGCTCTCGGCCGACGACGACGCTTGCACTGTCTCGGTCAAGCGGGGAGGGGCGGCGGTGTGCTTGTGGCCGTCGTCGCTGCCGATCGTCCATTCCTGCGGCCCTTTCACCAGCCCCAGCTCGGTGCGCGCCCACTGGAATGCGCTGCCCCATGCGCCCGCCCAGGGCAGGCCGCTGGCCAGCATGACGAGGACCAGCCCCGCGATCCAGAAGCCGGTGACGCGATGGATGTCGCGCAGCAGCGGCCTCCCGCGCAGCGAGAGGCGGGGCCAGAGCGTGCCCGCCGCGCGGAAGGGCCGCGGCCACCACAGGTAGAGCCCGCTCAGGATCAGAACGATGGTCCAGCTCGCCGCCAGTTCGACCAGGCGATCGCCCCACTCGCCGAGCAGCAGCGATCCGTGGACTCGCGCGACCGTGGCGGAAATGCGGTCGTCGGGTGCAAGGGTGCCGAGCACCTCGCCCGCCGGCGAGACATAGACTTCGGCCGCCTCGCCGGATGGCAGCGTGAGCCGCAGCATCGCCGCGTCGCCCGGGTTCTCCGGCAGGCGATAGCGATCGAACCGGCTGCCGGGATAAGCGGCCAGCGCGGCCCGCAACTGCGTGTCGGCCGACACGGCGCTTTCGCTCGCAAGCGCGCGGTAGTCGCGTTCTTCCCACCGATCGATCTGCGGCTTGAACAGATAGATCGCTCCCGTGACCGAGAGGATCAGGACGAAGGGCAGGACGAACAATCCGGCGTAGAAATGCCACCGCCAGACCCTGCGATAGAGCGCCGCATCGGCCATTGTGCGCTCCCCGTCAGAACCGGGCGCGGACGCCGCCGAAGACGGCGCGGCGTTCGACCGGGTAGAAGATCGCCGAGGCCGGCGTTGCGGCGATGGCCGCACCGATATCGCCCACCGCGGTCTCGCCCAGCAGGTTGCGCGCGTCGAGGAACAGGTCGATCCCTTCGGCCACCGTCGCGCCGGCGGTCAGGCCGACAAGAGTGTAACCGTCCACGCGCAGGGTATTGGAGTAGTCGGCCCAGGCCCCGCGCGGTACCCATTCGACGCTCGGCGCCAGATGGAGCGCGTCGGTGCCCAGGCGCAGCTCGGCGCGATAGAGGTGCTCGGGCACCACCGGCAGGCGATTGTCGCCGTACTGCGGATCGCCGACGAAGCGGAAATCGCTGTACTGGTAGATCTGCCGGAGCTGCGCCCAGGGCGCGAAGTGCAACGCCAGGGCCGCTTCGATCCCCTGATGGCGTGTCTCGCCCGCATTGAACGTCGCCGCCGGAATGTCGGGGCCGATATCGAACTGAAGCAGCTCGCCCTTCAGGTCGGCGCGATAGGCGGCGATATCCCATTCGGCGATTCCGCTCCGCCCGCGTGTCCCCGCCTCCAGCGTCCAGGCGCGTTGCGGGGCGAGGTCCACGAACTCCGCGAGTTGCGCCAGCTCGATAAAGCCGGGAAATTCGACCGACCGGCTGTAGTTGGCGAAGACCTGGATATCGCGGGCGGGTTCGAACAGGACCCCGAACCTGGGCGAGAAGGCATCGTAGTCCGCCCGCCCGGTGACGTCGACCGCGCCGCCCATGAACGCGTTGTAGCGCAAGTGCTGCCTGCGATAGCCGTCGGCATAGACCCCGCCGGCGATCAGTTGCAGCGGTTCGACCGGCCGGAAACGGATTTCGCCGTAGATGTTGGCGCTGCGCGCATCCTGATCGGCATCGAAAGTGAGATCGCCGCGCTCGCCATCGATATTGACGAAACGCTTCGACCGGGTGTCGCCGAAACGCGCCTCTCCGCCCAGCGTCAGTTCGAACCGACCGGCGGCATAGTCGAACCGGGCATAGACCCCGCGGTCGAGCGATTCCTGGTCCACCACCTGGAAGATCGGGTGGTAGAGCGACTTGGCGTTGACGAAGACCCCGGCGTCGAGCTGCCCGCGATCGAAGCGGAAACGGGTGCGGTTCTGCAGGCGGATCGAATCGACGTCGCGCGCCTGGTCGCCTGCGAAATTGCCGGTTTCGGGCGCGTCGCGCACGGTTTCCAGGTCCAGCGCGCCGGGCAGGTCCTGGTCGATCGCGTTCACGCTGGCATAGAAGCGGGTTTCGACCGCCTCGGTCAGCTCGATCCCGGCATTGCCGTGGAACCGGAACGAGCGGCGCCCGGCGTGGTCGCGGTCGCCGTCCGAACGGTCGAAGGCGATCGCGCCCCAGGCATCGCCCGGCCCGGCATCCACCCCGGCGGAGGCGAGGCCGCGGACGGTGTCGAAACTGCCGGCGTCGGCACGCAGGTAGATTCCGCCGGCGGTCTTGCCGGTCGGCGTCACCCCGTTGATCGCGCCGCCCAGCGTGCCCGAGCCGAAGCGCAGGGCATTGGCGCCGCGATAGACCTCCAGATGATCGAAGAAGATCGGGTCGAGTTCCTGGAAATCGCCGTTGTCGTCGGCAAGGTTGATCGGCACCCCGTCCTGCAACAGCGTGATCCCGCGCATGTGATAGCCGCGCGAGAGGCCCGATCCGCGGATCGCGATGCGCACTTCCTGGCCATAGCGCGGCTGGAGATAGACTCCGGGCGAGAAGGCGAGGGCGTCGCGCAGCGACACGGGCGACTTGTCGGCATAGTCTTCGTGGGTGACGACATCGGTGCCGCCGGGGGTGGCGTCCGCGCGCGCTTCCGCCTCGTCGGCTGCGCGCGCGCCGGTGACGATAATGGTTCGGCCGTCGTCGCGGGCTGCCCCGGCAGAGGTTTCGGCATGCGCGGGTATGGCGACGGCCGCAAGCGACGCCGCGAAGGCGATACGTGAGATGGTCATGTCTGTGCTTTCTTTGAAACGGTTCCGAAGGGACGTCAGGCGACGAGCCGCTCGAGCTTGGCGAGCGAAGTCTCGGCGTCCTCGTGATGATCGATGATCGACTGAAGCCGCCCTTCGCGGTTCATCAGGAACACCGAGGCCGAATGGTCGATCGTGTATCCGCCGCCGTCGATCGGCACTTTCTCGTAGAACACGTGATAGGCATCCGTGATCTGCGCGAGCTGATCGGGCGCGCCGGTCAGGCCGAGGATCGGGGTGTCGAATAGCGCGACGTAGTTTCCGATATCCTCCGGGCTGTCGTTTTCGGGATCGACCGAGACGAACACGATCTCGAACCTGTCGCCATCCTCGCCCATTCGCTTGCGAAGCTGGGCGAGGCGGGCGAGCGTCGTCGGGCAGACATCGGGGCAGCGGGTGAAGCCGAAGAAGATGGCGAACGGTTTGCCGGCCAGGTCCCGCTCGGTGACGGTCGAACCGTCGGCTGCGGTCAGGGTGAACGGTCCACCGACGCTGTCGGCATAGCCGTCGGCGACAGGCGGATCGCCGGGTCGGTTGGTAAAGGCGTAGAGCGCGAAACCGGCGGAAACCAGAACCGCGAACCAGAGAACCAGGCGAAGCGTTTTCAGGCGATCAGTCATGGTGCGCCTCCCCGGGCCCTTCGGCGCCGATCGGCTGCACGTCCAGCGTGACGGCGACTGCGCCGGCCTTCTCGAATTCCAGCGTCAGCGGAACGTGCGCGCCGCGGGCAAGCGGTTCGCGAAGGTCCATCAGCATGATGTGATAACCGCCGGGTGCAAGCGTCACCGTCCGCTTCGCTGCGATCTCCAGCCCTTCGGCCAGTTCGCGCATGCGCATCACGCCGCCTTCCATGTCGACGGTATGGATCTGGACGTCTCCGGCGATCGGCGTGGTGCCGCCGACGAGGCGGTCGGCTTCGTCGCCGGTGTTGCGAATGGTCAGGAAGGCGCCGCCGACATCCTGCCCGGGCGCGGTTTCGCGGGACCAGGCTTGTTCGACGGCAATGCCGGTCGCAGCGGTGCGGGTTTCGGTCGTTGGGGCGTCGCCCGGTGCCCCGTCGCAAGCGGCCAGGGCCATGGCGACGGACAGCGAAACGGCGATTGTGCGGCGGATGCGATGGGGAGCAAAATCGGTCGCCCCCTGCCGCCCGCGAAGGCGGCGAACATATTTCTTCATGGGATATACCTCCGACAACCCGGACGCGCGCCCGTGGACGCGGCCGGATCGGCCAAACAGGATCGGTTCAGATCGTCAGGCTTGTGCCGGGGGCGCGCGCAGCGGCGGGCGGAGGTAGGGGATGCGCGCCAGCGGCGCGATGCGCGACGGCGCAAGGCCGAGCACGAGGATGAAGGCGAAGGCGGCCGCCAGCAGGATCGGGCCCGCGCCGCCCAATGCAGCCTTGGCGAGACCGGCGAAGGCGCAATGTTCGGCCTTGGCAGATCCGTCGGGATGCGCGGGCCCATGGTCGGGAGAGCCGGGTACGAGGATATCGACCGTTTCGATCCGGTCGACGCCGCCGGTACAGATCGTCACCGTCAGCAGCCTGTCGGGCGCCGACGAGACCATCATGCCGGCGGGGACCACGATCTTGAAGCAGAACGCGAGCACGAGCAGCGCGATCGCCAAATGGCGATGCCGACGAATCAAGGCGCGCAGCTGCGTCATGGTCGGCGCGGCTTACCGCCGCGGATCGCGATTGTCATCCGGCTCGCGCAGAATGGGCGGTCATCTGCTGCCGGCGAGGCTCGCGATCGAACAGCCCGGCACCGATGCTCCGCACGATGCCGAGGAGGTCCGTGCCGTCGTCGTCGGCAATCCCGAACAGCAGTTCGTGACGAACGACTGGGGCGCCGCAATAGTCGAAGATGCCGTGATCGATCTGCGTTTTCATCGCGTCGAGATAACCGTGCCGGAGATAGGTTCGCTCCGACGCGCCGGGAAGGGCGATAAGGTGGATCGGCAAGTGCCCCAGCTTCTTGACTATCCGCGACGGGTCGCTGTCGTCGTAGGCCCAGCCATTGGAAAACACCCGATCGATCCACCCTTTCATGAGGCCGGGCATCGACCACCAGTAGACCGGATAGATCAGCACCAGCGCATCGGCGCGCTCGAGCCTTTCCTGCTCGGCCCGGACGTCGCGGGGCGGCGGCGACTTGAGCAAATGGGCCTCGACATCGGCCTGCCGGAACCGCGGATCGAATTCCTCCTCCGCCAGATCGGCGAATTCGACCGTGTGACCCGCCTTTTCCACGCTATCCGCAAGGGCGCGGGCGACCGATGAGGTCATCGATCGGGTATCGGGGTGGGAGACGACAATCAGCGCGTGCATGGCCAGATCCTTTCTGTACATTGAGGGGAGTGGAAACGAGTAACTTACTAGTAGTAGGTTACTAGTAGTAGGTTGATTGTGTCAATTCGGGATGTGCCATCGTCGGGTCGCCGGCTTTCGCGTGAAGAGCGCCGTCGACAGCTTCTGGAAGTCGCGCGCGACATCGTCCGTAGCGAAGGGAACGAGGCGCTGACGCTGGGCTACCTGGCCCAGCGGGCCGGAGTCTCCAAGCCGATCCCCTACGACCACTTCGGATCGCGCACCGGGCTCCTGGCGGCGCTGTATCGCGCGTACGACGATCGGCAGAATGCACGGATGGCGGAAGCCTTGGCGGCCGCTCCGCCCGAGCTGGAGAGCCAGGCGGCCGTCATTGCCGATTCCTACGTCGCGTGTGTCGTCACGCAAGGCAGCGAGATCCCCGGAGTATCGGCCGCGCTGGCGGGCTCGGCAGAACTGGAAGCCATTCGCCTGAGCTATGAAAGCGGCTTCATGGAACGCGTGCGGACGGCGCTGGCGCGATTCAGCCCCACCGGTGAAATCGCGCTGCCTGCGTTGCGTTCGATCCTGGGGGCGGCGGAAGCCCTGTCCTTCGCGGCGGTTCGAAACGAAATTTCGCAAGACGAGGCCACGTCGGAACTGTCCGCGCTGATATGCGACACCGTGCGAAGGGCGCCGGACGACCCTCGGCAACAAAGTGTAACGACGGCGAGATCGCGCTTGTAACTTTCGCGGCGCATCGGGGAAACACGCGCCATGCAGATCAACGAACCTTCGGATCGGCGCACGGTCGTCGCGATCGTCGAGGATGACCGGGAGATCGCCCAGCTGATGGCCGAACTGCTGGCGCGTGAAGGCTACGAGGTGGCAATATGCCGCGACGGGTCCGAACTGGATCGTCTCGCAGCCCGGCGCCGCCTGGACCTGGTCCTGCTCGACCTGATGCTTCCGGGGGAGGACGGGCTCTCGATCTGCCGCCGGCTGCATTCCGCCCCGGTTCGCCTGCCCGTGATCATGATTACGGCCAAGGGCGACGACATCGACCGCATTCTCGGGCTGGAGGTGGGGGCGGACGATTACCTTCCCAAGCCGTTCAACCCGCGCGAGCTGGTTGCGCGCGTGAGGGCGGTGCTGCGGCGGACGAGACTGGCGCACCGCCCTTCGCCCTTGACGGGGCGCCGTTATCGTTTCGCCGGCTGGGTGCTCGACGCCGGTTCCCGCGAGCTGCTCGACCCGCAGGGCGAGGCCGTCGAACTGACCGGGGGCGAGTACGATCTTCTCGTTGCCCTGCTCGACCATCCTCAGCGGGTGCTGACGCGCGATCAGTTGCTCGACTGGACGCGGGGACGCGATGCGGCGCCTTACGACCGCACGATCGATGTGCAATTGAGCCGCCTGCGCCGCAAGCTCGGCGACGACCCCCGGAAGCCCGCGATCATCCGCACGGTCAGGGGCGGCGGATATCTGTTCGCCCCTCCCGTCGAATTCGCAGGGCCTTGAAAATGCGCGGCCTTCCGGGCTCGCTGCCGTTCCGCATCGGCGCGATCTTCCTCTTCGGTTCGATCGCCCTGCAGATCGCCATCCTCCTGGCGGTGATCTGGCCCGATGGCAGGCCGCTGATGTATCGCCTTGTCGACCCCGCCGACGCCCGGGAAATTGCCGAGGCGGTGGAGCGTGCGCCGCCCGAGGTGCGCCCGCTGATCGCGCGGGCGGCCAGCGGTGGTTCCACGACGGTCGAGCTGTTCGGCTCCGATGCGGAACTGGCCGTCACCGCCGGCACGCTGCGACCCGCCCCGAAGCTGGAAGAGCGCTATGCTCGCTATGCCGCGGAGCTTGAGGGGCGGCCGGTGGAGATACAGGTCCGCGCAGTCGGCAGGCTGTCCCGCGTTGTCCGCCCGGATGCGCCGCCGCGCGGCCCGATGCGGGTCGTCGTCAGGCTGCGGACGGGCGAATTGCTGGCCATCGAACGGGCACCGGTCGTGCTCCAGCTGCTGGCTTCGCGCTATCTCATCGTCGCGCTGGTGGCGGCAGCGGTGCTGGCCGTGCTCGTGCTGGTGCTTTACTGGCAGGTGGTCCGGCCGCTCGGGCGCCTGGCAAAGGCGACCGAAGACCTGAGCCGGGACATTGCCGCGGCCGACGTGTCGGTCGGCGGCGCGCGCGAACTCCAGGCGCTCGGCACCGCGTTCAATGCGATGAAAGCGCGGATCGCCGAACTGGTGGCGGAACGTACCCGCATGCTCGCCGCGATCGCCCACGACATGCGCACTTATCTCACCCGTCTGCGACTGCGCGCGGAGCGCATTGCCGACGACCATCAGCGGCGCATGGCGATCGCGGATATCGAGGAGATGAGCCTCCTGCTCGACGATGTGCTGCTGTTCGCGCGGACCGAAGCGCACGGCGACGATCCGCAGCAGGAAATCTGCGCCTGGGAAGAGGCGGTGGCCTATGTCGCCATGCGCCGGGAGGCGGGCGACGACGTATCGCTTGCGGGCGAACAACGGAACTTGCCCTGCGCCTGCGGGCGGCTCGCCTATCGCCGAATACTGGCCAATCTCGTCGACAATGCGATCCGTTATGGCCGCCGTGCGGAAGTGCGCCTGGAAAGGGCGGAGGAAGCCGGGCCAGCGATCGAGCTGAGTGTCAGCGACGAAGGGCCGGGCATTGCCGAAGACAGGCTCGGCAGGATCGCCGAGCCCTTCGAACGGGTGGAGGAATCGCGCGGCCGGCACTCCGGCGGGGCCGGGCTCGGACTGTCGATCGTGAAGGCGCTTGCGGAAAGCCATGGCGGCAGTCTGCGGCTCGAGAACGGCGCCGCGGGCGGATTGCGGGCTGTCGTGCACCTGCCTGTGGCTGGCGGCCGCCCGGTCTCGGCTGCGAAGCCGGAACATGGGTAGCTGGACACGGTGTTCGGCTGCCCCGCTATCGGGCGGACTTGGCAGACAGCGTTTCGAGCCAGTCCCGGCGAGCAGCCAGTTGGGCGACAGCCCCCTCGACCGCCCATTGCTCGTACATGTCCTCGAACGGTTCCGCGTCCTGCAGCTTCGCGATTTCCCGCTCGGTCTGCCCAATCCATCGATCGAGAATCCTTCGTCTCTCCGCCGGCGTCAGCAGCGCCAGGAAGTGGCACCGCGTGCGGATCGGATCGGGGGCGGCCGTGGCCAGCCCCGGCTTGTCGCCCACGATCCAGCCATGTGCCTCCGTCAGCCCGGCATCGGTGAGTTCGAGATGCTTCGTGCCGCGCCGGTCGTGACCGATCGCCGTGGCGGTCAGCAGGCCCTTTCGGGCGAGACGTTCGAGCAGGGGGTAGATCGCGCCAGCGCTGGCTTGCCAGTGCGCCGTCCCCGATTTCTGGAATTCGCGCCGGATTTCGTAAGCCGTGCTGTTCGGCTTCAGGGCGAGGAGGCCGAGCACGGTGCCTTCGAGTTCGGTCATCTCCGACATATCGTTTTCCCTTGCCCGGACGACCATCCAGAGGCAATAGTCCGATTCGTACTAAATGCAGAAGAGTTGCCCATGACCTTGTCGATCCTCCTCTGGCTCGCCGTGTTTGCGCCGTCGGTGGCCATTCCCAACGGCATGCTGATTTCGATCCCGATCGTCGCGCTCATCCTGATTTTCGTGAAGCGGACCCGCGGGCCGACATTCTCGGCGGTGTTCCGCAGCATTCCGGTGTCGCTTGCCGTCGGGGCGCTGGCGGGCGCGGCCATGCATTTCGCGATGAATCCGCTGTTCGACCTCCTGGCCAGGCAGGTGACGGGGGCGGAGCCGGACCTTTCCTCGCTGGCCGCCGTTCACGGCGATCTGGGCAACTATCTCAAACTGCTCGCCCTCGGCGTGCTTTTCGGCGGGATTATCGAGGAACTGATCGACCGGGGTTTCCTCCTTGGCTGGGGGACGGCGGAGTTCGGCGAGGCGTGGGCCATCCCGCTGCTGCTGCTCACGTCGCTGGGCTTCGGCCTCGCCCACGCATGGCAGGGGACGGCAGGCATGATCACCACCGGGCTGAGCGGCCTGTGCTATGGCGCCGTCTATCTGCTGTGCGACCGGAAACTGCTCCCGGCGGTCACCATGCACGCGACGAGCAATGCGATCGCAATCACCGCAATCTATCTGTACGGAGTTCAATAAGCGATGCAGCGCATCCCCATTGCGCCCGATCCCCGCGCGGTCCTGGCCGGCCGGGGGCAACGCCTCCGGCGGGTCAGAGCCGCGACGATCGTCATCGGCGCTTCCGCTGCCATCCTTTTCGCCCCGGCCGTGTGGGCGCAACAGGATTCGTCCCAGGCCGCGATCCGGGCCCATACCGAATTCCTTGCCGACGATCTTCTCGAGGGCCGCGATACTGGGACGCGGGGGCACGAGATCGCTGCCCGCTATGTCGCCGCCCAGCTTGCTGCCATAGGAGTCGAAGCCAGGGGGACCGATGGCTATTTCCAGCAGGTCCCGCTCCGTCGCCGGACCCTTGCGGCGTCGCGGCTTGCCCTGGCGATCAAGGGGAGCCCGGTCGAACTCGTCAACGGAGAGACCGTCGTCGTCGACGGGAGCCGGACCGAAACCGCCGAAGAGCTGGACCTGCCGCTGGTCTTCGTGGGCTGGGGGATCACCGCCCCCGAGCTGGGCCTCGACGATTATGCCGGTGTCGACGTTCGCGGCAAGGCCGTGGTTCTTATCGAAGGCGCCCCGGCGACCCTGCCCGGCGCGCTGCGCGCCCATTTCAGCTGGGTCCAGCAGAAGGAACGGATGGCCGCGGCAGCCGGTGCGGTTGCGGTCGTCACGATCAAGAGCCCGGAACGGGAGCGTATTTCCCCGTGGGACTACACGCGCCGGGCCAGGCTGCAGCCCGCCCTCTCATGGTATTCCGGCAATGCGGAACAGGCCGCCCCGATCAAGGCCACGGTCTCGCTCTCGCCGTCCATGGCCACGCGCCTGTTCGACGCTCACGGCCTCGATCTCGCCGCCATATACGCCGGTGCGAGCGACACGCCCCCAGCCGCCCGGGAACTCGATGCGAGGATTTCGATCCGCCGCGAAACGCGTCACGACGATCTTGTATCGCCCAATGTCGTCGGGATGGTTCCGGGGTCCGATCCGCAGCTCCGCGACGAATATGTCCTGGTTCTCGCGCATCTCGATCACGTCGGCATTGGCGAGCCGGTGGCCGGCGATGCGATCTACAATGGCGCGATCGACAATGCCGGCGGCGTCGCCGTCATGCTGGAGGCCGCGCGACGCATCGTATCCGCTCGCCCCTCGCGCTCGGTGCTCTTCGTCGCGACGACCGGAGAGGAAAGGGGCCTGATCGGAGCGGACTATTTCGCCGCCCATCCGGTGGTGGACATCGACCGCATCGTCGCGGCCATCAGCGTCGACGGATTGATGGCGTGGCACGATTTCGAGGATATCGTGGCACTGGGCGCCGATCACTCGAATCTCGGCGAGGCGTCGCGGCGCGCGGCCGCTGCAATCGGCGCGCGACATATTCCCGACCCCAATCCGCAGCGGGGCAATCTCGCGCTGAGCGACCAGTATCCCTTTCTGCGCCTGGGCATTCCGATTCTCTTCCCCAATCCCGGCCCGCGCGATCCGGCGACGGGGATGGCCGTGCACCCCAATTGGCAGGCTTACGAGGAAAACAGCTACCACCAGCCGTCCGACGACACTTCGCTGCCGATACGCTGGGATGTCGCCGCCCGGTGGGAGCGCTATATCCGCGAAACGATCCTGAACATTGCCAACGGGCCGCGTCCGGCCTGGTACAGGGACGATCCCCTGATGCACGGGTTTGCGCCGAATTCGCTGCCGGTCGAGCGGCCGGAGCGCGGGGCCGGGTAGCGGCCAGCCGCAGGTTCCGCAGGCCGTATCGACGGCGAGGAGCCAGCGTGCCGGCACGGGAGCCAGGGCCGGCACGCTGGCGGCTGCGAAAGAGCGTGTCAGCGTTGCCGGCGCCGCTCTTCCGCGAGCCTTCTGAATTCGGCCATTTCCTCGCGATCGACCACGCCGTTGCGGTCGGTGTCCGCCAGATCGAATACGAGCGCGCGGCCGTATACGAACTCGTTGCGTTCGACCCTGCCATCGCCATCCTCGTCGATGGCGTCGATCAGTTGCCGGAGCTTGTCGCCCGAGCGACGCCGCAGCAGCCCGCCGCGGCCGCCGTCGCTCTGGTCGAGTACGCCGTCGCTGTTGCGGTCCAGCCGGTCGAACAGCCTGGCTTTGCTCGCCGTATATTCCTCGCGGGTGACTCTGCCGTCGCCATTGGCGTCGGCGCGAACCAGGAGCTGACCCGGATCGCGTTGCTGGGCCAGCGCCGGGGACGAGAGGACAATGGCCGTTCCGGCCATCGCGAACAGAAGCATATGGCGTTTCATCCTGCTCATCCCCTTCACTTGGGCCGGCGGTAGCTGCGGGTGCTGTCGACCGCGTCCCCGCGCGCGTTCGAACGCGATCGCTGCACGGTGACATAGTCGTCGCCGACCGAGACATCGCGCGTTGCCGTATAGCCGCGTCCGCTGGACGTGGTGGCGCCGCGCGTTCGGGAATAGCCGTCGTCGGTGCGATAGACCGTGCTCCATCCGGACTGGCTGTTCCCCTGCGCGCCGGTGCGATTGCGGCTGACGCTTGCCGATCCGTCGCCGTTCCGAGTGTAGGTCGCGTCGCGCCGCACTTCGGCGCCGTTGCGGTAGGTGCGGCGAACGTCGTTCTGGACCTGCCCGTCGCCCCAGTCGGTCGAACGCGTCTGGCGATAGCCGCGTCCGTTGCCGGTTATCGCACCGCGACGGACCTGGGTGGAGCCGGGCTGGCGAGAGACCGCTCGCCCGGCGTGATAGGCCCCGCCATTGGGGCCGTGTCCGTGGATTACGCGAACGCGATCACGCGCTTCGGCGGGGGAGGCCGAAGCGGTGACCACACCGGCGAGCAAGAGCGAGGCAAGCGTTATTGTGGAACCGAGTCTGATCATCGAAGAACTCCTTTTTCGTCGATCCTTCGCTTTTCGACCGGTTCGGTAACCGGCGGTTGTCCCGCCCATGTCGCTTCGCGACAAAGTGTAACCGCGTTCGCCATCTCGTATCGGGCGATGCGGCGAGAGTCAGGCCGCAGCAGGCTCGTTCCGCGCATAGTCGGCCAATTGCCCCTCAAGCGCCCTTTGAAACGGCTCGCGCCCCTCGCACCGCCGAAGGTACGCATCCACTGGCGGATAAGTGGAGCATAAGTCGGTATGGCGAACGAGCCTGAGCACTGTTGCCATAAGGATGTCGGCGGCGGTGAAGCGATCCAGCAGGAACTCGCGCCCCTCCAACCGGGCCGCAACCACGGCAAGCCGGTCCTGGACTTCCTCGACCAGTCCGGGCCGGCGGAGCGGGGCCCATTCCTCGTCGCCGTGCACCAGGTCGAGCGCGAGAAGGCTGTCGAGCGGCGGTTCCACCGTGTTCAGCGCCGCGTAGATCCACACGATCGTTTCCGCACGGCCCGCGCTTTCCGCGGGCATGAGCGCCTCGCTTCGTTCGGCGATCAGCTGCACGATCGCGCCCGATTCGAACAGGCGGGAATCGCCAGCGGCCAAGGCGGGCACCATCCCGAACGGCTGCTTGCGGCGATAGTCTTCGGATTTTCGCGCCGACAGGCCGATCCACTCGACAGCGTATTGCACGCCGGCCTCCTCCAGCGCCCAGCGCACCCGCAGATCGCGCACTATGCCCCGGGCAAACGGCGGAACCCAGTCGAAGCCGGTGACGGTACAGTTTTCCATTGCTTGTCTCCTTTTTCGGATGTTCGCCGGCGCGCTCAATATTCGTCGTGCAGGCGGAGCCAGCTCATTATCTCTCCCGCTTCGTTCCGGCCCTTCGGCGCCAGATCGAGCCAGTTGAAAGCGCCCATCAGCAGCTCGGCACCGCGATGGTACGTCGAATAAGTGTGGAAGACGGTCCCCCGGTCGTCCCTGGTGAAAATGCTCGCCCCGAACATGTCGGAGCTGTTCTGGATGGGGGTGACGCCGTAGTTGTAGAATGCCTGGCCGCTCGCCCGCTCGTGCGGCGGAAAATAGACGCCGAAGTCGTAGTTGAAGTCGCTGTCGTGCGAAGAGACCCACGGGAACGTCCAGCCCATTCGCCGCTTCACCTGTTCGATCTGGTCGATCGGCGCGCGCGACACCGCCGCGAAGGCAAGGTCGGCATGTTCGAAATGCTGCCGCGCCGCGTCGATGTGGTCTGCAATGAATGCGCAGCCTTTGCAGATCTGCGTGAAGTCTGGCGGCAGCATGAAATGATAGATCGCGAGCTGGTTGCAGGGGCCGAACAGCTCGCCAAGTTCGACCTCACCTTCCGGTCCGGCGAACCGGTAGGTCTTCTGCAGCCGGACCCAGGGAAGCCGGCGTCGTTCTGCACGCAGGGCGTCAAGCTGGTGAGTCAGCGCGCGCTCTTTCGCAAGCAGGGCCTTGCGCGCTTCGATCCACTTGTCGCGGGGGACCACCGGGTGGTCCACTGTCGTTGCCGTGGTCATAGAGTTCCTCCTTCTCCGGGCTGGGGTGTTGGCGCCGCCCCGGCTCTCAGCCAGGGCGGCAGGTGGAAAATGGCCATGAGCAGGTACATTGCGGTCATGCCGTCGACCGGCAGCCAGACCGGTCCCGACGAACAGAGCGCCCCGATGCGCGGATCGGTTGCCGCGCTCCATGCCATCAAGGCGAATACCGGGGACGCCGCAAGGCTGAGCGCCGGGGCCAGGTAGCGCAGGCGGGGTGCCCTTGCGGTTTTCGTTGGGGCCGCTGACATTGCCATTGGTTCGCTCCGCATCGTGAGGTTGCGGATTTAGGCGGAGGGGCGATCGGGTGAGAGTGACAAGTGTGACGGGATTGATATGGACTCGCTGATCGCGGCCGCCGCTCGCGCGCTCGGGGCAGGCGATCCGCTGGCGGCGCTCAAACCGGTGGCCTTGCGGGAAGATCCGCCTGCGCTGGCCTTGCGCGGCATTGCCATGGCCCAGCTCGGCGATCTCGTGCGAGCGAGACAGCTGTTGCAGAGGGCGGGGCGCGCGTTCGGACCGAAGGAAACCGTTGCGCGAGCGAGATGCCTGGTGGCCGAAGCCGAGATCGCGCTTGTCTCGCGCGATCTGGCAGGCAGGGCGGAGACCTTGAGCAAGGCAAGAGCGACGCTGGAGGCCAGCGGCGACCGGCGCAATGCAGCCCACGCCGGTTCGCTCGCCGCGCGCCGGCTGCTCCTGATCGGCCGTCTGGACGAGGCGGAGGACACGATGCGCACCGTCGACCCCGGCGCGCTCCCTCCCGCATCTCTGGTCGGCTATTGGCTGGTCGCCGCCGGCATCGCGATGCGGCGCGTTCGCGCGGCTCCGGCCCGGCAGGCGCTGGAGCGCGCCGAACATGCCGCCCGGTCGCTGGCGATCCCTCCGCTGTCGGCCGAAGTCGAACGCGCGCGGGATGCCCTGGCGGCCCCTGCGGCGCGCCTGATCGCAGGCGACGACCGGCGGCTGCTCGCGCTGGCCGAGGTCGAGGCTCTGATCCGTTCCGGCAAAGTGGTGATCGACGCCTGCCGCAATGCCATTCGGGCGGACGGCGCCATCGTATCCCTCGCGAGCAGGCCCGTTCTTTTCGCCCTTGCGCGAACTCTGGGGGAGGCGTGGCCTTCGGATGCCTCGCGCGAGGAGCTTCTGGCCAGGGCCTGCAAGACCCGGCACATCGATGAAACGCACCGCGCGCGCCTCCGCGTCGAGATCGGCCGTCTCCGCAAGGCGCTGCGCGGATTGGCGGAGGTCCGCGCGACCCGGCGCGGTTTCCTGCTGGTGCTTCCCGACCGATGCGGGCTTGCCGTGCTCGCGCCCCCGCACGAATGCGAGCATGGCGACGTCCTTGCTCTCCTTGCCGATGGGGAAGCCTGGTCCAGCTCCGCTCTGGCGCTTGCGCTCGGGGTCAGCGCCCGCACAGTCCAGCGTGCGCTGGAGACCCTTGCTGCCGATGGCCAGGTGGAACCGTTCGGCCGTGGGCGCGCGCGCCGCTGGGTCGCGCGACAGGTTCCGGGCTTCCCGACAGGCTTGTTACTCCCCGGTCCGCTGGCGATAGGATAGGGATGCGCCCATGACACACAGACAAGCACAGATCCTTCGCGAATACGGACCGTTCCCCGATGCCAACAACGTGGCCGGGGTGAGTTTCGACGGGACGCACGTATGGTTCGCGTCCGACAACGGGTTGGTCGCGTTCGACCCGGACAAGGGTGAGGTTCGCACAACCCTGCCCGTCGTCGCCGACGCGGGCACGGCCTTCGACGGCACCCATCTCTTCCAGATTGCGGAGATGACGATCCGCAAGATCGATCCCGCCACCGGCGAAGTGTTGAGCGAAATTGCCACGCCCGGGGAGGGCGGCGCATCGGGCCTCGCCTGGGCCGAAGGGTCGCTGTGGGTGGGCAAGCACCGCGGCAGGAAGATTCATCAGGTCGACCCGGATACCGGGGCGGTGCTTCGCACCATCGATTCGGATCGCTTCGTAACGGGCGTGTGCTGGGTCGACGGAGAGCTGTGGCACGGAACCTGGCAGGACGAGCAGAGCGATGTCCGGCGCGTCGACCCGGAAACGGGTGAGGTGCTGGAACGCCTTGAAATGCCGCCGGGGGTCTGTGTGTCAGGGCTCGATTCCGATGGCAACGACCGCTTCTTCTGCGGCGGCGGACCCGGCGGGGTGGTGCGGGCGATCCGTCGAATCTAGAGGGATTCGAGCAGGGCTGAAGCGGCGCAGGCCCGACAAAAACAACTCTGGACCGAGCCGTCTGAGCCGATCGATCCCGAACCGGGCTTGCCAAACCGCAAATCGTTCCATATTTCGATATTTATCGAATCATAGGAGCGATCGATGCAAGCCGACCATGTGATCCGGGCGCTGTCCGCTCTGGCGCAGGAACATCGCCTTGGCGCCTTTCGCCTGCTTGTGCAGGCGGGGGAGGACGGGGTGGCGGCCGGCGTTCTTGCCGAGAGGCTGGACGTGCCGCCGTCTTCGATGAGCTTTCACCTGGCCCAGCTCGCCAATGCGGGGCTGGTCACGCAGCGGCGCGAGAGCCGGTCGATCATCTATTCGGCGGACTATGCCGCGATGAACGCCCTTATGGGCTACCTCACGGAAAACTGCTGCGGCGGAGTGCCTTGCGCGCAGGATGCCGCCTGTCTCCCTTCCCCTCAACGAAAGAGCGCCTGATGAAACGTTTCCATGTACATGTCGGCGTGACCGATATCGACCGGTCGATCGCTTTCTATTCGAGCCTGTTCGGGACCGAACCCGCGGTTGTGAAGGCCGACTATGCCAAGTGGATGCTCGACGATCCGTGCGTCAACTTCGCGATCTCGATGCGAGAGGATGCGGCGAAAGGTATCGAACACGTCGGGTTGCAGGTGGCGGACAAGGCCGAACTCGAACAGGTCTACGGCCGCCTGAAGGCTGCCGACCGCCCCGTGCTCGAAGAGGGCGCGACGACCTGCTGCTACGCGCAATCGGAGAAGAGCTGGATTGCCGATCCCGATGGCGTGGTGTGGGAGGCTTTCCTGACCGAAGGCGAAAGCACCACCTATGGCGGCAGCCCGGACCTGGACCGGCTCGCATCGGCCCATGCCTCGCCCGACGCCTGCTGCGCGCCGCAACCGGCGCCCGCCGGCGCCTCCTGCTGCTGAGGCGATCCATGTCCGACCGACCGTTCAACGTGCTGTTTCTGTGCACGGGCAACTCCGCCCGCTCGATCCTGGGCGAAGCGATCCTCAACCACGACGGCGCCGGGCGCTTCGCGGCCTATAGCGCCGGCAGCAATCCGACCGGCACCGTCAACCCCTGGGCGATTCACACGCTGCAGACGCTCGGCTATCCGGCGGAGGGCTATCGCTCCAAGAGCTGGAGCGATTTCGCCGAAGGGCCGGAATTCGACCTGATCTTTACCGTTTGCGACAGCGCGGCGGCAGAGGCCTGCCCGGTATGGCCGGGCCGCCCGACGAGTGCGCATTGGGGCATACCCGATCCGGCCGCTGTCGACGGCAGCGATGCGGAGAAGGGCGCGGCATTCCTCGATGCCTTTCGCATGCTCAAGCGGCGGATCGACCTCATGCTCGCCCTCCCGATCGAGGATATCGAACAGATCGCCTTGCGCGAAAAGCTGCAGGACATCGGGCGCGAGGCCGACGCGCAATGACCGCGACAACGGCCGAAATGGATGCCCGGGCGGTGGGGCTGGGCCTGTTCGAGAAATGGCTTTCGGTATGGGTCGGTGCGGCGATCCTTGCGGGAATTGCGCTCGGCAATCTGGCGCCGGGGGTGTTCGCCGCGCTGGCCTCGATCGAATATGCGTCGGTCAACCTCGTCGTCGCGGCGCTCATCTGGGCGATGATCTTCCCGATGATGGTCTCGGTCGATTTCGGCGCGGTGCGGCGCGTGGGCGACAAGCCCAGGGGCCTGATCATCACGCTGGTCGTCAACTGGCTCGTCAAGCCGTTCACGATGGCCGCGCTCGGCGTGCTGTTCTTCGAAGTCGTGTTCGCCGATCTGATCGCACCTGCCGATGCGCAGCAATATATCGCCGGGCTGATTCTGCTCGGCGCCGCGCCCTGCACGGCGATGGTGTTCGTCTGGTCGCAACTGACCAGGGGCGATCCGGCCTATACGCTGGTGCAAGTGGCGGCGAACGATCTCATCATGATCGTTGCCTTTGCCCCCATCGTCGCGCTGCTGCTGGGCGTCACCGATATTACCGTCCCGTGGGAGACGCTGCTGCTCTCGGTCGCGCTCTACGTGGTCATTCCGCTCGCCGCCGGGGCCTTCGTGCGCCATCGGCTGCTGGCCCGCCGCGGCGGGGACGAAGCCGCGGTGACCGGCTTTGTCGGCCGCATGAAGCCGCTCTCGATCGTCGGCCTGCTGCTCACCGTGCTGCTGCTGTTCGGCTTCCAGGCGGAAACCATCGTCGCGCGCCCGTTGCTGATCGCATTGATCGCCGCGCCGATCGTCCTTCAGAGCTACGGCATCTTCCTGATCGCCTATGGCTGGGCCAAGGCGTGGAACGTGCCGCACGCGGTTGCCGCCCCTTGCGCGCTGATCGGCACGTCGAACTTCTTCGAGCTGGCCGTGGCGGTGGCCATCGGCCTGTTCGGGCTGGGCAGCGGGGCGGCGCTGGCGACGGTCGTGGGCGTGCTCGTCGAAGTGCCGGTGATGCTCTCGCTGGTGGCGATCGCCAACCGGACGCGCGGCAGCTTCCCGGCGCCGTAGGCCGATCGCCCCCGGCCCACGGGTCCGGCCTGGCGGAGCCCGATCGAGCGGTCTTCCGCGCACCGACATGCCGGAGATGCGCCCGGCTGCGTCAGGATTGCAGCTCGGGACCGTAGCTTGCTCTGCACAGGGAGGGCACCAGATCGCTGGGGGCCGCCCGACCATAGAAGAAGCCCTGGCCGTATCGGCATCCCATCTTCCTCAGGATGTGGTGCTGCGAAGGCGTTTCGATCCCCTCGGCCACAACGTCGATGCCCAGACTGCCGCCCAGTCCGATGACGGCCTCCACGATCGCGGTATCGCCTGCGCTCTCCTCGAGCCCGCGAACGAACGAACGGTCGATTTTGATCAGGTCGACGGGGAACTGTTTAAGGTGCGACAGCGAGGCATAGCCGGTTCCGAAGTCGTCGAGGGCGACGGTGATGCCGTTCGCGTGGAGGAGTCGCAGGGCCGCATCCACCAGACAGGCGCCGCGCCCCAGAAAGACGGTTTCCGTCACTTCGACCTGGATCGATCCGGTGCTGATCCCACAGTTCGCGATCTTTTCCAGCAAGCGTTCGGCGAAATCCCCGTGCCGGAACTCGGCAGCGGCGGCGTTGACTGCGATATGGCCGAAGGGAACGCCCTCCTGCTCCCATTGCCGAACATGGGTCATGACCTGTGCCAGCATGGAAGCGCTGATCTCGCAAGCGAGTTTCGGGTCGTCGAAAGCTGCGGCGAGCGATGCCGGCGGCTGCGCGTCTTCGCCCGGCCGCTGCCAGCGGAGGAGCGCTTCGAACCCCACGATCGAGCCGGTCTGAAGATCGACTTTCGGCTGATAGTGCGGCTGAATCCACTGCCCGTCGATGGCAGATCGAGCGAGGTTCAGCATCGAAGATCGATTCCGGACCTCGTTCAACATCGATGGCTCGAACAGCTTCCAGCACCCCCGCCCCGCGGATTTGGCGGCATAGAGCGCGATATCCGCCTGCTTCAGCGGGTCTTCGGGCCCCGACTGGGGCAGCAGCGCCGCCCCTATGCTGACGCTCAACTCGAGGATGTGCCCGGAATAGACGCAAGGTTCGTGAAGCGCATCGCTGATCTCTCCAATCACCCTCGACAGATCGTTCCGCTCGGAAATATTCGAGAGGAGGATAGCGAACTCGTCGCCCCCGAGCCGAGCCACCAGGTTCCCCGGCCGCACGACTTCCTTCAGCCGGTTCGCAAAAGTGACGAGGAAGGCGTCGCCGGCGTCATGGCCGACCGTGTCGTTGATCCGCTTGAAGTGGTCGAGATCGAGCAGCAGAAGGGCGTAGCCCTTCGCGCCTGCTTCTGCGCGAGCAGCCACGCTGCGCAGCTGCTTCTGAAGCAGAAAGCGATTGGGCAGTTCGGTCAGGGAATCGTGGTTCGCCGCCCATTGGGCGCGCTCTTCTGCCGCCTTCTGGTCGGTGACATCGCGGGACACGATCATGACGCGGTGGACGCTGCCGTCTGCCGCCAGGATCGGCGCCATTACGATGTCCCACCACCTCGGATCGCGGCGCCCGAACTGCAGGAGAACTCGCCCGATCCTGCCCTGCAGCGCCTTGCGCATCGCGCCTGCGGCTTTCGGCCGCAGGGGCTTGGGGAAGGCCTCCTCCCAGTGGCGCCCGATCAGTTCGGCGCCAGCGTCGACGGAATAGGCCGCCGCGGTGGCGCGGTTGGCGAAAACGACTTTGCCGTCGAGGCCGATCAGAGACATGCAATCCGGGCTCGCGTCGATGATGCCCCGGCTCAATCTGTTGCTCTCCGCTGCCGACTGTTCTGCGAGCACCCGCGTGTGAATATCCGTACAGGTCCCGTACCAGCGCGACACCTGCCCGTCCTCGTCCCGCTCGGGACGCGCCCGGACCAGAACCCATCTCGCTACGCCCGAGGGTTCGACAATTCGGAACTCGGTCTCGTATGGCTCGCCTGTGGCGATTGCCTTCGACCAGGCCCTCCATGCGCCATCCTGATCGTCTTCGTGGATCGACAGCAGCCAGTGATCTTCGAGTGCGGGCCGGTCCACAGGCTCGAACAGATCGTTCCATTGCTCGCTGATGAAGTCGAGTTTTCCGTCGGCGCCGGCGGTCCAGATCACCTGTGGAATGGAATTGAGCGTGGTATGGATTCGACGCTGGCTCTCGTTGAGCGCCTCGTTGGCGAGGCGGCGTTCGTGAACATCCGTGCATGTGCCGTACCACCTGCGCCCGCCGGATGGGTCCTCCTCCAGGCGACCGCGACTGATTACCCAGCGATAGGCGCCGCTGGCATCGCGGAGCCGGTATTCTGTCTCATACCCATCCCCTCTCCGGCGACACGCCCGCCACGCCGCGAGGGCTCCGGGCACATCTTCGGGATGAATGAACCCTTCCCAGGCGTCGCCGAATGTCGATCCCTCCGGCAGGCCGGTAAATTCGTACCAGCGCTGGCTATAATAGTCGGGGCGATCCTTCCCTTCCGGCATGGACCAGACCATCTGGGGCATCGAGTCCAGTATCCGCCGGAATCGGTCCTGGTTGCGCTCGACGATCGACTGGGCGGTGACGCGGTCATGGATGTCGGTGCATATCCCGAACCAGATTCGGCCGTCTTCGGTCGACGCGCGGCTCAGCACCCATCGAAAGCCTTGGGACCGGTGCCGGAGCCGGTACTCGCATTCGTACGGCGCTCCGGTGCGGAGACTGTGATTCCAGGCCCGGTCGGCTCTTTCGCGATCCTCCTTGTGCACGAGGTCGCTCCGCCTGACGGCATTGGCCTTCTTCAGATCGACTCCGGTGAATTCGACCCAGTGCCGATTGTAGAATTCGTCGCCTTCGTCGGGACCGTGAATCCATACCATCTGCGGCAGAAGATGGAGAGCGGAGCGAAAGTCGAAGGCGACCACCGTCTCCGCCGGATGAGCGGCGTCCGAATTCGATTGGATTTTCGCTTGGTACAAGATCGCCTCGCATTTCGGGAGACCTATCCTATTCGCCAAGGCTTTCTATTTACCTAATTTTTTCGCCTTGAAGATTCCCGAGTTCCGAGGCGGCGCCGGCTTTTCCGCGACGGGGCGTTAAGCTGACCCCGGCCGGGGACGGGTGGCCGGGCGCGCGGCGCACGTGGCGCGCCGTGCGCCCCGCCGTGTCGAGCCGTTTGCAATAGGACCAGAGGCCGATCTGGAGGCCGATCAGCATGAGCACGAACGGTTGATAGGCAATGCCCTGGAACAGCGATCCGACGAGATAGATGATCTGCGCCACCTGCAGCGCGCTCGCGAGCGGTGCCTGCCATTGCTCGGTCGCGCCGGTTCGCCCGCGCCACCGGCGGCGGATCCGCTCCATCTGCCACAAGCCGAGCGCGTGGAGCCAGAGCCACAGCCCGAGGCCGGGCCAGCCCTGCTCGCCCAGCATTTCGAATATCGCGGAGTGGTAGGCGCGCGCCTCGTCGACCACGTCCCGGTATTCGATCGCAGTCGTGTTGCCCTGGTCGGAAAGGACGGGCATTTTGTAGGTAAAGCTGTTTCCGCGGTAAGCGTCGAACCCGCCGCCCAGGGGGTTTTCGGCGACATAATCGAGCGTCCATCGCCACACCGCGACTCTGGTCGAAGCCGATTGATCCTGGTCGTGGTTGCCGATGGTCGACATCCGCTCGTAATAGCTCTGCGGCAGGAAGGGCAGCGCGATCAGCGCGAGAGCGGCGCCCGCGGCGACAAAGGCGAAGCGCCGCTTCACCTCGCGCAGGGCCACTACGGCGAGCACGGCGATGCACAGCAGCCCGGTGCGCGCCTCGGTCCCCACCGGGACCAGCAGACAGGCGAAGATCAGCGCATAGCCGAACGTCTTTACCCGCCAGTCGGGCGGGAACACCGTGCCGTGGCGGGTGAACCAGAGGATCAGGGGAATGATCGCGATAGCCACCGTCGAAAGCGTCGAGCTTTCATAGATCCCGGTGTTGTCGTTGACGAAGAAATAGAGCGAGTCGTAGCCGCCGCCGCCGAGCGCAGTCTTCATCCCGGCGCTGATGATGATCGCGCCGGCCGTGAGCACCATGATCAGCGCCGCGCCCTCTATCCTGAGGCGGGTGGTAAGCGTGAGCGGCAGGAAGATCGCGAAGACCAGCGCCTTCCACACCCAGTCCCACTTCTCCAGCGCCTCGACCGGGAAGTCGGCCGTCGTCGTTGTCCAGAAACAGTACAGCAGGAGCACCGAGAGCAGGAACTGGCGGAGCGTGAAGCGGACGTCCTTCTTCCTGTCGGTCAGCAGCCACCCCGCGAAGGCGGCGCAGAAGGCGATCAGCGAGATCGGCAGCGCCGAGGTGATCGACCAGCCGATCTTCTGCGGCGCAAGAATGTCGATGTAGCAGTAGGCGAGCACCCAGAGGAACGGCCGCCGCAGGCCGATGGCGAGGAACGCCAGGACGAAGGCGAACAGCGCGAGATCAAGCATCGGGCGTCTGCCCGCCGTCACGGCCGTCGCCGCGCGGCTCCTCGAAAGCCGGATCGCGGTCGGTCGCGTCGCGCCCCGCCAGCCGCAGCAGCGCGATCAAGATCAATGCGTGGATCAGGCCGAGGGCGAAATAGTCGATCAACCGGGAAAGTGCTTTCGATTGGCGCGCGTCGATGCCGACTAGCACCGGCCGGTTGACGGCCCGTTAAGCTTGCTGTGCCGCGCGGCAGAGGCGGTCGCTCGCGGCGGTCGCCGGCCTTCGGCCCGGTGGCGGAGACGGAGGGATTCGAACCCTCGATACCCGGAAAGGGTATGGTTCCTTAGCAGGGAACTGGTTTCAGCCACTCACCCACGTCTCCGCATGCCCGGGGGGCCGTGCGAGGGGCGCGCTATAACGGCCCCTGCCGGGCGCTGCAAGCCGCCTGTCGCCGCGCCGGCCGGCGGCGCGGGGGCCCGGCGCACGACTCGTTTCGCCGTGTTTTCGATTCGCTTCGTCGCCGGTTCATTGCCGCTTCAGCCGCGAAGGATTCTGTTCGTGGATGGACCGGTCCGCGTCGCGGGCCGGAGTTTCGAGCCAGGAGGGGCCGATGACAATCATTCCCGCAATCCGCGGCACGCTCGCGATGCTTGCCGGCGCGGCGGCGCTCGCGGTCACGCCGGTTTCCGCACAGACGATCGAGACGTTCGATCCCGACACCGCCATCGACGGCGACCTGATGGAGCGGCCGGGCGACCAGCCCGTCTATGCCGAGCCCGAGCCGCAGGCCGAGGCCGGCGGCGACAGCGTCGTCTATTCGCCCACCCCGCCGGCCGACGCGCCGGTCGCTCCGGCCTGGTCGGACCCGGCGGCGCCAGCCGGCGAGTCGGGGGCGCGCGAGACGGCGGCCGCCGCCGGATCGGCGACCGCCAGCCCGCAGGTCGCGGCCGCGCCCGGCGAAACCTACAAGGAAGACGATCTGATCGGCGCCGCGGAAGGCGTCTTCGGCAAGGGCGCCGAAGGCGTCGCGCGGATGATCGAGAACCTGCTGGACAAGCAGGGCGAGCCCAACGCCTATATCGTCGGGCGCGAGGCGAGCGGAGCTTTCGTGGTCGGCGCGCGCTACGGCTCGGGCACGCTCTATCACAAGGTCGAGGGGCAGCGTCCGGTATACTGGACCGGCCCGTCGATCGGGTTCGATGTCGGTGCCAACGCCGGCAACACCTTCGTGCTGGTCTACAACCTTTACGATACCGAAGAGCTTTACGAGCGCTATCCGGCGGGCGAGGGGCAGGCCTATGTCGTCGGCGGCCTCACCGCCAGTTATCTGCGCAAGGGCGACGTCGTGCTGATCCCGATCCGGGTCGGCGCCGGCCTGCGGCTGGGCGTGAATGCCGGGTACATGAAGTTCTCCAAGAAGCAGCGCTGGTTGCCGTTCTAGTCGCACCGCAAGAAAAACTCGGGGGTCCGCGGGGGGCCGCAACGGTATTTCCTGTTGCGGCCCCTCACGCGTCTCGGCATGGCGCTGGCCATGCTCGACAGACTCGAACCCCAATCGCCCGATGCGCTGCTGGCGCTGATCAAGCTCTACGCCGATGACGAGCGGAGCGACAAGATCGACCTCGGCGTCGGCGTCTATCGCACCGGCCAGGGCGACACCCCGGTCTTCGCCGCGATCAAGCAAGCCGAGGCCCGCCTGGTGGAGGAGCAGGATTCGAAATCCTACCTCGGCCCCGAGGGCGACATGGGCTTCGTCCATGCCCTGATGCCCTATGTTTTCGGCAAGGACGGCACGATGGGCGGCCGGCTGGCCGGGATGCAGACCCCGGGCGGCACCGGCGGCGTGCGGCTGGCGGTCGCGCTGGCGCGGCGCGCGGGCGTGAACCGCGTCCACCTCGGCACGCCGAGCTGGCCCAACCACGCGCAGATCCTGGCCGACGTAGGCGTCGACGTGGCGACGTTCGACCATGCCCGGCCCGACGGCACCGCCGATGCCGATGCACTGCTGGAGGTTATCCGCGGCGCGCAAGACGGCGATGCCGTGCTGCTCCACGGCTGCTGCCACAACCCGACGGGCATCGACTATTCGCCCGAGGAGTGGGATGCGATCGCCCGCGCCTTCGCCGACGGCGCGGCGCTGCCGATCCTCGACCTCGCTTACCAGGGCCTGGGCCACGGGATCGACGAGGACGCCTATGGCCTGCGCCGCGTCCTGGCCGAAGTGCCCGAGGCGCTGGTCGCCTATAGCTGCGACAAGAACTTCGGCATGTACCGCGACCGGGTCGGCGCGCTCTACGTGCTGGCGCGCGATGCCGGGCAGCTTCCGGCGATCCAGTCGAACCTCAACGCGCTGGCCCGCGCGTCGTGGTCGATGCCGCCCGATCACGGCGGCGCGGCGGTGCGGGTCGTCCTGCGCGACCCGGACCTGACGCAGCAGTGGCTGGACGAGCTGGAAACGATGCGCACACGGATGCGCCAGGTGCGCGAAGCGCTGGCCGATGCCGGGACCGCCGGTTCGGTCGACCTTGCCCCGCTGGCGCACCAGAACGGGCTGTTCTCCACCCTTCCGGTGACCAAGGAGCAGGTCGAGCGGCTGCGGACCGACCATGCGATCTACATGGCCGGATCGGGCCGGATCAATGTCGCCGGGCTGCACCAGGGCAATATCGACAAGTTCGTGAAAGCGCTCGCCGCCGTCACCGGCTGACCGCCGGCAGGTTGACACTGGACGGGGCACTTGTGCGGTGTGACCTTTCATGCCGCTTCCCCGTCCCGTCCGGGGCGCCGGGCGCGGCCGTCCGCCCGGTCCATGCGCGCAAGTAGCTGAAAAAGCGAGGCAATATCGGGCTTCTGCCATACCCCGACGAAGCGGCCGCGATACATGCGGACGTGCCACAGACCCGTCTCCATGCGCCAGGCGAGCAGCGCGTTCGTGACCTTCCGCGACCGGGTCTCACCCGCCTGTGACCTTTCGCTGTCACCATGCGGAGCCGCCTTGCCGAGCGCCGCGTCCCACGCCCGGTTGAACCCTTCCGCGCCCTCGCGGCGGCGCAGCCGGTAAGCCGTTTCGCGCGCCATCGAAACGCGCCGCGCCGCCTCGGCGACCGAGCGCGTTTCGGCGAGATAGCCGATGAACAGCGCCTGCCGCCGCGGGGTCCACCCGTCGGCCCGCGTGCGGCCGGGCACGGCATGGAACAGCGGAATGCGCGGCGGCGGGGGGCGTCGCTCTCGCAACTGAGGGGGCGGATAGTGCTTCATCCGGTACGATAAGACAGATTTGCGCCGAGTAGGAAAGCATCGCGTGCAATCGGGCAAAAGGCCGCGCCGCTGCGAAAAGAAAAGACCGAATTGACCGGAAAAACCGGGCGGCAGGCATGGCGAATCGCAGATAAAGCGCGCCATCCGCCGCGTAGAATCCCGGATGAACGACTGTATTCCCGTGTAGGACGGCCCGGCAATACGAAGCGAAACCGCGCCGGTTTGCGCGCACGAGCCGCCCCGGCACCCGCACGCCCCGTCTCGCTTGCGGTTATAAAACCCAAACCCCGCGCGTATGTCGCCGCCTCCAACATGGAGGATTGCATGAAGACCGTTTTTGCTTTGGCCGCCGCGTCGCTTGTCGTCAGCGGGGGCGCATTCGCCCAGGAAGCGGCCGCGCCGCAGACCGCGCAGGCCGCGCCGCAATCGGCGGATATTTCCGACGAACAGGTCGATCGCTTCGCGCTCGCCGCGCTCAAGGTCGAACAGATCGCGGGCGACACGACCATGGACCAGCAAGAGAAGCAGGCGAAGATGATGGCCGCCGTCGAAGAGAGCGGCATGGCGCCGCAGGAATTCAACGCCATTGCCGTGGCCAGCCAGGGCGATCCGCAGTTGCAGGAACGCATCCAGGCCGCCGCCTCGGCCCATGTCGAGGCCGCGCAGCCCGCCGGACCCTCCGGCAGCCGCTGATCCTCACCGATTTCGTGCGCGGGCAGCGACGCCTCCCCGCACCGATCCGCGCCCCGTCCGGCCCCAGGCCGGGCGGGGCGCTTTGCGTCGGCCGGGGGTGCTGCCTCAATGAAAACGATTAGAAGGCGCGCCGCATGCCGATCACGACGTTGCGCCCCTGCAGCGGGGACCGGCTCTTGGCGCAAGAGGTATGGGCATTGGCCGTGCCGGAGAAAGTGCCAATGCCAATCCTCGCATGCGGTCGAGATTTTCCTGCGGATGCGGCTTTCTGCAAGCGCGGAACCGACCGCTTCTATCTCATCATATGGGGTGGCTGGGGTGGCGTGCCTCGCTAATCGAGTGCGGACAATTCCGCCACCTCACCATCGGCGAACGCGATGCGCAAATTGTCGCGATGGAAATTCCAGTATCGGGCGGTCTTCATCGCATCCCAAAATTTGCGACCAAACCGCCTTGCCTCGTCCGTGGCGACACAACCCGCCATCGTTTGAACCGTCGGCTCGTTCGTAAACTCGAACCGGCCATCCGGCCTCCAGCGAATTCCCCCTCCGATGGAGTTGCACAAAAGCGTGCCACTGATAGCGCCGTCGTCCCCGAACCGAATTGTTGCCGACGGGCTCCCTTGCTGTGGCTCCACTGTTCCTGCGACGCTTTCTACACTCCATCGCGCATTGACCAAATCCGCGGTTTGGGACGTGCCGGTCATCACGGTAGAGCACGAGGCCAGGGACCCAAACGTCAGAGAACAGAGCGCCAGAATACCTGTCCTCATGCTCAAGATCATTTTCGGCATCCGCCCTAATTATGCGAGTCATTAGGTGACGACATGATTTGCATAACGCAAGTGGGGAGATTCTGTTTCAATTTCATTTCAGGCAGGGTGCCCGGTGATATGAAGTTGAATACTATCGATAAGTCTATCGTTTCACGATCTCGCGATCTTTCTTCGTCACCTTCATTGCAGCCTATCCGTGAAGGAGGCTCTTCCGTGACGTCGAACGGACAGATGCTGCGCGCAAGGCGGCTTCGGAGTCGCCGGGACGACAGGCGGATGCGTCGGGGAAGGGGCGCGCTGCAGAACGGCTACCGCTGGAGGCTCTGCATTCGCTTGAGGTAGCGCGCGAGCACGTCGATCTCCAGGTTGACCCGGTCGCCTTCGGCCAGATCGCCCAGCGTGGTGACTTCGGCGGTGTGCGGGATCACGTTCAGCAGGAAGTCGCAGGCCCCGTCGTCGCGGTCGCGCACGTCGTTGACGGTCAGCGAGACGCCGTCGACCGTGATCGAGCCCTTGGGCGCGACGAACGGCGCGAAGGCGGCGCCGGTGCGGATCGCAACCGTGGTCGATCCGCCTTCCGCGCGGGCGAGCTGGACTTCGCCGACGGTGTCGACATGGCCGGTGACGATATGTCCGCCCAGCTCGTCGCCCAGCTTGAGCGCGGTTTCGAGGTTGAGCCGGCGCCCCGCGCGCCACATGCCGGGCACCGTGCGCGAAACGGTTTCGCCCGACACGTCGACCGCGAACCACGCCGCGCCCGGCTCTCCGCCGCGCTCCACCACCGTCAGGCACACGCCCGAGCAGGCGATCGAGGCGCCGATGGCGATCTTCGCCGGGTCGTAGGGGCAGGCGATCCGCAGGCGCAAGTCGCCCCCTTCGCGGACATCCTCGATCGTGCCGATGGCGTCGACTATTCCGGTGAACATTATCGCTTATCCCCGTCTCGCGGCTGGTCCTGCGCCTGCCGCCGATAGGCTTCGAACGTGTCGCTGCCAAGCTGTCGCCGCTCCGCCAGGTGCCAGCGCCCGTGCGCCTGGGCGAGCGAGGCGAGGCCGATATCGCCGATCGCGGGCGCGCCGCCGCCGATCACGATCGGCGCGCGGTACAGCTCGATCCGGTCGACCAGATCGGCGGCGAGGAAGGCCGCGGCGGTCTGCGCGCCGCCTTCGACATAGAGGTATTGCACGGCCTCCAGCCCCGCGATGGCCTCTGGCGCGGGGAGGGTTTCCACCGTCTCGTCCGCGATCGTGCGCGACAGCACCAGCCGGCGCGGACTGCGCGGCTCCAGGCCGGGCAGGCGCACGTCGAGGCGCGGGGCGTCTGCGCGCCAGGTGCCGCCGCCGACCAGGATCGCATCGGCCATCGCGCGGCGCGAATGGACGTGCGCGCGGGCGGCCGGGCCGGTGATCCAGCGGCTTTCGCCCGCCGCCGTGGCAATCGCCCCGTCGAGCGAAGTGGCGAGCTTGAGCGTCACATGCGGCCGCCCGCGTTCGGCGCGCGCAAGATATCCGGCGAGGCTGTCGCGAGAGACCGGGCAGGCGCGCGCCGCGACCGCGATCCCGGCCTCTGTGAGGCGCTCGATCCCGCGCCCGCACGTGCGCGGATCGGGGTCGCGCTGGCCGATTACGACCCGGGCGGGGCGGGCTTCGACGATCAGGTCCGAACAGGCCGGGCCCCGGTCCGAACGGTGGGCGCAGGGTTCGAGCGTGACATAGACCGTCGCGCCGCGGGCCGCCGCGCCCGCTTCGGCCAGGGCGACGGCTTCGGCGTGGGGGCGCCCGCCGGGCCGGGTCCATCCGCGCCCGACGACGATTCCGTCGCGGACCACGAGGCAGCCGACTGCCGGGTTGGGGCGGCTGAGCGGCCTGCCGCGCGCGGCGAGGCGGGCGGCGGCGGCCAGCCAGCGGGCGTCCTCGGCCGCCGTATCGCGGCCGGTATCGCGCGGATCGGCTTTACCGGGAGCGGTCGGCAATGGAATCGCCGGTCATCGCCGCGCGCCGGGCGGCCTCGGCGGCTTCCTCGCGCGCGCGCTCCTCGGCGGCTTCGCGCTCGATCCGCTCCACGTCCATGCCCGTGGCGCGGCCGAGGGTGCGGTAGATTTCGCGCCGGATCTCCTCGCGCTCGGCCCGTTCGGCGGCGAGCGCTTCCTGCCGTTCCTGGTTCGCGCGGTTCGACGCGGCGATCTCCGCATCGGTGCGGCCGGGCGCGAAAGTGGTGATATAGGTGATTTCGGGCCGCTCGGGCGGCAGGTAGTACCGTTCCTGCACCACCCAGAACAGCAGGCTGCCGGTCATCAGGACCGACAGACCCAGGATCGGCCAGCGATAGGGCTGCGGCCGGCGGATATAGGCCCAGAAATCGCTCACGCCTTCGGCGGGATTGAGGCGGCTGATCAGTCGCATGGCGGCAAGATAGGGATTTGGCCGCGCCAGCGCCAGTGCCGGAAACGCGCGGGCGGCGCATCGCTCACCCGAACGGGGCGTAGAGCGTGCGGCCACGATCCTTCAGCCAGCGGTCGGCAGCGGCGAGGTCGCCGTCGTAGATGCGCGCGAGCGCGGCCCGGAACGCCGGGCCGTGGTCGAAATGGAGCAAGTGCGCGACTTCGTGGGCGACGACCGAGCGGCGCACCGCGTCGGGGGCCATGACGAGGCGCCAGTTGATCCGCACGGTCCCGTCGCTCGCGCAGCTGCCCCAGCGCCGCTGCGCGCGCGACAGGCGCAGCGCGGGTTGCGCCACGCCGGCAACGGCGCAGAAATCGGCCAGATCGGCGGCCGTCAGGCGCAGCGCCTCCCGCTCCAGCCAGCGGGCCAGGCGCGATGCGAGATGTCGCTCCGGCCCGCCGATCGTCACGGCATCGCCGGCGAGGCGCGGGCTGCGCGGCGCGTCGGCGGCCCAGCGGATCGCCAGCGGCTGCCCGCGATAGGGCACGGTCCCGCCCGGGCGCGGCGGATCGGCAAGGGGGACTTTGTCGAGCTGCGCCGCGAGCCATTCGGCACGCGAGCGGGCGAAGGCGAGCGCTTCGGCGGTGCGGCCCCAGCGCGGCAGGGTGACGCGCACCGCATCGCCCGACGGCGCGAGGCGCAGGGTCATGCGCCGCGCGCGCGGGTGGCGCACCACGACCACCGGCAGCCGCCGCTCGCCCAGCGCGATCACCGGCTCTTCGCGCGGTTCGCGGCGGAGCCAGTCGATCACGTTTCGTCCCAGTCGACGATATGATGTTCGAGCGGCCCCGCGTCGCTTTCGCTGATCACGCGCCCGGCGACCGAGGCCCCGGCGCGGTGAACGGCGTCGCGGTCGCCCGAGAGCAGGTAGTGCCAATCGGGCAGCGGCCGGCCCGCCGCGCGGCGGCGATAGGCGCAGGTTTCGGGAAGCCATTCGACCTCGTCCACGATCTGCAACGTCAGGCGCAGGCAATCGGGCACATAGGCCCTGCGGTGGCGATAGTCGCGGCACCGCGCGGTGCCGGTATCGAGCAGCTTGCAGGCGACGTTGGTGTCGGCGATCTCGCCGGTATCGGCATCCTCAATCTTGTGCAGGCAGCACCGGCCGCAGCCGTCGCACAGGCTTTCCCACTCCTCGCGCGAAAGCTCGGCCAGCGGCAGCTCCCAGAAACGGGTCCTCAGCGCACCCACCGGTCGAGTTCCGCGGCAATCGCGCCGGCGCCTTCCGATGTCGGCAGGATCGCCACCGGCGCGCCATCGGGGGCGAAGAGATAGGCGATGTTCGAATGGTTCATGTCGTAGGCCCCGCCTTCGCCCTCGCGCCCGCGCGAGTAGAAGACGCCGAAGGCTTTCGCAGTTTCGGCGATCTCTTCGTCGCTGCCGGTCAGCGCGACCAGGCGGGGGTGGAAGTTGGAGACGAACTGGCCCAGCGTCTCGGGCGTGTCGCGCGCCGGGTCGATCGTGATGAAGATCGGCTGCACATTCGCGCCGCGTTCGGGATTCGCCTGCTCGAACTGCGCCAGCCCCTGCGACAGGCGCTGGACATCGGTGGGGCAGATATCGGGGCAATAGGTATAGCCGAAATAGACGATCCGCCACTGGCCGGCGAAGTCGGACCAGCGGTGGACCGCGCCGTCTTGCCCGGTCAGCGCGAAAGGCCCGCCGATCGCCGCGCCGTGGAGCGGAGCGGTCTGGAGATCGGGCTGGCTGTCGCAGGCGGATAGCGCGAGCGCGCCGGCCAGGGCCAGGGTCGCGCGGCGAAACGGGGTGGTCTTGGGGAGAGGCATGGCGCGGCGCTTCATGCTCTGCTAATCGCTGTTCGGCAAGGGGCGTCGCCGCCCCGCCAACCGGCGAGCGGCCAGCGGTCGCCCGCGATGCGACGAAGCGATGAAAGGTAGAACAGGCATGGCCCGCGCCATCTTGCGCAAGGCGATTGCGATCACCGGCCTCGCGGCCGCGCTCCTCACGGCGCCGGCTGCGGCCCAGATGATGTCCGAAGGATACGAGTTCCTCAAGGCCGTGCGCGACCGCGACGGGGCGGCGGTGACCGAGGCGCTGAGCCAGCCCGGCTCCGTCATCGTCAACGCGCGCGACATCTCCAGCGGCGAAAGCGCGCTGCACATCGTGGCCGAGCGGCGCGATGCGGTGTGGATCCGGTTTCTCACGCAGAAAGGCGCCAATCCCAACGTGCGCGATAAACGCGGCAACACGCCGCTGTCGATCGCGGTCAGCCTCGGCTTCGTCGAAGGGGCGAGGGAACTGATCGAGGCCGGGGCCCGGATCGACGAGACCAATGCCACCGGCGAAACCCCGCTGATCGCCGCGATCCACCGGCGCGACACGGCAATGGTCGAGATGTTGCTGGAGCACGGGGCCAACCCCGACCGGACCGACAATTCGGGCCGCTCCGCGCGCGACTATGCCGCCTTGCCGGGCAGCGACCCGCGGATTGCCGATGCGATCGCCGATGCCGATGCGAAGCGCGAACAGAGCAGCGGCCCGACTTACGGCCCGCGGTTCTGACATGGCGACCGGCCCGGCAGCCCTGCCCGACGATCCGACGCTGGACGAACTGCGGCTGGCGCTCGCCCCCGCGGTGGCCGATGCCGCCGTTTTCGACGGCTGGAGCGAAGCGGCGGTGCGCGCCGCGGCGGCGGCCGAGGGGGCGGACCCCGACGTGGCCGCCCTGGCCTATCCGGGCGGGCCGATAGACATGATCGCGGCGTGGATCGAATCGGTCGATCTCGCGATGATCGCCGCCCTGCCGGCCGAACGGCTCGCGCAAATGAAGATCCGCGAGCGGATCGCGGGCCTCGTGCTCGCCCGGCTCGATGCGATGCGCGGGCGCGAAGAGGCCTTGCGCCGGGCGCTGTCGGTCATGGCGATGCCGCAGAACGCGGCGCGCGCGCTGCAGCTCGGCTGGCGTACGGCGGACGTCATGTGGCGCTGCGCCGGGGACACCGCGACCGATTACAACCACTATACCAAGCGCACGATGCTGGGCGCGATCTACGGCGCCACGCTGACCGTGTTCGTCGACGACGAGAGCGAGGACAAGAGCGAGACGCGCGCTTTCCTCGACCGCCGGATCGACGGAATCATGCGATTCGAAAAGGCCAAGGCGCAACTGCTCGGCGGCGGTCGCGATAGCTTCAATATCGCGCGCTTCCTCGGCCGGCTGCGCTATCCGGCGCGCTGATCGCGGCAACTCGCCACCTTTTATTGATAACGAGTTGCAAATGTAGCGCGTATCTCATAGCGGGCGGGGTATGACGCTCGATCAGCTCGATCACGGCCAGCGTGCGACCGTCGTTTCGGTCGACTGGGCCAGTCTCGCACCCGAAGATGGAAAGCGCCTGCGCGCCATGGGCCTCGACGAAGGCGCCAGCGTGGCCGTGGCGCATCGCGGCATGTTCGGCGGCGCCGACCCGCTGGCGGTGACGGTCGGCCGGATGACCGTGGCCCTGCGCCGCGCGCACGCCGCCGCGATGGAGGTGGAGCGCGCATGACCCGGCAACGCACCGCCGCGCTGGTCGGCAATCCCAATGCCGGCAAGAGCGCGCTGTTCAACGCGCTGACCGGCGCGCGCCAGAAGATCGCCAACTATCCGGGCGTCACCGTCGAGCGCAAGGCGGGGCGGCTGATCCTGCCTTCGGGCGAGCCGCTGGAACTGATCGACCTGCCCGGATCGTATTCGTTCGATGCGGCCAGCCCCGATGAGGAGGTGACCCGCAAGGTCGTTCACGGCGAATTTCCGGGCGAAGTGCTGCCCGAAGTGCTGGTGATCGTCCTCGACGCGGCCAATCTGGAACAGCACCTGGTTTTCGCGCAGGAAGTGATCGCGCTGGGCCGCCCCACCGTGGTCGCGCTGAACATGATCGACCTGGCGGAACGCGACGGGCTGACGCTCGACCCCGCCGCGCTGTCGCAGGCGCTGGGCGTGCCGGTGATTCCGACCGTCGCCGTGCGGCGCAAGGGGCTGGCCGAACTGGCCGAGGCGATCGCGCGGGCCGAAGTGACGGCGGGCGAGGGCGGGGCGGACGCGCAGCCGCGCCAGCACATGACTTTGCCCGAACGGCGGCTGGCCGCGCGGCATATGGCGAAGGCGGCGGTCCTGTCCGAATCGGCGCGTCACCGGCTTCACACCGGGCTGGACAAGGTTCTGCTGCACCCCTGGCTGGGGGTGCCGATCCTGTTCGTGCTGCTGTTCGTGATGTTCCAGGCGGTCTTCGCCTGGGCGACGCCGTTCGCCGACGGGCTGGAGGCGGGCGTCGGGGCGATATCCGAATGGGTTGTTGCGACTTTCCCCGGCGGTTTCCTGCGCGACCTGGTGACCGAAGGCGTGCTTGCCGGCGTCGGTTCGGTGGTCGTCTTCCTGCCGCAGATCGTGATCCTGTTCGCTTTCATCCTGGTGATGGAAGCGAGCGGATATATGGCCCGTGCGGCCTATATCATGGACCGGCTGATGGCCCGCGTCGGCCTGTCGGGCAAGAGCTTCATCCCGCTGCTGTCGAGCTTCGCCTGCGCGATCCCCGGGATCATGGCGACGCGCAGCATCGCCGATCCGAAAGACCGGCTGACGACGATCCTGGTCGCTCCGCTGATGACCTGTTCGGCGCGCCTGCCGGTCTATGCGCTGATTATCGCGGCGGTCATTCCCAACACCACGGTCGGGCCGGGCGTCGGCCTGCAGGGGCTGGTCCTGTTCGCGCTCTATGTCGCCGGGATCTTCGGCGCGATGGTGGTCGCGCTGGTTCTGCGGCGCACCGTGGCGCAGGGTTCGGCCAGCGGCTTCATCATGGAGCTGCCGCGTTACCAGATGCCGCGCCTGCGCGACCTCGGCATCGGGCTGTGGCAGCGCGCCTGGGTGTTCCTCCGCCGCGCGGGCACGATCATCTTCATGGCGACGATCGTGCTGTGGGTCCTGCTGACCTTTCCCAAGGCCGAGCCGGGGGAAAGCCAGATCGACGCTTCCATCGCCGGGAGGCTGGCGACCGGGGTCCATGCCGTGGTCGAACCGATCGGCTTCAACCGCGAAATGGCGCTGGCGCTGGTGCCCGCAATGGCGGCGCGCGAGGTCGCGGTATCCTCGCTCGCTACGACTTACGCGGTTGCGTCCGACGACGAGGAGGAGACCGCGATGGCGCTGGAAGAGGAAGTCGCCGCGCGCTGGAGCCTGCCGACCGCGCTCGCCTTCCTCGCCTGGTTCGTTTTCGCGCCGCAGTGCCTTTCGACGATCGCGGTCGCCCGGCGCGAAACCAACGGCTGGAAATGGCCGATGTTCATGGTCGGCTATCTCTTCGCGCTCGCCTATGTCTTCGCCGGCGCGACATACTGGATCGCAGTCGCCGCCGGGCTTTAGATTGTTTTCCTCGAGACGGCACCGGCCCGTCAGGAACTGGGCCGGTTCGGGTCGCCCGGCGGGCGCGAGGTCGGGTGCGAACTCGACAGCCCGCCGTCGACCGCCAGCGCCTGCCCGTTGACGTAGCTTGCCTCGTCCGACAGCAGGAACAGCGCCGCCGCCGCGATCTCCTCCGGCTCGCCCCCGCGCAGCAGGGGGTTGAGCTGGCCGATCCGGTCCTCTTTCCCCGCCGCCCGCGCGCCTTCGTAGAGCGGGCGGGTCATCCCGGTTTCGGTCAGGCCGGGCAGCACGGCATTGATCCGCACCCCGGTGCCGGCGAGCTGCTGCGCCGCCGTTTGCACCAGGTTGATCACGCCGGCCTTGCTCGCCGAATATTGCGCTGGGCCGGCGCCCGAGCGCAGGCCGGCAACCGATGCGGTGCAGGCGATCGCGCCGCCGCCGCTGTCGCGGATCGCGGGGGCGGCGTGCTTCACCGCCAGGAACGGGCCGATCAGGTTGACCCGCAGGACTTCCGCCCAATCGTCGGGCGATGCGTCGAAGAACCCCCCGCGCACTCCCCCGGTGATCCCGGCGTTGGCGAAGAACAGGTGCAGCGCGCCGAACTCGGTTCCTGCCATGGCGACCAGCGCGGCCACGTCGTCCTCGCTGCCGGCGTCGCCGGTGCGGGCGAGCGCCTGCCCGCCGGCTGCGCGCACGGCATCGGCGGTTTCGTGCACGGCTTCCGCGCGGTCGAAGGCGACCACGCGGGCGCCCTCGCGCGCGAACAGCAGCGCGCTGGCGCGGCCGATGCCCGAGGCTGCACCGGTGACGACCGCGACTTTGCCGTCCAGCCGCCGGCTCATATCGTTGCCCCGCCGTCGACCACGACCATCTGGCCGGTGGTCCAGCGCGCGGCGGGGGACGCGAGGTAGACCGCCGCCCCGGCAATGTCGCGCGGCTCGCCGATCCGGCGCATCGGCAGGCGCGCCTCGGTCGCGGCCAGGGCCTTGGGGTTTTCCCACAGGGCGCGGGCGAAGTCGGTCTTCACCAGCCCCGGCGCGATCGCGTTGACGCGCACGCCGTGCTCGCCGTTTTCGACCGCATAGTTGCGCACGAGCTGGAAATCGGCGGCCTTGGAGACGTTGTAGGCCCCTATGGTCGGCGATCCGCGCAGGCCGCCGATCGAACTGATGACGATCACCGCGCCGTCGCCTTTCGCCCGCATGTCGGGCAGCGCGAGCTGGATCAGCCAGTGGTTCGACAGGATGTTGTTGTCCAGCACCTTGCGAAACTGCTCGTCGGTGATCGCGTCGAGCGAGCCGTAGTGCGGGTTGCTCGCCGCGTTGCACACGAGGATGTCGACCGGGCCGAGCTGTTCGCGCGTGCGGGCGAACATGTCCTCCAGCTGCGCCTTGTCCGAAATGCTCGCGGCCAGCGCGAGCGCGCTGCCGGCCCCGTGCTCTGCCTCGATCGCCGCGGCGACTTCGTCGCAGCTTTCCTGGTTGCGGCTGGATATCACGACTTTCGCGCCGTGGGCGGCCAGCTCCTCGGCAATGGCGCGGCCAATCCCGCGGCTCGATCCGGTAACGATGGCGACTTTTCCGGTCAGGTCGAATAGCGACATGGTGGTTCCTCTCCTGGTGATGCGGCGGACGCCGGGTTCATGCCCCGACACGTTCGGCAAAGGCCCGCGCCTGCCGGGCAAGCGGCACGATCCGCTCGCCCGTGGCCTGGGCATTGGCGCTGGAGGCATTGCCGTCGAGCGCGCGTTTCTTGATTCCCTGGATGATACCGACCAGCCGGAAGAGGTTATAGGCGAAGAACCAGTTGAGGTCGGGCAGCGCGCTGCGGCCGGTCAGTTCGCAATAGAGCGCGCTCGCTTCCTCCAGCGTGGGGATGCCGAGCGCCGGGAGGTCCAGCCCGCCCAGCTGCGCGCCGCGCTCGCCGTGCGGCATGGCCCAGTTCATCGCGAGATAGGCGAAATCGGCCAGCGGGTCGCCCAGGGTCGACAGCTCCCAGTCGATCACCGCCAGAACCTGCGGGCCGTCAGGGGCGAAAATCAGATTGTCGATGCGATAGTCGCCGTGGATGATCGCGGTCCGTTCCTGCGGCGGCAGGGTGGCGGGAAGCCATTCGATCAGCCATTCGACATCGGCGATCTCGTCGGTCTGCGCGGCGCGGTACTGCCGGGTCCAGCGGCCCACCTGGCGTGCGAAATAATTGCCCGGCGCACCATAGTCTTCCAGCCCCGCCGCCTGCGGATCGATCGCGTGCAGCCGGGCGAGCGTTTCGATCATCGCGCGATAGATCGCGCCGCGTTCTTCCGGCGCGCAATCGGGCAGGCCCCCCGCCCAGAACGTGCGCCCTTCGACCAGTTCCATCAGGTAGAACGGCGCGCCGATCACGCCTGCATCCTCGCACAAGGCGATCGGGCGGGCGACCGGCATCCCCATCGGATGGAGCGCCGCGATCAACCGGTGCTCGCGCTCTATCGCATGGGCCGAAGGCAGCAGCTTGCCGAACGGCTTGCGTCGCAGGACCATCGCCTCTGTCGCCGTCTCCACGCGGTAAGTGGGGTTCGACTGGCCGCCCGGAAACTTGGCGATGGCCGACACCGGCTGCCCCAGCCAGCGGGCCAGCGCCTCCCCGTCGAGATCGGCGAAGCGGTCGGCGGTCACGCGCCCTGCTCCTGCTCCGCCAGGCGTTCCAGCGCTTCGCCGAGCGGGCGCATCAGGTTCTCCTGCTGCGCGGTCGCGACCATGCGGCCGTCTTCGGCGAAGAAGTGCCCGCGGCTGAGCCCGCGCGCGCCGCCCGCCCAGGGGCTTTCGCTGACGAACAGGTGCCAGCGGTCGAAATCGGGCGTCTCGTGGAACCACAGCGCATGGTCGAGGCTGGTCGCCTGGACCTTGCGGCTGCCCGGCCGGATGCCGTGGGGCAGCATGGCATTGCGCATGAACAGCATGTCGGAGGCATAGGCGAGCAGTGCGCGCTGCATGGCCGGGTCCGCCTGGGCCGGGCGGCGCAGGCGCATCCACCATGCGGCCCGGGGCTCGTGCGCGGACCCGCCGAAAACGGCCGACGGGTCGAGCGGCACGATCTCTATCGGCCGTTGCTGCAACCGCCGGACGAGCGGATGCTGGCCGCTGTCATCGTCGCTTTCGCGCCATCCGTCCAGCGTCGCCAGCGCGCCCTCGATATCGAGGGGGTAGGGGCATTCGACCGCGTGGCGGAAGCCGGGCTCGGGCCGGTGGAAAGAGGCGATCATCGAAAAGATGCACAGCTGGCCCTGCCAGGCCTCCACCCGCCGGGCGGCGAAGCTGCGGCCGGCGGTCAGGTGGGCGACCCGGTATTCGACCGGCTCGTCGGCCATGCCGGGTTTGAGGAAGTAGCAATGCAGCGAATGCGCCAGCCGCCCGGCATCCTCCTCCAGCGACGCCGCCATCAAGGCCTGGGCGACCGCCTGCCCGCCGAACAGGCGCGGCCCCATCGCGGGGCCGGGGGCGCCGATCCAGGTGTCCGCCGCATTGGCCACAGGGCGCAGGATGACCTCCAGCCGCTCTTCTTCCGTTTCCTCGCTGGCACGTACCCGATGTTCCAAATCCGCTCCCCTGCTTTCTCCCTGCAATCGATGCGCATTTCGCGCGCATATTGCAACCGGCAGATTTATTTGCCTCGACAAACATCCAGCCTTTGCGAAGGGCGGAAGGGGCCTCGCCCCTCCGGCAACATTCCGGCATACCCATAGCGGGAATCGAATCGCGCCCGCGCCCGAAACGCGAAGGCCCGGCATCGCGGGATGCCGGGCCCCTGTCGCCATCGCCGAAGCGGTCAGAAGTGCTTGCGAATGCCGACCTTGAAATTGCGCCCCAGCGGATTGGCCGTGAACGGATCGTAGTTGTAGTCGAGCGCGGCGAAGCCGGGCTCCTTGTCGAGCAGGTTGAGCACCGACAGCGTCAGGTCGGTCTGGAACGGCAGCCCCAGCCGCACGGTGAAGTCGAGCGTCGTGAAATCGGGGATCTTGTATCCCGGATCGCCCGGCTGCTGCCGCTGGTCGATATAACCCTTGATATGGGTCACCGTCAGGCGCGCGTTGTGCCGCGCCCAGCCGATCTCGGCATGGCCGTTCACTTTCCATTCGGGCAAGGGATAGGCGGTGGTCTGGTAATTGAGCTTGCCGACCGCGGAGAAGCCCGGCTGGATCAGAGCGTCGCCGATGAAGAAGTCGTTGGTTTCGTAATCGATCACGTAACTTCCGCTCAGCCCCAGGCCCCAGGTGCCCTGCGCCGCGAAGTCGCCCTGATAGCTGGCCTGGAAGTCTATGCCCGAGGTCTTCAGCCCGGCGCCGTTGGTATAGAACGTGTCGATCGTGGTCACATCGGCCAGAGTGGGCGTCAGCGCGCCGCAGCCCCCGCCGGCCGGTCCGCCCGAGAAGGTGAACCGCGCCGCCAGCGGGTTGGAGCAATCGGCCGGGGCGGTGCCCGGCGTGTTCGACCCCAGCGTGCTGTCGAAGACCGAATTGAGGAGACCCGAAACCGGCTCTGCCGCGATGTCGTCGGCAAAATCGTATCGCCAGTAATCGACGCTGGCGCGGAACCTGCCCAGGTCCACCAGCACGCCCCCGCCATAGCTTTCGGCGCTTTCGGGAACGAGCATCGGGTTGTCGTTGACCTGCACCGCGCGGAACGATCCGCCGACGAACTGCAGCGAAGTGACGTAATCGCCTTCGGTCAGCAAGTTCGAGGGCGGGGCGCGGAAGGTCGTCTGGTACGATCCGCGCAGCGCCAGCCAGTCGGTGAGCTGGACCCGGGCGCTGGCCTTGGGGTCGAAAGTGGAACCGACAGCGCCGCCATAGTCCTCGTACCGCGCGGCGAGCTGGAGATCGATGCGATCGCCGACGGGGATCTGCAGCTCGGCGAACAGGGCGCGCACGTCCTGCGAGCTGGCATTCGGCTGGTCGGAACCGAGGAAGCCGAACAGGCCGATCGGGCGCGGACAGGTATCGACCCCGAAATCGAGCGAAGCCGGGCAGGGATAGATGTCGAGATTGTTGTAGGGCCCGTATTTCGCGCTGTAATCGTTCTGGCGGTACTGGGCGCCGACCGCGTACCCGATCCCGTTGCCGCCGCCCAGCGCGATCCCGGTGTTGCCGCTGACCACGAAGTCCACGACTTTCAGCGTGTTCTCGATCCGGCTGCTCGATTTCTTGGTGAAATAATCGAAGATCGCCGGATCGTTGGCGACCGAGGCGTCGTAGCCCGGGTTGGTCGCGCCGGTGACCGGATGGCGTTCGATCGCGTTGGAAAACGGGTTGTAGAACATGCACGGGCCCACTCCGGGCGTGCCGGTCAGCGGATCGCAGTCCTCCCCGCCGAGGCCGCGCAAGGCGAGCTGGACCCGGTCGATGATCGTGTCGTAACCGGTCGATTCGCGCGTGTAGCGATGGTATGTGCCGCGCAGTTCCCAGTTGAACGCATCGCTGTGTTCGCCGCGCAGCGCGCCGGTGAAGCGGGTCGATTCGCTGTCGCGGGTGACCGGCGCCGCGCCGTCGATCCCGTTCTGGTCGGTGAAGCTGGGATGCCCGCCGAGCAGGGCGGTGCGGAACACCCCGGCCGCCAGCAGCGCGCTGTTGGCGCCGGAGGGGAACTGGTCCGGGTTGGCCGCGCGATAGGCGATCAGGCCCGGGTTGTTGGGCGCCACCCAGAACTGCGACCCGATGGGGTTGGCCAGCCCGGGGGTCGGCGTGTTGAGCAGGATATAGCTGGGCGACGTATTGGCGGAGACCGACGTATTGCCGAGCAGCCCGGTCACTTCGGCGCTGATCGCGTCGGTCAGCGCCACTTCGACTTCGAGATAGGCCTGCCAGCGGTCCTCACGTTCGACCAGCAGGTCGAAGGGCGTGTATTGCGTGGCGCAGCGCGTGGCGCTGTCGATATCGGTCGGCGCCGAATTGTGCACCGGCACCCCGCCCAGATCGTCGCAGCCCCGATCGACCTGGAAGCCGCCGGTCAGGCCGATGAACGTCCCCGGGTAGAACGCGAAAGGCAGGAAGGCGCTGGGATTGCCGCCCTGGGTGAAGCCGCCCGCGGGGTTTTCCGCATAGGGGCGGAGCGCGAAGTCGCGGTCTTTCGCCGCGAGGGGGGAGCGGTGCTGATACCCGAAGCTGCCCAGCACGCGCAGCCCGTCGCCCTGGTGCCCGAACGCCGCCGACGCGGTCCAGTCGCCGTCCGAATCGTCGATGAAACGATAGTCGCCGCTGACGACCAGCCCGTCGAGCTGCTTGTTGGTGATGAAGTTGACCACGCCGCCGATCGCGTCCGACCCGTAGGTCGCGGCCGCGCCGTCCTTGAGCACCTCGATCCGCCCGATCGCCGCGGACGGCAGGAGATTGGCATCGACCGCCGGAACCCCGATCGGCGAATTGGCCAGGCGGCTGCCGTTGAGCAGGATCAGCGTGCGCGAGGGGCCGAGCCCGCGCAAGTTCACGGTCGCGATCCCTTCGCCGCCCTGCGAGCGCGAATCGAACTGGTTCGAATCGCCCAGGACCCCGCTCGATCCCGGCAGGTTCTTGATCAGGTCGAGCGCGGTCGGCGAACCCTGGTCGATCAGCTCTTCCTGCGAAATCACGTCGACCGGCAGCGCGGCATCTTCCGGCGTGCCGCGGATAAGCGATCCGGTGACGACGATGACGGGGTTGCCCGATGCGGCCGTCTCGCTGCTTGCCGGCGCCGGCTCCGCCTGCTGCGCCAGTGCCGATGTGGCGGTGAGCGCCGCTGCCAGCACCGGCAGGGCGCACGTGTGCCGTAAGGCCCGTTTCCTCATGATCCTCTCCTCTCCTTGCCGGGTTGCGTTCTTTGTCGACACATACCCGGTCATCGAAAGTGGAGTAGTTTGGGCATGATATGTCAAGCGATTCGTGAAACGGTGCGATCGTTGCGGCGCCGCTGCGTGTTCGGATATTTCGCCAAACCTTTATCCTGAATACGGAATCCTTTCGTCCGCAGAGCACGAATTTCGGTGATGAATGCTGCCGATATCGGGCATACCGCGAACTCACTGCGATAGTTTTCGCGAGTCTTGTGCGCGGGTCCCCGCCGGGACGGGTTCGGTTGCAGGTTGATACTCATACCGAATATTCGAAGAGCTGCCGCGCCTCGCGCGGATGCACGCGCGGCACCGACCGGCCCTCGCCGGTGGTGCCGCCATGTCTTGTCGGTGGGCCGGTGCCGCTTCGGCCTTGCTGAAGCGACTCTAGCCGGTGAAGCGCTCGCCCCGCTCGGCCTTGCCGCGCAGATAGTCGCTCACGGGAAGGCCGTGCTTCTCCAGCCCGGCGACCACGGTGTCGAGCCCGACGGTGTCGGCCCAGAACATCGGCCCGCCGGTATAGAGCGGCCAGCCATAGCCGTTGATCCAGACGACATCGATGTCGCTGGCGCGCTGGGCCATCTTCTCGTCGAGGATCTTCGCGCCTTCGTCGACCATCGGATAGAGCAGGCGTTCGCGGATCTCGTCCTTCGAAATCTCGCGCTGTTCATGCCCCTCCCTGGTCGCGAAATCGGCGATGATCGCCTTGACTTCGTCCGACGGGGTGCGGTTGCGCGCCTCGTCGTAGTCGTAAAAGCCCTTGCCCGCTTTCTGGCCGAAGCGCCCGACGGCGCAGAGCGCCTCGCGCACGGTGGTGACTTTCGACGGATCGCGGTGCCAGCCGATATCGATCCCGGCGAGGTCGCCCATCTGGAACGGCCCCATCGGGAAACCGAACTCGAGCAGGACGTCGTCCACTTCCCAATAGTTCGCGCCTTCCATGATCAGCTGGTTCGCCTGCTCCTGCCGCCTGGACAGCATACGGTTGCCGATGAAGCCGGGGCAGACGCCCGAAACGGCCGCGACTTTGCCGATCTTGCGCGACAGGTTCATCGCGGTCGCCAGCACGTCGTCGCGCGTTTTCGCCCCGCGCACGATTTCCAGCAGCTTCATTATGTTGGCCGGGCTGAAGAAGTGCAGGCCGAGAACATAGCCCGGGCGCTTTGTCGCGGTGGCGATCTCGTCGATGTCGAGATAGCTGGTGTTGGAAGCCAGGATTGCGCCCTGCTTCACCACTTCGTCCAGCTTGGCGAACACCTCCTTCTTCACATCCATGTTCTCGTACACCGCCTCGATCACGAGATCGCAATCGGCGAGATCGGCATAATCGAGCGTGGGGGTGAGCAGGCCCATCGCCGCTTCGACCTGCTCGGCCGTCATCCGCCCGCGCTTCGCGGTGTTCTCGTAGTTCTTGCGCATGACCCCGGTGCCGCGGTCGAGCGCTTCCTGCTTCATTTCCAGGATCGTCACCGGAATGCCGGCGGACAGGAAGTTCATCGCGATCCCGCCGCCCATCGTGCCGGCGCCGATCACGCCGACTTTCTTTACAGGGATCAGCGGCGTGTCGGCCGGCACATCGTCGATCTTGTTGGCCGCGCGTTCGGCGAAGAAATAGTGGCGCATGGCCTTGGACTGCGTGCCGTCCATCAGCTTGGCGAACAGCTCGCGCTCTTTCTTCACCCCTTCGGCATAGGGCAGTTCGCCGGCCGCGCGGACCGCCTCGATCGCGGCGTTGGGCGCGTCGAACCCGCGCATCTTGCGCGCGTTCTTCTGTCGGAATTCGTCGAAGATGGCGGGGTTCTTCACCCCGTCCTGGTTCGCCGTGCCCTCGGACGTGCGCGGCACCGGCTGGCCGATCTTCGAGCGGGCGAAGGCGATCGCGTCGGCTTCGAGGCTGTCTTCGCCCACCAGTTCGTCGACCAGCCCGATCGCCTGCGCTTTCTTTGCCGGGATCGGATCGCCGGTCGCGACCATGGGCAGGGCAGCTTCGGCGCCGATCAGGCGCGGCAGGCGCTGCGTGCCCGCGGCACCGGGGATCAGGCCGAGCTTCACTTCGGGCAGGCCCAGCTTCGCGCTCGGCACTGCCACGCGGTAGTGGCAGGCAAGCGCGACCTCGCACCCGCCGCCGAGCGCGGTGCCATGGATTGCGGCCACCACCGGTTTGTCGCTCGCTTCCAGCTTGTCGAGCGTTTCCGGCAGGCTCGGACCCTGCGGCGGCTTGCCGAATTCGGTGATATCGGCACCGGCGAAGAACGTCCGTCCGTCGCAGCGAATCACCACGGCTTCCACGGCATCGTCGGCCAGGGCCTCCTCGATACCAGCCGCCAGCCCGGCGCGCACGGCCTGGCCCAGGGCGTTCACGGGCGGATTGTCGGAAACGATCACGAGCACGTTGTCGTGCCGTTCGGTGCGAATGGGCGATGTCATTGCAGGGATTCTCCTTCAGGCGTTGCTGTGGCTGAGCGCCGCATAGATCAGCGTCTTGAGCTGGCGGCGGATGGGATAGGCGGACGAGGGGTAGAGCTGCGTCATGAACACCATCGTCACGCGCTCTACCGGATCGACGAAGAAAGCGGTCGAATAGGCACCGCCCCAATAGAATTCGCCTTCGCTCGCGGGCATCAGCGTCCGTGCCGGATCGATCACCATGGCGAAGCCCAGGCCGAAGCCGGTCCCGGCGTTGTGCGATTCGGAAAACAGGCTGCGCGACATTTCGGTCAGGTCGGCCCCGCCGGGCAAGTGGTTGGTCCGCATCAGGCGGAGCGTCTTGGGCGAAACGATTCGCGCGCCGTCCAGCTCGCCGCCGTTGGCCAGCATGGTCGCGAAGCGCTGATAGTCGGCGATCGTGCCGACCAGTCCGCCCCCGCCGCTGTCGAAAGTGCCGGGGCGGTTGAGCTTGCTGGTCGCCCCCGCATCGATCATGCGCGGCGGCTTGCCCGGGCGATAGGCATAGGCGTCGGCCAGCCGCTCCGCCCCCGCATCCCCGGCGCCGAAGGCGGTGTCGGTCATGCCCAGCGGGCCGAAGACGTGCTCGGCAAGATAGTCGCCGAGCCGCATTCCGCTGAGCCGCTCGACCGCGATGCCCAGCACGTCGGTCGATACCGAATAGTTCCAGCCGGTCCCGGGCGCGAACTCGAGCGGGAGCTGCGCCAGCCGTTCCACGAATCCATCGGAATCGAGGTGGTCGCGGGCGAAGTCCAGATTGTGCTCGCGGTAAAGCGCATCGATGTTGGTGCGGTTCTGCAGGCCGTAGGTGAAGCCCGACATGTGTGTCAGCAGGTCGACGAAACGCATCGGCGGGGCCGGGCTTCCCGGTGCGAACGGGATCGACCCGCCGCCGCCGGCATAGACGGCGAGGTTCGCGAACTCGGGAAACACGCGGGTGACCGGGTCCTCCAGCGCCACGCGGCACTGTTCGACCAGCTGCATGAAAGCGATCGAGGTGACCGGCTTGGTCATGCTGGCGATGCGGAACAGCGCATCCTCGCGCATCGGCGTGCCGTCTTCGCGCAAGGTCCCCAGATGCGCGTAGTGCACGGGGCGCCCCTCGCGCGCGACCACGATCTGCGCGCAGGGCAGACGGCCGGTGTCGATATAGTTTTCCTGCAGAAAGGTGTCGATGCGGGCCAGCCGCCCCTTGTCGAAGCCGAGCGCCTCCGCATCCGCCAGTTCGATCATGCTCCCTCCCGCACAGGCCCGTCTTGGGCATACCTTTTCTTCTGACACCGGACGATAGACGATTTTACCCGGTTTTGAACCCTCATACCTCAAATTCAGAAAATCGTGTCTCCCGCCTTGCAACAGCGCGCCGCTTCTGCATAAATCGCGAAACAAGAATCGCACAAGCGAAAGACGAGAGGAACCTGCCCGAAATGCGCGACGCCGTGATCGTGTCCACTGCCCGTACGCCCCTGGCCAAGGCGATGCGCGGTGCCTTCAACGCCACCCATGCCGTGCAGCTCGGCGCCTGGTCGGTCGCCGCCGCGGTCGAGCGGGCGGGGGTCGCCGGCAGCGAGATCGACGATGTCGTCATGGGCGCGGCCAACCAGCAGGGGCAGCAGGGGTTCAATATGGGCCGCCAGGTGGCCCTGCGCGCCGGCCTGCCGGTCGAAGTCGCGGGGATGACGATCGACCGCCAGTGCTCGTCCGGCCTGATGGCGATCGCCACGGCGGCCAAGCAGATCATCGTCGACCGGATGGATATTTGCGTCGCGGGCGGGGTCGAATCGATCACCGCGATCCGCTCCGGCCAGCAGAACACGCAGCGCGACGAAGAGCTGCTGAAAATGCACCCCGACATCTATATGCCGATGATCGGCACGGCGGAGGTGGTCGCGAAACGCTATGGCATAAGCCGCGAGGCGCAGGACGAATATTCGCTCCAGTCGCAGCAGCGGACCGCCGCGGCGCAGGAGGCCGGCCGGTTCGACGACGAGATCGTGCCGGTGACGACGACGATGCACGTGACCGACAAGGAAACGGGCGCTGTCAGCCAGCGCGAAGTGACGATCGCCATGGACGACTGCAACCGGCCCGACACCACGCTGGAAGGGCTGGCAAAGCTGCAGCCGGTAATGGGCGAGGGGCACACCGTCACCGCGGGCAATGCCAGCCAGCTTTCCGACGGCTCGGCCGCCTCGGTCCTGATGGAAGCCGAAGTGGCCAGGGCCCGGGGGCTGGAACCGCTGGGCCGCTATGTCGGAATGGCCGTAGCCGGGGCCAAGCCCGATGAAATGGGAATCGGCCCGGTCTTCGCCATTCCCCGCCTGCTCGAGCGTTTCGGGTTGTCGATGGACGACATCGGGTTGTGGGAATTGAACGAGGCGTTCGCGGTCCAGGTCCTCTATTGCCGCGACAAGCTCGGCATTCCCAACGATCGCCTCAACGTCGACGGAGGGTCCATTTCCATCGGTCACCCCTTCGGCATGACGGGGGCGCGCTGCGTCGGCCACGCGCTGATCGAAGGGCGGCGGCGCGGGGTGAAGCATGTGGTTGTGACAATGTGCGTCGGCGGCGGCATGGGCGCCGCCGGCCTGTTCGAGGTGCTCTGAATCATGGCGACACAGGCAAAGGATCTCGCTTCGGCCATCGGCTGGACTCCGCCCGAAGGGTGGCCCGCGATCTCGCGCGAGGAGTGCCGGAAAATTCTCACGGCGCCGGGCCAGCGGTTCGAAATGGAAACGGTCGACATTCGCGGTGTGCCGACGCGCGTGTGGAAGAACGCGCCGCCGAACTTGCGCGCCATCGCGCTGCTCGGGCGGATGTACGGGCCCCGCGAGTTCACGATCTACGAGGACGAGCGCGTCACTTACGACGCCTGGTTCCGCGCGGTCGCCACGCTCGCCCATGCGCTGCAGGCGCGCGGGGTGCAGAAGGGCGACCGGGTCGCGGTCGCAATGCGCAACCTGCCCGAATGGCCGGTCGCCTTCTTCGCGGCGGTGACGATCGGCGCGATCTGCGTGCCGCTCAACGCCTGGTGGACCGGGCCGGAACTGGCCTATGGCCTGTCCAATTCGGGCACCCGCGTGCTCATCTGCGACGATGAGCGGTGGGAGCGGATCGCGCCGCACCGGGATGAATGCCCGGAGCTGGAAAGCGTGCTCGTTTCGCGCAGCGACGGCCCCCTGGACGGCGCCGAGCGGCTGGAGGATGTGATCGGGGCGCCGGGCGACTATGCCGGCCTGCCGTCCGCGGAACTGCCCGAAGTGGAGATCGCGCCGGACGACGATGCGACGATCTTCTACACCAGCGGCACGACCGGCAATCCCAAGGGCGCGCTGGGCACGCATCGCAACTTGTGCACCAATATCCTGTCCAGCGGCTATAACGCGGCCTGCGCCGTGCTCCGCCGGGGCGAGGAAATCCCCGAGCCGGCGCACAAAGTCGGCCTCACCGTGATACCGCTGTTTCACGTTACGGCCTGCTCGGCCGGGCTGATGGGCAACCTGGCGGCGGGCAACACGCTGATCTTCATGCACAAGTGGGACCCGATCAAGGCGTTCGAGATCATCGAGCGCGAAAAGGTCAGCGTCACCGGCGGCGTTCCCACGATCGCCTGGCAGCTGATCGAGCATCCGGCGCGCAAGGACTACGACCTCTCCAGCATAGAGGCGATCGCCTATGGCGGCGCGCCCGCCGCGCCCGAGCTGGTGCGCAAGATTCGCGAGGTGTTCGGCGCGCTGCCCGGCAACGGCTGGGGCATGACCGAAACGATGGCCACGGTGACCGGCCATTCGAGCGAGGACTATCTCAACCGGCCCGACAGCTGCGGCCCGCCGGTCGCGGTCGCCGACCTCAAGATCATGAGCGAGGATGGCGAGCGCGAGCTGCCGACCGGCGAAGTGGGCGAGCTGTGGGCCCGCGGGCCGATGGTGGTGAAAGGATACTGGAACAATCCCGAAGCGACCGCCGAGACGTTCGTCGACGGTTGGGTCAGGACCGGAGACCTCGCGCGGCTGGACGAGGAGGGCTTCTGCTATATCGTCGACCGCGCGAAGGACATGATCATTCGCGGCGGGGAAAACATCTACTCGTCCGAGGTGGAGAACGTCCTTTACGATCATCCGGCGGTGACCGACGCCGCGCTGATCGGCCTGCCCCATCCGCAATTGGGGGAGGAGCCGGCGGCGGTCGTCCATCTGGCCCCGGGCGCCCGGGCGAGCGAAGACGAACTGAAGGCCTGGGTCGCAGCCCGGCTGGCGAAGTTCAAGGTCCCCGTGCGGATCGTCTTCGTCGAAGATACCCTGCCGCGCAACGCCAACGGCAAGATCCTGAAGAAAGATCTGGCCGTGCTCTTCGACGGGGAATAGCGCCGCTGCCCGCTTGGCAGTTTCATCCCTGCTGATGTAACGCGCCTGAAACCCGGGGGAGCCGATGGCGAGCAAGAGTGCGGAAACGAGACGGTTCGGCGAGAAGCGCCAGGCCATCATCCATGCTGCATCGGTGCTGATCAACGAGGTGGGGGTCAAGGCGACCACCCTGTCGGACGTGGCGCGTGCCATCGGGCTGAACGCCACCAGCATCACCTATTACTTCTCGCGCAAGGAACAGCTCGTCGTTGCCGTGTACGAGGCGACGCTGGACCTTATGGGGCGGATCGCCGTCGATGCCCTGGCCGAGCCCGATCCCCCCGCGCGCCTGCGCCGCTATATCGACGAACATGTCGCGCTGCGCACCCGCATCCGCCGCGGGGAGAAAGGGCTGGTTACTGCCCTGTCCGAGATTCGCACGCTCGATCCCGCCGCCCAGGCGCCGCTCCTCGCGCGCTATCGCGAGATCGTGGGCCATGTGCGCCGCTTTTTCGGAGAGCCGCAATCGGATCGCGCGCACGCGCTGTTTTCCGCCCGGGCCCATGTCCTGCTGGAGGCGATGATGTGGTGGCCGGTCTGGTCGCTGCGCTATTCCACGCTCGACTTCCCGCGTGTGAGCGAGCGCATGTTCGACATCCTCGCCCACGGCATCCCTGCCAGGCCCGGCGAGTGGCGCCCGCGTCCGCTCGACAACGGCGACTGGCGCACGCGAGACGAGGCGAAGCCGAGCCAGAACGACGAATTCCTGCGCGCCGCGACGGTGATGATCAACCAGCGCGGCTATCGCGGCGCCTCGGTCAATCGCATCGCCCGGTCGCTGAACGTGACCAAGGGCAGTTTCTACCACCATCACGATGCCAAGGACGATCTCGTCCTCGCCTGTTTCCAGCGCAGTTACGACCGGCTTTCGGCAGTGCAGATGGCCGGACAGACCATCGATGCCGATTACTGGACCCGGCTTTCCAGCGTGCTGGGGGAGCTGCTGGATGTGCAGTTCTTCGATGCCATGCCCCTGCTGCGCACGACCGCGCTCCAGGCGCTCGACAGCGATCACAAAGTCGACGTCGTGACCCGCTCCAACCGGCTCGCGCGCCGCTTTGCCGGAATGCTGATCGACGGGGTGGCCGACGGATCGGTGCGGCCGATCGACCCGCTGGTGGCCAGCCAGGTGATCATGTCCACCCTCAACGGCGCGTACGAGGCGCGCAACTGGGCGGACCGTTTCGGCGATCCCGAACTGGCGATCCGCACCTATGTCTCGACGCTTTCGGCCGGATTGCTCGCCCCGGTCGAATGATCAGCCCTGCGCGCGGTTTCGCGGCTCGCGCACGCGCAGCATCAGCACGAGCAGCGCCGCCGCCAGCGTAGCGAAGACCAGCACGAACAGCGGGGCGAATCCCCAGGTCGCCACCAGCAGCCCGGCCACGATCGGCCCGCCGGCCGCAATCGCGCCCTCCACCGTGGTCGCGAAGGCAAGCCGCATCGGGATGTCCTCGGCCGAACCGAATTCCAGCACCATCGTGCTCGCGGCCAGCATCCAGCCCGATCCGCCGAAGCCCAGCAGCATGAAGGCGGCGTAGACCGGGGGCGCGGTTTCGGCGGCGACCAGCAGCGCAACCCCGCCGATCGAGCAGAGCAACGACAGGGCATAGACGATGCGGAAGCCGAACCGGTCGCCCATCGGGCCCCAGACGATGTTGGAAACCGTGTCCGAGCCGAGAAACATGAAGCTCAGCCCGCCGACCAGCGCACCGTCGAGGCCGAGCAGGGTGCCCGCATAGACGGTCCAGAACGGCGCCCCGACGCGGGCCATCGTGGCCAGGCTGTGCACGCCCAGGAAATTGGCGAAGTCGCGATCGGCGAGAAGCTGCGGGAATTCCCTGATCCGGTCGCGGATCGGCATTCGCGGGCGGGCCATCGGGGCGGCCGGCTCGCGGATCATCGTCTTGAGCACGACCAGCCCGGCGCTGGTGAGCACGAAAGCGAACAGAAAGGTCGTGGCGTAGCCGTTGCCCAGCCATTCGTCGGCAATGAACCAGTTGCCCGCAACCCAGGCGAGGACGGCGGCGATCAGTCCGCCGGCGAAGTTGCGATAGCCCTGGAGCCGGCCGCGCTTGCGGATGGGGATGAGCTTGCTCATCAACATCTGGAAGGCGACCCGCTGCGCACCGGAAAAGAACCCGAGCAACAGGAAGCATCCGAAGGTGACGAGCAGCAGGACATCGCCGGTCAGGAGCCAGCCTGCCAGCGCGAGCGCGAGGATCATCAGCCGCATCAGCGAGCCGACCCGGATCGCGTAAGGCAGGATATGGCTGCGATGCTCGATCCGCGCGCCGCTGGCGATCGGGCTGATCGTCGCGCCGAGTTGCAGCAACGCGGTGCCGAGCCCGACCGCGGCCGCGCTGCCGGTCAGCAGCATCAGGTAGGCGGGAATGATCGTCGGGGCGTAGATCAGGCGGAAGCCGGTCATGCCCAGCACGCCGTGGATGAAATTGGCGCGGAAGTTCCGCTTCAGATTGGCATCGACGAACCGCGCATGTTCGGCCAGCGCCCGTTCCCGGGCGCCGGCCGATGCATCGTCGTCTTCGCTATCGCGATCCGGCCCCAAGGGGTCAGTAGCCGCTCGTCCCGGCGAAGTGGTCGCGCAAGTAGGCGGTGCCGCCCCAGCTCGTTTCCAGCACCCGCGCGCGCTTGAGATAGAAGCCGACGTCGTATTCGTCGGTCATCCCGATCCCGCCGTGGAGCTGGATCCCCTCGCGGCTCATCGTATGCAGCACGCGGTTGGCTTCGGCCTTGGCGATGGTCGCCGCGCGCGCGATGCCGAAGCCGCTGTCGAGCGCCTGGAGCCCGCCCTCGACCGCGGAGCGCATCATCGCAAGGTTGCCGAACAGGTCGGCCATGCGATGCTGCAGCGCCTGGAAGGTCGCGAGCACCTGGTTGAACTGCACGCGCTGCTTCAGATAGTCGAGCGTCATGTCGAACACGGCCTGCGCCATGCCGAGCATCTCGCACGCGGTAAGAATGCGCGCGCGGTCGAGCACGTCGTCGAGCAGACTGTCGCCCCCGCTGTCGAGCCTGTCCGCCGGAGCCGCATCGAAGGTCACCTGCGCATGGCTGCGCTGGTCGGTCAGCTTGCGCGTGGCGAGCGAGACGCCGTCGCCCTTCTCGACCAGATAGAGGCCGTTGGCCGCCGCGACCACGAACAGGTCGGCGCCGTGCGCCTCGTGGACGAAAGCCTTGGTGCCCGACAGCTTGCCGCCCGCCACGCTGGCCGACAGCTTCGCCGGATCGTGCCGCGGCCCTTCGTCGATCGCCAGGGTGCCGATCGTCTCCCCGCTCGCGAGCCGGGGCAGCCACTTCGCCTTCTGCTCGTCGCTGCCGCCCAGCACGATGGCCGCGGCGGCCAGCGTGGTGGCGACCAGCGGGCTCGCCGTCAGGGTCTTGCCCAGTTCCTCCACCACCAGGCCGGCCGAAAGCCAGCCGAAATCGGACCCGCCGTGTTCCTCGGGCACGATGATCCCGCTCCAGCCCATCTGCGCCATTGCGCCGTAGGCGTCGCGATCGAACGCCTCGGGATCGCCGCTCGCGCGGACCTTGCGGAAAGCCGCCACCGGGCTTTCGTTGGTGGCCCATTCGCGCGCCATGTCGCGCAGCATTTCCTGTTCTTCGTTGAGAACCGCCATGTCTATCTCCTCTCCCCTTCAGGGGAGAGGCCGGGAGAGGGGGACTCTTTCCCGGCCCTGTTGATCCTGCGGGAGACGCGTTCCCCTCTCCCAACCCTCTCCCCTTCGGGGGAGAGGGCCTTTACTGATGGTCGAGCATGCCAAGCACGCGCTTGGCGATGATGTTGTTCTGGATCTCGGTCGAACCGCCGTAGATCGTCGTCGCCTTGCCGAAGAGCCAGGCGCGCACGCCGGCCAGCTCGGCTTCCGAGAAGCCTTCGCCTTCCCAGCCCAAGCCCTGAAAACCCATGATCTCGATCATGAGTTCGGCCCGTTCCTGGCCCAGCTTCGTGCCCAGCTTCTTGAGCACGGAGCTGATTTCGGAGACTCCGCCGGCGGCCTTGCTCTCTTCCGCCGCGCGCCGGGCGGTGAGCAGGAAGGCGCTCCAGCGGATTTCGAAATCGGCAATGCGGTCGCGCAGCACCTTGTCGGCGATCGCCCCGCTTTCGTCGGTTTCGAGATATTTCTTCGCCAGGTCGGAAAGGCTCGCGCCCATCATCCGGGCCAGGCTGCCGCCGCCCGAAAGATTGGTGCGTTCGTGCTGGAGAAGCCGCTTGCCGATGGTCCAGCCCTGGCCTTCTTCGCCGACCAGGTTTTCCTTCGGCACTTTCACGTCGGTGAAGAACGTTTCGCAAAACGGGCTCATCCCGCTGATCATCTGGATCGGGCGGACTTCGACGCCCGGTGCGTCCATGTCGATCAGCAGGAAGCTGATCCCGCGATGTTTGTCGCTCTTGTCGGTGCGCACGAGGCAGAAGCACTTGTCGGCCCACTGGCCGCCGCTGGTCCAGGTCTTCTGCCCGTTTACCAGATAGTGATCGCCCTTGTCCTCGGCCGTCGTCTGCAGATTGGCGAGGTCGGAGCCGGCATTGGGTTCGCTATAGCCCTGGCACCAGCGGATCTCCCCCCGGCAGATGGGCGGGATATGTTCCTTCTTCTGCGCTTCGCTGCCGTATTCGAGCAGCGTGGGGCCGAACATCATCACGCCCATCCCGCCGATCGGGTTGTAGGCGCCCGCGCGGGCCATTTCCTCGTCCAGAATCCGCGCCTGGCGCCGGGTCAGCCCGCCGCCGCCGTATTCGCGCGGCCAGGTGGGCGTGCCCCATCCGCGTTCGCCCATCGCCTCGCGCCACTTGCGCTGGGCGTCGCTTTCCTGCGTCGGCCCGTCGACACCGGCGAGCGCGTTGCCCTTGCCTTTCAACTCGGGCGGGAAGTTGTCGGCCAGGAACTGGCGCACTTCCTCGCGGAAGGCGTCGTCCGCGCCGGGGGCTTTTACATCGGGCTGGGTGGCCATTCGATTCTCCTCAACATGTTATCGGGCGGGCCCCCCCAGGGCCGCGTCGCGTTGCTCCTGTTCGCGCGCCTCGGCTTCGCGCGCGCGAAGAATTTCGATATTCCGTTCGTGCCGGGCGCGGGTGATCGGATAGAACAGCAGGATCAGCGCGCCAATCGTCCAGAGCGAAATGGACGTCGGGATATAATGCAACAGCAGGCTGTCGACCACTGGCCGGGGTATCGTGTCGGGATCCGCCCGTTCGGGAAATTCGGCCAGCGCAAGGACCTGCCCGGCGACGAAAATGCCCAGCGCGTTGGAACATTGCTGCATGAAGCTGGAGGCGGAAAAGAACGTGCCGGCCGCGTGCCGGCCGGTTTCGACCGCGCTGTCTTCCACCACGTCCGCGAGCATTGCGCTGGTGTTGATCAGCGAGATGGCGACCATCGCGCCGTAAATCGCCCCGATCGCGAACAGCACCGGCACCAGCAGGGTGTCGCCGGGGACGAAGAACAGCCCGAACAGGCTGAGCAGCAGGGGGCTGAGCCCGATCGAGACGCCCAGCACGGCGAAGACCATCGAACTCGTGCGCTTGCCGAACCAGCGGGAGAAGATCGGCGCCAGCGGCGCCGCCAGCGTCGCGGCCACGAAACTGTCCAGCGTCAGCAGCGCGAGCTGCGCCGTGTTGAGCTTGAACAGATAAGTCCCGAAATAGAGCGTGGTCGCGCTGTAAAGCCCGATCGCGGTGTACTTGAATACGCCGAAGCCGAAGATCGAGAGGAACGCGCGGTTGCGGAAAGCGGCGAACATTTCGCGCAAGTGCTCGCGCACCGGCATTCCCGGATCGCCGGCCTGCCCGTCCGCCTGCCGCATCCACGGCACCCGGTTGTGCGTGCCCGCCGCACAGACCAGGATCGCCAGGAAAATCAGCGCCGCGCCCAGTGCGGCGAAGTTGACATAGCTGTCGGGGTTGAGCTGCCCGCGCGGGTAGGCGTCGCTTTCGATGAAAATGAACGCCAGCGAGAACGCGGTGAAGCCGTAGGCACCGGCGTAGCCGAACCAGTAACGCAGCGAGAACAGCCGCGTCCGTTCGGTATAATCGCCGGTCAGCTCGGGCGCCATGGCCGAAGCGTTGATCTCGAATGCGCTGATCGCGGCGCGGGTGGCGGCGGCGAAGGCGAAAATCCAGAAGCCGAGCTGGATATGGCTCAGCCCCTCGGGCGGGAACCAGGTGAGGAAGAAGAATACCGTGGTCGGGATCGCTGCGGCATACATGAACGGATGGCGCCGGCCCCAGCGCGACCGCGTGACGTCCGCCCAGCGGCCGAGGAACGGGTCGACGATCGCATCGACCAGCAGGGTGCAGGCGAGCGCGGTGCCGACGATGGCTGCCGGCACCCCGACCACCTGGTTGAAATAGAGCATCAGGTAGCTGGAGAATGCCGCGCCCTTGATCCCGTTGGCCATTGCGCCCGCGCCGTAGCTGACGCGGGTGGCGAGCGTGATCGGCGGCGCGTCTGCGGCATCGGTCGCGCTCGCCGGAGGATCGGCGGGGGCGGCGCGGCTCGCGCTCATGCCGTGGCCTCCGCCGCTTCGGCCAGTTCGTCAACCGGATCGAAAAGTGCCCGCGCGGCGGCGCGGCGGTTGGGCAGAGAGTAATCGGGGAAGACCGGATCGGCCACGTCGCGATAGCCGCGCAGATGCTGCTTCGCGACGGTGACCTTGTGCACCTCTGTCGGGCCGTCGGCGATGCCCATGACCATCGCGGCGACGAGATTGCCGGCAAACGGCATTTCGTTCGAGACGCCCAGCGATCCGTGGATATGGATGCAGCGCGCGGCGATATCGTGATAGACTTTCGGCATCAGCGCCTTGATCGCGGCGATATCCTTGCGCACCTTGCGATAGTCGCGGTGCTTGTCGATCATCCACGCGGTCTTGAGCACGAACAGCCGGAACTGTTCCAGCTCGATATAGCTGTCGGCGATCTGCATCTGAACCGCCTGGTAATCGGCGATCGTGCCGGTCCGCGTCGTGCGGCTGACGGCGCGCCGGCTCATCAGATCGAGCAGGCGCCGGCAGTTGCCGACCGTGCGCATCGCATGATGAACCCGCCCGCCGCCGAGCCGGGTCTGCGAAATGGCGAAGGCCCCGCCGCGTTCGCCGAGCAGGTGATCGGCCGGCACGCGCACGTCGGTATAGCGGATATAGCTCTCGCTGCCTTCCTGCTGGCCATAGACGCCGACGTTGCGCACGATCTCGACCCCCGGGGTGTCGACGGGGACGATGAACATGCTCATGCGCTCGTGGCGCGGCGCGTCGGGATCGGTGACCGCCATGACGATCAGGAAGTCGGCCCATTTGCCATTGGTGGAAAACCACTTCTCGCCGTTGATCTTCCAGTGATTGCCGTCCTGTTCGGCGCGGGTGACGAAGCCGGTCGGGTCCGATCCGCCCTGGGGTTCGGTCATCGAGAAGGCGGAGACGATCTCGTTGGCGAGCAGAGGCTCGAGATACCGCTCTTTCTGTTCCGGGGTGCCGAAGTGCGCGATAATCTCGGCATTTCCGGTATCGGGCGCCTGGCAGCCGAAGACGATCGGCGCGAAGCTGGCGCCGCCGATAATCTCGTTCATCAGGCCCAGCTTGACCTGGCCGTAGCCTTGCCCGCCAAGCTCCGGCCCCAGGTGGCAGGCCCACAGGCCCTGCGCCTTCACTTCGTCCTGCAGAGGGCGGACGAGCGCGTTGCGGCGCGGATTCTTCACATCGTAGGGATGGATGTCCAGCAGGCCGAGCGGCTCCACTTTCTCGCGGACGAAATCCTCCATCCAGTCGAGCTTCTCCTGAAACTCGGGCTCGGTCTCGAAATCCCAGGCCATCGGTATCCTTCCCATTGTCGCCGCCCGTTTTCCGGGTCGTGCCGAATCAACATACCCGATATTTGAAAAGGAACAAGACGGAGCGGAGAAAGTCGTCGCGGCCGCCGGGCGCGGCCGCCGATGCCGGGCGGTGCCGTCTTCCCCCGGGGCGGGATTTGCCGTATCGCGCGCGGCCGCCAAAAAGGTTTTGCCGTGCCCAGCAACCCCGCTCCGAACGGTCTCGAAGCCGCTTTCCTCGCGAATCGCGAGCGGCTGGTGCGTTTCCTGCGCGCGCGCGGGGCGGGCGATGCGGCGGAGGATCTGGTGCACGAGGTCTGGCTGAAGATCTCGGCCGCGCGCACCGGCCCGCTGGCCTCTCCGCTGGCCTATCTGTTCCGCACCGCCGACCTGGTGATGATCGACCGCTATCGCTCCGAACGCCAGGCGCGCAGGCGCGAACAGGCGTGGAGCGAAGTCGCGGGTTCGGCAAATCCCGGCGTCTCCGACGCGCCTTCGGGAGAACGGGTCGTGATCGGCCGCCAGCACGCGCGGATCGTGGCCGACGCGCTCAATGCGCTCGGCCGGCGTCCGGCCGCGATTTTCCGGCGGCACCGGATCGACGGTGTTCCGCAGAAGATCGTGGCCGAGGAATTCGGCGTCAGCCTGAGCACGGTGGAAAGCGATCTGAGGCGCGCCTACCGCGCTCTTCTGGAGATCAGGGAGCGGCTGGATGAGGATTGAGGCGCATGGCTCCGTCTTGTCTGCGAAAGGGGCTCGCAATGGGGCAAGATGACCGGATGACCGAAGACGCAATTGCCTGGGCCGTGAAGACCGGCGACCCCTCGTTCGAGGATTGGGACGCCTTCACCCTGTGGCTGGAGGCGGACCCCGAACATGCGCGCGCCTACGACCGGGCAGTGGCGGCAGTGGCCGATGCGGCCGAAGCCGATCTGCCGTCGCGCGTGGTCAACGACGACGCTTCGCTGCCCGGGGTGGGGGCAAGCGCGCCCGGCCGCGGCGTTGCTTCTCAGGCCGGGCGCTGGCGCTGGGCCGCGCTGGCGGCGACCGTGGTGCTGGTGGCGATGGTCGGCTTTCTCCAGTTGCGCGGATCGGGCTATACGATCGAGACCGAGGCCGGCGAAACCCTGGTCGTGCCGCTGGACGACGGGAGCGAGATCGCCCTCGGCGGCGGCGCGCGCGTGACGCTCGACCGGGACCGGCCGCGCTTCGCCGTGCTGGAGCGGGGCCGGGCGCTGTTCACCGTCCGCCACGACGAGAGCGATCCGTTCACCGTTTCGGTCGGCGAGGAGACCCTGGTCGATGCCGGCACCGTCTTCGACGTGACCCGCGCCGGCACGACGACCAGCGTGGCCGTTTCCGAAGGCGTCGTGCTGGTCAATCCGGGGCGGAAGCCGGCCCGGCTCGAACCCGGCGACATGCTGAGCGTGACCGACGGCAGCGACGCCTATCGCCGGTCGACCGTGCCGGTCGCGCGGATCGGGGAGTGGCAGACGGGCCGCCTGACGTTCGACAATGCCCCCCTGGGCGAGATTGCCCGCGAACTGTCCGCCAGCACCGGGATCGCGTTCGCCGCCGCCCCGGCGGTTGCCGGCCGCCGCGCGACCGGCAGCGTCGCGCTCGCTCCGCTGGCGCAGGACCCGCAGGCGGTGGGGCCGCTGTTCGGCGTTGCCGTGCGGCGCAAAGGGGATAGCTGGATGATCGATAGCCGTTGAGGATGCCTTACCGTCTGCCGATAGTCATGGCCGCGCTTCTCGCCGCCACCGCCGTTCAGGCGGAGGAGCGGCGCGTGGACGTGCCGGCGGGGCGGGCGGGCGATGCGGCGGCGGCGATCGCGCGCCAGACCGGCACCAGCATCGTAATCGCTGCGCCCGAGCTGGCCGCGCGGCGGGTGCCGGCGATCCGCGGCCGGTACAGCACGGAAGAAGCCGTCAGGCGGCTGGCGCAAGCCATCGGCGCACGGCCGATCGCCGCCGGATCGATGGGCTGGCGACTGGTTGCCGACGATCGCCGCGCGGCGCCCGGCCGCGGCGCGCGGCGCGCCTCCGCCCGGCCCGCCGCGGCGCCGCCCGCGGCCCCTCCGCCCGGGGTGGGGACCGTGCCGATCGTGGTTCTGGCCAGCAAGCGCGACGTGCAACTGCGCGACTATGCCGGGCAGATCACGATTCTCGACGGCGATTCGCTGACCCTGGGCGGCCCCGTGGGAACCGACCGGATCGCCGATCGCGTGGCCAGCGTCACCTCGACCTATCTCGGCAGCGGGCGCAACAAGCTGTTCATTCGCGGCATCGCCGATTCGAGCTTTACCGGGCCGACACAGGCGACGGTCGGGCAATATCTGGGCGACTTGCGGCTGAGCTACAATTCGCCCGATCCCGACTTGCGCCTGTCCGACATGGAGAAGGTCGAGGTGCTCGAGGGGCCGCAGGGCACGCTTTACGGCGCGGGATCGCTGGGCGGGATCATCCGCCTGGTGCCGAACGAGCCGGAGCCGGGGGTTACCGCGCTTTCGGCGGGCATGGGCGGCTCGGCGACCCAGCACGGCGCGCTGGGCGCGGACCTGAGCGCCGTGATGAACCTGCCGCTCGCGGGCGAGAGGGCGACCCTGCGCGCGGTGTTCGATGCCGAAAGCCAGGGCGGCTATATCGATAAGCCCCTGATCGGCCGCGACGACGTGAACCGCACCAACATCTACGGCGGGCGGGCCATCGCCCGGCTCGATGCAGGTGGTGGGTGGACCGTCGACCTGATCGGCCTCGGCCAGTGGACCGAGGGTAAGGACAGCCAGTATGCCGACCGCGAGGGGCCGCCGCTGACCCGTTCGGCCAATGTCACCGAGGGGTTCGATGCCGATTACCTGCAGGGGCAGGTGGTGGTGAGCGGCAGACTGGGGGCGGCGCGGTTCCGTTCCTCCACCGGCATTGTCCGGCAGAACCTCCAGGAACGCTACGACGCGACCCAGCCCGACGCGACCGCCGCCCGGCTGTTCGTGCAGGACAACGATTCGCGCATGATCGCCAACGAAACCCGCATCTGGCAGCCGATGGAGGATCGTTTCGGCTGGGTTGCCGGGGCCAGCTATACCCGCAGCCGCACGCAGCTGACGCGCGGTTTCGAAACGATCGGGCCCGAAAATGCCAGCTCGACCACGGCCGCGAGCACCGGCGTGCGCAATACGGTGGACGAGCTGACGGTCTATGGCGAGGCGAGCTATCGCCTGCGCGAAGGCCTGGTCGCCACGGCGGGCGGGCGCGTCACCCGTTCGGAGCTTGGCGGGCAGGGCGAGGATGTCGACCAGTTCCTCGCGCTCCTGCGTGCCGAAGTGACCGCCCAGCGCCATGAAACGGTGTTTCTGCCATCGGTCTCGCTCACCGCCAGCCCGATCGCGGACACCGCGCTCTACATCAAGTATCAGGAAGGGTTCCGGCCGGGCGGCCTTGCGATCGACGGCGATTTCGTCCGCCGGTTCCGCAGCGACCGCACCGCCACCTTCGAAGTCGGCGCGCGCCACGGGCAGCCGGGCCGGGGGGCGTTCGATCTCGCCGGCAGTCTCGCCTTCACCCGCTGGCGCGACATTCAGGCCGATTTCATCGATCCGCTCGGCCTGCCGAGCACTGCCAATATCGGCGACGGCCAGGTCTGGACGGCGACCCTGTCGGGCGGGGTTGCGGTAACGCGCGGCTTGCGCATCGAAGGCGGCCTCTCGTGGAACGACAGCCGGATCGACAGCCCGCAGACCCTGGTCTCCACCCGGATCGGCCAGATCCCCAATATCGCGCGGATCAATGTGCGCGCGGGGTTCGACTACCAGCGGCCGCTGCAGGGCGATCTCGTGCTCACCGCCCAGGGATGGACCCGTTACGTCGGCAAATCGCGCCTCGGGATCGGCCCCGAACTGGGCGAGGAGCAGGGCGACTATCTCGACAGCGGGCTGACCGTCCGCATCGGGCGGGAGGATCTGGGCATTTCGCTCGGCATATCCAACCTCTTCGATACCGAAGGCAATCGCTTCGCGCTGGGCACCCCGTTCGAGATCGGGCGCGAACAGATCACGCCGCTGCGTCCGCGCACGTTCCGGCTGGGGCTGGATCTTTCCTTCTAGGGTCGTTCTCATCGAGGCGGCACCGGCGCTGCCGCATATTGTCGGCACGCGAAAAAATTTCCCGCGCTCGGGCCAAGGCTGGCCGGCGACGGCTCCGTCTTGCGGTCGATAACCGACCGGAGGACCCATGAATCGCTACTTGCTCGCGACCACCGCGATTGCCGCACTTGCCACCCCGCTGGCCGCCCAGACCGTGATCTCCGACGACCGGACCCAGCCGGTGCGGACGTCGACGGTCAAGAGCGGATCACCCGATTCGATCCGAATCGACGAGGATGGCTCGGTCGTCGTCACCGGCGGCACCGCGGTCACGATGGACAGCGACCATACCGTCACCAACGAAGGCGCGATCAAGATCACCAATGCCAACGGCGCCACCGGCATCGCGGCCGAGGCGGGCACCACCGGCGATATCGTCAATTCAGGCACGATCACGATCGACGAGACTTATACCCCCGAAGATATCGACAACGACGGCGACGCGGACGGACCTTTCGCGGTCGGCACCGGGCGCGCCGGGATCCGCACGCTGGGCGCGCACACCGGCGACATTTCCAACAGCGGCAAGATCGTCGTCGAAGGCAACGATTCCGCCGGCATCGCGCTGGGCGGGCCGTTGACCGGCGATTTCACCCACAACGGCGAAACCACCGTGACCGGCAGCAATTCGGTCGGGGTCGACACGCAGGATATCACCGGGAATGTCCGTCTGGCCGGCAAAGTGACGGCGCAGGGCGAAGGCGCGATCGGCGCGCGCTTCGGCGGGGATGTCGATGGCGCAATGGTCGTGCAGGGGGAAATCACTTCCACCGGATATCGTTACCCCACACCGCCTTCGGACCAGTCGAAGCTCGATGCCGACGACAAGCTCCAGGGCGGATCGGCTCTCGTGGTGGAAGGCGACGTGACCGGCGGCATCGTCCTCGCCGCAGCTCCTAAGGATAGCGATTCCAATAACGACGATGAAGACGGCGACGGGATCGACGACGACAAGGAAGGCACGGCCAAAGTCGTTTCCGCCGGCGAAGCGCCGGCAATGGTGATCGGTGCCGAAGATCGCGACATCGCCATCGGACCGGTCGCGGGCAGCGGCAGCGATTTCGGCGTCATTATCGAAGGCGAAGTCGGCGGATCGGGCGTCTACTCGGGCGTCGACGGCAACGGTCTGGTGATCGGTGGGCGCGGCGGGGCGGTCGATATCGCCAACGGCGTCTCGATCTCCGGTACGGTGGCCGCCAAGGCGATCGGCGCGGCGGAGGCGACCGCGCTGCGCATCGGCGCCGACGCCACCGTGCCCGAAATCCGCAACTCCGGGACCATCAGCGCCAGCGCGGGGAACGACGACGAATCGCTGGCCGTGGCCGTGGTGGTGGACGAAGGCGCCAGCGTCGAAACGATCCGCAACAGTGGAACGATCGAGGCCGGCGTTTCGGGCAAGGATGGCACCGCGACCGCGATCGTCGACCGCAGCGGCGGCGTCGCGCTGATCGAAAACAGCGGCGCGATTTCGGCCACCGGTGCCGATGCCGCTTCGGATCGCAATATTGCGATCGACCTGTCGGCAAACACCGCGGGCGTTACCGTGCGGCAGACGGAAGTGGCATCGGGCAAGGACGCCCCCTCGATCGAAGGCAATGTCCTGTTCGGCAGCGGCGACGACACGTTCGAGATCGCCGACGGCACGGTCGCTGGCAAAGTCGCCTTCGGCGCGGGCGACAACAGGCTCGCGCTGTCGGGCGACGCCGAGCAGACCGGTTCGGTCGTGTTCGGCGGCGGCGACGATACGATGAGCCTCGCCGGCAAGTCGGTGTTCGACGGTTCGGTCGATTTCGGCGGCGGCGCGGACGAACTCACGCTTGCCGGGTCGGCGCAGTTCGTCGGAACGCTGACCAACGCGGCCAATCTTGCGGTCAGGGTCGATGGCGGGGTTCTCGGGCTTTCGCGGCCGACGGCGATCGGCTCGCTCGATCTGGCGTCGGGCGCGATCCTCGACGTGACGCTGGACAAGGACGCGGGCGAAGGCACGATGATCGACGTGGCCGGAACGGCCACGTTCGAAGACGATGCGAAGCTGCGTTTCCGCCTGGCGGATATCGACGATGCCGAAGGGCGCTATGTCGTGCTCACTGCGGGCGACCTGCAGGTCGGCGACGAACTCGAGGGCGACAGCTCGCTGCTGCCGTTCATGTACAAGGCGACGATCGACGCGGACGAGGCGGCGAACGAGCTGGCGGTCGATATCGACCGCAAGACGACCACCGAACTGGGGCTCAACCGGTCGCAGTCCGCTGCCTACGACGCGATCCTCGACGCGCTGGGCGAGGACGAGGAAATCGCCGGCGTCTTCCTCAACATCACCGATGGCGATTCGTTTCGCGATACCGTCACCCTTATGCTTCCCGATCACGCCGGCGGCGCATTCGAAGGCGTGAGCCTGGGTATGCGGACGATGTCGCGTTTCCTGACCGATCCGCAGGGACCGATCGAACCGACGTCCAAGATCCATCTGATCTTCGATGCCGGGGGCTGGGGCTCGCAGAAGGACCAGGGCGAAACGGCCGCCTACGACCAGAGCGGCCTCGGCTTTGCCGCGGGGGCGGAAATCTCCACCGGGCTCGGCCGTTTCGGCGGGACGATCACTTATCTGTGGAACCGCCATGACATCGGCGACACCAGCGCGGTCCATTCGGGGACTTACGAGATTGCCGCGCACTGGGTTGGCAAGTGGGGCGGCCTGCAGACTTTCGCGCGCGCCGGCATCGGCATGGTCGATTTCGACGGGACCCGCCACTTCGACGCTACGGTGGGCGACGAGGTCGTCTCGCGCGATATCGAGCGCGAATGGAACGGCACCGTCACCAGCTTCATGGGCGGCGCGTCGTTCGAAGGGGGCAGCCAGTTCTTCTTCTTCCGGCCGGCGGTCAGCTTCGATTACGTCCGCCTGAAGGAAGACGGCTATACCGATACCGGCGGCGGCGGGCTGAACCTGACCGTGGCCGAGCGCACGAGCGACGAGTTCGCGGTGAACGGCGGCCTCACGCTCGGCGTCGATTTCAAGGGGATGCGCGCGCGCGACGAAACTTGGTTCCGGGTCGAGGGCGAAGGCGGCTGGCGCGAAGTCGTCGGCGGCTCGCTCGGCGATACGACCGCGCACTTCGAGGGTGGGGACCCGTTCACGCTGCAGGCGGAGCAGAGCGCCAACGGCTGGTATGCGCGCCTGCGGGCGCTTGGCGGGGACGAGGCCTTCACCATCTCCGGCGAAGCCGGCGCGGAGGAGCGCCACGACGATGTCGGTTTCACCCTGCGGGGAACGATCCGCATGGGATTTTGAGCCCCCCCAGCCCGCGTTCTACGCGGGCCGGCCATGTCGCCCGGTCCCCTCCGGCCGGGCGGCATGGCCATCTCTTCGGGCCGAAGGGGAAGGGATCAGGCCTGGACGACTTCCTGTTCGATCTTGCCGAAGATCGAATGGCCGGATTCGTCCTCCATCCAGATCGCCACGGTGTCGCCCGGTGCCATGAAACGCGTCTTCGCCTCGCCCTGGGCGATCGTTTCGATCATGCGGATTTCGGCGATGCACGAATAGCCGGCGCCGCCTTCGGCGACCGGCTTGCCCGGATCGCCTTCGGGCCCCTGGTTGGAAACCGTACCGGACCCGATGATCGCGCCCGCGCCCAGGTTGCGGGTCTTCGCGGCATGCGCGACCAGCTCGGCCAGGCTGAACGTTGCGTCTTTCCCCGCATTGGCCCGTCCGAACGGCTCGCCGTTGTAATCGACCATCAGCGGGCGATGGATCACATTGCCGCGCCAGGCATCGCCCAGCTCGTCGGGCGTGACCGCGACCGGGCTGAACGCGCTCGCCGGCTTGGACTGGAAGAACCCGAAGCCCTTGGCCAGCTCGCCGGGGATCAGCCCGCGCAGCGATACGTCGTTGACCAGCATCAGCAGCTTGATGTGCTCCGCCGCTTCTTCCGCCGAAACGCCCATCGGCACGTCGTCGACAATACAGGCGATCTCGCCCTCCATGTCGCAACCCCAGGCGGTATCCTTCAGCGGGATATTCGCGCGCGGAGGCAGGAAATCGTCGGACCCGCCCTGATACATCAGCGGATCGTGATAGAAGCTTTCGGGCACTTCGGCGCCGCGCGCCTTGCGCACGAGTTCGACGTGGTTGATGTAGGCCGACCCGTCGGCCCACTGATAGGCGCGCGGCAGGGGCGAATGCGCCTCGCGCTCGTGGAAGCGTTCGCAGGGCACCGCCTCGTGCTCGACATCGCGATAGAGCACTTCCAGCCTGGGCGCGACGTCGGCCCAGTTGTCGAGCGCATACTGCATTGTCGGTGCGATATTGTCGGCCGCGCAATAGCGGGTGATATCGCGCGAGACGACGACCAGCTTGCCGTCGCGGGTTCCATCGTTGAGGCTTGCGAGCTTCATGTGCCTTGTCCTTTTTCCGGGTTGTCCGGCTGATTGTCGGGGTGCGCGCGCCGGAAGGCGTCGAGCGGAAGGCAGGCCGCCTCTATGCGCTCGATATGCGGCATGGCCGACAGGTCGAGCGCGAAGCGGCGTGCGTTGTAGAGCTGCGGCAGGAGGACGACCTCGAACAGGCCGGGGCTGTCGAACAGGAAATCGCCGGTGCCGAGCTGCGCCAGCCGCGCCTCGATCGGCGTGAACGTGCGCGACAGCCAGTGCCGGTACCAGGTGTCGACCTGCTCCTGCGAGGCGCCGAAGTTGGCCTTCAGGTACTTGAGCACCTGAAGGTTGTTCGGGGCGTGCGTTTCGGTCGCGATGGCATAGGCCAGTTCGCGCGCGGTGAAGCGCTGTTCGATGTCGGCCGGCAGCAGCGGGTGTTCGGGGTAGGCTTCGTCGAGCCATTCGAGCTGCGCCATCGACTGCGCCCGGTCGCGCCCGTCCGCCTCCAGCAGCGGGACGCTCGCGAATGGATTGCGCGCGGCATACGGCCCGCCGGCCTGCTCGCCGGCGAGCAGGTTGACCGGCACGTATTCGTAATCGATGCGCTTGAGGTTGAGCGCGATCCGCAGGCGGTAGCTGGTCGAGCTGCGATAGTATCCGTGGAGCTTCATCAGAACGCCGCGATCCCGGTGATCGCCCGCCCCAGGATCAGGGCGTGGACGTCGTGCGTCCCCTCGTAGGTGTTGACCGTTTCGAGGTTCACCATGTGGCGGATCACCTGATATTCGTCGGAAATGCCGTTGCCGCCGTGCATGTCGCGCGCGGCCCGCGCGATTTCCAGCGCTTTGCCGACATTGTTGCGCTTGACGATGGAAATCATCTCGGGCGCGAACCGCCCTTCGTCCATCAGCCGCCCGACGCGCAGACTGGCCTGGAGGCCGAGCGCGATCTCGCTGGTCATGTTCGCGAGCTTGAGCTGGTAAAGCTGCTTGGAGGCGAGCGGGACGCCGAACTGGTGCCGGTCGAGGCCATACCGGCGCGCGGCCTCGAGGCAGAATTCGGCCGCGCCCATGGCGCCCCACGATATGCCGTAGCGCGCGCGGTTGAGGCAGCCGAAGGGCCCTTTGAGACCCTCCACTTCCGGGAGGAGCGCGTCGGCGCCGACCTTGACCTCGTCCATCACCACCATGCCGGTGGTCGATGCGCGCAGGCTCAGCTTGCCCTCGATCTTCGGTGCGGACAGGCCGGCCATGCCTTTTTCGAGCACGAAGCCGCGGATCGCGCCGCCGTGCGCCTCGCTCCTGGCCCAGATCACGAAGACGTCGGCGAAGGGGGCGTTCGATATCCAGGTCTTCGACCCGGACAGCGAATAGCCGTTGCCGTCCTTCTTTGCGTAAGTCTTCATCGCGCCGGGGTCGGAACCGGCGTCGGGTTCGGTCAGACCGAAACAGCCGATCAACGCACCGCTGGCCAGGCCGGGCAGGTATTTCTCGCGCTGCTCCTGCGTGCCGTAGGCATGGATGGGATACATCACGAGGCTGGACTGGACCGACGCCATCGAGCGGTAGCCCGAATCGACCCGTTCGATCTCGCGCGCGATCAGGCCGTAGGCGACATAGCCCGCGCCTGCCCCGCCGAATTCCTCCGGTATCGTCGCGCCGAGCAGCCCGGCACGGCCCATCAGGGGGAACAGCTCGGGCGCGTCGGCCTCGTCACGAAACGCCTGCTGCACCCGCGGCTGCAGCTCGCCTTGCGCAAAACCGCGCGCGGCGTCGCGGATCATGCGTTCGTCTTCGCTCAGTTGCCCGTCGAGATCGAACGGGTCCTGCCAGTTGAACGGCACCATTCCGGCCATGGTTTCTCCTGTAACTGTCGCCACCTTCCTTTGCAGGCTTGCGCGGGCACGACAAGTCCACCCGCCATGCGTTCGGGCGAAGATGCCGGTTCTGTTGCGGAGAAATCCTTGAGGCGCCGCAAGCTCCCGGCGCACGCGGCGGTCTTAGTGAGTCGTCGAAAGCGCCTGCTGGACCTTTTGCAAAATCACGTTCGGCGGGCACGGCTTGGCGCAAGCTATCGCCGCGGGATAGCGCTGGCGAACCTCGTCCGGGCTGAACTGGCCCGAATGGAAGATGACCGGCACGTCTTCGGCCATCAGGGTTTCGGCCAGGCTGAAGCTGTCGCCGTCCTCCAGACGGACATCGAGAATGGCAAGGTCCGGGCGCGCCTTCTGGACCGCGAGCATCGCGGACGAAATTGCCGAATGCGGGCCTTCGACCTCGAAGCCGGCCTCCTTGACCGTATCGCATAAATCGAATGCGACGATGAATTCGTCTTCGGCGACGAGAATACGAAAATGCTTGGACATAGGAACCTGTCGAGATTGCGATTGCGCTTGATCGACCAAATCTCAGGCAGGTAAAATGTTCCCCACTCTTGCCGGATGGCCGGTTCAGAGCTTCCCGAACTTGTCCTCGTAGCCGCGCGTGTCTCCGGCCGAAAGCAGGCGTGCCTGCTCCACCCAGTCGTCGCGCCGGATGCGGCCCTGGAACCGGCCCAGCCGGGCGTCGATCCGGTCGATATCGGCATCGCTCCACGCCGCGATCTGTTCCAGGCTGGTGACGCCGAGCGAGCGGAGAAGTTCGTCGAGCTTGCGGCCGATCCCCTTGATCCGGGTCAGATCGTCGCCCTCTCCCGCTGGCGCGGGTTCGGCGGCCGGCGCGGGCGGCGGTGCATCGTCGGCCTCCGTCCGGGCCGGCTCCGCCGCGTCCCGCTGCGCCTCGACCGCGGCAGCGACCGCCGTGCCGGTCCCGGCAATGCCGGGAGGGACCACGGGCGGCAGGGGCGATGCCGCCGGCGGCGCGTCGATCAGCGCCTGGTTGCGCGATGCAGGGGCCGCGCCTTCGTCGAGCACGTCCGACCCGTCGCGATCGATCACCCGTGCGCTGCGCGAGGGTCTGAACACCCACCATGCCACGGCGATGCCCAGCAGGAGGGCAACGATGAAAAGCGGCCACCACGTCTGCACCATCTGCATCATGCGATCATTCTCCCATATCCCGCGACACCCGGCCCCAGACCAGCCAGCCTGCGCCGAGGCCGATCGCGTAGGTGACCAGCAACATTACCATCAATTCGAACCAGATTGCCATTCAGCGTGCTCCCGGAACGTCGACCGGTGCGATTTCCAGCGGCTCGGTCGCGATCACCGAGAATTCGATCCGGCGGTTGGCCGGGTCGGTCGGGGCCAACCCTTCGACCGGCTCGGCGGAGCCGACGCCGCGCGCGCGCAGCCCGTCGCCCGGAATGCCCCGCTGAATCAGTGCCTGGCGCACGGCATGCGCGCGTTCGCGCGATAAGGCGAGGTTGCCCGATTCCGTGCCCGAGCTGTCGGTATGGCCGGTGATCGCGATAATGCTGCCGAGGCAGGGGCGCAGCGCGGCCGCGACTTCGTCCAGCAGTTGCTGGCTCGACCGGTCGATCGTGCTGCGCGACTGTTCGAATCGCACCGTCCGGGCGCGGAGCAGGGCGTCCACGTCCTCCTGGCAATGCATCGGCGTATATTCGATGCCCGCGACTTGCGCGCGCGCTTCGCCGTCCGCCCAGCGCACGCCCCCGATCCCGGGAATCGCGGCGACTGCGCGTGCGACTTCGGCGCGCGTTCCCTCGTCGAGATTGCCGTCGCTTTCGAGAACCGGATGGCGCGAAGGCCAGCCCGAAGGCGAAGTGAAATGCGCCCGCACGCCTTTTCCGCCGACGCGGTCGATAGCTTCGGCGGCGCGGCGTTCCAGATCGGCCTGGATGTCGTGCGCCGACATCGTGGCGCCGGCGAGCGCCAGCGCAGCTGTGACGAGCGCTCCGGCGACGATGGCTATGGTCGGGCGCAGGGGCATTGCCCGCGCCTTAATGCCTGCCCGCGCCCGGCGCAATCGCGAGAGCGCCCGGGCCGGGGAGAGGGGGCGCGGGGCTCGCCATGCGCCTATTCCGCGGGCGCTTCCCCGTCGTTTCCGATCTCGCGGCGAAACAGCACGCGGTCTTCGGGGCCGAACCCCTTGCGCCATATGATCCAGCCGTACATCAGCAGAATCAACGGGACGCCGAAGATCAGCTCGGCCCATTCGGGCATCCGTGTCGCCAGATAACCGACCGCGATCGCCGGCACCGCCGCCCAGACCAGCGCCCAGCGCCAGTTGTTGACCCGCTCGCCCAGAATGCGCGACAGCAGCCATGCCTTGGCGAGCGAGGCGACGCCCAGCGCAACCATCAGCGAAATCGCCGCGGCAGCCGCCTTGTAGGGCTCGCCCAGATCCATGCGCTCGACCAGCATGATGGCGCCCACGGTCAATATGCCCTGGAGCGCAATGGTCGCCAGCGAAATGGCAAGGTTGCGCTTGCGCGCGACGTAGACCAGCGCCGCTTCGGAAACGACGGCGGTGGCGGCGACGACTTCGGCGGCGAGCAGAAACGAAAGCGCGCCCGTGCCGCCCACGAAATTGGGACCGACCAGCCCCATGACCGCCTCGCCCGGAACGCCCAGCGCCAGGGCGATTCCGGCCTGCGCGGCGACGATCCAGAAGCCGACCTGGCAGACCTGCTTCGCGATCGCCGGGAAGTTGTTTTCCTTCAGATTGCGTGTGATCACCGGGCCCAAAATTGGCTCGAAGCTGGTTTTCAGCTTTTGCGGCAGGCTCGCCACCTGTTGCGCGACGTAATAGATGCCGACCGCGGCGGGCGCGGCGAACAGGCCCAGGATGAAGATATCGAGCCGGCGGGTTCCCCATTCCACCGCATCGGCGGTTGCGAGCGGGAAGGCCCGGGCCGACATGCCCCACATGTCGCCGAGGTTGGGGCGCCAGTTGTGCGGCAGGCCGTATGTCCGCAGGAACGGCCAGGCCGCTGCCGCCAGGCCGGCATAGATCGAGGCGATATAGGCGAGCGACAGGCCCGAACGCGGAATCACGTAGAAGAAGACGCCCGCCATGATCGAGATCGTCCAGGGTTCGACGATCGCGCGCGCGCGCACGGTGGTCGCTATGTCGTAGCGATAGGCCTGGGCCGCGAGCAGGATCTCGGTCAGCGCATAGGCGGGGATCGCGGTCACCAGAAGCTTGTCGAGCACGCCGTATTCGCCTGCGGGGAACATCGGGGCGGGCACGAACCACAGGAATGCCGCCGCCGCGCAGGAGAGCAGCAGCGCGAGCAGCAGGCCGTCGAACACCAGATTGGCGGGCCGGATGCCTTCGCCTTCGGAAAGGCGCTGGGCCAGCCCGCGCTTCTCGCCCATCGAGCAGACGAGCGCGGTCAGTTCCACCACCACCAGGGCGGAGGCGAAGCGGCCAAGCTCTTCCGCGCCGTAAAGGCGGCCGGCGATGAACAGGAACGGCAGCCTCGCGGCCAGCCGCAGCAGGAAGCCGAAGAAGTTCGTCCGCCCCCCTTTCGCCAGTGCGGCGATATCGCCCTGCTGCGCGGTTTCGCTCACGCAGGGGAACCCTGGGCGCCGGGACCGTCCTGTTCGGACCGGAGCGGGCGAGCGAGCAGTTCGCTGACGATATCGCGCGCGGGGGCTCCGCCCAGCAAGTGGTGGACGGCGGTGACGATCGGCATGGCGATCCCGTGGCGCGCGGCCAGTTCGGCAAGCACGGGCGCGGTATGCGCGCCCTCGGCAACCGTGCGCCTGTCGGCCATCAGGCTGTCGGCGGACTGCCCTTCGCCCAGCGCCTTGCCGAGCGAGAAATTGCGGCTGGAGGTCGAAGAGCAGGTGAGCACCAGATCGCCCAGCCCGCACAGCCCGGCGAGCGTTTCCGGCCGCGCGCCCAGCGTCTCGCCGAAACGCAGCATCTCGGCATAGCCGCGCGCAATCAGCGCGGCGCGCGCGTTCTGGCCGAGGCCGAGGCCGTCGACCACGCCGCAGGCGATGGCGAGAACGTTCTTGACCGATCCCCCGATTTCCGCGCCCACGATATCATCCGAATAATAGGGCCGGAACCGCGGCCGCGCGATCGTGGGGGCGAGCCGGTCCCACTGGCTCTCTCCGCCGCTGCAGGCGAGCGTCACGGCGGTCGGCAGTCCGGTGGCGACTTCGTGCGCGAAAGTCGGGCCGGACAGCACGGCAATCTCGCTGCCCGGCGCGGCTTGCGACGCGACCGCGTTCATCAGCCGTCCGCTCCCCGCCTCGATCCCCTTGCTGCACAGCACCAGGTCACGCGGCGCGGCGCGCAGGCCGCTCAGCACTTTGCCGAGATGCTGCGCCGGCGTGACCGCAAGGACGGTCGCGCAATCGCCAAGGTCCTCCAGCGCTCCGGTGGCGCGGATCGTGGCGGCCAGTTCGGCCGAAGGCAGGTAGATCGGATTGCGGTGATCGGTATTGATCCGCTCCACCAGCTCCGGTTCGAACGCCCATAGCAGGACCTCGCGCCCGTCCGACGCGAGCATCTGCGCCAGCGCCGTGCCCCAGGCCCCGGCGCCGATCACGCCGACCGGGGCGTGCCGCGTTCCGCTCATGCCTTGTACCCCGCGCCGCGCACCGGCTCCGCCTCGGGATCGAGCGGCCAGCGCGGTCGCGCCGCGATGTCGAGCGGGTCGGACTGGCCCAGCCGCTCGCAGCCCGCCCAGGCGATCATCGCCGCGTTGTCGGTGCACAGCGCGAGCGGCGGCGCCACGAACCGCAGCTCGCGCTTGCCCGCGAAATCTTCCAGCGCGCCGCGTATCGCCTGATTCGCGGCCACTCCGCCCGCCACGACCAGCGCCGGCACCGGCTCGATCGCTTCCAGCGCGACCGTCAGCCGGTCGATCACGCAATCGAGCGCGGCCTGCTGGAAGCTGGCGGCGATGTCCGCGTCCCGATAGCGGCCGCTTTCCCTCGCGCGCAGGACCGCGCTCTTGAGCCCGGCGAAGCTGAAATGCGGCTCCCCGCTGCCGACCAGCGGCCGGGGCAGGGGCACGGCACGGGGGTCGCCTTCGCGCGCCAGCCGCTCGACCGCAGGGCCGCCGGGAAAGCCGAGGCCGAGAATCTTGGCCGTCTTGTCGAACGCTTCGCCCAGCGCGTCGTCGATCGTGGTCGCCAGGCGCCGATACCGGCCGACACCCTCGACCCGCAGGATCTGGCAATGGCCGCCGGAAACCAGCAGGAGCGCGTAAGGGAAGGCAAGGCCCGGGTCGGCGAGGCGCGGAGAAAGGGCATGGCCTTCGAGGTGATTGATCGCGATCAGCGGCACCTCGCCCGCCATCGCCAGTGCCTTGGCGCTGACCAGCCCGACCATGACCCCGCCGATCAGCCCCGGCCCGGCGGTCGCCGCGATCGCGTCGAGATCGGCGAGTTCGAGGCCCGCCTCCGCCATCACTGCTTCGATCATCGGGGTCAGCCGTTCCGCATGGGCGCGCGCCGCGATTTCGGGCACCACGCCGCCATAGGGTGCGTGCTCCGCGTCCTGCGACGCAATGCGCTGCGCCACGATCCGCCTGTCGGTGGTGACGAGGGCGGCCGCAGTCTCGTCGCAGCTCGATTCGATGCCAAGCACGATCCCCATGCCGCTTTCCCTGAACAAATTGGCTCGCTAGGGCAAGCATCGCTCATGATCGATCCGCCAAAGCTTCGCCTCGGAACCCGTCAGTCGCCGCTCGCCATGGCCCAGGCGCGCGAGGCGCGGGCGCGGCTGTGCGCCGCCCACGGATGGCCTGAAAGCGCGATCGAGCTGGTGCCCGTGCGTGCCAGCGGCGACAAGGTCCAGGATCGCCCCCTGGCCGAGATCGGGGGCAAGGCGCTGTGGACGAAAGAACTCGACCAGTGGCTTGCAGAAGGGCGCATCGACGGCGCAGTCCATTCGATGAAGGATGTGGAGACGCTGCGGCCGGAAATACTCGCCATCGCGGCGATCCTGCCGCGCGCCGATGTGCGCGACGTGCTGATCGGGGCGGCCAGCCTGGCGGAAATTCCCCGCGGAGCAAGAGTGGGGACCAGCGCCCCGCGACGCGCGGCGCAGATGCTCCATCGCCGGCCCGATTGCGAGATCGTCACGTTTCGCGGCAACGTCGCGACGCGGCTGGCGAAGCTTGCCGCGGGCGAGGCCGACGTGACCCTGCTCGCAGCAGCGGGGCTGGCGCGGCTGGGCGAGAACGGGGTCGGCACCCCGCTCGACCCCGGCGATTGGCTGCCGGCGCCGGCTCAGGGGGCGATCGGCATCGAATGCCTGGCAGGCGACACGCAGACGCGCGCACTGATCGCGGCCATCGACGACGGATTCTCGCGCGCGAGCGTCATGGCGGAGCGCGCGCTGCTGGCCGCTCTCGGCGCGACCTGTCACAGCCCGGTGGCGGCGCTGTCGACCCGCGAAGGCGATGCCCTTCGCTTGCGCGCTGCGCTGTTCAGCCCCGACGGCAACGAACGGGTGGAGGGTGAATGCCGTGCCGCCCCCGGCGATGCCGGCCCGCCTGCCGCGCTCGCGGCCGATCTGCTTGCCCGGGCGAGCGCGGGGATAGCGGTCCATTTCACCGGGTCGGCATGACTCGGCCGATTGTCGTCATTCGGCCGGAACCCGGCCTTTCGGCGACGCTGGATGCGGCCCGTGCGGCCGGACTGCCCGCCGAAGGGCATCCGCTGGCCAGCGTCGCCCCGGTCGCCTGGGAGGCGCCGTCCGCAGCCGCCTTCGACGCCTTGCTGCTGGGCAGCGCCAATGCCGTGCGCCACGCCGGCCCGGCACTGGCGCGCTGGCAGGGCGGCACGGCGCATGTCGTGGGCGAGGCAACGGCCGATGCGGCGCGCGATGCCGGGTTGCGGGTGGGGATAGCGGGCGAAGGCGGCTTGCAGCGCGTGGTGGACGCGCTGCGGCCGCAGGCGCCGCTGCGGTTGCTGCGCCTGGCCGGAGAACGGCATCGACCGCTGTCGCCGCCGCCGGGCGTGTCGATCGAAACGCGCATCGTCTATCGCGTCGACTACGGCCGGTTCCCGCCCGGCCTGGCCGAGCGCCTCTGCGACGGAGCGCTGGTGCTCCTCCATTCGGGCGAGGCTGCATGCCATTTCGCGCAAGAGTGCGACCGTTGCGGGGTGAGCCGCGCGGCCGTGGCGATCGCCGCGCTCGCGCCGCGGATTGCGCAGCTCGCCGGCGAGGGCTGGCGAGACGTGGGCGCCGCTTCGCATCCGTCGGATAGCGCCCTGCTGGCATTGGCGCGCGACATGTGCCATTGACCGGTGGGGGTCGGCACCTGCAAGGGCATGCGGGTAGCAGAACGGATTTCGATGGACAGATACGCAAATCAAACCCCTTCCGGCGGCTCTCTCAAGCCCATTCTGGCGGTTGCGGTGGCCGCTTTCCTGCTGGGCGCGCTGCTGGTCGGCTATTTCGCGTGGCGTTCCGGCGTCGATTTCGGCATGGCCGGCGACGAGGCGCCGGCGCAGCCGGTGGCCGAACCGGTTGCGGGCGACGGTTCTGCCTCCCCCGCGCCGCTGCCTTCTCCTTCCGCTACACCGCCCACGGTCGCGGAAGAACGGGCCGAGCAGGCGGCGGAGCAGCAGGGCGGGTTCGATCAGCGGCTGGCCGCGGCCGAGCAGCGGCTCGCGCGGCTGGACCTGCAGGCGCAGGCCGCCGCCGGCAATGCGGCGCGGGCCGAAGGGCTCCTGATCGCCTTCGCCACCCGGCGCGCGCTCGATCGGGGGGCCGAACTGGGCTATCTCGCCGACCAGTTGCGCTTGCGGTTCGGCGACGCCAAGCCCAATGCGGTCAACACCATCATCGAATTTTCGCGCAATCCGGTAACGCTGGATGTTCTCGTCGCCCGGCTCGAAGGGCTCGCCCCGCAATTGACCGAAGCGAAGGATGCCCCGCTTCTGGAACGGATCGGCCACGAACTCGGCCAATTGTTCGTGATACGCCGCGAAACGACCCCCTCGCCCCAGCCGCAGCGGCGAATAGAGCGGGCGCGGTTCTTCCTCGAAAGCGGCCGGGTGAACAAGGCGATTGAGGAAGTGGGCAAGATGCCCGGCGCGGCCCAGGCGGAGCGATGGATTGCCGATGCCGAGCGCTATGTCGCGGCCCGGCAGGCGCTCGACCTGATCGAAACCTCGGCCGTGCTCGAACCCCGCCGCCTGCGCGACGGGCTGGGCAATCAGATCGAACAGCCCAGCCCGGCGGAGAATCCGGCGGAGGACGAATAGCGCCGTTTTCGTCGCGGCGGGCGGGCGCCGTTTCGGCCTCGCCGGGAACGACGCCGGGTCATCCGCGCATGAGTTCGGGCACGTCGCCCGACACGCCGCGCGCCTCGTCCATGAACCAGTGTTTGAGCGCGGGAATCCGCTGGACGCCCGCCATGCCGGTGCGCCGGATGACCGAGGCCGTTCGGCCGGGAATGCCGAACAGCCGTGTGAGGCCGTCGGTCGCGAGCGCGACCATGAACGAATCGAGCCCGCGCCAGCGTTCGTACCGCGCGAGCATTTGCGCATCGCCCGGATCGAGGCCCAGCCGGGCCCCTTCCGCCAGCACTTCCACCAGCGCGCCGACGTCGCGCAGGCCGAGGTTGAGCCCCTGGCCCGCGATGGGATGGATGCCGTGGGCCGCATCGCCCACGAGCGCCAGGCGCTGCCCGGTGATCCGCGCCGTGTGATGGAACCCCAGCGGGAACGACGAGCGCGGCCCGACCGCGACGACACCGCCGAAAATGTCGCCCATTCTCTTTTCCGCTTCGGCCCGGAAGGCGCGATCGGACAGCTTGAGCGTCCCGGCCGCGTCCTTTTCGTCCACCGTCCAGACCAGCGCGCTCCGGTGCGAGCCGTCGGTGCTGCGCATCGGAAGCAGCGCGAACGGACCGGTGGGATAGAAAATCTCCCACGCAACCCCTTCGTGCGGCAGGGCATGTTCGAGCCCGGCGACGATCGCGCGATGGCCATATTGCCACTTCGCGACCTTGAGCGCGGCCTCTTCGCGCGTGGGCGACATCCGGCCTTCCGCCCCGACCATCAGGCCGGCGTGCAGCGTGCGGCCGTCCGCCAGCCGGGCGGAAACCGCGTGCTCTCCCCTGTCGCGTCCGATTATTTCGGCTTTCGCATGCCAGGCGATCAGCGGTTCCTGCGCGGCCGCTTCGAACAGGGCGAGGCGCAGGGTGCGGTTGGCGAACATGCGCCCCAGCGATCCCTCGTGCGGTTCGGGGCGGAAATCGATCCTGCCCGGGCGCAGCTGGTCGGTCACCGCGATCGATTCGATCGGGCATCCATGCGGCTCCAGCGTGGCGGCCAGGCCGATATTCGCGAACAGGTTCCAGCTCGCGGTCGAGATCGCGCTTGCGCGGCCGTCGAAACCGTCGGCGGTCAGTTCGGCGGAGTCCGCCCGGTCGACCACGTGGCTCGACAATCCCTGCCGCGCTGCGGTCAGGGCCAGGGTCATGCCCACCAGGCCACCGCCCAGGATCAGCAGGTCGCGCGTGTCGTTCATCGCCTTCTCGTTGCGGTAATCCTTTCGCCGTCCTAGGGCCATGGCTGTGATCGAAGCAAGGACAATGGACGGGGGCGCGCGCCGGTTCGCGTGGGCCGTGCTGGCACTGCTTGCCGCGCTGGCCCTGCTGATTCCCGCCGGCGCGGCGGCGCAGCCCGAGATCGCGGACGACAATATCCGCGCCGAACTGGCCGCCGACGGTCCGCCGACGGCGGGCGACGAATGGATGCTGGCGCTCCATTTCGTGCCCCGGACGGACGAATGGCACGGATACTGGTCGAACCCGGGCGATGCCGGGCTGGGCATGGAGCTGGCCTGGGACCTGCCGCGGGGCTGGTCGGCAGGCGAGCCGCTCTATCCGGTGCCGCGCCGGCTGGTGATCGGCGGGTTGATGAATCACGTCTACGAAGGGCCTTATACGGTCCTCGTGCCGATTCGCGTGCCACGCGGGGCGAATATCGAAGAGATCGAACCGATCGGCGTCGTGGCGGACTATCTGGCCTGTACCGACAAGCTGTGCGTTCCCCAGCGGGCCGAACTCGAACTCGATCCGGCCGCAGCCGACGACGATCCGCGTTTCGTGCGCTGGCGTGCGTCGATCGCACCGATGCTCGACAGCCGGGCGAACTTCGCGATCGAGGACCGGCGCCTGCGCGTCGGCATTCCTCTCCCGGCCGACATGGCCCTTTCCGCACCGCATCTGTTCGTCGAGGAGCGCGAGTTGGGCAGGGGTCTGCGCCCGCGCTATGCGGGCGAACAGACATTCTTTCGCGATGGCGACCTGCTTGTTGCCGAGGTTCCCCTCGACCAGTTGAACCTTCCGGCGGAGATCGTGCGTGAGCCCGAGCCGACCAGGCTCGAAGGGATTCTGGCATTTTCGCATGATGTCGGGGTTCGCTTCACCGCGGTGCCGGGGGCCGTGCCGAGCGCCGGCAAGCCGGTGCCGGTGCGCGAGATGCCACCGTTCTGGATTCTCGTTTTCGGAGCGCTCGCCGGCGGCCTGCTGCTCAATGTCATGCCTTGCGTCTTCCCGATCCTGAGCCTCAAGGCGCTCAGCCTCGCCAGAGCGGGCGAAAGCCAGGCCGAGGCGCGGCGCGAGGGGTTCGCGTACACTGCCGGCGTGCTGACCGCCTGCATCGGGCTGGGCGCGCTGCTGCTTGCGCTGCGCTCGGCCGGCGAAGCGGTCGGCTGGGCTTTCCAGCTTCAGGAACCGGGTGTGGTGATCGGGCTTCTGGCGCTGGCGACCGCGATCGCCGCCAACCTTGCCGGGGTGTTCGAATTGCCTTCGATCTCGCTGACGCGCCGGGGCGAGCCGGCAGGGGCCTTCGCCACCGGCGTGCTGGCGGCCTTCGTCGCCACGCCCTGCACCGGCCCGTTCATGGCGGCGGCGCTGGGCGCGGCGCTGGTCCTGCCGCCGTTTGAAGCTCTGGTGCTGTTCGCTTCGCTGGGGCTTGGCCTTGCCTTGCCTTTCCTGGCGATCGGCTTGATTCCGGCCTTGCGGCGGCTGCTCCCGCGGCCGGGGCCGTGGATGGAAACGTTCCGCAGGATCATGGCCGTTCCTATGGCGCTGACCGCTCTTGCGCTGTTGTGGCTGTGTTTCCGGCTCGGCGGCGCGGCTTTCGGGTGGGGCGCGGCTGGCCTGACTGTCGCTACCGTCGCCATTCTGGCGATTGTCGGCCGCCGTGCCGCCGCGCGATCCGGGGCCGGGCTGCTCGCGGTTCTGCTGGTCGCCGGGGCGGCGATCGCCTTTCTCCCGCGGTTGGTGAGCGAAGAGGTCGAAGCGGCCGAAAGCCTGCTCGATCCTCTACCCTTCAGCGAAGCGGCGCTGGCGGATGCGCGGGCCACCGGCCGGCCGGTCTTCGTCTGGTTTACCGCCGACTGGTGCGTGAGCTGCAAGGTCAACGAAAGCGTCGCGATCGAGCGCGAGGCGACGCGCGAGGCTTTCCTGAACGCGGGCGTGGTGACGCTGCGCGGGGACTGGACGCGCCGCGATCCGGCGATCACCGAGTTTCTTTCCGATCACGGCGCGGCCGGCGTTCCGCTCTATCTCTGGTACGAACCGGGCAAGGAAGGGCGGCAACTGCCACAGGTCCTGGGCCCGGATGCGCTGGTCACCCTTGCTCGGGCGGCACCGGATCGCCCGGCGGACGTTGCCCAAGGCAAACCTCGACCAGATGCTGCGGGCGCGCGCTAGGGTGGATGTCGACCGTTCCTCCGCCCGGCACGGTCGCCTCGATGCGGCGCGGGCCGGTCAGCACGTCCAGCCCGGGGTCGTCGGCGTCGATATAGCCTTCCCATAACCAGGCCCGCCCGTTCCACGTCGCGTCGACGGGGACGCGGGCGACATGCCCGTTGCCGATCAGCGCCAGTATGGCTTTCGCCTCGGGATCGGCGGCGACATAGCGGGTGATGTGGATCCGCGGCGCGCCCGCGCCCGCTTCGCACGCGAGCGCGAGCAACGGCGCCTCGCCCGGCTTGCCATAGAGAATGCGCCCGGGCCGGTCGCTTTCCGCCCACAGCGCACCCGTCGTGTCGGGCGAGGGGAGCGGATCGCTTGCGCGCGACTGTGCAGCGTCCAGAGCCACGCGCTCGACATAGTCGTCGACCGCCGGCGGCTTGCAGGCGGCCAGCGCGAACACGACGGCGCAGAGCGCCAGTCGACCGCTGCCGCCCGGTTCAGCGCGCGCGGATGAAGGCGCGGACATCGTCTGACAACTTCCGGCGATCCTCGTCGCGGACGTACATCATGTGGCCCGAATCGTAATACCGCCATTCGATCCGATCCTGCGGAAAGCCGGTGCGGGTCAGGGCATATTCGGCAGCGAAGAACGGCGTGGCGAAATCGTACCAGCCCTGGGCGACGAGGATCCGCATATCGGCGTTTTCGCGCATGGCCTTGCCGAGGTAGGGGGCGACGTTGAGGTAGGCATTGGTGTCGCGTCCGCCGGGGAGCCGCCAATCCCACGGTCCGACATTGCCGATGGTGACGTACTCGCGCTCGGTGCGATAACCGATCGTATCGCGCATGAAGTGGTTGATGGCAGCGGCGTAACCGCCGTCGATCCCGTAGAAGCTGGGATCGTTGTCGGGCGTTTCGCCGGCATTGTCGTAATCGATGCCGGTATAACGGCTGTCGAGCCGGCCCACGGTCAGCCCGCGGTCGCGCAGCAGCTCCTTGTAGAATCGCCCCGAGGTCACCCGAAGATCGGCTTGCTCGAGATACTGTTCCGACAAGCCGGTAAAGCGAGCCAGTTCGGCCCGCACCGCGGCGCGCTCGCTGGCGCTCGCATTCTGCCCTTTCAGCAGGAAAGCGGCGTAGGGGCCGATCGCGAACCGACGCGCTTCCTCCACGAATTGTTCGACCGAAGGCGCCGTAGCCTTGCCGTGATAGAGCGCGGTGGCCGCCATAGTCGGCAGGGTGGTGATATAGCCCAGCTCCGCCCCTTCGGTTTCTGCTCCGGCACCGAAATCGAGCACGGTCGAAATCAGGATCACGCCGTTCAGCGACACGTCGTTGTATCCGCCTTCCAGCTCGTGCACGACAGCGGCGGAGCGGGTCGTGCCATAGCTTTCGCCGCCGAGGAACTTGGGGCTGTTCCAGCGGCCGTTCTCGCTGATCCACTTGCGGATGACCGCCGCGACCGATTTGGCGTCCTTGGTGACGCCCCAGTATTCCTCGCCCTTGGTGTCGCCGATCGTATGACTGAACCCGGTGCCGACCGGGTCGATGAAGACGAGGTCGGTGACGTCGAGGATCGAGTCCGGGTTGGGAACGATGGGAAAAGGCGGCGCACCGTCGTCGCGCGCGTCGGACGGAATGGCGACCCGTTGCGGGCCGAAAGCGCCCATCTGCAGCCAGACCGAACCGGAACCCGGCCCGCCGTTGAACAGGAACGTCACCGGGCGCGAGGGGTCGCGCGGTTCGGCGACATAGGCGGTTGTCACGATCGCCGCCTTGGGCGTGCCGTCGTCGCCTTTCAGCACCTGTTCCTCCACCGTTGCGGTATAACGCAGACTGCGCCCGCCGAACGTGCCGGTGAAGGTCCTGGAAGCGGAATTGGGTTCGTAGGAAGCAGCCGGAGCTGTTGGCTTGGGCTCGTCCTCGGCGATCGCGGAAACGGGAAGTGCGACGGCGGCGAGCGCCATAACTATACGGGGAATCATGCGCTCGCTATGGCAAAAGCGACGCAGCGCGTAAATCGTTACGCGGCTCGCCTGTGAACCGATAGCTGCAAACCAAGTGCCGACAACACCGACGTGAGAGTCTCCAGAGTCGGATTGCCGTTTTCCGATAAGGCGTTGTAGAGGGCTTGCCGGCCCACCCCGGCCTTTGCGGCGATTTCGCTCATCCCCTTCGAGCGTGCAACATCGCCCAAGGCACTGGCTATGTGCTTCGGATCGTTTCCTTCCATCGCCGCCTCGAGGTAATAGAGGATATCTTCCTCCGTCTCGAGATAGTTGGCGGGATCAAACGGCGTTACCTTCATCGAAGCTTTCTATCTCGGCCTTGAGCCGCTTCGCTTCCGCGACATCGGCTCTCTGGGTGCCCTTGTCACCCCCGCAAAGCAGGATGACAAGCCGCCTTCCGCGCTGGAAATAGTACACCCGATAGCCCGGTCCGACATCGACCCGCATTTCGAAGACTCCGCCCTTGACGGATTTGTGATCCCCGAAATTGCCGTTCGACGCGCGCTTCAGCCGGTCGACGATCCGTGCCTTCGCCCGGCGGTCCCGCAACGAACCAAGCCAGTCGGAGAAGACTTGTGTTTCCTCCAGCTGGAAAGCTTGTCCTTTATAAGAGACAGATTGCGGATCGTCAACGATTTGCTCAGGCCCCACCATTGTGAACCTGCCGATTTCTGATGAATTCCAGCCTTCGCCATCCACTATCGCTCGGACGGCACGCCTCCCAGAATCGAAGGCCGTTCACGTTGTTGCCAGTGATTGCTGATGCCGCTGCAGAGGGACTGCCATGCTCGTCGCCATTCTTGTCGAGCCAATGCCCGTCCACAATCTTAGCCTCGAAAAGCTCGCCCTTGTATCGAGCGCGCAGTTTCGTTCCGTCCGGAAGAAACAGTCCTCTCGAGTAAAATCCGCTTTCGGCAGGCTTTGACCAGGTATCGGTTACCCCGGCCAGCCGTTCGAGGGGCGCTGCCATTGCTGACTCAGGCGGGGACTCTTCGGTTATGAAGTCCAAACCGAGAAGTTCACGGATTACATCGCTATAAGTTTGTCCTTCATGCTCCAGGCGTGCGGTAAGAGCCTTGTAGACATCGAGATCAACAGAAATTTCCATTCCTTGCCTCCACTGAATCGCTAATAGCACTATTTAGCGCTATGTCAATCAGTGGAATAGGCGCTACCGCCCCCACTTCCGCTGCGTCTTGCCATATCGCAGCTTGCGCGTTCCGGGCTTGCCCTCGTTGCTGCGGCCGACGAGCGGTGCCTTCTTCTCGTCGTCGGGCAGGCCGAGTTCGTCCTTTTCGAGGCGGCGGATTTCGTCGCGCAGGCGGCCGGCTTCCTCGAACTCGAGATTGGCGGCGGCCTCGCGCATGCGTTTCTCGAGGTCTTCGATATAGGCGCGCAGATTGTGGCCGACGAGGTTGTTGCGCCCGTCCTCGGCCTCCAGATCCACCGTTACGCCGTCCCGAGCAGCCGTATGCGCGACGATGTCGGCGATCTCGCGCCGGATGGTCTGCGGGGTGATGCCGTGCTCCGCGTTGTAGGCGCGCTGCTTTTCGCGCCGGCGCTCGGTTTCCGCCATCGCGCGCTCCATCGAACCGGTCACGCGATCGGCATAGAGGATCACGCGCCCGTCGACGTTGCGCGCGGCGCGGCCGATGGTCTGGATCAGCGAGGTTTCCGAGCGCAGGAAGCCTTCCTTGTCGGCATCGAGAATCGCCACCAGCCCGCATTCGGGAATGTCGAGCCCTTCGCGCAGCAGGTTGATCCCGACCAGCACGTCGTAGACGCCAAGGCGCAAGTCGCGGATCAGCTCGATCCGCTCGAGGGTTTCGACGTCCGAATGCATGTAGCGGACCTTGACGCCCTGTTCGTGCATGAATTCGGTCAGGTCCTCGGCCATGCGCTTGGTCAGCGTGGTCACCAGCGTGCGATAGCCTTTTTCCGCGGTCGCCTTGGCCTCCGCGATGCAATCCTGCACCTGGTCCTCGACCGGGCGGATTTCCACCGGCGGGTCGATCAGGCCGGTCGGGCGAATGACCTGTTCGGCGAAGACGCCGCCGGTCTGCTCCATCTCCCATCCGCCGGGGGTCGCCGAAACGGCGATCGTCTGCGGCCGCATCGCGTCCCATTCGTTGAAGCGCAAGGGGCGGTTGTCGATGCAACTCGGCAGGCGGAAACCGTATTCGGCCAGCGTCAGCTTGCGCCGATGGTCGCCCCGCGCCATCGCGCCGATCTGCGGAATCGTCTGGTGGCTCTCGTCGACGAAGAGCAGCGCGTTGTCGGGCAGGTATTCGAACAGCGTTGGCGGCGGCTCGCCCGGCAGGCGGCCGGTGAGGAAGCGGCTGTAGTTCTCGATCCCCGCGCAGCTGCCGGTGGCGGCGATCATCTCCAGGTCGAAGTTGGTCCGCTGCTCCAGCCGCTGCGCTTCGAGCAGGCGGCCTTCGGCATGAAGCTCCTTGAGCCTTTCCTGCAGTTCGAACCGGATCGCCTCGCTCGCCTGCTTCATCGTCGGGCCGGGCGTGACGTAGTGCGAATTGGCGTAGACCCGCACCTTGTCGAGCCGGGTGCCCCTGCTGCCGGTCAGCGGATCGAACTCGCTGATCTCCTCGATCTCGTCGTCGAAGAAGCTCACCCGCCAGGCCATGTCTTCGTAGTGGCTGGGGAAAATCTCCAGGCTGTCCCCCCGAACGCGGAAATTGCCGCGCGCGAAGGCGGCATCGTTGCGCTTGTACTGCAGCGCCACGAGCTTGCGGATGATCTCGCGCTGGTCGACCGTCTCGCCCTTCTTGATGTCGAAGATCATCGCCGAATAAGTCTCGACCGAGCCGATGCCGTAGAGGCAGGATACCGATGCGACGATCACCACGTCGTCGCGTTCGAGCAGGGCGCGCGTGGCGCTGTGGCGCATCCGGTCGATCGCTTCGTTTACCGAGCTTTCCTTCTCGATATAGGTGTCGGACCGGGGGACATAGGCCTCGGGCTGGTAATAGTCGTAGTAGCTGACGAAATACTCGACCGCGTTGTTCGGGAAGAAGCTCTTGAATTCGCCGTAGAGCTGCGCGGCGAGGATCTTGTTCGGGGCCAGCACCAGCGCGGGGCGCTGAAGCTCCTCGATCACTTTGGCCATCGTGAAGGTCTTGCCCGAACCGGTCACGCCCAGCAGGACCTGGGTTCGCTCGCCTTCGTTGGCGGCGGCCGTCAGTTCGCGGATGGCGCTCGGCTGGTCGCCCGCGGGCCGATAGTCCGAAACGAGTTCGAACTTGCGCCCGCCCATGCTTTTTTCGGGCCGCTGCGGCTTGTGCGGGGTGAAGCTATCGGACGTGTCGGGTTCTTCGAGACCCCGGCGGATGACGAGTTCGGCCATCCGGGAGATATGGACCCGCCCACCGTCTGCGGCAAGCGCTTGGCAGCGCGCGGTGCGATTGGTAGCTAGCGTGCTGGGGCAATCCGGCAAGGAGCGGTGGCTATGCGCGCAGTGATCATGGTTGTGGGAAGCGCGCTGGCGCTGGCGGCTTGCGGGAGCGAGCCCGACGAGCCGAAGACGGCGGACGAAGTCGTCGCGGCGGCAGACAAGCTGGTGAAACCGCGACCGGGCCTCTATCGCAGCAGTGCGGAGATCGTCGATTTCGATATCCCCGGGGTCGCCCCCGATCAGGCGGCGCGGATGCGCGAAATGGCCGCCGGGCTGCAGGGGCAGGAAAGGACCCAGTGCCTCACCCAGGACCAGGCCGACGAAGGCTTCCGCCGTATCGTGCGGGGGCTGGGCGAAGGCGACGACGGCGTTTCGTGCGAATTTTCGCAGTTCGATGCGCAGGGGAGCGATCTGGATGCGAAATTGACCTGCTCCGGCCCCGGCGATGCAAGCTCCGACATGACCATCGACGGCACGGTGGAAGCCGAATCGAGCCGTATGCGCATGGAAATGCGCCAGAAGTCGGCCGCCATACCGGGAGGCGAAATGCGGATGACGATGCAGGTCGTGTCCGAGCGCGTCGGCGAGTGTCCCTGAACCGGCAGCCGGACCCCGCGCGCGGGCTCAGAGCGCCAGAAACGGCCGACGAGGGAACCGAGGAGGAAAACGGGGGGAACGCAGCCGTTCAGCAGCGGTTAGACGAACAAGGGCATAACGATCCCATGACCGCTTCGCCCGTCCCTTCCTCGTTCGCGCAACTGCCCAGCTCCCGCGAAGAGCTGGTGCAGCGGTGGGAACTGGCCAGCGAGCCGGTGCCCGATGCCGGCGGCAGGCCGAAGCTGCGCTATCTGATCGGCGAGCTTTCGCACCTCGCCGAACCGTTTCGCCGGCCGTTTCGCCGGATCGACATTCCCCGGGCGGAACACCCCCGCACGGTGATGCTGCTGCCCGGGTTCGCGACCCATCCGATACGCATGCGCTATATGGCGAGCCTGATCGAGCGGGCCGGGCACAAGGCCAAGCGCTGGGGGCTGGGCGTCAATTTCGGGCCGACCGAAGATAATGTCTGCTATCTGGAACGCCGCCTTGTCGAAGTCCACGAACGTTACGACCGCGATGTCTATCTCGTCGGCTGGAGCCTGGGCGGCCTGTTCGCGCGTGAGATCGCCAAGCGTCATCCCGACCGCGTGGCCAAGGTGATCACCATGGGTTCGCCGTTCTCGGGCGATCCGCGCGCGAACCATGCCTGGCGGGTGTACCAGTTCGTGACCGGCCACCGGGTCGACCAGCCTCCCATCGAAACCGACATCTGCGAAAAACCGCCGGTCACCACGGTTGCGCTGTGGAGCCCGCGCGACGGAATCGTCAGCCCGCGCAGCGCCCGCGGGCGCAACAGCGAACGCGACCGGGCGGTCGCGCTGCGCTGCACCCACATGGGTTTCACCTATTCGCCCGAATCGATCCATGCGGTGCTGCGGGAACTCGACGCCGACTAAACCTTTTGTTTGGTACGCGGACCGGCCGGTGTAGGCTGCACTCCGTGCCCACGATCGCGGCAAGGGGGTTCATGTACGAGGCGGACGCGACATTCGACGAGATGCGGGCCGCCGACGGTTCGGTTCGTCCGGCCTACCGCGACTACCGCAACTGGTACGACGACCAGCAGTCGAATTTCCTGATGCGCAAGCATCGCGACGCCGAAACCGCCTTCCGCCGCACCGGCATCACCTTCAACGTCTACGGCGAGAACGAGGCCGAGGAACGGCTGATCCCGTTCGACATGGTCCCCAGGATCATCACCGCCAGCGAGTGGCGCCGCCTGACGCGCGGGATCGAGCAGCGGGTGAGCGCGATCAATGCCTTCATCCACGATCTCTACCACCGGCAGGAAATCGTGAGGGCCGGAAGAATTCCCGAGCGGCTGCTGCGCGACAACGCGGCCTGGTTGCCGCATATGGTCGGCTTCACTCCGCCCGGAGGCGTCTACACCCATATCGTCGGCATCGATCTGGTGCGCACCGGCCCGAACGATTTCTACGTCCTCGAAGACAATGCGCGCACGCCCTCGGGCGTCAGTTACATGCTCCAGAATCGCGAGACGATGATGGCCATGTTCCCCGAACTGTTCACGCGCATTCCGGTCAGCCAGGTGTCCGACTATCCGCGCCGGCTGGCCAAGAGCCTGGCAGCCTGCGCCCCGGCGGGGACGACGGGCAAGCCGATCGTCGCGGTGCTCACGCCCGGCATCTACAACAGCGCCTATTTCGAACACGCCTTCCTCGCCGATCAAATGGGGGCGGAACTGGTCGAGGGCAGCGATCTGCGCGTCGCCGACGGGCGGGTGGCGATGCGCACCACGCGCGGATACGAGCCGGTCGACGTGCTGTATCGGCGGGTCGACGACGATTTCCTCGATCCGCTCACCTTCAACCCCGATTCGGTGCTCGGCGTCCCCGGGATCATGGATGTCTATCGCGCAGGAGGGATAACGATCGCGAACGCCCCGGGGACGGGGGTGGCGGACGACAAGGCGATCTACAGCTTCATGCCCGAGATCGTCGAGTTCTATACCGGCGAGAAGCCGCTGCTGCCCAATGTCGAGACCTGGCGCTGCGCCGATGCCGACAGCCTGGCCTACGTTCTCGACAATCTTGCCGAACTGGTGGTGAAGGAAGTGCACGGATCGGGCGGATACGGAATGCTGATCGGCCCCGCCGCGTCGAAGCGGGAACTGGCCGCGTTTCGCCGCAAGCTCAAGGCGCGGCCCGAAAACTACATTGCCCAGCCGACGCTGTCGCTTTCGACCTGCCCGATCTTCACCCGCCGCGGGCTGGCCCCGCGCCATGTCGACTTGCGCCCGTTCGTGCTGGTGTCGCCCGAGGGGATCGAGATCGTCCCGGGCGGGCTCAGCCGGGTGGCGATGCGCAAGGGCTCGCTGGTGGTCAATTCGAGCCAGGGCGGCGGCACGAAAGATACCTGGGTGCTGAAAGACTGATGGACAGGACCAGCCCATGCTAGGCCGAACCGCCCATGGCCTGTTCTGGATGTGCCGCTATCTGGAGCGGGCGGAGAACACCGCGCGCCTGCTCGAGGCCGGCTTCCACATGGCGCTGACCCGCGACGTGGCGACGGCGGAAGAGGAATGGCGCTCGGTCGTCGAGGCGTTCGGGCAACGCGCCGGGTACGAGGCCAAGCATGGCACCTATACCGGCCACCAGGTGTGGAACTATCTGCTGCGCGATCCCGACAACGCCACCAGCGTCCTTGCCATGATCGGCGCGGTTCGCACCAATGCGCGCGCCGTCCGCAATGCGATCAGCGGGGAACTGTGGGAAGCGATCAACGAAAGCTGGATGGAGATTTCGCGCCTGCTTTCGCGGCCCGTGCCCCAGAACAGCGTGGGCGAGGCGGTCCAGATCATCCGCCGCGCGGGCACGGTCGTGCATGGGGCGATGAGCGGGTCGATGCTGCGCAACGAGGGATTTCATTTCGCCCGCGCCGGCACGTTCGTGGAACGGGCGGACAGCGTCGCGCGGATTCTCGACATGAAGTATTACCTGCTTCTGCCCTCGCTGTCCTACGTCGGGACCACGCTCGACACGGGCCAGTGGGACCAGGTCCTGCGCTCCGTTTCGGGCGACCGCGCTTTCCGCTGGCTCAATGCCGGGCGGATCGATGCCCGCGGCATTGTCGAATTCCTCGTGCTCGACGACCGTTTCCCGCGCAGCCTCGCGTTCTGCCATTCCGCGCTGCGCGAAGAGCTGGCGGCGCTGGCGCGCATGCACGGCCGCGAGGGGGTGAGCAATGCGCTGATGCGCGAGAGCGCGACGCGGCTGTCCGATCTCACGATCGACGAGATTTTCGAGCGCGGGCTGCACGATTTCCTGCGCGATTTCACGCAGGCGAACGATGCCATCGCCAAGGGCATTGCCGACGACTACAGGTTCCTGAGCTGACCCATGCGCTTGTCGATACGCCATAGAACGCGATACGCCTTTGCCGAACCGGTGGTTCACGCATTGCAGCGCCTGCGGCTGACGCCCAAGGCGACGCAGGGCCAGGACATCCTGGCCTGGGACATGACGTACGAGAATGCCATTCCCCAGCTCGAATACGACGACCAGCATTTCAACCGGGTCACGCTGATCGCTGTCGAGCAGGGCGTGCGCGAAGTCGTGGTCAGCTGCTCGGGCATCGTCGATACCGAAGACAACGCCGGCGTGATCGGCCGCCATTCGGGCCACTTGCCCCTGTGGAGCTTTCTCGCGCAGACGCCGCTCACCCGGCCGGGCGAGGCGGTGCGGCGCATGTTGCGCGACCTCGATTGCGCGCCGGATGCGAAGCTGGATTACCTGCACGCGCTGTCCCGGCGTATCCGCACCGCGGTCGAATACCGCACCGGCACCACCAAAGTCGACACGACGGCCGAGGAAGCGACCGGGGCCGGGCGGGGCGTATGCCAGGACCATGCCCATATATTCATCGGCGCCGCGCGCGCGGCGCAGATCCCCGCGCGCTATGTCAGCGGTTATCTGATGATGAACGACCGGATCGAACAGGAAGCGACCCACGCCTGGGCGGAGGCGCACGTCGAAGGGCTCGGCTGGGTCGGTTTCGACATTTCCAACGGGATCAGCCCCGATCCGCGCTATGTGCGGGTCGCGACCGGCCGCGACTATCGCGATGCCGCGCCGATCACCGGGATCAGCTTCGGTGCCGTGAGCGAGGATCTCGACGTCGACGTCGAAGTGGAACAGCAGCAGGTGGACCAGCAATGACGTATTGCGTGGGCATGGTGCTCGACAGGGGCCTGGTCCTGATGAGCGACACCCGGACCAATTCGGGCGTCGACAACATTTCCGTGTTCCGCAAGATGTTCCATTGGCGGGTGCCGGGCGAACGCATGCTGGCGGTCATGACGGCGGGCAATCTCGCCACCACGCAGGCGGTGATAAGCCAGCTCGAAGAACGGACCAAGGCGCCCGGCGAGCGGCACAATTCGCTGCTCGAAGCGCCGAGCATGTTCCAGGTCGCGACCGAGATAGGGCGCCTGCTGCGCGCGACGATCGAGGAACGCCAGCTCGCCAATGGCGAGCGCGGGCGCGGGCGCTTCACCGCCTCGATCATCCTCGCCGGGCAGATCGCGGGGATGGAGCCGCGCCTGTTCCTGATCTATCCCGAAGGCAACTTCATCGAAGCCAGTTTCGACACCCCCTTCTTCCAGATCGGCGAGACGAAATACGGCCGCCCGATCCTGATCCGCGGCTATGACCGGGCGATGAGCTTCGAGGACGCGGTCAAGCTGTTGACCGTTTCGTTCGATTCGACGCTCAAGGCCAATCTCTCGGTGGGGTTGCCGCTCGACCTCATGGTCATCGCGCGCGACGGTTTCGAACCGACGCATACGCGGCGGATCACCCACGACGATCCCTATTTCCAGGCGATTTCGTCGAGCTGGGGCGACGCGCTGCGCAGCGCATTCCACTCGCTGCCCGACTACAGCTTCTACTTCGGCGATGGCGACGGGGACTGAAGGCGTTTGCGGGCCGGTGCCGTTTCGGCCTGCGCAAAACCACGCTAGCGGCAGAAGCCCCCGTCGCCGCCGCGTTCGAGATGGAAGTGGTCGCGATGCGCGGCGTTGTATTCGGGGCCCAGCACGGTCTCGAACCGCTTGCAGGCGCTGCGCTGGACCACGCGCAGGAACTCCCGCTCGGCAGAGGTCCCCCCGTTCCAGTCGTCGAGCACGCTGATGCGCCGCCCGTCGGCGAGATGGAATGCGCCCACATCGATCGCTTCGGCCGTGGCATGGGCGGAGCGGCGCCCGCTGCCCGCCACGTTGCGGCAGGCGTAGCTGCCCATTGTCTCCACCCTGACGATCGGGCTGCCGAGATAGACCCGCGCCGCGCGGTCGACGCCGTAGCGGACCCAGGCGGCAAAGGCCGTGGCCGTCGGGCAGGCGACCGGGCCGAGGTTGGTGACCGTAAAGCTCCCGCCGTCGCCCCGCAGGCGCGACAGTTCGACCGTGTTGAGCAGGGAACATCCCGGCCCGGCATAGCGGTCCGGCAGGGGCGTGAACCCGGCGCCGGCCGCACCCAGCTCGGCCAGGCACTGGCGCGCCTGGGGATTGTTGGAGATCGCGTTGCCGGCGCCGCTTGCCGGGGGGCGGGGGCGCTGGGATCGTTCGCTTTCGGGCAGGATCTGGCAACCTGCCAGCGCCAGGAGGCTGAGAGCGACTGCGACCGCGCGAACCATGGCGCCCTTGTGCGATGCCCCGGGTTAATGCCGCATTGCTGCCGGCACGCCGGCGCGCATCGGGTCAGACGGCCGGTTCCGCCGCCCGCGGCGCGGTCGCCAGGCTGACGCCCCAGATCGCCAGCCACGAGGCCAGGAAACCGGGAATGATCTCGTAAATGCCTTCGCCGCCCATGAAGCTGCCGTTCCAGCCCATCGCGATCCACAGGCCGACGACGCCGGCGCCGACCACCAGGCCGGCCACTGCGCCGGCCCCGGTCATCCGCTTCCACGTCAGCGACAGGATGATCAGCGGGCCGAACGCCGCGCCGAACCCGGCCCAGGCGTTGGACACCAGGCCCAGGACTTTGCTGTCCGGGTCGGAGGCGATGTAGATCGCCGCCAGCGCGACCAGCAGCACGGCGCCGCGTCCCACGTTCACGATTTCGCGCTCGCTCGCTTCCTTGCGCAGGAACAGGCGATAGAAATCCTCCGTCAGCGAACTCGACGACACGAGGAGCTGCGAGCTGATCGTGCTCATGATCGCGGCGAGCAGGGCGGCCAGGAGGAAGCCCGTGATCAGCGGATGGAACAGCACGTTGGCCAGGACGATGAAGATCGTTTCGGGATCGTCCACCGCCAGCCCGTTGCGCACGATATAGGCCCGCCCGGCGATCCCGACGCCGATCGCGCCGATCAGGCAGACGAACATCCACCCCATGCCGATATTGCGCGCCACGGCCACGTCCTTGAGGCTGCGCACGGCCATGAACCGGACGATGATATGCGGCTGCCCGAAATAGCCCAGCCCCCAGGTGATCGCCGACAGGAAGCCGAGGAAGGTGAGGCCGTAGCCGATGTCGAGAAAGCCCGTCTGAACCTGCGTCAGCGATTCGCCGCCGCTGCCGCCCGGGCCGAACATCACCACCAGCGGCATGAGCACGAGCGCGACCACCATGATGCAGCCCTGCACGAAATCGGTCAGGCTGACGGCGAGGAACCCGCCGACCATCGTGTAGGCGAGCACGACGCCGGCGGTCAGCAGGATGCCGAACATGTAATCGCTCATCCCCGTGTCGCCGAACAGGTTGGCGAAGCTGGTGACGAACAGCTTGCCGCCGCCGACCAGGCCCGCTGCGGTATAGACCGTGAAGAACACGACGATGATGATCGCCGAGACCACGCGCAGCGCCGTCGCCTTGTCGGGGAAACGGTTGGCGAGAAATTCGGGGATCGTTAGCGCGTTGCCGTAATGCACCGTCTGCTCGCGCAGGCGCGGCGCGACCACGACCCAGTTGACCAGCGCCCCGAGGAACAGGCCGATGCCGATCCAGGCCTCGACCAGGCCGGCTGCATAGAGCGCGCCGGGAAGGCCCAGCAGGAGCCAGCCCGACATGTCCGATGCGCCGGCGCTCAGCGCCGCGACCGCCGGGTGAAGCTGGCGCCCGCCGAGCAGGTAGCCTTCCGACGTGTCGGTCGACTTGCGCCAGGCATAGAGCCCGATGCCCAGCATCAGGACGAAATAGATGGCGAGTGAAGCGAGGGTCCCTGTCTGCATGGGGCGAGGGGGTAACAAGCTACCGGCACAATTACTACCGGTTCGGCGAATTTGGTCGCGATCCGTCTCCTGCCACTCGCTGCCGGCATGTTATTACAATCTCATAAGCTATTACGAAATAATATTCGCATCATGCGTAATATTGCCCGCAATATGGGGCAGGACCGCAATTGCGGTTGTCAGCACCATGCGGCCAGGGTCACTATCGTTGCATGGCGGCCGGCACGTTCCTCCTCGTCACTTTCGTCATGGCTCTCGCATTCTGCGCGGTTCACCTGTTCGTCGGGCGGCTGCGCTTTCTCGATGCCGTTCCGCGCAGCCGGTGGCTCAGTTTCGCGGGCGGGGTCGCCGTCGGCTATGTCTTCCTGCACATCATGCCCGAGATCGGGGCCCATGCCGCGAGTTTCGAGCGGGCCACGGGCCTCGCGGCGCCGCTGGCCGAAGCGGTCGTCTACACGCTGGCCCTGGCCGGCCTGATCCTGTTCTACGGGATGGAGCGGGCGATCGTCTCGTCGCGCGACATGCGCCGGAAAACCGAAGGGACGGACCGGCCGGAACATGCCATGTTCCGCCTCCATATCGGGGCGAGCGGCCTGCTGATCTTCGTCATCGCCTACCTCCTCAACCATCGCGAAGACGACAGCCTGGCCGGTCTGGCGCTCTACTTCGTGGCGATGATGCTCCACTTCGTCACCGCCGATTACGGGGTGCGCCGGCACCATGTCGAGCTTTACGACAGCCGGGGGCGCTGGGCGCTCGTGCTTGCGACGCTGGGCGGGTGGCTGGCCGGCGTGCTCCTGGCTCTCTCGCCTCTGGCGATCGGCGGGCTTTTCGCTTTCGTCGGCGGCGCGATCGTCCTCGTCGTGCTGAAGGAGGAGCTGCCCGAAGAGCGCAAGAGCTACTTCCTGCCGTTCTTCGCCGGTGCCGCGCTATATGCCGCGCTCGCCCTGGCGGAGCTTCACCTGACGACCTGACGCCGTGCCCTGGCCGAGGCGCTCAGGCCTCGGCGCGGCGTTTCGCCTTCTTGCGCTCGTGCGGGTCGAGGATCGCCTTGCGCAGCCGGATCGATTGCGGGGTCACTTCGACCATTTCGTCGTCGTCGATATAGGCGATGGCCTGTTCCAGGCTCATCCGCCGCGGCGGGGTCAGCCGGATCGCGTCGTCCTTGCCGGTGGAGCGGAAGTTGGTCAGCTGCTTCGATTTCATCGGGTTGACTTCGAGATCGTCGGGCTTGGCGTTCTCGCCGATCACCATGCCTTCGTAGATCTTCGCGCCCCCGCCGATGAACAGCTCGCCCCGTTCCTCCAGCGCGTTCAGCGCATAGGGCACCGCCTCGCCGGCGACCATCGAGATCAGCACGCCGTTCTGACGGCCCTCGATCGGGCCCTTGTACGTGTCGTACTTCTCGAACAGGCGGTTCATGATCCCCGTGCCGCGCGTGTCGGAGAGGAACTCCCCGTGATAGCCGATCAGGCCGCGGCTCGGCGCGGAAAAGGTGATGCGGGTCTTGCCGATGCCCGAGGGGCGCATTTCGGTCAGCTCCGCCTTGCGGCGCTGCATCTTCTCGACGACCGTGCCCGAGTGCTCGTCGTCGACATCGATGACCACGGTTTCGTAGGGTTCCTGGCGCTTGCCGTCTTCCTCGCGGAACAGCACGCGCGGGCGGCTGATGCCGAGTTCGAAGCCTTCGCGGCGCATGGTTTCGATCAGCACGCCCAACTGAAGCTCGCCGCGCCCGGCGACTTCGAAGCTGTCCTTGTCGTCGCTCTCGGTCACCCGGATCGCGACATTGGTTTCCGCCTCGCGCAGCAGGCGGTCGCGGATCATGCGGCTGGTGACCTTGCTCCCCTCGCGCCCCGCCAGCGGGCTGTCGTTGACGGAAAAGCGCATCGCCAGCGTCGGCGGATCGATCGGCTGCGCGGCAATCGGCTCTTTCACCGAAGGATCGGCCAGGGTGTTGGCGACGGTTGCCTTCTCCAGCCCGGCGAGCGCCACGATGTCGCCGGCGCGCGCGCTGTCGACCGGGACCCGTTCCAGCCCGCGGAAGGCGAGCAGCTTGGTCGCGCGGCCCGTCTCGATCACGTTGCCGTCCATGTCGAGCGCATGGATCGGGTCGTTGACGTTGACGGTGCCCGACTGGACGCGGCCGGTCAGCACGCGGCCCATGAAGTTGTCGCGATCAAGCAGGGTGGCGAGGAAGGTGAACGGGCCGCTGTCGTCCAGCCCGGGGGGCGGCACGTGCTCCACGATCCGCTCGAACAGCGGTTCCAGCGTCCCCTCGCGCGCGCTCTGGTCCTCGCTCGCATAGCCGTCGCGGCCGGAGGCGTAGAGGACGGGGAAATCGAGCTGCTCGTCGCTGGCATCGAGGCTGACGAAAAGGTCGAACACTTCGTCGAGCACTTCCTGCGGGCGGCCGTCGGGACGGTCGATCTTGTTGACCACGACAATGGGCCTGAGGCCGAGCGCGAGCGCCTTGCCGGTGACGAACTTGGTCTGCGGCATGGCCCCTTCGGCCGAATCGACCAGCAGGATCACCCCGTCGACCATCGACAGGATCCGCTCCACTTCGGCGCCGAAGTCGGCGTGGCCGGGGGTGTCGACGATATTGATCCGCGTCGGCTCGCCGTCCTTGCCTTGCCATTCGACCGATGTGCACTTGGCGAGGATCGTGATCCCGCGCTCTTTTTCCAGATCGTTCGAATCCATCGCCCGTTCGTCGACCCGCTGGTTGTCGCGGAATGTGCCGGACTGGCGGAAGAGCTGGTCGACCAGAGTGGTCTTGCCATGGTCGACGTGGGCGATAATCGCCACGTTGCGGAGACGTTCGGACATCTTTCGGAGCTTTCGGTTCGGTGCTGGCGCGCGACGATGGTGCAGCGCAATAATCGCGCGCGCCCTAGACGAGCGCGGGACGCGGGGCAAGCGGTGCCGTATCGAACCGGACAGTATACGGGATGGACGGAGAGGAACCGCACCGGCAGCCGGCGCGGCGCGCTCGCCCAGTTTACTCGCTGAACTCCGATGCGATCGTGGATAGCGTTTTCTCGCCGTCTTCGATGTGACGGCGCATCAAAGCGCCGGCTTTGGCCGAATCCCCGGCCAGGATCGCATGGGTGATGCCCTGGTGGTCGATGTTCGCCTTGCGCAGCCAACGGGTATCATAGAAACTTTCGAACAGCAGGCGATTTATGGGTACCGTCAGGCGCGCGAGAACATCGCGGATGAGGCGGTTTTTCGCTCCCTTGATCACATGGTCGTGCCATTCGCCATTCAGCCTTGCAAAGCGTTCGGACGCATTGTCGTTGACGCAAGCGTCGAGTTCGCGCTGCAATTCCCGAAGCCGGGCTTTGTCCTTCGCTGTCCCGTCCGAGGCAAAATCGGCCGCACATTGACCTTCCAGTGCAACCCGCAGGCGATATATCTCGCGGATCTCGCGCATGCTGGCCTTGCGTACGGACGCGCCGCGAAATTCCTCGATTACGACGAGGCGCTCGGCTTCGAGCCGCTGGAAGGCTTCTCGCACTTTGGCCCGGCTGCCACCTGTGCTTTCGATGATATCGATTTCCACAAGTCGCTGCCCCGGGACGAATCGCCCCTTGCGGATTCGTTCGCGCAGCCAGTCGGCAATGTCCTGCCCGCTGGGTGACGACTTGGTTCTTTTTCCGAGTGGTTTTTCCATGTGATCCCTTGAATCCCTGCATGAATCCCGCAAGCAATTTTGTCAATAATATTGTCGAAGAAATCGCTTGCATTGATGCAGATTGCCGATCAAATTGTTGACAAAGAAGACGTGGGAGAGGGTGATCATGGCGATGCTTTTCCGCCTTGTCGCCGTGTTGGCGATGTTTGGGCTGGGTGTCCCGGCTGCGGCCGGGGAATATACGGATTACAGCCGGTCTTCGCTCTATGTTCCTGTTCGTGACGGAACGCGCCTGGCCGTCAACATCTACCGACCGGCGAACGGTAACGTGGTCGAGCGGCGCAAACTCCCGGTCATTTTCGTCTTCACGCCCTACCGCGCCCGCTATTTCGATAAAGACGGGTTGGTTCGGGAGATCGCGCTTTCCGATCGGCTGGCGCTTCGGTCCCTGATCCGCGCCGGCTATGTCGTGGCTGTCGCCGACATTCGCGGAAAAGGGGCGTCGTTCGGCCATCGGCGCGGGTTCCAGGACAGGACCGAGGCTCGCGATGGCTACGATCTCGTGGAATGGCTGGCGAGGCAGGATTTTTCCACTGGCGCGGTGGGTATGCTCGGTTGCTCCTATCTCGGCGGAACCACGATGCATACCGCGACTACGGCGCCTCCGTCGCTCAAGGCGGTTTTTGTCGGGGCGACCGATCTCGACAAGTACAGCTTCGTCCGTAACGGTGGAATCACCGCGCAGTTCAACACTCGCCCTGACGAACCGCTCGAAGTGGATCTGGCCAGTGTTCCCGTGGACGCGGACAGCGATGGAGCGATGCTGCGCGCTGCGGTCGCGGAGCATCGGGCGAATACGCCAATGGCGCCGCTGTGGTACTCCATGCCCTATCGCGATAGTGTTTCCGAGTTCACCGGCAATGCGTTCTGGGAAGAGGTTGCCCCGTATCGCTATCTCGACGCGATCCGTCAGGCCGGGATCGCGACCTATTTCTGGAGCAACTGGCGCGATGAACCGACCGGGCAGGCTATCCTCGGGGCTGCCAACCTCGACGGGAAGTTCCTGGCCGGGCCGGGCAATCACTGCGTGCCGCCGGCGGATTTCGACTTCACTGGCGAGGTCGTGCGCTATTTCGACCATCATCTGAAAGGGGTGGAAAACGGTATCGATCGCGAACCGCGCGCGATCTATTGGGTGGAAGGGGCCGATACCTACGAACGTTCGGACCAGTTGCCCGGCATACAGTCACGCCCGGTGCCCTTTTTCCTGGCCACTGGTGGCGGCGGGGCCGTGCAGTCCGCCAACGATGGGGCGCTTGGGCTCGCGCCTCCGAACCTGGTCGGAAGCGATGCATTTACGGTAGACTACGACCTGCCTTCGGCCGAGTACTTTGCGTTCTGGCCTCGACCGATGGATGCGCATGGCTTGTCGTACACGACCGCGCCGCTGGACCGCGACATCAAACTGGTGGGCTTCCCCGTGGCGAGGTTGACGGTCAGGACCAGCCACCCGGACGCCGACCTCTGGGTTTATCTCGACCGCATCGATGCCGAAGGCGAGGCGGAAGTGGTCTCGTTCGGGCGGCTGAAGATTTCGCATCGCAAGCTGTCGCAGGCGCCGTTCGAAAACCTGGGGCTGCCGTACCATTCCGGTCTCGAAGCGGATATCCAGCCACCCGATGCCGATGAATGGGTGCCCGTTTCCATCTCGTTGACGCCGCTGTCGCGCGTTGTTTCCGCGGGGACCCGCTTGCGATTCACAGTCACCGGCGCGGACCCCCGCCAGCGCAACCTGGATGACGTGAAGATCGACCCCCCGCCGGTGATTGCCGTGCGGCGCGGCGGCCTGGACGCATCGCGGCTGGAACTGCCGCTGGCGAGATAGCCGGCGGAAAAACAAGAGGCGCGCAGACGCCTGAACTGATCGGGAGAGAATTGATGCAGAAGGATTTCCGCAAGGATGTGATGGCGCTGCTTCTGGGCGGAGCCTCGCTGGCGGCCTTGTTCCCAGGCACGGCCGTGGCCCAGGATAGCGAGCCTGCGGCAAACGAAAGCGTGGGGCAGGACATCGTCGTTACCGGCAGCCGTGTTCGCGGGGAGGCCCCTGTGGGCGCAACCGTTATTGCCGTGGGCAGGGCCGAGATCGAAAACTCCCCCGCTCTCACCGTCGACCGCATAATCAAGGAGTTGCCGCAGAACTTCGATCTTGGCGTTTCGGAAAACTCCCGTGCCCAGGCCGGCGGTTCCGGCAATATCGTGTTTGGCAACAGCGTGAACCTGCGCGGGATCGGGCCCTACGCGACCCTGGTAGTCGTCGATGGGCATCGGGTGGTGAACAACTCCCGCTCTACCGACCCTTCCATCATACCGACCCTGGGGGTCGAACGTGTCGAAGTCGTCGCAGACGGTGCCTCCGCGATCTACGGCTCCGATGCCGTAGCCGGCGTGGTCAACATCATTCCGCGGCGCAATCTCGATGGCGGCGAAGCTTTCGCTCGCTATGGCGTATCGGACAGTGGCGATTTTACCGAATATGCCCTTGGCGCCGCCATCGGGAAGGTCTGGGACGGCGGCCAGGTCATGGTGGCCTACGAACATGTCGATCGTTCCAACCTTTCCGGCCTTGATCGCGATTTCTTCACCTCCAACCAGACCCCGTTCGGCGGGCGCGATTATCGCGTGACCCGGTGCGCCCCGGGGACCCTGAAAGCCGACGGCACGACTTATGCGATGCCCGACCAGCTCGATCAGGTCGGTGCCGCCAGCCTTGTCGCCGGTACGCGCAACTTGTGCGATTCCAATGCAGGGCAGGACCTGGTTCCCGCGCAGAGCTATAACACTGTGAACGCGACGGCGACTTTTCATCTTGCCCCATGGCTCGAAGTTTTCGCCGATGGCTTCTATTCGAAACGCAAGTTCGTACGACGCAGCAGTTACAGCAGCGCCTCGATCACCGTGCCCGAAACCAATGCCTTTTTCGTCCGCCCTCCCGGTTTCACCGGCTCCAGCTACGTCATCGATTATTCGTTCGAGAACGATCTTCCTTCCAACGATTCATTTGGGTCGGCCGAATCCTGGCAGATCACCCCGGGGATTCGGCTCAATCTGGGGCCCTGGCGCGTGGAAGGGCTTGTCGGCGTCGGGAAGACCAGGGACATCTCGAATTCGCTCAATGGCTTGGACAATCGCGATCTTGCAACAGCACTCGCCAACAGCGATCCGGCCACTGCATTCGATCCGTATGGATATGGGCGAACGAACCAAGCCGTGCTCGATGCCATTTCCGACCAGATCTTTATCGCTCCGACCAATGGCGATCTGACAGCATACGAGGCGCGTGCCGACGGCCCCCTGTTCGCGCTGCCTGGCGGGGAGGTCAAGCTCGCAGCAGGGCTTGAACGGCAGGAGTTCGAAGTCGCCCTTGGCTTGGCACGCGGCGCCCCGGGCACGGAAGTGCAGTTCCGCGAGTTCGGGCGCAGGGTCAATTCCGCCTACGGCGAACTGTTCGTGCCGATCTTCGGGCCGGGCAACGGGCGGCCGGGCCTCGAGCGGCTGGAGCTGAATGCAGCTGTTCGCTATGACGATTACAGCGATGTCGGCAGTACGACGAACCCCAAGTTCGGGATAAACTGGGAGCCGGTTCGCGGCCTGAAGCTTCGTGGCAGCTACGGCACGTCTTTCCGCGCGCCCACGATTCCGGAAATTTACGGAAACTCCAATGCGCTGTTCGGACAGAACTATCAAAACCCGGACGGCGGGGCGCCCATTGTCGGTTTCGCGCTTTCGGGCCCGAACCTGGATCTCAAGCCGGAAACGGCCGAAACCTGGTCGATCGGTGCCGATTTCGATATGATCGACCGGCTGCGGCTGTCGCTGACTTATTTTAGTGTCGACTACAAGAACCAGGTCACGGCGAACCTTTCCAACCTGTCGATCCTGACCCGGCAGCAAGACTACGCGGGAACGGGCGTGATTCTGACTGGAGTGGATGCGCAGTCTCGTGTGGCCGACCTGCTCGCGCAAGGCATTCCCAATCTTGCCATCCCCATCCCCGGCGGCGATCCGGCGAACGTGCAGCTTTTCATCGACGGTCGTTCGCAGAATCTAGGCCGCTCGATCACGCGGGGAATGGATTTTGCCGCGCTGTATTCGATCGATCTTTCCTCGGCCGATACGCTGTCTCTCAACCTGTCGGGCACCTATCTTTTCGATTACCAAGAGGCTGTTACCGCCAGCGCGGAGCCGGTCGACCAGCTGAACAACATCTTCCTGCCGCTGAAGTTCAAGGCGCGCGGGTCGCTGACCTGGGAACGGGGGCCGTTTACCGCCCGGTTCGCGGCGACACATGTCGGCGGTTACACCAACAACGCAGTGACCCCGTTCGAGGATGTCGATTCGTATACCCCGATCGATCTGTCCCTGACCTGGAAGGCCGGCGATCCCTACGCGGCGGGCTTCTTGGAAAAAGGGCTCAGCTTCACGGTGGAAGTCCGCAATCTTTTCGATATCGATCCGCCTTATGTGAATCTAGCGCCGGGAGGCAACGGAAGCGGCGGTTATGACGCGACGGCCGCCAATCCGATCGGACGTGTGATCGCGGTCGGCGTGCGAAAATCGTTCTGATCGGGCCAGGGTCGCACCAACACAATGTCGAATATCTTGACCATCGCCCTGACCGGGGATCTCGTGCTTGACGAGCCGGAGCCCGGGCACTGGCTGTCGGGCATCGCTCCGGCCCTCCATGCCGCCGACATCGGGATGGGGCATCTGGAGGTGCCTCATACGCAATGCTCTGCGGAGTTGCAGGGCGATGTTCCGGCCCCTGGCGCGCCGCCGGAACATCTCGATGCTCTGGCCCGATCGGGATTCGACATGGTCAGTCTGGCCGGCAACCACATCGCCGATTGCGGTGCCGAAGGGATTGCCGAGACGATCGCGAGGCTCGACAACCTCGGCATCGCCCACGCCGGGGCAGGTGCGAACCTTGCGATGGCCCGTGCGCCGGCTATAGTCGAACGACGCGGCCTGCGCGTAGCGCTTCTCAGCTATAACTGCGTCGGACCGGAAGCGGCCTGGGCTGCGAGAGGCCGGGCGGGTTGCGCCTATTTGCGTATCGAAACCGACGATGGCGCACCCGTCAGCCCGGCACGCAAGCTCGGCTCGATGGCAGCCGATGTCCCCGCGATTCTGGAAAGCGACATCGGCGCAGCGCGGCGCCAGGCGGATTTCGTGATCGTCGCCTTGCACAAGGGAATCGTCCACACTCCCGCCCTGCTTGCCCCATACGAGATCCCCGTAGCACGTGCCGCGATTGACGCCGGTGCGGATGCGGTCGCAGGCCATCATGCCCACATCGTGCGCGGGATCGAACTCTATCGCGGCCGACCGATTTTCCACGGTCTCGGCAACGGCTGTGTTGTCACGCGCGCGCTCAGCCCGGATCAGGACCACCCTGCCCGCCGCGAATGGGCAGAGCGGCGCAAGGCGATGTTCGGGTTCGAGCCGGACCCGGCCTACGAACTCGCGCCCTTCCACCCGGAAGCGGTAAACGCCTTCATCGGGCATCTTGCCGTGACGGTCGACGGCACCGTGGTTCCATCGGTAATCCCCGTGCACGTCGAAGCGCCCGGTCGGCCGGTTCTGGCAGCTGGCGAAAGGAAGAGCGAAATCGCCCGCTATATCGAACGAATAACCGTCCAGGGCGGGTTGCCGCCAATTGCTATCTTGCCCGACGGACGGATCGAGGCTGCATGAAGTCCTTCCTTGTCTGGACCGGCGGGATCGGGCTGCTGTTCGTGGCTGCGATCGATACCCTGGCGATGATCGGACGCCATGCGGGCTTTCGTCTGCTGGGATCGATCGAGTTGATTCAGCCCGCCGTGCTGGTGGCGGGGGCGATCGCGATCGTCTTTGGCACGCTGGTCGATGCTCACGCCCGGGTCCGCCTGGTTTACGATCGCCTGAATTCCGCCTGGCGATGGATGGCGGACTTCTGTTCGGAACTGGCGATGCTGGCCATGCTGTCGATCATCCTGGTCGGTTCGGTCTGGCTGATGCTCGATCTCTGGCCTTCGTCTGAAATCAGCGAGATCGTGGGGGTGCCCTGGCGATGGATGCGGCTGGCCGCGAATCTCGCGCTGGGTGCGACGATTGCAATCACCGCGCTGCGACTGTTCCGGTGGGGGAAAACTTCGTGATAGCCACGCCCGAAACAGGCCTGATCGGCGTTGCGATTCTGCTCTTGCTGCTGCTCGCCGGACTCAGGATCGGCGTGGCTCTGGGTTTGGTCGGTGTCGGCGGCCTGCTCCTGCTCCTCGGCCCCGAGGCTGCCGCGATCAAAAGCGGGGTGGTCTTCATCGACACCCTCACGAAGTACGAGCTTGGAACGCTGCCGCTCTTCATTCTCATGGCACAGCTGTTCTTTGCGGCCGATGCCAGCCGCGATCTGTTCGATGCCGCGGCGAAGATGATCGGCCACCGGCGTGGCGGACTGGCCTACGCTTCGGTTGCAGGTTGTGCCGGCTTTGGCGCGATCAACGGATCCAGCCTGGCCACTACCGCCACTGTCGGGCTGGTCGCGCTGCCGGAAATGAAGAAGCGCGGCTATTCTCCTGCGCTCGCGACGGGCACGGTGGCCGCTGGCGGAACGCTGGGGCAGATGATCCCGCCATCAGGTGCACTGATCGTCTTCGGTATCATCGCCGAGCAGTCGATCGGCACCCTGTTCACCGCCGCGATCGTCCCTGGCATCACCCAGGCGTTGTTTTATTGCGCGGTGATCGCCGTCATCACCTGGCTGCGCCCGTCCATCGCCCCGCCGTCTCAGCGGGCCACTTGGCGGCAACGCGGGATCGCCCTTGCGCGCATCTGGGACATGCTCGCCCTTGTAGGGTTTGCAATCGGCGGGATCGCTCTCGGCTGGATATCGCCCCCGGAAGCAGGTTCGATCGGCGTCGCCGGCGCGCTTGCCATCGCTGCCATCCGGGGGCGTTTGAACATGGCCATGCTCAAAGAAGCTTTCGCCGGAACGCTGCAGACCAGCGGGCTGATCCTGCTGGTGATTATCGGCGCGCTGATCTTCTCCGTATTCGTGGGCATCACGGGTCTGGCCGAGGCCGCCGGAATGTGGGTGGAAAGCCTGGCGTTGTCGCCATTGATGACCATTCTGCTGGTTGCCGTGATCCTGCTGGTTCTCGGCTCGGTGCTCGACGGTCTGGCACTGATGCTGCTCACCACGCCGATCCTCCTGCCGATCGTTTCGGCCGCCGGTATGTCGCCCATCTGGTTCGGAATTTTTCTGACGCGAGCGATGGAGATCGGCTTCATTCATCCTCCCCTTGGCATGAATCTATATGTTATTCAGGGTGTTGCGAAGGATATTTCGATAAATCGTATTTTCAAGGGTGTGGTGCCTTTCCTTTCCGCCGACCTGTTTCACCTGGTCTTGCTGATGCTGTTTCCGGCGATGGTGATGTGGTTGCCGCAAGTTCTGGGACAGTAGCGATATGATTGGAACGATTGGCCCGTGTTTGCCGCATGACCTGCTCCGCGCCAGCGGGAAGGAAGTGCGCGGGGTATCGCTCGATTGCGAATACGACACCGCGCCTGCGGCCGGCATCCTCGAGAGCAAATTTGCGCCGTGGTGTTCGGCGGTCATCGCGAACTGGATGGCAGGCGCCTACGACCACTTCGAAACGATCGTCTTCAGTCGCGCTGACGATACGGTTCAAAGGCTGTATTACTATGTTTGCGAGCTTCAGAGGCGCGGGACATTGGCCGGGCCCGAGGCGATCATGTTCGACGTCAGCCTGATCCCGCGCGCCAGCAGCGAGGCTCGCCAGTATCGCGAGGTCCGCGCGCTCGCCAAACGTCTGAACGTTACCGACAGCCGGCTGCGCGAGGCCATCGTATCGACCAATGCCGCGCGTAAGGCCTCCCCGCCGCCGGCCGGCAAAGTTTGCCTGCTGGTGGGGACGCCGCCTTCCGATGATCGCCTTCACGCGGCCATTGCGCGGGCAGGCTGTACGCCGGTTGGCGACACGCTGCAGGAACTGTGGGCCGATCTGGGGCCCGCGGTGGACGAAAGCGCAAGCGATCCCGCACTTGCTCTGGCGCGGCAGATCAGGGAGCGGGCAGGCCCGCGATCGTTCGGCGATGCGGGGGCTGCCGTCGCCGCGGACATTGCCTCGCTGGCTCCGGTCTGCGGGGTTCTCTGGCTCAGCAACGACGATGAAAGCACCGGGTGGCAGATCCCTGCGCTCAGGGAGCCGTTCGAAGCGGCCGGGATACCGTTGCTGGAGATGACCTGTCGCGATCCGCATCTGGCGGACGGGGCGGAAGACGAGATCGAAAAATTCGTGGGCGAGAATTCGGAATGAAACCACTGGAAGGCCATTCGCTGGTGGCATTGGGCGAAATGGGGGAGCGATCCCTGGCTCGCTATCTCCTGTCCCTCGGCGCGATACTGGACAACGACGTTGCTTCTGCGTCGTTCGTGATCGACGATCTGGGACAACAGGCCACCGCCCACCTCCCGATCCCGGAAACCGCAATCCACGTTTCGGTGACTCCGTTTGGTTCCAACGGCCCGCGAGCGGGCTGGCGCGGAAGCGAGCTCGTCGCCTCTGCGATGGGCGGGGCATTGCGGGTCACCGGAGAGATGGGACTGCCACCGGTGAAGGAAGCCGGCGATGCGTGCATCTTCCACGCCGACATGGTTGCTGCGTCGGGAGCTATGGCGGCACACTTTGCCCGCGGCCGGACGGGGGTTGGCCAGCATGTCGATATTTCGGTCCAGCAGGTCACCTTCAGCCGCAACTATAACGGCGTGCTGGTGTGGCAGTTCGACCGGCGCAAACTGCACCGCGTCGGGGGAGCGCTGGCCTATGGGAAAGCCAAGGTGCGAGCCATCTGGAAGCTTGCCGACGGGTGGTGCTTCCATTCGTTGATGACCGGCAGGCTGGGGGCGCCGGCCAACCAGGCCCTGTCGGACTGGATGGACGATGTCGGGGCCGACAACCCGCTCCGCGACACCGATTGGTCGACCTACAACCGTTCCACGCTTCCTTCGGAAACGCGGGCGACATGGGAAGCGGCCATCGCCGCATTCTTCGCCGGGCGCACCAAGCGGGATATCGCCACCACTGGCCACGAACGCGGTATCAACGCCTGCGTGGTCAACGAACCCGGCGATGTTCTGGCCGATCCCCATCTCGCCGACCGCCGATTCTTCGATACTTCGGATGGCCTGCCGGATCGCTTCGCGATCGTCGACGAGGGCGCGCGGTCGGTCGCACGGGCCCCGGCCATACATGCGGGTTCACGCCCCGGCCCGCTATCCGGGGTCAAGGTCTTGGACTTCGCATGGGCGCTGGTCGGTTCGATCACGACCAAGACGCTGGGCGATCTGGGTGCCGATATCGTCAAGGTGGAGAGCAGGACCCGTCCCGATCTCGCGCGGCTGGACGTTCAGGTTTCGGCCAGCGAAGCGGGGAACTTGGACGACAAGCCCTGGTTCGCCCATCTCAATTCTTCGAAGCGCAGCCTGTCGCTGAACATGAAGGAGCGCAGCAGCAGGGAAATTCTGGAGCCGCTGATCGACTGGGCCGATGTGGTGGTGGAGAATTTCTCGCCCGGAACGATGGATCGCCTCGGCCTTGGATATCGGGCCCTCGCCGAACGCAACCCTGCTGTCATCATGTGTTCGGGCAGCGTGTTCGGCCAGACCGGACCGATGGCCCAGGAATGGGGTGTCGATGGAACAGGCGGAGCTCTTTCCGGGCGGACTTATCTGACCGGGTATCCGGAACGCGACCCCGTAATCCCCGGGGCCGTACCCTATGGCGACGTGATCGTGCCCTATGTCATGGCCGCGCATATTTCTGCGGCGCTGCAACGGCGTCGCGAAACCGGGCGCGGGGCCCGCATCGATGCTTCGATGTATGAAATATGCGTCCAGCAGATGCGTTGCTTCCTCGCACAGGCACAGAAGGGTGAACGCCCCCGGCGTTTGGGCAACGGCGATCCGGCGGTGAAGAGCCAGGGCGTCTATGCCGCTGCGGGCGACGACCGCTGGGTCGCCCTGAGCATCTTCGACGATATCGAACAGGCGAAGCTGGACGCGCTGAGCGGCGGCGACGTCGCCCGCTGGATAGCGGGGATGACCGATGCCGAGGCGGTGGCACAACTGCAGGCGGCCGGTCTGGCAGCGGGTGTCGTGCAGGATGCCGAGGATATGATCGAGCACGATCCCCAACTCGCATTTCGCGGAGCGCTGATCGATCTGGACCACCCCCTGCTCGGCCCGTTCGGGCATGTGGCGACCCCGATGACTTTCAGTCGCGATACGCTCGCGCCCTATCGCGCGCCGCGGATGGGCGAGCATACGAGAGAGATTGCGACTTCGATCTGCGGCCTCGACGATGATCGGTTCGATGCCTTGCAGGATGCCGGAGTTTTCAAATGAGCACAGCGACAGGGCAACGGAGCCGCAAGATGCTGGCCTGCACGGCCGAGGCCAATGCATATCAGAAAGCGTTCGGGCAGGATCTCAAGCGGCGCGTGGTTGACGAAGGGGAGCCGTTCGCCATCGTGCAAGCCGATACCCCGCACGAAATATTCCATGTGATGGACATTCCGATCGTCACGAACCAGTGGTGGTCGGCTTATATCTCGGCGAAGCAGCTTTCCGCGCAGTATTTCGAGGTCATGGCGAAAGCGGGTTTCCCGGCGAACAACTGCAAATATTGTTCGCTTGGCCTGGCCTGCACCCTGGCCAACGACCCGACGACCGCGCCATGGGGCGGTCTGCCCAAGCCGACAGTGCTCGTCGCACGTCTTACCTGCGACTGCATCCAGCAGGTTTTCGGCCGTTGGGCAGAAGCGCTCGATAGCGAGTTCTTCCCCCTCGAAGCGCCCGCCTGGCGCGAGAAGGAACCACGCTGGTTCGCACATTCGCGCGATGATTGGGAGCGTGTTTACGAACCCGATCGCATTGCGCTGATGGTCGACGAGATGCAGGATCTGATCGCCCTGCTGGAACAGCGAACGGGGCGCAGGTTCGATGCCGACAGATTCCACCATCTGATGGAAAGGATCAACGAGCAGGAAGGTTATATCTGGGAGGCTGCCCAGGCCATCGGAACGGCCCGCCCGTGCCCGGTGTCGATTGCCGAGCAAATGCCGAATACGATGATACCGCAATGGCATCGCGGGTCGGATTGGGCCGTTTCGCATGCGCGCAAGTTTCGCGACGAGGTGCTGGAGCGCGTCAATGCGGGCCTCGGTGCCTCCGCGGGTCGCGAGAGGCTCCGCCTGATGTGGATCGGTGCCGGGGTGTGGCACGATCCCGGTTTCTATCAGGCGCTCGAAGAAAAGCTGGGCGCGGTGTTCGTGTGGTCGATGTACATGCCCTTCGCTGGTCCGCAGTACATTCGTGAAATCCACGGCAAGCCGATGGAGGCCCTGGCGAGCCGCATTTGTTCCATGAACGAAGTGCTGCACCTTCCGCCATGGATGAACACCTGGATGGAAAGCGAGGCAGAGCGGTGCGCGATCGACGCCGCGGTTGTGTTGCTCCCTCCCGATAACAGGTTATCACAATCGGGGACAAAGCTGACTGCGATGACGCTGGAGCAGGCAGGCATCCCGGTCCTTTCGATCGATGCGGACATGGTGGATGCGCGCAACTGGAACCATGAACGCATGGTTGGGACAGTGGCTGACTTTCTGAACGAGCACGGTCTGGCGTGAGGTTCGCGATCGCCCTCCTCGCGCTGCTGGTTGCCGCGTGCTCGCGCCCCGTTCCCGAGGGCATGACGCTGCTCACCTATGCCACGCCCTACGCCCCCTCGCATCCGTTCAGTCGGGCCGACATTCGCTGGATGGAATATGTCCATAAACAGTCGGGCGGCACCTTGCGCATCCGCCCGCTATGGTCTGGGGCAGTGCTGTCGTCGGATATGTCGATGGAGGAACTGCGCCACGGTGTCGCCGACATCGGGCTCGTGACCCCGATATATGTGCGCGGCGGGACCCATCTTATCCGCACCCAGTCCGGCTTCTATTCAGGGGTTTCGGGTTTCGAAAACCAGGTTGCGCTCTATCGGTGCCTTGAGCGAACGCTGCCCCAGATCGGGCGGGAGTTGGCAGGGCTGCGGGTCCTTGCGGTCCAAGGGGGGGATAACCCCGGGATCATTACGCGCGATCGGCCGGTAGAGCGGATCGAACAGCTCCGCGGCATGCGCATTCGGGCTCCCGTCGAACTGCTATCGCTGCTCGAGACCCTTGGCGCGGACCCGGTCAATCTGCCGATGGGGGAAGTTTACTCTGCCATGGCGAAAGGAGTAATCGACGGCGTTATTGCACCGCCGGATACTTTTCGCGCGATGCACTTTGCGGATGTTGCGAACTTCTACACAGCCCTGACCGTACCGCGCGGCGCCTATCCGGCTCGCGCTATGAGCGAGCAGGCGTGGGACGGATTGAGCGAAGAGCACCGCGATCTGCTTTTGCGCTCGACGCGGGTCTGGGAGGCTGCCCTGGCAGCGGAAATCGCATTGGCCGCGCAGTCGGGCATGGAAGAGGCGCTTGCCAACGGTGTTACTGTCTTCGCCGTACCGGCCGAAGAACAGCGCCGGTTCGATGCCCTCTATCTGCGCCAAGCGGCGGCCAGTGCGGCAGAGCTGGCGGCCTTTGGAATCGATGGAGAGCAAGCGTTCAAGACGGCGCGTGCAAGCATAACCCGCGACGGAATCTCATGCAGCAGGGGAATTTGATATGACCGGCAGAAGCATTTTCGCTATTGCACTTGCGCTCGCGAGCGTGCCGTTGTCCGCGGCGAACGGTGACGACCCGGCTCCGGGAGCGATCGGCGGGGCGGCCGGGACGGGCGGTTATCCCGCTGTCGCGGAAGTGCGCGCCGAAGCCCCGCAGTACACGATCTATCGTCCCGGCACGATGCCGGACGAAGCGCTGCCGCTGGTGCTATGGGGCAACGGGGCATGTCGTGACAACGGGCTGAGCGCAGCACACTTTCTGCGCGAAGTCGCCAGTCACGGCTACGTTGTCGTTGCGAACGGCAGGGCCCGCAGCGAACGCCCCGCTTCGCGGTCTGTCCAGCCGATCCCCGCGAGTGCGATCCCACCCCCCACCCGATCCGCGGACGAGACGTCGGTTGCAGGACTTCTGGCCGGCATCGATTGGGCCCAGGCGGCAAACTCCGATCCCGACAGTCCATTCTACGGGCGCATAGCGACCGATCGGATCGCCGTGCTCGGCCACAGCTGCGGCGGGTTGCAGGCGATTGCGGCTGGTACGGATCCGCGGATCGACACGGTAATCGCGCTGGCAAGCGGGGTCTATGTTCGCGAGCGGGACGGCCGAAGCGGCGTCGATGTTGGCAAAGACGATCTTGCAAGGCTCCAGGGCCCGATCGCCTACATTCTGGGTGGCGAAGAAGACATTGCCTATGCCAATGGAATGGACGATTTCGCGAGAATCGACCACGTGCCGGTTCTGGCGGCCAGTCTGCCGGTCGGCCATGGCGGCACTTTCTCGCAGTTCGATGGCGGTGACTGGGCTCGCGTATCCGTGCACTGGCTGGACTGGCAGCTGAAGAACGACGCGAACGCAGGTCTTTGGTTTATCGGTGAAAACTGCCGATTGTGCACCACCTTCGGGTGGGATGTCGTGAGCAAGAACATGCCGGAGACTCCATGAGCCAGCCCCTTTCAGGTGTCGTCGTTGCAGATTTCAGTCACGTCATGGCGGGGCCCTATGCCTCGCATCTTATGCGGTTGATGGGGGCGACGGTCATCAAGATCGAGCCCAAGCATGGTGACCAGTTTCGCAACTATGGGGGGGACGGTCGGTACGATGGGATGGCCCCGGCCTTCATCGCGGCAAATGCCGGGAAGAAATCGATCGCGCTCGACCTCAAGAATACGGAAGATCTCGAAATCGCGCGGTCTATCGTCGCCAAGAGCGAGGTCTTGCTCGAGAATTTTCGCCCCGGCGTCATCGGTCGTCTCGGTCTCGGCTACGAAACCGTGAAACAGCTGCGACCCGATATCGTGTTCTGTTCGGTTTCGGGCTACGGCCAGACAGGGCCCTATCGCGACTGGCCGGCGATCGACAATATCGTACAGGCCACCACCGGCATGATGATGCTGAGCGGGGACGAATCCATGCCGCCGGTGCGGGTCGGGTTTCCGATCGTCGACACACTGACCGGCCAGAGCGCGGCGCTGGCCATCACTGCCGCACTGCTCAGAAAGCGGGAGACGGGCGAGGGTGCACACATCGACGTTTCGATGTTCGATGCTTCGCTGGCCTTTATGACCTCGACGCTGACGCCGTTTCTCGTGACCGGCAATGTGATGCGGCGCATGGGCAACACCGGGTATTCCGGCCTGCCTACGGCATCGTTGTTCACTGCACGCGACGGACGCCAGATTTCTCTGGGAGTTGTGCAGGATAACCAGTTCGCATCGCTTGCGAAGCATCTCGATCGCACGGACTGGCTGGCCGATGCACGATTTGCCACCGCCGCGGCGCGGCGGGAAAACTTCGATCTCATGCAGATCGAACTGGCCGGAGAGATCGCCAAGCGCGATGCCGCCGACTGGGAGCGAAGCATGAGCGAGGCCGGCATTCCGTGTGGCATGGTCCGCCGTGTCGAGGAGGCCGCCGAGCTTGCCGGCGAGGCAGCCCTCCTGGATCTGGAAACGCCCGACGAGTTCCCCGGCAAAATGCGGGTCCCCAACGTCGGTTTCGAGATCAGTAACGGTTCACCGGGCACGCGCGAAGCGCCGCCTACGCTGGACGGAAATCGCGACGAGATCCTCGAGTGGCTGTCGCGCGACTGATCGGAATCGCACGCCTCAACGCAGGCCGGGGTTGACCGGGGCCGCCTCTCCCGCGCTATAGTTGCAAGCGCTTGCAAAAAGAGATTCGTGGGGAGGATAAATGCGGCTTCTCAGTGCCGTTTGTGCGGCGATCCTTGCAGCTTTCAGCGCTCCTGTCGTGGCGCAGGATCGCGTTATGCAGCTCTATCCGAACGGGGCGACCGGTTCGGAGGCCTGGACCCAGCCCGAAACTGTCTCGTCCGAGGGGCAGCGAAGGATAATCAGGAACGTTCGCGAGCCGGAAATCAGCGTTTACCTGCCGGAACCGGGCGACCGGACGGGGGCCGCGCTGGTCATGCTTCCTGGCGGAGGATTGCGGCTACTGGGCGTCGGAGCAGAGACCGACGAGCAGATCAGGCAATTCAACAGGCGGGGCATAGCGGTCATCCTGTTGAAATATCGCACGCTGCAAATCGATCCGAAGACAATCGGTTCGCGTTCCATGACACCGCCCGGACCGATGTCCTTCCCAAAGCTCGATATCGTCAAAGCCAATGCGAATCCCGCCAAGGGGGATGCCGCGCTGGACGAGGTCCTTCGCCTCGCCACGGCCGATGCCCAGGAAGCCCTGCGGGTAACGCGATCGAACGCCGCAGCCTGGGGCATCGATCCGGCACGCGTCGGAATGATAGGGACGTCCGCCGGGGGCGGTGTGGCGATCGGTGCCATGTTGGCCGGCGCCCCGGGCGCAACGCCGGACTTCATTATTTCGATCTACGGCCCCTCCTTGCAGGACGTCGACGTTCCGGTGGATGCCCCGCCGTTGTTTCTTGCTACCGAGCTTGATCATGGCCCCGTGACCGACGGCATTCTGGCCCTTGCGGACCTCTGGCGGGATGCCGGCCAGCACGTCGAATTGCACGTTTATGACGTCGCTACGTTCGCCATGCCGTTTTCGCTATGGGGTCCGCGCGCTCTCGAATGGATGGAAGAGCGCGGTTTCCTGTCGGCGGAGGCACAACCGCCATTCGACGGTACAAGGGAAAGCTCGTTCTATCTGCCGAGCTTTGACGGCACCCGGCTTGCAGTCAGCATATATCGTCCCGTCCGGGACGGGGTCGTGGAAACTGCGCCTCTACCGGTGATCGTTACACAGGATCGCAGCCAGGATCCCGAACGGTTCGAGCCGATCCGGCGATACTTCGTATCGCATGGCTACGTGGTGGTGTCTCACGATCGCCGGGGCACGGGGGCATCCTACGGTCGCCAGGAGGGTTTTGTGACCGACGCGGATCGCAGAGATGCAAAAGCGGTTATCGAATGGGCTGCAAGCCAGCCCTTCTCGAACGGCAACGTCGGCGCGATGGGTTGCTCCAACCAGGGGGTCTGGCAATATGGCGCGGCGGCGCTCAAGCCACTCGGGCTCAAGGCGATCGCACCTGCCTGCGCCAGCCCCCGGTTTTTCGACCATGCGGTATCGCGTGGCGGAATCCCGATTTTCGAGACCGGCGAAGGCCATTTTTCCGGCGAATGTATTGCAGCGCCGGCTGGCGCGAACGCCGCAGTCGGAGGGGCTGCGAAGCCCCGACCGGTAGCCGGGCACGATCTGGCCAGCGTGTTGGCCCAACGCAAGTGCGCGGCACCGATGCTGGGCCAGTACTGGCTCAATATGGCGCGCGATGGTGTCAACGGATTCACTGGCGGCCGGCCGGGGATCGCCGACTCACCAATCACCTACTGGCGGGAAATTCAGGAATCGGGCGTTGCCATATTGCAGTTGGGCGGCTGGTTCGATGCAGCGGTCGCCGGCCAGATCGAGGGGCAACGCCTGTGGGGCGGAAGGCTGATTCTGGGACCGTGGGTGCATGGAAATGTTCCGCCGAGGGGCAGCGACTTTCCCGCCGCGGACTACGACCTGAAGAAGGAGGCCCTGCGCTGGTTCGACTATCACCTGAAGGGCGCCAAGAACGGCGTGAACGAAGAAGGTATCGAATACTACTCGATTGGGGCACCGGCAGGCGAAGAATGGAAAATCGCAGAGACATGGCCCGGCGGCGACAATGCCACCCGCTTGTTCCTTTCGCCGGATGGGCTGACGCGCGAAGCGCCTTCGTCGGATAGGCCCGCTGCCACCTACACCGGCGACGGGGTTACCTGGTTTGGCGGGCGCTATTCGCCGCTGGCCCATTGGTGGGATGGCAACGGGCCTCCAGTCCAGGGGGAAAGCCTGGTCCATACCGGCGAGCCGCTGAAAGACGATGCTCTTTTCGAGGGTACGGCGCGCGCGCGGATCTGGGTGTCGTCCGACCGGAGGGATGTGAACGTCTTCGCGATGATCGAAGATGTCGCTCCGGACGGACGGTCCACCTATGTCACTGATGGCTTTCTGCGCGCCTCCTGGCGCAAATCGGTGCAGCCCGCATGGGGGGAAGCCGGACAAACCTGGCATCGCGGCCATGCGGATGACATTGCCCCTCTGGTTCCTGGCGATCCGGTTGAGCTGGTTTTCGACTTCTTCCCCATTTCGTACGTGTTCAAGGCAGGCCATCGGGTCCGGCTCAACATCAGCACCACGATCGGGAATGACTATCAGAATCCGCCGCTCACAGACGGAACACCCCGCATAGAGGTTTATCGCGACGCTGCGCATCCTTCTGCGATCGAGTTGCCGCTTTCCATCGCCGACTGACCGCGCTCCGGGAAGTCGGTGTGTTCCGCCTCCCCATCGTTCCTGGCCACCGCTTACGCAAGCGCTTGCAAAAGGCCTTCGATGGGTGGTAAGGATGTTATGAGACAAAACAAAACGGATTCGATTCCGCGGCGTAGCCGGGCGCAGACCCGGCGGAGGCAGGGGCAATCCGGTTGGGGAGGTTGAATCGGGATGCCGCACGTAATGCTGGCCACAGGCGACCTGGCGATGGATCGCGACGACTACGACGAAAGTTTCGTCGGCACGCACGAACTCCTGTCGTCGGCCGATATCACCTTCGGGCAGATCGAAACCAGTTTTGCCGAGAAAGGGACGCGACTTCCCCAGGCACGCCACGCTGTGCGTGCTCGGCCAGAGGGTGCGACGGCGCTCGCCAAGGCAGGTTTCGACTGCGTGTCGATGGCGGGCAATCACTGTCTGGACTGGGGAAACGAGGCATTCTTCGAGACCCGCGACAACTTGCGCGGAGCGGGGATGCAGGTGGTCGGTGCCGGTCGCGACATTGCCGAGGCCCGCATGCCCGCCAAGTTCATGCTCGGCGACGGCACGCGCGTGGCTGTCCTGGCATACTCTTCGATCCTTCCGCAGGGTTACTGGGCGGAAGAGCGGCGGCCGGGATGCGCTCCGATGCGGGCGTTCACGCATTACGAGCAAATCGAGCACGACCAGCCTGGCACCCCTCCGCGGACGCATACTTGGCCGCATCGCGAAGATCTTGCGGCGATGTGCGCCGATATCGCGGCGGCGAAGGATTGGGCCGACGTCGTGGTCGTTTCGCACCATTGGGGCATTCACTTCGTTCGCGCCGAAATCGCCGATTATCAGAGGGACGTGGCGAGAGCCTCGATTGCGGCTGGAGCCGACGCAATCCTCGGCGGACATGCGCACGTACTGAAAGGCTGCGAAGTGATCGATAGCAAGCCCGTGTTCTACTCGCTGTCCAACTTCGCGACCGATCTCAGGATGGACGAGGCTCACGCCAAATCGAAGAGCTGGAACGAGATCCGCGTTCTCGCCGAGGAGTGGGAGCCGGATTTCGAGGGGTTGTACAACTTTCCCAAGGAATCGCGCCTCGGCATGATCGCTCGTCTGGAGATCGGTGAGGGCAAGCTGATCCGTGCAGGTTTCCTTCCTCTGCATATCGGTCGCGATGCGGTTCCGATGCTTGCAGACCGCGACAGCGCCGAGTTCGCCGAAGTCGTCGATTACATGTCCGCCGTCACCGTCGAGGCCGGCCTCAATGCGAGATATTCGGTCACGAGCGACATGGTCCTGGTGGAGCAGGCGACATGAAGAAAACGAGCATGATCGCCTGGATGCCGATGGAAGGCTGGATAGTCCTCTATCTTGTTCTCTACCTGCCGAATGCGATGATCACCAAGCTGATCACGAGCGAGGCGGATATCGGCCTGGGCCGGCCTCTGACCGGGCTTGAGACCTTGCCGGCCTCGCTGACCATCTCGCTGGTGCTCACCTATCTCTTTATCTGGCTGTCCGGCTGGTATCGCGACGCCAACACCGTGCAGTTTGCCGGCAGGCAGATTCCCATGCCAACCCGTTACACTTTCCTCTCCGGGCTCGGCACGGCGCTGATCCTGTTTACCGTGCCGCTGTCGTTCACGATCAAGGACGTGTCGATCCCGTTCATGCAACTGCTCATGCGGGGCGATATCCTGATCATTGCGCCGTTCGTCGACTTCATTTTTGGCCGCAAGGTGCGCTGGTGGAGCTGGGTGGCGCTGGTGATGGTGCTGGGCGCGATGGCCATAACGCTGGTGGATCGCGGGGGGCTGAGGCTTCCGCCGATCGCGATCGTCACGATCGTCCTTTACACGCTCGGCTATTTCATCCGGCTGATGGTGATGACCAAGACCGCGAAGAACGGCGATCCTGCCCTCGTCCGGCGCTACTTCGTGGAAGAGAAGATCGTCGCCCTGCCGCTCGCAATCGCGGCCCTGGCCGTGCTTGCCGCCAGCGGAATTGGCGGGGGCGACAACCAGTTGCAGTGGGGCTTTATCGACGTCTGGACCAGCGATGCGATGTGGCCGATCTTCTGGATCGGACTGACGCTGACAGTGATCTCGGTTGTCGCGATCATCATCCTGCTCGACCCGCGCGAGAACGCTTACTGCGTGCCGCTGGAGCGTGCCGCCAGCCTCGTGGCGGGGGTGGGCGCTGCAGCTCTCCTCGCCTGGTTCTTCGGGCTGACGGCCCCGCGACCGGCCGAACTTGTCGGCGCGGGCATCCTGGTCGGCGCGATCGTGTTGCTCTCGGTCGCTCCGCGCATGGCCGCGCGAAGACCGGTGATCGCAGCGCGAGCCGAAACAAGCTGAACGAATACGAAAACGACAAAACGAAAACTTGCAAGGGAGAGTGGCGATGAACTTTCGCAATGGCTTGCGCCTGACGTCCGCAACAGGCGCTCTGGTAATCGGTGTGATTTCCGCCCAGGCTGCCGCACAAGGGGTGGAACCCGCATCGGAAGAAGAAGCGCCGGTCCAGCCTGAAACGGCCGAAGCTTCGGCTCCGATCATCGTGACGGGCAGCCGCATTCGCGGCATCGAGCCGGTCGGCTCCAACGTGATCGCGATCGACGTCGACGTCATCGCGCGAGAGCCGGTGATGTCGACCAACGATCTCCTGCGGCGCGTTCCGCAGGTCGTTTCGCTGGGCGCGAATCGCCAGGGCGGCACGGCGCAAAACGGTGCGGCGAACGCCACCCGCGGCGGGGGCATCAACCTGCGCGGCATCAGCACCAATGCGACCTTGCTGCTGTATGATGGCAAGCGCTTCCCTCCGCAGGGCACCCAGGGGCAATACACCGATCCGTCGGTCATCCCGGCAATAGCGCTCGAACGGGTCGAGGTGGTCGCCGATGGCGCTTCCGCGATCTACGGTTCGGACGCCATTGCAGGGGTGGTCAATTTTATCCTTCGCAAGAACTTTAGCGGAGTCGAGCTGCGCGCCCGATCGGGCTTCACCGACACGAATTACGCGGAACGCCAGGTCGCCGGTCTGCTCGGCAAGAGCTGGCAGGGCGGATCGGCCATGTTCGCGGCAGAGTATGCAAAGAATACCGCCCTGTATGGGCGCGATCTCGACTTCTATCGCGAGAACAATACCGACCGCGGCGGGCGGGACTTCCGTGACGACAACTGTGATCCGGGTACGATTTCCGTCGGCGGGACGACGTATGCTATTCCGGCGGGCGGCGTGGCGCCGGGCGATGCCGGTTCGCTGGTCGCGGGAACGCGAAACTTGTGCGACTACAGCCAGTACAATTCGGTTCTGCCTTCCGAAAAACGGTATAGTTTTGTCGGCAGCATCTCGCAGGACCTGGGCTCGTCGGTACGTATCTTTGCCGACGGTTTCTATTCGCATCGCAGCGGGTGGATCACCGGCACCTCGTCGATCAACGCGGTTGTTCCCAGCACCAATCCGTTCTTCGTGTCGCCGGTTCCGGCGTCTTCGGTCTCGGTGGCGTTTTCGCTGGCACCGACGTTCGGCCCCGACGTGAATCCCTTCGAAGGAACGTTCTGGAACCTGGCCGGCGGTATCGAAGTCCAGCCTTTCGGGGACTGGCGGGCGACCGCGTATTATCAACACGGCGAATCCGAGGATTTCACCGACCGGCGCGTCGGGATCAATTCGGGGGCGCTCGCCGCTGCTCTGGCCGATACCGATCCGGCTACCGCTCTGAACGTGTTCGGCGGGCCGAACAACCCGGCCACGGTAGCGGCCATCCGCGACCGGCTGTTCGTGATCTTAGGTTCGACAAAGCTCGATGTGTTCAATCTTCAGATGGACGGTTCCATCTTCGAACTGCCCGGGGGATCGGTGCGTCTCGCGGTCGGTGGAGAGTATCGTGACGAGTATACTTTCACCGATCTGGAAATCGGCTCCAGTGTGTCCAGCATCCACGTAGGCGACGGCGGGTCACGAAACGTCAAGGCAGTGTTCGGCGAATTGTTCGTTCCGATCGTGGGACTGGCCAACGCCAGTCCCGGCCTGGAGGAACTGTCCCTGTCGATTGCCGGCCGCTACGAGAAATACAGCGATTTCGGCAGTACATCGAACCCGAAATTCGGCCTGACCTACAAGCCGACGGAATCGATTACGATCCGAGGCAGCTACGGCACATCGTTCCGAGCGCCCACCTTCACAGAGGTGTCGGAAGTCGCCGGTGGCGCGGGCCTCTATTACGATCGCAACCAGCCCGGCCCGAACAACACGCTGCTGAACGGTATCGGAATCGCGGGCGGCAATCCCGATCTTGAACCGGAAACGGCGACGACCTGGTCGATCGGTGCCGAGTTCGAACCGATTTATGGTTTGCGGGCGACGCTCACTTACTTCGACATCGACTACAAGGACCAGATCCTGGCCTTGCGGCGCACGCCGGGCCTGCTGACAAATCCATTGTACGCCCAGTTCAACAACCTGAATCCGACCGACTCAGAGATTGATGCGCTGATCAATTCCGGCCTGCCGATCAATTCGCCGATCGACCGGGACAACGTGCAGTTCATTTCCGACGGGCGCCGGCAAAATCTTGGCCGCACTGTGGTGCGGGGCGTTGATTTCGGGCTCTACGCCAACTGGGATGTCGGCAACGTTGTCTTCGACGCGGCGATGCAAGGTACGCTGTACACGCAGTACAAGTTCGAATCCGTGCCCGGCGCGGGCCTTTCCGACGTGCTCGGCACGCTCAACTTCCCGCAGGAATATCGTTGGAAGGCCGATCTGGGCGCGACCTGGAACGCTTTTAGCGCGCGCGTGGTCTGGAATCACCTCGCGGGCTACCGGAACGACACCGTGACGCCGGTCCAGGAGGTTTCGGCATACGACACGATTGATCTCAACCTGGGGTGGAAGGTCAACGACCGGTTCCGGTTCGGCATCGACGTACGCAATCTGTTCGACAGCGATCCGCCGTTCGTCGATCTCAACCAGGGCTACGATCCGCAATCGGCCAATCCAACACCGCGTGTCATCGCCGTGACTGCGGGGATCAAGCTGTAATGCCGGGCTTCTCGCTGATCGCGCTGCTCGCCGCTATGGCGGCACCGTCGCAGACCGAGACATCGATAACGGCTCCGGTGGGCAACTGCGCGGCGTTGATCGGCGAGAGTGGCGATGTGAAGGTCGAGAGGGCGACGCCGATCGATCCCGATCCTCTTTGGACGGTTGAAACCGACAGCTTCTATCGGGGGCTTCCGGTCTCGGTTTCGTTCTGCCGGGTCGAAGGTACGATCGAAGGGAACATCGGATTCGAGATGTGGCTGCCGCTCAAATGGAACGGTCGCATGCTGGGGGCCGGCGTGGGCGGCGATGCCGGCCGGTACAACTTTACCGACATGTCGTTGCGCGTGGAGCAAGGCTTCGCCACGATCACCACCGACGGCGGGCACAAGGCTGGCCAGGCCCGCTGGATGAGCGATCCCAAGGCGCGCGAGGACTACACACACCGCGCGGTGCACCTCACCGCACAGGCCGGCAAAGCCATTGCCGCCCGCTTCTATGCACAACCGGTCCGACGCAGCTACTTCACAGGCTGTTCCGGCGGCGGCCGTCAGGCTTTGAAGGAAATGCAAAGGTATCCCGGCGATTACGACGGTGTGATCGCCGGAGCACCGGGGCCGTATATGCCATTGCAGTCCGTCCGGATGCTGTGGTTCGCCCTGGAACAACAGCGAAACCCGAAGGCCGCTTTGCGAGAGCAGGACTGGGCGCTCTACGAGGCTGAGGTGACGCGCAAATGTGACGCCGACGACGGCGTGCACGATGGCATTGTGGAGAATCCTGCAAGCTGCGACTTCGCCTTGCATACATTGCTTTGTCGGCCGGGCGAAGACGACAAGTGCATTTCCGCACCGCGCCTTGCAATGCTGGAATCGATCGTTTCGCCAATGCCGGACGAGCATGGTCAGGCGATGGACAGTGGACTGTTCCCTGGCGTACGTACCCGACCGGGGCCGCCGTCCCCCTTGCTCCGGGCGATGTGGGCCGATGGCGTGTACGACGATCCCGACTGGGACGAAATGACCTTTCGTCGCACAGCAGATCTGGCGATGGCCAATGAAGCGATGCCGGAACTGCGGGCCGACAGCGTCGCTATCGATGAGTTTGTGCGCCGCGGTGGGAAGGCAATCCTCTATCAGGGCTGGCAGGATCCATCGACCAACGCCGGTCCGACGATTGAATATTATGCCCGTTTGGCGAGGGCAAATGGGGGCCTGACGGAAATTTCGCAGTCCGCCCGCCTGTTCATGGTGCCCGGTATGTACCATTGTCGCGGCGGGCCGGGGGCGGACCTGTTCGGGGCTTCCGGTCATCGCCCTCTGGCCAACGGCGCCGATCCTTCCCGCGATATTCTGTGGGCCCTGATCCGCTGGGTAGAGGACGGCAAGGCACCGCAAGAACTGGTGGCCGCCCGCAATCTGGATAGTGCGCCCGGATTCACCCGCAAGCTATGCCCGTTCCCACAGATCGCCAGGTACGATGGGGAGGGGCCGACGCGCGATGCGGCGTCCTACAGGTGTGTGACGGATCCCGTGTTGGCGAGGTTTTTGACCGATGGCGGTTGAACACGAGGCCGACATCAGCGACCGGATTTCGTCCCACATTGCCGATCTTTCGTTTTGCGATCTGCCGCCGGCCACTATCGCTGCGAGCAGGCACGTGCTCCTCGATGCCGTCGGCGTCATGCTTGCGGCCAGCGGCATGGCCCGCGAGATCGCGCCGTTCATCGATCTGGCCCAAATGGGCGGTGCCGGTCCGTCGGCGATCTTGGGCACGGGGGCTCGCGTGTCTCCGGCATCCGCTGCACTGGCGAACGGCGCCATGGCCCATGCGCTCGATTTCGAGGATACGTTCGACCTCGCACCGGGCCATCCCAATGCGTCTCTTGTCCCCGCCCTGATTGCCCTGGCGCAATCGCATGGTCCGATCTCCGGGCAGGATTTTCTGACTGCGCTTGCCGCGGGGGGAGACTTGGCGTGCAGGCTCGCTCTCGCGCTCGATCGGCCGATGGAAGAGGGGAATTGGTATCCACCCCCGATAATCGGCGGTTTCGGCGCTGCGGCGGGCGCGGGACGCCTGCTGGCTTTGCCGGCAGGGGGGATTCGCGATTGCTTGTCCCTGGCCTTGTGCCAGGTGACGATGCCGGGTGAAATCAAGTACAGCCGCGGCACGGTGTTGCGCGCCGTACGCGAAAGCTTCCCTGCCCAGTCCGCGGTTCAGTCCGCGCTGCTGGCGTTTGCCGGCACGCCAGGATTCGAAACGCCGATCGAGGGGCAGGGCGGCTTCTACGCGCTCTATGCAATGGGACAGTTCGATGCCGATCGGCTGCTGAACGGCCTGGGCGAGAAATTCTGGACAGAGGAACTGACGTTCAAGGCCTGGCCTAGCTGCCGTGGAACGCATCCGTTTATCGAGGCGGCACTGAGACTGCGCAATGCAGGGCTGGCGGCGGGCGATATCGCCCGGGTCGAGCTTGCGATCGACCCGGTGCAGCTCATGCTTGTCAAACCGACGGCGCGAAAGCAGTCGCCGGCCGTCGTGATCGACGCCAAATTCTCCATCCCGTTCTGCACTGCACTGGCGCTGGTGCGCGGTCAGGTTACGCTGGATGATTTTTCGGACTCAAGTCTGGTCGATCGCGAGGTCCGCGAACTGGCGGCCCGGATGACATACCGGGTTTCGCCGGAAGCTGGCTGGGCACGAGGGGCAGGAGGGGCGGTCACCGTCACCCGCAACGATGGGTCCGTTGTGCGCGAGGAGATCGCGCAGGCATATGGTGCGCCTTCCGCGCCGATGAACGAAAACGACCTCTATGCGAAGTTCGTGGATTGCGCGCGCCGCGCCGCCCGTCCTTCGCTCGAACCGGAAAGAGTTGCAGACGCAATATTGCGGCTGGAAACTTGCGATGATGTGGGCGGCATTTTCCGATAGTGCGCGGCAGCTAGAACACGGCCTCTATCTCCGTCCGGCGCTGCGATTGCATCGGCAGGCCGTCGGCATCGATCGCATCTACGGGCAACGAACCCGTTTGCCATCGTGTTTCGATCTCGATTCCGGGAAGCAGACGTGAGAGCGCCAGGCTCACCCGCCGTGCGCGCGATTCGGCAGTTTCAGGCCGTTCGGCGAGAGGCCGACCGCTTATGATAACGGGCTCGGTCGCGGCGAAGCCGGTGACGATCAGCTTTTTCGGTTGGGCCGCCTTGATCCAGGTTACGGCTTTGTCGAGGAGATAATCGTCGTACTGATAGACTAGGAAATCCCGGTCGAATTCGAAAAAGGTGTAGAATTTTCGCGCTTTATAAGGCCCGGGTGGAGCGTCCCGCTGGACGGCCAGAGGCGCGATATTGCGTTCCGGCAATGAGTATTTGCGCCCCGGAAAGCCCTCGGCCGGCAGCATGTGGGCCGGGCAGCGGATCGACAGCCGTGACGTTCTTACCGGATCGAGAACGGCCGCGCCGCAAAGAGTCCCGGCCTCTGCCGACACCCTGCCTTCGACGAGAACCGCAAAGTTATAGTCCGGCTTATACGGTGACTGGCTGACATCCCAGCGGGTGCCGCTCGCGCCGTCGTATGCGAGCCAGCAGCCGGATTTTCGCCCGGCATCGGTGTCGCGATAGACAGGGCAGCTCACGAATTCCACCAGATCGCCCGTTTCGTGCGCGAGCAAGGACGCCGGAGCGACAAGAGCGAGCAGGGCGGACAAGGCTCTCACAATACGCTCATCAGGTTTATCAGGTCCTGTTTTTCCTGTTCGGTGTAGCCGATGCGGTATCGGCGTTCGTAGTAATCGACGACGGCCTCCAGATCCTTGGCCAGACCGTTCGAGAAATAGGGCGCCCGCGCCGCCAGGCCGCGCATGGATTGCAGGGTGATCTTTCCGACGTCTGCGCACCGGCCGGTCGTAAGGGCAAAGCCCGGATCATAGGTTTCGAAAGTGCGACCGTAATAGGGGTGTGGATCGTTCAGGCAGGTGATGCGAAACAGCGGCAGGTCATCGAAAGGGTCGGCAAAGGGAAGCGTTGTCGTGCCAAGGTCCACCTGTCCCGGTGCGACGTCGTTACCCATGCGCGTCATGTTGTGGCAGAAGTTGCAGGCGTTGCGGACCGGATTGCCGAAGCCCATCGGCGTGGTGATGCCCGCGCTGTCGGTGATCAAGAAGGTTTTTTCGCGGAAGATGCGTGCCCCGCGCGCAACCGAGCGGCGAAATTCTATTTGCTCCGGTGTCAGCTTCGCCTTGTCGACTTCTCCGATCGTCTCCCAGGCCTCGAACTCGCCCCATACCGGGAAGCCGATGCTTCCCAGTGCACCGGGCTCTGAATCGCGCAGCGCCGCAGGGCCGCCGCTCGCACCGCCGTCGTCGACCGCGCCGCCCTTGCCCACGTATTGTGCGGCATAGACGCGCATCTCGAAGTTTCTGATGAGCTCCCGATCGCGCTTGCCGAGGCGGGACAACATGCGCAGGTGCGTGGCGCTGGCGTCCTCCATCTGCAGACGCAAGTTGCCAGCCCGATCATCGGCCATGAGATTGCCGCTCATCGGCTCGCCGGTGTCCGGGTCCAGCGGCAGCGGCAGCCCCTGTTTGGGGTCGTAGGCGAAGCCGACTGCGAGCAGGTATTTCAAGTTCGCGACAGGGCGAGGGCGCCGATAGACCGAAATGATCCCGGCCTCCGGCCCGTAATGCGGCCCCGAATTGCAGCCATTGGGGTCGCGAACGACCTCGATCTTGAAATCGGGCGTGACGTCAAGCTCGTTCCATTTCTTGACCGGCCATTCCCGCTCTATCCGGATCAACCCCCGTTCGATCAGGAGCGAATGGGAGGCCCTGTCGCCCTGCGGCAGTAGCGGGCAGTTGGAGCCGTCATAAGCTGCGAACAAGGGATCCGTGCCCCCCGTCTGATCCCAGCGGGCCGCGGCCGTCTTTGCCGAAAGCGACATGCCGTCGGCCGGTTGGTGACAGGTCACGCAGGCGCGGCCTGTGGGGCCGATCGGCTCGAAAAAGGGATGGCCCCTCGTGTCGAGCGCTCCGCCGACCAGGAGAGTTCTCAGAACGCCGTGTTCGTTGGGGTAGTCCAGCGTTGCCGGAAACACCCTGCCCTCACCTGGCGACCACCATCTGTCCAGCCCGTCTTCGTTCGCAGTCGAAGCCGTGGCAATCGCGATTGCGGTAAGGCAACCTGCCATGACAAGCGGTGCCAGCCGCCACTTGCAGACTTGCCTCGACAAAGATCGGGCAACCACTGCGTCAGTTCCCGAACGCGACCTTTACCCGCACGCCATAGGTCCGGGGCGCGCCGTAGATTATGCCGCCGTCGGCGCTTGAACTGTTCTGGATCTGTGCTGCAATATAGGTCTTGTCGGTAAGATTGTTGACGAAGCCTTCGATCAACAGGCCATTGTCGAGTTTCGAGGTCAGCCGCGCATTGACCAACCCGCGTCCGGGCACGAGAGTATTGTCGCTTGGGAAAGGCGTGGCGTACTGCCTGGAGGTATATGCGTAGTTGACCGAAGGGGTCAGCTCGAAGCTGTCGAAATAGAAGGTGTAGCGGGCGCCCGTGTGCAGTGTCCATTCAGGACTGAACGGCAGGCGCCGCCCTTTGGGCACGAGGCGAAGGTTGGTCGGGCAGCCTGCGTCGGTGCCTGGTGCATTCGTGTCGCTGATGCAGTCGGCATTTGCAAACCTTGCATCGAGGTAGCCGACGCCGCCATTGATGCCGAAACCGCCGAACTGTCCGACGACCTCCAGCTCAGCACCTTTCGCCCGGCCCGAGAGCGCGTTCTGCGTGGTCGGCAGACCGTTTACCAGGCTGGCGAGCTGGATGTCCTGGTAGTCGGAATAGAATGCAGCGCCGTTTACGCGCAGGCGCCGATCGATAACTTCAGTTTTGAAGCCGGCTTCGTAAACGATGTTCGTCTCCGGCCCGAACGGATCCTGGCCCGGTGTCAGGTTGACGCCGCCCGCCTTGTAGCCTTTCGACGCGGTGAGATAGACCATGTTGCCGCTACTGAAATGGTAGTTCGCCCCGACCTTGCCCGTCCATTCGTTCGAGGTCTGCTGTGAAACAAACGGCTCCTCCAGTGGAGGGCCGGGCACAGCGAAGCGGGTGTAGACCTGCTTGTCCCAGCTGTGCCGTACGCCGGCCAGCAGCTCCAGTTCGGGGGTTGCATAGTAATTTACCTGCCCGAACAGGGATTTGGACGTGTTTTCCGCCAGGGTGATGATGTCGCTGGACGATTCGTAGAAGTCATCGGTATGGTAGTTGTCGCGTTCCAGGGTAACAGGAACGTCTTCGTCCATATAGAATCCTCCGACCACCCATTGTAGCGGTCCTGCTTGGGTCGACAGCAGGTTCACTTCGGCAATCAGCGTTTCGAAAACCGTCGAGGCACGGCTCACCCGGCCCGGATAGAGGCGGCGGTTAGCGCTGCTCGCCGGCAGGCCCGCCGGCACGGGCTCGGCCGTGGCGGTGCGGTCCCCGTCTGTCTGGTCGAGGGTCGACCCGTCCTGCCACGAAACGAGGCCGCGCAGCTGCACCGCATCCGAAAGATCGTAGCGTCCTTCGGTCGAAAGCCGGTAGCCTTCCTGGTTCTGGAACGAGCGACCGTCTTCCTCGATCACGAACGGGTCGTCGGTCACCGCATCGTTGCGATTTTTTACGGCGTTGTTGTCCGAACGCACGTCGAAGTATTCGCCGCGGACATTGATCGTCATGCGGCCGTCGACGCTTTCCATTCGGAGGTTTGCCCGCATGGCGTCCATGTTGAGATTGCCCGGCTGGCTGCCGGATGGGCCGATGTTCTTCGTGAAGCTGCCGCGCTGCTCGTGGACCGCGGCGATGCGCAGTGCCACTCTTTCGCCGCCGATGTTGCCCGTGACCACCCCTCGGTAGCGGCCGTAGTTCGCGACGGTCAGATCGCCGCTTGCGCTGACGAGGTTGAATTCGGGCTCGGGCGACCGGACGTAGACTGCACCGCCGGTGGAATTCTGTCCGGTCAGCGTGCCTTGAGGGCCGCGGAGAACCTCGATCGATCCGATATCGTAGAAGCTGTGCCCGATGAACTGTTCGTGCGGGATGAGCTGGCCGTCGATGTAATAGGCAACGCCGGGATTGGAAGTGGGTGCCGACTGGGCGATGCCGACGCCGCGGATGTTGATGAACGTCGAACGATTGAACGTGTTGATCGCGACTGACGGGGCGACCTGCTGCATGTCGTTGAGATTGACGACGCCCTTCTGGATCAATTCGTCACCTGACAGGACCGTGGCCGAAACCGGCACGTCTTGCAGGTTCTGTTCCCTGCGTTCGGCGGTCACAATGATCGTGTTGAGGCCTTCGTCTTGCCGTGCCGCACCATCGTCGGCCGACTGAGCCAGCGCCGGCGCCGAAACACTCGATATCAAAAGGGCAAACAGCCCGCATGCGCGCTTGGTATTCATCAGCCCTCTCCCATTTTGTTGTTATATATAACAATATTGAAAGCCCTTGCAAGGGGATCTTTCATCCCGCTTGGTGACGAGCGAGAAACGGTCCCGGACCGAGGCGCCGGACGGATGGGCTGACGGAGGCGATTGCGCCAATCCCGAAAAACGGCAGTCAGGTTTCCGATCGCGCAAGCGCTGCGGCGCCTCTGGGCGCGCCCGTTACGTTACGCCGCCGGCTGAGCCGGTTCGAGTTGGCTATGTTGCATTCTGGCGAACAGGCACAGGACGAAGCAGAAAGTCGAGATCCCGCAGAGCAAGAGAGTCGGGGGAAGGAACGAGCCCGAGCTTTCGGAGAGATAGCCCATCAATGGCGGGATACTGGCACCTGCCATGCTGCCAACGATATTGATCATCACGATTCCCATCGCCAAGGAGGCAGGCGGCAGGAGCTTGGTGGGGATCGCCCAGAACGCCGCCACGGTGCAGCCGGTGCAGGCACCGCCCAGCACCAGGGCAGCGAGGCCGGGGATGCCGGGACCCAGGAAATAGGCGGCGATGAGCCCGGCACCACCGATCAGGGCCGGGATGCCCACGTGGAAATAGCGTTCCTGCGTTCTGTCGGAATGCCAGGCGTTGAAATAGAGCCCGAGCGCGCTCCCCGCCCAAGGCAGCGCCACAATCAAGCCGGTTTCCTCGGCACTTAGTCCAGCCATTCCCTGCACGATTTGCGGCAGCCAGAACATCACGCCGTAATTGCTGGCGAGGATGCAAAACCAGATCGCCGCGCATGTCCATCCGATCGGACTCTTGATTGCGCCCCAACGCAGGTCGTTGCCGGCCGACGGCTTCTGCGCACCTTTGACGTTGTCTGTCAGCCATGCCTTTTCCGTGCTGGACAGCCACCCCGCCTCGCGCGGGCTGTCGGGGTAATAGAACCATGCGAAAATCCCCAGCAGGACGGCCGGCAAGCCTTCTGCCAGGAACATGAAACGCCAGCCTTCGAGGTTCAGCGGGTTGTCCATTTCCAGCAGAATGCCTGAAACCGGTGCGCCGATGACCTGTGCGATGGAAATCGCCATGATGGGGATGGCCAGGATAGATGCGCGGTAACGCTCTGTCGCCCAGTTGCTCAGGTAGATCATCAGGCCGGACGACAGCCCGCCTTCGGCGAAGCCGATGAAAACGCGCAGACCGTAAAGTTCCCACTGATTGGAGATGAAGCCCATCAGACATGCGGCGACGCCCCACGACACCGTGATCAGGCCGAGCCAGCGCCGCATCCCGATCGCTTCATAGAGGAGGACGCTGGGATACTTGGCCGCAAGATAGCCGACGAAGAGCACGCCGGCGCCGAATCCATACTGCGTACCACTCAACCCGAGGGCTTCGTTCATTTGCAACGCTGCGAAACCGACGTTCGTGCGGTCTATCGCACCCATCAGGACGAAAAGCGCGCTGGGGACCACCAACCGCAGCAAGATCTTCCGGCCGATTAAGGCTTCGTCGGCGCCCTGCATAACTCACCTCTCTCTCAGGATCAGCGGAACTAGGTAGTATGCATAACATTTTAATGAAAGCGCTTGCGCAACCTTTTTGCCCCGGTTAGTTCCGTGGCGATCCATCGGCACTTGGCGGTTGGCCTATTGGCCGCGAACCGCCGGGCGCCGCCGATAAATGCCGGCCGGATGCCGGATCGACCAGGACATGCACCGAACATGAAAGCTGCCGCCCCCCGCGATTTCGATCCCGACGTTTCCGAGAGCTTCGACAGCGCGCACGACGACTATGCCCGGCTGCGTCGGGAATGTCCGGTCGCACGCACAGACAAGTTGGGAGGCTTCTGGGCGCTGACCAAGTACGACGACGTGGAGCGGGCGGCGGCGGACCCGAAGACATTCACCACGGCGGTGCAGAACGTGGTGCCCAAGGTCGCATTCACGGGGCGCCGGCCTCCGTTGCACCTCGATCCGCCCGAACACACGCCGTATCGCCGGGCGCTGAATCCCCTACTGTCGAAAGAGCGTTCCGACATGCTGGAGCCGGCAACACGCAAGCTCGCGCGATCGTTGCTGGCACCGATGATTGCTCGGGGCGGGGGCGACATCTGTGGCGAGTTCTCTAGCTATCTGCCGGTTCACGTGTTCGGCGAATGGATGCGCGTTCCTGCAGAGTGGCTCGACACGCTGCACGATTCCGGGCGGGCTTTCATTCTGGCCGTCCATTCCGAAAGTTCGGAGGCGATGAAGGATACAAGCCTCAGATTGTACGAAATGGCCCGGGCACTGATCGCGGATCGGCGGACGACGCCGCAGGACCCTGACATCGATCCCACCAGCGCATTGCTGGCGGCCCGGTGGAACGGTAAGCCCTTGCCGGACGAAATGATCGTCGGAACCGTCCGACAAATCCTGGTCGTGGGAATGGTGGCGCCGATGGTGATGATCGGCAGCATTGCCGTGCATCTGTCGCGCGATCGGGAGCTGCAGCAGAAGCTGCGCGCTGAACCTGCGCTGATCCCGGCCGCGATTGAGGAATTCCTGCGGCTCTATTCCCCCTATCGGGGTTTTGCGCGAACGCCGACTCGCGATATCGAGATCGGGGGGCGTTGCATTGCGAAGGACGAGCCGGTGGCCCTGCTTTACGCCTCCGCCAATCGCGACGAAGGGGTTTTTGCCGACAGCGATCAGTTCGTTCTCGATCGTCCCAATATCGACAGGCACCTTGCCTTCGGCCGGGGGCCGCACCACTGCCCCGGCGCGCATATCGGGCGGATGGAACTGCGCATTGCGTGGGAGGAGATACTCGCCGCAACGGACGGGTTCGAGCTCGATGGCGAGATCACGATGACTCGCTGGCCCGAGATCGGCGCGCTCGCCGTTCCATTGCGGTTCACTTAGGCGGCCCGCCGCTTTGCCCCGATTGCACTACGCCCGGGGATGGGGCATCACGCCAGGGCACTTATGGAAACCTCGCAGGAAAGAGGCCTGACCCTGCTTCAGGGCGACAGGGCCCCCACACTGGACGACGTGGCGCGGGAAGCCAACGTCTCGGCTGCGACCGTCAGCCGGTATCTGAACAACCCCGAAGTCGTCGCCGCACGAACGGGTGAGCGCATCAAGGCTGCTGTCGAACAGGTCGGCTACATCCCCAACGCGCTGGCTGGTGGGTTGGCTTCATCCCGCAGCCGTATGGTGGCGGTGCTCATCCCCCATTTGGTGGATTCGATTTTCAACGACACGATTGAAACGATGGTGGGCGAGCTGGCGGCGAGCGGCACGAACGTCATGCTCGGTCTTACCGGGGTCAGTGTAGCGCGCACGCAGGAGCTGATTCGTGCCGCACTGGCGCGCAGGGTCGATGCCATCATCTCCAGCGGCCCGTTGAACGACGAGATCCGCGACATGGTGCAGCGCAGTCGTGCTCTTTTTATCCAGATATGGGAGCTTCCGCCCGATCCCGTGGGGATTGCGATCGGGTTCTCCCATCTCGAGGCAGGGCGCGATATCGCGCGCTTCCTGGTCTCGCGCGGCTATCGCAGGCCGCACGTGGTCACCGCCGCCGGCGCCCGCGCGCGCCAGCGGCGGGACGGTTTCGTCGAGGAATGGGCCCTGCTGGGCGGAGAGCCTGCGACCGAAAGCGCGGTAGAGATTCCCTCCCGCTTCGGCCACGCCCGGCGGGTTTTCTCCGAAATGCGCCGGTTGGACGAGATGCCGGACGTGGTCGTTTGCGGTTCGGACTGGTTAGCCCAGGGTTTTATCGTCGAAGCGCAAAGCGCGGGGCTGCGCGTGCCGGATCAACTTGCGGTGATCGGGTTCGGAAACAGCTCTATCGCCGGGGAAATGCGCCCCACGATTACGACAGTCGATATCGATGGTGCGCGAATCGCACGTGAGGCTCTCGCGGCAGTGCGAAGGCATGCGGGGAGCGAGGAGCAGCCGCGGACGATAGACCTGGGGTTTCGTTTGATTGCGCGGGAGAGCGCCTGATCGTTCGCGTCCGGCGGGCAGTGCGCACCGGGGTTCGTGAGCGATGGTGGGGCGGCCGTGCAGAGCGGCGAAATGGACACGGCCGCCGGGGTTGGCGCCTACTCGGCGCCGGCAGGACGGCTTTCACCCAGCCGCTGCAACATTTCCAGCAACGACTGACGTTCGCGCGCGCTCAGGACCGAGAAGACCCGGTTTTCGTGCACCTCGATTCGCTCGAGCGCCTTGGAAAGCAGCTTCTCGCCTTCGGGAGTCAGCGAAAGGGCGATAGCGCGACGGTCCCCCGGATCTTCGCCGCGCGCCACCCAGCCCGCGTCGGACAACTCGCTGATCAGAGCAACCATGTTCGCTCGCTGGATATCGAGCGTTCTACCGGCGAGGCCTTGATTGATGCCGGGGTTGGCACGGATAACCGAAAGAATTCCGATATGTGCCTGACGCACCCCGAGGTCGTGGACGGATGCCTCGAAATCCTTCCGCAGGACGTTCCATGCACGGCGAAAGTGATATCCCAGAATATCTGCCAGCGGGCCGATCTGCTGGTCCGCATTTTCGCGGCGTGATTGTGACATCGAACGAAAGCCCCTCTAAAAATCGCGCGCGATCCGCCGCACGTAGATGAGTATGAATGCGGCAAGCATCGACCCCAGTGCCATTGTTAACGCCACCGTGTCGAGCATGTATCCCGCTGCAAACAGGAACCCTGCCAGCACCGGCGCCAGTGCCGACCCGCCTCGCCCGAACCCGATTACGGCGCCGGTAGCCGTCGCTCGCAGCGAAGTGGGAAATGCCAAAGCGATAATCGCATAGAGGCCCACGATCCCAGCGTTCGTGGCACATCCTGCAAGAGCCACGATCAGCGAGAGGGAAGCAATGTCGGTCGGCGAGCGTCCGAATCCGATCACAAGGCCGCAAGACAGGAGCATGGCACCTATCGTCAGCCAGAACACGTTGGCCCGCAGCGTGGCGAGGCCCAGCAGGCCGGACCCGATCAGGCCGCCGACACTGGCCGAAACGAGCACGCCGGCGGCGGCCGACGGTTCGTGCCCCATGTCGGCGACAATCTTGGGTATCCATTTGAGGATGAAATAGAACGTCATGATGTGCATGAAATACACCAGCGTCAGCAGGATCGTCTGCATCCTGAAGGCAGGAGCCATCAGCGTCTTTCCATCGGACCGCACCGCACGCTCCTCCGATGACTCGGCCGGCATTTCGCCAATTTCGGGATGCCCCATCCGACGCAGGGTCGCATTGATCTTGTCCAGCGAATCGGCGCTTCGGCGGTGCATGTGAAAGGCGATCGATTCCGGGGCGTAGAACCATACGATCGGAATAAAGAGCAGGGAGGCTACTCCGCCGAAGATAAAGACGGAACGCCAGTCGTAAGCCGTCAGCAGCGCCGCGGCGACCGATCCCCCGATGATATTGCCCAGCGGATAGCCTGCCGCCATCAATATCACGCAGAGCGAGCGGAAGCGGTTGTTGGCGACCTCAGCCGTGGCCGCGTTGGTAGCGGCCAGCATTCCGCCCAGGCCAAGGCCCGTGAGCACGCGCCAGATGCAGAGCATCGTGATATCGGGGGACGTGGCGGCCGCGAACATTCCGGCAGCCATGATGGTCAGGCAGCCCAGTATGGTCGCCCGACGACCGACGTTATCGGCAATCCGCCCGATCAGCACCGATCCTATCGCCATTCCGACAAGTTCCATCGAAAGGACGATGCCCAGTTCCGCCCGATCGATACCCCAGTCGGCAGCGATCCCGGGTGAGGCGAAGCTGATCGAAAGCACGTCGAAGCCATCCAGGGCCAGCAACCCGACCATGATGGCGACCACGGACCACTGAAATCCGGACATACGCTCTTCGTCGATTATCTTACGCGGGTCCATTCTCGATCTCTCCCATCCATTCGCGCTGGCGCGCTTTTGGTCGTAAATGTTATATGGGGCAACATTTTGTGAAAGCGCTTGTGGCGCTATGTCCATCTTGTTATGACACATAACAATGCGCAATCGAGGAGAAAGGTCAATGGCCGCGACGGCAGGCGAGCGGACGAGTGAATTCAGGCGAATCAACCCGATCACCGGCGATGTGGCATCCACGGCCGCGGCCATGAATGCTGCGGAAGCGGCCGATGTTGCCAGGCGAGCGCATGATGCGTTTCCGGAATGGTCGGCGATGGGCCCCAATGCACGTCGTGCCGTGCTGACGAAGGCTGCCGATGCCCTGCATGCCCGGCAGTCGGATTTCGTGGATGCCATGATGGCAGAAATCGGCGCCACTGCCGGTTGGGCAATGTTCAATCACGGCCTGGCCACAAGCATCGTGCGCGAAGCAGCGGCACTCACCACGCAGATCCAGGGAGAGGTCATTCCGTCCGACAAGCCTGGCTGTCTCGCCATGGCTTTGCGCGAGCCGGTCGGGGTGATCCTCGGGATCGCGCCTTGGAATGCACCGATTATTCTCGGCGTGCGGGCGATCGCCGTTCCGCTCGCTTGCGGAAACAGCGTGATCCTCAAGGCCAGCGAACAATGCCCGCGGACCCATTCGCTGATTATCGATGCCTTCGCGGAAGCGGGCTTTCCCGAAGGGACGGTCAATCTCGTCACCAACGCACCCGACGACGCGGCCGAAGTGGTGGGTGCGCTGATCGACGCCCCGCAGGTTCGGCGCATCAACTTCACCGGCTCGACCGCTGTCGGCAAGATCATCGCCAAGCGGGCGGCCGAACACCTCAAGCCCTGCCTCCTCGAACTGGGCGGCAAGGCGCCCCTCGTCGTTCTGGAGGACGCGGATCTCGATGAGGCGGTCAAGGCTGCTGCTTTCGGCGCATTCATGAACCAGGGGCAGATCTGCATGTCGACCGAACGCATTATCGTGGTCGATGCCGTGGCCGACGAGTTCGCTCGCCGCATGAAGGCGAAGGTCGACACGATGTCGGCCGGCGATCCGCGGGAGGGCGCTGCGCCGCTGGGCGCGGTGGTCGATGAAAAGACCGTCGCCCATTGTCGGGCTCTGATCGAGGACGCCCTTTCGCAAGGGGGGGAGCAGCTTGTCGGGGGCGATACCGTTCTCAACGTTGTGATGCCGGCGCATCTGATCGACAAGGTAACCCCGCAGATGAAGCTCTTCCGCGACGAGAGTTTCGGCCCTGTCGTCGGCATTGTCCGCGCGCGTGACGAAGCCCATGCGATCGAACTGGCGAACGATAGCGAATACGGATTGTCTGCCGCCGTTTTCACGAAGGACGCTGCGCGGGGGCTGAAGGTCGCTCGCAAGATTCGTTCGGGAATATGCCACGTAAACGGGGCAACCGTTCACGATGAAGCCCAGATGCCGTTCGGCGGCGTGGGAGCTTCGGGCTACGGCCGGTTCGGCGGCAAGGCCGGGATCGACGCCTTTACAGAGCTTCGCTGGATCACCGTCGAGACCGAGGCCGGCCATTTCCCCATCTGAGCGGAGAACCGTGGTTTCCATTTCGGCGCCGGACGTGCCCAGGGAGGGCCCGATTCTCGCCCCCCTCCCGCCGCGGCGATTGCGACGGCGGTTTCCGGCCATCCCCCTTTTTTCCTTTTCGCCTTTTCAGGAGCAAGATGATGACCAAGCACACCACGCCGAGCGGCGTCGCAGCCTATGAGATCAAGGACGATATCGCGTGGGTTTCCTTTAATCGCCCGGACAAGCGGAACTGCATGAATCCCACCCTCAACAAGGAGATGGGCGACCTGCTGAGCGAGCTGGAGTTTCGCGACGATTTCGGCGTGCTGGTCTTGCGTGGCGAAGGGACGGCCTGGTCCGCCGGTATGGACCTGAAGGAATACTTCCGCGAAACCGAGGCTCAGGGCCTTGGCGCCACGCGCAGGGCGCAGGCCGACGCATATGGCTGGTGGCGCAAGCTTCGGTGGTACCAGAAGCCGACTATCGCGATGGTCAACGGCTGGTGCTTCGGTGGGGCCTATGGTCCGTTGTTTGCCTGCGACCTCGCTTTCGCGGCCGAGGATGCGCAGTTCGGCCTGTCGGAGATCAACTGGGGCATCCTGCCCGGCGGCGGTGCGACGAAGATCATCCGCGAACTGACCAATTTCCGCAACGCGATGTTCCACGCGCTGATGGGGCAGAACGTCGACGGCAAGACGGCCGCGGAATGGGGCATGATCAACGAGGCGGTTTCCGCCGACGCTCTGGAAGCGCGCGTCACCGAGGTCGCCCGCGTGCTGCTCGAAAAGAATCCGGTCGCGCTCAAAGCGACCAAGGACGCCATCCGGCGGGTTGGCGAAATGACATACGACAATGCGGAGGACTACCTCGTCCGGGCCCAGGAAGCTGCGAACAGCTACGATAACGAGGGGCGCAAGGAAGGGATCAAGCAGTTCATCGACGAGAAGAGCTACCGCCCTGGTCTGGGCGCTTACGACAAATCGAAGCAGCAGGACTGAGGGCCCTTCGAACGATGGTTGATTCTGCTCCTCGCCCGACGCCCGACCTCGGCCGCCTGTTGCGCCCTGCGTCGGTGGCCATTGTCGGCGCTTCGGCCACGCGCGGTGCGCTGGGCAATTCCGTGCTGCGCAATCTCGACCGCTCGGGCTTTTCCGGAGAGGTCCACCTGGTGAACCCCAAGCGGCCGGTGATCGACGGGCGCCAATCGCTGGAATCGATCCACGACCTGCCCGAGGGGGTGGACGTTGCGGTGCTGGCGATTCCGGGGTCGGCGGTGCTTCCAGCTATCGAGGCCGCGGCTGCCCGGAAGGTCGGCGCGGCGATCATCTTTTCCGCAGGTTTTGCCGAAGGGGGCGATGCGGGAATGCAGGCGCAGCGCGAAATCGCGCGAATCGCGCGCGAGGCCGGAATGATCGTCGAAGGTCCCAACTGCCTGGGGATGACGAATTTCGTCGATGGGGTGCCTTTGACTTTTGTCGAGATCCCGCAAGTGCGCAAGGCGCCGGGGCGGAACATCGCTCTGGTGTCGCAGTCGGGCGCCATGGCCATCGTCGAGACGACGACGCTGATCGCGAAGGAACTGGGTCTTTCGTACTTCGTGTCGACCGGGAACGAAGCGGCCACCGGCGTGGAAGATTATGTCGGGGCATTGCTCGAAGACGACGACGTTCAGATCGTCGGGATGATTGTCGAGCAGTTCAGGGATCCGGCGCGATTTCTATCGCTGGCGCATCGGGCGCGTGAAATCGGAAAGCCGATCGTTCTGTTGCATCCCGGCCAGTCCGCCGCAGCGCGTGAAAGCGCCGCGACCCACACCGGCGCGATGGCTGGCGACTGGAAGCTGATGGAGGCTAAAGTCCGCGATGCCGGCGTGATCCTGGCCGAAGACCTCGAAGAGCTTGGCGATGTCCTCGATCTGGCGGCGCGCTGCAGAACCCCGCCGGTTGGCGGATGCGCGGTCCTGACGGAGAGCGGAGCATTCAAGGCGCTGACTCTCGATTTGTGCGACAGGATCGGACTGGAGCTTCCGACACCGAACGCGGCGGCGGGGGCTGCTCTCCGCGAAGCGATGCCGGACTTCATCCCTGTGTCGAACCCGATGGACCTGACCGCCCAGGCCCTGGTCGATCCAGGCCTCTATCGGCGCGCGCTGGAGGGCCTGCTGCGAGACCCTCAGTTCGGAAGCGTGGTGTTCGCCATCATCCAGACTGACCATGAGACTTCGGCGCGCAAGTTCCCTGCAGTCATCGATGCGGTGGAGCAATTGCGCCCCGACGTTCCCGTCGTGTTTGCTGGGATGGATGACGGCGCCGAAGTTCAGCCCGAGTATATCCGGCGTCTGCGCGAATTGGGCGTGCCGTATTTTCCTTCGGCAGACAGGGCCTTGCGCGCCCTGCGCCGATTCGGGGAGGCGGCCGGACGGATGCGCGAGCGCAGCGTCGCCCCGCCCGTCGCGATCGATGTAGGCGCATCCGGCACGATTCCCGAATATCGCGCCAAGGACCTGCTCGCGCCGGCTGGAATACCGTTTCCGGAGGCAGGCTTTGCGACCGATTTGGATCAGGCGCGAACCATTGCATCGCAGATCGGCTATCCAGTGGCCATCAAGGCGCAGTCCGCCGGGCTTTCGCACAAGAGCGATGCCGGGGGAGTTCTTCTCGACATCGGCAGCGACGCCGAGCTTGAGGTCGCATGGGCGCGACTTTTCGCGAATGTCGCTTCCCATGCACCGGACCTCGCGCTGGACGGGGTGCTCGTCGAACGGATGGGCCCGCGCGGCACCGAGCTGATCGTAGGGGCGAGGAACGATGCAGACTGGGGACCGGTGAGCCTGGTGGGGTTTGGCGGGGTTCAGGCCGAACTGTACCGGGACGTGCGACTGCTCAGTCCCGATCTGTCGCCGGCCGCGATCGAAGCGGAGTTGCTGCAACTGAAGGGCGCGGCCCTTTTGACGGGTTTCCGGGGCTCTCCGCCGCTCGATATCGCCGCCGTGGCCCGCCTGGTCGAGCGACTGGGGCGGGTGGTCCGCGGCACTGGCGAGATTCTCGAAATCGACCTCAATCCGGTTGTCGTCTTTCCCGAAGGGCAGGGGTGCGTTGCGCTGGACGCCCTGGTGACGGTGGCTTGAGATGCGGACCCGCGAAGAAGCGGCGAGGCTGAACGCGATCGACGTTCACGTCCACGCGGAGATCAGTTGCTGCCAGCCGCTTGATCCGATCCAGGCCGAGTTCAATCGGGCGGCTTCGGAGTATTTCGGGATTCCGGTCGAACGCCCCTCCATTCCCGACACGATCGCCTACTACCGCGAACGGCAGATCGGCCTGGTCATGTTCACGGTCGACATGGAGGCGGGAACCGGGATCACCCGCATTCCGAACGAGGAAATCGCCGAAGCGGCCGGGGACAATGCGGACATCATGATCGCGTTCGCTTCGATCGATCCTCACAAGGGCAAGAAGGGCGCCCTGGAGGCAAGGCGGCTGATCGAGGAGTACGGGGTCCGGGGGTTCAAGTTTCATCCCCCCTTGCAGGATTTCGACCCCGGCGACCCGATTGCATGGCCGATCTATGAAGTGATCGATCACTTCGGCCTGCCGGCAATCTTCCACACGGGGCATTCGGGCATGGGAACCGGGATGCCGGGCGGCGGTGGAATCCGTCTGAAGTGGGGGCAGCCGATCCTGGTCGACGACGTTGCGGTCCGGTTTCCGGGGATGAAGATCGTGCTGGCCCATCCATCCTGGCCGTGGACCGACGAAGCGCTGTCGATGGCGCTGCACAAGCCCAACGTGTTCATCGATCTTTCGGGGTGGTCGCCCAAGTATTTTCCGCCGCAGATTGTCCGCTATGCCAACGGCCAGCTCGGCAGGAAATTCCTGTTCGGTTCCGATTTCCCGCTGATCCCGCCGGACAAGTGGATCGCGGCGTTCGACGAAGCGGGATTCAAGTCTCACCTGCGCCAGCCCATTCTCAAGGACAATGCCCTCGATCTCTTGTTCGGCGCGGAGGAGATGGAATGAAGACGCAGGTTTGCATCATCGGCGCGGGACCCGCAGGCCTCTTGCTGGGGCATCTGCTGCGCGCCGAAGGCGTCGAGTGCATCGTGCTCGAACGACGGACACCGGAATACGTTCTCGGGCGGATCCGGGCGGGGGTGCTGGAGCAGGTAACCGTGGGCCTGATGGAGCGCCTGGGCCTCGATGCGCGAATGAAGGAAGAGGGGCTGCCGCACGATGGCTTCAATCTTGCCGACGGCGAGCGCCTGATCCGCATCGATTGCGCCGAACTGACCGGTCGGCAGGTCATGGTCTACGGACAGACGGAAATCACCCGCGATCTTATGGAAGCATGTGACGAACGCGGGCTGGAGGTCGTGTACGAGGCCCAGGACGTCGCCCTCCATGGCATCGATGGCGACGCCCCGCATGTAACCTTTTCCAAAGGCGGCACATCGAACACGATCGATGCCCGGATCGTCGTGGGATGCGACGGATTCCACGGCCCGAGCCGCCAGGCCATCATCGGCACCGGGGGTGGGCGGGAGTTCGAGCGCGTCTATCCCTTCGGCTGGCTCGGTATCCTGGCAGACGTTCCGCCGTGCAATCACGAGCTGATCTATGCCAATCACGCGCGGGGTTTCGCGCTTGCGTCGATGCGCAGCGCGACACGCAGCCGCTATTACATCGACGTTCCCACCAGCGAAAACGTGGAAGATTGGTCCGACGATCGGATATGGGACGAACTGGCAACCCGGCTGGGGCCTGACGCGGCCCCGCATATCACGCGGGGCCCCTCGATCGAGAAAAGCATCGCTCCGCTGCGGTCTTACGTCTTCGCGCCGATGCGGCTTGGCGCGCTGATGCTGTGCGGCGATTCCGCCCACATCGTCCCTCCTACAGGGGCGAAGGGGCTGAATCTCGCCGCGAGCGACGTTTATTATGCTGCCGAAGCGCTGACGGCCTTCTTCCAGCGTTCGGACAACGATGCGATTGCCGCCTACTCCGATACTGCGCTGGCGCGCGTGTGGAAGGCGGAACGGTTCAGTTGGTCGCTGACCCGCCTGATGCACCGTTTCCCGGAAGACGGCGCTTTCGAGCGCGCGATGCAGGTGGCGGAACTCGATTACATCGCAAACAGCCGTGCTGCCCAGACCAGCATCGCCGAAAACTACGTCGGCTTGCCGGTTTAGAACCGTTTTCACCCAGGTTGAATCGGGTCGAGGGGGTCCGCGGAATGCGGTTCTGGCCAGGCTCGTTTTCATTGAGACGGCACCGGCCCGCGCGCCCTTCCGGCCACCCAGGAAATACTCTGCCGTTGGGTGGTCGGGGGCGGGCCGGTGCCGCTTCAACTTTGCCGGAAGCGGCTCTAGACGAAGTCTTCGGTGTCGATCGTGCCCCGCATGACTTCGGGGTAGCGATGGCCCGACACAGTCTGCTGATTGATCAGTTCCCCCGCCTGATGGATGATTGCCTGCGGCACCTCGCATGTCGGCGCGGCAAAGTTCTCGTGCAAGTGGCCGAGATCGGTCGTGCCGGGGATTGCGTGGACATGGGCGGATTGGGCCAGCAGCCAGGCGAGCGCCAGTTGCGCGGGTTTCACGCCGGCACTGCTGGCCAAGGCGTCGAACCGATCGAGCAGGGCGAGGTTGCGTGGCCAGTTTTCGGCACTGAATCGCGGATGTGAGCGGCGCAGGTCGTTTTCGGCGAGCGACGAGGGATCTTTCAACCTGCCGCCAAGAGCGCCGCGCGCAACGGGCGAGAATGCAACGAGCGCGATGCCCAGTTCGCGGGTCGCCTGCAAGACGCCGAGTTCCACGTTGCGGGTCCAGAGCGAATATTCGGTCTGCACCGCGGCCATCGGATGGACGGCGTGGGCCTGGCGGATATGATCGCTGGACCATTCCGAAACCCCGTAGGCGCCGATTTTGCCGGCTTCCATGGCGCGGATCATTGCGCCAACGCTGTCCGCAACGGGCACCTTCGGATCGAACCGGTGCATATAGAACAGGTCGATGTGATCCGTGCCCAGCCGCCTGAGGCTGGCGTCGAGCGATTCAGCGATCGCCGCGGGCGAACAGTCGACCCCCCTTCTCGGCCCGTCGACGACAATCCCCGTCTTGCTCGCCAGCAGAAACTCGTCCCGGCGGTGCATGACGGCATTGGCCAGCAGTTCCTCGTTCGCCCCCTTGCCGTAGATATTGGCGGTGTCGAGGTGGTCGTATCCCAGATCCAGCGCTTCGTTGAGGAGGCGCAGGCATCCCTCGCGCGATGGCGGATCGCCATAGGCCCACGAGAGGTTCATGCATCCCAGCCCGATGGGATGGACCCTGCGGCCGCAAAGCCGGCGCTGCATCAGGACCACCCGTCCTGCGCTTCGAGACTGGCGGCCAATTCGCCGATGACCCGGTAACAATCGAGGACCTGGGCGACCGAACTGTTCGGCTCGCGCCCTTCCTCTATTGCCGCGATGAACTCACGATCCTGCAGCTCGATACCGTTGGACGATACCGCGACGCCCGACAGGTCGACCGGTTCTTCGCGACCGGTGACCAGATCGTCGTAGCGCGCGATGTAGGTTCCGGTGTCGCCGATATAACGGAAGAATGTCCCCAGGGGTCCGTCGTTGTTGAACGAAAGCGCCAGAGTCAGGATTTGGCCGGCTTCGGTCTTGAGCTGGATGGACATGTCCATCGCAATGCCCAGTTCGGGGTGCTGCGGCCCCTGCAGCACGTTGCCGGCGATGACCCTGCTGCCCGTCATGTACTGGAAGATGTCGATGCTGTGCGCGCTGTGATGCCACAACAGGTGGTCGGTCCAGCTGCGCGGCTCGCCCTTGGCGTTCATGTTCTTTCGGCGGAAGAAGAACGTCTCGATATCCATTGCCTGGATATTGAATTCTCCGGCGTCGATTTTCCGCCGGATCCATTGATGGCTGGGGTTGAAGCGGCGGGTGTGGCCGACCATGCAGACGAGCCCGGTTTCTCTCTGCCTCACTTCCACGGCCTGCGCGTCTGCCCAGCTGTCGGCCAGCGGGATTTCGACCTGGACATGCTTGCCCGCGTCCATGCACTGGATCGCCTGTTCGGCATGCATCTGGGTGGGCGTGCAAAGGATAACGGCGTCGACATCGTCCAGGGCGAGGGCTTCCGACAATTCGGTCCCGGAGTGTCGGGCGCCGTATTTTGCCGCCACCTCGGCAGCCTGTTCGGCACGGCGCGATATGACCGAGACGATTTCCGCGCCGTCAATGTTCCTGAGACCGTCGAGGTGTTTTTCGCCGAACGCCCCGGCGCCGATGAGTGCAATGCCAGTCATGTTGTGCTCCGTTGTTCGCGTGTTCAGTCGATCAGTGCCCGGGGGCCGCGCGGTTGCCTTCGAGTGTGGGGGAAGGAGGAACCGTTCCGTCCACCGGCGTCAGCACGAGGTGCCCCAGGGCCGTGTTGCTGACAGGAACGTGGTAATGCCGATGCAGGCATCGCGTCTTGCGCCCCAACGCGCCCCGCATGATCAGCCACATCACCATTTCAATGCCTTCGCTACCGGTTTCGCGCAGATATTCGATGTGGGGAACGTGGCGCAGATCCTGCGTGTCGCCGATCAGCCGATCGAGAAACATGTTGTCCCATTCGCGATTGATCAGTCCGGCACGCGGTCCCTGCAGTTGGTGGCTCATTCCCCCGGTGCCCCAGACATGGACGTTCAGATCCTCTCCGAAACTTGCGACCGCACGCGCAATCGCCTCGCCCAGCATCCAGCAACGATTGCCGGAAGGCGGGGGATAGGTCACGACATTCACCGCGAGGGGAATGACCCTGACCGGCCATTCGTCGACCCGACCGTACATCATCGACAGAGGCACGGTCAGGCCGTGATCCACTTCCAGCCGATTGAGGATCGTCATATCGAATTCATCGAGGATCAGGCTCTGCGCAATATGCCAGGCAAGATCGGGATGGCCGACGACCTCGGGGACGGGACGGGGGCCATATCCCTCGTCGCAGATGGGAAACGTTTCGGCACAGCCGATGGCGAAAGTGGGCACGATATCCATATCGAACGCCGATGCGTGGTCGTTGTAGACCAGCACGACGACGTCGGGCCTGCCTTCGGCGCGGATCCATTCGCGGGTCCATCGGAATCCGTCGAAGGCCGGCTTGAACAGGGGATCGCCTTCCTTGTCCTGATCGTGCGCGAACCCCAGGACGGGGATATGGCTGCACGCGATGCCGGCGGTGATCTGCGCCATGTCAGTTGCCTTCCTTCGTGGAGCGGAGCCCTTCGGGAGAGCGCCCGCCATCCAGCATCATCTTCTGGTATTCGTCCACGGTCATGCCGGTCATGGTCGATACGGCCTGGACGAAACTGAGCCCGTCCGACGCAAACACCTTGGCAAGAAAGTAAATGTTCCCGCCAAGGTCGAGCAAGCGATTGTAATCGCGAACGAGCACGGCCTGCTTCTGATCCTCGGTCATCGGCCACTGTTCGAGATAGGCGCGTTCGTCGGCACGGAAGCGCTCGCGATTCTCGGCCTTCATCAGGCTCATCGCGAACTGGTTGAGGTGGTAGCCCGCCCGTGCCCGTTGCGCGGTATAGACCCGCGTGCCGGGAATATCGTCGAACTCGGCCAGGTATTCGTGAATGTCGATCATCGGTTCGCTTCCTGTTGCCGCCGGATTGCCTTTTCGATGATCTTGCGAGCTCGAACGCCGCCCTGGTCGATCGAATAGGCGTTCAGCTTGAGATCCGGATTGGCCTGGATTGCGTTTTGCTGCGCCTCCAGAATTTCCTTGTCTTCGGCGAATACACCGCCCTGTTGCGCCTTGAACCGGGCGGTGAAGCCGGCATCGTCGACGTCGAAATTGCGCGCCATGCCCCAGAAATAGTGGTGGGTCGTTTCGCTTTCGGGCGTCATGAAGTCGACCACCATGCCGCGCACGCCCTGGTCGTGGTTTTCCAGCGTGGCCCCGGCTCCGACGGGAGCCACGCCAACGTCGATCATTACCGACGAGGGGAGGAGGAACTGGCAGATTTGCCAACGATCGACGGGACAATCTTGCTTGAGCGCTCCGCGCCAGAACGGTGGGGCTTCGATCGCTGGCATCCATCGCCAGAGATAGACCGTATCGCCCTCTGTCTTGCATTCCAGCGGAGCTTCGAGGATTTCGGGCTGTCCGATCGAGCCTGAATGCACGTAGGTTTCGTGGGTCAGGTCCATCAGGTTGTCGATCATCAGGCGATAATCGCAGGCGACGTGGTAATAGCCGCCGTCGAATGTCCACCCGTTCGCGGAACAGGGCCACAGGTCGGGTATCAGGGCCGGATCGGCCTTGTCCTTGTCGCCGATCCAGACCCAGACGAAGCGGTGGCGTTCATGCGTGACGAACGTTTCGGCGCAGATGCGCGTGTTCACGCGCTCGCCGGTCAGCGGCATTTCCTGCGCCACACCATCGGGCCCCAGCTTGAGGCCGTGATACTTGCATCGGATGGAATCGCCTTCGCGCAGGCCCATCGACAAGGGAAGCATCCGGTGGGGGCAGGCATCGCGCATGGCCACGACCGCGCGATCCAGCTTGCGGTACATCATCATCGGCACACCGCAGATCGTTCGTGCCAAGGGGGTGGAATCCACCTCCGAATCCCACGCTGCGACGTACCAGGCATTCTCGAGCCATGTCGTCACAGGCCTCGCTCCCTCAGCCTGGCGTCCAGACGGGGGAAGACGCGGCGGGCATTGCCCTCGAAGATGGCACTGCGCGCTTCCTCGCCGATATCGAGAGCATCGATATAGCGCTTGGTATCGTCGAAATGGTGTCCGGTTTGCGGATCGATGCCGCGCACTGCACCGACCATCTCGCTGCCGAACAGAATATTCTTGTGCTCGATAACATCGACCAGCAGATCGATGCCCGGTTGGTGGTAGACACAGGTATCGAAGAACACGTTGTTCATCAGATGCCTGTCGAGCGCCGGCTGCCCGAGCATGTCGGCCAGGCCGCGGTAGCGGCCCCAGTGGAAAGGCACCGCTCCGCCACCATGGGGGATAATGAACCGCAGGTCGGGGTAGCGGGCGAACAGGTCCCCTTGCAGCAGCTGCATGAAGGCCACCGTATCCGCCGCCAGGTAGAAGCCGCCGGTGGCATGCATCGCCGGATTGCAGCTCCCCGACACATGGATCATCGCCGGTACGTCCAACTCGCACATCGCCTCGTACAGCGGGAACCAGAACTCGTCGGTAAGCGGGGGATGGTCGAAATGGCCGCCGCCGGGGTCGGGATTGAGGTTGCAACCGACGAACCCGAGCGTTTCCACGCAGCGGCGCAATTCCTTGACGCTTTCCGACAGGTCCGACCGGGGGCTCTGCGGCAGCATACATGCGCCGACGAATGTTTCGGGGAACAGCTGCGTCACACGATAAATCAGGTTGTTGCAGTGTCGCGCCCATTCCGCGCTGACCTGCTGGTCCCCGACATGGTGCGCCATTGCGCTCGCCCGCGGCGAAAAGATGGTGCAATCGGCTCCCCGCTCCTTGATCAGCCGGAGCTGGTTGTCCTCGATCGTCCGGCGAATCTCATCGTTCGGAATTTCGGGATAAGGCGGGGCGGGGCGACCTTGCTCGAACGCGATCTTCTGCTGCTCGCGCCATTCGTCGTGCGCCTTGGGCAGCACGGTGTAGTGCCCGTGGCAATCGATGACGAGACTCATGCGGTTCCCCCCGTTCTTCGCGTGCGCTCGGCGGCGTCGCGCTGGCGCTTCGCAGTGCCTTCCGTCAGTATCGGCTCGACGCCCAGCGACCGGAGCGTCCTGGCGGATTCTTCCATTTCCGCGGCGCGCCGGAGACCGTGAGTCGCCATGCGTTCGCGGTTGTAGGCCACTCGGCGGGTCCAGCTCTCCTGCTTCTCGCTCGCATCGAGAGAGGCGAGAACTTCGTCGGCCACGCCGGCGGCCTGCGCCGCCTCCATCATTTCGTCGGTGAGCGCTTCGATCCCCTTGACCATGACCGAACGGATCATCTTGATCGCCGAGGCGCGGCCTGTTTCCTCGCCGATCGGCCGGACATTGGAGAACCCGTGCGCCAAGAGCGATTCGCGCGCGCGGTCCGCGGCCGCCCCTGCAAGGAGGATCGGCACGTCGAGCCGTGCGGGATCGACCGGCGCCAGGATCGCCGCATCGACGTAGTATCCCCCGGCCTCCTCGATATAGCGCGCGGAGGCGCGTTTCCTTTCGGGGGCGACCGAATTCATGTCGCACCAAATCGCGCCCGGCTTCATGCAAGCGGCATAGTCGCGCGCAGCCGCCAGCGCCTGGTCGGCGGTGACGAGCGAAAGGATCAAGGGGGCGCCTTCCAACGCCCGCCGCGCGCTGGGAGCCGCGCACACGCCGAGCCGGGCCATTGCATCGCTGCGGGCTGCATCGGTGTCGAATGCCGTCGCCTGCTCCGCCCACCGGGCTGCGTCGGCAAACGTGGCCGCAGCCTCGCCAAAACCGATGAGGGCAATCGACTTGCTCATGCCGCCAGCATGTCGGAGTGGACGGCGGGGAGCCAATGAATAGCCTGCGCCGCCGATAAATTTTTACGAAATGTGTTTTGCGGAGCTGTGCAGGAGGGCGATCATCTCCCGTTGGGCGGAGGTGGGGCGCCAGTCCTTTCGCGTCGTAATGCCGATCGTCCGCTCGATCAGGCGCGGCGGCGCCCTGGATACGTGCGTGCCCGCTGCGATCTCGACCCGGAGCTGGTCGGGCGACAGCAAAGTGAGGAAGTCGGTCTCCAGCATGAATTCCCGAATGGTGAGGACCGAGCCGCATTCGATGTCGATGTCCGGCACCCGCCCGCAGCAGGCAAGCATCATCTCTTCCCAGTATGTTCTCAGCGGGGTGCGTGGCGCGGGCAAGGTCCAGGGATAGGCGAGCAGGTCTTGGGGCAGGATCCGCGGCGCTTCCGCCAGCGGATGCTGTGCGCTCATCATGATTTGCGGCCGATCGGCAAATGCCGCGATCTGTTCGAGATCGTCGATCGACTCCTCTTGACGCAATGCGCCGAGCAGGAAGTCGATCTCCCCGTCGCGTAGTGGCCCGGCCAGTTCCGCGTGACTGCCTTCGATCACCGACACCGCCACGTTGGACCGGCGCTTTCTGAATGCCACGAGGGCGCGCGGGAGCCAGCGGGCGCGAGACAGCGGCAGCGCTCCGATCACTATGCGCTCTCCGGCTTTGCCAAGCCAGGCCGAGATTTCCGCATAGCCGGCACGAAGTTCGGCCAGGGCCAGCCCGAACTTGCGCGCCCGTGCCTGCCCTTTTCCGGTCAGGACAAGATGGCGCCCTTTGCGTTCGACGAGGCGCTCGCCCAGGGCCAGCGAGAGGTCGGCGACTGCCCGGTGAAGCGACGCCGCGGATACCCCCGCCGCCTCGGAAGCGGCTGCGTAGCTGCCTTTGCGGGCAAGCGCGACAAATGCCCGCAGCTGGGTCGCGGTCACTCGCGGCGATCCGATCAGCCGGAGCGCGATCTCAACGCGCGGCGCCAGCAGCAAGGCGGGTTCCGTGGGGCGCATGCCGCCGGGCTCCCGTTCGAACAGCTGGCAATCGAGCGCACGCTCCAGCGTTCCGATCGCCTGCGTCAGGGCGGGCTGGGTCAAGGCAATCTCCTCGGCCGCGCGGGTCACGCTCCCGTGGCGTGCCGTGGCGGCGAACGCGGCGAGGTGGCGGATATTCGGAATCGCCTTCGACATCATGCGTCATTAGTACTTTTTTATAGCGAGTGAAACGTTCCCATTGGCGGTTTGCGGGTCGGACGCGCAACCTCGCGGCAAAAGGAGATTTCCGGTGGGCGTAGTCGTGCAGAATATCGATCGGGCCGATAGCGAGGTGATCGACGGGCTTGCCGCATGCGGCGTTGCCACCGTGCACGAAGCGCAGGGCCGCAAGGGGCTTCTCGCGCGCTATATGCGCCCGATTTTTTCCGGTGCGCGGATCGCCGGAAGCGCCGTGACGATCAGTTCGCCGCCCGGAGACAACTGGATGGTGCATGTGGCGATCGAACAGTTGCGGCAAGGCGACGTGCTCCTGCTGGCGCCCACTTCGCCGTGCGAGGATGGCTACTTCGGCGATCTTCTTGCCACCAGTGCCCAGGCGCGCGGGTGCCGCGGGCTTATCATCGATGCAGGCGTGCGCGATGTACGGGATCTGACCGAGATGGGCTTTCCGGTCTGGTCGAAAGCGGTCTTCGCCCAGGGGACCGTCAAGAACACCCTTGGCAGCGTGAACGTTCCTGTGGTGTGCGCCGGGGCGGCGGTCGAACCGGGGGACGTGATCGTGGCGGATGACGACGGTGTCTGTGTCGTGAAACGTGCCGAGGCGGCGGAAGTGCTCGAAAAGGCGCGCGCACGGGAAGCAAGCGAGGAAACGAAGCGGAAGCGGCTGGCGAACGGCGAACTCGGCTTGGACATGTACGACATGCGCGAAAGGCTCGAACGCGAAGGGCTCAGGTACATATGATTTCCGCACCCGTGATGTGGATGCGGGGCGGAACCTCGAAAGGGGCGTATTTCCTTGCCGACGACCTGCCCGACGATCGCCGCGCCCGGGACGAATTCCTTCTTCGCATAATGGGCAGCCCGGACCCGCGGCAGATCGACGGGATGGGCGGCGGCGATCCGCTCACCAGCAAAGTCGCCATCGTCCGCAAGTCGGCACGCGAGGGGATCGATGTCGACTATCTGTTTCTGCAGGTGTTCGTGGATCGGGCCATTGTGAGCGACCAGCAGAACTGCGGCAATATCTTGGCCGGAGTGGGACCGTTCGCTATCGAACGGGGCCTGGTGCCGGCCGCCGATGGCCGGACGCGCGTGACCATATACATGGAAAACACCGGGCAGGTCGCGATCGAGGACGTGCGTACCCCGGGCGGCACTGTGTGCTATGCTGGCGAGGCATCGATCGACGGGGTCCCGGGGACGCACGCGCCGATACCGGTCGAATTCCTCGATACCGCCGGATCGAGCTGCGGCGCCTTGCTGCCCACCGGACGTTCCGTCGACCTGGTCGATGGAGTGCGCTGCACGCTGATAGACAACGGAATGCCCTGTGTGGTGTTCGACGCCCGCGACGTGGGGGCGACCGGCTATGAAACGCGTGAGCAACTGGAAAGCGAGGCGTTCGCGCCGATACGCGATAAGATCGAAGCCATTCGTCTGGCCGCCGGCCCCTTGATGAACCTTGGCGACGTTTCGGCCAAGTCGGTTCCCAAGATGACGCTCGTCGCCCCGCCGCGCGGCGGGGGGGCCATAACCGCGCGGGTGTTCATTCCCCACCGCGCCCACGCCAGTATCGGTGTGCTGGGCGCCGTTACCGTCGCAACCGCTTGCCTGGTGCAAGGTTCTCCGGCGGCGGATGTCGCACGGGTGCCCGATGGTCCCCGCAAGACCCTGGGGATCGAACATCCGACCGGAGAAATGCGCTGCGTCCTCGAAGTGAACGATGCGGGCGAGGTGGTCTCGAGCGCGCTGCTTCGGACCGCGCGCAAACTGATGGACGGGATCGTATATGCCTGATCGTATAACCAGTTGGCACCGCAATCCGTCGAAGCCGCGCTTCCTGCCCCCGCCGGGGGCTGTCGACGCGCACTGTCATGTTTTCGGCCCGATGGCGCAGTTCCCGTTCAGCGCCAGGGCGAAGTACCTGCCCGCGGATGCCGGGCCGGACGATCTGTTTGCACTGCGCGATCACCTCGGCTTCGCGAAAAATGTCATCGTGCAGGCGAGTTGCCACGGCACCGACAATTCCGCGATGCTTAACGCCATCGCCAGGTCCGAGGGCAGGGCGCGCGGCGTGGCGGTGGTCGATCCTGCGATCCGCGAAGCCGAACTCGCGGCGCTGCACAGCGGGGGCGTTCGAGGCGTCCGGTTCAATTTCCTCAAGCGCCTCGTCGACGACGCGCCGCAGGACAGGTTTCTCGAGGTTTCGCGTCGGTTGCCGGAAGGCTGGCACGTCGTCGTCTATTTCGAGGCGGACATTCTCTCGGAACTGCGGCCGTTCATCGACGCCATCCCCGTGCCCGTGGTAATCGATCACATGGGACGGCCGGACGTATCCCAAGGGCCCGAGGGGGCAGACATGAGGGCCTTTCGTGCGCTGCTCGACAGCCGCGAGGATATTTTCTTCAAGCCGACCTGTCCCGATCGCCTGGATGCGAAGAAGGCCGGCGGGGGCGGGGATCCCTGGGACGCTTTCGCAGAGGCTGTCGCGCCATTGGTCGCCGAATATTCCGACCGCTGTATCTGGGGGACCGACTGGCCGCACCCGAACATGCAGGACGAGGTGCCCGACGATGGCCATCTCGTCGATATGATCCCGCGAATCGCGCCTGATCGAGACCTTCAGGAGAAGCTGTTGGTGCGCAATCCGCTGCGCCTCTATTGGGGCGAATCGTAAGCCGAACAGTCCGCAAGGCTCCCTGGAGCTTTCGGACAAGCGCAGGCCTCCTCCCTTTGGGCGAGAGTTTACCTGTGGGGGGACGGCTGGCGCCACCCCGGCGTCGAAAAACGGCAGAGGTAAGCGCTTTTTCGCGAGGCCCGAAATCCTGCCGGCCGTGTCTGCCGCGTTGCCGTAGCGGCACCTGTGACTCGAAAGGCACATTGCCTTTCCCGGTATCCTGCCGGGCCTATTCGCGCGCTTGAGAGGTCTCGATCGAGGACTTATTCGCGGCCCCGACGGGGTCTAATCCCGCATGGCCTCGTTCACGAAGGTTTTGGAGAGGAAACTCAATGCGCTTTTCAGCTTCCGTTCGCTCGGCCCTGTTCGCAGGCGTGGCCGGCGTCGCCCTGCCGGTTTCGGCGTTCGCGCAGGATGCACCGGCATCGCCGCCCGAATCCGGGCAGGAAAACAGCGAGGCACCGCCCCCGGTCTCGACCGGCGCCACGATCGTGGTGACCGCGACCAAGCGCGAGATGACGCTGCAGGAAGCGCCCGTTTCGGTCAGCGTGACGTCGGGCGAGACTCTGGAGCGGGCCGAAATCCGCGATCTCATCGATCTGCAGACCGTGGCGCCGTCGCTGCGCGTCAGCCAGCTGCAAAGCTCGGCCAACACCACCTTCATCATCCGCGGGTTCGGCAACGGCGCCAACAACGCCGGCATCGAACCGTCGGTCGGCGTGTTCATCGACGGCGTGTTCCGCTCCCGCTCGGCCGGGCAGATCGCCGATATCGCCAATGTCTCGCGCGTCGAGGTCCTGCGCGGACCGCAATCGACGCTGTTCGGCAAGAACGCCTCGGCCGGCGTCATCTCGGTCGTGACGCGCGCGCCGCAGTTCGACTTCGGCGGATCGGTCAGCGCGACTTACGGCAATTTCGACCAGATCGTGCTCAAGGGCGACATCACCGGCCCGATCAGCGACAGCATCGCCTTCTCGCTCGACGGCAATCTGAACAAGCGCGACGGCTATGTCGACGTCGTCAATCTCGACGAGAAGATCAACGAGCGCGACCGGTATTCGGTGCGCGGGCAACTGCTGTTCGAAAACGGCGGCCCCCTGCGCATCCGCGCGATCGGCGATTATTCCCAGATCGACGAGCTGTGCTGCTTCGCCGGCAATGTCGTCGCCGGGCCGACCGTGCCGCTGCTGTTCGCGGTGGGCGGGGAGATCGACCCGGAGAACCTGTTTTCGGACCGGACCTATCTCAACACCCTGCCGGTCAACGAGATCGAGAGCTACGGCGGGTCGCTCCAGGCCGATCTCGAGCTTGGCGCGCTGACGCTGACCTCGATCACCGCCTATCGCGAACTGCGCTCGCTCAGCCGGCAGGATGTCGACTTCTCCAGCGCCGACGTGGTCAGCGAAATGCGCGACCAGGCTTACGACACTTTCACGCAGGAACTGCGGATCGCCTCCGATTTCGACGGGCCGGTCAACTTCCTCCTCGGCGGGTTCTACTTCAACGAACAGGTCGAACAGCACAGCGGCCTTGCCAACGGCCCCGACGCGCGCCCGTTCTTCGACCTGCTGGCCGGCGGCGGCACGCCCGGCACGCTCGGCTTCGTCGAAAACCAGCTCGGCTTCGCGCAAGGGTCGATCTTCGCCGAAGGGCCGTCGACCCGCGAATATTTCACCCTCGACAACGAAGCCTATTCGGTTTTCGGCACGGTCGATTTCGAACCGTTCGACGGCCTGACGCTGACCGCCGGGTTCAATTACACCAAGGACAAGAAGGATTTCACGCTCGAGCAGGATTCGTTCGACCCGCTCGCCAACGTCAACCTGGTCGACGTGGTGATCGTGGGGCAGATCGCCAATGCGCTGGGCGTGCCGCCGGGGAGCGTCGACGGCGCGACCATCGCGGCCTTCCGGCAGGACAATCCGGCGGCGTTCGAGGCGATTGCCGCCGGGGCGACCGATCCGGCGACGAATCCGCTGCTGGCGCTGCAGCCGCTGCAGTTCCTGCCGCCGTTCCTGAACGTGCCCAACGCGGTCGAGCCGGGGCGCACGCGCGACGACGATTTCAGCTATACGCTGCGCGCCGCGTTCGACGTGACCGACCGCCTCAACGCCTATGTCACGTATGCGACGGGCTTCAAGGCGTCCTCGGTCAACCTCTCGCGCGACAGCCGCCCGCTGCCGGCCGACTATACGCCGGGGCCGTATGGCAGCACGATCCTCGCGCCTTCGTCGCCGATCCGCGATGCCGGGCTGGGCGTGGCCAACCTCACCACCGGAACCCGTTTCGCCGGGCCGGAAGAGGCGGAGGTCTACGAAGTCGGGCTGAAGGGCGATTTCCCCGGCCTGCAGTTCAACATGGCGCTGTTCGACCAGACGCTGGAAGGCTTCCAGTCGAACGTCTTCACCGGAACCGGCTTCGCGCTGGCCAATGCGGGCGAGCAGTCGACCCGCGGGTTCGAGTTCGATTCGGTGATCCAGCCCGCCGATCCGCTGGTGTTCACCTTCGCGCTGACTTACCTCGATCCGAAGTACGACAGCTTCCCGAATTCGACGCTGGGCGATCTTTCGGGGATGCGCCCGGCGGGCATTCCCGAGTGGACGATCGCGACTTCGGCCACTTACACGCACGAGTTCGGCATGTCGGGCAATGCGCTGATCGGCCGGCTCGACTATTATCACGAGAGCAACACGCAGATCACCGACGGCCTGACCGGCTTCGACAGCAACGAGACGGGCATCGCGATGGCGCGCCTGTTCCGGCGCGAGGTCAACCAGGTCAACGCATCGCTGACGCTGGCGCTGGACATGGGGCTGGAAATCAGCGGCTTCGTGCGCAACCTGACCAACGACCGGTATATGACGCAGATCTTCGACGGCGTGGCGCAGGCGGGCACCGTCTCGGGCTATCCCAACCAGCCGCGCACTTACGGCGGCACCGTGCGGTTCAAGTTCTGACCGTACGGCGTCCGGCCGATTGCCAACGACAAAGGGGTCGCCGCAAGGCGGCCCCTTTTCGTATCGCGATCGAGAGACTTCCGGCGCAACGCCGGCAACCCTCGCGAGCCCCAGCGCAGGCTGGGGCCTCAGGCCACCGGCGCTGCGTTTGAAACTTCCCGAGCCCCAGCGTAGGCTGGGGCCTCAGGCCGCTGGCGTGTCGCCCGATAGCACGAGGTCCCAGCCTGCGCTGGGACTCGGGAGGGGGGCAGGTTATGGCAAAAATGGCTTGACAATTATAACCCATTGGGTTATAGGAGCCCCGCCAGTCCACTCTGGCACACAGCGACGGGGGCGGAGCGTGTACGCGTCACGCAGGCCGCTTCGTCCAGACGGCCGGTGCCTCGGGGGGCTAGTGACCTTTTAGAGAAAGCCCCCTTTGCCGGTTTGCGAGGAGTTTTCGGGGGACCTGTCCCTTTCGGCCCTGCGGTGGGCCTCAACGCCGCAGAGCCCAGGGATGCCCCCGACGGATACGGTGCCGGCGAGCCCTGGCCGTATCTCGCCTCGCAGCCCTTAAGGGCCGAGCGAAAGGTTGCCGTAACCCCTTTCGCCGTTCGCAACGATGTTACCAAGGCAACCCTGTGACGCCCAGGTGGCAATCCTGTGATGCCCAGGCGGCACCGGCCGATTCCGTCCGCTTGCCTTCATGCCCCGGCGTAAGGTCCGCACTCGCCAGCGGATGGTGGGGTGTGCCTGTCTGCCTTTCCGTTTCTCTCCCTCCGTTTCTCTCCCCTTTCCTCTCCCCCTCCCCGAGCCCCAGCGCAGGCTGGGGTCTCGTGCTGTCAGGCGACACGCCAACCGCCTAAGGCCCCAGCCTGCGCTGGGGATCGGGAGGCATCAGGCACAGCGCCAACCGCCTGAGGCCCCTGCCTTCGCAGGGGCTCGGAGGGGCGCGCAAACGCGGCTACAGCGCGCGCAGCGCCTGTGCCGGGCGGGCGCGGAGGAGGGGGAGGGATCCGGCGAGGGCGAATGCGACGACCACGGCCAGCCCGGCGCCGAGCACGGCCAGCATCGCGCCCCAGTCGGGCAGCCAGTCGAATTCGAACAGGCGCGTGACGACCAGCCAGGCCAGCGCCGACCCCAGGGCGAAGGCGACCGCCGCCAGGGCAAGCGCCAGCAACCCGTATTCGGCCAGCTGCATCGTCAGGACCTGCCGCCGGCTTGCGCCGAGCACGCGCAGGATCACCGTATCGTATGTCCGCGCGGCGCGCGCCGCGGCGATCGCCCCGATCAGCACCGCCAGCCCGGCAAGCACCGCGACCGAGGCCGCGGCGAACGTCGCAATGCCCACCTGGCCCAGGATCGTGCGGGCCTGGGCCAGGACCCCGCCGATCTCGATCACCGAGCTGGAGGGAAACGCGCGGACCAGCCGGCGCAGCAAGGGGCCGGTATCCGAGCCTTCGGGCAGCTGGACGGTCGCCGCGAGATTGTGCGGCGCGTCGCGCAGGACATTGGGGCTGAACACGAAGACATAGTTGAAGCCCATGCTTTCCCAGTCGATCCGGCGCAGGCTGGCGACCCGCGCGGTGCGCTCCACCCCGAGAACGCCGATCGTGATGTAATCGCCGACCGCGATCCCGGCGGCTTCGGCCAGTTCCGCGTCGACCGAGACGAGCGGTTCCCCGCTCCACATCGGGCCCCACCATTCGCCTTCGACGAGCGTGTTTCCCGGGGGAACCTGGTCGGCATAAGTCAGCCCGCGCTCGCCCCGCAGGCCCCAGGCGCCTTCGGGAATTTCCTCCAGGTCGGCGACCCGCGTCATGGCATCGCGCGGCCCGTAGGCCAGAACCGATCCGCGCAGCGCGGGCACCATTCTGATCGCGGCGTCGGGATGCTCGCTTTCCACCAGCGCCTCGAACTGCGCGGCGCGATCGCGCGGGATATCGAGCACGAAATAGTCGGGCGCCTGCTGGGGCACGCGGCGTTCGATATTGCCGTTTATCGCGGTCTGTATCCCGGCCAGCAGGACGAATGCCGACAGTCCGAAGCCGAGCGCCGTGACCAGAGGGCCGGTCGAGGAACCGGGCCGGTGGAAGTTGGCGATCGCATTGCGCAGCAGCGGGTTCGCCGGCCGCGGCAGGCGCGCCGCGAGCAGGGCGATCGCGCGGCCGAGCAAGGTCAGCATACCCAGCGTCGCCGCCGCGCCGAGCAGGAAGAGCGCCGCCAGCCCGGGATCGCGCGAGGTGAGCAGGACGAGCGCGACGATCCCCGCCAGCCCGGCAACGACCCAGCGCAGCGCGGTTCGATCGCGGACGAGGGGGACGATCCCTGCGCGCATCAGGGCCATTGCGGGAAAGCGCCGCGCGCGCAGGAGCGGGGTCGCGGCGAATACGAGCGCCACCAGCAGGCCATATCCCGCCGCCAATGCCAGAGCGCCGGGTGCGAATACGAAGCCGCTGCGCACCGGCAGGAGATCCTGCAGCACGGCGGACAGCAGCGGCGTGACCAGCACGCCCGCCGCCAGCCCCAGCCCGCTGCCGACCAGCGCGGCGGCGGCGATCTGCAGCGCGTAGATCCGCGCAATGTCGCCGCTGGTCGCGCCGAGCACCTTGAGCGTCGCGATGCTCGCCCGGCGCGCCTCGAGATAGGAGGTGACCCCGCCGCCGATCCCGATGCCCGCGATCACCAGCGCGGCCAGCCCGACGAGAGTGAGAAATTCGCCCATGCGCCCGACGAAGCGGTCCGCCCCGGGCGAGGCGCGATCGCGCGTGCGGAAATCGAACCCGGCGTTGGGAAAGCGCTCCTCCAGCGCCTCCTCCACCGTTTCGGGGTCGCGGTCGGGCGCGAAGGCCACGCGGTATTTGCTCTGATACATCGCCCCGGGCGCGATCAGGCCGGCGCGTTGCGGCAGGTCCTCGGCGACGATAACCGTGGGGCCGAGCTGGAACCCTTCGGAAAGGCGGTCGGGCTCGTCGGCGATGATTCCCGCCGCGACCAGTTCCTGCGTGCCGATGCGGAACCGGTCGCCGACCGCAATGCCCAGGCGGTCCATCGCACCCTGGGCCAGCCACGCTTCGCCCGCCGCCGGTGCGCCGGCCGTCCGCCCGTCGGCCAGCGTCAGCGCGCCGTATAGCGGCCAGGCGTCGTCCACCGCCTTCAGCTCGACCGGCGCGGCGCTGTCGCCCGCGCTCGCCATCGCCTGCAACCGCGTTCCCCCGGAAACCCGGCCATATTCGGCAAGCGCGGCCTTTTCGTCGGGGCGCAGGTCGCGCTGCCACACCTCGACTTCCAGATCGCCGCCGAGCAGGACCTGACCGCTTTCGGCAAGTTCCTGCTCGATCGCGCCGGTCAGCGTGCCGATCGCGGCAAGCGCGCCGGTGCCGAGGAACAGGCACACGAGCAGCAGGCGCAGCCCCTTGAACCGCGCATTGAGGTCGCGCCGCGCGATCCGCCATGCGGTGGCGAGCGGCAGCGCCCTAGCCACCGGTGTCGCTCGCGATCCGGCCGTCCTCGATCGTCACGACCCGTTCGCACCGCGCGGCCAGCTCGGGATCGTGGGTGATGACCAGCAGGGTGGCGCCGGTTTCCGCGCGGCGCGCAAAGAGCAGGTCGATAATCGCGTGTCCGGTCGCCACGTCGAGGTTGCCGGTCGGTTCGTCGGCGAAGATCAATTGCGGCCGCGGCGCGATCGCGCGGGCGATCGCCACGCGCTGCTGTTCGCCGCCCGACAGCTGCTGCGGATAGTGGTCGAGCCGGTGGCCGAGGCCGACCGCCGTCAGTTCGGCGCGCGCGCGGCCCCTCGCGTCGCTCTCGCCGGCCAGTTCCATCGGGGTCGAGACGTTTTCCAGCGCGGTCATCGTCGGCAGGAGGTGGAAAGCCTGGAGGACGATCCCGATCTGTCCCCGCCGGGCCAGCGCCAGCGCGTCTTCGCCCATCGTCGCGAAATCCTCGCCCGCGACCTGCAGAGTGCCGCCGCTCGCGCGTTCGAGGCCGGACAGGACCGCCATCAGCGAGCTCTTGCCCGAGCCGGAGGGGCCGAGCAGCGCGACGATCTCGCCGGTGCGCACGTCGAGGTCGATCCCGCGAAGGATTTCGACCGGAGCACCCGACTGGCCGAGGGTGAGAGTAAGATTTCGTGCCGAAACGGCGAGAGGGGGACTTGTCACGTCCCGGCGATGGCATAGGCATGGGGAAGGAACAAGGAGCCTTGCCGATGCGTCTCGCCCGTTCGTCGATCATTGCCGTCATTCTGCTGGCCGGATGCGGCAGCGGCGACGCGCCGCCGCGCGAAACCGCCGCGCGCGAGGACATCGCGGCGGAAGCGGCACCGGTCAGCGGGCCTGAACGGCGCATTCTCGCGTTCGGGAACAGCCTGTTCGCCGGATACAATCTGGCGGACGGCGAAAGCTATCCCGCACGGCTGGAACAAGCGCTGCGCGCACGCGGGATCGACGCGCGCGTCGCGAATGCCGGCGTTTCCGGCGATACGAGCGCGGCAGGGCTGCAGCGGCTTGCCTTCACGCTCGATGCCCAGGAACGCGCGCCCGACCTGGTGATCCTGGAGCTTGGGGGCAACGACCTGCTCCGCGGGCTGCAACCGGCAGAGACGCAGGCCAATCTCGCGCGCATGCTGGAGATCCTGCGGGAGCGCGATATTCCCGTTCTGCTGATGGGAATGCGCGCGCCGCCCAATTACGGGCCGGAATACCAGCAGGCGTTCGACGCGCTCTATCCGGCATTGGCGGCGGAGTACGGCGCCGATCTGGTGCCGTTCTTCCTCGAGCCGGTCTACGATCGGCCCGAACTGATCCAGCCCGACCGCATTCACCCGACCGCCGAAGGGATCGATGCGCTGGTCGCGGCAACCGCCGACGAAGTGGCGGCCGCCCTGCCGGAAGACGAGACGAGCGGCGACTAGGCCCGGACGACGGCGAGTGCAGCGGGGGCCGAGCCACAGGCAGCCGCGCGTGGCCGATAGCCGCGCAACCTCCGTTGTCATCCCCGCGCAACCTCTGTTGTCATCCCCGCGAAAGCGGGGATCCAGGGTCCGGCCGGTCCGACTATCGATTCCCGCTTTCGCGGGAATGACAGAGGGAGCGAGAGGTGCCCCCGGGCTTCGGCGTAGGGCGAGGCTGACAGCCACCAGAATCGCGATCGGTCCCGGCGCTAGAGTTCAACGCCGCGCAAGTTGTCCGCGTTCGACCATCCACATTGCCGCCTCGCCGGCGATGGCGGCGAAAGGCGTCGGTTCGGTCCCGGTCAGCCAGACTTGCGAGCCGCCGGCGCGCAGCCGGTCGAACAGCGCCTCCCGCCGCACGGGATCGAGGTGGGCGGCCACTTCGTCGAGCAGGAGCACGCCGGGCCTCCCCCGCGCGGCCAGCTCGGCATGGGCCAGCGTGATCGCGATCAGCATCGCCTTCTGCTCGCCGGTGGAGCAGATCGCGGCAGGCACGTCCTTGCCGGCCATGACGACCTCCATATCGTCGCGATGCGGGCCGGTGAGCGTACGCCCTGCCTGTCGGTCGCGGCGGCGGCTTTCGCGCAGGGCCGCGGCGAAATCGGCCAAATCGACCGGCCCCCCCGCGGCATAGGCGAGCGTCGGGCGCGCGAACGGTTCGTCGGGGAATTCGGCGAGAGCCGCCGCCACCGCCGCGATCGTGCGCGCGCGGGACCGGGCCAGCGCGCTTCCGTGTTCGGCCATGTGCCGTTCCACGCCGTCGAGCCAGACCGGATCGGGCGGGGCCTCGTCGCCCAGCAGCCGGTTGCGTTCGCGCAGGGCCGCTTCGTACCGCGCTGCCTGCCTCGCATGGGCGGGATCGAGCGCCAGAGTCATACGATCGACGAACCGCCGCCGCCCGCCCGCGCTGTCGGCGAAGAGACGGTCCATGGCAGGCGTCAGCCAGCTCAGCGCCAGCCATTCGCCCAGGCTCGCGGCACTCGCTTCCGCGCCGTTGACCTGGACGCGCCGGCGATTGGGGCGATCGGGGCGAACGAACGTGCCCAATCGCACCGGCTCGCCCGATCCGTCGGTCAGGGTGGCGCCGACCGAAAAACCGTCGCCGCCGCCCAGCGGCATTTCGGCCAGCGGCGCGCGGCGCAGCCCCCGGCCGGGCGCGAGCAGCGACAGCGCTTCGAGCACGTTGGTCTTGCCCGCGCCGTTTTCTCCGGTGAGCAGATTGAAATGCCCGGTGCCCGACAGCTCGCTGCGCGCATGATTGCGGAAGTCGGAAAGGGATATGAGATCGAGCGCCATCGAAGCGCAGGCGATAGCCGGGCGGCTTGGCCAAGACTATCGATTTTCCCGCTCCCGACATGTGGCGAAAATTCCCAAGGAGCGGGAATGAATGACTGGTGAACCGGGTCGGCTGGCTCAACAAAGCGCGGATTTCCGCGGTTTTTCGAAACTGGCACGCCCCCTGCAAAGCACCGGGTGTTCGCAGGGATCGCCCCTCGGACCGCAACAAAGGAAGGGAAAATTACCATGCAATCGTTCAACGACATGAGCAACCGGGTCCTCGCCGCGGTGTCCGCTTTCGCCGTCTCGGCCGTCATCTTCGCCGCCGCGATCGTCCCCGCCAGCCCCGCCGGTATCCTGGTATGAGCCGGCTCGACCGCCATACCGAAAAGCCCGCCGTATCGCCGGACCGCAGCTTCCGCCTCGACAAGGGCAATGCCAAGCTGTTCGGCGTATGCGGGGGAATCGCGAATTACTTCGCTATCGATCCCACCTGGGTTCGCATCGGCTTCGTCGCCGGAACGCTGATCGGGTTCGGATCGCTGATCCTGGTCTATCTCGCCATCGCCTTGATCGCCGACTGACGGGCTCCCCGGCGGGGCCCGTCACATCGCCGACCCGTCACATCGCCGAAATGCCGCCGTCGAGCTTGATCTCGGCCCCGGTCATGAAGCGGCTTTCGTCGCTCGCCAGATAGACCACGGCATTGGCGATATCGTTCGGTTCGCCGACGAATTTGAGCGGAATCTGCCGCGCCAGCTTCTCGAGCAACACGCCCTTTTCCAGATTATGGTGCCGCGCCGTTCCGTCGAGGATCGGCGTGTCGACGAACGTGGGATGCACCGAATTGCAGCGGATGTCCATGTTGTTCTTCGCGCAGTGCAGCGCGATCGACTTGGTCAGCATCCAGACCGCCGCCTTGCTGGCGTTATAGGCGGGCATCGTGTCGCTCGCGATCAGCCCCGCGATGCTGGAGATATTGACGATCGATCCCGGCGCGTGCTCGCGCATCAGCGGCAGCGCCTTTTGACATCCGTGGAAGATCGAATCGACGTTGATCGAAAAGCAGCGCTTCCAATCTGCGAAATCGCACGCCTCGATATTGCCGCCGACGCCGATCCCGGCGTTGTTGACCAGCACGTTGAGCCCGCCCAGCTGGCTGCGGGCAGCCTCGACCGCAGCTTCCCACTGCTCCGGCTCGGTCACGTCGTGCGCGCACGCGAACGCGGTGCCGTCGCCCAGGTCGCGGTCGATCGCCGCCGCTGTCGCCGCCGCCCCGTCGCCGTTGATATCGGTGCAAAGCACGCGCGCGCCTTCTTCGGCCAGGCGCCGGGCATGGGCCGCCCCCAGCCCCTGCGCTGCCCCGGTCACCAGCGCCAGCTTGCCCGCGCATCTGCCTGCCATGTCAATCCTCCCCGATGAATCCTGCCGCCAGCAAGAGGGCGATCTTTACGTCGATGGCATGGCCCAGCGCGCGGCGCCGGGCAACGAATTGCCCGATTTCGTCCAGCGGCACGCGGTGGACCGCGATGTCTTCGCTGTCGGTTCCGCCGCCTTCGCCGATCCGGGTCAGCCCGTGGGCGCGCAGCAGGTTGAAGCTTTCGCTCAGCATGCCGGGGGAGGAGTGGAACTCGCCCAGATCCTCCATCCGCGCGGCGGTATAGCCGGTCTCCTCTTCCAGCTCGCGGACCGCGGCGGCTTGCGCCGTTTCGTCTTCGCATCCCGGGTCGTCGCCGATCAGCCCGGCGGGCAGTTCCAGGCACACGCGGCCCAGCGGGACGCGATACTGCTCCACCAGAAGGACGTGGTCGTCCTCCACCGCCAGGATAGCCGCCGCGCGCATATTGCGCGGGCGCGAGACATATTCCCACCGCCCGCGCTTCTTGGCGACGACGTAGTTGCCCTGCCAGACGATGTCTTCGGGCGCGTCCCGGTCTGCCGTCATCAGACCTCTATCAGCCGGTCGGGCAGTTCGTTCCGGTCGTCCTCCGCGCGCGGGAAATGGCCGGCGAGCACCGTGCCAACATCGCGCACCCCGGCCGCCATCCCTTCCGCGACGCAGCCCTTGCGGATTTCCGCGAGCATGTCCGCCATCGCCTCGCCCCAGACTTCGGCCGGGACTTTCTCGGCGATCGGCTGGTCGGCGACGATTTCGGCGCGATGTTCGCGCATGGAGAGATAGATCAGCACGCCGGTGCGCCCGTGGGTGCGCCGCTCCGCGCCGACCTTGAACAGCTTGACCGCCTTGGCGTGCACGCGCGCGCTTTTCACCGGGCCGGGGACGAGCGCGAATTTGAGCGGTTGCCACAGCTGAAGCGCCCAGGCCCCGGCAAAGGTCAGCAGGCCGACGGCCGTGAGAATGCCGAACAGCTCGCCCGGGGTCCATTCGTGGGTCCACCCGCCCATCAGCCAGTCGATCCCCGCCAGGAAGACTTCGGGCAGCAGCGCGACCGCGCTCATCGCGGTGAATGCGGCGGCCACGGCCCAGAGCAGGGCGATATCGTTGTAATCGTCCGAACGATCGCCGATCACGGTCACGATCTCGCCGGAGGTCTCCAGCTCGGCCGCGGCGACCGCTTCGGTGACAATGCGATGCCCGTCGGTCGTGAGATATGCCATCGCCTACCACCCCCCGGAGGCGCCGCCGCCCCCGAAACTTCCGCCGCCGCCGGAAAAGCCGCCGAAGCCGCCGCCTCCGCCGCCGCCGAAGCCTCCGAATCCGCCGCCGCCCCAGTCGTCGTCGGACAGGCCGCGCGCGATCGCCTTGCCGGCTTCCCACAGCACGATGTCGCCGACGACACCGCCCATGCCGCTGCGATAGCGGCGCCTGCGGCCGCGGCCGAACATCGGCAGGACGAAGAAGAGGAACAAGAAGGCGAGCCAGATCAGCGCGCCGAAGGGAACGCCGCCTTCGCTCTCGCGCGCCTGTTCGGCCTGGGCGGCGACTTGCGCCGCCTCCTCGGGCGGCAGTTCGAGCTGGGTCATGATTCGCTGCGCGCCCAGCGCGATCCCGCGCGAATAGTCGCCGTCGCGGAAATAGGGCTTCATCTCTTCGACATATTCGAACGCCAGGCCGTCGGGGATCACGCCCTCGAGGCCATAGCCGACCTCGATCCGCACGCGCCGCTCGTTCGGCGCCACGATCAGGATGATGCCATCGTCGTTCTCGGTATCGCCCAGGCCCCACGTTCGTCCGAGGCGGTATCCGTAGTCGGAAATCTCGTAGCCTTGCAGATCGGGGATCGTCGCGATCACGAACTGCCGCTGGTTGCGCTGTTCGAACGCAGTGAGCGCCTGCGTCAGCTCCGCCTCGGTCGCATCGTCGATGATATTCGCCGCGTCGACCACGGGCGCGGTGCCGCGTTCGGGGAAATCCTGCCCCGCGGCAGGCAGCGCCAGCCCCAGCGCCGCCACCAGGATCAGCAGCAGGCGCAGGCCCTCACGCAAGGCGCGCGATGGCACGGGGCTCAATTGTTCGCCGCGGCGGCGGACTGCTGGGCGGCGTTGTCGTTCGCGCCCACGGGCGCGGCGGCCCCGTTGCCGCCGGCGCGCATGTTCAGCGTCGGCGCGACTTCCGCCCCTTCGCTCACCGCCTCGTAAGGCACCATCGGTTTCGCGCCGTGGATGATGTTGGCACCGATCGTGTCGGGGAAAGTGCGGATCGTGGTGTTATACTGGCGCACCGCCTCGTTGTAATCGCGCAGGGCCACCCGGATGCGATTCTCCTGGCCTTCGATCTGCGTCATGAAGCGGCCGAAATTTTCCTGGCTGCGCAGTTCGGGATAGCGTTCGACCGATACGAGCAGGCGGCTCAGCGCGCTGCCGAGCTGGCTCTGTGCCTGCTGATACTGCGCCATCGCCTGCGGATTGCTGAGATCGTCGGCATCGACCTGGATTTCGGGCCGGGTTGCCGAGGCGCGGGCCTGGATCACCTGATTCAGCGTCTCGCGCTCCTGCTCGGCGGACGACAGCACGATCTGTTCCAGATTGGGGATCAGGTTCGCCCGCTCCTGAAAGGCGGCCTGGACGTCGGCCCACTTGGCCTTGGCATTCTCCTCGGCCGCGGGCACCGAGTTGATCCCGCAGGCGGCCAGCCCGATCGAGGCGAGGGCAACGAGCGAAAAACGGCGGACGGACTTCCAGTTCATCGAGAAAGCTCCCCTTGCGCGGCAGCACCATGCGCCGCGGCAGTCTGTATTGCGCAGATAGCACACCCAAAGCGCATTTCAAGAATTACCCCGGGCTTGGCAGGAGCGCGCCCCGGTGGCACTGTTCGGCGGTGAAGCTTCAGGGAGGTGCGGAAAAGTGCTTGCGGAATTCAAGGCATTTGTCGCCAAGGGCAATGTGATGGAACTGGCCGTCGCGGTCATCATCGCGGGGGCTTTCGCCACGATCGTCACTTCGCTGACCGAAGACGTGATCATGCCCGTCGTCGGGTGGATTTTCGGCGGCGTGGATTTCTCCAGCTATTTCATCCTGCTCAGCGTGCCCGAGGGGTACGAGGGGGCGACCGACGACTATGCCGCGCTGAAGGAAGCGGGCGCGGCGATGATCGGTTATGGCGCGCTGGTGACCGCGGTGATCAATTTCCTGATCCTCGCTTTCATCATCTTCCTGCTTGTGCGCTATGCCAACAAGGTCATGGCCGAGTTCGAGAAGAAGCCGCCGGAGGAAAAGCCCGCCGGGCCGACCGAACTCGACCTGCTCAAGGAAATCCGCGACGAGCTGAAGAAGCGCGGGTGAAGCGCGCGCTTCTTCCCCGCTTTGCACGGCGGTGGGTTTCCGGTCACTTCACATTAATCGCCAGTTCCCTATATAGGGCGGTGCCGGCGTCAGTCGGCTATGGCGATAAATTGCGGTGTGCAATAGGCACAACGGACCCGGGGGCAGTACCCGGCGGCTCCACCAAAAGGCGTTCGGTGTCGAACGTTTCCTGATGGGGCCGAACCAGGATCGACGTGTGTTGAAAGGCACTGTTTTCGCCCGGGCTGAGTAACCCGTTAAAGGCTCAAAACTCACAAGTGCCAACGACAACGAAGCACTTGCTCTCGCTGCGTAATGTGACGGCCTAGCGGCCTGAATTTACAAAGCTAAGAGCGCGGTTGGACCGACCGGTCAACAGAACGGATACCGGGGGCCCGGGGGAGCCTAGCAACAGAATCCCCCACCTTCGCTCCCCCCTTCAGCCAGCCCCGCGATCGTCCGCTTGCTTGCGCTCGCGCTCGTAACGCAGGGCGTCGAGTATTTTGGCGCCCGCGAGGAACACCGCGCCGGTGCAGGCGAGGAACAGCAATTTGCCGCCCCAGCCCGGATACTGGTCGAGATAGGCCGTGCCGCGCGCGGTGGCGCCCAGCGCCAGGGCGTAGATGATCAGATAGGCCTCGAACCGCGTCTTGATCACGAACAGCCGGGCCAGTTTGCGAAGCATGACATTCCCTTGGCGAGCAGGTCCCGGTTAACGGCCGGCGAAGCAAGCGACATGCCAGCTGCGGACGCCTGCGGAGCGCGATGGTTAACCGCCGCGGAATTGTAAGCCGCACCGACGGCGAGTCCAGCGCGTTAATAAAGCTGTGCCAGATCGAGCTGTTCCAGAAGCGCCCGGCGCGCCGCGCGCACCTGTTCGGCGAGCGTGGCGCTGCCCAGATCCGCCGGGTCGATCTGCTCGGGCCAGGCGGCGGCGACGATTCGTTCCATCGCTTCGGCCTTCCGCTCGTCGAGCAGGAAGCGCGGGTCGATCGTTGCCGGATCGGCGACCACGCGCAGCCGCAGGCATGCGGGGCCGCCGCCATTGGCCATCGACTGGCGCACGTCGACCGGAACGACCTGGCGGATGGGGCCGTTGCCCGCGATCATCGCCTCGCACCACTTCCATACCGACGGGCTTTCGCGGCACTCCTCGGGCACGACCAGCGCCATTTCGCCGGCGGGCAGCGTCACCAGTTGCGCGTTGAACAGGTAGGTTCGGATCGCTTCGGCCAGGCTGACCGCGCTGGCGGGAACCTCGACCACTTCGAGCGCGGGAAACCGCTGGCGAATCGCTTCGTAGGCGCCGGCCTGGTCGGCGAAAGCCTGCTGGTGGCAGAACAGCACACGTTCGTTGGCGACGGCAACCACGTCGTTATGAAACGCGCCGGCCTCGATCGCGGCGGGGTTCTGTTCGATGAACACCGTGCGATCCGGGGCGAGGCCGTGCAGGCGCGCGACCGCAAGGCTCGCCTGCTCGTGCTGACGCGCCGGGAAGCGGCCGCCGGGCCGGCCATAGACGAAAACTTCGACTCCGGGCGCGCCGTGCCCTTCGCAAAAGCGCATGTGATTGGCCGCGCCCTCGTCGCCGAAACTGCCCGGCACGGCCTCGTGAACCGCGAAATGGCGGCTGTCGGCAAAGGCGATGGCGAGCTGGCGCGCGGTATCGGGCCATTCCTGCGCGCGGTGGAGCATTGTCGACAGATTGGCCGGCGTCAGGTGGCAGCGCCCGTCGGCCGTATCCGGCGCCGGACTGACCGTCGCCGCGTTGGCGGTCCACATCGAGCTGGCAGACCAGGCCGCGGCGAGCAGCGCGCGATCGGCAGTGTCGTCGACCGCCAGCCGCTGCAGCAGCGCGTCGTTGGGGCGCGGCAGGGGCAGCAGGAAACCCTGCGCGAGCCCGCGCGCGAGATTGCCCCGCATCTTGGCCAGCCCCTGCAGCGCGGCGGCGCGCGGATAGGACGGATCGCCCTTGTGACTCGCGCTGGCGATATTGCCCAGGCTCAGGCCCGCGTAGTTGTGGCTCGGGCCGACGATGCCGTCGAAATTGATTTCCGTCAGCGCCATCGCGCGTTGTCCTTCGCAATGCGTCTCCGTGGCGTCGGCTTGAAAGGCGGCCTCACCGCGCCACGCTCCAGATCACGTCCCCGGGGGAAACCCGCAGGGCTTCGGCCGCGGTCGGGTCGATCGCCACCGTGCCTTCGGCGGCAATCTCGCGCATCCCGTATGCCGCGCGGAAGCCTTCGAGTTCGCCGGTCGCGAGGATCGCCCGCTCGCCGTATTCGAGATCGCAGCGTTCGATTGCGTGCGGCTTGGCGGCGGCGACGCTTTTCACCCGGTCGGTCCGCGCGGTCATCGTCGGCCCGCCGTCGAAGATGTCGAGATAGCCTTCGTAGGCGAAGCCTTCGTTCTCCAGCATCTTCATCGCCGCCCGGCCGGAGGGGTGCGGCATGCCGATCACGCTGCGCGCGTCGTCGTCGAGCATGGCGACATAGACCGGGTGCTTGGGCATCAGGTCGGCGATGAACTGGTTGCCGTTGATCGCGTTGAAATAGTCGGCTTCCTGAAAGCTCATGCCGAAGAAGCGGCCGGCCACCCCGTCCCAGAAGGGGGAGCCGCCCCGTTCGTCGATGATCCCGCGCAGTTCGGCCAGCACGCGGTCGGCAAAGCGCCTGCGGTGCATCGCGATGAACAGGTAACGGCTGCGGGCGAGCAGGAGGCCCAGGCCGCCGGCGCGTTCCCCCGGATGGAGGAACAGGCCGCCGACTTCGCTCGACCCTTCCAGATCGGTGACGAGGCTGAGCAGTTCGGCCCGAACGGTCCGGTTCAGCTCCTGCGAGTGCTGGGTGAGCGTGGTCAGCCGATAGGAATAGAACGGCCATTGCTGGCCGACCTGGCTGAACAGCTGGCAGGTGCCGCGCACTTCGCCGGTCGCCGTGTTTTCGAGCACCAGCACGAACTGATCGTCGCCCAGTTCGTCTTCGTGCCGGGCGAAGGCGGCGTCGGCACGGGCCAGTTTGGCGGCCAGCGCATCGCGGTCCGGGGGCAGGTTGGTGAACCCCCCGCCGGTCAGCTTGGCCATTTCGTACAGGGGCTCGAGGTCGTCGGTGCGCGCGGCGCGCAGAGCGAAAGTCAAACGGGATCTCCACTGGCAAGTCTGCCCAGCACCAGCGCGCTCAAGGCAGCGCGTTCGGCGAGCGAGGGGACGACAAGAAATTCGTCGGGCGAATGGATCGCGCCGCCGCGCACGCCCATCGTGTCGACCACGGGGACGCCGGTGGCCGCGATATTGTTCCCGTCGCACACGCCCCCGGTCGATTTCCAGCCGATGTCCTGGCCCAGCGTGGCGCCGCATTCGCGGACCAGGTCGAACAGTTTCTGCGCCCGGCGATCGACCGGCTTGGGGGGCCGGGTGATCCCCCCGTGCCGGTGGATCGCGACCTCGTGCGCCTGCTGCACTTCGCCCACGAGCGCGGAAAGGGCGCGCTCGAACCGCTCGGCAGCCTCCGGGTGTTTCGGGCGGATATTGAAGCGCAGGACGGCGTGGTCGGGCACGACATTGTTGGCCGAACCGCCCTCGATCCGTGCCGGATTGACCGGGCAATCCGCGTCCTGGAGCCGCTTCAGGCCCATCGTCAGCGCGGCGGCGGCGACAATGGCATTGCGCCCGTCTTCCGGATTGCGCCCGGCGTGGGCGGACTTGCCGGTGACGGTGAGCGAGTAATTGCCGCTGCCCCCGCGGGCGTGGGCGAGCGTTCCGTCGGGCAGCGCCGAAGGCTCGTAAGTCAGCGCGGCATACTTGCCCTGCGCCAGCCGTTCGATCAGCGGGGCCGAGGCCAGCGATCCGGTTTCCTCGTCCGAATTGATCATCACGTCGTAACCCAGACGCGCGGCCTCGCCGGTATTCTCGAACGCTTTCAGGGCATGGAGGATGACCGCGATCCCGCCTTTCATGTCGGCGAGGCCGGGGCCGTTCAGCGTTTCCTCGTCGAGCCAGCGCTGATCCTGGAACGGATGGTCTGCCGGAAACACCGTGTCCATATGCCCGGTGAGCAGCAGCCGCCGTTCCGCGTCAGGACGAACCCTGAGAACGAGGTGCCGGCCGAATTCGCGCTCCACTTCGGTCCCGTCGGCGGCAATCGCGGTCACCGGCGCGGGATCGACCATCTCGATCTCGCCCGGAAGCTCGGCGAAGGCCTCCGCCAGTGCATCGGCCTGGCGCGCCAGCCCCTCGAGGTTGGCGGTGCCGGTGTTGATCGCGCTCCACGCCTGCACTTGCGCGAGCATGGCGGAAGCGTCGATCGCGTCGAGCGCGGCATTGCTGTCGAAATCCGGTTTCATTCGTAACCCGGTCTAGAGGTGTTTTCAGCAGTTCAGCAAGGCTGAAGCGGCGCGGGCCGATGGCGTCTCGATGAAAACGGCTCTAGCCGCGCGGGGCCGCCAGTCCAACCCCATCGCCGCCCCGTTGCAATCCGCCGCCGGCTTGGCCATAGCGCGGCTGTCCTCCTCCCCGGGATACTGCCATAATCGCGCACGGAGTCCGTGTGGCCAGTAACGAGTGAGGACAGATGAACGACAAGATCGAACGCGCCGGATTGCAGGTCCACCCCGCGCTTGCGGAGCTTCTGGAGGGCGAAGTCCTTCCCGTGCTGGAACAGGATGCCGAAGCCTTCTGGCGCGGCTTTGCCAATCTCGTGGCCCGGTTCGCTCCGCGCAACCGCACGCTTGTGGCGAGGCGCGAGGATTTGCAGGCGAAGATCGACGCCTGGCACCGCGAGCGCAAGGGGCAGGCGCACGACGCCCGCGCCTATCGCGCGTTCCTGGAAGAGATCGGCTATCTCGTTGCCGAGCCTGAGCCGTTCACTATCGGCACACAGAACGTGGACGCGGAAATCGCGACGATGGCCGGCCCGCAACTGGTCGTGCCCGTGCTCAACGCGCGTTTCCTGCTCAATGCCGCGAATGCCCGCTGGGGCAGCCTCTACGACGCGTTCTACGGCACCGATGCGCTTGACGCGCCGGCCGCGCGTCCCGGCGGCTACGATGCCGAACGCGGCGCCGCGGTGATCGCGCGCGTGCGCCGGTTCCTCGACGACACGGTGCCGCTGGCCTCGGGCAGCTGGGCCGATGTGTCGGACCTTTCGGGCGATATCCCGCTGGCCGATCCGGCACAGTTCGCCGGACGGACCGGGCGTGGGCCGTTGTTCGTCAACAACGGCCTGCATATCGAGGTCGTCGTCGATCGCGACCATCCGGTGGGCAAGGACGATCCGGCGGGGATCGCCGACGTCGTGCTCGAATCCGCGCTGACGACGATCTGCGACTGCGAGGATTCGGTTGCCGCGGTCGATGGCGAGGACAAGGCACTGGCCTATCGCAACTGGCTGGGCGTCATTCGCGGCGACCTGAGCGAAACGTTCGAGAAGGGCGGGCGCAGCGTGACCCGCGCGCTGGCCGATGACGTTCGCTACACCGCACCCGACGGCAGCGATCGCGCGCTGCCGGGGCGCAGCCTGCTGTTCGTGCGCAATGTCGGCCACCTGATGACGAGTCCGGCGATCGCTCTGTCCGACGGGTCGGAGATTCCCGAAGGGATCATGGACGCGGTCTTCACCGCGGCGATCGGCGCGCTCGATGTCCGCGGCCATACCCGGTTCCGCAACAGCCAGGCGGGCAGCATTTATATCGTCAAGCCGAAGATGCACGGGCCGGACGAATGCGCGTTCACCAACGATCTGTTCGACGCGGTCGAAGATCTTCTGGGCCTGGAACGGCATACGATCAAGGTCGGTGTGATGGACGAGGAACGGCGCACCAGCGCCAACCTGGCTGCCTGCATCCGTGCCGTGAGGGACCGGATCGTGTTCATCAACACCGGTTTCCTCGACCGCACCGGGGACGAGATTCACACTTCGATGCAGGCGGGGCCGATGATCCGCAAGGGCGCGATGAAATCGAGCGTCTGGCTCGACGCCTATGAAAAGCGCAATGTCGCGATCGGGCTTGCCTGCGGCCTTTCGGGCAAGGCGCAGATCGGCAAGGGCATGTGGGCCGCGCCCGATATGATGGCCGACATGATGGAACAGAAGATCGGCCACTTGCAGGCCGGCGCCAACACCGCCTGGGTGCCGAGCCCCACAGCGGCGACGCTGCACGCGCTGCATTACCACCGGCTCGACGTCTTCGCCCGGCAGACGGAGCTGGGCGAGGCGCCGGGGCTGGATGCGCTTCTGACGATCCCGCTCGCCGACGGCACGAACTGGTCGGAAGAGGAGATTCGCGAAGAGCTGGACAACAATGCGCAGGGGCTGCTCGGCTATGTCGTGCGCTGGATCGACCAGGGGGTCGGCTGTTCGAAAGTGCCGGACATTCATGACATTGGCCTGATGGAAGACCGCGCGACGCTGCGCATTTCCAGCCAGCACATGGCCAACTGGCTGCTCCACGGCGTCTGTTCGCGCGAGCAGGTCATGGACAGCCTGCGCCGCATGGCGGCGAAAGTGGACGAGCAGAACGCGGGCGATCCGTTCTATGTGCCGCTCACCGGCAACGAGGACGGCCCGGCCTTCCGCGCCGCGTGCGACCTGGTGTTCAAGGGCGTGGAGCAGCCGAGCGGCTATACCGAACCGCTGCTTCACCAGTGGCGGGCAGCGGCAAAGCGAAGGTAACTTGCGCGACGTTGGCGTTGCGAACGCCCCATGTCCGGGCACCGGGCGTCTCCGCGCTGCGCGGGTGGCGGTATCGGTTCATCGCAAGACGCGCCCGGGCCAACCGTGCCGCGCGCGACACGTTCGCGGCGTTCATCCGCCCGAAAGGATGGTCTGAACAGCCCTGATCCCCGCATGGTCGAAACGCGGCGGATATGCCGCTTCCGACGTGCTGTGAGAACAAGGGGGGTCTCGACGGCCGGCCGCGCAGGGCCGGCCGATGCAGATCAAGGAGTAGCGTAATGAATGTGAGTTCCAGAAGGCCGAAGGGTCTCTTCCTGCTGGCGATGCTTTCGGTATCGGCTTCCGGCAGCGCTTATGCGCAGCATCCGCAGGACGTGCCGGAGGGCGAGTACGCGGCGACGGTCTATGGTTCGTTTCCGGCCGATCTGTCCGGCCTTCCCGAAGGCCCCGAGGTCGAAGGGGTTATCTCCGCGCGCGAGGGCGAGAGGCTGCAGGTCACCGGGGCCGACGGCGCCCGTACCGCGATCGCCGTCGGTCCTGCCACCGAGATCAGGGCGCGCGGCGGTTTCCTGGGCCTCGACAGGGATCGGCTCGCCGCCGATGCACTGCTCAACGGTCTGCCGGTATCGGTCGAGACCGTGGAATGGGGCGGCGGGCTGATCGCCAGCAGGATCGATCTCAAGCAAAAGGATCTGCGCATCGCGTCGATGATCCGCAACGGCACCGCCCAGGGCTTTGCCGAGCAGGCCGCGGCGACCGAGGCGCTGCGCGGCCGCATGGGCGATATCGACAAGTATAACATCAAGGGCACGACCAATGTCCACTTCGACGTGGGCAAGGCCGTGCTGTCCGAACAGGCCAAGGCCGATCTCTGCGCGACCGCGGCCCAGGCCGATGCGACCGAGAACGCCCTCATGCTGGTCGTCGGCTACACCGATTCGACCGGCAGCCAGGAATTTAACCAGCAGCTCAGCGAGAAGCGGGCCAGCCGCGTCGTCAACCACCTGCAGCAGGCCTGCGGCTGGGCGCCCTATCGCATGCTGACGCCGACCGGCATGGCCGAAGCCGATCCCCTGGCGGACAATTCGACCCCGGAGGGCAAGGCCCAGAACCGCCGCGTTGCAGTGAACATCCTCGTCAGCAAAAGTGTAGACGGCCTGTAAATCGCGTTCGGGGGCGGGCCTTGCGGGTCTGCCCCCGGCTCTACGATACGGCGCGCGCCACCGCCACGAACTCGTCGACAGACAAAGTTTCCGCTCGTCGCTGCGGGTCGATACCGATCGCGGCCAGGGCATCGAGCGCGCCGGGCACGCCTTTCAGGCTCTGGCGCAGCATCTTGCGGCGCTGCCCGAACGCGGCTTCCGTCACGCGTTCCAGCGTGCGCGCGGAGACACCTTCGGGCATCGCGGCGGGTTCGAGGTGAACCACTGCGCTCATCACCTTTGGCGGCGGTGTAAAGGCGCTGCGATGGACCTTCATCGCCAGCCGGGCGGTGCTGCGCCACTGTGCCAGAACTGCCAGGCGGCCATAGGCGCCGGTGCCGGGCCGGGCGACGATCCGCTGGGCGACTTCCTGCTGGAACATCAGCGTCAGGCTGCGCCACCGCGGAGGCCAGGCTGCGCTGCCCAGCCAGCGCACCAGCAGCGCCGTGCCGACGTTATAAGGCAGGTTGGCGACCACCGCATAAGATTCGCCCATCGTGGCGTCGTTGTCGATCTTCATCGCGTCGCCTTCGATCACGCGCAACCGGTCCGGGTAGGCGAGAGCCAGTTCGGCGAGGGCCGGAAGGCAGCGCCGGTCCATCTCGATCGCGGTCACCCGCGCGCCGGCCTTGAGCAGCGCGCGGGTAAGCCCGCCGGGGCCGGGGCCGATCTCGAGCACCGCGCGGTCGCGCAGGTCGCCGGGGATCGCGGCGATCCGGTCGAGCAGCTGCGCGTCGAACAGGAAGTTCTGCCCCAGCGCTTTCGACGCGCTGAGACCGTGGCGCGCGATCACTTCGCGCAAGGGCGGAAGCGCACCGCTCATCCCGATGCGCGGTCGCCCGCCCGCCGTGCCGCGCAATCGCCCGCCATGCGGATCGCCGCGATCATCGCGCCAGGGTCGGCCAGCCCTTTGCCGGCAATGTCGAAAGCCGTTCCGTGATCGGGACTGGTGCGGACGATCGGAAGCCCCAGCGTGACATTGACGCCTTCGTCGAAATCGAGCGCCTTGAGAGGGATCAGCGCCTGATCGTGATACATGCACAGCGCGGCATCGTATCGCGCCCGTGCGCGGGCGGTGAACATGGCGTCGGGCGGAAAGGGGCCGACGATGTCGATCCCCTCGTCGCGCAACATGGAGACGGCAGGGGCGATGACGCGCTGCTCTTCGTCGCCGAACTTGCCGCCTTCGCCGGCATGGGGATTGAGCCCAGCGACTGCGAGGCGCGGACGCGAAACGCCGAAATCCCGCTTAAGCGCCGCGGCGACGATTCGCGCGCGCCGTGCAATCAGGTCCGACGTCAACAGGGCCGGAACCTCGGCCAGTGCGACATGGACAGTCAAAGGCACTGCGCGCAGCCGCGGCCCGGCGAGCATCATCACCGCGTCTGCGGGTGGGATCCCGCAAGCGGCGGCGACGTATTCGGTCTGCCCGGGATGATCGAAGCCGACTTCGGCCAGCCGGGCCTTGGCGATAGGACCGGTAACCAGCGCCGCCGCCTCGCGCTCGACCGTGAGACGGGTGGCCGCCGCGAGCGAGCCCAGCGCCAGTTCGGCGCCTTCGCGCGAAGGCGCGCCCGGCGACCAGGGGCCGTCGTCGGTGCCGATGACGGGGAGGGCGTCGGCAAAAACCTCGCTGGCCGCGAGCAGGTTCGCGACCACCTTCAGCGGAAGATCAATCCCACGCGTGCGCGCCGCCGCTTGCAGTATCTCGGCCCCGCCGAGAGCCGCGAAGGACGGCAGGCCCTCACTCTCGCGCCGCGCCCATGCCTCGGCAATCAACTCGGGCCCGATCCCTGCCGGATCGCCCAGCGAAATGGCCAGCGGACCGGGACGCGCGCGAGTCAATTGTACTCGATGTAGGCGTCGTTGCGCAGATCGCGCAGATAGCTCTGCGCGCGCTTGGCGATCCGGTCGTCTTCGATCTGGGACATGACCCGGTCGAACGTGGGCCCGCTATCGCCCTGCGGATCGTCGCGCCCGCACATCAGGAGAACGCGCACGCCGTCCTCGATCGACCCGAACGGCGGCGTCGCCTGGCCGACCTGCAATTCCAGGATGGCCGGCTGAAGCTGTTCGGGCAACTGGGCCACGCGCATACCGTTGTTGGTTACCACCTCGGCGTCGATTTCCGCGGCGACACGCTCGGCATCGCCGCAGCCCCGCATACTCTGGATCGCGGCGGCGAACTGCTCGACCCGGGCACTTGCCTGCGCTTCGGTGATGTCGGGGGGGAAGCTGATCGAAATCTGCTTGAGGCTGAGGATCGCATTGCGCGGATCGGCCATGCCGATCTGCCGCTTGTCGATCAGATAGAGGATTTCGAAGCCGCCGGGAATTTCGAACGGCCCGACCAGTTGCCCCGGCTGCATTTCGCGCGCGACGGCGGCCATTTCGGCGGGCAGAGTCTCGAGCCGGACGAAACCGAGATCGCCCCCGTTGGCGGCCGTGGTCGCTTCGGAAAACTGCCGCGCATAGACCGAAAAGTCGGCGCCGCGGCGCAGCTGTTCGACGATCTGCCGCGCATTTTCCTGCACCGCGGCGCGGTTTGCCGGGGTGGCGGCAAGGAATATTTCGCCCAGGCGGTATTCCTCCTTGCCCCGGTCGGCCTCCAGCCTTGCGAGAACTTCCTTCACCTCTTCGGCCGAAACATTGACGAACGGGGCGACGTTGCGGCTCAGCAGGCGCTGCCAGGCAATCTCCGCGCGGATCTGGCGCTTGAGCGACGCGGGGGAAGATCCCATCGCGATCAGCGCCTTGTCCATGGCAGCGATGTCCCGCCCGTTGCGGCGGGCGATCTCGGCATATTGCGCGTCGACTTCCTGATCGCTGACGGGCATTTCCTGCGCTTCGGCGGCCTGGATCTGCAGGGTCTCGTCGATCAGGTTGCGGAAAATCCGCATGCGGGCCGCCTGCATCTGCTCGGGCGGGAGGTTGGCGGACGACAGCAGCAGCGCCAGCCGCTGCTCGATGTCGGTCCGGGTGATGACCGACCCGTTGACCACGGCCGTCGCGGTGCGCACGTTCGGATCGCTCTGCCCCAGCAGCGACACGTCGTCGGGAATGTCGAGCGGATTGGACGCCACGGCCGACTGCGCCTGAAGCGCGACCGGCGCGCTCGCAAGGCTCATCGCGGCCAGTCCGGCAAGCAGCTTGGAAAACCTGTATTCGATCACGTGCAAATCCCGTTACGGCGCAACTGGCGCCCGCATTTGGCCCGGCTTATCGTCGACGTCGACTTAACCGAAGCTGAGTGACCGGGCGGATAGCGCACTTGCGCCGCACTGCCAATCGCGATGGCAACCGCGATAGGCCGGTGCCCGATCCGGCCCTAGCGGAAGCCGAGATTGCGCAGCGCGAAATAGAACTGGAACGTGTCGCCGCGCCGTGCATCGCCCGCGTCGGTATAGTCGCGCCGCCAGGTCACGCCGAGTTCGAGGCAGTCGTCCTCGTAAGCGATGCCCAGCCGAGTGCGGATCGGATCGAACCCGTCCGAGGTGAAGGTCGGATCTTCCTGGCGGTCGGTCAGGTTGAACACCCCCGCGCCGAAGATCGACCAGTAACGGGCGAAGGCGATGCGGGTCGCCAGGCGCAGCTCTTCGCGGTCCTGCAGATCCTCGATCTCCTCGGCGATGTCGCGGTCGAGCCTGAGATAGCCGATTTCGGCGTAAGTCCGCTTGCTGCCCACAGTGGCGTCGAGTTCGTTGCGCCGCACGGCCAGGTTGTCCTTGTCGAGCCGGAACCGGTGCGTGAAGCTGACGAAGTCGCGATAGCGCACTTCGGTGCGCCCGACGAAATCGGATACCCGTTCGCTGAGGCCGGTGCCGTCGATGAAGACGCCGGGGTCCTTGTCCAGGCGATAGGACTGGCCGACGGTCGTGCGAAGGCGCCAGTCGGGGATCTGGAGTTCCCAATCGAACCCGTAAGTCAACCGCGCGCCGTCTTCGACCCGGTCGTAACCGGGGAAACGGTTGAGCGCGAAAAGATTCGAATCCTCCAGGTCGATCGCCCGCGAATCCTCGTTCGGAACCGCGAGATTGCGGATCGGCGGGCTGACCGCGAATTGCACCCGCGGGGTGAAGACTTGCGTGCCGCCGAAAGCCTCGCCGACGAAAGGCCATTCGACGTCGAGCGCGGCGACCGCGATCCCCCGCGTTTTCCACCCCGGATTTCCGCGGTAGACGGCGGTTTCGGTCAGCGCGTTCTCGTCGCTGTGATAGACGTCGCCGCGCAGCATTCCGGTCAGGGTGACCACCTGGCCCAGGCCGGTGATGCGCTTCAGATCCCACCGCGCCCCGGCAAAGGCGCGCTGCGTGTCCTGCCCTTCGTCGCGCATGATCGCCAGCGAATTGAGCTGCAGTTCCAGCGTGCCGCCCAGGCCGACGGGATCGGCCAGCCTGCGGCGATAGTCGATGACCGGGAGAGCCACCGGCACTTCGCCCTGCGGCGCGCCGATGCGCAGGGTCTGCGTCGCCCACCCGGCGATGGAGAGATACGAACTGTCGTCGATCCGCTCCAGATCGAAAGTCGATCGCAGGCGGTCGTCGCGGCTGATATCGTACCGGCGCAGGAACGTGCGGTCGCTTGCGAGGCGGATCGATCCGGTCAGGCTCCAGTTCGGGTCGAACTGGAACTTGCCGTTGGCGAACAGATACCCGCGCGGATCGCTTTCCGAAACGGCCGCGCCGGTGATGTCGGAGATGCGGCTGCTGTGCGTCCCATAGGCCGTTATCTGGTAGGCGCCGTTGTCCATCAGATGGCGCCACTGGGCCGATGCCATCGGCGGCGCCTCGGTAAAGACATGGGCGCCCAGCGTCAGGTCCTGGTTTTCCGCCAGTCGCCAGTAATAGCTGCCGCTGACCTCCACCCCGTTCGATTCCGAAACCCGCAGGTCGGGAACCAGGAAGCCCGAAACCGCCTTGCCGTCGGTGCGGATCGACAGGCCCGGAAGAGGGAGCAGCCGGGCACCGAAGATTTCCAGAAAGGCGCCGGTGAAGCGCACGCGATTGTCCGCCGGGTCGTAAACCACCCGGTCCGCCGTGACCCGCCAGCTGGGGTTCCTGGGGCAGCCTTCGGCGTCGCTCACCGCGCAGGCGGTATAGGCCGCGGTGGTCAGGACGACCGTGCCGTCCTCCCCCCGCGCGCCGGCCTCGGCCGCCAGTCGCCCGCCTTCGCGAAGGGCGAGTAGCAGATCTTCCATCGCGCCGGCTTCGAACTCGTCGGTCAGCTCGATCCGCGAGGTGTAGAGCTGGTTCCCCTCTTCATCGACGAAGCGGACATTGCCGCTGCCCACGATTTGCCCGGTCGCGCGGTTCCAGGTGACCTGGTCGGCCCGGACGGACCGGTCGGCGCTGCGCAGAACCACGTTGCCGGTGGCGGTCACGATATCGCCGGTGGAATCGTAAGCCAGCGTGTCGGTTTCGAACGCGATCTCGTCGTCGCTCGCCGGGCGGGCGGGCATGTCCGCCGGGTCGGCAGGGGGCGAGGGTGTCCGCAGGAGATCGGCTTCGTTCCCGGCATTCTCGCCGGTCGCCTCGGTCCCGGATTTCGCATCCTCCGCCGCGGCGGGCGGCCCGCCCTGCGCCTGCACGCCTGCGGGCATGGCCATTGCCGCCAGCGCCGCGCCCGCGAGCCATGCAGCGCGAAGCAAGCGGCATTTGTCGGCTTGCGGCACGGTCGGCGAAGCGGGGAGCATGGCTTGCCTATTGCACCGGTCGCGCCTAATCGCAATCGCCATCGCATTTCGCCGCCAACGGCCCGGCGCAGCCTGGCGCCATAGTGCCGCGCAAAGCAAATTCCCGGAGTTTTCATGAATTTCGAATTTTCCCCCACCCTCCCGTCAGGAACCCGGCTGGTTGCCTGCGTTGCCGACAAGGACGCGCTGCCCGAGGGGATCGAGGCGACCCTGGGCGAAGGGGCGCGGTCCGCGCGGTTCAAGGGCCGCCCGGGCGAACTGTTCGAGGGGTTCGTCGAGCGCGACGGGGCGGTCGTGCGGGTGGCGCTCGCGGGCGCCGGCGAGGCCGATAGCGAGGACCGCACGGCCAATCTGGAAAAAGCCGGCGCGGCGCTTGCGGCCCGCTATCTGACCTCGGGCGAGACAACGCTGACGATCGACTTTTCCGCTGCGAACCTGCCTGCGGATGCGATTGCCGCGGTCCTGCTCGGCCTGCGCCTGCGGGCCTGGCGGCACGATGCCTATCGCACCCGGCTGAAGGACGAGCAGAAGCGCTCGCTCGAAACCGTCGTGGCGGTGGGGGGGCCCGACGGTGCCGAAGCCGCCTGGGCGGACGCGGCGGCGCTGGCCGACGGGGTCGAGTTCACCCGCGAACTGGTGACCGAGCCGCCGAACAAGGTCTATCCGCTGAGCTTCGTGGAAAAATGCCGCGAGGCGTTCGACGGGACCGGTGCGGAACTGACGGTGCTGGACGAGGACGAGATGGCGCGCCTCGGCATGGGCGCGCTGCTCGGCGTCGGGCAGGGTTCGGCCCAGCCGTCGCGCCTGCTCGCGATCCGCTGGAACGGAGGCGGCGACGAGGCGCCCACGGTCTTCGTGGGCAAGGGCGTCACCTTCGACACCGGGGGCATTTCGCTGAAACCCGGCGCGGGCATGGAAGACATGAAGTGGGACATGGGCGGCGCCGGCGCGGTCGTCGGCGGGATGCTCGCGATCGCGCGGCGCAAGGCGAAGGCCAATGTCGTCGGCGTGGTCGGCCTGGTCGAGAACATGCCCGATGGCAACGCCATCCGGCCCGGCGATATTCTCACGTCGATGTCCGGCCAGACGATCGAAGTCATCAACACCGACGCCGAAGGGCGGCTGGTGCTGTGCGACGCGCTGCACTGGGCGCAGAAAGAGTATTCGCCCGCGCGGATCGTCGATTTCGCGACTCTGACCGGGGCGATGGTAATCTCGCTTGGCCATGAGCACGCGGGCGTTTTCGCCAACGACGACAGCCTGGCCGAAGACTTGCTCGCCGCGGGCAGGGCCAGCGGCGACAAGCTGTGGCGCATGCCGCTCGATCCGGCATACGACAAGCTGATCGACAGCCAGATCGCCGATATGAAGAACGTCGGGCCGCGGCCTGCCGGGTCGATCACCGCGGCGCAGTTTCTCCAGCGCTTTATCGACAAGGGCGTGGCCTGGGCCCATTGCGATGTCGCCGGGATGGTCTGGGCGGACAAGCCCGGCGCCACCTGGGACAAGGGCGCAACCGGCTATGGCGCCCGGCTGATCGACCGATTCGTGCGCAACACGCTCGAAGGCTGAGGCTGGCGGGATGCCCTCGCGCGTCGGGTTCTATCTCGCGCCGGGGCAGCCGGTCGAGCGGGTCCTGCCGCTGATCGCGCGCGCCGCGCTGGGCCGAGGCCAGCGCCTGCTGGTCGTGGCGGAGGACGGGGCGCTGCTCGACCGTATCGGTAGCGCGCTGTGGGAATACGCGCCGGCCGAATTCCTCGCCAACGGCCGCGCGGACCGCCCGTATGCCGCGCACCAGCCGGTGCTGTTGTCGCACGCCTGCGCTGCGGAAAACGGCGCGCGGGTGGTGGCCCTGGCCGACGGGAAATGGCGCGAGGAGGCCGAAGGGTTCGACCGCGCCCTGCTGTTCTTCGACGAAGACGGCCGCGCCGCCGCGCGCGATGTCTGGCGCCGCTTCGACGGGCGCGAGGATGTCGCGCGCGAGTTCCACGAGCTTGAGGCGGGCAAATGGGTCCGCAAGCGTTGAACTTTGCCCGAACCGATCTAGGCTGGCGACGCGACGGGCTGAGGAGAGACCGGATGAAGCAATCGACGATCGGGCCGGCGCTCGTGCTGCTGCTGGCCGCATGTGGCGGCGAAACCTCCGGCGAGATCGGCGATGGCCGGGGCGAGTCGGGGACTTATGCCGTCGAAAGCGGCGGCGATGGGGTCACCGCGCGGATGGAAACGGCCGATGGCACCGCCGTCATGCGTTCGGGACCGGATGTCCCGGTCGACCTGCCGCACGGCTTCACGATCTATCCCGGCGCGACCGTGACGACCAACACGGTGTTCGAGGAAGCCGGATCGAAAGGCGCGCTGGTGACGATGGAAACGGATGCCGGGCCCGAGGAGCTGGTCGCGTTCTATCGCACGCAGGCCGAGCGCGCGGGTGTCGACATCACGCTCGACATGACGACCGACACCATGCGCATGATCGGCGGCAAGGCGCCCGACGATTCCCCTTTCAGCTTCACCGCATCGGACGAGGGCGAACGGACCACCGGCCAGTTGATGGTGGGCGAGGCGTTCGAATAGGGGCGGCGAACCGGGCCGGCGATCGAGCGGGCTTGCGGCGGGCGCCGGGCGAGGCTAGTTGCGCGCCGCGTAATTTTCCCTCTCCCCGATACCGAAGGAACACCCGATGGCGGTCACCCGCACCTTTTCGATCATCAAGCCCGACGCCACCCGCCGCAACCTGACCGGCGCGGTCACCAAGATGCTGGAGGAAGCCGGCCTGCGCGTCGTCGCGTCCAAGCGCATTCGCATGACCCGCGAACAGGCCGAAGGCTTCTACGCCGTTCACAAGGAACGCCCCTTCTTCGGCGAACTGGTCGAATTCATGACCAGCGGCCCGGTGGTGGTCCAGGTTCTCGAAGGTGTCGATGCGGTCAAGCGCAACCGCGACGTGATGGGCGCGACCAACCCGGCCGACGCCGAAGAAGGCACGATCCGCAAGACCTTTGCCGAAAGCATCGAGGCGAACACGGTCCACGGTTCGGACAGCGACGAGAACGCGAAGATCGAAATCGATTTCTTCTTCGACGAGGACGAAATCGTCGGCTGATTGCCGCCCGTGCCGATTTCGCGGCGAACAGATATTCGGGATTAGGCGCGACTCGGGCGGGAATGTTAGGATCGCGACCGTACCGTTCGAAGGCCGTATTTCCGTGTCAGGGGGTGCGGTCGACGTGGACGGTACGGGAAGGCCGACCTATGTTCGAATGGAACACGCCCGAGCCGATCAGGGTCGTGAAATCGTATGTCGCGGCGATGAATTCGCGCGATGCCGAACGTGTCGATGCACTGCTCGACGAGCATGTGCGCTATGTCGATAGCCGGGGCGAATGGATCGAGGGGCGCGAAAACGTCGCCACCGCGACACGGCGCCTGTTCGAGCTGGACCCCGAATACAAGATGCACGACATGACGATCGTGATGCACGAAGGCGATGTCCTGCTCAAAGGACGCACTTCGGCATGCGAGGAGCGTTTGGCGCACGACACGCTGTGGCGCGCCCGTGCGCGAGGGGGCAAGCTGACCCATTGGCAAAGCTATGGCGAGGATTCGCCGGCTCTCGCCCGTATCCTCATGCCCGAGGCGGCTCGCGGCGCGGAACTGCGCTGAAGGCGGGGCGCCGGCCGGTTCCGGCCGCAGCTCTCGCCATGCGAACGTCGCCCCGGTTCGGGCCCGCCGTTGCCAGCGCGGCCGATCCGACATATCCGGCGGGCTTCCCGAGAAGGCAAAGCCGAATGTCCCGCGATACCCGCATGGCCCGAACCCTGCACGTGCTGATCCACCTGGATCGCCACGTGAAGCGTGCCACGTCGGATGAAATCGCAAAGATGCTCGGGACCAATCCGGTGGTCGTGCGCCGGATGATGGCGGGGTTGCGGGACCGCGGGATCGTCGCGTCGGAGAAAGGGCATGGCGGCGGCTGGGAACTGACGCGCGCGCTGGACGCCGTCACCCTGCTGGACGTCTATCGTGCGATCGGCGAACCGGCCCTGTTCAATATCGGCCCCAATGCCGAACGGCCCGATTGTCTGGTCGAACAGGCGGTCGATGCGCGCATGGCGGAGGCGCTGGGCGAGGCGGAGGCCATGCTGCGTGCCCGTTTCGAATCGATCGCGGTTTCGGATCTGGCCCGCGATTTCGAAGACCGTTTCGCCCGCCTCGCCGGCGGCGAGGGCGGTGCGGGCCCTTGTTCGGACTGAGCGCAGGGGGCGCGAAACTATCTTCAATTTGGCGCCGCCCCGGGGTGGCGCGCCACCGAGCCATTGGCTAAGCCACGGGCAAGATATCGAGAGGAAAGCGATTCCAATGGCGGGCAGCCTCAACAAAGTCATGCTGATCGGCAACCTTGGCGCCGATCCCGAAGTGCGCGAATTTCAGAACGGCGGCGCGGTCTGCAACTTGCGCATCGCCACCAGCGAGCAGTGGAAGGACCGCAACACCGGCGAGCGCCAGGAGCGGACCGAGTGGCACAGCGTCGCGATCTTTTCCGAAGGGTTGATCAACGTCGCGAAAAACTATCTGCGCAAGGGATCGAAGGTCTATATCGAAGGCCAGCTCCAGACCCGCAAATGGCAGGACCAGAACGGGCAGGACCGCTATTCGACCGAGATCGTGCTGCGCGGTTTCAACGGAACGCTGACGATGCTCGATGGCGCCCCCGGCGGCGGTCAGCGCGGCGGTGGCGGAAGCTGGGATCGTGGCGGATCGGATGGCGGCCCTGGCGGCGGAAGCGGCGGCGGCTGGAACCAGGGCGGCGGCGGATCGGGATCGGGCGGCGGTGCCGCTTCCGGCGGCGGCGCGAATTACGACGATCTCGACGACGATATCCCGTTCTGAGATAGCGTTCGCGGGATCGGCGGTTTTCTCCGCCGCCCCTATTCCCCCTGCAGTTTCCTGAGCGCGTCGGCGAGCGGCCCCGAAGGCTCTTCGTCGGACACTATGCCGGCTTTCCGGCGCGCGGCATCGGCGTTGGGCCCTTCGGCATAAGGATCTATCGCGAGGCCGAGCGTCTGGGCGATCGCTTCGCCGAGATCGAAGGAATCGCCCGAATATTCGATTTCGTCGAGCTGGCTCTCCTCCAGCTCGATCTCCTCGTCCGGCACGCTGCGCGCGACTTCGGGCACGAAGCGGATGGTGACAGGCTCTTCGATGCGAACCGGAAAGTCCTCGCCCGAAATGCCGCAGGTCTGAATCAGATCGGCTTCGATGCGGCCGTCGACGGCGACTTCGTCTCCTTCGCGTTCCAGCGAGACCCGGGCCCGCAGGCTGTTCACGGCAACCACATCGAACCGCTTCGCCAGGGCGACGCGCTCGTCCGGATCGGCCTCGATCGTCACGGTCTCGCCATCGGCATGCCGCAGCCGCACGATTCGCGGCATTTCGCCGGGTGTCATCGATCGAACTCCGCATTCAGAAGCCCGGCGTCGGACAGGCCCAGCAACGCGCCATGGAACGCGCGAAGACGGCGCGCGACGCACCGCGGGTCGGGCGTTCCGGCAAAGGTGACGTTGCGATCGACCGCTTCGGCCAGAGCGCTATCGTCGGCAGCCGAAAAGCCGGCGCGATAGGCCCCGATCCGTCCGCCCAGCGCGCTCATCAGCTTGCCCATCCGTTTGCCCAGCGTGGGATCGCCGATCCCCTGCTGGCGCAGTTGCCCTTCGATGTCTTCGACGAACAGCTCGGTCAGCAGGGCGGTGCGCGCATGCAGGCTTTCGTTGCGTTCCATGCGGACGATCACGGTCGCGAGCGCGGCGCAGAGCATGTCGAAGCGCCCTTCCTCGCAATCGGCGACGCCGCATTCGCTGTACCATTCCGGCTGCCGCGCCGTGGCGACGACCGCGCGCCACAAGGGCACGAGTTCGTCCCTCGGATCGTTCCTCCGCCCGAAAATCTTCGCAAGAAATGCCATCGCCCGTCGTGCCTGTCCGAATGTTCAGCGGCAATTCAAGCCGCCGCGCCCAATCCGCGCAAGTGGCAAAGTTGCAAGCGCGCGCGCATCGCCGTAAGGCTCGCGCCGATAGAGGGTTTCTCCGCGCCTGGCAAAGGGCGCCGGCGACGATTTCGGAAGGTTTCTCGATGAAGGCAGGCAAGGTTCTCGGCGTGGCGGCTGTTCTGGCGGCGGCGCTGGCGGCGAGCGGATGCAGCGCGATCCGCGAAAGTCGCGGCTATATCCAGGACCCGACACTCGTTTCGGCCATTCAGCCGGGCATCGACAACCAGCAGTCGGTGGCCGCGACGCTGGGCCGCCCGACGTTCACCAGCCAGTTCGGCCAGCCGACCTGGTATTATGTGTCCAGCGTTACCGGCCGCCGGCCCTTTGTCACCCCGACGATCCGGGAGCACTCGGTTCTTGCGGTAAAGTTCGATGCCAACGGGAACGTCGTGGCAGCCGAGCAATCGGGGCTGGACAAAGTCGTCTATCTCGATCCCGACGGCGACAGGACTCCCACCCTCGGGCGCGAGCGCGGGTTCTTCGAAGATCTGTTCGGCAATATCGGCCAGGTCGGCGCCGCCGGCGTGGGCGGGGGCGCGGGGCCGGGGACCTGACGCCGGCCGGCTTCGCTTGACCGGCGCCGGCGCCTCCCCATATCGCGCGGCATGAACGAAAACGCAGCAAGCCACGGCCTGATCCAGTGGCACGGGACCACCATCATCGGTGTGCGTAAGGGCGGCAAGACCGTGATCGCCGGGGACGGGCAAGTCTCCATGGGCAACACGGTGATGAAGCCCAATGCGCGCAAGGTGCGCCGTATCGGCAAGGACGACGCGGTTGTCGCCGGGTTTGCCGGCGCGACGGCCGATGCCTTCACCCTGTTCGAACGGCTCGAGAAGAAGCTGGAGCAGTACAGCGGCCAACTGATGCGCGCCGCGGTCGAACTTGCGAAGGACTGGCGGACCGACAAGTACCTGCGCAACCTGGAGGCGCTGATGATCGTGGCCGACAAGAACAGCCTTCTCGTCCTGACCGGCAATGGCGACGTGCTGGAGCCGGAGGCGGGAATCACTGCGATCGGATCGGGCGGAAACTATGCGCTTGCCGCGGCCCGCGCACTCGACGCCTACGAAGACGACGCCGAGACGATCGCGCGCAAGGCAATGGCCGTGGCGGCCGACATCTGCGTGTTTACCAACGGCAATGTGACGGTGGAGACCGTCTGAGTTCCCACGTCACCCCGGACTTGATCCGGGGTCCCGCTTTCTTCTCGCAGCGGGCCAGAAGAAAGCGGGATCCCGGCTCGAAGGCCGGGATGACGAGATAGTTTGAAATTGGACAGATGAACTTGACCGAAGCACTGACCCCCAAGGCGATCGTCGCCGCGCTCGATGAACACATTGTCGGCCAGAAGGAAGCCAAGCGCGCCGTCGCGGTTGCGCTGCGCAATCGCTGGCGCCGGCAGAGGCTCGCGCCCGACTTGCGCGACGAGGTGACGCCCAAGAACATCCTGATGATCGGCCCGACCGGCTGCGGCAAGACCGAGATCAGCCGGCGCCTCGCCCGCCTCGCCGATGCCCCGTTCGTGAAGGTCGAGGCGACCAAGTTCACCGAAGTCGGCTATGTCGGCCGCGACGTCGAGCAGATCGCGCGCGACCTGGTGGAAGAGGCGATCCGGCTGGAGAAGGACCGCCGGCGGGAGGCAGTGCGCGAAGCCGCGTCGAAGGCGGCGATGGACCGGCTGCTCAAGGCGCTCGTCGGCGAGAACGCGAGCGAGGCGACCCGCGAATCGTTCCGCGAGCGGATCACGCAGAACGCGATGAACGACGTCGAGGTCGAGATCGAGGTCGAGGACACGCCGCAGATGCCGTTCGAGCTTCCCGGCATGGGCGGCAACGTCGGCATGATCAACCTCAGCGATATGCTGGGCAAGGCGATGGGCCGGCAGAACCTCAAGCGCCGCAAGCTGAAAGTGCCCGATGCCTGGGACAAGCTGGTCGAGGAGGAGGCCGAGAAGCGCATGGACCAGGACGACGTCGCCCGGGTCGCGCTGGAGAATGCCGAGACCAACGGCATCGTCTTCCTCGACGAGATCGACAAGATCGCGGTCAGCGACGTGCGCGGCGGGTCGGTCAGCCGCGAGGGCGTGCAGCGCGACCTGCTGCCGCTGATCGAGGGCACGACCGTTTCGACCAAATACGGCCCGATGAAGACCGATCACGTGCTGTTCATCGCCAGCGGCGCGTTCCATGTCGCCAAGCCTTCGGACATGCTGCCCGAACTTCAGGGCCGCCTGCCGATCCGGGTCGAGCTGCGCGCGCTGACCGAGGAGGATTTCGTGCGTATCCTGAGCGAGACGCGCGCCAACCTCGTCACGCAGTACAAGGCGCTGCTCGGCACCGAGCAGGTGACCCTGGCGCTCGGCGACGACGCCGTGCGCGAGATCGCGCGGATCGCGGCGCAAGTGAACGAGAGCGTCGAGAATATCGGCGCACGGCGATTGCAGACGGTGATGGAAAAGCTGCTCGAGGAACTGAGCTTTGCGGCGGAGGATCACACCGGCGAAACGGTGACCATCGATGCCGCCTATGTGCGGGAGCGGCTGGAGGACCTGGCGGAAGACAGCGATCTTTCGAAATACATCTTGTAATGCCCGTTTGTACCTGTTATGTTCTCTTTCGGTTTCCAAGGAGATTCGGGCATGACGGGTGGTGGATGTCATTGCGGTGCTGTTCGCTATGAGATCGAGGGTGAGCCGCGGCATGCGGCCGTTTGCCATTGCGAGGACTGCCGCAAGTGTGCCGGCGCCGCCGGGGTCGCCTGGATGGCGGTGGGCGTCGACGAATTCGCGGTCGTCGAAGGCGAACCGACGCTCTATCGCTCGTCTGCGGACGGTCGGCGCTATTTCTGCGGCGCCTGCGGCAGCGGGCTCTATTACGTGAACGAGAAGATGCTGCCCGGCCTGGTCGACGTCCAGATCGCGACGCTGGACGACCCGGAGCGTTACGCTCCGCAAGCCCATATCCAGACTGCGGACGAGCTTTCGTGGGAATCGCAGCTGGCCGACCTGCCCCGGTTCGAAAGATATCCCGGATAGTGCGCCGAAATGGCGTGCTGCATGGCCGGGGGCGCGGGCCGGTGCCGCCGCGATGACAAGTCCCTAGCCGGAGGAGAGGGCATCGCGGCTCCGCGCGGCCTGCTGGCGTCGCCACATTTCGGCATAGAGGCCGTCTGCCCGCAACAGAGCCGCGTGGCTCCCCCTTTCGGCCAGGCGGCCCTGATCCATCACCAGTATCTCGTCCGCATCGGCAATGGTGGAGAGGCGGTGAGCGATGGATATGCTGGTTCGGTTCGCACTGACGCGGTGCAGGGTTGCAAGAATATCCTGCTCGGTCCGCGAATCGAGAGCGCTCGTCGCTTCGTCGAGCAACAGGATGGGCGGGTCCTTCACCAGGGTGCGGGCGATCGCGACCCGTTGCTTCTCCCCGCCCGAGAGCTTGAGGCCGCGTTCGCCGACCTCGGTTTCCAGCCCATCGGGAAGCCGGTCGATAAACGACCAGATCGCTGCATCGCGCGCAGCGGCGACAATCTCTTCACGCGTCGCCCTGTCGCGGCCGTAGCCGATGTTGTAACCGATCGTATCGTTGAACAGGACGCTGTCCTGCGGCACGATCCCGATGGCGGCGCGCAGGCTGGCCTGCGTCACTCGCGCGATGTCCTGCCCGTCGATCGTTACCCGTCCCGACCACGGGTCGTAGAAACGGAACAGCAGGCGCGCGATCGTGGATTTGCCCGCGCCCGAAGGGCCGACGATCGCGACCTGGGCGCCCGCCGGGACCTCGAAGCTGAGCCCGTGGAGGATCGTCCGGTCGAGTTCGTAGCCGAACACGACATTCTCGAACGCGACGCTGGGGCGGCGCACGATGAGCGCGGGTGCACCGGGCGCGTCCTCCACTTCGGCCGGGGTGTCGATCAGTTCGAACATCGCCGCCATGTCGATCAGCCCCTGGCGCACGGTGCGGTAGACCACACCGAGCAAATCGAGCGGCCGGAAAAGCTGCGTGAGGTAGGTGTTGACGAAAACGAGGTCGCCGGTCGTCAGGTCGCCCCGGCTCCAGCCCCAGACGGTATAGGCCATCGCGCCGCCCATCAGCAGATTGGTGATCAGCGACTGCGAAACATTGAGCAGGGCGAGCGAGTTCTCGCTGCGAACCGCGGCCTGGGCATAAGCGCGCGCGGACTGCCCGTAACGCGCGCGTTCGCGCGCTTCCGCGCCGAAATATTTCACCGTCTCGTAATTGAGCAGCGAATCGACCGCGCGCGACAGGGCTTGCCCGTCGAGATCGTTCATCTCCTTGCGCAGCCGCGCGCGCCATTCGGTGATCCAGCGCGTGACCGCGACGTAAGCGGCGACGGTCAGCGCGGTCGCCAGAACGAGTCCCCAGCCGAAGTTGAGATAGAAGATCACGGCCACAGCGATCAGCTCGATCACGGTCGGGGCGATGTTGAAGAGCAGCAGGTAGAGCATCGAATCGATGCTCTTGGTTCCGCGCTCGACCGTCTTGGCCACCTCGCCGGTGCGGCGCGAGAGGTGGAACCGCAGCGACAGGCTGTGCAGTCGGGCGAACGTATCTTCCGCCAGGTGTCGTGTCGCTTCCTGCCCGACCCGTTCGAACGTGACGTTGCGCATGTTGTCGAACACGACGCTGGCGAAGCGCCCCGCGGCATAGACGAGCACGAAGGCGATCGCGACCATCGCGACTTCGTTGTCCGGCGTCGTCATCGCGTCCACCGCCCGCTTGTAGGCATAGGGGAGGGCGAGCGTCGTTCCTTTGGCCAGCAGGACCAGGATCAGCGCGCCGACGATCCGGCGCCGCAGCGCGGCGTTGTCGCGCGGCCAGAGATACGGGAGAAAGCGGCGAATGGTGGCCCAGCCGTCGTGAGCGGTCGAGGCCGGAGAGGGGCGTGCGCGCTGCATCGCGCGCTATGTGGCGACGCGACCAGGGACGCGCAATGGAGCGGGGGTGCGGGCCTTGCTGAAGCCTAGAGGCGGCCGGGCCAATGGCGCGACCGCACGCTCGTCCCGCGCGGCAGGTCGAACAGGACTGTGCGCGAATCGAAATCGATCGCCACCCGGTCGAACAGCCGCAGGTCCCGCATGCCGAGCACGAGCGCGGGCTTGTTGGTCAGGCCGAGTGCGGCGAAGGCGGGGCCATCGGCAAAAGCGACCGGCACGTTGCTCAACTGGAATTTGTCGATCTTCAGCCGATCCACGAAATCGAGGTTGCCGACCAGCTCGGCGCCATGGATGTCGGTGGTGCGGACCTCCTCGCGCTTCTTGGCACGAAGCCGTCTTTGCAGCTCCGGATTGCCGAGATTGCCCTGCGCACCGGTGTCGATCACCACCGCGGTGCGGATCCCGTCGACCTCGGCGTCGGCGATGATCAGGCGGCCGAGCTTGTGCCGCGCGCGCACGACGATCTCGTATCCGCGATTGCCGCCCAGCGCCTCGGCATCGTCGACTGCGATCGTTCCTTCGCGAAAATCGATCAGCACGCGCAGGTCCTGCAGGCTGTCGAGCCCGAGGATGCCGTCGGCGCCGATGTGCCGGGCCTCGAGCAGTGGCGCATGGATATTGTCGAACGTGCGCGCCGCGAATTCGAGACCGTCGAGCTGCACCAGTTCCACTTCGCGCGCGCTGGCCATTCCCACCACGGTCGCGCTGCCGAGCGAGG